>NZ_JTKH01000024.1 GCF_000827885.1 Vibrio renipiscarius | reverse complement strand
TCACAATGATGGAGACTTTGGCTTCATCAAAGCCGCCTTTATCATCGGTAATGACGTAGTCAAAATGCGTATCGCCGCTAAACTCATCATCCAAATCGATATAGACGATGCCATCTTCAATCCAGATGTTGGCGTTGTTGGCATCCGACACGTGGGTAAAGCGGATGTTGTCGCCATCAGGATCGGCATCATTACCCAGCAGCTCAGAGACTGGGATTTGCAATACGTCGCCTTGATTGGCGACATACGCGCCGTCGCTTGACGCTTTAAAGCCGGTCAGGAAGTAATCGGAAGAGTCCGAACCTCGGCTCGGCTCGTTAACAAAGTCGACCGACTCAAACACGATGCTGTCAAACGCTACGCCGCCTAAGGCACTTTCATCAAAGCTGTAGGTGCCGTTACTGTTGCCTTCATTGGCGATAAACAATCCGCTGGCCACCGCGTTCTCACCGAAGTAAGCCACCCATTTGCCTTGCTCGTGGTTGCCGCTGCCGCCTTCGTTTTTATACAAGTTTGACACGGAGAAACTGAACTCGGTCACAGGCTCATCGAGATCAATTCTAAATTGCTCCGACTCACCGTCTGTGCGGTTGTATTGAATTTGCGCGCCTGGGCCGCCGTTTTCATCGCCCTCAACGCCGCGTTTCACGCCACTCTCAGTAATGTCTTTGTCATCACCTTGGTAGCTGCCGCTGACCTGCGCATCAGGATGGCTCCAGTCGTCACCGTTAAATTGACCCAGTGCCACTTCAAACGCCACCGGATCGTCGGTTGCAATTGGCGGCGCATTATCGGCTTCAACAAGACTCACGGTGCGCTCTTCACTGACGTTGTCGTCACTGTCGACGGCGCGGTAGTCAAAACTGTCGTCCGCAGGGTTCGCTTCAAAGTAGCGCAGTTCCCAGTTGCCGTCGCCAATGGTGGAGACTTCCACACTGGTGATTTGCGCGCCTTCTTGCCCTTCTGAGGCAAAGATTTCGATTTCTTTGAACAAGTCGCTATTGCCTGAGGTCTCTTTGGTGACCTCTTTGACAATCGTGCTGCCATCATCCAGAGACACGGTGATCAAGACGCTGGTTGGGTTGGCTTGTTGCGCGTCATAGAACCAGCCGCCTAAGCCATCCAGACCGAGCGTGACCGAATCTGCCGGACGCTCTGACATATCAATCACGATCGATTCGTTTGCTTGGATCCCATCCCCATTGCCCACACCCAGACCGTAACCAATGTGGTTTTTATCACCAAAGTATTGCGTCAGTGGTTGGTCGTTGTTGGATTCCGCGGTGATTCGGATCACGTCGTCGCTGCCTTCAAAGGTCAGCACGCGTTGGGTTGGGTCGCCATCGACGGGCTCACCCCAGTTAAGGAAGGAGGTGGTACTTTCATCGCCTTCAAAGCCTTCGGGCTCTTCTTTTACGCCTAGGAAGAAGCCGGTCGATTCGTCATCGTTTTCATAGGTAAACAACGTTGGGTCGAAGGTTTTCAGCTCGCCAATCACCTCGCCGTTGTCATCAAATTGGGTCAGATCTTCATCCGTTAATGCTTGGCCATCATAAAGCAGCGCGCCCGATTCAGGCAGACTGGTGATCACCACGCCTAATGGCGTATTGGCCGGATCGTCTTCTTCATCCGAAATGTGGTCATTGCCCGCATTCACATCGTCATTAAAGACGATAGCAGCGCCGCCATTTGAATCGAGTTCAACATCAAAACTCTCTGCGAGCGGCGGCGTATCGGGTTCAACAATAGGCGTTGGGGTTGAGCTAGGTTCAGTCACTAACAACCGAATTCGGTCAATTAAATCGAGACTTTGCGTTCTCGATAAACCGACCCCTTCAAAGCCTTGTGTTTCAAACAAGGTTTGAGCGATTAACTCACTGCCTGTTCGCTGAACAGAATCTAAAGATAAGCCACTTGAACCATTTTCGTCACCGGCAGCAGGGTCTAATTCTTCATCGATTTGGGTTGGATCTTGACCTTCTTCAATCGCTGCAGTTATTTTCTGTACGTCATCCGTAACATCACGTAATGTTCCATCCTCGGCCGCGACCGAGACATTCACCGCTGGCGCTTCAGCATCTGTGAGAGTTCCATCAGGCTGCATAACGATATCACCGGGTTGAGGCACATAATCCTCTTGAAGAGTTTTAATCGTTCCATCGACACCAATGACGATTACGCCACCGCTCGCAAGATTCGCTATTAATGCGTTAGCCCCAAATCCCATAAAACCACCTATCTATCATTCTAAATCTAAATGAAATAACGACCGAAAAAATCAGTTCATTTAATCTTAGTTCAAATAAAGATGACCATGTAGATTGAGACGCAAAAAGCTAAACTAACGACGCAAAGACCAAAGAACACAATAAACAAAATGATTTAAATTATTGCATTACAACCTTAATTGCCCTTTTTTCCGGCTGATTTCACGTTACTTATAAGACTTCCATTCTGATAAAAATTCGCCCCCCGGAGTGAGTTTGCCCTGCCAATACGTCATAAAATACAAATGAACATTGTTTTATTGTCGCAACTCTGGCAACTTATCACTGAGATGGACGGAAAATTAAGGGGAATCAAAGATATGAAGGTATTGATTTTACATGGCCTCTATATGCACAGTGTCGTAATGCAGCCCCTGAGCCATAAATTACGCAAACAGGGCTTTGAGACGCAAACTATCACCTACAATACCGTGTCGATTAATGAACAGGTCGTGTTCGCAAAAATTGATGCGGCATTATCAGACAACAAGACCAATATACTTGTCGGGCATAGCTTAGGCGGTTTAATTATCAAACAGTACCTGACTTCTCGCCGTCCACTCAGCAGCCAGATTAGCCACGTAATTACGATCGGTTCACCGATACAAGGAGCTTCAATCGTTGAACGAATCACGCAACTTGGTTTTTCTTCCATTTTGGGTAATTCACCGCAATTTGGTTTGAACCTTCATAATGACCGTTGGGACTTCCCCCAGAAGTTGGGGTGCATTGCAGGCACATTAGCGGTTGGCGTGCGTCCAATTTTGATGATGGATAACTCGACTATGTCGGATGGTACCGTAACGGTTGAAGAGACCATGATTGACGGTATGACGGATCACATTCAAACCCCGAGCTCACACACGAGTTTAATATACAGTGCCTTTGTTCCCGAACAAATCCAGCACTTTGTTCACTATGATGAGTTTCGAAGATAGCGACGCTAACCCTCTATTATACGCAGAGCATAAATCTTGATTCGCTATCTAAATAGAATTATCATTATCGCCATTCGACGATTCACTATACAAACTGCCAATGACCAATTGCAAAGTGATCAACACCGACGCTCTTGTGACGGATAAAGTCCAATTAGATAAAGAACAGCAACTCGCAGCACTTGCCAAAGCAATCGCACATCCTGCCCGAGTACGTATTTTGAACATCTTGTTCACGCTAGACAATTTGGGTGGTTGCCTAAACAGTGACTTGGTGTCTGAGCTTGGCCTCGCACAATCCACGGTATCTGAGCATCTACGCATACTCAAACTCGCAGGATTCATTGAGGCACAATCACTTCCACCTAAGATGTGCTACCGCATTAATCGAGATGCTTATAGCCACTTTCTAACTCTCGCTCAAGGCCTGCTACACGAGTAAATAACGCATGCTACTCTTTGGCTGACATTAAAAAAGGGCTTACGCATTAAACGTAAACCCTTGGAAATTAAAAAAACTTGTTGTCTGTAATGTCTTGTAGCGGCATCGGTTTATAAAAATAGTAACCTTGGATCAAATCGATTCCTTGCTCTTGCATAAAATCAATCTCATCTTGATGCTCTACCCCTTCAACCACAATCTCCGCACCAATGGTTCTGACAAGTTGAGTGGTAAGACTGAACATTTCTTTACCATTCTTTTGTTTTAAATTCAAAACCAAAGACCGATCAATCTTCACTTTGTCAAACTCATAACGACTCAAATAACCAATTGAAGAATAACCCGCACCAAAATCATCCAAAGCAATTTTTATGCCCTTTTTGCGTAACTCTTGGAACACGCACCACGTGGTTTTTTCGTCTTGAATAAGCAAATCTTCTGTAATTTCAAGCTCAACCTGATTGAAAGAAAGACTGCTTTTATCAATCATTTTGGTGATGATTTTAGCAAAGTTTTCAATCAGGAATGTATCCGGAGAAATGTTAATCGACACTTTGAAATTTGGGTTCACAGCGAGAGGCGCAACTTCTTCTAACGCCTGCTTAACCACCCATAAGTCTACTTCTGATGTCAGTCCGAGTTTAGCGAAACTGGATAAGAATGTAGGCGGTGTAATAACCCCTTCATGGCTCTTATGGCGAATGAGCACTTCCAGTGAATTGATACAGTTTTGCGTACTATCAACCTGTGGCTGATAAAACAGAATAAATTCACCCGATCTTTGCAGTTGGCTAATGTGCCTTTGCGCAGCCAAATTAGCACTCATTTGCGGCAAAATCCCCATCACATTACGCGTATTACCTAAATCACGATAATTGAAGAAGTTGTCAGACAACCCCTTTGTAAAAACGGCATTAGTACCTGACACTTTATCCATTTGCTTAAAAAATGGGTAATAAATGGCGATACCAATCACGATAATAACCATTTGGAGTAGCGCCGCATTCAGGTCGTTACCGGATGCGCTGTAACCACTTAAAAAGACCGGCGTCATCCAACTGATAAATGTATCTACTGGAGAAACAAAACCGGCTAGCGTGACAAAATAGGCCAATGTCAATCCAACGAGTGGCGCTAATATAAATGGCAAAATTAACAAAGGGTTAAAAATGACCGGTAAACCAAATAAAATGGGCTCATTAATATTAAAAACACTCAGAACGAGCGAAGCAATCGCGAGCGTTCGATAACCTTTATTCTTTGTAAAAAACAGCATACAGAGTACAAGACTTAGTGTGTTGCCTGCCCCACCAATCCCAGCATAAATATCATAAAAATTGCTCGTTAAAATAGGTAATGGCTGACCAATGCTCGCGTACAATTCATAGCTCTGTGCAGAGAACTCGTAAAGCTCACTTTTTAGAGAGGACAAAATAATATGGCCGTTAACGCCGATACTCCAAAAGAGAGTACGCGCCAACTCATACAATAAAGCATCCCCTAATGAATATTCATCAAGGTTTGGAATTAGGCGAGAATATTCACCGATTGACAACACCCAACCTTTTAAGGCCGTACCCGCCCCTACATACAAGACCACCATGAAAACGGCAGCGCCGACTAGGTTGATTGTTTGATCAACGACGTTGGGCAGATCTGATTCAACAAATAGCTTGTTTTTTTCAAAAATGTGCGTCGTTTTTGCTACGATCAATGGGATGATAATCGCGAGAAGATAATTGGTTGGAATAACCGTACCTGCATGCAACATGCCCCACTCATGCCCGAGAATGACATAAATAAGTAAAGACGGCGTAATAACGTTCGCTCGGGATGTTTTATGTAACGTCGCCAAAAACTGGGAGTAATACACGACGAGCAAGATAGGGAATAATTTCCATACCAATGTACTCGTGATTAGAATTTTTTCTGCCATAACGGCAAAACCAGCGTACGAAAGCCCATTGCCGATCAGCATACAAAATGCAGACAAAAGACTGATAGGAAGAAGCATTAAAAATACATTACATAAGCCATTAATGTACTCATTTTCCGATGTCTTCGACAGAAAATGATAAATTGATTGTGTTTTCATTGGGGCTTAATTTCCAATAATTGCGTAATGCAAGATTTTTAGAAAAAAATGCCGCACCTAATCTATCCTTGTGTTTCAAACCCTCGAGGGTAGTTGATCTATCAACAGTTGCGCCATACTAACTGCTCTTAACGAGCGGGTTTATCTCTTTTATTATTCATTATCATATAAATACACGCGCACGGTAGCGCCTCTGGCCCAAAACGTCCATTGCGATTATTTATCGTCACGAATTAACTTTTCTGTTGATTAGTATGATGTAGCTCACAAATTTATTCACGTCATCTCATTCGAATTAAAATCAGTGGACTGGATACCGAATTTCATACATCTCCATAAAATCTTTACGAATCAATTGTTCAAGGTGATTCGCCTGTTCAGTTGGGCAAAATAGCATAATATGGACGGTTTGTTCGCCAGTCGAAGTGCTGTTTATATGGATGTGAGGCTCTGAACCTGGTAAATCGACACCAGCGTGTTTTTCGATCACAGAGTTATAACGGCGGGCAACATCAATGAACGATTGGCAATGTTCTTCAACTTTCACGTGCAATTCAGGCAATAGAGGGTATAAATTTACGAAGTCTCTCACCACAATACTAAAATCGTGATAAACATAGCGCTTCATAAAATTTAAGTTTTTCACCGGGTAAGTAAAAAACATACTATTCGGTAACGTGGCTGTTTTCCCCGTAAAATGGTATTGCCCATGGTACAAATCAATTTCTTGTATCACTGTTGCCATCATATTGTGTTCAATGACTTCACCACACAGTTTCCCAACTTCTATCCAATCCCCAATTCGAAATGACCGAGAGCTTGCACGTTGAATCGATCCGGTGAAACACAGAATGATTTCTTTACTCGCCACCACGACCGCAACAGCGATTGCTGTTAATGACAGTGCAAATTCATTAATTTCAGATTGCCAAAGGATAAACAAACTTAAAACCGTCACCGTGAAGGCGCCGTTTTTCGTTCGTGATATCCAATTTCGTTGATCTTCAGAAAGAAACGCAACGTCGCCACGAATCTTAGCCAGTGTGATTCGACGAATGATTGAAATGAGCAATACAATCAGCGCAGAAAACGCCAGTTTATGAGTTAGAAGAAAATCGATAACAACTTGTACTTTCTCCACGCTCGACTCCTGTCAGTGGTTTAGAAGGGTTAGCCAATAGGCATGAAAAATAACATCAATGCTTTAACTTCCCACACTAAGCGGAGAAAATCCAGTTACTTATATTGAGCTGATGTAATAAATTGGTCAAAACTTTCACACCAAATAATCACGGTATTGAAATCTTCAACATTGACACTTTCTGGTAATGCAAGCGAAAAACGATCAAAGGTCTTAACCTCCCCCACGGAGATCATGTCACTCTTGTATTGTTGAAAAGCCGCTTCCGTTTCAATATAAACAGGTGAAAGGTACATTTTATAGTCAGGCCCCGGAGCTAGCTCACCCATAAAGACGATTTGACTGTCGCTCAGTGATACAACACCTTCTCCCCAATGCAAGAAATCACTGTCTTTCCTCTCCCTCTCAAACGTTCCGCTAAAGAGTGCATGCTTTGAAACTTGTTCGACATCCTTAACCGCGGGAGCGGTCGGTTCAGTGAGAATGGGCAAAGCGTAGATACCTAGCGCAAAGCCCATTGCACCGACAATTAAGTGTGAAAAGACAAGCAAAATACGTTTCATTATTGATCACTCCAAAATCAAACTCTTACTTAATCCTAGAGCAATCAGCGTATTATCGGTAATTAAGCGCCGTTTTTTCTGCCAATCTCACAATTACCTTAACTGCGTCTTGCATACCTTCTTCCGTAATAAACTCATGGATACCATGGAAGTTATAGCCGCCAGTAAAGATATTTGGACATGGTAACCCCATAAACGACAAGCGCGCGCCGTCAGTCCCCCCGCGTATCGGCTTAATGTTCGGCTCGATATCGCAGTCGATCATTGCCTGCTTTGCTAATTCGATAATATGTGGAAACGGCTCAACCATTTCTTTCATATTGAAGTAAGAGTCATTCATCTTTAACTCTACTCGACCGGAGTGGTATTCACCGTTGAGCTGCTCAACAATCTGCTGCATAAATGCTTTGCGCACTTCAAGTGCAGAACGGTCAAAATCACGAATGATGTAACCAAGTTCGCTGCGGGCAACCGACATTTTCGCTGATTTCAAATGATAGAAGCCCTGATACCCTTCGGTGCATTCCGGCGTTTCATCGGCAGGCATCATCATTTGAAAGCGCGCCGCCATATTCATGGAATTGACCATTTTATCTTTAGCAGTACCAGGGTGAACATTAATACCATGGAAGATCACATCCGCATTGGTTGCGTTGAAGTTTTCATACTCCAACTCTCCCACTGGGCCACCATCAATCGTATACGCCCACTGCGCACCAAATTTTTCAACATCGAAGAGATCGGCCCCGCGGCCAATTTCTTCATCCGGGGTAAAACCAATGCAAATATCACCGTGGGGAATGTGAGGGTTCTTTATCAGTTCTGCCATCGCGGTAATAATTTCGGCAATGCCCGCTTTGTTATCCGCGCCCAACAACGTAGTACCATCGGTGCAAATGATATTGCAACCATGCAGTTTATCGAGTTCAGGGTAGTGAATAGGTGAAAGAACTTCATCGCCTGTGCCTAAAGCAATGTCGCCACCTTGATAATCTTCAACAATTTGCGGCTTCACATGCTTGCCGGAAGCATCAGGGGCAGTGTCCATGTGCGCGACAAAGCCAATCGCAGGAACAGGATAGTCAACATTACTTGGTAAACACGCCATTAGATAGCCGTTGTCATCAAGTGAAACCTTACTCAAACCGAGTTCGATTAACTCTAATTTTAAAGCTTGAGCAAAAGTAAGCTGACCTTCGCTGCTTGGGCAGCGTAATTCATTAGGGTTAGACTGAGTGTCGAAAGTGACATAACGCAAAAAGCGTTCAACCAAATTATTCATATTCCATACGTTCCAAGTAAATTTCCCTCCTTGATACTACGCTTTCAGTCTATGAATTTTTTGCTATAAATCATGATTTTATCAATTTCATTCCGAGTAAAATGACTTAAATAACGGCTTAATGATTCGTTAAACAGGCCCTCAACATGCTTGGCAGAAATGAAACATAAAAAAAACGCCTCACTAAAAAGGAGGCGTTTTTATAGAAATCAGGATTTATAACAGAATAAAGATACCGGCCAAACAAGCACTCATTAGGTTCGCAAGTGTACCTGCTGCAACGGCTTTAAGACCGAGATTCGCCACTTCAGAACGGCGATCGGGTGCAATCACACCAATCGAACCCAGTTGAATCGCAATAGAACCGATATTAGCGAAACCACAAAGCGCGAAAGTAATGATCACTTGTGAGTGCTCCGACAACAATTGCTTGTGCTCGACGAAGTCAATGAACGCGACAAACTCATTCATAATGATCTTTTGGCCAATATAAGAGCCAGCCATCAAAACTTCATGTTTTGGTACACCGATAACCCAAGCAAGTGGTGCAAATAAGTAACCAAAGATGCCTTGTAGAGTGATACCCGAGAAGCCAACAAGCTCACCAAAATTCTCTAGGCCTGTATTGACCATCGCAATGACTGAAACAAACGCAATTAGCATGGTACCAACCGCTACCGCCACTTTCATGCCGTTCATCGCACCACTGGCAAGCGCATCAATAACATTACTATCTTGTGCTTTATCCATTGCAATCTGTGTTTGGTCGATTGGCACATCACGTTCTGGAACGATGATCTTAGCCATCATCAGACTACCAGGTGCCGCCATAAAACTTGCCGCAATCAGATATTTTAAATCCACGCCTAAACCCGCGTAGCCGCCTAACACGCTACCCGCAACAGAAGCCATGCCCGCAGACATCACGACAAATAATTCAGAGCGTGTCATACGCGATAAAAATGGACGAACAAGAAGTGGGGACTCACCTTGAGAAAGGAAAATATTACCCGTCGCGACCAAAGATTCCGCTTTACTGGTACCCAAGAACTTTTGAATACCGCCACCGATAAACTCAATGACCTTTTGCATAATACCTAAATAGTAAAGAGCAGAGATCAGTGCGCTAAAGAAGATAATAATAGGGAGAACGCGTACTGCAAAAATGAAACCCGAAGTGGCCAAATCACCAAATAAAAATTTGATGCCTTCGTCTGCGAAGGAAAGCAACCCTGCCACTGCACTACTCATACTGGTGAGCGCAGCTTGACCCAATGGAAAATATAGCACTAAAGCGGCAAAACCCACTTGCAACATTAGGGCGCGGGACACTGTTTTCCAGTTAATTGATTGACGACTTTCCGACAAAATAACTGCGCAACCGATCAGAGCGAGAACGCCGATTAAACCAAATAATACATTCACTTAAGATTACCTTTACAAGCATTTAGTTGGTAGCTGGTCCGGTCCGTGGGGTCATTCACCATTCCTTGTGACGGCTTGTAATTGGCAGAGCGGATGCTCATAACCGGGCGGAAAGTATAAACATCAATATGAGATATTCATCACATATTTTCACGCAAACGTTCAAGCGACCAAACTTTAACCACGCAAACGCTTGCTCAATTAATGTGCGATAAAGAAGTACAACAAAGAGGCTCTCAACCAATAGATGAGATTTAGATCTCAAAAATTAATATGAAAACATTAATATTCATATGCACCTTGGCACTATTTCCAGGCTTTTCTATAGTTACAACAGTTAGCGTACTCCTTGCGTTCACTACAACGTCTACGGAAACCCCTTAACAATCATAATAATCTTAGCCTCACCTTTTGGTGGGGTTCTTTTTTTCTCCTTTTTGGCCATATCAGACGCTCAAAACTTACTGACATACAAACAAAAAGCCAAGGCTCTCACCTTGGCTTAAAATTGAGTTTCTCTTTTATGAATTTAGAGAATAGCGCTAGTCAACTAACGGATACACGCCATCCGAATCATGAACTTCTCGCCCAGTAATCGGTGGATTAAATACGCACGCCATGACCATTTCTGTACCTTTATAAGCGCGAAGATAATGCTCATCGTGCTTGTCTAAGATATATAACGTACCCGGCTTGATTGGGTATGTTTCGCCGCCAACAACTTCGATTTCACCTTCACCGCTCATACAATAAACCGACTCTAAGTGGTTTTTGTAGTGAATATGCGTTTCGGTATTTTCAAAAATCGTGGTGATATGGAAAGAAAAGCCCATGCTGTCATCTTTAAGCAGCATACGTACGCTTTCCCACGTCGCCGAGACAACGCGTCGCTCGCTATCACGACACTCTTCAAGTGTTCTTACTATCATGGTATCTCCTTACGAGGCTTTCTTAATCAGCTTTGATGCAACAGTGTCAACCGCCTGCTCGAAGATCTTCATCCCTTGTGCCATTTCACTTTGCGTAATCGTCAATGGAGAGAAAAACTTGACCACTTCATCATTCGGCCCCGCCGTTTCAATCACCATGCCATTCGCAAAACACTCACGCGCAATCAGTGATGCCGTTTCACCACAACTACACTCAACGCCAATCATCAAACCGCGCCCTTTCTGCTGTTCAAACAGTTGCGGATAACGCTTCATCACTAAGGACAATGTTTCTGACACTTGCGCCGAGCGTGCTGCAATATTTTCTTCCAGCGCATTATCTGACCAGAACATCTGTAGTGAATGTGCAGCCGTCACAAAGGCGTGGTTATTGCCACGGAAAGTTCCGTTGTGTTCGCCAGGCTTCCAAGAATCAAGCTCTGGTTTCAGTAAAACGATCGCCATCGGTAAGCCATAGCCACTGATGGATTTTGACAGTGTGACAATGTCAGGCTTAATACCCGCAGGCTCGAAACTAAAGAAAGTCCCCGTACGACCACAGCCTGCTTGGATATCATCCACAATCAGCAACACATCATTGTCACGACAGATTTTTTCTAGTCGTTGCAACCATTGATTTGACGCGACATTTAAGCCCCCCTCACCCTGAACTGTTTCAAGTAACACGGCAGCGGGTTTATCAAGACCACTCGATGCATCCGTTAACATCGTTTCAAACAGGCTTAAACTATCTATACCAGCATAGCCCTCATATGGAAGACGAGTGACACCCGCCAACGGCAACCCATTCCCGCCACGATGATGTTGATTACCGGTTGCCGCAAGTGCACCTGCGGTACAGCCATGAAAACCGTTAGTGAAAGCGACAACATTCGGACGCCCTTTCACTTTCCTTGCGAGCTTAAGTGCCGCTTCAACGGCATTAGTACCCGTCGGGCCAGTAAACTGAACTTTGTAATCTAATGATCTTGGTTGAAAGATGTATTTGTTCAGCGCGACCAGAAAGTCAGCCTTGGCATTAGAATGCATATCCAAACCATGAGTAATGCCATCGCTCGTAATATAGTCCACCAGCGCAGTTTGTAACTCACTGTTGTTATGTCCGTAATTAAGAGAGCCTGCGCCCGCTAAAAAATCAAGGTAGCGTTCACCTGAGTCGGTTTCTAGCCAACAGCCTTTAGCTTTTTTAAAGAGAACAGGAAAGTTGTTTGAATATGAGCGTACTTTTGACTCGTACTGATTAAAAATATCCATAATGGGACCGTCAATTAATCCTTATTTGTAAGTGTTACGAAGAGGGATGCGGAACAAATATTCAGTGTCATGATCACCATAGAAATGCTGAGTTTGGTCGAGGAATATTGACACCTCGCCATCTCCAGAATTTTCGCGATCCAATTTTTTGAATAATGCCCACGACCCTTTGTTATCTTTCGTGATTGTCGTCTCAACGTACTCAATATTCATACCCGAACAGCGAGAAAGAAGTTCGTTGAGCATTTGATAAGCCAGACCTTGCCCGCGATGCTTGTCATCGACGGCTACCTGCCAAATAAACAAAGTATTAGGGGTGGTTGATTGAGGCTTTAAATAGGCAGAGATGAATCCCGCGATAGCGCCATCAAATTCGGCTACGACGCACGTATCACTGAAGTGTGAAGCTTGAAGAAAATTACAGTATGCAGAGTTAGTATCTAACGGAGGGCAATTGGCGATCAATGCATGGATACGATTTCCATCATTGATCGTAGGCCTTCGGAAACGAAAGTGTCGTTTAAAAGCATTGCTGTTTGCTGTTAGCACCCAAGGTGCTGAAGTAATCATATTAGGGCGCATAATCCTTTGAGCTCTAAGTTAGTTCACCTCTATTATTGATCATACCCCACGCATGAGATCAAGAAGAGTTTATAAACACCGCCATTAGTGTGACAGTAGTCACATATAAGATGAAAATAAATGTAAAATGACTCTTTTATTCACATTTACACTATTTTTATGCCCACGCTGCCACACAAAAAAGACGACACCAACCTTTACCTCATTTAACGCACTCACAGGTAAACCCGCAATATAATTATACAAAACAATGGCATACGAAAAAAGCACCCACCAACGACGCCTTTAATCACGGTTTAATTTATCTCACATGATCGTAATGTGTGAAATTTACACACCTAAAGTTCACAAATGAAAATTAATCCTTATTAAACAATAACTAAAAATAACCACGACAACCAACTCCCGTTTAAAACGCTCATGAGCTCATTTGATTTACGCCCAAATATTAATTAGAGTACAAAGGTTTTTACGTTAAATACTACCAACATTAAAGGACTGGTGAATGTCACCCATCTTGGAAGTTCAAGGACTGTATAAAGTCTTTGGAGAGAACCCCAACCAAGCCTTTGCTCTTATAGAGCAAGGCTCAGACAAAGATTCTATTTTTGAGACCACGGGGTTAACTGTCGGCGTGCACGATGTCTCTCTATCGATTAATGAAGGCGAGATTTTCGTCATTATGGGGCTTTCGGGCTCAGGCAAGTCAACTCTGGTTCGCTTGCTAAATCGCCTCATCGAGCCCACTAAAGGAAGCGTTTTACTTCGTGGCAAAGATATCGCTCACATCTCAGATGAACAGCTCCGAGACGTGCGTCGAAACCATATCTCGATGGTATTTCAAAACTTTGCATTAATGCCACATATGACCGTCATTGAGAATGCAGCCTTCGGTTTAGAACTGGCTGGCGTTGAAGTGAAAAAGCGTCAAGATTCTGCATTGTCAGCGCTCGCTCGTGTCGGTTTAGATCCCTATGCAGATTCCTATCCTGATGAACTGTCTGGAGGGATGAAGCAACGAGTTGGTTTAGCCCGTGCACTGGCATGCGATCCCGACATTCTGCTGATGGATGAAGCGTTCTCAGCACTCGATCCTCTTATCCGCACCGAAATGCAAGATGAGCTCATTCGTCTGCAAAATGATGACAAGCGCACTATTGTCTTTATCTCCCACGATTTGGACGAAGCGATGCGCATTGGTGATCGTATTGCCATTATGCAAGATGGTGTCGTGGTCCAAGTGGGTACACCAGATGAAATTTTAAATAATCCCGCGAATGATTATGTCGAAGCCTTCTTCCGTGGCGTCAACATTGCGAGCGTGTTGACCGCTAAAGATATCGCGCGAAAAAATCCCGCGGCGGTATTTAAAAAATCAGAACACGACGGCCCCGCTTCTGCCTTACAAATTCTTACTGACAATGATCGTGAATATGGCGTTGTCGTCGATAAAACCAACCAATTCTCTGGTTTAGTCTCGATTGAGTCCCTACGCCAAGCACACAAAGAAAATCGTTGTTTGGTCAGCGCTCAGCTCAAGTCAACCATCACACTGTCCCCCGAGCAACCGATTAACGACATTTTGGGCGATGTCGCAGGCGTCTCTTATTCGGTCCCCGTGGTCGATGAACACGGGCAATATTTCGGCATCGTGTCTAAATCACGTCTACTTCAAGCATTGGATAGGGATTAATCACAATGTCAGCACAAGAAACCACAAATGATCCTTGGGCTTCACCAGCCCCAGCAGAAACGACAACAAACGAAAGCAATCCTTGGTCACAAGAAGCCCCTTCCGGTGATGAGAATTGGCTTTCATCAGAAACCATTGAACAAGCCCCTTTTGACATACTGGACCCCTTTTCTAATCCCATTATCCCTTTTGACGTTTGGGTTGAATCCGGTTTAGAGTGGCTGGTCAATCACGGACGTCCGGTTTTCCAAGCGATTCGTGTCCCTATCGACTTCATTCTCACGACATTTGAAACGGGTTTAGTTTCTACCCCAGCCCCCATTATGTTGTTGATCTTATTTCTTATTACTTGGCAGTTTTCAAACCTCAAGCTAGGCGCGACAACGCTAGTGTCACTGGTTCTCATTGGGTTGATTGGCGCTTGGGGACAAGCCATGACAACGCTATCGCTGGTGATGACTTCGGTATTTTTCTGTTTACTGATCGGTTTACCGATGGGAATTTGGCTTGCCCGAAACGATACGGCAGCCAAAATCGTTCGCCCATTGCTGGATGCCATGCAAACCACACCAGCCTTTGTTTATCTTGTCCCAATCGTGATGCTGTTTGGTATTGGTAACGTCCCTGGCGTCGTAGTGACCATCATTTTTGCCCTTCCCCCTGTCGTTCGTTTAACCATCCTTGGTATTCAGCAAGTCCCTGACGAACTGATTGAAGCAGGCCACTCATTTGGAGCAAGTCGTAAACAAATGCTTTATCGCATTCAACTACCACTTGCCATGCCGACGATTATGGCCGGCGTCAACCAAACTCTGATGTTGTCCCTTTCAATGGTCGTCATCGCCTCGATGATCGCCGTGGGCGGGCTTGGCCAAATGGTTTTGCGTGGTATTGGTCGACTTGATATGGGGCTCGCGGCGGTTGGCGGATTAGGCATCGTTATTCTCGCGATTTTACTCGATCGCGTTACGCAACAACTTGGCATTAATGCCCAAAATACAAAACAACGTTGGTATCACACCGGCCCAGCTTCATTATTCGTCAAGCTGGCGTCAAAAAATTCATTGGGAAAATCAATCCAGGAGAAAACTGAATGAATAATTCATGGAAGAAAACCCTCGTCGTAAGCGCTGTATCGGCTCTTGCGGTATCCAATCATGCATGGGCGGAAAAATTACCCGGTGAAGGCGTCACGGTGCAGCCCGTTCAATCGACTGTGGCAGAAGAAACCTTCCAAACGCTGATCGTTAACAAAGCACTTGAAGCGCTGGGTTACCAAGTTAAAGAAACCAAAGAAGTTGACTACAATGTGGGCTATACATCGATCGCCAATGGCGATGCGACTTTTCTTGCCGTCGGTTGGTTCCCACTCCATGCCGACAAATACACAATGGCAGGCGGTGATGATAGCTTTTATCGTAAAGGCCAATTTATTAGCGGTGCAGCGCAAGGCTACTTGATTGATAAAAAAACCGCAGAACAATATGACATTACCAATATAGGCCAACTGTCTGATCCTAAAATTGCGGCACTGTTTGATGCCAATGGTGATGGCAAAGCAGACCTAACCGGCTGCAACCCGGGTTGGGGATGTGAAATGGTGATCGAAGAACAACTCAATGCTTTCAAACTGCGTGATACGGTTTCCCACAATCAAGGTAACTACGCCGCAATCATCGCCGATACCATCTCTCGCTACAAGAAAGGCGACCCTATCGTTTACTACACATGGACACCGTACTGGGTAAGTGGTGTGTTGGTTCCGGGTAAAGACGTGGTTTGGCTGGAAGTCCCGTTTTCAGCCTTACCGGGTGAGCGAAAAGATGTCGACACCACCTTACCCAATGGTAAAAACTATGGCTTTGAAATGAACTCAATGCGTATTGTCGCGAACAAACAGTTTACTGACAATAACCCAGCGGCCGCAAAACTGTTTGAAATCATCAAGGTGAATATTAACGATGTCAGCGCACAAAACATGATCATGAGCAAAGGTAAAAACAGTGCCGCCGATATTGAAGCGCACGCTAATGGGTGGATAAAAGCCAACCAAGCACTCTTTGACTCTTGGATTACTGAAGCAAAACAAGCGGCACTCTAACGTTTAGTCAGATACGCTAACCCCCATATTTAATGCCAGGGATTCACTTCTCTGGCATTTTTATTACGCCTATTTCTTTGCTTGAATACCGACTCAAACAAATTGTTGATCCAGCTCTCCTTCCTCATCTAAATTCACTCATAATTGGTCAACCAGTTCTATTCCTCGTTTATAATGGCCCTTTCTAATGCAGCCACCACGTGGCTATTGGGGTAATTAGTGTTTAAAGGCAACTTATCTGAACTGGACACATATCAGAATCTTCCAGTTAAAATGTTTGAAGTGATTGAACAGGTAAAACAACGCTTAAGTGCTTCAGTCGAGAATGGTCGTTACCAACTTGACGGTGATGACGTTTTCTTCTTTGTCGTTGATGACAACACCAAGGTTATCACCGACTGTAAATCTGAGATTCATCGCAAGTACATCGACGTTCAAATCATCCTGGCCGGTGAAGAGCGCTTTGGTTATAGCCTTCAACCATTCAACAGCATCGCAGAAGATCTTCTTGAAGCGCGTGATGTGGCTTTTAGCGAAGATCTTGTGAATGAACAATTTGCCGATCTTAAAGCGCATGACTTTATTGTCTTCAATACCCAGCAACCACACCGCCCATTAGTTGCGGTGAACGATCCAATGCCGGTACGCAAAGCAATCATTAAAATCTCTCATGAATGGTTGGCCGCCCAATCCATAAACAGCACATTAACTTGGAATGATAGCAATATTCCGCATCAGATCTCGCTACAACAAGTGGGATTGCACACGAATATTGAAATGCGCATTGTCAAAGATGTGGAGCCTGAAGTCATTACTCTTAAGGTTGAGCATAAAGTAGAAGATGTCATCAACGCATGGCAAGGCGCTGCGATGCCTATTTCTGAAGCTTTTGATGATGGTGAGTTGTTCTCACAAGCGCGTGTTCTATTCAATCTTGAACGCGGTTGTGTTGTGTGGTTAGTGAACCATATTAAACTACCATGCGGTAACAAAATGTCAGCAGATAAGCTAGCATGGGTTCCAGCAATGATGAGCAAAGACGGCAAACTAAGTGCCATCTAATGGTTCATAAATCACGATAAAACCGAGCGTTCTGTGCTCGGTTTTTTTATATTATCGACGCTAAGCGCGAGACGTGCTTTGCGCAAAATACAACCGTAAAATCGTACTTAAATTAACGAAGATAAAGATCACCTCCATCAAAGTGGCACCTATAGACCCCATCAAAAGATTATTGATCACCCAACAGCATGAGCTCACTAACATCAGTAATCGCATTGGCAAGCCTTGAAACTTAAACAACGCCAATGTTGCGACTGTCGATCCAATAATCGGTAATAGCTCATAGAGGTAATCTAACTGAGGTAAACCCATCCCCCAAATCATTACAATGAAGAACACCATCACACCCGTGGATTGCGTCTTGGTGGAACTGTAACTGCGTATCGCGCTGATGCCACTCCCAAACGCGGCAACCATCGCATCCATCATCACAAAATGACCACACATGATAAATTGAAAGATCATCAAATGCAGACGAAAGCGCTGGCCATCACGATGAAGAAATGCAGTTGTACCGATGGCAAAGCCAAACATCCCAACGGCTTGGGCAAGATCCCATTCAGGTAATAGACCATTCATGATTTCTCGCCTAGCTCGTTCGTTGCTAACTCAGCAATTAAATACGCCAAACACAGGTTTGGACTGGTGAGAGTGCGATCACGCGTTGCTTGGTTTAGTTGTACTATCGCCGGCGCCATTGAGGCTTGCGCCAACACAATACGGCGATCATTTTGACAATGTTGGTCGATGTATTGCGCAATGCTCGCCAGGTACGCGTCATTATCTCCGGCTAAATAATATGACCACGCTTCTGGAATCACTTCCACCGTGGCTCGCTGTGCGATATCAGCGTCGTATTCTGCTAATAGGTTCATGGTCGGCTCTATGGTGGTTGAGAGCGCAGCCAAAATTGTGACGCTATCGCCTTGGCTGACTTCAATCGCCATGGGTCTATCCACACGTATCACTTGGGCAAATCGGGTGTTCGCCTGTTCGGCTAATGCGCCAATACTCGAACAACTGCAAACCACCCAATCAGCGCCCTGCGCTTCCAATTTCAGCACTTGTTGTTCAACCATCGATGCCAATTCATCATCAATTCCGACAGTGCTCGCGTGTTGCAGTAATTGCGGCGCGCAATGGTGGTGCATGCTCGCCCATTTATCTAAACCACTGGATGCGATAAAAGGTTCAAATAACGACTGGTTAGCCGCTAAGGTATGTAAAAAAGCAATCTGCATAGAGCCTCACTAGAAAATATGGATATCGTTCTAAAACGGCTTATCTAAAAAAGGCTTCTCGAAAGAAGCCTTAATCATTGGGTTTGACTGTTGCTGCGCGAGTTTATTTCACTAAATCTGCGGCTTCACGTGCTAGGCGACCGATCTCGTCCCAACGGCCTTCATTGATCAGAGCTTTATCCACCATCCAAGTACCGCCGCAAGCAATTACGCGATCAATGGCAAGGTAGTCATTAACGTTCTTGGTGCTGATGCCACCCGTTGGCATAAATTGAATTTGCGTGTACGGGCCAAGCAAGGATTTCAGCATGTTGATGCCGCCAGATGCTTCTGCTGGGAAGAATTTCAGGGTTGTTAATCCCATTTCAATCGCCGCTTCTACCGCGCTTGGGTTATTCACGCCTGGGACGATATCGATGCCGATTTCGCGACATGCATTAACCGTGTTTGGGTTAAACCCCGGAGAAACCACAAACGTTGCGCCCGCTTGCTTAGCAGCAATCGCCTGTTCGCGGTTTAACACCGTACCTGCACCGATAAGCATATCTGGCCGCGCTTCACGCAGTAAACGAATTGCTTCTACTGCCGCATCTGAGCGGAAAGTGATTTCAGCCGCTGGCAAACCGTTGTCTGCTAGCGCTTTACCCAGTGGAATAATGTCTTCTGCGCGGTCAATCGCAATCACGGGAATAACTTTAATTTCAGCCAATTGCTGTGCAATCGTGGTCATATTTAATCCTTACTTTAAAATCCGTTTCTCTACATCAATATCTAGTCACCAATGTCGAGTCATCGAGGTGACTAAACAAAGCGAACCGCTTCTGTTGCGTGTGTTGGGATGATCGCGCCTTTATGCTGGATCACGATACCCGCCAGTTGATGGCCTTGACGCGAACACTGCTGGGCATCTTTATCTTGTAGGTAGCCCGCTAAGAATCCGGCGTTGAATGAATCGCCCGCCGAAGTCGTATCAATCACGACTTCAACCGGTGTCGTTGCAATCGCTTCAAGCTCTCCAGCCCCAAATTCTTGGTACAAGTTACCTTTCGCGCCCATCTTCACTACGGCTTTTTTTACACCCGCAGCTTGCAGACGGTTTAAAGTTGCCTGCTCATCGCTGTCGCCCCAAAGATTAGCTTCGTCATCGTTGGTCACTAGCGCCAAATCAGTGATAGCAAAAATCTCGCGATAGCATTCACGAGCTTCGTCCGCGTCACGCCATAGCGCTGGACGATAGTTAGAATCGAACGCCACTTCGACACCTTTAGCACGTAATGCGGCAAGAAGCGTGATGAGTTTAGATCGGTCTTGCGCGGGTAAGATAGCAATGCTGATACCGCTAAGGTAGACCATATCGACATCCACTAAAGATGCTTCAATTTTACCAAAATCCGCATGTTGCATCATGTAACGCGCTGCGGATTGATTACGCCAGTACAAGAAAGTACGCTCGCCTTGCTCATCCAACTGAATAAGGTAAAGACCTGGTTGACGAGTCTCGTCGCGCAGCACCAGATTGGTGCCCACACCTTCTTGTTGCCAGCGCTCAAGCATACCTTGACTAATCGCATCACAGCCCAGCGCTGACACGTAATCAATCGCCACTTTTTCACCCGCAACGCGTGCAAGGTAAACCGCAGTATTAAGCGAATCACCGCCAAACGTTTGAGTCATGGCGCCAAATGGCGCGCCATTTAACTCGATCATGCATTCCCCGATTAAGGCAATACGCTTCATGCTTTCTCTCCTGGTAGAACGAAGTAAGACTTAGCGTTTTGATAACAGATGTCTTGCACCATTTTACCCAGCATCTTGATGTCGTTTGGCACTTCACCATTGACTGCCCATTGGCCAATAATGTTACAAAGGATACGACGGAAGTATTCATGACGCGTGTACGACAGGAAGCTACGTGAATCCGTTAGCATGCCGACAAACTGGCTCAGTAGACCCAGTTGAGAAAGCTGCTGGATTTGACGCTCCATGCCATCTTTTTGGTCATTGAACCACCAGCCAGAACCAAATTGAATCTTGCCTGCAATACCGCCACCTTGGAAGTTACCAATCATGGTTGCCATCATTTCGTTATCACGTGGATTTAGGCAGTAAAGAATGGTTTTTGGTAGCTCGTTTGTGATGTCCATGGCGTTCATCAAGCAAGACAATTGCAGTGCGAACGGACGATCGCCAATTGAGTCAAAGCCTGCATCAGCGCCTAATAATTGGAACATACGCGTGCTGTTGTTACGCTGTGCACCGATGTGCAGCTGCATTACCCAACCCATTTTCGCGTATTGCTTGCCAAGCCAAACTTGAACAGCGGTACTGAACTGATCGATTTCTAGTTCGCTCAGCGTTTCACCTTGCAGACGACGCGTTAGCATCGCATCCAATGCAGCTTCGCTTGGAACAGCGGCGTAACGAACGATTTCAATACCGTGGTCCGCTGCGCGACAGCCGTGTGCGCTAAAGTGTTCTAGACGACGCTCAAGCGCAGTCAAAAGATCGGTAAAGCGAGTAATTTCAACATCCGCTACTTCACCAAGTAGTGTCATGTATTCAGCGAAGCCATCCAATTCAATCTTGAACGCACGGTCAGGACGCCAACTTGGCGCGACTTCAACATCAAAGCTGTCATCTTCTGCAATCGCTTTATGGTATTCCAATGAGTGAATAGGATCATCAGTGGTGCCCGCCATCACAACATTCATTTGCTTCATGATGCCGCGCGCTGAATACTCTGGCGTTGCCAATAGTTCGTTACACTCGTGCCAAATTTGGTCTGCCGTTTCTGGGCCAAACAGTTTACCGGTAATACCGAATGGGCGGCGAAGCTCAAGGTGAGACCAATGGTACAGTGGGTTACCCAATGTTTGCGGAACGGTTTTTGCCCACGCTTGGAACTTTTCGTAATCTGACGCTTCAGTACCTGTGATCAATGCTTCAGGCACGCCCGCTGAGCGCATACCACGCCACTTGTAGTGATCCCCTTCCAACCAGATCTTGGTTAGGTTTTCAAACTGGCGGTTCTCAGCCACTTCTTTTGGGTTTAGATGGCAGTGGTAATCGTAGATTGGCATCGCTTGGGCGTAATCATGGTATAGCTCACGAGCGATGTCATTCGATAGCAAGAAGTCTTCACACAAAAAGTTTTTCATTTTCTACTCCGTAGGTGCCGGCCTCGCCCACACCAAAGAAATTTTAAACACTATTTACAACAGCAAGATTTAAAACAAAGAAGCCCTCACATCGGAGGGCATCATTTCACGATTAAAGAGAAGCGACAGCTTCGCGAGCGCCTTTATCGAGGATTAACTGGTACGCGTTTGTTACCGCAGTAACGAAGGTTTCGTTAGCAATAAGGTCCGTGCCAAAAATCGCTTCGATTGAAAGTAGCGCTTTCACCACTGAGGCATTCAGACCGTGCTCAGCGTAAATCGCCTGGAATTGCTCTACCATTGGGTCACGAACATCAATCGCTTCGCCATGCTCAGTCACGGCGCCAACGTAACGCATCCAACCCGCAATACCCATTGCCAACCATTTGAAATCCGTACCTTGCGCTAGATGATGACGTAGCGAACCACCCATACGTTGTGGGATCTTCTGGCTACCATCCATCGCAATTTGCCATGTTTGGTGCTTTAGGCTTGGGTTAGTAAAGCGCTCAATCAGTAGCGTTGCGTATGCTTCTAGATCAGTCCCTTCTGGCATGTTCAGCGTTGGCGCTTGCGCCTTCATCATCATGTTAAACGCCGCTTTGCGGTAATCTTCGTTCGTCATGGTGTCTGAAATGTGTGCGTAGCCACCAAGGAAACCTAGGTACGCTAGGAATGAGTGACTGCCGTTTAGCATACGCAGTTTCATTTCTTCAAACGGCACCACGTCACTGACAAACTCTGCGCCCGCAACGTTCCAATCTGGGCGACCAGCAACGAAGTTGTCTTCGATAACCCATTGACGGAACGGTTCACAAGCAATACCACATGGATCTTCTACGCCCACTAACTCAGCAATTTCAGTCAGCGTTTCTTCTGTTGCCGCAGGCACAATACGGTCAACCATGGTGCATGGGAACGTCACGTTCGCTTCAATCCATGATGCCAGTTCAACGTCAACAAGATTAGCGAAATCCAATACTGCCGCGCGTGCAACGTGGCCATTTTCTTGTACGTTATCGCAAGACATCACAGTAAATGGTTGGATGCCTTTTTCACGGCGCTGACGCAGCGCTTCAACGATGTAACCAATCGCTGAACTTGGATCTTGTGGGTTTGCCAAATCCGCAATGATTAGGCCATTGTTTTTGTCTAGACGCCCAGTTGCTGGATCGGCGCAGTAACCTTTTTCAGTGATGGTCATCGATACGATCGCCACTTGCTCTTCGGTCATCTTAGCTAATACAGCCGCTTTGCCATCTAGGGTTGGGTGTAGCGATTCCGTTACTGATGCAATCAGTTTAACGTCTGTCGACTCTGCGCCCTTCTCTGCCACTGTGTATAGGTGGTCTTGTGCGCGAAGTTGCTCAATCAGATCTTCGCCGCCAAATAGGTTTACTTCACAGATGCCCCAATCACTGTTGGTTTTCTCTAACATTTCATTGGTGAATAACGCCTGGTGTGCGCGGTGGAAAGCACCAAAACCAAGGTGAACAATGCGAGATTTAAGATTTGAGCGAGCGAAAGTTGGACGAATTACTTGTTCATTCAAGTTGGTATTTGCGATTGTTTTCATTGTTTTTTTCCTTGGCCTCGCGGCCGATTAAAGGCTGCGAGGCAAATTGATGGAGGCAAATCCGATAGTCGAATTGTTTAATTATTGACTTAGTAACCTAGAATCAACTGTGGAAGCAGAAGACTGATTTGTGGGATAAACGTAATTGCCAATAGTGCTAGGAATAGCGCCGCGTAGAACGGTAGTAGTGGCTTGATTACTTTATCGATAGAGATGTTTGCAACCGAACAGCCAACAAACAGTGCACTACCCACTGGTGGAGTACATAGGCCGATAGCAAGGTTGAATGTCATCATGATACCGAAGTGTACTGGGTCCACACCCATATCTAACACGATTGGTAGGAAGATTGGCGTGAAGATTAGAACCGCTGGTGTCATATCCATGAAGATACCAACAATCAATAGGATTACGTTGATAATCAATAGAATGATTAGTGGGTTTTCAGAAACCGCTAGTAGCGCATCCGCAATCATGTAAGGGATATCAGCGTTCGCCATTGCCCAAGACATACCCATTGATGCACCAACCAAAAGCAATACGATTGAGGTTGTTACTGCAGACTCAAGCACGATTTTTGGTAGATCACGAATCGTCACTTCACGGTAAACACCCACTGCTAATGTTAGCGTGTAAACCACAGCAATTGCTGATGCTTCTGTTGCCGTAAAGATACCGCCGATGATGCCGCCCATGATCACAACAATAAGAAGAAGTGACGGTGCTGCTTTAATAAATGTATCCCAAACAGCCGCTAACGTAGGACGGGCTGCAACTGGGTAGCCACGACGTTTGGCAATAATACCGGCCACAACCATCAAGCTTAGACCCATCAAGATGCCCGGTAGGTAACCTGCAAGGAAAAGAGCAGCTATCGATGTACCACCAGAAACCAGTGAGAATACGATTAGCGTGTTACTTGGCGGGATCAATAGACCAGTAGGACAAGAAGTGATGTTTACCGCTGCGCTGAACGCTTCATCGTAGCCATCTTTCTTTTGTAGTGGCGCCATCGTGCCGCCCACTGCCGCAGCTGATGCAACCGCGGAACCAGAGATTGAACCAAACATCATGTTAGCAAGAACGTTAACGTGTGCTAGTGAACCTGGTAGCTGACCACCCAGTACTTTAGCAAAGTTAATTAGACGGATCGCGATACCGCCTTGGTTCATGATGTTACCCGCTAAAATAAAGAACGGGATAGCCAATAGTGCAAAGTTATCAAGACCAGCAGCCATACGTTGCGCGACGACTGCGATTGCAGGTTCTAGCGGCAAGCTCATCATAATGGTTGCAAGAGAAGAAAGACCAATCGCAAACGAGACTGGGATACCAAGCGTGAGCAACACAGCGAAGGTACCAAATAGGGTAAGAATTAATTGCCATTCCATTGTGGAATTCCTCTTCGAAATTAGTTTTGTTGTGCGTCGCTTACAGCCACATCACCAGAGATAAGTTGTTGAATTTTTTCGATGCCGAAAACCACAGAGTAGAAAATCATCAGCGCACCACTAATTGGTAGACAGAAATAGATGTAACCCATTTCAAAACCTAGTGCCGGCGTTAGCTGGCCTGTTGCCAACGTTTTAATTGCTAAATTAGAGCCGCCGTAAACCAGAACAACGAATGCAAACACAGCAATAGCAATTTGGATAATCAATTCATTAATCACTTTACGTTTGCCTTTTAACTTCATTGTTAATAGGTCAATGGCAAGGTGACGCTTTTGGCCTGTTGTGTAAGCAGCACCGATAAGAGCAACCCACATGAACAAGTAACGAGCAAGCTCATCAGTCACAGTACTTGGACGACCGATGATGTAGCGTGATAGGACTTGCCAAACCACGCAAAGTACGAGGAAAGTAGAAAGCGAGACGGTGAATGTCGCCAAGCCTTTATTGATGTATTCGACCAATTTTTTCATTGTTGTTTCCTTAACATCGCCGTCATTTCATATGACTAGCAAATTATTGCTATTGGTTAACCAATATAAACTCACGTTCATATCTATTAAGCATTAACATTTCTTTTTCTGCGGGCATTATATTCACTGCTCACACATCGTCCGTGACCGAGTTCACACTTGAACTGGTTGACCAATTCTTTCTTGATAAGTGTGATATTGCTCAACCAATTATGTTTTTTACTTTGACGACGCCCAGAATTGGTCGCAAGATTAGCGTCGAAACAAGTTACTCCTACAAAATTTACGGAATACATCTCACGGAGAAATAATAATGAAAACACGTAAGAGCCTATTAACTGCAGTGATCGGTGCAGCATTAACGTTTGGTGTCAGTGCACAAGCTTTTGCTGCAACGACTCTAAAATTGAGCCACAATCACACTCGTGACCACGCCGTGCATAAAGCGATGGACGCGATGGCAAAAGAAGTGCGTGAAACAACTGATGGTGAAGTCCGTATTCGTATTTACCCAGATGCACAACTTGGCTCTCAACGTGAGTCAATGGAACTGATGCAAAATGGCGCGCTGCAAATGGTTAAAACCAATGCAGCAGAACTAGAAGCGTTTGCTCCGGCCTACTCTGCATTTAACATGCCTTACCTTTTCCGTGACCAAACACACTTCTATGCGACTCAAGAAGGCGAAATCGGCGAAGAGATCCTTGAATCTTCACGCAAAAGCGGCTTCATCGGTCTAACGTACTATGATGCAGGCGCTCGTAGCTTCTACACTAGCAAGCCAATCAATACGCCAGCAGATCTAAAAGGTATGAAAGTACGCGTACAGCCAAGCCCATCAGCAATCGCGATGGTTGAAGCTCTTGGTGGCAGCGCGACACCTCTAGCGTACGGTGAGCTATACACCGCATTACAACAAGGCGTTGTAGATGCAGCAGAAAACAACATTCCTTCATACGGCATGAGCCGCCACAGCGAAGTATCAAAATTCTTCTCTCTTGACGAGCACACCATGGTTCCTGACGTACTAGTGATCTCAACTAATGCGTTTGATGGTCTATCTGAAGAGCATCAAAAAGCAGTTAAGACCGCAGCATTGAACTCAATGCAGCTAATGAAAACACTTTGGGCTGAATCTGAAAAAGAAGAACGCGCTAAAGCTGAAGAAATTGGCGTGAAATTTGTTGAAGTAGACAAAGCATCATTCGTAACAGCGGTTCAACCAATGTACGACGACGTACAGAAAAATAATCCTGAATTGTTTACTCTAATTGAACGTATTCAAGCAGTTAAATAAACCAGTTAAAATATTTATTAGAGAAGTAAAGGTATTGCCACATAACGATTCAGATAGGTTGACCAATTAATCTGGTTAGTTATGATGGAGTGAACTGAAATGGAAAGAAGCGATAATATCATCATGATGCCTTTTGAACCCAAACGTCCTTATCAAGAACTAGGGTTGGTTTTACGACAAGAATTGACTGATGGCCACTATAACGTGGGCGATCGTCTCCCACCTGAGCGCGATATTGCAGAACGACTAGATGTCAGCCGTACAGTAGTACGAGAAGCGATCATCATGCTCGAGTTGGAAAACCTTGTCGAAGTCAAAAAAGGCTCTGGGGTATATGTGATCAACATTCCAAATCAATCACCTCATCGTGAACACATCATCACTGATGATGCGGGACCTTTTGAAATGTTACAGGCGCGTCAGTTACTTGAAAGTAATATTGCAGAATTTGCAGCACTACAAGTAACACCAGGAGATATCGCAAAAATGCGTGCGGCGCTCGAACTAGAGCGCCAAGAGCTGGCAGCACAAAGTGAACTTTGCATCGGTGACGAGCAGTTCCATATGAGTATTGCAGAAGCGACCCACAACTCCGTGTTAGTGGATATGCTGAAAAACTCATGGGAACGTCGTGAGCAAAGTCCTATGTGGCAAAAGCTTCATTCACGCATTAGCGGTCATGATTACCGCCAGGAATGGATGGAAGATCATGCCCGGATTTTGGCTGCGATGCAGCGTAAAGATCCGGTCACTGCAAAAAGCGCCATGTGGCAGCACCTTGAAAATGTGAAACAGCGACTTCTCGAATTGTCTGATATTGACGATCCGGACTTTGATGGCTATCTCTTTAGTTCCAATCCGGTCGTCTTATTCGGTGGCAAACAATAATAGTTTGTCATCTATAAAAGCAGCATTCGCTGCTGAAAAAAATAGCTAAATAATAGCTAATAAAGTCGTTATTTATATTTGTTATTTGCAACTTAATTAACTCAATTGATTTGAGCGGGTTAAGTCTGCCTATTAAAAGGTGATTAGTCATGGAACAAACGTGGCGTTGGTACGGTCCGAACGATCTAGTTTCTCTCGACGATATTCGTCAAGCAGGCGCAACAGGTATCGTAAATGCTCTACACCATATTAAAAATGGTGAAGTGTGGTCAAAAGAAGAAATCCTTGCACGTAAAGCAATCATTGAAGCAAAAGGCCTAACTTGGTCGGTTGTGGAAAGTGTGCCTGTGCACGAAGAAATCAAAACTCAAACGGGTGACTTCCAACTTTGGATCGACAACTACAAGCAAACACTGCGTAACCTAGCGCAATGTGGTATCGACACCGTTTGTTATAACTTCATGCCGGTTCTTGACTGGACACGTACTGATCTTGAATACGAAATGGCTGACGGTTCTAAAGCACTGCGCTTTGACCAAATCGCATTTGCTGCGTTTGAATTACACATTCTAAAACGCCCAGGCGCAAACGCAGATTACACCGAAGCAGAACAAGCACAAGCACTTGAGTACTTCAATAACATGTCTGAAGCGCAAATCAAGCAGCTAACTGCCAACATCATCGCCGGTCTTCCTGGCGCTGAAGAAGGTTACACGCTAGAAGCATTCCAAGCACAGCTTGATCGCTACGCGGGCATCACTAAAGACAAACTTCGTGAGCATATGGCGTACTTCCTAGCGGAAATCATGACCGTGTGTGACGAAGAAAATATTAAGATGGCGGTTCACCCGGACGATCCACCGCGCCCTATCCTAGGTCTACCACGCATCGTTTCAACCATCGAAGATATCGATTGGCTAACGGAAAAAGTGCCAAGCTCGAACAATGGTATCACTATGTGTACTGGCTCTTACGGTGTACGTGGCGACAACGACCTAGTGAACATGATCAAAAAGCACGGCGATCGCGTTTACTTCACTCACCTGCGTTCAACGCAACGTGAAGAAAACCAATTGAGCTTCCATGAAGCGGCGCACCTAGACGGCGATGTCGATATGTACGGCGTAGTAATGGCGATTCTTGAAGAAGAGCAACGCCGTGAAGAAGCAGGCGATCTACGCAAGATCCCAATGCGTCCAGACCATGGTCACCAAATGCTGGACGACCTGAAGAAGAAAACCAACCCAGGTTACTCTGCCATCGGTCGTTTGAAAGGTCTTGCCGAAGTTCGCGGCCTAGAGCTTGGCCTTAAGCGCGCATTCTTCACGAAATAAAATGCACTAGCATATTAACTGCTGGTTAATGAAATCCCTCGAATTATTCGAGGGATTTTTATTTCTGAATGCGAACTTATTACCCACCAACCCGTGCTTTCCGTTTTTACTGCCGACAAAACCAATCCCGCCGACTAAAAATCAAAAACGTCAAAATCACGCAGAATGAAAAGGGCTGCGAATCATTCTAAATATTCTGGGTTATTGCTGGCGACTAAACAACAAGTTAGCCCCAGATAGAGCTAAAAAGGTCGCGCATGCTCTATTAAAGCGCTTTGCCATGTTCGGTTTTGTGAACCATTGCCTCAAATAGATTCCAAATGCAGCGTATAGCGATATCGCGCACATTTCCAATAACAAGAAGGTGACTCCGAGAACGAAAAACTGTTCATTGACACTTGCCGAAACATCAACGAATTGTGGCAAAAACGCCGTAAAGATTAAGATAGCTTTAGGATTACCGGCAGCTAAGACAAACTCTTGCTTTGCTAACCCGAAACGATTCCTCGTATTTTCAATGTCCGAGATCGGACTCGTGTCTGAGCGCCAAAGATTAAAAGCAATCCACAGTAAGTAAGCGGCACCCACGACTTTAATAATAAGAAATAATGTTTCAGACGCATATAAAACAACCGCTAAACCTGACGCGGCGAATGCAATCATTACAGAAAATGCGGCAATACGACCAAGACCGGCCATGAAAGCAGACTTGAAACCATAACAACGAGCGTTATTCATAGACAACAGATTATTGGGACCAGGGGTCATATTTAGCGTAAAACACGCCGGTATAAAAAATAACAACGTCCAGATTTCCACAATACTCCCCTTCCCTAAAAAAACACCTGTACTCAAATGAACACATTCATCATTTAAAATACAAACGGTTCTTGTTGTGAAGATGTCACTTCACAATCAAAGCCTCGCCTTGATAGCCAGCAACAACAAATGACAACAAATGACAGCAAATGAGAACAACAGCAAGCATGCCATAGAATATCCTTGCCTCTAAAAGGACAGCATTAGGACGGTAGCTTTCTCCCCTCATATAACCGGCGCGCGCAAACACATATCGCTGTTTACAACGAGGACAACGATTTGGATTTCTATAGTCATTTTCCTCACGTTCGTAACCGCAACAGGCACAAACTTTAAAAGAAAACTCATCCATGATTAATGCTCATAACGCTCACTATGCCCCCCTTAGACGGGCCACGACACATCGACCTGGCTAAAACGCACTTTAACCCTCATGCGGCAGACCAAATGTCAAAATCCTGCCCTTTAAGTCGGTAACCCACTCTAAACTAATGACTACGATAACAAACCTGTCACTAAGGCGTATAGGTATGGAAGCGTGCGATAGAGCGCATTATTGGGTGAGAACACTCCGCAAACTTGGGCATCACATCCATATTGTGGCAGGCAAACATACTCTCCTCGTAACGCGCAAAAAAGAAAAATGGCCTTGTTGATAACGTTACTATGTGCAAAGAAATTCGCCGCACTTGATATCGTTCAAACCGCTGTACTTATATTGCGTACTGATATTGATGAGCCCGACGTTTTACCTCATACCCAAGGCAACACCGTTAAAGTGCAGTCGCCGATTAAAACGCAGTGACATTGAGCGTTTAGGGTGAGATTGGTGATCTTTCACGACTCAATCCTTTACTCTGTGCTATTTCCCCTTACAATTAGCTCAAAATCAGAAAACAAGGTTATTTTCATGTCTATTCAATGGTTCCCTGGCCATATGCACAAAGCACAAAAGGAGATTGCAGAAGCGATCCCTCAAATCGATGTCATCATCGAGGTGCTGGATGCTCGTATCCCGTTTAGTAGCGAAAACCCAATGATCTCCGAGCTACGTGGCGAGAAACCAGTGATTAAGGTACTGAACAAGCGCGATCTTGCTGATCCTGAAATGACTCAGCTTTGGATTGAGCATCTGGAAAAAGAACAAAATGTGAAAGCAATGGCGATCACGACGTCACAACCGCAAGAAGTGCAAAAAATTCTCGAATTGTGCCGCAAAATGGCACCGAACCGTGAAGAAGTGGGTAAGAATATCCGCACCATGATCATGGGCATTCCTAACGTTGGTAAATCGACGATCATCAACTCGCTTGCCGGCCGTACGATTGCCATTACCGGTAACCAACCGGCAGTCACTCGTCGTCAGCAACGTATCAACCTACAAAACGGCGTCGTTTTGTCTGATACTCCGGGGATTTTGTGGCCGAAAGTAGAAAACCCGCACAGTGGTTTCCGTCTTGCGGCAACAGGCGCGGTAAAAGATACGGCGATGGAATATGATGAAGTGGCTTTCTACACCGTGGAATACCTCGCTCAAGCGTATCCTGACAGACTTAAAGAACGTTACCAAATCGAAGAGTTACCAGAAAGTGATGTTGAGCTAATGGAAGAAATTGGCCGTCGTCGTGGTGCACTGCGCTCTGGTGGCCGTGTTGATTTGCACAAAGCTTCAGAGATTCTTCTGCACGAACTGCGTAGCGGTACTCTGGGCCAAATCACGCTGGAACGCCCTGAAATGATCACAGAAGAGCTAGTGCAAGTTGAGATTGACACTGCGCGTAAGCTCGAAGAAAAGATTAAGAAGAAAGAAGAGCGCCGTAAACGTTACTTGAGAAACAAACGTTAATTAATCGCCTTTCCTTCGCGTTAATTGAAAATAAAAACAGGGTGGCATTTTAGCCGCCCTGTTTTATTTCTAGCAGAATATTCTAACCTATTGCTCAAAAGCTGAATATCAAGCCTGAGCAATGCCGCACAGTTTAAGTAAAATCACTTCTAGATCTTGCCAAGGCATTAAGTGCGTATCAATCACTTCTAAGCGGGATTCAAAACCCGATAAACTCATTTGATTCACCGACACAACACCGTTTGCTACGTTAAACGCATACGTACCTTGATCGGTATTCACGACGGCCTTCACACGCTCTGCCGTCAAATCAGAGAGCATCGAAAACAGCTGATCAAAATCAAATTCATACTCTGCACCAAATAACCAACCACAGCTAAAATAACCTTGGCCCTTATTTTCTCGGCGAATGAAAGCTTCACCCGGTGGCAGCTCAAATTGCGGTTCTTGGCTTGCATGATCATGATGATGATGTTCAATATGCGATGAGGCACTGCCCTGAACTCGTTCAATCTCAAGTACACTGAGCGGCAACGCGCCTTGCTCAACCAGTTGGCTGAATGTTTTCGGCACCGCTTGTGAGGCAATCCAATGGTTGAATGCTTCAATGTCGTCCGGTTGGCAAACATCCACTTTGTTGCCAATCACCACATCCGCGCTATCCAACTGATCATTAAAATTTTGATTGGTCGTATATTTAGCATTACGTAAATTACGCGGGTCAACCAAGGCTATCGTCGCTTTCAAATCCACATAATTGTGGTATTGCTCTGAGGTAAGCGTCGCCACAACCTGCTTAGGATGGCCAAGCCCTGTCGGCTCAATAATTAGGCGATCAGGCTTTTGGCGCAATAAGGCGTTAATACCCACAGACATAGGAACACCGGCGGTGCAGCACATACAGCCACCCGGCACCTCTTTAATCATGGCGCCCTGATCCGTCAATATTGCACCATCGATACCAATTTCACCAAATTCATTCACCAGCACCGCCCAGTTTTCGTTTTCAGGCTTATGCTTAAGTAAATTGAGTATTGTGGTGGTTTTTCCTACACCGAGAAATCCGGTAATGATATTGGTAGGCACTTTTGATGTCATGGTGGCTCTCCGAACAAATATTGGGAGAATTATACCCTTAGTTACCTTTGGTGGCAGCCACCTTATTCTGATCTCGGATAATCAGATGGGGATAAGATGACAAAAGGCGCACCGTGAGTGCGCCTTATCCCTCGTTACTCAATCGTGAGTTTGCGAATCAGAGTGGCTATAGGTGCATTCTGATATTAAACGAGGCTATAGAAATGAACTTTCGATTCCATCCAAATTGTATGTAAGGCACTTGTTCCTCCATGCGAGTTCGTTCTCTTTGCCTTACACATTAAATATGGCTCAAATTAGATAAACTTCAAGTTAAAAAGTGTGATTAATAGCAAAAAAGACCATCAAATACGCAACTGGGCACATTAATACCTATTGCTCACAAATTACCAAATTTGAAACTCAACATTGCATTCTTATCGCTATAGTTAGAGGAGCAAGAGCGTATAATTTTACTATCCTTTTCAAGGCTATCGCGCGTTTTACTCGAACAAGAGGTACATAAACCCATGACAAAAAGAGAGAAAATTAAGCAATCATTCTTAGCAAAAATGCCTAAAGATGCGATTAATCAATTTCTCTCAAAAGACACGACCCCGATCCCAGTGCTATTGATGTCGTTGATCGTAGGGGTTTTAGCGGGCTTAGTCGGTACTTACTTTGAACACGCGGTGCAATTTGTCTCTGAAACTCGAACGGAGTGGCTAAAGAGCGAAATTGGCAGCGTCATTCCGTTATGGTTAGCGGCCTTCGTCATCAGTGCCGGATTAGCGTTTATCGGTTATTACCTCGTACACCGCTTTGCACCGGAAGCGGCTGGTTCAGGAATTCCCGAGATCGAGGGCGCAATGGATGGCATTCGTCCAGTTCGCTGGTGGCGCGTACTCCCGGTGAAATTTTTTGGCGGTATGGGCGCTCTCGGATCAGGCATGGTTCTGGGACGCGAAGGACCGACAGTTCAAATGGGCGGTGCAATCGGTCGAATGGTGACGGATATTTTCCGCGTTAAGAACGATGACACCCGTCATTCATTGCTCGCATCAGGAGCCGCCGCCGGACTCGCCGCCGCGTTTAACGCCCCACTGGCCGGTATCATGTTTGTCGTTGAAGAAATGCGCCCTCAGTTTCGCTATTCATTAATCTCGATTCGCGCCGTGATCATTTCTGCCGTGTCGGCCAATATTGTGTTTCGCTATATCAATGGCCAAGATGCCGTGATCACAATGCCACAATATCAATCGCCAGAGTTAAGTACTCTGTGGCTATTTTTGGTGCTGGGGGCTTTATTTGGAATATTTGGCGTGGTGTTTAATCGCCTCGTCACCTTTTCACAAGACATGTTTGTTCGCTTACATAACAATGATCGAAAACGCTATCTTCTGACTGGTTCACTTATTGGCGGTTGTTTTGGGATCATGCTGCTGTATATACCAGAACTCACTGGCGGTGGCATCGCGCTTATCCCAAGCATCACGAATGGTGACTACGCCGCAGGGTTCCTATTGCTGTTGTTTGCTGGTCGTATAATTACAACAATGTTGTGTTTTGGCTCTGGAGCGCCTGGTGGCATTTTTGCTCCCATGCTGGCACTAGGTACGCTATTTGGTTACGCTTTTGGCCTGATTGCCCAACAACTCTTTCCGGACTTACCCATTACACCAGGCATGTTTGCCATCGCGGGGATGGGCGCGTTGTTTGCGGGTACTGTGCGTGCACCCATTACCGGCATTTTATTGGTGATTGAAATGACCAATAATTATTACTTGATTCTTCCTCTTATTATAACCAGCTTAGGGGCGGTTATTTTCGCTCAGATGTTAGGCGGACAACCCATTTATAGCCAGTTACTTCATCGCACAATTAAAAATGAGAAATTACGACAAGAAGACCTGCCTTAATATTGAAATTGAATTGCAGGAAGACCATTGAGCTTGATATTATCGCCGCCTCTCAATTAGACTTAATGAAAAAGTTTGTATTATCAATGGCGTATTTTGCTATCACGGTAGTTAGGAGCTCAGCTTGAACTGGAGAAGGCTGACACAATTTCAAAATGTTCCCCCCTCTCAAGCCGCTCTCGCGCTGGGAATGATCGGGCTAGGTCACGCTTGGGCTCTCTATGTCCCTGAAATTGGCGAAGCGATCCGTCCTTATCTTGCCGGATTAGGCGCGCTAATGCTGACCCCTGTGCTCATTAAATATTTCTCTAACCCGAAAATATTTATCGCCGATTTACGTCACCCACTCAGTGGCAGCCTAATGGCACCAATGAGCATGGCACTACTGATCTTATGTGATTATTTGGCCGTTATTTCACCGATTATCGCCTACCCAATTTGGTTTGTCGCCTTGCTGCTCCATGTGTCGATGATGGTGATTTTTTTCAGCTTTCAATTGACCAATTTCAAGATGTCAAACGTAGTACCGAGTTGGTTCTTATACCCTGTAGGACTCATTAGTAGTTCGCTTGCAGGTACACAATTCGGCCATACTTTGTTTTCAGAAACCTTGGTGAATATCTGCATCACAATTTACTTTTTTATGTTGCCGCTGGTTTTATATCGCCTTGTTTTTGAGGGGATGCTGCCTCGACGTGCTCGTCCAACTTTAGCGATCATGGCCGCGCCCATTAACCTCACTCTAGCCACTTATTTGGTGAACTTTAAACAGCCCGATCCGATCCTGACTGGCGCATTGGCCGGCATTGCGATTACGATGACGTTGATGATTTACCTGTGTTACTTCCGTTTAATGCGTCTTAAATTTCAGCCATCCATTGCCGCCGTCACCTTCCCTTCCGTGATCAGCGCCGTTGCCATGCACCGATTGACCAGCTTTTTTGAACAATATCATCCACGTTGGCATTGGCTACACGATTTCGGACTATTTGAGCTTTCCATCGCGACCATATTAGTCATTTGGGTGACGTTTGGTTATGTGCGTATGTATTTTCCTGAGCTTTTCACTCGTACGTCTCATTCACATTAAGTCAGACATACAATATAGCTTGAGCGCCCCAGCCCTTAAGAAAAAAGAGCTATAACCATTTAGCGACTTTTTTCAATAAACTGTCACTGTTCGCCGGTTTAACCAAAAAGTCGTTAATACCGGCGGCTTTGATCCGCTCCGCCATGCTGTGTGACGAATCACCCGAGTACGCGATAATCGGCGTTTGTGAAAATGGATGTGGCGCAGCGCGAATCGCTCTTGCTGCGACAATTCCGTCCATCGTGGGCATTTCAATATCCATCACAATAAGATTCACCGGCACTTGCGTCAGTAAACTCAACACCTCTTGCCCGTCTTGGGCTTGTAAAACATTAAAGCCGTATTGCTGCATTAAGATCGCGGTATACGCACGGAATGACTGATTGTCATCGGCGATCAACAAGGTTTTACCTTGAAAGCTGGTTTCGTGATTGTCGAGTTTGCGACTCGCTTTGGGTGATTCAAAACACAACTCATCCAGTGTTTTGCCGCACTGGCTGAGTAATTGTCGCTTCTCTACTGGGTAAAACTCGACACTGCGCTCACGTTCATAGAAAGGCACGGCACTCTTATTGTACAGGTATACAATTCGACCTTCGGTAAAGCTTAATTTCTTTTCAAGCGCTTCTAATACCGATTGCGCTAACATCTGCTCATCAATATCCACCAGCAATACTTCAAATTCAAATTCAAATTCTTCGCGGGCCAATGCTTTTTGTATGCTCAACTGTGTAAACTTAAAGCCCTGATAAAAAGAACAGTCTTCAATGGTACGCATCATAATATTGGATGAGCCAATATAGAGAATGGATTTAGACTTCATCATATCAAGTTTGATTTGTGATACCCCACCCGAGCAATAAGGAGGGAATGACAACGTAAACTCTGCAAATTGATTTAGCTCAGAGCGGCAGCGAATGCTTCCTCCCATCGCCTGCATCACTTTATAACAAAATGGTAAGCCGAGTCCGTAGCCTCCTGCTTTGCCGTGGGTGTAAAAGTCTTCAAAAATCAATTTGCGGACGTCTGGGCTCATGCCTACGCCATTATCTCGGACGATAAGTTGGTTATGGCCTTGCAAGCGCTTCAGCTCAATCGAGACCACAAAATTATCGCGTAAACCATAATAGAACGCGTTTTTAAGCAAATTATAGAGCGTGTATTTCAGCAATGTATCACTACCAAAAAAGAAAAAATCCTGCTCTAAATTGATGCGCATGGACTCTTTAGTTACTTTGGATGGATAAGAAAAACTCGCTAATGTTTGCTCCACCACTTCCCGCATTGAATGTTTACGATAAGTCGCATTCGTAATCCGATTTTGATCAATCGATGTCAGCAATAGATCGATCGTTTCCGTTCCACTGCGTATCGCTTCATTTGCATCTTGAAGCACTTCATGAGCGAGCGATAACGCCTGCGGATCAAACACCAACGGCTCGTCACCTTGACCTTTCGATTTCGGCAACAACGACTCTAGAACATCTAATGTGGCTTTTACCGCACTCAATGGATTACGCATTTCATGGGCAATACCAGCCCCAAATGACTTCGCTAAAGACACTCGACTTTCATATTCCGTTTGGTTACGCAGATAAAATAGATTACCGAACACATAGGTGAAGAGAAAAATCGGCACATAAGCCCACACCACACTACCGAGTATTAGTGATAAATTCGCGCCATAGACAACCAATAGAGAGCATGTCACCGCAATGATGGTTTGCAGCATCACCAAAAATGTCCGATAGACAATCAAAATATGAATGAGGATCGCGGCCATGAATGACATCACCCATACCGTAGACCAGTCATTTTTAAACATCATATATGAGAAAAAAAACGGCAAGCAGATCGGGACACAAATCGCGAAATACGCGGGTAAATAGCGCTGCAAATAAACAGGCACATAATGACGTAACGCAATCACCAAAAACAACAATGAGCAGAACAAACGCAAAGGAAGCGATTCATAGTTTTGCGGAAAAAGCTGTGCCCAAACATAGTAATACATTGGAAAGCCTAAAAAGCCCATCCAGCCCATTACCGTTAAGTTGGGTTCCGCATATTGATACACTTTACGAACCGAATCCATTACACCTCTCTCATCACTCACCGACTAAAAAGCAAACGCTATTGGGGGGATTGTTTTTGATTAGTTACCATTGAACCGCATCGACGTCAGTGGTCTTCTTAACGTTGGCAAAAAACCAACATTAAGAAAACCATAATGATGAACAGCAAGCTGCCATTGATGCGGAATCGTAGACCTAGATAAATAAGAAAATTAAGCCGACACACCCTGTAAGCGAATGTGGCTACTATTGCGCTGAGCGATGACATCCACACGTAGCGACATTTGTTCTTTGAGTTCGCTAACGTGTGAGATCAAACCAATTGTGCGACCGCCCTGTTGGAGGTCGATCAGCGTTTGAATGGCTAAATCCAACGATTCAGGATCAAGACTGCCAAAACCTTCATCGATAAACAGGGTATCCAATCGAATACCACCGCTGTAGGATTGAACCACGTCCGAAACCCCTAGCGCCAGCGCAAGGGCCGCCATAAACGATTCACCGCCCGATAATGTGGTCACATCACGCAGCTTACCTGAATAACCATCTTCAACCATTAAATCGAGCCCAGAGCCCGCATTGCCCTTCGCACGGTCTTCACGGCGACGAAGCTCATAACGCCCCTTACTCATCACTCTTAATCGTTGTGACGCTTGAATAAGCACATCATCTAAAAGCACTCCAAGTACAAAGCGATGCAAACTGACTTTCGCACCAGTCCGCCCATTGGCAATATCGCTCAACGTGCCAATAACCTGGTACTCTTTCTCTAACGCACTATTTTGTTGATACAAATCGCTTAAACGTGCCGCGACTTTATTGAAATTGTCCAATACCGATTGCAACTGGCCTTTGGCGTCCAGATCCTTTTGATAAGCTGCCGCGGCCAATTCGCTGCGCTGCGCTAACTCATCGATGTTCGGCAATGACAGTCCATCAAGATCTTGCTCAAGCGTACTTAAAGCCCCATTGAGGCTTGAGGTGCGTTCGCTGTGCTGATTGATACTATGTTCAATGGCCTCAATATCATTCGGCGACAATTTGGCTTGCAGATAGCTTTCTTCATCAACAAACGGACTTGAGGTCAGCGCCCGTGTCCACTCATTTTGAGCGTTACTTTCATCAGTTAACGCCTGGCTAAGCTGTTGATCTAGTGATTGCCATTGTGCCTGTAAGGTCACGTGCTGTGTACTCGCCAACTCTCGTTGTTGTTTGGCCAACTGATCATCATTTTGAATCTGAATACGTTGCTGTTCAATCCGCTGCGTTTCCGCTACAACGCTGTCTCTGTTCTGCTCGTCAGGCGCAATATCTTGGAGCAATGAGTTCAGCGTTCCTCGAATCGTCGCGCTTTGCTGCTTCGCCTCATCGAGTTGTTTTTCCAGCAAACGCTGCGTACCTTGAAGCTGCTCGCTTTGCTGCTCTGTTTGTTGTAACACATGGGCTAACTGCTCTAAATTAATCGCTCTCAGCGCATGAATCTGCTGGGTGAGCTCAGAAGCGCTCAGTTGAAGTTGGTCAACCGTTAACGGCGCTGCTGGAAGTTGTGCCTGCCAGCCAGAGACCGCCTGCTCTACCTTGGCGACATCCAACTGAGCATGTTGCACCGTCGCGCTGGCTTGCTCTTGTTGTGACGAGCATTGCTGTTGAACACGACGCGCATCATCAACCTGATCTTTCGTCACTTCCTGTTCTGTAAACGTGGCCAACTGTGGGTGATCTAGGCTACCGCAAACCGGACAATGTTCACCTTGTCGCAAGGTTTTTGCCAATTGAGCCGCTTGGGAACTATGCCAATAATATTCCAATGTATCCGCTTGCGTTTTCGCTTGCTCGGTGCGTTGTTTTGCACTATCCAACTCAGCTTGCTTCGTTGTGAGAATCGAACGGAATTGAATCGCCGCTTGTTGCGTTTTAATCAGCTCTTGATGCGTATGAAGTTGTTTACTGACTTGATCTAACTCAGCTTCTTTAAGCCCAAGCATCGCCGACTGTTCTTTCGCTTGCTGAAAGGCGGTTTGCTGACTTTGAGCTTGCTGCTCTAAACTTTTTGCACGTGCTGCATTGTGTTCAAATTGAGACTGTAGATCAGCGGTAAGCCCCTCAGCACGGTGAAGGTTCGCTTGCTGTTTATCGCGCTCCACTAGCCGTTTCGTGACTTCATTTAGCTTGAAGAGTTTTTCCGTCAACTCAGGCAACACTTGAGCTGACTGACTGGCTTGTTCTGCATTGATTGTCGCTTGAGACAAACGCTGTTGCGCGCCACTGAGTTGCTGCTCAATGTGTTGTGCATCAGCTTGTACCTGTGCCAATTTTAGGGCGGCTTGTGCTTGCTGGGTATAAGGCAACTGCAACGCATCGGCTTGCTGAGCCTGCTTGCGACATAAGACAAGGCGATCGATCTCAGACTGCTTGGCGACATGTTGATGCTTTTCTTGCAACAACGCATCGCGCTTAGCAAAACGATTCACTAATTCTATGGCGGATTTATGTTGAGATTGAGCAGAATCAAATGCCTGCTTCGCTAGGCAAAGTTGTTCATCTGCAAGGGCGATTTGCGGGATCAACGCGTCTCGCTCAGCATTGAGTCGTTCTTCACTCTCAACCGACGCAACATCTAATGCGCCTTTGATTTGGTTGTCAAATTCATCTTTAGCCCGGCGGATATGCGCCGCCTTTTCAAACAGGGCTTTTTCAATCGCGGCATAAATGTGCGTTTGAAATAATTGACCAAAGATCACTTCACGCTCTTTAGAGTTGGCGATCAATAATTCACGAAATTTACCTTGAGGCAGCACCATGACTTGGCGAAATTGCTTCACATCCAAACCGATAATATCCACGACCGCTTTTCCGACGGGCGTTGGTTTGTTCGCGATCAGAATTTCTTGACCAGTATCTAATTGAAATAACGTCGTCGTGTGGCTTTTTTTCGTCAGTCCTTCGCCGCGTTTTTTTGGCATCATTTGATCGGGCGCACGCTCAATGCGGTATTGCTTATTGCCGAGAGAAAATTCAAAGCTGACTTCACTGATCAAATCAGGCGCCGCATGATCGCAACGCATTTGATCGCCGGTTCGCTCACTGCCGGTGGTTTCACCATACAGCGCGAAGCAGATCGCATCTAAAATCGAGCTTTTTCCTGAGCCGGTCGGTCCGTTAATCAGAAACAGCGGCGCATGGCCTAGCTTTGTGAAATCAATTTCTTCTTTGCCTGCAAATGGCCCAAATGCTTGAATGGTTAGTTTTAACGGGGTCATTGCTTAAGCATCCTTTTGGCGTGTTAGCTGTTCGATAATCTGGCTTACCGCCTGTTCTTGCGCTTCACTCAACGCATCATGTTTCGCTTCTAAGAAAAAGTCTTTAAACATGTCTAGCTCGCCTCGCGCTAAGCGCGCTTTGCCTAATTGTTGATCTACACCAATCAACATACCCGGTTTTTCAAGGTGCAAAACGTTAGGGTATACCTTACGCAACTTCTCCATTGGATCGAGGATTGCGTGCTTATCTTGTAGTCGAACGAGAATGTAATCGTGATTGTTTGGATCGGTCTTGCCTTGTTGCAAAATGGCGTCCATTTCACCCTCAATGATACGCATTTGATGCGGCGCCGTCAGCGGGATGTGCGTGGCTGACAGAAAGCCATCTTGGTTAAATTCTACTAAGGTCATCCCTTTGGCTTGATGCTGCTCAGAAAAGCTGTATTTCATTAAAGAACCGCTATAACGAATGTAGTCTTCGCCTTTCTTTTGTGGCTGATGCAGATGGCCAAGGGCAACGTAATCAAACGGCACGAAATGCTGGTGACTGACGCGATCAGACCCGCCAATCGAAAGCGGTCGTTCTGAATCAGATTCCATCGCGCCGTCAACAAAGCAGTGACTCACCAGAACATGCTTTTGATCAGGCTTAAATTGCGCACAGATTTTCTCTGCCAGCAGTTTATGCGCATCGTCGTGATCTTTAATCGGTTGGTCTGATTGAAAAGCGTGACGTACAAGTTCAGGATCATGGTAAGGCATCCCATAGAAGGCCACCTCTCCGATGTCGCTCGAAATGACGACAGGGTCCAGCATATCCTCAAAATTAGCCACAATATGCAGCCCTGAGCCTTTCATTTGACTCGCCGCAAAACCAAGACGCTGGGCACCATCATGGTTACCCGGAATAAGGATTATCGGTAACGCCAGCTCCCCACACACACGCTCAACAAAATCGTTCATCAACTCAATCGCGGCAGTCGGTGGCACACTGCGATCATAAATATCCCCCGCGATCACCAAAGCATCAACGGGATTCTGTTCAATATAAGTAATGATTTGCTTGAGCACGTCTTGCTGATCTTCCAGCAATGACACGTTGTGGAATTGTCGGCCTAAATGCCAATCTGAGGTGTGGAGAAACTTCATGTGCGCCCTAACTTACTCACGATACCCAGACCACTTGAAGAGACAGGTAGGCGACAAGCAAACAAAGCCTCTGGGCATAGATGCACTATGTGATGAGGTTTGAAAGTACCAGTCAACACCGCTGCACTTCAATTAGGACGGGTATATGTCTATTCTGACAACGTTATTGTCGTTTAAGGCGCAATTTTATCACTCTCAAGGCAGAGTAACTATCTATACTGGCTTGTTTTTACAATGAGCAATCGCGCTTTCTAGCAGTTCAAGCGCACTTTGTTCACATGGTGGCAGCTCTGCATTGCTGTGCGCTATTGGGGTCAAACGTTCTCCCCACTTTACATGACCGGCGCCCCACGTTAAACCTGCACCAAATGCGGCAAGTAAAAGGTTGTCACCGGCACTGATTTTTCCTTGCTCAACGGCCTCACATAGCGCGATCGGCACTGTCGCTGCAGAAGTGTTACCGTAATGCTGGATGTTCACAAACGCTTTGTCTTGATCGATACCAGAAATATCACACAGCGTTTGAATAATACGCAGGTTCGCCTGATGCGGGATCACCACATCAATATTGTCTGTTGTCATTTCGCTACGAGTCAAAACGCTTTGTGCCGCAGCGCTCATGCCTTTAACCGCACGCTTGAAAATTTCTTTACCGACAAAATTAAAGCTCCAGTAACCGTTATCATCGGCAAAGCGATCCATCGACGTCCCGAACTTAGGCACAGAAAGTATATCGCGGCCTTGAGAATCACAGCCAAGTTGCGCCTGTTGCAAACCCAATTTTTCCTCGGTTTTACTGAGCACGACAGCCCCTGCTCCGTCACCAAATAACACCGCCGTGTCGCGCTCTGTCCAGTCAATATAGAACGAAAGGCGTTCAGCTCCTACGACAACTGCATGTTGATAATTGCCTGCTTGAATTAAACGCGTGGCGGTTTCTAAACCATATAAAAATCCGGTACAAGCCGCATTCAGATCAAACGCTGTCGCGCCAGAAATGCCTAAATTTTGCGATACCTTTGAAGCGATATTAGGAATAAGTGAGTCAGGCGAGCATGTGGCAATAATGATCAAATCAATGTCTTGCGCTTCCAGCCCTGCACAAGCGATGGCTTGCAAGGCGGCAACGGTCGCCATATCTGATGTTTCAACGTGGCTAATACGGCGCTCTTCGATACCAGTACGAGTGCGAATCCACTCATCAGAGGTATCGATAAAGGTGCTTAAATGTTCATTGGTTAGAACCGCAGGAGGAAGGCACTTCCCCCAACCGGTTATTTCGGCGAAATTGGCTGATGCAGAATATGTGGTCATAGGAAGCCTTTGTATTTTCTTCTGTTCCATCAAATAGTATAACTATAGTCCCACAATCGAAAGTGAGCACCGCAGCACAATCAGAATGCAAACAACCAACTTTGTGTTTAGCCGCGCACGTGAAGTGGTCACTTATAAGAATAAGAGAAATAAATATGTCTACATTTAATACTCGTTGTCCATCTTGCTCAGGTGTCAATCGTGTGCCTGTTGAACGTGTTTCTGAAAGTCCTGTTTGCGGCAAATGTCAGCAAGCATTACTGGATGGAGCGCCTATCGAGGGTACGGAGCTCAACTTGTCGGCCTTGCTCAATAGCAGTCAACCGGTTGTCATCGATTTTTGGGCCCCTTGGTGCAATCCTTGCGTTGGCTTCGCGCCCGTATTTCAGTCCGTCGCTAAAGCGCAATCTGGTCAAATTCGTTTTGTAAAAATTGACACCGAAGCACAGCAAAATTTAGCGGCACAATATCAGATAAGAAGCATCCCAACCGTAATGGTATTCAAAAACGGACAAAGAGTTGACTTCATCAACGGCGCTCTACCAGAAAGCCAATTTAAACAATGGCTTGAACAAGCTGTCACAAAATAACTTATTCCTATTTAACTCCCGTCAAAACCTGTGTTTTGGCGGTTTTTTTGTATGTTTTTTTGCATAACTATACGCCGCGAATATCGATAACGTTTTTTTATCGACATCGATAAAAAATTTCATTTTACCGCTGTACAAAAAATCCCCATAGTCCGCCCATCAACTCCCCCTTTTTTGTTTCTTATCCCTCCATGATAAGAACTATTTACATGAGGCTACGACATTGGAAAATACACTTGCTCCTGCATCCCCAGCTCGCATTTCAGTACCTGTAATTGCGCTTGCTTTATATGCGGTGGCGTCTGGCTATTTAATGAGTATCATCCCGCTAATGCTTCCACACTATGGTTTGGATATTTCGCTTGCGAGTTGGTTAGCCAGTGTGTTTTATGCCGGTCTGTTAGTCGGTGCGATGGTGTTTGAGCCTATCGTGAACAAAATTGGTCACCGCAAAGCCTTTATCGGCTGCTTGTTGGCGTTCATTGCCACCATCGTCGTACTGCCTGTATTTGCCAATACACCAGCTTGGCTATCTGCGCGCTTTATCGCGGGTATCGCGGTGGCAGGTGTGTTTGTCATCGTGGAATCATGGTTGCTACATGGCGATGAAAGCGCACGTGCAAAACGTCTTGGCTTGTACATGGGTTCACTGTACGGTGGTAGCTCACTTGGCCAACTTGGTATTGGTGCATTAGGCGTAACCGGTAGCATTCCATTTATTGCGATCATCGCACTATTGGTGCTAGCGATCATCGTTTTGGCGTTTGGCCGTACTGATCAACCAGAAGAAGGCCAAAGCCACGCGCTGTCGCTAAAACAAATCAGCAAGTTAAACCATGCGGCAATCATTGGTTGTATCGTATCGGGTATGACTTTGGGTGCGATTTACGGCCTAATGCCTGTTGAACTGCGTAATCGTGGCATCGATAACAGCGATCTTGGCAGCCTGATGGCATTGGTTATTTTGGGTGGCATGGCCGTTCAACCTATCGTGCCTTGGCTTTCTAAGTATCTTGGTCGCACACTGCTTATGGCGCTTTTCTGCTTGCTTGGCGTTGCAGCAATTGGCTTTACGGCCATTGGTGATGGTATTTATGTATTGGGTGTTAGCCTGTTTGTATTGGGGATGGCAATTTTTGCACTGTACCCAGTTGCGATTAACCTTGGCTGCGACAAACTGGATCCAGCATACATTGTGTCAGTCACGCAAGTGATGCTGTTTAGCTACAGTGTGGGTTCCGTTGCTGGCCCTGTACTGGCTGACCACTTTATGTTGGGTGAGCAAGGTCTGTTGGGTTACTTATTCGCAACACTGATGGCAACGTGCATCTACATGCTATTTGCAAGTATCAAAACAAAACGCCAAGCGATGGCTGGCGAATAAACTCTGGCGATTGCTTTCAGCGACACGTAGCAGATGACCAAAATACACTTAAGGGGCATTTATGCCCCTTTTTGCTATCTAAAAATCACTCTAACGTGCTTATTTCGATAATCGGATATGACGATTAGATTGGTTTGGCTTTGGTTTATCAGGCACTTGCTTACGCTCGTGTCGTAAATGACGCAGTGCCAACAAAGGATGAGGTAACAGCATTCTTGGCCCCGAATACCGCATCACAAGCCTCATCTGCTCTTTCGGCTTAGGCTTATAGCAATGGATAGGACAACGGTTACACGTAGGCTTAGATTGCCCATAAGGACAACGATCAAGGCGTATTTCAGCGTAATCAATTAACGCCTGGCATTCTTCACAGAGCGCGTGACCTTGCTTTATTGCCCCTTGATGGTGATCACGGCAATAAATCGCAACCATAAAGGCGACCGTATGAAACTCTTTCAATAACTCGCCCGTCAACAACTCTGAACTCGGTTTCTTCACAACTCGATGCCCTCTAGCGACGTCAAAGATAGCGATAATAATACGATACTTATGATAATACGATTCATGTAAAACAACAGTCTCTAATAGCCACGTTCAACTTCCAATGAAACGGTCCACCAACAAAGACCCGCTATCACGAAATAGCGATCAATAAATAAGCCAATTAACGATTAATCAAATAAGTCTTTGAGCATTGTGGCTAATTAGAATGAGGTTTTACACAAGATGATGGGGAGTAAATAATGGATAGAACAAGAGGTTTATCGGGAAAGGCCGTATTAGGAAACGTATTTAGACCAAGATCGAGAAAAACCAACTTAATGGCTAACAGGTCTTATAAAATACTTAGGGAATCACGTTCGAATGAACCAGTAATGGAGGCGCCTCCCGGAGTCGAACCGAGGTACACGGATTTGCAATCCGCTGCATAGCCACTCTGCCAAGGCGCCTTACTGTTTTGAACCAATGTATCAAGAAGATAAATTGGAGCGACACATCGGGTTCGAACCGATGACCTCAACCTTGGCAAGGTTGCGCTCTACCAACTGAGCTAGTGTCGCATTTTTTGCTATTTAACTAGCAAAAGAATTAATGGTGCCCCGGGCCGGACTTGAACCGGCACAACGCGAACGTCGAGGGATTTTAAATCCCTTGTGTCTACCGATTCCACCACCAGGGCAACACAAATTTCTTTGTGATGCCTTTACTGAATAAGTAAAGCACCATGCCCTCGCCGCTTTTGCCTTGAGAACGAGGCGTACTTTACCGGATTATTTTTTTTGGTCAACAATAAATTTGCGCAATTTAATCAAGTGGTTAGTTTGCATTCGTAATGCTTGTATTTTGATCTAATTTTGTGCTTTAGCTCCTGTTTTTCAGTCTTCAAACCCTCCAAATTAAATCGCAATCGCCTCACTAAACTCCGCCATAAATAAAATCGGATCATCAATGTCTCTCATTTTGATGAGATTTCGCTGCGTATTCTGCTTTCAAAACGGACGTTGAGGCGGAATAAACAATAGACGCTCATAACACTCTCGCGTAAATTGTTAAAAAATGGACATATTTAGAAAAGGACTTTTCATGAAATTGCAGATACCTGAAAATTATCAACCGTTATTGACGCTTCGCGATACCGAAGTGGCCATAAAAAAACTCAAAGATTATTTTGAGTATGCCCTGGCTTATGAACTTTATTTAACGCGCGTTTCTGCCCCATTATTCGTCAAACCAGAAACGGGTCTTAACGACAACCTAAACGGTACGGAACGACCAGTGAGCTTCGATTTACTCGATGACAATGGGGCGAATGTAGAAGTGGTGCATTCATTAGCCAAATGGAAGCGTATGGCGCTAGGTCGTTACGGTTTTCAAAAAGATGAAGGCCTTTATACCGACATGAATGCCATTCGTCGTGACGAAGAACTCGACAACATTCACTCGATCTATGTCGATCAATGGGACTGGGAAAAGGTTCTCGATAAATCGATGCGAAACGAAGAGTATTTGCGCATCACGGTAGAAAAAATCTATAACGCGTTTTTAAAAACCGAGAATTACATCTATCAGGAATACCCTGTTTTAGAACGACGCCTTCCGGCTAAGGTGACATTCATCACGTCACAAGAATTGCTTGATCGTTACCCGGGCCTTTCGTCTAAAGATCGCGAAAATGCTATCTGTAAAGAGCATGGCGCGGTTTTCATTGGCAATATAGGCCATCCCCTTTCCGATGGGGAGCGTCATGATGGGCGAGCACCTGACTATGACGATTGGAATCTCAACGGTGACTTATTGTTTTGGAATCCCGTGTTAAACAGCGCGCTTGAGTTGTCTTCAATGGGCATCCGGGTTTGCGAGCAGAGTTTGACAGAGCAATTAGCGATTGCAGGTTGTGAAGATCGCGCTTCTCTCCCCTTCCACAGCATGGTTTTGAACCAATCACTGCCTTACACGATTGGAGGTGGTATCGGCCAATCACGCATTTGTATGTTCTTCTTACAAAAAGCCCATATTGGGGAAGTGCAGTCATCAATATGGCCTGACAGCATGATTGCAGAGTGTGAAGAGAATAAGATCCAGCTGCTGTAAATCACTCTACATGCCCAAACAGCTTGAAGGAACAGGTAGGCGGCAAGCAAACAACACCTCTGATCATAGATGCGCTATGCGATGAGATTTGAGAGTGCCAGTCAACACCGCTGCAACGTCAAGTAGGACAGGTACAACGATTTATTTTGCCGATGAGCCCTGACCTAGCGTTGGGGCTTTTTATTGGCTAACAGGTCTGATGGCGTCTTGAGCTTCGTTGAGTAAACCCCAGATAGCATAAAGCCTCAGCACGAATGCTGAGGCTTTATAATAAAATGGAGGCGCCTCCCGGAGTCGAACCGAGGTCCACGGATTTGCAATCCGCTGCATAGCCACTCTGCCAAGGCGCCTTAATTTTGAACCAATTCATCAAGAAAAATGAAATTGGAGCGACACATCGGGTTCGAACCGATGACCTCAACCTTGGCAAGGTTGCGCTCTACCAACTGAGCTAGTGTCGCATATGTTGATGGTGCCCCGGGCCGGACTTGAACCGGCACAACGCGAACGTCGAGGGATTTTAAATCCCTTGTGTCTACCGATTCCACCACCAGGGCACACAAATTTCTTTGTGATGCCTTTACAGAAACGTAAAACACCATCTTTTGATACCGCTTTCGCCATATCGTTTAATTTGGAGCGACACATCGGGTTCGAACCGATGACCTCAACCTTGGCAAGGTTGCGCTCTACCAACTGAGCTAGTGTCGCATTTTTATCACATTGCCACTTTCTTCTTAGACACATAATCTAAGAGAAAATGGAGGCGCCTCCCGGAGTCGAACCGAGGTCCACGGATTTGCAATCCGCTGCATAGCCACTCTGCCAAGGCGCCTTAATGAAACGCTTAAGTTACCCACCGCTGCGTTCGCTGCATACTTTACGGATTCCGCGATCAGAGTCAAACAAAAAACTTAAATTGTTGTTCGTTTGCCGAATATAAAAGCGATTGGGTGACTATTCGATCAAATTGAACAAATTTTATAATGCTGACTTGTTGAGTTTTCGTTGGTTAATCAAAACCCAATGCAACGCGTTCCAGTTTTTTTAGCCCTTTAACCACCAGCGCATACGAACGTTCACTCAGATCTTCCACCATACCGTCTTCCACATCGCCTGGATAATAAACCGTAATCCAATGCCGTTTATTGGTATGGTAGCCCGGAGTGATATCGGTAAATTGAGACGTCAGCACTTCCCCATCTTCTGGTTTTACTTTTAATGTGACGAATTCACGTCCTTCCCGTTTCGCCAATATGGCGAACATTTTCCCTTTCACTTTATAGACCAACGTATCTGGTCCAAACGGATAATCGGCTTCCACGCATTGAAATGAATCGAGAAACCTTGCTAATTCATTATTCGTCATTGGTACTCCTTTTTTGGACTGATCGCCGTATGCATGCCCAAGTTAATCGCAATAGACATTAAAACGCTGCCAGCCACTGCGTGAGCATCGCATTTAATTGTCCACGTTCTTGTTGCGCGATACCCGCGATGAGCTCTTCTTGCAAATTGACGTGTTGTTCGATCAATTGTGTCATCAGTTCAAAACCGCTTTCGGTTAATTGCACCGTGACGCTACGACGATCATGCTTATTACTCACTCTCGTAATAAGCCCCTTTCCTTCAAGTCTATCGAGTCGGTTAGTCATCGCACCCGAGGTAAGCATTAATGCGTCAAGCAATTCGCTTGGCGTTAACGCATGGGGCTTCCCACTACGAAGCAACGATGCCAATACATCAAACTCTCCAAGCTTAAGGTCATGCTGCTTATGCAGTTTAGAAATTTGTGTCTCCAAGTGCTTACTCAGCAGTAGCATCCGCCCAATAATCGCCATTGGCTCGGTGTCGAGTTGGGGTTTTTCTGTCGCCCACTGGTTAACCGCTCTTTCAACGGGGTCTATGCCTAACGAATCTTTCATATTCGGTTCTTATTTTACTCACTCTCACACAGGAAAATCGGCGCTAGGGTTCATGCCGCAGCAGAGCCTCTATCATCGAACGGTGAGATATTTATCTTAATGTAAAGATACTTTACAGCGCCGCGATAACGCCGTAAATTCTCACTTTAATATCTTTATGTAAAGATAAGTAACTATGAACGTACTTCTTGCGATGATCCCCGCTTTTTTTTGGGGCTCTACCTATGCCGTGACCCAATATACTCTGCCCGATTGGCCACCGATTTTACTGGGCGCGCTGCGTGCACTCCCTGCGGGTTTATTGCTATTCGCCATTAAGCCAACCTTTCCAATCGGCAAGCAATGGCGCCAACTCGCCTTGCTAGGCACGATTAACATCGCCGTATTCTTCAGCCTCATTTTCGTCATGGCCTTGACCCTTCCTTCCGCCATATCCGGCGTAGGCATGATGACGCTGCCCGTCTTTGCGATGCTCTATCACTGGATCTTTCGCCAGCGCACCCCTGCTGCGATTCAAGCCTTATGCGGTGCGTTGTTGATTCTGTTGGCGTGGTGGTTGTTTGATCCCAGTGAGATTACCCTAAACCCTATTGGTTTAATGGCCATGCTGGCCGCCGTGATCTGCATTGTGATTGGCAGTGATATCACCCAGTCATTGGGAAGCAGTATGCATTGGTGGCAAGTGCTGACTTGGCAATTAATTCTGGGTGGTAGCGTGCTGAGCTTAGTGGCAACGGTGCACGCGGTGATGGAGCCTTTACCGTACTTAACCGCGATAGGTCAGTTCAACCTGCATAATTTACTTGGATTAGTGTGGGTCATCGTGCTCAATACTGCCTTGGGTTACGGCTTATATGTGTGGTTGTTGCAACGGATGACGGTGGTAGAATTTACGTTTGGCGGCATTGCCAACCCGATTGCGGGTATCGTTTTTGGTTTACTGCTGCTTGGTGAGCAATTTAGCCCACTTCAATATAGCTTAATGTTTGGTATGATCATGATGTCGTTACTGCCTCAAATTGTGCAGCAGTTGCGCCAGCGTAAATCGCCTCGCGTATGACCCTAAAGCGCATCGACATCATCTAAAGGATGCGCGAGTCTTACCACTTGCGCATCAAGCGTCCTACCAGCGTTGGGTGATAAGCCCAGCTGTGATCAAACATTCCTAACAGTTCTGGATTGCCGTATTTCGATAAGCTAATCGCATGGAAGCGGTTTGAACGCGCTTTTAATACGGCGACTTGTTGCTGCATCGCTTCCATTGGCGCCGGTGCAATAAAATCAGAAATGACCACCATATCGGCATTACGATACTTATCACCTCGCATCAGAGCCACCGTTTGTTCAATCACCGGCTCTAAATCCGTGCCGCCATGAAAACTGTAACTGAGGAAATCGCTCGCTTCTCGTAAGCCGTCTTGTCGCGTTAACTCATAGGTGATGACTTGTGTTGAAAACAACATGACATAGCAATCACGATCTTCCGCGAGCGCGATTTGCATCAAGGCGTAGGCCATTGCTTTTGCACATTGTTCAGGGAAACCACTCATCGACCCTGACGAATCAATACAAACCACGAACGGCCCTTTATCAATATCCGCTTGTCGATGATCTGGCGTTAGCGCGCGAACCTTTCTTAAGGTGCGCGATTTACCCTGAGTTTTATAGTTCATCAAACGCTTATCCACTAGATGTTTATAAAAAATCACCTCTAGCTCAGGATAAGCCAAAAATAGGGTTTCGTTCGGCAGTAGTTTGTTGAGGTCATCACTTTCATGCACACCGACAATATCATCGGTCGCCTCATCGGATAGCGCTTCCACCACTTGCAATTCTTCTTTTGGTGTTCGCTGTAGACTCGGATCATCCACATCGCTCGCCATTCTGCCAAGCTGCTCGGCAATCTCTTGCAACCCTTGGTGTTTCGTTAAAAACTCGGCGTGTCGCTTCATGACCGACAAGTCATTTTTACTCAATTTTGCAGACGCCATGTCCCACAACCGGCCTACACTGCTTTCATCCCCTTCCTGCGTCACTTTATCCATATTTTTCATGGTTTCCATTCGCTGGTAGAGATCTTTCAGCACTTTCTCTTTATTGACTTCTAATTCCGTCAGTTGAGCCTGGCGAATCGCGTCATAAAGACTTTGATACCATTGATCGCAGAAGTAATGAGGAAACATAGGGTTGGTTAAACCTTTATTTTTCTCAAGGAGTCGTCTTGCATGCAAATAGAAAGCACTATGCCACTCCAACTGCTTAACGACGTCAGGAATTTTCTGAAAGAACGTTTTTTCGTCCCAATGAATGACTTCCTGATAGAGGGCTAGTTCTTGTTGAAAGCGTTCGGTTTCGCACACCTTGGTGATGCGTTTTTTTACGTTACCGCGCCATTTAACAAGATGATTTTTCACCGAGGATTTAATCCCTCGATTTTCCGCCATGGCCATCACTTGAGAGCGTGCCATTAAGTCATTTACAGCAGAATCAATAATGCCTGAATCGGCAATCATTAAAGCAAGATTAAGTCCATCAGCACCCAGCATACATCACCTACACGAAGAACTGATCAAGACTACGGAATCGAAATATCGTACGTTCACATTCTGCTCTGGTCGATTCAAGCTGCTGTTGCAATGTTTGTAAGCCCGCTTCCATCGCCAACGGTAATTCAGGATGAATAAAACCATGCGGCAAAGCGCCATGAAAATCGGATTTTACCTTGCGTAGATGATGTTCAGCCTGCTCTAGTTGTGCCATCGCCTGCTGAGATTTCGTTAACCACTCTTGATACAGCGACGCATCTAAGCCTTTGTGATCCACTAACCCGACCAAAACCGCCCGATTTGCAATATCTTTAACGATGAGGGTATTCGCCGCATCGAGATCAAAACGTAATAGACAAAGGTTCGTGTTCTGATTCACATAACCATAAACGTTACCGCTGCCTTCTTTAATCACTCGCTCTAGCTCGTTTTTTGGGACATAAACCCACCGACTATCGCCTTTTTCTGATTCCGACACAGACATATTACTTTGCAATAGAACCAGTTTAACTAAATCACCTGCACTGCCCACTCGATACGATTTTGCGTGGCTTACATCATAATGATGGATCTGCTTTTTGATCAGTCCGGTGGTCGATTCAAGCGAAACGAGCATCGAAAATTCCGACTCTAACTCCTCTTGGATATCAAGTAACTCTTCACGACATAAGGTTAACTGTTGCTCGACCGATTGCTGATCAAAGGCATGATTCAACGCAAATTCATTCATCACTTGCTGAACCATTTCTAGCGATTCCGGGCTATTCCATAGACAGTCTTGCAACAGCAATAGATCTAACGGATTAATCGCATCGCGCCCATTAAAGTAAGCACTGGCTTTAAGCAATTTAACGGCTTTTTTCCAACGTCGGTCAGAAACATACATCTCTGATTGAGCGAAATCGGCCCCTACTTCCGCCGCCTTTTGCTCAAGTAACGATTTCAGCTGATAAAGTTTTTCAAATACGTCATCACCCAGCGTCAACTGATCGAGCTCTTGTTGCCATTGATGATATTCACTATCCGTGATCGCGAGGCCCGGTGGGATTTTTGCTTCTTGCACAGTGCCGACCGTCAGCATCGATTTGAAATTCTGCTTATTCTGAATGCGGTTAACAAAGATACGCACGAGCATGCGATCGTAAAGCGCCTCAAGACCACTGTCTTTGTCTGGCAATTCATTGGATGCTGAGACTAACAAGCGCATTGGTACGCGCTCTATATCACTGCCATTCTTGAAGGTTTTTTCATTCACGACCGTCAGCAAGGTATTGAGGATAGCAGGACCCGCCTTCCAGATTTCATCCAAGAAAACCACCTGCGCAGTAGGCAAATACCCCTGAGTTAAGCGGTGATAACGACCATGATCTTTCAACTCTTGAATACTGAGAGGGCCAAAGACTTCTTCTGGCGTGGAAAAGCGTGTCATCAGATATTCAAAATACGACGAGTGATCAAATGCTTGAATAAGACGCTTTGCAATCAAACTTTTTGCGATCCCCGGAGGCCCAAGCAGAAACACGCTTTCACCGGCGAGAGCTGCCAATAAACACATTTTGATGGTGTCTTCGCGTTCGTAAACACCATCAGAAAGTGCTTTCGCCAACTTATTAATGCGCTCGGCAAGTAGCGCCTTATTTGAGTGACTGATTCGAGAAGTACTAATCAACACTAGCTCCTTTTATTATGATCATTCGATAACGATGCTTTATAGCGAAACAGCAGCATGGTGAACAGTGAAATGTTATTAAATTGTTACATTTACTTTTAAAGAATAGCGTAAATATTTATAGCAGAACCATTTTCGCGGAGACAGCATGCAATCATTGTTTGCACAATTGAGATATGCATCACCTTTTAGTGTGCAAAATTCTCAACACCTTAGAATTACGAACCTTTTATTTCCTATCGCTGTGCCTTCAGGTAGCATCAATCTCTTTAACGCTGGCCAAAATCATGACGCAATCAAGTTATCAAAATGTGATCCATACCTGGAAGCGTATTTCTCTGGTTGAAGAGGACCTTCTACTGCCCAATGGTCAGCCGATCACGCATACGACGATCGCGCATCCCGGCGCCGCCGTCATCCTGCCAATCACCGATAACGGTGACATTGTCTTCATTAATCAATACCGCCCTTCATTAAAAAAGTGGCTACTTGAATTACCGGCAGGCACGCTAGAAGACAATGAGCCCATTGAGCAATGTGCGAGCCGAGAGCTTGAAGAAGAAACCGGCTACAGTGCTGAAACGCTTTATCCTCTTGGCCAAGTTACGCCACTGGCTGGCTTTTGTGACGAGATACAGTACTTATTTGTGGCTAAAAAACTCTCTAAAACTGCACGTTATCTGTGTGATGACGATGAAATCATTGAGGTCATCCATTTACCACTTGCCCAAGTAGAGCAAATGATCATTAATGGTGAAATCACGGACGCCAAAAGCATTGCCTGTTTATCGAAGGCAAAGCTGTGTGGGTATATATAGACGATACAGAAAGAGGTATTCATGGATTTTCGTTCAGACACGGTAACTAAACCAACCCCAGCAATGCGTCATGCCATGGCGAATGCACTTGTAGGTGATGACGTCTATGGGGACGACCCTACCGTTAACGAATTGGAACAGTGGGCCGCGCAACGACACGGCTTTGAAGCGGCGCTTTTTACGACTTCCGGCACGCAAGCCAACCTACTTGGCTTGATGGCTCACTGCGAACGCGGCGACGAATATCTGTGTGGCCAGCAAGCGCATAACTATCGTTATGAAGCGGGCGGCGCTGCGGTATTAGGCTCTATTCAGCCACAGCCAATAGAAAACAACCCTGATGGCACGCTCGATTTCGCCAAACTCAAAGCGGTGATCAAACCGGACGATTGTCACTTTGCTCGCACTCGCTTACTCAGCCTTGAAAATACGATTAATGGCAAAGTACTGCCTTTGGCCTACCTTGCACAAGCTCGTGAGTTTGTTGATCAGCACAACCTCGCCTTGCACCTGGATGGCGCGCGCGTTTATAACGCAGCTGTCGCACTGGATGTCGATGTATGCGAAATCGCTCAACACTTTGACTCAATGACAATCTGCCTTTCAAAGGGTCTTGCTGCGCCGATAGGCTCGTTGCTGTTAGGTACAAATGAGTTTATTGCGAAAGCACGTCGCTTGCGTAAGATGCTTGGGGGCGGTATGCGACAAGCGGGTATATTAGCCGCGGCAGGTAAGCTGGCATTAACCGAGCAAGTGCCACAGCTTAAACAAGATCACATCAATGCCAAGCGTCTCGCGGAAGGGCTAAGCCAAATCCATGGTTTTTCTGTCAATGCCGATTTCATTCAGACCAATATTGTCTTTGTAAAATTAGCCGACACGATTGATGTTAATGCATTGGCCGATAAGCTCGCGCAAGATGGCATTACTATTTCTGCTGCGAATCCTCTGCGATTTGTAACGCATAAAGACATTTCCGCATCCGACATCGAAACACTGCTTGAGAAACTGGAGCAGTACATGGCATAACGCCGTTCGATCAGGCAACGCAATAGACCGCGCTCTCTCAATGAGGGCGCAGTCGAGCGCCTTCTCAGCTTCAATGTGAGCGGCTATATGGCCAAACACATGATAAATGGCATTCAGTAACACCTTTAAAGACACACCGAAACCCTTTTCTCTTTCTTATCAATGATAACAATACCGACAATGACACTGCACATGAAGCCACTGATTACTCTTGTATTTCTATTCGCGTCTCCCTTTGTAAATGCCAACGCCTTGGGCAACGCTGACCTTGGCAAGGTGAAATCCCCAAGCTGCGTATTCTGCCATGGCCAAAATGGCCAAGCCCTTAACCCGAGTTACCCAAACCTAAACGGCCAAAATGCTGAATACCTTTATCAATCAATGGTCGATTACCAACAAGGTAAACGCACCAGTGGCATGGCGCAAATGATGGCCGCACAACTTAGACAACTGAATGAACAAGATCTCCGTGATATTGCTGCCTTTTATGCACAACAACCATAATCTTTAATACTGAAAACCAATGAAATTTCGCTCATTGGTTTCTTCTTCGCGTCCACACAATTTGTTTGTGTCATTACCCAGTTCGATATAGACTGCGCCACCTTCCAAATATGACGAAGAATCAATGAGCAACCCAACCCGTTCGTTTCAGCGACAGTTTCTCCACCCACGATACTGGGGAACACTTCTCCTTGTCGCGTTTATGTACTTTCTGAGCACCTTGCCTTTCAAAGTTCAAATTAAGCTTGGGAAAAGCGTTGGGCGCTTTGCGTTAAGTCGCATGAAAAAGCGTACTCACACGATTCGTCGCAATCTGGAATTATGTTTTCCACAAATGAGCGATGAAGAAAAAGAACTGCTCATCAAACACAATATTGAAAATACCGGCATTGCCATCTTTGAAACGGCAATGGCGTGGTTCTGGCCAGATAAGCGTGTCAATAAACACGTGACGATTGTTGGTATTGAACGATTAGTTGAACTCGAAAAACAAGGAAAAGGCGCGTTGATGCTAGCCGTTCATTCAATGAACTTAGAGCTTGGCGCACGTGCTTTTGGCATCAAAATGTCGGGTATGGGCGTGTATCGCCCGAACAACAACCCATGTTTTGACCATTTTCAATACCATGGGCGCTCACGCTCAAATCGTACCTTGATTGATCGCAAAGACGTTCGAGGTATGATCCATGCCTTGAATACAGGTGAGCGCGTTTGGTACGCCCCTGACCATGATTACGGTCGTCGTCGTTCTACTTTTGCGCCGTTGTTTGCCGTTGATAAGGCTTGTACGACGACCGGCACAAGCTTGCTGGCGAATGCCGCAAATTGTGAAATCGTGCCATTCACTATGGTTCGAGATGAAAACGATCATTACATTTTGACTATTCATCCATTCTTGGAAGGCTTTCCAAGAGATGATGAGACCGAAGCCGCTATCTTTATTAATAAAGCGGTTGAGACATCGATCATGGCAGCACCAAGCCAATACATGTGGTTGCATCGCCGTTTCAAAACTCGCCCTGAAGGCGAAGCGTGTCTCTACGTTTAATACTCCGCTCAAACATTAAAAAAGCAGCGCCTGAAAAGGCGCTGCTTTTTTATTACTCGACATCTCACTCAATATCACTCGTGACCGGATTAAAGATCACCTTTCGTGTTGTCACCAAACAAAGCGTCGGCGGCTGATCGGTTAAAAAGGCTTGCTTTGATTCATCCCGCTTATCGCGCAAGACCGATGTCATAGCATCGAGTCGACCTTCAAATGCCCACTTACTAAACGCTTCATGACGCGCGTCACTGCAGGAGGTTTGTAAGACGTAGCTTTCCGTGACGGAAGTATCACACCCACCAGCACTGTTTTTTACCCCATGAAAGGAAACATGGCTTTTTCGGTCGCGGTATTGCGTCACCGCTAACGCATTATACAAATGCACATCATCGGGCACTTCTTGATAACCAATTAAACGATGGGGATTTTTCTTTAAAGCCTGCTGGGCAAGCACTCGCAGCTCTGAATTGCACGGTAATGACTGCTTATCCGCAATGATATCCATCGACGTCGAATATTCGGGCGCTACCTGTGCGACGCCCTGTAAGCTTGTGAACGATAGCACCAGCCCACATAGCGCTGTTTTTAGCTTCACTTGGCTTAATTGCACCTGTATCAGTTTCAACTTACTTCGTTTCATCTTGATTAGATCCAATCGCTTCATCACTGACTCCTCACTCCTATCTTCAAACAACTTAAAGGGGCAGATAAACGACAAACAAAGCCTCGCGCATCTCTGGGCGCTGAAGCGAGGTTTACGAGAGTCAATACACTGCCACTTAAAATAGAATGAAGCATGCCTATTCCTTCACTATGGGCATGTTGATTGAATGACGTGAGCCGCCCTCTTCTATCAATGTCAAAGAAATCGACTCATTGGCTTTAAATTGTTGTGCGACACCCATGAACATCAAATGAAACCCACCCGGCGTAAGCTCAAAAGTTTGCTTTGGCTGGATTTCAATCGAATCCACTTTACGCATTGCCATTTTGCTATCGCGCATAAACATTCTGTGAATTTCGGCGTGTTTCGCAGCGCTCGTTTCGACCGCAACAATACGAATGGGTGACTCACCGGTATTCGTCATTTTCATATAGCCCGAGCTGACTTTTATTCCCGGAATCGTTGCTTTGACGTAAGCGTTCTCAACTTGTAGGTGATCAATTTGAGCTTGTTGAGATTGAGCATCTGTTGTGGAGAGTTGATGCGTGTTTTTAAGCCCATCACCATCTTGTACCTCGGCATGAGCATGCGCACTGGCTAGCGTAGGGGCAGCACTGAGTATCAGCGCAAGAGAGAGTGTTAGGATTGGAGACTTCATAAACTTCCTACCTTGTAGTGATTGTTCAGAATAGTGACTGCTCAGAACGGCTTAACAACGCGTTATTTCCTTAATTCTCGTTCAATACGCGCAGCCAATTCAATCGGTGTCGTGCTATGGCTCATAGAGTCAACCAATTGGCCTTGCTGATTAATGATATAAAAACGTGAAGCATGATCGACGGTGTAAGCAAGCTCCGAGGATTCCATATTCACCAAATCAAAATAGACGCCGTATTGTTGGGTGAGTTGTTTGATCTCTTCTTCAGTGCCTGTCACTCCCAGCATTCTTGGGTCGAAATATTGCGCGAAATCCTTTAATGAATTCAGATCATCACGGCCCGGATCGACACTGACAAAGAACCCCTGAATATCATCATAATACTGTTGATCAACTTGTTTAAATGCAGCCGACATGACGCCCATTGAAGAGGGACACACTTCAGCGCAATTTAGAAAACCAAAATACAACACCACAACCTGGCCTTGATGCTGATCTAAATTGGCCGTACCGTCAGCGCTGTTCAAACTAAAATCCCCTCCCAAATCTTTCAACTGGCGCGGTTTTTCGCCGATAGGAATGGTTGAATTATAAAAGTACAGTGCAAGAATACCTGCTAGCGCCAGTACGCCAGCAAGTAACACCCATCTACCAGGATTTTTTGTCATGATTTCATCCCATCAAACAGCGTAATAACGCAAGCAAATTGCTCACTTGTCGACGCCTCTGGCGTTGAAAAATCAACCGAGATCAATACGCAGAACACCATGATACTGACGATCGAAAAAATGGTTAACTGCTTGCCCCATTGCTCAGCGGGCATTTTTTGAAAACTCACTTTTGCCAAATAAAGCCAATATAAGCTGACTAGACCCATGCCTAACGCATACCAACTTCCGGCGTAACCAAGGTAAGTCAACGCAAAGGTCGCGGCGGCAAACGCTACGATATAACCGATAATGTGGTAACGCGCAGTCGCAATGCCTTCTTGAATCGGGAGTACCGGAATTGAGGCGGCTTTGTAGTCATTAAAACGATAGATCGCAATCGCGTAAGAGTGAGGAATTTGCCAGATACAGAACGTAATGAAGAGGATAACAGCACCCATATCCAATTGCCCTGCCACTGCGCAATAGCCAATCACCGGTGGGCAAGCACCTGATAAACCACCAATAAGCGTGCCGTGAACCGACTGACGTTTATAGTGCAAGGTGTAGAGCCCGACATAAACAGCAAAGCCCAACACGCCAAATGCAAATGCCATCATCGAGGTAAAGAGATACAGGCTAAGAAAACCCGCCAATCCTAATACACTGGCCAAGATCAAAGCGTGCGAAACCGGTACGGTTTTCTGCACTAACTCGCGCTGACACGTACGCTTCATTTTTGCGTCGATATCTCTATCAACATAGTTATTAAATACACAGCCTGATGCAACGATTAAGCTGGTCCCTATACACACCGCAGCAAACATCAGCCAATCAATCTGCCCTTGAGAGGCAAGAAAGAAGCCTGCAGCCGCAGCAACTAAGTTGCCACGGATAATGCCCGGTTTAGTCAATTGAATATAATGATTTAAGGTCATAATTATTGGCTAGTGTCCCATCAGCATGTTGTGGTTTAAGTGCTCCATAATCCAAAGCGAGCCGATTAAAATAATGGCAACAATCACCACTACAAAAACCGCCGATGTGGTATTCCACATCTGCTCAGAAGACGTGTTCATATGAAGAAAGAAAATTAATTGAACCAATATTTGTGCGATTGCTGTCACCATAATGACCGCAATCGTTAACTGTGTGGAACCCAAATCGAACATCACCATCGAAAATGGAATAATGGTTAAAACGATCGAGTAAACCAAACCCGTTACATATTCTTTTACACTGCCATGCGCTTGACCTGCATGACTTTGTCCATGTGCCTGCCCCATTACAACACTCCCATCAAGTAAACAACGCTAAAGACACAAATCCAAATCACATCCAAGAAGTGCCAGAACAAGCTCAAACAGCTTAGGCGCGCTTGGTTGTCTTCGGTAAAGCCGTCACGTTTAAAGTGGAAATACAAGACGATCATCCATACCAATCCCGCGAAGACGTGAAGACCGTGCGTCGCAACTAACGCATAAAACGAGGACCAATAAGCACTGCTATCAAACGTTGCGCCTGCGGCAGTGAAATGGTGGAACTCGTACAGCTCCATGACCAAGAAACCGAGACCAAGCGCAAACGTAATCCCTAGCCAGCGCATCGTCCCTTTCATGTCATGTGCTTGCGCCTTCAGCATACCCATGCCAAAGGTGAAACTACTTAAAAGCAATAACGCAGTCCCACCCGCAACGAACCACAAATTAAACAGTTCTCTCGGTTCAACAATGCCCGCAAAGCTATTCGAGAACACTGCAAATACTGCAAATAAGGTACCAAACAGTAAGCAGTCGCTCAGGATGTAAATCCAAAAACCAAATACGGTATCGCCCGCATAATCATGATGATCATGATCGTCATGAGCCTCAGGTTCCGCCGGTGCGGATACCGGCTCCTTTAGAGTTTCATCTATAATTGCCGTCATAATTCGCTAGCTCCCTATGCCGTCGCATCTACAGGTTTAAGATCGTTATCATTATCGGTGTCGTCTTCATCATCACGATCATCACGAGACGAGGCCGCGCCAAATTCTGGCCTTGCTTGATAAACGTTTTCTAAGTGAGGGTGCTCAAGTGCTTCCACTTCCGAGACTTCGACGTAGTAATCTTTACTGCGCTCAAAGCTGTATGCAATCCAAGACGCCACCATACCCAGTGCACCAAAGATAACCATCCACCAAATATGCCAAACAAAGGCAAAACCAAAGGCTAATGAGAACGCACTGATCACCACTCCAGCCCAAGTATTCTTCGGCATATGAATACGCTTGTAGCGATCAGGCTTCTGATACGCCATGCCATTTTCTTTGCGGTAATAGTGTTCATCACGATCATGTATTTTCGGTAACGTCGCGAAGTTATAGAATGGCGGTGGTGACGATGTCGCCCATTCCAGGGTTCGACCATCCCAAGGGTCGCCGGTGGTATCCAGATTCTGCTTACGATCTCGAATGCTGACATAAACTTGGTAAAACTGGGTGGCGATGCCGGCTGCGATGATGCACACACCAAATGCGGCAATCCATAATAACGGCGCCCACTCAGGATTATCGGCCACGTTCAAGCGACGGGTCATTCCGTTAAAGCCCAATACATAAACCGGCATAAAGGCAACAAAGAAGCCAATCGTCCATAATGCACAAGACAACTTGCCCAGTTTTTCATCTAACATAAAGCCAGTCGCTTTAGGGAACCAGTATGTGATACCGGCAAAGTAACCAAATACCGCACCACCAATGATCACGTTGTGGAAGTGAGCGATAACAAACAAGCTGTTATGTAAGACAAAGTTTGCAGCCGGTACGGCCAGCATCACACCCGTCATGCCCCCAATGGTAAAGGTGATCAGAAAAGCAATTGTCCACCACATACTCGCGGTAAACTCCACTCGCCCTTTGTACATCGTAAACAGCCAATTGAATATTTTGACCCCGGTGGGTATCGAAATAATCATGGTGGCAATGCCAAAGAAGGCATTCACACTCGCACCTGCGCCCATGGTAAAGAAGTGATGCAACCAAACCACAAACGAAAGGATCGTAATAACCGCGGTTGCCCACACCAGTGAGGTATAACCAAATAAACGCTTGCGAGAGAACGTTGCACATACTTCAGAAAAGATACCAAACGCAGGTAAGATCAAGATATACACTTCTGGGTGACCCCATGCCCAAATGAGGTTGACGTACATCATTTGGTTGCCGCCCATGTCATTGGTAAAGAAATGGGTGCCGGCATAACGATCAAGCGTTAGCAACGTCAGCGTAACGGTTAAGATCGGGAACGCGAGTACAATCAGCGCATTTGAGCAGAGTGCCGTCCATGTGAAGACCGGCATTTGCATCAGTTTCATGCCCGGAGCGCGCATTCGGATAATGGTCACCACAAAGTTAACACCGGTGAGCAAAGTACCAATCCCTGAAATCTGTAGAGACCAGAGCCAGTAATCGACCCCAACCCAAGGGCTGTACTCCATTCCTGATAATGGTGGATACGCCAACCAACCCGTGGCCGCAAACTCACCCACGAACAACGATAGATTGATCAAAATCGCGCCAACCACAAAGAACCAAAAGCTCAGTGAGTTAAGGAACGGAAAGGCGACGTCACGAGCACCAATCTGAAGCGGAACGATAATATTCATCAATCCCACGACCAAAGGCATCGCCACGAAGAAAATCATAATAACGCCGTGGGCGGTAAAAATTTGGTCGTAATGCTCAGGCGGCAAATAGGAAGCATCAATCGTGGCGGCCGCCTGCTGAGAACGCATTAAAATCGCGTCTGAGAAACCACGAACCATCATGACCAGCGCGACAATGATGTACATGATACCGATGCGTTTGTGGTCAACCGATGTGAGCCAGTTTTGCCACAAATACTTCCACTTACCCATGTAAGTGATCAAACCGAGTAGACCCACCCCACCAAATACAACAGCAAGTAGTACCGGTAAGATAACCGGGTCTTGAAAAGGAATAACATCCCAATTTAATTTGCCGAAAATGGGATCCGCTTCGGCGTAAACATCGCCTTTATAAGCCATTTTGCGCTCCTGAATGCTTTTCGATAATGTCCTTGAATTTCAGTGGTTCCACTGAGGCGTAGTACGTAACAGGATGAGGCACTTTGATTTGCTCTTTCGCATTGGCCGTCAGCCCTGCGTAAGTCTCTTCGTCCAGTTGGGCATCCGCCGCTTTCACATCACTAATCCACTGCCCAAACGCAGCTTCGTCGGTCGCGTGCGCTTTAAAACGCATGTTGGCGAAACCGTATCCACTGTAGTTTGCCGATACGCCACGATAGATTCCTTGCTCGCTAGCCAATAAGTTCACTCGATTCTCCATACCCGCCATCGCATAAACCTGACTGCCTAGTTGAGGAATGAAAAAAGAGTTCATTGTGGTATCCGAGGTCACCAAAAACTCAACCGGACGATCGATAGGAAAGCGAACTTCATTCACAGTGGCAATTTGCTGCTCAGGATAGATAAACAACCACTTCCAGTTCATCGCCACCACTTGAATGGTTAATGGCTTTTTGTCTGACACAATGTCTTTGCGTGGATCAAGAGCAAAAGTTGAATGGTAAGTCACCCAACCGAGCGCCAGAATGATCAAACAAGGCACCGCCCAAACAATAATTTCTATTTTGGTCGAGTGCTCCCAGTTAGGCTTATACTCTGCTTCAGTGTTGGTATGGCGGTACTTATAAGGAAAGTACACAGACATAAACAGGACGGGCACAATGATGATCGCCATCAAAAGAACTGAGGTCACGATTAGGGACTGTTGAGCTTCCCCTATCGGTCCTTTCGGGTCGAAAAGTACCATGTTGGTACTAAAAAGTAGGCCTAATAAAACCAGTGACAACACTGCAGTTAACATTAATGCAACCTTAGTGTTACATTTAATCTTCATTCATCCTCCCTATGAAGATCGCTGATAAGACATTGTAAAATAGGACAATTACAACTCTGACTGACGATCCAAACCTTAAAAAATGTCAATATCAAAAGAAAACAACGAAGATTAAAATAACAATTACTTAACACCCTATTAACATGTAATCGGTGTAATCTTACTATTATTGTTGTTCGACATTAGATTTAAAATCAGACTCAAAACACTTTATACACAATTTGTTAAAATATAGAAAACCCAAAAGAACATTTTGAAATAGTTTTAAGATAACTCTATCTAAAAATGTTAGATGTGTATTACTTATAAGAATATTATTTGCACATGAGAATAAAAATCGTGTAGGGAGGCCATTAACCATATTTATAAAGTGGTTTTATTACGAAGGAAACCACCTATTCATTACCCGCTTAATTTATAAGGATAAATATAACCTTACATAAACAAGTGAAATTAAAACGATCGACAATAAAACATAAGACATTGATTTTTAGGCATAAAGATGAAAATACACTTTTTATCGCCACCCCGAAAATGCTACATAACAACAATCAACCACACTCATTAAACAACAATACAAATAAGCATTTGAAAAACCCTCCTTAACTAACCACCCATTCAATGGCGTTAAATGCAACGACCTCAACTATCTTATATGAACAAACAACCATAAATAGATCACTCTAGAATTAGAATTTGACGTGCATTTATTTGTTTTTTCTTCATGACATATAACCAAATAATCAAAACAGCGCTGTTACGAAAATCAGAATACAAAAAAAGCACCCATAGGTGCTTTTTTTAACAAAATACTTTCTGACTGGCGAAGCCTAAGTGCGATACAAAACCTTTACAACATGCCAACCAAATTTTGTTTTAACAAGATGCGGCACGAGTGTTTCACCACTAAAGCATACTTTGTCGAACTGAGGCACCATCTGGCCTTTGCGGAATTCACCAAGATCGCCACCATTCTTACCCGATGGACAACTTGAGTATTTCTTCGCTAGCGCTTGAAATTTTGCGCCTTTTTTTAGCTGTTTAATAATATCTTCAGCTTGTTCTTTGTGCTTAACCAAAATGTGTAAAGCCGCTGCTGTGTTCGCCATGGCTCTGCCTCTTTATAAATGGGGATTTAATCGCTCAATTGTAACGAAAATTTATGCGATCTTCATCAAACCTTTGCCTCCTCATTCCTTTCCCGCCGCTTATTTCCGCCAATCTCTGATCCGGTCGATAGAACCCTTCCTTATTTTCGTTACCATGTCGGCCATCTGTTTCAAATCTGAGAATAACCAATGGCGATAAAAAGCAAAGCGAATCAATCACAAGGCATGCTGATGTTCACTCTAACGGCAAGCAAACAGTTGTTCGCGATTGGTACTTTAAAAGTTCGCGAAATCGTGCCCTTTTCAGTGGCGACACAAATCCCCTATTCTCACCATCATGTGATTGGAACCGTAACCATTCGTGAGCTCAACGTTCCTGTCATTGATATGCCTGCCGCCATCGGTTTTCGCCCTATCCAACCGGAGGAATATAATGACTGTTATCTGATCGTCACTGACTGCTTAAGAACGGTGGTTGCGTTTATGGTGCGTGGTATCGAGAAGATCATTGATTGCAATTGGCGTCATATAGAACCATCGCCTACCACGGCAGGGAAAGACGTCTTTGTTACCGGCATCACTCGTTACGAAGAGAAGATCGTGCAAATGCTCGATGTTGAGTTGTTATTGTCAAAAATTTATCCGCCTTCTGAGTCGGCGCGTATTCCGATCTTGACCGATGTAGAGCGAGAAAAACTCAAAACACTTAACATTTTACTCGTCGATGACTCAAGCATTGCGCGAAAACAACTCGCTGACGCATTGGACAGTATTAACATCCCATACCGAATCTGTACTCACGGTATAGAAGCACTCCAAATGATGCGAGAAGTCGCCGCTCAAGGAAAAGCGATCGATTTGTTGGTGAGCGATATTGAAATGCCCGGATTAGACGGCTATGAATTGGCTTTCGAAACTCAAAACAATCCGGAACTGTCCCACGCTTACATCATTTTGCATACCTCACTTTCCAGTGAAATCTGCCTTGAACGGGCAAAACAAGTTGGGGCACATGAAGCATTAGAAAAATTTAATGCCGGGGATTTAATCAAAGCGATGTTACGGGGCGCAGCCAAAATCCAACCGAATCACTTCATGACAACATGATTAAGCCGATACGGAGGCTATCTCTTGACCAACATCGAAGAGCCCAATCGTTGGTTATCCCACATTAAGCAATCACTTAGCACAGTGGCAAAGTCGTTTGCCACTCAGCAACACTGCCATTTTTCGACTATCCTTTAGCACAAACGAACCCCTTCGTTTGAAAAGGAAAGCTAAACAGATGAAATGGAGAATACAATGACCAAAACACAAACATTGTTGATGACGCTAGGGTTAACCTCTGCTCTTGCTATCGTTGGCTGTGCCTCAGAAGACAGTCCGTACCGCTCAAAGGAATATCAAACCAAAAGTAACCCCGCATCGGTGTACTGCGTTGAACGTGGCGGCGCACTCGAAATGATGACGCTAGATGGCCAAAGAACCACTTTTTGCGTTTTGGAAAATGGGGAAAAAGTGGAACAGTGGGAGTACTACAAACAGAATCACACCCAATCTAATTCCACACAAAGTCAGTAAGCCTGCTTGCTGGTTAACGATCTAATTTTCTGGATCGAACTGACGATTCAATTGCGTTAATACGTGATTAAACTCAGTGTACAATGGACTCATCATCGCCGGAGTACACTGAGGTGGTGTGCCGTTAACGATCGCAATTAACCGATTGATTTGTCGCAGGCTTCCCTGGCAGCAATCTAATGCGATGAGTTCAGACAATGCATCGATAGCCACTTGATACGATGCGCCTCTTACCTGCTGTAAATCTGTGCCCAATACGCCATTGAGTACCCCTTCGAGGTACACTCGGTAAGTCGTGAGTTCATCAAGCAATAAAAAAGCGCGCGCCTGTTGCCCACTGTGCGGGTACGGCACCGAGCAATGATCATCCACATTTAATGAAATAGAAACATCGAGTCCTGCTTGCTGACAACGCCGTTTCAATACGCTCAGTAAACCTTGCTGCGGCAACATTTTTTGTATTTCAACAATACGTTCGAGATGATAGTCATTAGACACCAACACTATATCAATCGGATTTTTCGCGTGAGTCAGTCCATATTGAGCCAGTTGGTGAGCGGCATTTTGAATATTTTCTATCGTGTTAGTTGATTGGTCTTCCAAGAGGCAATGCTCTGCAGGTAACGCCTGGGCCAATTTCATTGCACATCGAGTTGCAAACCGCTCGGCCATCGCCCGCGCCTCGGAGCAACGTTGCCCTTCAAGCACGCCGCCACAAAAAATCAACGCCGTCTCATTCAAATCAAAATGAGATAATAATTCTGGAAGCGCATCGACACGAGAGCGGCCTTCCGCCGTTAACGCGTTGTCTTTTAATCTTTTACCCAAAACCAAAATAACACGGTTAATTTTTTCATAAATCACGTTGCCCATAACGCGACTTATGTTGGCATCACCAGAGTGTTTAACGGTCACAAATCAATCCCTTATTTTGTGGCTATAATTTCAGTGTGCCTGTTGTCGCCCTTAATGCAAAGGATTGTTGTTATGTTATCTATCTTTGATATTTTCAAAATCGGAGTCGGCCCCTCTAGTTCTCATACTAACGGCCCGATGCTAGCGGGTTATGATTTCATTCAACGCCTACAAAACGCTCTAAGTGACCAGCCAAGCCGTACAGTCAAACGCATTCAAATTGACCTCTTCGGTTCACTCTCTCTAACGGGAAAAGGCCATCATACTGACCGCGCTTCCGTACTCGGCCTAATGGGCTATCGACCTGACACACTAAAAGTCACCAGCGCCAAACAAGCCCTACAGACATGCTTTGAACAAGACATATTGCCACTGCCCAATTTAGACAGTATTCATTTCCACTACCAAAGCGATATTCTTTTTCACACCACAAACCTGCCATTGCATGAAAATGGCATGACGATTACCGCCTTTGATTCCCAGACAAACCCACTCATAAAGCAGACCTATTATTCAATTGGAGGCGGATTTATTGCTACCGAGCAAGAGTTGCTTCATGGCATCAAAGATTCGGATGTTGTCGTCCCGCACCCATTTAGTCATGCCGATGAAATGCTGCGTAATGCTGACACGTTAGGATTAAGTCTTGCAGCGATGATCATGAAAAATGAAGTCTGCTTCCAACCCATGAGTGAGATTGACAAAAAAGCCGATCAGATATGGAAAGTCATGTCTCTGTGTATGCAGCGCGGCTTTGAAACCGGGGGCATTTTGGAAGGTGGACTCAACGTTACTCGCCGTGCACCTAATTTGCATAAAAAACTCCTCACTCAGGAAGCACTTGAAAACGATCCGATGGTGATATTGGATTGGATCAACCTCTTTGCTTTCGCCGTCAGTGAAGAAAATGCCGCAGGAGGCCAAGTCGTCACGTCTCCAACCAACGGCGCGGCGGGCGTCATTCCGGCGGTGCTGATGTACTACCATCAATTTATTCGACCGCTGGATACCAAACAGATCAAAGACTTTCTTGCCGTTGCAGGGGCGATCGGCATTTTATATAAAACCAACGCTTCCATCTCTGGTGCCGAGGTAGGCTGCCAAGGTGAAATAGGCGTGTCGTCATCAATGGCTGCGGCAGGCATTACCTCACTGCGCGGAGGCAGTAACGAACAAATTTGTATCGCAGCTGAAATTGCGATGGAACACTCTCTCGGCATGACGTGCGATCCAATTGGCGGATTGGTACAAGTGCCATGCATTGAGCGAAATGCCATGGGGGCAATGAAAGCCATTAATGCCTCGAGAATGGCCCTTAAACGCACCAGTAAATGTATTATCTCACTCGATAAGGTCATCGAAACCATGTACCAAACAGGCAAAGATATGAACAAGAAATACCGCGAAACCTCGCTTGGCGGTTTGGCACTCATTCATCTTGCACCGCCCTGTGAATGACGGAATCGGCATCAAATAAAAACAAACGCTTATGCAATAAACTGCTGCTTAATTAAACAACTCACGCCTTAAGCAAACGTTTCCCCAGCAATTCAGCATAAAACACTGCACTTTTATGGGGAAATTTCGTGCATCAACGTCGATTTCTGGCATAATCTCCGGCCTTAATTTCTACACACAAGAGAAAACTATGTGGAATAGGCTAAATAAGTCGATGATGTTCTGCCAAATGATGTTTGGCTTGTCTTTCTACGGCGTGATGGTGATCTTGACTCGCTTTTTCCTAGAAGATCTAGGTTATAGCGAAGCCGATACTATGATGGTTGTCGGTGCTTTCTCTTCTATCGGCCCTCTATTTGCTATTGCTGGCGGTTTCATCGCCGACAAATTCCTAGGCGCATATCGCTCACTGACCATATCTTACGGCACGTTTGCTGTTGGTTATTTGCTGCTTATTTTTGGCGCATCAACCACTAACGTTCCCATCAGCTTAGTGGGTATTGCTCTCGCCAGTTACGCTCGTGGCTTAATGTCACCAGCTTACCCAAGCCTATACAAACGCACATTTGCGTCTCAAGAAGACTTCGAGAATGGTTACCCTGTGAACTATTCAGTGAACAACGTTGGCGCACTACTAGGTCAATACCTGTTCCCGATGTTTGTTTTGGTCATTGGCTTCCACGGCAGTTTTACTCTATCCGCAGTGATGGCGACCTTTGCGCTAATCACGCTGATTGTCTTTAATAAACCACTTGTTAGCGTTGGCGCTGAAATAGACCAAAAACCGGTTAGCGTGGCAAATTGGACGGCATTCTTAGGCCTTTCTGCTGCGATGGTTGGTCTGGTTTTCTTCATGTTCTCGAATATGGATATTGGCCAGAATATCGTTTATGCCATTGGCGGTGCGGCTATTTTGTACTTTATCTCATTGATGTTTAAATCAGGTAAATCTGACGCATTGAAGATGGGTACGATCCTTATTATGACTGTACTCACCACGTGTTTCTTTGTGTACTACGGTCAAATGATGACCTCAATGACGATGGTGACCATCAACACCATGCGCGGCGATCTATTTGGCTTTATCCCAATTGCTCCTGAAGCATCAATGGCAATGAACCCATTGTGGTGTATTTTGGCTGGCCCAGTGATTTCTTACACTTTCACCAAACTTGAGAAGCGTGGCATTACCTTCTCTACGGCGACCAAAATTGGATTTTCATTTATCCTAACCGCAGTCGCGTTTGGTATTTTGACATTGGCTGTCATGAACGTAGGTGCAGACGCGGTGATTCGCCCTGAAACCTTCTTGCTGATCCACTTCTTCCAAGCGTTTGCAGAAGTGATTGTTGGTAGCCTTGTGGTGGCATTTATTCTTTCTGTTGCGCCTAAACACATTGAGAACTTCTCGGTATCGCTGTTCTACATTGCGATGGCACTGAGCGGTATCATTGGCGCCGTATTCTCGACGTCGATTGCGCTTGAGAAAGGTCAAAAGATCACTCAAGAAGTGGTACAAACGGTATACGGTGACTACTTCCAACTGCTCACGATCCTTGCGGTTGTGATGGTTGCGATTGCGTTTATCTCTTCTTATGTGATCCGTAAGATGCTAGAAAGTGCTCGCCGTGAAGACGAAGCGACATTGGTTCAAACTGAAGCCTAATCGATCGTTTCTAGCGACCGTTTCTCGCGATGGTGTCAGCATTGTTCCCTGAGTTCTAAAGGCTCTGAACAATAACGCAATCTATCGGAATCGTGCTCTCGGCCTCATTCTAAATGCAAAAGCCCCAAACCTAGGTTTGGGGCTTTTTTGTGTCACGAACGTCAATGACTATTTTTGTGCTAGCAAAAATGGAATGGGGTTAATCGCGTTCTCGTGCTCGATATTCATAACTCACGCTAATCACAGGTTGGTAGGCAATCGCCCCCTGGCTCGTGATGATTTCTTCTAACTGGACTTGTGAGTTGAGTAGCTCGAATGAATTGATGTCGACTTGATCGTTAGATTTCCATGATACGTTATGACTCAACTCAACCGATGACATATTGTTCACATCCATAATCATATCTCGGCCGACTTGCAGTGCCGCATCTTTGGTTGCGTATAGATCACCTGTCATCGTGCTGTTTGACATAACCTTTGAATAAGGACCACTTAGGCCCGCCGTCGCTAAAGAACTAAATAGTAATACGCTCGCTAAACTTATTGTTTTAATCATAATAGACTCCTTTGCTTACCAAAACTCGAGCTCTTGCTCCGCTGCTCGATACTTTAACTCTACGTAACAAATGACCTTTAAGAGTTAAAATAAATTGCACAACATCTTCGACTTTTTTGATAAGCCACGTTTCATATCATGACAACCGAATACCCGATTCTAATCGGCTCAATTCCTGCTTAAGTGCCAAACAAGATGATTTCTTTGTAGTTAATTTGATTCGCGAAGTAAAATTTCATCATTTTCCTCTAGCGTGTCTATAATTTGTGGTTATATGTTTAGAACAAAATGATATTAATTTTTTCATCATTCTTGAAGCAAGTAACAAATCCCGATGCAAACACCTTCACTTCTTGCTATTATTCGCGCCCTGAGAAACACCGAACTTAATGAAAAAACCCGCAGCATGCTGGGTAGAAAGGCCATCTGAATGAACCGCAAGAAAAAGATTAATCAGATTTATAAAAACAGAATGAAGAAGCAAAACGCGAAACTGCATAGCAGCAATAAACCGCGTTATATTTCAAAAGCAGATCGTGCGCAAATGGAAGCAGAAGAAGCGGCTTTGGCAGCGGATGCAACGACAACGGTTGAGACCGTTAATATTGATGCTGTAGAGGCTGAAGCAACCTCTACAAATGAAGCTCAATAATTAGATACTGAGGCTGAGTGACCAAGCCTAAGCCGTCACTCAGCGTCGTTCAAGTAACAACTCACTGCTGATTGGTGTATAAACGTCACAAGCCTCTATCAATCCTTGTGCTGTTAATGCACGCACAGAGTAAATCTCAACGTTGACGCCAAAACGTTGTTGTACTCGTTTTACCAATAATTCAAAGTCTCCATCCCCTGAAAGCAAGATCACACGGTCAACCGTACTCGCTGCTTCATAAACATCAAGACAGATCCCCACATCCCAATCACCTTTTGCACTGCCATCTTGACGCTGTATGAAGGGTTTCAACTGCACATTAAAACCAATACCACGTAAAATGTGATGAAACTGGCGTTGCTTTGGATCTTGAGATGAAATGGCGTAGGCGTTGGCTAGCACAACATCGCGATTCTGAGTCGCTTGGGCCCAGAATTGGTTGTAATCGAAGTTACTTTGATAATGCTGCTTGGTGGTGTAATAAATGTTTTGCACATCCACAAAAATCGCCACTTTTTCCATTAATCTCGCCTCTTAACATAATAGTCTGCCATAGTAACAGCAAAGTATAAGATGAGTAAGTCGAGCGATTCTCTCTCTAATTAAAGAGCTGCGTTCAGGACGAAGAATGACGATGGAAAGCGCCTACAACATCGACGTCATAATGCGTTATAACATCTCTCCCCAACCAAGCGGCTCAGGAAACTTGCGAATAACCTGCTTAAGGTAATCCTGTCTTGCTCGTAAAGCGTTGACACACTCACCGTCTAATTTGCCTTTTTGCACTTCTTTTTCAAGCTCTAGCAAGGCCGACTGAACCGGCAAGGCTTGGCGTTCACTCTTGTTCGTTGTCATCGCATCAAAACGGCTCGCCACCGATACAATCCGCGCGGATAACGGAATTTCATCACCCTTAAACCCATAAGGGTAGCCACTACCGTCTAAGCACTCTGATTGAAAACGCATGATTTGATTGAGCAATTGGATGCTAGGATGGTTTGGCTCGCCAACAGACGAGATAATCTCTTCAATGATCTTAACACCCTGATCAATGTAGTTGTGAGAAGCGAAGAAATCCGAAGAGAGAAATGGGTCACGATTGCACCTTACGGCCTCCGTCCACTGAGTTTTGCCGATATCGTGAAATTGAGAAAAGAGCGAAATTGCATCGACTTGCTCATCATCCAAATAGTGCTTATCACCCAACTCTTCCGCAATGATTCGACTGTACATGCGCATTCTGCGACCGTGGTAATACTCATCACGTCCATACAGTTGCGCACCGCTGGTCACTCGCTCAGCCAGTTTTACAATCGCCTCCACCACTTGGCATTGGGATTCCACTGTAAACTGAACCATTTCTAGGTAAGGTTGTAAACTGGCTAACGCAGGTTTATCAAACGCTTGTACTTCACAGGCGTTCAAAAAAATAAATCCACTGAATTTACGTTGGTGATAACACGGTATCGCAGCCGAAGAGCGATAACCTTTTTTGAGAAGCAGTTCTACACGTTCATTTCGAGCCGCGCAGGAAAGATCGTCGATCACTCTGGGAATGGCCGTTTGAGCGGAGTACTTTAAGTGTTTGAGTTTACTGAGGCGTTTTTCATGATGCAGTTCGCTCCACAGTTCAAATTCACTGTCCGCGTACGTCACCAGTGTATCGGTTTCTCTGGAATATTTTGCAAAAGAGACTCGGGCTATCGTCGGTACGCGCGTGTGCATCCTCTGCATGAGTTGCTGGAGCTGTTCATTGACAGGCTTAGCGGTTTGAAAGTAGCGATTATTCATCTTATCCCTTAATACATAGTCTCACTTATGCATAAGGGAAGGCGCAATATGACCACTGCGCCCACTCATTCTTGTCAGCAACCAAGAAACATCCGCTTAAGGATTCGTATGCATATAGCGTTTTTTCTAACTGTCTATAAAACATACAAAACAATCTCTACTTTCCGCTAGTCTATTTCGCGAAATTCGGTCTATCTCGTGATCCTAGTCAAAACAGCTATCAACTGTTGTTCTTTTTGTCACTCAAACCAGCTTAATTTTTCGTGCAATGATGTCACACTGCCAACCACAATGAGTGCCGGACTTTGTGCTTGTTTCGCCATTTCTGGTAGTTCATTCAAAGGGCAGCGAAAAACACGTTGCTCGCGACGCGTGCCATTCTCAATAATCGCACATGGCATTTGTTCGTCTAGACCATGAGTGATCAATTTATCCGCAATATAGCCACTTTGCTTCAAACCCATATAAAAAACCAATGTCGAATTCGATTGCGCGACGGCATTCCAATCCATTTCTTGGCCATCTTTTTGCACATGCCCGGTAATAAATTGTACCGCTTGGGCGTGATCACGATGCGTTAATGGGATGCCTGCATAAGCGGTCGCCCCCGCCGCAGCCGTAATGCCTGGCACCACTTCAAAGCGAATATTTTGTTCTGCTAATGTTTCTAACTCTTCGCCACCACGACCAAAAATAAAAGAATCCCCGCCCTTAAGGCGAACAACTCGCTTACCTTCTAACGCTTTATCCGCCAAGATTTGGTTAATTTGATCTTGAGGAACGCAGTGATAATCCAATTTTTTGCCGACGTAAATCATTTCGGCCTTATCGTTTGCTAGCGCGAGTATCTCAGCGGAAACCAAACGGTCGTACACCACGACATCCGCTTGTTGGATGACTCGAAAACCCTTTACGGTTAAGAGATCTGGGTCGCCAGGGCCTGCGCCAACTAATGACACAAACCCTTGGCTTGTCGTTTGAGGATTAAAAGGGGCGAGACTAGCCGCGGCTGAAGGAGTCTTTTGCATAGCAATGCCTATCAATTCAAATTTGGATATAACAAGCGACACTCATTCATAAGTACCGCTTTTTATAGCCAAATGCGCCTTAAAAAAGTGGTAAGGCGCATGCCCTACCACTCCCTTTTATACTATTTTGTGGTCAGTGTTGGTTGTGCATCGGCGTCAATACCCGCATCCAGCGCTGGTGCCGTTTTCTTGTGTGTCAGGTAAAGAGGAATACACGTCATTGCCAAACCACCCACAATGTTACCTAGGATGGTCGGGATCAGGTTGTAGTTCAACCAAGTCGCGATACCAAAATCCGCACCAAGCATCATACCAAGCGGGAACAAGAACATGTTCACCACGGCGTGTTCAAATACCAAAGCAAAGAAGATAAAGATAGGTAGCCACATTGCTGCGATTTTGCCTGCAACGCTGCGAGCAGTCATATTACCAATCACACCAAGACACACCATCAAGTTACAAAGAATGCCGCGAACAAAGCAAGTAATCCAACCATCAGCGCCCAAGTTTTCAAAACCCACGGTGCGCGCGGTTGCAATCGCAATAAATTTTTGACCGACCGCATCGGGTGCAACGCTGAAATTCATGGTGAGTGACAGCGCAATTAAACCTGCAACCAACAATGAACCGATAAGGTTGCCTAGGCCCACTAGGCCCCAGCAGCGAAAAACGCGATTCCAAGTTACGCCTGGACGATTGTCAAACTTAGCGAGAGGCGCAAGACCAAACACGCCAGTGACCAGATCGTAGCCCATTAAACTTAAGATACAGAAGCCAACAGGAAAGACTAACGCGCCCACAATACCAATGCCCGTCTGCGTAATCGTAGTGATGGCCACCACAACCGCTAGCGATAAAATAATCCCCGCCATCGTACCGCGTAAAATAAGATCACGTGTAGAAGTACGAACTTTGGCTTCACCGACATCCACCATGGTTTGAACGAACTCTGCTGGTTTTAAATAAGACATCATGTCTCTCCAAAAAGTAAAAATAAAATTGAATAGTAAAAGGCTCCCGACCCCGGATAAAAAACACCGCTAAGGGATAATGGGTTGGAAACCTTTGAGCTATTGAATCTCAGTGATTACGCGGCGATTTCTACTGTGCCATTGTTCACTTGCGCAGGATAAGACTTCACACTAAAACCCTCATCTTCCATGCACACGCCTGTCGCTAAGTTAAAACGCTGTTTTTTCAACGGACTTGCAACCCAAAGCTCTCCTTTGTGTTCGCAAATTAAACCGCGTGATAGCACGTTAGATTGATAAAAAGGGTCGGTATTGCTGATGGCAAAGACTTGTTCTTCTTGTGTTGGACGAAATACAGCAACTTGCTCACCATTCACGAGAGCACAGACACCGGTTCCCGGTACGATGTCGTTGATTTGACATACTTTTTCAAATAACATAATCGACTGCTCCTTATGCTTCTGTCAGCGTAACGTGAAGAATATCGCCTTTCACGTCTGGGTGTTTTTCTGTGAATGTTGCCGGACGGTGCTGTTCGCGCTCTTGAACAAAAACAACGTTATCATCACGTTTGTCGGTATTGATGAAGTGCGCAAAACGGGTTAGCTGTGCTTCGTCATTAATCGTCGCAGTCCATTCACATTCAAACTCGCCCACTAACTTCGCCACATCCATTTCAAGTTGAGCATTAATGCCAAGTTTGTCGTTAACAATCACTTCGCGAAGGTAGTCAACACCACCTTCCATGTTTTCCATCCATACGGAGGTGCGTTGTAATGGCGCAGCGGTACGAATGTAAAACATCATAAAGCGGTCAATGTATTGAATGAGCGTTTCACGGTCTAAATCGCTCGCCAATAAATCGGCATGGCGTGGCTTCATGCCGCCGTTGCCGCACACATACATATTCCAACCCGCGTCTGTTGCAATAATGCCAAGGTCTTTGCCTTGTGCTTCGGCACATTCGCGCGTACAACCAGACACACCAAACTTCATTTTGTGCGGAGTACGGATGCCTTTATAACGGTTCTCAATATAAGAACCTAAGCCCACAGAATCTTGAACACCGTAACGACACCAGGTTGAACCCACACAGGTTTTCGCCATGCGCAGTGCTTTGGCATACGCTTGGCCGGTTTCAAACCCTGCTTCAATTAATTTGCGCCAGATCTCTGGAAGGTCATCTTTTTGTGCACCAAATAGACCGATACGTTGCGCGCCCGTCACCTTGGTATACAACTTGTAGTCTTCAGCCACCTTGGCCAGTGCACCCAATGCTTGAGGTGTCACTTCACCGCCCGCCATACGCGGGATGACAGAATAGGTGCCGTCTTTTTGAATATTGCCGAGGAAGTTATCGTTCGTGTCGTGCAATTTAACCAATTGCGGCTTAAGGATGTGCTCACCCCAACATGACGCCAAAATAGAGCCAGCCAGAGGCTTACACACTTCACAGCCGTAACCTTTGCCATACTTCTCTAGTAATTCGTCGAAGGTTTTGATCTCTTCAATGCGGATTAGGTGGAAAAGCTCTTGGCGTGAATAAGCAAAGTGCTCACACACATCGTTTTTGACTTCGATGCCCGATTTTGCAAGCTCTGCATTCAACACTGACGTGACAAGCGGAATACAACCACCACAGCCTGTCCCCGCCCCAGTGACTGCTTTGATGTCACCAATCGTGTGATGACCGGCAGCGACGGCTTGTGCAATCTTGCCTTTTGTCACATCGAAACATGAACAAATCACCGCGGATTCAGGCAATGAGTCAGCGCCAAGGGTTGGTTTTTCTGCGCCAGCGTGCGCGGGTAAAATCAACGCATCAGGATGCTCTGGTAGATCAATTTCATTTAGCATGAGCTGTTGAAGGTCGCCGTAGTCTGACGTGTCGCCAACCATCACCGCGCCCAACAGCTTTTTATTGTCTGCTGAGACAATAATACGTTTATAAACTTCTAACTCTTCGTTTTGATAAACGTAACTCTTACAACCTGGTGTACGGCCATTCGCGTCACCAATAGAGCCGACTTTGACACCCAGCAATTTCAGCTTGGCTGACATGTCTGCGCCTTCAAACTGGCTATCGCTACCCAGTAAATGATCAACCGCCACCGTCGCCATCTTGTAACCTGGAGCAACCAAGCCGTAGAACATGCCATTCCAAGATGCACACTCACCAATGGCGTAGATGTTTTCATCGCTGGTTTGGCATTGATCATTAATCGCAATACCACCACGAGGCGCGATCTCTAACTCCATCTGACGAGCCAGTTTGTCTTGAGGGCGAATACCGGCAGAAAACACAATAAAGTCGGTTTCTAATTCGGTTCCGTCGGCAAAACGCATGACATTTCGCGCATCTGACCCTTCGGCTGCAATCTCTAACGTATTTTTGCTGGTATGAACATTCACACCCATACGCTCGATTTTTTGACGTAGTTGATCGCCACCCGCTTGATCTAACTGCTCAGCCATCAATTTTGGTGCAAACTCAACCACATGCGTTTGCATGCCGAGTGCTTTAACCGCGCCCGCTGCTTCTAGGCCAAGTAGACCACCACCGATCACGACACCGACTTTGCTATTTTTCGCCGTCGCTTCAATTTGCTTTAGATCTTCAATCGTGCGGTATACAAAGCAATCTTTGCTCTCATTGCCTTTGATTGCTGGCACAAATGGGTAAGAACCGGTCGCTAAAACCAGTTTGTCGTATTGGATTTCGCGGCCCGTTGAAGAATAAACGATGCGATTTTGGCGGTTGATGTTGATGGCTCGCTCACCCACAAGGATTTGGATGCCATGCTTTTCGTAAAAACCTTCTTTAACTAAAGAGAGCTCTTGCGCCGTGTGGTGAGAAAAGTAAGAAGAAAGGTGAACTCGGTCGTAAGCAACACGAGGTTCTTCACAGAAAATGGTGATCTCCATTTGTGAGACATCGGTTTTCTCAACCAAATCCTCGATATAGCGATGGCCTACCATCCCATTACCGACGACCACTAGCTTAAGCTTGCTCATAATCAATTCCAGTCATTATTTTATGTCTGACTGAATTTTCATTTATGAAGAAAAATTAATACATGATGTAAATCAATTACAGCTTTAAACTACCCTAAAGGGGTAGAAGAACAAATAATCGCCAACAAAGGCATAAGACGACCAATATTTTCGTCATTTACTTTCACATACGTCTCTTTACTGATTTTTTTGACATAAAAAAAGACGCCTTTTCAGCGTCTTTCTGTCTCTATTTCAATCCAAGATCGGCGAATAGGAATGATGTAAACCCTACTTTAACGCGCGTTTGCCAACAAAATGGTTTGCAGCTGACTCAAGCATGTCACGGTATAGCTTGGCGTGATGTCCGCACTCTCTGGTTCTGTCGTACGATTAAGCCAACACGTATCGATACCAAAATTCATCCCGCCTAATACATCAGAATGAAGGTTATCCCCCACCATTAACACACGGCTTTTGCACGGCTGGCCCAATTTTTCCATCGTATATTCAAAGATACCTGCATCAGGCTTGGCCACACCCACTTGCTCAGAAATCACAACGTGCTCAAATGCTTCACTCAGCCCCATTCGCGCTAAGCGAACTTCTTGCAGTTCAGTAAAACCATTCGTAATAATGCCTAATCTCGCTTTACCGGCCAATGCATCCAATAATTCGCGTGCTTGAGGGATCATGCTGCAAATGTCGGCCATTGCGTCCAAAAAAGCACTGTTTAAAGCCGATGTCGTGGTATTAAATTGCTCCGCATAACCTTTAAAACGAATATGTTTAATATCATCCGCATTGATCGTACCGTTTTGATAATCAACCCACAAAGGTTTATTAATCTGTTGATATTGTTCAAAATCATCATGAGTAAAAACCGTACCCATGCGCTCAAACATCAGCTGCATACCTTTAAATGCATCAAAATGGAAAAGGGTTTCATCGGCGTCAAACAGAATCCAATCATACTTCATGATTCTAACTACCTTTATAATAAGAAAGAGAAAAAAGCCAAATAGGCTAAAAATGCCAAGGTATTATACGTAATCCAAGTCAATGAAGCGAAATATCGCATCATTCGATGCCATCTCAATGTTAGCGAATAAATCAGCCTTAAAATCGACAATCTGGCCAGTGTAAAATTTACAATGTAAACCAAAACAAAATCAATGAGTTAAATTATATCTATTGATAAAAGATGGTCTCGGTCTGTACGTTTAGATAAATTTTATTCGCTTGTGCTAAGCCACCGCAATACACAAAGTACACGTCTTGCTCATATCTTAGCGAACGCACCCAGCCTTTTAGCTCTTCGAAATCAGGTGGAAGACAAATGCCTTCTTGAATTAATTCGTCGGTGGTTTGAATAAAAACATCAAAGTGCTGTTTAAAGTCGTCAGAACCTTCCACATAACTGCTGATTGTTTTTACATGCTCTTCATGAGTTATTGTTGGGGGCACTTCCAATAAGACGTCCATCGGTATCCACTCCGCGACCTCACTCTCACCTTCCTTGTACGTATAATACGGTGAAATTCGAGCCCAGCCATTCTGCTTTTCTAACACATTCACTTTGTCACCACGGTAAAGTTGCGTTTCAATAAACGCACTTTTTGATGGCGCTTCATGCACATTCAGTTTTGCAGGGCTCACGTAATAATCGGTTGGTTCGATGATCGGTTCAGGTGTTGGCGGCGTCAGCGTAGTTTCAACAGGCACAATGGTAGGCACTGCGTTCAATGCCGCTTGTTTTGCGGCATCTTCCGCAGGCTTATAGTAGAAGACGTAATAGCCGCCACCAGCTAAAGCAACACCCACTAGTAGCAGTATCACCATTAGAAGCTTTTTCATCGAGATGTCCTAAGTCACAATCAGGGTTATCTCTATATCGGCTTAAATACAAAATCTTTAATGGAGAATTAAGGACTCACCTCGTCGCATTTTGCTGCACAAATAAAATCGTTCTTGTGTAACCCTTTTATCGAGTGGCTCCACCAAGTAACGGTCACTTTGCCCCATTCCAGTAAAATGGCCGGATGATGACCTTCATCTTCCGCGATCTCAGCAATGCGATTCGCAAATGACCAGGCAGAAAGGAAGTTATCAAATTTGAAACTTTTTTCTAATTGAGGAATCCCCTCCCTGACTTCGATTCGCCATTCATCCAACTGCGCTAATAGCGTCTGTTGCTGATCATAATCAAGCGCCGGAGCACCCTTATGGCAAACCTCACAGCGAAGTTGAGTCAACGCCTCTGGATCTAAATTAAATTCATTCATCATTTTGCATATCCTTGATTTTAAACGTCCTTAATGTCGAATAAAGGGGGGTAAAGCCCATCCAATTGTGCTCGTTGAACTTCTGCAATTAAATCGACCTCACTCAGTTGATAGAGCTCGTCAACACTCGACAATACAAAGTAAATCGGTTGCATGATATCAATCCTATACGGGGTTCGGAGCACGCGATTAATATTAAACGCTTCACGCTGTATCACTCCCTCGTTAGGAGCTTCTTCTAGTCGACCTTCCAGTGCTCGTAGTGTTTCGCCTGGCGACGATAGAATACCGCCACCGTAAATTTTGTCTTCATCGCCTTCTCGCACAAGACCAAACTCAACGGTAAACCAATATAAACGCGCCAGATAACCTCTTACCGCAGGTGAAGCACCTTGTCCCAGTTGACCATAAACATGGGTAAAATGAGCAAATTTCGGATTGGTGAGCATGGCACAGTGGCCAAAGATTTCATGGAAAAAATCGGGCTCTTGCAAATAGTCGAATTCTTCACGTGAACGTAGAAAAGTCGCAACAGGAAAGCGGCGGTTCGCCAGTAGATCAAAGAATTTATCGAAACTGATGAGAGCAGGAACAGGCTCGACTTGCCAGCCGGTAGCACCACTGAGTACCTGATTGATTTCCCCAAGTTGCGGGATGTGGTCAACAGGTAAATCAAGCATGTCTAACCCGTCAAGATATTCCTTGCACGCTCGCGATTTCACCAGATTTAACTGTCGTAAAATCAGCTCACTCCACAGGGTATTTTCATCGTCACTCCATGCCACTATGCCATGCTTATCAATGGCTTTCGACTGATATTGAGACATCATACTCACTCCTTATATCAGGAACATTGAGCGCTATCGCTCCCACCGTGAAACCGCCTTTAGCGCTTGTTGCTCGCCCCCTAGAAATGGCGTTTAAACGCCCTAACGGCCCAATAAGAAACGGACGCTACCTCCTATAATCTTATTCAAGGGCGGTTGCTTAACCAAAAAATCAGGTCATTAAAAGCAGAAAAGCCTGTAACATAAATTTTACACGCGAGCCTTTCCCACGTTATTTCAGCGACATGGGGTTTGATTTTTTGTCATTTCGTTTTGATACTAAAATGAAGAGCGTATTGAATGAGCAGATACAAATGCCTGATCCTGAATCACACATTTGCTGGCAACCAAGCAATGCAAGGGTGCAAACATCGCGGTTAACCCACTATATAAAAAGCGTATTTCCTCAAGCATCGACGCCAATGAGCTATCGCGACCTTCACAACTGGTCGGTACAACACAACGAACTATTCTGGCAGAGTGTTTGGCAGTTTTGCCAAGTGGTTGGTCAGCAAGGGCGACACACAAAACAGCAACAACCCGCAAAATGGCAAAGTACGGTAAAGCACCGAGACACCCTGTGGTTTGATGATTCAACACTGAATTACGCCGAGAACTTATTGACGGGTAATAAGCGCTGTCACGCCCATCAAGATGGCGATAAGCCACTCGCGATCATCTATGAACGGGAAGATGGCCAACGCCAGCAACTCACATGGACGGCGCTAACTCAACAGGTTTCCGTCATTCAACAATGGCTCCAACAGCAAGGTGTCACTAAGGGGGATGTGGTCGCCGCTTATGTGCCTTATGGGCCGCAATCGGTCATCGCGATGCTCGCCACAACAAGCCTAGGGGCTACTTGGACCTCGACGTCTCCTGATTTTGGTGTCGAAAGCGTTGTCGAACGTTTTGGGCAAGTCGCCCCCAAGGTGCTGTTTTGTGCCGAAAACGCCCACTTTGCCGGAAAAATAATGGCGCTGCATGACAAAAATATCGCCATCATTGCCGCACTGCCCACCTTGAGGGGCGCGTGTTGTATTAATGCTATAACACCGACCAACGTAATCACGCCTCAACCGTTACCGTCAGAGCTATCCATCACGTTCACCGACTGGCAAACACTTCTCCACCAAGGTGAACCAGGCGATGTTCACTACACTGATGTCCCATTCAATCACCCGTTGTTCATTCTCTATTCTTCCGGCACAACGGGTAAGCCCAAGTGCATCATTCACAGTGTTGGGGGGACGTTATTAAATCATCTTAAAGAGCATCAGTTGCATTGCGATATTCAACCCGCAGATCGCGTATTTTATTACACTACGTGTGGCTGGATGATGTGGAATTGGCATGTTTCAGCGCTTGCAAGTGGTGCAACACTGGTGATTTACGATGGCAGCCCGGTCTATCCAAACGCAGAACGATTATGGCAATTGGCGGAACGAGAAAGGGTTTCCTTGTTTGGAACTTCGGCAAAATACCTCGAACACATTGAAAAAGCGAAAATAGCACCGCAACAAAAATACAAACTCGATGCCCTAAAAACACTTTGTTCAACGGGTTCCGTGCTTTATCCGGACCAGTTTGACTACATTTATCAACATATTAAGCGTGATCTGCATTTAGCCTCTATCTCGGGGGGAACCGATATCTGCGGGTGTTTTGTGTTAGGCAACCCTATTTCACCGGTCTATCGAGGAGAATGCCAAGCGCCAGGGTTAGGCTTAGACGTCGCCGCTTTCAATGTAAAAGGCCAAAACGTCATTGAACAAAGAGGCGAATTAGTCTGCTGTAACAGTTTTCCGAACCAGCCGATTGGTTTTTTAAATGATGATGGCCAACGCTACCACAACGCGTACTGGCAACGTTTTGACAATGCTTGGCATCATGGTGATGACATCATGATGACCCGACACGGGGGTGTATTGTTCTTTGGCCGAAGCGATGCCACATTAAATCCAGGAGGCGTACGTATTGGCACCAGTGAGATTTACGGACAAGTAAACCTATTAAATGAGGTGGTGGACTCTTTAGCAGTTGGGCATCAAGTCGAGGGCAATGAAATCATTATCTTGTTTGTGCAGCTTAAACCCACTCTGGAGCTAAACGACGCACTGATTGAGCGCATCAAATCAACATTGAAGCGCCAATGCTCTCCGCGACATGTACCATCGTATATTTTCGCGATCAGCGATGTGCCTAAAACCAAATCAGGAAAGCTGGTTGAGCTGGCGGTAAAGCGCTTGCTCAATGGGGAGGAAATAGAAAATCTGGGCGCGATAGCTAACCCAGATATTTTCGAAGAAATTGAACAGGTTTGGAACTCAAAATAGCGAGAGGTTTTGTTTCGCTATTTTGTCGCCACGACCATCAGCACTTTCAACGTGCCTTGCTCTGTCGTCACTTCAAATGGTACTGAGGTCGTCACTTCACTAAAGCCTACCCCCGTCAGTACGCGCTCAGCACGAGCTGGCGTCATTGCTTGAGGGTCACTCTCATCGCTTGCTAACCAATCCCATTGAACAAGCTTACCGCCTTTATCAAGTACGCTATAAATGATGTCTGACACATCCGCGTAGTTAGGGATCAACCCGCATACTGAAGAAGCAACCACTAAATCAAACTGGTTGCGAAATGCTGGGTGGATTGCCACTAAGCCTCGAGTAAGCATATCGACAACAGGTTCGACATTCATCAATGCTTTGTTATCAAGCTGCTCTATCATCGCTTCCGAGCTATCTAGTGCTACGATATCTTTCACCAATGTCGATAGCTTTTGGCTTAGCAGCCCTGTGCCGCAACCAAAATCTAAAACATGTGTGCCCGTTATATCGATGGTTTTAATTAGTGAAGAAAATGCTTCCTCAGCATACGCTATCGATGCTGTATTGCTGTCCCACGTGTTCGCACATTCATCCCAATTGATCGCCATTGTGGTCTCCTTAAAACTGCTTTCACCGCAAAGGTAAGTGTATTCCCTATTATATGCCACACCTTTTTAAGTGGAAACAGACATTTGGCGCAAATTAAATTACCATCATACTATTCTATTGTTTCACATTGATGCCCATGAACTTATCGCAAATCGACGCTTTTTGTATCATCGCCGATACTGGCTCTGTATCGGAAGCTGCGCGTCAGCTCGATTGTAACCGGACTAAATTGAGCATGGCGATTAAAGCACTAGAAAAAGAACTCGATACGCAGCTTTTTATTCGTTCGGGCAACCACCTTTCGCTCTCTGAAGCAGGAAAAGCGATTTATAAAGACTGCCGAAACTTATTAGTGACCGAGTCTCGTATTCGTCAAACGTGTGTACAAGCTTCTGGCGAATTTAACGCCGAAGTTTGGATCGCTCGCGATGACTCGTTGCCTGATGAACTTTGGCAAGATCTTGCGCACCGGCTCAACAAGCAATTCTCCGCCACGTCTTTCAATATGGCGCTCGCCTCCTCTGGCGACTTAGCCAATTTGGTTGTCACTGGCCAAGTGGATTTTGCATTCGGCGTTGATTACGAGCGCATCAATGACCCCAATACGACGTCACAACCTCTGGGTAAAATTCGTATGATGTCGGTCTGCAACGCAACGCATCCACTGAGTAAATTGCGCCGTGTTTCAGACAATGAATTGCGTAACAACATGCAAGCGGTCATGGTGTATCTGAATGAGAAAGACAATCCTGAATTGCAGCCTCTCTCCATCCAGCACATTGGTTTTTCAAGCTTTGATTATATTTTAAATTCTATTCTGACCGAAGGTGCGTGGGGCGTTCTACCCGAACCACTGATCCGTCATCATCTAAGAAACCAAGATCTTGCGGTAATCAAACACACTTATGGTCTCACACAAGAAGATTACTGCATGTTCTCGCTGGTCGGAATGAATGAGCATCCGGGGATGACTTGGCTTGCCGATAAACTGAATGAGTACTTATTTGACTTCTGATCTTTCCCGAACGGTCTTTGAATAGCCTCTTTTCATCACCAAGCATTACGAAACGGGCCGACTCATCAGTGATTCAGAATCACTCAGCGTCAAAATAAATGACAGCGAAATTTTGGTTTAACACACTGTTTTACAAGAAATTAACCATTTACCACACGAAAGCCGATGGCTTTCCAACCACAATCCGTTTGATAAAATGGGCAGAACTCACAAGAATAGACTTACATTCTTAGGAGTATTTTAACCATGTGTGCCCAATCAAGCTTAAACGAAAAGCGAATCTTAACCTTCTCAGCCCTTCTAGCATCAGGGTTTGCTGTTGGTGGGCTCGTGCTTGGCTTAATCATGGGGTCACTCGTTATCGTATTTGACGGTGTTTATTCACTGGTCAGTTTACTGCTAACATTATTGTCACTTGCTGCATCACGCTATATCAGTCGCCCATCACAAGGCCAATTTCAGTATGGTAAAGCGGTCATCGAGCCGATTGTTATTGCGATCAAAGGCTTCGTTATTCTCTTAATTGTCGGTTATTCACTGTACTCTGCGTTAACATCCGTATTGACCGGTGGACGCGAGGTTAACGCGTCGATTGCGGCTTTATTTGGCATCGTTAACGTTGTCGGCTGTGGTTATGGTTGGTGGTATATCGCCCAAAAATCAAAGCGCTTTTCATCTGGCTTAATTGGTGCAGAGACTAAGCAATGGCAAATGGATACCCTGCTGAGTGTGGCGGTGACGTTAGGCTTTGTTGTCGCTTTCTTACTCACATTGACACCGTATGCGCATTTAAGTGTTTATGCCGACCCAATGATGATGATTTTAATGTCGTTTTACTTTATTAAAGTGCCGTTTGACATGCTTAAGCAAGCAATGAAAGAGCTGTTATTAATGACACCAAGCGATGCCATTCACGATGCCGTAGACGCAGAAGTCATCAATGTTGACCGTCAATTTTCTCAACACATTGAACTGGCTGGTGTCACCAAAGTTGGCCAAGAGCTGTGGGTTAATATCGATGTTCATAGTGATAAGAAACACCTTGAATTGGCAGAAATTGACAAGGTAAAACGCTTACTAACTCGCAAGCTTTCTCCGTTGAAGCTGGATTTGCAGCTAACGATGAATATCGCTCACTAAACACCTCTCTCTTAATCAGTCCATTTCAATAAGAGCGCTTAGGCGCTCTTATTTGCGTTTGCTAACCAATACCAATACCAATACCAATATCAATGCCAATAAAACTAAGCAATAAGTCTGAAATTTGCGCACTCAAACACTGGCAAATATGAAACAAGTATACTAACCTTCAGCGTAGAGATGGATGTCAATGACGTGGTAGTGCTTGGAGGCGCTCTTGAGAAAGGCGAATACCTACTTTTTAAAAGACATACGGGTGCTGGTTGTCGATAATTCAAGCACTGCGCTGCAACTGATTAAACAGCAGCTGATCAGTCTTGGCGTTAAGTATGAAAAAATCGTCACCGTTGAACGCTATCAAAATGCCATCAAGGCGGTAGAGACTCATCAGTTTAACGTCATCATCATCGACTACCATCTTGACCAATACTTAACGGGTTACGAATTAGCAATGCTGCTCTACCGCAACCGTTTGATTAGCCAGACCACTGGTGTATTAATGATCTCCGGTGATGCGCGGCAAGAAACCGTATTAACCGCTTTGTCGGGAAAGGTCCGTCATTTCATTACCAAGCCGCTAAGCAACGATAAACTGGCAGCCAAACTGTTTACCATCCATAGCGAAACTCAAAAGCTACAGCAAATTGCGCAAGCGATTCAGGCTGGTCATCCTGTGTCTGCAGCGAGTTTATTTGAACTGATCAATCGCTCAGGATTTAGCGTCAGCTTAGAAGCCTTTTTGTTAGAACACTGGATGAGCCAAAACAACTGGGCGCTGGTAGATATGTATATCACCATGTCTTCGACCCAAGCTCACCCTGCTAAGATGTGTGCAGTGGCTCACTTACTTCATCGTGATAACAATACCTTGCAAGCGATTGAAGAGCTTCACCAATTTTTAACCGAAAATCCGCTCTCTATCCGCGTCATGGATACGCTTTCGCAACTCTATGCCGAGTCTGACCAACTCATTAATGCCGCCTACTGGGCGACAAAAGCGTTTGAACTCACCCCGAGTATCGGTGAACGAGCATCAAAGGCCAGTCAATTGAATGCATCGGCTAATAAACGCAATGCGCTATTAAAAATTGGCCACACCTACGCACAACATATGTCTCTGGTGGATGTTAATTGGCTAAAAAGCGTCATTCAGCACTTCCACTCTTTAGTGCATGTATTCCCATTAACGGAAAGCCTGTCAGCCAAAACTGAAATTCTTCAGCACGCCAATAAATTTGTTTATATCGCCAGCCGTAAATTAACGAAAAAACGTAAGAAACAGCTTGATGCTCTGCACCAGCTTTTCCAAAGTCATATTTTGATTGATCAAACCAATGACTCTCTTGCACACAGCAAATTAATGCAGTCGATAGCAAATTTTTATGACGAGTTGTTTGAATGTCCACTAATCTTACTGATGGAATATTTACCTGCGCTCGAATTATTTGGTGAACAGGAAATACGTAACACCTTAGTGCGCGTGCTTAACGCTCGCGGGGCAAATTTTCAGCAACTGGGTCGATGCAAACAAGCTACGCTACTGCATCGTGTTAACTCATCAAACCTTTGGGAGACGAATACCGACCTTGCGAAAAATGAGGTACTGCTTGAACACTACCCATATTCAAGTGAGGCAAAAATTCAATATTTGCATAACTATAATGAGAAAACGAACACTGGAAAGACCAAGCCGCGAAATAATAAAAAAATGAATCGCATCATCACTGAACTGATGACATTGGATCTTCCTCCAAACTGGAAAAACTGGGTAATTACTGGCAGAGAGAATAACTTTTCAGTCATCCCACCTTCCGCCTTTTCGCTATCTACTTTTAACAGAATATAACGCCCACAAGTGGTGACAACTATATGCCGTTCTGTCAGGAGGCTGCTATGAATAATAAAGAGCTAAAAAAAATGTACCAAACCGTCGATGAACTGTCCGTGAGTGAAAAGCAACAACTGGCGGCCTATTTACAGGCACCTAAATCGCATCATTCGGTTAAAGACATCGTGACACAAGAAGAGCTTGAGATGATCTATGCGGTCACGTTAGAAAGCAACATGACGAGAGACGAACTCGGGGACTAACATAACGGACCAAATCACGATCAATCGAACACAGTTAGACACTAGAAAGCGCCTGATGCCAGCATCAAGCGCTTTCTTTTTTTAATCACTTTATGCTTAAAATGTATCTACCGTGGTTCTCCTCATTGCGCGATATCAATCAAAACAGATCAATCAAAGCAAAACAATCAAAGCAGGCCAACCACAATAAGACCGAACAAGACAGAGGCAATCCAGATAAGCGCCCGTCGTTTGCGCGAGAAAAATCGCTTAGAACTGGGCACAGGCGGTTATTACTCTAACCGAATGGATAACGCTGCTTCACATAATGAAACAGCGCTATTGAATGGTTTAAGCTTGTTCTGGGCTGACCGATTTTGGATTCGCCTGTCGAGAGCGCAAAGATTTTGCACTCAGAATCCAGTTTCTCACCGATTGAGGCGACATCACTCTCGGATTACCTAAATCTTTGTCTGATGCGATAGCAAGCTCTGGAGGAACCGTATCGATGATCAATTCAAGATCCTTATGCGAACTAATTTCTCGCACAAACACATCGGCCATTTCCTCACTGTAGTCCGCTTTACGGGCTTTTACGGCTTTGACTAGCCCATCGAGCAGTACATACCACGTTGTCATCGGTCCTTGCGTTACCGATGCCGACTCGGCGGCCGAATCAATAAACGCAAAAGGCACTGTCGTAATTGGCTGATTCATTTCCATCGCTGCCAAGATCCAATCCGTATCAAATGAAAAATCATACACTGTTGGTTTTAGCAGTATCTTTTCAAGGACAGGGCGACTATAGAACTTGAAGGCCGCTTGCGTATCTTTGATACCCTGATCAAAGATTTGAGAGCCAATCATACGTTGCATGTGACGAAGCGTTTTAATACCCGCCCCCCAACGCTCTTCTTGTTTTACCAATATAGAGTCTGCGTGCTTACGGTTACCTAAAACAACTTGCTTGTTGTGGTTCATATAGGGGTCTAGAACCAGACCGAGTTGCCCTAAATGCACGGAGTTATCTGCATCGGTATAAAGTACACCGTCGACACCCGCGGAAAGCGCATACTCACAGCCTAAGATGATCGATCCCCCTTTACGTGAGTCCTCCACCGAATCCAGCGACTGCAACGGTCCAACTTTAGACGGCAGCGCTCTAGAAAGCTGCAGCACTTTTACTCGCTCGCTGATCGCTCGTGGCTGCTCGTGTGCGATACGCTTAGCGATATGTGCACTATCATGCGGGCATCCATCATCAACGGCATAAATCTGCCATTGGACTTGAGAATCTCTCGTGACCCAATCCAATTGACGAATTTTAATGCGCAGTGAATCTTCTCCATTTGGATTAGATTGGCTTTTAGGTAATAGGCGATGATGCTCTCCCCACATCGCAAAGACCACGCCTACGTTGACTGGTTTCGTGAATGCGAGCACTTTTTGACGTGAATCCACCAGCTTTAGAGCCAGTTGAAACTCGAGTGGTGCATCGTGTTGAGTGGAAAGTTCGAGAAGTTGCGAAAATTTTAAATCGGTTAAAGCAAGCAGATTATCGGCAAGATCCAGCAAATGGGTTTGATGTTGATTGTTCGTCAAATCAAAATCCGTGTTTGCTTGATTCAGCAAAGTAAGTGCGCGCGACAGCGATGTATCCATACTGTTACCCCAGGCTGACGTTATATTATCCATGTTGTACATAAAAGATAGTATGCAGGCAGTTGAATACAAGTTGTGTCGCTAATTTTCGATAAAACTCTTGCCGGATGTCCTTGCTTGATTGCATCTGGTTTGATGCGCGCGAATATCGAATGAACGGTTATTCACATTGCTGGTCAGATTGGAATGAGAAATTGCGATATCGCGCTTTAAGACGTGTTTTTTGCTCTTGATTGAACAAACCTGCCCAGTTGGCAATCTCAGGATCCGTCGCCCATACATTCGCCATAACACGCAGCGTCGAATGTTCAGCATTCGGCAGAGGGTCAAATTTGTTGTTTTTCACTTTCAGAACCGACTTGCCATCCACAAACCACTCTAAAAAGTCTTCCCCCCAATAGATGCCATAGCGATGGAAGGCTTTTGAGGCATCAAAGTCTAGAAATATCAACGTTTCATGCGAATTGGCGTAGGCGTCATCATCGGTCCAAAAATTCAGTTGGACCATATTGGTGTTTGAGCCCAAGAATTCGATATCAATCTCATTATGCTTTCCGCTGCCTCCTGGCGGCTTATCGTATGGGCCAGCAAATAAGAAAAATGACGTTACAACGCCTGGCTCGCGAATCGGTTTGATGTCCATTTCGTAGCATCCATACGCATAGTAGTTGGTGCTGCGAATTTCCCCCGAATAGAAAGTGCGATCTCCGTTTTCATTGCGTTTTCGATCTGACTTTAAAGCAATGCTCATACCTCTAGGACCAAAAGACACCGCTTTGCCTTCCCAGCGACTCAGAAACGGAAAACCATTCTGCCAGCCGTCAGCAATGCGCCATTGCGTACTGTCTAATTGTGTAAAGTCATCTTGAAAACTTTGGCTATTACCGATCATCGGGAGCATAACAAGACACATCATCATTAATGTAGTGAAATTGGGCATAAACATGCACTGCTATTTGTTTTACGGTCTAATAAGCGTAATCCAAAATGTGACCTTTGCGAGGCCATGTCTCATTTTTGATAAACTATTCTTCCTCAGCGGGTGCGAAACCACGACGTTGAACCGCCTCTACCGCTTGCCCACTCTCCGTTCCCGCAATTCCTCGTGATATCCATTTTTCTTCGCTTTTTGGTTCCACTTCCGCTTGCTTGGTTTGTGTTGAATGACCGGAATGCTCTTGTTCGATAAAGGCTGCTGGTTCTGACAACGGCGTCGCGACGACCTTCTCATTCGTGGTCGAACCATTGATTGTGCTCACCGCTTGCTTGCCTTCCTTCTTTTCTTCATTCGAGGCATTCACCGACGTATCGACGGTGAATGCTGAGCCACGGACGGGAATGCTTCCCACATCCGTGACATCAACCGCGCCAGGAGTGAAGCCTTGCTTATCTTTAAATGCCTCGTTCAGTTGTAACGATTTTTTAGGTACGTATTGCCTTAACTGCGCGCCATTTGAGCTGGAATTATCGCCCAACGTCGCCGATTTCTCTGCTTCTAACGCCAAGTCAGAAGACGGTGACCGGTAAGAAAAGTAACCAAGTTTGTCTTCCCAGACTTCGACCAATGTAAACAGTTGTAGCCACGAACTGTCTAATGATACCCCCGCATCCCCCGGCGAAATGCCCACCTGTAAGCGCGTACTCGATTGTTCAAATTCTTGATGAAGTGTCTTTTGCACTTGATCCCAACTGCTGCCCGACATTAAAAAATAACGCACGCTATTCGCCCAGTATTCATACGCAATCGCATCGCGGTTTTTCTCTGCCGCGATCGCGGCTAAGCCTTCCGATAAACCGGCAGCCTGCCACATGGCTTTCGCCCCTAATTTCCTCTCAAGCGTAAGCACCATAGTACTTTGCTGATGAAAACTGTCCGCCGCTTGCGCATAGCGCCCCTGCCCGAGTAAAAGCGTAGGAGTAACGAGTGCATCGATGGCCGATTTCTTCAAGACCTGCTGCGCTGCATAGAGAATCGAAGGGCTACAAAGTAACGCGACGAATAGGACCCATTTTTTCATCGAAATGTCTCCACTAAGCAGTGTCCTGGATGATCAAAGCGCGAATTAAATTTCACATCGCGATACGCTTTATCGGAGCTAGTTTGATAGAGCTTGCCGAGTTTTTTATACAAGAGCGCTTCTAAAACACCGGCATTGGTTTTCAGGCTCAAGCTTTTCTCGTAAGCACTCGTCATTTCAAATCTCCCCTCGTACCAACCTCGTTGAGGATCGTACAGTTCTTTCACCAGGATCATTAAGTCGTCGGTATAATCGGTTTTCCACAATGCCCACATTTGGAACGCGACTCGCGTCGATACTAGCGCCAAATGATCATGCGATGATCCGTCTTCTGCCAGCGTGATCCACGGTGTTCCAAGCCCATAAATGGCATCATAAACAAAATAAGGCTCACCGGAGACGACATGCTCTCCTCTCGCGGTATAGATCCGTTCATTATCCCAACGTTTTTCTTGTACAAGGTAAATGGCATCCGCCATCGCAGAGAGCGTTTGATTGGAATGACTCGCATCACTTGAGCTGTCATCCGCTATGTCATCCCAGTTATACTCTAAACCCATCCATAAATAAGGCGTGCTATAAACGGGTCTTAACACATTGAATAATCGAGGGTCTCGACCATCGAAAATCAAGTCTACACCGTAGATTGTGGCCACATCATAAGGCTCAATATTCATCGCTTTTTCTGGCACTATGTGCCAATCGATATAACCAAATGAAGTGTACTCTTCTACGCCTAGACGCCCTTCTTTGTAACGATGCACTTGTCCGTTATGCACTGACGAGCCATACAATTCACCATCAGAGCTGATCAGTTCACAGAAGTTCCAGCGAAGTACTGCCTTATCAATGTATTCGGTAAATTGTGGTGAGTGTGTTTTGACAATCGCCAACACGATCAGCAAACGGCCGACATCCAACGACGACCAACCAATATCTTGGGGCTGGTTGCCATAATTGACCATTTGCCCATGTTGAGTGCTGTAAACCTTGTTAGGAACCTCACCTTGGCTTAGCGGCATTTTATTCAGAAAGCTCAATACCAATGACAATCGCTCGTCATACTCTTTATTCTCAATAAAGCCGAACTCTTTGGCCGCAAGAAGCGCGACTAAATAATCGGCAATACCCGACATATTGGTTGTCGGGTAATTATCCAGGCTATTCACAAGCCCAGTAGAGAGCTGAGTATTGTTATTGACGTATTTCCACGCGATGGCCGCCCACGCCAACTCTTCTTCACTCAAATCACCATGACGACCTTGGCGTAACATTTGAGATTGACTGATGGCCGTAAAGCCATCCGTCGCTCCCTGATAGAGCACACCACACGCCGATAAGACGAGAATTAACGCTAATACAACGATATTCTTTAGCATCGATAGCCCCGCTATTTTACAGGCTCAATTTTTTTGCGTGGTAAACACTGCCCTTCGTAACCAAAAGGTGACTCAAGTGCTTTTTCCCATAAGCTTGGCGGCACATCATCCTTATATTTCAGTAGCTTGCCTTCTTTTTTGTACAACAAAATTTCAAGCGTGATACCGTTGTTGTTGGATGTAAACGTGTTAATGAGTCCGGTTCCGTTTTCAAAAATGCCTTCATAGAAACCTTTCTCTTTGTCGTAGGCCGTCGCGACATGATTAAACAGTAAATCGGTGTACTCGGTATCCCAAAGCACCCACATACCCATCGCCCCCTTTACGGCTACGGCTGAGTATTGTGGAAGATAATCACCCACCTCAGAAATCGTATTCCAAGCAAAGCCATCGGTATAGATAGTGTCATAAACGAAGTAAGGCGCACCCGCTAACTGGTGCTCAGTTCGAGCCGTGATGATCCCCGTTTGCTTATAACGCTCCTCTTGAACTCGATAAATTTGCAAAGCAAATTCCGCCATCCATTCATGTGAATAGCGATTATCATGAGCAGAGCGATCATCCACGGTATCCCACCCTAGTTCGATACCGTCCAGTACGTAGCTTTCAGTTACCACGTAACTGTGAGCTTTTAGCTTTCTTGGGTCACGCGTATCATAAGGCACATCATAACCAAAGAGGTTGATGGTCGAGTAAGGCTCTGGCAAGAGAGCTTGACTCACATCGAACCCCCATAATTCAAAGCCTTTAGCCGCATATTCCTCGTAGCCTAGACGACCTTCCTGCAAGTACTGAACTTCTTTACCTGGCTCCAATAACGCACCAAACATGGTACCATTTTCATCAATAATGTTACAAAAATTCCAACGTAACACGACAGAATCAATACTGGTGGCAAATTCAGGATAGCGGTGCTTAAGGATATGCAGCCATATCATCAGACGACCCAAATCGAGTGCTGAATAGCCAATTTCACCGGGTTGGTTTCCGTAATCCACCTTAGCGGAGGTTTGCGTGTTGTAAGCTTTATTCGGTAGCTCACCACGGAAAAGATCCAACTTATTCAATGTCGCTAAAAAACGCGTTAAGCGAGAATCAAGCTCGGCTTTTTCAATAATACCCAGCTCATACGCACTGACCATACCCGCAAGATACGACGATGCATCCCACCACGTCACCGAGGGATAGTTGTTTACCGCATTCACTAAGCCGGTCTGTTCTTGGTAATTATTTTCAAAATAACGCCATGCAATTCGAGCCATTTCCATTTCTTGTTCCGTCAGCTCGCCTGAACGAGGTTTAGGAATGTTCCAATGGGACTTTCGGTCAATAATATCATCTGAAAATTGGTTGTATTTATTGCCACAACCAAACAGCGCTATCGTAATTAAGCCAACACAAATACTACGCATATCAACTTCCTATGTTTTTCTAATTATTTTTCGCCAATCGTTAGCAATGGTCCATTTTCTATATAAGCCAACGACTCCAATACGATCCCATTTGTATTGGCAGTAATGGCTTTGTTGGTTCGGCCATCAATCTCATAACGCCCTGAATACCACCCCTTCTTATTGGTATACAGTTGCCCTGCTTCTTTGATTAATTGATCGGTATAATCCGATTCATAAAGTGCATACCAACCAAACGCGGCTTTCGTTGATAGTGTTTTTAAATGCGACTGGTCTTTACCGTCGTCAGAGATGGCATTCCAAACTTTGCCGTCAGAAAAGACCGTGTTGTAGACAAAATAAGGTGCTTCATCAACGTTGTCTTCACTCACCGCCGTCAAAATTCCAGTCTCTTGAAAACGGCGTTCCTGAGCCTGATACACACGATGCGCAAAGATTTTAGAGACACTGTCAGCACCAAATTCAATGCCATCTAGAATGTACGATTCACTCACCACATAGTTATGGGCATGGTACTCAGCTGGGTCACGCTTATCCGTCGGAATTTGAATGCCATAGACATCGACCATTTCAATAAAATCAATGTACTTCATCGCATTAAAGACATCTCGCCCCATCAAAGCGAGTGACTTAGACGCGTATTCTTCATAACCGATTCGGCCTTCTTGCACACGTTCCATTTCGCCGTCCTTCGCGCTTGGTCGTGCACCAAACATATAACCATCGGTCAGCATTTCACCGACATTCCAATAAGTCAGTACATCGTTCACTTGCTTGTTAAACTCAGGGTACTGCCAAATCAAAATGTTCATCGGTACGAGCACTCGACCAATATCAATCGCAGACCAACCAATGCCGTTAACCTTAGGGTTGTTTTCGTAATCCACCATTTCAAGTGTTTGAGTGTTGTAGGCTTTATTTGGAAGTTGGCCATCAACCAGAGGTAATCGCGCCAAAGTCGTCAGTACTTTGTCCATACGAATGTTGAAGGTTTCAGCGGAGATAACATTGAGTTTTTCTGCTGCGATTAACCCCATTAAATAAGAAGCGGTATCCCACATCGTGGTCGACGGGTACTCATCTACCGAGTTAACCAATCCGGTATTTTCTTGGTAGTTATTTTCGAAGTATTGCCACGCAATGCTAGCCCACTCGTATTCCTGCGAGGTAAGCACGCGACTCTGCTTAAGCGGTACAACTTCTTCCGTCTCAAAACGAAAGTTCCCTAAAACCTGATCCGTTTCTCGAGTCTCGATGCTAAACGCGATCAGAAGTGCCGTCGATAGCCCCAGAATAAAGACAATGTGATGACGAGCATTCACTAATGCAGATTTAAACTCCATATTTCAATCCCTCTTGATCGCTGACTTCCTGTTGTTGCTCATCCACTGGAGGCGGGGCCCAAAATGCTGCTGCCATCACGCCCCACATTGCCATCATGTTATTAATAATCCAGAAGGTATTGAGCACCAAACCACCGAATGAATAGTTACCCCATAAGCCAAGGCTATGGCCTGTCCAAGCAAATGCCAGAGAGAAAAGACTCAACAGAAAGACCAACGTCTGCGGTAACACAAGTTTGAAAAAGTTACCGGCCTGTCGCTCTTTTGGCGTAGTCGGAAACGTAATTTTTTTGCCTCGGAGTACGGTCCAAAGTGCACGCAAATTGACCGGAAAGAACGATAAGAAGTTCGTCTTACCCTTATAACCGGCAACGCCCCATGTCCCAATCATCATGGCTAACTCAGCAGTCAGTACATAAGGAAGGAAATGCATGTAGAACGTCACGTCATAAGCACTGACGGGGGCAATTGAAGTCAGGAAGTAAATGATCGGACAAGCCAGGAATATGATGTTCCATATAGCCGATAAGTTTGACCAAAAACTCGCGCCATACATTAACTTCTGCTTCAGGTTGAGCCCTTTCCTGAAGACCGGATTATCGTTCATGAAAATATCAATCGAACCACCCGAATACTTAAAGCGTTGTACGGTCCAAGTTTGTAAGTCTTGTGGAGAAAGCATTTTGCTTTCTACTCTTGGGTGCATCACCGAACGCCACTGTCGTTCACTATCGGAATGCAGCACAATCGATGTATATAAGTCTTCTGAAACGTGGAATTTGTACGGTGTAAACTCCGTATCAAACAGAATTTCATTGCGTAGATTGTCAGAGACGTCTTGATCAACTTTGGTCTCTTTGGTTAAACGACGAATTTGACGTTCAACTTCATCTTGCTCATTGGTAATTTGTTCAGCGTAAGCACGAAGAGCCGCTTCCATCACGGCTTCTCGGCGGTGGATTGAACCTGCACCACAGCAAAAAGAGGCATTAACCCAATTCCGACGACGCTGAATCACGTCGTAAAACATCTGTGGGTCATTCACAAAGGGATCTTCGCCCAAGGTCACTGGACCATAGATTTTTTCAAATCCCGTCCCTAAGAATCGCGACCATTTACCCATTTTACGCTGCATAAAATCAGGTAAGCGCTCCCCTTCAGGAATATCAAAGAACCACTGCGGCGTTTGAACCCAAGCCACATTTGGATCACGAAAATACCCCAATGTGTTCTCTAACATCGTTGGGAAAGGTCGGGTGTCGGCATCACATATCACCACGAAGTCCCCGTAGGTTTGCTCCATGGCATTTCGTAAGTTACCCGCTTTGAACCCAATATTGCCTTCACGAGTGATGTAACCAACTCCCATATCATCGGCGAGAGCTTTCATCTCAGGACGGTTTCCATCATCGAGAATATAGATGTTGATTTCGATAGCATGTGGGTAGCGAATTTTTTTCGCATCCAGAATCGATAACTTAACCAATTCTGGCTCTTCATCATAACTCGGGAAAAACACATCCACATTTATGGGACGATTTTCTTCTGTGTCTTTAACACATTCCGCGATCTTAAATGGGGGGGCTTTACGCGGCTCATCCTTCACTTTCCAAAGATTAAAAGTAAAGAGTATCGATCCGATAAACGCGCAAGATTCAGCGAACGCAAGCGGAAGTGAAAACCACAACGCATCGTAATTAAGCGCGAAGCTCCAACGCCACCATAAATACCATAGGCCAAGCGTCAAGTTACAAGTTGCCAAATACTGATACAGTAATTCGCGAGGTATACTATGAGGAACGGGCTCCGGCGGAACACGATGCTCAAAGTGCTTAAAATAGTGGTCCATCCTAGCGCTCCGTTATTTTAATTTTTTAGTCACACAACAGCATTGTTCTAAGCATTCAAAAATTGCTCTTCGATCGCTTTGACCATTAAGAATGTATTTTTCGTGTTTTCACTGCTTAGTGAGACGGAATCCATCAAACTCGAAACGATAATAAAACCACGGCCTGACGTGAGCCATGTACTATCGTCTTCAGGATCCGGTTCGATAAATTGCTTATCGAGTTTCTTCTTTAATTCCTGCTGAGACATCACGCTACCGTAATCAGAAACACTGAGTTTCAAGGTGGAATAACGCGCATCCCCCTCTATCTCCAGTTGCAACGCGATCGGCAAGCCTTCTTTTTCTTGGTAGGCGTGAATAAAAGCATTATTGACCATTTCCACGACACACAGTTCAAGTTGCGCAGCAAACTCGTTCGCTATCCCAGCCGATGTACAAAAATTTTGTAGATCTTCTGAGGCCAACCTCGAGGCTTCGAGTGAACTTAGATAGGTATGATTAAAATGCCGACACTGGTTATGACTCATCCTTGTCTCCTAGTGAGGATTAAATCGATTTGAATGCGTCCGACACCCTATCTCGCGGGCTAGAACGCAAGTGATTCCAATTAATGTCTTCACTCGTCTTCCCATCGTGGCCAATGCAATAATGGCCAAAGATCGTCTGCTGATTCACTGATGCATTTTGATGAAGATGAATGTTGTCAAAGATCAGCGATTCTTGAACGCGACTGCCTTTATCGACAATGCAATTGGCGCCAATGAGCACGGGTCCAATAATGTGGGCTTCGGGATCAATTTTACAGCCACTGCCTATGACCGCTGGCGGCTCGATATGACAATTTTCCAAATCGACAACGGTATTAATGCCAAGCCATATACCTGCTTTAACTTGAGTTCCAGGAATACGATAGCCCGGTACTTTGCCGTCTAAAATGTCGCGAGTGACTCCCCAGATGTCGGTAATGTTACCCACATCCAACCATTGAAATGGCAAGTTAACCGCGTAGAAAGGGACGTGTGATTCCACCAATAATGGGAACAACTCGCTGCCAATATCAAATTCCGTTTCGCTCGGGATAAAATCGAAAATCGCCGGCTCAAAAATGTAAATGCCCGTATTAATTTGATTAGAAAGCGCTTCTTCTTTGCTTGGTTTTTCTTGAAAGCTTGTCACTTGGCCGCGATCGTCCGTGACCACCACGCCATACTTCTCAACTTCATCATCAAAGACATGCTTGGTGATAATGGTCGCCATGCCACCATGTTTTTTGTGTTTTCGTACCGCTTCAGAAAGATCAAGATCGACCCATGCATCACCACATACCACGACAAACGTTTCATCAAAAAAACCCGAAAACTCTTGGATTTTTTTCATGCCACCAGCAGAGCCCACCGCTTTACTAATGAATTCGCCTTCTTTGAGTTCGCCCTCATAAGAGTAAGAAAGCTGAACACCAAAGTGATGCCCATCACCAAAGTAGCCTTCAATCACTTCAGCAAGATGGCTGGTATTAATCATGATTTTACTGATGTTATGCTGGGCGAAGAGTTCTATCATTGACTCCATCACCGGCTTACCTAAAATCGGAATCATTGGTTTGGGTATGGTTTGGGTAATAGGACGCACACGCGTACCTTTACCTGCTGCAAGAATCATCCCTTTCATTGCCTTTCTCCTAAACAGCGGTAGCCAAAGCGGCATCAACACTATCGTATGTTTTAATTAGGCGATCCATTCGTGTTAACTTAAACAGATCTCTGACGGGTTTTTGAGGGTTTGCGACACTGATTTTTTTATCACGAAGCAACTTATACACGCCCATGACCGCCCCCAAACCACTGCTATCCATAAATTTCACATCACCAATATCTAACACCAAATGCGTCGAAAGATCCCCCATCAGCGCTTCAATCTGCGCTCGAAACTCTGGGGCCAGTTTTGCGTCAAAACGTTCTTCATTTATTTGAAGAACTGTGCTGTTTCCTTTTTCACTAATCTCATATCGCATTGATCTTCTCCTTCAATAAATCCTTTCCATTCAGTGACGAGTACACTGACATCATCATCAAAACAATCCTTGTTACGCCATTGCTGAACAGATTTAACCACCATCGCGGTTTGTTGTTGGGTTGGGTATTGGTTAAGGGATTCAATCGCATCTCTTAAACCAATTTCTGAAAACTGCTCGGAACCATTATCTGCTTCAGTAATACCGTCGGAATAAAACCAAACTTTATCGCCCGCCTCTAGCTGGATAATGGACGATTGGTAGTCAACATCATCAAACGCCCCGACGACAAAATTATCGTGGCCAATCAATTCGGCCTGGCCATTGCTGCCGTGGTACCAAACTAAAGGGGGGTGGCCAGCACAACAATATGACATCAAGCCTGTTTTCGTATTTAAAACGGCATAAATCATGGTGAAGTAAAGAACGTTTGTTTCACCACTCATATAAATTTGATTGAGTTTTTCTATCACTTCTTCTGGCGGCGTGATTTCGAGTCCATTTTGTCCCTGCCGCATCACGACCGATGCGTTTCCGCTCACGACCGATAAACTTTGCTGCACCGAAAACGACATAAGAGCAGAAGAGACACCGTGCCCTGCAACATCGAAAAGATAAAAAGCAATATGATTGGGATCGAGTTGCATGTAGCCAAGCATGTCGCCCCCAATTTGGGCGCTTGGAATCGAAACATAGCTGAGTTCAGCGCAAGGGAACGTCTTTGCTTTTGGAAGTATTTGTTTGATCAAATCACCCGCAGAATCCAAATCACGCTTGATGGTTTCGTAGGCTTGATCAAGTTCGTGATTTTTTGCCAACAGATCATTGTGTAGAGCCAAAGAACGGAAACCAGCCCGAATACGCGCTTCAAGTTCTTCTACCGATGTTTTCTTATCGACGAAGTCATCAGCGCCCGCATCAATGCCATTGATAATGGATTCTTGATCATTTTTGGAGGACAGCAGTACAAAGAAGATATAGCGCCCATAGTTGTGGCACTTCAGTGTCTGACACAAGTCGATTCCACTCATTCCGGGCATCATCCAATCAGAGAGCACAAATTGGATGCTATTTTGGGAGCCAAGCACGTCAAGAGCCTCCTCACCGCTTGCCGCCGTGAAGACTCTATATCCCCGTTTTTTAAGCACCGAACTCATATAGATAAGAATGGTTCGGCTGTCATCAACCAGCAGAATTTCCTTCATCCCTAGCCTTATCATTTATTATGTTTGACGTTGGTACGATTAACTTTCGTATCGTTTCAGCATTGCGATGGTTTTTATTTTGTAGACATATTCGCAAGCTCTATAACTTTAGGTTAGACTCGATTAGTTGCAATGCAAATAATTTAGTATATTTATCTTAAACTTATCGACCCCATCTCCTAATTTAAATGGAAGCCGGCAAATTGAATAAAAGGACTTTTTATACGCTGCTGTTCTTGCCTGTCGCTAATCTAGGGGCGAGTGCGGTTTTTGCAGATGAATATCTCTCAAACACTAGCCCTATGGCAGTGAATCCTTCTAAACATGTCATCACAACCAGCACGCCCTCAGTGGCTGCGGATGATCGTGGGGCCTATACAGAGTTGGATGACATTTGGAATGGCGTGAGTAGCTCGTTCGACTTTCCTTATGAAGAATGGCAATCGCGTACTTTTTTGCAAGGATTAAGCGGTAATATTGGCTATCACCACCCTTTAGCGAAAACAGAGTCTGCCAACTTACCCGCCGGTGCCACGAGTGGTCCATCAAACAGCAATACCACCTCAACACTCTCGTTAAAATATACCATTGCGGGTGCGTGGTTTATTTCTGGGACGGCCTATTACTACTGGGATCAAGACCAACAGCAAGCGTGGAACCCCGATTTTACCTACGTCTTTGGTTACAGCGATTGGCGGCCATACACATTAAGTTTGGTCTACTCAAATTATGGCGGGAATCGATTCTCGCCCGATGGCAACAGCCGAGTGACCGAGTTTAATCAAGGTACTTGGGCCCTAGGTTGGAAGTTCCCCGTCACAGGCCCTATAAAAGACTGGATTAGCTTTACTGAACAAGGTGCGATCGGCTGCCAAGTCGATTTTAACCATACACCCGAGTATTTCGACTTAGCGTCCACGTCTTACCAAAAAAATCACCAAACGCTTAGCCTTGGCTGTAAATATTCCATTTTCGGCAACTGGTACGTGAACGGAACGGCCTTTTACTATTTTGACAAAGCGCAGCAACAGCCTTGGAACCCAGACTACACCTACGGTTTTGGTTATTTTGATTGGAGACCAGGGACGATTACTTTGCAATATAACAATTATTCTGGGAATCGGTGGAACGCATCCGATCGCGGAGAAGACACCGGTCGCTTCAAAGATGGAGCGATAACTCTCGCCTACAGCTTCTCATTTTAACGATTGTTTTTATTAACAAATTAAACTTTCGTGGCAATTCCCCCACCAACTACTAGTCTATTTCTATAAGCAAAATTATGAACCTGGTATCACACTTGCAATACCAAGGATTCACAGTCAATGGCTAGGAGAAGGCTTATGGAAGGCACTAAACACGACGACACGATCATTGGTACGTCAGAAGACGATGTGATTAACAGTCAATCGGGTAACGATGATATCTCGACGCTGTCTGGCGACGATTATGTCGCAGGGGGCGAAGGCAGCGACAAAATTTCTGCTGGAGAAGGCTCTGACACCATTCTCGGTGATGTTGAATACGCACTGACTCAGGATCAAGAACCACAAGATAATGATGACTCTTGGGGCACTGCCTACACCGTTTATCAATATGATTCTCAAAGTGGCGAACAAATAAGCCATGCGTTAAACCTCGATAACTTCGTGGTTGACCAATCGGTTCAAACCTCAACGACGGCCAGTGGTTTCACCGCCAACACTGAGGTGACCATCGAGATTACCGACGAACAAGGCAATCTCATTACCTCTCAACTTGCCTCCGTGGCAGATGACGGTTCCATCAGTATCGACATCGACATTCCCGTGCAATCACTCCCAAGTAACGGCAGTGTCGTACTGACGTTTATCGACGAACAAGGCGACACAGTTGCAACCGTTGATGACATGAACGTGCAAGTTCGTAACATTTACAATGATACGATCGATGGTGGTGCGGGCGATGACATTCTTAAAGGCCAGCAAGGTGACGACACCATCTTCGGCGGCGACGGCAATGACTTCCTCGACGGTGATATTAACGACGATACCCTGCATGGCGGCCAAGGCGACGATGTCCTGATTGGCGGCGCTGGTCACGATATTCTTCACGGTGACGAAGGCAACGATACATTGCTTGGCTCAGACGGTGAAGACACCCTCTTTGGTGGCCAAGGGGATGACCTCCTCATGGGTGAACTGGGCAATGACACGCTCGAAGGCGGCTTGGGCAACGACACCTTAATTGGTGACGATGGCGAAGACACTCTGATTGGTGGTGAAGGCCAAGACAAACTATTTGGCGGCAAAGATAACGACTATTTAGAAGGCAATGCGGGCGATGATGAAATTCATGGTGAGCATGGCGATGACACCATTCTCGCAGGCGAAGGGAACGACTTTGTTCTCGGAGGCGCAGGCAACGATACAATTTCAGGCGACGCGGGCGACGATTTATTACTTGCTGGCGATGGTGATGATACCGTCATCGGTGGCGCTGGGCACGATACCTTAGTTGGTGAACTCGGCGATGACCAACTCGATGGTGGTGAGGGTCACGATATCCTCTATGGTGACGCGGGCGATGATACGTTGACCGGTGGTTTAGGTAACGACCAACTGTTTGGCGGTGAAGGTAACGATACAATCGATGGTGGCGAAGGTGACGACATCATTCATGCCAATGAGGGGGCCGATATCATCACCACTGGTGACGGTGATGACCAAGTCTTTGCCGGTTCTGGTGATGATGTGATTAGCACGGGTACGGGAAGCGACACCATATTTGGTGAAACAGGCCACAATACCATCGACTCCGGTAGTGGCGATGACACCGTTTACACCGACATGGGGGATGATGTCATCCAAACCGGCACGGGCCACGACACTATTTATGCGGGTGACGGGGACAATACATTAACCACCGGAGAAGGTGACGATTTAATGTACGCTGGCCGTGGTGCGGATTCAATCAGCACCGGGACAGGTCATGACACCATTTACGCAGGTGATGGTGACAATACCATCGACGCTGGTGACGATCACGATACCGTTTATTCAGGTGATGGCGTCGATAGCGTGACGCTTGGTCAAGGGCACGATAAAGCCTTTACCGGTGCGGGTGACGACATCATTTACGCTGGAGAAGGCAACGACCAAATATTTGCTGGTTCAGGCAACGACACCCTTCAAGGTGAGCAAGGCAATAACCAACTGTTTGGCGAAGCGGGTAATGACACTATTTCTGCGGGCTTGAATGCGAGCGAACTCTATGGCGGCGCAGGACAAGATACCCTCATCGGCTCCCAAGAGAGCGACAAGCTCTATGGCGGCGCCGACGATGACACCATTACGGCTCATGCCGGTGACGACATCATCGAAGGTAACGACGGCGATGATACGATCACCGCAGGCCTTGGCCATGACACTGTATTCGGTGGCGAAGGCAAAGACTACGTTGAAGGCGGTGAAGGTAACGATACCCTAATCGGCGATGCGGGTGACGACACCCTACTCGGCGGCCAAGGTGACGACATTTTAGTCGGCGGTAAAGGCGATGACACCTTAGATGGTGGGACGGGTCGAAGCGAAATTTATGGTGAAGATGGTAACGATACTATCCTCGGCCATGATGAAGCCGACCTTCTTTCCGGAGGCGCTGGCGACGATACAATCCAATCAGGTCTAGGCGACGACACCATTTTCGCGGGCTCAGGCACAGACTCCATTGATTCCGGTGACGGTGACGATACGGTTTATGGTGAATCAGGTCAGAACACCATCCATACCGGATTAGGCAACGATACCGTTTATGGTGGTACTGATATCGATACCATTACCACCGGCGAAGGTATCGACCAAATTTTTGCGGGCGCAGGTAATGATGACATCGACGCAGGCGATGGTGATGACCATATCGATGCGGGCGATGGTGCTGATATCGTGAAAGGCGGTGCCGGTAACGATGCCCTCTTTGGCGGTGCGGGCGACGATGAATTAATCGGTGGTGCAGGCTACGACTTTATTGCCGGTGGCGCAGGTAACGATATCGTGCGAGACGATGGCCAAGACACCATCTTAGGTGAGCAAGGTAACGATACACTTTACGCCGCTGAAACCGGCAGCCACAACATTTTTGGTGGCGAAGGTGACGATACACTCGTCGGCAGCGACGCGGACGACACCTTGTATGGCGGGGCCGATGCCGACACGATTACGGGTGCGGACGGCAATGATAATTTATATGCCGGCGACGGTGCCGATGTCATCACCGCAGGCTTGGGCGATGATACGGTTTATGGCGAAGCAGGCAATAACACCATCAGCCTAGATGAAGGCCAAGACACTCTATTTGGCGGATCTGGTAATGATACGGCCACGGGCGGACTAGGCGATGACACTCTTTACGGCGCCGCGGGTAACGATCACCTCAGCGGTAACGAAGGACAAGATCTCATCGATGCCGGTGAAGGCAATGATACCGTTTTTGGTGGCGCAGACAATGACCTTCTATTTGGTGGTGCTGGCAACGATAACTTGCAAGGCGGCCAAGGGGACGATGAACTTTACTCTGGCGTTGGCAATGACACGTTATTCGGTGGTGACGGCCAAGATAAACTCATTGGTGAAGGTGGCACAAACACCTTATCCGGTGAGGATGGCGACGACATCTTGCTGGGTGGCAGTGGCGCAGATACCTTGATCGGTGGCCAAGGTGATGATTACATCGAAGATGACTCCAACGATAACGTCGCACAAGGTGGCGAAGGCCAAGATACGATCAAACTCAGCGGTGCCAATAATACCGTTTCAGGGGGTGATGGCGACGATATTATCGAATTATCAGGCGCAGGTTCAAACACCATCGATGGTGGTGAAGGAGCCGACAGCATCAAAGCCTCTGGGGACAACAATACCATTCTTGGTGGCCTCGGCAATGACCAAATTCAAGTGACCGGCGAAGGTCATAACCAAATTGACGGGGGTGACGGTAACGACACCATTACCGCTCAAGGAGGCTCAAATCGCATCGAAGGCGGCTTAGGTAATGATGCCATTACGGTCAGCGCTGGCGCGAATACTCTATACGGCGGAGAAGGCAACGACACACTCACCACCGGTTCAGGCGCTGACGAACTCTATGGCGACGAAGGCCAAGACAATCTTAATGCCGGCAGTGGTGCTGACAAGCTCTATGGTGGCGCAGATAACGATAAGCTTTACGGTGGTTCGGGTGATGATGTACTACAAGGTGATGAAGGCAATGATTCGCTCTGGGGACAAAATGACAACGATACCTTAACCGGTGGCCTAGGTAATGACTACGTTTCTGGTGGGTCAGGCAACGATACACTTTACGGTAATGAAGGTGACGATACACTTCGCGGCGATGGCGGCAGTGATACCCTTTGGGGAGGAACCGGCAACGATAACCTTTCTGGTGGTGGATCTGCAGATACGCTATTCGGTGAAGACGGTAACGATACGTTATCTGGTAATGGAGGAGACGACATGCTTTATGGTGCGAAAGGCGACGATAAGCTGAGCGGTGGCAGCGGAGAAGACTATGTGTCGGGCGGCGAAGGTAACGATACGCTAAGTGGTAACGATAACGCCGATACGCTCGATGGCGGCATCGGTAATGATACCCTTTCGGGCGATGCCGGTGACGATACTCTTTACGGCCAAACCGGTGACGACATCTTGAATGGCGGCGAAGGTATTGACCAACTCTTTGGCGGCGCAGGTAACGACCAATTAGTCTTCGACTCAAACGAGCTGACGAGCGGTGAACCGAACATGGTCCACTTTAGTGGCGGGGCTGACTTTGATGTACTCTTGGTCGGCGACGACAACCAAAGCCAAATGATCGACATGAGCCACAACACTTTCCAAGAGTTGGAAGGCGTGAATATCAACTCAAACGATACCGAACTGTCGCTGGCTCTGGATAAAATCGCGGCCAATAACACCTCCGGTGATACGGCGGGTCAATTTGTGTGTACAGGCGCAAGCAGTATTGAACTCTCTGGTTGGGGCTGGCAGTTAACCGAAAGCCACGTAGAAATGAGTGATTCGGTGCAAAGCATCTATCAAGCGAGCAACATTGATACGGGTTCTCTATATGGCTATCGCTTTGAAAATGACGCAGGCCAAGAAGTGGTTATTTGGAGTGACTTAGACGACAGCGACATTAACTTCCCGGGCACCTCGGACGTATAATCTCGTCACCTCACCGGAAGTGACATAAGCGTAAAGGCCCACAAATGTGGGCCTTTTCTTTGACTCGTACTCTACGCCAATCATGCGTCAATCATCAATTTTCCACCAAGGCACATAGAGCGCATACGTAAAAAGGCGGCTTATGCGCCGCCTCTTATACTCATCCTGCTTGATATTGTTTGGGCATTGACCAATCAAAGTCAGTCACTCGTCAGAAAGTTACGCCCAAAGAATCGCCTCTCTCAACCCCGTATCAAGTAAGACTAGCCGCTACACTAATTGTTTGTAGCATTTATTTTCACAGCGCGGACAATAATACGCGTGCAGATCGACTTTCGCAGAGCAATGCGGGCAAGCGCCATGACGACGATCTTTGCTCATTATCATCAACATAAGCCCAATGGGTCCTAAAACATACCCCAAAAGCACCCCCGCAATAAGATTGTTTTTGTGATACCCAACCATTGTCGCGGCCACCATAAAAAAACCGTAGAAACAAAGCCAAAAAAACATTTCTTGTGTCACTACACTTCCCTCATTGCTTTATTTAAGCCACTTAATATTGGGCTCATCAAATAATCCCACAGAGTGCGCTCTTCACCGAGAATCAACACCTCTGCCAACATGCCCGGATAAAGTTCAACACCATGATGTTGGATCAAATTCTCTGCCGAGGAAGGATCAAATCGAATCGTCACTAAATAGCCTTGTGTCATCTCTTCATTCGAGCTTCCTTGCGACACTCTATCTGCCGAGACATGCAAGACCTCACCAATGACCGGTGGCGTATTTCTCACGCTGTAGGCCGTCAAGCGCACCCGTGCATCTAATCCAGGACGTACAACGTCAATGTCTTTCGGTGACACGATGGCCTCGACAATCAGCTCATCACTCTCTGGCACGATTTCCATTAACACTTGGCCCGGTTTAATGACGCCTCCGATATTCGCGATGTTCATACCAACCACTTGCCCCGCAAATTCACTACGAATCAAAATACGTTCGCGAATATCGAGCGCGGTAGTGATCAACTGCTGCACATCCCTTAATTCATCATTCACCACTTTGAGTTGGCTTGAGTACTCTCGCTTTAGATCCAACAACTGGTTTTGATGGGTTTGATGCCACGTTTCAAGCTCGCGGCCAGCCAATTCCATCGTTAATGTCACTTCCGCCAACTCCGCATCAATGCGCGCTTGGTGACGCAATAACTCCAACATTCGGGTTTTAGAAACGTAACCTTTATCAACCAACCCTTTGGTCATCGAAACCTCTTGCTGCACTAAATCTCTCTGCGTCGAAATCGCGCTTTTTTGAAACTGATTACCTTTGATTTTTTCTTCATAGAGCGCGATTCGCTGCTGGTACTGCGATTCAAGCAATTGCTGGCGCAGTAACGCTTGTTCAAATTGCACATCCTCGCTGCGTAGTAAAGCCTCAACCACCAACTCGTCACGGTCGATATTCAGATCTTTTGACCACACAATTTTTGTTGAATCGTTGACCAACGCGTTCAAACGAGCACGCTGTGCCAATAAGGAATAGTTACGGTAGAGAAAGCGACGGTAATCCGCTTCGGCTTTGGTATCTGACAATTCAATAAGCGCCTGCCCTACTTCAACACTTTGCCCTTCTTTAACGAAAACCTGCTTAACCCAACCCCCTTGCAAGTGCTGAATTTGTTTACGCTTGCTTTCGACCACCAAACTGCCTTGCGCGACCGATGCCGAGCTTAAAGGCAAAGTCATCGACCACGTAATAAACCCACCGACTGTGATAATAAGAACGCACAGCCCAGTGAGAATGAGTCGTCTTGTACTAAAATTTCCCTGCATAATCACTCCTAGGCGGTTTTGCTTGCTCTGTCTTCAACCAGTTCTGGTTCGATATGAAGGCCCAAGAATTGCTCGCTGGTCCCCGCTTTTTCCACTCGACCCTCTTTGAGTTTGATCACCCAATCCATTTGGCGTAAGAAACCCGGTCGGTGGCTGATCATAACCACCGTAATTTTATGCTCCTTGCAATGCTGTAATACGATGGCTAAAGCGGTTTCCCCTTCAGGGTCTAAGTTAGAGTTCGGCTCATCAAGAACCAGCACTTTAGGGTTGGAATAGATGGCTCTGGCTAAACCTATGCGCTGCTTTTGCCCGCCCGATAACAGCACTCCACCTTCTCCGATATAGGTGTCGTACCCATCGGGAAGTGTCATGATAATTTCATGGATACAAGCGAGCTTGGCGGCACTCACCACGGCGGCATCATCACCGCAAGTAAAGCGACAAATATTCTGTTTTACCGTGCCAGCCAACAGCCCAACGTGTTGCGGTAAATAACCGATATATTGCCCGAACTGGTTCAAGTCCCATTTTTCAATACTCGCACCATCGATCGTGATTTCACCCATACTCGGCTGTTGGATGCCCATCAGCAGCCCCGCTAACGTTGATTTCCCAGAACCGGAATTCCCCATCACCGCGAGCGCATTCCCAGCCCCTAGCTTAAAGCTGACGCCTTGAATCGTGGGCTTACTTGCATTGGCAAACTTTAGGCTTACATTACTAAACTGAATGTCGCCTTTGGGCTCCGGCAACAGCGTTCTTTGTATCTTTGACTCTTCTGTGATGGTTTTATTGAGACTCTGCCAAGCCTTGAACGCGCTATACCAAGACTTCCAACCACTCACTGCACTCTCGAACGGACTTAATACACGCCCAATCAAGATCGAGCTTGCGATCACCGCGCCTATTCCTATCTGTTGCTGGAGGGCAAGATAGACACCACAGGTTAATACGGCCACTTGCAACAAGGTGCGAAAATAGCGGCTAATCGCAAGAAGCAGGCCCACGCGTGAATTAACCAACCATTGTAAATACAGCACACTGGCATTCGTTTCACGCCATGCTTTACCCACATTTTCACTCATGCCCATGGCTTTTAAGGTCGGCGCATTTCTCAGATAGTCATTTAATTCCATGCTGACTTTGGCGGTCGTTTCTTGAGCTTCGGCACTGATTCTTCGGCCTCCCAACATCATCATGGCCGCTAGACCGGCGAAAACGCAGACGCCAACCAGAGCGACCACGCCAATGTAAGGATGAAAAGCAAACAGCAATAATAAAAACAACGGGGTAAACGGAAGATCGAGAATTGAAGACGTCGAAGGGGAAACTAAAAAATTACGTAACGTCGTTAAGTTTTGTAACGCATGTTTCTCAATGCGATTCGCTTTGGAAGATTCGGCAATACTTTTTGCCAACAAATCCCCACTGAGAGTCTCATCCAACTTTAGTGCTGAGCGCTGCATCAGCAACGTGCGTATGTATTCAAGTAACGCTTGGGACGTCACTAAAAAAACCGTTAAGGCGAGCAAGGCCATTAATGTTTCAAGGCTAGCACTGCTCATGACCCTATCAAACAACTGTAAGCTGTAGATTGGGACAGCCAACACCAATAAATTCACACCCAAACTAAATGCGATCGCAGCCCAAATTTCCTTGCGAACCGCATCGAACGGGTTGTTATCTCGACGAACCATAGCCTAACCAACTTTGTTGCATATAATTATAAAGTTGAGTATAGACGGTGTTTTCGTTTTGCGCGGTCAAACTAATTGATTACTGCTGACTAATTTCATAACCCGTACCAACATCACGGAGGCTCTCTTTGATTACCCAATTAATTGGGTTTCGTACCCAAGGTTGAGGATCATTCGCCGGAAAGCCATTCACGACTCTTAATGCCACGACATCTAAGCCAATCGATTGACACGTCTCAATGCACCGTTTCGCATGCCAAGCTTGCGCGAGCACAGCCACCTCTCTGCCTTTCTGATGTCGCGTGGCTTTTTCTGCCACATCTCGTGTCGTTTGGTATTGCTGCTCTTCGAGGGGAATCGACGGTAAATTTGGAGCCAGTACCGCAATCTCTTGTTGGAGGTAGAGGGGAAGTGCGGGTGCGTCTTGATGAGCGATACACGCAAGGTTGGCGAGCTCTTGATTCACACAATCACTATCACCAAAAGAGAAACCCAAAATGAAAGAAGCTTGCTCAAGTGATCCAAAATTTTGCATAAATAAAGGCGCGCTCGTCAGATAATCGTAAACCCGCTTTTTGGCCTCATCGCCTAATAAATAACGATGTGAATGATAATTAAACGTCGGCTCAGCATAAATGGAACAGACGCTCAATTGACCTTCCATAAAGCCGATGTCCTGAACAAAATCACAAAAATGTCGCATAACCGCCTTTCCTAACTTTCATAACCATCGAGGTCCCCTTTATCTATGTTCTGCTCATTAAGCAAAGACATATCCATCTCCCTCTATTAAATATAACAAAACGAGGTAATCATGCAGAAAAAGAACCAATGCACACTCAGAGCGCCATTCTGTTACATAGATAAATGATGAGATCGTGTGAGCATTCACAAATATTGTCGGCCTAACCGCCTCATCCTTGTCATAACTGGCATATCACAAATCTTGTATTATCATTATGTTAGGAAGCTGTATTAAATGGAATTACCAACTTAATGAAAGCAAATTTATGCTTGCTGGCTCTTGGAATCAGCACGTCACTGTCACTGTTTGCCTCGGCGAGCGACGAGAGTGTGGACGAAGAGATTAGCTTTTATGGACAGCGTAGCATTACGAAAGCGTCTAGCGATAAAGCTCCGCCCGCCACCTTCCATCGCAGAACCATTGCACCAGCCATTATAGAAGAATCAAACGAAGAACGAACCGAACTTCAGCATGAGCATAAACAGACCACTCCTCTCTATCCACTCTCTCGTAATGAGCTGCTTCTAGCAAAAAAAGCGCAATACTATTTCGACAGAAATCGACGAGAAGCGACGGGGCTTTGGGACTCCGTCCAAGGTTACGCGCATTCCACCATGTGGGATGTTGCCAGTGGTATCGCGGCCACCTTAGCGTTAGAGGCGCTCGGTTTAAAAACCAAAGAGCAAGCTCATCGAGAGTTAGACCAAACCCTCGCCACCCTGCGCGCAATGCCACTCTATAAAGATTGGCTGCCAAACCGTGAGTACAGCACAAAAACTGGCTTGCCATCAGGGCGACTAAGTACCAGTGCAACCAAAGGCAGTGGTTGGTCTGCTCTCGATATAGGCCGACTGCTTATTTGGTTAAAAATACTCTGCCAACAACATCCAGAGCTTGAAGATGAGATTCTCGATTTACTGAGCTATTGGGAATTAGGCAAAGCGATCCACGAAGGCACACTGTATGGGGCCAATTTTTATAAAGGCAAAGAATACTATCGACAAGAAGGAAGAAATGGCTATTTGCAATACGCCGCCACCGGTTTTGAACTTTTCGGTTATCCGGTTCCTCTACCCGATGTACAAAACTATTTAGTTGATATCGACATTTCAGGGACATCGTTACAAATTGACCAACGAAATGTTCCGTTTATGACCAGCGATCCTTATGTGCTCGCCAGTATCGAATTTGGTGCAGAGAATGCATGGAATCAAATAGACAGCGTCTATGCGCTGCATAAAAATCGATCGAAGCAACAAAGTCAGTTGTTCAGTTATGCCGAAGATGCCATGAACAAAAACCCTTGGTTTGCCTACAACAACCTATTTTATTACGGCAAAGCCTGGACCAGTGTCAGTCCTGGTGGCAAGGTGATCGAGAATCCACAAATTCTCAGCCATAAAGTTGCTTTTGGTTTCAGTGTGCTTTTCGATGATGAATTCAGCCAACAACTCTACGACACTGTACTCGATAACAGCCTTCAAGCGCGCAGCATTCCTACTGGCCAATACGAGAATGGTGGCATCAATACCGCCTTTAACATCAATACCAATTCATTAATCTTAGTCGCGCTGTGGTACAAGCAAAACAGAAAAATCCCACTGATTGCACCATCCATCGCTAAACCCGCAACGAAAGCGAAGTTAAACGAACCCTTCAGACAAACGAATAAGAAAGTCACTCATAATACAAACGTAAACTAATGCACTAACCTGCGTGCAAAGAGAAAATGAAATAAGCGGAAAATAGAAGAAAGAAAGAAGTAAAAACGCAGTCCGCCAGTATTCACTCGCGCGCATATTGATTTGTGTGACGAAATTCTACTATTACTTATCGTGTGTTTCATTAATATTACGAGCGTCAATTAAATGTCATCGTCAAAACACCGTCGTTATTGGTGTGATCAATTGTAATGATTAAATCATCAGTTACATTGATACGTGAAACGCTTGGCTTTTTCGACGCAAAATGAAACCAAATACGTGTTGATATTTTACACAGCTAACTTTCGATAGTATTTTTTATAACATAACTAAAAAGCACCTTCGTTTGCTATCTGGAATACCGAACCTACTTTTGCTGCTTAAGGTTCGGACAAAAAAAAACAGCATGCCATGGCATGCTGTTTTTTTTATGCGTCGATTACGCGGCTGCTTTTTTCTCTTTCTTACTCTTCGGGCGAGGCTCGTCCATCAAACCTTTCACCAAAGATACAGAAGCCACCAGCAAGACCAGTGTAAACGGTAAGCCCGTCGTCACCGCCATCGCCTGAGCCGCCGCAAGGCCACCACCTAACAATAGGGCAATCGCCACCAAGCCTTCAAACGTACACCAGAATACACGTTGTGGGGTTGGCGCATCCACTTTACCGCCTGCAGCAATCGTATCAATCACAAGTGAACCAGAGTCCGCAGAAGTGATGAAGAACACCACAATCAAGATGATACCAACAATAGACGTGATTTCAGAAAATGGCATCACATCAAGCATTGCGAATAACTTCAATGGTAAATCAGCATTGAATACCGCTTGATAACCATCGTTTACGTATTGACTGATCGCGGTGCCACCAAAAGCAGTCATCCACAATACACAAACCGTTGAAGGGATCAAAATAACGCAAATGATAAACTCACGCACTGAACGGCCACGAGAAACACGTGCGATAAACATACCTACGAATGGTGACCAAGAGATCCACCAAGCCCAGTAGAACGCAGTCCAACCTTGCGAGTAGTTCACATCTTCACGGCCAAACGGCATAGAGAGATCAACAATGTTCGAGAAATATGCACCCAGGTTATCAAAGAAACCGGTGAAAATAGCCAGAGTAGGACCCACAACAATCACAAACAACAGTAGAACTGCCGCTACGCCCATGTTGATTTCTGACAAGCGTTTAACACCGCTGTCTAGACCTGCAACCACCGATACTAGTGCCAATGCTGTAATGATGACAATCAATACAATTTGAGTCATATCCGTCATTGGAATGCCGAACAAGTAGTTCAGACCTGTTGCCGCTTGAGAAGCGCCGTAACCCAATGAAGTCGCAAGACCAAATACCGTCGCGACGACCGCTAAAATGTCAATGATGTGACCAGTCCAACCCCAAATACGCTCGCCAAATAGCGGGTAAAAGATTGAACGCATCGTCAGTGGCAGACCTTTGTTGAACGAGAAAATCGCAAGGCCTAGAGCAAGCAACGCATAGATTGACCATGGGTGTAATGCCCAGTGGTAGATCGTCGCAGCCATACCAAGCGCAGAAGCCGCCTCAGTATCACCGATTGCAGCGCCTAAAGGCGCCCAGTCAGTACGAACGCCGTTTTCAACAGAAACGCCATTAAGCGCCGCGCTGAAGTGAGACATTGGCTCTGACACACCAAAGAAAACCAGACCAATACCCATACCGGCAGCAAATAGCATCGCTAACCAACCCGTATAGCTATAATCCGGAGTCGCTTCCGTACCGCCAATTCTTACTCGACCAAGTGGTGTAAAAATAAGAATTAAACAGATAACAACAAAGAAGTTGCCTGATGCTAAGAAGAACCAGTCTAAATTGGAAACAAGCCATCCACGCAATCCTGCGAAAAATGGTTCCACTTGTTGTCTGAAAGTAAGTGTTAATATAACAAACAGGATGATGGACATGCCTGAAATTGCAAAAACACGGTTATGTATATCAAGGCCAAATGGACCTACTTTTAAAGCAACGTTATCTTGACCGATTTGGTAATCAGTATCGATTGCGTTTACTTTGCCATCAGGACGTTGAATCCCGCCATTGTTTTCTGTGCTCACGAATTATCTCCTTAAAAACGTGACCATTTATAAAATTGTGCTTTCATAATCGGTGAAAATGAGAAATACACTTAAATCCAAGTGCTCAACATTGACCATTGAGCATTCCCTTACCGAGTCGAAAGGATGAAGGATCATAATCTTAAAGCTACCTAAATTGCACTTATTTTTTACCAATAATGAACATTTATCCCTATAACCATACTTCAGAAAGAAGCATTTCTGGTTCAAAATAGTATTGAAACTGTGCCTGGAAAAGTTCCGCTGTGGCTAATGCATCCGTTAACGCATGGTGAGGGTGATAAGCAGGCAAACCATAACGCTCACGAGATTGACCAAGCCTTACAGAGCCTGGCTTCTTGCGCTTGAGCCAATTAAAAAACCCTTGGCATTGCTGACGCTGAATCGCGTATTCAATATCAAGTGTATCCACCACCGGAAAGTCGATGCCTTCACCAATGCTCGACACCAACGCTTGATAGAAAAACTGACGCTCAATATTTTTATAGTGAACAACCACTATTTTACCCGAAAGCGCCTGGAGAACGTCATTGAGTATCTCTTCAAGCTGTGGCGCCGCTTTGACTTCAGAGTCCGTAATGCCATGAATGACAACAGACTCTTCATTGAGATCTCGATTAGGATTCACCACCCAATGGGCCGACTCTTTGCACGCTATTCGTGACAATGTGAACGGCACTAAACCGATAGTTAAAATCGCATCTTCTTGAGCATTAAGGCCGGTCGTTTCAAAATCAAGCGCGACAAACTGCACCTCTTTAAGGGGCGTATCACCGCTAGGAATCGGCACTGAATAATAGTCTATTAAACGCTGATCGTTCGCTTGCTGCTGGAGCTGTTCAAAATACACAGGCCAGTCCGGTGTTTGCGAAGTATCAAGCAAAGACGGTGTTCTTTTTTCATTCGGCAGAGCGATCATTTGCTGCTTCTCTGATAACGGAACTTGATGTAATTTTGAGCATTACTTAAGATTTGGAAAGCCGCTTTCAGATTGCGTCTTTCAAACTCAGACATCTGCTCTGGTTCAATATTATTATCAGGTTCTTCCTGATTTTCGATATCCAACGCTTGGTGACGAATACGAACCATATAGATCAGTTCCATTGCGTCCTTCAAATCCATCCCCCTGCCCTTTGGCAAAATTCCGGCGTTATTAATATCATCAAGACGATCAAATGAGTTTTGCGAACGTGACCCAATCGCCAATGCATGGACACGAATCAAATCGGCAAGAGGCGCGGTACCCCGACGTTTTAGGTTGATGGAATTACGATGACGGCCATCTTTTTCCATAACAAAATCTTTAAAGAAACCTAAGGGTGGTGTACGGCTGATGGCATTGTAGGCCATGCACGCTAAGAATCGGTTGTTGCGTTTTGCGCGACGCACGATAAAACTCTGCAGTTGCTCTGCCCATTTAACCCGGCCACAAACACCAAGCAAATCGAAGAATATTGAACTGTTTAACAGGCGTTCTGGGGTTGGGTGATCAATCCAATTGGCAAAACACTCTTCCCACTCAGAGCGGGTTTTGCGCCACTCAGGATTGGTGGCCATAATATCGCCACTGCAATAGGTGTAACCGCACGCTGCTAAACCATCACAGATAAACGCTGAAAACTGCGCAAAGTACTCGCCGTGCAACGCAGGGTCATAACTGTTATCCAGAATAATGGCATTATCTTGGTCAGTCACAATCAGTTGTTCATCACGCGCCATTGAACCCATCGCTAATAAACAATAAGGGATCGGGGCTGGGCCCAACTCCGCTTCGGCCATTTCGGCTAAGCGTTGTTTGAAGCTGCTACCAATTACCGACATTGCGCGACCGACCATGTGTGCATTGGCATCTTCATTAACCATGCGCACAAAACAATCTTTCACCTGCGCCGCAACCAGCTGCAAATCTGCCACGGTGTTTTGCTGGAATATAGAACTCACCAGTAACAAGCTGTTTTGCGATTCGTGACGAACGATATCCGTCATGCCAATGACGCCGATAGGCTTTTTATCTTTAAGAATAGGCAAATGGTGAACGTTATAGCGCAGCATGGTGAGCATCGCTTCAAACACATACGCGTTATAACCCAGCGAGACGACATCCGTCGTCATCACTTCACTCACCGTTAAGTTGGTATCAATGCCCTGTGAAATGACTCGAAGACATAAATCACGGTCAGTTAGGATCCCTATCAACTGATCTTCGTCTTCATCTTCTTCACATTCTTCTGCCGACTTAACAATCAACAAGGCGGTGACATTTTCTTCTGCCATCAAATTCGCGGCTTGCTGTATTGTGGCGCTCGCTTCTAGGGTGATAGGATCACGGCTTAAAATCTTACGTGCTTTCGCGGTCGTAAAATCATTGCCTTCCGCATGGTTAGAAACCGCGGTACGCAGACGCGCGCTATCCTCTAACTCCATAAAGTCAGCGAAATTTTCAAACTCGTCACACAGTTGAATAAAAATAGATTCGGGAATGCAATAAACCAGTGTATCCGCTGTTGCTTTGGCCGGCATGCGAACACGGTTCTTCATCAGCAAACCCATCTGACCGAACAATCCACCGGTTGTGAATCGGTTGTAGAGCTCGCCTTTACGACGATAGATCTCAACCACACCGCTGCGAATGATGTATAGGTCTCGTATATCATCACCCACTTTGAGGATGTCGGAGCCTTCACGGTAGTAGGCAACCTCGACATTAAGGGCGATATTTTTCAGATGCTCTTCGGGTAAGTCATCAAATGGCGGGTGTTGGCTAATGAAATTGAGGACTTCTAATTGCTCAGCTTCCATTCGTTATTCCATATATAATCCTGTATATATGCGATAAATATCACCAACTTGCTTCCTTAGCAATTAAAACATGATTAATCTAAATATTTTACAATCTACGTCATTATTCTACGTTTAAACTTTACTCACAGTGGTCATTCTATACTCAAACATCTTGAAGATGCTGGCACGTTACCAACAAAAAATTCTAAGCATCAAACCACTATGGCTGGGAGGGAAAGAGGTCTGAACAACACCTCTGCACGTCAAGTAGAATGGCCATCACCCCCGAAGACGCGCAGCCGACAGCTTGGCTTACGTACGCGTCAGATTCGCCATCATCGATGCATCGTTAAAGCACCAGACCACCATCAATTTTTAGCACCTGCCCGGTAATAAAGCGGGATTTATCACTGGCCAAGAATTCGACACCATCGGCAATGTCATCAACGGAGGCCATTCGTTGCAACGGTGTTTTTTGGCGCATCATATTCAATACTTTCTCTGGTAAATTGGCGGTCATTGGGGTCTCGACAAAACCGGGCGCCACGCAGTTGGCTCTCACTTGCTCACCATGACGAGAAAACTCCTTCGCCCAACCTTTTGTCATCGCAATCACACCGCCTTTGGTTGCGGCATAATTACTCTGGCCAATATTGCCGTCCGTACCAACCACCGATGACATGGTGATAATCGACCCATAGCCATTGGCCATCATGATAGAGGCGACGGCTTGAGTAAGGTTAAACACCCCTTTCAAGTTCACTTCTACGACTTGATCCCATTGAGATTCAGACATGTTCTCCAATAGGGCATCTTGCGTTATCCCCGCATTATTCACCAATACATCAATGTGGCTATGTTCACGTTGAATGTCTTCCACCAACAACCGGATCGCCTCTCTATCACAAATATTCAAGGCGACGGGTATCACGTTGGAGTAAGCATGCCACGCGTGAGTTAATGCTTCATGGTTAAGATCCAACGCATACACTTTGAGCGCGCCATTATCACTCAACCGTTGCGTTACCGCCTGGCCAATCCCCTGTGCGGCTCCTGTCACAATACATATCTTATTGTCGAAGCTATTTCCTTGCATGTTGCTATTCCTTCTCATTGTGGGCAAAAAAGAGAACGTACAAAGTCACGTTCAAACACAATGAACATAGTCTAAATTCATCACTAACTTGTACTCGTTAGTAAAATAGCGGCGGCAAGATCATCGCATCAAGAGAGCGCGCCATCGTAATAAAACCGATTGGATTGCAGATTGACGCATGACATGGCTTCTTTACGACATCGCACATTCATTTTTTTATACAAACGATAGATATGCGTTTTCACGGTGCTTTCCGTAATATACAAATTATCAGCAATTTTTTGATTGGATTGCCCGGTGACTAACAAATTCAATATTTGACGCTCTCTACGCGTCAACAACTCTACATTACGCTCGGTTTGAGTGGACTCGTGTGATTGCTTCAACATCGCCACCATCAGTTTTCTTGGCAGCCACATATCACCGCATGCCACATGATCTAAACATTTCGCCAAATGGGATACTGGAGCGGTGTTGTATAAAACACCTTTCAAATTAGGCCATCTAATCAACTGATTTTTTGGCATTTTTTCTCGCACATTGAAAAAGACAATGCCACAACCCGAAGGTAAATTAGAATATAGCTGCTCCAAGTTTTCGCTATTAATATAGTTATAATCAATCAAGGCTATATCCAACTCTTTATCAGCAATCTCCTGCCCTAACTCTTTATAATACCAAAGCGAAAGCTTGATACTTTTAACACTTTCTAAAACCTCTTTAATTAAACCGAATTGAATATTAGACTCACAGACTAGTACGATTTTCTTTTGATTATTATCCATTACACTCTTGCCTCTATAGCTTCCTGACCCTACAAGAGTAGGCCCGCCATTTATATATTCAATAGAAAAAATGACTATATATAGATAATGAGATCTCTATCAAGAAAGAAAATTAACCATCACTTCAATAGCTTAATGCCAATTAAACTTATCGACTAATGCGTAATAATTACATTTGTAACAAAAAGTATTACATCAAAAGAATAAAGCAAAAAGAATACAGCATACTAATAAGCAAAATGCTCTTTTCATTCTAATACTTAACCAAAAATACAATCACCAATCCAAATCGACATGCCAGTAATATAAAAACCCAAATACAACAAGGCATCGAAGTCGTAAACTTTAATACCACTAATCACAAATTTAAATGGCAACTTAATTAACACTCCCCGTTGTTCACTTTTATCTATCATTGCTTGTGTCGATTCACAAGACACACCAAATACAAATACTACAAAGACAAAAGGGAATTCTTTATGAACAAAGTAGCAATCACAGTCGCCATTCTTTCCGCAACGGCTTTAAGCAGCACAGCAGCGCATGCCGATGTCACCGGAGCATCAACCACGCTAACGAAAAATGTCGCTCAGGAGTGTAATATTGGCCTCCTCGCCACATCAAATGATGGTGATGTGGGTGACCCGGTCAGCAACGTAGGCGGACAGTATGTTCACAGTGAAATAAACGACTTCACGGGAGCGGGGCAAAGTATCTCTGGTAAAGCACTGTGTAACGCATCCGGAGGCTACACCATCCATGTCACGGCAACCAACGGCTCACTCGAAAACAATGATGCTAGCGGCTCTCAAGGGGTCGAATACACACTAAGTGAAGGCAACTTTGATAAGCTAGCCGTGGGAACGATTGGTTCTGACTATAATCCGAGCCAAGGCGAAATCATGCTGCTGGCGGAAGGCGCAACCACTGAAATCGCCAGCTTCCAACTTATTATGAAACTCGCAGACAATGAAAGTTTCACTTATGCAGGCCAATACACTGAAACACTGACTTTTGATTTAACTCCATTGTAATTCTTTGTATTAGGAGGGCGTTATGCCCTCCTAAATTGATTGGAGAACCCGCCATGATACAAATCGCTGCGTTATTTATTCTGTTTTTTGCCAATATTTCCTACGCCAATTTTAATATTTCACCTCTTTCACAGAGCATTGATATTAAAGAAAAGTCGGCCAGCTATACCTTAGAAAACCTGACTAACCGCAAAGCCGCCTATGAAGTGGATGTGGCTTCCCGCTCGTTAAGTGAATCAGGTGAAGAGTTACGTGGCGCGACCAAAGATATTCGCGTATTCCCGTCCAAAATAATTCTCGAACCTCAACAAAAAAAGCGCATAAAAGTCATTTATTTGGGCAAGAAAAACATCTCGAAAGAAAAATCGTTCCGTGTCGTATTCAAACAATTGGATCGTAACGTGAGTGAAGATGACCAAGAAGGACTCAATGCAAAATTCAACTTCCATACCGCGTTTTATATTACGCCCAAAAATGCTGAACCAGAACTCACAGCCACGGTGAGTAACGGGCCAAAAGGTACGCAACTTGCCTTACAAAACCGCGGCAACAAGCACATCATTCTTGACGATTGGAAGCTCAAGCTCAGTTCGGAAAATGGCAGTATCTTCTATGACAAACCGTTACCCGACATCAACATGCTGGCAGAGACTCAAGTCTTTTTGCCTCTACAAAGCATTGGCAAACAATATCAACAAGCCGAAGTCATTTTGAACTAGGTGATTTATGGCTCATTCAGCGCGGCGATCACAAGGCTTTACCCACAGCAGTTTATTTACCTGCGTCATTTTAGCGAGTGCGTCTCTTCCTCTCTTCGCCGAGGAGATGCAAATTCCGATTGATGTTGAGGTGGTAAATCAACGGGTTGAAGTGACGGGCTATCTGGATGATGAACGTGAGGAGTATTGGGCCTTAGAGGGCAATGAGTTACTTGATATTCTTACGCAATCTATCGATGCGACGCGCTTAGAGACGCTACGCAGTGCCCTACAAAATGAAAAAGTCACGCGGGCGACCTTGCAAGATCTCGGCTGGGATAGCGAATACCGTGCTGATGAGCTGATCATCTCGATATCGGTTCCAGTATCCGACCGAAAACTGGTCGACATTCCCCTGCAAAATCTTGGCACGAAAACACCGCCAACCGGCATTCCTCACATTGAACCCGTGCTATTTAGTGGCGTATTAAATACGTATTGGTCTCATAGCCACAATCTTGTCAACACCGATTACTCCGCCTCACAAGTCGCTTTGAGGGGGATTACCGCCATAGGGCCTATCACTTTTGAGGACGGTCATACATACACATACAATCACTTTACTGACAAAGGAACTTGGGTAAGGGATAGAACCCGTGTGATAAGTAATTTACCCAACAACTCAGGTTATCTTCAGTTTGGCGACTACCAAATTGAAACCGATATTTCCTCTCTGCCCAGCGGGGATCTTTTTGGGCTCTCGTACTCTTATCAGCCCCAATACCTTGAAGAGCTTACCAACCCAAACTCCGTACCGATCAGTTTAGAATCCACCTCTCTGGTTAAGATAAACATCAACGGTGAAGAGTACCGAACGCTACGCTTAGCCGCAGGCCAATATAACCTCAAAGATCTTCCGCTAGAGCAAGGGGTGAATGAAGTCGAAGTCAGTTACATCGACCAAGGTGGTATTGAGCAAAAACGCTTCTTTAACCTCGTCGATCACCCTCAATTATTGCTCAAAGGCGACATAGAAACCCAGCTGCTGTATGGCGCTCGACAACGATACGAGAACAACGGCACGAAAAGCATCGATAGGGATATAATGAGCGCGCAAGGGGTTATCTCATATGGGTTAACCGAATGGTGGACACTTTCTTCCGTCATCTTGTACGAGGACGACGAGCAAAACTTCGCTCTCAACCAAAACTTCGCGCTTGGCGATCTTTTTTTCAGTCTTGATAGTGAATTTAATCAGTTTCCCGATTCACATTCCTATCAGTTTTTGGGCCAAGTGTTCATCGAGCAATTGTTTGATGAATCACTGTCTAATGTCTCTTTCCGTTACGGCGTCAATCAAACGACTAAGCCCGACCCTTTGGTGCATAAGCTATCCTTTAGCTCTAGCATCGATACGCCTTTTGACAATGGCTACCTTTCTGTCAATCTTGACCATGAATTCGATAACGAAAGAACCCAATCTCAGGGGGCGTCATTAAACGCCAGTTATCGTTTCAGTGAAAGAATCTCCACCAGCGTCAACTTGCGTTGGCAAAAGAATGAAGACCAGATTGACCGTAGCATCTATCTCTCTTTTTCAATGCCGTTGCGTTGGAATAATGTCAGCGTGTCTGCCCGCACATCGTTTGATAGCCGCAATGATGAATATCAAACAGAAGTCGCCGCCTCCCAATATCAACCCGATTATTACTGGCGAGCCGCGACGAAATTTGTCGGCCAAGAATATGATGGCCTAGACAGCTATGGCAAATGGTACGGAAATAGAGTCACATTAAATGCACGCTATTCCAGTACCAATGAATCACGCCCCACAAAAAGCCGCATTCTCAGTGTTGGGGCCGATACCGCCATCGCATGGGCGGGCAACAACGTAATATTGACCTCCCCCGTGACGAGCAGTTTCAATATCGTCTCACTTCCAGAAGAATATCAAGACCGCTATCAACTCAGCTATGACCAATATAAGCGCATTCAAATTACCGATGCCGCCGACAATGCCGGTTATTCAGAATTACTCGTTCCTATCAGTAATGACGGGTATCGAACCATCAGAGTCGATGGGCGCAATCTTGCGTTTAATGAGGAACTAAAACAAGGCGAGTTCGTCGCGTTGTCTGGCTTATACAGCGGCTCTTCTCATCAATTAACCATTGATAAAGGTTATTTCGTCAGTGGGCAATTTTATAACCAAAAACAGAAGCCGATGGCTGACATCGTCGGTGAATTTCAAAGTAAATCAACCAACCAAACCTATCCTTTTTTCACCGATAAAGAAGGCAATTTTGAACTCGATGTCTTACCTGAAGGCGACTATCGGGTTCGCTTTTATGATAACGCCGCCAGCGCCAGAGACATTCAAATCTCCGCCACTCAAGACGACGAACAGTTATTTATTGATCTTGGCAATGTCATTGTCATTTCTCGTTAAATAGCCCCCTTCTTCTCCCCTATCCCCAAACAACGTGACGATGTAGGTAAGCGACAAGCGAACAAAGCCTCTGAGCTCGGATCTCGTAGCATCAATACGCTATGCGATGAGGTTTGAGAGTGCCTGTTGACGCCACTGCAACGCTACTGCAACGCCAAGTAGGACGGGTATAAAACCCTCTATTTAAAACGTACCCAGCACCGTATTTATGCAAAAAAGTCATATCGTCAATGCAAAGCATTCATTTTACTCATATAAATAAGTCAATATAATTCCTAGGGTTATTAGGAATAAGCGACACGCTTAGACAGAATTTAGTCGTTCTCATATCAAAATTACTCGTTAAATACCGATGGGTTTCACTGGCAATTTTAATATGACAATTAATCTGTAAAGGAACATTTGATGGCTCAGTTAATCGATGAGATCGTATTTCAATCCGGGGTCAAACTAAAAAATCGCATCGTCATGGCGCCGATGACGATTCAATCCGCATTTTTTGATGGCGGTGTGACCCAAGAAATGATCACCTACTATGCCGCTCGCTCAGGTGATGCGGGCGCTATAATTGTTGAAAGTGCTTTTGTAGAAAATTACGGCCGCGCTTTCCAAGGGGCGCTGGGCATTGACACAGACAGCAAAATTGCGGGTTTAAAAAAACTCGCGGAAGCAATCAAAGCGAAAGGCTCTAAAGCCATCTTGCAAATCTACCACGCAGGACGCATGGCCAACCCAGAATACAATGGGGGTCACAAGCCTATCTCTGCCAGTCCAGTGGCGGCCTTGCGCGACAATGCAGAAATTCCGTTGGAAATGACCGCTGCACATATCGACGACATGATCGAAAGCTTCGGAAATGCGGTTAACCGCGCGATCTTAGCCGGATTTGATGGTGTTGAAATTCACGGCGCAAATACTTACCTGATCCAACAGTTTTTCTCCCCACATTCCAATCGTCGCAATGACAAATGGGGCGGCGATTTAGACAAACGTACCGCTTTCCCACTCGCGATTCTCAACAAAACCAAACAAGTCGCGGCCTCACACGACAGAGCTGATTTCATTATTGGCTACCGATTCTCTCCTGAAGAAATTGAACAACCGGGCATTCGCTTTGATGACACCCTGTATCTGTTAGATAAATTGGCAACCCATGGCTTAGATTACTTCCATTTCTCAATGGGGAGTTGGGCGCGTAACTCTATCGTCACCCCAGAAGATACCGAACTTCTGATTGCCAAATATCGCCAACTTCAATCAGACAATGTTGCAAAAGTACCGGTAATTGGCGTGGGCGGGATTGCCCAGCGCGAAGATGCGGAACACGCACTCGCTCAAGGCTATGACATGGTCAGCATCGGCAAAGGTTACTTAGTAGAGCCAACGTGGGCACACAAAGCCCTGAACAACGAAACCTGCGCCGAATTTGCCGATATCGCTCAGCAACACGCACTACAAATCCCAACTCCACTTTGGGAAATCATGGATTACATGATCGTCGATAGCGAAGCGGAGGCCATCAAACACCAACGCATTAAAGAACTGCAAAGCATCGATATCAAATTCGACTCAGGCGAGTATACCGCGTACGGACGTGGTCACAATGGTCATTTGCCAGTAACCGTGACTTTCTCTGAAGATAGAATCCTCAACATTGTGGTCGACTCATCAAAAGAATCGGATGGGATAGCCAACCCGGCATTTGAGCGTATTCCGCAGCAAATCCTTGACGGCCAAACCCTAAACATTGATGTTATTTCTGGCGCCACCGTCAGCAGCCAAGCGGTGATTGATGGTGTCTCTAATGCTGTCGATCTTGCCGGTGGTAACTCTGAAGCTCTACGCTGCAAAGCACGCGAAGTGGTTGAATGGGCATCAAAAACCATTGAAGAAACCGTTGATATCGTCGTGGTTGGCGGTGGCGGTGCCGGCTTAAGTGCAACGCTGACCGCTCTGGACAAAGGTAAATCGGTTATTTTGCTGGAAAAATTCCCTGCGATTGGTGGCAACACGGTTCGCACAGGAGGCTGGGTAAACGCAGCTGAACCTGACTGGCAAAATGATTTCGCCGCCTTACCGGGCGAAAAAGAAACCCTAATGGCTTTGGCTAACACGCCAGAAACGGAGTTTGTGGGTGAATATCTGGCTGATTTCAAAGTGCTAAAAACCCAGCTCGATGGTTATTTTTCTGCGCTTGAAGGCGGAGAGCAGTACTTATTCGACTCGATTGAATTACACCGCATTCAAACCTATCTAGGCGGCAAACGTACCGATCTGAATGGCGAATCGATTTATGGTCAGTATGACTTGGTCGAAACCTTAACATCGCGTTCTATGGAATCGATTGACTGGCTAAGCACCAAAGGCATTGATTTTGATCGCAGCGTGGTCGAAATTCCGGTTGGGGCACTATGGCGTCGCGCGCACAAACCAAAACGTCCAAAAGGGGTTGAGTTTGTCGATAAACTGCAAAAACGCATTCAAGAGCAAAATGGCCAAATCATCACCGATACGCGCGCTACAGATCTGATTATTGAAGACGGTAAAGTCATCGGAATCAAGGCAACTGAAGCGAACGGAAATAAACGTGTTATTCACGTCAATCATGGTGTCGTGCTCGCGTCTGGTGGTTTTGGCGCGAATACGCAGATGATCAAAAAATACAACACGTATTGGAAAGAGATCGCTGACGATATCAAAACAACCAACTCCCCAGCACTGATTGGCGACGGTATTGAAATCGGCGAAAAAGCCGGTGCTGAGCTTGTCGGCATGGGCTTTGTACAGTTAATGCCGATTGGCAACCCGAAATCTGGTGCGCTATTAACCGGTTTAATTGTGCCGCCAGAAAACTTTGTCTTTGTGAATCAACAAGGCAAACGCTTTACTGACGAATGTGGAAGTCGCGATGTGTTGTCTGACGCCTTCTTCGATAACGGTGGTCTTATTTACATGATTGCCGATGAAAAAATTCGCCAAACCGCCGCGAATACCTCTGATGAAACCATCGAACGAGAGATCAAAGAAGGGATCATTATTCAAGCGGAAACACTCGAAGAGCTCGCCACTAAGATTGGTGTGCCGCAAGATGTGCTCACCCACACCATCGAGCAATACAATGGTTATGTGGCTCAGGGGCATGATCCTGAGTTCAATAAGAGTGCGTTCGGCTTAAAAGTAGAGCAAGGGCCATTTTATGCGACCCCGCGTCAACCTTCGGTTCACCATACGATGGGTGGCCTAAAGATCGACACCAAAGCACGCGTGATCAATAAAGAAGGGGAGATTATTCCAGGCTTATACGCGGCAGGGGAAATTACCGGTGGTATCCACGCGGGTAACCGTTTAGGTGGTAATGCGTTAATTGATATCTTCACTTATGGCCGCATCGCCGGTGAAAGTGCCGCCGATTTGATTTAATTCATACCAATAGACTGAGGGAAGCCATGCTTCCCTCTTTTAGCATTGATGGGCGCGCATGGATCACATGCTTTCCTCCATCGATAACACGTTTAATCTGAACGATGGCACAGAGTAATACGATGACAAAAACTCAATCTCGATTTCAAATGATGGGAACGTTTATTGATGTAGTGGTTTACCACCCAAACGGTGAAGCCCTCATTAAAAAGGTTTACCAGCAACTTGAACACTATTCGCAGCGTTTCACCGTAAACCAACCCGATTCAGAGCTCATGATGATCAATCAGCAGGCGGGGAAAATGCCAGTGAAGGTTCAGCCGGATCTTTTCCAGTTGATCAAACTCGCCAAGGCGATCAGTGAAGATGCAGAAAATCCATTTAACATCGCTATCGGTCCTCTCGTAAAAGCGTGGCGCATCGGATTTCACGATGCGAAGATCCCTACTCAACAGGAAATTGCCGCCAAGCTTCCCTACGTTGATCCTAAAAACATTCAACTAAATGACCACGACCATTCGGTGTATTTAAGCCAACCTGGGATGGAAATTGACCTCGGCGCTATCGCGAAAGGCTATTTTGCGGATCAGGTGAAAAATAGGCTCATCAATGCTGGTGTACAATCGGGGTTTATTAGTTTGGGCGGAAATGTTGTCACCATAGGCCACTCTCCAAGTAATGCTAATCAAGCATGGAACGTGGGCATTCAGCATCCGCTTGCTGAGCGAGGAACCATCATCCGAGCAGTGCCTCTTAACGGAGCGTCAATGGTGACATCTGGCATCAATGAGCGTTTCTTTCATGCCAACGGGCAACGTTACCATCACCTGCTTGATGCGCACACGGGTATGCCAATCGTCACCGACATCGCGAGCTTAACCATCATTTCGGAACATTCAACGGATGGGGAAATCTGGAGCACCGCAGGGTTTTTACCCTCGATTCATCATGCGATCACTTATCTCAATCAACAAACCGGTATCGAAGCCGTTGCCATATCAAAACAAGGCGATATTCATCTCACGTCGGGCTTAATCGACAACGGCCAATGCATTTACCCTCGCGCGTCTTTGTAACCTTTCGTGCTATACCATCAGAACCATCAGAACCATCATAATCATCATAATCATCAGAGCTTTAACGCCCCCTTAAGCAGCTCATGGCGTGGCGAGTCAACAGGGATGCGTTTATTGCAGAACGATCACATCCACTATCACCACTAGCATTACCAAGGCAATTCCTGGCCATCATACGCAAGAAATCCCCCACTTTGCTTTGGGGTCATCGTCTTCAGTAACTCAACCAAATCACGCGCAACACGAGTCGGCTCAAAGAGCTTTCCTTCAGGCACATTCGCCTGAAAAGGTTGAGAGAGTGCGGTATCCGTGGTTCCGGGATGCAAAGCGACGACCGTGCCATGCTTAAGTGTGCGTTGCCATTCTATCGCGATGGTTTTTAGCAGCATATTGAGCGCGGCTTTTGAGGCTCGATAACTGTACCAACCGCCCAAGCGGTTATCTTCAATACTGCCCACTTTGGCGGAAATCGTTGCCAGTTTAGGGGCTTCTGCTCGTTTTAATTTCGGTGTGAAATATTTGGCCAGCATTAAGGTAGGCAAGGTATTGACGGAAAGATTTGCCAAAAAAAACTCACTGTCTGTCGCGGCGAGATTTTTTTCCGGCCCTTTAACAGAGGTATGCAGCATGCCCACACAATTGACCAACCAATCTACCTCAATAAATCGCTCGCTCAGCGCTTCAATCTCTGGCTCCTTAGTCACGTCAAGCGCATGCCATTGCAAACGCCGATTCTGGAAAATAGGACGATGTCGATGGTACGTCGCATGCACCTCAGCCGTAGGAAAGGCGTTAAGCACTTCGTGCACCATCGCGAATCCAATTCCCCCACTCCCACCAACGATCAAAATCTGCATAACCTTCCCTCGCTTCCCTTGTGCCGCTGCTCGTCTTGCGCCCGAACAACGTTGGAATGAAACATCATCCCTTTTCTTTATTCTTATGTTTCCAGCCAATCTTTTACGTGGATAACCTCTCCACAGATTTAATATTAGGATTATTTTTCTACAAACTGATGATTTAACGTACATCGCTTATATAGCAAGGCCTCCCGCATCGTAAACGCCAATTTTTAGTCATAATGTACGTTCTGCATTTCAATTTAAATGACAATTTTTCATTTAATTATTTGAAGTTCATCACAAAAAGAGTAGACTTTGCACGTCTTTTGGAAATGATGAACATTAAGGTATACGACTATGAATGCTAACTCTATCGCTATATCGGACACTGCGAGTACTCCTGAAGTAGAAAACAACGTGACACAACCAGCCTCTGTTTTTGAGGAAATTGTGACACTGTCTATTCTGTTTTTAGCAACTTCAGCGATTACTTTGTTACTTACCCTATCTTGGGTTCTGTAACCAGCCTTTCACGGATTTGAAAAAAGGTGATGTTCTTACTCTTTTGATAAGAACATCACTCATTAATCAAAAAATAATGCCCTTTGAATGCATCATTCAATAACTGCCCACTTACTTATCTGCTGCTATATAGCCTTTTTAATAACGCCTTTTATTCCGTTCTGCCCCCTTCTTTCGTTTTCATACCATCACTTCTGATTCAAAAAATCCCTCTTCATTCTATTTTCGATGATTCAATGCGCGACACCTCAAGTGACGAACATATTCATCAATATAAACACTCAGCCTTGCGAGTGAAATCTAAGCTACACTTTTTGCAAAACGTCAAAAGCGTTGACCATCGAAAGGAAAATGAGGGGCATTGAATCATGAGCAAGGCAGCATCAAGCAGTAAACATTTAAGCCTTTTTGGCTTTTTTGCATTAACCGCAACCATGGTTATGACCGTTTATGAGTATCCAACATTTGCATCGTCGGGTATTTCTTTGGTGTTTTACCTGGTCATTGCCGGTCTCTTCTGGTTTCTACCCGTTGCACTTTGCGCAGCAGAAATGGCAACCATCGAAGGCTGGGATAAAGGCGGTGTTTATACTTGGGCGGGTAAATCTCTGGGCGAAAAATGGGGATTTGCAAACATCTTTTTCCAATGGTTTCAAATCACCGTTGGATTCGTCACCATGATTTACTTTATTTTAGGCGCGCTCTCTTATGTACTTCAGTGGGAAGCGCTGAATGATGATCCCCTCATTCGCTTTATCGGCGTTATGGTGATTTTCTGGGGGCTGACTCTATCTCAATTTAAAGGAACCAAGTTCACCAGTACGATCGCGAAATATGGTTTTGTGTTGGGTATTGCGATACCTGCTATCGTCCTCTTCGCGTTAACGATTGGTTTTTTTGCGACTGGTGGTATTAGCGACATGGATTTGTCCTTGAGCGAAATGGTGCCAAACTTCAGCCAGCTCAATACGGTTGTCGTCTTTGTTTCCTTCATTCTTGCTTACGCGGGGATTGAAGCGTCTGCAACGCATGCCAATGAGATGAAAAACGTTAAGCGCGACTATCCGATCGCGATTATCTTACTGGTCTTATTAGCGATTTGTTTAAATACCATTGGTGGTATTGCGATTGGCGCAGTCGTACCTGAAAAATCGTTGGGATTATCAATCGGTGTTGTGCAGGGTTTTGAAGGTCTGTTCGCGCACTTTTTTGAGAACATGGATTGGATTGTGCGTGTTATTGCCGTTTTCATTGTTTTTGGTGTGTGTGCAGAGGTTTCTGCATGGGTGGTTGGCCCCTCTTGGGGTATGCTCGAAGCCGGTAAGGATGGATTACTGCCTAAAAAGTTAGCGGAAACGAATGCTTATGATGTACCCGTGAATTTCTTAATTATGCAGGGCATTATTGTCAGTATATGGGCCGCCGTTTTAACCTTCGGTAGCAGTGGCGCAAATGTTTCCTTTTTCACGGCCATCTCTCTCACTGTCGTCATTTACTTGGTTGGCTATATTATATTTTTTATCTCTTACTTAGCGGTCATTTTAAAGTTTAAAGATCTGCCTCGTGCGTTTGAAATTCCAGGCGGTATAACCGTAAAACTTCTATGTTCCGTCGCGGGGTTGATCATTTCTGTACTCGCGCTTGGTATTTCATTCATCCCACCAGCGCAGCTAGGCGGAGGGGATGCGTCAACAACGTACTTAAGTATTCTGACTGTCAGCTTTGTTGTGACTCTGATTATTCCTTTTGCACTTTATCGATATATGAAGCGCCAATAGAAAAAGAGCAAAGGTGTTAGATAGGTGATTGGCCAAGCCCTTAATGGCCTTTCACCGATTCGCTTCTTCAACGTCCTCTCACAACCGAATACTCAAAAAGAGACTCGCCAACGGCTCTATTTACGATTTTCTTTGCCATCTAAATACTCTGCATACTTTTTTGAAATGAGTTGATGTATATGAAGCCCCGTTTTGCGAACAAGATACCAATCTATCGCCGCTAAAACGACCAAGCCTATTATAGTTCCCATCTAAAACTCTCCTTGCGCCTCAAATCATAATCCGCCTTAAACACTTTATGCCTAATTCTAACCCCAAACAACTTGAAGGCGTAAAGCGCGCTTAAACCAACTTGAAGCAATTATTCTTTACCGACAGCTAGCACTCTAATTCACTCGCCTAGAAAATCAGGAAAAATCACAAAATAGAATCCACCATAGAAAAATAAAAGGAGCAAAAACGCTGTAAATCCAGCCCAAAAGTGTGACCTGTTTTCATAATAGTCAATCCAACCTCCAGCGAAAAAAATAGATTTATATATCACAGCGTGTAACAAGTTTAGCGCCGACAAAATTGCGGCGATTAAGAACAAAACATCCATCAATATCCTCCCTGATATAGACTTCTCAAATTGAAAACACGAGCCATACAGTCATCAAATCAACCGTCAAATCGATAACGCAGAGCAACATTTTCAACGCAAACCGCCGTTAAACACCTGCTCGATCATCGCATCAGGTGTAGGATTTAACGCTGACTGCGCAGCGCTTAATCCTTCTTTGTTAGACAAATAACTTTCGAATATTTTCAATGTCAGACGATTTACCGAATGCTGATATTTCATACTCTTTTGCCCGTTCAACGCCAAACTCAAAAAGGTCAATTGAAAGATGCTCAAACAATTCATACTTTTCAATAAGTGGTTTCATCTTGTCTCTAGCATGTATTGATAGCCCATTAATGAAAAGTAATACCAACTCATAATCCGATAACTGGGCACGTATAAAGTTAGAGTATTGCTTTTTATTTGAAATATTTGATTTGTCTATAAAGTTAATTATCTGATAAACATGACGAAAGTAGTGCCCTATCTCAGACCGATGCTCTCGATAGAAATTATCATATACATAATCAAGAGTTGTGCCGCTGGAGCCTACATATCTTTGGCTATAAAGTATAAAAAAGCATTCACGTCCTTCTATGCTTCTGCTTAAGTGGTTTACTTGCATCGATTTTACAATTTCATTATACAAATTAACCAATTGAAAAAAAGTTGATTCGAATCTCTGCTGTTCCAAAATTTCAGATTGTTGGCTCAATGCAGCCTCAGAGTTAATCTGAGCTTCGGCAGATCTTGCTAGCTCTTGACGTGTAGCTTCTAGTTCGCGATTTTGTAGGACTATCGTCAATAGCAGAGCAATTAGACCAAGAAAACTCAGTATAGGGTTGAGACTGCCACCTAAAAAATCACCAAACGTACCCCAATCTTCCTGTTTATTACTAAGCTCCCCAGAAAAATGGGTAAAGTAGAATACCAATGCAGCTACAACCGCTGTTGTAGCTATTACACCGATCCAAGCTAATAACGTGAACATTTGATCACCTGTTAAATTTTTTAGCTTTGTTTTTACCTTGTTGTCCAATGACACTTCCTTTTATTTGTATAACATTTATTAGACAAAAAATTTCTCTATTTAAACACGGCATTTTTGTCTAATTCACTTTAATTCAATTCTAATATACCCTTAAAAACATAAGCTTAACGACATAATTCAACTAAATGAATCCAAAAAATCAATATCTTCCTCATCGATAACATTTACCCCGCGATAGATGCTAAATAATGGATAACGTTTAGTAGAAGAAAAGCTCATGAATAGGAGGTAAATGAGTAAAGCAATTAATAGAAAATGGCCATAAACGATTTAGGGGGGGGCCATTCTAAATCGCGATTGGCAAGTTGTTGCGAAGCACGTTCGGTTTTGATCATTCTATGCTATCGTAAGCAGAGAGGTCTAAGAACTGAGGGAATATTATGAATGGTCTTTTCACGATTATTGGTATTGCATTGCTTATTAGCGTGTTTGCTCTTTACTCACCGCAAATCAGCAAGTGGTGTGAAAAACAGCTCGTAAAAAAACGATAGAAACGACAATAGCCCGTTTTTAACATTTGCCCCAAACAAAGGCGTCTCAGTTGTAGATACTTTGCCACCACATCCCAAACTCAGGCAAAAAAACGGTCGTTAAGCTAGTTAACAACCGTTTTAGACCCCAATCATCTTAGGCTATTGAGTGATGATGCCTTATTGAAGAGACATAAAAAACAGCACCCGCACCTGCGATAACGAACATAACCCAATACGCCCCCGTCATTCCAAACCAGCTCGCAGATATCCCCGCAGCAAGGTAGGTAAATAACCACCATAAATGAGTCAGTGAAAAGTGTGCAGCGAAATACTCTCCCGCATCACCATCACGAGCAATTTCATTGATAATGAGACCCGACGTTGTTTGAATACACGACATCCCAATCCCAAGAATAAAGCACATCAAACCGAAGCCTCCCCAGCTAGGAAGCCAAGTCCCGAGATATAATGCGATTAAAATCAACATCATTCCCCACAAATGGTAGCGCTGAGGAGCATGTTTAGACAGCCATTTGGGTAGCTGAAGTGCAACAAGCATTGAACCCAAACCGACGAAAAACATGGCCAAAGCGGTTTCTGTATCCCCTCCGTGTAATACATCATGCACATACACAACCGTATTAACGATAACCATGGCACTTGCTGCCGCAGCAGCCAAATATGCATACCAAAGAGAGCGCAATTTAGGCTCAGATAAGTAGGCAGTTAATCCATTCAAAATTGATGGTCGTTTATTTTTTACATTACCCATTGATTTATCTGGTGGAATAACGCAAAAAGCTAACAAAACAGCTGAAACAATAAAAGTAATTGCATCAAGCCAAAACAAATGGCGAAAACTTATAATCGTTAGCAGAAGAGCACTAATAATCGGACTTAAAATCTGCTCTAGGTCATAAGCGATACGGCTATAAGAAAGAGCCCGTGTATAATCCTCTTTATCAGTCAAAACTTTTGGCAAGGTTGCTTGATATAGCGGCGTAAACGCTGCTGAACACGCATTGATCGCGAACATTAGTACATACACTTGCCACAGTTGATCGACAAATGGCAGAGTGACAAATAAACTCGCCCTTATTACATCTAACGCAATTAACGCGTATTTTTTATTCCAGTGTCGACTGATAACCGAAAAAATGGGGGCTAAACCTATGTATGCCACCATTTTTATAGCAAAAGCAAAGCTTAATACGGTACTTGCATCGCTTTCAGCTAAATCGTATGCGAGTAACGCCAAGCAAACAGAACTGATCCCCGTACCAATTAACGAGATAACCTGAGCAGAGAGTAAACGGGTATAATTACTATTTCGCCACATAGATACCCGCGCAGTTTCAGTAATCATGCCCCCCCTCCGAACATATTACGAAAATCGTTCAAAAGAGAACTCATCCAGACGATTAGGCTATCTTTAAACCGCTTAAATACCGAACCTTCACCTATCTCATTGGCACTCACTGCATCAACAACTTTTACCGGCTCACCATCAAGGCTCCAAATCACTCTCCCAACAACTTCACCTTTCGCTACTGGGGCTATAATTTTCTCATTTAACTCGATTTCTTGTATTAATTTGCTGCTTTTCGATCGTGGAAGAGTCAAATAAATATTATTGTCTACGGTCACCGACAAATTATCGGATTCTCCTTTCCATATCCTTGCTTGATATATTTCTTTTGATTTTTCCGCCACAAGTAACGTGTCAAAAAAGCGAAAACCATAACTTAACAGTTGCTTAGATTCATCGGCTCGCTTCTGTGGGCTGGATGTTCCCATTACAACTGAAATGAATCTCATCTTTCCCTCCAATGCAGAGGCAACTAAGCTATAACCTGCATTTTCGGTGTATCCTGTTTTTCCACCGTCGACATCAAGCGACCTATCCCAAAGAAGTTTGTTACGGTTATATTGTTCAATATCACTCCAAGTGAAGCTACGCTCCTTATACAATTCATAAACTTCTGGGACATCCTGAATAATAGCCCTCATTAAAAGCGCCATATCCTTTGGTGTCGTGGCTATATCTTCGCCATCCAAACCATGCGCATTAATAAATTGAGTATTTTCCATACCTAGAGACTGAGCCCAACCATTCATTAAGCTCACAAATGCCACCTCATCACCCGCGACATGCTCAGCCAATGCAACCGCCGCATCATTCCCTGATTGCACAATCAAACCTAGCATTAACTCTCTTACCGTCACTTTATCGCCAGGCTTGATAAACATTTTGGATGAGTCAGGGAAGTTTGCAGACCACGCTTTTTGACTCACATCAACTCGGCTATTCCATAACAAACGACCTGAATTCATCTCTTGACCGACAACATACGCAGTCATCAACTTAGTAAGGCTTGCAGGCGCAAGTTTTAGATCCACATTATTTCCCGCAAGAACATAACCAGAATTAAAATCCATCAGTATATAGCCCTTAGCACTGAGCTCAGGAGGATCTGGCAATACAACTGCATAGCTTGCTTTACTCAAAAAAAGCCCAAATAAGAGGCGAAGTATTTGCTTTCGATTCATACAACCTCCGAGTGCTGTAATACTGCTAAATCACCAATATAGCGATGCTTTTTACCCTTACCGTCATTGAAGTATTGGAACGTCTCGTTACCTTTACCACATACAACAATTAAGTCACCTCGCTCGCTTAGCTGTTTAGCAAGCTTTATTGCTTCAGCTCTATCACTAATTTCAAAACGAGGGGTATCATTGATTAAAGAAGTTAACGCTCGAAAAAGTACATTTTGCTCGGTCCCCATGGGGTTGTCCGAAGTAAAAATAACCAAATCCGCATATTTAGAGCAAATCTCTCCCATGGCGCTCGCTTGGCGAATTCGATCACCAGTAACGCCCATAACGACAACGAGTCTATTAGCAGCATGCGCACGCACATTTTTTAGTAGTGAGCGTAATCCGTCACTATTGTGAGCATAATCTACAAGTCCAGTTGCTCCATTAGACAACTCGATAAACTGGGCACGACCATCCGGCATTTTTAGTGATTCGATCGCTTTTCCTGCGGCTTCAAGCGTCCATCCCATGCTTAAAAGTACGGCTACGATGGCTAAGACATTCTCAACGTTATAATCAAATGGCATCGGTGAGTTCACCGTCATGCGATCTTGTCCAAACACAAGATCAAAACGAGTTCCTTGTAATGTAGAAACAAGCTGGGTGGCATTTAAATCGGCGTGAGAATTCTCAATAGCAAAGGTCAACATATTCACTCTTTGAGCTGCGCGTGCTATTGCCGCATCGGCGTGTGGATCATTTAGGTTTACAACGAGTGTGCCTTGAGGTTTTATTCGATCAATTAACTGTAATTTGGCTTGTACATAACTGTCTTTGGTTTTGTGATAATCCAGATGATCATGACCAATGTTGGTGATGACACCAACTTGCAAAGACACAAAACCAGCTCTATCCTGCGATAGCGCATGGCTGCTTAACTCCATTATATTAAAATCAATGCTTAGCTTACCCATCTCATTAAATAAATTAAGTAGAGTCGCACCATCAGGGGTCGTGTTTTCTAACGGTATAGATAAGTCCGCTATTTTTGCTCCTAACGTTCCGATGTAAGCACTTCGGCAGCTCCGATTTAAGATTTGATTCAGACAATCAGATACCGTGGTCTTACCGTTCGTCCCAGTAACCCCTACATGCTTGAGCCTCAAATGAGGATGACGATAAAAGGCTTTCACTAAAGCTAAGCTTTGGTAATAACTCTCGGTAATAATCACTGGTATAGGGAGATTCATTGTGCGATTAGCAATTAGTGCACTAGCACCTCTGACAAGCGCCTCTTCGGCAAACTCATGACTATCAACACTATTACCTTGACGGCATATAAAAACATCACCTTGCGTTACTTCGGAGCTATTGGTTTTAAACTGATTAACATTCAATGACTCTAGTAACTCTAAGTGCGCAGAAATTGCAGGGCTTCGCATTGGGTATTCCTTACTTCAAAACTGCCCGAAGTATAAAAATTCATAGTGAATTAATGAAATCGAATGATTTCATTTTCTGTATTGAATACACTAATACTTATATGATGTTGAATGGAATCTATATGAACGCGGTGAATTGGCAACGTGTTGATCTTAATCTCTTACTGACTTTTGATGCTCTATTCCGTTACAGGAGTGTATCGAAGGCCGCCGAGTCTCTGCATTTAGGGCAACCAGCAACCAGCTACAATCTAAAACGGTTACGTGAGCTACTATCCGATCCATTGTTCGAACGAGACGGCAATGTAATGCGTCCAACGGCGAGAGCTTATGAGATCGAACCAAAAATCACTGCAATAATGACCATAGTCAGTCAAGACATACTGCAATCAAATACATTCGCTCCAGAAAAGTTCGAAGGGCTATTTAAGGTCGGATTTAGTGATTATGCCGAACAGATCTTTGCCCCTGAATTATTTGATCAACTGCAAATGCTGGCCCCAAACGCCAAAATATTGTTTCGGCCTGTTGACGCCAATGACTACCTTGAGGCTTTGGAGTCTCAAGCCGTTGACCTGTGTATTGGTGTGTTTACCGATCTTCCAAACAAAGTGAAAAGTACCATTCTATATCGCGAAAGACACCTTTGTACTTTCGATAACGATGTTCTTCAGTGTGAATTACCCATTTCACTAGAGGCTTATTTAGATACTCCCCAAATGATTGTCACGGCAAGCCAGGAGCTTTCAACTCAAGTTGACAAAAAACTAGCGCAGATGAAAGTAAAACGAAATGTCGTTCTTGGTACAACGAGATTCCTTACTATCAGAAGGATGCTAACAGGAAGACGAGTCCTAGCCGTAATGGCTGAAATGGTCGGTAAATCTAGCTTGATAGACGACAATTTAACTTTGTGCGAACCACCAATCGATATACCCGACTTTGATATTGAAATGCTGTGTTTGAAAGGTGATAGCCAGCACCCAAGAATCGCTTGGCTCTCAGAGTTAGTCAGACAAATCGTACAAGAAAAAGTCACATTACTACGAAGCTGATTTGTAAAATCATAATTTCATTTCCCATCGATATGCTTTGCACAGTTGATGTTATGTCTCAGTATTTCTTTAATTCCAGAAAATTGTTGATTCTTCTCCTATTTTATAGCCGGGAGGAATGACATGTTTCTACACAGCCAATTTCTAGAACCAATCTTGAAGACATAGTCCATAACCAGTTCTTTAAATGAATCATGGCTTTTCTGAGTGAACGTCGCATAAAGCGCGCTAAGCGGCTCAATATAGATTAACGATAATTGTTCGTCCCCCATAGGAAGGTAACACAAACGACCGTTGTAGCTAAAATGGATACCAACGGGATAACCACCGATATGACAAAGCACATCCAGATCGTTATATGGCGCTGAGGGCTCCAATTCAAATTGTTCGATCGGCAATGTATGCGACTTCGTAGAATATCCTGTTACTGCTTGCATCCTAACAAACTGATCATTTTTATATAGCTCGATTTTCCATTCGGCAAATAGCATGTCAAATGAGGATAACTCTCGAATGCATTGCTTAATGACCTGCCTTGCAACGAGAATTTGTTTTCACTAGGGCAAAAACAACCGCTAGCTCGACCGCGCTCTACTTCACTCACGTCATAGAAGTTGCCTTACTTTCATCAAAAAGGAATCAACATATTCCCCCCCCCCCCTGAAGCCCGTTACGTAATACCACAGAATTGAGACTGTAAAATCCGCTCACAAAGCAAGCTAATAACGACCAATGTGAGAAACAATACATAAAATTCTGAGCGAAAAAGCCTAATATATTTCAGACAAAAAAAAGAGCCGCTAAAAGCGGCTCTCAATTATTCGATTTTTCTGTTGAAACAACTGTAAAGTGATAATCACGAATCAATTAAAATCAGACACTTAACCGAAAAACAACCATATCTTGATTTTGCCAAAAACAACCATAAGTTGATATTTCTGTGAATCAAACAATTTGGCAAGACTCTAACGGTAAGAAAGTTACTTTCAGAATTCTGGCGAAAACACCTAATCACTCCTCATTTGAAGAGCTTCATCCTTTATTTAAACGCCACACACTAAACGCCACCACACTAAACGCCACCAGCGCTAGCAAGTTTTTGGACAAAACCTTGTTAGGGAGATCTGCTAAGCTGATCGCTATTGATGAATAAAAGTAAGTATAGCCCCTTTAATTATCAAGCAGTTCACGCATCCGTGCTTTAATTAAATCCACTAAGTAACTGTCGCCATTCGATTTCGCATTGCGAAGGTCTTCAGCTAAAACCATCATCTCATCAGGTTCAGGATAGCCAAAGTCCATAGAACGTTGATTCAATTTACACAACCCAATAGTGAAGTGCCCTTTTTGTGTTTTGTCCACATACCAACGGTCACGAAAAATATCGATATGGTCAGCGTAATCATCGAAGTGAGGATGGACTAACAAGAAAGCCCCTGACGAAGAGGGATACTTTCTCCGCTCTCCGGTACTAAGTGGCTTTATGGTGTCGCGTTTCCATTTGATGGAATTACAATCTGCACAAGCAACGCATAGATTTTTAGGGTAAAACATGTACTTCTTATACATTTCTTTTGGCGCAATGTGCTCAATCTGACAATTTGAAGGAGCTTGAACACTGACGTCTTTTCTACAATAAGCACATTTTGCATTTTGCTCGACTCTGTAATGACTACGAACATACTTTCTTAAAGCTTGTAATGGTTCTTTTTGCTCTTCCTTAGTCCAGTCATGGTGTGAAAAGTTTTCATCCTCAACTATTCCCTTAATTAGTTGTTTCTGTTCTTTGGAAAACACTACCTCATTTTTAATATCAGCCATATTTGCGATAAACCTCATTGAGCATTTCTACCAACTCTATAACTGGGTCATCCTCGTGTAACAAAGATAGCTGATCGTTAAGCATTCTTAGCTTATCTAAATCTTGATTATCGAATTTCTTTTCTGATTTTACCTTTGAGAATACATAAATGGCCGTTTTTATTAGATACTCGTTACTGTGTCCAGGGTTATGAAAGAGAGTGGCAAGTTGATAATCGGATGAGCGTAAACGATGCTCTGAAGCGCTTGTAAGTACCTGTTCTGTCATGTCCAATATTTCACAGTTTTTAACCGCAATATCTGAGACTATTAGAGGAGAATGAGTTGCAATTATGAAGTGGCAGCCTGAATATTCACTAAGGGATTTGTTTAAAATTTCAACAAACCTTTGTTGCCAAGATGGATGTAAGCTGATTTCTGGCTCATCTATCAATATCAACGAATTATCATCGATAGATGAGATAATGCCTAGAAATAATAAGAACAAGCATTGCTCGCCAGAGCTTCTAGAAGCTAAAGGACGCATTTTTGCACTTTCTGACAACCCTAACTCATTAAAACATTGCCCGTTAACAGTTTCAATGTTGCTAACACTGACTAGGCCGGACATGAGCAAATCTGCTAATTGCCTTGCAGAGTATGGAATAGCTGCACTCTTACATATAGAGTTGAGAAGTACACCAGAGTCACTGAAACATAGCAAAACTTCAGGTTTATCAATGATAAATTCCATTAAATAGCCTAGCTCACTAATATCTTCTAACTCAAAATGCTCATATGCATTTCGTAATGCTATTTGAGTTTCTAGAGCAACGCTTTTATCCCCACTTTTTACCTTATTTAATTCACTAAGGGAAAATATAGGTTCTAAGCTAATTTTTAGAACATCATCAAATCCAAAACTTACCAAAAACTCTCGAAGAGACCGTATTTTTCTAGCGTCATAAGTATCTCTCGCTAGAAGTTGGTTCAAAGCTGTTGATGCTATACGTGTAGACGGCAATCGATCAGGAATAAAGGGCTTAGATCCGATGTAGGCATAGTACCCACCTTGCACAAAGTCATTTTTTAATTTCCAGTTTTCAGCAAACTTTTCAAATTGGCTTGTTGATGCACAAATTAGCTTTTGGGGGACAGAATGGCCAAAGGCTTTTTCGATAGCCTCCCATTTGAAGTTTTGACTAAAGTAATCTCGACGTATTACGCTAATATCAGCAGATTCTGAACTCAACAAATTGCCATACATCATTTGGTAATAATTACAGATATCGAGTAACAACTGGGTTTTCCCACAACCGTTATCTCCAATTACTAGGGTGAAAGCATTCTCGCCAGAGCTCTCACCCTTAAACAGAGAAGTTTTACCTATTGTCCGAGCTCTAAACGCCATTAATCTACCTTTAGTAATACACAGGTTCTAATGGTCGAGTTTATCATCCACTCCTCAAATCATATAGTTACTGCTTGATCAATTAGATAAATTCAGTCGAATAATGAGGTATCAAACTATTGTAAAGGTTGCTTCTAGCTCATTTTGGGGCAGAACCGATTTAGGGCAACCTGTCAGTTCTGATTACATCGAGGAAGCGAAACCGACAGATTACATTCAAACTAATTCAATTCAGGCGTTCCTAAAAAACAAAAATGCACCAAGTTACAAGGGGAAGTAACAAGAAAGTTGGTCTTTATAACAGTTTTTTTGTTATATCTATCTGAGGTATTAGCATTACAAGGATGTAACAATAGTTAACCTAGTCCAATATGCCATTGTTTTTGACACCTACGGCTTTGGCTTTCTTATTGGACGCAACGATCATACCATCCCCATTGCTCAGTACGACAATGGCTTTATCACGTAAGTCTGGGCGAAATACCGCCTCAACAGAGCAGTACATAGAGTGAACATCACAAAGAAAAATCATGGAGTTAGAGGACGATGGCAACGAATTGATTGGACAACCACTCCCTCAATAAGTGAATCTGATTTAATGGCAACGGGTGCATATTCTTCATTGGCACTGATCAAGCGCTTCTGGTGTAAATCTAAAAGCTTAACCACGAAAAGCCCATCATGAGTTGCGACCACTACATCGCCATGCCGTGCTATGCACGCTCGATCTATCACTAACAAATCGCCGTCATAGATCCCGACTCCCGTCATACTTTCACCCTGTGCGCGTACAAAGAAGGTCGAAGACTTACGCTCACCAACAATGAGGTAATCTAAGCTTAGTGATTTTAAGGATTTATATTCCGCTGCAGGACTTTCAAATTGACTGATCCCCGCACTGGCGCTGACAAGTGACATGAAAATTCCAATGATAACTGTTTTTATATACAGCAATTATCGCGAATCATCATGTACTGTCAAGTTAATCAAAATCGATAGCTGCAATGTTGAACAGGTCATCAACATCACCTAATGTGGTAAGACCCCAGAACTCTATACACTTTCAAGTTTCTGATAATACTGTCTTTCGTATTCATTCGGTGACAGTCCACCATTAGTACCATGATTCCGTTTTGGATTGTAGAAGCACTCGATATATTCAAATATCTCAGAGCGGGCCTCATCACGAGTTTTGTAGATTCTTCGTTTTACTCTATCTTTCTTGAGCAGCGAGAAAAAACTCTCAGCAACGGCGTTGTCGTGACAGTTTCCCTTTCGACTCATGCTAATTTCCATATTGTGCTCTTTTAGGAAACTGCGCCAGTCGCTCGAGGTATATTGCACGCCTTGATCTGAGTGAACGAGTACCTGTTCACTTGGCCGTCTGCGCCAAATCACCATCAACAAGGCATCAATAACAAGATCGGTTTTTGGGCTACTTTTCATCGTCCACCCGACGACTTTTCTGGAGAATAAATCAATAACAACGGTGAGATAAAGCCAACCTTCATAGGTACGAATATAAGTGAAGTCAGTCACCCAACTTGTATCAGGTTTATCAACCGTAAACTCTCGGTCGAGGATATTTGGCGCGGCTAAATCGACTTTACCAGAATGAAAGCCTTTGTGCCGTTTATACCCACGCACAGCCTTAATGTTGGCAGATTTCATTAGTCGGTAAACCCGATTCTTACCACAGGACTCACCATCACTTTTTAAATCAATCGTGATATTTCGATACCCATATACACAACCACTCTCGAGCCAAAACTGTTTAATTTTTCCGAGCAAACGTTGATCTTCTTTGCCTCGAGAGCTGAGAGGATGTCGACACCAGGCATAGAAACCACTGCGCTCAATTCCAAGAGCACCACACACAACCAACAGCGGATACTTCTGAAGTCGCTCTCTTATGAACGTGTACTTTTCTTTGACTCCCCTGCAAAGTACACCGCGGCTTCCTTTAAAATGTCCCTTTCCATCGTAACCCGCTTTAAATCAGCCCTCAGCTGACGTATCTCAGCACTTTGCTCGTCTTCTTGTTTACGCTGCTTCTCTGGCTTATCGTACTTTTTAATCCAATCACACAAGGATTTGTAACTGACACCCAACCGCTCAGCAACAGAGCTGAGAGTATGACCTTGTTTTGTGACTTGCTGGACGGCTTGAATTTTGAATTCTTCTGGATAGCGTTTTCCGCTCATAGCAACACCTCATAGTTTGTTCAATTATATAGCTATTAAGTGTCTAGAGAAGCGGGGGCTTACCAATGCTTGGAATTGGTCAATGGTCGGTTAGGTGCTTTATCTTATTAGTAAAAGATGGAGGAACTCAATTAAGGAAATCAACGATAGTCTGACCTTATGAATTTCTACCCTTGGGAATTTTTTATGCAATCCGCAATGCATATTGTTTCAAAAAAAGGAGAACTAACTCTAAAAATAAATAACAAGTAAAAAGTCAATCATAGTGAAGGTATAACATTGATATGTTTAGCCGTAGGAAAATTAAAATGAAAAAAAACAAAAAACGCATTGGCCATTTCTTTCTAAAAAATGTTTATTTTTCGTGTAATCATGGAAAGTCATTTGTGAAAGACATTTTATACCGCAGAGTTAAACAATCTAAATATCATAGAGAAAACCCTAAACCAGAATTTGATAGAAGGCTGAAATGGGAATCTAAAAAACGGTATTTTCATGAACTAGCAATAAAACAAGGTTACAGCAGCGTTAGCAAAAAAGATTTGATTGAAAACACCATGTGTTCACTTTTCTTTTATGAAAAACCTATATCTAGCAGGGTAAGACTAATCGTTTTATTAATTCACATATCAATTTTAACTTCAACATTTATAGGCATTTTTGGCATCTATCTAGCAAATAAAGACTTTGAATTGAACTATAAAAGAGCTGACTACGATGTGGCATACAACAACAGAATGTCAGCCTACGATAGAAAAGATTCAATCAATCGATTACTGGAAAAACAAGAGTTAACTAATTTAGAATTAAGTGACTACCGATTACCATTTTCATACGCTATAACATTATTATCAAATAAATTTAATGAGTTTCGTTTAATGGATGGCTGGAATTCAGTTCTAAGCTCGTTTCAAATTAACGCAGATAATATTGTAATCAAGAACTCATCGTTCATAAGCTCAGACGTTAATATTAATGCAGTTAAATACAATATATCGACCATACTTACCAACTCAGAACTTACAATAACTGACACGAGAGACCCTTCAGTTACTAGAACCCATGATTCTGAAGATTCAGCAACCTTTAAATTCCACGATGACACCATCGACAATCAGTTGAACATAGCTTCTGTTTATCTAAACAGGTCAAAATTAAGAATAATCGATACAATAAACCATGTTAATTTAAATAATCTTTGCAATGATTACGTCCCCTCTTTAGACGTAGCATATTATTACCCTAGAGGTAAGTTTAGTACAAATAGAGACTACGAACGCATGCACCTATCAACCTGTGACTCTCCAAATTCACCACACTTCAACAAGAGCCTTATTCACGAAAGATTAACCATTATGGGTTCAGATAGCAAAATTGATATATATGGTTTAAGTTCATATCACATCAGGGTAAAAGGTAATTCCAAAGTAAAAATCGATAACAGAATTCGTTCAACCGAACATATAAAGCAATCGTATCAACTCTGGGATTCATCGGGTTCAATAACAGCAAGAATGAACAACTCTAGTTTACACACAAAAAATTCAAATGTGACTATAGCAAGCATACCAAATAAATACGATATTTTTAAAAACAAGAATGGTAATTCAAACTGGTACATTGCTTATGAAGGTAAAAATGAAATCAATTTTCACGGCCATAGCGATGAGGTTCACATTGAATTATTTGAGTATTCTGCAAACCGCCATGATTTTGAAACTCTCGATATTAACTTCCACAAAAATAGCAAAATGCAAATAGAAAGAATGTATATAATAAATAACATTTCCGACAAAGTGTCACGGCCAGACTTTTCTTGGATCTGTAAAGAGTTATCAGAAAATTTATCATCAATAAAGAGAGTTACTTTTGTAGGGAACTCATCCCCCTGTGACTTTTCCGATGTTATTTCTCACTCTGAACATGACAAGTTAAAAGAAAAGTTTTCGATAAGCATGTTACCTTATCATGAATAGAAAATAGTAATACTGCCTAGCATGAAAAAACTTTGTGTAACAGATGATTAGATTAGACCCTGTAAATAATTCTGTGTAACTGCTCTTGGTTACAAGTATTCCATTAGTCGGTCTTCGAACATAATCATAAAGCGGTTTAGAGCTTGCTTCCAGTGATGGATTGGCATTGTCCATCTCTTGGAAGCATCCATAATCGCCAGATACACCACCTTTCTAGCTGATTCATCTGTCGGGAACAGTTTACGTTTCTTGGTCGCTTTTCTGATCACTGTAGTGGCATAGTGAATTTAGCTACGAGACTTGAAGCTTTACGGAGCCTTGGCTAATTCGCTCGTTAAGAGCCTGTAGCGTATTTCTGTAAACAGTGAGTTAGCTGACGCTGTAATTCATGCTCTGCATTAACTCACGGTTCTTAGCCTCTCGGTATCATCGAGCATCAACTGAACAAATCACTGAGATCAGAACCTTTACCTTTTCGCTTACTATTTCTAAAGTAATCTTCCCAACCCAGCGTTTTTGGTGGTGCCCGTAACATATCTTTTGTAATGCTGGCATTTTCTAGGAAAGGGTTTTTCCACGTTTTTGGCTTGTCGCCAGAGGTCAACTCAGACGCAAAAATAAAATCTTCGTTCTGAATTGACGCATGATTATTATCAATGGCTTCAATAGACGCTTGGTAAATTAGATTTCTAAGGGAGCGCATATTACCTTGCGAAAATGCATAAAGCTTTTTCTGCAACTTTTGGTTTGCCAGTCCCGATTTTTGTTCAAATGGGAGAGCTTCATCAAGGTGATCTAAAAAGGTCTTAAATATACCCTCACCGTTTTGGTAACTAAATGGAAGTAAATTGAACTGAATAGAAAATCTACCTTGCAGTTGAGAGTTTGCTTGTAACACCACTTTGGAGTAAGGCATACCAAAAAGCACGATAGGACATTTCGATTTGTTTAGTATCATTTTCAGCCAGTTACCAACCCGTGTAAGAATCTTGTTTGATGACTCTTCTACTAAGTGTTGAAATTCATCAATAATTATCAGCCTAATACCCAATAATGGTATTAGTTCCACTACTCTTTTCGTCAATATGGCTATATCGGTCTCGTAAAGTGCAAGGGGGTCATCTAACTTCAATAACAACTCTCTCGCAGCATCAACCGGTTTTGAATTGTCTGGTAACTCTATATGAAGAACTGGAACAGTATCGCCATGCACATCAGAATCGCCTTCATTCTGTTTAAGGTACTTTTTAATTATCGTTGTCTTACCTACTCCTGAGGCTCCGTATACCATCATACAGGTCGGCTCTGTTTCTAAATCCGAGCACTCTCGGCACCTATCCATATATTTGAGGACTTTGGTTACGTTCGGAGTTGAAACAAATGCTCTTTTCGCCATGCTAATACGAATACTTCTATCATCATCCATATCGATATTCTCCTAGACGTAATCGATACCCCAAGCATCATTATCATCAACATCTGGTTCATTTTTTTCAGTATGTATATAGTTTTCGGTCATATCCCGTTTCAGCGATTTTGCTCTCTCTGCATTCTCTTGATATCTTGCTCCACGCCGTTTGTTCCGGATTGCGGTTTTCTTTTTATTCATTGATTTGTCGACAAGCTCTTCAATAGCAATCTCTGCGTCTACCTCTGCATCTTCATCATACTCTGAGTTATACAACTTACGTTTAATCGCCATATTTTGCTTATGCTGCCAAAATGAAATCGTTGATGCGTATTCAAAATCTATCGCAGGAACAGCGAAATACTCTTCGTTATCCTCATCAAGTACCCAAATCAATCCCATATTTTCGATATTGTATTTGAACTTAACTTTGTGGTCGCCTTTAATACCACGATATTCCGATAAACGTTCACTACTATATGAGAGCCCGGTAGCAACTGTTACCCCTTCTTTCCTAAGCATTTTTTGACCGTATTTCGCAAACCTGAAATCGAGCTCTTCTACCGTTCCAACAAATTCATCGGGTCTCCATAACTTAGAGCCTTGCCTCCAAGTAACGTTTGGACAGTTTGTTCCTCGAGTATTTGATTTTTTATGGTAAATATCTACCAACCACTTCAAGTAAATTTCTTTAATTTCATTGAGAGTTAGCGTCGCCTCACCAATTGAGTCATAACCTTCCCTTTCGAGATAGTTACTAAACGCTTTTCCTGGAAGATCATTCAGTAATAAGCTATTGCTCGTGCCAAATTGACGCTCAACATGAGGCTTGTTATCTGGTGTTTCTACTTTGTTCTGATGGATATTTATAAGCAGACTCTCACACGCGTTAGCAAAGTCTTTTGATATAAATTCTTTACCATTATCAGTCACTAACAAATCTGGAATGCCATAGCACGGCCATTCATTTTCCACTGATGGGAAATCAGCTAATAACTTCTCTTTATGTTGGATTGCATTTTTTAACGCCAGAGCTACTGAAGCATAACTTGGAGGCTCAAATCCCAAGAAAAATCCAATCACTGCTTTGCTATAACAATCAACCAATTGGGTAAGATAAGGTCTTCCGATCGCAACACGGTATTCATCGTGCACGACAAACAAATCAAGAACAGTGTGGTCTACTTCGACTCTTTCCAGAATATTTGCCGTTAATATTTTTTTGCCCATCTTCCTAAACTCACGCTTTGCCACTCTTGGTCCTTTTAGCGCGAGCAACTTTTCGAAAGGTGTTTTTTTATGGACTCTCTTACGAATAGACTCGTAGTTAGGGTATTTGAAATGAGTAGCATGAGATAAGTTGTACTGCCTGATCTTCCTTCGCACTCTACGAAATGCTGAATTAATATTTATTTTTTCTGCTGAGATTACCTGATTAACCGCTTGATCCATAAAGTCTGATACTACTTGTGGAACTTTAATCGTTCTATTACCTCGCTTCCTTGTTTTGGGTACTAAAGAAACAGGGTCAAAACCAGATTTTCTAAATATGAGCCACCAACGGTAAATCGTAATTGCACTTGGTATAGGTCGTTGATTTTCCTGCTGCAACGACACCCTCAATGGCTCAATCGTTTTAACGTTTATTTGTTCACACTGGACGTTTACTTGCTTGAGCAATCGCAAACGAAACTTCACTTCTTTCAATGTTTCGTCATCAAATGCCGACAATTCAGTGAATGTTGTGCCTTCACCCAGCAAACTGACTTCAGCGTCGCTAATATTTTCGTTCGACTCACAATTTTCGGCATCTGCTTTTCGATAAAAATTAGCAAAGGTGGTACTAGCCATATCTCAACTCAAGTGTCGTATCAGCAGTAATTGGAACTTCTAAGTTGGTATCGAGTAAGCACTTTGATAATAAATCGCAAATAATTGGCATTATGTAAGGCTTAGATATACCTGTTTTTGAGATAAGTGTGTTGACGTTCAGAGAGCCAAAACGGCGAAAGATAGATAAGACTAATTGCTGAATTTCCGTTAAGTCACTTCGTGATGCATATCGATGAATTAACTTAAGATTATTAAGAAGTGGGGCAACTCTAATCTGTGACTCTTCGATTAATTCTAATTCAACACCCAGTCGTTTAGCGGCTAATCTTTTGGCTTCAAACTCTCTTTTGAAGTCGCTTTTAGATACTTCAAAGTCACTTTTTACTTCATAGAGGATTAATTCCCCTGTATCGAACTCTGCTAAAAAATCTGGAACATACTTATGTTTTTTACCATCTAAGACATAAGTATATTTAATAGGCTGAGAGCAAAATCTGGTGATGCTTTTTACAAAATCAAAATGAAAACAAGCATCGAATTCCAACGTAGACTCAACAGATACTCTGTGACCCATTTTTACGCTAGCGAAACGATGAATATTTTTGCCTCGAGATTTTGTCAAGTTACGTGCAGGGGTCGTAAAAGCACTTTCAAGTGCATCAGAAACTACTTGGGAGGAGGTTAAATGGCGATCCATGATATATTGCCTCTTTCACCATATGTCGTAAACTTACAAAAGTATGGTATAGAAAAAGGCAATATCAAGTTATGGGTGCAATATATATCAACTTATGGTCGTAAATATCACTTTATGGGTGTTTCAACAGAATTTTCCGAAACGTTCTAGTTTCACTCTTTACCGTATACGTTGTTTTCTTGCTCTTGTACGCGGATAAACGTCGTGCGTTTTGTTAGCTCTTTAAGCTTTGCTGCGCCTACATAGGTACACGTTGAACGTACGCCGCCAAGGATGTCTGAAATCGTTTCATGAACGCTGCCACGGAATGGCAATAGTACGGTTTTACCTTCAGCTGCACGGTATTTTGCAACGCCGCCAGAGTGCTTCGCCATTGCTGACTGTGAAGACATGCCGTAGAACTTCATGAACTTCTTGCCATCTTGTTCAATCACCTCACCGCCTGACTCTTCATGACCTGCTAGCATGCCGCCAAGCATCACGAAATCTGCGCCGCCACCAAAGGCTTTTGACACGTCACCCGCACAAGAACAACCGCCATCACCGATGATCATGCCGCCAAGACCGTGTGCAGCGTCGCCACACTCGATGATTGCAGAAAGTTGAGGGTAACCTACGCCTGTTTTAACGCGGGTCGTACACACTGAACCTGGGCCAATACCTACTTTCACGATATCTGCACCGGCTAAGATAAGCTCTTCACACATATCGCCAGTTACAACGTTACCAGCCGAGATCACTTTCTCAGGGAATGCAGCGCGCACTTTCTGCACGTATTCCACTAGGTGCTCTGAATAGCCGTTGGCAATATCAACACAGATAAAGATAAGCTCATCAGAAAGCGCCATGATGTCTTTGGTCTTTTGAAAATCCGCTTCTGAAGTGCCCGTAGAAACCATCACGTTATTCAGTTGCGATTTATCAGCACCTTCAACAAACTCTGCCCAATCAGCAACGGTGTAGTGTTTGTGAACCGCCGTCATTACACCATGCTCAGCGAGCGCTTTGGCCATCGCGAAACTTGCCACAGAGTCCATGTTTGCTGCAATGATAGGCACACCAGACCATTGACGACCACTGTGCTTGAATGTAAACTCGCGGGTTAAATTAACTTGAGAACGACTTTTTAGGGTAGAACGTTTCGGGCGAAACAGGACATCTTTGAAGCCTAACTTAAGTTCTTGTTCGATACGCATTGTGTAATTCCTTGATTCATATAGCTATGTGTCACTGCAGAGTGCGTTGGTAATTTCGTTTGCAGACGAAATTACTGTTTGTCGGACACAAAAAAACCGGAGCGTTTGCAGACGCTCCGGTTTTCAGCATTATAGGTCGGGATTTCTTTCTCGCAAGTCTGATAATTCGATTTTTTTTATGCTACAGTTGGGTTCTCTTGCATACCTAGTAAACTCACTCCCTTCAGTAAAACCTCAAATACTCTTTGTTTTCATCACTTTAAAGAAAAAACGTACATTTCGACAGCGCAATGGTTTGCGTAACGAAATCCATCGTGCCAATTTCACTACATCCATAGACACGTTTCAGATCACATTTAATGATAAAAGTGCCGACATTTGCCCTCTCTGTCATTGCTCTGCCTACCCTTTTTTCGCAACTATTTTCGCATAACGACGCTTCAATCTTCATTAAAAAGGCATAACATGAGGCGAATCTTGCTCTCCTCACCTTTATTTTTGATTTGTTCCCTATTCGCGCTTTTCGCACGCGTTGAGTAATTTGAACAATGACGTAGAGTTTTGCGTATCTTTTACCGTATTGGTTGCCGTATTTGATGCCGTCGCATGGGGACAAAAAAGGCCAGCTAATACCAAGCTAGCCTTCTGTTTTGATCTTGTCTCTTACGAGGAGTGGCTATTTTTGATTCAAAACAACCAGTGCCTCTGCTGTTGCATCTTGGACCGACAAAAACAGCGAGCGAATCTCTCCCGTTGTGGTGCGCATAGGATTCAGCGTGATATTTTGATACATAAAATCGGCTTGTTGCGTGATCGGCCGAACATTACGACATTTAAATAGGTAAGGACGCTGCTGCCAAGTGATAAAACTGCGGCAACCAAGGTCATACACCGGCTTCGTCTTTAACTTAAACCATTCTTGTGGAATTTCAGGAAAAAGGTCAAAGATAGGCTTACCAATGGCGTCATGTGATTGAATGCCACTGTGATGTGTCATAAAGCCATTCCAAAGCTGCACATGATAATTTCGGTCAATCACCACTAGACCTAAATCTACGTTTTGCACCATATCCACCATCCAGTGGAACTGCTCAAACTCTGCAGGAAGATTTCCCATTAAAAATCCTCCATAAGATACGATAGCTTGTTATCCAGTAGCGGTAATGACTCATCAACAAACATAAAGAGAAGATCGCATCGGATTGAAGTACCATCGACACTGTAGCTTACTTCAAAGGTCATGGTTTTATGAAAAGAACCTGTGGTCGATTCAATAACAGAATCGATCGAGACATGCTGCCCTAGTAGCACGGGGGCACTTTGGAAAAAACGCACTTCAGCTTGCGAACCCAATCCATTCAAGAAAGAGCCCACCAGAATATTGGCAACATCCATTAATAGCTCGACCTCTTCAAGCTCATCACTATCGTCTGGAATGTTCATCAGTCGCTTTAAATCCGCAACACTGGAATCACTGAGCAGCACCAGCGCTTCACCAGCAATTCCCTCGCCACTGAACCCTTGGCATACACCAGAAACTTGGTCGTTGCTCGCTAAATCTCTTAGCGCCATATGAAGCTCGCTGACTTCAAAAATATTGACGTTGGGCAGAGGTAAATGCACAAACACATCAAAATGACGCGCTAATGCATCTGCAGCGCGCCCTATTGCAACGTTGGCGACTTCCATATAAATGTCACGTCGACGCAAAGTGGGAATCTGCACGGGCGCATACGCCACCGAAGACGTCGCTGGTTGGCCGGCAGGATCAACGAGATCTCTGAGGACACTTTTAAGAATGGCTTGATCAATCGGCTTTTGAATAAATGCCTTTGCGCCGAGCGCCATAACGCGTTCTTTGGCTTTAGGCTGAATATCACCAGAAACCACCACGACGTGAATATTGATCCCTCGCTGTTTAATGATCTCTAGCGTACCAAAGCCATCCAATTCGGGCATCGTCAGGTCAAGAAATAATATTTTAAACGCGTGGTTTTCTAACTGCTCAAGCGCATCGAAACCATGAACGGCAAAGTGTATATTGGCATTGATTGGCGCAGGTAAAGAACGAGCAATTTGCTTGCGCGCAAGCGCCGAATCGTCGCAGATCAAGACAGGATAAGACATCGGTACCTAGTGCCATGAGTGGGATTTATCGTCACGATTGTAACAGATAGTTATAGGGCCAGATACGGTTTAAACGTAGATAATTCAACCTGCTATAAGCACTATGCGATGAGGTTTGAAAGTGCCGAACCACACCGTTGCGCCTTCACGTCAGGCGGGTATATCCGCTCTCTTCAACAAATTACGCCAACATTCTCCTCGAGGATTCGATGTATGACCTAGGCTTGTGGCATAAAAAAACCAGTGGCTGAACCACTGGTTTTCAAAATCAACATGATGTTACATCGATTAATGTGCCATACGAATAAGTGATTTACCCAGCAACCACTCTAATTCTTTTGCACTGCCGTCACCAAACTTCACTTCAACTGCTTTATATAAACGGTCAATGCCATTCGCCGCAAATTCATGCGCGGTTTCAGACGTCACAATATGATGGAACAGCAGACGAAGTATGGCTAAAAATTCACTGTTATCGAGCGCTTTTACCCAGCTATCGGAAAAGTCACTTAAACTCGCATCAAAATTAAGATGCTCTACAAACATTCTGAAAATACGGCCATCTAACGCGGCTGAAAAATCCGTTTTCTTCGGAAAGTGGTGGCTGATACCCGTACGAGAAACCCCGGTTTGTTGGCTCAACGTGGTGTATGACATTTTGTCGTAACCCAAACGAAGAAGTTGGTCAACGACGGCGTCCATTATTTTCTGGATGGTAATTTCAGTATCTTCTTTACTACGCTTTGGCATGTCTAAGCTCTTCTTGTAAATCCATTTGACTCAAAGTGAGTCAATAAAAATAGAGACTCGTGATATCTATTACTTAACAATAATAACAATATGTTGATGTATGTCTTTGCATCGCATCTTACCATGCTGCTTTGTCTCAATTTTGCTAAATAACAAAAGCTCACGCTTTTTCTCAAAAATAATGCATCAAAAGAATATGAATACGAGTCATTTATTATGTCTTTATGAATGCAGGGATGATGTTACAAATCTAGACCACTTACAACTAAACGCACACCATTCTGACTAAATAATAACAGTAATATTTGAGCCTATATGAAGCACATCACACAAGAAAATGCAGGAAATCGTTAAAAATGGCAGGGATCATCGTAAAAGTCGATCCTGCACAACGAAACAACCCCACGCGACACCGTTGCATTTAGATGGATTATGTTCAAATATACCGATAAAATATCCATGATTTTTTTAAGAGGATTGTACGATGAGTAATGAACTAGAAGCTCAAGTATGTGAAGCGTGTGGTTGTGCTGGTGAAATGGGTTTTTTCATCAAAGAAGGCGACGACATAGCGGAAGTGACCATTTTTTCTCAAGATCACTCGCTATTAGAAGTTGAACTAGCAAAATACGTTGAACTAGCAAAACAAGTGAACGCGGCTGTTGAATATGAAGCAACAGAAGTGAACGCAGACTCTACCGAACTAACGGCTCGTTTTAAGTTCGAAGTAAGTGCTGAAAAACTGATTTTCGAATTAAAGACTCGCTCTCTAACTCGCTAATACCAAAGCGGGCGTTGCCCGCTTTATCTTGATCCCATCTCGGCCCTTCAATCGTTGACCTTATCGTCTCGGTTCGCAATACTGTTCCCCCTTCATTGATAGCCAGTCCGTTATGATTCGACCTCTACTCATCGCGTTTTCATTAGGCGCAACGCTGCTTTCTCCTGTCGCTTCCGCCCAAAAACTGGATGCTTTTCGTACACTCAATCACTTAGACAATTATGGCAATTTGGATTTACGCCATAAGCCTTATACTGAGTTACACGATGGATTTAGCATTGATGGTAATCTCAACATGGCGCACACTCATATCAAACGCCTGCCGAAAGACACCTCGATACAAGGTAACCTTGAAGCGGCAAATAGTGCGTTGGTTACGATAGGAAAAGGGACGTATATACGGGGTTACGCCAATTTTCTTGGCGGAAAAATTAAGCGCTGGCCCTCAGGAATAAAAGTCGGCGGCTACCTTAACTTTACCGATACACCACTGGAAAAACTGCCCAATCGCTTGCGAGTGAATGGCGATCTGAGCGTGATGCGCACCCCCTTAAGCATGCTTCCAGAAGGGTTGATTGTGAATGGTGACCTCTTCTTAGGCGGCTCTAACATCACTCAACTCCCTGAGACGATGACCATAAAGGGCAATCTGTTCCTAGGGGGAAACAAAATCACTAAATGGCCAAGTAAGCTCACACTTGGCGGCGCTGTCGCGTTGTAGATTCTCGCCGCTTCACGATCAAAAAAGGGCAGCAACGCTACCCTTCTAAATAAATATTCGACTTGTTCTTCGTTATGCTTGGTTTCGCACCGGATTGGCATAACTGTCCACTAAGAATGAGTGTGCACCTTCTGGCAATTGATTCAGTTTTTCAGCCAATTGCGCTTTCACAGCTTCATCCACCGTTTCATCTCCAGCAGCCAACTTGTTCATTGGGAACAGTTTATAGTTAGCGTGAATTTGACGATCAATCTCAGAGGCTAATGCATCAGGTGTGGCGTACTCACGGTCTATGACGTCACCAAACGCAACATGCACGCGGCCCTTATTCCCAACGATACCTTGGATGATACTTTCGATATCTTCAAATTCGCCTTTTTCATAGCGACCATTCACCAGTTTCTCATAGAGCTCTCTGGCTTTTGCCACATCGCACGGGTCATTTTCATAAGCAATGGAAACCGGCACAATATTCAATGATTGAATATAGGGGCCAAATTCAATTTTGTCTTTTCGGCCAGCAACGTGGAACATTTTTAAGATTGCAGGTTCCGTGACATCATTGCCGTCTTTTGCTCGCCCTTCTCTTTGCGCAATCCAGATAGAATTGCCTGTATCTAACGAGTGTTTAATGTAAGAAGAAAGCGTTCCGAGGGCTTTCATCATCTCTCGTGGGCCTTTCGCTGAACGCTTCACAATAAAACTTTTGTTTAGGCGCATCAGTTCGGTCGCACAAGGCTTTTTCAGTAAATTATCGCCAATCGCGATTCGCACCGTTTTGTGGTTACTTTGATACAAACCAAAATTGACCAATGCCGGATCCATGGCGATATCACGGTGGTTGGACACAAAGAGATAAGCCGTATTGTGATCCAATTTCTCTAAACCACTGTAGGTCACGCCTTGCGTCGTGCTATTCAGGGTTTGCTGCAAATACTTTTTCACTTCCAGTTGAATCGCTTCAATAGAGTTGAGTTTTGCCCACTTGAATTTCAAATACACTTTAACCATCGGCGCCATTAGGGTTTTAAACCAAGCGGCATGGTTTGAGAATCGATGTTGCAAGATCGCAGAGATAAACTCTTCATCTTGAATTAAGCGGTCAATTGCCGCTGGAATCTCGTCATTGTTATAAGGACGAATTTCAATATAAGGATCAGTATTCTCAGTCATTTCAGTCTAAATTAGTCACAAATCGCGGGCCATTCTACGCATAGAATGGATTCTTAGCAGCATTAGAACACACATATTCAGTAAGGTCAGACCAGAACGACAAATTTGTAGGGGTGACAACCGATGCTGATCATGGCTTTTTAACTGAAGAAACGGTAATCTTAGCGCCCCATATTTATCGAGCCATTCCATGCACTACTCTATTTCTCATCAGACGACGAATATTGAATTTCTATCCATCACACCTCGAAAGAAGCTGCTGAAGCACACATTGCTGACCGTCGAATGTGGATTGGTATTAGTCCGGTTGGGAAAGCATGAATATGCCGTAAAAGAAGGCCAAGCGATATGGCTACCTTTTGATTGCCTTGCGTCTGTTTGTTGCTTGCCACAAACTCGTGTTCAGCATACGGAGGTTTCTTGCCGCGTCGCACAACCGCTGCCGAAACAAGCGGGTTATATTGAACTGAATGAGCTGTCACAAGCCATCATCAACCGTTTAGCGCAAATGCCAGATGAACGTTTAGCGAAAGTTGAGTTACTTAATCTTCTATTAAAAGAACTGACTGACTGCTCACCAACGCTTACTCTCGATAGTTTCAGTCAACAAGTCTCACAATGGCACCCCGATCAAGCCGGTGACTTGCCTCAAGATGTGCAAGTCACATTGCGTGTCCGTGAAGCGCGAAAACGCCTACTTTCAGGCCAAGCACAAGTCAAAGTTATCAATGACTTGTTTTCAGGAAATGTCGATGCTTTCCGTGCTCTTTACCATACGATTGCTGGCGAATAATACTTCGCCGCTATTCGCAAGACTCTAAAACGAGCATCGCGCCACTGCAAGGTGGCACGGCAACAACCAGTGTGTCGTTTCTCACTTCACATTGGCTGTTCATGAGTAAATCACTCCAGACACCGCTAATCGGCAACTCAAAGCGCTGCTGCTTATCAGACTTATTGAGTAATACGATCCCTTCTTCTCCGCGTTGAAACGCCAATGTTTCAGCACATGAGCTCAGCGTTATCATGGGTAAACCATGCATTTGATTGTGGAACTGAATCATCATCTTCATTGACTGGCTTTGCCATGTGTCATGCCAACGATGTTGTGATTGAGCATCACTTTGTGGGTCATCACTGCGCGCGGGATTAAGATCGCTGTATATCAAAGGGACTCCGCCATCGCGGCCCAATAAGTACACATACCCCAGCATCTCTAACGCTTCCTCTAAAACTAACCCTTGAAACACGGCATTATTCGGGATGTCATGAGTCGTCACAAAGGTGATCGCTCGGTTTTCGGCTAAGGCTTGTCCGATACTGTACGGGTCAACCAAGCTGGTTAAACTGCCGGTCGCTTGCAGGGCATCGAAAAGCGTTTGAAATAATGGAAAATCATAAGCGCCAAGCATTGTGTTGGCTAAGTAGGGTTCAAGGAACGTTTCATACTCCTGCTTGCTTGCGCCACCATCGGTGATGATTTCACCAAAGACGTGAACACCTTGGCATATATCCTCGCTCCACACCTCAGCGAGATGGTCTAACGTCATGTGCTTAGCGGCATCAATCCTAAAGCCTTTAAATCCAAGCTCTTTCAGTGCCACTAAGTAAGCGCGTTGTTGGGCGATCACATGTGCATTCGCCGCCAAGGTTGGTAGGCCAGGGTCTTGTTCACTCCCAACCAAACGGCCATGTTGCACTTGCCATTTATCCCGCCAGTCAGAAATACCAAATGCCGCCACAAAATCGTCATGGGTAAATAAAGGCGTGTTCAAATCCCCAAATAAGGCCTGATTTTGATAATACGACGGATGTTGTTGATAGTGCGTCAATACCTCTTCACTTGGGTATTGAAGATCATCTCGAATATCAGATTCATTGGCCATATGGTTAAAGACAACGTCTGCATATGGGTGGATGCCTTTTTCTTCCAACGCCACTAACATCGATTTCAATGATGAAAGGTCACCCAACTGATTACTCACGACACGATAATCTTGCGGCTGGTAACGCTGCCACCATGGTGTCCCTTCTTCAAGACATAATGATTTCATTGCAGGTGAAATCAGTACCGATTTATACCCTAAATCTGAGATTTGCTGTGCGTACTCTTCCACCAGCGAATACGGCCAATCAAAGGCATGTAAAATAACATCCGTATGATTAACATGACTCATATTGCGCGATCTCCATTCATTGACTCGACATCCTTCTGCGGCGTACACCACGTGTCGTATTTTATGACTCATTATATGCCACACACCATCAAATACGTCACCCTCTAACGCATTTCCTTTGGCGTAGTCAATCGGCGTAGGCAGCCAAGGCGGCTGAAAACACTCCAAAAGATCAACGAACAACCGTTAAAGACAATCTTCGGAGACCTCTTTGCGCACAACAAATGTTCGCTTTTCGTTTTTATTCAGAATTCCATTTGCACGCTATCTTTCACCTCGCTATGCTCATTCTGTTCCCATCAAATAAGAAGCGAATGATGACAGTAAACGACACTTATCCAATCGGCACTCCAGGCCAAAAATGGGGTGATGCTGAACGCCAAGCATGGCGTGAGCAAACCACAATCAAACGCCTATACAGCGAAGAAGTATTACCTAAAATTGAAGCACTGAAAGAGCGCTTTGATGTTGAACAATATGGCGCATTATCTTATGACGCCGACCGCTTCCCGCTTTACTGCATAAAAAGCAAAAACTGGTCACAAGACAAACCAAGCGTATTAATTACGGGTGGTGTGCATGGTTACGAAACAAGCGGAGTTCAAGGCGCGCTAGAATTTGCTGCGCAAAAAGCGGAACAATACAGCGCAACCTTTAATATCGCGATCGCGCCATGCGTGAGCCCTTGGGGTTATGAAACGATCAACCGTTGGAACGCCCTAGCGACGGATCCAAACCGCTCGTTCTATCAAGACACGCCAGCCGAAGAATCGGCAGCGTTGCGTCAATTAGTGGCGAGTCTTGGTGATTTCTTGGTGCACTTTGATTTACACGAAACGACCGATACTGACGAATCAGAATTTAGACCTGCATTGGCCGCTCGCGATGGCGTAGAGTACGACGCTGACACCATTCCTGATGGTTTCTACACCGTCGGTGACACGCTAAACCCTCAACCAGAATTTCAAGCGGCGATCATTGCCTCAGTAGCGAAAGTGACGCACATTGCACCGGCAGATGAGAACGGTGAGATCATTGGTTCTGAGGTAGTGCAAGAAGGCGTAATCCTTTACCCAATGAAACAGCTTGGCCTATGTGGCGGTGTAACGGAATGCCTATTCCACACCACGACGGAAGTGTATCCAGACAGCCCGAAAGTGACTGACGCTGAATGTAATCAAGCGCAAGTTGCCGCCATTACCGGTGGTTTAGACTTTGTCATCACTCATCATTTGAACGCGTAATCGCGCTATCAGATTGAGATTATCAAACAGAAACAAGTCTGTTTGAACGAAAAAAGAGAGCCGCGATCTCCGCCGGCTCTCTTTTTTATTCAACACGAATTCAATATCAATTGTTCGATATAAATTGTTCGATATCGAACTAGAGCTATCTAAGGTGATGCTCTCTACCCACATAACAAATCAAGCAAGCAGAGAGTCACGGCTCGTTGTTACGCCAGTGACACAATCAAGCGATCAATGTGCGCGATGACCTGCGCCACTTTGCCTTCATTTAATGCGTCTGGGTGTGGCTGAGCAAAACGCTCAATATCATTATCAAAATACAAGCCGTGCGCTTGGCTAAACTCATCCGCCAACGCCGCTCGTACTAAGATATCAGCGCCAAGTGACAAATCACCGCCATCCACGCCGTAAGCATCTTTAACCATCTTGCTGCCCAAGAATGATTTCGGGTTAACAGACACCACGGTCGGGCCGTTTTTTGCCTGTTGTAGACCTAAAAAACGTGACCACATTGTGAGCGCCAATTTACTCTGTGCGTAAGCATCAGAATCACCGAGCGCACGTTGACCGTCTAACGCATCAAGGTTGACACTGGCTTGCGCTGCAGAAGAAAGGTTCACCACTCGTCCTTCTGGCTTTAGCATTGGCAGTAAGGCTTTTGTCAGCATGTAGGGTGCAATGGTGTTCACCAAAAAACGAACGTCTAGGCCACCCGCCCCCTTCGTTACCGGTAACGTATAGACACCCGCATTGTTAATCAGCACATCAAGCGATTCAAAACGCTCACCCACTTCGTGAGCCATGTTACGCACCGCCGTGAGATCGGAAAGGTCGGCCACAATCGAGTCCACACGAACCGTCTCGTTTAGTGCTTGTAGCTGCTGCGTAACGTCTTGCACTTTCGCTGGCGTTCTGCCGTGCACAATCACGTGATGATTCAGGCCAACGAGTACTTTTGCTGTTTCGAAACCGATGCCATCTGTTGCGCCAGTAATTAAAATCGTTTTGTTCATGAAAGGCTCCAATAAATTATGCTTTACCCAAACAACTTGAAGATGCAGCAAAGCTTCGCAATTACCCTCTCATTGTATGACGGCGGGTAAGAAAGTCCGTGGTGATGACGTTAATTTAGCGTGCATCTCAGGCAACAACAATACCGATAATGGTGATAATACTTTATAGTTTTTGTTGATAATCACCACGACCAAAGAATGACTTTATAGATTTTAGATACAATAAGCGCAGAGGAAGAGAGACTCTCGCTGATCGTTCGACGCCGTTTTCCGTAACAATAACCACCTAAAAAGACGATGAATTAGGAAGCATAACGTGACGAAAAAAATAGGGTTATATTGGTTTACGCAAGATTTACGTATTGATGACAACCCGCTTTTACAGCGCGCATCGCAAGAAGTTGACATGCTCATTTGCCTTTATTGCATGCCCGATATGACCCGATTTCTCACTCACTACACGCAAGAAAATCAATTTGGTGCAGCAAAATTACGCTTTCTCTCTCAATCCTTATACGACCTCAGCGAATCACTCAACGCCTTAGGCCAACGATTGGTTGTCACGACAGAGCCGCCTCTGAAGACCTTGGCAAACATCATTGAACAATACCCAGTCACTCATCTTTACGGTGATTATTTCGCTGGGAGCGATGAACGCCATATTTGGCAGCAGCTCGAAGTGGCCTTCCCTTCTTTGGTGATGACGCAAGACAATGTGCACAGTTTATATCGCAAGGCCGATTTGCCATTTTCACTCGCTTCGCTGCCAGCAACATTTACCCAGTTTCGCAAACAAATGGAAGCGCAGCCCCAGTTACCCGTCAACATCGCCCCCCCACTATCCGGTCTACCCAAGCCCTTCGATGTGCACATTGAAAATACCATTCAGGCTGACGATCTCGCTCAATACCAAGAGGTGAGCGATTCTCCACCAGCGCTATTTGACGGCGGAGAACAAGCCGGGCTCGCGCATGCTCGACGTTACTTCGCTTCCTCTTTACCCCAAGAGTACAAGCAAACCAGAAACGACTTAGATGGCATGGATTATTCAACCAAGCTGTCACCGTGGTTAGCGCTGGGATGCTTATCGCCCCGTACCGTCCTTGCCAGATTAGCGGAGCACGAGCGTCAATATGGCGCGAATGATTCCACCTACTGGATCTCTTTTGAGCTGCTCTGGCGGGAGTATTTTTATTGGTCTGCACTAAAAAATAAAACCTCACTGTTTCAGTTCGCGGGTAACAAGTCCTCCGCGCCCCTCACCAGTTTTTATGCTCAACGCTTTCTGCAATGGAAACGAGGCGAAACGCCTTTTCCCATCGTCAATGCCTGCATGCATCAACTGAAGCAAACCGGTTACATGTCCAACCGTGGTCGACAAATTGTGGCCAGTTGTTTGATCCATGAACTGCAACTTGATTGGCGCTATGGCGCGGCCTATTTTGAAACGCAACTCGTGGATTATGACGTGGCATCAAATTGGGGAAACTGGCAATACCTTGCGGGGGTTGGGGCCGATCCACGTGGCTCACGCCGTTTCGATCTCGACAAACAAACCCAGCAATATGATGCTAATTTTGTCTTCATTGACCGCTGGCAAGGGCACTGTACCGCGGCTCAGTTAAACAGTGTCGATATGGTCGATTGGCCCATCTGTCATCCAATGAGCAACGAGGAATCATTGTAATGCACTACACTCGTGTACGACTTATTTTGGGCGATCAGCTCAACGCTCAGCACAGCTGGTTTTCTCGTGTGGATGACACAACCTTATATGTGATCGCCGAACTGCATCAAGAAGCGACTTACACTCCCCACCATATCCAAAAAGTATGCGCTTTTTTTCTCGCCATGAAGGCATTTGCCCATGAACGGCAAGAAGAAGGCCATCATGTCTTGTATTTGACCTTAGACGATACTCAGCATTTTACGGATCTTCCCGCTTTGATTGCACACTATGTTACGGAAGTGAATGCCCGCATTTTTGAGTATCAACGACCGGATGAGTATCGGTTATTAGCACAGCTGGCCAATTTGACATTACCGCCGGTACAACAGAGTGAGACATGCGACGATGCACAAGCTTGCCAAACCGACCAAACGCGCACTCAAGTGGTAACGAACTGCGTTGATAGCGAACACTTCATGCTGCCATTTGCCGAAATTGAACAACAGTTCCCCGCGAAAAAACACATTATGATGGAGCATTTTTATCGCCGGATGCGTAAGCGGTTCAACATCCTAATTCAAGAGGGAAAGCCCGAAGGGGGTCAATGGAATTTCGACGCGAACAATCGCATTAAGCTCAAACCAAAAGACATTGAGCAACTTCCGCAGCCTTTGTTATTTGGATCTGAAACCCACGAGGTTATCCAGCGGCTTGAACAGCACAATATCAAGACCATTGGCACGATCGGCGAGCAGCTCATTTGGCCAATTAATCGTTCACAAAGTCTGGGCTTACTCGCCCATTTCTGCCAAGTTTGCTTGCCGCTCTTTGGTCGCTTCCAAGATGCCATGACAGAAAACCATGACGCCAAATGGAGTTTGTATCACTGCCGACTTTCCTTTTCGCTCAATAGTAAACTGCTCACTCCCGCCGAAGTCATTGAGGCCGCGCTGGCCGCCTATCGTCAACGCAGTGATATCGACATCGCTCAAGTGGAAGGGTTTGTACGCCAAGTGCTCGGGTGGCGAGAGTATATTCGAGCCGTTTATTGGGCCAATATGCCTAACTACCAGACGTTAAATGCGCTTGAAGCTCATAACACTTTGCCCCATTACTTCTGGGATGGTGAAACCAAGATGTCGTGCTTACATCACGCCATTTCTCAATCGCTCGATTATTCTTACGCGCATCACATTCAGCGCTTGATGGTGACGGGGAATTTTTGCTTGATCACTGAGATCGACCCCGACCAAGTCGATGAATGGTATTTGAGTGTGTACGTCGATGCGATTGAATGGGTCGAAATGCCCAACACTCGCGGCATGGCGTTGTTTGCCGATGGCGGTATCGTCGGCACCAAACCTTATGCGGCAAGTGGCGCTTACATCAACAAGATGAGTGACTATTGCAAAGGATGCCACTACGACGTTAAACAACGGAGCGGCGAAGGGGCATGCCCATTAAACAGCCTCTACTGGCGCTTCATGCACAAACATCGCGAGCGCCTTGCTAACAACCCACGCATTGGCATGATTTATCGCTCTTGGGATCGTACCGATCCACAAGTCCAAGACGCGATTCTAGACACCGCCGAACACTACATCAACAACCTCGAGACTCTTTAAAAAAGACACTTTAAAAGAGACCTTGTAAAAGAGGCACAGTAAAAGAGGCACAGTAAAAGAAGCATGGCGAAGTCGCGTTAACTTGCATCACTTGCTGGCTTCTTTGCTCGACGGCATCGCTGAGAACAATAGAGAACGTTCGCCCAATTGCGTTGCCATTTTTTACGCCAAGAAAAAGGCCGCTGACACACAGGGCAAATCTTGGTCGCAAGATCCGATTTAAATCCTTTCATATAGCTTTCTACGTCACACCCGTCATATCGGTGCAATGATGGGGACTCTTTATCTTTAAGAGTGCAGATTAGTGCCGTTCTACGCCAAGTAATACCGCTGTCATGTCATTCTAAAGTGCCATCACCACGGCCTCTTTGACCAAACATGACCAAACATGATTAAGGAAAGCGCAATAGAACCTACCAATATCAACTTTCCGGTGAGATAAGATAGAAATATGTCTGACTCAAGAGTACAGTCTGGCTCGAATCGGTCATTCTCGAGCACTTTTTATCGAGAATACAAACCCTTAATACCGAAAACGAATTCACCCAGCACGAATTCAAGATCCGCGCTTATCGCGGCTCGGAAAATTTCATCGGTTGATAGGGTAATGTTTTTAATTCTTGATATGAAACGAGCATGAAAGTAAGACTTGATATAAACCAACTGCATATCGGCCACTATGTTTATCTCCCACTGAAGTGGGGCCAACACCCTTTTTTACTCAATTCATTCAAAATAAAGAATGATGAACAATTAAGCATTATCAAGCAACTCGGCATTAAAACGATCACGATCAATGCTCTCAAAAGTGACGTGAGTGACGAACCGATTGAGCCTCTAAATCAAAACACTACCGATGAAGTGATCGCGAGTATCCCGAGCGAACCCATTACAGAAGAAGCCATCCACGACATGTGGCTGAAGAAGCAAGAGAGTTGTAAGCAATTTGCCGCGATTGAAGATCGTATTCTTCGTTCTAAAGAGGCATTTTCTAATACCCTTAACGATGTCCAAGGTCTCTTTGAACTCGACAAACTGAGCGAAAAACCAAGCGTGAGTAAATCGCTGTCCATCGTCAACTTTCTCTATAAAAACATCAGTAGCGAAAGCGGGAGTGCGATCCATTTGATGAACGATTCCGTCGGCTACAGTCGACTGCATTACCACTCATTAAATGTGTCTCTATTGTCGGTGTTGATATGTCAGGCCAAAGGCTTTAACGCTAAGCAGTGTCAATTAGTGGCCTTCTCGGCTTTGTATCACGACATCGGCAAGGTTCAACTGCCTGTGAGTTTGCTATCAAAACCAGAACCACTGGAAGACTATGATAGAAAACGGCTTTATTCTCATTTAGACAAAAGCCTGAAAATTAGCGCACAAATCCCCCAGTTTCCCGCCGCGGCATTAACGTTGATTGGGCAGCACCATGAACGTAACGACGGCTCTGGCTACCCAAAAGGCTTGAGCCAAGATGAGATTCACCCACTCGCACGCATACTCATTTTAGCCAATGCCTACGATAATCTTTGTAACCGATTAGATAACCCATGCAGCCCACACAATGCGCTAACTTACTTATACAATAAGTGCCGTAATCAGCATGATGTTAAAGACATCATGGCGTTGATTAGCGTGGTGGGCGTTTATCCTCCAGGCACGATTGTTGAGCTCTCTGATCACCAAATCGGAGTGGTGATTTCCACCAATAAAGAAACTCGACTGAGTCCATACATATTGGTTTACGATCAGAACGTGCCTCGAGGCCAAGCGGCAATCATTAATATTGCCGAGTTTGGCTTAAGCATTAGCAAAGTATTGGACAGTAAAGATCTCACGCTGGATCAGTATCATTACCTCAATCCATCGTCACAATCGACCTACTTTATCGACGTCGAGTAAACCGACTTAATAGATCAGTTTGCTTTTGTATTGCTCCGGAGTTTGACCCGCGTACTTACGAAACATGGCAATGTATGGACTGGCTTGGTTATAACCGAGAGTAAAGGCAACCTCTTTCACCGACTGACCCTTTTGCAATAGCTCCATTGAATAGAGGTAACGAACGCGCAAGCGCCATTCCGTGAAACTCATTCCTAATTCCGATTGGCAATGCCTCGCTAATGTGCGTTCAGTCGTATGCACCCGCTCTGCCCATTCCGATAAACTGGTGTTATCGGTCGGATCTTCTTCGACTGCCGCAAGGATTGGCGCTATGTATTTGTTGTCGCTAGAAGGAAGAAAGTGATGCTGCGTGTCACGTGTAGCAAGTTGATCCAGCAATACTTGAACTAAGCGTTTATCCGCCTCAGTTTGAGCGACATTAATTCGTCGAGAGCGAAAATCATCCACAATCGAGGAAGCGATTGAGGTGACACGAATCAAGCTGGTTTTATCTGGAAAGTTTTCGGTTAAATGCAAAGCCACATTCAATGAGCAATAAGACAAAGGCTTACGGTTAAAACTGGTGTGCATAATGCCGGGTGGTACCCAGATTGCTAGGTGAGGTGGGGCTAAAAAACGAGTTTCCTCAACTTCCATTTCAAGAATGCCACCACTGATCAATTGAACTTGACCCCATGGATGGCTGTGAACACGCGTCTCGGTGTTCGACAAAAACGCCTCAAAATTCATAAATACATCTGATGGCGCTTTATCGATCGATAACGACGGGTGCAGATGTTTGGCTGGTTTTCTCAAACTTGTCTTCCTAGAGCGCACAATGTCGTTTTATAGATACTTGCAATTATACAGACCTGACAAACTACCCGCCAGCCTAACTATGCGATAAACCTCACATGATCTACTTACTACCGCTACTCACTGTTTTCATCTGGGGTACGAATGCTGTTGCCAGTAAAATGGCCGCATCTCTCATTGAGCCAAGCGCAATGAGTTTCTATCGTTGGTTGTTTGCCATCGCCATTTTAACGCCATTTTGCTTACCTAAGGTCATCAAACTTTGGTCTGATATCCGTCCGAATCTTGCCAAACTCACGGTGCTCGGGTTACTTGGCATGGTCATTAACCAATCGTGTGGTTATTTTGCGGCTGTCACGACGACAGCATCAAATATGTCTCTAATCAGTGCGTTAGTCCCATTGATTGCCATTTTTATTAGCGTACCAATACTGGGGAAACCGATTTCTCGCAATAGTATTATGGGCGGCGTAATCGCATTAGTGGGATTGGCCTACATGCTAGGCAAAGGGGACATGCTGTTTTTCTTATCGCAAAGCGTAACCACGGGTGATGCGTTAATGGTGGTGGCTTCTTTTGCGTATGCTTTATACTGTGTATTGCTCAAGCGTTGGAAGATGAACCTGCCCAATACCGTCTCGATCTACGTGCAAGGTTTCGCCTCAATGATTATGCTGGCCCCTATTTGGCTCACGAGCGATCAGCTACTTCCTCCTTCTGAAGCCATGCCCATTGTCCTCTATGCATCGATTGCAGCATCGATTGCAGCGCCATGGATGTGGATCAAATCGATTGATGTCATTGGCGCAGACAACAGCGCAATGTTTATGAATCTGTTGCCTGTGGTCGCCGTGACGCTCGCAGCCACAACACTGGGTGAAACCGTGCATATTTACCACTTAATCGGCGGTATCATGGTGATCAGTGGGGTCATTTTGGCGCAAATAAAACGCCGCAAAAAAGACGATATCGAGCCTACGATTCTAAATAACGATCCAGTATAACGACTTGTGCTAATCACATAATTAGCACAAGTCTTAAGATGAATTTAAACTAATAGTTCACTTCAATATCTGATGAAGGTACGGCGCAACACGCCAGTGCTTCCCCACCCTCAACATCAATATGATCCAACGCTGGGACTTGAGCATGAGTGACATTTCCAGCGACCACTTTCACTCGACAGGCTCCACATAAACCCGCTCGGCAACTGTTCGGTATATTGATGCCCGCGGCTTCCGCCTGTTCTAGCATCGTTCGTTGGTTGTCACCCACAAACTCGCGATTATTCACTTTTATTGTGACCGTTTGTTCGACGCTTTGCTCAACCTGCGCCGCCGAAAAGGTTTCTTTATCGCGTTGGGAAGTGCGATCAACGTAGTATTCTTTCTCTTTATACTCCAGCACTTCAATGGCATCACCCGCACGAATCATCCCTTCATTCTTCGCCACTAAGTTTTGCCCAAAGAACACGCCGCCCGATTCATTCGCTCGAAATTCACTCAAGGTTTTTAGGGGTTCTTTGCTCGCCTTAAACACGCCCTTTTCTGTATCCACGGTGGTCAATATGCATCGCTCGCATGGCTTTACGATCTCAAATTCAACCTCTCCAATACGAATCCGCTTCCAACTGTCTTCCACAAAAGGCTCAAGATTCGAGGCGATCAAGTTCGCTCGGAATTGATCCATTGTATGCATCTCGCGACTGCGTTCATTAAGATCCGCCAATGATCCTTCACTAATGATCAGCAACGGATAGCCGTCGGCAAAGCTGACATTGTGGCCTAACTTTTCACGAATACGATGCGATTGCTCACCCGTAAAAACCAACTCAACACGGCATCCCACGACCTCACTAAACCAGTCATCCGCCTCATCTGATGTGGTGTAAGCACTAAAGGTATCCCCCCACACTGTCACTGGTGTCGATTGCATCTTAAATGTGCTGTATCGAATACGCAGTGAAGGACGGTTTGGCGCAGTAAACAGCAAACCATCGGGGCACAATACCGACTTCACTTGCACCATATGCGGGTATTTTCGAGCGGTGACCATCGCACCATCGGCTTTTGCCAACATGAAACGTCGATCGAACATCAGCCCTTGCTTTTCGACCCAAGCGGTAGACATTGAAACGCCGGCAACAGACTTAACCGGATAAACATGAATTGTTGAAAGTGTTGAAGCTGACATAACTCTTCCTTAGTGACACATTCCTTGGGTATATGTGCTTACGAATATAGCCGACATTGTTCGTACTCACTGACGATCGAGCGCGAAGTCAGTCAAACGACGACGGCATCTTATTGTGCTTTGGATAACGCAAACGTTTAGCTTTTTATTATGCCACGAGTACTGCTGATAAAAAAAGAAGGTGAAATCGTCATCGCTTTCCTCTATCATCCTGTCGCCTAAGCATTCGCGTTTATTCATATAAACAAATGCTTAGGCTCCAATCAGACAACTATTCCATGGTGGGAGCTAACATGACAACGATTACAATTACTCGTCCGGACGACTGGCACGTACATCTTCGCGATGGCGAAGTACTTAAAGACACTGTGCGCGATATCAGCCGTTACAATGGCCGCGCGCTCATCATGCCAAACACCATCCCACCGATTACTGATACCGAAATGGCCATTGCCTATCGTGAACGTATCATGGCGGAAAAACCAAGTGCTCAGTTTGCTCCTTTAATGGCACTTTACCTTACAGACAACACCACCCCAGACGAAATTCGCAAAGCCAAAGCTTCAGGCCTTGTTGTGGCAGCGAAGCTTTATCCTGCAGGCGCAACCACGAACTCAGATTCTGGTGTAACCTCAGCAAAAAACATCTATCCAGTGCTGGAAGCAATGGAAGAAGTGGGTATGTTGCTGTTGATTCATGGCGAAGTGACTGCGCACGAAATCGACATATTTGACCGTGAAAAACAATTTCTAGACACGGTTCTTGCGCCTATTGTTAATGACTTCCCTAACCTAAAAATCGTTTTAGAACATATCACGACCGCAGAAGCCGCTCACTTTGTTAATGCGGCAAACGATAATGTTGCCGCAACGATTACGGCGCATCACTTGATGTATAACCGTAACCATATGCTTGTGGGTGGTATTAAACCGCACTTTTACTGTTTGCCGATTCTAAAGCGCAATACCCACCAGCAAGCCTTAGTGGCCGCCGCCACAAGTGGCAGCAAAAAATTCTTCTTGGGTACCGATTCAGCGCCTCACGCAAAAGATAAAAAAGAAGCCGCTTGTGGTTGTGCCGGTTCTTACACAGCACATGCCGCTCTAGAGCTTTACGCTGAAGTCTTTGAACAAGAAGGCAAACTTGAGATGCTTGAAGGGTTCGCAAGTCATAATGGTCCTGACTTTTACGGTCTACCACGTAACACGGATACCGTCACACTCACCAAACAAGCATGGGCGGTGCCTGCGAACATGCCATTTGGCAACGATATCGTTGTTCCAATCAAAGCGGGTGAAGACGTCACTTGGTCAGTCAAGTAACCAACAAATAAGACAGCGATTATCAACAAGTGATCAATCGTGAATCATGTTCAACAAAAATGCCCCGAGAATCGGGGCATTTTTTATAACGATGCTTTATAAATAACGACGCCTTAACAAATTTGTGCGTGTTATTGGAACTCAAACTTGCCTTTCATGATCGCCCAGTGGCCTGGAAACGAACAGAAAAAGGTATAATCGCCACCTGATTTCAGCTCCGCGGTGTCGAATGTCAATGTGGTTGAATCACCACCACCGATCACTTTCGAAAAGGCATAAACACGATCATCTCCGGGTTTGATATAGCTATTATCAATCCCAGCACTCATACCTTCCGTGCCAATCGCTTGAACGTTTGCCGTATCAGCAATCACAATATTATGGCCCATTGATGCCGCAGGTAGGCTGCCGGTATGCTTGAGTGTGATCGAGACTTCTTCACAGGTTGCTGGAACGCTGATCAAATCGGTCGAAAATTTCATCATATCATTTGCTTCAATCGTCACTTCACAGCTTGCGCTTGCTTGAGCTGAAAAAGCCGCTGCGAGTAACGTAGACATTGAAAGCCAGTAACGAAGTTTCATTCTTTATCTCCTTATTTGAATGCTGAATGCATTATACGGTAATCACGCAATTTTTCCCTGCACAAACCTCTCAATTAACACGTCGATATCAATTTTTTCACAACTATCATCCATGAAAATTCCAGTTTTGGGACTCGTTTCTTCTACTCTCTTTCACACTCAGTCGATCACTAACTCGTGGTATACAATCATCAACCAAAGAACAACTTAAAATTAAATGACCTAAACCTGCTCAAAAACACATCACCAACACTCGCTTTTAAGTGCTTCAACCATAAACACATCTAAAGCCGACAAAAAATACACAAAATAAACGCCAATATGGATATCCCACGTTTTTCCTTCTACTTTCCCTATTAGAGAACGTTTGCCTGGTAAGCAGCAGGTCACATATCAGCGAAGAAAATAACGTAATCACCCACAGAGCCCATCGATGAGCTAAAACAAAAAAAACGCCCTCTTAAAAGGCGTAAATACTCAAGCAAAACGTTTTCCTGATAATAAATAAACTAAAACAATAAATTTAAATTATTGATAAGTAAAACATTAACCACAGAAAGGTGCTAATTATCAATTTAGATGACAATTTTATCATTGACACTTTATTTTCAATCATCATAATACGCGCCGTTTAACCAAAACATGGCATTTAAATTTTTTTGTCCAACTTGTAGAGGTAAAAATGGCCGCAGATAACAATTATAGTCTTGGACCTGTTCCAGTTTCAGCCCGTAAAGGCGTAGCGTCGTTAACCATGGTGATGCTCGGGCTCACTTTTTTCTCCGCAAGCATGTGGACGGGTGGTTCTCTCGGTATTGGGCTTTCCTTCAATGATTTCTTGCTTGCTGTTCTAATTGGTAACCTCATCCTCGGCATCTACACTTCTTTTCTTGGCTATATCGGCGCTTCTACTGGCCTCTCTACTCATCTTCTTGCTCGATTCTCTTTTGGCTCTAAAGGCTCATGGCTTCCTTCTGCACTTCTTGGTGGCACTCAAGTTGGTTGGTTTGGTGTTGGTGTGGCGATGTTCGCTATTCCCGTGCACAAAGCGACCGGCATTGATACCAATGTGCTGATCATCGCATCCGGCCTGCTTATGACAGCAACGGTTTATTTTGGTATTGCAGCGCTGATGATTTTGTCTGCGATTGCGGTTCCAGCGATTGCTTTACTTGGTGGTTACTCAGTGATTGAAGCCGTCAACAGCATCGGTGGCATCGAGCAACTGCAAAAAGTACAGCCAGCTGAGCCACTTGATTTCTCTGTCGCACTCGCAATGGTGGTTGGTTCATTTGTCAGCGCAGGGACATTAACAGCGGATTTTGTTCGCTTTGGTAAAAAACCAATGAGTGCTGTCATGGTCACGATGATTGCTTTCTTTGTCGGTAACTCACTGATGTTTGCTTTTGGCGCGGCGGGAGCGGCGGTGACGGGTCAATCAGACATCTCAGAAGTCATGATTGCACAAGGTTTGTTGATTCCTGCCATTATCGTTCTAGGCCTCAACATTTGGACGACAAACGACAATGCCCTGTACGCTTCGGGTTTAGGTTTCTCAAACATCACTGGCCTACCAAGCAAATATATCTCTATGCTCAACGGCGTAATCGGTACACTTTGCGCATTATGGTTGTACAATAACTTCGTGGGTTGGTTGACCTTCTTATCACTGGCTATTCCACCTATCGGTGGTGTAATCATCGCGGATTTCTTAGCCAACCGTAAACGCTACCTCAATTTCGACCAAGCTCAGTTCCAAACGATTAACTGGGCCGGTATCGCAGCCGTTGCGATTGGCGTCGCCGCTGGACACTTCTTACCAGGCGTGGTGCCATTAAATGCCGTTCTTGGCGGCGCAATCAGCTACTTAGTTTTAAATCCTATTGTTAATAAAAAGACTCTGGCCGAGCAGCCAGCGTAAGGAACCATCATGACAACGCTACTGATCAAGAACGCAACACTGCAAGGACAAGAAGGTCTCAAGCAGATTCTGATTATGGATGGTCAATTCGCGCGTATTGAAGACAATGCCGCCGAACTTAATTTTACGGGCGACGTACTGGATGCCGAGGGCGGCCTAGCGGTTGCTCCTTTCTGTGAGCCGCATATTCACCTAGACACCACGCAAACTGCGGGCGAGCCTAGCTGGAACATTTCTGGCACCTTGTTTGAAGGCATCGAGCGTTGGGCTGAACGCAAAGAACTGCTTTCAATCGAAGATGTAAAATCGCGCGCTAAGCAAACACTCAAATGGCAGATTGCTAACGGTGTACAGCACGTACGTACCCACGTTGATGTTTCAGACCCAACCTTGATTGCGCTAAAAGCGATGATCGAAGTGCGTGAAGAGATGAAAGAATGGGTCGATATCCAAATCGTTGCGTTCCCACAAGAAGGCATTCTTTCTTACCCGAACGGCAAAGAACTTCTCGAAGAAGCGGTGCAATTAGGTGCGGACGTCATCGGTGCTATTCCGCACTTCGAGTTCACCCGTGAATACGGGGTAGAATCTCTGCATTACGTGTTTGAACTGGCACAAAAATACGACCGCCTGATCGATGTGCATTGTGATGAAATCGATGACGAACAGTCACGCTTTATTGAAACCTTGGCAGCGCTCGCGCACAAGTTCAACATGGGTCACAAAGTCACGGCAAGCCATACGACAGCGATGGGCTCTTACAATGGCGCATACGCATCTCGTTTATTCCGTTTACTGCGTATGTCAGGCATCAATTTTGTCGCGAACCCATTGGTGAACATTCACCTACAAGGCCGTTTTGATGATTACCCGAAACGTCGTGGCGTGACACGAGTGAAAGAAATGCTGGCTGCCAACATCAACGTGTGCTTTGGCCATGATGATGTCTTCGATCCTTGGTATCCACTGGGTACGGCGAACATGATGCAAGTGCTGCATATGGGGCTGCATGTGTGTCAGGTGATGGGTTACGATCAGATCAATAACGGCTTAGAGCTCATCAGCACGAACTCAGCACGCACATTGAATATTCATGACCAACATGGCATCGAATTAGGGAAACCGGGTAGCCTGCTTATCCTTCCAGCTGAAAATGGTTTTGATGCTGTACGTCGCCAAGTACCAGTACGCTACTCTGTGCGCCACGGTAAGGTGATTGCAGAAACGCAACCAGCAACAACGCAAATCCACCTAGCTGAAACTGAAGCGGTCACTTTTAAGCGCTAATCACGCTATTTTGTCCGTATAAAAGAAAACCCCGCTAGGCAAGCCTAACGGGGTCTATTCTTACTCGCAGCAATCCGGCTACTAATAAGTGCTCCCTGCATCATATCCTTGATCGTACGCTGTATCCTTCAGCACTTCCTTACATCGCTGTCCTAGCGGTGTCCTACGCTATCCTAGCTAATCATCGTTCCTCGATGACTATATCTTCATCCTGAAGATGACCAAATCCGTGGGTCTTTCCTGTTCCGTGTCCGCTTCCTGCCGACCCCTTTAATCTACCTATCCAAGCCGAAGGTCTCAATAGCCTAATCGACCAAGAATTTATCTACATTTATGCCGATTCTAATTTATTCCTTATTTATCAGAACGATAAATCCTATCCTTCAATAAAATCTTATCGCTCAAATGACAGTTTCTCACATCATCGTAAGCGATCTCTTACACGCCGAAGGGAGATTTTTAACCCACTTGCTATTTACTCGGACTAGGGAGGCAACACCCGGTGACAAAATCGTACAACCATGCCGGCGGATTGTGGCTACTAACTCATTAAAAAGTGAGATATTATGATCCAACCGAGATCACATTATTGTATTTTGAGCGAGAACGAGTGTATGAGTGCCATCGCTGACTCGTCATCAAATTCACTCTTTGTAAGGACATTTTAATGATTTCAAAATGGGCGCAACGCTTTTACCAAATGGCTGAGCTTGTTGGCTCTTGGAGTAAAGATCCATCAACTCAGGTTGGTGCCGTTATTACCAAACAAAATCGCATCGTCTCAGTCGGCTTTAATGGCTACCCACATGGTATCTCCGACAGCGCGGAAACCGACGAACGCGAAATGAAATACTTAAAAACACTTCACGCCGAAGAAAATGCAATCCTGTTCGCTAAACGCGACTTAGATGGCTGTGAAATCTGGGTGACGCATTTTCCTTGCCCAAATTGCGCGGCAAAAATCATTCAAACGGGCATTTCCGCCGTACACTGCCCAGAGCAAACGGACGATTTCCTCTCTCGCTGGGGCGATAAAATCAAAGTCAGCCAAGAAATGTTTTTGCAAGCGAATGTACAAGTAAACTGGCTACCGCTAGACGAGATAAACGGCTCAGACAAGTGATACACCGAGTGGCCATCACTAACATGCGGCCGCGAAAGTTCAGTCACGCCAGTTGAGTCAAAAAGTCAGCCTGCATTATACATTGACGCGATGCATTGCTAACTCGCTTACCGCTTCGTTATTGAAGCGGTAATCAGTATTCATCTCTTGTTCATCTAACGTGTATTAATCTTAATCCTGTTATCTCGTGTAAGCAGAACCTTCTGTTTTTACTCTTTCTCCTACACGACACAATAGAGGTACACATAATGTATAGAATGATCACAACAGCACTGGCGTTGTTCATTGGCTTTTTTACTGTGATGTTTGGGTTATTACTCGCGATTCCATTAGCGATTCTAGGTGCGATCACAGGTAAGCGCCTGCGCGATAACTTACAGGCACAAATGCAAAAACAACAAAACCCAGAAATGAACAAAGGCTTCATCGAAGGTGAGTTTGAAGAAGTGCACAAATAGACTAACCGCCATATTTTCCATCGCAACGTCGCGCAAGGCTCAATCTATGAGCGCCACACATGACAATCGAATATTTACGTTGTAACTTGCTATAAAGCAAAAGTAACAACAGTGATAACCGTCATGGAGTAAGACGATGAGCAAAAGACAACGTGATATTACCCTGCGCTTTTTAGCAGAACCGAGTGATGTCAATTTTGGCGGAAAAGTGCATGGCGGCGCCGCCATGAAGTGGATCGACTTAGCCGCTTATGCCTGTGCAGCCGGGTGGAGTGGCAAATACTGCATCACGGCCTACGCGGGGGGGATTCGCTTTGTTCGCCCGATCCATGTTGGCAATCTGGTAGAGGTGAATGCAAAGGTCATTTATACCGGCAGCTCTTCAATGCACATCGCGATTGATGTACAAGCCAACGATCCCAAAGAACTCACCAATCGATTAACCACCCACTGCATTGTCATCATGGTCGCGGTTGATGAAGATGGTAAGCCCTCCACCGTCCCTGAATGGGTTCCAATCAGCGAAGATGATATCGCATTAAGAGAGTCCGCCATCCGTTTGATGAACATGCGCAAACATATTGGTGACGAAATGGAAGCCCACGTTAAATACCTAAAGTAAACATTGTCACAACCGAGAATGACAGCGAGCAACCGAACCTAAATCGCCTTACTGTCATTTTTCTTTCACTATAATTTGTTTAAATCCTTGCTCAATACGACTAATTGAGTAAAGCCTTGATGATGAACATGACAACATTAAGTGAAAGTACACTCATCGATTTAAAATCTGTCGAGTATCAATGGGTACGCACGATGTATGTGGAAGGCTATGATGAGCAACAGATTAACTATTATATTCAAACGTGTTTTGGCGGGGATGATACGTTTGCCAATCTTTTTCGTCGCGTTGCGTTAGCAGAAGAAAGTATTTACGTTTTACTGCAGTATCTAGGCTGCGCCCCTTCAAGTCGTGAATTCTAACGACTGAGGCTCTTCATACCGATCAACACCCGTCTCAGAGCATTCTTGATGATCTTAATCGCTGATAACGTTATTACGCTGTTTTTGGAAGAATGGTGTAATTAGCCGCCCCCGTTAACTCTAATCAGTGTCTCGATCTGAACAGTTTTTCTTGCGCGCACATCAGACTGACTTGCCCTGATTACTCTTGCTTTAGCCCTTCAAAAAGCCATATAGAACAGGTTTTATGATACAAACTTGCAGAATAGCATACTGATAATGGATATTTTTTAGCGTTGCATCGCATTGAATATTAAATTCACTATCGCTAATGTACTGATTGCTTATGATTGTGCGGCAGATAAAGAAATGCCTGAGCAATGCCCAGGCAGGTTACAACAACTATTAGTTTGTATCTAGTAAGGAATCTAAGCCAATAGCCAGCTATGCGTAACACCAATTTTTGCACCCTACCTAACTGATCGGCGGCCAAACCAAGAGTGTTAAGTGGGCAACAAAGAGGCGACTTACAGGTCGCCTTTGTCATTTTTATAGTCTTCCACGGTGCCAGTTTATTATCCTCTGACAAACCCACACCATGTAAGTAGAATGACGATACGTAATCGTAAAAAGCACATCAAGTAAATTCAATCTAAGCCCAAGATAGTATTGGGAATTTCAAAAGTGATATGCCTTAGCTCTTAGTGTGTACGAATCCGACCTAAAAATCAACAACAATGCGATCGGATGCACATTATTTACGGGTACTGAATCCTAAAAAAATCCCCCGAACTGAGTTCGAGGGATGCGTTAACAAACGTTGCAAAAACGAAAGCTAGTCCGCTTTAGTCTCAGCAGGCGCTTCTGTTGGTGTTTCTGGAGAATCTGTCACAAGCTCAGCGAACACTTGAGTCGGTTTCGCAACCACATTACGGTTCTCTTGGTTTACATCAGTAAGAACCACTTCAAGTACATCACCCAAACGGAATTCTAGCTGCTTATCGATAGAGATCGTACCTTGCTCACCGTTGCACTCAATTCGCTCTTTGTTCGCCATGATAAGTGAACTAGGGATAAAGGCTGCCGCGCCATTTTCGATCAAACGAACACGCATACCCGCGCGATTGATATCAAAAATTTCCGCACTGAATTTGGTTTCTTTGCTTGGCTCTTCCGCCAACGTGCGTGCATACAACCAGTCACCCACTTTGCGCTCAGCCATATTATGGTGTTTACGATGCAGAGCCAGCTCTTCGCCTACCGTCTCATCTGCCGTTTGCACTGGATCTTTGCCAAGAACGAAGGCCTTTAGCATACGGTGGTTAATCATGTCGCCATATTTACGGATAGGTGATGTCCACGTCGCGTAAATATCCAGCCCCATCGCGTAATGCGGCAATGGCTGATTGCCCATCTCGCTGTACGCTTGCGCTTTGCGAATGCGGTTATCAAGGTAGCTAGTGTCTTGCTGACCTAACCAACGACGTAGTGCCGCGAAACCTTCTAAAGTTGCAATAGATTCAGCGGTAAATGGCAATTCACCCTCTGGATTAACCAGCGCCACAACATCAGCAATTTTTTCTGGTTTAAAACCTGCGTGGGTATTAAAGACACCACAGTCAAAGTTCGCGCGCAGTGTTTTACCCGCACAGATGTTCGCGGTGATCATCGATTCTTCAACCAGGCGATTCGCCGTGCGACGCATATCCGCGTGAATCGCAACAACATCGTTGTCTTCGCTCAATTCAAAACGGTAGTCTGGGCGATCAGGGAAAACCACCGCATTCGTTTGACGCCAGTTAGCACGAGCTAATGAGAACTCATACAAATCACGAACAATTTGAGCAATCTCGTCATTTGGTTGCCATTCTGGTGATTCGCCATTTTCCAACCAATCAGAAACATGCTCGTACACTAAGCGGGCGTGCGATTTGATGTGTGCAGCAAAGAAGTGAATATCGTCACCGATCACACCCTCTTTATCTACCGTCACGGTACAACAAAGCGCAGGACGAACTTCACCTTCGATCAATGAACAAAGATCATCAGCAAGATCACGTGGCAGCATCGGAATATTGCGGCCTGGCAAGTAAATGGTGAAACCACGCTCGCGCGCGACTTTATCCATATCACTCTCTGGCGTGATGTAAGCGGTAGGATCCGCAATCGCAATCGTTAGCTCAAAGTCACCATTGGCATTTTTCTTTGCGTATAACGCATCGTCCATATCTTTGGTTGACTGACCATCAATCGTCACGAATGGGATGTGAGTCATATCGATACGCTCTAGGTCGGCATCGTCTTTCAGTTCCCAGTTGTCAATTCCCGCAGGTTCACTATTTGGCAGATCGTTTTCCGCGAGTGTTACCCACCAAGGCGCGATTTTGTCATTCGCATCCGTGATTTTTTTAGAAATTTCCACAAGGAAGCCAGCATCACCTTTTAATGGGTGCTGAATAAGATGAGCAACAACCCAGTCACCTTCAGCAAAATCGTTCGGGTTTAAACCTTTCTGAGTTTTTGCTTTTAATGCCTGCTTTTTAAGTTGAGGATGATCAGGCGTAACATTCAATTTACCCTTGAACATTTTTACGCGTCCGATAAAGCGAGTAAGATTGTGCTCCAATAACTCTTCCGGCTCGGCTTGATCACGATCGTTTTCAGTGCGGATGATGGCTTTTACTTTATCGCCGTGTAAACATTTCTTCATACACGGTGGCGGAATAAAGAAACTGGTTTTACTGTCTACTTCTAAGAAGCCAAAGCCTTTTTCAGTTGCTTTGATGGTGCCTTCTTTCTTAGGCAGGTTCTCTTGGATTTTTTGTTTAAGCTGAGCCAGTAGCGGATTATCTTGAAACATTTTTATTCTTAATCACTTGTAAAATTGGGCTTACTATAACATTGCGGTTTTACCCAAGCTACCTAAAGCGAGACTTTGTTCACGTTCTACCTCGCCATAGCTGAGCAAAATAGCAACAAAAAAAGCGGCATGCGGCGACAAATTCTGCAATTTCGCCTTTTTTAAGAAATTTTTGTGATGAAATTCAATTTTTTCTGGATTTTTTTATGCTTTTAGGGAATAATCCGCCTCCCTTATGTCCCTAGCGGCTTGATGCGATTTACGACTTCTCCGCATCTGAATGGAATCAGCTCTTTATCTGGATTGGTATTGGAATTGGTAGAGCTCGTGGGACCTTTTGTTTTTTTATGTTAATGGGATCCCAATGACAGACTCAGTAATTCAATTTAGTGATTTAGCACTAAACGACGACATCCTTTCAGCTCTTAACGATATGGGCTTCGTTTCTCCAACACCTATCCAAGCAGCTGCGATCCCGCACCTACTTGCAGGTTCTGACGCACTAGGTAAAGCACAAACAGGTACTGGTAAAACAGCAGCCTTCTCTTTGCCTCTACTAAACAAGATTGAGCTTGCTCAACGTAAACCACAAGCGGTTGTTCTTGCTCCTACTCGCGAACTAGCGATCCAAGTAGCAGCTGAAATGAAAAACCTTGGTCGTAACATTTCTGGTCTTAAAGTTCTAGAAATCTACGGTGGTACTTCTATCGTTGATCAAATGCGTGCTCTTAAAAATGGCGCACATATCATTGTTGGTACTCCTGGCCGTGTTCAAGACCTTATCAACCGTGACCGTCTACACCTAGACGAAGTTAAGACATTTATCCTTGATGAAGCAGATGAAATGCTGAACATGGGTTTTGTTGACGATGTTACTGCAATCATGGAACACGCGCCTTCAACTGCGCAACGTGTACTTTTCTCTGCAACTATGCCTCCAATGCTGAAAAACATTGTTGAGCGCTTCCTACGTGAACCAGTAATGGTTGACGTTGCAGGTAAAAACCATACTGTTGATAAAGTAGAGCAGCAATTCTGGGTTGTTAAAGGCGTAGAGAAAGACGAAGCAATGTCTCGTCTACTTGAAACTGAAGAAACTGACGCATCAATCGTATTCGTACGTACTCGTCAAGACACCGAGCGTCTAGCTGATTGGCTATCTGCACGTGGCTTTAAAGCTGCTGCACTTCACGGTGATATTCCTCAGTCTCTACGTGAGCGTACTGTTGATCACATCAAAACTGGCGTAATCGACATCCTAGTAGCAACTGACGTTGTTGCACGTGGTCTTGACGTTCCACGTATTACTCACGTATTTAACTACGACATCCCATTCGATGTTGAATCATACATCCACCGTATCGGTCGTACTGGCCGTGCTGGTCGTAAAGGTAAAGCGATCCTTCTTGTTCGCGGCAACCAAATCCGTATGCTTCGCACTATCGAACGTGTAACTAAATCACTAATGGAAGAAATCCAACTTCCAATGCGTGATCAAGTTGCTGAATCTCGTCTAGTTAAACTAGGTGCAGAACTAGAAGCAGAAAAAGAACACAAAGCACTAGAGAAATTCGTTGAGCTAGTTGAAAAACTACAAGAATCTCTAGAAATCGACGCAAACACTCTAGCGGCGATCCTGCTTAAGCGCCAACAAGGCAAACGTCCACTATTCTACGTTGGTGATGACCCAATGGTAGAAGCTATTGCACGTGACAAGCAACGTCGCACAGAACGTCGTGATGGCGGTCGTGATAGCCGTGACGGCGGTCGTCGTGAAGGTGGTCGTAGCTTCAGCACTCAAGATTGGGAAACTTACCAACTTCAAGTGGGTCGTGAGCAAGGCGTTCAAGTTAAAGATATCGTTGGCGCACTAGCGAACGAACTAGGTCTAGTGAAAGGCTCTATCGGTGCTATCAAACTAGATCAAGGCCAAACTTATGTTCAGCTTCCTAAAGCGATGGATGCTGAAACGGCTGGCAAACTAAACAAACTGCGTATTCGTCAGAAAGAAGTTGGCGCTGTAGTATGTGATTTCAACGATTTCCGTGAGCCTCGTAGCCGTGATGGCGGTGCTCGTCGTGAAGGTGGCTTCCGTGGTAACCGTGAAGGCGGCAACCGTGAAGGTGGCGCTCGTCGTGAAGGCGGCTTCCGTGGTAACCGTGAAGGCGGCAACCGCGAAGCTGGCAACCGTGATGGCGGCGGCTACCGTGGTAACCGTGAAGGCGGAAACCGTGATGGCGGCGGCTACCGTGGTAACCGTGATGGTGCTGCAGCTGGTGCTGGTGCTAACCGCGATGGCGGCGGCTACCGTGGCAACCGTGAAGGCGGCAACCGCGAAGCTGGTAACCGTGATGGCGAACGTCGTTTCGACCGTAACCGTGGCGGCGACAACCGTGGCAACCACCGTGGTGAGCGTGGCCATGGTCGCCCAGCTCGCAACGAAGACTAATATTAAGTCATAAGAAAAACCGGCGTTTATCGCCGGTTTTTTTATACCCAAAATTCAGACATAAAAAAAGAGCCTCTAAAGGCTCTTATATCAACCATGACCTGACTGTGATTTACCACGATCGGCCATCAATTTTAATGCTTCTTAACCCGAAAATTTAGTAGATAGCGACACTATTGCGCTCAACTAACGTAGGCTCAAGTTGAATCACTTGAGACTCTTCACCGGTATTATTCAATTTACTTAGCAGTGTCTCAACCGCGGCTTGCCCTAGACGATATTTGGGCTGATGAATCGTAGTTAATGACGGTGACATGTACTTTGCGATTTGAATATCATCGTAACCGATAATGGAAAGCTCTTCAGGAATCGCAATGCCTTTTTCATTGGCGGCATTGATAACGCCCATCGCCATCATGTCATTACAAACAAAAATAGCGCTTGGTAGTGGCCCTTTTTGATACATTCGGTTAAACGCCTCATAGCCGCCATCACATTCAAAATTCGATTCAATGATCCAATTGGGATGAAACGCAAAATTTTCTTCATTCAATGCGCGCTTGTAACCTTCATAACGCATTTGCGCTTGGTAACGATTCAATGGCCCTGTAATGCAACCGATATCTTCATGCCCACATTCAATCAAGTATTTCGCGGCTAAGTAGCCCCCATGAAAAGAGTTATCTTGGATTTTATCACTCGCAAACAGCATTGGGCCCCAGTCCATAACAACCACAGGCACATCAGGGTATCGATCAAAAATATCGATATTCTCCCCTTCTAGCGAAGAACACATCAAGATCATTCCATCAACCCGCTTTTGTAATAACGTGGTGATCGACTCTTTCATTCGTTGCTGGTCGCCTTCGGTATTGCACAAAATGAGGTTGTAGCCTTTTTGGTAGCAACTGCGCTCAACCCCTTTCACTACTTCACCGAAAAAGGGGTTCGAGGACGTCGTCACTAACATGCCTAATGTTTGGGTTCGATTGGTTTTTAGGCTACGAGCCAACACAGAAGGCGAATAGTTAAGCTGCAAAGCGGCTTTATTCACCCGCTCTGCAATTTCTTCGCTCACGTAACGAGATTTGTTAATAACATGGCTGACCGTAGAGGTGGATACACACGCCAATTTCGCAATGTCTTTCATTGTCGCCATACTAATCTAATCCTAATTACTGCTTAGCAAGAAACTCCTCGACTTCTTCACGATGAGGAATGGATGTTTGCGCACCAAAACGCGTGACGCTGATCGCAGCAGCGGCATGAGCAAACTTAATCGCTGATTCTATAGGCATTTCTTCAAGCAAACCAGTGACGAATGCCCCATTAAAGGTATCGCCTGCCGCCGTGGTATCCATCGCGTCAACTTTAAACCCTGCGATCAATTGGCCAATGCCATTTTGGCTGAGCCAAACGCCTTTCGCCCCCAGCGTAATCATAACGGTCGCAATGCCCTTTTGATGCAAAATATTGGCGGCTTGCTGAGCTGATTCATCGCATTGAACCGTCACGCCAGTCAACACTTCGGCTTCTGTTTCATTCGGTGTAATCACATCCACATTTTGCAGCAGTGTATCGGGCAATGCACGAGCTGGCGCAGGGTTTAAAATGACTTGTGTGCCATTCTCCTTTGCCACTTTAGCGGCACACTCGATGCCTTCTAGCGGTGTTTCCAACTGCATGAGTAAGTACTGCGCGCCAGCAATGGTCGCCAAATCATCATGAATCGCATCCGCGGTTAAGTGATCATTCGCTTCAGCAGACAAACAGATACTATTTTCACCACTGTCAGAGACTTGGATCATCGCGATACCCGTTGGGCAATTCGGCTGCATCTTAATGCCTTTGATGTTGATCCCATCTAAACGGAAACTCTCGCGAATATTGATGCCAAACGAGTCATCTCCGACACAAGCAATAAAACCAATATCAGCGTTCAAACGTGCGGCAGCCACCGCTTGGTTGGCGCCCTTACCTCCAGGAATAACCTGGTAATTACGTCCATGTAACGTCTCGCCAGGGCGAGGAAAAGAAGGCACTTGAAGAACGTGGTCTGCGTTAACACTACCTAGCACAACTAACTTATTCATTGGGTAATCCTTGGTTCTCGAGGAACTCTTTTCAAACAGATTGTCTAACAGATGACTTTTCCCTTTCCGCCTTTATCTCGTTGAGACTCCATGTTTCTGGCTCAACGATCATCGGCTAAAAGGCCAAAGGCATCTCCCTTTACTCTCTCCAAACGCATCTTATTTGGCACGAGGAGAGAGAAAAGAAAATGGACAATAATCGATCTAACGGATACCGGTGCGTACCGTAAAACTCCGCTCTTCATTCGCCTGCAAGTAGATTAACGTGCCTTTTTCTTTGGCCGTTAAAAACCCTTCTGGACGACAGGTTGCAGGCAAGGCATAGGCCGCGACTTGTTGATCACCACTGTACAAAATCCAACGCGTGGCGCTATTAAACTCATCGGTGCTAAATTCCGTTACCATCTGCTTATCGCCAACCGTCATCGTAAACACGGCACGTTTAGCGTACTGCGAAATATTATCCATGCAGTAAACGATCTCAGGATCGTACATATCCGGTGTGTTTAAGGTTTGAATTGGTGCCGACGTTTTTAGGCTTTCATTATACGCGAGCCATTGTTCGTTTGGCTGTACGTGCGCAGGAATACTTTCACGTAACTGCAATGCGTGGTCTGGGATATTTTGTGTCATGACCGCATTATCAAAATAGGCCGCATTAATATGACACATATACTGTAACGGCATTGGCACTGTCGCCAAATTCTTCACCTTCATTTGAATATCAAATAGGCTCGAATCTTTCGCTAGGCAGACCGATGGTTGTGCCAAGTAGTGGTCACCAAACCCCATCACATATTCATAGCTGCCTTTGATTGTTACCGCTTTATCGCTGATTTCAAGCCAAGCGCTATCCATCGCAGCGCAAGGCATTTCACCATGCAGAACATGATCATCTTGAGGTGTTGGACACCCCATGCGAATCATACCCGCATGGAACGCAAAGCAACCGTACGTTTCTACAATTGTTTTTGCAGGCTTCGGCTCTGAAAACATATTTTTCATGCACAAATCGGTACCAAGAAACTCGGCATCCCAGATCATTTGTCCCATAAACGGCAAAATCACAAGATGGCCTTTTGAGTTTTTAATCTCAACCGCATGGATACCAGAGTTGTAAAGGAAGGAATGAATCTCGAATGACTCAGATTGCGCAATCAGCGTTTTTTCTTTACGAAATTGTTCTTTGTATAACGGGATAGTAAACATTGTCACCTCTCAAAATGGCCACCCTTTGCAGAATGGCCACTTAATTCAATTATGCGTTCGCGGTCGTGTAGGTAAAGACTTGCTTGTACTTCTTCTCACTCAAGAAGTAGCAGAAGACAACAGCAAAACACGCTGCGTTTACGATGAATGAGGTTTGCATGCCCATGTTATCCGCCAGCAGACCTTGTACAACTGGAATAGCGGCACCACCGATGATCGACATCACAACAAAGCCACCCGCCGTTTCGGTATAACGTGTATCAACCGACTGTAGCGTTGAAGCGAAGATGGTTGCCCAACATGGTGCGAATAGAGCCGAAGTACCCACCGCAACCCACACAGCACTGAAGTTAGGCACAAACGTTACGTAGATTAAGCAGAAGAAACCAACCGCAGAGTAGCCCATCAAGACATTTTCTTGCGATGTCTTCGTGAATAGGTAGTTAGCAAGCAACTTACCTAAGAAGTACATGATAAAGGCGTACAGAAGGTAGTTAGCCGCATCGTGTTCAACCATGTTTGAATCCATCTCAAGCGCAAGACGAATCGTAAACGACCACACTGCGACTTGCATACCGACGTAAGCAAACTGAGTCGCGATACCTTTAAAGAAGCGCGCATTGCCCGCAAGGTATGACAACGTTTCACCAAATGATGGCTGTTCTTCTTTCTTATCGGATACCGCTTTACAGTTCGGGTATTCCGTTATCGCAATCAAGATAGCCACTGTTGCAATCACGCCCACTAACCATTTGTATGGTTCTAGCGTTTGCTGTAACACTTGCTCTTTAAAGACTTCAAGCTCTGGGCCAGTTAACGTTGCCATCATGTGGCCAACATCGACACCCTCTTGGAAGATAAGATGCTTACCCAGCAGCAGACCAACGATGTAGCCCATCGCATTGATCGTGTGAGAGATGTTCAGGCGTAATGTTGCACGCTCTGGCTCACCGATCATCGCCGAATAGGTATTGCACGAGGTTTCAAGGAAAGACAGACCGATCGCAATACAGAAAATCGCCGCTAAGAACATGGTGTAAGTGCCTGCGTGAGACGCAGGGAAAAACATCATACAGCCAAAAATATACAGCGCTAAGCCCAGTAATATCGCCAACTTATACGAGGTTTTCTTGACCACCATTGAAGCCGGAATCGCCACTAAGAAGTAAGCACCGTAGAAGGCAGATTGCACCAACGCAGAAGCAAAATTAGAAAGATCAAAGATCGATTTAAACTGTGTGATTAAGACATCATTCAGCGCTGCCGCCGCAGACCACAACGCAAAGACCGTCGACAGAAGCAAAAATTGGAATATTGGAGTTTTGTTTAGGTAACCGTCGACATGTTGCACGGTATTATTTCGAATAAACATAAGGTACCTTCCATTCTTCCCATCACTTTCAGTGGCTTACCACCTCAAGTGACAGATTATTATTTAGATATTATTTTTTTGAAATTCGTTGAACGCAGCGGCGGTTGGGTACGAAGACTGCGTGCCTTTCCCCGTGACCGAGAGCGCTGCAAATGCCGACGCTTTTTCAATCGCCACCTGCACATCACCTGTTTGGGTAAAGAAGTGAGAGAAGCAACCAATAAACGCATCCCCTGCACCAGAGGTATCAATCGCGTTCACTTTAACCGGCGCAGTCAATCGTTCCTGTTCATTAGAAATCCATAACGAACCCTGTGAGCCCATGGTCACTATCAGGTTTTTCAGGCCATGCTCAAACAAAACGCTTGCGGCTTGCTTGATCTCATCAACCGTTGAGACGGGTTTACCTGTCAAGATTTCTAGTTCTGTTTCATTTGGCACGAAGAAATCACATTTACACGCGTATTCCAGCGACAGTTCAGCAACCGCAGGCGCCGGATTCAACAGCACTTTGATGCCATGCTTTTGACCAAAATCAATCGCGTGGTAGACGGTTTCCAGCGGAACTTCGAGCTGCAGAACGATTAAATCGACAGATTTTAGTGTCTCTTCTGCGTGGTCAATATCGCTAGGAAGCAGACAGTTATTCGCCCCCTTCACAATTAATATGGAATTTTGCGAGGTTTCCGTGTTCACAAAAATTGGTGCCACGCCCGTACTGATGCCAGCCACTTTTTCAACAAATTGAGTGTCCACGCCTTGAGCTTGGTAGTTGCTTAGCGACATTTCACCAAACTGGTCGTCCCCCACCTTAGAGAGCATCAATACGTGTGACCCTAATTTGGCCGCGGCAACCGCTTGGTTAGCACCCTTACCACCATTGCCAATACAAAATGATTCGGCTTCTAGTGTCTCGCCGCCTTTTGCAAAGCGATTACCGTAAGTAATCAAATCAACGTTGGTTGAACCTATCACCGCAATTTTTTTCATTTTCTGTTTCCTACTACGTCTGAGGGATGGGTTAAAAAACAACGCCAGCTTGAAAAATAACGTTGGCATAAGGTGTACATTCACCGGTGCGAATGACGGCTTTGCTGTCGTGCGTACGGCGTTTAAATTGTTCGTGCGAAATATATTGAATATTGAACGTTTTCCCGCAGCGCGCTTGTTCAGCATCAAGCTCCTCAATAAGGGCTTGGTATAACTCAGGGCTGACCTTGGCAAATTCTTCTGCCATCACGACACCTTCAATCTGTGACTCGGTAAGAATCACACGGACAGTATCAATGAAACTTGGTACGCCATGGGTTAAGGCTAAATCGATGCGAGTAACTGCATCTGGAATCGGTAAACCGGCATCACAAATGGTCATCTCATCGGTATGACCTAGCGTCGCTAGCAAATAAGAAATGTCTGAATTAAGTAGGGTTGTTTTTTTCATTTCATCGACCTTTCGATTACACGTCTTGCAACATTGAATAGACGATGAGCGACAAAATCTTTCTGTTTTGTTCGTAAAACAACGCTCATCGAAACGTATCGATGGCGATAATAATCAACTGAGATGACTTTGCACCAAGCTTGCCTCATATGTGTGATTTTGATCTTTTCAGCGGCGGTTTGAGCACAAATAATAGCGATATTGATCACGTCACGTGCACCTCGATAAGGGGTAACACAAACAAAAACCGCGCTCTGATCGAATAAAGGAATGCAACAACCGCGAGATTTTCGTAGAAAACGGATTAGGTAAATTTTTGGAATAAAGAACAGTATCCGTCTGATGAGAATGTCGCTAAACTTGAATACTCATTGATAAAGGATCGCCCTATGAAAAAATTATTCGCCGTATTAGGCTTGAGCTTATTCGTTATTGGTTGCACGGAAGTGGGCAGTGAAGCGTGGTGTCAAGACATGACAGAAAAAGCAAAAGGCGACTGGACCGCAAATGAAGCAACCGACTACGCCAAGCATTGTATTTTTTAATCTTAACAACGCTTTAATAGTCATGAGGTGACACGGTATTTAGGTCATCATTGTATACAACTTGATGCTTTTCGAGCGTGGCGATTTTGATTACACTGATACATTCAATTATAGAAAACTAATTAGCCATTAATCTCGAGTGATATCGGCTATTTTGAGTAGTGTTTTCGCTTATGGAACTAGATAAGTTTACCAATATTTATCGCTTACCGACGGCTTTACAAATTCGTATAGGCCGCTGGCAGCAAACGTTTAATGGTACGTCGGACATTGTATTGCACGACGTTATTGACGCACGCAACCGATACTTCAAGAAACCGGATTTCTTTCCGGTCGGTTGGCATATCAAGCCCTTTAAACTCGACGATATTTCTATCACGCATCATGGTAAATACATTCAAACCGCGCTACGCACCATGGTCGATAGGAAAGTGTCATACAAACGTGTTTACTTGTCTCGAGTTCCTCTCGAACAAGCAGAACCGGCCTTGCATAGCTACAAACTCGAATGGATACAGAAACACAACCGAGTTGCCAATAAATACAATCAGATTAAGAAAAAGCAATTTATGCGTTTTGCTTATGAAGAAGTTGAGACACTCTATCCTTCCATTCCTAAAGGCGAGTTTGACCGTTCACTTTGGAACAGGCTGGTGCTGTCTGAATTAGGCCCAGAGAAGAAGTTTGATAATCCTTATTTCGTTCAGAAAGCCCGTTTTTAAGCTAAAAAATCACAAAGGGGAGCCATTGGCTTCCCTTGTCATTCTATTCGTATCGTCAGTGGCATCGGCTTGAATAGCCGGCTTTAATAACCGCCTTGGTTAACGGTTTATTTCAGCAGTAGATTATTCCGCGCCAACCCTTTTCGCACACTACTGCACATCTTGCCAAAACGTCGAATTTCGTCAAATTGTGGAATGATCCCGCGCGACAAAGCGCTTTGCCAATAGGTGAGTTCTCCGTCAACCATCTCCAACAGTTTTTTCGGGCAACCGACGCAATTTCCTTTACTGCCACACACGTACGTTTCTGGTTCATACAAGGGTAATTCATCCAACACTTGGGTGATAATGTCTTGCATCGCTGTCATGCGGTCAGGCTTTTTTAGTATCGACATAATATTGGGCACGTAGATTACGGGCGACAAATTATAGGCCTGCCAAAACAAAATTCAACTCCCCTGATCGTTTCTCACTCAAACCTTCTTTCGGCCGCTTATCTTGCCGTGTTGTCGAGCGTGAATCTGAGCTATATTGTTAACCCCATAGCTTGAGAGGCTTCACCCTTTAAAAGAAGGAATACACATGCCACAAAAGGTGCTCGACTTTTGGTTTAATCAACTAGAAGCAAAAGATTGGTTCGTCGCCAACGCGGACGTCGATGAGAAGATTCGCCATCAATTTGGTCACTTGCTTCAACAAGCCTCACAGGCCGAACTGTTCACATGGCGTACCACCCCTCAAGGCCGCTTAGCGGAAATCATTGTACTTGATCAGTTTTCTCGTAACGTGTATCGCAATACACCGCAAGCGTTTCAACAAGACGCTCTTGCGCTTGGGCTTGCACAAGAAGCCATCGCGTTAAACGCCGACAAATCATTGAGCATCGTCGAACGCTCATTCTTGTACATGCCATTCATGCATAGCGAGTCCGCGGCGATTCACCAGCAAGCCGTCACGCTCTTCAATCAGCCGGGTATGGAAAACAATTACGATTTTGAGCTTAAGCATAAAGTCATTATTGACCGCTTTGGTCGCTATCCTCACCGAAACGCTATCCTAGGCCGAAAAAATAGCGCCGAAGAAATCGAGTTTCTCAACCAACCTGGCTCCCATTTCTAATGAGCACTTATTTTGCTGGGTTGGCGTTGGGCTTGTCCTTGATTGTCGCGATTGGTGCGCAAAACGCTTTTGTTTTAAAACAAGGCATTCAACGTCATCATGTCTTTTTAGTTTGTATGCTTTGCGCCGTGTCTGATGCCATTTTGATTGCCGCTGGCGTTGCTGGGTTTGGGGCGCTGGTTCAGCAATTTCCTAACCTTGAGTTGTTTGCTCGCTACGGTGGTGCGCTGTTTCTAATTTGGTATGGCTTGCGCAGTCTCTATTCGGCATGGCACGCCAATCATATTTTGACCCCTCAAGGGGATTCGCAAGCAAGCGCAGGACGTACGGCCTTACTGTGTCTCGCGTTCACATGGCTAAACCCCCACGTCTACCTTGATACGGTCGTTTTACTCGGCTCCATCTCCACCCAATATGAGCCGAATAAACTACACTTTGCTTTAGGGGCGATTTCGGGTTCTTTCTTATTTTTCTTTGCATTGGGCTATGGGGCAAGATTGCTGGCACCGACGTTTCGTCATCCCCGCTCATGGAAAATACTGGAAGCGATCATCGGCTTGGTCATGTTATTGCTCGCCGCCAAGCTGTTGTTTTAAATCCCCCCTCGCCAGAGGGCTCATCAAATGCATTGGGGATGCGAATAGCCAAATACGAGAGCCAACTAGTAGATAATCACCAAAGGCAGAATATAGAGGTAGAAAACGATGATAACGATCGTGGGTTTAGACCACCTGGTATTGCGTACCGATAAACTCGATGCCATGTTGAATTTTTATCATCGTATTCTCGGCTGTCGCATTGAGCGTACGCTACCTGCTCTGGGGTTAACTCAACTCCGTGCGGGCCATGCTTTAATCGATCTTGTCACCGTTGAAAGTGAATTAGGCCAATTAGGCGGGAAAGTCCCCCAACAAAATGGCCGTAATATCGATCATTTCTGTCTGCAAATCAAAGCCGATAGCGAGAATGAATTATTGGGTTATCTACACGATCACGGGATTAAAACCGAACCCTTTGTGGAGCGTTATGGCGCGCAAGGCTTTGGTCGGTCCATCTATGTGACCGATCCACAAGGCAACATTGTGGAGCTCAAACCATTTAAGGAACCTTTATGATCTCATGCCAGCAATATGATTATCTTGAAATAGCCTGCCTCTATCGCTTTGTCGTTCGAGTGACTCTCGATGATCACTCCCTCTACGAAGGCATCGCGCAAAACACGCGGTATAACGCACATCATCAAGAGTGCTTATTACTCAAAACCCAACAAGAAGAGATATTACTGCCTACTGAGCAGATGCTGTCTCTCCAAGCGGTAACCCGCAATCCTCATTTTTCTTTGATTGAATTTCACGCATAAAAATTCCAGCCGTTGGCTGGAATCCATTGTTCGATTTAATTCGTCTTACAGCTTAAAACAGCAACCCAATCGATAATCTTCACCATTCTTCGCGGTGTACTCTTTATCTTCACTGCATGCACATGGACGGCCTTTTTGGTCACCTTTCACCAAACTGATCCAATGGCGCATCGCAGCACTTGAATCCGCTTGTGGGAATGTCGTACACGTTTCCATTTGAATGTCGTCAATATCGATGTATTCAATCGCTCCCGTGCCCTTGTGATGCCCAAATAGCACTTCCATATGGCTACCATTACCATCGCGCAGCACAATCGAATGCGGGTCTTCTTTCTCGCCAGTAAACGCAACAAAATGCTTTGGATGTTGCAAACCACTGTGGCGGCCATCTTTGAAATACGCCATCACATGACGGTAATCAATCACATAAGCGGTCACATCACTGTGTGAACCATTTTCTAGCGGAAACAATCTGTCTAATAGCTGTTTCGCTTTAAGTTGTTTTTCGACGGCTTGTTCTGCATTGATCGCTTCCACGGCAAAGACTGCGTTTGCAATAAATGGCGCTGTATTCGTTTGAATGTCTTTATTATCGAAAGTTTGCATATTCATCGTCTTTCCCTCGCAGATAGCATCTTGTCTAAGTCCCTATGCCTTTCATGTAATTTGTTTCGCAATTTAATGACAAAATTGTGAACTGGCATACTTTGTAGCCTAGCGAATTTTTAACTACAATTTCACAACAAAAATTTTACAATGTGAATTTTACAAAATGACCTTGTCGAAAAGTTTGATACGCCAATCGCATTTCCTTGGGACGAAAATTAGAAATCTAAGGAAACGTAACCACTTAACGATGGAAGACCTTTCTGCGCGTTGCATTCGCATCAATCCGGAATATGCACCATCGGTTTCTTATCTGTCGATGATAGAGCGCGGGAAGCGTGTGCCGAGTATTGATATGCTCGAAGTCATCGCGGAAGTGTTTCAAAAAGACCCTGCGTGGTTTTTAGATGACGAGCCAGCCCATGAGGACATCACACCAGACAAAGGGAACCGTGGTGGGATTAGTGGTATGGCGCTGGAACCCAGCTTTCTCTTCTCCAAAGATATTTTGCAGATCGCGATCCCAGAGATGCTGTCTCAAACCGGCATTACCGGTCGCCAATTTGCGCACTTGCTTATAAGGGCGCATCAAGAAAGTCATCAGAACCATTTTCCTGATCTAGAAAGAGCCGCAGAAGAGGTGGGACTGAAGCGCCTAAACTTGTCGGCTCAAGATTTAATGGATATTGCACGTAGCATGGGGCTTACCATACGCTGGATATCACGCGCCCCACAAGATGTGGTGGATGAGCTCGGCGTGAGTGCTAAGCAAGTCGTCACCTCGTTTTTTGAACCGCCAGGCAGCATTTTCTTAAATGAAATTTTGCGTGATTACCCGACCCGATTAAAGTACGACTTAGCCGTGTATATCGGCCATTGTGTTCTCCACTCCAAAGAAGGCCTCAAAAGCGTCCTGTCTGTTGGGCATACGAATAGCTGGGAAAGCCACCCAGAGCAAAGCAGCAGCTCAGAACTTAACTCCAAAGATATTTTGCAAGCCTGGCGCGATTTTGAATCGAGTTTTTTCGCCGGGGCGTTGCTTTGTCCAAAAGTGCCTTTTCGCCAATTGCTCGACCGTAATGGCTACGAAATAGGTGTGCATAAAAAAGCGGGCGTCTCTCCTTCAGTGGCGATGCGACGAATGACCGTCGTCTCGCCTTACCCGCATTGGCATTACTTTGATGCGTATGGACAAAACAAACTTAAAGCGGTCTATCGCGGCAATGGGATCCCTCTCCCTTGGGGAAATATGCGCAAGGTCAACGACCCCTGCCAGCACTGGGCGGTGTTTAGACGACTCTCTGAGCCACAAAGTGCGAGTTCAGCACAAATTTCTATTTTGCACGTAGGAGATGAACCTCGCATCTATTGTTGTGAATCGATGAATATGACCGATCCAGCGGGTAATGAGCGAGTTCTTTGTGCGGGCATTGATTTGAATCCGGCGATCGATGCGCAAGGTGGGCATTCACGCGCCATCGCCGAAGAGCTCAAAGCACTGTGCGTTAAAAATGGGGGAAGCGCCCCCATTCCTAGCCACATTAAACGAGAATTTACGACCATCGCCAAGATACTCAATATTAATTGGGTTGAACGTGGTCTCTATTCTGACGCGAGGGTGATTTGTTCACGAGGCGCAGTTTGCCCAAGACAACCAAGTTGCTATCAGCGCTGTGGAGACAATGGTGGCTCAGAGGAATTTTAGGCAGAAAAAAAGCCAATCACAATAAAGGTGATTGGCTATGTATGATTGTGAACAAAAATTCGGTTCACTAACAACGTCAGTTGGCTAGGTGACCCTCGGCTTAAGAAGGGTCATTTCTAATAAAGCACGATGCGTGCCAACTTTTAAATTATTTTTAACCCCCCGTGTTTAGGGACTTTCGTCCTCGTTTCATGAAAACTTTTTGCATACGTTTTTTGCATAATGCGAATTAATAAGATTATGCGAATTATATAATTGCAATTTGCAAATCACGTCGCTGTTTCTTTGCTTGGTACATGCTGTCATCTGCGGCTTTCAGCATTTCTTCTACCGAATTAAAGGGCTGTTTAAAAAGCGCACAACCAATGCTCGCTTGAACCTGAATGCTATGCCCGCCATATTCAACGGGTGTATGACTGAGCGATCGTTCAATCGCCTCAACGACCAATTGAGCATCCGCGGCATTCAAGACTCGAGGCAATAAGACCAAAAATTCATCGCCCCCGACTCTCGCAATCACATCTGATGAGCGAAGCGTGCTTTTTATGCGATGCGCTGCCGCGAGCAAAACTTGGTCACCCGCATTGTGACCAAATTGGTCATTCACCCATTTGAACTTATCTAAATCAATATTGAGCAATGCAAATCGTTCGCCCACAATGGCGCTCTTCGCCAATAAGAATTGTTGCTCAAGCGTAGACATAAAATACCGGCGATTGGGCAATCCCGTCAGCGGATCATGTAGTGATCGCTGATTAGCCAAATCATACATGCGATAAATAGCGATAAAACTTAGTGATAAAAAAATCAAATTTCCATAGCCAATGAGACGTACACTGTGCGACTGCATACTATTGACCGATAACAGAGAGGTGGGCTTTTCTGCGATGGCAATCACCCAATGCCCAAAGGGGAAGTAGACATTCTCTTTCACAACCGCGTGACTAAGCGTTGCTGACTCCCCAAAAAAAGTCTGGCCTGTCGCCCCAAGTTCATTAACGCTACTGATCACGATCTGATACTGTTCGGTGAGCGCCCCTACCCCTGCGTCTTCAAGCAATGTATCGAGATCCAGCACCACACTGCAAGAGCCCCAATATTGCGAGTTAAATGGAGGATCGGTAAAAATAGGGATACGGGCAATAACACCTTGGCCACCTTGTAGTAGAGGGATCGGCCCTGATATATCGAAATCTTGGGTTAATCGCGCTTTTTCAATGGATTGGTATTGTTCCGGAAGGTGACGATAATGAGTGCCAAGCACCTGCATATTCCCTTCTAATGGATAAACATATTCCACAATGTCATTTGGCGCCAAACTAATGGACCGGATATGTTTACTGCGCTCACTCAACCGGTTCGCTAAATCATACCAATCATTCACGCTCATATTGGGATTAGCAGCCATCAATACAGGAATGCTGTTGAGGATGTAAACGTCTGAGAAAATGAGCGCTTCTAAGCGCGTTCGTACCAATGAGACTTTCTCTTCCGCCTTTTTTTGCATGGCTGACATTAAGTATGTTTTTTGGTGATAATTTAAATATTCAATACACGAGACAGAGACCAGAATAAAAGCAATGCAGAGCAAAGATAGCGACCAACGTCTGCATCGACAATGTCTCATGTTGTCTCCTTGATAAACTCACGCTTTATCCGACCCATAGCATGACTGGAATCATCGCTTAACCATTCATTTGCATATGAATTTATTTTTCATCACCTTCAATAAAACTATAATACGTCATCCTATAATTTCTCGATAAAATGTCATTTTATTGATCATTCACTCATTAACAGCGATCGGCGTTGGAGGATCGAGAAAACTATATTCTTAGAATCCAGCATTCATAACACTCATTCACAACACCCACGCTCAACACCCATGCACCACACCGGTATGGCGCAATCAGCGCACCTTGTTTGACAACTTTGCGTGAATCTGACGGATTAATTACATTGATTAGGCTAATGTTTGCTATCGTATAGACTCATCATTTTATTAGGGAATTTCGATGCGCCACCACTTTCTCGCCCTTATACTTGGCCTAACCCTATCGCATTCTGTTTGTGCTGATAATCAAACGAAACAACACGTTGAGCAGTACAAACAATCTGCTGATTTAATTCGCCAAACCTACGAACAGCAACTCTATACGCTGCCCGCTTTTAAAGAAGGCCATTACGGTTTGCGTATGTATCGTCAAACATTAGATGATAAATACTCGGCCGCGATATGGAGTGATCTAGCCCGAGTCACCAGTCGCTTGAATTACTTTGCTGCTGAGGTGAATACGCCAGAACAAATTTATCTCTATTCTGAACAGCGCCTTGAAGGCTACAAAGACGATGAAGACGAACGCAGTATGCGTCGCTTCACAGTGACAAAACACACCCCAGAGTATCTCTATTTGGGTGTCGATTTATTAGGATCGATGGCAAGAGCGAATGAGTACGGCTTACAACATCAACAAGATGATAAATTACGTAAGGTTATCCGCCGTTATGATTTTAATCATTACGCGACCGACCCGGAAATGATTCGAGCTTGGGCAGCTCAACTTGCTAATCAAGTCTATTGGCTACGTCAATTAGGCGAACAAGATGTTGTGCCTGAATTTATTGAAGCCTTTCAAAAAACCTATCCCGATAATAAAGACAGCAAACTGTCACCACAGCAATATGGTAATAAGCTCTATGGCATGACCCACATTATTTTTGCCGATTCCGAGTATTACCAAAAGCAAGTCAGTGAACAGCAGCATCAGTGGATCTTTGATTATTTCAGAGCCAATATCGATGAAATTATTGTGCGTGCCAAAGAAGACGTAATCGCAGAAGTGGGGATTTCATTTTTGCTCGCCGGGCTTGAAAACGATCCGGTGGTTGCAAAAACACGCGCAGCGATTGCCGCAGCAGTGAATACACAAAAAGGCATGGTGCCTTCTGTCACGGGGGATTTCGACTTCAGTCAAGGCGAGCATCGCAACACCTTAGCGATCATGTTGCTGGATTGGCAGCAAGTGAATCAAGCACCAACGTACACCAGACAACCGCACATATTCAGCCGCTTGCCTTACGGTCTTGAGCCTAAACCCTCCGAAGATCAACAATAACAATATCAACAATATTTATGATCAACAACGCCCTCTCTGAGGGCGTTTTTACACTGACGATTCTAGGCGGTTTATACCTTAAACTTATAGGTATTCACACAAGTAAGCCGTCGCAACTTCAATGCGTAATTCAAACGAAGAGTCACCAGAAACATTGAACGATTCACCGTCGCGGAATGTCGTCCAATCAAGTTCACCTTCACGTTTGATCGTCAATGCGCCCTTAACGACCGTCATTTTTTCTGGTGCTGCTGTGCCAAAGGTATACTCGCCTGGCGCCATAACACCCACGCTCGATTCATCACTAAGTTGTGTAAATGCAAGTGATTGAACATTACCTTCAAAATAAACATTATGTTTCATTTTTCTTCCTTGAGCTGGCTAAATAATAATCGTCAACCTAACGGACACGTTAGGTTACCGCAACCTTGATCTTTTATCCTAAAACTTAAAGCGCAACAAGCATTAACTTAGGGTTGCACACAATAAGACACAGAAATAAAACCGGTAGAAGCCCCGTATCCCGCCCACCAAAACCACACTATGACACTCGCACCCAGCAATCTAGCCGTCACATTTCAAGCAACAGATGAGCGATGAATGACGAATTCACGAGTAAATGTACAATGTGCTTTCATAAATACCTTAATTCACTTACAAATTAGTGCATTATTAAGCCCATACGTATTCGCTCCTGCATGTTATGTATATACTCGAATGCAGCTTAACTCGGACGGCCTCATGCGATGACAGGTCGTTCTCCATTGAATAATAAGATCTCTGAAAATGAACGAACTTAAAAACCTAATCCCGCAAAATTGGGATTATTTTACTCAGCAGTTCGACACAAACGTACTGTTTATCACTGTCGCCAGTTTTTTTGCTTGGATAGCCTGGAGACTGATCTATGGACGCTTAGAGTTGCTCGTGAGCCGAACCTCATTTCATTGGGATGACCTCACTCTAAGTGCGCTTAAAACCCCCATCAGTACCTTAATTTGGTGTTGGCCTGCCACAATTTCACTCGGCTTTTTACTCCAAAACCACATGAGTTCAACGCTTAACTGGCTAAGCACACTCAAGCTCATTTTGGTGATTGGTATTTTTGTTTGGATCACGATGCGTTTGATCAATAACGTGGAAACATTCGTGCTCGATCAGAAAAACCGCGATGAAACGACCGTTCAAGCGATTGCTAAAGTCGCTAGACTGTTCTTTATTGTGATTGGCGCACTGACCGTCATGCAAGCTTTTGGGTTGAGCCTATCAGGCTTACTCACCTTTGGTGGTGTGGGTGGTTTGATTGTCGGTTTGGCGGCCAAAGACCTATTATCGAATTTCTTTGGCGGCATGATGATCTACTTTGATCGCCCTTTCAAAGTTGGGGATTGGGTTCGTTCCCCTGATCGCCAAATTGAAGGCACGGTTGAGCGCATTGGTTGGCGTATGACCATCATTCGTACCTTTGATAAACGCCCTATCTATGTACCAAACTCGGTGTTTAGTAGCATTGTGGTTGAAAACCCTTCGCGAATGCTGAATCGTCGAATTAATGAAACCATTGGTATTCGCTATGATGACGGCGCTAAAGTCGCACAAATCGTCACTGACATTAAACACATGTTAGAAAACCATCCCGATATTGATGCCAACCAAACACTGATCGTCAACTTCAACGCGTTTGGCCCATCATCATTAGATTTACTGGTTTACACCTTTACCAAAACGGTCAACTGGATCCGCTACCACGAAGTCAAGCAAGATGTGTTGTTGCAAATTATGGCGATTATTCATCAGCATGATGCGGACATTGCCTTCCCGACACAAACGCTCAAGTTCGATCCCGTTCGCACTGAAGTGCCAACAGCCTCCACGCTGTAATTTTGCCTCTAGATACTCGCCGTTAATCGACGTTTAATCAAAGTGGAACCCCCTTATTTCAAAAGGGGGTATCCGCTAACTTTGATAGCTGAATTTTGCTTTAACCGACTCAAGCATGGGCATATGCCACCACTGCTCCGTTTGGATCTGTTCACGGATTTCAAAACTCTGCCCAATCATAGGAGTGACCAAAGGCATGGCGTATTTTGCTGTTTCTTCGAGCAAATCTATCATTGGCTCATCCCAACGGTGAGAAAACAATTCATACGTCGACCAATGCACTGGCATCAATTGTTTCGCGCCTAAATCATGAAAAGCCTGCATTGTATGCTTTGCTTGCATGTGCCCCCAGTTTTCAACGGGGAATCCTTGGCCATCCTTTACATTAGCGGCCACTTCAATAAACGCGAGATCAAAGGGACCAAAGCGCTCTCCGATCTGTTTGAAATGCGCATCGTAGGCGCTATCCCCGCTATAAAACAAAGTATCATTGGTGCCCTTGATGACCCAAGATGCCCATAGCGTCTGATTACTATCAAACCCTGTGCGTCCAGAGTTATGGTTTGCAGGGGTTGCGGTGAAAGTTAAACGCCCGAGCTGCGTCGATTGCCACCAATCCAATTCTTCGATTTGATTAGGTTCGACACCCCAACGCTCCAAATGGCGACCCACGGCCAAAGGCACAATAAACCGGACCTGGCGTTGCTCTGCGATGTTGGCGTAGTAGCGAATCGTTGACTCTTCCAGATGATCATAATGATCATGGGAAATAACGATTGCATCTGGAATCGGCAGATCTTCGCGTTTAATCGGTACTTTTACATTTCTCGCAAATAACCGTTTCGCCACCCAAGGGGATGCATAGTCAAACACCGGATCAATCAGGATTCTTTTATTTTCGATTTCAATATAAAGACTTGAGTGCCCTAACCAGGTGACTCGAGGCTTTTTATAAGGCCGTTCAAAACATTGTGGATTGATCGCTTGATAAGGCAATTCAATTTGTGGTTTCAGTGCGTTTCGCTTAAAGAAAAATGTCCACAAGATGTCCGACATGCTTTGCGTGCTCGGTACACTGGGCATATTCACCTTTACCCGCCCTCCGCGAAATTGTTCCGAGTCAGCGATACGTTGCATTCGGATTGACTCGCTCGCCTTTCGAATTTGCTTTCTACGCTGCGCTTTTTTGCGGCGGCGGGCGGCCTTACTATCAAAAAGAAAAGCCAAAGACGTTTTAACTCTATTGCTCATTTTCATGACCTATTCGCTATCAATAAAAGTAAACGATGGTGTATACTTTAGTTACAGCTTAACAATAAGTAAACACTACCGTTTACTTTTGTTGCCATGGCAATTCTTTTGGAAGCGAACCATGATAAAAAGAAGCGATATAAAACAAGAAGATATCATTAAATCTGCCATTGAGGTTTTTTTGCAAAAAGGCTTTGAGCAAGCAAGTATGGAAGGTATTTCTAAGCATGCTGGCGTCTCTAAGCGCACGCTTTACAAATACTACCCAAACAAAGATGCTCTATTCGAAGTTATTGTAGACAAGCTAATGTGTCGCTTTAATGACCAATGTGAGTTGAAATTTGAACCTTCTGTTTCAGTTGCTCAACAGCTGTCTGAACTGACGCTTAAGCAAATGTGCTATATCAATACCGCTGATTTTCAAATCACTGCTAGATTGGTCATGGCTGAATGCATACGATGCGCAAATACGTCTGCACTGCTAATGAAAAAATTTAACGCTATCGAAGATAGCTATGGGCTTTGCCAGTGGATCACACAAGGCATTGAGGCCGGCCAACTGGTCGTTGATGACATTCCGCTTGCAGTGGAACAATACATTGGCAGCATTAAAGCGATTGTTTTTTGGCCACAACTCTTAGCCCATCAGCCACCACCTAGTTGTGAAGAGCTCAAGAAGGTTATCGAGTCTGCGGTGACAAGCTTTGTCGCAACCTACGCAGCTAAAACGCCAGCGTAATCCCCACGAGCACAGTATGTCACCGTGAAAGAAGGTGCGCTTGAATCGAACGATAGCGCGCTTCTTTTGTAAGATCATAGACAAACACCGTCGTATTCGACGTATTCCTCCCCGTTTATCGCCCCTTTATCGCTGAAGATAACCAGAATCATCACGATTGTTCTTGATCGAACTTTATTTGCAGCGGTGTAGCCGATAAAATACACGGAGATAAAATCAGATTGGAATGACCATGGCAAAGTTAACTCTGCAAGAGCAAATGTTAAAAGCAGGCTTAGTAAACGAAAAAAAACTGAATAAAGCGAAAAAGGGCTCGAAGAAATCTCGCGTTCAAGCTCGTGAAGTAAAAGCGGCTGTTGAAGAAAATAAGCGCCAACAGCAAGAGCGTGATAAAGAATTAAGCACGCAGCAGAACGAACAGCGTCTGAACAACGAAGTCCGCGCCCAAATCAAACAATTAATCGAAATGAATAAAATCGATTTTAAAAATGGCGATATCAAATACAACTTCACTGACGGCACGCTCATCAAATCGCTGTATGTGGATAACATGACTCGTTCACAACTGATCAGCGGTATTTTGACGATTGCACGTAATGAAGAAAGCTATGTCATTATTCCAAGCGTTGTCGCCAACAAAATCGCACAACGTGATGAGCAAGTTATTATCGAACAGAAACAGCCTGAAGCGGACGTACCCGTGGAAGATGACCCATACGCAGACTTCGTGGTCCCTGATGATCTGATGTGGTAATACTTTGATAAAGAGGTGCTATTCATCCGCAATAGCGCCTTATTTTTCCTCTCGCCCCCGTCACCACATCCCCCCTTTCTCTGGTCACTCGATATATGCCATATCACAGTGACGCGCATACTGACTATCGCGAACGGCCCTATCAATAGGCAGGAAGAGCATCTTTCCGTTGTGTGCAATAACTTGCATTATTGTGACTGACGATTTGCTAGTATTGGCTAGATTCTAATTCGTTTTTTCTAGGTTTTCATGCGTTCACTGTTCAATAATCACAACTTGCCCAACTGGATCATCAAAAGCGCCATTACGTTTTCTATCGTCCCGGTCATTTATATCGTGCCGGTTGTCGTGTTTCAGATCCCGCTTGAGTCTTTTTATGATTATTTCCTAGAAGTCACCCGGTTATATTGCGTATTACTGCTCTCTTCGATGATTGGTAAACTGATTAACTCTAAAATGATAAAGTTCGGGCTTTATCTTGCCATCGCCAATGGTGTTTACGACTCGATCACCGAAATTATTATCATCGAACAACTCATCAGTCACCGTTTCCCATTTGCTGATGCCCTACTTGATGAGGGACTATTAATCGCGAGTTACGGCTGCATTATTAATGGCCTATTCCAACACTTTAATCGAATTAACACATTAACGCTGACTGACAACCTGACGCAATGCTACAACTTGTCGACGGTCCCTCTCATCCCATTCGGGGCTTACCAAGTCTTTTATTTTAACTTGGATAATTTCAAGAGAATCAATCAAACTCAAGGACACGATGTTGGCAATAAGGTCTTGGTCAATTTCGCTGCTCAATTAATGCATTCAACATCAAACAACGGCTATGTCTTTAGAGTTGAAGGCGATAAATTTATCACCGTTATTGATGTGAACTGTGCTCAGCATTTCATTGACTCATTTAATCAATCTTATCAGCAGGAACGCATCGCTTTTAGCTATGGTACGGCAGCGTGTTTTGACAACAAGCTCAAACAGGCCATCGATGAGGCTCGTGATAATCTAAACGAGATGAAAAGTGATAAAGAAGCGATGTGTATCGATAGGATAACCTGATAACGCGATGATGGATAAGTTTGGCATCGGTAAAATGTACTCGCTCCCCCTCTGGCAAGCGAGTAAAAAACAAACGTTGCTGCCACCGCACTCTCACTCAAATTTTGGGTGTTCCATTTCTTTGTCATTTTCACGTTGAATATGACAAAGCAGTTGCCTAAAGCTTGTGGTTATTGCTTGTAGCTCTTTCTCATCCACTACCGGTTGATGAGAGAACCATTGTGGTTTCGTCCGCTCGACGCGGGCGTTATCATGCCAAACGCGCAATTCATAATGATAGCCAATGACAACGATCGCATAAGACTCGATACCATTAGTGAAAATAATGCATTTAGGCAAATAGACTTGCTCCCCCTCAAACAACTCATACCATTGCGCCTCATTTTGCCAACTAACGTATTTAAGGGGGGCTTTTAGCGAGCAACCTATCGAATGATGTCGATTGAACAACACTGCATTAATGTCGCTTAGTGAAAATGGATGCAACTCCTCTTCACTTGAAAGCGAATATAACCAACGCTTCAAGATTGGTATTTTCTTCCCATTGCCATTTAGACGTCCACACAATGAATTATGACGATAGTAAATCCGCAAACTTTGATCCCTCTAGTATCCAATCACTCGCTATTGTCGTTAGCCATTAACTTGAGATGCACCTTAAAAAATAAGCATCTATCTTGCCTCAGTTCTATGCTTGCACACTAATGCCATCGAATTCTATTTGTCGCACAATGCAATGAAATGTATGTAATAACCCACTGAGAGTGATGCTGAGGGCGTAATTGAGAATAATAGTGTGAGATAACAAGAAGAAGAATAGAACCGCCTACGCGAAGATCAGGCGCAGATGGTGGTTAACTCATGATTATCATTGCAGCACGATTTAAAAACGATGAAACGACGTTATCAGCAATTTTAACCCGCAAGAGTGAGCAAAGACTTAGGTGGATTGGAATAGAAGCCCAATGTGGAAATAATCATGATGAGGGGCTAACGGAAGAAGCGCGAGCAATATGGCAGTTCGCATTCGCCGAATGAACTGAACCATGGATAAATGAGGAAAGAACAGAAGTAGAAATAATGGACCAATAAGAAAAAAGGAGAGCCTAAGCTCTCCTTTCATTAACCTGAACTGCGATCTAATTAAAGAGCAGCTTTCGCTTTTTCAACTAGTACAGCAAATGCTGCTTTGTCGAATACTGCGATGTCAGCAAGAATCTTACGATCGATCTCGATAGATGCTTTCTTAAGACCGTTGATGAAACGGCTGTAAGATAGACCATTTTGACGAGATGCCGCGTTGATACGTGCAATCCAAAGTTGACGGAATTGACGTTTCTTGGTACGACGGTCACGGTAAGCGTATTGACCAGCTTTGGTAACTGCTTGGAAAGCTACGCGGTAAACACGTGAACGTGCTCCGTAGTAACCTTTAGCTTGTTTTAGAACTTTCTTATGACGTGCACGAGCTTGTACACCACGTTTTACGCGAGGCATTATGCTTCTCCTAAACTAAACGATTATTAAACTAAAAAGAATTAAGCGTATGGCATCATACGAGCAATTGCAGCCACTTCACACTTAGGAAGGATTGCATTTGGACGTAGCTGACGCTTGTTCTTAGTAGTACGCTTAGTCAGGATGTGACGTTTAGTAGCGTGCTTAAACTTAATACCACCAGCAGTTTTCTTAAAACGCTTAGCAGCACCTTTGTTGGTTTTCATCTTAGGCATGATGAATAACTCCGCATTGTTGAGTTGTTTATAACAATAGTAATTAGGGCGAAAAAAACTCAGCCGTCTTATAACGACTGAGTATTTCTACTTGTAAGGCCGTTAATTACTTCTTTTTAGGGGCTAGTACCATGATCATCTGACGGCCTTCGATACGGCTTGGGAATGATTCAACTACAGCAAACTCTATAGTATCTTCTTTCAAGCGACGAAGAACATCAACACCGATGTCTTGGTGAGCCATCTCACGGCCACGGAAGCGAATAGTTACTTTCACTTTGTTGCCGTCTTCAAGGAAACCAGTCAGGTTGCGTAGTTTTACCTGATAGTCTCCAATATCAGTTCCAGGTCGGAATTTAATTTCCTTGATCTGAACCTGCTTTTGCTTTTTCTTCTGCTCTTTAGCAGATTTGCTCTTTTCAAAGAGGAATTTGCCGTAATCCATCACGCGACAGACTGGTGGCTCCGCGTTAGGGCTGATCTCAACAAGATCCATACCTGCTTCTTCAGCAGCAGCTACAGCTTCCTGAATTGATACAACACCAACTGACTCACCGTCAGCACCAGTTAAACGAACTTCACGTACGCCACGAATCTCACCGTTTAAACGGTGCGGGTTTTGTTTTACCGGCTGTTGGCCGCGTCTTCCGCCTTTAATAGCTTATTCCTCCAGATTGAGCTTACGGCTAGTAATCTCGGCTTGGATGTATGTAATTAAATCATCCACTTTAAATTTGCCAAGATCCTTGCCTCTACGTGTACGGACTGCGATTTCGCCTGCTTCCATCTCTTGGTCGCCACAAACTAGCATAAACGGTACACGTTTCAATGTATGTTCGCGGATTTTAAAGCCAATCTTCTCATTTCTCAAGTCCGCTTTGGCTCTAATTCCACTTTTTTGCAATTTTTTTGCTACTTCTTGTGCATAATCGGCCTGTTTGTCAGTAATGTTCATAATTACTGCTTGTTCAGGAGCCAACCACGTTGGGAAGAAGCCCGCGTATTCCTCAATTAGAATACCGATGAAACGCTCTAGAGAGCCTAGAATTGCACGGTGGATCATAACAGGTACTAGACGCTCATTACTCTCACCTACGTAAGTCGCACCAAGGCGATTCGGTAGGTTGAAGTCTAGCTGTACTGTACCACATTGCCACGCACGGTCTAAGCAATCATGCAGAGTAAATTCGATCTTAGGACCATAGAATGCACCTTCGCCTTCTTGAATCTCATATGGGATGTCCATAGATTCAAGAGAAAGCTTAAGCGCTTCTTCAGATTGGTCCCAAATCTCATCAGAACCAACACGGTTTTCAGGACGCGTTGATAGTTTAACAACAATATTGTCAAAACCGAATGTCTGGTATGTATCATAAACCATTTTGATACAGCTCGTCACTTCCTCTTGGATTTGACTCTCAGTACAGAAAATATGAGCGTCATCCTGAGTAAAGCCACGTACACGCATGATACCGTGTAGTGCACCAGATGGTTCATTACGGTGACAAGAGCCAAACTCAGCCATACGTAATGGTAGATCACGGTAAGACTTCAAACCTTGGTTAAAGATCTGAATGTGACCAGGACAGTTCATCGGTTTCAATGCGTAATCACGATTCTCAGAAGAGGTCGTGAACATCGCTTCTGCGTACTTGTCCCAGTGACCAGAGCGCTCCCAAAGAACGCGATCCATAATAAGTGGACCTTTCACTTCTTGGTAGCCGTATTCGTCTAGCTTAGAGCGTACAAATACTTCTAGATCACGGAAGATTGACCAACCATTATGATGCCAGAATACCATACCTGGTGCTTCTTGCTGCATGTGGAATAGGTCAAGCTGCTTACCTAATTTACGGTGGTCGCGTTTCGCCGCTTCTTCAAGGCGAGTCAGGTGCGCCTTAAGTGCTTTCTTATCGTGGAAAGCAGTACCGTAAATACGTTGCAGCATCTTGTTGTCGCTGTTACCACGCCAGTAAGCGCCTGCAACATTCAACAAAGTGAAATGTTGGCAGAAGCCCATGTTTGGTACGTGAGGACCACGACACATGTCGATGTATTCTTCGTGATGGTATAGACCTGGACGATCGTCGCGTGCAACGTTCTCATCCAAGATTTCCATTTTGTAAGTTTCGCCACGCGCTTCGAATGCGTCACGCGCTTCCTGCCAGCTAACTTTCTTTTTAACAACTTCGTACTTGGTCTTCGCAAGCTCTTTCATACGCTTTTCAATCTTTTCAAGATCTTCTTGCGTTAGCGACTCTTCTAGATCGATATCGTAGTAGAAACCGCTGTCGATCGTTGGACCGATCGCCATTTTAGCTTGAGGGAACAGCTGCTTGATTGCATGACCTAGAAGGTGAGCGCAAGAGTGACGAACGATTTCTAAACCGTCTACTTCATCTTTTACTGTGATGATTTCTAGGCTTGCATCTTCTTCAATAAGATCGCATGCATCAACGCGTTGACCATTAACACGACCAGCGATGGTTGCTTTAGCAAGACCAGGGCCGATAGATTGCGCTACTTCAAGAGTAGATACTGGGTTGTCAAATTGACGCTGACTGCCGTCAGGAAGAGTAATAATAGGCATGTATAATCCTTACAGTGGTGTTGCATACCAAGCAACACTTGCTGATTTTAATCGATTTAACTTATTTTAAAGCGACTAGTGAATTTGGTTTTATTCGCATTTAGAGACAAATACGGATGCCCCTTCCTACGAACAGGCGCACATTGTAACTGAACCAGATAAAATAACAATCAAAGTCACACAATTCGATTAATCTGCTTTACTCCTTAAATCCAGAGGACAAAAAACAAAAACGCCGCCAACGTTTAAGTTGGGCAGCGTTTCATCTTTGAATCATGCGGTTAACTAGAAATCGTAGCGTACACCTAGACGCAATGTATCTTCACCTTCCGTGATAATACCTGCAGCATCTTTCTTCTCATCTAAGCCATTTATGTAGTACGAAAGATAAGTACGGAAGTTGCTGTTGAATTTGTAGTAGCCAACCAATTCAACGCCTTCAACATCATCATTTTTCGCACCATCTGCTTGCTCATTTTCTTGCTTAGTATAAAGCGCAGCGGCTGATAATTGCTTGTTGAATTGATATTGTGCAACCAATTCCATCGCCGTGAATTTTTCATCTGCCGTGCCCGTGGCTTTATCGTCTAGGTCACCAAAAGAGTAAGTACCGGCAAGGTATAGATTCTCAATCGTAAAACCAACACCAAACAGCGCTTCCGATTGACTACCGGCACCTTCACCCAAATCCGCCCCTGATAAGGCAACGCCAAGATCTAAGCCCATAGGCAATGAATAAAGTCCTGACACACCGTAGCCGTCGGTGTCTTTGGCTTCATTGGCTTGGTAAGTAGCTTGAACTTGCAGTGCATCAAATTCACCCGCGTATTTGAAAACACTGTCTTCTTTATCACTGGCCGAACCAATCACTTGCTGAACACCCGAAAATTCCGTGATATCCGTTAGGTCAGAAATAATCACTGAAGCCATGTCTTGGCGACCAAATGACACCGCACCAAAATCACCTTCTACACCCGCAAACATATAGCGGTTTTCAAACTCACTCGTGCCGGTATCTTGTTCTGCTTCATAAACCGCAAATGCTGATAATGAGTCGGTAATTTCAGATTTGCCTTTTAGGTTCAGTCGGGCACGAGTGCTATCTTTCATCGACCCATCGATTTCAGCGCCTTTAGAGCCAATGAAATCACCGCGAAACTCAACACGACCACCCACTTTTAGCTCGGTTCCATCGGCACTATACACCGTGGCGGCCAATGCAGACCCTGACGTTAAACCCGCAAATACAGCCAATGCCACTACTGCTTTTTTCATGTTCTCTTCCCTAAGTTAGTCATGAGCTTTCCGCTCAATTGTTTTTACTGGTGACTAAGTTAGAGGGGAAGTGTGAACAATAAATGTCACAAATGTGATCTTTATGTTTCATGCGAAATAAGTTTTCCGGCAAACGGTTCGCTCACCTTGCGCCTCATCGGCACGCCATCACTATCGCGCCTCTTTTGGCGACCCCATGACCACCATGGTTGTGATCGACGTGACGTGTTGGCACTCCCCAAGAACGTCCGCATGAAATTGTTTATAGCTAATGAGATCTTTGGTCTCTACCCGTAAGAGGTATTCGGTTACACCGGTAATATTGTGGCACTCGACGACTTCATCGACATCACGGACATGCGCTTCAAACTCTAATTGCGCCTTTTTACTGTGACTGGCCAAACCGATAGACACATAAGCAATGAAGCCAATCCCTAACTCAACGGTATTGAGTGTGGCTTTATAGCCCGTTATGACACCCCGTTTTTCTAAGTCTTGTACTCGACGCAACGTCGCCGAAGGAGACAATCCAATCGTATTCGCGAGATCGACATTCGAGATGCGACCATCCTTTTTGAGTTCTTGCAATATTCTCTCTTCAAACCTATCCATAGCGTTCTTTTCTTGTTTATTTAAACCCATATTGAGCAATAAAAGCACAAAATTGAGCCTATATCTACGTAGAATATTGTTTATCCCGCAGCATTCGCGACGACGTCGAAATGGTTTAACGCGCTGAGCAACACCCAGCGAAATCAAGACGCATAAGTGTTGCGGGGTGCACTGAGTGCTGTCTATCAGTGCATCAGATAACAATGACGATTACACAAAAATTAAAGAGGATTCATTTATGCCATGGGAACAACTCACCGCACTGGCTCTATTCGCGTTTGTCTCCACGTTTACACCCGGCCCAAACAACATCATGCTGATGACATCAGGAGCGAATGTCGGGTTTAACAAAAGCATTCCTCACATGTTAGGTATTACGATTGGATTTCCTGCCATGGTGATACTGGTTGGCTTTGGCTTAATCGCTATCTTCGACCAATACCCAATGATCCATCACGGGTTAAAAGTCATCAGCTTAATTTACCTTGCTTATCTCGCATGGCAAATCGCCCGAAGCCAGCCGCCAAAAGAGAAAAATACGCACTATAAACCCTTGAGTTTTTGGCAAGCCGCCTGTTTTCAGTGGGTTAACCCTAAAGGTTGGTCAATGGCGCTTACTGCGGTGAGTGTTTATAACCCGTCTAACAGCGGATTAGGATTAGTCATTATTGCGCTCGTTTATGCGCTTGCTAACGTGCCGTCTGTTTCCTTTTGGACTTTAGCAGGGCAAAAACTCCAACAGTTATTAACCAGCCGCCTTAGGGTTCGTTCATTTAATTATTCAATGGCCTTACTGCTCATTGCCTCGACACTGCCAATGTTATAAATGACCAAATACGACAATGAGCGGCGCACCTCACTTCTTTCTGGTGAGTCATCCATCACATCGAATCGATACCGTTACAAATGTAAATTAGTTTAAAGATACTATTTTGTGGCGATATTGAGTGTTATTCTCAAATGGAATAAAGAACGATTATCGAGTAGAACATGCATCAAGCCCCAAAATCTCAAAGTGTCACCGTTCGTAGCAGTGAAACCATTACTCCGAACATGCAGCGTATTATTCTTCAAGGTGACGTACTGGCCAACTTTCCAGCCGACTGTGAAGGCGGCTATATAAAGCTGCTGTTCAATGCGGAGGGTGGTACTGACCTATCAACGGTTGCTGAAGGCGTGCGTCCGATGATGCGAACCTACACAATTCGTCGTTTTATGATGGATGAAAACGCCATCGAAGTGGATTTTGTTCGCCATATTACCGAAGACAACTTGTGTGGCTTTGCCTCTCGCTGGGCAATGGAAGCGCAAATAGGCGACAGCATTGAAATCCGCGGTCCCGGCACCATTTCAAGCCTCAATCATGATGCTGATTGGTTTTTATTAGCCGCAGACATGACCGCTTTACCTGCTTTGTCGGCAAAAATAAAGTTACTGCCAGAGAACGCAAAGGGCTACGCTGTGATTGAAGTCGAGCATGAAGACGACATCCAGCCACTGGACATCCCTGCGGGTATTGAAGTGAAGTGGGTCACCTCGGATCTTGCGCTTGCAGTTCGTTCTGTCGCTTGGTTAGAAGGTCAGGTTTCTGCTTGGGTTGCGTGTGAATTCGACGCGATGCGCGCGTTACGTCAATACTTACGTAATGATCAAGAAATTGAACGCGATTTCATTTACATCAGCAGCTATTGGAAGCGTGGTGTCTCTGAAGATGGCCATAAAGTCATCAAGCAGCAAGATGCTCAAGAAAACGACGCATAATAGATAAACGAATGATGTTCGATTTTTTATTATGATCAAGGTGGCGGTTCTCTACCATAGATGGTGGTAGAGCATCGTCAATCTTGGTGGGTACTGAACGGCCCTATTCCGCCATTTTTTCGACCAAAAAATCAATCAGCAAACGTACTTTTGGCGACAAGTTACGATTTTGTGGGTAAAGCGCCCAAATTCCTTCTCGCTCATCTCGGTATTCTTTCAACACCTCAATCAGCTCACCGCTGTCTAATCCCGCTTGCACATAGTAGTCGGGTAATTGCACTAACCCTAAACCACGCTTAGCCGCATCTAATAACGCAAAACCAGAATTGCATCGAATACGACCACTGACACGTAGGGATTTCTCCGATGTTTTTTCTTTAAAATGCCAGTATTCGACTGACCCAACCAAGCATTGATGATGTGAAAGCTCAGAAAGTGTGTGAGGGGCGCCATAACGTTGAATATAATCCGGACTCGCACATACATAGAGTTGACGAGACGCCAGGCGTTTCGCAATTAACGTGGAATCTCTCAAGCGACCAAGACGAATCGCCACATCAAATCCCCCTTCAATCAAATCTACGGTTTGGTTGCTCAAATCTAACGTCAGATCCAATTGCGGATAACGCAGTAAAAATTCATGCAATAAAGGCGCGATATGCATCTCGCCATACGTGACTGGCGCCGTGATTTTCAATTTTCCTTTTGGTGCGGTCTGCAATTGCGTTACCGCAAGCTCTGCAAGCTCAAGGCCTTCAACCAATAACTTACATTGCTCAAAATAGACCTGCCCTGCTTCGCTTAACGTCACCTTTCGAGTTGTGCGATGCAACAACTTCACAGCTAAGCGATCTTCTAGCGCCGCGACACGACGGCTAACCTGCGCCACCGACGTATTGAGCTTTTTCGCCGCCCCGGTAAAGCTATTGCTCTCTGCCACGGCAACAAATTCACTCACCCCTTCCCAAATAGCCATACTCGATTTCTCACATTATTACGTATATGTAAAAATAATTTACAGTTTAGCCGGATTATCATTCCTTGTGAAATACATAAAATAGGCGCATCTGAAGAGCGAGGCGTGAAACAAAAACCTCAGCTACTCTTTACATCAAACTCTGTTACCGATGAATCATTCATCGGTTATATAAAAGGAAGATCCAATGACGCTTGAAATCAAACCTGGTCAAACTCACATTAAATCAAAAGCAATGGTTGCTTGGGCTGCTGGTGAACCGCTAAAAATGGAAGAAGTGGATGTACAACTTCCTAAAGCGGGCGAGGTTCTCGTTCGCATCGTTGCTACCGGTGTTTGTCACACTGACGCATTCACATTATCAGGTGACGATCCAGAAGGTATCTTCCCTTCAATTCTTGGTCACGAAGGTGGCGGTATCGTTGAGATGATCGGCGAAGGCGTGACAAGTGTTGAAGTTGGTGACCATGTTATCCCACTTTACACCGCTGAATGTGGCGAATGTAAGTTCTGTAAATCGGGTAAAACAAACCTATGCCAAGCCGTTCGTGAAACGCAAGGTAAAGGCCTAATGCCAGACGGCACAAGCCGCTTCTCTATTAACGGCGAAACGATTTTCCATTACATGGGCTGCTCGACTTTCTCTGAGTACACTGTACTTCCAGAAATCTCTCTAGCGAAAGTAAGCAAAGAAGCACCACTTGAAGAAGTTTGTCTTCTAGGTTGTGGTGTAACAACCGGTATGGGCGCGGTACTGAACACGGCGAAAGTTGAAAAAGGCGACAACGTTGCGGTATTCGGCCTAGGCGGCATCGGTCTTTCTGCCATCATTGGGGCTCGCATGGCGGGTGCTAACCGCATCATTGGTGTTGATATCAACGAAAGCAAATTCGAGCTAGCAAAACAGCTTGGCGCGACAGACTGCATCAACCCAACGAAATTCGACAAGCCAATCCAAGACGTTATCGTTGAGATGACTGACGGCGGCGTAGAGTACTCTTTCGAGTGTATCGGTAACGTAAACGTAATGCGTCAAGCCCTTGAGTGCTGCCACAAAGGTTGGGGCGAATCGGTCATCATTGGTGTTGCAGGTGCAGGCCAAGAGATTTCAACTCGTCCGTTCCAACTTGTAACTGGTCGAGTATGGCGTGGTTCAGCTTTCGGTGGTGTTAAAGGCCGCTCTGAGCTTCCAGAAATCGTGAACCGTTACATGGCGGGTGAGTTTGGCCTTCAAGAGTTCATTACTCACACCATGGGTCTGCAAGACGTGAACGAAGCCTTTGAACTAATGCACAAAGGCGAATCTATCCGTACTGTTCTACACATGGATAAATAAATAGATAGATTCCTGCGTTAACGTCGCTGTACCAGCAACTAAGACCGGCAAACAATACCGTCAATATGACTGAATAAAACACCTCTCTGCTTAGAGGGGTGTTTATTTTTAAGGACTCTTATGACCATCGAAAACATTAGCCAAGCAAAAGTCTTTGGCGGTTGGCACAAACAATACACCCATCAATCTGATGTCTTAGCATGCCCAATGCGATTTGCTATTTTTCTACCACCGAATGCGTCGCCAAGCCACCCTGTGCCAGTGGTGTATTGGTTGTCGGGTTTAACCTGTACTGATGAAAACTTCATGCAGAAAGCGGGCGCATTTCGAGTTGCGGCTGAACTCGGCATTGCCATTGTTGCCCCAGATACCAGCCCACGCGGAGAAAATGTAGCGAATGATGAAGGCTATGACCTTGGCCAAGGCGCTGGCTTCTATTTAAATGCAACACAAGAGCCTTGGGCAAAGCACTTTCAAATGTACGATTACATCGTCTCTGAATTACCAAAACTGATTGAGGCAAACTTCCCTGTCAGTGAACTCAAATCGATTTCAGGCCACAGCATGGGCGGCCATGGCGCGCTTACTATTGGTCTAAAAAATAGTGACTGTTATCGTTCCATTTCGGCATTTAGCCCAATCAGCAATCCGATTCAATGTCCTTGGGGACAAAAAGCGTTTACTGCTTATTTGGGATCGTCCGTCGAGGCGTGGAAGCAATACGATAGTTCTGAATTATTAAAACGAGCGAAGTCTGCACTGCCAATCTTGGTTGACCAAGGTGATGCGGATGGTTTCTTACACGAACAATTGATGCCTAACGCCCTACAAGCGGCTGCGGATCTGCACGGTTCCGATCTCACCTTGCGTATGCAAGCAGGCTATGACCACAGCTATTACTTTATCTCGAGCTTTATCGAAGAGCACTTGCGTTTCCATGCTAAGCACCTCTTCGCTTAATACTTAGAAATGATGCCAATCATGCTCAGTGAGCGTGACACATAACCACACACAAAATCCCACTGCCAAAAGCCCCGCACTCTCAAATTTCTCTTGCGGGGCTTTTTCTATCCTATTCGCGTCAACGCTAACCTCCTAACGCTGACCTCCTGCCGACATTGACAGCAACAACCCGACAGCTTGCCGTTAATCGAACAGGATTGCCGCTTTGCTCACTCGCCTGGCTAAGCTAAACTAACCCCCATCTTTGTTCGCTTGTTTTAATCAGAGCCGATTATGTCAAAAATTAAAATCGCACTATTTACACTTGTATTGATTGCAGGTGCTGTGGCCGCTTGGGTGTTTATTCCTACCCACACCTCACTTGGGCCACAAATGTCTTCAACACCGATTGGGGAAGAGTTCAGCTTGGTTGGCTACAAAATCATTTCAACCGACCGTAAACTCAATAAACTGAATCAATATTTCTTGATTGCCAACGGTTCAGAATTAGGCGACAGCGACCCAATATTGACCACGTCCGATCAATTTCTTCGCGTGGTTTCGGTCAAAGACAACACCTTCAAATTGAGTGTAAAAGGCCGTATCGAGCAGTACCGCAATGATATTTGGGTAGAAAAAAGTGATGGCACGGCGCACCATTGGCTGGCGAGTATGCAATCGGACTACGTGAAATAATCGCTATCGATTAACGTCCCTTTTCCCGAAGCTTCATCGACTTTCACCACCTTGCCAAGCTCTGTCGCAACGCAAGGTGGCATTCCTCGTTTAAACAGGTAAAATCGCGCCTCATCGAGCCGCTGATAGAAGTTTACCATGCACCAACCAGAGCAATTATTTACCCGCTTTAACACCGCTATTGAGTCGTTTGAATTGCCAAGCGCCTTCACCTTTCCTTTCTACTATCAGCCTCATCCGCTTTGTGTGTTAGCGGCCAATCAGTTGCAGCACCATTTGGCGACGCAAACCCAATGGCAACATGATTTTGGTCTAACCGCGGATCAAACACTGTCTCATGACGGTTCAACCTCAGAAGCCAATAGCGGTACTGGTAAAATGTTCGGTGTCTTGTTAGTGCGATCACCTCAAGGTGAACTCGGCTACCTCAGTGCATTTTCAGGCAAAATTGCTGAGCAAAACTTATTGCCACATTTTGTGCCACCGGTCTTCGACATGCTGGCTGAAGAGTGTTTTTTCCGTACTGAACTTGAAGAAATCACCGATCTGAACCGCCAAGTAAAAACATTAACAGCCAACCCGTTGGTGGCAGAGCTTTCCCAGCAGTTAGCGCAATACAAAACCGACTACAAAGCACTGGAAGCGCAGCAACGCCAAGCAATGATTGATGGCCGTGCAGAGCGAAAATTGCAACGTCAACAAGCTGAGCAAACGTTGAGCGGCGAGCCATTAAAGACCGTGGTGGATGATCTTGCCAAGCAAAGCGTGGCTGAGAAAAACGTACTCAAATACCTAAAGCTAGAATGGGATGAGAAGATCAGCCAAATTCAAACCCAATTAACAGCTCTAACGGATGAAATACACCAAGCGAAGCAACAACGCAAAGTGTTGTCTAACGCGCTGCAAAACAAATTGTTTGAACAATATTGCTTCCTCAACGCGCGTGGCGAAGAAAAATCACTCAAAGCAATCTTTGCACCGAGCACCAATCCCGTGCCACCAGCAGGCGCCGGTGAATGTGCCGCCCCTAAGCTACTGCACTACGCCTATAAACACGGCTTTACACCATTGGCGATGGCCGAGTTTTGGTGGGGTGTTTCACCAAAATCAGAAGTGCGCCAACACACGAAGTTTTACCCATCTTGCCACGGGAAATGTAACCCGATTCTTGGCCATATGTTGGAAGGCTTAGAGGTAGACCCAAATCCACTTGAAGATAACTGGGCGGCAGACAAAGCACTGCAAGTCGTCTATCAAGATGACGCCATTGTGGTGGTCAATAAACCCTCTGGACTCTTGTCTGTCCCGGGGAAAACCATCAAAGACTCTGCGTACACACGCGTACAAGCGATGTTTACTGACGTTGAAGGGCCTTTTGTTCTGCACCGCCTAGATATGGCGACGTCCGGCTTATTGGTCTTCGCCTTAACGCGCCGAGCCAATAAAAGTCTACAAAAACAATTCATTACTCGTGGAGTAGAGAAACGTTATATCGCGCTCGTAGAAGGGGTGGTGAAAGAGACTCAAGGTGAGATTAATCTGCCAATGCGCGGCGACCCTGATGACCGCCCACGCCAATTAGTGTGCTTTGAACACGGTAAACCGGCGACAACCTATTGGCAATTGATCAAGATTGAAGCGGGTCGTAGTAAGCTTTATATGCATCCCAAAACGGGCCGAACCCATCAGCTTCGCGTGCATTGTGCGCATCATATGGGATTAAACATGGCGATGGTTGGCGATGGCTTATATGGCGAAAAAGACGCCCGACTTCACCTGCATGCGGAACAGTTAGCGTTCGACCATCCTTACGATCATCGTCGCTTGGTGTTCAACGCCGAATGTGACTTTTAAGCAAACGTGACTTTTAATCGCAATCATAAAAAACGCCTAAGTTCTGCTTAGGCGTTTTTATTTCAGTGATTCCAATGAATCATACTTATTGATCAGAAGGCGCTAACGGTCGGATCACACGACATGGGTTGCCAGCCGCGACAACATTAGGTGGGATATCTTTTGTGACAACACTGCCCGCACCCACCACGGAATTATCACCAATCGTGATCCCTGGACACACAACAACACTGCCACCAAGCCAAACGTTATCACCAATCGTAATTGGCAAGCCAAATTCAATCCCCTCTTCTACACGCCCCTTAACATCCAAAGGATGCCCAGCGGTATAAAGTTGAATATTCGGGCCAAACAACACATTATCGCCAATAGTGACTTTCGCCACATCGAGTACGACGCAATTGAAGTTGGCAAAGAAATTTTTCCCAACCACAATATTTTCACCGTAATCACAACGAAAAGGCGGTTCGATATACGCCCCTTGAGCATTGGGGATCAAACGGTCAATAGCTTCACGCCACTCATCTGTATCTGGCAACGAATTATTGAGCTGCTGTAATGTTTTACGACAAGCAATACGCTCCGCATAAAGCGTTTCATCCCACGCTTGATACGGCTCTCCCGCTAACATCTTCTGTTTTTCTGTTTTCATCACGGTTCTCTGTCAAGCGACGCTTCGCCTTGCTGCGATCATTGAAATCCGACAAAACATAAGCGTCTCTAGCATCCTTGCGACATGCAGAGGATGGTTTATTTTCTTTTCTTATAAACCACGCAGAAATTACCGCGCTTAGTGCGGCATTTAGAACAACGTTCACAATCCACTTCGTGACGAGTTCCCTCTTTCCAGCGTTGAATCAATTTAGGCTCGGCCAACAAAGGGCGCGATAACGCAAAATATTGGATATTGGTCTGAGTCGCCATGCGTTCTATTGCGTCAAAATCACTCAATCCACCCACCGTAATAACCGGTACGTTGACATCTTGACTCACCGCGTGGCCATACTCATGGAAGTAGCCCTCTTGCTGCAGCGTAAACCCGTCAAAAGACTCTCCGACTAAGGTATTGGCATTACCATGAATATTGCCAGAGATAATGAGCGCATCAACACCCAATTGCTCCAGCTTTCTACAAATTAGACGAGTCTCTTCAAACGTTAAGCCGCCCTCGAAAAATTCCGTGGCTGTCAGCTTAACCAAGATTGGGAAATCCTCACCCACGAGCGCTCTGATCGCCGCGTAGATCTCCACCAAGAAGCGCATACGGTTTTCCAAACTCCCACCGTATTGATCATCGCGGCGGTTATAATAAGGACTTAAAAATTGGTTGATTAGGTAAGTATGCGCCGCATGAATTTCTACACCATCAAAACCTGAATCTTGCGCACGCTTACTGGCTAACGCAAATGCCTCAACAATGTAATCAATCTCTTGTTGTGTCATCGCTTTTCCAAGCGTTTGCGTGCCTCGCTCGGCGACTTCGCTTGGTGCAAAAATGACTCGCTCACCCACATTATACGTGGTTTTAGTACCGCCATAAGCGAGCTGCATGACAATTTTAGAATCATATTGATGCACTAAATCCGTCAGTTTTTGGTACTCTGCAATGAAAGAGTCGTTGTACATCCCCATCATACCAGCGTTCGGTTTTTCTTCTTCCACGATGTTGGCATAACCGGTCACAATCAAGCCCACTTCGCCTTCTGCCAGTTCTTGATAAACATCGTAAAGTTTATCGGTCATGTGGCCATCTTCAGTCGCCAAATTTTCCCATGTTGCGCTACGAACAAAACGGTTCTTTAACGTCATTCCGCCAATGCGGGATGGTGAAAACAAAATGCTCAAATCTCTTCCTCTATATCATTCTGTGCCCTTGTTCAGCGCAGCAAGGCGCGATATCACCCATGATGAATCGCGAACGCTCTGCAGCTCGAGCAAGGGATTTTATTGGTTGCGCTATTTACAACCAAAAAGAACAGCCCTGCGATTGCAGGGCTGTTCTTCATTAGTGCATTGTCACAAATATGGGCGGCATGGTAACGACTCTTAAGCAGAAAAACCATAATCTGGATTAAGAAATCTCTTGCTTAGACGGCACCAAGCAAGAAAGTCACTCTTTTCTATTCACCCTTTGTCATGTCTCGTGTCACTAAAATACGCCGCCATGAGTGATCACCAAGTAATCGAGTTGATGGCTAACCTAAATTATTTATCGCATCACCATCGCAAAGTGTGACAGCCCGCATAACACCTTCGAGCAGAAAGCCTTTATCTTGTTTACAGAGACAATAGGTCTCAAGGAAAAATAGAGGATATTATGATTGTTTGGTCGATTGCAGGTTTACTCATCTTTTTTGCTAGTCAGTTTTTTACGCCACCTAAGACTAACCCCTTAAAGCAAGCAGCATGCGCATTGATGTCATGCCTACTTGGCCCGTTGATGATTGTCGCGTTTGTTGGTTCATTCACGAATACCAATATTTGCCTTAAACATTCTCTTTCAGCGTAATCAGCGATAGCAAAATCCGCTGGTTATCACCTAACCAGCGCGTTTTCTTTTCGACGCTTTATCACTGCTTTTCTTAGTTCAAGCTGCGAATACCCTCACTCTTGCCCCATCGATACATTCACCGCATACCACTCACGATTTACGAGCACCAAATCATTCAATATTGACTGCTTTTTGGCGTATACTCTCCACTTAAAATACCTAGAGTGGATACCTCATGAGCCAAGCGCCAACTAAAATTACTTTCTTTGAATTTCTAACGCCTCTGATCACGTCAGGCATGAAGACCATTACGATTCGAGATGAAGCAGAAAGTCACTATGTTCCGGGTACACAAGTCGAAGTGTTTACTTTAGAAACCGACCAGAAAGTATGTGAAATTAAGATTTTGTCCGTAGAACCTTTGTTGTTCGATGACATTAGTGAATTCCATGCCGAACAAGAAGCGCTACCATTAGATGAGTTAAAGCGATTAATCGGTGAGATTTATCCTAACCTCGACCAGCTGTATATGATCAGCTATGAATTAGTGACAACGGCCTAATTCTGATCCAAACCCACAAGAGAGGCGAACACCCTCTTTTGTGGTCATCGCTATACACCTCAGCCAACTCATATCGTCACTAAAGAGCGTCTTCAGGATGCGTTAATAGAGACTCACCACTGTGCTCCGTTGCCCGCGAATCTTCCGGGTTACGCAAATTGCAGCTATCAAGTGATAAACAACCACATCCAATGCAACCATTTAAGTCATTCTGCAATGATTTAAGTTGAAGTATCCGATGCTCTAAATCCGCATGCCATTGCGTTGCCATCGCCTCCCATTGCGCTTTCGTTGGGGCTTTATGTTTGGGTAACGACGCAAATGCACGGCCGATTTCGTCTAAAGACATACCCACTTGTTGCGCCGCTTTAATGACGGCAACACGGCGAATCACACTACGATCATATCGACGCTGATTGCCATTATTGCGCCAGCAACTGATCAGCCCTTTTTGCTCATAAAAATGCAATGCAGAAACGGCCACGCCGGTACGTTCAGCGACTTGACCAACAGAAATATCCAACCTTTCTTCCCCTCTATCTTGGCAAGATTGAAATTCACCTTAGCGTAAGTTATTCGCCGAATCTACGCATAAAACCTCGGACGATGGTCTCTCTCCGAGCCTAATTGCGGCACAAAACCCTCTGCGCAGAAAAGTAAAAGGCCACAACAAGGTGACCTTTGGCGTTTAATCATCGCTATCTCTACCGATCAAGTGACAAACCCACGTCGGCTAATTTTTGCTTAAATGACTCAACACTTTCTGCTTGATAAGTCGGTGAGCCATTGAAATAACGGGGTTTTTCCGGAGAAAGCGCATTTTTCACTGCCTTTTCCTGATCAAGGTCATCATGATAAATCGTCACTCGATTTGGTATATCCTGTTTTAAAGTCGCCATTTTGTTCTCCTTACATTGACGTCTATTAAGCGTAGGAAAACAGCGAAGAGTGTCAAAGCCCCACATGGCATTTAATTGCATCATTGATGAAACAGATGACATAACCATTTATTAATCAGATAATTAGATGGTTGGAAATTTGTTAACAAAAATCTTCATTGCGATCCTACGCCCTTGCCTCGCCCCCTAACCATGAAAGGATTCTCAAGTCTTGGGTTACTCTTATTTCCAGCCCTTTCATGGGCAAACTCAACCTGAGTCTGCTGTTTTTTTGGCTTAATTTTGCGACGGAGAGGAAAATACTCAAAATTCGCATACGAATATGTCGTACAAAATGCCATACAGTTCACTATTTAGGTACTGAGATAGCGGTATGCTGCATCAATCATTCATCTCTGATATAAAATTATGTGGTCTTTGAAACTTGTAATCCAAGGACGATAACAATTTTTACTTCACGAAAACAAAGACAAAATTATTGAATCGATGACAGTGCCTAATTCTAGCCCATTCCCACTCGGAGCCACTCTTGATGAACAAGGGTGTAACTTCGCGATCCACTCGCCTAACTGCGCGGATATCCAGTTAGCCTTATTCGACGATGACGGCGCAGCCACGCTTTACTCACTCGAGAACGAATACGCCGGCATTAAACATACCTATATTGCTGATATTCAACCGGGACAAAAATACGGTTACATCACCGCCATCAATGGCGATGAGCACTATATCGCCGATCCCTATGCCAAAGCGTTAGAGCGAGAGTTGAAATACACCTTGCCGTTCAATTCGAAGAAGAGCCACCAACTTGCCAAGTGTGTTGTCATCAACACTAAGTTTGACTGGCAAGATGTGGTAAAACCGAATCGTCCTCGAGATGAAATGGTTCTCTTTGAAACGCATGTGAAAGGGGTCACCAAACGCCATCCAGAAATATCAACCAGTCAGCAAGGTCGCTACCTCGGTTTGATCAGTGAACCCATGCTGGCGTTTTATCGCGAACAGAATATCAATACATTGCAGCTACTCCCGATTGCTGCCTGTATGCATGAACCTCATCTGATCACGATGAATAAAGTGAATTATTGGGGCTATAACCCCTACCTCTTTATGGTTCCCGATCCACGTTACGCTGAATACGACGCCGTATTTGAGCTTAAAACCACCATCCGCGAACTGCATCGCCATGGTATTGAGGTGATCCTCGACGTTGTCTACAACCACACTGCCGAAGCCGGTGCCGATGGCCCTGTATTCAACCTCAAAGCGCTCGATAAACGCCATTACATTAAGCATGGCCATCACTTTGCCAATTATACCGGCTGTGGTAACACGCTCGATATGGCCTATCAGCCCTCATTAAACTTAGTGATGGATACGCTGCGCTATTGGGTGGAAGAGTACCAAATTGATGGCTTCCGCTTTGATCTGGCCGCCACCCTTGGCCGCGAAGGCGATAACTTCAATCCCAACAGCGGCTTTTTCAAAGCGGTTGCTCAAGACCCTGTTCTAAAACAAACCAAGCTGATTGCAGAGCCTTGGGATATCGGCCCAAATGGTTATCAAGTCGGTAATTTCCCGAACGGGTGGAATGAGTGTAACGACCGATTGCGCGATATCAGCCGCAGCTTCTGGCGAGGTGATCGCGGCTATTTAACAGAGTTAGCAACGCGCATGATGGGATCGAGAGATCTCTACAGTGCGGCCAACTGGCCCTACCGTTTAACGGTCAATTACATCACTTATCATGATGGGTTTTGCCTACAAGACTTAGTCTCCTATAAATCAAAACACAACGAAGCCAATGGCGAGCAAAATCGAGATGGTCATGGCGATAACCGTTCAGAAAATTATGGCTTAGAAGGCGAATGCGATCGCCCTTCGATTCTCGCGGTGCGTGAAAAACAAAAGCGTAATTTTATTGCTACCTTACTGTTTTCATTTGGTATTCCACACCTTTTGATGGCAGATGTGCTCTCTCATACTCAAAAAGGCAACAACAACGCCTACTGCCAAGATAACGAGATCAGTTGGTTAAATTGGGAATTGAAGGAAACCCAACAAGCATTTAAAGAATGGTTAGCCAATATGGTCAGTGCGCGCCAAACTTACATGGTGCCGTTTATTCGCGCCTTTAGTGGTGAGCAACGTAATCATAATCGCATTTTTTGGCGTCGCTTAGATGGTACCGACCTTTCGCACGATGATTGGAACCGATTAACCGCGGTGGCACTGCACCTGGGTATAGGCGAGCAAGGCGAAGAGTTACTGTACTGCATCAATCAGACAAATGCGCCTGCCCGATTCACTCTCCCAACGGACGATGCTCAACAATGGACCATGATTTGTAATACCAGCCATTTTGACCTTCATCAAACTATTGATGGCAAAGAGGTATTGCTTGAGCCAACCTCGATTGCCGTTTTCCACTATTCACCAGAATAGAGCCCCCTTTCCACCCCAATTTAGGAGCAAACTTATTTGCTCCTAAATTCTACTCACCACCGTCACCTGTCCACTTTTGCTGATAATTTACGCATTGAAGCGCATAACGAATACGTTTAAGATACGACACAAATCACACTAATTTATAAAATGTTGGCACATCTTTACCATGGCTTTACCTAAACTCGTCGCGCACGCCCTCAGGCCGTATGTCATACTGCTATCTTTTTGTATGGCTTATTTCGCTTATCAGCAATTTAAAACCTCTGAGCAAAACGCATATCTTCAATCTTTTGCCAACCTAAACACCGCTTCTCATTTGGTTTCAGCTCAAATAGAAGCCGCCTCTAGTAAACTTTTTCTGTTGGACGATGCAAAATCGATCACTCAGTTTAATTACACGGCGAAGCGCATACTGAAGCACTCCCCAATTTACGCGGATGTTATTTATGTCAATAATGAGACAATGCAGACCCGCTCCGTTCTCTTGCATTCGACAAAGGCTCAACAAGACCCCAATATTATTTGGACGCCATTAGTTAAAATGTCGCCGAATATCGCGATTTCTTCATTGTATGAAAAGACGCCTGGGTACTGGGTTTTCGCAGTGAAATACTCCCCTGATCATCAACACCAAATTTGGCTTGAATTCGATTTGATGCATGCCACGCAAAGCTTGCGCGGATTACGCACGCTCAATGATGGCTATGTATTTGTGATTGATCGTCATACTGAAAGACTGATTTTCCATCCCGACCCGACTCGTATCGGTTCGCCTTCTATCAGTTATCATGGGGGCGTTAGTGAATTAATCGCATCAGGCCAACAATTTGGCCGCCACGAATATTATTACCAAGATCAATTCAAGATGACCGTGTTTGATGCCAACAACCCATTAGACTGGGTGTTTATTTCGGGGACGGATCGTTCTGATATTTTGGCGGCGTCCAATCAATTCACGTTAACGGGCATTTTTATTGCTTCGTTGCTTTTTATCATTATTTCAATCAGTTATTTGATTCATCAACTCAACCATGCGTTGAGATTGCTTAACCAACAAACTGAAGTGGCCGATTTTAAGTCTCAATTCCGGGCTACCGTAGACCGTTTTCTCTCCCATCAAGGGGTTCAATTTTGTCTCTATGATAGTGAAAATGACCAATTCAGCACACTCGATTTTCATGGTAATAGCACCATCATCATGTGTGATGCGAACTTAGCGTCGTACTTTATGCCGGGAGACATTCAATATAAAGGGAAACACCAAGCGGACCCATTGGCGAAAAAACTCATGATTCGTTCACGTCATTACAGCCTTCCTCTGTTTAGTAACAAGGAGCTGATTGCCGTTATCTATATCAAGGCTTTTTTTCCTAATTTTCATACCCTTGTGCGAATGATCCGCGATTACTCTGAAATCGCTCTGTCGAATGTGCTATTGCATAAAAAACTCATGAGTAAAGATGTGATGACGCAGTTGGATAATAAACACATCATTCGAGCGGCCATTGATCAAAATATTGATAATGAACATGTGTTTTTTGCCCTAGTCGACATCGACCGTTTTCAGCGTATTAATGATGAGCATGGGCATAAATGTGGCGACAAAATCATTAGAGAAACCGCGGAGATTATGCAGACGTGTTTCTCAAAACCACGTGCGATTAGTCATGCTCGTTATGGGGGCGACGAATTCTGTGTGTTGTTCCACGCCACGGATGAAAACGACGCGTATGAGCAGTGCGACATTTTCCGCCAGCTGATTGAAAAAAGAGGTTATTTACACAATGACCAACCCTTGCATTATACGATCAGTATGGGGGTCACTCGCGTTTGGGTTAGCCAACATATTACGATAGATCAAGCGGATAAGGCGCTCTATCAAGCAAAAGGGCTCGGTCGCAATCAAGTGGTTTTAAACACGTTTAAATCATAACGATTGGCCTGCCACCACGCGTAACACTCGCCATCATAAGAAGGCATAGAATGGACGGCGTCCCCCCGCGTCCATTCTGCGCGAGCCCCAACTCAAAACCGCAGCGAAACCATAGCGTATTGACCATAGAACTGTCACACTACCCGCCTGCCGATTCACTTCTCTTTATATCGCTCAACCAAGGCGATTCCACATTGATGACCGCTTAGGTGAACCCATGACGAAACAAAAGGTATCCACTTCACAACTGGCGAAAATGCGCGATGTCGACGTGAAGCAACTGTTTAGTGACCTAAAGCACGCGGGCTATATCAATCGCAGTGAAGACAACTGGGTTTTAACCGACATCGGCCGTAAGTTCGGCGGGGAGTACTTCGCTCACCCCAAATTTGGTCAATACATTATCTGGCCGGAAAATCTCTTCATTGATGACGCTTTAACGGCGGGCAAACATCTCACCGCCACGCAAATAGGCGAACGATTCCAACTCAATGCAAAAAAGATAAACCAGTTACTCAATGAGCTCGGTTGGATACACAAAACAGACAACGGCTGGCATGTGACGCCCTCAGGATTAATGCATGGCGGCCAGCAACGCATTGATAACCAGAGTCAGCAAGCTTATGTCATTTGGCATGATACTGCGGTTCACAATCCACACTTAAAGCAAACCGTCATAGAGTTTACCGGCCAAGAAGCAAGCAACAATGCCACCGATAAATCGTATGTGAATTTTCAACAAAAATTCGCGGCAAAACACCGTACCTTAGATGGGCACTATGTGCGTTCACGCGGTGAGCTGATTATCGACAATTGGCTCTATATGAATGGCATCGTGCATGCTTATGACCGCCCGTTACCGATCGAACACAATCAAGCGTGTGATTTTTACCTACCGAGCGGCAAGGTTTACCTGAAATACTGGGGCGATGACGCCGAGGCGACGGACGAACAACAAAAGCAAGACATCACTGCGCTCTACCAACAGCACCAGTTTGCCTTAATTGAAGTCACCAGCGATGACATTGACAGGCTCGATGAGATCTTGCCGAGCAAGCTAAGAGCGTTTGGCATTAAAGCCTACTAAGCGCCGCTTCTCTAATATAAAAAAACGCCGCGAAATCGCGGCGTTTTTAGTGTCTAATTTTTACGGGTAAAACTATCGACGCATGGAGTAACGCGCCGCCGCCGCTTCCTCTTTCGAGACCACCGTTTTACCAATTGGGGCTAACGAAATCACCGCCAGCTTCAAGTGCTGCAACGCAAATGGAATACCGATGATGGTAACAAAGCAAGCCACCGCCGATAATATATGACCGATCGCCAGCCAAATGCCCGCTAATAGGAACCAAATAACATTACCAATCACACCAAGTGGGCTGGTACCAATATCACGCTCGTTCGTTAATTCATCACGAGAAATCGCTTCTTGGCCAAATGGGAAAAAAGAAAAGTTACCCATAACAAAACAAGCACGGCCCCATGGAATACCAATGATACTAATGAAGGCGAGTAAACCAAACATCCACCACATTAATCCCATAAAAACACCGCCGAACAAAAACCAAATGATGTTACCTAGCGTACGCATATTCATTACCCTCTTTTAAAAAATGAACATTGAAAACATAGAGAGTGAATCTGGTTCATCTAATGTTCTGTTAGCGATCGTTTTGCTTTTTTTGATGGCTTTACCCATCAATCAGACACCCAGTATTCATCATTACGATGAACCTAACATGAATTATAGCGCCATCAGGCCTTGCCAGACAGCTGTTGCGCCACTGACCGAACAAAGTGCCAATGCACCAATACGAATCTTCTCTTTCGGTAGCGAGTCTGTGGTTGCACGCGCCAATCGGTAACCTAGATAAGCCGCAGGCAACAATGGCAATGTAATCCATAGATGATGCAAGTTTAGAAAACCAACCGGAATTTGCACACCCAATGAAATCAGCGAGCTGAAAACAAAAAAGGCCGACAAGTTGCCACGCAATTGGTTAGCTTCTTGATGCTGCAATAACAACGCCATCGGTGGTCCACCAATCGCGCTACTGGTGCCGAAGAAACCAGAGAAGAAACCGGCAATACCCATGCGCATAGGGGTAGGTTCAATACGTATCGGCAATAAGCTCACTAAGACAGCAAAGAGTACTAACACCCCCAACCAAAGCGCCAAGGCACTCCCAGACACCATCACTAACAATGCGCCGCCAGCGATCGAGCCAGGAACACGGCCGATCAGGGCCATTTTTAAGCCACCGATTTCAATGCTCGAACGGTATTTCAGTGCATTCAACAGCGAAATAAACAAGGCCACTAAACAAATTGGCGCTGGAACGTAATCAGGAGAAACAAGAAATAGCAGCGGTGATGCAACAACAGCCAAGCCAAATCCAATCGATGTTTGGACAAACGAACCAACAAAGATCAAAGCTGCTGCAATCAGAGCCTCAGAGGTAATCCATTCCGAGAACATGATAATCCATAAACGATAAATAAAAAGAGAGCCGAGTATAACTCAGCTCTTTGATTACCGGTAATATTACGGTTAATGATTATGCCGTTGCTAAACGAGCGACAGGCTTGTCATTGATTGGAATATGCAGCAGTGCGGCAATGAATGCCAATACAACCGTCGACCACCAAATAGGTTCGTAGCTGCCGTAGTAATCATAAATACGACCGCCCGCCCACGCGCCAAGGAAACTGCCAACCTGGTGCGTAAAGAAAACCAAACCATAGAGCGTTGAAAGGTAACGCGCACCGAAAATTTGACGTACTAATCCAGACGTCAGCGGCACCGTGCCTAACCAACAAAAGCCGATCGCTGCACCAAAAATGGCGGCGGTGTTTTCAGTAATGGGTAGAGTCACAAAGCCCGCAATAACCACTGTACGCATTAGGTATAATGCAGACATCACGTAACGCTTATTAAAGCGATCGCCCATCACACCCCAGAAGTATGAACCGAAAATATTAAAGATACCCACGTACGCCAGTGCCATCGCCGCACTAGACGCTGGCAAATGCTTATCCGCTAAGTAGCTTGGCAGGTGCGTGGCAATAAACATCACGTGGAAGCCACACACGAAGAAACCCGCATGGATCAACCAATAGCCGCGATGATTAAATGCTTCTTTAATCGCCTGACCCAATGTCTGTTCTTCTTGACCATTTTGAGCGTTTGCACCGCTGTTACTTTGCGCCGTTTTCATGAACAAGCTCAACGCCATGATCACCGTACACAACACCGCAAAGACTTGCATCGCTTGTTGCCAGCCAAAATCCATCATTAGCCACTGCGCACCAGGGATCACAGCAAACATGCCAAACGAACCTGCCGCCGTCGTTAAACCAAAGGCTTTCGCCGCATGCTCAGCCGGAACGACTTTCGCCACAGCCCCCAGCACGATCACATAACTGGTACAACTTAAGCCAAGACCAACCAATGCGCCTAGCGACACGTAAAGCATGCTCGCTTCAGAGGTAATCGAGGTTAAATAAAGACCCAACGCATAAGAAAGTGCACCTAAAAAGATAATGCGTTTTGAGCCAAATTTGTCCGCTGCCATACCAATAAAGGGCTGAAAAGCGCCAAACAACAAGTTTTGCAACGCAATCGCAAAGCTAAAGAACTCACGACCCGTTTGAAAGTGTTCAGAAATTGGCATCATAAAGATACCAAATGACTGACGAATACCGAGGCTGGTGATCAAAATGCCGATCCCAAGCCATACCAATAATGGAAAGCGGAAAATACTCATATTATTTTTTATTAACTCATCTAAATGTGCTGATCAGTAAAACGCTTACTGATCAATTAGTGATGGTGTGCATGGGCATCAGGTGCTGCCGCGCCATTTTGTTGATGACAACCCATATCCACGGCTTGCTGTGCAAGCAATTCAAGTAATGGCTCACTGTGATGAACGACAACGAGCGTCAAAACCAGCAACAACACCATACGGGTGAGTTGCGCGGTCAGCGATTGTGAGAACATACAAAGTCCATGAGATAAAAATGAGCGCGGAGTTTAGGGCTCAACGTGATAACTTCCTAATGATATTTCGTCAGCTAATCTATGCAGTTTATGCATAGATTCATTAACATTAAGACCGTGTCAGCATAGAAAAACGTCACCTGATACAAGCAACCACCAGCATGATGCAATTATGAGCCGATTAAGTTGAAACCTTCATCAAGCCAACCGGTAACGCCGCCTATCATTTTTTTCACCGGGCGACCTAATGTAGCCAAACGAATCGCGGCTTTTTCGGTTCCATTGCAATGAGGTCCCGCGCAATAGACCACAAAAAGGCAGTCAGCTTTAAACTCGGCTAAGGTTTTTTCATTCAAACGGCTGTGGGGGATATTGATCGCACCGGCAATATGCCCTCGATCAAACCACTCACGACCACGGATATCGACTAAAACAAAATCTTGTCTTTGATTAGATAGTGCATGGTGAACATCCCAACAATCCGTTTCAAACGCCAGTAACCCTCTAAAATGGCGCAACGCTTCCTCACTGGGTGCCGCAGGTACTCTTGATACAACACTCGACATAACCTCTCCTTGTTCATCGATAACGGTTTGTGTTTAACCATTATTCATTGCGACGTCACGCTCGACCATTGGCTTTTAAGTCAACGATCGTTAATATCAAGCCAAGTTAAATGAATGTTAAGGAAGACACTCATGCGCGTTGCCATACTTTCCCACCCCGATGTGTCCCTCTTTGAGCTCGGCTGTGCCGTCGAGATATTTGCCCTGTCTCGGCCAGAATTTGAACAATGGTATGAGGCGGAAATCGTTAACCTGACCAACCAAGCCATCACCACCACTGGCAACATCGTCATGCAAACCAAGTACGTTACCGATCTGAACGATTACGATATGCTGGTCGTCCCCAGTTGGCCAACTCGAAACACCACTATCGATGCTCTGACCGCCTCCGAGGTACTGCACTTTTCCCAGCAAAATAAACGCATCATTTCGTTTTGTTCCGGAGCGTTTCTGCTTGGTGGACTGGGGCTGCTCGATGGTAAGAAAGCCACAACACACTGGGCCTTTGAATCCCAATTTCGTGCGCGCTTTCCCAATGTGAACTACGTCAGCAATGTATTGTATGTATTTGATGGCCAATATGGCTGCTCTGCCGGCAGCGCCGCAGGACTCGATTTAGGATTGGCCGTTATCAGGCAAGATTTTGGCTATGCGATTGCCAACCAAGTCGCCAAGCGGCTAGTGGTTTCAGCGCACCGAACCGGAGGCCAAGCTCAATTTGTCGATACACCGATGCTGCATGTTCCTAACCAGTTTTCAGAATCACTACAATGGGCCAAAGCGAATTTAAGACAACCGATCACGATTGATTTAATGGCACAAAAAGCCAATATGTCACGCCGCACGTTTGACCGAAAATTTCGCGCCAGCATGAGCCTCACGCCACAAGAATGGTTAGTCATTCAGCGCACCGAATTAGCCAAAGGACTTTTGGAAAGTGAATCCCATAATATTGAACAACTGGCGGTACAAGCCGGTTTTAACAGTGCAGAGAGTATGCGCCACCACTTTCGGCGCATTGTCGGCGTGTCGCCGACGCAGTATCGCGACCAATTCAATCGTGAGGGATAAGTCGGTTCTTGATGGGATTATCAAATTTTATTTGAAACAGGTTTTAGCCACGTACCATTTTTCTTTTTCCATCACAGGCTATGCTTACGGTGAATTATGAATGATGAACAGCCGACATGGGCAAACAGCCAAGGCTGAAAATAGATAAATTGATAAATAGAGGAATCTTCGATGGCCAATCTAACGATCGTCGCGAATATCGTCGCACAACCCGATCAAGTTGAATTTGTAAAAAGCGAATTGCTCAAATTAATTGAGATCACGCGTACAGAGGAAGGCTGCATTAACTACGATTTGCACCAAGACAACGAAAACCCAGCGCATTTTGTTTTTTACGAAAACTGGGCATCAGAAGCGCTGTTACAAACGCATTTAAACAACGATCATTTAGCGGCGTACATGAAAGCCACAGAGGGTGCTGTCGCCAGCTTTACCATTAATAGAATGACAAAATTAGGCTAGGCTGTACGGCCATTGCTCCATTCAAAAACAAAGTCCCAAGGCTCGTACTCGCATTGGGACTTTGTCATCATAGAAAGCATCAAAAATTGAATGACTTATCGACAACCGTTATTCACCGTTGCCGAATGCGTTTATTTCAACACCGTTTGTTTGATGACTTGAATCACTCCCGACTCACGGTTGCTCGGTGCAATAAAGCGTGCCAATTTCTTCACTTCTGGGTGGGCGTTTTCGACCGCATAAGAGTGGTAGCTCGCTTTTAACATCTCAACATCGTTAAAGTAATCACCAAAACTCATCGTCTGCTCGTAAGTAAAGCCTAATGTATTCTGCAAATGTTCAATCGCCGCCCCTTTTGAGGCTTGGGCGTTCATGATGTCTAACCAAATTTTGCCACTGACGACCACTTGATTGGTTGCGCCAAATTTTGCATTCAACGACGGGTACACATGCTTCTCTGTACTGTCAAAATGGCAAATAGCGACTTTGATAAACTCATCATCGACGTCGAGTAAATCTTCAACGTAGTGGCAAGCATGGTAATACTTACTGAATTCAGCCACCGCGATAGGATCTTGCGTTTCAATGTAAGCTGAGTTTTTACCGCACAATACGATGTACGCCCCTTCAATATTACGCGTCTCAACAATAACGTCGTGCGCAGTCTTCGTGTCTAGCGGGCAACTATAAAGCTCTTCCCCCTTATGCATCACCAAGGTGCCATTTTCAGCAATGAACATCATCTGATGTTGAATTGGTGCAAACGTTTGTTGCAAGCTCGCATATTGACGGCCAGACGCCGCCGCAAAAATAACGCCTTGATCAGACAACTGGCGATAGATATCGAAAAACTGCGGGTCTAGTTGCGAGGATTCATCGAGCAAGGTGCCATCCATATCACAGGCAATCAGTTTGATATTATGAGAAGACGATTGTGCGTACATGTAATTGAACTCAATTAGAAGCGGAGCATTGAGATTGCGGCATCTACTGAATATTGTAAACCCCTAAACACGGCAGAATTCCACGTTCAATTTATCCGCTTTTTCTCGTTAAGAGGTTCATCATTCGATGAAAAATAACGCGTTTATCCCAATAACAGGCTCAAATGCGCAAAATTCACACAAAAGCAGACCAACCCCCGCTCGTGTATTCGCAATAAAATACAAAACTAGTGAAATCAGAAACTTAAAATAAGTCATCCTCACTTAAAAACACAAGACAACGGCCAAAGAAGTAAAAATTCTGATTACAAAACAATTCACTGCTTGTCGATTTTGAAACTCAGGCTTATGATGATCGCGAATCATATTGTGAGTTATTGTATGCCTAAGCAGTGGATAAAGCGGTGTCGTATGTTGAGCGTAATGCTTAGCCTGCTGCTCGCCTGTTTTTCAGCTAGCGCAGCAATAGCAGCCAGTGATGCCAATGCGCCTATCACGAAACCGCTACTCACCCAACCGATTCAGCTGATCGTTCATCATGATACCAATCTTCATCACGATACCAGCGAACAGCACGTTCCTAGCCCTGCGCACAAAGTGCATATCGAGCAGCGTGCCCCAGCAAAATCGCTTTCTCCTAGTCTTGCGTCCATTTTACGGAATGGCTCATTTATCCCTGAGCGTTTGCATGAAGCAGAACCTAACTATGAGTTAGTGTTTGAGTTCAGTGATAGCCATGCTCAGACCCTGCGCTTGAGTGTCTACTTCGCGCTCGATGAATGGCACGACTGGACGCTTAATCCACCCGCGACCTCGCATCGCATCGCTGGCTGGAAAGAATCCAACCTACTCTATCGGTTTATTAGCCAAGCCGACGCCTAACCTCTTTCTCTTGCCCTCTCTGGGCACAATTTGTCACACCTAAATTTTGAGTCTCATGCCGCGTAAACACGTGCATTAGGCGATAAAAGTGGTTCTTAGAGAACCTGTAACTTAGCGATTAGGTGCGGCACTATTTCACTCCTATCGGCGTTGCCGAAGAGAAAAGTGTTATGCAAAAACAAAAAATCAATCGAAGTGTGTTGAATCATTATTCGGCATGGAAGTACGTGGTCCTCATCACCACCATTATCATTATGTTATTAAGCGCATTACCGTCATGGTTTGGTGAAAATGCCGCTGTCATTCTCAATCATAAAGCCGCGCCAATCTCTGTGGTGACGGCACAACAACAGCTTGATGCGCACAACATCGTCGTCAAACGCATCAGCCAAAAAGACAACGAAACCACCGTTGTACTTGAGCACAACAACGATCAAAACAAAGCCAGAAACATCTTAGAAGAGTTTGCACCAAAAGAAGACATCGTCACGTTAGCGATGGTGCCCGCGGCGCCAACGTGGCTATTGGATATGGGCTTTACGCCGATCAAACTTGGTCTAGATTTACGCGGCGGTGTACAGTTCTTGCTTGATGTGGATATGAACGAAGTCTTCCGTTCTCATGCAGAGCAAGCACAAGATTCGATCAAAGATTATGCGCGCGAAGAACGCATTCGCGGCGTGCGTATTGAAGCGGATCGCGATGCAGACATCAGCATCAAAGCGCCTAATGAAGAATCGGTTGCCACTCTACGTCATTACATTAAAACCCAATACCCACAGTGGGTGGTAAAAGGGAACGGTGATAACGACCTGATTATGGCGCTCGCGGATTCAGAAAAACAAACGCTAACCAGCTTAACCGTGCAGCAAAACCTGCAAACCATGCGCAGCCGTATTGAAGAACTCGGCATCACTGAAGCGGCCGTTCAGCGTCAAGGTGAACATCGCATTCGTATTGAACTGCCTGGTGTACAAGATCCAGCAGCCGCAAAAAATGTGATTGGTGCCACCGCAAGCCTTGCGTTCTATGAAGTCAAACCTGAGCGCACCAATGGCACAGAAATGATCATGGACAAAGAGGGCCGTCCAGTACACGTAACTCGTAAGCCAGTCTTAAGCGGCGAGCACATCGTGGATGCGCGTGCGGGAATGGGTGAAATGGGCATGCCAGAAGTCAACATCAGCCTCGACTCTGCCGGCGGTAAAATGATGTCTGATTTCTCAGGCAACCACATCGGTAAACCAATGGCGACCGGGTACAGCGAATACAGCCGCGATGCTCAAGGAAATGTCGAGCAATCGAACACCATCATCAGCGTTGCGACCATCCAATCACAACTCGGGAACCGCTTTAGAATCACCGGCGTAGGCCAACTGAACGATGCACAAGATCTGGCGCTACTGCTTCGTGCGGGTTCATTGACCGCGCCTGTCACCATCGTAGAAGAACGCACTATCGGTCCATCTCTAGGGGCGGAGAATATTCAAAATGGCTTTGCCGCCTTGGCATTAGGCATGGGTCTTACTCTGCTCTTTATGGCCGTTTGGTATCGTAAATTGGGTTGGGTCGCTAATGCGGCTTTGGTGGTGAATATGGTGATGCTGCTTGGTCTTATCGCCTTACTTCCCGGCGCCGTATTAACCCTACCCGGCATTGCCGGTTTGGTGTTGACCATCGGTATGGCGGTGGATACCAACGTGCTGATTTTTGAACGCATTAAAGAAAAACTTCGTGAAGGTCGTAGCCTTGCTCAGTCAATTGATCTCGGTTTTAGCAGTGCTTTCGCCACCATCCTTGACTCCAATATTACGACGCTGATTTCTGCGGCGACGTTATACATGATTGGTAATGGCCCAATTCAAGGCTTTGCTTTGACCCTTGGCCTTGGCTTGCTCACCAGTATGTTTACGGGCATTTTCGCGTCTCGCGCGATGATCAATTTAATTTGGGGTAAAGATTCACGTCGCGGAGTGAGAGTTTAATTATGATTACCAATAAACAACTAACCAAATGGCGTCATGCCGGTAGCTTCATTTCTTGCCTTTTGATCTTGGTGTCGATTTTTTCACTCGCGACCAAAGGCCTTAATTTCGGTTTGGATTTTACCGGCGGTATGATCAGTGAAGTGCGTTTAGATACCAGCCTAACTGCGTCGCAGATTCAAACCAAGCTAGAAGCGGCTCTGCACCAGCCTGTCTCCGTCGTATCAACCGGTGATGACGGTCAATGGATGCTCCGTTATGCCGCAACCGAAGACATCCAACAGCAGCCTGAAATTCGTCAGCTACTTGCTAGCTTTTCAGACAATGTGGAAATGATTAATGTCAGTTTAGTCGGCCCACAAGTGGGGCAAGAACTGGCCGAGCAAGGTGGCCTCGCGGTGATGATCACGCTCATGGTGATCTTGGCTTATCTGAGTTTCCGTTTTGAATGGCGTCTCGCATCCGGAGCCTTACTGGCGCTAATGCACGATGTGTTTATTCTGCTCGGCTTCTTCTCGCTAACAGGAATGGAGTTTAACCTCACCGTACTGGCCGCACTGCTGGCGGTGTTGGGTTATTCACTGAATGACTCGATCATCATCTCTGACCGAATTCGCGAACTGCTTAGAGCCAATGTGAAGTTGCCCATCGCTGAGCTGAATAACCAAGCGATCTTGAATACCTTGTCGCGTACTCTCATCACCTCGGGGACAACCCTAATCTCAGTGGCCTCTCTGTGGCTACTGGGTGGAGAACCACTATTCGGGTTCTCGATCACCATGTTCATCGGTATTGTTGCAGGAACATGGTCAACCATGACTGTCGCCACCATTATCCCTGAGCTGACAAATTTAAACCCAACACACTACGCACCAGAACCTATCTCTGAAGCGCCGTAATTAAGGGTTAAAAGACTGAGGTAACTCGGCAGAATATAAAATGCACTCATCAAATCAGGCCCATTGGGCCTGATTTTTTTACTTAATGCCTATTTATCTGATGCCTGTTTATTTAATACCTTTTTATTTGATGCCTGTTTATTTAATGAACATGGCCGCCAACGCTTTTTTCATCCACACACGATAGTGAATAATCCATCGAGCGCGGGGCAACCAACTCGGCGTGCTCAATACGGTTTTAGCATGAGACAGGCGACGAAAACCTTCCACCCCATGATAATGCCCCATGCCAGAATCGCCGATGCCGCCAAAAGGCGCGTCATGAGCAGAGACATGCAATAGAGCATCGTTAATACACAACCCGCCGCTGTGCGTTTGTTGGCTCACTTGCTCAATGAGTTGTTGATCTCGACTCATCAAATAAATCGCAAGCGGGCGCGGTCGATTACCAATGTATTCCAATGCTTGATTGACGTGACGATAGCCGATAATAGGCAAAATCGGACCAAAGATTTCCTCTTCCGTTACCCACATGTCATCGCTTAGCGTTGTGATGAGATGGGGCTGCATTTCACACTCAGCCAAATCAACATCGTCAATCGTATACACCTTGCCACCTTTTAATTTGGCGTCATCAACATAACTCGTTAAGCGCTCAAACTGCGCTTGGTTGATGATCCGCGTCATGCCTAATTCTTGGGGCTGATTCAAATACGCTTGCCGATACTGCCTCAGGTAGCTTTCCACAAACGCTTGCTGTTTATCTTCAGGCAACAATACATAGTCTGGTGCGACACAAATCTGCCCCGCATTCAGTGATTTCCCCATCAACACTATCGATGCGACGTGATCAATATCGGCATCGGGTGCGATAATCACCGGTGATTTTCCGCCAAGTTCCAGCGTCACTGGCGTGAGATTTTTAGCGGCTTGCTCCGCCACCAGTCGGCCTACCTTGGTAGACCCCGTAAACAACAAATGGTCAAACGGCAGCTGCGAAAAGTGTTGCGAGATGCCGACATCCCCTTCTATCGCACACACGTGGTGATCAAGCTGGGCAAAAATTTTACTCAGAACTTGGTTGGTGTGAGGGGTATTTTCACTCAGCTTTACCATTACACGGTTTCCCGCGGCAATGGCCGTCACAACCGGAGCGATACTTAGGAAAATAGGAAAGTTCCACGGCACCATCACCCCGATAACGCCCAGTGGCTGATAACGTACTTTGATTCGTGAAGGAGCAAGCGTTAAACCGGCTCGGCGTCGAGAGGGTTTGGCCCATTTTTTAAGGTTTTTACAGGTATAATGAATGTGCTCAATTGATGGCAGCAAGTCACACAGAGTGCTATCAAACTCACTGCGATAACCATAATCGTCATTGAGCCCCTCAAGCAGCGCCGCCTGGTGGCTAACTAACGCCTCCTTAAGCTGCTTTAATAACTGCAAACGTTGAGGCAATGCTAAGTAAGGCTGAGCGTGAAATCGGGTCTGTAATGCCTCAAACAACGCTTGCAGCTCTTCCTGGGACTTCACGTGCGCTTTTTGCCAATGATTTAAATCGACGACCTTTTCCATAGCCTTAATACACCCTAAAATTCATCGACTTAAGAATAGTCAGTTTTGCTTTAAAAATCACGACCGTTTGAGATGACCAGAACCGCATAAATTTGATTCCCTGCTTCAAGCAATAGTGCTATGTTTCCGTCGCAGCATAATTCTCTGCAATCTATGCCGCATGCATTATTTAATTCATAAATGGAAAGTAACATGGATAACGAAATCCGCTTACGCGCTCTTGAGCAAACAGACCTTCGCTTCATTCACCAACTCAACAACAACCGCTCAATCATGTCATATTGGTTTGAAGAGCCGTATGAATCTTACTACGAGTTGGAAGACCTGTTTCGTAAACATATTCACGACAGCAACGAGCGTCGCTTTATCGCAGAAAATTCGGAGCAGCAATCTATTGGCTTAGTCGAATTAGTCGAACTTAACTCAATTCACCGTAACGCTGAATTCCAAATCATTATTGCTCCGGACTACCAAGGTTGCGGCTATGCCCGTCAGCTAATTAATAAAGCGTTAAACTACGCGTTTACGATATTAAACCTGCATAAGATTTATTTACACGTCGCGGTTAATAATGAAAAAGCCATCCACCTATACGAAAAAAGTGGCTTTGTTGAGGAAGGACATTTAGTCAAAGAGATATTCGTTAATGGCGCATACTGCGATGTGAAACGCATGTATATCCTGCAAGATACTTATCTCGACAATCGCAATAAGTAGCCGACACTAGATGCTCTAGTCTCGTCTTGATTGTTCTTAAGGGCTTCTCTGTGAAAGCCCTTATTTATTCATACGAAGCCAGAAAATCATACGAAACCAAAGATTCAAACGAAAGAATAGAATCGATACCCGCTAAGTACCCACTCTAATCACGCAGCCGAAACACAGCTTATTCCGCGCAACTCGCCGCTTTGATCACCAGTTTGTTTTTGTTATCACGGCTGCGACGAATCAAGTCGTCACCTTGAATCATATTTTCAGATTTCGCTAAACGGTCATAAAGCAATACGTTGACCGATGCCGCTAGATTCATACAACCAATGGTGGGTACATAAACCACGTGATCCGCGCGATTGGCCACCTCTTGGGGAATCGAACCATCTTCAGGGCCAAACACATAAATGGCTTTGTCTGGGTGCTGGAAATACGGCAACGGTGTCGCACCTTCCGCCAATTCAACACAAACCACTTTAATATCCGCTGGTAAGTCATCCAAAACCGAATCCACTCCGGTTAATGGGATGCTTTGAATCATGCTCTTCGTGTCCGTGGCAAACTTAACTGCGCGGTCGTAACGCTCACCCGTATAAGTGACGGCATTAGCCTGATAACATCCCGCCGCGCGCATTACTGCACCCACATTTTCCGGGCTTTTCGGGTTAATTAATCCAATCATCGTGAGTGTATCGTTCATCTTGTCTCTCTAACCTTGCATGATAAGGCATGGCACTGCCTGCGAAGGGCGGCATTCTAACAAATGCAGGTAAAGATTCAAAAGAACATCGACATCAAAACAGACAACCACCATAAGGAGCATCTGTGCGTGGTTGACGGAGTGAGAGCATCGTTGAGGGCGTGAGAGAATAAAGAAGAATGACAGAGGGGTATTTCAGGGGAAAATCACAAAGAGAACGGGCGACACTTTCATGCCACCCGCTTTTAAACAAAATCGTGACCATTCACATGATGACGTATTTCAATCGCTGTTCTTAACGACGCTCACGCTTCATCATTTCAGCTTCAAATTCGTCTGGGTAAAGCACTAAGCCTTCACCTTCAGCGTCTGGGAATACCACTAACGACAGGTCGTCTTGCTCTAGGCCGCGAGTCCAACGACTCTTCCACTTCGCAAGAGAAATCGGTTCCGCAGTAAAGCCTTCCCATTCTTCCGTTGCCCATTGCAGCGCATGCGCTTCAGATGGCCATACTGGCACACATTCTTCATCATCCGTGTTCAGCAATACACTTCCGTGCTCATCAATCAATAGCCAGATTTTTTTGCTTTCAATAATCGCTTTAAAAAATGCATCAAAGCGTGCCATTGGATCTTGTGGAACAGTTACAGTAGATGAGTCGCTCATAAGTTGCCTTTAAATCATAGATACAGTAACAGTATATCCTGCTTTTCTCTTGAGTTGCACTGACGACTGCATCATTCGCATTCAATGCGCTTTTTGTTGCCGCCAAAATAGAAAAAGACAGGCCTAAACCTGTCTTTCATCGCACTCTACTGGGGCATTAATGAATAAAAGCAATGCAACCTTGTAGAATCATTAAGTTGACGATATCGATAAAGAATGCGCCCACGATTGGCACCACCATAAACGCTTGTGGTGATGGACCATGGCGACTCACGATTGAGCCCATATTCATGACCGCAGTAGGCGTTGCGCCTAGGCCAAAGCCACAATGACCACTTGCAATCACCGCCGCATCGTAATTACTGCCCATGATACGGAATGTTACGTGGTAAGCAAATACCGCCAGAATCGTCGATTGCACGCCAAGAATGATAAGGAACGGAATCGCTAAGTCAAAAATGTTCCACAATTTCAGGCTCATCAATGCCATCGCTAAGAACAGCGCCAGTGACACAGTGCCAAGAATATCGACGGTTTCTAGATCTAGCTTACGTACTTTGGTCACTTCCAGCGTATTCGTGATGACAACACCGATAAACAAGGCGTAAACAAAATCTGGGATCATCAGCCATTTAATGCCAAATAAACTCACCCACTCTTCTACGTAACCAGCACCAACCACACAAAATAGAATCAGCGCTAAGCTTTCGATGACTTTCTTCGCCGTGACACGATCTTCTTCATGTTCGTTGTACGTCACCAACTCAGGAAACTCTTGGTGCGTTTGATTCGTATGGCCGTAGTCGGATTCTAATTTGCGCTTCTCAATTAAACGCTGAGCAACAGGACTGCCAATAATGCCGCCCATGATCAAACCAAAGGTTGCTGAGGCCATCGCGATTTCTAATACGTTATCCAGTCCGTACACGTCTTGGAACGTTTGTGACCACGCAGCGCCCGTACCATGACCACCAGAAAGGGTAATCGAACCGGCGATCAATCCCATTAGTGGGTCTAAGCCGAACATGCTCGCAAGCGACACACCTACCGCGTTTTGGATTAGGATGTAAACAGAGGCTACTGCTAGAAACAAAAAGACTTTAACGCCACCTTTGATCAACTGAGTATAATTTGCCGCCAAACCTACCGTGGCGAAAAACATCAACATAAAGGTGTTTTGCAATGGCAAATCAAAAACTAAATCGATTCCTTGGAAGTGCAAGCTCGTAATTGCACACGCGACGATCAAGCCACCGACAATCGGTTCAGGAATATTGAATTTTTTTAGTATCGGCAGTTTCGCATTAATGAATTGACCTAAAAATAGAACGAAAATTGCGACTAAAAACGACTCCTGTGGGCCGACAGATATAACCTGATTCATATGATCTCTTTCTTCCTTTTTCTCATTCCCTGCATCACAGATTCATAATGTGATCTATAACTCGAATATTTAGGTTGCCTTCTGATGCCGGACATTACTAGTAAGCAAACCCCTCGCATTCTCAAAAAATAAGAATTTGCAGCATATTATAGCCAATTTCATCTCATTTAATGAGAATAAAATGAAAAGCAAGTGCACTTGGATGCTTACATTTTCGCCATAATACCTAAAACCAACAAAATCACAGGGTGAGAAATCACCCTGAAAAATCACACGCTAAACCACCCAATCGGTCGGGCTATGTGGCCAGATGAATGTGCCTATTAACGCCCATTCAATGAGCCAAATATTCACCCATGATCACGAGATAAGGTGTTAACCACGAAAAAGAAATGAGCGTACTTTAAGGTCAATTTAAGAGGCGTGTTCAATCAAATGAAAAGTGGCTACGTTCGTCTTGGATCTAAGTTCACCTTGCATCTATATGATCGCTTCGACGAAAAACAGGCACAAAAAAGCCAAACGATTTACGTTTGGCTTTTCGACGTTTTGAACGGGAATCAAAGAGCAATGACGACGTCATGCCATTCAAAACCGCCACTGGCGATAACTAGCGACGATGGAAACGAGCGCGCTCTGCACGTTGTCTTGATGCGCGTTCTTTATGCGCAGACGCCGCTTTCGCTTGAGAAGCTAAAAGAGACTCAACCGTCAATTCCATTGGCTCACGCGGAGTCAAACCATGCGGGAATGTACGAGCGCGTGGTGGCAAGTTGTATTCATACTCTGACGCTTTAGGCATGCGCTTAAAACGGTACAAATAGAAGTTTTCTACTCGTTCACGAGCCCATTCTGTCTTTTTCAGATACTTCACACTGCTGGCAATCGTAGGCTTAGTGTTAAAGCAGTTCATGCGCATTGCGGTATCTAGAATTACCCAGCCGTACTGATCAACAAGCTGCTGCAGCATGTCTTCCAATTTTAGGCCGTGCAGCGGATTGTTCTGCTGCAGTTCAATTCTTTCTTCATCGGTCATAAATTCTTCATTCATGAGCGCTTCCTTCATTATTAGTGGCACGCCAAAGGGCAAGCCACCAAGTGTTAATTCATAACAGCGAATAGACGTTGTTCAACGCCATCACGTCATTATGCTGCGGTCAGTACTTTTTTTTGATGAGCCATGTACTCGTCAAATGTACCTTGGAAGTTCACTAACTTCTTGCCTTTTACATCAATAATAGACGTAGCCAAAGACGAAACAAATTCACGGTCGTGGCTGACAAAAATCAATGTACCTGTATAAACTTTAAGTGCGCTATTCAGTGCTTCAATCGCTTCCATATCCATGTGGTTGGTTGGTTCATCCATTACCAGCACATTGATATCTTGCATCATTAACTTACCAAATAGTAAGCGGTTCTTCTCACCACCTGAACAGTTCTTCGCTTGTTTGTTTGCATCGTCAGCAGTAAAGAGTAGACGACCCAAAATACCACGAACCATCAAATCATTGTGCTTCACTGTGCGCCACTGTGAAATCCACTCAAAGATCGTCAGATCGTTGTCAAAATCCGCGGTGCTGTCTTGTGGGCAGTAACCGATCGATGCGTTTTCTGACCATTTTACCACGCCTTGAGTTTGCTCTAGCTCACTCACAAGGCAGCGCAGTAACGTCGTTTTACCCACACCGTTTTCACCGATAACCGCAAGGCGTGTGCCCGCTTCAAGCAGTAGATTACCTTTTTCAAACAATAACTCATCGCCAAATGCATGACCAATATCTTGCAATTCAAGCGCTAAACGGTGCAGTTTTTTACCTTCACCGAAATCGATTGATGGGCTAATACGGCTACTTGATTTTACTTCATCAAGTTGGATTTTATCCATTTTCTTTGCACGTGAACTTGCTTGCTTCGCTTTAGATGCGTTCGCACCAAAGCGGTTTACGAAGTCTTGCAGTTCACTGATTTCAGCTGCTTTTTTCGCGTTTGAAGACAGCAATTGCTCACGAATCAAACCGGATGCTTCAAGGAAGTACTCGTAGTTACCCGGGTAGATGCGCAACTCGCCGTAGTCGATATCCGCCATGTGCGTACACACAGAGTTCAAGAAGTGACGGTCGTGCGAGATAATGATCATCGTACACTTACGTTGGTTCAGCTCTTCAGCCAACCAGTTAATGGTGTGGATGTCCAAGTTGTTGGTTGGTTCGTCAAGAAGCAAGATATCTGGATTGGCGAACAGTGCTTGAGCCAATAGCACACGCAATTTCCAACCTGGTGCAACTTGCTGCATCAAACCAAAATGAAACTCTTCTTCAATACCTGCTTGTAGCAAAATATCACCCGCGCGGCTTTCTGCGGTGTAGCCATCCATCTCAGCGAACTCGCTTTCAAGTTCAGCCACTTTCATGCCGTCTTCTTCGCTCATCTCTGGTAGTGAATAGATGCGTTCGCGCTCTTGCTTCACTTCCCACAGTTTACGGTCGCCCATGATCACAACATCAATCACGTTGTGTTGCTCAAAAGCGAACTGATCTTGGCTTAGTACGCCCAGTTTCAGTCCTGGCGTCACAGAAACGTTACCTGAGCTTGGCGTCAATGCGCCGCTAAGGATTTTCATGAATGTTGACTTACCACAGCCGTTTGCGCCAATAAGGCCGTAGCGGTTGCCGTTACCGAACTTTGCTGAAATGTTTTCAAACAATGGCTCAGCACCAAATTGCATGGTGATATTATTTGTACTTATGATAGCAGTGCCCTCGAAGTAAATTTCTTTTAATAACAAGCTCTTAATTCACTTTCGAGATACTGTTAAAAAAGGTCATATTGAATGTGGGCGCTATTCTAGCTGATTCAATGATAAGGTGATATAGGTCACGTTAATATTGATGCAAAAACCTGCAAAAAAACACGTCTAAAGGCGACTTTACCCGCTTTGATTGCTAATAAAACACGCCTTAGAGGGTAAAAATAACATCAAAGCCGTTAATCCTTATACTGGCGCTGCAATTTTGTTCAATATCATCCTCGATTTGTACGCTATCGTATTGGCTTCAAACAAAGGATTGTGAAATGAATAGTCTTATTTTTTCTATGGTTGCGTTTGCTTTCGTCGGCTCAACCACGCCTGGCCCCGTCAACCTTCTCGCCACCAGCACGGCGATCAATCATGGTAAGCAAGTCGCAGCGAAATTCGTCAGCGGAGCCTCGTTGGCCTACGCTCTGGTCGTGTTTTTAACGGGCAGTATGATGCAAACCGTCACAACGCTGATCCCGCAACTCGCCACCACCATGCAAATCATTGGGAGCGGGTTTATCTTCTATTTGGCTTACAAAATCTACACAGCGCCCGTCACAGGTATTAAATCAGCATCCACTCAACAATCCGGATTCTGGACGGGATCACTCACTCAAATACTCAACCCGAAAGCGTGGTTAGTTGCCATGTCAGGCGTGAGCCTTTATGTTATAGGGCAAGAGAACGAGTCGTTATCGCTGTTATTGTTTACCGGTATTTCGTTAGTTTTATGCTTAATTGGCGTCGGTATTTGGGCCGTCATTGGGCGACTGCTCACCAAGACACTCAATAATACTCAGCGCTATCGCCTGTTTAATCGTGTCATGGCCGTTCTCTTGGCGATCTCTGTCGGCGCAATGTGGATGTAAACCTAATGGATAGGTAGAAAGGGGCATAAAGGAAGATGAAACAAGATAACAGTGTCCAATTCACTCAAAGTACGTTATTGCCTTGGATAGAGCTCAGAATCGCCAATCAAAGCTCGGCTTGCTATCAAGCCCACTCCCATGATGAGTTCTCTTTTGGCATGGTCGACAGTGGTATTGCGACCTACTGCAATCGGGGCAACAACTATCGCGTCGAGCAAGGGGATCTTGTCACCATTAACCCTTTGGATGTGCATTCATGCAACCCAGAAAGCGGCGTCACTCGCCATGGCGCTTGGTCTTATCGAATGTTGTTTGTTGACGCGATAAAGATGGGTGAGATGCAGCAAGAAGTCCTGCCCAAACAATCCGCCCAATACACGCCGTTCCCCCATGATGTAGAACGAAGCGACCTTTTACAACACCAATTCAACACTCTATTTAACGCGCTCTCTAATGGCACCAGCCGATTGCAGGCCGAGGTGTGTTTATTTGAATTTATTGCAGAATGTTTTTCATCTCATACTGCGCCGATTGAACCCGCCCACCCATCGCGTCCTTGCCTTGCTCATGTGCGTGACACATTGCTAGATCAAATCAGCCACAATCACCAACTCCAATCTCTGGCCGATACCGCAGGCATCAGCCGTTACCAATTGGTGCGATCGTTTAAACACCAGTTTGGTTTACCTCCGCATGCTTATTTAATCGATGAGAAAATAAAACGCGCCAAACAGATGTTGAAATCTGGCCAAACAATTTCCGATGTCGCCTTACAACTGGGTTTTTCTGACCAAGCGCATTTCCAACGCCAATTTAAACGGAAGTTAGCGGTCACACCGAAATTCTACCAATCGCATTTTTTATCGCGATAAATCGCAGTCAGCTTACCATTCCCGCCAACATCTTCTTACGCGTACCCCGCCACACATCCGGCGGGCGCGACTTGTGAATTCTATTGATCAAAATCATGTTTGCCTGCAAAGGGTATAAAACTACCACTTTATGGGTAAAAACGACCTTTTGACCATTTACAGAATACTCAATATTAGCGCTGAAATTTAAGTAGGACGTTATGCATGATCAGCAGCAAGTGGCTCGAACTATACCAATATCTCAATAGCCAAATCCCTTCTCTTCCTTTACAGGCCGACGTTGAGCCAAAGCTTAACGATCGTTTGATGTTTTTAAGCGCGCAATTTGCCAAAAAAGGCCAAGAACAAGACAAAAATCAACTCGACTGGCTAGAGCATGAGAGCTTTACTCTTGTCCTGAGTGACATATTTGAATCCCTTTCTATCACACAAGAACAGCTGCAATTTCTCTTTGAAACCTTGATGGCGGCGCAAATGTGTCAACTTGCCATGGTTGTGACCAATCGATACAAATCGTTACTCAATATCGATGAATTCAAATCGAAATGCGGATTGGTGTATCAGCAATTGGGCGACTACGAGATGGCCAAAGCCATGCTTGAGGAGTCGATCAGCGCAAATGACCAAAACCCGATGGTTTATTGCCACCTTGGCTTCAACTATCTCTACCTCAATGAACGTGAATTGGCCATTGAACAATTCGAACGTAGTATTGAGGTCGCACCAGGCTTTATTGGGGGTTATCAAAATCTCGCCGGTCTTTATTACCAAGACAGCAAATTTGAGCAGGCGGCGGACTTCGCAGAGCGAGCTTTCGCTTGCGATAAATCGTTAGTCTCCACTTACATTACCGCCGTCAGCTCATACCTAGCACTGGGTCAAAATGACAAAGCCGATCAGTGGATCAATGCCGCATTTGACCACGACATCTCGTCCATTGAGTTGGTGCGCCTTGCGGGTATTACTGCGCATCAAAACGGTCGCCTTGAAGAAGCACTCAACGCTCTTGATCACTACTTATTACTCAAACCTGAAAGTTACGATGTGGTCAATATTCGGGCACGAGTAAAGGCAGACCTTGGTTGTTATGCCGAGCTAGAAGAAGACATTCAACAACTGCTGATTTTTGAACCTCACGATGAATGGTGCCTTGAGCAACTGTTCCTCTGTCACTTCCATGCCAAGCGATGGGCAGAGGCTCAGCTGGTGATGGTTGAGCTGAACAAGCTGGCAGCACACTACAAAATTACCTATCGAGAGCAGCTAAATACAATAAACAAAGCGCTGAGCCTTGATGTGGTCGAAATATAATTAAAACGCTGGAGTTACTGTGAACGAAAAAATTGAATCAGGCGTAGCCGATACGTCTCGACGCGATTTCTTAAAATTGGGCGGCGCCGCGGCTGCCACGGCCACCATCGGCGCGGCTGCCGGTGCAGGCTTTGTTTTGGGTCGCGATCCTGATGCGAATGTTGGCTGGGGCCGCACCGAATCAGGTCACGACATGTACTTTAACCGCGAACCGTTTCGCGTTGACGTTGCCCCAACGATGGAAGTGGCGGGAGAGCTTATTCGCCCAGAATGGAGCGATTTTTTGTTTCACCGCACCCGAGTACTTGGCGCTGAAATGAAAAACGGTTGGATACCAACCCATGACTGGCGTGACATTCCTAACGACCGTGTACGTGAATACTATTCACGCTACCCAGAGCGTTGGGCAGACATGTACCAATCCTTTGAAGAGAAAGCCGAACACGCACAAAACTTTGAGCAACACCGCTCTCGCTTTGCGCTTGGTTGGGCCTACTCTGCCGCGTATATGCGTGGGGTGAAAAGTGACTTCCCACCAAGCCCGAAAGGCCACCCAGATGACGTGGATTTCCAGTGGGTTAAGCGCACAAAGCAAGAATTTAAATCGCCGAAACATGCTTCAGATTTGATCAAAAAAATGGCCTTTAAATTTGGCATGAGTATCGTGGGCATCACCAAGATGGACCCGAACTTTGTGTTTAAAAACACCATGCGCGGCATGCCTGATTGGGATGAATCGATTCCAAAACACTGGAAGAACGTCATCATCTTTGGCACCCCAATGAACTGGGACCCAATGTACGCGGCGATTGGTTATTCGACCTCTTACGATGGTTACTTCCGTGCAAAAAATGCTTCTGGCTTAATGGCTGCATTCCTTGGCGAGCTTGGTTACGCTGCTCGCCCACAATGGCCGGGTTCTGATTACGAAATCGTAGTGCCACCGCTGGCGATTCAAGCGGGTATGGGTGAAGCAGCACGTAACGGCATTTTGCTGACCCCAGAATTAGGGCCAAACATTCGTCTTGCGGCTGTGATTACCGAGCTTGATCTCGAAGCTGACAGACCTATCGATACCAAGGTTAAGCACTTCTGCGAAGAGTGTAAGATTTGTGCGGATTCATGCCCAAGTGGCTCAATCAGCACAGCCGACAAACCGGATGCCATTGTTCGTGGCTACCGTAAGTTCGACTTTAACCAAGACAGCTGCTGGACCATGTGGCGTCAAGGCCCAACTGAAACCGCGATGGGTTGTCGTGTGTGTATTGCCGTTTGTCCTTACACCCGTAAAAACAACTGGATTCACGCCTTGGTCAAAGAGACCGATCCTCGCGATCCAACCGGTATTACGCGCAAAACGCTGCTCGCGATGCAACACAACTTCTTCTACTACCCAGAAGCAGAGGCTTATCACGGCGATTGGAACGGCGGTCGTTTTGCCGGCTACCACCAACCACCAGAATGGATGCGCAGCGAGAATTACCTCAAGGTTGAAAAAACTTGGGAATACGATGGTAACTGGGAGGGCTTCTAATGTTTCCACAATCAACTGTACTTGATCCATTATTTTGGATGGCGTTTGGTGCAATGCAGGTACTGGTTTTTGCCGGTGCGAATCAATGGGCAAAACAGTTCAACCTTGGTATGAACTGGTGGAAATGGGCCTTAGTCGGCGGTTGGTGGGCATCGATTGTGCTGACCATCGCAGGTGCGTTTACCTTACTGGGTGAAAACGAAGGCTTAGCCGGTTGGTACTTCCTAGGCTTTGCCGGCACAGGGCTTATCATCGGCGGTGCGATTTTATTGCGCGTGCTGATTGCACTAAAACCAAAAACCGCACACTGATCCCATTCATCATGAATGAGTAATATATTAAGGAGCAAGCCACAAGAATCTCATTTTGTGGCTTGTCTATTTCTCTATGGCAATAAAAAAATCAAAAACACCGAATAGAAACAAAAACCTCGAAAAATTCCTCAGCGTTTTTTCGATCTGTCTACTGATCGTCGCATGGTATCTAGGCGGATTGCGACCAAACAATTCACAAGCACAGTTTTTTGAGCACATCACCTCAGCCGGCCAAGAAGTGGTTGAAGTGTCGCCTAATTTATACCAAATCGTCAGCTCGTCTTCTGAAGCCCATTCAACGCAATCAAACACCGATGGCGAACCAAAAGCCGAAAAATGGGTAAGTTTTGGCAACGGTATTGGCTATGGTGGTGAATTAACCATCGGCGCTGTATTCACGCAATCCGGTGTTGTCGAAACCATTTCGCTTCTTTCTTCAAAAGAAACCTCTTCTTATTTCGCTAAAATTGTTGAAGAAAAGCTGCCTGAATCTTTGCTCGGAAAAAACATAAAAACGGCGATTCACATTGATGCGATTTCTGGCGCCACGCTCACCTCAGATGCTTACTCCCATGCACTTGACCAAGCTGCTGATCCGGTTCGTGAGGCGATCTACGGTTATCGTTTATCGGAGCAAGCCTCAACTTGGAGCTATTTTAAATGGCTCGACGCGGCTGCACTTGTCTTGTTTGCTGTAGCCGTTTGGGTGAACCGCACGCGTTCTGAACACAAAGTAAAAATGAACGTTACCTTACTGGCCGTTTCCACGCTTATCTTTGGCTTTCATTCTGCCTCGTTGTATTCCGCTTCGACCATGGGGGGGTTACTTTACGGTTCGTGGATTTCAGGCGTCGCCAACTACACGCCATTTATCTTATTGGCACTCAGCATCGGTTATATCTTTTATTATAATCGTAACGTCTACTGCCAAAGTTTATGCCCTTTTGGGGCCGTGCAGCAGTGTTTAGCGAAAGTCGGCAATGCAAAATCTTCACCGGTGCGTCACTCGTTTTTTGTCTGGTTTCCTCGCGTACTGCTTTTAATCACTCTGTGCTTAGGGGCTTATTTCCGCAGCCCTGCGGCTTTCGTGTATGAACCGTTTGGTATTGCGTTTGGCATGATTGGTGGCATGTACCTGTTCGTATTAACCGTCATGATTATTTTGACCTCTCTCGTGGTTCGACGTCCTTGGTGTCAAAGCCTTTGCCCAATCAATGCGATGACGGATTTCCTGATCTTCAATAAAAACTGGGTGAAACAAGTTCGTAGCCAAAAAAGCAAAAAATCGCGCTCAAACACACCAAGAGCTCCGCGTAAAAGCGTGATGAGTAATGAAGTGGTTAAACACGATAAGGAATAACAATGAGACAACATATCTCTATGGCATTTTACTGTTTGGCATCCGTGGTGATTGTTTTGCAACTCTCCACCAGCTTCATCAGCTTAAGCAATGAACAAACAAAACAGCAGCTGCTTCATACTGTGACCAAGCAAGCAGAAAAAGCCCCAGTAGTAGTAGAAAGTAAGCCCAAAATCGACTTCCAGAAAATGGCGGAAGATATGGCGAACGAAAAATACTAACCGAATCAAGATCATTAAGTAGATGGCATAACATAAAGGCGCTTAACATCATGCAGCGCCTTTCCCTTAACGATGAATTGTAAAAATATTCCTTTAGAACGATTACGTTCAGAGTCCGCACTCACTAATCCTTATATCTATCGTATCTCTGAGTTATATGACCAAAGAGGAATAGAGGATGTGTCACGTCATCATCGGCTCAATTTCAGTGCGCTGATTTACATTACCGAAGGCGTTGGTCAGCACTATATTGATCATCAACGGCAACAAATTCGGGCGGGCACGCTACTGACCTTAGGAAAAAATCAAATCCATGCGTTTGCTAAAAATCGGACGGTCGATGGCTTTGTCATGCCTTTTAATTGCACGTTTCTTGCCGACAGCAAGCATGACCCTTATTTCGACTCCATCATTGCTGCGTTGGTGCAAATAAACTGTATCCACGCCGTCAGCGATGATGTGGATGCGCTGCTGCGTGTGATGGCCAATGAATTTTTTTCCGATTCGGAGTTTCGCGCTGAAATTATCCGTAGTTTGTTACGCAGCATCTTATTAAAAACCATCGTGCCGGAATACAAAACAAAGGCCAATCTCACGCAAAACGATCGTTCAGCACTCAGTGCCCGCTTCCACTCTAATATTAGTTCGAGTGATTTCTATCGTTTAAAGAACTACATTGATGAGCACTTTAATCTGCGTCCTTCTGTGGTTGAAATAGCCCTGAGCATGGGGAAGAGCGTGAAGCAATTAGACAAGCTATCCAAAGATAATGCGGGCATAAGCGTAAAAGAATTGCTCGATGAAAGAGTCTTAATTGAAGCCAAGCGTCAACTTGCCTTCAGCCAATATTCAATTGCCGATATCGCGGCACAATTGGGGTTTAATGAAGCAACCAATATGACCAAGTTTTTCAAACGCCACACCGATGTCAGCCCAAAAGATTTTCGTCAACTGTGTCGCATGGGGTTGAAACAAAAATAACACTCTCGAACAACGAAGCCTCGAACAATAAAATCGTCAAGAAGATCACTGTAATCAGCATTCCCCCTTTTTCCATTTCGTCGTTTATCAACGCCAATTTGACTCGCGCGACCATGCATTCTCAATGCGATAAGGCGCCAGCACATTTACTTTACACCTGTAAAGTAAGCGCACCAGTCTCCCTCACCTTTTTTCTTCTAAGTCATTGTTCATTTTAAAAAGCAGGTCTACCCTTTATGTAAGTAATTGTAACCGCGCGTTCTGCGTAAATATCAAATGCCCTAATAAAGGCAATTCTCCGAGTTGGTTAATAATAATGAGTGAAAATACCGCACCTTCCCATTTTATTCGTAATCTCAGTATCGCAGCCATCGCTGTGCTCATTCTCGCTGCACTAAGCTACTTTTACGTTCAGCACCAAAAAAACTATCCCAGCACCGATGACGCTTACGTTCACGCCAATATTATCTATATTGCCCCCCAAGTGAGCGGTAAAGTACTCAACGTCAATGTCTCAAACTACCAAAAAGTCAGCCAAGGGGATTTGCTTTACCAAATCGATCCCGCGCCGTTCCAAGCGAAACTCGATGAGGCCCGTGCAGCTTACGAAGTCGCAATTCAAAGCAATGCCGCGACTGACGATGCGATTTTGGCTGCCAGTGCTAACGTTAAGAGCACCCTTGCGCTTCTTTCTGATGCTCAATCCACTTACCGACGCATCGACAATCTAGTGAAAAAACAACTGCTACCAGCGCAACAACTCGATGATGCAAAAGCCAAGCTCTCCAGCGCGGAAGAAAACGTCATTGCGGCTCGTGCCAATATGTCGCAACTGATTAAAGCACAAGGCGCACAAGGCGAAGCCGCACCAGAAGTGAAAAAAGCGGCGGCCGCGTTAAGCCAAGCGACTCTTTCCCTTTCTTACACCAATATCTTTGCACCCAAAAATGGTCATCTAGGCAAATTGAGTGCGCACGCAGGCAGTGTTGTCTCGCCTGGCCAAGCGTTAGTCCCTTTAATTGAGGACAATACTTTCTGGGTTCAAGCCAACTTCAAAGAAACCCAACTTGAGCGTATCACCACTGATATGCCGGCAACCATTGAGTTGGATCTGTATCCAGATGCGCAATATCACGGCACGGTCAAAGCCATTTCTCCGGCCAGTGGCTCATCGTTCTCACTGCTGCCACCAGAAAATGCCACCGGTAACTGGGTGAAAATCCCACAACGTTTTCCGATCTTGATCCACTTAACCAATGAAACTGAGCACCCTAATTTTCCATTGCGCGTGGGGGCCAGTGCCACCGTCACGATTGATACGGTATCGGACTCTCCTATAGCGGCGGCGCCTGCGACCGTCCAAACATCGCCGAGCAATACCGCCAACGGTGTCAGCCAAGCTCAACCTAGCCAGCAAGATCAGTAATATGGCGGAACTAGCCCATACCGCTTCTTCAGAGGACGAAGAAGCCAATGTAATGAGTGAAGGCACACGCAAACTGGTGACCTTGGCGGTGATGCTGTCTGCCATCATGGTATTGCTTGATATGACCATCGCCAATGTCGCCTTGCCGCATATGATGGGCGCGCTTGGCGTCACCTCAGACCAAGTCACTTGGGTATTAACGTCTTACTCAATGGCGGAAGCGATCTTTATTCCATTGGCGAGTTTTTTGGCACTCAAATTTGGTATCCGCCGGTTACTGCTCATCTCTGTGAGCGGTTTTGTCATCACATCGGCGATGTGTGGGCAAGCGGACAGCATTGCTGAAATGGTCACTTTCCGTATCATGCAAGGCGCTTTTGGTGCTGCGGTGATCCCTCTATCACAATCGATTATGGTGCAGATTTATCCTAAAAGTCAGCGCGGTAAGGCCATGGCCCTGTTCAGTGTCGGCGTCTTATTAGGCCCTATATTAGGCCCAACGCTGGGTGGCATCATTACCGAAAATATGGATTGGCGCTGGATCTTCTATGTCAATATGCCTATCGGCGCTGTCTGTCTTGCTTTGCTCTATTTCTTTGTCAAACTCGATGGCCGAGGAGAGAGTAAGATTGACTGGCCAATTGTGATTGCGATGACAATTGGTATCGGTTTACTGCAAATGGTGCTGGATAGAGGTAACGAAGAATCTTGGTTCCAATCGAACGAAATTCTACTCGCTGCCATCATTAGTGCTTTCGCCATCATCTTTTTTGTCAGCCGCTCCATTATGACTAAAGGCGACATCGCCCCTGTATGGTTATTGCGTGACCGCAACTTAGCCATGTCATGCATTGTCATGGCCGGGTTCTCAATGGGCATGTTTGGCATTACGCAGTTGCAACCCATGATGCTTGAGCAGTTGCTCAATTATCCCGTCGAAACCACTGGGTTTATGATGGCTCCGCGCGGATTAACCTCAGCGATTGTCTTACTAGCGCTGGCGCGTTATATGGACAAAATTGATGCCCGTCTATTGATTGTCATCGGTTTGTCGCTTAATGCTCTAGGCACGTACTTGATGACGCTCTATTCGCTGGAGATCGACATCTACTGGATTTTGCTGCCAAGTATTATTCAGGGGGCGGGAATGGGACTGGTGTTTGCGCCACTGAGCCAATTGGCCTACGCGACATTGGCACCAAAAGACACCATCGGCGGTGCCGTGATCTTTAACTTGTGCCGTACCATTGGTGGTTCGTTTGGCATTTCGATAGTGAATACTTACTTCTCTCGCATTCAGCAAAAAGAGTGGAATGAACTCGGAGGGGCGCTATCTCCGATGAATCCAGCCTTACAACAAGCCGCTCATGCCCAAGGAACCACGATTACCGACCCATCGTTTTTAGCGCAGATCCAAAATTTACTGCTTCAACAATCGACCTTAACCGCGTTTGTTTACACCTTTGGCTTCTTGCTGTTCTCGTATTTATGCTTAATTCCATTATTGGCCTTGTTTAAACCCAAACCCAAAATGGAAGACTAATGATGGATGAAAGAGCGATATTAATCGATTCATTGACGTGACAGCCCGTGATATCGGCTTATCGGAGTAATAGGCTCAATCGTCTAGCATATTGCAGGCAATAAAAAACGAAGCCTCGATTTAATCGAATGGCTTCGTTTTCTTGTTAACGCAAGGTTGGGCTAAATCGCAGTGATTAGCTCAGGTGTGCGTAAGCGGTGACAAATGCCGCTTCTTGGAATTGACGCAAGCCAGTATCACGGAAATCAATGATCGGCGCAGTGTGCTTAAGCGCTTGCTTAATATCAACAGAGCTCATGAACTTAACGTCAAGGCCGTCGATAAGCTGGATCGCTGACTCAAGTTTAAAGCCGATTGCACTACCTGCAAATTTACCGCGAGTTTCACGAGTACGAATAACCACGCGTTCAACTTGGTAATCATCAAGCAATTTTTTAAATGCGAATTGGAAATCACGCATTTCTTTGTTATCCAATGAATCCTTGATCATAAACTTTTGAGTTCGGCAATCAGGGATATCAATCATGTTCTCGCTTTTATTCAACAAGCAGATAATCGCTTCATTACTACGCAACTCAACAGCACAAATTTTCATGTCTTCACCTATCTTTTAGTTAGCCCCTAAGTTTAAGCAAGTTTACTGGCGATGTCTTTATCTTAAAGGCGTTTGAGGTAAAAAAGAGCCCAAGAGACAGCCTATTCGCGAATCATTGCCTCGATTTTCATCCATGACTATCAATCCGAATCAAAACCGCATCCGGTCGCCAGTACTCAAATTCAACATCCATCAATTCGCCGTCTTGCTTATAGTTTACCCGACAAATTTTCAGCACCGGCTGCCCTTCGACTAAATTCAACGCTTTCGCCACGTGAAGCGGCGCTGATGTGGCGATGACATCAAAATACGACTGGGTGGTTTCATAACCATATTTAATTCGGTACAAGTGCGTGAGTGAATCGGTTAGATTTTCATTCAATATGTCTGCAAATAACGCACTTTTAAGTACATTTTCGACGAACAACACCGCACGACCATCAATATGTCGCAAACGTTCAATCACATAAATCGATGTCATTTGAGCGGTGCGCAGCGCTTGGGCGTATTCCCCTGTTGCGATATCGGTACGCACATTCACTAACTGAGTTTTGGCGACTCTGTGCTGGTCACGAATCATTTGATGAAAATGGGATCGTGTCAGTGGGTTGTAACAAACGCGCGGCGGTGAGACATACCAACCACGTCGGTCTTCCCGATAAATCAATCCTTCGGTTTCCAGAGCCACGAGAGCATCCTTAATCGTAATGCGTGTGGTTGAAAAGAACGCACTCAACGCTCGTTCAGACGGCAGTTTCTGGCCTTCTTCTAAAGCACCGGAATCAATTTGAGTTCTTAAGCTGGTTTTAATTTTCCCTAATTGCGTTCGTGCTTGCATAGCCTTGCTGATCTAGTCCATCTATTTTTCACCACACGCTAAGCCATTTTTATCACAGAATGATGACAGCGTACCTTTTGATTTTTATCCACTTTATTTCCCACCGCCATCTCTGTCGGTGAAATATTACCGCCACAAAAAATCATTAAAACTGTCAAATTAGTTGCGCGAAAACGTCATATTTCCTGCCTAGCATACACAACGAACTTACTGACCTAGTCCAAGAGGATAGAGACTATGAAAACTTTGTTAAGTCGTTCCACTGCCGTATCAGCCACCTTGGTTGCCGCCACTCTTTCACTGCCCGCGTTCTCTGCGTCAACGGATGACGCCCAACTGAATGCGCTCATCAACGCAGCGCAACAAGAAGGCGAAGTATACAGCGTGGGCATGCCTGATAGTTGGGCTAACTGGGAAGGTACTTGGCGTGATTTGCATACTCACTACGGCTTGAAGCACCAAGATACCGATATGAGCTCAGCGCAAGAAATCGCGAAGTTTGAAGCAGAAAAGAAAAACGCCACCGCAGATATCGGTGATGTCGGTTTCGCCTTTGCGCGCGTTGCCGTGAAGAAAGGCGTCACTCAAGCTTATAAACCGACGACTTGGAATGACATTCCGGATTGGGCGAAAGACAAAGAGGGACACTGGGCGCTTGCGTACACAGGCACGATCTCTTTTATTGCCAACAATACGCTTGTCGATAACCCGCCTAAAACATGGGATGACTTACTAACTGGTGATTACAAAGTGACGGTGGGTGACGTTGGCGTTGCTGCTCAAGCCAACAACGCGATTCTCGCGGCTGCCTTTGCTAATGGTGGTGATGAGGCAAACTTAAAACCTGCCATCAAATTCTTTGCGGAACTCGCAAAACAAGGTCGCCTTTCGTTTACTGACCCGAACATGGCAACGTTAGAAAAGGGCGAAGTGGAAGTGGCGATCATGTGGGATTTCAACGCCCTTAACTATCGCGACAAGATTGATCGCGAACGTTTTACCGTCACGATTCCACAAGATGGTTCGGTGATTTCTGGTTACACCACCATCATCAATAAATACGCTAAAAACCCGAACGCAGCAAAACTCGCGCGTGAATACATCTTCAGTGATCAAGGTCAGATAAACCTTGCTGATGGTTATGCACGCCCAATTCGCACTAGCATCACGTTGCCAGCATCAATTCAAGACAAGCTGCTTGCCAACGATCAGTACAACAACGTTCATCCAGTCACCGATTTCTCAGCTTGGGAAAAGTCCTCACGTAAACTGCCACGTCAATGGCAAGAAAGCGTGCTGATTCACCAACAGTAAGACATCGTCACACTAAGAAGTACGAGAGAACACACCATGAACAACAAGGTCATCCTTGTGGTTCTAGATGGACTAAATTATCAGGTAGCCCGTGATTGTATGGGTTACCTGAATGGTCTGCTAGAACAACAACGCGCAACGCTTTACTCGCTGCAATGCGAATTGCCATCGATGTCGCGCCCTTTGTATGAGTGCATTCTGACTGGGGTTCGCCCAGTCGAGAGCGGCATTGTGAACAATCACATTGTGCGCTTATCCCACCATCAATCGATATTTAGTCTTGCGACACAACAAGGTAAAACTACCGCTGCGGCGGCTTATCACTGGGTGAGCGAGCTATACAACCGCGCCCCTTACAACGCGGTGCGTGACCGATTCACGCATGATGAAACACTCAACATTCAGCATGGCTGTTTCTATCACTGGGACCATTACCCTGATGAAGCGCTATTCTTAGACGCTGAACATTTACGTCTAACCCACAATCCAGATTTCTTGCTGATTCATCCAATGAACATTGATGATTTAGGGCACAAGTTTGGCGTCGATTCCCGCCAATATCGTAACAGTGCGCGCCATGCTGACATCCTCTTGTCTGATTATATCGATGAATGGTTAGCTGATGGCTACCAAGTGATCGTCACCAGTGACCACGGGATGAATAATGACCTTTCTCATGGCGGAATTTTACCTGAAGAGCGTGAAGTACCGATGTTTGTGATTGGCGACAAGTTCATTCATCAACCTAAGCCAGCATCGTCCCAAAACACGATCACGGTGAAACAAACCGAGATATGCGGCACGGTTTGCCAACTACTTGGCCTTGAGCATAACAAAGCATATACGCAGGAATTGTTGGCCTTATGAGTACCACTGTCATTGCGCAGTCAAATGCTGCCTCACCCTCGATGCCATTACGCATCGTTCGCCAAGCGAAGCGCTTAAAACCGGCGTTATGGATTGCGCCCTTCGCACTATTTTTCTATTTATTTCAACTCGCCCCGATGGGTTGGGTGTTTATCAATAGCTTCATTTATGAAGGTGAGTTTGTATTAGATAATTACATCGAAGTGCTCGATTCCACCTTTATGATGCAAGCTTTCGGCAACAGTTTGTGGCTAGCCGTTTGGTCGAGCCTATTTGGTCTTATGATTGCCACTTTGCTGGTCTCTTCGTTGCGTCGAATTCACTCCAAACTGCGAGATGCCGTGATTGCGTTTACTAACATGAGCAGTAACTTCTCTGGTGTGCCGCTCGCTTTTGCCTTCATCATTATTCTTGGCACCAATGGCGCGATCACTCTGCTATTAAAACAGTACGGTTTACTGGGCAGTTTTGACCTTTATGGCCAATGGGGGTTGCTGGTGATCTACATTTACTTCCAAATTCCATTAGCCGTGCTACTGCTCTACCCTGCCTTTGATGCTCTAAGCGATGATTGGCAAGCGGCCGCGTCATTACTTGGTGCAAAAACGTGGCAATACTGGGCCAAAGTGGCACTGCCTGTGCTTTCTCCCGCTTTGCTTGGCACCTTTATCATTTTGGTGGCCAATGCGATTGGCGCCTACGCCAGCGTTTATGCCCTAACCTCAGGAAACTACAACATCATCACGATTCGCATTGCGAGTCTGGTATCCGGCGATCTATTCCTCGAACCCAACTTAGCCGCCGCCATTTCAGTGGTGCTGATGGCGATGCTGGCCTTTATTACTGTGATCAACCAATGGCTCATCTCAAAGAGTTACGCAGGGAAAAAGTCACATGCAAAACGTTAACCCTCGCTTTCATCAATTCGTGGTCTATTCGATTGTCAGCATCATGCTGGTCCCGATTGTGGCGACACTGATTTACTCGCTCTCTTCCAGTTGGGGCGCGACCATTTTACCCGATGGTTTTACGCTTGATTGGTACGCAAACTTACTCACCGACCCGCGATTTTTGCAGGCTTTTGCTCGGTCATTGTTTATTTGTATCGCGTCGCTGGCTTTGAGTGTGGCTCTGGTTTTACCGACCATTTTTGTGGTGTTTTACTATTTCCCTAAGCTCGACAAACTGATGAACCTCTTCATTTTATTGCCGTTTGCCGTGCCACCGGTGGTGTCCTCCGTTGGCTTGCTACAGCTTTATGCCGATAGCGACATTGCCCTAATCGGCACACCATGGATATTGATTGGCACTTACTTCACCATCGCGCTGCCTTTTATGTATCGCGCGCTGTCAAACAGCTTTGAGGCGATTAATTTGCATGACCTGATGGATGCGGCGCATTTATTAGGCGCGAGCACCAGCAAAGCCTTCTTGCTGATCATTTTACCCAATTTAAAGAAAGGCTTGATGGCATCACTGTTTCTCTCTTTCTCGTTTTTACTCGGTGAGTTTGTGTTCGCGAATATCTTAGTCGGCACACGCTATGAAACCCTACAGATTTACCTATTTAATATGCGTCAAACCAGTGGCCACTTTACCTCTGCTTTGGTGATGACTTACTTCCTGTTTATTTTCTTACTGACTTGGCTAGCCAGTCGCTTTAGTCAAGGAGCCAAATAATGAGCTACGTAACAACAAAAAACCTAACCAAACGCTTTGGTGACAACACCGTGTTCGAAAACATCCAATTTAGCATCGAACAAGGCGAATTTATTACCTTACTTGGCCCAAGTGGCTGTGGTAAATCCACCCTACTGCGCAGCCTTGCTGGCCTAAATCCGGTCGATGGTGGCGAAATCTGGGTGAGCAACGAAGAAATCACCCACCAAACACCACAGCAACGCGGCATTGGCATGGTATTTCAATCTTATGCGTTATTTCCTAATATGACGGTGGAAGGCAACATCGCCTTCGGCCTAAAAATGAAGAAACTGGCCAGTACTGAGATCCAACGTGAAGTGGCGAAAGTGATTGATTTGGTCGATCTCAAAGGCAAAGAAAAACAATACCCGCACGAACTGTCTGGCGGGCAACGCCAACGCGTCGCGCTTGCTCGCGCCTTGGTGGTTAAACCTCGTATCTTACTGCTAGATGAACCGTTGTCTGCTCTGGATGCCAAGATACGTAAGCACTTACGTCAGCAAATCCGCGATATCCAAAAAGAGATGAATTTGACCACCATTTTTGTCACTCACGACCAAGAAGAAGCGATGATCATGTCCGATCGCATCTTTCTGATGAACAAAGGTCAGATTGTTCAAGCGGGCACACCTGAAGAAATTTACACTCAGCCTGCCGATGAATTTGTCGCGGGATTTATGGGCCATTACAACTTAGTCGATGCCGATAAAGCAAAACAGCTGTTCAACATTGATTCTCAATCGAAGGTCGCCATTCGCCCTGAATCGATTTACGTCAAAGAGGCGGGTCGCCAGTACGGCCAGCATATTTCCGCGCCACAAACCGGCACGATCAAAAACCACCAGCTACTTGGTAATGTGATTCGCTACCAAGTCGCAGTCGATGAATGTGAGCTCACGGTCGATTTATTAAATCGCTCTTCGGAACGATTGCTCACGAATGGCAGCCAACTTGAGCTATTGTTTAACCTTAACGAAATTCAGCCTGTGAGAGCATAACAATGTCAAACCCACTCTATGTTTTTGATATGGATGACACCCTGATCAACGGCGATTGCGCGATGATTTGGAATACGTTCTTAGTTGAAAAAGGCATCGCCACACAGCACGATTTTCTGGCCGAAGATCGCCGTTTGATGGCGCTTTATGCGGCTGGGGAAATGGACATGGAAGACTACTTGCAGTTCTCTATGGCGCCATTGGCTAATATGCCGATCGAACACGTTCACGCGCTCGCCGATGAATGTGTTGATAGCCACATTATGCCTAGGCTATACCCGCAAGCAAAACAACTGATCGCCCAACTGTCACGCGACAACATCACCATGGTCATCATCTCAGCCAGCGTGACATTTTTGGTTGAAGCGGTGGCAAAACGCCTTGGCATCTCGAATGCTCTGGGCATTGATCTTATGCAAATCAATGGGTGTTACAGCAGCACGATTTTGGGCGTTCCAAGTTACAGAGAAGGCAAAGTCACCCGCCTTGAGTCCTGGCAGATGGCACAAACCGATGCGTATTCAGACATCCATTTCTATAGCGATTCCATTAATGACTTACCACTGTGCCTGCACGCTGACTTCACTTATCTCGTGAATCCCTGCCCGCGCTTGAAAGCGTATCAAGCCCAGCCAAATTGGACGGTGCTGCATTGGCAATAATAAGCCGATGATGGCTCACTGCTATTATCTCGTTACGTTATCGACCAAATCTCTTCTCGACGGGTAACGGATTCACGAAGTTCCGAGCTTCTAGCACCAAGCACCAAGCACCAAGCACCAAGCACCGATTAACACTCCCCTTATTGCGTGGCCTTAGATAGGTCGCGCAGTAACAAAACCCTAATTATTCCCCCTCGAAATCCCATTCACATTTCTTTATTTTATTTTCATAAAAATCAATAATCGACAGTACAAAAATTTTTTCATGTGCCATGCGACGCATATTTATGTAAGTAAATCTCATAAATGATACATTCCCGCCTAAAATATGACCCTATTTCATGCAGTTAGCTAAAAACAAAAATGAACGCCGTCGCTAGGTAAACATTCACCATGCATATAATAACGAAAACAACGCTACTAACATCATTAACCTGTGCACTTTCAGCCACGGCGAGTGATTCAATTGATGACTTACTCAATATGTCATTAACCTCTTTGGCCGACACGAAAGTGACGTCCGCAACGCGCACCTCACAAAGCTTGGCGGATACGCCTGCCGCGGTGTATGTGATTACGGCCAAGGAGATTAATCGATCCGGAGCACGCTCCGTCGCGGATGCGCTGGCCTTAGCCCCCGGTCTGCACGTTGCCAAATTCTCGAACTATGACTGGGGAATAACTGCGCGCGGAAGCAATAAAGCGCTGAGTAACAACCTGCTTGTAATGGTGGATGGTCGCAGTGTGTTTAACCCTATGTTTTCCGGCGTTGACTGGGATCTTATCCCCGTCAGTATCGACAACATTGAACAAATTGAAATCATTTTAGGCCCCGTAGGCACCACTTGGGGCGGCAACGCCGTGAATGGGGTAATCAACATTATTACTCTTGAAGCAGAAAATGCTCTTGAAGCGCAGTTAACCGTGAAAACTGGTAACTGGGGTTATACTGAGTACCAAATGCGCCACGCAGCACAAGTGAGTGATTACGCTTATGTCAGTGGCTATTTTGAATTCGTAGAGCACCCACCATGGACCAGCGATCAAGAGATCGTTCAAGCCATTGACCACTTCACCGTCTATACCGAGCGATTCGGTGGCCGTTACGACTATCAAAACCTAGCCCATACCCTCAATGTGCAAGCGGGCGGCATTCGATCTCGTGAAGATTACTTGTGGGCTAACTATCTGCCTGATGCATACTTCCCTAACACTCCCGGATTTATTGAATATGATACCGAGATGACTATGGAAGAGTATTTCATTGGAGCGCATCATGTTTATGATATTTACAATGACAATACTTTAGAGAGCGATGTTTGGTTAACTTATAGCTCGAATGACGGTACTGATAGAGACGCTGCATATTTCCGTTTTGATCTTGATTCTCGTTGGAACAACAACGATTTATGGAATACCAAATTTACCATTGGTGGGAACATAAGATTAATTGATGAGGAGTTGGCAACCTACAGTGAATACGACATATTGACCATGCCATATTTACGGATTAATGATGACTCTCGGTTCCTCAATGAAAGCTATGGTATCTATGCCAATTGGAATATTCCTTTAAGCGACTCAACTAATCTAACATTGGGGCATCGCTGGCAGTATAATAACATTTCTGATGAAATCGATGCTCAGCCTCAGATTAGATTAAGCCAGCAATTAACCGACAATCAAAACCTATGGTTTGGTTGGGGTAAAGCTGTAGTAACACCTTCTCGTTTAGAGCGTGACACTAACTTAAGAACAAATACTGTTTACGATTGCAATGTCCCGCTTCAGTACCAGTCCCCTTGGTGCGGTGTAGGTACGGGGCAACAAGATGATGTTTATATTGTTACTGGTCAATTGGGTAATGACAAACTAAAAACAGAAACCGTTGAAACTTATGAGCTAGGCTATCGTTTTTGGCATGATGACAAGCTTCATATTAGCCTTAGCTCATACTACAGTATTCACGAAAATGTACGTAATTACCTATATACAGGCATCTACGGGGATTGGGAGTCTTACCCTGAAACATTATTTGTAATGCAAGGAAGCTTCATTACTGATGATATTTGGACAGAAACTTACGGTGGCGAAATTTCAGCCAAATGGCAGCCGTTAGAACAGCTACAAATCAATACCAACTACAGCTATAAGCGTATTATTGGACATTGCAACACCAATTTATGCAGTAATGATGATAAACGCAAAATTGAAAATGAACCAAATCACTTTGTTAACGCGCAAATAATGTGGGATATCAATAAACAGTGGTGGGCGAATGCAACATTGCAGTACGTCGGAAAATCGGAATTACACCGAGATTATCAACCCAATGATGGTTATGATCACACTTGGCCTGAAGTGGTGAATCTCGATTTAGCGCTAAGTTGGAAATACAATAAATACGCACCAAGGATTACCGCCACCGTTGAAGGCATTGGCGCGGATCAAGAAACTGAATTTGCAGAGATTAAAGGTTCATTCCAAAACGGCACGCAATATTGGGTCACCGTTGAATGGGCGGTAGCTCAAGATATATGAAATAGAAGACATTTATGATTCAACGCTTTTTACAGCGCTTTTGTAGCCGCCTCACCTTGGTGTTGGGGCTGCTCTTTTTTTCTCATGGGGTCTTGGCCAAGTATGGCGATGAAGACCTCATGGCGGTGTATTTATACCGCTTTGCTTTGATGTCTGACTGGCAAGAGACTGGGGTCGCGACTAGTCCATTAGAATTCTGCGTGACAGAATCATCGGATGTCGCGGATCGCTTAGAAAAGATTGTATTGAGCAAACCCGAGATGGCGACTTACAACAACATCGCGCAAAACCCCATCAGCGAAATATGCCATGTACTGTATGTGGGCGATACGAATGAAGCACAGATAGCCCAACTTAAAATGGATTATCCACATGCCTTATTGGTCGGTTCCGGCAAAGCATTTATCCAATGTGGCGGCATGATTGCTTTTGTCAAAGTCAACAATCGAATCAAACCGATGATCTCGCGAAAAAATGTCGCGTCCAGCCAAATAAAACTGCGATCACAGCTATTGAGTATCGCCATTTTAGCGAACGAGGCAGAATCATGATTACCCAATTTTTTGCCCGCCTACCGCTACGTTACAAAATGATCTTGCCTACCTGGTTGATGGTCACGTTCATCATTGGGATCATTGGTGCCGTTGCCATTCAATTTAATGTGAACTCTCAAAGCATCAATCTCTCGCACCGCATTAGTGTGCTAACGCAAGCCGTCGCAAATACACTACAAGCGGCAATGACGTTTGAAGATGCCATCACAGCCAAAGAGCAACTGAATAACTTGAGTGTTGACCCCGACATTATTGCGGCACAGATAATCGATGTTCACGGCGAGAATTTTGTTGATATTCAAAGAATGCCACGTGGCTGTGCTTGGAATAACGGCGTCGTGCAATGCCAAGACACGCAATTTGATGTTCATTCCATCCCGATACTCTTAGGCAATGAACCGCTGGGGACTCTAAAGGTTTGGGTGTCGCTAGAGTTTTTGCATGCGATATCGAACAAAATGTGGATGTCGCTGGTGATCATCACCTTAACATTGTCGGTATTGGCTTGGTTATTTGCCCGTGCGCTGCACAGTGTGATCGTCACGCCGTTAACGACGCTGCATTCATCGATGGAAAAAATGACGCGAGACGGGGTATTGAAAAAAGAAATTCCGATCGTACACAATGATGAACTGGGCAAACTCACTGCCTGCTTCAACGAAATGGTCAGCAGCCTTCGTGAACGTGAGCATCAATTACAGTCGGCACTCAACAGCGTAGAACAAAAAAATCGTTATATCTTCCGTGCACTTGATGTGATGAGACGGGGTATTGTGGTGGTCTCTCCGGGAGACAGCATCAGTTACTACAACCCTGCGGCATCGCGAGAGCTAACAAACATCTCAAACCTTAATCATACCCGAGATGTACTTGAGCAATGTTTCGAGCCTCGCCAAGCGATTGAAGAAGTGCGAGAAGCCATCGAAAAGCAACAAGCGTTGCACGCAATTGAAATGCATTCCATCAATACAAACAAACATTACCAAGTAAGCTGCCACCCGATGGGCGAAAACAAACATGTACTACTGCAGTTTGAAGATATTACTGAACGTAATCTCGCTGAACATCGCCGCAAGCTCGTGGAATTAATGTTTGAACAAAACCAAGATGCGGTGTTTGTGCTATCTCGTGGTTTTGAAATTGAAATGCAAAACCAAAAAAGCGACCAACTCTTCGGGCACCTGAACTCCATTCGCGATTTGATTTTTGAAAATGGCTTGGGCAATTTGGCGCAGCTTAAAATGCTCTTGGCACAAAGTCAGTTTTCGATAAAAACACGCGTGCAATGTAACGATGAATGGTTACCTTGCTTATTAACGGTGCGTAGCTTGCGCAACGCAAAAGGCAAAGTGGAAGCCTTTGTCTTCACGCTCATTGACCAAAGTGTCGAGCTTGAATTAAAACGGCTGAATTATGTCGCCAACCACGACCCACTCACGGGGCTGGCGAATCGAGTGAATGCCGTCGATCGCTTACAAGAAACGCATGATAACAATACATCGCAGATGATTTGCTTTATCGACCTCGATGGATTTAAAGCCATTAATGATCAACACGGTCACGCTGTAGGCGACAAATTATTGTGTCTCGTGGCCAAACGCCTATTGGGCTGTCTCGCCCAAGAAGATATTGTCGCTCGACTGTCAGGCGATGAATTCCTATTGGGGATTAATGGCATGGGTTCTTCCCCTTCTATCTTTAAGCGCGTTGTTGAAAGGCTCGCCACACCATTTCTCATTGACGATATTACTTGTGAGGTCACCGCAAGTTTAGGCATCAGTTATTGGCCAGCCAGCGATCGAACGAGCTTAGATACGAAGATCACCGAAGCGGACGAAGCGATGTACATCGCTAAACGCCAAGGTAAAAACCAATTTTACTGCTTAGACCACAGTTACAATGATGGCTATATCGCCTTATGTGACCATGTGAGATAACGCCACCGATCTCCCTCTTAACGAAACCAAGTTCAGAGGGAGGGCATTCCTCGACTCAAGGTATCATTTCACAGTGTGATCGGGCTCTGATTTGGAAATAATTTCTCAATTCATCCATTTACAGAGAAAAATCTTCCTTTTATTCATTACTTTATCATTAATAAAGCAAACCTTTTCCCCTGCTATAGCGCTATATTAACCCACATAACAACTAAGGGCATCAATGCCTAATCAATTCGTTTCTTAGCGATTATTTTCCCGCTGAGAACACAATATAGTGAGTGGATAGCGTGAAAAAACATCTCTGGAATGGCTTTATCAATGTTGTGAAGAAAGAAGTCGTACCGGCTCTAGGCTGCACTGAACCGGTATCCGTCGCGCTGGGTGCTGCGATTGCCATGCGTCGCCTAATGAGCATGAATGATCTGAGCAAAAGTGATGGCCACCAGCTGCTGCGTATTGATGTTCTTGTCTCTCCCAACCTAATGAAAAATGGCATGGGTGTGGGCGTTCCAGGTACAGGCATGGTCGGTTTACCTATCGCCGCCGCAGTTGGTGCGTTAGCTGGTGATGCCGATGCCGGATTGGAAGTGCTGAAATCCATTTCACCAGACGATGTCGCGCAAGCCTGTGTACTGCTCGATGAAAAACGTGTCTCTGTCGGCGTCGCGGCGGTTCCCCAAATTTTATACGCGCAAGTCACGCTTTCTCTTGGCGACGCATCAATCTCTGTCACCATTGCCGACACGCACACGCAAGTAATCGAGATTCGCGAAAACAATCAAGTGATTTACAGTGCGGAACCGGCATCCACTGACCAAAACAATAAAACGCCGCAAGATCTGCCTTTCGCAGACGCCAATGCTGAAGACATTTTTGAATTTGCGACTCAAGCCGATTTGCAAGATATTGCCTTTATCGAACAAGCGCACAAATTGAATGACGCCCTATCGCTGGAAGGTTTGACGGGGAATTATGGCCTACAGATTGGCGCGACATTCCAACGTAATATCGACCGTGGATTATTAAGCCAAGACTTGTTGACTGACATTATGCGCCGCACAGCCGCAGCTTCTGATGCGCGTATGGATGGCGCAATGAAGCCAGCCATGAGCAACTCTGGCTCAGGCAACCAAGGTATCGCGGCAACCATGCCTGTGGTCGTGGTTGCAGAACATTTGAACGCCGATCGTGAAACCATGATTCGCGCACTGATGCTTTCGCACCTAATGGCTATTTATATCAAGAGTCACCAAAATAAATTGTCGGCTCTTTGTGGTGCGACGACCGCATCAATGGGCGCAGTCGCCGGTATGACATGGCTATTGGGTGGTCAATTCACTCACATTAGTTCCGCCATTTGTAACATGATTGGCGATATCACTGGCATTATCTGCGATGGTGCAAAAGCAAGCTGCGCCATGAAGGTGTCATCTTCAGCAAGCGCAGCAATCAAAGCTGCCATGATGGCGCTAGATGGCATTCGTGTGACGGGTTCAGAAGGTATTGTTGAAAACGATGTCGACGCCACTATTCGCAATATGTCTGCGTTAGCCAATGGGGCAATGACCCAGACTGATGTGCAGATTTTAGAAATCATGGTACAAAAATAAACGTTAATACATAAACTATTGCTCCCCTATAGCGCGCTAATGAAAAAGCCGTGTGCTATAGGGGCATTTCATTCAATACCTTCAGATCGACGCATCGATATTAATACCATCACGAGTTTCGTGCTGTATTGATTATTCATCATCCAACGTCAATCTTAATCGCTGAAACAGCCACCCTAAGCCAATCAAGCAGGCACCCAGCCCCATAAAGCTAATGGCTCGCCACAGGCCCTCTAACGCCGCCGCATCCCACAAGAAAACTTTACACACCGCAATACCCAGCGTAATAAAACCTATCGTTTGTAGCCACGGCCACTCCCGCTGCAAGCCATGATAGGTAAGCGCGACCCCTACAAAAATTAACGCAACGGAATAGCTAAACAATTCCGCCATACTGGTTGGCATATCGAGGGTGAGTGGGCCATCTTGCCAAAATTGACGAATACTATAAATTGCCCACAGTGCGATGTTGAACGCTGCCGCGCCATATACCCAGCGATCTTGGCGCGGATACAGCCCAAAGCGAACCATCGCAATCAAAATACCCGCAGGGAACAACCAGCCGACCATTAACCAATTCAATATTGGCCAATCGCTGCCCAGCACATTCAATGTCATGAAAGGTTGAAACACCGTATTGAGTAAGACAATGCACAAAGCACTTAACACGATAAGCAAGAGACTATAAGCACGGTAAAATAGCCCGATGGATTGACTGGACGTGGCTTTAAGCTGATACACCCCAGCCAAAGCAAGCCCTTGCCCTGCAAAGATGGCAATATTTTCAAACGCCAATTGGTCAAGGAAATTAAAATTGCCGAGTAAGAGATAATTCGTTTGAGCAAACAGTAAGATCACTCCGAGATGCAGTATCGCCGCATTAAACCATTCCGCTAAAAAATGGCCTCTTTGCTTCAGAATATGGCGAATCCAAGCAAACACGGCAACACTTGGCAAAATCGTACACAACAACCAGCTCCATTGTGGCAGCGGCAACGTTTGAAGATCTGGGAAAAACGGCAATATCGACAAGCGAATGAGCAGCAAAGCGCCAAGCGCTTTAAAGGCCATGATGTTAGGGATTAACCAATAATAAAAATATTGAATCGACATCAATAACATTTGCCCGGCAATCAGCCACGTTAATTCACCACCGTCGCTGTAGACCACACTAATACTCAGTAGGATGGCGTGCATTGCCGCAGAAAGCTCAGCTCGTAGTCGATGCAGTTTGCTGGCAAACCACCCTAACAAAGCGATACCAATCAACAAAAACAGCGTCGTCGCCAAACGGTATTCTGGTTGAAAGAGATCGACATAGAACAGCGAACTCACCATCAATAGCGGTGCTAATATCACCGCCTGCCAAGCACTAAGCAGTGACTTATCACCCTGCCAACATTGGCCTACCGTTCTGAACAATACCAAAAGAATCGTGCCCGCACTCACAAGCAGCGTTTGAACCACTCGATCTTGAGACACCGTGTCACTGTCTGCGTGGATCAACCATAATGCGGTGTAAACAAAACTGATCGTGGCCACAATATTGACCCATGACAGTGCTCGTACAGCACGCCCCGCCCTTAAGATAGGAAGCAGAAGCAAAAGCCATGGCGTCATGAAATAGATCAGCGCGTTCGACTCCAGCGCAGGCATTCTTTCGAGTAGTAGCAGTGAGATCCCCCCGAAAACCGCCGCCGGAATAACCGCATAAAAAAATGGGCGACGCGTGCGATAACGATAATGGAAACGCAACATCCAGCCCATTTGGGGGACAAACACTAAAGCGTAAATTGAAAGAGGGATAAATAGGCTATACCACAGCAATAATTGCGAAGGTGACAGAGCCGCTGCGATCGCAATAAACCAAAAGCTATGCAGCGCAATAATCCCATAGGTCAACCAACGGATGCGGGACTGCTTTTGCACCCACATTCCGGCAAGAGTAATGCTACTCACATAGCAAGAAAGTAAGATGAAATTAGACTCCGTACCGCCAATCCAAAGCGGTGCGGTATACCCGCCAAAGAGCCCCAATACGGCCATCAAAGGCCCGAGCCGACAAGTCAACGCCAACGCCGTCACTGCCAGTACAGCCATCAATACCAGCGCCGCACTTTGAGGGATAAAAGCGTGCACCAAAGCAGAAAATATCACCGTGCCGTATAGACCACTCATCCCCGCCCCATAGACAGCGGCGGGAATGTAGGCATCTGCTTGTTGATGCAAAAACTTGCCATCGAGCACCGTTATTTTCCGGTGCAACCATTCTCCCAGCCCAATCATCGAACCCGATAGCACCGTGGCAAGGAGCACTCGAATATAAGGAGGAATCGTAAAATTATTGCCAACGGTTTCAATCAAGTACGTCACGCCAACCACCATCGCGATTCCCCCAACCCAAACCAGCCAATTCTCTTTTAGGTGCGCCATGCCGCGAACAAAAAATGACTTTTCTTGGTGTGAAGTGTGAACGGCAGCGTGGTCGAGCGATTGTGCAGGTTCAGAATGTGGTGGATGTCGCTCTGCGATTTTGGCCGATGCTGTTTTAGGCGGAGCTTTGGGGGACGATATTATTTTGGACGCTGCAGCTTCAGCCGGTTTGACTGCCTGGATGTGCATGGCAGCTTGGTCAACCATACCGTGGGGCGAGTCCAATTCAGATGCAGGGATAACCGGGTTGTCTTTATTTGTGTCGCTCGTTTTGATAGGAATATGGGAATCACCAGAAGCCGAACGAAGCTCATCTACTTTTTGTGTCAGAATGGCCACTTGTGCCGCGAGTGATTGGGCTTTAAAAAAGGCCATGATCGCAAAAATGGGGGTCGCAATCACCACCAACCCTACGAGTAGCAAAATAACTTCCATCGTTGATGTCCCTCCTACCACTCTTCAAGCGTCAACTTCATCAGCAAACCATTGTAATCAATTCGCTTTTCAACTCCTTTCCCGTATCGTCAATGTATGACGTCGGCTGTACTACTCTATGTCAACTTATGCAAATCGCCTTAAGCATTGAACAATTCAACCGAAACAAATAACACCACCGCGGCGTCTACATGCATCACTCTTAATCCATATACCCGCATGATTGAGTGGAGAGCCCTCACCTCAATCAGCATAGACGGTGATCATCGAGATTTCGTTGCTTTTCTTCTGAGGAACTTAGCCAAGCTTCCTTTCGATGGCGGTTTTCTTCTAACGGCCTTTTTCTGATTAGATATTACGCATAGTATTTCGCGCACTCTAACCATGCGGAATATTCCATTTTCATCACAAGCGCTCAAACTCCTTGCCCAAACGATCATTTTATCTGCCAAACTCATCACTCTGTCCCCCTAACTCAAATGAGAAACTATGACCACAACCATCGATACATCCATGAGTGGGCGCGCTTGGGCAATGCTGATTTTGCTGTCGATACTTTGGGGGGGATCATTTTTCTTTATCGGCGTCGCCGTCACTGAATTACCCCCTTTGACCATTGTCACACTCAGAGTTGGCTTAGCGGCATTAACACTTTGGTTGGTGATTGCCGCCGGTAATATTGCATTACCCACGGATCCCAGTGTTTGGCGGGCTTTTCTCGGTATGGGACTACTCAACAACGTTATTCCGTTTGCACTCATCGTTTGGGGGCAAACGCAAATCGCTTCTGGACTTGCTTCTATCTTAAATGCAGCCACGCCGATTTTCGCTGTCGTTGTTGCTGGGGCGTTATTACCCGATGAACGTATCACCCCTTTAAAACTGTTGGGTGTGGCGGCTGGGTTCATGGGGGTTGTAGTCATGATTGGCGTGCCCGCCAGTTCAGACGTCAGCCATGTTCTCCCCCAACTCGCCATTATTGGTGCAGCGCTTTCTTACTCTTTTGCGGGGGTATACGGTCGAAGATTCAAACGCTATGGGGTTAACCCTATCGTCACAGCGGCGGGGCAAGTGACGGCGTCGACCCTCGTTTTATTGCCTATTACTTGGGCCATTGATGGCGCTCCTCAATTACAGCAAGTTACTCTCCACACATGGGCTGCAATCATCGCGCTCGCTTTAGTCTCAACGGCGCTGGCCTACATTATTTATTTCAAAATATTGGCCTTATCGGGGGCAACGAACGTCTTATTAGTCACATTACTGGTGCCCGTTTCAGCGATACTACTTGGTTCACTATTTTTAAATGAATCACTGCAACCCATTCATTTTGTTGGCATGTTACTCATTGCTCTTGGGCTATCGGCGATTGATGGGCGATTGTGGCGCTGGCTCAAAGCCAAATACGCTTAACCAAGCAAACGTAATCATCATGTTTCCCAACAATTAAGAAATAGGCAGGGTCTCTACTTAAGCAGCAAGTAACTTGGAAAGCTTTTCTTTGTCACCACAATATAGACGCGGAAAATAATAATAAAGGCGATACAAACGATGGTGTTCACATCAACATTCATCCCCAAATGAGAAAACAACACAAACAGCGAGCACCCCATGATAACGGGAGTGGCGTAGAACTCCGTGTTGTTGAACATAGTCGGACGATTAACAATAATATCGCGCACCACTCCCCCAAAGACGGCGGTGATCACCCCCATCGTAATGGCCACATAAGCCGCGTAATCTTGGTGAATCATTTTCTTGGTCACAAGGATAGAAAAAATCGAAATACCGATCGCATCCAAAAGCAAAATAAGGCGCTCAGCTTTAAGCTTTCTCAATTCCTCGGCAATAAAAAAACCAATCAACGAACTGACGATCGCCGCCCAAAAGTAATCCGGATACTGAATCCAAAAAACTTGATCGGTCGAGAGAATCACGTCACGCACCGTTCCGCCACCTAATGCGGTGACTAAACCAAGCACTAACACGCTAATAATGTCTTTGCCTTTATTCGCTTCACTCAACACGGCGCTCAATGCAAAAGCGCAAATACAGATAATTTCCGTGATATGAACAAACATGCGTTTTCACTCTTCTGCGTTTAGGGAGCTTCAAAAAAAGAAGGCCAATTGCGGGGACAATTGGCCTTTACGTTAGTTCTTCATTTTATACCGAGGCATCGATATCAATGATTTAATGGCCGCTATGGTCAAAAGAACTCGAATCTTCTGCGCTGCAATTGGTTGAGCCATTTTTATCAAGGAACTCAATCGCTCGTTTGAAATCAGCAATTAATAGATTCGCAAGATCAATGGTTAAACCTTGTTTAGCCAAGATACGTTGTATCACCATCGTCTCAATATTCGCAGGCAAGCTGTATGCTGGCACTAACCAACCACGTGTGCGTAAGCGATCAGCTAAGTCATAAAGCGTGTAGTTCACTTCCACACCGGGTTTTAGACGCCAAGCAATGGCCGGAATGCCTTTCTCACGATTGCCATCAAACAAGAACTCAAACAAATCAAACTTATTCAGCTCTTTCACCAAGTATTCGCACACATCGTAGCTGGCGGAGTGAATACGTTGATAGCCTTCATAGCCTAAACGCAAGAAGTTGTAATATTGCGCGATGATCTGACCCGCTGGACGAGAGAAGTTCAAAGCAAAGGTCGGCATGTCACCACCAAGATAGTTCACATGGAATACCAAGCCTTCCGGTAAGTCTTCGCTGCTGCGCCAAATAATCCAGCCCACACCCACTGGGGATAAACCAAATTTATGGCCTGAAGTACTGATTGATTTAACGCGTTCTAGGCGGAAGTCCCATTCATCAATTTCAGTCGCACAGAATGGGGCAAGCATCGCGCCACTGGCACCATCAACGTGAATATCAATAGAAATGCCCGTGTCTTTCTCGTAGCCGTCTAGAGCGTCTGCAAGCGGTTTAACGGTTTCATATAAACCGGTAAAGGTTTGGCCAAACGTCGGAACCACCATGATGGTATTTTCATCGACCATACTCAGCATGTCTTCCGGCTCCATGAAGTAGTGGTGCTCCTCCATGTCCATTTGACGAATTTCCACGTCCCAGTAGCGCGCGAACTTGTCCCAACAGATTTGTACCGGACCACACACCATATTCGGCTTGTCGATAGGCAAACCTTGCGCACGGCGGCGATCACGCCAGCGCCATAGCGCCGCTAAGCCGCCTAACATACACGCTTCACTTGACCCAGTCGTCGAAGTACCGACCGTCGTCTCTGCGTCTGGAGCGTTCCAAAGATCCGCCAACATATGCACACAACGGCTTTCAATCTCTGCCGATTGTGGATATTCATCTTTATCAATCATGTTTTTGTCGATCGATAGGTCCATCAGTTTATGAACTTCGTCTTCTTCCCATGTTTGGCAGAAGGTCGCTAAGTTTTGGCGCGCATTACCGTCTAAGTAAAGCTCGTCTCGAATCATCTGATAAATAACCGCTGGCGCTTGTTCTTGCTGTGGTAGCTTCTTAGCAGCCGCAACGCTGTGGATGTCTTCTGAGCCAAAAATTGGGTCGTTATTTCGATTTACACGATGAAGTGCCATAATTTTTACCTTCCTTAATGTTGCTGACTACTAAACAAATTCCAGCCCATCGCTTGAGCAACTTGTTTGATCATTTGCTGGCCACGCACACTATTACCAAATTGGTCTAAGCGCGGAGAGAATGCGGCTAATGCCCCGACATTGGGAATCACGGCAACTAAGCCACCGCCGACACCACTTTTCCCTGGCAGACCCACATCATAAGCCCAATCACCGGACGTATCATAAAGGCCCTCCATCGCCATTTCGGCCAGAATATGGGGAATATTGTCGGGTTGAATCACCACGTTACCTGAGCACGGATTTTTACCGCCATTGGCAAGCGTAGCGCCTACGGTTGCCAATTCCACCGTATTAAACAGGGTCGAACATTGACGGGTATAAACATCACACGCCTGCATTGAATCTGAGTAGATACAACCTGACGATTCAAGCAATAATGCAATGGCTCGATTATGAGTATTGGTGGTTTGCTCCGATTGATTCACTTCATCGGAAAGCACAATGTCGCTATTTGCAAGTGCGGATTGAAACGCCAATATTTGCTGCCAACGATCTTCGGCGTCTGTCGCTTTCACCAAGCTCACCGTCGCAATCGCTCCGGCATTCACCAGTGGTGTGAGTGGCTTGCCTTGATGAAGTTCTAATGCCAACACTGAGTTAAATGGCATGCCGGTTGGCTCCGAACCAATTTTATTGTGCAGTTCATCCGCACCAGATTGTTCCAAAACGAGCGCCAACGTCATGATTTTTGATATGGACTCTATTGCGAACGGATAGCCCGCATCTTGCAGTTGAATAACCTCACCCGTTACCGAGACAAAAGCCAAACCCGCCAATTGAGAAGGAACGGATGCCAAAAACGGAATGTACGATGCGTTTTCTCCATCATGATTACTGGCGCTATTGTCCAATGCTTGCTGCATTGCAGCAGCAAGATCGCCGTGAGATTGAGAGAGTTCACGTTGTGACATAACAAAACCCTACCTTACGAATTCAATGTGTGCGTAACTTTGTCTGATGTATTGATGACACCCGGGTGCATATCTTCAATTTCCCATGTGAACGGTGCAAAGTCGGTCACGGCAGGGTCGCGCCAATGCGGTTTACGTGCTTTGTAAATCACAAATGGAACGGCGACAAAGATGATCGTTAACGCCACAAGGATACCAATGTAGGCTTCTGGACTGCCCACCGAAATTTGGCTTGGTGGGATGAACGAGAACACGAAAGCAATCAATGAACCAATAAAGCCAAGGCCAGCGACGATCCACATACCGATATTGCCGCCCGGGATTTTATATGGGCGAGGACGATTCGGCTGGGTGTAACGTAGGTGAATAGCCGCAGCAAACATCAGTAGGTACATGATGAGGTAAAGCACCACCGTCAACTGACTCAAGATTTGATAAGCGGCCTGCACTGAAGGCAGTACAACAAACACGGTGGAAATCATCGTCACGAGTAGCGCCTGCGCCATCATGATATGCGTCGCCATGCCATGCTGGTTCGTTTGCTGCCAAAAACGAGGAAGATAGCCGCCTTTTGCTACCACCAACAAACCTGACGATGGACCCGCAACCCAACCAACGACCATCGCAAGCACACCTAAGGCTAAACAGCTTGCCATAATCGGTGATGCCCAACTGATGCCAGCCCAAGCAAACATTTTGTTGTAAGCCACAAGCAAACTTTGCGTTAAGCTGATGTCTTGCTGAGGAATCACAAACGCAATCGCCAGCGTTCCGAGAACGAACACACTCACCGTACCAATCGCAGCGATCATAATCGCTAACGGGTAGTTTCTCGCCGCGTTATCCACTTCTTTTACGTGCAGGGCATTCATTTCCATCCCGGCATAAAATAGGAAGATACTGGCCGCTAGAACGACGTTATTGAAGTTAGAGAAGTCCGGGATCACTTGAGCCCAAGACAATTCGATTTCTGGCTGCTTGCCCGAAAAGAAAAGATAAGAAAAGCCCAGTACGATAAGCACAATACCCGGAATAACCGTACCAATAAGGCCACCCCACTTGGCTACCTTAGCAAACGCATCGGTACCGCGTAGCGCAATAAAGGTCGCAATCCAGTAAATCGCGAGCACAATACCCAGTACAAAGAACTTATTTTGTGCCAATGCTTGGTCCCATGATTGATCAGGGCCAACAAACGCAAGGGAAACCGAACCGAATGTGAGTGCAGTTGGGAACCACACTGTCACTTCAATCCACAACATGAACATCGCAACAAGCGCTAAGCGAGGCCCAAACGCTTCACCGACCCAGCGGAAAATACCGCCCTTTTCTGACCAACCTGTTGCCAGCTCAGCCGCAACGAGTGAGACAGGAATAAGAAAAACAATCGCAGCAAATATGTAGTAGAAAATAGAACTAAGACCATATTCCGCTTCTGCAGGAAGCCCCCTCAAACTCACCACGGCGACAATATTTAGCATTGCGAGGGCGAATATTCCTATCCCCCCTTTTTTGATCGTTTCCGTTTTTGCCATCTTAACCAACCTCATATTCATCATATTTTATTTAGACAGGTCAGGTACTACGAGTAGGCTTATAACCCCATAATTAACACGGAGTTATATGGACACAGGAGAAACCTAGAGCCCGCAAAGTACCACTATGAGCCTAGACTGAAAATTCCAAGACGGACAAATTAATGTTGCACAGATAGAGGTTGTGAAACCTCGTGTTACATGAGAAAGGACGCGAAAAAAGTCCGACCGTACAAAGCTCGGAATAATGGGAATATTGGCCTTTATTTCTATCAATAAGCCGAAATTCGTTATTTCATTGAAACGACCTATACCCAAACAACTTGAAGATGCAGGTAGGCGACAAGCGAACAAAGCCTCTGAGCATAGGTGCGCTATGTGATGAGGCTTGAGAGTGCCAGTCAACACCGCTGCAACTTCAAGTAGGACGGGTATATAGTTATCGATGACATGAATGAGACAACACGCGATTAAAGCGACAATGCTATGCGTTTGCCTTCTTAATTAATCCTTCGTTTTAACTCATTGACCTTTTTATTGTGCCTAACCCCCTAAAAACCGGCATTACCCCATTCAAGGAAATAACGGTTCAGTATAAAAACCTAGGGGGAGCGGCTCACCGAGCCTTTATCTATTGGGCTTGAACGCTAAAGCCGCATTTTGATAAGAACGACGAAAGATCAATAACAACAATCGTTAATGTCACGTTTAGTTACAAAGTTTAGGTTGCAAGTCATAACCCAATGTTTTGCCAAAAAGTGCGTAAATATTGATAATTTTAAACGAATTTATTTTCCAATTAATTTCCAAAACATGACCTATTTAAAAATAAACGCCATACTGTAAATTATAACGACCGGTTTTTTTTACCAAAAATTCCAGCATAGATCTCTCGTTTAGTGATCAAATGACATAAAAAAACCAGTGACAAGTCACTGGCTTCAATTCATATCGCTTTAACTGTTTGGCTTATTCTTAACCGCGACTGCTATTGTTCGCAGGACGAGGGCGACGGCTTTGTTGCGGTTTACCCGCCGCATTCGCATTACCACCAGAACGTGAGCGATTGCCGCTGTTGTTCGCGCTACGGTTAGCGTTATTCGCGCCAGAATTGCCGCCAGTGTTGCCGCCTGATTTTGCCGCAGGCTTTTGACCATTACCCGCAGGCTTAGAACCCGTGTTTGGCTTGCCATTTTGAGTTTTCTGGCCATCAGCAGACTTAGGACCGAAATGACGTTTGTTTTTGCCAGCTGGTTTGTTGCCGCGAGCGTTATCACCTGAGCGCTGACCATCCGCGTGGCCTGTTCTTGGGCTCTTCGCTTTCTTTGGTTTTTTCGCTTTGAATGGGCGAGTATCTAATCTAGATTCTGGCAATGGGTTGCTTGGCTTAAAGCCTTCTAGATCCATACGAGGTAGCAAAGTTTGGATTAGACGTTCAATGCCAAATAGCTCGTCCGTTTCATCTGCGCAAACGAGAGAAACCGCTTTACCTGCCTCACCCGCACGACCAGTACGACCAATTCGGTGTACATAATCTTCTGCTACGTTTGGTAAGTCAAAGTTAACAACTTGTGGCAACTGAGGAATATCAATACCACGCGCAGCAATATCGGTCGCAACCAATACACGCACTTCGCCTGATTTAAAATCAGCCAGTGCACGAGTACGAGCACCTTGGCTCTTGTTACCGTGGATCGGTGCAGCCGTCACACCTTGCTCATTAAGATAATGCGCTAGACGGTTCGCACCGTGCTTGGTGCGGCTAAACACCAACACTTGACGCCAGTTACCATCGGTAATCAGCTTAAGCAGCATCGCAGGCTTCTTGCCTTTGTCCGCAGGGTAGATACATTGTTCTACTTTTTCAGCCGTTGAGTTTGCTGGCGCAACTGAGATTTCGACTGGGTTATTCACCAAGCCTTTTGCCAGTTCACGAATCTCTGGAGAAAACGTTGCAGAGAACAGCAGGTTTTGACGCTTCTTCGGCAGCAAGTTTAAGATTCGGCTAATGTCGCGGAAGAAACCCATGTCCAACATACGGTCAGCTTCATCAAGAACCAGTACTTCAAGTTGTGAAAAGTTCACCGCTTTTTGGTTGAATAGATCCAGAAGACGACCAGGGGTTGCCACTAAGATGTCACTGCCTTTACGCAGTTGCATCATTTGTGGGTTAATTTTTACGCCACCAAATACCACGGTAGAGTTCAGATCCAAGTAACGGCTGTAGTTATGCACATTCTCTTGGATTTGCGCTGCAAGCTCACGCGTTGGTGTTAGAATCAAAGCGCGGCAATGGTTGCTTTTCGCTTTTTGACCTTTGCTTAACAATTCTAAAATTGGAAGTGTAAAGCCCGCTGTTTTACCCGTGCCCGTCTGGGCTGCTGCCATGACATCTTGCCCTTTAAGAACGGCAGGAATCGCCTGCGCTTGGATTGGCGATGGTGTATCGTATCCTTGTTCTTGAATAGCTTTGAGGATTGGAGCAGAAAGAGCTAACGAGGTAAAACCCATAAATTTGATTCTCAATATATAGTGGTTCTAGCCTAAAAAGCCCCCATTAGGGCCTCTCAGGCAGAAAAGTCCGCCATTCTGAGGCTTTTACCCCCTCGTATCAACATAACATTGCAAATAACCCCTCTCTATTATCTCCCGCCCTCTATGCTCAACGATCCAGATGCTTATTAATCAGACACTAACCACACAATATCGCGCAAATTTAATTTCTTATCGCTTACGCGACGAGCATTAAAACACCAATCATTGCATTAATATTGAGCACTCTCGCCAACCGTTTGCGCCAACGTTTACCTAGCGTGCATAACTTTAACAAAAGTGATCATTGTCACATGCAAAAAGCCTGCGTATACTCCGCGCCCGGTTAGATATGAAGTTAACTCACGTTAAAGCCTTTGACGTGAATCACTCATTCACCAGCTTTCATTCGACTGAAAAACGGATAATTTGCCCCAAGGAAATGGGCCCAGCGCAATTGTGAGCGTTTACAGGGCTTGAATTCGCTTTCAGGCAAAGAGGACATGGCGTAATTTTCAGCGGTGTCACCTTATGCTTGTTCGCGTTTAATTCTTTGCTCGTCTATAAATTGCAACAACATAGCAAAGACAACATAATGCAAATCATCTTCAGCTTGGCCGGCATATTGGCTTTATTAGCATGTGCTTATGCACTTTCAGACAGTCGTCGTGACATCAACTGGCGCACCATTGTGGGCGCATTCTCTTTACAGGCAGGTTTTGCTGCTCTGGTACTTTATTTCCCTCTGGGTCAATCTTTACTGATTACGGTCAGCGACGCAGTATCCGGTTTGTTAGCCTTTGCAAACGAAGGTATTAGCTTCCTTTTTGGTGACCTCGCTTCTGGTAACTTCATTTTCGCCATTCGCGTTTTACCGCTAATCATTTTCTTATCTTCTATTATTTCTTTACTTTACTACCTTGGCATCATGCAAAAGTTAGTCAAAGTCATCGGTGGCGCAATTGCCCGTCTACTTGGCACTTCTCAAGTGGAATCTCTAGCCGCAACCAGCAACATTTTCCTTTCAATGAGTGAAGCATCACTGATTGTTCGCCCATTCCTACCAAAGATGACCCGTTCAGAATTGTTCGCGGTTATTGTTGGTGGTATGGCATCAGTAGCTGGTTCAGTGCTTGGTGGCTACGCAGCACTTGGCATCGAGTTAAAATACCTAATCGCAGCAAGTTTCATGGCAGCGCCTGGTGGTCTTTTGATGGCAAAAATGCTGGTACCTGAGCGTGAAAAGCTAAGCCAAGATGACCCGATTGAATTAGAAGCAAGTACCGATGCGAACATCATTGATGCGCTGGCTTCTGGTGCAATGAATGGTGTGAAAGTCGCGGTTGCGGTAGGTGCGATGTTACTGGCGTTTGTCAGCGTGATCGCTATGGTTAACGCAGGCTTTGAGAACGTAGGCAACTGGGTTGGTATTGATAACTTATCACTACAGCTGATTTTTGGTTACCTATTTGCACCTCTGGCTTTCTTTGCGGGCATCCCAACGAACGAGTTGCTAACCGCAGGTGCGTTAATTGGTCAGAAAACCATTCTTAACGAATTTGTAGCCTTCTTGGATTTCATCAGCGTAAAAGACACCTTATCTGCACACAGCCAAGTGATCGTCACCTTTGCTCTATGTGGCTTTGCTAACATCGGTTCGATTGCTATCCAACTGGGTTCTATCGGTGTTATGGCTCCAGAGCGTCGCCAAGATGTCGCGCAGCTTGGTTTCCGAGCAGTGACAGCGGCAACACTGGCCAACATGATGAGTGCTGCACTAGCGGGTCTATTTATCGCCCTTTAATCTTATCGAGAGTCGCAACGGCTGAGTACTCATGCCGGTTGCGCGTTTGAACGATACTCAAAGCCCACACCATTCACGTGTGGGCTTTTTTGCATTTTCCGCTTAGCGTTGCTGTGATTTGCGATTTGTGATTACGAAGTCATGTTCTGACGAGGTTTAACAAGTCAGCCCCTCTAAATAGACACGAGGCAAATACGCTTTTAACTCCAGTATAAAAGCAAAAACATTCTGTTGAGGGATGTCATAAGGGTTGAATTGGGCAGATTGCATAAATCGTGAATTTAACGATCTCAGACTCTCAGATTGAGGGATATAAGCTAACGACCAATCTTCAAATTCGCGTTTTTCTATCGGCTCTAATTCGTAAACAATACAGTTCGCATGTCTGCGGTCTTGAATAATTCGAGCGTAGGTTTCTTCCAAATCAGCGCGATCACCTTCAAGATACTGCATGAAATAGCGAGTGCTAAAATACAGTACGCCACTGATATTATTTGCCGAATTTCGTCGGTATGACGACTCCAATATTTTATCTATATCACCAAGAGAAAACTCAGAAGTAATCGTACTAACGTAGATAAGCCTTGTTAAACTCATAATCCCTCTCTTTGTTATTATCAGCAAGTGTAGTTGATACTTACGAATCGACAAGCACATCAAATAAAACAAAAGTTTAGGGATAATAAAGCGTGATTTCGATCATGACCGTTTGATGAAATCACAGCAAGTTTACCGACAAAATTTCAGGTCAATGCGTTAGGTTCGCATTTTAACGATAAAACGATTCACCCGTGATCCGGTTTAAATTCATTATTGCTGGCGCGTTTATCACGTTATCAAGTCCGTAAAAACTGTAATCAACGGGTATAAATACTTACGTCAACTCTTCTACCACCAAGTCAATGAAACAACGCACCTTCGTTGACATGTGTTTACGGCTCGGATAAACCAGACACATCTCTATGTTGTGCACGGGTAAATCGGTAAATAATTCCACAAGCTCGCCGCGTTCAATCCCCCCTTGCACATGCGCTTCTGGCAAACGGCAAATGCCCTGCCCCAATACACATAAACTGAGCTCCATTTCAGGGCTATTCGTCGTCATTACACTCGTCACATCTACGCGCAATAGTGAGCCATCACTATCAATATAGTTCCACACATACGGTTGCTTGTGATTGCTGTAGCAAAGTAACTTATGCTTGATTAACTCACTAGGGTGCTTTGGCGTGCCGTGCTGTTGTAAATAACTGGGCGATGCCACCGTGCGGGTACACGAGCGCTGAACTCGTCGACTGATCAAGCTCGAGTCTTCTGCCGTGGCCGACGAGCGTAAAACCACGTCATACCCTTCTCCGATCAAATCAACTTTATGATCACTGGCAAAAACTTCCAGCGTTACTTTAGGGTACATCTGCATGTATTTTGCCAAAATAGGGCTCAATTGATCCGCCCCAAAACTCACCGGACAACTGATTTTCAGCACGCCTTTCGGCTCTTGCTGACGACCGTTAATCGCTTGCTCTAGCTCTTGAGCACTTTCTATCAATTGCTTACTTTGCTGAAAATAGAGCTTTCCTTCCGGCGTGAGGCTGAGAGTACGAGTGGTACGGTGTAGCAAACGCACACCCAAACGCTCTTCGAGCTTATTAATTTCTTTACTGATAAAAGACGTTGAGTGCCCTGTTACATTGGCCGCATTGGTGAAGCTACCTTGATCGACGACAGTGGTGAATATCACCATCCCATCCAGTAAATTTGTCTGTGAAAGCATCGTCTTTCATCCTATTGCGAGTCATATGGAAATAATAATTACACATTTACCCTATTAATCAAAATATGGAATCAAACTAAACTCTCTCCATCAAACGAATTCAGCAAAAGCACTTAGGAATAGAATATGAAAGTTTTAGCATTTGGCGCTAGCAACAACAAAAACTCAATCAACCAGCAATTAGCTCACTACGCTGCAAAGCAAGTACCAAATGCAGAAGTGAACATGCTTGATATCCACCAGCTGGAAATGCCAATCTTTAGTGATGAACGTGAAAAAGAGCTCGGCCAACCTGAGCAAGCGAAGCAGTTCTTCCAAGCCATCAGCGATGCTGACCTGATTGTCATCTCTTTTGCTGAGCACAACGGTTCTTACACCGCGGCTTACAAAAACGTATTTGATTGGACAACGCGCATCGACATGAAAGTATTCCAAGGCAAGCCAGTCATTATGCTTGCAACGTCTCCTGGCCCTGGCGGTGCAAGTAGCGTATTAGCAGCAGCATCAGGCTCCGCGCCTTACTTTGCCGCAGATGTAAAAGCGAGCATCTCACTACCAAGCTTCTACGACAACTTCGATATGGAAACGGCGCAAGTCACTTCTGAAGAGTTCAACCGTCAACTGTTAGACGCGATTGAAACACTATAATCCAGCCATAATGCCATTTGCCTTAAACATTATGCTGCATAAAAAATGCCCGCCAAGCTGACTTGGCGGGCATTTTTGTATTATTTTTAGCGAGAGCAAAGTACAGTAATCAAAACCAAACCGTTCCATTTCGCCGCTCAAATATCAAATCGAGGCTGGCTTTTCAGACCCATCTTGCGTCATGATTAATTGAACGTTTCTCCAGGCGTCGTTATACATTTCTGTCTCTTAGGAGTTTTATGTGGAACACATAAACGAATTACTCAATGCCATGTCACCAATACTCGCCCAATATGGCTATTTGGCATTAGCCGTGAGTATCTCTCTTGAAGGTATAGGCATACCGATGCCCGGCCAATCGTTAATGATCGCCGCATCCATACTGGCCTCACGCGGGGTGATGAATCTGCCACTGGTGATGGTCGTATCATGGCTCGCCTGTTTTATCGGCAATACCTGTGGCTATCTAATCGGCTATTACTTTGAAGGTTGGTTGGATAAAAAAGGCTACATATCGGGCGATAAGATGAAAAAGCTGCAAGTTAACATTCAAAAATATGGGCCTATTTGTTTAGTTGTAAGCCGCTTTATTGAAGGAATGAAGCAGTTTATGCCGCTGGCGTGCGGGATAGCCAAAATGCCACGGCACGAGTTTCTATGGGGCAATGCGTTAGCCGCCACTATTTGGGTTGCTGTCTTCAGTTTATTGAGCAATGTGGCTTTTTCTCATCTGCACCAAATCAGCACTTTTTATACCGCTCATCCGTTTGCCGTATGGGCCGCTTCAGCGCTGTTCTTTATCGGTTTAATCGGACTTATTCTCCGCCGTAAACGATCCAAAAAACGCAACTCAACGAGTTAATCGCTCGCTGAAAAAGAGTACAAAAAGCAGCAGTAAGCAGGCGTTCTTGGGGGTACAGGAGCGACAGTCTGTTCACCACTGCTCTTTCTACTCTTTCACCTCACTATTCTTGCCTATAATTAGGAAATGAAAAACTGCTCAGTTTTATATTTCTTGCTCCTCAATTTGACCTATTTCGACTAAATTTAGCAAAATTATCCGTATAATGGCCTAATTGCGGAAATCACTGTCGTATTCATTGCTTCATTTCTTAAAAAGAGTCTATTTGCATGTCTGATCTCAACCTCCTTCGCTACTACGCTCGTCTTACACCACTCGGCGTGGGCTCAGAGATCAAAACAGCCTTAGCGGAGGTCGCGGAAACGCTCTTTACTAGTGCTCGTCACGCTCGCAACCTGCTTGGAGAAATGCAAAAACAAGAATGGCTCAGTTGGCAACCTAAAGTCGGCCGTAATCAGCGCTCAACCTTAATATTAAAATTGAGCCTTGAAACACTGAAAGCTCAACTTGCTGCCAAGCGTATCCAGCAAGGTAAATATGAAAAAGCACTCGCGATACTCGACAACGACGAACATGCCTTTGGTCAACTGCTACAAACCACTTCTGGCGCATCGATCCGCGAGGGCCGTCTGCATATTCAGTTGACTTACAAACGGCCATTTGAAAAATTATTGCCGCATTTATTACATCGTTCCAGCGAGCGCTATCTGATCCGACAAGTGTATTGCTGCTTGGTCACCAGTCAATCCAATGGTGAGTTAGAAGCGCAATTAGCCCATCACTGGCACCATGATGAACAGGGCATTCAATGGACCTTCTATCTCCGACCTGGCCTCACCTTCCATAATGGAAAACCCATCGATGCGGGCCATATTGCAGACCTATTTATACAACTTCGCCGTCATCCCAACTATCAAAGAGAGCTCAATCATTTAGACCATGTCAGCGCGCCAATGGCGAACAAGGTTGTCTTCACACTGTCTGAGCCCGATTTTGGTTTTGGTGGTTTGCTTTCTGGCGTGAAATATTCAATTCAACCCCTACAGCAATTGCAAGCTGACTTTCAGGGGCAAGTTATCGGCAGCGGAGTGTTTGAGGTCGTCGAGCATTCAGAGATCAAGCTGTGTTTGCAAGCATTTGAGCAGTACTACGCCTGCCGAGCGTTGACCGATCTCGTCACGATCTGGCAGCTCGATGAAAGCGAATTAAAACAAAAACAAATTGAAACCAATCATCCAGAAAAACAACGAGATCAAACCTGCCATTATTATTTAACGGACCAGGCACAGAATCTAGAATCCCCATCGATTCAACACACTCAAACCGAAGATGGTTGCCTGTTCGTGTTATTTAATCAACACAGCACCAATGCCCTTACCGATCAGCAGCGCCGTTACCTTTCTAGCCTGATCACACCAGAAACCGTTCATCATCATCTCACACAAAACGGCAAAGCATTTGGCAGCGAACACGCTTACCATCTTCTGCCTAACTGGCACAAAATACTGCGTCCGAAATCGCACCAGGCCGATCTACCGCAGCACCTTTCAATCGCCGTGTATGACTACAATGCATTAGTCAATTGTGCCCAAGCTATCGCCGACCAACTCAGTTTATTGGGCATTAAGGTGCAAGTGAATACTTACTCCTTTAGGGATCTCAATAGCCGCTGTGCACAAACAGAACTTCAAGAAAACCTTGTGCTCACGAATATCAACCTTGATGACAATCGTCATGCTTCGGCGTTCAATAGCCTTTACCACAACGCCATTGTGCACGGCTGCATCGGCAAAGAAGCCCGCGCTTGGTTATCGCAATCCCTACAAACATTGCGCCAAACGACACCGCTCACCGATTACCTGCACGAGTTAGAACCCATCGCCTCTGCGCTGGTCAATCAATATTGGCTATTACCACTTTTCCATCACAGCCAAACCTTGCGTTTTCACGGGGTACTTAAGGATGTCGCGCTCACCAATTGGGGGTGGCCAGACATTAGAAATGTTTGGTCTGCTGATTAGTTTTCGGGCTCGTACAACTCATACATCAACAAAATGTACACTTTTCGATACATTCAAAGATGAAAATAAATTTGCTCGCAAAATACGCCGTAAAATGTGCCTAAATACCGCGTCTAACGCTTCTATTTAGGCGCTTAAGCCTTGTTAATTCTGGAAAACACAAACCTCAAACTTATTAACAGTTATTTGAATTATCACGAACATTTCTATAACCTTATGATGTACTCATTAGAATGGAAATCGAAATGAAATTAAAATTAGCCACTCTTATTTTGGCGGGTTTAACCGCTACTCAAGCCTCTGCAGACGAGTGTGGTGACGTCACCATCGCCGAAATGAACTGGAGCTCCGCAAGCTTTTTTGCCAACCTTGATCAATTCATTTTGACTGAAGGCTATGGTTGTAATGCGGAACTGATCCCAGGCGATACGATGCCAACCGGCACTTCTATGATCGAAAAAGGCCAACCTGATATTGCCCCTGAAATGTGGAGTAACAGCCTAAAAGAAGCACTAGACCGAGGTGTCGCTGATAAGCGTCTACGTTACGCCGGCAAAGCATTGGTTGAAGGCGGTGAAGAAGGGTTTTGGGTGCCAGCCTACCTTGTTAAACAATACCCTGAAATCGCCACAATCGAAGGGGTGAAAAAACATGCGAAACTGTTTGAGCACCCTGAAGATCCTGACACCAGCGCATTTTATACTTGCCCCGCAGGTTGGAACTGCCAGATCAGTGCGGGTAACTTATTTAATGCGATGAACCTTGATGATGCCGGCTTTACCGTGGTTGACCCAGGCTCAAGCGCGGGTCTCTCTGGTTCTTTAGCCAAAGCTTATACCCGTGAAGAAGCTTGGTTTGGTTACTACTGGGCACCCACTGCGATTCTCGGTAAATTCGATATGGTTAAAGTCGACTTTGGCAGCGGGGTTGATACTGAAGAATACTTAAACTGTACCTCACGTGATGGTTGTGAAAATCCAAAAACCACCATGTACCCACCATCACCGGTTCATACCATTGTCACGGAAGAATTTGCCTCTCGCGCACCAGAAGTTCAAGAGTACCTAAACAAACGTGGCTTCACGAACGCACAAATGAACCAGCTCTTGGCATGGATGGAAGACAATCAAGCCAGTGGTGAAGATACCATGTTCCACTTCCTAGAAACGTCCCCTGACGTTTGGCAACAATGGGTGCCAAAAGCCGTCGCGGATAAGATCAACGAGGCTATCTAATACCCACCACCTAACCTCAGCAGACGAACAAGACTTCTCTAGTCATACATCTGTAGTTCTGAAGCGGCAGGAGCCGCTTCAGTATTGATAAGGAAATTAACATGTCTGACACTAACTGGTTTAGTGAATTCCCCGCGATGGATCGCGCGGACCTACGCGCTATTCGCAAAACATTAGACGGCGCCTATCGCGACTTCTCTCGGGAATATGGCGATCTGATTGAATCCATTTTTGACCCGCTGCTTTCTTTCTTAGTGTGGTTTGAAAAATTGCTCCTTTCCGCACCGTGGTTTCTCGTTTTAGCCGGTTGCTGCGCTCTGGTTTATGTCGCGAGTCGATCTTGGAAATTGGTGGTTGGCTGCGTGATATCGTTGATGCTAATTGGCTATTTCGGCATGTGGGACGACACCATGCGCACACTCAGTATCATTACCGTTTGTACCATGTTGGCCATCGTACTGGGCATTCCAATTGGGATCGCCATGGCGCGTTCAAACCGCGTGCAATCTGTCGTGACGCCAATGCTGGATGTGATGCAAACCATGCCCGCATTCGTCTACCTGATCCCCGTCGTCATGCTATTGGGCATTGGTAAAATTCCGGGCTTAATTGCCGTGGTGATCTACGCTATTCCTCCCGTCATCCGCTTAACCAATTTAGGCATTCGCTTAGTGGATAAAGAAGTACTAGAAGCAGCAACGGCCTTCGGTGCGAGCAACAAACAGCGTTTGTTTGGGGTACAGCTACCTTTAGCCATGCCCACCATTATGGCCGGTATTAACCAAACCATTATGATGGCCCTGTCTATGGTTGTGATCGCTTCAATGATTGGCGTAAAAGGCCTGGGCCAACCCGTTCTTAAATCCATCACCAATCAATATTTCACCCTTGGTCTTCTTAACGGCTTCGCCATTGTGGCCTTGGCCATCTTATTCGACCGCGCTTCTCAAGCGTATGCCAAGCGAACTCAAGCTCACTTAGGGGATCTAAAACATGACTGATGCATTGATTGAAATTAGCGGTTTATACAAGGTGTTTGGCCGCAACCCGAGCTCAGTAATGGATCAAGTGAAACGCGGTGATAGCAAAGATGAGATCCTGAAAAATACTGGCCACACCGTGGGGTTGAAAGACATTAACCTCAGCATTAAGCAAGGTGAGATTTTCGTTATCATGGGCTTGTCCGGCTCAGGTAAATCAACTCTAATCCGCCACTTTAACCGCCTAATCGACCCAACCGAAGGGCAGATTTTAGTCGAAGGCATTGATGTAATGAAACTGTCTAACAAAGAACTGGAGCAGTTTCGTCGCCACAAGATGTCGATGGTATTCCAACGATTCGGTCTATTACCACACCGCACCGTGTTAGATAACGTTGCGTATGGCTTAGAAATTCAAGGCATTGAAAAAGGTGAGCGTATTCAGCGCGCCACTGACTGGCTGAACACCGTCGGCCTCCAAGGCTATGAAAAACAATACCCTGCTCAACTGTCTGGCGGTCAACAACAACGTGTCGGTTTAGCGCGCGCGTTATCGACAGATGCCGAAATACTTCTGATGGATGAAGCCTTTTCAGCCCTTGACCCACTGATTCGTAGTGAAATGCAAGATCAGTTAATTGAGCTGCAAGAAACACTGCACAAAACGATTATCTTCATTACCCACGATTTAGATGAAGCGCTGCGCATCGGGGATCGCATCGCGATCTTAAAAGATGGCGTGCTGGTTCAGCAAGGCACACCCGATGACATTCTGCTCAATCCTGCTGACGATTATGTGGAAGCGTTTGTAAAAGACGTCAACCGCGCCCGCGCACTGACGGTCGAAACCGTGATGCAGCCACCCGCGCTACGCATTACCGCTTCAACCATTGAAGATGCGCTCAACCAAATGAAAAAGTCGAAGCAAGATTACGGCTATCATGTGACCGACGAAGGCTACCAAGGGTTAATTACCAAGGAAGGATTGATTGATGCTTCCCAAGCTCCGCATATCGATGAACTCAGCGATGTGACTTATGAATCTGTACCATCGATTTCACCTGATGCGGTCATTGAAACCGTTCTAACGGAAACCATTTCCAGCGATTTCTCGCTGCCTGTGGTTGATGAAGACGGTAACTTGAAAGGCGAGCTTGAACGCAGCGCCGTCGCCGATTTGTTCTCAGAAACACCATCAAGTGCTGATAATGAGGAAATAACACCCGTCTCCACGGCCGAAAAAGCCAGCTAACTCGCCGACTCTTCTAGTCATCTCTAACAACGAGCGTCAGCCCAAGCTGGCGCTCTTTCTTTACAACCGAGTTAACCATTGGCCCCAAAGACATCCGCTTCGAAACAGGGATAAACAGGCTAACTTGCTCGTTACTGCTGCAAAAATGCCTTTAAAATCGCAATAACCGATTGTTCAGCGTGCTTGTGATGGCCAAATTTGATAATTAACAGAGTGAAAGGTATGCAAGCAACATAGTATGCTGACGAGATAGGGATGGCACATATCATAAGCAGTGAGTAAGCAAAGTCGTTATGTTCAAATATAAACTCGGCAAAATCGCCATTGGATTCTCGATGTTAGTCGGCCTCGTCGGCTGTACTCCACCAGAGAAAGTCTCTGATATTCGTTTTTCTGATGACAACTTTGAAAAATGTGTCTTAGATTTAGGCATTGAAGAATTAGACCAAGTCACTCGCCTTGAATGCTCGCGCATGGATATTGAAAGTGCTGATGAAATTGAGTATTTCCCTCAATTAAACTACCTAGATCTTAGCAGCAACTTTATTTCCCAACTGGATGTCAGCGCCAACCAAAAATTGCAGCACCTTGAGCTGTGGGCACAAATAACGGAAGAGGGATTAAAATCACTCACCCTCGGAACCCTGCCTGAGCTGACCCATTTAACGGTCGACGGTGATGATCTTTCAAAAACCGATATCACGCCTGCGACGTTTGAAAAGCAATTACCGAGCCTTGAAGACTTGTCCTTTATCGGCACGCCAATAAAAGGCGATTTTACCCTGTCGCTACAACACTCTAAATTACGTGATTTGGGCATAATCGATACCGAAAAAGATCACCGCTTACCCGCAAAGCTAAAGCTCGAGCTTGATTTGCCTGCATTGACTAGACTCTTTATTCAAACCCCAGGATTAGAGACTCTGTCACTCAACAACAGCCATCAATTAGAAAATATTGAGATAACCAAAACCGGGTTAAAATCATTGACGTTAACTGACATGCCAAACCTTACGGAAGTCAGATTATCGGATAATAAACTCTCTGATTTAACACTTACTCATTTGCCAGCACTGCACTATTTAGAAGCGCAAAATAACCAGATAGAATCGTTTGATGGCCGAACGTTACCAGCATTGAATAATCTGTATCTCGCCAAAAACCAACTTAAAACCATACAGTACGCACAACCTAATTTTATCTCGGTTCTCGGGTTGGAGAATAACCAGCTGACATCATTTGATTTTCAGCTCATTCCCAACATTACCTCTTATTCCCTCGACAATAATCCACTGGCCAAAGTGGAAGATCAGTTCCCAAAAAATACCCATCTCTATTATTGCGTCTCCGCCGGGGAACAACTCCCCTACATGGCCGAAATTACGGAAATACATTGCAATAATGATGGTAACGTTGCCGAAAGTGGTGACTTTACCCAATACAATAGCCTTGAATCACTTACGCTAAGAGCCGAATTTGATAATGGTCTATTGGATCTATCGACCTTATCCGATCTCAAATATCTCAACGCGACTATCGACAATCTGGTCACACTGAAATGGCCAAGCGACTCTGCGCTCAAAACGGCCTACTTTGGCTACAGCAACGTCAAATCACTCACTATACCGACCTTGCCCAAACTCAATGATCTTGAGCTTGACCGTTTAAACGAGTTAGAAACACTCACCATCGCGCCGCAACCTAGCCTTAAAGAGCTAGAGCTCGATGATGTCAGTGTGCCTGAGCTGAAGATGCAACAGTCGCCAAAACTGACCAAGGTCACCGTGGTTCACTCCGATCTTCGCCACTTAACACTGGAAGACATGCCTGCTCTGGAGCAGATTCAGATATTCCAAGCGCCACTGGAAAAATTGGTTATCAGAAATGTGCCTAACTTAAAAGAAATCTGCCTTTACTATGTACCAACAACAACCAATATCACCAGCGTTCTGCCTCGCGATAAACTGCGATCACTCATCAAATATGATTGTCGATAGCGAAAGGCACAACTGCCCAACCACCACAGAATAAAGGTATTGGCTTTGTCGCCCTACATTCGATTTACCCCGAATAACGTGGTCAAACGAAAAAGTGCTTTACCTAAAGTTAGGTTGAGGTTTTACAGTAACGCCAATACTGATATTGATACTAATGCTTTGCATACATTGGCTCAGCAGCACGATACCGTCAGCTACTATGTAATAGTGCGATAGCGCTATCGTTAACTACTTCGAATTAAAAGGTCACCAATGACGACGCCACTCTTTATTGAACGTTACTTAACCAAACCTCTACAAACAGAATCTGCTCAGGGCTTGGCTTTCATCAACCAATTGATTGCTCACCACTTAGAGCACTTCTCTTTTTGCAGTGCCAACGTTCTACTAAAACGCGATCTTAGTCTTGATACTGAAGCGGTTTATCAACGCCTGATCGAACAACGCACTGGCGGCTACTGCTTTGAACACAATAAGCTCTTCCATACACTGCTAAGCGAACTGGGCTTTACTACGCGCCCGCTCCTTGCTCGTGTTTTGCTCAACGGCAATGAAGACAATGGACGCACTCATCGTGTGACTTTACTTGAACTGAATGGTGTACAGTACCTCGTTGATGTGGGTTTTGGCGTACAAACCCCACGCATGGCGATTCCACTTGAAACACACAACTTTGAGTATTTATCCCAACAGTTTCGCCTGAAAAAAGCGCAGACACACTTTCGACTGGAGCTTTGGCAAGATGATCACTGGCAGGCGTTATACCGCTTCGACTTAAGTGAAGTAACAGAAATGGACTGCGATATTGGCCATTTCTACACCTCACAGAATCCAGCGAGTGGCTTCTACCGTAATTTGGTCATCTCAAACCTAAGCCAAACTCAACGTAACCTACTCAAAAATTTAGAGTGGCGCCAATACGATGACGAATTGGGAAATGAGCGAGTGGTGAACATTGAAAGCGCTCAGCAATTACATCAATTACTTCGCCAAACTTTCCAACTGGATTTTGATGAGCAGCAAGCCCAACAACTGTTTGATCATCAAGTTCAATTCCTTGCGTCAAAAGAGAGCGTCAAACTCGACTAATCGTTCCGTCTTGGTCTATCGACGTTGAGCAGCGCAATGTCGTGCTCACGTTGATAGCTACCGCCTTAAATAGCAATCTGAGCGTGAAATCGATACGCTAGGCAGTAAGAATCGCTTTCACTATGGATGCCAAAGGAAACCCCATGCCAAAACTCACATCAAAACCGACATTAGCCGATTTTCAGCACTATGTGGCGGAGTTAGAAGTGGAACGAAATTTTGCTAATCAACCCGTAATAGAGAAGTGCTTACTCCTCGGGGAAGAGGTGGGCGAATTATTTCAAGCCATACGCAAAGCCGAAGGCATCGCCATCGATCCCAATGCTAAAGTCGGTGAGATCGGCGATGAACTGTCGGACATCTTCATCTACTTATGCTCTATCGCGAACCGTTATGACATTGATCTTGAAAGCGCATTTTTGGCCAAAGAAGAAAAAAACAAGCAACGCACTTGGCAACCGGCTAATACGAAGAAAACCTCACCGTCATAACCACAATGAAAACCAACCCCATGAACCTTGCGCTGTTTGATTTTGATGGCACCATCACCAATGAAGATGCCTACACCGCTTTCTTATTTTACGCGACACCGAAAATACGGCTGATGTTAGGTGGACTACTCGTCTCGCCAATCATCGCTTTGTACCATTTAAAATGGTTGCCAGCGCGCTATACCCGACCAATCTTAACCAAAATGGCCTTTGGCGGTCGAGCCATTGAATCACTCGACGCGCGAGCAAAACAGTTTGTCACCGAGCGTCTCGTCCACATGATTCGCCCTAACGCTCTCGCCAAAATTCGTTGGCATCAGCAGCAAGGCGATGACATCTATGTCGTTTCCGCATCGCTCAGCCCGTACCTGTCAATTTGGTGCCAGCAGCAAGGCATCAAACTGTTATGCAGCACACTGGCGCACAAAAACGGCCACTACACTGGCGGGTATCTTTATGGCGACTGCAGTTTAGACAATAAAGTCACCGCGGTTAAACGCTCCGTCGATCTCGCGGCTTATCCGGTGATTTACGCTTACGGAGATACCTACGAAGATCTGCCGATGCTGGCTCTCGCCGATCATAAATTCTATCAATGGCAACGTTTTGATCATCAAGATGACATCCTAAACCTGTCACAATGAGTCAGACAGAATGGCATAAATGAATCCCGGTTTACGCGTCTCACTTCAACCTTAAACTGGATCTGCTCATCGATACTGCCGTCACGTCACTGCAGTGAATTCAAGTAAGCTCAATATCAATGCGTTTGATAAGGACAAAAATGAACAACCTATTGAATAAAATCCCAGACTCATTACCCGACGAATTATTTGAAGAATTAGTGAATACAAAAGGCGTTCGGATCGAGCGTATTGTTTCACACGGACACACCTCGCCTGAGCAAGGTTGGTATGATCAAACAGAGCATGAATGGGTGTTGGTGTTATCCGGTTTTGGCGTGATTGAGTACGATGACGGACAACTTTTTCAGCTCAAGCACGGTGACTATCTCAATATTCCGGCCCATCAAAAGCATCGAGTTGCGGCCACATCATCGCAAGAAACCACCGTTTGGTTAGCCGTTTTTTACCCAGCCTAATCGGCAAAAACCGTTACGTCTTTGCGCAAAGAGCGATGAACGGGAAGCGCCGGACGAATCGCAATGGCCGGATAACGAAGGACCGGCTAGCAATGCGGTTTTTGCGCAATCAGCAAACCAACGCTTTGTTTTTTCAGCATGAGCCCTAATTTTTTCAGCGGTGAAAGCGTACCAAAATCATAGCAATGGGTTTCTTGAATGGTCAAAAACCCCGCTCGCTGCAATAATGTTTGCCAGTAACTGGCGGAATGGAAACACACACCAACACCAGCCGTATTGGCCCCTAGCCGTTCGGCGAAGGGCGCAAAGCGCTGACTGGCCGTGAGTTGATAAATCATCCAACTTGGAAGTGATTTCAGCCACGCGCCTTCATAGAAATTTTCATAGATAAGGATCACCCCTCCGGGTGCCAAAATTTGATACGCTTCTTCAATGGCTTTTTGCTGCAATTGACAGGTATTGGCGTAGCCATCGGTGACAAAATGATGCAACACCCAATTAAATTGCACCACTTGCAACTGACTCGGTAAATCAAGATTTTGAAAGGTCGAAGGAATAATGTGCTTGCGCGTATTGGGCGTATTTTTAGCCACCAATGACGGCTCAGGCTCGACGAGCGTGACACTTGCTTGAGGAAAACGGCTTAAGATGCGGTCAACGTATTTTCCGTTCCCGCCGCCAACATCCATCAACTGAAAGTCTTGCTGGGTAATATGATAGTGTTGAAGCTGCTTAGCCACTAATTCAAACATCTCATCATCAACGTATTCGGTGTCGAACGCTTGCGTTTGCTCTGTGGACAATAACTTTACCGTGTCATTCATATTCCCTCTCTACACTGACCGTTGGTTTTATTCGATACAGTTCAAATGCAAAGAGTAAGCCAATCAATAAAACAAACTTTATTAATCACTTAGCGCCATTTCCGGTTTTGATTTCATATTGAGAATCGCTTTGAGAAGCAAAAAAAGCATGCCCTATGGGTAATAGAGCATGCTTGCCGTCTCAATATGACGTCATGAATAGAGGGCTCATGACGTGCGATCGAATGTTCTAAATCATTAAGAACAAGATGGCCGAAATCAGAATCCCCGCCCCCAACACCATTGGGTACGCTTTGCCACTAATGTCGCGCGCCATTTCAGGCTCGTCTGGTTCAACTTGCTCTGGTTCGCACTCTACGTGATCAACAGCAGGCACTGACTCTTCTTCCGCACCAAACAGAGCCATTACCTTATCGGTGGTATTGGCTTTTAGCAATGCCTCACGGAAATCATCTTCAACCAAAGAAGAGGTCAACGTGGTCAATACCGCCATATGGGTCGATCCCGCTTCGGCCGGTGGAATGGCTAGCAAGAAGATCATATTGACCGGCTCATCGCCATCAAGACCTTGCCATTGCAGCTCTTCTTTCACGAAAGCACAGGCAAAAACCGGTTCGATAACCGCGTCTGATTTACCGTGAGGAACCGCTAGGTATTCACCTAGAGCGGTTGGGCCTTCTTCTTCACGCAGCAATACGGCCTCTAAAAACTGCTGACGGTTAGTCAGTTTACCCGCTTGATCAATTCGGTCAGTCAGCGCGTTAATCGCAGCGAAACGGTCTTCAAACACCGCATCAAGCATGATCAAATCTGGAGAGGTAAGTTGTGCTAATTTCATCATCGGCTCCTGTTAGTTCGCTAGCCAAACAAATTGATATGGGTTCAGAGTAAACTGCGCATCGAACGCTTCACCTGAAACAAGATCGCGGCCACCCGCCATCAATGATACCGCTTGCGTTGTCGCAGACAGATTGACCACAAAACGAATCGCCTCATCGCCCTCGCCACGTTGTAAACCAAATAGCTGCGAAGACAACTCAAGCACGACCTGCTTAGATGTTGGAGCAAACGCGCTTTGTTGCTTACGCAAATCCAATAGGCGTACCATCTCGGTATAAATACGGTTACGCAGTGAACCAACTTGAGCCAATTCCGCCTCAAGATCTTCAAGTGCAAACTTTTCACGGTTAATACGGCGATTAATGCCTGATTCCACCATACCTTGCACATCATTCTCACTGCCGAGCAAGCTGTGATAATACAGGGCAGGCACGCCAACAAATGACAGAAGAATGGATTGCGCGGCCAAGAACTTATTCGCCTTGGTTTCGGCATTATCGTCTGGCTCGGTAATCGCACTCAAATAGTTGATGTTTAGCTCGTATGGCGATTGCGTACCGTCACCATTGTTCTTGTAGTTAACTCGCCCCCCTTTGCGCTCTACCTGCTCGCACATCATTTGGCGATCATCATTGGTTAAGATGCCTTCGGTTGGACGCACACCAATACCATCGTGGCTAGCAAGGAAGTTGAAGTAGGTCGTTTTACGGCCTTCTTCCAACGATGCCATCGCCTCGGCGGTTAAGCCTTTTGCCCACTTGGTCAATACTTGGCTGTCTTGGCCCAAAAACGCGTGTAGCGTTAACGGCGGCAGTGGGAACTGATACACCATGTGGGCTTCGTCGCCTTGACCAAAGTAAGCCACGTTCTCTGGATGCGGCACGTTGGTTTCAGTGATCAGCAAGCTACCCGGCATCACTTCATCCATGACAATGCGCCACAGCTTGATGATTTCATGTGCTTGAGGCAGATGGATACAGCTCGTGTTGAGCACTTTCCAGATAAAACCAATCGCATCTAGACGAATAGAACGCCCACCGTTTGCGGCGTACATCAGCAAAATATCAATACTTTCCAGTAGCACTTTAGGTGAGTGGAAGTTAATGTCGATTTGGTCGTCTGAGAAGGTCGTCCACACATGGGCCGTTTCGCCGTTGGCTTTGGTAAATGGCGTCAGCAAAGGCAAAGCACGTGGACGTGTCACGCTTGAGTAATCAAGCTCAGGGTCAGAAACGACAAAGTAATCTTGATACGCTTCGTCGCCCGCTAAAAAGCCTTGGAACCAATCACTGCTTTTCGAGATATGGTTGATCACGCAGTCGTACATCAAATCAAAGTTTTCTGCGAGCGCATTAAGCTCTGCCCAGTCACCCAGGTTTTCATCCACCTTGCGGTAATCAACCACACTAAAACCATCGTCTGAAGTGTATGGGAACATTGGCAAAATATGGATATTACTAATGGCCTCTTTTAGATACTTATCGGCAAAGCACTTCATGGTTTGTAGGGTTGGCTCGCCTTGACGGCTAAAGCTGTCACCGTAGGTAATCAAATAGGACGTGGTTTGATCCACCCATTGCGGGTACTGCGGCGCTTTGCCACGCCATTTTTCAATCAGCGCTAAAATGTCATTGGTGATCGATTCTGCTAACGCTTCACCGCCGTTCTCAGATACGTTTCCAGCCGAATCAACCGCAGGGTAAAGACCCGCCACTTTGGTATAGATTTGTTCTCTAATCATTTTTATTATTCCTAACCTGCGACTTAAATTTTAAAGCTAACGCGAACATCAATGCTGTTGTTTGGCTTCACTTGCCACTCTTGCTCAACCGTATGTTCACGGTGGTTAACACGCTCTATTTCAGCAAAATGTGCAAAGGCTGTGGTGTCCAACACCTGCGCTTTATCAGTGGCGTTATACAAACGCACGATCACCGCGTTGTCTTGGTAGAAAGAGTGGCCAATGCTCGACAGTTGCAATGGTTGCTCAAGCTCAAACAGACTAAAGCGTTGGCTGGCTTCACGCGCATCAAAGCGTACTTGGAAACGTTCCAAGCGATTTTCAAAACTGTTCAGCGTTTGTTTTTGGTAAGCAAATGGCTGGTCTAAAAACGCTTGCTCTAAGCGACGCACCGTTTGGTGACTCGCCTCTTCACTCAACGCAATCGAGAAATTAAACGTCATCGACTTTTGCAACTGCGCATCTGGGGTATACACCACGGTATTGTTGATGCCTGATGCACGGCCCGGACGCCATAACAAATCATCTTTACCTAAGCGGCCCGTCGATTTAAACAGCGTTAAAGCAATCGCATTCGTGCCCTCTTGCGCGAACGTCATATCGGCAGGAAGAATTTGAAACTCCTTAATTCCGCGACCATTAATGATCATCGCTTTATCTGCCTGAGCAATCGCAACTGCACCTTCGGTGGTTTCAATATCAATTGGGCATTCACGGAAGCGCTCACGCCAACCTTCCACTGACGGCGCAACAGGGCGAGTCATCAAAGCAAACGGCTGAGTGCTGAGCGATTCTTGGCTATTCACGTCCGAGTTAATCACCACTCGCACGCGGTGGTCACACGCTTGGTTAAGGGTTGTAATCTCCACGCGCAGTTGTTGTTCGTCTTGAACGAGAGTCAGGACAACATCAAAACGGGCTAGCGCGCCCTTTTCTCCGGCAACACGTGCGTCTAAATCTTGTGGTACCGCCAACTCACCGCGCAGCAACATGCGTTGCTCTGTCACACCTTGTGTTACTGACAGGCAAGTCATCTCTTGGCACATTAGCGGCGTATCGCCTTCTAGCGGTGAAAAATCATAAGAGTCGCCATCATCGGCTTGTTCTTCAAAGCTCAATAACTGCTTCACTACACGGCCAGAACGCTTGTCTTCTAGCGTTAGTTGCCCTGCTGAAAAGTGCACTTTCAACGTTTGGTTTTCAATACTGGCAGACTGGTTCACCGATTGCTCTTGAGCAATCTTTGTCGCTTCGCTTGGGGTCACTTGGAATACTTGATAGCCCAGCGCGGGTAAATCGGCCACTGTGACGTTGAGTTCAAAACGGTAGTAAGGCGGTACGTCTTTTTCTTTCTCACCGTCTTTGGTTACTTCAATCACTTTGCCGCCGTCTAAGGTTTCACGGCTCACGATTTCGCTGTCTAAACGTTGCGTGCCATCGTTGAGCGCGATGTGCTCAAATTGAGAGAAAGCGACCACTTTCACTACGCCTGAATAAGGCGCAGGGCGAGCGTTGAAGATCATCACGTCATTGTCTTGGCACGCATTGGCGGCAATCTCTTTCACCACTAAGTTATACAGGCCATGACAGATCTCTTCCGCTTGTTTAAGGCGATGCATGATATCGGCATTGGTTGCGTCGCTATTACAGCCGCCCATGCTGTCATGGGCATGGCATTCTAGGATCTTCTTCCACGCCATATCCACCAGCTCTGTGTGCACAGTCATGCCTTGCGCTTTGGCTATCGCAATCACCACTTCTAGCTTCTTCACTAAAAACTGCTCAATTTCAAAGTTGAGCTTTTTGATGTCGTAGCGCACTGAGCCGATGGTTTTATGAATACGGGTATAGCGCGGCGCTTTAAACTCGCCGCGATAGGTTTCAAATTCGTCGCTGTTGTGGCGCAAGTACTCAACAAAGTTTTCCATTGAAGAGATGGTGTAAACATCACCGGCTGGCGAGCGCTCTGTCGCCGCGGCTAAGGTTACAGGCAAGTTCGGGTCAATGTTCACTTGGTCGCCGCCCGATGGGATCAGCACTTCATCTAAGCCAGATAAAGCTTTGATTTTCTCGATCATCGGGAAGATTTTTTTATCGAGATGATCGGCGTCCGGCACAATGTTTTTCGCCGCGCCATAACCATGCACTAGGTTGTACGCATAGATGGTGTCATCGCCTGCTGACTGCCAGTGGAAATGCGATTTTTTCACTTGCTGGTCGTAATCAATACCACGCCAGAAAACGATGTTATCAATCCCCATACCTTTGAATAACGTTGGCATTTGCGCGTTATGACCAAAGGTATCCGGTAGATAACCAACGGTCATGCTGTGTCCCATCTCTTGCGCGATGTGCATGCCGTATTTTAGGTTTCGGATGATCGATTCCGCGCCCACGTTGTAGGTATCGGTTTGGGTATACCAAGGGCCAACAAACAGCTTTTTGTCACGGATGAGTTTGCTCATACGCTCGCGCATATGCGGCAACACTTTCAGATAGTCTTCCACAATTGAAGATTGACCATCAAGATGGTAGCAACTGTAGCTAGCCTGCTTTTCAAGCGTTTCAATCACTTTTGTGAAATTGTAAGTGGCAAGCACGTCACTGTCTTGCTGGGTAAAATACCACTCACGATCCCAGTGAGTGTGCGGGATGACATGTACTTTCGCCATAGGAATATCTCTTCTACTTGGTATTGCTTGTTGCTCTAAGGCGTGGCCTGTGAGCAATTCAAATAATGGGGCGAGCAACTCGCCCCGAGTGACGTGTTATGCGTTTGCGTTATCAGGCTTAGTGCACAGCAGCAAGGCGGCCGCGATGAAGCTTGAACCGATCAAAACAGAAAGGGTGTAGCTCAGTGGGTCAGACGATAGGAACCACCCCCAAACCGCAGGTAACGGCAGGCTTTGCCACACGTTAAGCAGCACGCCGACTTGAGTGCCAATGATTGAACCTAAGATCATGATTGGAATCATTTTTGGGTTCTTTAGAATGAACGGGATTGCGCCTTCTGAAATACCGATCAAACCCAGCATAAGTGACGTTTTACCCACCGTACGTTCTTCATTTGAGAACACCGGTTTACGGAATTTGCCATCCAACAGTGCGGCAATACCCACGCCGATTGGCGGAATAACAATACCCAACTCACGAGCCAGCAAGTCAAAACCTTCGCCCATGCCGTTTAGGCCAAGCGCAACTGAACCTGCGGCTTTGTTGATTGGGCCACCCAAGTCAAACGCCGTACCGGCTGCAATCACCATTGAGTAAATGCCACGGCCTGCATCACCCGCTTGAGTGAACAAATCGATCATCGCAATGTTCAAGGCACCAAAGAATGGATTGATGGCGTATTCCATCGTCAGCACCATCACGACGCCCGTAATCGCAGGAACAAGTAGCATGGTTTTCAGCGTAGTCAGCTCAGTTTTCACCTTGATGGTGTCGTTGAGATAACGAACTAAGTAACCAACCAAGAAACCAATCGCGATCGCACCAAAGAAGCCGGATGGCGCCCAGCCTTCAAGATCGAAGAAGCGTTTGTACACTTCATCACTCATGATACCGCCAATAAAGGCAGGGATAAGAGCTGGTTTACCCGCAATAGAATAAGCTAGGTACGCCGCAAAAATTGGGTACATAAACTTGATGGTCATGAAACCAAGCTTATCTAGGGTTTGGATTGGCGTACCGGAGATATCAATGAACTCACCGGTGATCTTCGCCACCGCCATCAACAAACCACCCAGCACCACCACTGGCAGCATGTAGCTAATACCCGTCATGATATGACCGATCGCCACTTGGTACGCCGAGCGTTTCTCTTCTTCGACTTCTACGCCGCCTTCACTTTTCTCTTTGCCGCGGGTAAAAACGGTTGGTAATAATTCATCAACGCGTTTGATTAACTCTTGAGTGCGTACTTTTAATGGATTGGCGTTATCAAAACGTTCCATATCCATGATTGGCACATCGATCGCCAACACCACACCGTCTGCGGTGGCGATATCGTGCGCGGTTAACTTGTTCTTAACCCCATCACTGCCTTGGGTTTCAACTTTTACTTCGTAGCCGTGTTTCTCGGCCCAGCTTTGAATTTTCTTCGCCGCCATAAAGGTGTGTGCAATGCCTGTAGGGCAAGCGGTCACTGCAACTATCTTTTTCTTTGCCATGGTTTTTCACCGTTATATTTATTTGACTCGCGCAGTATATTTTTCCGTTATGTATCAAGATACTGTTTCATCGTACAAGCCATGTATGACGATACTTTTGTGAAGCTCATCAAGGAAATAGGCCGCATTTTCCCGCCTAATAGCGCCCTAGCCATTTTCTAAATAAGTCATACGATGAACACCTTCAAAGGCATTGAACGAGCAATCTACGAATACCTCATTACTCATGCCAGTGAGTTGCACGAGATCGCCGCCAAAACCATTGCCAATAAAGCCTTAACCACCACCACCTCGGTTAATCGCGTGTGCAAGAAAATGGGCTATGCCAGCTATACCGAATTGCGCTACAAACTGGTGCAAGATCTGCGAAAACAGACGGTAGTGGGCGAAGATGAAGCCTCGTTATCGCAACGTATTATGCTTGTCGCACAAGCGCTTAACGCCTCACCGGTGGTGTACCTTTACTCGCGTGGCGCATCGATTGTGAGCGTCACTTATCTATCGCGTTTTCTCTCGCTCGCTAATATCCCGCACTTGGTGATCACCGATATCCACCAGCTCGCACGCGCCGAAAAAGGCACCGTGATGTTAGTGAGTAAATCCGGAGAAACACAAGCGGTGGTGGAGATGGCGCACAACGCTAAGCGCAAAGGTTTGAAGGTTCTGGCGATCAGCCACGTTGGCTCAACACTGGCGGCGATCGCCAATACCAACTTAGACTTGGAAGAACAAGTGGATGGTATTTCTCCCTACAGCCGCGAATCGCAGATTCAGATTTTGAAGATTATTGATTGGATTGGAAAAAACTTGCTGGAAGGTTAAGTGAACAAAAAACGACACATCGCACAAACGGAAGGCTCACGCCTTCCGTTCATCATTTACATAGAAGAGTTCACGGCTCGCTTACAAACCGCGTTTATTGCAGTAGATTCCATAGTAACCAATGTAAGCGAAACACAGCGCTGGTAAAATAAAGGCTAATTGCATATTGCCACCAAGCGAATCTGACATAAGTCCCATTAACGGCGGAACCACAGCACCACCACCAATCGTCATCACCACTAGTGAACCTGCAAATGATGTATCCTTACCTAATCCTTTAATACACAAACCATAAGTTGTTGGGAACATCGGCGACATAAACAAGTTAGAAGCTATAACTGCAAACAAAGAAATTTCTGATGGATTAAGTGCCGCAAAAGTAATTAATACAAAGTTGATGATTCCGTAAATTCCAAGCAACTTTGATGGTTCAATACGCTTCATCATTACCGTCGCAATCGCCTTACCAACTGCGTAAATAACCAAACCAGCCATCAAATAATTTGCCGCAGCATGCTCTGTCAGACCTTGATACATCATTTGTGCAAAACGAATAGTAAATGACCAAATACCCACTTGCGCACCAACATAGAGGAACTGCGTCATTAACCCTTTACGAAAATGAGGGATTTGGAAAAGACGTGCGATTGATGCTTTTACATCCACTTTTTCCTCAGCTTGTGTCTCTTGAGGTCGACAAGCTGGAAATTTAACAAAAGCGAAGATGACGGCAAGTACCAGCAAGAAAATACCCATATAGATATAAGGTGATACAACCTGTTCAACCATCTCCATGCGAATCGCGTTAGCTACTTCAGGCGCCATAGCAATTAACTCTTCATGGGAAGCATCTGATTTACTGAAAACTAATTGCTGGCCAATAAAAATACCTAAAAAGACCCCAACAGAGTTAAACACTTGCGAAAAGTTTAAGCGCTGCGTTGATGTGCCGATGTCACCCATCAGCGTAGAATAAGTATTGCAAGAGGTCTCTAAGAATGCCAAACCCGAAGATATAATCAATAAGCAACCTAAAAATGCCACATAGGTCATTGTATTTGCTGCTGGAATGAACATAAAACATCCCAAAGCGTACAAACTCAAACCTACTACGATGGCTGTTTTATAGGAGTATTTCTTAACGATGGTCGCAGCAGGTAAAGCAAAAGCAAAATAACCAAAGAAAAATACCGATTGAACTAAAGCTGATTGTGTATCAGATAGTTCAAAGCCCTTCCGGAACTGAGGAATCAAGACATCATTTAGACTTGCGGCAATGCCCCAAACAGAGAACACCAAACAAACCAAAATAAACTTAACCCATGGTGTTTTAGGTAGATAACAACTGGTATCTAACTCAGCTCCAACATTTTCTACTTCATTCGAAGTGGTGTTATTTCTTGAAACAGATTCCATATTCAACCCTTATTAAATGAATTTATTTTTTATGATTCTTTAACAAGGGCGTCGACAAAGAAACTCGAGTCAATTCTGAACGTGACCCGTTTCATCCTAATGCAAACCAAAAAAAATCAAATGTGATTTCGATCTCTTACTTTTTGCACTTTTACCCCCAATTTGGGAAAAAACACTGCCTAAATGCATTTTTTTCGAAAAAGAGAGAAAACAAAGTGATAAAAATCACTTTCTCTATTTATGCTAAGAGTCCGCTGTGATTGACATCAACTTGTCCATTTTGCCTTATTTTTATTTATCTCATATGGACTTAACTTTTCCTCTGACTTAAATAACTAACCTTGGCGGAAATATGAAGTATAAAAAAATCAAAGATCTCAATGCATCAGTAATGGGATTAGGTTGCTGGGCAATTGGCGGAACCTGGAATAACGTAACGGAAGATCAATCGATACGAACAATTAAAGAAGCCCTAAATGTCGGCATTAATTTTTTCGACATAGCTCCTATCTATGGATTTGGTAATGCGGAACAAGTCTTAGGTAAAGCATTGAAAGGAGAAAGTAGAGATTCTGTCAATATCGCAACCAAATGTGGGTTAATCTGGGATGTAAATGACTTAAGTAAAACACCAAAAAACAATCTAAGCAAAGCAAGTATCACAAAAGAAATCGAAGATTCACTGACTCGGCTCGGTACTGACTATGTTGATCTCTATCAGTTACACTGGCCTGATCCTCACACGCCTATAGAAGAAACCGCATCGGCACTTTCACTACTAAAAGAAGCAGGCAAGATTCGACATATTGGCGTTTCAAACTACTCATTAGAAATGACATTAGAGATACAAAAACATGTTGAAATTGCGACCTTCCAAGGGCTATATAACCTCCTCGAACAGAATCCAACCCACTATCACAATATACCGCTAGAATATCGCGCTCGCGATGAAGCTTTACCATTTTGCCAGACACACGATATCAAATACTTACCATACTCACCGTTGATGCAAGGATTACTTATTGGGTCTTTAAAGCTCGAAGGAAACTGGGACGAACATGATTCTCGTGCAGCAAATCCAAAACTCAATGGAGCCGCATTCAAGCCTTATTTTAACTGTGTAGAAGAACTTAAACACCTTGCGCAAGAGGCTAATATACCGATAGCTCATCTCGCATTGCATTGGCTAGTCGCTCAAGAAGAAATTGGTTCTATTATTGCGGGCGCGTACACAGAGCAACAAATCCGCGAAAACGCAATGTTCATTCAATCCCCCTACTCACAAGAATTACTTGATAATGCAGAAGCCATCGTTAAAAAATGGCAGCTAGAATAGCCTACCAGGCTCACGCATAAGGTCGTTAAATAAAACGACCTTTATTTTTGTTTGCGTTCTTTTTAATGGCTTTCTCTTTCGAACTTACAGAAATAAGATTAAATAACAAAAATAAAGGTGACCGACATCACTAAAAATAACAATCTCGGCATTGATAATATATCGCTATCACGAAGGATATTTTCGTCAGTTTATTCAACTGAGTGGATGCATTTTAATGCACCTATCAGTTCAACATAACAGGAAATTCCAATGAACAACGTTTGTCGTAACCTAGCCAGAATGATTGACCTAAGTGCAGTGCAAGCACAGAGTACCAAAGCAGATATCATCGCGTGCGCGGAACTTGCTAAGCAATACAACATTATCTCATTACATGTGCTGCCTAACTGGGTACCTATGCTGCGTGAAGAGTTGGTCGACTACCCAGATGTCTTAATTGGTGCGCCGATTGGCTACCCATCAGGAGGCGTCGCTACAAGCACAAAAATTGCTGAAATACATCAAACCATCGCTAATGGCGCAAGTGAAATTGATATGGTATGTAACATTGGGCGTGTACTTTCTGGCGACTATGATTATGTAGAACAAGAACTTAACGCTGCGGTAAAAGCCGCTTACCCAACCCCAATTAAAACGATTCTTGAGACCCATTATTTAAATGAAGAACAAATCCGTCAGGTATCAGAACTGGCCGTTAAAGCAGGTATGGCATGGGTAAAAACAGCAACAGGTTGGACTTCAACCGGGGCAACAGTCGAAAACTGTGCGATCATTGTTAACCAAATCAATGGTAGAGCAACACAAGTCAAAGCTTCGGGCGGCATCCGTTCTCTTGAACTGGTAAAACAACTTTATGCTGTGGGTGTTCGTCGTTTTGGCCTTAGCCTTAGCACAGCAAAAGAAGTATTAGATCAATTAAATGCGAACCCAGAGCTATTCCCTGAATTAGATTACTAATAGTGACGAAAGGTGCGAAGAATCGCACCTTTTAAGATGTATTAAGGTAGGTCAATATGAAAGATATCATTCTTGCGATAGATGTCGGAACTGGCAGTGTACGCTCAGCTTTAGTCGATAACACTGGAAACATCATCGATATAGTACAAAAAGAGCATGATCAAATTACCCCGCATATTGGTTGGTCGGAGCAAAACCCCTCTTCATGGTGGCTAGGAGCAAAAGCCTGCACCAATGAGCTTCTATCGAAACATCCTGAAAAACTTTCCCGTATCGCCTCTGTCGCTTCTTGCGGCCAAATGCACGGCACAGTTCTGATTGACTCAGATGGTGAGTTGGCCATTGATAGTGCCATTCTTTGGAATGACAAAAGAACAGAGAGCATTGTTCAAGAATTCAAAGCTCGAACGCAAGCGGAGGAACTAGCGAAGATCGTTAATAACCCCCCTACCAGTGCCTGGTCGGGCTTTAAGCTCATGTGGGTCAAAGAAAACCTACCTGATGTTTGGCAAAGAATATTCAAAGTTGTGATGCCTAAGGACTATATCAACTACAAGCTAAGTGGCAGCCTTACTACTGACTACAGCGAAGCCTCTTGTTTCTATCTGATGGACCAAAGCACTCGTGACTATAATGATTCCGTTCTTGAATTAATGGGCATTCCACGCAGTATTTTGCCAACAGTTCACCTCGCATCAGATGTCATCGGTTACGTGAACGAACAAGCAGCACTAGAAACAATGATTCCTGTGGGAACCCCTGTCGTAGCTGGAACTTCTGATTTTGCAGCAACATTACTTGGTTCTGGTGTTTATCGGTCGGGGCAAGCCTCTGACAGCACAGGGACATCAACTTTAATCACTATTGTGACCGATACACCTTCAGACAATCTACTGCTCAATAATCTTCACTTAGCAAATCCTGCTTGGGGCACATTTAGTATATTGGACGCAGGTGGCGATGCCATGCGCTGGGCGAGATTAGCATTGCAAGACAATAACATATCCTACTCAGAACTAGTGGCGCTCGCAAAACAATCTCCTGTTGGATCTAACTCTCTTATTTTCTTGCCTTACCTTACTGGTGAACGTAATTCGAATAAAACCAACTCGCGAGCACAGTACTTTGGATTATCGCGTAAACACCGAGCGAAAGATCTCTACCGCGCTGTAATGGAAGGAGTTGCATTTGCGGCCAAGCGTAATATTGACCTAATGGGCAGCAATATCGATTATTTTATTGCTTCTGGTGGTGGCGCTAAAGATGATTTTTGGCTGGAAATAAAAGCATCTATTTACAACAAACCCATAGTGAAAACTAAAGCCGATGAAAATGGTGTGTTAGGTTGCGCGATCATTGGTGGAATTGGGGTTGGTCTATTTCAATCCATCGAAGAAGCAATTAAAAAAACAGTCCAATTTGAACGAGAAATCTTACCAAACCCAGAATGGACTAAATTCTACGCAAAAGAATATGAACTGTTTAATTCTCTCTATGAGCATTCCCAACACTTCTATGATGCGTTAGATAATCTAGACGCTTTCAACAACAATGATGAAATCGCATAAGTGAAAAAGGTGAAAAAATGCAGCTAACTGATTTTTCTGGCCACATAGGCATTCCTGTTTCCAACATCGCCACAAGTGAAAAGTTTTACCGTGATATTGGTTTCAACGTTATTGAACGTCACAATTTAGATTCAGGTAAAGGAGGCACCAACCATATTGCCTTCTTAGCATTTGGCAAAACACTGATTGAGCTTTACCAACTAGACCAAGAACCTACAGTAGGAAAAGCTGGCGCGATCCATCATTTCGCATTAAGTGTCGAGGACCTTACAGAAATAAAATCAAATTTATCGAGTAAATGCATCCCATTATCTGTGCCCGATACTGATTTACCTTTTGCCAATAATGGCGTGACCTACATTATGATTGAAGGTCCAAATGGCGAAATGATAGAATTTGATCAATTTAAATAATTAAAAAGTGGGTTCGCCCACTTTCTTTGTTTTCGGTATTGATATGTTTGCAGAAGAAAGACACTTACACATTCTAGAAGCCATAGAACAATTTGGAAAAGTGACCGTCGATGACTTAGCCAGTCAGTTTTCAGTAACAAAAGCAACGATCCGCAATGACTTAAAAAAACTTGAATCCAAAGAACTGTTAGACAGAACCTATGGTGGGGCTATATCTAAAAGTAAAATTCAAATTGAAGTGAACTCTGATTCTCGCAGCGATACCAACAAAGTCGAAAAAATAAAAATTGGCAAAAAATGCGCAACACTTATCCAAGATAACCAAGTTATATTGCTCGATACCGGAACCACCACTATTCATATTGCCAACAATTTAAAAGACAAAAAAAATCTTACTGTTATAACAAATGACTTTGAGATCGCCAGAATCTTAGAGCTATTCGATGGCATCAAACTGTTTTTACTTGGTGGTTTTGTCAAGAATCAATATCACTGCACCTACCATGATTACTATGATGCGATATTAAAAAGCCTTCATGTCGATATAGCATTTATTGGTGTTAACGCTATCAACCCTCAAGGAGCATTTGCTGCGGATATTTCTTTGGGTAAAACGAAACGGCTAATGTGTGAACAAGCAAGCCGTGTTGTCGTTTGCTGTGACAGCGAGAAGTTCAACAAAAAATCGCTCTCTTGTTTTTCTGATTTAAAAAGCGTTGATTCAATCGTAACCAGTCGATTACCAACCAGCTACTACGAATACAATGATATTGAGTTTTTAATAGCTGAATAAGAAACCGGTAATGACAACTTGCCCGCTAATGTGAAATGACAAATATCATAACAATGCTGAAGGAATTTGTAGCTCCAAACACGCCTAAAAAGCATACATTCGGCGAACTCATCACTTCAGCGAGCAAAAACATCATTCAAAAAAGCGCGTGATGGGAAACCATCACGCGCTTCTTATTAATTTGCAGTTACTGTATCAGTAGGAAGTATTGAGCGGTTTTTAATCACATAACGCAAACGCAACAGCATCAACACAGCAGCCACGGTTAAACCCGTCAAAATACCCACCCAGAAGCCCTTCTCGCCCATTGCAGGAACGATAATATCTGTCAGTCCCAACACCACGCCCAGTGGCAACGCCAAACCCCAATAGGAAGCGACCGCCAAAAGCATCGGAATCTTGGTGTCTTTGTAGCCGCGTAGCGCACCATTGGCACCAATTTGCAGCGCATCACTAAATTGATACAGCGCCGTCATGGCAAGCAAGGTAGCAGCCGTCGCGCTGATAACAGGGTCGGTGGTATAAAGGCGAATGATCACTTCTGGGAACAACAAGAAAGTGGCGACGGCAATTAATGACACCATCGCAGAAACGACGATACCAATTTTACTGCGCTCAATCGCACCCAACTCATCATTTTCGCCCAATGCGTAACCGACGCGAATCGTGATACCAAACGAAATACTCATCGGAATCACGTAAGTCATGCTCGATATGTTTAACGCGATTTGCGCCGCGGCAACATTCTCAGCCCCAATACGACCAATCAACAGCGCGATGACGGCAAAAATACTGCCACAGATAGCGATGTTCATACCAATCGGAAAACCAAGTTTCAACAAATGAACCATCTCCTTGGCTCTTGGTTTCGCGTCCGTAAAGTGAATGATGGTTTTGTAATGATGATGCGCTCTAATGTAGGTATACAATAAACCCGACATCAACCAATAAACCAAACTGGTTGCCCAACCACAACCGACCGCACCCATTTCAGGAAAACCGAAATGGCCATAAATCAGCACGTAGTTGACCGGAATATTCACCAACAAACCAATCATCGAAATAATCATGGGGGCTTTGGTGTTATTCATCCCTTCACAAAAACCATTCAGGGTATAAAACAACGCAATACCCGGCACGCCAAAAGCAAGCGCAAAGGCATAATCGCTGGCAATCGGGATGATTTCAGAAGCGACTCCAATCCACTCTAAGATCGATTGAGCACTCACGAGGTAAGCGATAAGCAAAACACTGGCAATCAGTGCAAGCCACACCATTTGGAAAAACTCAACGGAGATGCTCTCAAAATTTCGCGCACCACGGTGATAAGCGACCACTGGCGTAAGCGCCATAATCACACCACGAAGTAGCAGCAAAACAGGGATCCAAAGGCTTGCACCAAGGGCAATCGCCGCCAGATCGGCAGGGCTGACTTGACCGGCCATTGTCGTATCGACAAAGCCCATCGCTTGAGTCGCAATTTGAGTTAAAATAATAGGAATCGATAGGTGCATCAAAGCACCCGATTCACGAGTAAAACGGGAAAAAGGACGAAGATTCGTTTGCATTAAGGTTCTAAACACCAATATAAATGCACCAATGATGGCAGGATAGCGGGTGTGCATTTTAGGGTGTGCCCGTGGGGCGGCGATAATATAAACAGCTTGAGTTATACGGTCAAGCTTTCCATTTTTCCGCCTTTACGCCCGCCAACCAGTACGCAAATTTATAATTTTAAGCGCTTAGCCACCTTGGCAACAATGTCGAGAATTTGCGATTCTTGCGGTGAGATTTCCGACGACATGTTGTAGAACATAATGCACTCTTGACGGATGAATGAAGGCGCTTCAATCAATGCGACCTCTCGAACATCGCCCGCACGAATATAGCGCTGCATATCATCAATATTGGCGACAACCCAGCCACCCAATTTAAGCTTCTCAATCACTATTTTTTCGGATGTGACCACCTCAAACTCACTGCTTAATTGACTGTGCCTCAGTTCATTGGTGAGATCATTTTCAAAAATGAGCTGTTGCTCAGTGGCGATTTCTGCCAATGAGACCGGGTGATTGGGAATGGATGAATTAACCGAGGTAAAAATGCCAAGCGGGAATGACCCAAGATTAATATTACCAATGCCAACGTTGGGGTGCAGTTTTCCCATTCCCGGCATGATCGCAAGCAGCGCTTCCCCCTTTTCAATCTGCGCTAAGCAATGATTGCGGTCTCGTTGCAACCAATTAATGCTGATGCCCTTTTGCTGAGCTTTAATCTCTGATTCGATGGCCAAAAGCAATTGACTGGGTATCAGGCTGTCATAGTAAATGGTGATATTGCTGAGTAAGCCTTGATAAGCTGACAACGCAATGTTTTCAAACTCTATCGATTGACGTGTTAACAACCTTGCGCGGGGATACAGCCGATGCGCAACCTCGGTTGGAATCGCTTTCTTGCCTTCCATGACAAACAACTCAACCGCCATAATATCTTCAAGAGCAGAGATGCGCTCTCTCACGGTAGAACGCGCCTTACCCAGTTTTTTACTGGCCGCACTGTAACTCTGAAGTTCATAGACAACGGAAAAACACGCCACCTGCTCTATCGAAATCATAACGTCTCCTTGTACGCTTTAGGCGTACATTATGAATTTATCTGTTTGAAATTATCACGTTAATCTAACGGCGTACACTCAAGATCATTAACGGAGATTTCAGATGAAAAAAACATTAATCGCAGCGGTCATGACTAGCGTTTGTTCAACGGCCGCGCTTGCCGATATTCAGCCTATGTCTACCGTGCCTGCGCAAGCGGACGAACAAGTGACATTGAGCAACTACACCCAAGCGCCTTTTAATCAATGGGCATTCCAGAATATGGGCATCCATCCCTCTGTGATGGTCCCTCGTGATGGTGATATCACTCGCATTCCTGCCAATCTAAATCCTAACGTCGTGAATCACTCGTTTGCTTATGGCGACCAAACTCTGACTTTCCGTGACGCGATGATCAACGATCATACCGACGGCTACATCATCATTAAAGATGGCAAAGTACTCCACGAAGAATACTTTGGTGATTTCGACGCAAGGGATCACCATCTATGGGCCTCAAGCACTAAATCGCTGGTTGGACAGGCGCTTGGATTACTCGTAGAGCAAGGCAAAGTGGACGTAGATGAGAAAGTCAGTCACTACATCGCCGAGTTAAAAGGCACGCATTTTGGTGAACAAACACTGCGTACCCTGCTCAATATGACTTCCGCTATCGATTACAGCGAAGATTACGTCAATATGGCGCCCGGTGATGTGCATTATGAATATTTCCGCCGACTTGGCTTTATACCGGCCTATGACTTGATGGCGATGGATCCGACAAAAGCCGATACCCCGCGCGATTTGCTCAGTTTTGCCGCGATGTTTGAACAGGCTGAAGCATTAGATATTAACCATAAGTTTGAATATCACAGCCCTAACGTTGATGTGATTGGTTGGGTTATTGCCCGCGTGAGCGGTGAACCACTCAATCAATTTATTGCGAATAATATTTGGAATAAATTGGGTGTTGAACACGATGCTTTCTTTATTACCGACATGAACTATAACCCAGTTGCAACCGGCGGCTTTAACACAACACTCAGAGACTTTGCACGTGTTGGTCTTGCCATGGTCAACAACGGTCAATACAACGGTGAGCAAGTCTTCTCCGAAAAGTGGGTAAAAGAGAGCTTTACCCTTACAGATGCCGAAAAGCAGCACATGATGAACAGTGTTTATAAGGATCAAAGCACAGGGGTATATGATGCGCACTTAGAAGGGTATAAGAATTTTTTATGGGTACATGACTCAGAGAAAAACATCGCGACTTACCGCGGGGTCTTCGGGCAGTTCCTCTACATAAACCAAGACAAGAATGTCGTGATTGCGACCTTCTCTTCCGCAGACAGCGCATCTAATGCTGCAAGAGAGACATCAAAAGTGCGCATGGAAGCCTTTGAGTCTTTGGCGAAATCACTCTAACGCACACGCAGTAACAACGACTGGGTGGCAATCGCCACCCAACTCAAAACCCCTCCGTGTCTGCGCCTCAACAATGCCAAAGGCGTCATTGTGGCGTAGACATTCGCTCACGGTCTCGTTTTGGAGAAACACAACGCGTACATCGCAGGGATAACGAACAAAACAACGGGTAGCGAAAACAACAACCCATAGCCGAGGGTTAATGACATTGGCCCCATGAAAACATCCGTTCCACCGAGCCCATAAGCCAGCGGCAGTAGCCCGACCACCGTGGTGATCGATGTCATCATAATTGGGCGCAATCGACTGACCGATGCTTGAATGACGGCCTCTTGCACAAGCACTCCTTCATTACGCAGTTCATTAATCCGATTGATCAACACTAACGAGTTATTCACCACCACACCGGTCATTCCCAACACGCCAATTAGGCCAAACAGCGACATGGCCTGCATGTGCACCACTAGCGCCATCAACGAGGCGATGATCGCAAAGGGTATTACGGCCATCACAAGTAACGGTTGTAACAGCGAATGAAACATCACCGCCAAAACAAAATAGATCGCGACCATGGCCGCAGGAAAAACCACCATAAACCCACTCATCGTTTCGTTGGTGCTTTCTGCTTCACCACCGATTGTTATCGTCACATTTTCTGAATATTGCCCCGCCAGTTCATTGAGTAATTGATTCGAGAGCGCCAGCGGACTGAGTGAAGCATCAGACAAAGCCGCAGACACGGTGACTTCGCGCTCACCGTTGTAATGTTTGATCAAGCGAGGGATTTCAATTTTTTCAATGGTGGCGACGCGGTTTAAAGGAATCGCTAGCCCATCTGCCGTATAGATTTTAGTGGTCTTTAGCTGCGCCAATTCGCGAAAGCGCCCATCAAGTACAACGCGAATATCCACTTCCTGATCGCCAAGCCAAGTCGATGTCACGTTGCTACCATCAAACCCGACTCGCAGCGCATTTGACAGATCCGTCACGGTTAAGTGGTATTTGGCTAGCCAGTGATATTGCGGCACGATATTCAACTGAGGATCTTTAAGTGCTTCACTGTGGTTAACGCTCGTCACCCCCGCATCATTGTTCAACCATGCCATCACCATTTCAACCGCTTGATTACGCTCGCTACCCGTACCGCCAAGCACGCGAATTTCGACGGGTTCACCGGGAGGAGGTCCACCAGCATCAATCGAAAACTTAATAAAAACGGCCTTAGAAATCGAGCTCAGTTGATCATTCAACGCGGCGATAATTTGCTCAGCCGAACGAGCTCGCTGGTCATAATTCGTTAGCGTCAAAATGCCGTGCGATACTGGCGATGAATAGACCATTTCATAGCTCACCAGCTCTGACTCGGGGAGTGATTCAATGGCTTTTTCAATACGCTGCTGAGTATCACGCACTTTGTTTAGTGGTGTACCCGCTGCTACCTCGGTATACACTTCAATGTATTTCCCCGCTTCTGTGGGGAAGATATCCACTTTTAAGGTAGACACCAGCATACCCGACACCGCGCAAAGGATGACCGCCGAAACGATAACGGTTTTTTTGTAGTTCAGAGCCTTATTGATCAGCCGTAAATAATGGTGTGAAAGCCATTGAAATTTATCGCGTTGCATTGCGCTCGGTTTGGCTTCTGTTGCGGATTTCGTTGTCGATAAGTGTGCCGGTAACGTCAACGTGCATTCCAAAAAAGAAAACAGCAGTGCGGCAATCACCGTAACGGGAATAACCGCTACCGCTTTCCCCATGGTGCCTGGGATAAAAAACATCGGAATAAACACCAGTGTGGTCGTCACCAAGCTGGCCATCAACGGTTTAATCACCTTTATCGTGCCCGATACGGCCGCATCCACACCCGTTTTTCCGGCTTCTTTTTCTTGGAAAATACTTTCGGCGATGATCACTGAGTCATCCACAATAATACCGATGACCAGCAGTAATGCTGCCAGCGTAATACTGTCGAGGTTAAGCCCCATGATCGGCAAAACCATCATCACACCAAAGACACAAAATGGAATCGAAATCGACACCCAAAATGCCACGCGGCGTTGCAAAATCAGGCTTAATACCAACAGCACCAGCAAAAGCCCAATCGCGCCATTGGTGGCGACAATCGTAAACTTGTCGCTCATATCTTGACCAAGATCGAGCCCCGTCTGGAAAACAAATTGATCACCGATGCGCCCACTTTCTTTCGCTAACAAGGCTTCAATATTGGCGATGGTCGCCACCACATCGGCGCTACCGCTGTTCGTAATCGAAAAGATAATCGCCGGTTTACCATTCATCACCGGCGATTCCGTCGCCCGAGCAAAAGTATCACGAGTGGTCGCCACATCAGAGACTCGCACAATTTGACCTGAATCGAGCGCTTTGATGACGATGTCGGCCACATCCTCGGTCGATTGCACTTTCGTCATCGTGACTATTTTCTGATCTTGGCTCCAAGACTCAACAAAGCCACCCGATTGCGACAAATTATGCTGTTCGATCGCCGCGCCAATCTCATTGTACGTGACTTGATAGCGATGCGCTTTTTGCGGGTCAACCTCAACCCAAAACTCGCGGTCATTAAATCCAGATAGCGTGACAGAACCCACCCCACTTACGGTGTTGATTTTCTTTTCAAGCTGATAGGCATAGTGCTGCAATGAGGCTGCGTCGTGATTGTTATCCGAGGCACTGACACCAAAACGATACACATCCAAAGAAGTGGTTTTTTGTTGAGTCACTACTGGCGGCGCATCGATGTCTTTCGGTAAGTTTCTGACGCGATCAACCGCTTGTTGAATATCACGTAAAATCACATTGGCATCATCGCCTGGAAGATATTCAACCTCGATATGAGATCGCCCTTCCGAGGATTCGGAAATAAAATAGGCGAGCCCATCGACAGAGCGAAGCTCTTTCTCGATAGGATTGGTAATGTTCAATTCAACGTCTTGCGCCGTTGCGCCGGCGTAAAACGTGTCAATTTCCGCGCTGCCCATCGTTACATCAGGGTACTCTTGTAAATTGAGCTGCATTAACGACATGGCGCCGGTAAATAAGACCATCACGGAAATGATGCGGGCTAAAAATTGACGGCGGGCAAAGTAGGCCAAAACATTCATTACCATACCTCTTTTGTCAGCGGATGAGTTAACAACGACATTTGTGTTGAAACATAAACCGACATGCCCGGTTTGAACGGATGATTGTGATTGTCAATTTCGACCAATATTGGGTACGTTTGATTGTGTTTTTCCACACCAATACGCTGAACCTTCGCTGCCATTTTTATTTCAGGGTTTGTTTCAGACCACACCACCACTTTCTGCTCAACGGTAAAGTATTTCAGATCATACTCACTCGCCATGAAAGACAGCGTCACCTTATCGATATTGATGATCTCATACAGTAATTCCCCTTCACTGACCCAAGCACCAACCTGCGTTGGCTTACTCGCGATATAACCGGATAGCTGAGCTTCAACGGTCGTATCCGCCAAATCTTGTTGGCATTGGTCGTAATTGATTTTTGCCACCATCACCGAGGCTTGAGCGCTTAAAAACGCCGCACGCGCTGTATCTAATTCGCCAATCGATAGGCTGTTCTTTTTACTCAACGCTTGGTAACGGCGGTATGTCGCCTCGCGCAGGGCAAGATCCGCCTCAGCCAGTGCGAGATGAGCTTTGGCTTTATTGACACTGAATTGAAAATCATTGGGTTTAATTTGGACAAGCATTTGATGTTGAGTCACGCGATCACCCACCTCTAAATTGGCGACTTCAACCACACCATTCACTTGAGCGACAACACTTTGTTTATTTAACCCTTGCACATAACCTATCAAGTCTGCCGCTTGAATTGTGCAGGCAAACACCAGTCCGATAAGCGCAATCATTGTCGTTTTCATTATTTTGCCCCGCATTTTGTGCGATCCATTTTAATGCGATCATTGTGGCGTTCTATTTGTCGAATTTAAGTCGAAATCTATGCGTTACCTGAAATTAATGCGGTGTATTTTATGCTGTAATAGCCCACAGTCTGAGCGCGAGAAAGAACGAATGGCGAGGGAAGAACGTCAGCCCGTTTTTATTTCGGAAAGAGAGCGCCCATTTGACGTAAATTCGACAAAACAAACCGTATTCTAACGGCATTAAAACCGCGCTATCGCTTTAACAAGGACACTACCGATGCTCAAACAAAGTCGAATTCTGGTTGTTGAAGACAATCTCGAATTACAAGGCACCCTCGCCGATTTTCTAGACATTAAGGAAGCGATTGCCGATTTTGCGGCCGATGGTGAGCTTGGGTTTGAATTGGCCATGCATCATGATTTTGATGCCATTATTTTGGATGTAATGCTGCCCAAAATGGATGGCATGCAAATAGCAGAAAATTTGCGTAAAAACGGCATAACAACGCCGATTTTGATGCTAACTGCCTTGAATGGGCAGCAAGATCTATTAAATAGCTTTGATTGTGGTGCGGATGATTTCGTCTCTAAACCGTTTCAATTCCTTGAACTTGAGGCTCGCCTGAGCGCTCTCATCAAACGCCATAAGGGCTTAGTCGCTAAGACAACGCTGAGCTATGGCGAGATCGCCATTGATGAGAAAACAAGAACCGCCTCTCGCAACGGTCAACGGCTAATCCTCACGCCCATCCTGCACCAAATCCTCTGTACTCTGGTAAAAGCGAAGGGCGACGTGGTCTCAAGAGAGTACTTGAGCCACCTGCTTTGGGGAGATGAAATCCCGGATAACGACGTGCTGCGTTGCCACATTTACTTGCTGCGCAATGTGCTTGATAAACCGTTCGAGTTTGCCATGCTGAAAACCGTTCCCAAAACTGGTTTTCAATTAGTTTTACCGAGTCGTGATGATTAACGACTCTCATTGCGAGCCATCCCCTGTATGAATATTTTCGCTAAGCTTGGCAATTCAATTGAAGAGGTCAGAATCCGCACCATGCGCATATTTGCGCTGATTGCTCTGATTTCTTCATTTTTTGTCTTCTTTGCCTTTTCACTGCGGCTTGTTTGGCAAGAAGAAGCCCAAACTGAAGATCACCTAAAATCCTTTCAAGGCATTGCTGAACAAGTTTATCGACTCTCTCCACGCACCCGTTTAGAGATCTCTGAATATGTGACCGTCTACTACGGTGAGAGTGACTTTACCGAGCAACTGCGTGCGCTCGCGCCAATCGCGCTCAATAGCGTTGACCGGCTGAATTATGAGTTCAAGTTTAGTGCCGAACACTTTATTCAGCCGGGCGTGGTGGCCTACCATTTTGCCTTCGACTATCAAGGGAATAACATTCAAACCTACATCACTATCAACTCGTTTAAAATGGACTTATGGGATGACAACTGGAATGTACTGATGATGATTTCGACATTGCTCATGATGTTTTTGATCATTGTCTTGCGTATTGCACTCAAGCGCGTGTTCGATCGACTCATGTTACCAATCTCAGATCTCAGCCACCAACTACGTGAACAAGCATCGGAAAATTTTACGGTGCCTGCGCACTCGGTTGATGAACTCAAACAGTTAACCGACCACCTCAACCAATATTCAAGCATGAAAGATCGTGTCGCCAAGCAAGAATTGATGTTTGCCAAATACGCCAGCCACGAGCTCAAAACACCGATATCTATCGTCCTTAGCGCCGCAGAATTGCAAGCAATGAAACCTGATGATAAAGACTTTCAAGCGAAGCAGCGCCAGCGTATTCTCTCCGCAACCAATGGCATGAAAGAGACCGTCGAGGCTTTGCTGAATATCGTCAAACAGGAAAACGCGTCAACAGAATCCATTGTAACGGTGATCGATGAAGCCTGTATCGACTTATCAAAATACCAACAAATGTTGGCCAGTGGCGTCACGCTCTCCTTAGAAATAGCCCCCAACACCCGCCTTAATATGCCGCTCACGCTCGTGAACATGGTGCTCAAAAACTATATTGAAAATGCCATTCGCTTTACCGTGCAAGGGAGCATTACTGTACGCATCAGTTCAGAGCGTATTTCGGTCTGTGATAGCGGCATTGGCTTGCACAGTGACACGACAATAGATCATGGTCTTGGGCTCATCATTGTCAGTCGTATTGGTAAGAGTTATGGCTGGCAATCAAGCTTACTCAACAATCGTGACGTAACAGGTCAACCGGGCTGCTTAGCCTTGTTTGAAAAGCAGTGCTAAGCGCCGTGCGAAAAAGGCGGATAGTGTGAAAAGCGCTGATATGCGCTTAAGCCAGAATAGACAAAAAAAGCCCTTCATAAAGACGGGCTAAATTCTTTCAAGCATAAAACAACACGAGGGGGAACGTGGTGTTCATGCTTAACGGCTTCAACGACATTCATGTTCAAACACGCTGAAACCGTTGGGGGCTTCATCAGTAAAAGTCACGCGATCAGTTAAATGCTCGCGCTAATGTACCTTCACCTTGGTAGTGATAAACCTTGGCATGATGGCAAATAAACGCCGATTCTCCCGCGATCAAACGCACTTCTTCATCGCCGCTTTGCAACACCACATCGCCATCAATACACATGACAATTTCGGCACCACGCACGTATTGCGATTTGCTCTGTGCACTCGCCGCCATGATGTCAAAACCAAAGTCATCGACAGGGATCGGGTAGCTCAATTTGTTGTCGCTTTGATAAGGGGCGAGTTTGATGTCGTCCGGCGCAATCGAATGGAACAGAGTGTTATCAATCAGCTCAGCCACATCCATATATTTCGGCGTTAAGCCGGCACGTAATACGTTATCCGAGTTGGCCATGATTTCTAAGCCCGTTCCTTTCACGTAAGCGTGTGGTGTTTCAGCATGCAAGAACATTGCTTCGCCCGGTTCAAGCTCTATTACGTTTAGCAGTAATGGCGAAAATAAACCGATGTCATCCGCGTACTCTTGGCTAAATTCTTTGATCAGCTCAAACGCCTCGCGCGCGCGTGCGGTTTTTGCCGCGCGATTAACCGTGGCTAATAACTCTGCGATCGCCTGCTGTTTGCGCTCACCAGACAGATTCATCACGACCGTAAAAAAGGCGGATAATGCTTCCGAGCTAGGATTAGCATGCAAAGCATCAATTTCCGTGCGCAGCGTCTCTACTCCGGCTTGGTTAAATAGGGAGACGATATCCGCGACAGGACGAAAACCATTCATCGCTTTATAAAAGGTTAACGCATAAACCAGCTCAGGCTTATGGTTGGGATCTTTGTAATTGCGGTTTCCAGCCCCAAGCTCAATGCCTTGCGCATTCTCTCTCGCAAACCCCTCAATCGCTTTGGCTTTGCAAGGATGCACTTGAACTGACAATGGCTTTTCCGCCGACAAGACTTTGAAGAGATAAGGCAATTCACCAAAGCGCTCAACCGTATAGCCACCCAGTACGCCATGTGGATCTTGCGCAATCAAATCAGACAACAGCATGCCCGTTTCAGCCACACGAGAACACCCGTTTGGGTGGGCTCCCATCCAAATTTCAGCCTGAGGTTGATCGGTTGGATTGGCAATACCAAACAGCTCACCAATCGCAGTTTTGCTGCCCCAAATATAATTTTGGATAACGTTATCGAGCTTCAATAGCGCCTTAGTCATGATGGTTCTCTCTCTTTGCTAGCTTTTGGCCTAAGTAAAGCGTGGCCGCGATGTTACGTGCTGTGCGGGTTAAGTTGGCTTCCGCCTCAGTTAGAACCTGTGGCAATGCTTGTGGTGAACGTACCGTGCCAAACAGGGAATCCATTCGCTCGTAGAGCGCTTCAACATCTTGGCCCAATGATCCGGCGATGCCAATCACGGGAATACCGCGCGCGTTCGCACGCTTAGCAATCCCAAATGGCGTTTTTCCTTGCAGGGTTTGGTTGTCCATTTGCCCTTCGCCGGTGATCACCAAATCGGCGTTATGAAGCAACTCATCCGCATTGAGCACATCCAACACCATTTCAATACCCGATTGCAGGTGCAAGTTAAACAGTAATGACAAACCAAGCGGCGCACCGCCTGCAGCACCGAAACCCGGGCTTTGTTGGTGATTCATGCCATTGTAAGGGGCGGCGATCATGGCAAATTGTGCCAATGCGCTGTCGAGCATGGCCACCATTTCAGGAGATGCCCCTTTTTGCGGACCAAACACAGAGCTTGCGCCCATCTCACCGCACAGTGGATTTGACACATCACAAGCCACGATGAGTTCAACCTCTTGGCAACGAGGATGGATATCTGTCAGATCAATCGAGGCGATCTGCTCAAGGGCTGCGCCACCTGTGCTCAATTCATTGCCTTGAGCATCAAGTAAACGTGCGCCCAATGCTTGAGCAATACCCGCACCACCATCGTTAGTGGCACTGCCGCCTAACCCGAGTAGAATTTTATCCACACCCGCATCGAGCGCTTCTTTAATCAACTCGCCCGTCCCGTAAGTCGAGGTGATCAGCGGGTTACGCTGTTCTGGTTGCGTTAAGTCCAAGCCAGATGCCGCCGCGATTTCAATCAATGCCGTTTTGCCTTCATCGAGCAATGCCCAATGTGCATAAACACGTTCGCCTAGCGGGCCTTCTACCAATGACGCTTTGCGCTCACCGGTTAAGCCTTGCATTAATACGTCAACCGTTCCTTCGCCACCATCGGCCAATGGCAAGTGATGGTAATCTGCGTGCGGGAAAGTCTCTTTAAAGCCATTTTCGATCGCTTGGCAGACTTGCTTTGCGCTGAGCGATTCTTTAAATGAGTCAGGTGCGATAACAATTTTCATCTTGTTCATCCTCGCTTTTTATATGGGAGGTTTCTTATGTAGGATTTTTTATGCAATGCCGTTTTACAATACGAAAAAAAACTCCGCACATTCATGAGGCAATGTGCGGAGTTAATTTTAGGCTTAGAACTTCACTAGGAAAGATTTCGCCTGGCAAGGTTTAAGCACACCAAAGCGGGTATCGGCTTGTGCCTCCGCGATTGGGTTCTCATCAAGGCTCACTTGCTGCCATGACGTTGTCGCTTGAGTGAAGCGCACCGCATCTTCAACATCGCCGCTTTCCGCCGGGTTGTAGACGCGAATCACTAAGCCTTGCTCGTCTTCCGCTTTCTTCAACACACTCAGAACCGCGCCGCGTTGCTCTTTTTCTAGCAAGCTGTAAGTCAGTGGTTTGTTTTGCTCACCCACATTCAGCTTCATCGCGTTGTATGGGATCTTGTTGTAACACTGAATTGGCGTGACATTGTCACGTGCTTCCGCCATCACGTTCGCGCTGATGTGATCACCTTGGTAACCGAACAAGCTAAACTGGCAAACAATCTTGCCGCGAGTTTGCGAATCTGGTGTTGGGATCTTAATCCCTGAAGGACGGCCCGGACGCAGCAGCAGCTCTTCTTTACCTAGTGTGCCGACACCACGCAGTAGCGTTAGGGCAAACGTGTCACGTTGTTCGTTATCTTTGCTCGAGATAATCTCAAACTCACGCAGACCGTTCGTCATCAATGCCATGCCACCAGCTGCGTTTTCAACCGCAGCAAAGTTCATCAACTGGTAAACCGGCACTGGCGCTTCTTTCCAGCCCTCTTGCTCCCACACTGCCATTGCTGGATCGTTGGTTGGGCGAGTAATCAAACCAAATTGGTTATCCGCAACCACGGTTTCTGAAACGAATGGTGTTGGGATAAGTACGCGAACACGGTGGTCATCCGCTTGGTTGTCTAGCTCCATACGCACTTCAATGCGACGGCGGCCTTGTTTCAGAACCACTTGGCAATCGACATCTAAGAAACCATTTTGACCTGTGCGCTCTTCACGCTCTTGCAGGTTCGCTGGTACCGCCATGCGTAGTTTGATGTTTGCAACCGATTGGAAGCCTTCGTGCTTGATCTCGGTTTGCGCAGCAAATTCGTCTGAGTACAGTAACCATTCTTGACGTGATGGTGAGTAATCGTACTCATCGCCATCGTCTGAACCGTCTTCGATGCGCAGGGCTTGGTCGTAAGTATGCTGTGTTTCTTTATCAAAAATCGTTAGCGTACCGTTGGTATTCACATTGATACGGTAGAAGTCGTTCTCTAGAACGTGCTCGCCTTGCTCAGCGATTTTTTGTTTGCCTTTGCTGTTGGCTTCAATGTGCAGCGTAGTAAAGCCCATTGCAGGTACAGTGTGCTTAATTTGAATATCGTATTCGATGAATGGGTCATAGTTACCGTAGTGCACGATTTGACGGTCGATTTTACCTGGGTCAATCACACGTTGGTCTTGAATGAAGTATTCAATCGCGTTGCCGTTATCATCAAATAGATTAAAGTCGTTTGCACGGATAGTGATCGTCGTGTTGATCACTTCTTCACGAGCGTATGGCGACAGGTTAAATAGCGCTAGCTTGTCACAACCTTCACGTGCTGGCATGTGGTCAACAATCTTACGTTTGTAGAAGTTGATTAGGTTGGTCGCCATGTCATCGGCAAGGATGTAGCGGTTGAGGATTTCTGCGTGTACTTTGTCTGAACAGCAGCAACCAATCGAGTCATGAGCGTGGTTCTTCATGCTCTCTTTCCACATTTTCTCGATGAGACCATGGTGGTATTCAAAACCTAGGCTCCAAGCGATAGACGCCAGTGGCTCAAGAATGTTAACAATCTTGTTTTCTACTTCTGCGTGGATCAGTTTGATGTCCATACGCGTTGAAGAGATAGTGCGGTGAACACGCATGTATTTACCGTCGTTGAACTCGCCTTTCACCGTGTCTAATTGATCACGCATCGCTTCAATACGCTCAAACACTTCTTCGTAGCGACTCATCACAAATTCGCGATCTGGGTAGATTTCACGAAGGGTGTCCATAACTTCAAAGATGTCATTTTGAATTGGCATTTGATCGTGGCCATTCGGTAGCAAGATATCTTTTGTTACCGATGGTTTTTCTAGCACTGGGAAGTATTTGTCTAAACGATCACGCAGGCCTTTTTCATCTTGCGGTAAGTACTTACCAATTGCATAACCTAGTGGTAATACTTGCGCAGTCACTTCACTGCCGTCGTTTGATTGCCAAATAAATTCCGTTTTGTCCGTGCCGTGACGCTCAGAACAGCCGCGCCAGAACATCGCACGATCAATGCCAAAACCGTTATAAATCATCGGCAGTTGCGAGCTCATTGAGAATGAATCTGGCAAGTAACCGATTTTCATCGCTTCGCCCAATTCTAGGCAGTCACGAATACCATAAAGCATGTTACGCACAATCGACTCACCCGATACTTGCATCGTATCCGTTTGTGAGTACCAAGGACCAACAATCAACTTGCCCGATTGTACCAACGCTTTCACACGTTCTTTGTTTTCTGGCTTGATGGCAAAGTAGTCTTCCAATACCGCGGTTTGGCCATCTAGAACGTAGTATTTGTATGCAGGGTCATTTTCTAGACGCTGCATGATTTCTTCCATGTTATTGATTAGAAGAATGCGTGACTCTTCAGTAGTGAAATACCATTCACGATCCCAGTGCATGTGTGGAGTAATATGAACGCGTGATGTAGTCATAACTGTTTACCTATTGAGCGATTCGCTGATCAAGCCATTGGGCTAATGAGCAAAGAGGCTCGAAATTCAAATTGGGGATTGATAGTACTAATTTATAAATCTGTTGCTGCTCCGAGAGCAGCCAAGCGAAAGGCGAGGACACAGCGTACTGTGCCCTGCGCTTTAAGCCTTAGTTCGCTGTCGCAACCTGGACGTCAAATTTGCCCTTTTTTACTGCGTGCGCTCGCCATGCAAGCAGCATCGTCGTAGAGATTGCCGTACCGATTAATGCCGCACCAAGCCAGATTGCACCGGCACCGAATGCACCCATTTCAGCGCTGTAATCCAACAAGAATAGCGATACGATACCTGCGCCCGGCGCTTGTAGACCGATACCCGCAGCACCAACAATGGCACCACACACCGCTGAACCGACTAGGAATGAACCAATCACTCGCACTGGATCTTCAATCGCCATTGGAATCGCACCTTCGGTGATACCCGCAAGGCCAAGTAGCCATGTTGATTTACCGGTTTCGATTTCAAAATCTTTAAAGAGACGAGGTCGAATCATTGTTGCGAAAGTCACCGTGAAGGCGGAGACCATTTTCACAGAAGCAAAGATGGCATAAGGCGCAAAGTTACCGTTCGCCATCGCACCCACACAGAACAAGTACGCCGCTTTGTTGATCGGACCACCAAGGTCAGATGAAACAAACAAACCGATTACCGCCCCTAGGATGATGGCATTGGTGCCAGAGAGACCATTTAGGAAGTCCGTCAGACCTTGGTTCAACCATGCGACCGGTTTACCCACGACAAACAACATCAATGAACCCACAACCAAAGTGCCAAGTACTGGGTAAAGATAGAACGTTAAGAAGCCATTAAATGATGGGCTTACGCGAATGTTTTCTTTCACCCAACGCATGAAGTAACCCGCAAGCAAACCACCTGCGACACCACCAAGGAAGCCCGCACCAATCAAATTGGCCGCAAGACCGGCGGCAAAACCGGGTGCTAATGCCGGTTTATCCGCCAATGAGTAAGCTGTGTAAGCCGCCAGTACAGGCACCATGATGACGCCCAGTAGACCACCACCAAGCTTACGGTACATGTTCAACCAAGTGCCGGCTTCATTGTAAAGCGCCAACATTTCTGGGTTGATACGAGAAAGGAGTACCGCGATCGCGAGCATTGTACCGCCAGCAACGATCAGTGGGACAGCAAACGAAATACCCGACAGTAGCGCTTGCTTTACGTCAGTTTTCCAAGAATTTCGTTTCTTTGGTGCGTCGGTTGCAACCGCGCGATCGGCACCTGAACCATTTTTTGCCGCTTCCAGCGCTTCATTCAAAATGCGCTCAGCATGTCGAATTGGCTCAGCAACGGGCACTTCAACACGTGGAATACCGTTAAAACGTTCTAGCTCTTTAATCGCAACTTCAGCGGCAAACACACACGCATCCGCTTTGTTTAACAACTCAGCCGTTAGGCGATCTTCAATACCATTTGCGCCCTGCTTTTCAACATGAACATTAATGCCCAGTTTTTTACCTGCTTTTTCAAGGTATTCAGCGGCCATATATGTATGCGCAATGCCCGCAGGACACGCGGTCACACAAACCACGGTTGGCGCATTTGTATCAAAGTTGTCTTGTTTCTCTTCTGGTTCATCTTGCTTATTGAATAGTGCTAACAACTCATCGGTTGTCGTCGCTTTCAATACGGCTTCACGCACGTCATCATCAACAAGCGTCGTCGTCAGCTCAGTCAGTAGCTGCATATGCGTAGAACCGGCTTCTGCATTTGGAATGGCGATCAAGAAGATCAGATTCACATCTTCTTCTTCATCCAAGCCTTGCCATTTCATGTCTTCTTTCAGCGTTGCAATCGCAAATGCCGCTTCTTTTACTGCATCCGTCTTGCCATGCGGTACCGCAAGGCCTTCACCTAGTGCAGTCGGTCCTTGCTCTTCACGAGCAAATACCGCCTGTAGATATTCTTCTTTATCATGCAGCTTGCCTTGTTGTTCTAATTGATCAGCAAGAGCACGAATCGCTTCGTCACGACTATTAAATGTCGTTTGGAGGTTAATCAGCGATGGGTGGGTTAGAGAGGTAAGGTTCATAACGTTTGTCCCATTGTCCATTATTCATCATTGTCGGTACAACAACGAGACAAATAATACCTATTAAATACAAATAAACCGCGACGCAGATCGCATTTGAATCAATAAATGTATTATTGTTGTATTGTTTTATTTCAAAAATAGACCAAACAACTACTTGTCATATTGAATCGAACTCGTATCATACGATGAACAATATCATCGTATATTTACCACGATCATCTTTACATTGTTTTTAAGGCTGCGTGAGCTCAATCATCGTAACCGCCGCTTCAACAAAACCAAAAAAACAGATGAACGCCATCATCATGAAGAAGAGAAAACCATGACAAGATTGCCGATGTACCGACAAATTGCGGATGCCATTCGCGCAAAAATAAGCTCTGGTGATTATAAGGTAGGCGAAGCATTACCCACCGAAGCACAATTGCGTGAGGAGTTCTCTGTCAGCCGAGTCACCGTGCGTCAAGCTATTAAGCTTTTAGTTGAAAATCATGAACTTGAAAGCAAGCAAGGCAGTGGAACTTACGTCAAAGAAAGCAAAGTAAATTACGATATTTACCAACAAAGTAGCTTTGCAGAAAAATGGTCTCACCTTGATTCCGTCACACGCAGTGAAGTGCTTGTCTTTGAAGTCAGCAGCGCATCATTAACCATGGCTGAAAATCTGGATATTGCTGAAGGCGATAAGATTTTTTACGTCAAGCGAGTTCGATATGTTGATGATAATCCGATCACAGTAGAAGAGACTTGGCTGCCTATTTCACTTTTCCCTGATTTGTCTTATCAAGTGATGCAAGGCTCTAAATACGAATTTATCGAAAATCAAAAAGGCATGAAGATTGATCGCAGTGAGCAGGAAATCATTCCGGTATTGCCACCGCTCGATGTCGCGGAGTTATTGGGTATTGATGCTAGCCAGCCGATCATCGAAAAACGCACTCGTAGCCATTTGGTGGATGACACCATTTTTGAATACAGCCGCAACTACTTTAAATCGAGCGATTACAAATTTACGTTAGTGGCCAAGCGTCATCATCCCTAAACTGACGCCAACGCAGTTTGTCTGCGCAACGTGCCGATGTCGTTTCTTTGCTTTTCGATGACATAAAGCAATAGAATCAAGAGTGACCATTAAAATCGTGCATTTATTAAGATGCTCGCTAAGGAATCGCCATGAAAGTGCTGCAAGACTTTTCTGTTTTTATTGAAACCGCTAAACAAGGCAGCATTACACAGGCTGCGAATGTCATCAACCTGACGCCCGCGGCAGTCAGCGCGACGATCAAGCGTCTTGAAAATCAATTTGATTGCGTGCTCTTTATTCGCTCAACGCGCAGCATTCGCCTGACCAGTGAAGGCCAGCTTATGTTAGAAAAGTGCCAACAAGCGGTTGAAGCAATTGAGTCAGGCGTTGAATCGGTCAAACATGACCCTAACCAAATTACTGGGCACTTACGACTCGCGATGCCCTCTGATTTAGGTCGAAATATTCTTCTGCCTTTACTGGATGAATTTCTGGATATGCACCCGAAGTTGATTCTTTCAACAGAGCTGTGTGACACGGTGGTCGATCTTTATACTCGTCCGATCGATGCGTCGATACGTTATGGCCTACCGCCAGATTCAAACATGGTGGCATTGCCCATCAGCCCAACCAACGATCGTATTGCTTGTGCGTCACCTGACTATATTGCCAAATATGGCAAGCCCGCTCACCCTTCCGAGTTAGTCAACCACAACTGCATTAACTTTATTACGCTCGTGAAGTACCACACTAAATGGCGTTTCAGCAAAGATGGTGAAGTGTGTGAAGTGATCGCCACTGGCAACCGTTTTGCCAATGATGGCGATGCGGTAAGACGTTGGATGATCGCAGGTAAAGGGATTGGTTATAAAACCCGTCTTGATACTCAACCCGATATCAACGCAGGCCGTTTAGTGCCGTTGTTTGATGATTGGCAAGGGGATCTGATTCCACTCAATATGGTGGTTACGGATAAACGCCAACTCACTCCTGCCTTACACGCATTGCGAGAATTTTTGTGTGAAAGACTGGCGAATAACCTGCAAGTGTAAACCTAGAATGCGAGCCCACTAAGTTGAACTGGTGGATCTGATTACCCAATGTATACCAGCGTTATCACGCCTTTAAACAAGCAAGAATAGCCCAATAGTGATTTAAATGGAGACGCTTGCTTGTTGCTTGTTGTTTCCTTCCTGCTGCAGCTTCCTTGCTGCTTCCTCCCCCGCGACAACGCCACTCTGTGGCTCAAAACGGCCCTCTTCTGCAATATCAATCGAACTCTGGTGAGCCACCTCGTAATACAGGCTGCATTGGTCCAAAAATTGGGCGGATCCGCTCTGAATGGCGAAAGAATAGCTCAAATTTACCGGCTCTTTAACGAGCCAACTCTTCACAGAATGTGATGCAATCTATAATTTTGATCTTCAATAATGCTGGAAACTTGATGAATTTCCAAACATGTGAAAACCTTACCACAATGAAACATGAAAACCTTTTCACATTTTAAGGGTGAAACCAATGAATAACAAAATAGCAGTGAGTTTACTCGACGCTCTCGGTGGTAAAGATAATATTCGTGCACTCGAACATTGCGCGACACGCTTACGTGTTGTGGTAAAAGACGACGAAAAAGTCAACGCAGAGGCGATCAAGAAAACGGCCAAGGTTGCGGGTTACTTCTTACAATCAGGCCAACACCAAGTGATCTTAGGAACGGGGTTAGTTAACGCCGTACATACTGAGATGACCAAACTGGTGGATGGCAATCTGGAAAGCACCAAAGGCGCCGCTTACGAGAATCTCAGCCCATTCCAAAAAGGCCTACGCGCACTTGCTGACGTGTTCATTCCTTTGATTCCGGTGCTGGTTGCGACGGGTCTTTTCATGGGCTTACGCGGTTTTGCTCAACAACTGGGGGTGAACTTCTCACCTGATGTTCTGATCATGACGCAAGTCGTGACCGATACCGTCTTCATTTTCTTACCAGCGCTCGTTGTATGGTCAGCGTTCCAACGCTTTGGCGGCACGCCAGTGGTCGGGATGGTGTTAGGTCTGATGCTGATTGCCCCAATGTTACCTAACGCATGGGCGGTCGCGTCGGGGGATGCTGAGCGTCTTTCATTCGGTATTTTCCAAGTTCAAGGCTTCCAAGGTACGATCATTCCTGCCCTGATCGTCGGTATTTTTGGCGCGAGCTTAGAGCGCTGGATCAAATCATGGATGCCATCGGTGGTTGCCTTAGTCTTCACACCCTTTTTGACCATCACTATTGGTATGTTGGCAGGCTTGCTGATCATCGGTCCTATCTTCAACGTTGTTGAACACGGTGTAATGGTGTCATCTGAAACGATCGTTAACTTACCATTTGGTATTGGTGGCGCAATCTTCGGTGCATTCCAACAAGTTCTCACCGTAACGGGCTTACATCACAGCCTAATGGTGGTGGAACTGAACTTCCTATCAACGCTAAAAGTGAACCCTCTGAACGCATTGATCACCGCCTCAATGGCTGGCCAAGCGGGCGCCGCGATTGCGTACACAATGTCACTGAAAGACAAAGAGCAAAAAGCACTTAACTACTCTTCCATTGCACCGTGTTTCTTCGGCATCACTGAACCACTTCTGTTTGGTATTACGCTAACCAACAGCAAGGTGTTTGTCGCCGGTATGGTCGGCGGTGCGATTGCGGGTGCATTTGCAACCATGATGCACATCGCGCCTTCAGTCATGGGCGTAACTTACTTGCCTGCAATCCCTGCATACTTAGGCAACGGCCTAATGATGTACATTGCTATGATTGCCATTGGTATGGGGTCTGCAATGATCGTAACCAAAATTCTTCTTAAAACAGCAAAAGCATAACTATCAAGAGAGCTCAGCAATGGGCTCTCTTTACTCCTATGAATTCACTTTTAAATCAAGCAAACACCATCCTGAATCAAGCGACTAACTCGCCTGATGATCATTGGCGCCCTAAGTTTCACATCACGCCACCAGAGGGCTTACTCAACGATCCCAACGGTTTTATTCAGTTTGATGGTCAATATCATTTGTTCTTTCAATGGCACCCATTTGCTTGCCAGCATGGTTCAAAGTTTTGGGCGCACTGCACCAGCCAAGATTTAGTTCACTGGCAATTGAAACCCACAGCCCTAGCACCCGATGCAAGCTACGATAAAAATGGCGTCTATTCCGGCAGCGCGTTTGTTCTCAATGATGAGTTACACCTGTTTTATACCGGTAATTTAAAGGATGAATCCAACCAACGCGTATCAACCCAGTGTTTAGCAAAAGCGGTCGATGGCGAGCTTGAGAGCTACCAAAAGCTTGGTCCGGTGATCCACAGCCAGCCACAAGGTTACACTGCGCATTTTCGTGACCCTAAGATCTGGCAACATGATGACCGCTGGTACTGTGTGCTCGGCGCACAAACGGAGCAGTTGACTGGCCAAGTGCTGCTGTACACATCAGAAGATGCACAGCAATGGCAGTACATGGCACCCATCGCAGGAGATGGCATCAACGGGTTGACGGATTTTGGTTACATGTTTGAGTGCCCAGATCTGTTCCCACTGGATGGTCAAGATGTCTTGATTGGCTGCCCGCAAGGCATCAAGCCTCAAGGTATGAACTTCCATAACCGCCATAACAACGGTTACTTTGTGGGTGAACTCGACTGCACCCGCGCACAGTACAACCATGGCGCGTTTCAACCGCTTGATCGCGGATTTGAGTTCTATGCCCCACAAACCACACTCGCCGATGACGGTCGCCGTCTACTCAGTGCATGGCTAGGGATTCCTGATGAAGATGATCAACCAACGGTTGAGCACAATTGGATTCATGCATTGTCGCTCGTGCGCAGTTTGCATCTTATCGATGGCAAGGTGCATCAACGCCCAGTCGAAGAACATCAATCGTTGCGTCAAAGCCAACAACAGTGGCCTGAGCAACCTTTAAATGCCACGCAACCTCTCACCTTTAGTAGTGAGAACTGTTTTGAGTTGGTACTCAACGTCGAGCAAATTGAAGGCGTGTTCTCTCTACGTTTAGCCGAAGTCGATGAGCACTATGTCGACATCAGCTTTGATTCATCAACCGGTATTTTCAAACTCGATCGCAGTCATGCCCTCCATCAAACAGGCAGCCGCGAATGTACGCTGAATAATACCGATTCCTTAGCGTTACACATTTTCTTCGATCGCTCTGTTCTAGAAATTTTCATCAATAACGGTGAAGAAGTGTTCTCTGGTCGAGTATTTCCTTCTCAACCGGTTTCAAACACCACTGTGACGAGCACTAAGTCGTGTATAATCAAGGAGCTTATTCGATACGACTACTAGGGAACATCGCCCTAGCACAAAAGGACACGGGACATGCCAACCATCAAAGAAATAGCGCAATTAGCAGAAACTTCGATATCGAGCGTGTCCCGCGTGATTAATAGCTCCGGCTATGTGGGTGAAGAAGCAAGAAAGCGCATTCAAAAAGTCTTAGATGAAACCGGCTATCGCCCTAACGCCCTTGCCAAAGCCTTGCACTCCAAACGCAGCCAAACCATTGGTGTGATTCTGCCAAAAATCAATGCTACTTCATCGGGCGAAAATATTGCCGGTATCGATCAATATTATGCGGACAAAGGCTATTCCATCATTTTGGGCAACACCAATCATTCGATTGAAAAAGAAGTCGAGTTCTTGGATCTGTTCGCGGAAAAGCAGGTGGATGGCATCATTTTAATTGCCACGACCATTACCCCTGAGCACGAAGCAAAAATCAAAAAACTCCGCGTTCCTCTGGTCGTCATGGGCCAAACGGCAACCGATGGTTCACCCAGTGTATTATTTGATGAGGTGTCGGCGGCGAAAGATATGATGGCGCATTTAGTCGCTCTCAACCACCAGCGTATCGCCTTTATTGGCGTGTCTGAATTGGATATATCGGTAGGTCAAAAGCGTAAGCAAGGCTACTTAGAGGCGCTGTCTAACCATGCTATGGCCGTCAATCCTGAGTGGATGACGATGGGGAATTTCTCGGTAGAAAGCGGTTATCAAGCTTGCCAAACGATGTTTGAAAATAGCCAAACGAAACCAGACAGCATTTTTGCCGTGAATGACAAGATGGCCATCGGTGCGATCAACTATCTATTAGAAAATGGCTATCGCATCCCACAAGACATTAGTGTGTGTGGTGTCGGTGGTGGCGCGATGTCCGCTTACTACAACCCAAAAATCACCTCGCTGGTTTATGACTTTCACGAGTCTGGACGCATGGCCGCCGAACTGCTGCATGGTTTGATTGAAAAAACGCACACCATTGCCAAAAACCACGTCAGTTTTGTCCCTTACTCTTTAGCTAAGCGCGACAGTACACAACAAAAATAACCCCGAATTAAAAGCAAAAAGCCAGTCTCAATGACTGGCTTTCTTATGCTGCGACTGTCTTTTTTAAACGCCGCTTAGACACACCATTAAGCGTGGCCAAGCAAACGAAAATTCCAGTTTTCAATGTCACCGCTAACAAGGCGTTTTTCAACATTGGCTCGCCAGTTGTTCGATAAGCGATCTTGCGCGAGCAGTTCCTCTAATCCAACACGATTAAGCGGATCGCCAAAGTAACGCTCACAAACGGCAAGGATCGAGAGTGGATTTTCTACTCGCTCAATCAAAACAAGAGGATGATCAACACTCACTTTGCCCGCTTGTATCACTCGATATAGCCAACCACAGCGACTGATGTCTTGCATATCCACCGCGAAATTTTCGACACCCCAACGCTGACTCAACTTCATGCATGGTGAGCGCGGTTGGCTCACTTCAATGATCGCCGTCCCCCACTGATAGCGGTCACCAATACAGACGTCCGCTTCTGTCATACCCAATGTGCTGATGTTTTCCCCCATCCCTGGCGCACACCACTCTGAGTCACTGCGGTATTTCTTCGCCCAATAGTCATAATGCTCGGCAGGATATTGATGCAAGGCGCGTTCTGCTCCACCATGAAATTTGGTCTCAAAACACTCATCGCCCTCTAATCCTGTTAAAGTCAGAGCGATTTCACCTGTCACCGATGATTTGTTCATGGCTGTTTGCATACCCTGAAATTGGGCGACTTTTCCGCGATAAACTCCGGCAATTGGATAGGTTGACGTTGTCATCGAGACTCCTTGTTCATTCAGATTTTGATGAAAATAACAAAGAGTGTACCAGCCTAAAGAATCAATTTTAATGCCCAACAGCAATGATAAAGGCGATGGTCTAGATTAATGATCAGCAAGAGACATAAATCGGCTACTCGCGGAGGAATACAAGACGCCATCACACCAAATTTCACTTTTCAACCAATGGATCCGGCGGTTATTCTTCACCCACTGCGCTTGCACACGCAATTCGCATTCAAGCGGTACAGGATGATGAAAACGCACTTCTAAGCTGGCGGTCATCGCCATCACATCACGGTAAAATAAGCAATGCAGCATTGCGCTATCATGCAATGCGGTCACAAGGCCACCTTGCATCACACCCGCATAACCCTGCACTTTTTGTGTTGCGACAATGATTGCCTGCACGCTATGATCACCGCTCGCCTCATACTCGATGCAGTGCTCTGAGAAAAAAGGTTGGCAACAAACCACACATTGACAGTGTGATTGGGGGTTGGATGGAAGTATCATGCACCCTCGTTAAATTCAATGTGTTGTGCTACTCGGTGATGGCAACACAACCCTAGGAAAGCAATATGGCTCGACCGAAAATACAACGCAAAATCTGTGCTCGTGCACCTTATTCTTGCTTCAAGCCAAATGGTGTTCCAATGACTGAATTGGAACATATTGAATTGCACGCCGAAGAACTTGAAGCACTTCGCTTGGCAGACCAAGACGGTTTGAGCCAACTGGATGCCGCCACGCAAATGCAGGTTTCACGTCAAACCTTTGGTAACATCGTCAAACGAGCGAGAAGCAAAGTGGCGCATTGTCTAGTCAACGGCCACGCCCTGATATTAGCCACAGAAAAAGAGCAATAAACCTCAGCCGCTATTATGTCAGGGCGTTCTCAGCGCTTTCGCCTGAGGCTCGCTAATTTGATATAACGTCTTGCGGTGCTCATCGCACACTTCTTCACAATTACATTCCCGTTCAATTTCAATGCTGGCTAGGCCACCGCAACTGCCTGCGATCGGCTTGCGAGAAAAAACCACACCTATGGCCATTAACGCCACCACGGTAACGAAGCCAATTAAAGTCAAAAAAAAGGTCATTTGGCGATCCTTGTAATCATGGTGAAGCCTTTTTGCAATGAACTCATCAACGGCGATTTCGTACCCGCAGCAGTCTTAGCTGTCTTGCCACCACAGGCTTTTTGACTGCCACAACCGCGAGTCGATTTTTTCGGATCTTTACCGTAATCCAAGCTCGTTACCGGCATGAGTGCGGTGTAATCCAATTGGTTAATCTCCGCTTTGGGTGGCGCGGCTAAAACGAGGAGATTGAGATCAAACAAAGCGCGCAGCATCTTCTTACCAATAGAACGTACGACAACGGCATCAACTCGCTGCTCTGCCATCAATGCCATCCACTGCTTCTTCTTTCCACAGTGAGAGGGGGTCTCGGTGAGCGTAATGATTTTGTGCGTGTTCGCCGCTTGATCAAAGATCACGATTTGCGGTGCGCGAGAGAAATGGTTAGAGACGAGATTATCAAGACAAGGGATAGCGTAGATCATAGTGGCTCCTGCCCTAGAAGAACAAAAGCACACTATATCGCCAGTTATTGGCATATGCCAATAACTAAATCGAAATATTAGATTGTGAAAGTCATGCGTTAAGAGAGGAGTAATTAACGAATGATTTTTTTGAGTAGATTATCGACGGATGCCTTAGGCGTTTTCGCGATCTTGGTCATCAACTCAAAACTCGGCTGCGCAATGCCATATTTATCGCGTAATGTGGCTAACTGAACATCCCATAATCTTGCCGTCATTTCGGCATCGGCTAACGCACGGTGAAACACACCATCATTGTCAATATTATGATAACGCACCAGATCACCCAGCTTGTGTGAAGATGATTCTTGGTGCAAACGGCGTGATACCAATAAAGAGCAAGCGAAACGACCCGCATAATCACGCTGAATCAGTGCCAATTCAGCATCCAAAAAACGTTGGTCAAAGGAGGCATTGTGCGCCAGTAGGTTGCTGCCTTGAATGAAGTCGGCAAACTCATCCATAACTTCGGCACAACTGGCTGCGCTACTGAGCATATTGTTCGTGATACCGGTATAACCTTCAATAAAACCACTCACACGAAAGCCTGGATTCATTAACCGCTGAAAACGATCAACCACTTCACCTTGATGCAGTTTCACCGCACCAATTTCAATTGCTCGATCGCCTTGCTGAGGCGAAAGGCCCGTGGTCTCGAAATCGAGCACAATGATTGAATCTGCCATAGAAGGAATAGACACGGAACACCTAGTATTGGTAAAAAAAACGCATTCTACTCTTTCACTACAGCAAACCCAAAGATTATCTCCTTCAAATATCAAACCGGCCAAAGCGCACTTTCGTGCACATCAACTCAATCGATAAAGCACGACCAGAAATGACGACATCGCAACGATTCCCCTTCGTTAATCCGCGTTTTTATCCAACTTCTGCATAATTTCTTGCTGTTTATTGGTGCTATTTTCTAAGGCCTGCGCCGTAATCTGAATCGCTTTTGCCATCGAAGAGACATTACCTGATGCGGTAATTAACGTGGCTTGTAAAGGGCGTACAACAAACCAGTACAATCCGGCCAAAGCCGCCAACAAAATCACCGCGATAGCACCAACAATCAATAGCAGTTTGAGTTGGATATCATCAAGAAAATGCTGACTTGTCGTCACCAGTTTATCGCTGGTTTGATTGAAAGCCTGTGGCAATTTCGCCATCGACTGTTGTGAAAGTAAAGTGAGTTGATCAAGGTTATTGAGTGTATGGCCCAACACCTCTTTTTGCTCATCGGTCAGAGTATCGCTATGAGAAATGCGCTGAAGCGCTTCGCCGATCGAATCAAGGGACTGCTTCGTGGCATCGATAGAGCGCTCTATACCCTCGAGTTCAAGCGACATATTGATTTGAACAAGAGCCTGCCCTGCGGGTTCATCCCCGCCTTCCTGACCGGTTTCAGCCCAAACTAAAACCGGTAACATAACCACTATTGCTAGCCACCATTGTCGATGCATAACCAAGCTAACCTTCTCTATTCTTTTGATACTTGACTATTAAAGGTAGCGTGAAAATACGCCGTTATACGCTCAAATCGCTAAAATTTATTTTTTGCAATCAGGAGTAAGAAGCGCATCAACGATCTCTGAGCATCATGGTTTAACAATCGACAAGCCGCGACAAGATCAGATGCGGTAGCCGGTTGAATGCCTTTAATATCCAACGCGATATCCAATTCCGTTAAATCAAGCGCTCGAATGATGGCGCGAAACTGCGACAACTTCATGTCGGATTCTCCTCGTTCAATCCTTTGATAGGTTTTCAAACTCATGCCTGCAATTTCAGCCATTTCCGCACGGGTCATGTTGGCCGATTTACGTCGAGTCGTTAACACGGTCACAATGGGATCAATCATAGTCAGCTCCTAAAAAGGACAGGTTTGACCTAATTAACGCAATAAGCAGACCATGTTGACCAGGTCATATTTACCCTCCATGAAACAGTTCACACAATGCTCTGATTTTTAAACAGTTAGCATCGAACGGTTGGTAGTAATGGACAAAAATAATGAACGCTATGATGCAGAATGCGATGAATCATTTCGCAATATGCAACTCCTTATCGGAAAATTAATCGCCGATATTGAGAAAATGGCGAATGGCTCAAGTGATGAGTTTTACGCTCGAATCAATAAGTCTCAATACCGCTTATTAAAGTACAAAGAACTGTTAATGCACTTACCGCACATTGATGAGAGCGAGCTGTTCTTTGCTCGTACCGAGCTATCAAAAAATGAAAAGCAGATTGCCAAGTTCGGCATTGAAGCACTAACCGTTGCCATCGACGAGTTAGACGTCACGCTCGCTCGATAGTCTAGTCACAGAAAAGCCGAGTCAACTCGGCTTTTTTAATTGGGTAGGTGTCAGTAGGAATTAATAATAAGGAGGCTTCGGGCTTGTTCAGCACCCGGGATTTAACGCAGGCTACGCAGCGCTTAATCCTTATTGGTTAGCTGCTAGCCCGGCTGCTTAGGAAAGATCTTTACATTATTTGGTATTTGATACCAATCTAGTTTTTCGCTAACCCAAACATGTGCTTGAGGTTCGAAAATATCAGCTAGCGATATATCAATTGGTTTTAGCTTTAACTTTACTGTTTCAGGAGCATCTGGGTTGAAATGATAAATTCTGTTTCCACAATTTGGACAGAACATCGCGCAATTACGATTACCACTATCAGCTAAACGCTCCCAACTTTTCAGTTGGCCAGAAAACTCAATTTTCTCGGCATCGACAACTGCTGTGATGCTAAATGGGCTAGTAGATAACTTTTGACACTCTGTACAGTGACAAGCAAAGACCATTAATGGTTTTTCATGTAATTCATAGGTAACTTGCCCGCACTGACATGCACCTTTAAGTGGATAGTCCATTTATCGTTCCTCCTCTGAACATGGATAGCAACTAACAGCTATTAGACTAAAAAATTCTATATTTAAATACCGACATTTTCTGTCTCGCTCTTTCTTTAGTTCAACTTTAGTGAGTATTTTTAAATAAAAACATAAACTTAACTACGAAATCCAGCTAAATAGATGCAAAGGTAGAAGTATTCTGTGATAGGTCAAATTTACCTTGTGATACATCACGAGAATGCACCGCGAAGAAATTAGCAGATTGATCAATGGGACATACCAGCTCAGTTAACGGCAACCAAAAACAAAAAGGCGAACCTATTCGATTCGCCTTGCATCAATTAACCAAAATGCCTACTTCAACGGCTCGTTATCCGGTAACGCGCTATGAATCCAAAGTGCTAGCCTGTGTTTGATATTCGCACCATCAAGCTTACTTTCAGGCAGTGGCGTGATCTGTTTGGCATCAACCAAAAATAGATAAATCGCTTTTACTCTTAGCGGTTGTGGTGATTGCGGAAGTTCAAAACCTTGCATTTTTGCCATCTTCCCGCCAATCTCAAGTGCCTTTTTAACCAGTTTATCTTCGTTATGAAGCTTGGTGCTTTTTGACATGAATAGAATCCTCTTCTTCGCTTGCACTTAGAATACCTTAACTGTCACAAGCCGCGTGTTAGTAAGCTCTCATATTGATAAGTTAGGGCTATATTCCATCACCCAGCGCGTTTGGTTAGGTCCAAAGTAATCAGCTTCTTCCGCAATTTTACTAAAACCAAGTGATTGATATAGACACAGCGCCGCGGGATTTTCAGGGTCAACCGTTAAGCGAACGCGAGCGTAACTCTGCCGCTCCAGTAATTGAGTCAGTAGCTTTCGCCCAATGCCTTGACCTTGCCGTTCAGGCAACACTGCCACCGATAGAATCCAACCGATATCTTGCGTTTCACTTTGTGCGAGGATCAAAAACGCCTGCATCTTTTGCTCTTGAAACGCAGCAAAGCATCCTTTTGGCCAGCAATCGTAAGACTGACGAAAAAAGAAATCCGGCAGAGCATGAGCGCCAAAGCATTGCTGTTCTAGCTGCGCCATCATGGCAAATTCATCTTGTTCTATTGCGCGATAAGTAACGGTCATATTGTCGTTCATCAGTATATTAGAGGTCATTCCATGCGTATTCGGTATGTTAACATCACATAGGCTAAAACGAGAGGCGTATCGCAGGCAATGGGGTCACGATTCTGTCATTTGCCTTTTCTATGGGTTAGGCATAAGTGACTAACTTTATTGCAAATAACCGTACTACATTGAAACTGAGCAAGCCTCATGTCTGCCGTCACAGTAGGCCAGAAAACATTAACGTGCTGTGACGCTTTACAATATCCCTGCCCTAAGACATTCCCCCTCTCCAACTCCTCTTGACTATCGTTTGTAAAATTCTCACGACACACCTTGATAAACCCATCAATAAATTTGATTGAAATCTCACTTTTTTGTAAAGAAATGCAAACAACAGTCGATATGTTACCCGTGTTGAACCTCTCTACGAATGGAAGTCATCGCCAATTAAGGTAAGCCGGCGCGTAAACCTCACAATAACGACATGCTATAAAAAGGCCGATCAACCAATGAAATTAAGTTCAATTAGCATCAAACAGAAGGTGGTCGCGGGCATCACCTTTGCCGTGCTTGCATCCACGATTATTATGGGCATCATCGCTCAGGAGCAATCTCGTCGCTTGCTTGAGCACCACCTTATCGATATTGAGCTGCCCTCTATCCTTGATGACATTAGCAGCCAAATCGACCGTGAAGTCAGTGAAATGCAGCTTGCGGCTGAACAAATCACGAATAACGAATTTATTAAACATGCGGTCGATGGCACTGAAATCGATCCTCATGTACAGGCGATGTTGGTCAAAGAACTCAATAACGTTCGTCAACAATACAGCCTCAACGATGCCTCAGTCGCAAACCGTCATACCGCGTACTATTGGAACCAAGATGGCTTCTTACGTCAGCTTAACCCCCAGCAAGATGGTTGGTTTTTTGGCTTTACTCAATCGGGTAATGAAACCTCAGTCAGCATCTTTCAAGAGCCAAATGGTGACGTAAAGATGTTCACTAACTTCCAGCTATTGCACGGTTTAACCATGGCGGGTCTGTCTAAATCGATGGATGATATGGTGTCGCTGCTCAACAATTTCAAAATAGAACAAAGCGGATTTGTGTTTCTTACCGATGCGAATGGTCAGGTTAAAATTCACCGCGACCGCAACACATCCAATGCCTCTCTGAACCGCCTTTATGGGGCCGAAGCATCAAAGTTGCTCAATAAGTTTGGTTTCAACCTCATTGAAGCGAAATACCAAGGCGAACGCGTTTTTGTATCCAGCACTTATGTGCCTTCGATGGATTGGTTCGTCATCGGCGTTGTGCCAGTGGCGGAAGTGTTTGCTGAGTTAGCGGCGGTCGCGAAACAAATGATCCTGACAACGGCTATCATCGCTGCCATCTTTATCTTCTTGGGTGTTTTACTTGCCAATAGCATTACCCAACCCATTCGTGCTATTGCCATGCGTTTTAGTGACCTAGGCAAAGGCGATGGTGATTTGTCACAACGTATCGAAATTAAAAACCACGATGAGATCGGTCAACTCTCTGAAGGCTTTAATGGCTTTATTGAAAAAATTCATCAATCAATGACCGAAGTGGCAGAGACAAGCCACGCCTTGCAATCGGCCGCTGAAAACGTCTCAAGTCGAGCGCATTCCACTTACGACAATAGCCAACTTCAACGCGATCAAACCATTCAAGTCGTGACCGCGATTAACCAAATGGGCGCCACCATCAGTGAAATCGCGTCGAATGCCTCGACAGCAGCCGATACCGCGGCACTCGCATCCAACAATACTCAGGTGGGGCAAAATGTCGTCATCAATGCGAAAGAGATGATCAATCGTCTCGCTGATGATATTGATAATACTGGGCATGTGGTTGAAAAATTAGCTCTTACTACTCAAGAGATTGGCTCTATCTTAGATGTTATTCGCGACATTTCTGACCAAACCAATTTGCTGGCGTTAAACGCGGCGATTGAAGCGGCTCGCGCCGGAGAGCAAGGACGCGGCTTTGCCGTTGTTGCCGATGAAGTTCGTAATCTGGCCAGTCGCACTGCCGACTCGACCAACGAAATTCAAAAAATGATCAATCAGCTACAAAATGATGCGAAAGATGCGGTCGTGGCGATGGCGTCTGGAAAGTTACTGACGCAAGAAGGGGTCTCTTCATCCGATGAGGCGGTAGAGGTATTATCGACGATCTCTGAGCGTATTCATGATATTGCCGATCGCAACACCCAAGTCGCCACCGCGACTGAAGAGCAATCGACCGTGGTGTACACCATCAACCACAATATTGAAGAAATCAACGCGATTAATGAAGCCACAACCAGTACAGCAGAAGAATTGGCACTCGCCAGTGCTGAGCTGAAAGACTTGTCACAGCGCTTAGATACCATGGTAGGCAGCTTTAAGCTGTAAGAGATAGAGCATAAGAGTTTCATGGTACTCCTTCGGGCAGAGCCTAATTGAGTACCATGAAATGAATTACGGATACATTTTTCGAAAACACTACGCGAAAACACTGCGCGAAAACATTACGCGTGCATAATCTAGCGTGTTAGCACTCAACTAATCCCTTCATGACAGGCAAATAAGCTGCCCCCAACACCCCACTCGAATCACCGTGCAAGGCCTTGCGAATTGGCGTGGTAATGCTGTTGCTAAAGGTATGTTCAGCCAATTTTTGGGTGACTAATGGATAAATCACATCTTGATTGGATACACCACCACCAAGCACAATCACTTCAGGGTCGATAATATTGACGATGGTACCCAGCACGCGAGCTAAGCAATCGGCGTAATACTCAACGTGTTGGATTGCCTCAGCATCACCACCAGCATACGCGGCAAAGATCTCTTTGGCTGATAATGGCGCATGTTTAATGGCCCAAGTACGCTCAAACCCCGTTCCTGAAACAAAAGACTCATTGCAGTTAGTTGAACCACAATAGCATTTAACCGCTGGCCCATCGATGCGCGAATCAAAACCCGGTAGTGGATTATGGCCAATCTCGCCACCTAAACCGTGTTGACCATCGACAATATCGCCATGAATGACAACACCGCCACCACAACCGGTGCCAATAATGACGGCTAAGCATGAGTTCGTCGCTTCTTTGGCGGCCCCAGATTTAAATTCTGAGATTGCTAAACAGTTCGCGTCATTGGTTAAAGCCACTGGAATGGCATAGCTTGCACGTAAATCCCCTAAGAAATCTTGTCCATTAAGGTAGAGAATATTCGCGCCTTGCATCTTACCCGTAGCGCGGTTAATCGAACCACAACAACCAACACCAATTGATTGAACTGCTTCTTTTTCCAATAATGTGGCAATGACTTCTTTGACTGCGACCAAAAACGCCATGTAGTTTGTTTTTGGTGTATCAACACGTAAGCGATGAACCACCTGGGCAGTGTTAGGGGCAACAATGACCCCCTCTATTTTAGTTCCGCCGATATCCAGACCGATTAACATGAGCCTACCTCAACAAATTTCGATTGATTCTAGAGCGCTAATGGATTCATTGAGCGCATCTGAATGACAGTTAAAATCACGTTTAATAACAATGGCATGATATCACTGCCAAGAGTTCAAAAACGAGTTAACCGCCATAAACCACGCACTCATTTTACAAATCTCGCTTGGCTCTGTGAGGCACTTTGCAGTGTGACGTTGGCACCGAACACGACGGCTCTCTCGCCACTTAGCAGCGCGAACACCCTTCCGGCTTTTTCTGATAATCGATCACGTAACCATGTTTGTCTAATGTCAGATCACAACATTCTTCAAACAGCTTTCTTAATTCTCCACGGCTCTTCTGAACACGTGATTTCAGGGTGGAATAACTCACACCTTGCTGCTCTGCCAGTGTTTTTTGACTGATGCCTTCCAACTCGACAGAACTCAACAGATCGGCACTTTTTTCAGGCAACGCCTGAATAAATGGGGCGATACAACTGGCCATCTCTTGTTCAATGCTCTCAGAAGGCTCATCAAACCAAAGGTCTTCCGCCAATAACTCATGATCACGTTTAACACGCGCACGCTTGCGATAAAAATCAATGATCGTGCGCTGAGCGAGTTGAAATAGCCACGCTTTGATACTGCCGCTATTTTGCACTTCCGCGAGATTTTGATAAGTCTTAAGCAAAATTTCTTGCTGAAGATCTTCAACATCCGCCTCATTTGACACTTTACTGCGTAGGAACGCTTTCAATGAATGTTGGTATTGTCCCCAAACCTCATCGAAATTGAGGGCGTTATTAGCAGGCTTCATCAGCGCAACACTCGTCTTGAAGAAACCCAATCACATTGTCCAGGCATTGAAACTCGGCAACACAAAAAAGAGTACGTCCTTCACGACGCTGGCTAATCAAACCCGCAGAAGCAAGACTCGCTATATGGTGTGATAGCGTTGAGCCCGGGATATCTAACTGCTCTTGTAACCCACCAACGGCAATGCCTTGGTAGCCCGCTTTTACCACGCTTTTGTAGATAGATAGACGTGTCGGATGCCCAAGCTCTTTGAGTGCCTTAGCAACGGATTCTAATTCCATTATATTCTCCCACTAAATATATATTTCCAAAATAATGGAAATGTGAAAAAAGATCAATCTCATTCCTTCTCCATTCGAGTCGGGCAAAAGCGACGGAAAAAATATTTCGACATTTATGGAAATAAAACTTGATCCTCACTCAGATGTTTCTATAATTCGAGAATATTCGAAATTAAAGGCATCTTTGAGGTACACATGAGTAATGAATTAATGACAATGGCACGCGAAGCCTTAGACATGTTCGCATTCTTAGCGGTGGAATTGATCATTCTATTTCTCGCAATCAGCTATATCGTGGGGGTTTTGCAAGAGTTCCTAACGCCAGAAAAGATTCAGTCGATCTTGAGCTCGCGTAACGGTAAAGGGTACTTTGTGGCAGCGCTGCTAGGTTCTATCACGCCATTTTGTTCGTGCTCGACCATTCCTTTCTTAAAAGGTCTACTTCGTGCTCGTGCTGGCTTTGGCCCTATGATGGTATTCCTATTTGCCAGCCCACTGCTTAACCCTGTGATTATTGGTCTATTTGTGGTGACATTTGGCTGGCAAGTCGCCTTGTTCTACTTTGCGATTGCAATGGCAGTGTCAGTAATTGCAGGCTTTGTACTTGAAAAGCTGGGCTTTGAGCGTTACGTAAAACCAGAAGCGTATGAATCAGCAAATGCATCAAGCTGTTCAAGCAAATCAAGCTGTGGTGATAGCAAACCCGCTGTCGAAGCGCCTGCTGCAACCTCATGCTGCACGAAACCAGAACCGGTTGCTGCACCAACAAGCTGCTGCACAAGTACGAAGAAAGAGCCAGAAGTGAACATCTCTTGCTGCTCAACTGACGGCACCGCAACGGCGACAGTAGTCGAGACAAAAGAACCAAGCCGTTGGATGCGTATCTGGCTTTCAACATGGAAAGATTTTAAACAAGTTCTGCCTTACCTAATGCTAGGTATCGCGATCGGCTCATTCATCTACGGTTTCATTCCAACGGAACTGATTGCTGAATACGCAGGTGCAGGTAAGTGGTACGCAATCCCAGTTGCGGCGGTGATTGGTATTCCATTGTACATTCGTGCAGAAGCGGTTATCCCACTCAGCGCAGCGCTGGTACAAAAAGGGATGGCTCTTGGCTCGGTAATGGCTTTGATCATTGGTAGCGCGGGCGCAAGTTTGACCGAAGTGATCTTGCTGAAATCAATCTTCAAGAATCAGATGATTGCGGCATTCTTGGTGGTGATCCTCACCATGGCAATGGGGGCGGGCTACCTTTACACCATTATTTTTGGGTAACTCATCCCATAAAATAGACTGTTATAAATCAATGCGTTAATTGATAACGCCAAGCTCGATATAGAGCATAAAGCAAAAAGCAAAAAGCGAACCCTATCGGTTCGCTTTTTTGTTCTCATTGACTCTTACTGTGTCGATAATCGTTTGTGGAGTTTTAGCCATTCAAAGACGCGATCTGACCAAATAGAAAGATTGGGCATCGCGGCATAAACCAACCCGATGAATAGCACTGACCCCACCAAATCAATAGGCCGATGCATACCAATCCACAAACGGCTATACGCGACACCCACGCCCCATATAAGCAATATCCCCACTAAGCCATAACGCTTGTTTTCCATGAACACCCCCCCAAAACAGACTAAGCAGATCGCGACAAACATGGTGTGCCCTGAAGGAAAAGAGTAATCCGTTTCGCCAAGCCAATGTTGAGTTCGCCACGGGCTGACTTGTTCTGAGACTTGTTCGATCAGTTGATCTTGCTGACTGGACGTCAATTGATAAAAATGGGCAGGTTTCGGAATCAACAATTGATGGGTAAGCACTTCGGTGTAAGGGCGAGGACTTTCCGTCACATGCTTTAATCCTGTTTTAGCAGCAAAGCCGATAACCAAAATAATACCGAGCTGCACGAATTTTTCCCAACGCTGTTTTGGCGTCATACCGATGGTCATGCTGCCGATAAGCAGCACAGCAAGGGTCATCAGGAAGCCTTGCGTACCCGCTGAATTTGTCAGTACACCGTAGAACATCCCTTCACTATCACTCACTGAATCTAACAGTTCAATATGACTCACGAACAAGCTCATTGGAGCGATCAGCAAAAGAAACACAGCCAATACGGTAAGGCCATCGCGCTTAGCACATAGATAATCTTTCATAAAATTCAGCTCTCTATTGTCAGCAACCACCAACGCAGGAAAGAGATAACCTTTACATGCGTGTCAACTGGATAGAATAGGCAGGGAATCGGCAAAGAGTAGAATCACTCCTTGTCACGGCTGACGATATACTAGCCGAACCGATATAACTAAATTATCAAGTTGCTGTCAATTTGGCGAAAATTTATCCCTATCTCGCCTCGACGAGTCGCAAAAAGAATGGCACCCATATTATGTTGTGATAAATTATCATTTAACTTAGTGTTAATAATATTTCGTTATTATTGTTCCGAGAGAATCCGAGAGAAATAGCATGCTTAACCCACTGTGGCTAAAAACCTTTATGACCTTAATTGAAACGGGTCATTTTACGCGCACTGCAGAACGCTTATTTATGACACAGCCAGGCGTCAGTCAACATATCAAAAAACTTGAACAAGCCTGTGGTCACCCACTGATTGAACGTAATAAAAAGAGTTTTGAAATCACACCACAAGGTAAGATGCTGTTTGATTATGCAAAAGAGTCACAAAACCGTGAAGCACAGTTATTAGCCAGCCTTGAACCGGATTCTGCCTACCATGGCAACATCAAACTGGCATGCTCTGGTTCACTTGCGCTTCTACTCTATCCCCGCTTACTAGATTTACAATGTAAATGCCCAAAGCTCATCACCCACGTCGAAGCGGCACCCAATCGCAAAATTAAAGCGGACATACTCAGCGGCGTCGCAGATCTTGGCATCGTCACCAGTCAAACAAATGATCGACGCTATTTTAGCCAACCATTAAGCGAAGAGCCCTTATGCTTAATGTACCCAGCCCAATACGCACCGCTCATCAAGCTGAAAATAGGCGAACTGAAAAAATCCGATTTACAGCAATTGGGCTTGATCAATCATCCGGATGCCGAGCACTACCTCGCCCGATTTTGCGCCCATAGCGACGATCCTGATTTTGTGGATTTACGTTTTGATCAATTACCGATCACCGGTTACGTCAACCAGCTCAGCCAGATCTTATTACCGGTCGCAAAAGGGTTGGGCTTTACCATTCTCCCGTTGAGTGCGTTAGAGAATTTTCCTCATAAAGAGCAGATTGCTATCTATCAACCTAAGCAGGCAATTACTGAAACATTGTATTTAATTGCAAAGCAGCGTCCATGTATGCCAAAACGCTTCAACACTGTGATAAATGAGATAGAACAAGCACTTGCGCGTAAAAAATCGTAATGGAAATGGGCTAAGCCAGTAAAGAAATGGGTGGTAGAAAACAAAAAAGAGCCTTAGGGCTCTTTCGTCGAAATTGAAAAGGGATAAAAAAGGGATAAATCAGAAGTTATGCTTCTAGCACGCCTTGTCCGGTCACTTCACACAGCAGCAAAGCGTCTTCAATATCAACATGTAACCCCATCATCGGCAAACCGTGATGACATACCCAAGAGCCTAAAAAAACCGCAATAGCGACTGAAAAAATTGCCAGCATAAACATAGCATTACCTCTCTTGAGTGGGATTGATGCTTTAAATTTATGCCTCAACACCGCATTAGTCAACCAAGTGAATAACAAAATCGATACAATGTCACAAAAATTATGCCAATACTCAATTTAAAGAGGGCTCACTTTTTAACCAATTTCATTAGATTAGAAATTTATCACATAATCAGGCTTAATCTTGCGTTAAGTCACTGTTTACAAGCGATGGTACGGTTTTTTCTGAAGCACATTGTTGGCATCAAACATGCTTAAACAATATTGAGCATTAAAATAAAGTTAACACATTGTTTTAATTAAACTTGGTTTTTGTGAACTTTTTCTGACGTTTAATTGTCAAAAAAATTAAAGTGATATGTCATCCACATTACCGATTTTAAGTAACAGGCTTTGAGCATGAAAATGTGACCAAGGTCCTAGCTATGTAAAGCAATCAACGCTACATTCAAAGAGTTCATGAAGAACGTATTCAAACATGCTCATATGAGAGCGCCATTTCGTGAGGAAATGTCATGAAGAAAATGAGAAAGGCACAATTACATCGAGTTCGTATCCAATATTGGAAAGATACGAATAAACAGGCAAATAAAGCTGATTAATGTGCTGTTTTAAACGTCTAAGCTGGCTCATTAGCCAGCTTTTGAATTTTTAGGTCCCATCACAAAGGTTTACTCTACTGCGCCCCTCTAATGTACAGCGCAGTGTATCAGGCAACCTTGTCATTGTGAGGGATCAAGCTTACCAACTCTTGCAATACACTCAGTGTTGATTTGGCGAAGATATGCTTATCTTTCCAACCGACCAATTGGACCAATTTCACTTTTTCTGACAGCAAACACTGGCGAATGATCCGCGTCACCATTTGCACCTCTAAGTAATGCTCACTTTCTAGACGAGATTTAGGGCATAGAGAAGCGAGATCAATATTCAGCACAATTTCATCGCAATGAGAAAGGTAGTTCGCCAATTGCTGTTTAACATGTAGACGATGCCCAAACTGACACTCTGACAGAGTGAGCCAATTCAAACCTAAATCTTCCGCGTACTCGAATGTTTTTTCCGTCTGAGAAGTCGCATCAATTCCCATACAAAATAAACGACATTCGTTGAATCTGGCCAAGGAAAAATGATAAACCGACCCCGCTTCGGGCTCTAATGTCGGCTTAATTTCAAATTGATTGCCAACATGCACGATACCAAGCTCTTTACGCTTAGCGTGCAGCAAAGGCAAAGCATGCAAGAGAGTCTCAGTACAATTGGAAAACACAACAGGGAGGTTGCTTGAGTCTAAATAACGGCTCAAGTTTAATTGATAGTGCGCGATCATTTGATCGGAAAGTGAATAGTGGCCACCGTTACACCATTGATTATGGTCTTGCTCGGTGAGCCACTCAAAGACGTCTTCTAAACTTTGGTCAGCCATTTCGAACTCAATACGTTTCATAGGCTTAATAGATTGGCACGCACTCATCAAAATCATTGAGTGCGGAGGTAAAGCCACTGGATTAAGCATTTTATTACGTCGAAATAGGCCAAACATACGTATCACCTTTCTGGGGGCAGAGCCCTCGCAGCTTGAAGCACGTGGAGAATGATCCGTTGTTGATTTTGCTGCACTCGGTGTGCTGGCGCCATCACAGAGATTGCTCCCACGAGCTTTGATCCTTTCATAACAGGAGCACTGATACCGGAAACCCCCGGATCAATTTCAGATGTACTCACCGCATATCCTTGCGAGCGAATTACATCAAACTCTTGTTGCCATTCGTTAATCAGATGAGCTTCACCAAAATAGCGTAAAATCTTTTCTCGGCGCTGTGCTGGCATAAACGCAAGCATCACTTTAGAAGACGCACCTCTAAGTAAAGGCTGGCTTTGCCCTTGGACATAGCTACAACGCAGTGCTTGCATGCTCTCTTTGCGACTGACGCACAACGCGCGGTAGCCTACAGGCACCATATAAGCCGCCATTTCACCCGTTTGTTTTTGCAAACGGTTGAGTACCGCATCAACAGAATCTAAATCATGTTGACTGGTTTCATAGCTGCGCATAAGCAACAAAGCTGCCGGACCGATGATCAAGGTTTTGTCACTTGGACTTTCTTCGATCAAGTTCCATTCTTTAAGCAACTTTAGATGACGATATAGACTACTAATCGGCGTGCCTAGCTGCTCACTCAGCGTCTTCGCTGTTACCGGCTCTTCATTCACTGCAACTTGCATTAAAAGCTGTAGGAGCTTTTCGTTAACCTGTCCTGAGTTCTGCTTCATCGAGTTCACACTTATGTTTTATCTTTTCCTAGAAGAGTTGCGCAAATTGTATTCCTAAACGATGAGAAATTATAAACAATAAAGTTTACTAATTACCACCGAGTGAGAATGTTAAAAAACTCAAAACCCTAGACGTTTTTATACAATCTGTGCGTTTATGATCGTATAACTTAGATTTAGAAAGGTTTATTATGCATTTATGAGTGATTTATCTAGCGAATAACGGGATTCGTAGTGATTTATTGCGGGTATTGCGGAATGGTTCTAATAGCGGGAATTTTCTTGCTACTTTTCTTTTCTGGTAAGAAAAATAATGTTTGAATCTCAACGAGAATCAAGATGAAACCTTTATAGATGCATAAGGTTTCATCCCAAGCCTGTTTTATTCTCTTTCTCGCACAAAGTGGTTCTGGACTAGGCAATCAACGAATTGCTCAGACTTAACGTGTCTAAATTTAAGTGGCGCCTCCAAATCTGCAAACAGAGGGATTCCTCCGCCAAGCAAAACCGGAATAGTCGTGATGATCAGCTGATCAATCAGATCGGCTCGCAAAAAGTTTTGGATCGTAACGCCGCCATCAATATAGAGGTTTTGATAGCCCTGCTGATGAAGATCAGAAAGAATCGTAGAAAGATCGCCTTGGATTAAAAAGACTTTATCTTCATAACCTGACGGCACTTTTGTCATGGTATTGCTAAGGACAAACACCGGTTTATTGTATGGCCACTCACAGTCGAAACTGAGTACTATCTCCAGTGTGTTTCTTCCCATGATTAAGGCATCGATGCCTGCCATAAACTGGCTAAAACCAAAATCAAGCCCATCAGGGTTAGGGATATCATGTAGCCAATCGATTTGATTGTTTTTATCCGCAATGTAGCCATCTAGGCTCGTTGCTATATAAACGGTATTTGTCATGTGAATTGCTCGCCAGTTACGTCGTTTAAAATATTCGTCTGTTACAAGCCTCTATTCTAGATCAGAAATCTTGCGTTAACGCATCTTCATTCAACGTTGTTGAGCACTTAATTTCAAATTGATTAAAGCGGAAAAAACTCGCGCCATGCGAGCGCTTTGTGGTGATTCGTTCTTCCCCAAATTGTATCGTTACGTGTGTGAATACTTTGCTGGTGACTTCAATGACATTTTCATCGAGTTGACGCGTGAACTCCGCACTATATTCATCACGAGCTAGGCGAATTTTTTCTAGATTGGCATTGGCGGCCAATTTACACCGTGCGATTTGATCTTGCTCTTCTTCGCTTCTTTCCGCCTTTGGCCGCTTTTTAAATTCGAGCTCTTTACGCACCGCATTCATCGTGGCTTCTTGCGCCATTAAATAGTGGGCTTTGTATTTGTTTTGGCGATCTTTGTACATCTTGTAACGAGCAAAAGCATGGACATGTGTGGCGGTGTCCCCTTCAACACCTAAATTGACGCAGGAAACCTTTCCACCAACTTTTGTTGTGCCCCCACTCAATGTGCCCGTTCGCCCGGTCTCATCTCTAATCGTTAAATTCTGGCCACAACGCATTTCATTATTCATGCCGTACTGGGCGAGCAGAATATCATTGCCCGCTTGAAGTTCGCTAAACTGGGCATAGTTTGCTTTGATACACCCACCCGCTTTCACCGAACATGATTTTGGCTTTCCATCAGAGACATTGTGCCCGATGATTCCCTTTGCTACTTCAATATCGCCTTGCGCTTGTACATTGGCCGATTCAATGAAACCTGAGACGACGATATTACCCGTCGCTCGCACAATCATGTCTGACTCAATATTGCCTCGAACGATCACATTGCCTTTGAATTTGACATGCCCAGTCGCGACACCAATCGAATTCATGACCAACACTTCGTCCACATCCACCGTCGCGGCATGCAAAATAGGCATGCCCGAAATAAGGGCCACCAGCACGTCAGGATCACTGTCTGAAATCGCCGAATTTTTACCCTCTCGAAGAGGGGCATCTTTACCGTCACCGGCAGGGAGTACTTTTCCCTGAACCGTCAGACCCGGAGTGCCTGCTGTTGGGGGAATTCGACGCATGAGAGGTTGCCCTACCGCGACGTTAATCGTTTCACCCAGGTTGAGCATATCAACCTTCCCTGTCGCATCTTCAACCGGGGCCAGCACTTGTTTGGAAATATCTTTTACTAGAGCAATAAATTTGGCGTTTTTACCTTCAATCGGCTTTCGTCCTATCGCGACAGCTTGAGTAAATTGCTCACCTGCGGACAATTTTGCTCCCATCGCTAACGCTTTTTTTAGAGCCAGTTTATTGATGCCTTTTGTCACTGAAGCTCGGGCAAGCGCATGGATAAGTTGCAGACCTTGAGGCGCTTTGCCGCCATAAGCACCCGTCACGATCATACTGGCGAGCATATCGTTGTCTGTCACAACGACTTCAACGCTGGCATCCCGTATTTCAGCAATGACAATCCCATGGAAAGATTCCGACTTCCCTTCTTTTGCCAGTGCAACAAAACGCTGTACGGCGTCTTCCTTTACGAAATACGCGCCTGCATTAAGTTCAGATAAGATGGCACGGAGTCCATTTTGGTTAAAATCACGCTTTAACGTCATATCTTTTGGTAAGCGTGCAATCACCTGATTTTTATCGTCAGACAACGAGACGATATCCTTCCACATAGCGTATCAATCCTGGTCAATTCTCCGTGCTAGTGTATATAAATTCATATTTTGGAAGTATGAATGAGCTAGCACTTTCTGATTAGAACAAGAGACAGATCTTAAAAAAAATACATTAAATGTGATAACGAACGAAGTCATCCTGCGTAGCGCTTCTACGGGGGAGGTTATTCACCGCGGCGCGAATGAATGGGTTTTCCATTTGAAGCGTGGTGAAATCACGACAAACACAACCATTTTTTGATATTTTAGCTCAAGGCCTGCACGCACTCTTTAAACTAAAAATATCACAGCGATACCCAAACAACTTGAAGATGCCGGTCGGCGAAAAGCATACAAAGCCTCTGAGTATCAATGCGCTATGTGATGAGGTTTAAGAGTGCCAGCCAACACTGCTGCCACTTCAAGTAGGACAGAGATATGAGCCAGACAGACATTCAAAAAACCATTGCCAGCTTCACTTCCATCGAACAAGCACTGACTTATTTTGATATTGGTTATGACAGCCAATTCATTGCGCAGTACGGCACGCAAATCGTTAAGCGTTTCAATGGCTATTTGATTTTACAAAAACCTGAGGATTGGTTTGAAGCACGAAGAGCATTGAAAAACGCCTATTGCAAGGTTCAGCGTTCACGTTTAGATAAGATGACAAGGCAAGCATGCCGTGGCTGTACAACCTGCCAACGGCGTTAAATCGATTTTTATTGAAACGGACTAGATAAAAGAACCGATGGCGAAGCGGCTGCGGCAAAATACCGCCAACAACGCCACCGTTTCAAGTACGACTCGTTCAAGTCGCGCTCATCCATGTAGCGATAAACCCATCAACACCCAAATTAATTGGAACGGTGGCTAGGCGGCAAATAAGCGAATCTCTAGAGCATAGGTCACGATGTGATTAGAGCGAGAGAACGCAGCCAACAACACCACCGCTTCAAGTACGACTCTCATCCATGTAGCGATAAATCCATCAACACCCAAATTAATTGGAACGGTGGCTAGGCGGCAAATGAGCGAATCTCTATGAGCATAGGTTACTATGTGATTAGAGTGAGAGAACGCAGCCAACAACGCCACCGTTTCAAGTAAGCAGGGTGTTTACATGACACACTCTTGGGCTTCCTTAGCCTTCTCAACCCCACGCTCAATCAAAGACTGCGCTTCTTCATTGCTGATGCTTTCCATCACTTTATCCATTAATTTCTCTGCTGCAGACTCAGATGAAACATCAACTAGGCAGCTGTAGGCATTGGCAATGTGTTCTTTCACATCATTGAGCGCTTGAGGGTTACTAAAATCCGCTTCTAACGCTGCTTGTACCGATTCAGCCAGTTTTTCGGCTGAATCTGCCGCTTCCCCAAACTGATCAAGATTCAGCGCATTAAGATCAACCGATTCAATTTTTTCTTGAAGGCTATCTACTGCATCGTTTGCCGCGTCTTGTGCTTGTTCAATAGCTTTGCTGGCATCATCACAACCCGTTAAAGCAGCCACTAACATCAGTGCCGTAAGATATTTTTTCATATTGACCTCTTAAAAAGAATGAGTGACATAATCGGATATGCCCTATCTCTATTTTAAATCAACCAATGCAGCCCGCAAATGAAAAGTTCAGCGCTAGCCAGAAGCTAAGGGTTCGGGCCGACGTCTACATTATCAAGACGATCAAGGTGACAACGTCACAAATGTATTCGGTAAACCGCTCAGGAGAGTTGGGATCTCGTAGGCTCATCCCAACTCTCGAACCGTTCAACGGTTAGGCTTTTTCATCGAAGGCAAGATGAGAGTCAAGGAAGAACGTTGAATGGGCTTTAAGAATAGCGGTAGTGGCAATAATGCTACACAGCAATAATGTATCGGCGGCCATGCCACCAAATAGATGAATAAACGTCGCGATAATCATCATGGCAACTCCGCCAACTTGATAGGGCATTAACGTTTTCAGCTCAGCGCGTCGACCATTCAATGATTTCATGCCCTCGTCGTTTAGACGCAGTACAGAGTGGCAACAATGACAACTGAAACAGCCATCATCAGTAATTTTATTAATGATTTTCGCGGGTAAAACCGTGTTCGCTGCGCATTTTGGGCAGTGGTAGAAAAGTGATGTTTTCATATGCCAATTCCTAGAGCATAAGGCGTCAATGAGACCTAAAAGGTCAGCCTACAACCAATAACAACATGTGTTCACGTTACCGAAATAGAGTGAACTGACTGGTTTAATCAATTTCTTTAAATTTTAATAAAAACATAAACCTAGAGAGGTTGTAATTATACTTAACCGGTTCGGTCACAGCACAGACCTGCATCTCATAACGCCGATCTTTAAAGGAAATAACGCACTTCATCAGTAAGAACTTTGCCCAATATCACACTCCATAAGGTGGCAATGAAAGGCCTCTGCCTTCCAAGAGAGGCTATTCATATTTCCTAGCCTCGCGCTAGGTAAATGCATCAAATTTTCTAGGGGTGACCCGCATATTTGGTGTTCATAAATCAAACTCTTGTGACTTTATTTTCAATTAGTTCCGAGTCGTTATAATGCAATTTCATTCAAAAAGGACTGTGATTGCATGGAGCATCAAGAAGAATCAAATCGCCGCCCACTCGCGGTGCGCAATATACCGGTGGCCAAACGTATTGCCGTTTGGCTTAGCCAGAAAAACATCACCCCCAATCAAATTTCACTTATGAGCATCGCCTTCGCCGCAATGGGATTCGCCTTTGCTACGGGTGAGCATTTTTGGCCCACCCCAATCTGGTTAATCTTGTTCGCTACGGCGATTCAAATGCGTCTGTTGTGTAATCTGTTTGATGGCATGGTGGCTGTTGAAGGAGGCAAGAAAACCCCGGCTGGCGAATTGTTTAACGATGTGCCCGATAGAGTTGCCGATCCGCTCTTAATCGTGGGGGCCGGTTTCGTGACGGGCTCAGAACTTGGGCTTTCATTCGCTTGGGTTGCAGCCTCGCTGGCAATATTGAGTGCCTATATACGTGTGCTGGGTTTCAGTATGGGTTGCCCTGCTGATTTTCGAGGCCCAATGGCCAAGCAACATCGCATGGCACTGCTAACCATCACATTAGTTGTCATGGCGTTTAGTCAGTGGTTTGAGTGGTTGCCTAGCCTAAGCTTGTACCTGATGGATGGTACGCTCGTGCTAATGGTACTCGGCTGTGTGTTAACCTGTTGGCGTCGCTTGGTGTTTATTTTCAATACCAAAGCACAACAAGAGCAAGAATCCCAAATCGCCCCCGCCAGCCCCTCAGCCCCTACCCGCGAATCCATCGTGAGTGAGCACAACCATGACTAGTATTCCAATCCACTCACTGCACATGATGGCCGCAATCACCTTAGTGCTGATTATCGGTACCTTAGTCTACCTCTACTTATCGCGTCGCCATCCGAATAAAGATTACCATGAGCTAAAACTGCGTATCCGCTCTTGGTGGTGGATGATTGGGATCGTCTTTGTGGTGCTCTATCTGCCCACCCAATACACGCTGATCTTTGTCGCCTTCTTAAGTTTTATGGCACTCAAAGAGTTTCTCTCGATCGTACCGATCCGTATGACGGATAGACGCGTGATCTTTTGGGCTTATCTATCGATCCCCTTCCATTACTACTGGCTCTCGATCGGCTGGTATGGCATGTACATCATCTTTATCCCGGTCTACATGTTCCTTTACCTGCCGATGGTGGCTGTACTGATTGGCGATACCAAAGGCTTTATACGGTCTGCAGGGATCGTTCACTGGGCGCTGATGTTAACGGTCTTTTGCGTCAGTCATATGGCGTATCTCTTGGTACTACCGAGTAAGAATCCTGAAGCGGGTTCGATGGGAATGCTGTTGTTCTTATTGGTCTTTACGCAATTTAACGATGTCTGCCAATACGTTTGGGGTAAGAGTTTTGGCAAGCACAAGATTGTGCCTAAAGTCAGCCCGAATAAAACCTGGGAAGGATTCATTGGCGGGGCCGCAACGATCATCATCACCAGCTATTTTGTTGCACCTTACCTCACCCCACTGACGGCCATGCAAGGACTTGTCGCAGGTATGATCATCGCTTTTAGTGGTTTTATTGGTGACTTGGTTATTTCATCGGTAAAACGCGACCTGAACATCAAAGACACCAGTCAGTTTATCCCAGGTCATGGGGGCATTCTTGATCGTATTGATAGCCTGATGTTCACCGCCCCCTTGTTTTTCCACTATATCTATTACCTGTACTATTAAGGGGATAACATGAAAATATTCAAGGTGTTATTCGTACTGCTGTTTGTAAAGCCACTGGTCTTTGTTGGGCTGGGCCTTAATGTGATTAATCGACAAAATCTACCGCTTAATGGTCCGATGGTGGTCGCCGCCAATCACAATAGTCATTTAGATACCTTGGTACTGTTGGCTCTGTTTCCCATCAGCATGGTACACAAAGTTCGCCCTGTCGCCGCGGCCGATTATTTTTTGAAGAATAAGCTCACTGCGTGGTTATCGCTCAACGTTCTGGGCATTATTCCTATTCACCGCTCACCGAGTAAAAGCGACCGCCATGCCGTCTTTGATGAATGCCATAAAGCGCTCAACCAAGGCGATATTTTGATTATCTTTCCTGAAGGCAGTCGCGGTGAACCGGAAACCATGAGTGGTTTAAAAAAGGGCATTTATCATTTGGTTGAGGAACATCAAAATTGTCCGGTGATCCCTGTTGTTATGCGTGGCTTAGGCCGAGCGTTGCCAAAAGGTACGGCGATGTTTGTGCCATTTAATTGTGATGTCGTTCTAGGCAATCCGGTTGTTCAGTTCAACAATGCCGAAGATTTTCTTAACACGATGCAAAGCCATTATCAGCAGCTTGCGCAGGCGTGTATCGTGACTCAATACGAGCAGGAATAGGAATAGGAATAGGAATAGGAATAGGAATAGGAATAGGGCCATATAAGCGCCCTAAACATAGAACATTCAAGCAAAATCGCCGCTTCAGAAGGCAGAAAACAAGTCATCGTAACCAAACGTGCTTTCTGCCCTTTGAAGACCGTTAGCGAATCAGGCTTTGTGCTTTGAGCCAATCCATCGCAACCAACAACGCTTGCGAACATACAGCCTTATCGTCCATGGCGACAAATTGAAGCTCTTCAATTTCCGCTTCTGGGCTCATATCACCGGTGAAGTCGGCAAAGTAACAGGTCAATTGCACCGTTACCCCAGCCGCTTTGCCGTCAGCGGGGGCGCGAAAGGTCTCGGCGTATTGAATAGTACCCGGCACCAAATCAACCGCCAATTCTTCTTGGATTTCTCGAATCAGCGCTTGTTCATCGCTCTCACCCTGCTCACGCTTCCCACCCGGAAGATAAAACAACGTTTTACCCTTTGAACGAACCGCCAACAACTGGCCTTCACGAATGTGAAACCATGCCAATTTATCGATAATTTTTTCCATGTATGACCTCAATCTTAGGCGATTATCTCAAGCTCAATAGTATCAATAAGTGGGTTAGACGGCATCCATTGCCCATAACAATAACCAGACACCAGGGATCATTCGTGTTCATCTTGCGCGACGGTGAGAACGATTTTCCCAACGTGGCTTTTTTGTTCAAAAAACGCCTGAGCTGCATTGATGTCTTTTAGACCGAACGTCTTGGCCACGATTGGAGCAATATGACCCTGTTCAATACACTGTATTAGATTGGCAAACACGCCCGCTTCTAAAACAGTACAACCGAAAAAGCTCAGGTCTTTCAGATAGAGTGTGCGTACATCTAGCTCAACGATTGGCCCGCCGATCGCACCGGATACGGCGTAGCGGCCTTTTGGCTTGAGCACTTGCAATAACTGTGGCCACGAGGATCCAGCCACAAGATCAATGACCGCATCCACGCTGTTCTCCCCGAGATCTTGAAGAAGATCGGAATCGCGAAGAATAATCTCATCAGCACCAAGATCGCGTAATTGATCCACCTTACTCGCGCTGGTCACGGCGATGACATGAGCGTTTCGTACCTTTGCCAATTGAATCGCCGCCGATCCCACCCCACCGGACGCCCCAGTAATAAGGACGCGGTCATGCGGCTTAATTTGAGCCCGCGTAAGCATATTTTCAGCGGTGGAGTATGAGCAAGGGAAAGTCGCTAACTCCACATCGCTGAGGGTGCTCTCCACTTTATAAGCATGGCGAGAAGACACGACCGTGTATTCGGCAAATCCACCATCGCATTCCGAACCAAAGTACCAAGGGGTCGGCAATGTCTCACCATTCACTTCAAAAAGGCACGGTTCAATCAATACTCGTTCACCAACACGCTGAGAAGTGACGCCGTCACCAACCGCAACAATAATCCCGCAAACATCCGCACCTTGAATGCGTGGCAGTTGTAATGCGTTCCCCGCCCAGCCAGCATCTTCTTGGTTTTTATCGTTTTTTGAATACCATCCCGTTCGAGTATTAATGTCGGTATTATTCACTCCCGCGGCTAATACCCGTATAACGACTTCATTCTCTCGAGCCTGAGGCACCGCAATATCCTCTCGATAATGCAGCATTTCTGGTCCTCCATGACCCACTAATTGAACACCTTTCATCGTATTAGGTTGTGCCATTATGCCTCTCCTCGTAGTAATTGCTGCGCCATATTGCTCGCGGTAATGATGGATTCATGGCCTAACACCGGCCAGGTACTCGAAATACTTTCATGCAAAATCAGCAACTGGGTTGCCAGTTGAGGCTGCTGACTCTGTTCCCCCAATAATCGGCGAACGTCTAATTTGTGCCTTGCAACCGCTTCACGGATCTGTCGATCTGAAGGAAAGGCGCTAATCGCGCTCAATGACATGCAACCGTTCGGGGCAAACTCTCGCATCCAAATGTCTAACCTGTCAAAGATCTGGCGCACGCGATCCTCTCCGTTACCATGAAGATCCCTTAATAAATAAGTAATATAACGCTGGTGACGATGATCCAACGCCGCCACTCTTCATCATTCGCGATCGAAGGCGACAAATCGCCAACGATCACTGCGTTTGATCACTTTTCTCCGGTATTTTCAAGGATCAACGCCACCATCGTACACCCCGCAACCGGCAGAAACACTTCAGGATCATCGCAAAACGTGATCTGATCGTTCTCATCGACGAAAAACAGCGGATGTGTGTAATTATTGCGATGAAAAGCCATATAGTCTGCGTAGTTAAAGCTATCACTCAGCGTTGTATGGCGGATCTCAGCACCTTGGCTAATAAATAAGCTCGCCAATTGACTGTAACTCACATGGCCCCCCATCAGTAATTGGCCATGATACTGCGCAGAAACCGAGTGTTTCTCACTGGCTGTCTTACCATTTTTTATCGATTTTTGCAGACAATGAACGTTATTTTCGCCAAATTCGCTGCTAAATTGCATACATGCCATCATATTGAAATGCTGATCCGATGTCAGAGCAACGACCTGACCAATACCGATAAGATCCAGATTATCCTCAGCATGACTCGACATTGGATTGCCATAATACGCCTCCATGCCCTGCATTCTGACCTGACTGATATAATCCCAATTAGAATCACTGAGCAGCACGCGTCGGTCATAACGGGCTAATGCTTTGCCAATTTCACGCGCGACTGGATTTGCACCAATCAAGAGAAACCCTCGAGGTTGGATCTCTGCAAGCCCTAACACGTTCGCCATCGGTCTGGCGGTGGCGCTCTGCAATACGACGGTGCCAATGATCACCATAAAAGTAAGGGGGACTAATAGCACCGCCTCACTCACCCCTGATTCCAACAGTTTGATGGCAAATAACGAGGAGATAGAGGCCGCGACAATGCCACGAGGGGCAACCCACGAGAGAAACACTTTTTCGCGCACAGAAAGCCCGCTACGCAGCGTAGAGAGGAAAATGGAGGCTGGTCTGGAAACGAACTGCATAAACGCAAATAACAGCACTGAGGCGGCGCCTAGCGCGGCAAAATCATCTAAATGAATACGCGCGGCTAAGAAGATAAATAACCCGGTAATCAGCAGTATGGTGAGGTGTTCTTTGAAATGCAGAATTTGCTGGATATTGATCCCTTTGGCATTGGCCAACCACATGCCCATGATGGTCACGGTGAGCAGGCCCGCTTCTGACTGAATGTGGTTGGAAAGCGCGAAAACCCCGAGAACGACCATCAATACCGCAAAAGGCTGCAAATAATCTGGCCACCAAGCTCTACGCAGTGCCACAGCCACTGCCGCTCCGGAGGCAATACCAAAGCCCAGTCCCACCGCAATCAAGCTGACGAAGACCTCAATACTATTCACAGCGTTGTGAGAGACGATGAACTCATACACCATCACCACAAAGAGTGCGCCAAGTGGGTCAATCAGGATGCCCTCCCAACGCAAAATGTTGGCCAGTTTGGCGTTGGGCCTCACCGTTCTTAATAGGGGGACGATAACGGTTGGGCCTGTCACAACGGTTAAGCTGCCAAATAAGATAGCGAGCTCCCAATCAAACCCCAGCAAATAGTGTGTGGCCACACTGGTTAACAACCAAGAAACCAAGGCTCCAATCGAAACAATACGCCACACCGCGCCACTGACTTCTTTGATTTGTTTGAAATTTAAGGTCAAACTGCCTTCAAACAATATCACGGCGACCGCTAAAGAAACCAAAGGAAACAATAAGTTACCCAGTACTACATCAGGGTCAAACAGTTGCAATATTGGGCCCAACACAATCCCTGCGATCAACAAAAATAAAATGGCGGGTAAACGTAAACGCCACGCAAGCCACTGACACCCTAAGCCAACCACCCCAACCGCTGATAGAATCAGCGCTTCACTTCCTACTTGCATTCCATTGCACCTATGTAAATTCAATCCATAACGGATAAATACATCGTATTTTCCTGTTTAAAATATAAGTGACGTGTGATTTTTTTTCGCTAAGCAAAGATCTAAATAGCTACTCATGTCGCTGTATCCGGTTCGCTTTTCACCAAAAAGACAACACGAAGGATAGATTAGGCAAAAAAAAACACCCAAGAGGTCATCCTCCTGGGTGTTTTCAATTCAAATATCGTTAATACGGCACGATGCCGTTCAATTGCGTTAATCCATTTCTGGCTCAGGGCAATTGAAACCACGGATAATATTAGCAAAAGTGATGGCCGCAAATACGACGATCACAATGGAAAGATGCCAAGCCTGGCTCAAACCAAGTTGCACCAAAATCATACTCACTAAAGACGATACCACCATCTGCCCACCGCCCGACATCGCCGCCGCCGCGCCTGCATGGCGCTTAAATGGCTGCATAACCATCGCTTGGGCACAAGGCAAGGCAATCCCATTACCCAGTATCATCAGAAGCTGTCCTATCATCAAATAGAGCGCTTCGACAGGGCAGAAAAATAACCAAATTGCGGCACTCAAATGCAGAACTGGTGTCCAGAGCAACATTTTTTTGCTGCCAATCAAAGGACGAACACGATTACACAGACTCGTTCCCATTAACATGCCTAAGGCCGGAATGATGGCCCACATCGCATATTCGTCGGATGTCATTCCTACTTGATTCTGCATAATAAACGGCATGACAGAAACCGTGGTGATCATCAAACTAAAATTCAGCCAGCTGATGCTTGCAAAACTCATAAAATATCGTGAACTCAGCAAGGTTTGATATTGGCGTAGCATTTTTCGTGGCGACGGGACTTTCGATCGTTCAGCCAACGTTTCTTTAAATCGAATCGCAATAATCACCCAAGCGATAGAAACATAACCGAGCAAGGAGATGAAGACCATACTCCAGCCGAAGTGGAAGTTGATAAATCCCCCAATAACCGGTGCAAAAAGAGGAGTTATCGACGCAGCCATCGCAATATAGGACATGGCAATCGGTAAGTCTGGCCCATTAAACCGGTCACGAGTCGATGCCCTTGCCAACACCGCGCAACATCCGGTGCCTAAACCTTGTAGAAAACGCCCAGCAACCATCGCTGAAAAAGTTTGGCTGAAGAAGATGATCATCAATAAGCCAGCCATGGCGATGAGCAAACCCGTCAGCAAGACGTTTTTACGCCCTAGCGCATCGGAAATGGGGCCATACAGAAATTGTGAAGGGCCAAAGCCCAACAAATAGACACTGACCAATAATTGCGCTTGCTCGAGTGAAATAGAAAAATCTTTGGCTATCCAAGGCAAAGAAGGAAAAAGCAGCCCCATGCTTAATTGACCGATACTGATGATCAAGCACGCTAACAAAATCGACTTAAACGAAAACCCTTTACTCATTTCATCTCACCATCTTCCCATGGTTTATTTGTATGGCGAGTCAAACGGCCTTCATCATCAAATTGCTTCAATTTTGCTTTGACACGTTTAACGGTTGATAGACTCACTTGGCAATGCTCTGCAATACGCGCCATTGAGTGACCCTGTAACAGTTTTATTGCAATGCGTTCATGCTTCTCTTTATCCGCAGGTCGGCCGCGAAATTTCTGCTGCCATAACTCAGGATTATCTTTGAGTGCTTGCCTTCCTTGCTCTGCGGCAAACAATCGATGTTGTGTTTGAACCTTGTCATAACCGGTCAGCAATGAGAGTAAGGTTTGAGTTTGTAGAGAATCGGGCTCAAAGGTCAGAGGTTCACAAAGCAGTTGAATGGTGATGCCACGATCGAGTAACAAGTTCACCACGCTAACAACCTGATTAAAATCGCGCCCAAAAGCCGTTAACCACCAAATAACCACCCTGTCGCCTGACTTCAAACGCGCCGATAATGCGCTAAATTCACTTCGCTCAAGGGGGGGAACAAAACCATGTACCTTATCTTCAACATGCACTGCGTCAGGCGCGGCTGTCACTAACTGCTGAAGTTGATCTTGATAAGCGCGATTCTTAGGGGAAAAACGCGTGTAGATATAACAAGCCATAACCTCTCCATAATGGTTAAGCACGATAGTTCATCGAGTGTATTGGCTCATAGTAAGTTGGCTCATTATTAAACTCAACACCAAAAGAACCCACTCTAAACAATACTCCATTTTATTTCGCTAAATATGAGGCAACGTTATCCGTAAGTCACTCATTTAATGATCTATGCATAAATTGCATTTAGTTTATAAAAACAATGCACTTTACTCACATCATAAGAAGCCTATGATTAATTTCAGTGAACAACGGTTCGATAAAACTATCGATATTAACTAATGATCAATGCTTTAGGAGGTCATAATGACTATCCCGACTACAGACATGATGGAAGCTTGGCAAGGTTTTCAAGCTGGCGAATGGCAAACCAGTGTTAACACGCGTGACTTCATTCAGAAAAACTATACGCCTTATGAAGGCGATGAATCCTTCCTTGCTGAGGTCAGCGATTCAACGGCGAAGTTATGGGAGCAGGTACTAGAAGGCATCAAACTTGAAAGCCGAACTCACGCGCCAGTTGATTTCGATACCAATATTGTCTCAACGATTATTTCTCACGATGCCGGTTACATTGATCAAAACCTAGAAACTATCGTCGGCCTCCAAACAGACAAGCCTCTAAAGCGCGGCATCATTGCCAATGGCGGCATTCGTATGGTGAAAACATCTTGCGAAGTGTATGGCCGTGAACTCGATCCTCAAATCGAAAAAACATTTACCGAATATCGTAAAACACACAACCAAGCGGCCTTTGATCTCTATACCCGTGAAATCAAAGCTTGTCGTAAATCCGGTATTATTACGGGTCTTCCTGACGCCTACGGTCGTGGTCGTATCATTGGTGATTACCGCCGTCTTGCTCTATACGGGATCGATTACCTCAAAGCCGATAAAAAAGAACAGTTAGATTCCACGCAAGCGTTAATGGAAAACGGCCAAGACCTTGAAAAAACGCTGCGCTTACGCGAAGAAATCACTGACCAAATTCGCGCGCTTGAAGACATTCGTCAGATGGGTTTGAAGTACGGTATTGATATGTCTTCAGCGGCACGCACAGCCCAAGAAGCGATTCAATTTACTTACTTCGGTTATCTTGCTGCGGTTAAATCTCAAAATGGTGCCGCGATGTCGTTAGGTCGCACATCCACCTTCCTCGATGTTTATATTGAGCGAGACCTAGAGCTTGGCCTGATCGATGAGAAGAAAGCCCAAGAACTGATAGACCACTTCATCATGAAATTACGCATGGTGCGCTTCTTGCGAACCCCTGAATACGATTCGTTGTTTTCAGGTGACCCTATCTGGGCAACAGAAGCCATGGCGGGCATGGGGGTTGATGGTCGCACTCTCGTGAGTAAAACCACCTTCCGTTACCTACATACGCTACATACCATGGGGCCAGCGCCTGAGCCGAACATGACCATCTTATGGTCTGAGCAATTACCTCAAGCCTTCAAGCAATACGCGGCGAAGATCTCTATTGATACTTCTTCCGTTCAATACGAAAACGACGATCTAATGCGTCCTGATTTCGATAATGATGACTACGCGATTGCTTGCTGTGTTAGCCCTCAAGTCGTGGGTAAACACATGCAGTTTTTCGGTGCTCGAGCCAACCTCGCAAAAGCACTGCTTTATACCATCAATGGTGGTATCGATGAAAAATCAATGGCGCAAGTTGGCCCACAAGTCGCACGTATCGAAGATGACGTTTTAGATTTCGACCGCCTCATGCCGCATTTTGATGAGATGTTAGATTGGCTAGCCACTCAGTACGTCACCGCGTTGAATGTTATTCATTACTCACATGACCGATACAGCTATGAAGCCTCGCTAATGGCATTAATGGATCGAGATGTTCACCGTACAATGGCATGCGGAATTGCAGGTTTGTCGGTTGTTGCTGATTCATTGGCTGCGATTAAATACGCCAAAGTGACTCCGATTCGTAATGACGAAGGCATCGCGATCGATTTCGTCATTGAAGGTGACTATCCGAAATTCGGTAATAACGACGCACGAGTGGATGATATTGCTTGCGACCTTGTTGAGCGATTCATGAAGAAGATCCAACAAAAGCCGACCTACCGCGATGCGGAACCGACACAATCCATACTCACCATCACATCCAATGTTGTGTATGGTAAAAAAACGGGTAATACACCGGATGGTCGACGCGCTGGGATGCCATTTGGACCGGGCGCAAATCCGATGCACGGACGTGATGAAAAAGGCGCTGTGGCCTCACTCGCTTCTGTTGCAAAACTGCCCTTTGCTTATGCTAAAGATGGCGTCTCGTACACCTTTTCGATTGTGCCAAATGCATTAGGCAAAGATGACGTGAGCCAAAAAGTTAACTTAGCCGCACTGATGGATGGCTATTTCCACCATGAAGAAGGCGAAGGGAGTAACACGATTGAAGGCGGACAACATCTCAACGTCAATGTACTGAATCGGGAAATGTTGCTTGATGCGGTTGAGAACCCAGAACTATACCCTCAACTGACCATTCGTGTTTCAGGCTATGCTGTACGATTCAATTCACTGACTCGCGAGCAGCAACAAGACGTAATTAGTCGCACGTTCACAGACCGAATCTAGGCACTCAATGCCGTTCAGTAAAAGGTAGCTGGATTGGTTTAGTCAATGGTATCGCGAGAGGCTTAGCGCCTCTCGCTTTTTTATCTGCGTTTTACAGTGTAAATTGGCGAGCCATCACGTTAAAGGCAACGCGGGAATTGGTGAGGTGACGTGAAACGATAGAGCGCCGTCACTTTGTTTCCATTATTTGAATACTCCAGCGAATCACAGAGTTCGCTTGCCAAAACAATCCCTCGGCCATAACTCAGCGAGTGATCGCTTTGAGGCTGAAGCTGGTGATAATCAAACCCCTCTCCATTGTGCTCGAGCGTCATCACCAACTCACTTTTACTCGGTTCGTAATTCACCTCTAAACGAATCCAAGCCTCATCATCCAAAACCGCGAGTCTTTCTTCACGCAGTTGGTAAAAGATAAAAAAGCCATCCGCTTCTTCTTTAATGCTCGATTCCATTTTCAATAAACCATGGTCGACAGCATTCGCAAATAACTCCGCTAAGATAGAACAAATTAAATCGAGATGATGACCAGCGCCAAGCAACCCGATCATGTACCGTCTGACTTCATTCATTAAACTCACATCTCGAATAACCGAGGCGGGAAAGTTTAACGTTGATTGACTGGGCAAATGACTTAACCGCTCAAGCTCCTCGTTATGATGACGTCCGCTATGATTTGAAATGGGAAATGAAAGCGACAAGATAGAGAGGTCATCGTCTGTTTCTTTTTGTGCAAACTGCCGTACCGCATCATACAACACCGGAATCGCATTTCGGTCGCTTTGCAATACCGACTCAAGCCGCAATTGACCGAATGCCTCCCCGCGCGAATTGGTTGATTCGGTTACACCATCAGTGTAAGCCACAATCCGTTGGTCCGGCTCTAATGTTAAGTGCACCAAATTCATTTCAAACTCTTGCGATGTTAACACCCCGAGCGGCATGTGCTGTGACACCAGTTTGCTGACAATATCGTTGTTCCCATCGAGAATGTACGCGTCGGGCAATCCGCCGCCCCACCAGGTGAGTTCAAAGCCATTGGCTCTAACTTCAAACACGCTGGCCGCCAGCATCATCCCCGACGGTAGAAAACGAACTAAGACATCATTCATCTCTGTGACGATTTCGCCAAGAGAAAGGCCCTTCATTGCCATTGAAAAAAAGGCACGCGTTGCGGGTATCGTGGAAATCGCGGCGGGCAAGCCGTGACCGGTGGCATCGGCGATCATCACATACACTCCCCCATGTGGCCGATTAGCCACAACAATGAGATCGCCGTTAAAAATGGTCGACGGTGTAGACAAGTAATCGATACCAAATATATCCGTGACTTGTGTACTCATTTCATCTTTTAGATTGGTAAAAATCGATTCGGCGATGGCGTAATCATAACGGACTTGTTCATGGAAGCGGGTTAACTCATCACGTTGAGAGATAACTTCATTATGCATTTTGACAATACGAAAGTGAGCTTGAACTTTCGCTAACAAAACACTGCGTTCAACCGGCTTGAGAACAAAGTCATCCCCCAACGCCAAACAACGTTCAAAAGAATCATGATCATCAAGTACCGTCAAAAATATAATCGCAATGTGGTGGTCAGGAAAAGCTTCGCGAATTTCTTGCGCGGTGCTGAATCCATTTTTGTCTGGCATCACAACATCCAACAAAATGACATCCGGCAATAACGGCATGTTCTGCATGAATTCGACAACACCAACGCCACTATCAAATGTATCGATTCTTGATGATATGTGGCTAAGCATCAAACGGCACAATTCTCGGTTAGAGGCATGATCGTCAATTATCATGATTCGCATCTTTTTACCTCACTCTATTTTGAACTTACGATCAAAGCGCGAGATAGCCAGTATCTTGCGTACCTGGGGTAACGTATTCGTAATGCAGATATTGCGGTCACGCTGGTCAAGATAATTGTGCATATTGATCAGAATACCTAAACCAGCGCTATCCATGTATTCCACCTTGCGGAGGTCGATGGTGAACTGGTAATCATGGCGTTCAGAATAACTTCGTCTGAACTCTTGAATAATATGGAAGCCAAACGAACCCGTAACAAAAATCGTAATCTGCTTTGCTTCCGTATTAATCAGCGTCTTCACTGACATAGAGCCTCTCTCATTACTGACATAACTTCGTGGATGTGAAACAGATTACTCATGTTGAGTTTAGGAAGAAATAACTAAATCGCAAATGCAAAAGTATTAGCTAAGTGATCTAAAGCATTCCCTCTGCGTATCAAGCTGCCCGTGAAGCGTTTCAAATATAACGAAAAAGAGAATACGCAGTATGTGGCCATCGCGCGGAAAAGTATGAGTTTAGAGAAGAGGCATTCGAATGATTACTTTATTGATACATCTATTTTTTATTAAACACAATTTACAGTGTAAAGCGATAAAGAGGACGAGGAAGCGTGAAGAGATGATTAGCGGGAAAGACGGCGAGCTAGAAACGAAGAAAGAAAACTAGGTCGATAGGTTAGATACGTAGTTAGATAGAAAAGTATAAAGAGGCACTGAAAAGAGTGACTGACAATTTACACTGTAAAACCGCAATGGCTTTACAGTGTAAATCCCAAAACACTATTTACGTTTTACACTGTAAATAGCCGATTGAGGAACAGGATTAGATTCGCAAGCGAGATAGAGAGCTAACTCGTCTCTTAATGCTTTCTCAACCTGCTTGCGGCCGGTAAAGCCAAACTCAGCCGCGCATCTTGTCCAAGACCATTGCTGTATCACTTTGCGGATAATCAGAGGAGAGGATACGGGGTCAATCTGCTGCTGTAATAACGCCTCGATGAATGGCGATACATTCTCATAATTACTGCCGCCTTTGATATAGGCGTTCACCAATCTTGTTTTAACCGCTGATAGCGTATCCACTGATCTTAGGCACAGCGACAACAGTTGCGCTGATAAGAGCGGGTCCAACTCAACCAACGCATCTTTCAATTGATAACTGAGGCCATCAAAAAACAATTGCTTTGCTTCATCAACCCAATCTTGATTGCCTTTCACCATCACTAATGAATGACAACCACTCGCTTGGTCACGCTGACTGCCTAATTTAACGGGTTGATAGCCATTCGCAGCCCAGAAACGAAGTAACGTATCGGTCGCACCAAAACTGGTCGAGTAGAATGAATAACGGGTGATAACCTCGAGTTCGCGCAATAAAGCACTGCCCATACCACGCCCTTGCAGTTGCGGATGAACGGCGATTCTCATTATCCGTAAACTGAGTTGCTGCGCCGCAACATCATTACCAAGATGATTCGCGAGCGTCGTCGCGACAAGATGCCCTTTAGGGCGGCGAATACCTTGTTGAATCTGACTGACTAACTCAGCGGATAACCCCCCTTCTTCAACCCCAATAACACAACCCACACAAATATCATCCGAAAACAGCGCGAACAATTTCATTGAGGAGTCACTTAACAGCAACATTAAATCATTGGGCGTCGTTTGATAATGCGCGTTCACCAATAATGCAAAGCACTGTCTTAACAAATCCGGAGATTGAAACAATGTTTGTGGGGCAATGTAGCGCATCGAATCAATGACAGAACGAGTCTCATCTACCTCAGCGAGTTCAGTATCAAGTAAGAACGTCGCGTATTGCCACTCCTCTAGCGGATCAGCCTTCGCCCAACGAATCGGCATATCCATATGAAAGAAAGCCGTTCCAGGACGATTTGTTCGCAACCATGATTGGAATTTAACAGTAAAGCCACGACCACAACCTTCATAACCGTGAATCGTTGTCGAGAACACGGCACGGTGATAATGATCCACCATCGCGAATAACAAGGGTAAAGGTAATGACGACGCTTCATCGACTAACAATAAATCGCAGGACGGCTTTTGCAGCAACAATTCATCAGGCGCAACAAACTCGATACTTGATTGCTGCCAAACGAGTGCAAACTTACTGCGTTCCGATTGAGGAAGTAACCGCTGTGCGTGCTCAAATAACGGTGTCACGCTATTGACCGACGGTGATGTGACGATGATTCGCATCTTGCGTTGTTTGATTAAGGTCGCGGCAGCAATCCCTAAAGCACTCGTTTTGCCGCGACCGCGGTCTGCTGTCAGGACTAATGGACGGCGTCGATGACCTGTGAGCACTTTTTCAATTCGAGTTACCGCTTCTTGCTGTTGGGAAAATGACGATTCCTGCTCCCCTACTTCATCCAACTGAGAGACTGTCGGTAGCGCGCTATCTTGTTCAATCACGATGAGTTGATGCAATGCACGCTTAAGCCACGCCTCAGACAAGCCATCTTTATCAATAGCGCTGGTGATGAAAATAGCGAGTCCACCGCCACGCAGGATGCCCAAAGCAGAAGTTATGCTGTTTGCATCAAACGCATCTCGACAATCAATAATCAGTAAAGCGCATTCTTGACCTAATAATTGCTGCCCTTTGTTATAAGGAACGCATCGACTTACGCCGGATAACGCTTCGCCCCCCAACTGAATAACCTCAGAGGGAAACAAACGGATTGCCGTTTCGCACACAGAGTTTTGCCAATCAAGCAGACCTTTAACAGTCAGTCCAAAGCGGTGATTACGTTGCTGAGCAACAGCAACTAAAGAAGAAAGAGAGTGTTCGAGAGACGTCATATAGCAAACAGTCGAAAAAGAATTTCGTTAAGTATACTTGCTAATCGCGGTGAGTCACCACGAAGAATCGATAGGAAAAGTGAAAAGCAGACAAAGGACACATCGCCATATCAGCAATATGAGGATGAAAAAAAAGCCGCTAAAAGCGGCTTTCCATTATTTTAATTTTGATTCGATGAAATCGAGAATGTCTTGCATCAGCGCGTCATCCACCTTCTTCAGGTTAAGCGCTAAATTCGCGCCTTTACGGCTGTAGCTTACACGGCCTTTCACAAGATCAACCTTGTTACTGACGGCACGTTTACTTGGCGACAATTCTTCTACCCACGCCTCAATCATTTCAGACACGTCTTTCGTGATACGCACAACCCCTTGAGCGTCGCTGCGCTGCCAAGCGTAACCGACGTCATCACGACACTTCTTGAGTAAGATACCCTTGTCTGCGTGGCTCAACTGGCTAAATTGTTTATGCAGTTTAACAATCGTTGGGCGCCCTAAGTCAGCGACGTTAGGGTAAGCTTGAAGCAGTTCTAATGGTAAATCTGCCGCTTTTAATGCGCCACTGACTAGTGCTTCGCTGCACTGGAAAATTTTTGCCAATGCTTTTTGGTCTTCTGCTTCACCGCTTTCTAGCTTAGCCTGCATCTCTTTGCCCTTTTCAAACAAAGAAAGTGGCTTATGCGCATTCGCAACATCCGATAAAAACTTCGCATGATTCGAATTAATATTCTGTGCGACATAGATAAGAAACGGTTTGCCAGCCAAAATACAAGACATTCGACGACGGCTACCATCAAGAACTTCAATCTTGCCGTCTTCACGCATGCGACCAACAGCTGGATACTGTTGGCCACGTTCGCGTAATGTCACTAATACATCTGAAAGCGCATGTTCATTTAAAAATGACTGCTCACGAGCATTCTCAGCAAACACAACCGTTGTTTGTTCAACTTGGTCGGCTTCAATGCGTACCAATTCAAACTCAACCATGTCTTCACCGGCGACGGCTAATTCGATGATTTGTGCTTGTGCTTTAACAGCCTGCTGTGCTTCTTGCGGTGTGGTTGCACGACGTTTATTGGTTTTTCCAAACAGTCTTGCGTTTAAATCTGAAGTTTTAATTGCCATGAGCCCGTTACCCTTGGTTTAGTGAAGACCAGTAACTATGAAGTACTCGTTCTAGTTCTAATGCGCTTTTTTGTACAGCATCTTGTGCTGTTGCAAGGGTCTTTTTACCCCCTTCAAAATCGCTGGTCGTTAAATCAAATACAGTGCTGTAAGTATCTGCACAGGTTTCAAATGCACGGCTACGAGGGATAGTCGCCATCATCACTTGCTCACCGAGCAAATAATTCATTTCTGTCAGTACAGAGACTTGTTTTTTATTATCGTCTTCAAACATTGTTGGCATAAGACGAACAAATTCAAGCCCACTCCAATCTTCTGGGAACATCTCATAAACCGTAGGAAGATGCTGGAAGAAGTTAACCGTTGAAGCCCAGTCTAAACGCTTTGCTGCGCATGGAATCAGTAGCGCATTCGATGCATACATCGCATTCCACACAAGCGGATCAACGTGAGGGCCTGTATCAATCATAATAACGTCAAAATCGTCTGCGATTTTATCAATCAATTTTTCTTTTAGCAGTTTAACGATATCGAGTGATTGGTTTTGAGATAAATTCTGCCACGCTTCTGCGTTAAACATCGCGTCTTCTGGGAACGCAGACACGGTTTTTAAATTCGGATATTGCGTTGGTAGTAAAACGTTTTTATGTAAAAACTCAGAGGTAATTTCGACCCCTTCCGGTACGTTTTCTAGCATCACATCAACCGCCGAATAAATATTATCGTGGTCTGTTAAGCTGATTTGTGGGTTAAGGAACAAACGCAGCGAACCTTGGGGATCCAAGTCGATTAGGCAGATGCGGTAACGCTTATCCAGATTCAATGCCATACAAGCCGCAAGATGAACGGCTGTCATCGACTTACCGGTTCCCCCTTTTTGGTTCTGTACATTGATAATCCAAGGCTTGTTTCCGCCATTATTTTTACGTTCAAAGAATTTCGGCACACCAGCAGCATCCATTAACATGTGTGCTTCTTGCAGCGAAATTGAATAATGGTTCGCGTTGTTTTTAGTAAATTGATGGCCATCTGCCTCCAATTTACTAATCGCATCGTCTAGTTTACGGCGAGTCAAACCTGAGCGAGTTTCCATCAATGCCTTTGACATTGGTGGGAAATGATCATCACTGCGCTCTTCTAATACAATCTCAATGCGGTCTGCTTGGACTTGTGCTGTTTTCTCTGCAAGCTGAATGAGATTCTCTATTGTCTGTTCTCTTTTCATTGCCAAATTCCGTTATTAGTAACTGCCACCATTGTACAGCACTTCCACCAACAGACAATAAAAAGGTGAACGTTCACTTATCGATTAACATCACATTAAAATGAGAAAAATAGTTCGTTTTAATGACAATCGAAAAAATGACGCCATTATTCGCCTTTTTTATTCTTGCCATCTCTTGCCATTGCCTTGATAAACTCCACAGATTTAAACTGTTACAGCGTCACTAATTTACAATGTAAAAAAGTGACTTTTTAGGTATTTCATTCATTTCTCTCGGAACGATTACTTTCTTGCCACAAATTACGGCCTATGTAAATTCAACTTAGCGAATAAATAACGAAAAGCGGCGATTAATAGAAAACAGATCACACAGAGGCAAGAAACCGATGAAATAGCACAAATATAAGTCCCACAGCCGAAAGCATGATCAAGGAAGTCATGGTGATCATCGTTTCGGAGAAAAAAGCGGACTAAGGAAACATGATCAAGGGATTCATCGCAAAATCGGGCAAAGAAAAGATCGCCCTATAAATAGATCCTACTTTGGATCAATGATCAAGGCATTACCGTTACCGGAAGCATGTAAATGTTCGTTCAAATTACGGTAGAATGCAGATGAACACTAGCTTTGCGCCCAATTCATGCCATGTAGACGTCTATTCGGATAACTTACTTGGAAATATAGCGAAAAAGCGCTGGTTCTTGATCATGCTTTCAGGAAGTAAGACGGTACAGCTAGGATGTGGATAACGTTTTTCTATCTGTGTGTTCGATTGAATTGAACCAATAAAAGTCGTGTAAATGAACAAAGTGATCAACTTACCTTGATCATCGTTTCGGAAAAGTGTGTGCTTTTGATATAATGCCGTTCAACTTGAACCAATTCCGTTGATCTTGCTTGTGGATAAGGTGTGCAATGAACATGATCATGCTTCGGTCATGGCATTGATCATTGATTCAGATGTCGGTTGATCATTGTTTCGTACAGATTTGATCATGCTTTCTGCTTGTTTATGATCATCGTTTCGACTAATACATGATCATGTTTTCAGGATCGTTTTTTTTATCTTGTTTATTTACAGTAACTTGCGAGCAAATTTCCCTTCAGATCAATAGATCATATAATCATTTAAGATCAGTTTAATCATAAAGATCAGTTTAAAAGAACAATCAATTTTTCTTTATTTATGATCTCTTTTTCTTTATCCTCACGGAACTATAGCGATATTACGGCTTCTGTGATGCGGATCCAAAAATGAGTTCAGAACAAAAAATATTGATCAAAGCCCCTCGTAGTCACAAGGACGGACATTTATTTGAAGTGTCGGAAATTGCCGTTGACTGGATCGAACAATACCAACATTTCAAAGGCGTAACGAAAAGTATCGTTGAGTTGCTGAACTTGATCTCTTTACGCGGTTTTTCCAGTAAAGATGGCCTGGTGTCCACCACAGAGTTAATCGATGCGACAGATGGACAAATTACCCGTGCGGCAATTCAGCAAAGACTTCGTGCTGCTGTTACCGTGGGGTTATTCAGCCAAATCCCCGTTCGTTTTGAGGAAGGGTTAGCAGGCAAGACAATGCTGCATAAATTTGTTAACCCGAATAAACTCATTTCAGCGCTAGGGGCAACCAGCCTTGTGACTGAAAGTGTCAAACAAACGGAAAAGAAAAAACGGTCTAAAGCGTTGGCTCAAACTCAAGTTAACAAACGTTTACTGAACGAGTATGGCCTGAACACGCCGCCCGCAATGAAAGACGAAGCGGATCAATTTATTGTTTCGCCAACCAATTGGGCGGGTATTATTGATCAAGCGCTCGCGCCCCCTCGCACCCGCAAGAATTATCAGAAATCGATGGTGTCGATCTCTGGAACACGCGCGGTGATCGAAACACGATCGTCAAAAAACATCATGACGGTCGATGATCTCATGACGCTATTTGCGTTGTTTACGCTTACCGTGCAATACCATGATCATCACCAGCATCAGTATCAACTTGATGCAAAGCACGTTCCGAATAAAACCCCACTGTACATTACGGATATTTTGTCGTTACGTGGCAAAAAAGACAGTGGCCCTGCTCGCGATTCTATTCGTGACAGTATCGATCGTATTGAATTTACCGATTTTCAATTACACGAACTGACAGGTCGTTGGCTCAGTGAGAACATGCCAGAAGGCTTTAAGAGCGATCGTTTCCGATTTATAGCCCGTACCATTACGGCATCAGAAGAAGCCCCTACAGAAGGCGCTGACGGTGAAATACGCATAAAACCAAACCTGTATATCCTGGTTTGGGAACCATCATTCTATGAAGAGCTGCTTACGCGGGATTATTTCTTCTTGTTCCCACCAGAAATCCTGAAACAGCACACACTGGTATTTCAACTTTACAGTTACTTCCGTACACGCATGTCACGTCGACATACTGACGTTATGTTGCTGAGTGAGCTCAATCAAAAACTGGCTCGCAATATCGAATGGCGTCGTTTTTCGATGGATCTGATCCGCGAATTACGCCGTTTGTCGGAAGGCAAAGGGGCCGATGATCTTTTTGTCGTCAACCTGTGGGGTTATCACCTAACGATCACAACGTTGATCGAAAAAGGTAAGATCAAAGATTACGAAGTGGATATTAAGTGTGATGTCGAAGAAGTGCTGCGTTACTCACGTGCTCGTACCACGAATGCGGGTAAACGCAACATGGCTCCTACGTTGCCTAACCCACTTCGTAATGAAATGGTGACGCGCAAGCAATTGGATGAGATGTCGCAAATTATTGATGGCGAATTTGAACCGATTCAGCGAAAAGAGCGTTCACCGAAAGGGCATTTAGGCCGCCGCGTGAAACAGCGTAAGCACCTTGTTGAGATCAATGCGGATGAAATTACCATAACCTTATCCAAATATACCTCAGGAGAGGCCCTAGAACGCTCTATAATCGCTTTAGCTGCTATGACAGGGCATTCACACAACTCAATCAAAGAAGAGTGTCTGGAGCTCATAGACAAGCTTGACTGGCTTCGCGTTGGTGATGACAAGATCCCTTACGAGACGTTGAGTAAGATGATTGAACTGTATAACAGTCAAAGTGAGAACAAGCATTTGTCGATTGAACGTCTTATTGCGGGCTTAGCCGTGCGCCGTAAAGTGTGTAAACAAGTGATGGATGGCCACTTGGATGAAAGTGTGTTCCGTGCCTTGGATGAAGTGGCGATTTGATCGAGGTTCATCGCTTAAACGGTGGCTAAATGGCATTGTTGAAAATATAGACAATATCACCACATTCAACTGACAAAGCACTGACATAACCGTCATGAGCAACGCTATGATAAAGGCGAATAGACAACCTTTTGTTCTTTCTAGTAAAACCTGGGAACTCCCTGCTCCCAGTAGATAGGCTCATATTTGTTAGATTCATTGTGAATGTTTTGGCGAGTTCTTTCGAACTCGCTTTTTTTTTGCTTGTTTACTTGCAATGGAAACCGGGCTTAGTCTGTTTCTTCCCCAATCTCACTCGCGTGTTGCATTAAGCTCAACAAGTAAGCTGAAGCGGCTTTAGGATCTTGGGCGTGGCAAATAGCCGATACTATCGCTAACCCTTGCACGCCCGTTTTACACAGCGCGGGAATGTTATTTTCATTAATGCCGCCAATAGCCACGATGGGAAGCGCGGTATGGTGAAGTGCCATTTTTAACCCCTCGATTCCCCAATGTTTTTTGGTGTTTGTCTTGGACGCGGTCGGAAAAATCGCACTCAATCCAAGGTAATCAATGGGTAATGAATTGGCCTCAATCAGTTGGTTTTCATCCTCAATCGATAGCCCTAAGATCTTATGATCGCCAATCAGTTGTCGTGCCAGTGTGACGGGCATATCAGATTGGCCTAGGTGTACCCCATCGGCGTCAACAGCCAGGGCAACATCGATACGGTCGTTGATGATCAACGGTACCCCTGTCCCTTTTAAGAGTGCTTTAACCGCTTGTGCGCGTTCAATAAAAGCACGGATATCACCATGCTTTTCACGCACTTGCACCATCGTAACGCCACCCGCCACAGCTTGTTTGACGACCTGTTTGAGCGTGGTCAAATCTTGCTGATCATCGGTGACCAAATATAAGCGATAAGGGTTCATCTTCGTTCCGTTTTACTCCGTCCCTCCTCGCCTCTTTGTTGGCTAAATAAGGGACGGAAAGAGTTTATTATAGGGAGGCGACGTCTTTGATTTCGGATTGAAACTCGGATTTCAAACGTTGCGATAATGTCGTCGCATCCAATTGGTAAAGCGCATCCAATAGGTTGATTTGCAAACTGCCCGGCCCACGAGCGTGTTCGGCTGCGATCTCCCCCGCAACCCCCAGCACTGCGGCGGCGGCAATTCCTGTCTCTTCTCCAATGGCAGCAAATGCGCCTGTGAGCGCGGTGAGAGTGCACCCCATGCCGGTTACGTAAGGCATCATGGCATGGCCGTTATTGAGCATGACGGTGCTATTTTTGCTGACAACGTAATCCGTTTCCCCCGAGATAACGACATTGGCCTTATACTCTTTGACGAGGAAATTCGCTGCTCCTAAAGCGGCATCACTGCGGTCAAGTGCATCGACACCTTTGCTTTGCGCTTGTTCGCCCGCCAGCGCAATGATCTCTGAAGCGTTACCGCGGATGATCAATTTGTCCGCTCGCTGTGCGATCTGACGAGCGGTTTCGGTACGCAGCGTACTGGCCCCACACCCGACCGGATCCAGCACCACGATCTTTTCATGAATGTTGGCTTGTTCAACCGCAAACAACATTCGTGATATCCACACACTGTCGAGGGTGCCAATATTGATCACGAGTGCGCCTGAGAAGGAGAGCATCTCGGCCATTTCTTGCTTTGAATGCGCCATAATTGGCGAGGCGCCAATCGCCAGCAGTGCGTTGGCGGTATTATTCATTACCACATAATTGGTGATGTTAAGCACTAAGGGTTTTTGTTGGCGCAACCTACTAAGCGCTTGAATGACAAGTTCTGTTACCATCTTTGTTGTCCTTATTGGTTTGGTTGTGCACTGAAGCCTTGCTGCCAAAACGCCACTTCCATACGTGTCGCCGTTTTAAATACTTGAATCAAATTTTGTCCACGTTTGCTCTCGATATCGATGTCTGCCAAGAGTTGATTGAAGTGCTCTGTCCCCTTTGCGACGCCGGATTGGAATTCTTCACTCCCATAAAGCATGAGCCAACTGGCGTACGGGTTGCCTTCTAATACCGTTTGATGATCTTCCAGCAATCTTTTGCCGATGGCGGCGTAACCGATTGAGCATGGCGCGAGCGCGGCATAAAGATCGACGATATCGCCACTCATCCCGGCATCAAGAACGTAGCGTGTGTACGCAACCGTGCCGGCGTCTTCCGCTTCATTTTCGAGGTCGAATTCCGTTAATCCCCATTGCGCACAGTAGCTCACGTGATGAGCTATCTCAGAGTCGAGCAGAGCATGAACACTCGGTAGTGCACGGCGCATATCCTCTAAGGTACGGGCCTTGTATATGGCGAGTGCGTAGGCGCGAGCGTATTGTTTTAAAAACAGAAAATCCTGTTTTAGATAGTGAAGAAAGCACTCGTGAGCTAAGGTTCCTTTTGCCAGTTGCTGCACAAATTCATGTTCGGTGTATTGTTGCCAATCTTGCTGGCTTGCGGCGATTAAATCTTGATACTTCATTATTTTTCCCGTGTTCAATTAAAGCTCGGTACGTAATCTTTCGCTTTAGGCAGTGTTTGAATGATGTTTTGTGAGTACATGAATTTGGCGTAATCGTCGTAACGTTTTAAGTCGACCGCCGACGGACGCAGCGCAAAACGCGTCAATGTGTCATTCCAAGCTCGCTGGTTGAGCTCGTTGTTTAGCGTGTCCGGTGCGTAAGCAACAAATTCTTTCCATGACTCTTTTGGGTGGTTCACAATGTAGGTGGTTGCCTTTGCAAGCGCTTGGTTGAAGGCCTTGATTGCCTCTTTGTCGTAGGTGTTGGCATTGGCGACAAACACCAATTCATCATACGTGGGTACACCGTGCTCTTCGGGATAAAACGCTTTGGCTTGAAAGCCCTCAAGCTCGAGTTGATTGGTTTCAAAATTACGTAAGCCGCCCCAAATAGCGTCCACTTTTCCGGAGGCTAAAGAGGAAGAAAGTGCCCAGCCAATATTGATGATTTCGACCTCGGAAAGCTTGACGCCTTCTTGCGCTAACATGGTGCCGATGGTCGCTTCTTCATTACCCGCAATGGCAATTCCAATCTTCTTGCCTTTTAGTTCACCTAGGCGATCGTTCTTGCCGTTGTCCAATACCATCAGAGTGTTGAGAGGGGTGGCGATCAACGTGGCGGATCGGATCAATGGTAGACCTGCCGCGACATCAATCGTTAGGCTCGGTTGATAAGAGATCGCAAGATCGATCTTACCCGCCGCCACCAGCTTGGGTGGGGTACTTGGATCGGCCGGTTCTTGAATATTGATTTGTAATCCATGCTGTTTGAAGTAGCCACGCTCTTTCGCGATGATAATCGGTCCATGATTCGGGTTAACGAACCAATCTAACATGAGCGTTAGCTCTTTTTCTTGGGCGAGAGCATGAGTTGAAAGCAGCGAAGCAAGCAGCGCTGTGGTACAAAATAATTTCTTTTTTATCATCGATTTATTCCTTTTCGATATTCCTATTTGTTTTCCCAAGGGATGACTTTTTTGAGTAATTTATCGGTGGTGAAATAGAGCGCGATCGAGAGTAGGGCAAGAATAAAGAGCGCTGCGAACATCTCGTCGATGATCATGCGTGCATTGGCTTGCAGCATGAGATAGCCCAAGCCAGCACTAGAGCCAACCCATTCGCCGACAACGGCACCAATGGGTGCAATCACGACGGCAACACGAATACCGGATGCCAACGTTGGTAATGCCGCGGGCAGTTGTATATGACGCAGCTGTTGCCATTTTGAGGCGCCCATTGTTTTCGCAAGATCGAGATACCCCGTTGGGGTATTGCGTAGACCGTCATAGCAACAAGTGGTGACGGGGAAGAAAATGATGATTGCGGCCATGACCACCTTTGAGGCGATACCGTAGCCGAGCCACAGCATCAAGACCGGAGCGATGGCGAATACAGGGATGGCTTGGCTGGCAATGAGTATCGGTAACAACCAACGTTTGAGTGGCTCAAAAAGCAGCATTTGCAACGCAAACAGTAACCCCATAGAAAGGCCAAGTAGCAAGCCAAGCAAAATTTCTTGTGCGGTGACCCAAGAGTGTTTGAGTAATACGTCATAGCGCGAGAATAGCTTACTCAGCACCTCTATTGGGGCGGGCAAGATGAAGCTTGGCATGTTGAATACCACCACGACCAACTGCCAAAGACCCAAAATGACGCTGACACTAATAGCGATACGCAGAGCAGGAGGCGTTTCGCGTTTGTTGCTTACCACGGATTGCTTGGCTGCATTGCATCGGCTTACCTCAGCCATAATCTTTCTCCAGTTGATCTAAGATTGCTTGTTGCAATTGAGCGCATTCACCATCAAGTGTGCGTGGCGGTGAGGATTTAGGGACATTAAGCTGATGAGCTTGAGCGGGCGCTCCTTGCAATACATAAAGCTGATCCGCTAATCGAACCGCTTCTTGGGGATCGTGCGTGATCAGTACCACGGTTTTGTCTGCAAGTAGGGAAGCCGCTAAATTCTGTAATTTGTGGCGTGTGACGGCATCGAGGGCGGAGAAGGGTTCATCCATCAAAACGAGAGGCTTGTCTTGCATCAAGGTACGCGCTAGCGCAACCCGTTGACGCATACCGCCTGAAAGTTGGTCTGGTTTTGTTTCGGCCTGATCTCTTAGCCCAACGTGCTCTAGCAGCTGCAACGCCCGTTGATGAGTATTGTCGCAGTGTTGCGTATTGGAACGTTGATGCTTATTGCGGTTTGGTGTGGCAGAAAAACGTGCGCTGAGGCACACGTTGTCGAGTACATTTAACCAAGGCAACAACAGATCTTGTTGCGCCATATAAGCAATTCGCTGATCAAGCACTTGGTTATCACTGGTCTGCAACTCGCCATGCCAATGGACTTTATCATCCAATAAACCGGCGAGATAACGCAGAATTGTGGTTTTACCGCAGCCACTGCGGCCAAGCAATACGGTCCATTTCTTGGCCGGTATGGTGATGTTCACTTGGGCGAGAGTCGGGATTGCGCTGTCTTTGTATTGCAAACGGGCATTAATGAGTTGAACGCCAAGCGCATTAGCACTCATCGTTATTTTTTCCCACATGCGCATTTGCAAAAAAATGATGTACGGGGCCGTGTCCGTGGCCAACGTTGAGTTCATCGGCATGGGCAATCGCTTGAGTGATATAGGCCTTGGCGAGATGCACCGCGCTTTGCATTGAATGGCCTTGAGCCAGATAGGATGCAATGGCAGATGAAAGCGTACACCCTGTGCCATGGGTGTTGTTGGTCGGAAAACGCGGGGCCGTGATCAGCTCGCAAGAATCCGGCATGATCAGTAGATCGTTACTGTTTTCAGAGTCTTGCAAATGGCCACCTTTCAACAATACCGCTTGCGCGTCGAGTGCCTGAAGACTCGAAATCATGGCGTTCATTTCTGCTTCTGTTTTCGGCACCGGTAGGCCCGTCAGCGCCGCGCCTTCTGGTAAGTTTGGCGTAATGATGTTCGCCAGTGGGATAAGCTCTTGCTTCAAAGTGCTAATGGCTGACTGCTCGAGCAGCAAATCACCGCTGGTGGCGACCATGACAGGGTCAATTACGAGGTATTTTGGCGTGTATTGACGCAGTTTGTTGGCGACAACACGGATGATACTGGCATCGGCCAACATACCGACTTTGACGGCCACAACATTGAGGTCAGAAAAGACCGCATCAAGTTGGCTTTCTACATGATCAAGTGGAATGGGAAAAATTGCGTTAACACCTTGGGTGTTTTGCGAGGTGATTGCGGTGATCACCGAACAGGCGAAGCTTCCGGTGGCCGAGATCGCTTTGATGTCAGCTTGGATACCTGCGCCTCCGCCACTATCTGAACCGGCGATGGTTAATACTATTGGGATGTGTGATGACGATAAATGGGATGGAATTGATGCTGTCATGGTCGCTCCTATTGCATAACGTATAGGAACTGACTTTGACTGATCCACGGAAAGATCGTGGGATAGAAACCGTTGAGGCTAGCTTATCTCTTTGGGCTAGTTCTCGGCCAGTGGCAAAGTACTGATAGTTCCCTACGTCAGTGTTAACTGAATCAGGTTCAACGGGTCTCGAATTTCGATCTCAGCGATTGCAATATATGCAATCGCCCCCCGACTATTAGGTTCGATAGTATCAGCCCTACCAATAAACGACTACTCAATCCTTCGGCTTTAGTGACTAACTTTAAGCGTGATCTCGTTTAAGGTCTTCGATGGCTTTGTTCTGGCTTTGTGGCCTTAGGCCCGCTTGCGGTTTAAACGCCAGCAGTCTGTCGGCCCCACTGACGTGCAGCCCTTTAAAACGACGGAAGCATGATGGAATAAACGGAACGATGATCATAGGCACAAAATAGGCTCAAAATAGGCTCAAAATAGGCTCAAAATAGGCTCAAAATAGGCTCAAAATAGGCTCAAAATAGGCTCAAAACCTCAATGAAATCGCAATGATCCTTGATCATGCTTTCGGTCTTCATTCCAAGCGTGAGCAGCCATAAACTCTACGTGCGTTTCAATGATTTGGTGTGATTCGTCCAGCCAACTCGGCTGTCGTTGCTGGTTGCAAAACTCTAAAGCCAGTACGGTTAAGTGCTGTAAACGCTTCATTGACCAGTCTTTGAGTTCAAGATCAGCAAGAGGCTGGCTGACCGTTGCTTGTAATTTACCGTGTGCCAACTGCAAGAATTGGTACGCCAGGGCGGGATCGTGATAGCGAAAAGCATGAAAGATACGCAAGCAGCCATCAAGCCAGCAAGCGATCGCTTTGCTTTGCATGTCGGTGATCTCAGGTCCCCAAACCGTGTTAGGGGCATTAAGGATCAAATGTTGAAGGTGTTCTTCTTGATCATGCTTTCGGGTTTTATACCAAATGCTGATCTCGTCTACCCACGAATCTAATGTCATCATGCTGTATCAACCAACTGTTTTACAAAATGATTTGGCCCGATTTGATCACTACCTTGAGTGATAATGGTATTGATCGCACGTATTTGATTGGCCTCCATAGAATAGTTTGGTTCAGTTTCGACGAAATGGCCAAATGGAAGATCGGGATCCCACTTCGCCGAGTATCATTTTTGATCCTCCCTAAGCCCTAAGCGAAGTCAAAGCTTTGACGTTGACGGCGGTCGATAATGATCAGTACTCGTTAATTTGGTGAGCAGATAAGTTTGCGACAAAAAAGTGAATGCGCTCGTAAAATGAGGATGGGCAGAGAGAGGAGGAAGAAAGGAGACTGGAAGCGGAATATGATGGTTATTTGTTCGAAGGATGATCTAGAACAAGGCTCGTATTCTCAGGGTGAGCTTTTAACTGTACTGCGCAATTTCACTGGGCGCAAAGCAAAAAATGGCAATTATCAATACTCTTTTTTGAAGTATTAGCAATATCACATTCTCGAACGAATCTACTTAACAAGTGAGCCTACTGTTTGCTAAAGATTAAGGCGTCCCTAGCATGGTTTTTTTCGGAGGCTCCTATGTCCATTAATTCTATCGACCATGATGAAATGACGAGTATTGCAAATAAGTGGGACTTCACGGAAGAAGTTAAATCATTAAACCCCGATTCTGTTGTTAAAACTGCTCAAGCTCGCCGCCGCATTGAAATGCTGCGTGAGATTCGTGAAAGCGGTCTAACATTTGAAGAAGCAAGAGAGCTCGGCATTCTACACTAAGCAATCAGTTGTGTATTGTAATCAGAGGAGTGGCTAAACAGTAAGCCACTCTCTCTTGTTTTTGACGTCATCACATTTTCTTTTCTCAACATTTCCTTTTGGTGTGGTATATTTCCGCTTTGTATTTTTTTGGTTCGAGATCTTACTATGTCGGTGAATTTGTCGCTGCTGCCCGCAGATGAAAAAAATAAGGTTGAGCTAGATAAGCAAGCCTCATTTTTAGTGTGGAAGCTTCGTGAGGCGAAATCTGGCCCCGAAGAGATAGTGCAACAGGCGAACCAACTGGTTGATGAAGCAGAACGCACTTGGTTTATGCAAAGTGTTGAGAAATACAAACGAATGATGGGCATTGCGTGACCCAAAGCAAATGAGGCTAAATTGAAAAGCCGTCATTTTTTGCTAGAATCCCTCGCATTAAATTGAAAATTAGAGAGAACATCCCAATGGGAAGAAGTTTTGAAGTGCGCAAAGCCTCTATGGCGAAAACAGCAGGCGCAAAAATTAAAGTTTATTCCAAGTACGGTAAAGAAATTTACATGAGCGCTAAAAATGGCGGTTCAGATCCTGATATGAACCTGTCATTGCGTCACTTGATCACGAAAGCGAAAAAGGACCAAGTTCCTGCGCACGTTATCGAGAAGGCACTGGATAAAGCAAGTGGCGGCGGCGGTGAAGATTACCAACCAGCTCGTTACGAAGGTTTCACTCCTGGTGGCGCGAGCGTAATCGTTGACTGTCTAACTGACAACGGTAACCGTACATTCCAAGATGTTCGCCAATGCTTTGTGAAAACAGGCGCTAAAATTGGTGTTGCAGGTACAGTATCTCACATGTTCGATCACCAAGCTGTATTCCAGTTTAAAGGTGAAGACGAAGAAGCAGTACTTGAAGCGCTAATGATGGCGGATTGTGATGTTGCTGATATCGAACTAGAAGATGGCGTGATCACTGTTTACGCACCTAACACTGAGTTCTTCAAAGTGAAAACGGCGCTAGCGGCTGAATACCCAGAGCTAACGCTAGACGTTGAAGAAATCACGTTCGTACCTCAAACGTACACAGAAATCTCGGCAGATGACCAAGAGAAATTCCAGAAGTTCCTAGACCTTCTAGAAGACTGTGATGACGTTCAGCAGGTTTACCACAACGCTGAAGTTTAATCTTCACGTTGAATTGGTACGAAAAAGGCTTCGCATTGCGAAGCCTTTTTGTTATTTCCCAAACCGCAATATTTGCCACTTATCTCACTATTAACTATTACGGTTAATGGTGTTCCTCGTATTCTCATCGTTAACTCACGACTAACGTGGCATCTCTGCTGGCGTCTTTGAGGTGGTGATTTTTACCAGCACGTAAAGCACGCCTAATGTCACTGCGAGCTCCCATCCACGTAAAAACGTGCGTTCTAATCCGATATCTTGGCTGGTCATATAGAGTTGAATTGGCAACATCGTTGCTAATAGCGCATCGGCATGCAGCTCGCGGCCACTGACATCACTTTTCACCATTAAACTGGCAAGTAGCAATACGAATCCGGCCAGAACCAACACATAAGCCCCCAACACAGATTGATGACCCACCAACAATAAACTAAATATCGCGGCAATCGCGCAGCCACCCACTTGAGTAATGAAGCGGCGCTCGACGACGCGTTGAAAGCCAAGACGCTCTGCTTGTAGCGATGCGGCGATGACCGGTACCATACAAAACGTTGCTGAAAGCATATCCACCAGCATGAGGAAGCCAACACCGGTGCCGATTAAGGCCAGAGAAAGCGCTCTTTGTTGCGCGGTCACCGCAATATCGGGTAACGCTACTCGAGCTGGCATTTTTTGTTGGGGATCTTGGGTTGGAAAGCACGTCACAGCCAACTTGCACACACCGGCGGTGATCACCATCGCGATGAAGATTTCATGAATACGCATCGCCATATCGGCATTGGTGTGCTGATCAAAAACGATGATCAATATCCAGTTAAAGGTTGGCATTAACATCGCGCCCATTTTGGCGGGGTTGGTTGCTCGGCGGCGCATCCAATCAAAAAAGAATAAGCTCAAGGTCCAAATGATGAAAGGATGAGAGTGAAAAGTTTCACTCACCGCAAGTGCGGCCGCTGCGGCACACAACGTTGGCGCGAATGTACGAGCGAGCCCCTGCCAAGAGTAGTCTTTGCTCTTGGTCATAATTATGGTCGGGTAGAGCGCTAAATACACCGGAGAGCCGAGAGCGAGCACCTTACCTAGCACCATGCAAACGGTGATGGCAAGGGTGACACGCAGCGCTTCGTTGCGTTGATAAATGTTGTCAAAACGAAATAAATCAAGCATTGGATATTCTCGCTAATAGACGTAACGAAACAGCGACACCATGTGGATCCATAAAGAGCTAATGCTGTCGATCACGGTTGAACCGTTGTTCACGCTGACTGAAGCTCTCGCGCCGGAAATTAACTTAGGATCGAGGTGATCAATGGCGATACGGACACGGATTTTTTGTTGTTCACGGATCCAACGGCTGTCATTGACGACATCAGACAGTTGGCCATGGCTATTGTCACTATCACGCACCGCTCGTTCTTGGCTTTCGATATGACCGATAAATACTTGGCCGGGTAGAGCATCAAAGGCAATGTGCGCCATGTTGCCAACTTGCAGATGAGACATGCCTTTTTCATTGAAGTCGGCACTGAGCCAAGCTTGTGCTTCGTTGACCACCAGCAGCGCAGTGGTTCCTTGCGCGATATAACTGCCCGTTTGTAGCTGTAAGTTGGTCACAATGCCATCGGCAGAGGCGCGCACTTGGGTGTGGTGTTCATCCAACTCCGCACTGGCGAGCTTTACTTTGGCCAGCTCGATAGCGGCATTGCTGGTGGAATCCGATAATTGTGCTTTTATTCGCAGTATTTCAGCCTTGGCGGCTTGAAGAGCGCTATAAGCAACATTGACATTGGTTTTACTGTCATCCAGCGCCTGAGCGGTTGTGAGCCCCTTTTTAAACAGGGTTGCCGTGCGCTTTTGTTTCGCCTGGCTATTAAGCCACTGTTCTTTGCGTTGGGAGAAGGTTTGCTCGGCGGCAATCAGTTGCTGTTGACTGGCTTGAAACATTTCGTTTGCTTGGGCCAATTCAGCTTGTGCTTGTTGAACGTTAAGTAAGTAGCTTTGATCATCAAGAGTGAACAAGATGTCATCGCTGTGTACCGATTGACCATTTTTAACCGCTACGGAGTCAATGACGCCTGAGACTTCGGGTGCGATTGTCGCAACGCTGCGATGCAGTGAAGCCTGAGTTGTGAAAGGGGCAATATTATCTGAAGCGATTAAAAACAGCGAGAATGCCGCTGTTGTGCCCAAAACAAAATAGAGTACATATTGGTAAAATTTGTTCGTCAAAGGTCATCTCTCTATGTCTCTCATTCCTTGAGCGTGAAGGGGTCGATAAGTTGTCGTCGTGTTTCTTGCTAAAGAGTATATAACCGTTCAAACTTGGTAAAAACAGTCAGGTTTAGAACTATGAGTTCCATATTTGGAAACGTTGATGATCTCTATCTCTTCAGCAAAGTGGTTGAGATGGGATCTTTGCAAGCTGCAGCCAAACAACTTAATTTACCGCTCTCCACCATGTCACGTCGTTTGACGGGGTTAGAGTCGCGTTTGAATACGCGTTTGTTAGAAAAGCAGGGGCGGGAACTGTTGCCAACGGAAACCGGATTACGTGTGTTTAATCAACTAAAAAGTGGTCTGGAAATCATCGAAAGTGCCTGTGCGCAGATCAGTGAAGATTGCGATGATGTCAAAGGTAAGATCCGTTTAGCGTTGCCCCATAACTTTTATCGCAACTTTGTGGGCGACGTCGTGGAAGCGTTTTTGCAACAATACCCTAAGGTCGAGCTTGATCTGGTGTTGAGTCAAGAGCAGCGCATACCGCAAACCGATCGTGATTTATTAATGACCTTTGATATTAGTGAGTTGGATGACATGATTGCTCGGCCTCTATTCCAAGCCAAGCATGGTTTTTATGCGAGTCCTGAATACCTTGCGAAAGTGGCTAAGATCGAGGGTTTAGCAGCGTTAACAGCACAGTCTTGGGTTTCTGTTGATCACATGGTTGATTTGCCTATTTACGAAGGTACGTCGCTGGTGGAAGTGATCACAATTAAACCGAAGTTGGTGGTGAATGACATTATGGCGGTGATTGCGGCCGTTGATAAAGGGCTCGGTGTTGCGTCGCTACCGATCCGTTACATCACTGCCCGCGATAATCTAGTGCAAATATTGCCACAATATCATCGCAGTGCTCGCCAAGCCTATTTGGTCTATAAACAACGTCGCTATCAACCTAAAGCACTGTCTCTCTTTATTGACGCCTTGATGAAGGGAGCCGCCCCTTTACAAAAAATGACAAGTGAGTCTTAAAACGATGTTATCGGCATTTTACAGTGTAAAGATTCTATAAGAAGCTGAATTTAAAGGCAAAAGTTGGATTTTTCTTATTTTCTATGTCGCGTGTGTATAAGTGTGCTGGAGGCTCGAGCACCCGGTGAGGTAGAAAACCTTATTCAATCCAATCGTTTCTGACCATTGCGGATCAATAAATTGTGTTTGTTCTGACGTAATTGCCTCAAACACTTCTAATATTAGAGAACAATAGCCGATTCGTTGAATAAGGAAGGAAAATGAATAAAACACTATTGATTCTTAGCAGTGCAGTTTTTGTTTTAACCGGTTGCCAAGACGAAGCGCCAGACCAACCTCTCGCTCAAGCGCCTGCGGAGCAAGTGACGGATAATCTAACCGTTGAGATTACCGATGGCGTTCAATCGTTGGTATCACAAGCCAGTTCAACGTTGTCTGAAGCGAGCAACACGATCATGAGACCGGAAGAAGCCGTCAGTTCTGCGGAAGGTCGATTAAAGCACAGTGCGCGCAATTCTCTTGATTGGGAAGGGGTATACATTGGCACATTGCCATGTGCTGATTGTTCAGGCATTGCCACGTCATTAACACTCAATTTTGACGGCACTTATGCCTATGAGCAAAACTACCTTGGCAAAGGCAAGGAAGGCGAATATCAATCAACGGGCGAGTTTATTTGGAACAGTAAGGGTGACAGTGTCACCTTATCTAAAGCGGATGACTCTCAACAATTCTTTGTCGGTGAGAATGTGCTGATGATGTTGGATATGGATGGTAACAAAGTGGAAGGTGATATGGCGGAAAACTATAACTTGGTGCAACAAGAGTGATAAATCGTCCCTAACTGATCCCACTTGAGTTTTTATCAACGCTTTGAAAGCAGTCTTCGGGCTGCTTTTTTATTGGGTGCCATTGCTAAAAATATCCCCAGAGGGGACAAAAGTACGAGCTGCGGTCGCCAAAGCATCGAAAATGATTACAATACGCGGGTTTTGTATTGAATGTGGAATTGCCCTTGAAACTGAGTAAAAGATTAAAGCACCTTGATCAAATGGTGAGTGGTGGTTATCGCCATATTTGGGATTGTTGTTGTGATCATGGCTTTCTTGGTATGACATTGCTTTCACGTCAGGCTGCAGACAATGTTCATTTTGTCGATATTGTGCCGAACTTGATGCGTGAGGTCGAAGCTAATTTGCAGCGCTTTTACGCCAGTTCGTCCTCTCAATGGCATACACATTGTATGGATGTCGCAATGTTGCCGTTGCATCAACATCAAGGACCTCATTTAGTGATTATTGCCGGTGTTGGGGGCGATCTTATCACTCAGTTTGTGGATTCTATTGTTGAGCGATTCCCTGACGCTGCGATCGATTTTTTATTGTGCCCAGTGCACCACCAATACAGCTTACGAAAAAAATTGGTCGAACTTGAATTTAGTTTGTTGCAAGAAGTGCTGGTGGAAGATAACCAACGTTTCTATGAACTATTATTGGTCTCTTCTGTCAGTGATGTAAATCGACGGGTGCACCCGGTCGGCAAGACAATCTGGTTAGGTTCGACGGAAGAACAGGCGGCGATAAGTCAAAAATATTTAGCGAAGACACTCGATCACTATCGTCGCATGCAGCAAAGTCAACGCGAAGATGTCGCGCAGATTTTAAGTGCCTATCAAGCGGTCAATGCTGCATTCTTGCCGCCATGCGAAACAATCAAATGAATTTATGTGTGCGCGATTACCTTGTACGATGCGTTGTTTCTGAAGATGGCATCAAATACTGATGCCAATTCTCTCTCATGGAAGAGAATTGGAAAGAACAAAAGGCTTTTCTTTCATTGAGATATTCCTTTTCTAGTTCATCCAGTAATGAAGCATATCGTTTAGGATCACTGCCATAAACAAGACACAAAGTGGCAAAATAGCGTTGCATATCGAAACTATGTTCACCGATATATTCTCCCCAATCGTAATAATCGGGTCGTAATTGTGATTCAAAAGCAAACATGTCAGCGGCACTGATCGCGGCATTCGCCCCATCTTCTATGTAATCGATCATGATCACTGCGGCAAAATTATCCGCGGCATCTTCTTCTCTGCCCAAAATGGGAATATTTTGATCCTCGATATAAGCATGGCCAGCTTCGTGTAATAACGTATGCAGCAGTGTATCGAGAGCGCCGAGTTGCGCAGAACGCGCAAATTTTTCTTGATAGTCATTGTTGATAAAAGCATTCAGAGACTGAGTGTAAAAATCGTAGGGAATATGAATAATATGGCTTGCGGGATCATACAGTGGACCATCGTTACCCCCATACTGAACCGTTAATGTATGCTCAAAAGGGAAATACTGCTGAGCAAGATCAGCGAGTAGTCCGTTTATTTCGCTTTTTTCGATGGCCTTCTTTGCTTGAACTTCAGTTGGATTTGCGGCGGGAAGTAGGGTGAATTCAATCGTGTCTATTGCGGATATGACTGAGCTGGAATAGCCCGCCAATATCGCGGCGAATAGAGTCTGTTTTATGAGATTCATGTGTTTAACTCTTGCCTTCAACTGAATTACTTACAGACTAGCACATAAATTTATCTCATTTATCGCCAAGCACTGTTATTATTTGTTCTACGGAAGGAGTGATACCTATGCTATACTCCGCGCCCTCAAAATATGAAGAGTTGATCACCATGACTATCAAACAAGACATCCAAAAGCTAAATAACCGTATTGATACTTGCCGCCATAAACTTGATGCCGCTAAGTCTCGCGGTGATCAATCGATGATCAGTAAATTTACTGATGATTTAGAAGCATTAACGAAGAAATCAGCATCACTAAAAGGTAAGCAAACTTACGATCTAAACAAAGAACGTAAAGAGCTACAAGACATGCCTTTCTACCGTGAAATTACGAAAGAAGAGCAGGCTGATCTTGGTAAACTGAAAAAGTCAGTGAAGGGTCTAGTGATTGTTCACCCAATGACAAAAATGGGTAAACAGCTTCGTGTTGACGTTATGACGGGCTTTGCTCCGAAGAAATTCTAAAAAAAAAGCGCCAAATATGGCGCTTTTTTTCCACTTCTTTTTATCTTCTTTATCGTATCAGTCGCTTTGAGGGCTGCCGATCACTTTTGTCATTCGCACTGCATCTTTACGTTTATGAATATCGAGTTTTTTATACACCCGATAAATGTGTGACTTGATGGTGCTCTCTGACAAATAGAGTTGCTTGGCAATTTGTTTGTTCGATTGTCCTGCCGCGATATGATCCAGAACTTGCCGCTCGCGTGTCGTTAGAGAGTTGTACATATCACAGCGCATTAAGCTGGGATCGCGTTTGATAAGTACCAATTTTTCTAAGCATTTTCTTGGCAACCAAAGCCCGCCACTCAATATATACCCCACACTTTGATGCAAATGATGTATTGGGGAAGTATTAATTAGTATGCCTCTCAACGTATGCCAGTAGAGAAAAGGATGATCTAATTCGCAGCTTGGGGTGTTGTGCACCAAAACATCCACGCCGAGTAAATCAAAATTCGGTATTTGGTTATTTTGTATTAACTCATTGATGTTAAAGAAATCGATTAAGACGAGGTCAATAGTTTGCTCATCCAGAGCAGAAACGAGCTGATGCGGAGGTAATGTTGATACAATAATGTCGAGTTCTTCTTGCAACTGCCTTTGTATTAGTCCGGCATTTAGGTTTTTATCTGACAGTATCACCACATGCTTTTTCGTCATAACCACTCGCTCCAGACGTTTTATTCAATTGCTTCGTTCAAATCTCACTTTCCTTTACGCCACCTTGGCCACACAGCGATTGCCACATAGCCACGCGAGGGTGACTATAAGTATATTCAAGATTTGGGGATGAGTCGGACATTTCAAACTAACTATCTATTATTTTATCATTAATGATTAGTCTCTAAGTTTAGTTGGTGAAAATGCTTTCTAGTACTATTCCGCTTCAAATCGTTGTAACTCATTGATTGATTAAGTGGGTACGTACTGCAACGTTAAGTTAAGTTATTTTTATATCCGCAAAGGTTGAATTGAACCTTAAAAGTATGAGTTCAATATTCGGCCAAATGCAGGTGACATCTTCATACTTTACTCAGTTTTTAATTGTATTTGTCATGTAAACCACTGATTCATATGAACTGCATTCTATCGCTTATTTGCCTAAATCCAACGTCTTGTTTATACGGATATGCCTTGTCTCAAATTTGAGAATTGCGTATTCCTCTCCCTTCCTATACTTCGATTGCTTCACAGCAAAACATCAAAATTCAGACATGGATACACAACGGAGTGAAAGGTTATGAATCTTAAAAAAACAGGTCTAGCAATGGCAATGGCAGCAACCGTGGCAATGAGTGGCGCAGTATTCGCAGGTGGTGGTGGCCCTAGTGGCGGCGACTCACAAGATAACAATGATTTCCTAAGCCACAATACATCTAATGTTGGTGCTGGTAATGACAACAATGGTAATGGCGCGGGTAACGACGGTAACAGCATTGTCACAACAAGCGGCGGTGGTAACGATGGTAATACTCGTACTATCGGTAATGGTGATGATGGTAATAGCTTCAAAACCACAACCACATCAGGTGGTGGTGATGATAACAACAAGTCATGGAAAAACAGTGCAAACACCACATCAGGTGGTGGCGATGACAACAACAAGTCATGGAAAAATAGTGCGAATACCACAACCACAACGAGTACTAGCAACACTTTGAACAAACATTCTCTAAGTATGGAAGTGGATATGGTGGTGGCGAAATCTGACCTTGATGGCCACATTTCAAATGTTTCAGTTGAGTATGGCGAAGCAGGTTCAATGCACCGTCGTGGTGGCTGTGACAAGTGTGCTGGAGCAGGTGTAGATGTTCGTAACTCGAACTCCATTGATGGCTTTGCAAGTGCTGCTGGTATCACAACCATCGGTCAAAACGCAGGGGCTGCTTCTTTAGTGCAACAATCTGTTGTGACTAACGCTTCAGTTCATACTAAGTAATTCTGGAGAATGTCATGCGCTTAGCACTAGTCGCAATAAGTATGTTGTTCGCTGTCAACGCTTATGCTGATGTTCTCGTGCTGGCTGACGACTATGAGCTATCCAATGATGTGATGGATAGCTCAAGAGGTGGTCAGTACACCATCGACTTAGATAGTGTGACAGCGTCTTCGGAAATTGTGGGTTTGAGTAGTGGCAATATTGCAAACAATACGATAAACGGTGGTAACGTGATTGCGGCTGGCGCTTTAGCCACAAGCTCTGGCGTTACCAGTGTGATTCAAAATACCGGCAATAATGTACTTATTCAAAACTCAATGGTCGTTAACCTGACACTGAAATGATATGGTTTTTTGGCGAATATTAGCTTTGGGGATGCTGACAATATCAGCATCCTCCCATGCGTTAGATTATATGCCGAGCCGAGGTGTTTTCTCGGTGCCGGTCAAAAGCTATAAGGAAATGCAGTTTGGGGATGTTGTCCGCCAACAGTATGACTTTAGCTGTGGCTCGGCGGCTTTGGCATCATTACTCACGTACCATTACGATAATCCAGCAGATGAAAACACGATTTTCAAAATCATGTACGAAAAAGGCAATCAGAGTAAGATCAAGAAACAGGGTTTTTCGTTGCTTGATATGAAAACGTACCTAGATTCTCTTGGGTATCAATCGGACGGGTTTAACGTTCCCTTGGATAAAATGCGCCAACTTGGCGTGCCAGGAATTACATTAGTTAACTTTGATGGTTATATGCATTTCGTTGTAATTAAAGGAATGAATAATCATTCGGTCATTCTTGGTGATCCTTCTCGTGGAACGATGCAAATGACGTATGAACAATTTTCTCAGTATTATTCGGGGATTGTTTTGCTCATTCGCAACCATGTCGATCTTGCTCAGAATTCCTATATTTCTGATGACAACTATACATTGTACGCGCCTTCACCGATTGAATCGGGGATCAGTCGAGATTCATTAGGCGTCTTTAGCATTACACTGCCCGAACGTGGGGAGTATTAACAATGTTTAGAACATGTTTACTGGTCGGGTTGTTGAGTGGGGCCTTTATTGGGTCTGCTCATTCAGCTTCCTTCCAATTAAATCAGCTTGAACCTTTGCCAGAACGCGAACTTTCAGGCTATCGAGGCGGATTTAAATTCAATGATGATTTTATGATCAACATTGGTTTAAGCATTCGTACATCGGTGAATGGCGATACGTTATTCACGAATCGTATTGCTAACTTAATGATTCAAAATGGTCGTTTAATTTCAAGGTTACAAAGGGAGGTACCTACTACGACAACAACCGTTGTCCAAGTTGGGTCTGACAATACCGTTGGATTACCAACCACACCCGTCGAGATCACCCCAACGAGCGAGCCTAATGCTCCAAGTCGAGCTGCACCTAGTGGCGTCGCATCGAGTGGGAATACGTCCGATGTGAACGCATCGAATGGGAATACGCCTGTCATCGACTCGACACCCATTGCCCCTCAACAAGTTGTTGAGAGTCCGGTGGAGATTTTACCTTTGGTTAATGTTGGCCAAGTGCCCAACGTTCAATCGGGGGTAGATCAAGTAAGCAACCATCAAGCGGTGATAAGCAGTATTATTCAAAACTCGCTAGATAATACGGTATTGGGTTTTGATACCGTCATTAATATTGATGCTCAGGTCGGCAGTGTCATCAAGCAGATTGAGCGCAATACGAAGCTTCAACAAGCGTTACAGTTTAGTTTTCAGTAGTTTTTGATTAGATCGTTTGAGTGCCAGCTCTTATTAAGAGGCTGGCACTTTTTATTGGTGTCATTTTTTTATTTGTGTCGGTTATTCGTGCCGGTTATTGATGTCGTTTGTTTGTGTTTTATGCCAGTTGTTCTTTGCCATAGAAAAAATGCCGCGTTTTGCTTAAGTGTTACAACGATGAACCTTGTCGGCAGACAAGAACACGGCATTAATGGTGATATTGCTTAAAAAGTAAATGGAGCTCGAATGTTCAATTGGAAATCGGGCGTATCCTCGGTTAAACCGGCCTGTGCGCTAATGTTGATTGATGTCGTTGGGCTGAGTGCATAATTGACCCCAAAGCTCAGAGAGTCCAATTGAAGCAGTTTTGCTTCATCGTCGGTTCTGCCATTGATCTTACTTTTTAGAATGGTTTGGTGGCTAAAGCCGACCGAAAGGGAAAGATCGCGGTTAATCGCGAAACCTAAGCCTGCGCCCAGTGAAATGGTATCACCCAAATCAATTTCTGCCGATTGACCATCAAAATCGACATCCCCTTTAAAGTTATAGATGTAGGATGCATTGGCGAATAACACGGCGGGATCAGTTGGGTAAATCATCGAAATGCCCGGCTCAATACTCCAAAATCCTGAGCCGGTTGGCGCATCTCTCAGTACGTTGGTCGCAGGATCCACTTCAATGTCGTAAGGGGATTTACCCGTATCCGATTTTACGCGCAAGCTACCGACCCAATAGGGGGTGGTGTCAAAGTTAAATTGATGTCGCACCGCAAATTCGATGTCCCCCAGGCCCCCACCGTCTAAATTACTGTTAATGGTTTCATCGGATGCGCCATCTTGAATCGGGCGCACCGAAATTTGATCGCTGCGGTAAACAAAGGGCAATCGAATTTCAACTTCCGTGTCATTGGTAATACCATAACGCCCAGTTAAGCCGGCAGTAATTGTCGTTCTATCTGAATCACTGACCTCAATACGCCCCACAATCAGCGTCGGTAATACGGTGTAGCCAATAATGCTGACTTTATTGGATGAGTTTTGAGAATAGTTTAATGAGGCTTCAACACCAAACTTCCCTGCGGGTGTGAGTACGCCCGGTCGTTCAATGACATCGGCAACGGTTTGGGCTCGTTTCGCTTCTTCTTCATCCGATGTTTGGTGGTTATCTGCTAAAAGCGTGGGCGAAATCAGCAACAGTGGTAAGGAAAATAGCAGAGGTTTTGTCATTATTATGTCCCTATTTATTATTAGTCCTTCTTTTAGATAGGACAGCAATGCGACTCTTGCCACTTTCTTTCTCTCTATTCATGGTCTGTTTTTTAAAAAAAAGGCGCATAGATTGGGTATGACAAGGCATTTAAGTTCTCTATTTATCTGATATATAGGCGAAATAGTTTGGGAATGGCCTTATTGCGAGGGTGATTTTATCAATCTCTAAAAAATGTCTATTTTTTGAACTATTTATGTTTCTCATAAATGCAACAATCAATGCCGGGAAAAATGAATGAATGCCGTAGGAAGTCTCATCAGTACAAATCGTTAGGTGGAGATTCGGTTTGGGCTTTTTCATATCACAGAAACAAAAAGTCATAACGATTAAGTAGTAAGACTCTTTCGCTATATACATTATGATGCAGCCCTATCGACGAGTCTGAACGAGGACTTTCTATGCTGACGATTGAACAAGACATTTATCATTCTGGTGACATATTACGTTATCTTCAGGATCATGATTCTGTGCTGTCATTGCGCAAAGTAAAAATCAGTCGTGGTGAGCAGATATTGAGACAGAATGAAACGATCGAGGATGTCATTTTTATTGTAGAAGGTGAGATCCGATTGAGTCGCGTATCAGACAATGGACGCTGTTATCAGTTAGGCAGTTATTTGCATAATGGCTTTTTAGGGTTGATGGAGCTGTTTTCGCAAAAGCCGGGATTTTATAGCGTTGTGGCCGAGTCAGACTGCGAAGCGTATGTATTTAAGGGACGATCGTTTCATCAGCTGGTGTGTTGTTCGCCACCTTTGGCCGCGATCACCTTTCGCCATTTAACCTCTAAATGGTACCTTTCGGTAGAGCGGATGACCCGCAATATTCTTCATACGATAAAATACTGTGTGATTGATGATCTGATGAAATTTCATCAAGCGAATGGTCCTGCTCCGTATCTCATCAATAAAAGTTTAGAGTGTGAACGTTTAGGAACGAGCTTGCGCGTATACAACCGAATACTGAAAGAATTAAGCAGTTGTCGAGCGATTCAAGTGGATCGGAAGTCGATTGTGATTTTGGATATGGATGTACTCAGGGATAAGCGTAATGAAGAAGCACAAAAGTAGCGAGCTCAGCCGCTACTTTTGATTGGTCTTAAAGGTTCTTTTGCTGTGGGGATCAGTTCCAGCGCTCGTGTTTCAAAATATCTTCAGTCGTGAAGTTTGGATAACTAATGTTCCACATATTCAAACCATTGTATTTATCGGTTGAATATTGGGCAAAGAAGCCATCCAGTGCGGCGATCATGGTTTCTTGCAATGCTGTTTGCGGTGGCTGTGATAGATAGCGCTCACCCAATGGATGGCTCAGATCATACCAATTGTTGTGTGGCGTACCGTCTTTATCGAAGTAGCGTACAAGCTTCCAATGGCCATTGCTGATCATGCGAGAGTTACCCCGCTCTGAAAATTGGTACTCACGCCAGTCTTGGACGCGCTCACCTTTCAGCATTGGCACTAACGTACGTCCAGGGCCGTAGCTAGAATCGTATTCTTTGCCTTGGCTCGCTACGTCAATAATGGTGGCGTGTAAGTCAAGAATGTCGACAAATTCGCCCCGAACCTGCTTCGTTCTTACCAGCTCTTTAGGCCCTTTGATAATAAAAGGTACTCTCACCGTATCTTCGTAATAGTTGTATGGGAATGTCGCATTTACCTTTCCATATAACCCATGTTGGCCCATCAGCAAGCCGTGATCGGAAACAAAAGCAATGAGTGTGTTATCGAGTAAGCCACGACCTTCTAGACTATCGAGAAGCTGACCGAGTTGATCATCCAACAAAGAAACGGCGGCGAGGTATTGCGCTAACGTTTCTTCATGGTTGTCTGGTGTTAATGTGAAATCACTCATGCTATCAAGCGCGGAGTTGCCACCAAATGAGACGACTTTGTGGGCGATCGCGCGGTATTTTTCCACTAAGCGCTCAGGCAATCCTTCAAAAGGAAAGTGAGGTTCAACATAGTTTAAGCTGACAAAAAACGGCTTTTCACTTGGGCGATCAATAAACTCGAGCGTTTGCTTGGTCAAAAATTGCGCTTGTATGCCTGTATGTTCAACATTATTGCCTTCATCAGAAAAGAGCACCGTACCGGAATGCAAATATTGGTTCTTCCAGCCCGACTTTAACGCATCGTAACTGAGCCAGCGGTCAAAGCCGCGAATGGGTTCTTTGCTGTCAGTGGTGGCATGCCATTTACCGATAAGAGCCGTTCGGTAGCCCAAGTCTTGCATGCGTTCCGAAAGCAGCTTTTCACCATCAAGCCAATTGGCATCGTATTTTGAGTTTTCCGCAAGGAAGTCATAAACACCGTGTTGTGATGGCATTTTACCGGTATGGAAAGAGGCTCGGGCTGCGCTGCTGACAGGGGCCGGGGTCATTGCATTCTCAAAGCGAATTCCGGTTTCTGCCATGTATTCCATATTAGGCGTTTGGATCAAATCATTGCGCAGACCGGTGGCCCATTGACCTAAATCATCCGCCATAATAACAATGACATTGGGCTGCGTTGGTGTTGCAGACGTTTGTGCAATTGCATGACTACTGCATGCGATTGCGCCTAGAGCGCAGGCTTTCGCAAGCGAGTTGACTCTAAATTGTTTCATGTTTTACTCCATGATTATTTTGGTTGTTGTTCTTTTCTTGCGATGATTTCCATAATCGCAGCGGGCGGGTGCCCATCAAGGTAGAGTTGTTTCATTAACGATAAGTAAGGGGCTGAATAGGCGAAAAACGTTTTGTACCCAGCACACAAATAGTTTTGTTCCGGCTTAGCGGCTTGAGAAAGGGCAAATCGATGTTTTGGGCAGCCCCCATTACATAGAGAAAGATAGGCACATTGCTGGCAATCTCGTGGCAGGGAGCGCTGCTTTTGCTGCGCAAAATGCTTATTGTCGTCACTGTGATTGAGCGTATTGATATCGCTTTGATGGATGTTCCCCAGTTTAAATTCAGGGTAAACATAATGATCGCAAGCATAGAGGTCGCCGTTACTTTCTAAAGCAAAAGCACTGCCACAAGTTGGTGCGAAAACGCACAGTTGGGCCGGTTGATCGCAGGTGAGGGCAAACGTGTTTTCAAACAATTGAACCCAAACTCGGCCAATGTCTTTACGCACCCAGTGATGAAAAATTGCTGACATGAACAACCCATAGTGATCGGGGTTCACGCTCCACGATGTGACGGCGGCTTTCTCTATACTCTGCGGATGCAGCAACGTCAGCCCGTTTTCAGTCGCTTGAGTGGCCGCGCGTTCAACCAAAGGAATAAACTGCATATGCTGGCTGCCAAGGCTCTTTAAATAGTGATACACCTCCTCTGGGTGCTTGACGTTCGCATCACTGACCACCGTTAACGTATTGAACTCAATATGATGGTGTTTTAATTGAGTTATTGCCGCAATGACCTTGTCATGCGTTGGCTTGCCAGCACGTGTCTTGCGATAAACATCATGCAGCTCTTTTGGCCCATCAATTGAAATACCAACCAGAAATTGGTGGCGTTTTAGAAATTGACACCAGCCCTCATCAATCAATAAGCCGTTGGTTTGAATCGTATTGATGATTTGTTTGCCCTGCTGGTATTTTCTTTGAAACTCAATCGCTTTTTCAAAAAACGCAACGCCTAACAGCGTCGGCTCTCCTCCTTGCCAAGCAAAGACCACTTGCTGAGTTTTTTGTGCGGCGATGTGCTGTTGGATATAAAGCTCAAGTGTCTCGACGCTCATATAAGACTGGCGGTCGGCGTCAGGGTATAAATGGCTTTTTTCTAAATAGAAGCAATAGTGGCAATCGATATTGCATTTAGAACTGCTTGGCTTCGCCATCACATGGCAGCCTTGAAGTGAATGGGTGGTTTGATGCATTTCGTCTATCCCTTTTAGAACGCAGGGATAGTAGAGCGATGAATGCCCGAGCAATAGGACATTTGTCCTAACCATCGAATGCCGTTGAGCGTTTATTCGATTGGGTGATTCAGCTCACGATTGAGTCGGGGATGGGCGGTGTTTTTGCGATCGTTAGAAACAAAGAAGAGAGCCATTAAGGCTCTCTTCTTGTTGATTTTGCTGTTGGCAAGGAGTTGAACGAAACGTTAGCCCATAAACCAAGAAACAAAGATCAGTGCACCAAAGACAAAGGTTGCGGCAAGTGCTGGCTGCCCGCCACCTGCGGTGTAGGTTTGTTCAAGCTTTGCATGGGCAAAGTTAGGTTGACGCACTTTTACCACCATCGCTAGTGGGCCCCATATGGCTAAGAACACTAACACCATGCCTGCGTAATCAAGCATGCTAACAAACTGGTTAGAGAACAGCGTGGCCAGTACCAGAGGGAAGACAAACGTTAAGCCATATGCCGCTGGTGTGTTGCTGGTGATTGCATCTTTGTTTTGGTCATACAGCGCCATGGATACGCCTAAGTATGACGTGATTAACGCCAATGCAGAGAAGATAGCCACAACGCTTTTCAGCAAGGTTGCTTCGCCGCCAAATGCCGCAATCAGCTGAGAAATATTTTCAAACTGGCTGACCGCTTCCACACCTAAATTACCAATCACAGCAAATAGCCAGATCAGGTAGCAGACCAGAGGAATAACGGACCCCAGAAGTACCATATTGCGGATTTGTTTTTCTGAGGCATCTTGGTTGTAGCTCACCAGTGATGGGATTACGACCATAGAAGCGAAACTGGTGAAGATAACCGCACTGTATTGCACCACATCGCTGGTGGTGAAATTGCTTTCTTGGCTGAGGTAATCCCATTGAATATTGTTCATCAACGAAAATATCACCACAAATAGCATCACGATCATCAGGATAAACAGGCCGCGGTTGAGCTTATCAATATAAGATTTACCGGCAACCACCACCAAACCCATCGCCAAGCTGAAGAGGGTATAGCCAATCACCGGTGAGACATTAAAACCGATTTCAAGCAGCATGGTATGCAATAAATCACCAATGCCGATGATGTAGGCGATCAGTAGGCAGGCAAGCAAAAGGTAGAACAAAATGTTAATAAAGTGCTTACCGTTGCGACCCAGCGTGAAGTAAGCAATGCTGCTCATGCCGGTGCTTTCTTGGGTTTTCGTGCATGCTTCAGCTAAGAGTAATGCGGAGTATGTGGTCCCAAGGAAGATGACGACCATTAAAACAGCACTCACAAAAAAGCCAAACTGCGCCAATACCATTGGAATGGCCAACATTCCTGCGCCTAATGCAGTTCCAGATAAGATTAAGGAACTGCCAAACAGTTTCATATTCAAAAGAAAAGACCCCTACTGAAAATAAATTCAGAGCAATGTGTAAAATTTATTTGCCAAGACTACCAAATAAATCCGCAAATACCGCATAGAAATTTTTTATCTTGTGGAATAAATATTCTAAACGAGCGTCAAGGCCCCGTGGATACAGGGTTTTTGTCACTTTTGCCACTGCCGAGTGCCGATCGGACCAGTTACGATTATTGACAAGTGCGTTATTTTTGAGCGAAGTAGGGGCGTGCCTCGGCATAAAATGATGAAAATTGAGAGGGATAAGAGTTTTTTGTCGTGATGGATGAAAAATTTAATCTGAGTATTTACTCAATTATTTAACAGATCACAAAATGAATAGTCATTTTGTCTTATGGTATGAAGTCATACGAAACATAGTCGTTTATTGGTGCCATATTAGGAATAAGGACCGATAAATCCCATCATTCTGTTGAATGATAAAATAGTGTTTCGGATGCTTGGCTTTTATGAAGAAATGGATGAGTTCGACAGTCACTGCACTCCTATACCTGCTTATCGCGACGAATACATGAGACCTTGTCTCACTTGCTGTTTTTATGGCGCTGGTGAATATTATTTACCTCGCCCGATACTTGTTTTAACAATTGGTTAAACCATAGTGAAAACCTATTGAATTAATAAGTAAAAGCGGTTTTATAAACGTGACTTTTCGCTCTAATCTGCTTATCAAAATAAGGCTCAAGCCAATAATACATCCGATGATCATTTCTGGAAGGAAGATACGATGAGTAAGAAATTAACCACTGCTGCTGGTTGTCCGGTTGCCCATAACCAAAATGTAATGACCGCTGGCCCACGCGGCCCACAATTGCTTCAAGATGTTTGGTTTTTGGAAAAACTGGCACATTTTGACCGTGAAGTGATCCCTGAGCGTCGTATGCACGCCAAAGGGTCAGGTGCTTACGGTACTTTTACGGTCACTCACGACATTAGCCAATTCAGCCGTGCGAAAATCTTTTCTGAAATCGGCAAAAAAACGGAAATGTTTGCGCGTTTTACCACCGTTGCTGGTGAACGCGGTGCGGCGGATGCCGAGCGTGATATCCGCGGCTTTGCGCTAAAATTCTACACAGAAGAAGGCAACTGGGACTTGGTTGGTAACAACACACCCGTTTTCTTCCTGCGCGACCCACTAAAATTCCCGGACCTTAACCATGCGGTTAAGCGTGATCCGCGCACCAATATGCGCAGCTCAACCAACAACTGGGATTTTTGGACATCATTGCCAGAAGCTTTCCACCAAGTCACCATCGTGATGAGTGATCGTGGTATCCCCGCGTCTTACCGTCACATGCATGGTTTTGGTAGCCACACGTTTAGTTTCATCAACGCGAATAACGAGCGTTACTGGGTTAAATTCCACTTTAAAACTCAGCAAGGCATCAAAAATATTACCGACCAAGAAGCAGAGAGCATCTGTGGTAAAGATCGTGAAAGTCATCACCGTGACTTGTATGAAGCGATTGAAGGTAAAGACTTCCCTAAATGGAAAATGTACGTACAGATCATGCCAGAGCTTGAAGCCGACGAAGTGAGCTTCAACCCGTTTGATTTGACTCGCGTATGGTCACAAAAAGATTACCCATTGATCCCTGTGGGTGAATTCGAGCTAAACCGTAATCCTGAAAACTTCTTTGCAGAAGTCGAGCAGTCAGCATTTAACCCTGCTGCCGTGGTTCCTGGCATCAGTTTCTCTCCAGACAAAATGTTGCAAGGTCGTTTGTTTGCTTATGGCGACGCTCAGCGCTACCGTTTGGGTGTTAATCATCACCAAATTCCGGTTAACGCGCCACGTTGCCCAGTACACAGCTACCACCGCGATGGTGCAATGCGTGTTGATAGCAACTTTGGTTCAACGATTGGTTACGAGCCAAACTCGCAACAAGAGTGGGCAGAACAGCCAGATTTCTCTGAGCCGCCACTACGTATCAATGGTCAAGGTGCGAACTATGACCACCGTGTTGATGAAGATTACTTTAGCCAAGCGGGTGATTTGTTCCGTCTAATGACGGCAGAGCAACAACAAGTGTTGTTTGATAACACCGCTCGCGCAATGGACGGTGTGCCGGCGTTCATCAAGCAGCGTCACATTGACCACGCTTACCAAGCGGACGAAGCGTATGGTGAAGGCTTGAAACTCGCGCTTGGCATGTAATGCGAAGCAGATAACTTCTGAATAAACGAAAAGGCGCTAATAGCGCCTTTTTTCTGTTTTAGGATGACTTACAAAACTCGCAGCGTATCCACATCAATTTTTGTATCAACTTTAGTGCCTGACTTCTCTTTATCAATTTCACCGATCAGCTGCACTTTTGTTTCAGGCGTCGCCGTTTGGTTTAACCATTTGTCGTGATCGATTTCAACGGTGATTTCGCCTGTTGCATCGGTAAAGAGATACATTTCACCACCCAGCGAAGCCTTGATATTACCGGTTAGCGTGACCGGCATGTCATCATTAAATACGTCAGCACTAAGGACTTGTTGAACCGTTGAGATGGTTTGAGTTGGGCCTTTAAAACCAGAAGCGTTTTGTGCCGTGTTAAAACCTTGTGCAAACGCAGAGGTTGAAGCCGCAAGAGCAAGAGTTGTAATCAGTAGTTTCGTTTTCATTATTATTTTCTATTGTGTGTTGAGGTTGGTGCCAATATAGCGCGGCATAACTGAATAGAAGATGAATGATGTTGTTATCTTCCATTTATGTTGCCTTTGGTACCAATAATGTCAGCCAAAGAAGAGTAATCATTCATATTTAAGAAGCGAGATGTTTCGTGCTTGTTTAAGTGTTTGATTTCTATGTGATGAGGGGGGCGGAGTGGGTTCTATTAAGTGAACTAACATTAGATGCACTAAAACTTAGAGGTTGCTTCACATTTAATGAGTCACATGCTGAAAGCGTGTGAGTTTTCGCACAGACACTATAATTCTCCGCTTATACACTTATTTTCATCCGTGAAATAAAAGAGATGAAAATAATGAAAAAAACGCTACTTGCCGTGCTTATTTCTAGCACTGCATTTGGAGCTTATGCTGCGCAGTGGAATGTACCCGATTTAGGCATTGGCGGCTCTGAGTTACCTCAAACCGTCGAGCACCAATCGCTTGTTAAAGGTGTTGACTATTATGATATTAAACGCGGATCTTCTCAGGCCGAAGAATTCCTACTCTCAAGTGGCATCTTGAATGAGGTAACCATTAAGGATTACTCATCAAAATTAGAAGACCTGAAACTTCAATACACGCTTGAAGCCGCGCCCGAAGCGGCGCCTAATGGTCAAGCCATGGGGAAAATCCTTCGTTTGAGAGGCTTCGAATCGTCTGATGCCGCGGCAGAGCAAGCTAAGGCATTGAAAGCGCATGGACTGAACTTTTCACCAAGATTTTCTGCACAAGACGGCTATAACACCAAAGGCCCATTCGACATTAGCGTGTTGCGCGTTGATTTGAACCAATACCAAGGCAAAGTCGCCAGTATTCTTGCCAACGATAAAATTACCACGGCTGAAACCGTATCAAGTATGGCCGAGCGCAATCAAGCGTTAGCCGCCATCAATGGGGGCTTCTTTGCTTTTAACGACCAAGTGGGTGATTTGGGCGCGCCTGCTGGATTGTATGTAAAAGATGGGCAATTGCTGCGAGAGGCGGCGAATCAGCGACCAGTTCTGATCATCGATAACTCAGGTCTGCACTCTAAAGTGTCGATTGGCAATTCCGTTACGACGGAAGTTCAGCTTAACCTCAACGGAAATATCGTTCGAATTGATGGGATTAACCGCAAACCCGGCGTGATCCTCAATTGTGGTGGTTTCGGTGATACACCGTCTACTGAGGCGATCCATGACTTCGTCTGTACTGATGATAGCGAAATCATCATTTACAATTCTGCTTATGCAGCAAAAACTCCGCAAGGTGAAGGCCAAGAGATCGTCATTGACTCTAACGGCAAAGTGATCGAAATGTTCACTCAGCGTGGCAGTGTGATTAATGCTGGTTTTAGCTACGTGCAATTGACCGGTGATTCTGCGCTGGACGTGAAGCTTGGCGATAAGCTCACCCTTACGAGCAAAGTCGTGGTTGATGGTGAAGAGGTTCAATTACGTAAAGGCGTTTCCATGCTCAACGCGGGCCCAAGTCTTGTCACCAATTTCGCGATTGATATTGCTTCGCGTAATACGCAAGGTTTTAACCCTTACCCATCAACGGGCGATCATGCCGGCTCTCAAGATGATGATGGCCTAGGCGTTAGCGGAGCGATGGAAAACCGTGAAGGGTTTTACAATGGATGGGTACTGCGTCGTCACCCGCGCACAGCACTTGGTGTGACCGACAATAACATCTTGTACGCTGCGGTCGTGTATGGCCGTGCGCCAACTGAAACGGAAGGTGCAAGCATTACTGATGTTGCGGTCGTCATGGAAGCTCTGGGTACTAAGAATGCCATCAACCTTGATGGTGGTGGTTCATCGATGATGGTGATCGACGGTCAACGAACCGGTTCTTCATCTGATGCCAATGAAAGGGAAGTCTCTGACGCGATTATCTTTACTCGCTAAAGTCTGTTCAAAATAGATAGTGAAGCGCCTTCGGGCGCTTTTTTCTTATTGCCATCAATCGATTGGGCATTCGTGCTTATCACTCATCTACTCAGGATATTATGTCGGCCTCTGGCTTAGTTATACTCTGATTGAAAATGAAAAATGCGGCGTTATTCTAATTTATTTATCAATTAAATCAATCGTGTACACTAGATGTGGTCAGTTGTTGTGAATTGGAATATAACATTGCTCGTAATTATTCTGTTGATTACAAACCGGCTTTTTAGCTTGTTATCTTTAACTATTGATGGAAGTTGTAGAAATGAAAAGTGTTTTCTTTTTTGATTCAATGTTAACGCCGAAAATCATTACTATCGTGTATTGGTTGTTATTGGTCGCTGTTCTTATTTCAGGTTTATCCACCATGTTTGCAGGTTACCAACCTAATATTCTAGCTGGATTAGCGATGATTGTTGGTGGTGCAATTGGTGCAAGAATCTGGTGTGAACTTATGATTGTGCTATTTAAGATTAATGAAAATCTTCAAAAAATGGCTAACAAATCAGATGTAGAAAAGAACTGATCTTTTCTAATGGAATAGAAAGAAAAATCGTATTATGTAGCAATAATACGATTTTTGGCCTGCCATCCCGCTTTTAGGGCGGCTCAACGAGTCGATTACCACTTTGCAGTCATCTCTCTCACTGATGTAAAAACGATTAAAAATCCAAGATTCACAAAGTTAACTCATTACCTGCTTCTGGCCTCCTTTATCATTCTCTTTCTGCTCATCCAAATTCATCTCATCGGTGGACTGGAGACGTGCTAGCATAAGATCGAAGGTGTCGTTCACAGTAGAGAGAAGAATTGATGAAAATAGTGACGGTCGATAGTAGTAATAAACAGGCCTATGCAAATCTATACCAAGGTTATGCGGCCGAATTTTCCAAGATCATTGATGATAAGCCAGATGAAAATGGCTTGTTTGAGATATACCCTAAAATTGCCAACAACGTGACGGGATACTTACTCTATCTTGAGGGAATCCCAGCGGCCCTTACTGCGATAGAAGAAAAATCCCCACATGAATTTGAGATTTGTGATTTCTATGTTGTGCCATACTTTCGTAAAAACAAAGTTGGAAAACAGTTCATCTCCACTCTTTTTGAGCGTCTAAAGGGCTCATGGGAAATTAAACAAGTTGCCGGAGCCGATCATGCGGTTAAATTTTGGCGGGACGTTGTGAGTGACTACACGTCTGGAGATTATGCTGAAGATCAATACCAGGATGATAAATGGGGTTTAGTCACTAGACAGTGTTTTGACCATACCCAGCTGCCGAATAAGTAAGTGCTGGGGCGTTGCCGGCACGTACGCTTTTGTACTAGCTGGTGACTGAGCGGTTCGCGTCAACATGGAAGTTAAGGAGTCAGCGTATGGATTATGAAACCAAGCTAAAATTGGCCCATCAAGAGTTGAGTCATAAAGGCGTTTGGCCATCCAATTTCAATCCACCAATGGCGAAATTATTGCGTAGTATCGGTTTACGCTTTCCTCCGCCGTACTACCAAACATTTCTGAATAATTGTTTTATTTCTATGATGATTTTTGCGCCGATTTGGGGCTTGATCAGCTGGTTTATGACGTGGCGCGCGGAAGGTAAACCGGTGCTTGAAGCGGTCTATATGGCATTAATTGGCGGTCTTTTATTTGGGCTATGCATGGCCATTTTTTACTTCATCAGACGTAAACAGCTAAAGCTGACAGACTGGCGCTCTTTGGGCCAATAATCAGAATATATCTTTGGTTAAGAGAGTCGCCAGAAAAACATAAGATTAGTGTAAACTCGTTAATGCATTTCCTGACAACGAGGCCAAAGCGTGCATCCTGAAGAAAACCGAGTGAAAAAAGCCACACGTATTGAAAGCGTCATGAACTCCGCGTTGTGGCATTTAGGTCAAAAAGATCTGACGGAAAGTGAGCTACTGTCTAAACTCCGCGTTAAAACCGATAATGAAGAATGGATCGCCGATACGTTAGAGAAGCTGCGTGGTTTTGGTTATCTGAAATCCGATAATGAGTTTGCTGAAAAATTCGCTGAGCGTGCATATTTTAATGAATACGGCAGTGGGTACATTTTAGAAAAACTCAAAAAGAAAGGGTTGGACGACACGGTAATTCGCGCCGCGGTGGCAAAGGTAAAAGATGAACTGCGTATTGATGAGCAGACGATTTTGAACGACCGAGTCAACGGTTACTACCAAGCGTTCAATATGAGTAAAGAAAAGCTTGTCGCCACTTTGCAAAAAAGAGGCTTTAGCTACGCTCAAGTCAATGAAGCGATTAAACAGCATCCTTGTTTTCCTCAATTGCAAACCAACCTTGAGATCAAAGCGGAAAAAGCCGATCTAGAAAAAGAAGTACTGAAATACGCCCGTAAAGGGAAGGGGATGACCGTGATTCGCCAAGAATTGCGTCAACGCAAGATCGATATTACTGACCTTGATGCCCTCGTTGAGAAGCTAGCCAATTCAGAGCAGATTGATTTTTACAGCAGCTGTTTAGAGCAATTAGAGAAAAAATCTTACGACTTAAGCGTGCATAAAGAGCGCAGCAAAGCGTATGCAATGCTAAGCCGCAAAGGGTTTTCGTCGGAAGAGATTCAATTCGCCATCAGTGAACTGACGTCATAAATAACTCGTTTATGGGTAGCTTATTTACAGTCTTTAGATTGGGTATGTAAAAATCATTTCAATTAAACAGAACGACAAACTGTTAGCTTTGTTGCAAATGCCATTAAATCTAATTGATACGTTTAAAGTCCTGCGTTAATAGTTATGCATTGTGTTTACTATTGATGGGGTTTTTGAGATGACGACAGAATTGGAAGCTACTTTGGATTGCAATGGGCAGCCATTCAATATTTCATTTAACTATAAAAAAAATAAAGCCAAAGCGATTTTAACTCTTAAAGGAATACTTGATGGTATCCATGCCGATAAATGTCTGACCGATCTAGAAGAAGTGTATTTGAGGGCATGGAAAGATAACGATGCCTTCGATCTGAAAGATGGTGATTTTGTAGATATTCATGAACAAATTGAAGACATATTGGAAGATGGCGTTATCACTACATCAGAGTTAGAAGATATACAGGAAATGCTGCAAGACGTATTGACGTATGGGCAAATCGACGATTTCGGTTATGAAGGAACGGTGAATCATTTACTCGGCTTTTTGAGTGGAATAAGTGCCGACGACACACTATGTGATACTGAAATAGAAAAACTAACCTCTTTACTGAACAAAGATGAAAATCTAATTAGTAAATGGCCAGCGAATGCGATAAAGAAACGTTTAGACACGATATTAGCTGATGGGATTGTTGATGAGGAAGAGCGTAAAGATTTATTGAGCTTAATTAAGGCTATATCAGGGCAGTCGCTTTTAGAAACTGGTCTTGCCTATGGTATGTCTGCTGATTTTTCAACAACACATGATGGTCGTATTTGTCTGAATGGTAAAAAAATCTGTTTCACAGGAAAATTTCTAAGTGGATCAAGAAAAGCTCAAGAGCAAAAAGCTATCGAGCAAGGTGTAGAGGTCAAGAAAAATGTCGCTAAAGGATTAGATATTCTAGTTCTCGGGGCTGTTGCGAGTAGAGATTGGCGATTTATGAGCTACGGTAGGAAGATTGAGTCTGTGTTAACGTTTCGAGAAGAAGGTCATAAAATAGAGATCATAAATGAAGAATTGTGGGATGCGCTTACATTCCTTGCTTAGTTCTTTTGTCTGTATAACCCTCATGGATATCCCCCCTCACACACAAAAAGGCGCTCTTCATGAGCGCCTTCTTCATATCCAGTAAAGTGATCAAAGGAAATATCGATGCGTAGGATTCGAGCAACCTCAAGGTCGTCGATGCTCTCGAAATTGGCGCGTAATCCAATCCATCATTCAAGATAATCCATTAGCCGAAGGGGAATGCCTTCGAGTTTTTCGTTGGTTGGATTGCCGATAAACGGTTGCAGGCAAGGAGCGCTTTCTTATCTTGTAGTGTGTACCCATTTAGCCCTAAAAGAGATTGGTTCTAGGCTAATTTCTTTTTGTGTTTTCCCTGCATATACCAAGAAATTTCAGTCGCCTCTACGTGAATAGGCGTTCGCATCATTAATATGTGCATTGTGGCTTATGATTTCATCACTCTAAGCTACACTTAACTTTATGGAAAAAGTAAACATAGTTAAGGATTACAGGGTGATACAAAATATTAATGCAATTTCCCTTTTCGCTGTCATATTCGGCGTATTGTTTACTATTCCCAACGCTCATTCCGCAGATGAAAACACCATCATCGATAATGGTGGCGCGGGCTCGTCGTCATTGCCCTATTTTCAAGATTGGCCATCGCTTGATAGCGCCATTATTAAAGAGGCGCACATTGAGGCGCGCATCGCTGAGTTAGTCCAACAGATGACATTAGGCGAAAAAGTTGGGCAAATGGTGATGCCTGAATACCGTCAAATGACCCCTCAGGAAGCGAAGCAATACAAAATAGGCTCGGTACTCAATGGCGGCGGTGGTTGGCCGAATGAAAATAAAACTGCCACGGCAAGTGATTGGGCCCTTCAATCCGACCAATATTGGCTTGCGCTTGATGAAGCGTACGCGGGGAGAGGTTTCCGTATTCCATTTATGTGGGCAACCGATGCCGTTCATGGCCACAATAATGTGTATGGCGCGACGATTTTCCCACACAATATCGGTCTTGGTGCGGCCAATAATCCAGAGTTAATTCAAAAGATTGGTGAAATTACCGCGATAGAAGTGGCTGCAACGGGCATCGATCTTACGTTTGCCCCAACGGTTGCTATCCCTCGCGATTATCGCTGGGGAAGAGTGTATGAAGGGTATTCAGAATCGCCTGAGATCACCTATCAATATGCCAAATCGATAGTCACGGGTTTACAAGGTAATCAAAAGCAACTTCGTTCCGAAGCTAAAGTTATCGCGACGGTAAAACACTGGGTAGGGGATGGCGGCACAGATAAAGGGATAGACAGGGGGATTAACCATTCAAGTGAAGATAACTTGCGTAACATCCACGCGATGGGGTACTTCTCTGCAATAGAAGCGGGGGCTCAAGTGGTGATGACCTCATTCAATTCTTGGCAACAACCTCAATCTGATAGAGCGGAAGGGGGAAAGGCTGAAAAAGGCAAATTACACGGTAGCCGTTACCTCATCACCGAGGTACTCAAAAATAAAATGGGTTTTGATGGCATTGTGGTCACCGATTGGAATGGGCATGGCGAGGTGAAAGGTTGCAGCAACGCTGACTGCCCAGCCGCGGTGAATGCGGGTAATGATCTTTTCATGGTGACTGATAATAGTGATTGGAAAGCATTTTATCGTAATGTCATTCAGAGCGTTCGCTTGGGAGAGATCCCGATGGCGCGCATTGACGATGCCGTGACACGAATATTAAGAGTCAAAATGCGTGCGGGTCTTTGGCAAAAACCACGGCCCTCTTATCGCCAGTTCGCAGGTGAACAATCGCAACTGGGATCCACTCAACATCGCTCAGTGGCGCGTCAAGCCGTGAGTGAATCACTGGTATTACTTAAAAATGACCAACAAATTTTACCATTAGAGCAGAAAAATCAGAGTTTTTTGGTGGTTGGCAGCGCGGCGAATGATCTGCAAAAACAAAGTGGCGGTTGGACGCTGACTTGGCAAGGCAACGAAAATAAGCGCGGTGACTATGCGCATGGAATGACGGTGTTTGAAGCGTTTGTCAATCAAGTGGGGACTAAACGAGTATTTAACGATCCGAGTACGGCGCCGATGGATGCCATCGCCATTGTTGTCATGGGCGAAGATCCCTACGCGGAGATGTTTGGTGATATTAAATCCCATCAAACATTGTCTTACTCTGAACGAAAGCAGAGTTATGCCCAAGATCTTATTTTGCTCACGGATCTCAAGGAAAAGGGCTTTAAGGTGGTGACGTTACTATTCTCGGGGCGGCCACTGTATGTTAATCCGGAACTGAACCAGTCTGATGCCTTTGTTGCCGCCTGGCTACCAGGTACGGAAGGCGGTGGTATTACAGATGTACTGTTTGGCGTTAACGATGTCGATTTTCGCGGTAAATTGTCATTCTCATGGCCTTCGACCAAATGTATGATGAATGTGAATCGCCGCGCGTTACATATTCCAAATTATACGATTGCGAGTACGGAAAAAGAGATACTTCACCATAAGCCGCTCTTTAATTATGGGTATGGTTTGAGTTATCAATCACCGCAAAATGCTTACTTAAATGCCACGTTGAGCCATACGTTTAACCATGAAATAGAATTGGACAATAGGCAATGGGGCTGTGGTGAAGAGCAAAGAAAGCCGTTGCCAGAGCACAATTTAGATATTTATGGTCGCCTTGCTGACAATGTCTTTGTGCCTAAAATTAGCGGCCATATAAACAACTGGAAAGAAACGTTTGTTTCTCGTTCTCAGCTGTTAACAATAGGCTCGGCTAGCACAGTGCCCATCAACTATCTTCACCAACAAGACGCGCTATCAGTGACTTTAGGTGACCAACTTCCGATGCAGTTTTATCTGCAGACCCCCGATAAGATAGGGGTCGATCTTCGTCACTATTTAGTCGCCGATTCCACCCTGCAATTTGATATATCCGTAAAAAGCCCTGTGCCGGAATCGTTAAAACTGGCCGCGCACTGCGTTTATCCATGTGGAGCAGTTGCATCCATTCAAGAGCCGATGCAAAAGGCGTTGATGAATGCCGATAAGGAGTGGATACGCATAAAAGTGCCGCTGAGATGTTTAGAGGAAAAGGGGGTCGATTTCTCGAACGTGAACACACCATTTTTACTCTATTCAGATGAGCCGTTTGAGTTTGATATCGGTGAAGTGCGGTTAGTGCCTAAATCGTTAGATAACGGAAAAGGGCACTTACAGTGTGAGATTTTTAACCCAATATAACGGCTTAAATCGAACCGACTAAAAAGGCGCTCATAATGAGCGCCTTCTTCATATCCATTAAAAAACATAAACTCGGCTTACAACAACTGGCCATCCACCAATACCGCTTGTGATTGATAGTCGTTAGAGAGTACCGTTGCTGCGGCGCGGCAGCCCGGTTTTAGCTGGCCTAATTGAGTTAGGTTCATCGCTTGGGCAGGATAGGTTGAAGCCATTCGCAGCGCTTCTGCTTCATCGATGCCCCATGCAATCACATTGGCGACTGATTCATCCATTCCGATGTGTGCGCCCGCTAAGCGACCTTCGCTGTTGACCAGTTTATTATCGATCACCTCGATAACTTGCCCATCAAGTTCAAAACGATTGGTTTCACTGCCTAATGTGGCCATCGCGTCGGTGACGATCAAAAGCTTACCCGCAGGTTTTACCTTTTGCGCCAGCATCACATTGTTTGGGTGTACATGAATACCGTCTGTAATGATGGAGCACCAAGCATGGTCAGTGTGCAGCGCAGTACCAATCACACCGGGTTCTCGCCCTTCAAATGCTGACATGGCATTGAAAAGGTGCGTAAAGCCATCAATGCGGCTGAGTTTGCGAGGGGTTAATTGCGCAGCAGTCGCATTACTGTGGCCGCAAGAGAGGGTTACGCCTTGTTGCTGTAGCCAATCGAGCGTTTCATCGCTCATGTGCTCCACCGCTGCCGTAACCAATACTTTGGCCTGTTTTGGCCAAGGGAAATCAGCCAGATCATGGATGGTTGGGGAATAAAATAGCTCGGCGTTATGTGCGCCTTTTTTCTCTCTGCTCAGCCATGGGCCTTCCAGATGCACGCCAATCACGCCCGGTACCTGTGCTTCAATCGCTTGTTCGGTGGCGGTTAATGCTTGGCTAATGTCTTGCGGGGTAGAGCTGATCAGCGTTGGCAATAGGTACGCGGTGCCATGTTTGCGGTGGGCGCGACAAATGGTATCAATCGCGCTGGCGCTGATGTCGCTGTTAAACATCACATCGCCACCACCGTTAACTTGTAAATCAATAAAGCCCGGTGCAATTAAGGCATCGGCATAATGCTGATGCTCAATGTCGCTAGGCAATTCGGCAATCGGCAGGATCGCTTCAATCACATCGTTATTCCAAATGAGTGCGGCATCGCGATGGTAATGAGTTCCATCAAAAAGACGTGCAGCAGAAATGGCTTTCATTCCCATAATCAGTCCTTATTAAATTGGAAAGCAGCGCCGAGCAAGCAGGCATCATAATCACCTTGAGCGGCAATGATCGGCACTTGGAATGCGGTTGGACGCTGAGCAATGTGCTCCACAACGCGCGATAAATAGCCGTTCGCTAAGCCTACTCCGCCGCCTAATACGATGACATCCAAATCGAGGGTGGCTTTCAGGTTGCAGCACAGAGTCGCAATGGCCTGCGCACTGGCTTGAATAATCGCTTCGGCTTTCGGTTCATCGAGGGCGCGCTCAAATAGTTCAACATTGCTGATTGGCGGGTGAAACACCTCGCGACTGCAGTGTTGAATTGCGGTGCCAGAAGCGATGGCTTCCACGCAGCCGACTTGGCCACAGCCACACTGCGGGCCGTTAGGATCTATTGAGAAGTGACCGACATGACCGGCAAGGCCGGTGACACCACTGTGCAACTTACCATCAATAATGATACCGCTGCCCACACCGGTGGAAACGGTGATAAACGCCATATTACGCGCAGGTTGAGGTAGTTTGACATACTCATACCAAGCCGCGGCTTGAGCATCATTGAGCATGGCTACCGGTTTGTTGGTGAGGCTTTCAAGTGCCGCAGCTAGGGGAAATGGTGCAGGGAAGGCGAGGGTATCAGGGTTAATGGCCGAGATGCCTTTTTCGGTAACCAGTCCGGTGGTCGAAATGCCAACTTGTGTTGCACGATTAAGCCAATCTGCGGCGTGTTCGAGGATCATTGCGGCAAATTGGCTTGCATCTTTCACTGTTGGAGTTGGAAACTGACGACGTTCAACAATGGCGTCACCGTCTACCAAACCAATTGCGATTTTTGTTCCGCCGATATCAATTGCCAGTGTGTTTTTCGTCAGTATCGACATTAACGCTCTCCTACTGCTTGAGTCGCGGAATTAAACCAATCAATCATCACTTCTAAACGAGTCAGTGCTGAACCGACGGTCACTGCGACGGCACCATGGGCGATCGCTTGAGCGGCGAGTTCAGGGGTGTTGTAACGCCCTTCAGCCATAGTAAAGAATCCCGCTTGAGAAAACTGTTTCACCAGTTGCAAATCTGGTTCGGTTGGCTCTTCTCCGCCCACGTAACCCGACAAAGTAGAGCCAATAATATCCACCCCCACTTCGTTGGCCCAAAGACCATCTTCAAAGTTTGAGCAGTCCGCCATGGCAAAGCAGCCACTTTCTTGGATCGCTTTGGCTATCACATCACGGCTTTCTGGGCGCTCACGATTGGTGCCATCAAAAGCGATGATGGTCGCGCCTGCTTCAGCCAGTGAAGCAACATCACAAAGGTAAGGGGTAATGCGAACAGGACTGTCCGCTAAATCACGTTTCACAATCGCAATAATTGGTAAATTAACGGCACGTGAAACGGCTGCAACGTTGGCAACGCCTTCAATGCGCAGTGCTTTTGCTCCTGCTTGTTCTGCCGCTTGTGCCATCGCGACGATGAATTCGGTTTTTTCGAGTGGACTGTCTGGCACTGGTTGAATCGAGACGACAGTTTGACCTTGGAGTTGTTCTTTTAACTGTTTGATATTTATATTTTTTGTTCTCACGTTTGGCCTCTCAATAAGACATTTCACAGCGGATTAATAGTGACTTAAAATCCATCACATTCGTCGCGATAAGGTGTAGGAATCATATCTCTGGCGAATTTTTGTCCGCGATCACATTTCAATAAAAGTTGGTTTGAAAATAATCTTCATCGCAATGATAATCCATAACGAAGATTTTTTTCAAACAAAATAAAAACTTTTTTCAAATACGTGAAACTTGGTCAATAAAAGCCTTGGACGAGAAAAACCGAGGCCAAAAAACAATAAGGGAACACTATGAAAGCCATGAACAAGATTACTTTCGCTATGCTTGCTTTAGGTTGTGCTGTCTCTGCTCAAGCGGCGACAACACTTAAGATGGGTATGCAGCCTTCTGTTGGTTCCGTGGAATACACGTCAGCGAAGATGCTGGCCGACACCATTGAAGAACTCAGCAATGGTGAAATGAAAGTGGCACTTTACCCAAGCGCACAATTGGGTGATGACCGTGCGATGCTGCAACAGCTTTCGATGGGTGATTTGGATATCACTTACGCAGAGTTTGGCCGCATGGGTTTATGGATCCCACGTGCTGAGGCGGTTATGTTGCCTTACGTCGTGCGTGATTTTGCCCACCTACAACGTATTTTTAATTCCGATTTTGGCCAAGATATCCGTGGCGAAATGTTAACCAAGTTTAACTGGCGCGCATTGGATACTTGGTACAACGGCACACGCGAAACCTCTTCTAACCGTCCACTTAACAGCATTGAAGACTTTAAAGGTCTGAAGCTGCGCGTACCGAATGCTAAAGCGAATTTGAACTTTGCCAAACTGTCTGGCGCGTCACCAACCCCAATGGCGTTCTCTGAAGTGTACCTAGCACTGCAAACCAATGCGGTTGATGGCCAAGAAAACCCATTGCCAGCGATCAAAACCATGAAGTTCTATGAAGTGCAGGCCAATCTTGCGATGACCAATCACATCGTGAACGACCAAATGGTAATCATCTCTGAAACCACATGGCAAGGTCTGAATCAAGTGCAACGTGACATTGTCACTAAAGCAGTCGCAAAAGCAGGCGAAGCACACACAGCCTTTGTTGAGAAACAAGAAGCTGAGCTGATTTCTTACTTTGAAGCAGAAGGCGTAACCGTGACTTACCCAGAGCTTGCACCGTTCCGTGAAGCAATGCAGCCATTGTACTCAGAGTTTGAAGAACAGGTGGGTCAGCCAGTAGTCAAGCAGCTTGCAGCAATGTAAGCGTTGTTACTCACGTTTGATCTTAAGTTAAGTGTCAATTTCTAGGCTGGTCGAGACTGGCCAGCCGTGGAGTTCAAAATGATACGTAAGATAATCGACAATATTGAAGAAATCATCACCGTGCCACTTATGGCGGCATTGTTAGTGGTATTGACTTGGCAGATTGGTAGCCGCTGGTTATTGAACGATCCGTCGTTATGGAGTGAAGAGCTTGCCAGAGTGTTGTTCATGTACATGTGCATGATTGGTTGTGCAATGGCGTTGAAACGTGGCTCGCACGTAAACATCACTTTTTTCTCCGATAAATTGCCAGAGAAAACCCGTTTAGCTTTAGTGCTGTCACTGGAATTTGCCGTTCTTCTTTCTATTTTCGCCATTGTTTATCTCGGCTACCAACACGTACAGCGCACCGCCTTTTTTGAATTGATCACACTCGGCGTATCAAGCAGCTGGCAAACTTACGCACTGCCGATTGGTGGGCTGTTTATGGTGTTTAGACAAGTACAAAAGATGGTTGGCATCGCAAAGCAGTTTTCGACCAGTAGTAATGAATCTGCATCTGATTCACAGATGGCTGAGAGGTAATCGATCATGGCAACTTCAATTTTTGGCTGGTTAGGTCTGCTGTTTGCAGGGATGCCAGTAGGATTCTCGCTTATTTTTGTCGCACTGATTTTCTTATTGGTGACTGGCAGCCCGGGCATCAACTTTGCCGCTCAGCAAATGATCACCGGTGTTGATAACTTTACGCTACTGTCTGTACCGTTTTTCGTTCTAACTGGGCATTTGATGAACAGTGCGGGGATTACAGAACGCATCTTTAACTTTGCTAAATCAATGATGGGTCATATCACGGGCAGTCTTGGTCACGTGAACATCATGGCAAGTCTCCTATTCTCTGGCATGTCTGGATCGGCGCTGGCGGATGCGGGCGGTTTAGGTCAGTTAGAAATTAAATCGATGCGTGATGCAAAATACGATGATGACTTTGCTGGCGGTCTAACGGCGGCATCTTGCATAATTGGTCCACTGGTACCACCTTCAATCCCTTTAGTTATCTACGGTGTGGTGTCGGGTACGTCAATCGGTGCTCTGTTCTTGGCGGGTGCCATTCCGGGCTTGATGTGCTGTATCGCGCTGATGGTGATGAGCTACTACATCTGTAAAAAACGCGGCTACATGGTGTTGCCTCGTGCAACGGGTCGTGAGCGTTTGATTGCTTTTAAAGAAGCGTTCCTATCGCTATTGACGCCAATCATCATTATCGGCGGTATCTTTTCAGGCAAATTCACCCCAACAGAAGCGGCGGCGGTTTCTTCTCTTTACGCTTTGTTCTTAGGCACTGTGGTTTACAAACAGCTTACGCTTGAAAGTTTCATCGACATCCTAAAAGAAACCGTGAACAACACCGCCGTTGTGGCATTGATGGTAATGGGCGTAACGGTATTTGGTTGGATTGTTGCCCGTGAACAGCTCCCACAAATGCTGGCGGATTTCTTCTTAACCATCAGTGACAACCCGCTTGTGCTGTTGCTACTGATCAACTTACTGCTGTTGTTCTTGGGGACGTTTATCGAGTCACTTGCACTGCTACTACTGTTGGTGCCATTCCTTGTGCCAGTGGCGGTTTCAGTGGGTATTGACCCTGTTCACTTTGGTGTTATGGCTATCTTGAACCTGATGATCGGTATCTTAACGCCACCGATGGGCATGGCGCTGTATGTGGTGTCGCGTGTTGGTGACATTCCATTCCACGTGCTTACTCGTGGTGTGTTGCCACTGCTTGTGCCGCTGTTCATCGTGTTGGCGCTGGTGGCGGTATTCCCTCAATTCACTCTGCTGTTGCCTGAGATTTTCCTTGGCTACGGTCAATAACAACGATTCTACTCCTGACTCATTGATGTTGCAGGCGACACCGCTGCAACGCCAAGTGGCCGGGGATAACTTGTATGGTGATGAGCCGGACGCACCGGCTCTAACTCTCTAGGATATAAAAATGAAAAAACTAACTGGTCTTATTGCGGCTCCACATACTCCATTTGATATCAACAACAAAGTCAATTTTGGCGCGATTGACCAAATTGCCGAAGTCTTGATTGCACAAGGCGTAAAAGGTGCTTACGTGTGTGGCACTACTGGTGAAGGTATCCACTGTTCAGTGGAAGAGCGTAAAGCGATTGCTGAGCGCTGGGTAAAAGCGGCGGATGGCAAACTGGATCTGATTTTACACACGGGCGCACTGAGTATTGTCGATGCTGTTGAGCTTACTGAGCACGCAGAAACGTTGGATATCTTAGCCACCTCTGCGATTGGTCCTTGTTTCTTCAAACCAGGCTCGGTAGATGATTTGGTGGAATATTGCGCGCAAATCGCAGCCGCTGCGCCGTCAAAAGGCTTTTACTACTACCACTCTGGTATGTCTGGGGTGAATCTTGACCTTGAGCAGTTCCTTATCAAAGGTGGCGAGCGCATTGAAAACCTATCGGGCGCGAAGTTCAACAATGTTGACCTGTATGAATACCAACGTTGCGTTCGCGTTGCTAATGGTAAATACGATATTCCTTTTGGTGTGGATGAGTTCCTACCTGCTGGCCTAGCGGTGGGCGCGGTAGGCGCTGTGGGTAGTACTTATAACTACGCAGCACCACTGTACTTAGAAATTATTGAAGCCTTTAACCGTGGCGACCAAGCAAAAGTGACGGCGTTGATGGACAAAGTGATCGCCATTATCCGCGTATTGGTTGAATACGGCGGCGTTGCGGCAGGTAAAGTGGCAATGCAATTGCACGGTATTGATGCGGGTAACCCACGCACGCCAATTCGTTCACTGACCGATGCGCAAAAAGCGGATGTGTTAGCGAAAATGCGCGATGCGGGGTTCATGAACCTGTAATCGGTAGAAAGCAGAGCGTTACGCGAATAGCCGAGTAAATCTCTAATTGCGTCGCAGCATGTAAGAATAATTGACTTACATGCTGCCTTTTAGAGCAAATCGGAGCAATTAATTCGTGGTGGATGTGTCAAAGTGACCATCACTTTGTTACTTTTAGCGGTCAAAACAAGCATAGAAGAGGCACCTGTGAATACGCCTAAAAATTTGTTGGTTCGATTGCGTTCAAATATAGAACCGCTGAGTAAGAAATTACGCCAAGTCGCGGACTATATCCTAGAAAATGCCAATGACGTTCAATACCAAACGATCACCGATTTGGCGCGTAATACCGAAACAAGTGAAGCCACTGTTGTGCGCTTGTGTCGAGATATGGGCTACAAAGGCTATTCTGATTTTCGTATGGCTCTGGCGGTCGGTTTGTCGCAGAACCAAGTGCGTCAGCCGCAAGAGTCTGATGGCGATATTTGTGAAGTGTCTGCGCAAAGTGCGTCGGCCAGTTTGCTCGATACTGCGCAACTGATCGATCGTAAGGCGCTTAAACGTATTTGTGATTTGGTGCATAACGCGAGCTTTATTAGCTGTGTTGGCGTGGGCGCTTCGAGCATTGTCGGTCGTTATCTTGCGTTTCGTTTATTACGAATCGGCAAGAAAGTCACCATGTACGAGGACACGCATCTTGCGGCAATGAATGCGGTAAGAAGCCAATCGGGGGATTTATGGTTTGCCGTATCAAGCTCAGGCTCGACGCGTGAAGTGATTCATGCTGCGACACAAGCTCATACACGTAAAGTACCCGTGGTGGCGTTGACGAATATCAGCCATAGTCCTCTGAGCGCCATTTGTTCAGAGATGTTAGTCGCAGCAAGACCGGAAGGGCCATTAACCGGTGGTGCATTTGCGTCGAAAGTGGGGGCATTGTTGCTGGTGGATGTGTTGGTCAACAGCTTGTTAGATGCGCACCCAGAGTACTCTGAATCGGTACTCGAAACGGCAGAAGTGGTTGTTCCGCTACTGAAGTAACCGTCAAATTTATTTAGCCTGCCAAAGAGCGGGCTTTATTTTGCTTTTTATGTGGAGAAAAAAATCTTCTAAACGTGTGGTTGTGGAAAATATTTTTGTTAACGCGAGTGTTGCCCCGGAAATCAGGGAGAAACAATCCGCTCATAATAAGGAAATCAATAACATGAAACCATTAACCCCTGTACTACTCACACTACCTTTGCTTGCTGCTTTTTCCGCAGCTTCTTATGCCAATCAAACTTGGCCTGATCTACCCAACGGCGTGAAAAACGGTGTTGGTGCGCAAATAGAGTCCAAGATTTATGTTGGGCTTGGGTCAATGGGCACTCAATTTTATATGCTTGATCTGCAGCAACTGGATAAAGGTTGGCAGCCACAAGCGGACTTTTCTGGCCCGGCACGTGATGGCGCGACCGCAAGCGTGATTAACGATGACATCTATATTTTTGGTGGTTCAGGCAAAGCGGACAGCAAGGCTGCTTCCCCGATTATTTTCGAAACGGTTTATCGCTTCGATACCGATGCCAATGCGTGGTCGCAAGTCAATACCAAGGCCCCTGTCGGGCTACTCGGCGCCGCTTCCTATTCACCAGACAATCAACAGATCGTTTTCTTTGGTGGTTACAACAAGGGATTGTTTGACCAATACCTGCATGACGTGATCACCACCGATAAAAAGGCGACGCCAGAACAATGGCAGAAGATCGTCGGCGATTTTATGGGCATGAAGCCGGTTGATTACCAATGGAATCGACAAGTGCTGAGCTACAATCCAAGCTCGAATCAGTGGCAAGATCTTGGTGCTTCGCCGTATTTGCCAAACTGCGGAGCGGCTTTAGTGGTGGACGAGCAAAATGCGTTGATCATCAGTGGTGAAATCAAACCCGGCCTGCGCACGGCAGAAGTGAAATCGTATCAATTTGGTGAAAGCCAGCCGTGGATAAGTGAGCACCCACTACCAACACCAGAGTCTCAGTTGCAGCAAGAAGGAGTCGCGGGGGCCTTTGCTGGCACCAGCAATGGCGTCGTACTTGTTGCGGGCGGGGCGAACTTCCATGGCGCTAAATTGGCCTTTGATAAAGGCAACATGTTTGCTCACAACGGCTTAGCGAAAGCCTTCAATTCAGAAACCTACGTGTTCAATCAAGGTGCGTGGCAACAAGATAAAAACCTGACCGAGCCGCTTGCGTATGGCTTGTCCTTTACCGTGAACGATGGCGTGTTGCTGGTTGGCGGTGAGAAACCAGATAGTTCGGCCAGTACCAAAGTCACCAAGTTAACTTGGAATGGTCAGCATGTAGAACAACAGGATTAATCAATGAAAATTCAGTTCACACAGTTAGCGGCGTTGCCTGCTGGATTGAAAAACGGCGTGGGATTTAGCGACATCGCAACCTCTGAGAAGAGCATCGAGGTCATTTATGCTGGGCTTGGCAGCTTAGGCCAGCAGTGGCTATCGTTTGATATGGACGGTGGCTCAGATTGGCAAGCCAAAGCGCCGTTTCCCGGTGTGGCGCGTAATGATGCCGTGTGCATTCCAGTCGAGGGTGGCTGTTATGTTTTCTCTGGTGCTGGTGTCGCGGAAGGTGGCCATTACACGACCGTTCTGGATGATGGTTATTACTACGATTGCCAACAAGACAGTTGGCAACAAGTGGCAGTGACGACTCCGGTTGGATTGCTTGGTGGTGCTGGTTTCGCTCTCGATCGTGATAACTTGGCCTTTGTCGGTGGCTACAACAAGCGGGTTTTCGATGGGTTGATGGCGCAGCTGAATGAGCCGTTAATTGCCAATGATGCCGATGCGAAACAAGCGTGTTTAGTGCAGTTCATGTCTCAAGCGATTGATGACTATCAATGGAACGACAAAGTTTATGGCTATCAACTGAGTACCCAGCAATGGCGCGTTATCGGCGATAGTCCTTTCCAAGCGAACTGTGGTGCTGGCGTCTTCCGCCATGGTGATCGCTTAACCTTAGTGGAAGGGGAAGTGAAGCCGGGTCTGCGCAGCTTACATAGCAAGCAATTGCAGTTTAAAGAGGGCAAAGTGGTGGAGTCGATGTACTTACCATCGATTCATGAACTTCACCCAAGCCATGAAGGTGTGGCAGGGGCGTATTGTGGAGAACTGAATGGTCAATGGATCGTCGCCGGCGGCGCATTTTTCATTGGTAGCCAACAAAAATACCAGCAAGGGCAGTGGTATAGCCATCAAGGACTGAGCAAAACCTTCGATAGTAAGGTTTGGTGCTTCGATGGCGCACAATGGCAGCACATTGCTGATTTACCGCAAGGCTGTGCTTATGGTGTCGCAATGACGACCAAACAAGGCATGGTGTTTGTCGGTGGTGAATCTGCGCAAGGTGAAGCACTTACGGAGTGTTATCTCGCTCGGTAGTCAAGTTACATACACTGTGTAGCTGTAATGTATAGCTGCAACTTTGTAGTAACGAATCCAAAGAGAGCCGTCGGGCTCTCTTTTTTTATGCTGGCGTATGTTAGCGAAAACCAATCTAGGTTCTTGATGGCGTTTGTTGCAACAGTTGCTGGTAGAAGGCGTGAGCGGCTGGGCCTGTTTTGGCCCCTTTTGGTAGCGTGATGTGCAATGCGACCTGATACCGCTCCGACTGCTCTAAATTAATCACTTTTATTTTCTCGCTGTTGCGATGCTCAACCACATGTTGTGGGAGGCGACAAAAGCCGACGCCTTGCTCAACAGCGCGAAAGGCGTGATCAAAGTTATCTACTGTGATGCGCTGGCGAGATTTCAACCAACCCACATCACGCTTATTCGCTGAACTATCACCCAAATCACGCACCACGATCTGGCACGTGGTCGCTAAATCCGCCAAGCAGAGCGAGGCTTTACTGGCCAGTGGATGATGGCTGGCAATGACCGGCACCATGGTGGTGGTACCAAAGGCTTCGGCAGGGTAGTTGGTGATCGGCAAATTGATAATGGCGATATCGGCTTGTTCTGTCACCACCATTTCGGTGGTTTTGCTTAGTGAAGTTTCTATTACCTGAATGGAGGTTGCGCTATTGGCGACCAAAAATTGCTGCATCGGTTGATAGAGCCAGTTTGGATCGCACAAGTGGTCAATGGCGACGGTAATTTGTGACTCTACACCGCTACTGAGTTGTTGGCTGATCATTTCTAACTCACGCGCTTGTTCAAGCATTGAATGGGCGCGGCGCAGTAAGGTTTTACCATGGTCGGTTAACACTGCGCGGCGACCTTGTACCGCCACGAGCTCAATTCCCAACTGCTCTTCCAGCTTTCGCACGGCATAAATCAAGGTGGTGTGGCTTTTATTCAGCGTGACGGCGGCGGCTTGAATACTGCCAGCCTGGTCGATTTGATGCAGCGTTTGCCACTGCTCTAAAGTGGTTTTGAGTCTCATTGGTCAGTTTTTTAGACAGGTAATGGCAAAATTATGAACTTTTTTGTCAGTTTTATAAAGGTAATAATCGCTCTATCGAAATACGTGAGCGACTTGTTGTGGCTCAGCCCAATACAATATTTGAAAATATAGGATGAGTAGAGATGGCAAAATTACTGCAAGTTGATTTTGATTTTCAAGGCCCATTTGGTGAAGAGATGGTGCAGGCAATGACAGGACTCGCAGAGTCGATTAACCAAGAACCGGGTATTATTTGGAAGATCTGGACGCAAAGTGAGAAAGAGCAACTGGGTGGCGGTCTCTATTTGTTTGAAGATCAAGCCTCAGCTCAGCGTTACTTAGAGATGCACTCTGCACGTTTGCAACAAATGGGCATTAGTAATATTCGAGGCGTTATCTTTGATATTAATCAACCGCTTAGCGAGATAAATCGCGCGCCGTTAGCGTAATGAACCCTGCTCAATTCACACTGTAAATCAAATCGTTGCTGACAAACGAAAAAGTCGATGAACTTTCTGTCAGCAACTTAATAAGAAATATGAAGATGAACAATAAAACTTTTCTAACACTTCACGGTGCTATTTACACCACATTCGCTTTCGCTCTGTTTTTCATCCCTAGCCTTATGTGGCCAGTGTATGGCGTTGAAATTAACGATCAGTATGCGTATTTTCTTTCTCAGCATACCTCAATCTTTTTAGGTGGCATTGCTGCTATTAGCTTAATGATGCGCAATATTGACTCAGCCCAAGCGATGCACCAACTGCTCAAAGCGCTACTGGTGACCAACCTACTTGGTGTGGTGATCACAACTTACGCGGGTGTGACGGGTATTTTTGTCGGCTTTGGTTGGAGCGACCCTGCCTTCTTTGCGGTATTGAGTGTGGTGACATTCTTACAATACAGAAAGAGTCGTGATTAATTTGTCGCTCGCCGCTTACTCAAAATAGCGCGCTAAGCTCTGTTTCAGCCCTACTGATGCCATGTCAGTAGGGCTTTTTTATGTCTATTCCAGAATAACAACGAGGTTATACCTTAGTCTAAATTGTCGACAATCTTCTTGATTGTCGCCGTTTGGATAGTCTACTTTGTATTCAAGTTAACGAATTGTTGACACTTTGTGTATTGTGGCCGATTCGCAATACCATGAGTCAATTGAGTATTAAATATGAATATTGAAGTCAATCCGTCCCATTTAAACACGGACAAAGAGGGCAGTAAGTCTGTCACGCTCACCGCATCGCTGGTGGAGTCGCTGGTGGAAGCGATTGTCAGTGGTCAAATTGCCGCCGGCAGCAAAATTTCTGAGCCTGAACTGGCTAAATATTATCAAGTGAGCCGTGGGCCATTGCGAGAAGCCATCATGCGCCTTGAAGGACTCGGATTGATTGAGCGTGCCGCTCATGTTGGGGCGCGAGTCATTACCTTAAGCCCAGAAAAGTTAGTTGAGTTGTACGCAGTGCGTGAGGCGTTAGAAGGGATGGCGGCACGGTTAGCCGCGCGCCATATTCAGCAACCAGAGATTTTGGCCTTGGAGCTTTTGTTAACCAAGCATGCGAACCATATTGATGAAGTCGAAGGCGCTTCTTACTTTCATCAACACGGTGACTTTGACTTCCATTACCGCATTATTAAAGCCAGCCGCAATCAAAAGCTCATCACCTTGCTGTGCGACGAGCTTTATCACCAACTGCGTATGTATCGCTTCCAATCTCCACGTTCACAGTCGCGACCAAAAGAGGCGCTCAACGAACATAAATTCATTTTACAAGCGATCCGAGATCGCGATGAGGAGCTGGCAGAAATGCTGATGCGCCGCCATATCTCTGGCAGCCGAAAATTAATCGAACAACAAGTATCGCTTACTGAAATCTCTTGCTGAACATGCCTAGGCGAACCGCTACTCGCCTGACCGCCATCGGTATCGACCAATAAGGACATTGATATGAACTTGTCACCCGGAGCGAAGTTTCGACTCGCCGTAGAAAATAATCATCCATTACAAATTGTCGGCACCATCAATCCCTATTGCGCCATGATGGCGAAAAATATTGGTCATCAAGCGATCTATCTTTCGGGTGGGGGCATCGCCAATGCCTCATACGGTTTGCCTGATCTCGGCATTACCACTTTAAACGATGTGCTGGTGGATGTGGAACGCATTACTAATGCGTGTGACTTGCCGTTACTGGTCGATATTGATACCGGATTTGGTGGCGCATTCAATATTGCGCGCACGATTAAGGCGATGGAAAAAGCCGGTGTTGCTGCGGTTCATATGGAAGATCAAGTGGCCCAAAAGCGTTGTGGACATCGCCCTAATAAAGCCATTGTGAGTAAGCAAGAAATGGTCGACCGCATTAAAGCCGCCATCGATGCTCGTAGTGACGCCAGCTTCGTGATTATGGCGCGTACCGATGCCTTGGCAGTAGAGGGAATTGAGGGCGCGATTCAACGAGCGATAGCCTATGTTCAAGCGGGCGCAGACATGATTTTCCCTGAAGCAATTAATGGGCTTGAGCAGTATGAGCAATTCTCTCATGCGCTCACTGAAGCGTGCGGTAAGCATGTGCCTATTTTGGCAAACATCACGGAATTTGGCCAAACCCCACTGTACGGCGGCGAAGATTTGGCCAAAGCCAAGGTGGATATGGTGCTTTACCCATTAAGCGCCTTTCGCGCTATGAACAAGGCGGCGGAAATGGTTTACAGCCATTTACTTGAAGTGGGCAATCAAGAAGCGTTATTGAGTTCGATGCAAACGCGTAAAGAACTCTACGCGCACCTCGATTATCACGCCTATGAAGATAAGCTCGACAGTCTGTTTTCGCGAGAGGATGAAGTTGCTTCAAAGGCGAAGTAACCACTTACTTAATACCGTCTTTCCCAATAAAAATCAGGCTAATCAATAAATAGTTACTCAACAAATAACTATTCAATAAATAAGTCAGCAAATAACCAATAACGTGAAACCGTCTGGTGACGAAAAAGCATCCCAACAGAGGATAACTTGCCAGACAGAAAAGGAGTTCAACATGCCTTCTACACAAGCAACTGATGCAACCGCAACGGGCGCGGGTCTGCGTGGCCAAAGCGCAGGAAGCACCGCCTTATGCACGGTGGGAAAATCGGGCACGGGCCTGACTTACCGTGGCTATGATATTACCGATCTGGCCAATCATGCTCAGTTTGAAGAGGTCGCCCATTTATTGCTGCGGGGTCATCTACCTAATCAACAAGAGCTGGATAATTACAAAACCCATCTGATTGCGCTGCGGGGTTTACCTGCGCCGCTTAAGCAGGCGTTAGAGCTGATTCCGGCGGATGCTCATCCAATGGATGTGATGAGAACCGGCTGTTCAATACTCGGTAATTTAGAGCAAGAAACCGATTTTTCACAGCAGTTGGCGGCCACAGAACGAATGTTGGCATTGTTCCCCGCCATGATTTGTTATTGGTATCGCTTTAGCCACGATGGTGTGCGAATTGATACGGACGATCAAAGCCAAGATTCGCTGGGCGGCTATTTTTTGCAAATGCTCACTGATAAAGCGCCGAGTGAGATGCAAAAGCAGGTGATGCACTGCTCGTTGATCTTGTATGCCGAGCATGAATTTAATGCCTCAACGTTTGCCGCTCGTGTATGCGCTTCAACGCTGTCAGATATTCACTCTTGCGTAACCGCTGCGATTGGCACTCTACGTGGCCCTCTACATGGTGGTGCAAATGAAGCCGCAATGGCGATGATTGAAAACTGGCAAACCCCGGATGAAGCGGAGCAAAACATCCTGCGGATGCTGGACAATAAAGACAAGATCATGGGTTTTGGTCATGCCATTTATCGTCAAAGTGATCCGCGTAATGCTTTAATTAAACGCTGGGCGAAAGAGCTGTCACACGCTGTCGGTGATACCCATTTGTATGCGGTATCAGAACGCGTAGAAGCGGTGATGAAGCGTGAAAAAGACCTGTTCTGTAATGCCGATTTTTTCCATGCCTCGGCGTATCACTTTATGGATATTCCGACCAAATTATTTACCCCTATCTTTGTGATGAGTCGTTTAACCGGGTGGGCGGCGCATGTTTATGAGCAACGCGAGAACAACCGCATTATTCGCCCTAGCGCCGATTACACGGGTCCTGATTACCAAGCGTGGGAGCCAATCTCTAAGCGATGAATGTCAGCGAGAAAAACACAGCAGATGGCCTGCTAAGGTTGATGTTAGCAGGCGGTGATTAGGATCAAAGAGAATCAAATAGGAACTCGGTTATGAGCATAAATAGCCAATATCGCAAGCCGCTGATAGGAATAGATTTAGATTATTTTGATGCGCGAGAAGCGGTCAATGCCATCGCCCCAAACGCCTATCAATCGCTGCCTTACACTTCTCGCATTTTAGCTGAGCAGTTAGTGCGTCGCTGCGCTCCAGCAATGTTAGAGATGAGCTTAAAACAATTGATTGAGCGTAAGCGTGATTTGGATTTTCCTTGGTATCCAGCGCGAGTGGTTTGCCACGATATTTTAGGTCAAACCGCCTTGGTTGATTTGGCGGGTCTACGGGATGCAATTGCCGATCAAGGTGGCGATCCGGCCAAGGTGAATCCGGTGGTGGAAACCCAGTTGATTGTCGACCATTCGTTGGCCGTTGAGCATGGCGGTTTTGATCGCGAGGCATTAGATAAAAACCGTGCGATTGAAGATCGTCGTAATCAAGATCGCTTCCACTTTATTGAATGGTGTAAAACCGCCTTTGAAAATGTCAGCGTGATCCCCGCAGGTAACGGCATCATGCACCAGATAAACCTCGAGAAGATGTCGCCAGTGGTGCAAGCCAAACAAGGGATTGCTTATCCTGATACTTGCGTCGGGACAGACAGCCATACCCCGCATGTGGATGCGTTGGGTGTGATTGCGATTGGTGTGGGTGGCCTTGAAGCGGAAACCGTGATGCTGGGCCGACCATCAATGATGCGCCTGCCGGATATTGTCGGCGTGAAGCTAACAGGGCAGCGTCAAGCGGGTATTACGGCCACCGATATTGTGCTGGCGATGACCGAGTTTCTGCGTAACGAGCGCGTCGTATCGTGCTATTTGGAGTTCTTTGGCGAAGGCGCGCGAGCGCTGACCATTGGGGATCGCGCGACGATTTCCAATATGACGCCAGAATACGGTGCCACCGCCGGCATGTTCTACATTGATGAGCAAACCATTCACTATCTGAAACTGACTGGTCGTGATGAAGAACAGGTAACGTTGGTCGAAAACTACGCTAAACAGACAGGGTTGTGGGCCGATGATCTGCAAACTGCGGTGTATGAGCGCGTGTTGGAGTTTGACCTTTCTAGCGTAACACGCAACATGGCAGGTCCTTCAAATCCGCATCGTCGACTGCCCACTTCTGAGCTTACCCAGCGCGGCATCGCGAGCCAATTACAACTCAATAAGGATACATTATCTGATGGTGTATTGCCCGATGGGGCGGTAATCATCGCAGCCATTACTTCCTGCACCAACACCAGCAATCCACGTAATGTGGTGGCGGCAGCGCTAGTGGCGAAAAAAGCCAATCAATTAGGGTTAACCCGCAAGCCGTGGGTAAAAACCTCTTTCGCGCCAGGCTCCAAAGTGGCCAAGCTCTATTTAGAAGAGGCGGGCTTGCTCACTGAGCTTGAGCAGTTGGGTTTTGGCATCGTGGGCTATGCTTGTACCACCTGCAATGGCATGAGTGGCGCCTTAGAACCTGCCATTCAGCAAGAGATTATTGAGCGCGATCTGTATACGACCGCAGTGCTATCGGGCAATCGCAATTTCGATGGCCGTATTCACCCTTATGCCAAACAAGCCTTTCTCGCTTCTCCTCCTTTAGTGGTTGCCTATGCCTTGGCGGGAACGATCCGTTTTGATATTGAGCGCGATGCGTTAGGCATCAATCGCCAAGGCGAGCCGATTTACCTCAGTGATTTATGGCCAAGTGATGAAGAGATTGATGCGGTAGTGAAGACCAGCGTCAAGCCAGAGCAGTTTAGGCAAGTTTATATTCAGATGTTCAAACTCGATGATGATCAGCAAAGTGCTAACCCGCTCTATGACTGGCGCGAAATGAGCACGTATATCCGTCGTCCCCCTTATTGGCAAGGTGCACTTGCTGGAGTGCGAAGTTTGTCGGCGATGAGGCCTTTGGCGATTTTGGGCGACAACATCACCACTGATCACCTTTCGCCTTCCAATGCGATCTTACCTACCAGCGCGGCAGGAGAATACCTCGCTAAGATGGGCTTGCCGGAAGAAGATTTTAACTCTTATGCCACGCACCGTGGTGATCACCTTACCGCGCAACGCGCGACATTTGCCAATCCAAAGCTGTTCAATGAAATGGTTAAGGACAATGGTGAAGTGGTGCAAGGCTCCCTAGCTCGCGTGGAGCCGGAAGGCCAAGTGATGCGCATGTGGGAAGCGATTGAAACTTATATGCAGCGTAAGCAACCTTTGATTGTGATAGCAGGCGCCGATTATGGCCAAGGCTCATCACGAGATTGGGCGGCGAAAGGCGTGCGCTTGGCTGGCGTTGAAGTGATTGCGGCTGAAGGCTTTGAGCGCATTCACCGTACTAACCTGGTCGGGATGGGAGTGCTGCCGTTGCAGTTCAAAGCGGGAACAAATCGCCACACTTTAGCGCTGGATGGTTCCGAGCTTTACGACGTGGTTGGCGAAATTGCCGCTGGGGTCGATTTGGCTTTAGTGATCACCCGAACCAATGGCGAAAAGATCGATGTCGCCGTGACGTGTCGCTTAGATACCGCCGATGAAGTGCATGTTTATCAAGCGGGTGGCGTGTTACAGCGCTTTGCCCAAGATTTTTTGGCGGAGTGAGGGAAAGAAGATCATGAATAAAATTCGCTTCTTAAAACAAACGCTTTGCTCAAAACAAGAAGGGCATTCGGCCGCAAGCCACAATGACGCCCGTCAGCTTGAACATTCCAACGCAATGCAAATGAAAGTACCGGCGACCTACATGCGGGGCGGTACGAGCAAGGGCGTGTTCTTTCGCCTTAGTGACCTGCCGCCTGCGGCGCAAGTGGCGGGTGAGGCGCGTGACCAATTATTGCTGCGCGTGATTGGCAGCCCTGATGCTTATGGTAAGCAGATTGATGGTATGGGCGGAGCAACCTCCAGCACCAGCAAAGCGGTGATTGTCAGCCAAAGTACGCGCGCTGATCACGACGTTGATTACTTATTTGGTCAGGTCTCGATTGATCAACCGTTTGTCGATTGGAGCGGTAACTGCGGCAACCTTTCTGCCGCCGTCGGTCCGTTCGCAATTCACGCTGGGTTAGTCGATGCCAAGCGTCTGCCGCGCAACGGCATTGCAGAGGTGCGTATCTGGCAGGCCAATATCAGCAAAACCATTGTGGTGCGTGTGCCGATGCTCAATGGCCAAGTGCAAGAGTGCGGCGACTTTATGCTCGATGGGGTCACTTTTCCTGCCGCCGAAATCCAAGTTGATTTTGTTGATCCCGCGGATGGAGCTGGGCAGCTTTTCCCGACCGGAAACCTAGTGGATGATTTGGATGTGCCGGGTGTTGGTGCGTTTAACGCCACCTTAATCAGTGCGGGCATCCCGACAATATTCATCGATGCTCACTCACTTGGCTATCAAGGCACAGAGCTGCAAGAGGCGATTAATTCTGACGAGCAAGCGCTGGCCAAGTTTGAAACCATTCGTGCTTATGGCGCACTTAAAATGGGCTTAATCAATAATATTGAACAAGCCACAAGCCGCCAACATACCCCTAAAATTGCTTTTGTTTCTAAAGCCAAAGAGAGTCTTTCTTCCAGTGGTAAGGTCATTGCCCGCGATGAGGTGGATTTGCTGGTACGGGCCTTGTCGATGGGCAAATTGCATCACGCCATGATGGGCACCGCTGCGGTGGCGATTGCGTCTGCGGCGTGTGTCCCCGGAACGCTGGTGAATCTTGCTGCGGGCGGCGGCGTGCGCTCGGCGGTGACCTTTGGTCATCCATCGGGAACGCTAAAAGTGGGGGCGCAATCGAGTCAAACGGACGACGAGTGGCAGATAGAGAAAGTCACCATGAGTCGTAGTGCGCGAGTCTTAATGGAGGGGATGGTGCGCGTTCCGTTCGATCCTATTTTCTCATAACGCTTAGATCATCTGAGTGAGTCGCTTTGTTCAAATAGTCGCTTTATTCAAGGACGACATCTACGCATTTATCGCTTCGGCCCGGTTATTCAAACTCCGTGAGGGTGTTTGGGTATCGGCCGAATGAAGACATACTGGAGGAAGCACTATGTCGGCATACCAAGAACAATACCAATGGGCGCAACAGAAACCAGAGCAATTTTGGCAGCGCCAAGCGCAAAACATTGATTGGTTTCAAGCGCCACAAACCATTCTCGCCAACGATGAAAATGGCATCGAACGCTGGTTTCCTGATGGAGTGATGAATACCTGTTGGTTAGCGCTCGATACTCATTGTGATCAGGGGCGAGGCGCGCAAACCGCCTTGATTTATGACTCACCAGTGACCGGAGTGAAGCTGCGCTATAGCTATCTACAATTGCGCGACCAAGTCGCCGTAATTGCAGGCATGTTAGCTGCGCAAGGTGTAACCAAAGGCGACCGTGTAGTGATCTATATGCCGATGATCCCAGAAGCGGTGATGGCCATGTTGGCATGCGCGCGGTTGGGCGCCATTCACTCGGTGGTGTTTGGTGGCTTTGCGCCCAGCGAGTTGGCGGTGCGAATCGAAGATGCTGAACCTAAGGTGATCATGACCGCCTCGTGCGGCGTGGAAGTCAACAAACTGATCCCATACAAGCCGATGATTGACCAAGCCATTATGGACAGTCGCTGGAAGCCTGAGAACGTCTTTGTATTACAGCGGCCGCAATGTGAAGCGGAGCTCAATCAAGAGCGTGATATTGATTGGCTGCAAGCACAGCAAAGCGCCTTGCCTCATGCCTGTGTCCCTGTGTTGGCCACTGATCCGCTCTATATCCTCTATACCTCAGGCACCACGGGTAAACCCAAAGGCGTGGTGCGTGACAATGGCGGTCATGCGGTGGCAATGAAATATTCCATGAGCGCAATCTACAACATGCCGCAAGATGGGGTGTTTTGGGCCGCTTCCGATGTGGGTTGGGTGGTTGGCCACTCTTACATTGTCTATGCGCCGCTAATTCATGGTTGCACTACCATCTTGTATGAAGGTAAACCGGTACGCACGCCTGATCCAGGGGCGTTTTGGCGCGTGTGCGAAGAGTATCAAGTGGATGTTTTGTTCTCAGCACCGACGGCGTTTCGTGCGATTAAGAAAGAAGATCCGCAAGGGGAGTCTCTCAAGCAATATGACTTATCCCAGTTAAACGCTATTTTTATGGCCGGTGAACGACTAGACCCACCCACGTTAGAGTGGGTTGTGAGCCACGCCAATAAACCGGTGATTGATCATTGGTGGCAAACCGAGACCGGTTGGGCGATCGCGAGTAATTTAACGGGTGTCGAGATGATGCCGGTGAAAGCCGGCTCAGCAACGATGCCTGTCCCCGGTTACCAAGTCGCAATCTTAAATGAAATGGGCCAAGCCGTTGAAGCGAACCAACAAGGCTTTATTGCGTTGAAACGCCCTTTGCCACCAAGCTGCTTGCCGACGGTATGGCGCAACCATGATCGCTTTGAGAGTGGTTATCTCAGCCAGTTTCCGGGTTACTACGTTTCAGGCGATGGCGGTTATCTCGATCAAGATGGGTATCTATTTATCATGGGCCGGATTGATGATGTGATTAATGTTGCCGGTCACAGATTATCAACTGGTGAAATGGAAGAGATTGTGGGTGGTCATCCGGCCATTGCCGAATGCGCCGTGGTCGGTATTCATGATGAACTTAAAGGCCAACTGCCGCTTGGGTTTGTGGTGCTCAAAGATGGCGTCAGCATTGATGATATAACCTTAGAGGGAGAGCTAGTCAGCAAAGTGCGTGACTCAATTGGTGCGGTTGCTTGCTTTAAACATGCGTTGGTGGTGGAGCGATTACCGAAAACCCGTTCAGGTAAGATTCTACGCCGTACTATCCGTCAGATTGCCGATGGTGAAAGCTATACCGTACCGTCAACCATCGATGACCCAACCAGCATTAGTGAGATCGAACGGGTATTGCGCTTATAGCGATAGCGTTGTGGGCTCTCGAATAAAGGGGGCGAGTTAGATTTCGATCCATTATTTTTGTGTAATGTCGGCGTCATTTGACGGTTGTGATATGATTTTTAGTCTTTTCAAACTCATATCAAGGAAGAGTATGACCCCGAATCAACAAGCGTTTCTCGACCAATACCTTGCTCAACTCACGGAAGCAGAGCGCAACGATATACCGCAAGTTTTCGCGGAGTATTTTTGTGCGGATGAATATAACGCCAACGAATGTGCGCGTTTAGTGGATCAGGGCATCAAAACCGCATCGTGTAGCTTAAAAGAGGGCTACGAGATTGATGATGAACCTTTACCAGTGGTTGGCCGCTTAACGGTGGTGTTGGATTGGAATCAAATCCCCATCTGTATCGTAAAGTTAACGAGCGTTGAGATTTGCCCATTCAATCAAGTGACTGAGGTGTTTGCTCAGTCTGAAGGTGAGGGGGATGGAACGTATGCGTGGTGGCGTGAGGCACACATCGCATTCTTTAGTCGCTATGCACTCGATATAGGGGCTAACTTCCAAGAAGAGTCTGAACTGGTCCTCGAGCGTTTTGAGAAAGTGTTCCCACGCTAGTGTTTTGCTCTTGGTGGCTTGGCTTAGGGGGCTTTGTTTGAATAAACAGGATTGAATCATTTGCTGCATTTATTCGATAGGGATTGGCGGGTTATCTGTTAAAATCGTTCAATCTAAGCTGCGATCGAGCGCAGCGCTGTCTCGTTGTGATAACGATGATATCAATTGATTTAGGAAGCTGCTCAATGAGCCAACAAGCAAATAATCCATTACATGGCCTAAGCCTTGAGAAAATTCTGACCCGCCTAGTTGAACATTATGGTTGGAAAGGGTTACACCAAGAAATTCGAGTGAATTGCTTTAGCAGTGATCCATCGATTAAGTCGTCTTTGAAGTTCTTGCGCAAAACCCAGTGGGCGCGAGATAAAGTAGAAGCACTTTATATCAACACTTTTAGCTAAACATTCGTTTCCGAACGACGATTAAATGGCGCTAATTATTTCTATTTTCATGGAGAGAGTTAGCGTCATTTTTTATTTCATGCTTCCCATGTCACTAATAGTAACGAATACCCCTCTCTCACGTTAAATCCGATTTTCTCAGCCTACAGTATGTTCTGTTTGATTGATATTTAGCCAGCGGCGTGCGCAAATTAAACGTATTACCATCTCTTTTGTGATTCTACATCGTCGGTATTTTTTGAATGTGTATGGGCAAAAACAAGGAAGTGATGCAGATATCTTGTGTGGATGGATTCTATTTTTAATCGTTTATATTTGGTGATAAATTAATCAAACGTGAAAATTGCCCGCCTATTTTTTCTCTGCACAGACAAATGTTTTTGCGTCAATAGAATAGTTGTAAATATCTATAACTAACACGCCCGCGTTTATCTCCTCACTTGAATTTGTTATCTTATTTAAAATAAAGTCATTAAAATTCATGAGCTTGTGATTTTTGCGACGTTGTATTTCTATTTTTTATCGAGTTTGCGTTTGTTCACACTTTTAGAGGGGGCGCAAGTTAAAAAATACAGTAATAAATATTATTAATCGATACCATTAATTACCTTAATCTATAAATTATTAATTGTTAGAATGTGTTTTTTTTATGCGTATTTAGGGTATTTTTATCTACTTTGATTTTTGTATTTGTGGCATATTTAGCCGTCTTACTTACCATCTGGATAGTAAAGAAAAAATTGCACTCAAACGAGGGTGTCTGGTTTGAATTTATTGTGCATTGATAAATTGGAATTAGGTGTGTTTGAAATTTTATTTTGACGCGTCGTCCAGATCCTCTTTTAAGTCGTAATGTGTATATATTGGAGATTAAATGAACAACAAACTTAGGATTGCTTCGGCGATTGCTGCTGCATTGTGGATTTCTGGTTGTGACATGTCGTCACATGCGGCACCGCAACAAGTGGCTAAAGCTGTTCCAGTCAGCATCATCGAGCTAAAAAGCCAACCACAAGCGATTACTATGGAATTGCCTGGTCGAAGCCGTGCCTATATGGAAGCTGAAGTTCGTCCGCAGGTAAATGGTATTGTACTTGAGCGTAGCTTTACTGAAGGTAGTTACGTTGAACAAGGTCAGTCGTTATATCAAATTGATGATTCGACTTACAAAGCGGCTTTGATCAGTACAAAAGCTGAATTAAAACGCGCGGAAGCGGCATTGGCATCAACAAGTGCGACGGCAAAACGTTTTAATGAACTGTTGAAAACGAAAGCAATCAGCCAACAAGATTTTGATCAAGCGGAAGCGGCTTACTTAGAAGCACTAGCAAGTGTTGCGGTAGCAAAAGCGGCCATCAATAACGCAGAAATCAACCTAGCGTACACGAAAGTAGCCGCTCCGATTTCAGGCCAAATTGGTAAATCAACCGTTACCGCGGGTGCGCTGTTAACGGCAAACCAAGGTCAAGCGCTAGCAAAAATCTCGCAACTTGATCCGATCAATATCGATATCGCACAATCAAGTACGCAAATGCTACGTCTAAAGCAACGTATCGCAAGCGGCCAGCTTCATCAGCCTGAAACGGCAGAAGTCCACTTGATTCTAGAAGACGGCAGCGTTTACGAACATAAAGGTTCAATGAAGTTTGCTGAAGTGACGGTTAACGAATCAACAGGTGCAGTGACACTGCGTGCTGAATTCCCTAACCCAGACAGCATGCTACTACCAGGTATGTTTGTGCGTACTATCGTGACTGTAGGTACCGATCCAAAGGCGATTCTTGTGCCGCAAAAAGCGATCACACGTAACCCTCGTGGCGAAGCGGTAGCGATGGTTGTGGATGTAGAGAACAAAGTAGAAGCGCGCATCGTAACGACAGCGGAAGCGATCAATCATCAATGGTTGGTGACTTCTGGTCTGAAAGAAGGCGACAAAATCGTAGTGGAAGGATTGCAAAAAATTCGTCCAGGCGCTGCGGTAGCTCCTTCAGTAATGAGCGATGCTCAAGCAAGCTAACAGGAATTCTACATGGCTCGTTATTTCATAGATCGTCCGATCTTTGCATGGGTTATTGCGATCATCATCATGCTGGCGGGTGTGCTGTCTATCAGTACGTTGCCGGTATCGCAGTACCCAACGATTGCGCCCCCTACCGTGGTAGTAAGCGCAAACTATCCTGGTGCTTCTGCTAAAACGGTTGAAGATTCGGTCACTCAGGTTATCGAACAGCGTATGACTGGTCTTGACCACTTACGCTACATCTCGGCTGAAAGTGATAGTTTTGGTAACGCACAAATCAAGCTGACATTTAACGCTGAAGCGGATATCGATATTGCGCAAGTTCAAGTACAGAACAAGCTGCAATTGGCGATGCCTTTGCTACCTCAAGTCGTACAGGCACAAGGTATCAGCGTAAACAAAGCGGGTAGTGGTTTCTTGATGGTTGTCGCCTTCGTTTCTGAAGATGGCAGCATGGATAAAGCCGATATTGGCGACTACGTAGCTTCGAACATCCAAGACCCAATCAGCCGCGTTGCGGGTGTGGGTGATATTCAGGTGTTCGGCGCTCAGTACGCAATGCGAATCTGGCTTGATCCGCTAAAAATGAACCAATACAACCTGACCACCAATGATGTTATTGGTGCGATTCGTGAGCAAAATGCTCAGGTATCGGCTGGCCAATTGGGTGCCGCACCGTCAGTGAAAGGCCAACAACTTAACGCGACGATTTCGTCTCAATCACTTTTGCAAACCCCTGAAGAGTTCAGCGACATTGTCCTGAAGTCTGATTCAACGGGTGCGCAAGTATTGTTGAGCGATGTGGCGAAAGTTGAGAAAGGCGCAGAAAACTACATGATCACGGGTCTTTACAACGGTAAAGTCGCGTCTGGTCTGGCTATTCAGTTAGCAAGTGGTGCAAACGCCCTAGATACGAAAGATGCCGTTATGGAACGTATGGAAGAGCTGAAAGACTTCTTCCCTCCGGGCCTAGAAATGGTGATTCCTTTTGATACAACCCCGTTTGTAAGCAGCTCGATTGAAGGCGTTGTTAAGACCCTACTTGAAGCAATCGTGCTTGTGTTCGTTATCATGTATCTGTTCTTGCAGAACTTCCGCGCGACGTTGATTCCAATGATTGCGGTACCGGTTGTACTGCTGGGTACCTTTGGTATTTTGGCGGCGGCTGGTTTCTCAGTTAACATGCTGACGATGTTTGCAATGGTACTCGCCATCGGCTTGCTGGTGGATGATGCGATCGTTGTCGTAGAGAACGTTGAACGTATCATGTCTGAAGAAGGCTGTACGCCTTTGGAAGCGACGCGTAAGTCGATGGACCAGATTACGGGTGCATTGATCGGTATCGGTCTAACGCTGTCTGCGGTATTCGTACCAATGGCCTTCATGTCAGGCTCGACCGGTGTTATCTACCGTCAGTTCTCGATCACCATCGTATCCGCGATGGCGCTATCGGTATTGGTGGCAATGGTTCTCACACCAGCACTTTGTGCGACCATGCTTAAGCAGGTAGAAAAAGGTCACGCTTACACGGATAAAGGCTTCTTCGGCGCATTTAACCGTTGGTTTGATCGCTGGACGAACCGTTACGAATCAGGTGTAGCAAGCATCATCAAACGCACGGGTCGTGTGTTTATGATTTTCATTGCGATCACGATTGGTACCGGCTTCCTATTCCTACGTATGCCAACGGCGTTCCTACCAGATGAAGACCAAGGCGTTATGTTTGCGCAAGCAATCCTACCGGCGAACGCATCTCAAGAAAGCACCCTAAAAGTGCTGGATAAGATGGAAACGTACCTGAACACAGACGAAGCAGAATCAGTTGAATCTGTCTTTACGGTAGCGGGCTTTAGTTTCGCGGGTATGGGTCAGAACATGGGTATGGCGTTTATCAACCTAAAACCATGGGATGAGCGTACGGCGGAAGGTACCGACGTACAATCTGTAGCGAACCGTGCAATGGGCGCCTTCATGCAGATCAAAGAAGCGATGGTATTTGCCTTCGTTCCGCCTGCAGTAATGGAGCTTGGTACGGCGGGTGGTTTCGACTTCTATCTGCAAGACCGTAGTGGTCATGGTCACGACGCATTGATTGCGGCACGTAACCAACTGCTTGGTATGGCGGGACAAAACCCTAATCTAGTGGGTGTTCGTCCTAACGGCCAAGAAGAAGCACCGATTTACCAATTGCACATTGACCACACGAAACTGCGCGCACTGAATCTGAACATTTCAGAAGTGAACTCAGTTCTAGCGTCGGCGTGGGGTGGTTCATACGTGAACGACTTTATCGACCGTGGTCGTATCAAGAAAGTGATGCTGCAAGGTGAAGACCAGTACCGTATGCAACCAGAAGATCTTGATAAATGGTTCGTACGAAACAACAAAGGTGAAATGGTACCATTCTCGGCATTTGCTACCGGCAGCTGGGAATACGGTCCACCACGTCTAGAGCGTTTTAACGGTATGCCTGCGGTTAACATCCAAGGTGCGCCAGTGCAAGGTTACAGCACAGGTGCAGCGATGGCTGATATCGAAAGCCTACTGGCTAAACTGCCAACAGGCTACGGTATTGAATGGAACGGTCTATCATACGAAGAACGTCTATCAGGCAACCAAGCGCCAGCGCTATACGCACTCTCAATTCTAGTTGTATTCCTAGTATTGGCCGCGTTGTATGAAAGCTGGTCGGTACCGATTGCGGTTATTCTAGTGGTGCCACTTGGCGTTGTTGGTGCGATTGTTGCGATGAATCTACGTGGCTTGCCAAACGACGTATTCTTCCAAGTAGGTCTATTGACGACGGTTGGTCTAGCAACGAAGAACGCGATCCTTATCGTGGAATTTGCGAAAGAGTACTACGAGAAAGGCGCAACCCTAAGAGACGCAACACTGCACGCAGTACGTGTACGTCTACGCCCAATCCTAATGACTTCATTGGCATTTGGTCTAGGTGTTGTTCCTCTAGCGATCAGCTCGGGTGTCGGTTCTGGCGCACAAAATGCAATCGGTACGGGTGTACTTGGTGGCATGGTGGGTTCAACCTTCCTAGGCATCTTCTTCGTACCACTGTTCTTTGTTGTTGTTGAACGTATCTTCAGTAAGCGTGAGCGTGAAGAAAAGCGTCAAAGCAAGCTAGAGCTGAGCAGTAACGAAGGCTAATCATTAACGATATTGGTTGATGAATCCAAAATGAAAGGGTCGATATTATCGACCCTTTTTTTGTGCGCGTTATTCAGTCAGCTTCTTATTTCAATCAGAATCGGTGCTTGTTTACACCGTTCGTTTAAAAGTAATAGCTGCCTGCAAAGGTCATCATACTCATGCTTGAGTAGCTGTCTGCTTGGTATTTTAGATTGCAACCGAGCGTGACGTTAGGCGTAAGATGATACTCCAACCCCATCGTTCCTATCGCGCCGAGCTCATTGGTACTTTTCGACGCGTAAAACGGTGGGTCATTGCGTGTCTTGTTCGCAGACAATTGATACTGCGTGTAGGTCGCCCCTGCTTTAAGCTTTATTGTCCAATCGCGATTATTGAATAACGACCAAGAGTAAACCGGCGCTAGGGAGAACTGTTTCGACGTCAGTTCCACGTCCCATCCGTGCGCAGTGTCATTATCGCTATAGTGATGATTTTTCTGGTAGCCGAGCTCAAGTGCTAAATTATTGTTGAAGGCGTAACCCACCCATAAACCAGCAAAGCGATCTGTTGAGTCTGGGCTTAATATAAGGCCATCAACCTGGTCATTGACCTTGATGTTATGTTGTGGAGTGGCCAATCCTACCTCTAAGCCAACGTATGGAGATGAGACGACTGGAAATGCGCACGCGAGCAAAGGAAGCAAACAGTATTTTTTCATAGAATCTTTTTTATAGAATCAATCTTGGGACAGAGGGAGCGTATTCTATTGGCTGTTGTGCAATTAGTTAACTGGTATGTGTGATTTATTTGCTTGGGTAAGTGTCAGAATATTCTTATAAATTGGCACTTTTACTTTGGTTAAGTTCGATCCCATTGAATAAGCGCGACAGGGAATGTCTGTTCGCTCTCTCACCCGTAACAAATGATGAAAGCAGCCCATGAATGTTGATGGCCATCAAATGTCGCTATGATTCTACCGATTGCCTATGGAATGTTGTCGAGTTAGGGCGGAAATTTGATTAAGATTCAGCCTGAATAATTGGTCTTCCGCGGAATATAACATGTACAAATTAGTTGCTTTAGATATGGATGGCACGCTGCTGAATTCGCACAAAGCCATAAGCCCACGTACAAAACAAACGATTCAAGAGGCACGTGACAAAGGCGTTCACGTGGTGCTTGCTTCTGGTCGCCCACTCGAAGGGATGACGCGTTACCTAGATGAATTAGGAATGACGTCAGAGCAAGATTACGTATTAAGTTACAACGCATCGCTTGTGCAGCGAGTGGCAAGCAAAGAGGTTATTCGCAAACAGATCATGACGGGGTTAGATGCCAAAAACCTCGCGGCATTGGCTGACGAACTCGGGACTTACATTCATGCATTCTCAACCGAGCGTGGTTTGATTACGCCGCTGGCGAACCCAATTACACAGCATGAAGCGGACATTAACCAGATATCCAGTTCGGTGTTTGATTTTGCCGATCTTGCCGATGATGATGAAATTATTAAAGTGATGCTGGTTGCACCAGAAGAGGTGCTAAGCAATGCGATTGCGCAGTTGCCTGCCGATCTCTATAGCCAGTATACCGTGGTACAAAGCTCGCCCGTTTTCTTAGAAATCATGAACAAACACAGCAATAAAGGCACCGGTGTTGCCATGTTGGCTGAGCATTTAAACATTGATGCGAGTGAAGTGATTTGTATGGGTGATGCGGGTAACGATCACCACATGATTGAATACGCAGGGCTTGGCATTGCGATGGGCAATGCGAGCGATGATATTAAAGCGTTGGCGAATCACATTACCCTATCGAATGACGAAGACGGCGTGGCCGTTGCGATTGAGCAATTCATTCTTAACGCATAATGTTGTCCATTGAATAAATAGAACGAAACGCCCGACATGGTTAGGGCGTTTTTTTTGATTTTTTAATGACAAAAATGCATGTTGCGTGGGTATTGGAAAGAATATTAGCAAGGGTCAAGCAATGACGGCGTGTTGAATAATGTTTGCAACGTTTGAATAAACTGCCCCACGTGCAAACCGTCCATTAAGCCATGATGGACTTCTAGCGACAGTGGCATTCGCCATTGTTCACCTTGCTGGACTAATTTACCAAAGGCCATTTTTGGCACGCTGTCAGGGAAATTGACATCTCTGGCATGGCTCATGCTGGTGAAATCGATCCATGGCAACACAGTAAGATGAATCGTATCTTGCTTCATCTCTTGGCCGATAAACTGCTCTAAGATAAACGGCGTATTTTTAATGCGCGTTTCGGTTTCTGTCGCTCTGGCCGTAAATTGTTCAAATTGAGGTTGGTAATCTAAATCGCAAAAACGCACGGTATCGTCGGCAGCCAGTAAGGCCACGCTGACCTGCATCGGCGAGTAGATGCGCACTTCGTCGCCCACCAATCGATAGGCCATCGGCTCGCATTGATTCAATGCTTGTTGGGTCAGATAAAGATAGGCGTGAAAGAAGCGATGATGGTGCTGCTTACAATAGCGGTGCAGGGCAGAGACATCGATATTGGCACAGATATTATACCAAGGATGGCTAAAACCCTGGTAGAACCTGAAGTGTTCGGCACGCGCCCATTGGGTGACATCCAGCACTTGATACGCCATGTTATTTCCCTATGATTTCAATGATTTTTACGCTCCGATTGTATTGTTCACTGGAGGATAAGAGAACAAAAATATTCGTCATACCGCAGGGAACCAGCCGAAAGGATCATCAATGTGGCGAGCCACTTAACGGATTACACCTATTTATCGTGAATGGATGGTTTTTCAACCATACTGGACATTGCGTTAAACACAGATGACATCATAAACGAAATCGTCAATAAAGAAGGGAGAGGTCATGGAAGACAATGTTTTTGAACGCCGTTTTAGCGGCGAGCCTGAAATCAGTGCGCGCTTGTACAATTTAACCATTGGGGCCGTGTTGTGTTGGGGCTTTTGGATTAACTGGATAATGGTGTCAGCCATTCCTGTTGAAGTGATCGCCTCGATCAATCCTTGGGTCTTTTTCATCGGCTATTTTGCGAGTTGTTTTTTCGGTATCTATCTATTCAGGTCTTCATCAAACCCATTAGTGAGTTTTGTGGGGTATAACTTTGTCGTGGTGCCTTTTGGTCTCATTATCAATACGGTGGTCTCCCAATACGACCCTGCGTTGGTGCTCTCGGCGATTCAAGTGACCGGCTTGGTCACGGGAATCATGATGTTCCTTGGTACGCTATTTCCAAATTTCTTCGCGAAAATCGCCGGAGCATTAACGATTGCTCTGCTTGTCGTGATCGTGGTTGAACTGTTTCAAGTTTTCGTGCTTGGCATTCATCAATCTTGGATTGATTGGGCTGTCGCGGCGATTTTTTGTGGTTACATCGGTTATGACTGGGGGCGCGCGAATCAGATCCCCAAAACCTTAGATAATGCCGTCGATAGTGCCGCGGCGCTTTATATGGACATCATTAATTTGTTCCTACGTATTCTGCGTATTATGGGGCGCAAATAGAGGGTTTTCGGGGCATAGCGCTGCGATTGTCGATGACCTTTTTCGGCTCTGCTTGCTGACGATTTGGTTCTTATTTATCGCTTCTTTACCTCTCTTCGATCAAATCTGTACTAAATTAGAACTAGGTTTAGTACAGAGGTGAACGAATGAATAAGCACGGAATTTCTATCGGGCTAGATAGAGTCGATGATGACGTTTTTCTTTCTATCAAAGCGGTGGGAAAGTTAACCCATGATGACTATCAACGACTGGTGCCGATGTTGGATGCAGCGTTAGCGAAAATTGAACAACCTAAGGTGAAAGTATTTTTTGACGCGACCGAATTTGAAGGTTGGGAGTTGAGAGCGGCTTGGGATGACTTTAAGCTGGGCATGAGCCACGGTTCTGAATTTGATCGCGTCGCGCTGTATGGTTCGCATGGCTGGCAAGAGTGGGCAGCGAAGGTCGGAAGTTGGTTTATTAACGGCGATATTCGTTCGTTTGAAGAATATGACGAAGCGGTCGCGTGGCTTATGGATGGTGAACAGTAGCCATCCAGCTTACTTTCGCCTCTGAGTTTATCCATAGCGATAAACTCATCTGATCGGCCGAAAAACGCCTCTTATCGAGCGAGTAAGAGGCGATTAAATCATCAGGTGGATGGCATTTCTTCCAGCGTTCAATGAATCAATACAGATCGGCAAACTCTTCAATCGGGTCTTTACCTCGTAGCAGTAGAAAATTTAAGAAGCGTTGGGTACTGGAGGTGATGATTTTCTCTTCATCGATTTGGTATTTTTCTAGCAGTGCCGCGGCGAGATCCAATCTTGCGATATCTGCGCAGAAATGGGCATCAGAACCGGTGGTAAAATACACGCCAATTTCCTTACCGATGCGTGCAATCGCATCGCAGCATTCAATGCTGCCCGCTCGACTGTGCCCGAGTAGCGAGGAGTTATTAATCTCAATGGCGACATTGTGCTCTTTCGCACAAGTCAGCACCGCCTCAATATCAAACCCAAAATTTGGATTGCCGAGATGGCCAAGCGCATCTACACGGCCGCTTTTTATCACATTGAGCAGAGCCTCGGTATGGTCGGCTTCACTGGCGGGAGCAAAAACCGGTTCGTGGAAACTGGTGATTACCCAATCTAATAACTGCTCGGTTTGCGGGTGAATATCGATGTCACCTTGGGTATTTAAGGTGTTTGCCTCCACGCCTCGGATAATCCCAACGTCATTGAGAAAGCGCGGAATGATGCGCTGATTATTGAAGAACCAATAGTGGGGGGCGCCTGGCATTGTTGGGGCGTGATCGGTCGTACACAGAATTTTTAGTCCCTTACGTTGAGCGGCGGCCGCATTTTCTAAAAGGGTGCTGTAGGCGTGACCACTGGCCAGTGTGTGAGTGTGTGTATCAACCACGATTTGCATCGTTCTCTCCTGAAGTTTAAGACGACATATAGCGGAGTCTCTTCGATTGGGCCGCTGGTCGTGCGTGCAAAACAACAATCCATGGTCACCTACAGTCTCTGATTTATGTGACGAGCAAGTGTCATTGTTTGAATCGTTAAGCTTGTGATTATAGGCGATATCAGGTCAATTGATGGCTTGTTGGATCAAGGATAACGAATCCTTTTTCGCCCATACCCGCCGACTTGACGTTGCCGCGGTGTTGACTCGCACTCTCAAACCTCATCTCATCGCGCATCTATGCGCTGAGGCGTTTAAGTTCAGAGACGTTTATGTTCAGAGGCTTTGTTCGCGGGTCGCCTACCTGCATCTTCAAGTTGTTTGGGGATAGGAACAAATAATTTTATTTTTTCGTCGTCTTTTCTTTTTGGCCTTCGTCTTAATCGAGCAATTGCAAAATACCTGTGAAAGAAATAATGAAAAAGACTGAAATCAATCGCCCTAAAAACCACGCTGTTTCATCGGTCAGTGTCGATGAACGGGCTCAAAATCTGCTGGCTCGCATGGATGTGAAAACGTCACTCGGTGGTATTCGCCGTGGGATCGAAAGGGAACTGGTTCGCACTCAATTAAATGGCCAGCTGTCTGAATTGGCACATCCACGTCAATTAGGATCTGCGCTCACTCATCCATACATCACCACTGACTTCGCGGAAGCGCAATTAGAGCTAGTGACGCCTGCGCTGACGGATCGCCAAGCGACGTTCGATGTATTGGCCTCGTTGCATCAATTCGTCGCGGAGAATCTCCCGCTTGGCGAGAGCATGTGGAGTGCGAGTATGCCTCCTGCCGTGACGAGTGATGAGAGCATCGTGATTGCACAGTTCGGTCGCTCTAACGCGGGCCAATTGAAAGAGCGCTATCGTGAAGGCTTAGCCAATCGCTATGGTAAGCGCATGCAGTTAATTTCTGGCATTCATTATAATTTTTCGTTGCCGGAGACATTTTGGCAAACGTTGCATCGTGAGTTGAATAGCGAACAGACGTTGAATGATTTTATTTCTGAACGCTACTTTCACCTTATTCGTAATGTGTTGCGCTTTGGTTGGATCATTCCGTATTTATTTGGCGCATCACCGGCGCTCGATGCCAGTTATCTTGAGGAGAGAGCGCACCCACTGCAAGCATGGGATGACAACACATATTACCTACCATGGGCAACGTCATTACGCTTAAGTAATTTGGGGTATAACAGCAGCGAACAGGCGGCTTACCCGACAAGTTTCAATAGCAAACAGGCGTATTTGAGCGATTTGTATCGCGCGCTGACCCAGCCGAGTGAACGGTATACTCACCTAAAGGGTGATCAACAACTGAATGGGTCGGTATTGCAGTTGGAGAATGAGCTTTATGGATCGGTTAGACCCAAAATCATTCATGACGAACTGCGACCATTGATGGCGATGTGTCAATACGGCGTGCAATACATCGAGCTAAGAAGCCTCGATAACAATCCGTATTTGCCTCTGGGTATCAGTCTTGAGCAAAGCCAGTTCTTAGATCTCTTTCTGGCTTACTGTGCCTTAGCACCCAGTGAAGACATTGGCGATCAAGAGCGCGCACTGATCATGCAGCGCCAAGAGTTGGTCGCCACCCAAGGACGCAAGCCCGGTTTGCGATTACCAACATTGCAAGGGGATGTGGCTCTTGATGCGCTGGGCTCGGCGCTGCTTGATGACATGTTCTCAGTCGCGAAGGTATTTGATGATGCGTTTGCTTGCCAGGACTACACGACGGCGATTGAGCGCGAGCGGGCTAAATTTGTTGAGCCAGACTTAACGCCATCGGCGCGATTGTTGACGGACATGAAGACGAATCAACAGGGCTATGCTCAGGTAATTCATCAATTGTCGGTGGCCAATACGGCAACTTATCGTTCGCATGTGATGGCCGATGATGAGCATGACAATCTTGTTTCTCTCGCCGCGGAATCGCTGCAAGCGCAAGCTCAACTGGAAGCGCAGCAGGACGTGAGCTTTGATGCTTTTATCGAGGCGAAAAATCATGTGCCTTGTGGGTGTGATGCGAGTGAGAAAGCCGCATAAGTTTGAGTGAAGACCAAGAACGAATGCCATAACGTCAAAGACGTTGTGGTATTCACCCTCGAGGTTCGATGCATACGCCCTGTTGTATTTGCGCGTTTTTTCAATGCGCATCTAATTGTAAGTTGCTGATTTTATATATGAACATTATTTGGAAACTAAGGGGCTACATTCGAATGTACGCCGCTGAGTATATGATTGCGATCGTGGTTTTGCAGATCGTTGCCCTACTGAATTTGGTGCCCTCGTGGTTGATTGGCAAGATTGTTGATGCCATCAGCGACAGCACGTTAACCCTATCGACACTGATGACGTACCTTGCGGGCATTGTGGTGTCGGCCGCTGCGATGTATGGCTTGCGTTTTGTTTGGCAAAGCAAGTTGTATGGCGCATCCATTGCGATAACCCGTGTGATGCGCAGTGATCTCTTTGCTCGTTTCACGACATTATCGCCAGGCTTTTATTCTCGCCGCAGTACCGGGGATTTAATGGCGCACGCGACCAATGACCTCAATGCCGTCGAAGAAGCGACGGGCATGGGCATCATGACGCTGGTGGATTCTTTTATTGCCGGCTTCACCGTCATTCTCGGTATGGTGTTGGTTGTTAATGGCGAGCTGACGGCGGTTGCGTTATTGCCTTTCCCGTTATTAGTCTTCATTACTTTTCGTTATGGCAAGTCACTGCACAAAGCGTTTGGCCGCGCGCAATCGACGTTTTCTGAGATGAATGAAGAAGTCCGTGAAACCGTAGCGGGCATTCGAGCGGTGCGTTCTCATGGTATTGGTTCACGTCAAGAGCGTCGTTTTGGTCAAACATTGGATGACACGTTAGACGCCAACTTGGCGGTTGCCAAAGTTGATGCCGCGTTTTCCCCGACGGTTCAATTGGTTTACGGTTTGTCGTTTGTGATTTCGCTGGTGTATGGCGCGTGGTTAATCCAACAAGGGCAAATTACCGTGGGGTTATTTACCACGTTTACCTTGTATCTTGGGCAGCTATTGGGGCCATTTTTGCAATTTGGCTGGCAGTTTAATGTCTTTCAACGAGGCAGTACGTCATGGCTGCGTTTAGAGACATTATTTGCTGAACACAGTGAAGTGGTTGAAGGGGCGAAGAGCCTCGCGGACGACTCTGGCTCAAGCATGCGTGTCGATATTCACGCGTTTTCGCACGATGATCATCATCAGGCACAAGGCAATCCCGCGGTATTGAAAAACATTCAATTTGATGTGCCGGATGGCGGATTAGTGGGCATTACTGGCCCAACGGGCGGTGGTAAAAGTACGTTATTACAGTTGGTGCTGCGTCAATTTCAATTGGAGTCGCATTCAAATATTTGGATTGATGGCACGGCCATCAACACGCTGACCTTTGATGCACTGCGTCGTAAATTAGCGTGGGTCCCGCAAAAACCGCACCTGTTTACGGGCACGATTGCCGAAAATATCGCATTGGCAAAGCCGTTGGCTGAGTTGAGTGACATAGTGAGAGTGGCGGAAATGGTGGGGATGCGTGATGAAATTGAAGCGATGCCACAAGGTTTTGATACGCCGCTTCGGGAAGGCGGCAGCAATTTATCGGGCGGACAAAAACAGCGATTAACCTTGGCTCGTGCACTTTTGTCTGATGCGGATATCTTACTGCTCGACGATCCATTTAGCGCCTTAGATATGAAAACCGAAGTCGTCGTGCGTCAAAATTTAAAACAATATTACGGCCACAAAACCGTGTTATTGGTGACACAGCGGTTAACCAACTTAATTGAAGCCGATCACGTGGTTGTTATTGATGAGGGCGTGATTGTGGAACAAGGCAATCACCATCAATTGGTGGCTAAGCAAGGCTGGTATTCGATGGTCTATCAACGTCAAAGCCAATTAGGTCAGTCTGTGGGGGTGACAGTAGATTCGGCGAAGAAGGAAGAGCGCCTTTCAATGGTGGAGGTGGCGAATGTCTAATTCAAATCAAGGTCAGACTTCCCAAGTGAAGGGGACGAGCCCTCAAACCGAAAGCAAGGCGTCAACGGCAATAAAATCGCCTTCGTTATTGGTGCGCTTAACCGCGTTTGCTTTGCCGCATAAAGTGCGTTTTATCGGTGCGTTTATTTTGTTGGCGATCGCCGTGAGCGCTGAAATGGCGATCCCTTGGCTGGCGAAAATCATTCTAGATGATGTGATCGTACCTAACCAATTTGAATGGCAGCACCTTGGTTGGTTGTCTGCCGCGGTGATGCTGTTTTACATCATTTCCGCAGTCTTTACCTATTTGCAAGCGGTGGTTTTTCGCCATGCGGCCCTTTTGGTGGTGAATGATGTGCGCCAGCAGTTGTTCCGCCATGTACTCCATTACCCTATTCGAGTGTTTGATAAATTATCGGCAGGGGTGTTGGTTTCCTACATCACCAACGACACGGAATCGTTACGAAACATGTTTGTTTCTACCATTCCGACCATTATCCAAGGTGGCTTGAAAATTATCGCTATCTTTATCGCCATCGCTTTATTGGACTGGCGCTTGATGCTGATCAGCTTGGTGTTGATTCCGGTACTGCTGCTGACGATGCACGTATATCGTAAAATTTCGATGTCGGTGTTTGATGGCATTCGTGATCAGGTCAGCCTCATCAATGGTCAAATCAATGAGTCTTTACAAGGCATGCCATTGATTCAGGCGTTTCGTCAGGAGAAAGCGTTTCAAGCCAAATTTGAGCAAGAGAATCAGCGCTGGTTTGCATTCCGCGCTAAATCGATTGCGATTGATAGCTTGATGTTGTTGCCGTTGACCCGCTTGGTTTCCACCTTAACCGCGGTTGGGATTGTTGCGTGGTTTGCTGGTGTGTCACTAGAGACGGCGGTTGAGATAGGCACCTTGTATGCGTTTTTGAACTATATCGAGCGCTTTTTTGACCCTTTCCGTCAATTGTCGATGGAGCTGCGTAAATTGCAGGTCGCCACCGTTTCTTCAAAGCGAATCTTTGAATTATTGGATGATGAGGCTCAAACAGGCAACGCGGTGGCAAAATCGAAGCCGGTGATCGACCAGTACGACATTGAATTTCGTCACGTGACGATGGGCTATGATGAAGCCCACCCAGTCCTCTCTGATGTGAGTTTTACGGCCAAAGCAGGACAAGTGACCGCGATCGTTGGCCATACAGGTAGCGGAAAAAGTTCTATCATCAATCTATTAATGCGTTTTTATCCGCATCAACAAGGTGAGATTTTTATTGGCGGTCAACCATTAGCGTCGTTACCCGAAGTCCAGTTGCGCCAGATGTTTGGGTTAGTGTCACAAGACCCAATCATCTTTAGTGGTTCACTATTGGAAAATATTGAGTTATCGCGTGGTACGCCTGATCGAGACAAAGGCATCGTGGCGGCGCAAAAAGTCAAAGCCGATCGCTTTATTCAACGTCTTAAGAATGGTTATGACCACCAACCCGGACATGGTGGCTCATCGATGTCAGTGGGCGAAAGACAATTGATTGCTTTAGCGCGCGCGATTTCACACGATCCGAACGTATTCTTGTTGGATGAAGCGACCGCCAATATCGACAGTGATACTGAAGAAGCGGTAAAAGAGGCATTAAATCAAATTCAAGAGGGTCGAACGGTCATTACCGTTGCGCATCGTCTTTCCACTATCCAAAACGCGGATCAGATTTTGGTGATGAATAAGGGCAAGGTGGTACAAAATGGGACACACGATGAACTGATTGAACAGTCAGGGGATTATCGTGATTTGTATCTTGCTCAAAAAGCACAAGAAGAACGTGAGCACCTCAATAGCTCACTCGGTTTAGCCAGCGCGATCGCCTAACTCGGTATCAGGCCCACTTAGGCCTTTGATTGACCGTAGGTTAAGTCAAAAAGTTTTAAGAGTAGAACCCAATGAACAATACAATGAACAATAAAAATGAATACGTTTCTCAGCAAATAATTGAAGACGCGTGTGAATGGGCCATTATGCATGGCGTCGCGTTCCGTCAAGCGGACAACACCGCTCGTCATTGCCCATTTAGCCTTGCGCCAACCACGATGGAGCGCGAGGTGTATCAGCACCTACTGACCGTCACACCATTGATCGCTAAATTGATTAGCGGGGTTTCAGAAGATCACGACTTTCTACAAGCATCGCTCAGTGATATGGCGAAAGCTGATCCGTTTTTTGGCAGCTTAATGATGCTTCATCAACAGGCTCATGGTGATAAAAATACGCGTAATGGCGAGCACCAAGCGCCGGCGCGTCAACCCTTGCTACTTATGCGAACCGATTTTATGGATGATCGCGAGCAAGGGGCTAAAGTGATTGAGTTTAATGGTATCGCCGCGGGCATGGGGCCCTTTGGTCAGCGCGCGACCCAATTGCATCAATACATGAGTGAGCAATGGGGCAGCGTTTACCAGCAATGGCTCGAAGACCCGTTAAGCAAACAAGCCGATAACGTTGGATTAGAGCAACTGGCGTTGGGCATTACGGCTTCGGCGCAAGCGATTAAAACCCAATACGCGGAGGCGGGTAAGCCGACGTTTTTGATGGTGGTACAAAAGAACGAAGACAATGTGTATGACCAGCATTTATTGGAAGTAGAGCTGCAAAAGCAAGGTGTGCGCACTGTACGTCGTACGTTTGAACAGCTTAGCAAGCAGTTGTCTACGGGAGAGGAGCAGCGTCTGCTTTTAGACGGCGTGGGCGGCATTGATGTGGTGTATTTACGCGCCGGTTATCAATACAGCGATTACTATGCCCCAGAGCTTAATGAAGCGGAGTGCTGTTATACCCTCAGCCAGATTCGTGTGTTTATTGAAAAGCATAACGTCGCCGTGAACGCGACGATCAGTCAGCAATTAGCGACCAGTAAATCGATGCAAATGATGCTCACCATGATGGATGCAAAAGAGTATCTGCGATGGGGTTTAACGTTGGATGAAGCCAATTTAGTCAAAAGTGTTCTGGCGGAAATGAAGCCGGTGAGTGCTGACGTTATCGAATGGTTTTCCACCTCAGCAAACAAAGATCAGTGGGTATTGAAAAACCAGGGTGAAGGCGGCGGTCATTGCATTTTTGGTGATGATATTGCTGAAAAGTTGGCGGAATTAAAGCCTGAAGAATATGACGCTTGGGCGTTGATGCAGCGTTTATACCCGCATGAGCGTGATGTGCCAACGGTCGCCGTTCGTGATAGTCAGCAAACGTTAGTGAGCGATTTGGTGAGTGAGATTGGTTTATTTACCGCGCACTATCAAGGTCAGCCAGTGACGGAACTGAATGGCTATGCGGGTTATCTCATCCGCAGTAAACCAGCCAGTGAAAACGAAGGTGGCATCCACAGTGGGCAAGGCATTCTCGATTCATTAACCCTGATTGATTAGTGAATCAATTCAACCTTAAATGGTAAAAAACCGAGTGAAGCGGCAGTGCTTACTCGGTTTTTTTATGCAAAATAGAATGGTTAGCGAGACATTAATTGGCAAGCATCGGCGATCTTTTTGCCACAATATACGCACGTAAGTGGTCATAAGTGAGGTTGAATACGAAAGCATAAATCGTAATGAATATGGTGACACCAATATCCATGACGAAGGCTTCCCAAAGACCGACCTTGAGAATAAATGCCATCACAGGGACGGTGAAAAACAGCAAGCCTGCTTCAAATAACAGCACGTGGTTAATGCGTGTTTTTAACGTGCGTTTTTCTTTTTGTCCCGGCACAAATTTATCAAATACCCAATTGAAGACAACGTTCCATATCATCGCAATGGTTGCCACAACTATCATTGTTCCTGATAGATGATGAATGTTGTGATCCGTAAAAATAGCCAAGCCAATGATCGATAAAGATACGGCTAAGACTTCAAAAGTAATCGCGTGAAAGATACGTTCTAATCGCCCCACAAAGTGTCCCCATTAAATGTTGTTGTTTCTAAAGAGGGGCTGATTATGCCGATTTATAATTAGAACAAAAGTTAACAGCTATCACACTTCGTGATACCTTCAAGATGGCGATATTTATTGGGGGGCGCTATGTACAGTTTTGAACAACTGAGGATCTTCGTCACAGTATGTGAATGCGGTTCATTTTCTGCGGCGGCACGTAAGTTAAAGCGTGCTCAATCGGGGGTCAGTCAATCAGTGGCCAATCTAGAATTGGCGATCAACCAAGACCTCTTCACGCGGGACAAAAACATTCCGCGTTTAACTGCCAACGGCCACGCTTTGTTGCCGATCGCTAAATCGATTCTTAACCAGCAGCAGTACTTTGATCAGAAGGTCGAGTCGTTAGATAAAAGCATTGAAAATGAATTGGTTATCGCCATTGATGAGTGTTTGGTTACCGACAGTTTATTGGATGTATTGTCGCGGATGGCTGAGCAATTTCCGATTACGCATTTCGATGTCATGACCGCTTCTACCTTTGATGTCGAAGAGTTGGTGCGCAGCAATAAAGCCCATGTCGGGATTATTTTTGCAGACGGTGAATTAAGAGAAGACATGGATTTCTTCACGCTTGGACAAACCCGATTTCTCAACGTTATTTCGCCAGAACACCCACTTGCACAATTGAAAGAAGTGCGAGATTCCGATTTAAAAACGCATCGTCAAATCGTGCACCGCAGCGCAACGCATAAAGAATTGTGGTTTAGTTATGGAATAAGCTCTAAATTTTGGTACGCCAACAGCCATCAAATGCTGGCGAAGTTAGCGTGCAGAGGCATTGGTTGGGCGTTAATTCCTGATGAAATGGCGCTTCCATTGATTGCACAAGGCCAGTTGATGCAGCTGCCTGTCGCGCATGAGAAAGATGGTTGGCTGACGATTACGGGGTGTTTAGTGTCACGAAGCCATGCCCATGGGCCGGTCTTAGAAAGTTTGCTTGGCGCTCTGCAAAACGATTTTGCTGGCCGTTTGTAACCGAAAAACGTTCCACAAAGCGCCAGTCTTTAGAGGAACGTTTAATGGTTTTGTTTCACTGTTGTGTAACGGCGTTCTGCTCTTTTCAGCGCTGTGACTGACGCCGCAGCACTGATATTGCAGCATGGCAAATAAACTTACTTAATCACGCCACACACCACTCGCGCGCCACCGCCACCTAATGGGGCGGGGTGATCGGAGTGATTATCGCCACCGGCGTGAATCATCAACGCACGACCGCTTAAATCGGCGAGCTTAATTCGAGGCGCTAATTCTGGTTGAGTGGCGGTGCCATCCTCAGCGACATAAAGGGCGGGTAGATCACCGAGGTGGTTATCCTCGGTCCATGGCAAGCCATGTTTGCCCGTTTCTGCTGGGTCGTAATGGCCGCCCGCAGCGCCGCCCAATACTGTTTTGCCCTCTTTTTCTACGCTGTCACACGATGGATTAGTGTGAACATGGAATCCGTGCACACCCGCGGTTAGCCCCTTTAATTGCGGGGTAAATACGGTGCCGTATTCACTCTCACTAATGACGACCGTTCCGGCAGAATCGCCACTATTCAAATCAATCATTTCCACGCGAAGTTCGTCAGCGATAGCCAGTGATGACACGCCACAAAGCGCAGCAAGTAATAGAGTGTATTTCATGGGATGAATGTCCTTATTGAGTCAGTAGAAGCATGACGTTGGAATGGATAAGTATGGTGAAGAAATGCACAACTGCTGTGAAATAGGGTGTTTTTCATGGTGAGAGGTTCGAGTGAGAGACACCGGTCACTGTGTAAATGAAAAATGCTTGAAATAATCATTGACCTGTCTATAGCTCTACAGTTTACGATAGGCTCAAATGACAAGCGCATAATCAAGCGATTGGGGTGAGAAGGAGAACGCTGTGTATCGAATATCAGAGTTAGGTGAGCGGGTTGGGCTTTCTCGCACCACGCTACTTTACTATGAGAAGCTGGGCCTGATTTGTGGTGAACGCTCAAACAATGGCTATCGCCTATACAGCGATATGGACGTACAACGTTTAAGGTTGGTCCAGCAACTGCAAAGTGGTGGCCTTACCCTGAAAGAATGTAAAGCGTGCTTGGAAGTCAAAATTGAACGTCAGTTGCTCTCTGAAAGATTGGCTCAATTGGATGAAGACATCGCGCAGAAGCAGCAGTCACGAGATCTATTGGCCGCATTATTGGGTGAAAGATCACTCAATGATTGGCATGAAATGCTCGATAAAGTCGCGCCAGATGCGCACATTGATTGGTTAATCAAACAAGGTTTTAGTGAAACCGATGCACAACGATTACGGTGGTTATCTAAAGATATGAATACCCATGAGGTTTACATGGCTGACTTTTATCGCGTGTTTGATGCGCTTGAAAGGCGCGGCCCGGGCAGTGAGTTTGATAGCCTTACCGCATTGCAAAAAGTCCCGTTTAAAGCGAAGCATATTTTAGAGGTTGGCTGCGGGCTTGGTATTGCCACTCGAGTTCTTGCCCAGCAGTGTGACGCAGAAATTATTGCGATTGATAACGATGCTGATGCCATTTCAGAATTGCAGACCACGCATCAAGCCTATGCGGATAAGGTTCGCTTTGAATGTGCGAGTATGACGGATTTACCCTATGCGACTCAGTCGTTTGATCTTATTTGGTCAGAAGGCAGTGCGTACATCATGGGGGTGAACAATGCCTTTAAACAATGGTTGCCCTTTTTGAGTGACGGTGGCGTTATGGTGTTAAGCGATCTTGTTTGGGCAACCGACAGCCCTAGTGCCGATAATCAAGCGTTTTGGTCGAGTGAATACCCTGATATGACCACGGTTGAGGCGCGCATCGCGCAGGCTAAAGCAGCGGGTTATCAGTTAATCGATTCTTTTCCTATCACCGATGCGGCATGGGAAGCCTACTATCAACCATTAGCCACACAAGTTGCGTCGTTAAAAGAGCAGATGTCAGGCTCACAAGCCATAAAAGACATCGAACGAGAAATTAAGGCTTATCGGCAGCGTAATGGCGAGTTCGATTACCAAATGTTTATTTTACAAAAGGCGTAGTTCGCCTTTTTATAAAGAAGTGAAAAAAAATGCAATTCTCAATTTTAGATTTATCGAAGCAAGCGCAAATTCAAGCGCTATTCCAAAATACGTTCACTGACTCTGAAGGCGTTGATGAAGGCGTGATGATTGGTGACTTAGCCAACCAAATCGTTGCAACGACCGACAGCGAAGAAATGGTCATTGTCGGTGCTAGCAAAGACGAAACGCTGCTGGGCTGTGTGATCTTTACTAAGTTCCACTTCCAATCCAACACCACCAATGCTTACTTACTTTCGCCTGCGGCGATTGCGACGGCAACACAAGGTCAAGGTGTGGGGCAAAAGCTGATTCAATTTGGTTTAGACACGCTAAAGCAACAAGGTGTGGAGTTGGTGCTGACTTACGGTGACCCACGTTTTTACGGCAAAGTCGGTTTTGTTCAAATTATGGAAGAACAGGTAAAAGCGCCTTTGGTATTGAGCTATCCGCATGGTTGGTTAGGCCAAAAACTAGATGGTAGCGAGTTGGTTGCCATTGAGAGCGAAACGCTGTGTGCTTCGGCTTTGAATGATCAAAAGTACTGGTAATCTGATCACTTGATTCGTCAGGGATGATGGAAACCGAAGGCGCTCATTTGAGCGCCTTTATTGGATCGGTGGTTGGTTATTATAATTGGCCTCAATGGCTTATCTAAAATTAAACAGCTCGTAGTGAAAATGGCTCAACTGAAAGCGCTTCGCTTTTAGTTGGCGTTTTAGCGCGTCACCAAATCCTAATGGTCCACAAAACCAAATGCTGTGCTTTGACAGTTCCTCTGGCGTAGAGCCAATATCATCAACGGTAAAAAGCGTTTGCCGTTGATTGTCAATCAGATGAAAGTCGACTCCCGCGTCGCACGCCGCGCGCCGCGATTTTGAGCGGTTGCAAGGTAACCTAACGTCAAGCGAGGTAAAGCTGTGTAAAGGCCGAGGGGAACCGAATGATGTGTTTTGTTTCTTAACAACAGTTTTTTGAGAAAAAACGACAGTCTTGGTCGGCAAATTGCGGATAGGGATAAGATGAATTGGATTTCGTCGCGTGGTGCGCTCATTCCATTTAGTGACCTAAATCTGATTATGGCCGGTCGCTGGTGTGTTTTCTGCTCAGTTTGCTTCATTTGCCGCACTCAATGCCAATATGGCATATCAAAATGTTTATTTTCTGATCGTACTTTGTTGCGTTTTTAGTGGTGTTCACGCTGACGGCTGATCGATAAATTACGTCGTACTTTCCAATTAACACCACTATTACATGTTTAACTATGTAATTTATCACTAACGTGTACGGATCACAGTTCCAGCCTTGTTCAGCCGATTTGCGAGGCATTGGGTCTTACCATCTCTTCATCGATTCAGCTTAACCCTACACATAACGAATTACGCTTACGTAATAAAAAACAGAAAAAGGATTGATGAAGATGAAAAAAGTCTTATTTAAAGTGGCAGCATTAACGCTTGCCCTTGCTGCAACGGGTGTCCATGCCAAAGATTATGAAATCGTCAACGTTGTCAAAGTGTCTGGTATTCCGTGGTTCAACCAAATGAACAAAGGGATTGAACAGGCGGCAACGGATTTTGGTGTTGATGCTCGCCAGCTTGGCCCTTCAACTCCCGATCCTGCTCAACAAGTTAAAATTATTGAAGACTTAATTGCCAAGGGTGTCGATGCGATTACGGTCGTACCTAACGACGTAACAGTACTTGAGCCTGTGTTTAAGAAAGCCCGTGAGAAAGGCATTATCGTGTTGACTCACGAATCACCTGATGGCCATGGTGCCGATTGGGACATCGAAACTATCGATAACCAAGCGTACGCAAAAGCCACCATGGATGAACTGGCGAAAAACATGAGTGAAAAAGGCGGTTACGCCATTTACGTTGGTTCACTGACAGTTCCGCTGCACAACAACTGGGCAAACTTGGCGATTGATTACCAAAAACAAACCTACCCAGACATGTATGAAGTGACTAGCCGTATGCCCGTCGCTGAGAGTATTGACCAATCCTACGCGGCGACGAACGATTTGATGAAAGCGCACCCTGATATGGCCGGTATCATTTCTTACGGCTCTCTGGGCGGAATTGGTGCGGGTGAAGCCATTAAGAAAAAACGCGCTAAAGATAAGATCAGCGTGGTTGGCATCTTAATGCCAAGCCAAGCCGCACCTTACTTAATGCGCGGTGAAATCGACAAAGGTTACTTATGGAATCCTGCCGATGCCGGTTATGCAATGGTGGCGGTCGCGAAGCAGATGCTGGATGGCAAAGCTGTCACAGAAGGCGTGACCGTTGAAGGGCTTGGAGAGGCTGAAATCGACACTGAAAAACGTGTTGTGAAATTCAACAAGATCTTAGAAGTCGACAAAACCAACGCGCGTCAACTTGGTTTCTAGTCGCCTAGTTTTTCGTTAACGAGCGCTCTCGCTAACGGAGTGTCTAAACGTTCGCTAACGTTGGGCTCGAACAAAAGTCATAACTTCGGGGCAGTGCAATGCTGCCCCCAGATTTCTGGAAATTCTTATGTCTGGTACTCCTTTTATTACCCTCAAGCAGGTGTCAAAACACTTTGGCTCTGTTAAAGCTTTGGATGGTATCAATCTCACTTTTAATCAAGGCGAAGTGCACTGTTTAGCGGGCAAAAATGGCTGCGGAAAGAGCACGCTGTTTAAAGTGATTTCCGGCGTACATGCGCCAGAAAAAGGCGCTGAGATCCTGCTTGGGGGCAAAAGTTACCCACGCTTAAATCCGCAACAATCAATTGAGCACGGCATTCAAGTTATCTATCAAGATTTATCGCTATTCCCTAACCTGACTGTGGCAGAAAACATCGCTATTCAAGACCATGTTCAGTGGACAAAAGGGCTGGTTCAGCAAAAGCGCATTGAAGATATTGCCATTAAAGCGATGGCAAAAGTAGGCGTGACATTGCCGTTGAATAAGCGTGTAGAGCAACTTTCGATTGCAGAATGTCAGCTGGTGGCGATTTGCCGTGCCATGGCCTCTGATGCCAAATTAATGATCATGGATGAGCCGACGGCGTCATTGACGCGTACCGAAGTTAACCACCTGATTAACGTGGTGGCCGATCTGAAATCAAAAGGCGTCACCGTGGTGTTTGTGAGCCACAAACTTGATGAAGTGATGGAGATCTCAGATCGCATTACCGTTATTCGTGATGGCCGCACCATTGGGACTTATCAAGCCGATGATGTGGACAGCGATGAGTTGGCATTTTTAATGACGGGTCAACGCTTTGAATTTTCGCCTCTCGCACCTTACCAAGCGCAAGGTGATGTAAAACTTGAGGTAAAAAAACTCACGAGAAAAGGTCAGTTTAACGACGTGTCGCTGTCGGTTCGTGCTGGCGAAATCTTGTCTATTACGGGTCTACTGGGTGCTGGCCGTACCGAGCTTTGCATGGCGTTATTTGGTATGACCCAGCCTGATAGTGGCGAGATTCTGATTAATGGCAAAGCCACCACATTTGCCTCAAACCGCGATGCAATTGCACAAGGTATCGGCTACGTATCGGAAGACCGCATGTCGACAGGGCTGGTGATGGAGCAGGCGATTCAAGACAACATTACTGCGTCGGTTCTTAAACGGCTAACGAAGCCATCGGGCATGTTGGATCACTTAAAAGCCAATAAATTGGTGAGCACGTTGATCAATTCGTTAGCGATTAAAGTTGCGGATCCAAAGCTCCCCGTGACGAGCCTGTCAGGCGGTAATGCACAGCGTATCTCGATAGCGAAATGGATTGCGGCCGAGCCAGAGGTATTGATCCTCGACTCGCCAACGGTGGGCGTCGACGTCGCCAACAAAGAAGCGATCTACAACATCGCCAAAGATCTGGCGGCAAATGGCATGGCGATCATCATGATCAGTGATGAGATCCCCGAAGTGTTTTACAACAGTCACCGCGTGATGGTGATGAAAGAAGGACGTTTCACTCATGACTTCCTACCCGCAGACTGCTCAGAGCAAGACATTATGGAGGCCGTTAATGCTTAATCAATACAAAGGCTTGTTGGCTTCGTTTAGTCAGCGTCACGAGTTTTATCTTTCTGTGATGATCGTTGTGATTGTCGCGGTGCTTACTGCGACCTCTGAAGACTTCCTGACGCTTGGTAATCTTTTCGATATGTCGATCAGCTCAGCGCTGCTTGGCATCATGGCATGCGGTTTATTTGTGGTCTTGATTGCGGGAGGGATTGATATTTCCTTCCCTGCAACCGCGGCGATTGCGCAGTATGTGGCGGCGACGTACATCCTGAGTATTGGCGGTAATTTTATGATTGCCTTTGGTATTGCGGCTTTGGTTGGCATGCTGTTGGGCATGATCAATGCGACATTGGTTTATAAGCTCAAAGTACCGGCGATCATCATTACCATTTCAACGCTTAACTTGTTCTTCGGCTTGTTGATTTACTTTAGCAACGGCGAATGGTTATACGGCTTCCCAGATTGGTTTATGAATGGCGTTGAGCTGTTCAGATTCACCGGCAGTGATGGTTATGACTATGGTCTGTCACTCCCAATCTTGACCCTGATTGCCATGATTGCGTTAACCTCGTTCTTAATGTCGAAAACACGCTTAGGTCGTCAGATTTACGCCGTGGGCGGTAATGCAGATGCGGCAAGCCGTATTGGCATCAATCTGTTTGGTATTAACTTGTTTGTTTACGGTTACATGGGCGCGTTGGCAGGTATTGCCTCGGTCGTGCAAACACAGATTACTCAGTCGGTCGCGCCGAACTCGCTAATGGGGTTTGAGTTAACGGTCTTGGCCGCGGTGGTATTGGGTGGCACGAGCATGACAGGGGGCAAAGGCACCTTGTTTGGTGTGATTCTTGGTGTGATTTTGTTGGCGGTTGTGAAAAATGGCTTAACGCTGTTGGGCGTGCCTTCTTACTGGCACACCGTTGTGACCGGTTTAATCATTGTTTGCAGTATCAGCATGACTGCGTTTAACGAGAAAAAACAAGTCGCGCAGGGGGCATAATGGAACAGGTTCTAAATAGTTTAAAACTGCCAACGGATAAGAACATTCGTTATTTGTTGGTCATCTTAGTGGGTATTTTGGCGGTGATGGGCTTTACTAGCGGCCAATCATTTTTCTCTCTTGGTAATTTACAGTCGATGTCATCACAAATGCCGCTGCTTGGTCTATTAGCTTTGGCTATGGCAGTGTGCATGCTGACCGGCGGGATTAACCTCTCGATCATTGCCACAACCAACGCGTGTGGTTTGGTGATGGCAAGCATCATTACGCAAGCCCCTGACAGCTCGGCAATGTTGGTGTTAGCCCTCGCGGGTGGCTTAGTGACCGCAGTGGTGATTGGCCTGCTTAATGGCGCGTTAATCGCTTATGTCGGCGTTTCGCCTATCCTTGCGACGCTTGGCATGATGACATTGATCAACGGCCTTAACGTGTTGATGTCGGGCGGCAGTGTGATCTCCGGTTTCCCTGAAGCGCTCTTAGTGTTGGGTAACGGTTCGCTAATGGGCATTCCAATGCCGCTTATCTTGTTTGTTGGTTTTGCGATTGGTCTGTGGGCGCTGCTTGAGCATACCAGCCTAGGTCGCACTATCTATTTAATGGGCTCGAATGAAAAAGCCACGCGCTTTTCAGGCATTAACACGCAAAAAACGACCCTGTATGTGTACGCCATCTCCTCGATTTTGTGTTGGGCGGCAGCGATTGTGATGATGGCAAAATTCAACTCAGCCAAGGCGGGTTACGGTGAGTCTTACTTACTGATTGCTATCTTAGCATCGGTACTGGGTGGCATTAATCCAGATGGTGGCTTTGGCCGAATCATCGGTATTGGCCTTGCGCTTATCGTACTGCAAACACTGGAAAGCGGACTTAACTTGCTTGGCGTGAGTAGCTATCTCACCATGGCCCTATGGGGCGGCATTTTGATTCTATTTATCTTCTTACAAAAAAATAAGGCTTAACGGAGAAGAACATGAGTATTTATTTTATCGGTGTTGATGTTGGCAGTGGCAGCGCTCGAGCGGGCGTATTTGATGCTCACGGACGTAAAGTGGGCGAAGCCAAGCGTGATACCCAAATGTTTAAACCTCAAGCGAACTTCGTTGAGCAATCTTCCGACAATATCTGGCAGTGCGTGTGCCTTGCGGTAAAAGACGCAGTATCGCAAGCCAATATTGACCCAATTCAAGTTAAAGGCATTGGTTTTGATGCGACGTGTTCGCTGGTGGTCTTGGATAAAAAGGGCCAACCATTAACCGTGAGCCCAACGGGGCGCAGTGAACAGAACATCGTGATGTGGATGGATCACCGCGCGATGATGCAAGCGGACCGCATTAATAAAACTGAGCACCCAGTGCTTGCGTATGTTGGCAACCGAATCTCGCCTGAAATGCAAACGCCAAAACTATTGTGGCTTAAGCAGAATATGCCTAATACATGGTCAAAAGCTGGGTACTTCTTTGATTTACCTGACTTCTTAACCTGGAAAGCCACCTTTGATGCAAGCCGTTCTTTGTGCTCGACCGTCTGCAAGTGGACCTATCTTGGTCATGAAAACAAATGGGATAAGAGCTTTTTTGAGCTGATTGGTTTGGACGATTTGCTTGAAAATAACGCGCAATTGATTGGTGATCGTATTCTACCAATGGGACAACCCGTTGGGGATGGCTTAACCGTTCATGCGGCGGATGATCTAGGCTTGATGCCAGGAACGGCCGTGGGGACATCCATTATTGATGCGCACGCAGGCGGCATTGGCGTGTTGGGTGCCGCAGGGATGACGGGTGAAAAAGCCGATTTCAATAAGCGTTTAGCGTTAATTGGCGGCACGTCTTCTTGCCATATGGCAGCGTCAAAAACTGCGCGCTTTATCGACGGTGTTTGGGGGGCATATTACGGTGCGATGATCCCAGGATATTGGTTGAACGAAGGTGGCCAGTCAGCCACGGGCGCTTTGATTGACCACATCATCACGTCACATCCACTTTATGAGAGTGCCAAAGAGCAGGCAAATAAACTGGGTCAAACGATCTATCAATTGTTGAATGATCGCTTGTTAGAGTTAGCCGGAAGCAAAGAAGACATCGCCTTTTTGACGAAGGATATCCATGTCTTGCCATACTTCCACGGCAATCGCTCACCCCGCGCTAACGCCCACTTAACCGGTACGATTACGGGCCTGAAAATGTCGAAAACCCTCAATGATATGGCGTTGCAATACCTCGCGACACTACAAGGCATTGCATTGGGTACGCGTCATATTATTGAAGTGATGAACGATGCAGGTTATGAGATTGATACCATTATGGCGTGCGGTGGAGGCACCAAAAATAGTGTTTTCTTACAAGAGCATGCCAACGCAACGGGGTGTATGATTTTATTGCCGGAAGAGAGTGAAGCGGTACTATTGGGCTCAGCCATGCTAGGTTCGGTGGCGGCGGATTTCTACAGTGATATTCCCGACGCGATGAATGCCATGAGCCGCATCAGCAAGAGCGTGATGCCACAAACTGAGAAGATCAAACTTTTCTATGATGCGAAGTACAAAATCTTCCACAAGATGTACGAAGATGATTTGGAATATAAGCGTTTAATGAAAGGCTTCTAATGTCTTGATTCGTTGCGGTTGCATTCACTACTCAAAACCATCAACAGAGTTTGGTGGTTTTTTTGTTTTAATGGTCGAATTGTTTTCTCCGTCATCGATGCCCTGTCTGCGCCGGGTTCTGCGCTCGGTTACCAATGCCCACTCGGACCAAATCCTGCCTATAAATAAGGCCGCTAAGCGGCCTTATTAGAGACGATGTTAAACGTCATTAATCGTCGAAGATATCATCCCAATCAATACCGTTGTCATCCTCTTCCTCAATGTCTAACTCAATCGCATCTTCACTCGAAGCTGTCACGATCGGCAGTACCTTGTAGTCTTTCGACAAGATCGTATTAACAAAAATCCAATCACATTTGATTTCGTCATGGGTGAAAGAAACCGCCATGAATCCGCGATCAACAATGTTGGCCCATTGCAGATCTTTAATCACTTCTGGGAATAGTTTTTGTAGCTCACGCATTAACACAGGAGGCAGTGGTACGTAGTGATCGATACCCGGTGAACAAACAGAAGCCGCCGCAAACTCAATGCCACACACGGAGTTGTTTTTATTCACCAACTCACCAGCCCATGCGTTGTGGGTATCACCTGCAAAGCTCACAAACGATTTGCCATATTGGTTCATTTTGTTGTAAACCCAATCGCGATCATTTGGGTAGCCGTCCCATGCATCCAAGTTATATGGTGAAGTGAGGTAGCTAGGGTTACGAGCGGCATCAAGCACCAAATTGCCATCATAAGGCGTGCGTGTGCGGTGGGCTTCTTTCGCTCCGAGCAGTGCCAGTAGCAAGTTGAACGGTAAGTCCATTTTGGTCATTAGCACTTGTTGGCCCAATGCGGTCCAGCGCGTATCGTGGTTGCGAAGTTCTTTTGCTATCCACTGCTTCTGCTTGCTGCCTAATAGTTGATGCTCTGGTGCATACAGGTCTTTTTGCAGTTGGGCATAAGCCGCTTCTGGATCAGCCACACTGTAGTTGCTGTAATCCAATTGCTCGGTTCGTGCGGTGACACGAGTATCTAACATCAATAGATGCAACAGATTGCCAAACACAAAGCTACGGTATATCTCGCCTTCGGCAACCATGTTGTCGCGGATAGGCAGCCATTCATGGAATGCTTGAATCGCAGCCGCTCGACGTTCAACAAACTCGCCCTCTTGCTCTTGGTGGTTTAGAGCGCCATCTTTCCAAGTGTTGTCTGCGATTTCATGGTCATCCCAAATATGGATGAATGGCATGCTTGCATGCAGCTTTTGCAAGTCGGCATCTGAATGGTATTGCGCATATCGCTTGCGGTAGTCGCCTAGCGTAATACATTCATGGGCTGGCATTGGCACACGGTCAAGTTCAATCGCATTTTCACTCGCGTATTCACCCATGCCATATTCATAAATATAGTCACCGATATGCAGCAGGGCATCAAACTGACGTTTCACATGCTGGCGGTTAATTTCTTGGTAAACATTGAAATAACCCGCAGGGTGATTGGCACACGTCGCAATGGCCAAATTCACCTCTTTAACGTTTCTTACCGGCAGCGTTTTTGTTTTACCCACGGTGGATTTGATAAAACCCACAGAGAAACGGTAAAAATAGCGTTTATTTGGCAGCAGGTTTTTAGCATCAATTTTGACGATAAAGTCTTTATCTTCATCGGCAGTTGCGAAGCCCGAAGCGTAGCTGCGCGTGAAGTCGTTGTTGGTGGCGATTTCCCATTTTACTTCCACCTGTTTTAACTCAAGTGAAGCGTCAGGGACAAAACGAGACCAAAGAATGACGCGATCCGAAAGAGGGTCACCACTTGCGACACCGTGCGTAAAGCTACCGTTGATCAGGCTCTCGTCCGTTTGAGAGGCCGACACATTGCGGATTGAGGTATCGGTCTTTGCAAGTGCGGTGGTAATAACGCCCGCACCAGAACCAATGGTAAGGCAACGAATAAAGTTTCGTCTCTTCATATATATCGCTCATTCAAATGATAATTAAACGCGCGCAGTATTTAAGAAAAGATACGTTCTATCAATGTAATTAATGTCAGTCTTTTTACGTGATTTGAGCTGTTTTTAAACGCAATTGTTAGGGTTTGGTGGTTTATGCATAACATTCAAAAAACTTTAACAAAGTTAGGAGTGGAAAGCGGTGAAATAACGGACGATGATGTCCGGTTGAGGGATTTTTAGCCAAGAAGAGGTTGAATTTCATTCATACGAAAAACTCCGCGTATTTAGAGCCAACTCATAATAATGGAAGGGGCTTAATGAGTATTGACTGATTATTCAACGAATTATGGAGAGGATCACATTGATAAATTGAAAATAAGGTAATTTGACTGACTCACAATGACATGAAAAATATTCAGGGGATCGGTCAATGAGTTTTTGGAAAGTGTTGGGTGGCGCAGCCATTGGTGTTGGTGCAATTGCGGCTGCACCATTTACAGGTGGTGGCTCAGTTGTCGGAGCCGCAACATTATTAGGTTCACTCACGGGGGCGGGGGCAATCGCCGCAGGTGCTGGTGCAACGGGGGCTGCCGCCGGTGCAGCCTGGGGAAAATATGAGAAAAAGAAACAAACTAAAGCGGATGACGATCTAAAGCAAAGCGTTCGCCAAGAGGAATCGGCGAAGTATGCAGCCGAAGTCGATAAATTAAAGCAGCAACTCGCAGAAATGATGAAAGACATTGCCTCTCGTGAGCAATTTGTGGTGACCGCGTTTGCTTTAGGTATTTGTTGTGCCAATGCGGATGGTCATATTTGTGAAAGTGAAATGGAAGAGTTGGATATATTAGTCAGCGGGATTGGGACAAGTGATAAGTTTTCAAAAACAACAAAAGCGCAAATTGCCGCAATGAAAATAAACCCACCTAATCTAGATACCGTTTGGGCGTTAATAAAACAGCACGGTTTTGATGATGCAGAGCATCTGAATGTGTTTAGTACCATTGTTGACATGATGGTCTTAGCTGACGACAAGACGACTGATTGTGAAAAAGTGTTCGTAAAAACCTGGAATTCACTTGCCGCATAAGGAAATACGATGACCACTACGGACAAACATAAAGCGCGCATGAATAAAATTCGTCAACGGAAGAAAACGCAGCATCTGAAACCGTTGGCCAACGAGAATGAAAAACGACAATTTCTTTCAGGTCAGGTCGATAATGATTTTATTTCAGAAAATAATGTCGCTCAGGCTTATGCCGCACGTATTGAAGCATTTGACGTTTCTGTTCCGAGAGAGGATGCATTGAGGTTGCTTGACAGCATCAGTGTAGGAGGAGCCAATGCGGTTGATACGATTCTAGAACCCGTCTTTTTAAGCTTATTTGATGGGACAATGCGAGCATTCAAAATAGGCACAAAACAAGGCATTACCGCTTCTCGTTTATACAATGAATGTCGAATGTTTGATTACGACAAGCCGCCCTCATCATCCATGTTGGACAGTTATACCGAACATCTCAATGAGCGGGATAATATTCAGAATTTTGCCAAACAGTCAGAATATAAAAGTGGCACGATGACGCGCAATGGAGAATCGATAGCTATTCGCGATACGGGAAAAAACGGCAAGATGACGGCCGCAAGAGACGCGCATTTTGGCAGTGAATTGACCACGAAAGCCGCGGACGCTTATGGTGGTGACCAAGCGATTTATCAGTATAAAAGACAGGCGAAGAGCGAAGGTTTGGGCTCGCAACATGGCGAGGTTGATCATGTCGTGCCATGTGCTGAAATCTGTAAAAACCTAAAGCAAAATAAAGCGCTCAATATCGACGATATTAAAGAGATTGTTAACATTGATCAGAATTTAGCCCTTACGAGTAAAGAGAATAACGCGGGTAAAACTTTTGGTAAATACGCTAAAAATCGAGAGGAGTTACAACAAGAAATCGACCAAGGTTATGTTGAGGACTCGAAAGGCCAGCATGCGTTAAGTGAAGAGAAGAAACAGATCCGAAAAAATATGGTTGAACGCATGGATGAGAGTCAAGCCAAGCTTGATAAAGCGACAAACAAAAAAGCGCTCAATAATATTGCAACCGATAGGCGGGTTCAGAAAACACTCGCCAACGACGCAAAGAATGCAGCGGCGAACCAATCGATTGGCGATGTCATTCTTTTTATGATCAAACCACTCTATTTTGAATTGCATGATTGTTTTGTGAATGGGATCGAACGCGGCGTGAACTGCAGTACGTTCAAATCTGCGCTAACGACCCGTTTGGGCAGAATGAAAAAACATGTTCTGCTACAAGCCGGAGATACGCTGAAAGGCGGTGTGTTTAACTTCTTTAAAAACTTTCTATCGATGTTATTAGAAGGGATCGTTAACTGCTTTGTTGGCATTTTCAAACAAGTCGCAAGAATGGTGAAAGAAGGGTTTAAAATCTTGTTGCAGATAGCGCCGGTGCTAAAAGATGCGAATAAAACACCCGCAGAAAAAGGCGATGCGATCTTGAAACTAATCGCCACCTCAGCCTCGATCTTTGCGAGCATTGGTATTGAAGCTTGGTTAAATAGTCTTGGATTAGGAGAGCCTTGGTCAATCATTGTGGCTTCCATTTTGAGCGCAGTCGTTACGGCCTTAACGCTCTTCCTTCTGGATAAAATGGATCTGTTCGGTATTAATAAAGAGTTGAAAGCCCAGCGTGTCGATGAGGTTTTGGCACTAAAGGTGGAAGAATCCAAACAAGAGATGTTTGCTTCCATTGCGTTATTAAACTAACTCGATAATGGCCATGTGAGCGTGTTCTCCTCAACGAATCCGCCAATATCACCGCTCTTTTCTATCAAAGCCACCTGCATTGCGGGTGGCTTTTTTACGACAAAATGCCGAGAAGCCAACCTCATCGCCCGTCTCTTTCGCGATAAGAAAGAGAGGAAATGTTGAGTCAAATACCACGTCATCTTTATCCTGATTTCACAGCATAAAATAAGCACGACATCTATACTTTGGTCAATAGTAAGCCCTTAGGGAGAAGTGAGATGTTCAAAAATATTAGCATGGCTATGATCGCTGTCTTTTCATTCATGGTGATGAGCGGTTGCTCCTCCCCAAATCCATACGGGGATGCTTATGGTTCTGGCGATACTCGTAGCATTCAGCAAGTTTACTATGGCACGGTCGTGAAAGCCGAACCGGTAACGATTGACGCATCGGATCAAACCAACGTGATTGGTACCATTGCAGGGGCGGCCATTGGTGGGATTCTTGGCTCGAAAGTGGGGGGCGGTTCGGGCTCGGATATCGCGGCCATTGGTGGTGGGTTATTGGGCGGATACGCAGGGAGTGAAGCGGCTGGGGCTGCAGGCAAGCGCAACGGCGTGAATTTAACGCTTAAGCTAGAAGATGGCCAGACGATCGCCATTGTGCAAGAGGCAAACCCCAATATGATTTTCCAACCAGGCCAAGCGGTTCAAGTTAATGTGGATGGCAGTACCGCTAGGGTAGTACCGCGTTAATGATGTCATTACACGGCGTTTAAGTTGATGTTTTAAGCGTTTTATTTGTCGTCAATACGCTCGGAAATGGCAGCACTATTAACGTTAAAGGTGCGCAATCTAGAGAATATATTGAAGACTATACCCGTCCTACTTGAAGTTGCAGCGGTGTTGACTGGCACTCTCAAACCTCATCACATAGCGCACCTATGCTCAGAGGCTTTGTTCGCTTGTCGCCTACCTGCATCTTCAAGTTGTTTGGGTATAAATTAGATCGTCATATCTTCATTTTTAATCGAGCCCTTACTCTTATGTAAGGGCTTTTTTTATGATGAATCGTGGTGGTATTAGTCTCTAAATGAAGCATTCTTCTATTTTTTAGCCCTATTTTAAATTCAGACCTCAGACAATCCCCAGCCTAACCGACCAAGAAAAAATCAATAAAAAATCAACACGATATCGTGGAAAACAAGATCGATTGAATAGAGTAGAGCCATTTTCTTTTTGGCATGAAGGTATTTTCTCAAATATACACACTTGCACGAATGTGCATGTGTGTATATGATTCGCATCCTTCTTACTTTCTGAGTGTCAAATTTTGGATCCGAAATTAGTTATTGCGTTAAATGAGTTCTTCTACGTTGCGAAAGGTTTGGTGGTGATCATTGCGATTGTGTCGGTTATTACTGGCATCATGCGTGAGTACATCCCTCAAGATAAACTGCAAGCAACACTCACCAAACATGACAAGTGGGGCACCCTGCTTGGGGCGCTATTTGGCATGCTAACGCCGTTCTGTAGTGCGGCTGTTGTGCCCGTCACCATGGCAATGGCGTCAATGGGCGCCTCGTTGGGTACGGTGATGAGTTTTATCATTTCAGCACCGTTGTGTAATTTCATCGTATTGGCGATGATTTACGCCGCGTTTGGCCTGAAAATTACCGTGGTCTATTTCTTAATCACGTTTATCGCAGCCGTTCTGGGCGGTTGGTTAATCTCTAAATCGCCGTGGCGAAATGAGATTAAGCGTGGTGATGAATTGGAAGACACCAAAGCAAAAGGTTGCAGCAGCAATAGCAGCAACACTTGCGATGGCACACCATCATCAGCATCAAGAATGCGTAATGCAATGAATGGGGCATTCTCGTTGTTTAAGCGAATCATCCCATATGTATTATTAGGTGCGGCGATCAGTGGATTCTCTGCCGCTTACTTGCCAGCAGACTTGGTTGAGAAATACGTTGGTGGCGATAGCTTCCAATCGATCGTCATTGCATCATTGATTGGTATTCCTCTTTACCTGCGTATTGAAATGGCTATTCCACTATTAAATGTGTTAATTGCCAAAGGGATGGGTATGGGCGCGGCACTTGCGCTAATTATTGGTGGTACGGGTGCCAGTTTGCCTGAAATCGCGCTAGTATCGGCAGTTCTAAAAAGAAAAGCAGTGATAGCGTTTGTTGGAATTGTGTTGTCTACCGCCATTATTGGTGGGGCAATCTTCCAATACGTTGTATAACCGTTTACGCCGCCCTGTTTTGGGTGGCGTTCTTTGTTTAAAGGTCATGAGTTAAAAGGTAATCGCCATGATGGATGAGAAGTATATTGATGCACTAAAAGCGTTGTCAGAACCGAATCGCCTAAGACTGTTTTGGCTGTTTCTTCATGTTGATGAATGCATTGCCGTTGCGGAAGCAATGGATATTATTGGAGACACGCAATACAACGTCTCTCGCAATCTTAAAATGCTCTATCGTGCGGGATTACTGAATCACCAGAAACAAGGTAAATGGGTGTTCTATACCTTGAGAGAGCAAGGGGAACCTCACTGCAAAGCGCTGGTTGACTCGGTTCGCTTCTTGCCCAAAGATGAATTTAAAGACGTGACCAAGCGATGTTTACAGCGCTTATCATTAAGAGTAGATGGTCAGTGTGTTATTGGTGCTGACAGCGATGTTTGGCAACAAAAATTGAATGAGTGAGGCTTGCGATGAAAACGCTGACCCAATTAGAACTCAACGTTATTCTTGATCAGCACAAACGTTGGCTGGCGAATCAAGGCGGCAGTCGCGCAGTATTAAGCCACACTGATTTGCGTCACCTTGACCTGAGTGGTGTTGATTTGCGTCGAGCCAATTTAATTCGCGCTAACCTGAGTGGCGCGCAACTCTCGTACGCAGACATGAGTGATGCCGACGTGACATACGCCAACTTTCATCGGGCGACGCTCAATAACGCAAGGTTTAGAGACGCAGACCTGCGCAACGCTGATATGAGTGAAGCCAAAATGCTGAATGTGGATTTCTATCGCGCAGACTTGTATCGCACCAATTTCACCGATGCCCAACTCAGTGAAGGCGCGTTTGAAAAACCTCTTATTAGCGACACCATTATTACCTTACGAGATGCTAGCCAGCCGCAGTGCGTTCGTACGTAGACATTTCAACAATGATAATAATTGAGAGAAAACATGACTAAAATTGAATTTACGATGGGTGATCTTGATGATCAGCAACAGCGGCAATTGAGTGCGGGTTTTGAATCTCACAGTCAAGCTCAAGACGCCCCTGAATATAATAAACAGCGCTTAAGTTGGACAGTGCAAGATGAGGGAGGCAACCTGATTGCTGCGCTCACCGCAGATTTGTTGTGGCAGTGGCTCTATATTGATGAGCTTTGGGTTGATGATCGTTACCGTGGTACAGGCATGGGTAAACAACTCATGGCGCAGGCAGAAGCCTACGCGAAAGAGCAGCAGTTATCTGGCCTGTGGTTGTGGACACAAAGCTGGCAGGCTCCGCTTTTCTACCAGAGTTTGGGCTTTGAAGAGTTTACGCGCTTTGATGATTTTCCCTCCGGTCATAGCCGCATAGGCCTACGTAAACGTGTGAGTGAATGCCCACATTCTGCTTGATGTTGCCGCGGTGTTGGCTGGCGCTTCCAGCCTCATCACTTAGCGCATCGATGCCCAAGGCTTCGTTGCTCACGCGCTTTGTTGGTGATGGTACCGTTCGCTTGTGCATCTCAGCCACAACTTACTCTAGTAAGTCCCACCCGTGTGGATAATGATGCCCACGACCATGGCGACATACATTAAAAAACCCAAGCAGTTGCCGACCCAAATAGTTGGGTTCTTGTGATAGACACCATAAATCGTCCAGAGCAGCGCGATAAACGAATAGAGCAACCAAGTGGTGAGTGATAAGCCTAACGCATGCTCACTGTGCGAGAAGTACAGTTTATAGAGTTGCGGCATAGTGGCGATTGGGCTGATTAACCCCATAACAAGCATCAGCGGCTCTAGCGCCTTTCCGATTCGTTCGATGAGCGGCATTGGTTATCCTTTTCCTTACCCAGTTAGACTGAAAGTATAGTGATAAATTAAGACGTTAGTCATTCCATTGCCGAAGAGGGCTTGGCTTTTATTAGGGTGAGCAATAAAGGTGTCGACTTGTGTCCTGAGATTCACGCCTGCGGGGGATCGAGGACGCACAGTGGCAGTTTCTCCTGATGCAAACCGTCCCTGCTCACACCCGATTGGATTGCGGTATTTGCATTCGCTTTTTATGGTTATAATGCCTTGTGGTACAAACGATAAAATTATAAATCCTCGCGGCCTTTGCCACCGAGACTCCCCATTTTAATGAAAAGACTTACTATGAATTTTGATATCAATGCACTGAGACATCACCAACTGGTCGAAGACGGTCAACTTGAGGGCTGTTACATTCATCAGCCTGTACAGGGTAGCCTGCAAGACGATGAAGCGGTTTTGGCAGAGTGCCGAGCGCTAGAAAAAATGGGCTACAAGGTCGTACAGGTTCAAGCGAAAGGCGGCACAACAACGTTTGCCGAAGCCATGCAAAAGCTTGCGAAGAAAACCGGACATTTACCGAAAGAATAACCAGATATTTCACCTCCGGTGAAAATGTATTCTATTTAAGTGTGGCAGGCTCTAGGGAGGGGGAATTTATGTCGTTCGTTAGTGCCTGCGTTGTTCACAAAATTAAATTGAATAGCATGCTGTTATTTTTGTTTAATATATAATCCACAATTTGCAATGCAATAAGTGGAGTATATATGGACTTTATCGAACGCCTCCAAGCGCTTTCTAAAAAGGTATCGCAAGTATCAGATAACTTAGCAACGGAAGAAGCGACAAAAAACGCTTTAGTGATGCCATTCCTACATTCAGTATTAGGCTATGACGTGTTTGACCCGAATGAAGTGGTCCCCGAGTTTACAGCTGACACCGGAACTAAAAAAGGTGAGAAAGTTGACTATGCACTGATAAAAGATGGTGCAGTTCAAATATTGATAGAGTGTAAAAAGTACAGTGAGTCGCTGTCTACTAAGCATGCAAATCAGCTTTTCCGTTATTTTTCTGTCACTAATGCACGAATCGCAATTCTGACTAATGGTGCTCAATATCAGTTTTATACGGATCTAGATGCTCCAAATAAGATGGATGAAAAACCTTTCTTAACACTAGATCTTGAAGAGTTGGATGAGCACGTTGTCCCCGAAATCAAAAAGCTAACGAAGTCGTCATTTGATGTCGATTCGGTTGTTGATGCCGCTGGTGAGTTGAAATACCTCAATCAAATAAAGAAAGTACTATCAGAACAGTTTAAAGAACCGGAGGAAGATTTTGTTAAATTCTTTACCTCTAGGGTGTATGACGGTGTGCAAACGACGAAGGTTAAATCACAGTTTTTAGAGATTACAACAAAAGCCCTGAAACAATTTCTAAATGATAGTATCAATGCTCGCCTCAAATCAGCGATTGGTGGCGATGTGAAAGACTCAGTGAAAATAGATGTTCCTGAAGTTTCAGAAGGAATTATCGAGGAAGTTTCTGATAAACCTAAAGTAGATACGACTGATGAAGAGATCGAAGGTTTTAACATTGTTAAAGCGATCCTAAGACAAAAAATCGAAGTTCAGCGAGTTCACTCAAGAGACACTCAAAGCTATTTTGGTATCTTGCTTGATGACAATAATCGTAAGCCGATCTGCCGATTGTGGTTTAATACCAAACAAAAATATATCGGTATCTTTGATGAGTCGAAAACAGAAGTCCGTCATGCGATAGATAGTGTTGATGGTATATTTAATTTCTCGGAACAATTGCAGAATACATTATCTTTGTACGAATAAATGGCTTAATAAATAAGGATTAAGCGTAGCGCAGTCAACGTTTAATCCTGATCAACGCCAAAGCCTTCTCTTTATCGTCAATTGCGCGATCGTGTTTGGTGAGTTTGTGTCTTTTCTCAAAGCGAATAGAAGGGCGCTTAACCGCTTCGCAGGCCGCAACGGCATCATTCAGGTCGTTTTTGATTTGGTTCGATACGGGAGCACGTCATTAACGGCCATCATCCCCCCAGTTTGTAGAGTATTCTCGCTCAATAATGCGCCTCACCGCACGCTTGTGTGCCTATACGCATGAGTGGCATCTTTGCTATCGTAGTCAGCAGTTTATACCCGTCCTACTTGACGTTGTCGCGGTGTTGATTGGCACTTTCAAGCCTTATCGTATAGCGCTATGCCCAAAGGCTTCGTTCGGTGGTTTTATATTTTTAGGGATAGGTTTTGGAAGGCGTAGACGTTAAATCATTCATGAATAAAAAACTCATAGTACTAAAATCTCTGGCGGCTTTGATGGGCTTGCTTTTGATGCTATTTGCTATGTATGGTTATTTTATTGAGTTTGTTCCCAATGATCTTACGAATAAAATAGCGAAAGGCTTAGCCGTGGTGCTAACGGTGGTTATTTTTGGCTTCGGCTTTAAAGTCGTTACGGCAAAGATGATGTCTAAACGAAAGAGTTTGCAGTTTATTGAGTTGGTGTTTCGACTGTTTCTTATCGGATATACGCTGCATATTTGTTTCGCCTATGCGATTCCAGGCTTACATGCTCGTATTTTTGGTAAAATTTATGCCCATGTGCAAATAGTCCAGCCTAGAGCAAATTATGCGTCGAGAGAGTGTGATTTTGTTATAGAGAATAAATATTTAGATCCGACATTGCATGGTTACATATGCATTAGTGAAAATAGTTATAATACAAAAGATCAAGTCTACATATTGACGGGTTTTCAAACCTCCTTGGGTTTCTATGTAAAGCATGCAATACCGAATTCAATATTCAAGCAAATAAATCAAAGCATATTACAAGAGCGCGAAAGTTCAGAATGAGTGATGTTTCAGGTTTAAATGTGCCTAACGTTTACAACGATATAACGTATATAAATATCTAACGTATGCCAATACAATAAAGCCAGTCCTAGTGACTGGCTTTATTGTATTGGCTGAGTACTCGAAAAATAGTCTTTAACGCCAACCCAAGATTCGGTTGGTCAGTCATTCTACTCTCTCAAATGGGCCTATTTATCAGCCAGTAATTTTGCGGCGGAACGCATCAGAGCAGGGCCTTTGTTCTCACCAAAACCAGAATGGTATGGGTTGGTTGAGAACATCACACCAACAAAATCACGTGCAGGATCGATATAGATAAATTGGCCAAGGTTACCGCTTTTCGACATCGCCCCATCGTTGAAGATAAAGTCGAATTGATATGCGTTGTAGTCCGCTTTTTCGTTGTACGCATGCAGTGAGCTGTTTTCTTTGCTCGTACCGACAAATGCTTTTGGATCACCGCTATTGCGAATGCGATCAATCACGGCTTGAGAAATCACGGGCTCATCTGCCACCGCTTTCCAGCTCGGTGTGAACAGAGTGCCCCAGCGAGCCATATCTTCAACCGTTGATGATACCAAACCCACAGCGATAGCCATGCCATCCGGTGTTAGGTTGAACTGCATTGGCTGACGAGCATGCACTTTTGACCAAACACGTTCCTCGAACACTTCGGTCCAAGTTTTGTTTTCAATGTTCTCCACTAGCTTGGTCAAAACCATCGTGTTGATAGACGCATAACGGAAATGGTCGCCTGCTTTTTCGCCCTCTAGTTTCTGAGCGCCTTTGGCGACATTCATCCAAGTTTCCATTTCCCCTGTTTTTGCCCTTGGAGAGTTAAACGAAGCCGCAAAGAAACGCACAACGTCAGAGTCTGGGTTCAAGATAGACTCCAATGTCTCTTCGTTATCTAACGCTGTCGACATGTTCAAAACTTGATGCACGGTGATACCTTGCCAGTTGGTTCCTTTAAGCTCGGCGACATAATCAGTAATGTCTTTTTCGGGGTCGACTTTACCTTCTTCCACTAACATCGCAACCACAGTACCCACGGTCGTTTTTGCTGTTGATGCCCAAACGTGCGTATCGGTAGGGCTCATGCCTGGATATGCTTCATAAACGATCTCGCCTTTGTGAATCAACATGAAGCCTTGAGTTCTAAACTGTTCATCCGCGAGGTAATCTTCCATGGTCATCTCACCTTTGCTCTTCGTATTCACGGTCAAATGAGCAAGGCGTGCATCAATGTTTTTCACTAATGGTTTGTAGTCAGGGTTTGGCGCGGCAAAAGCGGTCGGTAAAAATTCACCCATGTGCATGTTGTAGTAAACACTGTGGTCCCCGCCCATTTGCCAATGAAAGTTATTAAAATTCTCTCGAGCCGAATTTACGAATGCAGGCGTAAAGGATTGGTGAGCGTCTTTCACCGTGAGCGTAACCTGAGCGCCTTCCACTTTAAGTGCGGCGTCGACTGGGTTGTTCGCCACCGATTCTGATGCGATGGAAAAGGACGATGCAGTAACGAGCGAGACGAGTGCCGAGACAAGTTTGAGTTTCATAAATATTCTCCTGTTTGGTTGGGAGAAGTATAGGGAGTTGCGCTACAATTAATTAGGTCATTTGGTGACATTTAAACGTAGAGCCACAATCAATGAAAGCATCCTCGAACACCACCAACATATTGCTTAGTTCTACCAGTAACATTGCTCCGTATATTGAGTATTGTGACAAACAGGCGTTGGACTGGCGCACAGTGGCGATTGAGTGCGGTCTGCCCATTGAGTTGACGCAAGCGAACCAGTGGCTTCCTACGCAAGATGTGACTCGCTTCATTCATGGTCTTGAGCGTAAGTTCGGCTATTCGATTGGGATTGAAGTTGGGCGTCGAGCTTCTCTCGATCAATTGTCGCCCGAGCTAGATCGGAAAATTGGCCAATGCACTTCCCTCGATCAAGCGGTACGTTGCTTGATGATAGAAATATCGACGTTAAGTAATCACGTCACTATGTGGACCGAGAAATGCGATGGATTGTGGTGGTTGTGTCATCGAAGTTGCTATCACCCATCTACATCGGGTTTTGAGCAATCGGAGTGGTTTCGCACTCTGACGGTGATTAGCCTTTGTCGTCAGTTCATCGATACTCGCTGGCAGCCATCACATGTGAAGTTAGTCTCTAAAAGCAACAGCGCGCGTAAATTACCCAAGCATTTTTTTGATGCCGATCTTCAGTTTGAGCAGCAGTATGGCGCAATTGCGATACCACTGCCTGATGACTATCGCGCGATGTCTGAACAAGATAACCCCCTCGATTGGCATCATGCCGTCGAGACTTTAATAAGCACTTATGCGACCTTGCCTTGGTTCAATATTGAGTGGTTTGCAACCATGCTCGGCATGACCAAGCGAACGCTGCAAAGAAACCTGAAAAGTAGGGATATTCTCTTTAAAGAGGCCAAAGAGCAGGTGCGTGAAATAAAAGCAAAGCAGCTCCTCGAAGAGACGGAACTTTCCGTTCAAGAAATCAGCTGGCAAGTCGGTTACAGCGATTTAAGTAACTTCAACCGTGCATTTAAAGGGTGGGTTGGAATGACGGCGCCACGCTATCGAAGCAAGAGAAAGGGGCATTAAGCACCGACACCCATATTAAAAATCCGCTCGAACACGCCAAAATGCGTTCTATTCATCTTGTTTCTCGTTCGTCTCTCGTTCGTTTTAGTGAGTCGTTCAACTGACGCCGCGAACGACTCGCCTAGTCTTTCTCTAATGAGCACTTTCTACTGATTCCCCTCTAAGGGCTGCCATGAGCAGACTCAGAAAGCTTTCCACAAGGCGCTTAGCGATGACCCTATTTTTTCATCGATTCTTTGACGGTACTTTTTAGGTGTTGCATGAAGTTTTTGAAGTGCGGCATAAAGTCAGCAAACAATGCGTGCTTGCGATTATGCATCATCACTGGACCAAGTAAGCGTAACGCAACCGCTACTCTGTTCACATGTTCGGGTTCCAGACCGCTACCTTGTTTGAGTTTGTCGACCAGAGTGAACAGATCTTCACGGTCTTGGTATTCAAACTGAAGTGTTTGCGCCGCTTCCTGATCCGCATTGATTTCTTCAATCGTGACACGGTACTGCTTGTCTTTTTTCGTATGAGTCGTCATATCAGTTACCTTACTGTTGTGTTGTGTTGTGTTGTGTTGTGTTATGTTGTGCTGTGCTGTGCTGTGCTGTGCTGTGCTGTGCTGTGCTGTGCTGTGCTGTGCTGTGCTGTGCTGTGCTGTGCTGTGTTGCGGGCATTATTAGGATTGATAGTGGGTTGAATCTGTCTGGTTGCTAGCTTTTTAAAAACTGTTCTACTTTCGGTTTAATGGTCATTGAAACCGTGATCATTAACACCAGTGCGACAGGCAATGCGCCAAGCAGACTATTTAACCAAGCGGTAAAGAATGCGGAGTGGTTCTCTAAACCGATGTTATTCAACGTCGTGGTAAAAGCCATGCCGGATTCCATAATGCCCGCCATTGCGATACCGACGAGTGCATTTCGAGGGCCTTCCGCCATATTAGGCAGCCATTTTTCCGCCCCTTTCGTTAGCAATACAGTTAATGCGAACCCCAGAGGGATCACGGTGACCGCCGCCGTAAGAAACGAGGTTAACCAGTCAAGCCAAAAAGACTCGCTGTAGCCTACGTTTCCATAAGTCATCACTCCCGTTAGCGTCCCTCCCATCAGAGTGATCATACCCAGTAGAACGACTATTTTTTGAATGATGGGAGTTTTGTTCTCGTCAATGGTCGATTCAGATCTCATCGTTTGTGTGTTCATTCTTCCCACCTTGAAATAGCGTTCAATTAAGTTGATAATATCAACTATAATAATTTAATTGATAATGTCAACTATGTTGGCGAGGGAATTGTCCGATGTCTGACAAAAAATCACTCGATAGCCTGTTTAAATTAGTGCACAGCTTGAAGCGTAATGCGCAAGCACAGATCGAAACATTAGCGCTCGATATCGCGCCAATGCATGTGCGGGTGCTCAAGATTATTTCTAAGAAGCCACGATGTACGGCGGTTGATATTGCCCATTTTTTAGAGAGAGATAAGGCGCAAGTCACCCGGTTACTGAATAGCTTGATTGAGAAAAACTTAATCATTAAAGCGCCAAATCCAGAAGATAAACGCAGTCAATGTTTGCTGATTACGGAGAGTGGTCAGGCGATCATGTCAACGATCGCTCAGGTCGATGAGGTGATGTTTGATAAAATCAAAGAGGGTCTATCGGACGAAGAACTCGACGTGTTTGATTACGTGGCAAAAAAGATGGCTAAAAATTTGAGTATGACCTCAACCAAATGAACGTCGAAGTGGTCAATGCGCAAGCATTGACCACTTCATACGATAAGTGAGGTGTTATTTCACGAGTATCGTCGCGTTTGAGCTGTGGTTTTCTGTTTGTTTATCAAGGCGTCCGCTCAAGCGAGTCAGAAGCAGTGCGATGATAACGACCACGGCACCAATCCAAGGGGTATGCATCAAGCCCATTTTTGACACAATCATACCGCCACCCCAAGAACCAAGTGCAATACCGACATTAAACGCGGCAATGTTTAAACCGGAAGCGACATCAACAGCGTCAGGCGTGTATTTCTCGGCCAACTTAACGACATACACTTGTAGGCCCGGTACATTACCAAAAGCAAAGGCACCCCAAACCAAAATGGTGGCGACGGCAGTGATTGGGTTCACTGCAGTAAAGTTAAATACGACGAGAATAGTCGCAAGCCCTGAAAAAATAATAGTCAGCGCTTTAATTGGCCCCATTTTGTCGGCCATTTTACCGCCCCAAATATTACCAAACGCCACTGATACCCCATACACCAGCATAATCACACTGATCGCATTCGCACTGAATCCTGTTTCCTGTTGCAAAATAGGCGCAAGGAAAGTGAACGCGGTAAACGTGCCGCCGTAACCGAATGCTGTAATCGCATAGACCAGCAATAGGCGCGGTTGCGTGAGAACTTTCAGTTGCGATGTTAATTTTGTCGCAGCCGGTTGTTTTAGATTGCTCGGCACAAGGAAAGCACTGCCAATGAGCGCGATCAGCCCCAATACCGCCACAATCAGAAACGTCGATTGCCAACCGAAAGTTTGACCGATGTAAGTGCCCAGCGGCACCCCTGTGACAAGCGCCACCGTTAATCCCGTAAACATTATGGCGATCGCACTGGCTGCTTTTTCCTTAGAAACCAATCCCGTCGCGATGGTTGAGCCGATCGAGAAAAAGACGCCGTGCGCGAGCCCCGTTAAAATGCGGGCGGCAACGAGGGTGTTATACCCTGGCGCTTGCCATGCAAGGACATTACCGGCAACAAAAAGTGCCATCACAGCAAGCAGTACGTGTTTGCGATTCCATTGACCGGTTAACGCGGTTAATACGGGCGCACCAATGGCGACACCGAGCGCGTAAAGGCTGACTAAAAGGCCCGCCGACGGCAACGAAACATGTAAATCGGCCGCCATTGTCGGAAGCAATCCAACAATAACAAATTCGGTGGTTCCGATGGCAAAGGCGCTAAGCGTCAATGCGAGGAGTGCTAAAGGCATATCATTTACTCTTTTGTTAGGTTCCAAAACACAGCAGTAAAACGGGTATGAATGTGTGGCTGTGTCGTGATTTGATAGGGCGTATTTTGCGTAAGAACTTCATTGTGAAAAATGGGTTATTTAACAAATGATATTTGTTATAAATGCAATAATAGTGGAGGCGTTCTAAAATGAATGGGGGAGGAATAACATGAGAACAAAATCGAATGATCTAGAAATTCTACTTTCCGTTGTGGATACGGGAGGATTCTCAGCGGCAGCGGAAAGCCTCGATATACAGGTTGCACGTGTATCGCGATCGGTGAGCAAGGTGGAAAGCCAACTTGGGGTGACGATATTGAATCGCACCACAAGGCGCATCGAATTGACGGATGAAGGGCGACAATTTGTAGACGCAGTTCGGGTAGGCTTGATGCAATTGCAGCAGGCGGAAGAAGATATTATTTCTCGCGGAGAATTGCCCAAAGGGCGATTGCGTGTCGATGCCGCTAGCCCGTTTGTGTTTCATCAACTCGTGCCGTTGATGCAGCTCTTTAATCAAACCTATCCCGACATTGAACTGGAATTAACGTCAAATGAAGGTTTTGTCGATTTGCTACAAAAGAAAACCGATCTCGCCATTCGTATCGGGACACTCAGCGACTCCACACTGCATGCCCGACCTTTAGGTCGAAGCGTATTGTATATTGTGGCTTCACCTGACTATCTCGCAAGACGAGGCTTTCCCAGTAAAAGTAGCGATCTCAGCCAACATGACACGATAGGATTTACCACCCCCAAAGCGTTGAATGATTGGCCTCTTAAAGGGTTTGAACGCTTAACGCCGACGATGACCTCAAGTAATGGTGAAACGGTGAGGCAGTTAGCATTGATGGGGAATGGCATTGCGTGTCTATCGGGTTTTATGGTGAAGAAAGACCTCGCGGAAGGCCGATTAATTGCTTTGTTGGAAGGGGAAAAAATCAGTCATTCAGGGCGGGAGCAAATCAACGCGGTTTATTATAAGTCTTCTTCTGTGGCAAAACGGATATCAGCTTTTATTGATTTTATTCAGCCTAAGTTGGATTTGTAGGCACATCCGTTGGATCGGGTCGTCAGCAATATGCTCACTATTGCAAATTTAACAAATATATTTTGTCTTTGTTGCTATGAGTGCCAAGCAATGGTTTTGATAATATCGCGATGGTATAGCGGTCTACTCGGACGAGCACTGCCGCATCCTAACAAAGCGTAAAACAAAGCAAAAAACAAGCGAGAAACAAAGTATATACAGGCACCCAGAGCGTTCAAGTCGTGCCTTATTCTTTAGCATTAGCAAAAACACAGGGAATAAAGATGAAACCGCACCAAATTTGGCAATATCAAACCGAGACGCATCGTGTTGTGCTGGGACAAGCAGAAACGCCACCATTGGCTGCCGATGAAATTTTGGTACAAAACAAAGCCATTGGTATCAATCCAGTGGATTGGAAATTTATCAAGGCGAATCCATTAAACTGGCCAAGTGGGCATGTACCGGGCGTGGATGGCGCAGGGGTGATAGTCGCCGTTGGGGAGAAGGTTGATGCGCGTTTCATCGGTCGTCGAGTGGCGTATCACGCGGCACTAAAATGTCATGGAAGCTTCGCGGAGATGACCGTTTTGAATGCCGAGCGAGTGTTGATGCTGCCTGATCGTCTCTCGTTTGAGCTTGCAGCAGCCCTGCCTTGCCCCATGCTTACTGCATGGCAAGCGTTTGAAAAAATCCCTCAAACCCGTCAAAAAGAAGTGCTTATTGTTGGTTTTGGTGCGGTGAATAATTTGCTCACCCAAATGTTAATCACCGCAGGTTATGTGGTGGATGTCGTTTCTGCTAGTTTGAACCAAGAGAAAGCGGCGAGTTTGGGTATTCGTCATCTTTATCGCGACCAATCTCAAATTGAGACGAAATACTTCGCTATTTATGATGCGGTGAGCGGGGCCAATGCGGCGACGTTAGTGCCGTCGCTACGAGCAAACGGACACATTATTTGTATCCAAGATCGCATTCCTGCTCCGATTGACCCTGGATTCACTCGCACGATTTCGTATCACGAAATTGCGCTTGGTGCGTTGCATGATTTTGGTGATAAAGAAGATTGGTCAGCGTTGATGCACAACGGTGAAGCGTTACTTGAGCGTATCGTTGAAGGTCGCCTTGAGGTGAGTTTGCCTGTGAGTTTCCGATTCGAGCACCTGCAGGAAGCTCTTGAGAACAGCGAACACACGAAATTGAAAACGGTGGTCACGCTCGATTAGTTCGTCGCCATTATGCGCTTACCAGTGAGCGGTATCACTCGGTCTATCTGTTTTAGACAAAATCCCCGCAATGCGGGGATTTTTAGGTCGCTTAAACATCAAGAGAGCCGCTTATTTTGGGCTATTGACAACCAATGACGCGCCTTGTGTCTTAATGACTTCTTGATACCAGTAGAAGCTCTTTTTACGTCGACGAGTCAGATCACCATCACCTTCATTGTCACGATCGACGTGAATAAAGCCGTAGCGCTTGCTCATTTCTGCGGTTGAGTTGGCGACAAGATCGATTGGCCCCCACGTGGTGTAACCCATCAACTCAACGCCATCTTCCATGGCTTCGTGTGCTTGCACGAGGTGATCGTTGAGATAAGCGATGCGATAATCATCAATGATCTCGTCATTTTCAGTGATCTCATCGCGAGCGCCTAAACCGTTTTCTACAATAAATAACGGCTTTTGGTAGCGATCGTGCAGGAAGTTCAGCAAAATTCGCAAACCTTTAGGATCAATTAACCAACCCCATTGGCTCTTTTCGAGGTAAGGGTTGGGTACGCCTGCAATGATATTGCCCACTTCTTTTTCTTGTTCGCGTGCGCTGGCACAACCGGATGCGTAGTAGCTGAACGAGATAAAATCGACACTAGCAGCGGCAAGCGCTTCGACATCCCCTTGCTCCATTTCGATGGTGATGTTGTTGTCACGGAAATAGCGCAGCATATAGCCCGGGTAGCGCCCACGAGTTTGTACATCGCCAAAGAATAACCATTGGTTGTTCTCATGCATCGCAGCAATCACATCGTCAGGGTGACAGGTGTGGGGGTAGGCCAATGCGCCAAGCAACATATTACCGATTTTGGCATCTGGAATGATGTCATGGCACAGTTGCACGGTTTGGGCACTCGCCACAAGTTGGTGGTGAATCGCTTGGAAAATCGCTTGCTCAGACGCGTCTTCTTGTAAGCCGACCCCAGTAAAAGGCGCATGCAATGACATGTTAATTTCGTTGAAGGTCAGCCACAGTTTTACGCTGTCTTTATAGCGCTCAAAAACGGTGCGTGCATAGCGAGTGAAGAATTCGATCAACTTGCGGCTACCCCAGCCATTGTAATTCTCTACCAGCGCATACGGCATTTCATAATGTGACAGCGTCACGAATGGTGTGATGTTATGTGCGGCTAATTCGGCAAAAATCTTGTCGTAGTATTCTAAGCCGGCTTGGTTTGGCTCTAATTCATCGCCATTCGGGTAAATACGGGTCCATGCAATTGAGAGACGCAGGCAAGTAAACCCCATCTCTTTGAATAGCGCGATGTCTTCTGGATAACGGTGGTAAAAATCGATGGCGAGATCTTTGATCCCAGCGGTACGCGCTTCGCGAGTTTGGTGAGGGCTTAAAATGCCATTTGGCAACATGTCTGAAGTTGATAGACCTTTACCGTCGGTCAGGTATGCGCCTTCTACTTGGTTCGCGGCAATGGCGCCGCCCCAAAGAAAGTCACTTGGAAATACAGTGGTTGTCATAATAAATCCCCGATACGAAATAGAAAAAGTGAATGACTACTGGTTACGTCTTTGCTCAATAATTTGCGCGTAGGTGTTGGCTTTGAGGCCATAGATAATTTGCACATGGCGCTGATCAATTCGAACCAAACCAATGGCTCCATGTTGCTTGAGCGTTTTCTCGTCGAGCAATGTGAGGTCGTTCAGTTCAAGCCTCAGACGAGTCGCGCACGCACCACAATCATTGATATTTACCAGTCCACCCAATGCGCCGACGATGGTGTCAACGTCTTGTTCTACATTGGGATTCACATGGGTTAAAGCAGCAAAAATTTTGCGTAATGCAGCAAACATTATTTTTAGCTCATTATTGTTTTGTTCAAATCAGATTATGCGCTGTCGCAAGCTTGATGCCAGAGACAAAACGTCAAACAGTGAGCTAGATTCGGCAACGGTGCTCTGATCGCTTATCTAACGAGCGTATGGGGTTAGGCATGGAATCTCTCGGTAGGTTGATTAGCACACTTAATGATGTCGATAAAATCATCGATTCAAAGTTCGAATAATTGAGTTAACTATCTGTAATAAAATTCTTTTACTCTCATAATGAGACGTTTTGCTGCGATTAAATGGCGCTGCTTTGAATGAGGTCGATTGTGATTTCAGCGCGCACCACAGAATAAGGATAAGAATGGATATGCTTAAAACGAAATTGGCGGTACTGATTGGCTGTTTGTCACTGGGTGCGGCATTCAATGTTAGCGCGGCGGGATTTGAAGCGGTGACACTCGGCAGTAAAGGTGGCATCCAAGATGGCAACCTAACGGCGTTTATGTTCAAAAGTGAATTAGACAGTCACTACGTGATGCTGGATGCCGGTTCAGTGGTTAACGGCCTGATTGTGGCGGAAGAAAAAGGCGCATTTGATGACATTGATGTGCCTTCTGAGTCACCATACACCAAAGAAGGCTACTTGCTGAAAGAGAAGATCAAAGGCTATATGATTAGTCACGCGCATCTTGATCACGTGGCGGGTATGGTCATCAGTTCGCCAGATGACAGCAAAAAGCCTATCTACGGTTTAGCATCGACCAATGAAGGCCTCATGAATAATTACTTCAACTGGTCGGCATGGCCGAACTTTGGTAACGAAGGCAATGGCTTTAAGATCAGCCAATACACCTACACCGATTTGCCTCAATATGAGTGGCAGCCCGTGGCAGACACCAGCATGCAAGTGATGGCCATGCCTTTGTCACACTCTGGCGGTCAATCCACAGCGTTTCTTCTAAAAGATAAACAAGGGGATGTGTTTGTTTACTTTGGTGATACGGGCCCTGATGCAGTAGAAAAGAGCGATGCGCTAAACAAAGTGTGGTCAACGCTGACTCCGTTTGTGAAGCAAGGCCAGCTTAAAGGCATGGTGATTGAAGTGTCGTTTACCAATGAGACGCCAGATAAAGCGCTGTTTGGTCACCTAACGCCGAATTGGTTAGTGAAAGAGCTTAGCGTGCTTGAGTCTATGGTGGGCAAAGGCAGCTTGAAAGACTTAGATGTTGTAGTTAGCCATATCAAGTACAGTTTGAAGAAGGGCGACGATCCACAAGTGGTGATCAAGCGTCAACTTGATGCAATCAATACACTGGGTGTGAATTTCTTGTTCCCAGAACAAGGCGACGCATTGACGTTCTAATCAATAGCATGACGCTAGCTTCTGTGGGTAAGCAGAAGTTAGCGTTTTGAGTCGCTATTATGAGTGTTTTAATCCATTTAAAAGGAACGTCGTTGCGGTAATCGCATGTTGTTCCACCTCTTTATCATTTGGCGATGCCATTCCCAGCAATACCCCCATTCGTAGTGACAACAGCATACCGGTCCATAATTTTATGGTGGTTTGCGGTTGCTCAATGCCTAAGCGTTGTTGAAAGAAGGTGATGAGTTGGCTATCCATATCATCCTCTCCAACCTCATGAAAAGTGGCAATGATTTCAGGCGCTGAGCGTCCTTCTGCAATCAACAGTCGACATGTATCAATATGTTGTTCACTGAGGTGAAGCGCGACAAACGCTTTAGCAAAGCCGAGTAGTGCGTGTTCAGCGTCTGGATGTTGTAAGTGCTCAGTAAAACTCTGATCGAAATCTTCGCTTAAGCTGTGCAAAGTGGCGGTGAAAAGTGCCAACTTTGATGGGAAGTAGCGATAAATCGTTTGTTTAGTGATTTGCGATTTCTTGGCAATATTGTCCATATTGGCGGCGACGTAGCCTTCATTGAGAAAGACGGATTTTGCCGTCGCTAAAATGATGTCCTTCTTCTTTTGTTTATTCTGTTCGACTTTATTCATCGCGATACCCATCCACTTACCAATTTAATCAATTCAACCCACTAATTTTAGAATCATACTATACGGTATGATTTTTGTTGACGCAATGCGCTTAATAGTAAATCATACTCACAAGTATGATTTTAGGGCGGAGGTGTATATGTCAGTAGTGATACAACGTTGGATGATGCGTAGCGACAAAATGATGAGTTTTGTTTTGACCTTGATTGGGGCCGTATTAATGAGCCTAGATCCGATCTTCATCCGTTTTTCCGGGGTGGGCGGCGTTGATACGGCATTTTTGTTTGGTCTGTTTACCGCGATTTCGATGCCGATTTTCATTCAGTTGCGTGACCCTCGAGGTTTGGTGGGGGCGATTCGCGAGAGCGGTTGGCAAGTTGTCGTCTCCGGTTTACTGATGCTGGGCAGCGCCGCCGGTTTAGTGTTGAGCATTAAGCTCACATCGGTTGCGAATACGTTTGTGATTCTCAGTGCAGCACCCGCATTAGCCGCGCTATTTAGTTGGTGGTTTTTAGCGGAAATCACTCAGCGCTCAACATGGATTGCGATTATTTCCGTCATGGTTGGCATTGGGATTGTTGTTTCTGGTTCTTTTCAAAGTGGCCATTGGCAAGGTGATGCCTTGGCGTTGTTTGCCGTCATGTGCTTGTCTCTGAACCAAGTACAGCTGCGTAAATATCAACAAGTCAGCCGTATGGCGAGTGTTGGTTTTGGTGGCTTTTTTTTGATGATCGTAATGGCTTTTTTCACGACCCCCTCGAGTTACAGCGCTGAGACGTGGCTTATCATGGCGGCGATGGGGCTTTTAACTGCGCCGTTTGGTCGAGTGCTTTCTCAGGTCGCGACGCGGTATATCACCGCACCAGAAGTGGGCATGATTTTGATGTTAGAAACGGTGTTGGCCCCGGCGTGGGCGCTGTTGTTTTTTGATGAAGTTCCTCCAACCGCGAGCCTTGTGGGTGGTGCGATTATCTTTGTCACGATTGCTATCTATGCCTATTCAGCAATGAAATCGGTCAAATAAGGAGCGACAACATGAGCAGTAACATGAGCAACACACTACGATTTATCGGGACGATCACAACACCGTATCAACAACTCCGCGAGTGCCCCAATAATATTGATCCACAGGGTGGGCCGCTTTGCGAGATTCACGTTGATGAGCAATACGCCGCGGGCTTGCAAGGGCTCAATGTCGGGGATGACATTATGCTGCTTTATTGGTTACGTGATGACGGTTTGTCCACAGATCACGACGCGATGAATGAGTGGACGAAACGACAAGGCATGAGCAAAGGTACCTTTGCCTTGCGCACGCCCCATCGGCCTAATCCTATCGGTGTTGCAGTGCTGGCGATCGAGGGCATGAGCGAGAGTACTTTGCGAGTTCGTGGACTGGATTGTTTGAACCAAACGAAATTAGTCGATATCAAACCTGCGATCTTGCGCGAGTAATTGGCTAATTTTGCCTTGTTTTTTGTGAAGAAATGGACGTTGTTAAATGTTTTCTCACGTTAGAATAAACCTGAGTTACAACACAATAAGGAAGGATTATGTCTGGTTTTGGTCAGCATTTATTAATTGATGGCGCTGAAATTTACTACCAAGAGTCGGGCAATCCTGATGGTCAACCGCTGGTGATGTTGCATGGCGGTTTGGGGAGTAGTGAAGATTTTGATGGGCTATTAGGTTACATACCGGATGTATTTAAAATTATCCGAATTGATCTACGAGGTCATGGCCGCTCGACGCTGGGAGAGTTGCCTTTAAGTTACGCTCGCTATCAGCAAGATATCGAAGCGATACTTGATCATCTGCAAGTTTATAAATTTCATCTATTTGGTTTTAGTGATGGCGGCATTGTTGGCTATCGCTTGGCTGCACTCTATGATCACCGTCTTTTAAGTTTAACGACACTGGGTTCTCAGTGGCGTTTACACTCAGATGATCCCACAATCGAAATGTTGCCGGACTTGACGGCCGAAGATTGGCAAGCAGAGTTTGAGGAGCAAGTGGCTCGTTACAATGAAATTAACCCACAAGCGGATTTTGATCTGTTGTTTGATGAGGTTAAAGAATTGTGGCTCGATACATCAGAGAACAGTTATCCGAATGAGCAAGTCGACAACATCAATTGTTCGACGTTGATTATTCGTGGTGACAGAGACGACTTATTTTCACTGCCTGAAGCACTCATGCTTATCAGCCGTGTGCCAGATTGTGAGTTTTTTAACGTGCCATTTACCGAGCATGAAGCGCATAAAGAGTATCCAGAAGTGGTCGGTGAAGTGTTGCGTCGTTTTTTACAAATCAATCACTGATTAATAATCAAACACTGAGGTGTTGATTTTGTAGGAAAAGCCCCACGTCGTTGGGGCTTTTTTGTAAGATTGGTTCCAAAATTTCCACCGTCTGATCGACACTTACTGGCTGTTTAGTCAATGAATATGTGAATTGGCTTTTAAAATCGTGACAGAAGATCTCAACTTGACGAAAAGCCCTTGTTTTTTCACAAATTTAATATCTGAAAACAAAATTTGAACACTAAAATAAGTTTTCAGAGCTGTGATAACCACAGCGATTTTTGTGGAAGTAGAACATGTTAAAATTCAATGCACTTCAATTAGCAATATCGATAGGTATCGCAGCTGCATCCGGTTCGGTATACGCTGATAGCTCAAAAATGGTTAACCCAGAAGCGGGTGTTGTCGTTGGTTACTGGCACAACTGGTGCGACGGCGCAGGCTACAAAGGTGGCAATGCACCGTGCGTGACGTTGGAAGAAGTCAACCCAATGTACAACGTGGTTAACGTTTCCTTTATGAAAGTGTTCGACGTTGCTGAAGGCCGTATTCCTACTTTTCGTTTAGACCCAGCGATTGGTCTTTCTGAGCAGCAGTTTATCGATCAAATCGGTGAGTTAAACAAACAAGGCCGTTCAGTGTTGATCGCACTGGGTGGCGCAGATGCACACGTTGAATTGAAAGCGGGTGATGAGCGAGCGTTTGCCGACGAAATTATTCGCGTGACTGACCGTTACGGTTTTGATGGCTTAGACATCGATCTAGAGCAAGCGGCAGTGACGGCGGCGGATAACCAAACCGTTATTCCTGCTGCGCTGCGTATGGTGAAAGATCACTACCAAGCGCAAGGTAAGAACTTTCTTATCACCATGGCACCTGAATTTCCTTACCTAGTTCAACATGGTAAATATGTACCATATATCGAGAATCTAGAAGGTTACTACGACTGGATTAACCCACAGTTTTACAACCAAGGCGGCGATGGTATTTGGATTGATGGTGTGGGTTGGATTGCACAAAACAACGATGCGCTGAAAGAAGAATTTATTTACTACATCTCGGACTCGCTTGCCAATGGCAGCCGTGGTTTCCACAAAATCCCAAGCGACAAGTTGGTGTTTGGTATTCCATCAAGCATTGATGCTGCCGCGACGGGTTATGTTCAAGATCCTCAAGATTTATACAATGCATTTGCTCGTCTTAGCGAGCAAGGTCAACCGCTACGTGGTGTGATGACTTGGTCAGTAAACTGGGACATGGGCACTAACGCGGCTGGTCAAGCGTATAACGAAGAGTTTATTAACGATTACGGTCCATTTGTTCACGGCCAAACGCCACCACCACCGCCAGCAGAAGGTGTGCCAGTCTTTAAGGGCGTAGAGAATACGCGTGTACTGCACGGTGGTTTATTTGATGAGCTAGCGGGTGTGACGGCGTTGGATAAAGAAGACAGCGATCTGACCAACGCTATCGTTGTTGAAGGCAGTGTCGATACACGTCAAATTGGCACTTATGTGCTGACTTACCGTGTACAAGATAGCGATGGCAATGAAACCGTAAAAGCACGTAGTGTTGAAGTTTACAGCCAGAAGCCCGTATTCAGCGGCGTATCAGATACGACAGTACTGATCGGCAGTGCGTTTGATTCACTTGCTGGTGTGACGGCAACCGATGCGGAAGATGGTGAGTTGACCGATCAGATCCGTGTAACCGGTGAGGTGGATACGGCAATCGCAGGTCATTACACACTGACTTATGCCGTCACCGATAACGCTAACCAAACGGTGCGTGTTGAGCGTAATGTTGTCGTGAACGATGGCAGTAGCTGTGCAAATGCGTGGGATGCTGAAACGACGTATGTTGAAGGCGACCAAGTGTCACATAATGGGGCAACATGGGAAGCAGGCTGGTGGACTCGCAGCGATGAGCCAGGTACTACGGGTGAGTGGGGCGTTTGGAAAAAGGTGTCTGACAGCTCATGCGGTGGTGAAATACCGGATCCAGATGTTGACCCTGAACTGAGCGTTACCGGTCTTGCTCAAGAATACGTTGCAGTCAATGGCGTTGTAACGCTATCACTGGAATTGGTAGCAAACGAAGCGCTTGATGTCACCGTGATGGCGATTGATAGCAGCAATACGGTTGTGAACCAAGCGAAAGTAAACTTGGTGGATTCTCGTTCAATCACATTTGACCTTTATGATACACCAGCAGGTCGTTACACATTAGACGTTGTTGGTTCTGCGACTGATGGCGAGATGGTGGTCTTTAGTCAGTCGTTCATGGTCAAAGAAGAAGGCACGGTAACACCGCCACCAAGCGATGTTCCACCATACCAAGCGGGTACAAACTACCAAGCGGGTGACAAAGTGCTAGGTTCTGACAATGCGGTGTACGAATGTAAGCCTTGGCCGACAACGGCATGGTGTGCAAGCGCCTCTTACGCACCAGCAGACAGCCTATACTGGAAAGAAGCTTGGACTAAGCTGTAATTAATCGTTTAATGTGAAAAAGCACCACTAGAAATAGTGGTGCTTTTTTATTTGTGTTCAATTTAGAACGGATGTTTATCGCGTAATTTCAGCGCCAGAGGCTTCATCTGTATACTGCTCTAACATGGCTTCAAAGCGTTGATTGCCGTGCAGAGATTCAAAATCACGCTCAGTGGCGATTAGATCTTTCGTTGATGGGCTTAGCTCAATCGCTCGAGTGAGATCATCAATCGCTTGTTCTTCAATCCCTAATCGCGCAAAGGCACAAGCTCGTTGGTAAAGCGCGGGCGCATTCACTTCATCTAAGTCCAGAACACGGTTACAAATGCTCAGTGCCCAGTTGTATTCGTTCGCATCCATGGCCGCATCGGCTTTGTAGGTCAGCGCTTCTAAGTCACCGGGACGGATATGTAAAATCTCATCATAAACGGCAATTTTTTGTTCTGGCGTTTGCACACTTTGCGCGCGTAGCCATAAGTTGTGAACTTCGTTGATAATCTCAATTTCTTTGTTATTTTCGCTGATTATTCGAGTTTTTCGTTTTAAATCTCGCTCCAGTGCACTGAATTTTTTCTCATAATCTTGAGCGATCGATTCTAAGCGGCTTTCGGCCATTTCTTTGGTGTTGTGTTTAAATTCACGTAAGGATTGCCAACCGATGAAGGCGATCATCGAAGCAACGCCCGCAATGATGTAAAAGAAGTAAGTGACGGTGACATTCGCGTAGTTCAGTGATTTATCGGCTACGGCTAATTCGCGATCGGTAATCTCAATCACCATTCGACGTTCTAAGTCTTGCTGAGATTGGCGCAGAGATTTTATTTCATCAAGGATATATCGTTCCATCAAAGGACGATCAAGGAGGTCGGATTCTGAGTATTTCTCTTCACTGTGCGCAGGTAGGGCAACTGTCGATAAGATCAGCAATAACAACGAAGTAATTTGGCGCATTTGGCTTCCTTACTGTAAATGATAATGTTTGTATTCTTTTTCACAGTAGCAGATTGGCAGCCCATAAAGCAAAGTCGATTGATTGGGCGATGTCGTTTCGTATTGATAACCAATGCATAAAAAAAGCCCCACGATATACGCGGGGCTTTGAAGGCAGTGAAATTTGAGCCTTATAATACTTGTAAAATATCGTCCATCGGCAAGCGTGCTTTTGGTTTGCCGTGGTTGTAGTCTTCGCCATCTAGGTGGTAGCCCATAGAAAGCGCAACTTCACAAACGTGGCCATCAAGTTCGTCTTTAAATAGCTCACCAAGTAATTCTGGGTCGACGCCTTCCATTGTGGTTGAGTCGATGCCTAAGCGAGCAAGAACATGCAGTGTGTTACCTAGTGCAAGGTAAGTCTGTGCGCGTGTCCAGTTGCCATTGAAGCCGTTTTCATCTGTGTTCGCTTCAGCAAAGCCGTATGCGCCGTTTAACATGTTGTCGTACATGTCAGCAGGTAAGTGGCCTGAGGTCACTTCAGCATCGACTACTTTTTTGTACAAATCCTTGGTGTAGTTCGGATTGTAGGCAAACAAAATAGTGTGTGACGCTGCTTTTGCATGCGGCTGATTAAACTGGTGCTTATTCGCAAAGCTATCGTGTAGGCGTTGTTTTGCTTCATCGCTTTCAATCACAATAAATTTCCAAGGCTGTGAATTGATTGAAGATGCAGATAAACGAATCGCTTGGTAGATAACGTCAAGATCAGCAGCAGAGATACGTTTTGTTGCATCATAGGCTTTGGCTGTGTAGCGAGATTCTAAGTCAGCGATAATTGGATGAGTCATATTCGTACCCTACTAGTGTGAATGTGCTGGCAAGTTGCCGTGTCGATGTGGGGCATTCTAGAAGGGGAAGCTGAAAAGAAAAACCACCTAAGATTTAAAACATTATCAAAAATATTTTTATAATCCGTTGAGGGAAGTGGATGAACATCGAGAATCTTAACCGCTAAACCTGCCTATTCTTCTCTTCAGTATAGAAAAATAGGCGGGTCATTAAGGGAATGATTTTACTTAATAGCCGATGAGATTCAGCAACTTTTCTGCCGTCGTGATGGCTTCTTTCCGGTTAGTTATATTGAACTTTTGATATAAATTGCGGATGTGGGTTTTGATGGTTGTTCCGGCGACATCCAACTCTTGAGCGATTTGTTCGTTGCTAAAACCGGAGTAAATTAATCCAAGCACTTGCCACTCTCTTAAGGTGAGCGGGCTTGTTCGTACAAGTTGCGGTAACTCTGGGTGATTCACTAATTTTTTTACAAAATCCTCGTCAAAATGTACCGAGCGGCATCGCTGCGTAGTGGAGATGGCCTTGAGCAGTTCTTGCGCACGATGACGTTCTAAATCCCCCATTTCAGATTTGTGGTTGAGTTTATTCAGTAGAGGGCTAATCCGGCTTCCTTCAATGATGTAATTCCCTAATATCCCGGTCTGATTCGTCAGAATTAGGGCATCCTTAAGTTGCTGTTTGGCCAGTGCCTCTTGGCCACTTTCGAGCGCATACGTTGCGTATACGATCATATTGCGATTGGTGTCTGTGACGAGTTGGCAAATGTCGGCTTGTTGTTGAAGCATGATCAGAGTTTGTTGGGCGTCGTCGAGAAGACCAAGATGAATTTGTACCCGAGCGATGTTTCGCCATTGTAATTGGGTGAAGTGATTTCGGGCTTGCTCCGGACGAACGGCGCAATCTAACCACTGCTTTAACGCATTAGAATCTTCGCGTGCTTGCCAGTATAGAATTTGCGATAACGAAGCGTTCGCTGTCCAGTCAACATGGTAGGTTGCTTGCTTAAGCAGATGGTTAATCTGTTCAATAAACTTGGCCGCTTTGTCCAATTCACCACGTGCGACCGCGACGCGAGCCAGCATTGAATAACAGTGAAGATGCTCACTGTCAGCGTGATTATCGAGCACCTTTAAGCCTTGTTGCGTACAGTATTCGGCTTCTTCAAGTCGATACCAACTCCAGAGCAATTGGGCACGAATGCGTAATAAAAATTCATGCAGAGGAAGCTGCTGCAATTGCTGCTCTTCAATCAGTTGAAAAGCGGCCTCTTGAATGTCGTAAGCGGCTTGTCCATAACCTTGTGCGATCAAAATTTCGCTTTGTTGCAGCATGGCCCATAAAGCATGGTGATGAACTTGATATTGGCGAGCGAGTTTTTCGGTTTGCTGCATCATGGGTAAAGCTCGGCTGAGGTTGCCTAATACATGGTTCACCTCACCAATCACTGACGTCGCGACAATGCGGCTGTGGAACACCGAATTATCAATTTGGCTCAGTGCTAATTCGGCCAGCTCTAATGCTTGTTCAGGTTGGTTCTGATTAATGGCGATTTGTGCGCGTAATGCGTTGAATTCACCTTGATCTGTCGTACTTAATGTAACATTAAGCCGTGACATCTCGAGGTCTGCTTGATCGAGCAATCGGCCGACATCGTAGTAACGGTGCTGACTCTGCGCGAGCCAGGCTTGCAACATGCACAATTTTGGTTGTTGGTAGAGCTGTGTTTTGGGCAGGTTATCGATAGCACCGTCGAGGGCTTCAAATTCACCACGATTAAACATGTACCAGCCATATTGCAGCAATATGCGGGTAATCAATGCGTGGTTTTTCGATTTCTGGGCGTGCACTAAGGCTTGTAAAGGCTCTGATTGATTCAGCCATGCTTGCGCCGCCGCATCTTGCAATGGTTGCTCTTGTTCTGGAATGCGCGCTAAGCGCTCATGAGTGAGAAACTCAGCGAACAGGTTGTGGAAACGATACCAGTTGTGTTCACCGGCCAGCCGATGAATAAAAAGGCCGTAGCGATCAAGAGATTCTATTTGGCTAAGCGCGTCACTTCGCTGGGTGACTTCCGCAGCAACGGTGTCATTGAAGCGATCGAGCACCGAGCACTGTAAAACAAACTGCTGGATATTTTCATCGAGTCGGTCAAACACCTCTTCGACTAAGTAATCCCACATATGATTCGGGTTGAATTGGGCAATGGAAAGCGCCGATTGCTGCAGAGATTTGTTTTGATGCTGTGCCTGCAAAGCAATTAATTGCAGGGCAGATGGCCAGCCCTCGACGTATTGGCATAAATGTTCGCTGGTTTTAACATCCACCTCATCTTTTAAACGCTGTTTAAAAAATCGCGCAGTTTCTTCGTCATCAAAAGCAAGACGTTCACTGTCAATCTCAATCATTAAATCGCGCACACGTAAGTTAGCAATCCCCAGCGCAGGCGCTGCACGACTTGTGACGACTAAGGTTAAATTGTCAGGCATGTGTTTGATAAAAAAGCGCATCGCTTGGTGAATGTGGTCAGCATGAATGAGGTGGTAGTCATCCAATACCACATAGGCGTGGTCGGTAAACTCGGCCAGTTCTACAAACACGTCACTCAGTAATGGCTGTAACGATGAAAATTGAAGGGATGAAAATTGGCGCTTATCCGTAAGTTTGAGCGCGGCTGGACAACCATTGTCGGTGGCTTTATTTAACGCTTGCAACAAATAGTGGATAAAGCGAAAACCATCATTATCGTCTTCATCGATACTGTACCAACCCACATGCGTTTTATCGGCGAGCCATTGCGCTGCCATGGTCGTTTTTCCATAGCCCGCAGGCGAGCGAAAAAGCACCAATTTGCAGTAGAGCGCTTGTTGCAACAATTCCAATACTCTGGGGCGCAATATTGCGTTATGCAGTCGCCCTGGGCGCGTTAATTTAGAGGGAATCCACATTTCATTTATCCTCATCCTTTCTCTTGTTCCACCCGTTTCAATCCATGATGAATTGTTAATATCAATAACAACATCTCTATGGTACTCAAGTTTTATGTAGGCGTGAGCGGTGATGCGTTAGATCTTTGTGTGATTCACGTTTTGCGCGAGTCTACGCCCCGTAAGTGTGATCTAGATCGTCTAAATTCCACCGTTTGACGGTGAGTTTTTGCTGTGTTTGCACCAGAAATGTAATAAATGAATGAGACGGAGAATATATTTTGTGACCGAAGTTGCATAACGTGCAATTGGTTTCGGCGTACTTTTTCGACCACGAACCCGTGTGGCTCTGCGATAGCATGGAAAACACAATGGTGATCTCACCTGGAGCGCCCGTCAAATGGGCGTTTCAGCTTGATGTGTATTGAGTTGGCTTTTTTAACGGTGATTTTTTTGAGTCTACGCCCTCCCTCCTCCTCCTTCATCGTGGGTGGGGGAGGAGGATGTTCAGCATGTCTTCGACGGGCACGATATCAAGAGAGAAACAAGGAGAGAATTCGCTCATGAAACCGACACAACAGAATCAGTTTGATAAAACCGCTTTTCAAACCAGCGTAAAAAAACACCTTGGTGCCACCTATGCAACGACGATCGAAAAAGCGTCAAGTCGAGCATGGTATTTGGCGATGGGACGCGCGCTGGCGGAAATCACGACGTTCGATATGCTCGAAACGGAGCAAGATACGCGTATTCGAAATGCCAAAAGTGTTAACTATCTATCTTTAGAATTTTTGATTGGTCGATTAACGGGTAATAACCTCATTAGCATGGGCTTGTATGAGCAAATCAATGATGCCATGAATGAGCTAGGCCAAAGCCTAACGGATCTGTTAGAAGAAGAACGCGACCCTTCATTGGGTAATGGTGGCCTAGGCCGCCTTGCTGCTTGTTATATGGATTCATTGGCGGCGCAAGAATACCCAACAGTGGGTTATGGCTTGCATTACGAATATGGTCTGTTTAAGCAATCGTTTGAAAAAGGCCATCAAAAAGAGACGCCAGACGCTTGGTGTGGTGTAGAAGGCTACCCATGGGAAGTGGCTCGTCCAGAGCTTGCCCAGCAAATTGGGTTTTATGGTCATGTTGAAGTGTACCAAGACGAAGGCCGCGAGCGCCGTCGCTGGGTTCCAGGCATGTCAGTTAAAGCAATGCCTTGGGATTTACCGATTGTCGGTTACCAAAGTGAAACGGTGTATCCACTGCGTTTGTGGGAATGCCGCGCTATTGCACCGTTCTCATTAGAGAGCTTCAATAACGGCAACTACTTTGAAGCGCAGCACGCGCTGATCGATGCGGGTAACATCACCAAGGTTCTGTACCCGAATGATAACCACGAAAAAGGCAAGACGCTGCGTTTGATGCAGCAATACTTCCACAGTGCAGCATCGGTACGCGATATTTTACGTCGCCATGAAGAAGTGGGTCATTCGCTTGAATCACTGCCTGAATATGAAACGATTCAGCTTAACGATACACACCCAACCATCGCGATCCCAGAATTGATGCGAATTCTGATTGATGAAAAAGACTTGGAATGGGCAGAAGCATGGGCAATCTGTACTAAGACGTTCGCCTATACCAACCATACGTTATTGCCAGAAGCGTTGGAAACGTGGAGTGAATCCTTGATTCAACGATTGTTCCCGCGCCATATGGAAATTATCTACCAAATCAACCACCTGTTCTTACAAGAGGTGCGCGCGAAATGGCCAGGTGATGTCGCCAAGCAACAAAAACTCTCGATCATTCAAGAAGGCTTCCACCGCATGGTGCGTATGGCCAACTTATGTGTGGTTGGGGCTTATGCGGTTAATGGCGTGGCGGCACTGCACTCTCAACTCGTTAAGCGTGATTTGTTCCCTGAGTTCAACGAGCTTTATCCAGGTCGCTTGCAAAACGTGACGAACGGCATTACGCCTCGTCGTTGGTTGAAGTTCTGTAACCCAGGGCTAAGCCAATTGATCACCGATAAAATTGGTGATGAATGGCCAGCCAAATTGGATCAGCTTGAGGCGATTTCTCAATACGCCAATGATGCTGAGTTCCAACAGCAGTTTATGGCAGTGAAAAAAGCCAACAAACAGCGTCTTGCCGATTGGGTTAAAACCAATATGGATATTGAGTTAGACGCGAACGCCATTTTTGATGTGCAGATTAAACGTCTCCACGAATATAAGCGTCAGCATCTCAACATGCTGCACATTTTGTCTCTTTATCATCGTCTGATTACGGACCCTGATTTTGATATGGCACCCCGTGTGGTGATCTTTGCGGCGAAGGCGGCTCCGGGTTATCACCTGGCCAAGCAAATCATCTATGCGCTCAATATGATCGCAGAGAAGGTCAATAATGACCCGCGCGTTGGCAATAAGCTGAAAGTGGTGTTTATGCCCGATTATCGCGTGAGTTTGGCGGAGATCATCATCCCAGCAGCGGATGTTTCTGAGCAAATTTCAACGGCGGGTAAAGAAGCCTCGGGTACCGGCAACATGAAGATGGCGCTTAATGGAGCACTGACGATTGGTACGATGGATGGTGCGAACGTGGAAATTCGTGAAGAAGTTGGCGATGACAATATCTACATCTTTGGTTTGGATGTGGATGAAGTTGAGCAAACTCGCGTCGCGTATAACCCATACGATTACTACAACGCTGACCCGTTATTAAAAGCTTCTCTCGATCTTCTGCTGGGTGATGAGTTCACGCCGGGTGAACCGGGTAAGTTGCGTGCAACTTACGACAGCTTATTGGATGGCGGTGACCCGTATTTGGTGCTTGCTGATTTCGCTTCTTACGTGCAGGCGCATGAAGACATGGATAAGCAGTATCGTGACGTTTCAGGTTGGGCAAAGAAAGCCATTTTGAACACGGCATTAGTGGGTAAATTCAGCTCAGACCGCAGTATTCGCGATTACGTGAATAACATCTGGAAACTTGAAAGCGTTAAACGCTAACCCCCTCATCGCCTCTTTGTGTTGGTGTAGGGCAAGGAGGCGTCTTATTGAAAAATGGCATCGAGTTAGGTGATAGGTTTTGCTCGGTGTCGTTCGGAGAGTGTGATGATAGATTCAAACACATTAAAACACGTCGCGGAGATGGCGAAAGTCGCCGATCGTTATATCAGCGCATCAGGTGAAGACGCTTATGTCAGCGAAGACACGATATGTCACCTGCTAGGATCTCTGGGCTACGATACGTCTAGCGCAGCAAACTTGCTAAAATCGGCAGAAAAGAAACATAAGAAAGACGTACTGAAATCCGTCATGGTGAAGCGCGCAGACCAACCGATTGAAATTGAGCTGTATTTGGGCGTCAGTGCCCGTGATAGCGATTTTAGTTGGCGCCTAGAAACGGAAGCGGGCGACATTTTTGAAGGTTACCTGCAATCGCAAGTTGTGCGTGATGAACGCTCAACTGGTGGTCCTCTTGTTTTTGCACTGCCGAAAGATTTACCTTGGGGCTACCATCGTCTTTCTTTGATACGCAAACGCCGTAAAAGCCCGTATTTGTCGACCCTTATCATCACGCCGTCAGCGTGTTACCAGCAGCCACAAATGCAAAGTGGCAAAAAAATGTGGGGCCCGAGCGTTCAGCTTTATACCTTGCGTACGGGTCATAACTGGGGCATCGGTGACTTTGGTGATTTGAAGCAGTTGGTTGGCGAAGTGGCATCACGCGGTGGGGATTTTGTTGGCCTTAACCCGATTCATGCTTTGTTTCCGGCTAATCCAGAAGCCGCGAGCCCATACAGCCCGTCATCGCGCCGTTGGCTAAACGTGCTTTACATTGATGTCAGCTCTGTTCCTGAGTTCTCTTTATGCAGCGAAGCCCAGCAGCAAGTAGGCAGTGCCGATTTCCAGCAACGCTTGCAACAAGCGCGTGAGTCTCACTGGGTAAATTATCAAGAAGTCGCCAGCTTAAAATTGGCCATTTTGCCATTGTTATTCCAAGAGTTTAAAACTCGTCATTTGGAGACCAATAGTGAACGTGCACAAGCCTTTTTAGCGTTTGTGGAATCGGGTGCTGGCAGCTTGTTGCAACAAGCCGCATTTGATGCGTTGCACGCGGATTTTTACGCGAAAGACAACAGCGTTTGGGGCTGGCCTGTTTTCCCTGAACAGTATCAACACTTTAGTAACCGAGCCGTACAACAGTACATTCGTGAGCATCAAGAGCAGGTGCAGTACTATCTTTACCTGCAATGGATCGCGGAAGAGCAAGTCAAAGAAGTACAGGATCTTGCTGACGAGAAAGGCATGTCCGTTGGTTTATACCGTGACCTTGCCGTAGGCGTTGCGGACTCAGGGGTTGAGACTTGGGCAGACAATGGCTGTCTTGTTCAAGATGCCAGCATCGGCGCACCGCCTGATATTCTTGGGCCACTTGGGCAAAATTGGGGCTTACCGCCGCTCTCGCCGCAAAAGCTACAAGCCACGGGATACGATGCCTTTATTCAATTGCTCCGTGCCAACATGAAGCACTGTGGTGCTTTACGCATTGACCATGTGTTGGGTTTATTGCGCTTATGGTGGATTCCGAAAGGCGGGCAAGCGACGCAAGGGGCGTATGTTTATTACCCGGTTGAAGAGATGCTGGCGATTTTGGCTCTTGAATCGCATCGTCACCACTGCAGTGTTATTGGGGAAGATTTGGGCACGGTACCTGAAGAGATCGTTGAACTCTTGCGTGAAGCCGGCATTTATTCTTACAAAGTCTTCTTCTTTGAAACCTCGCGTCAAGACGGCGGCTATCTCTCTCCATCGCATTACGCATCACAATCGATGGCGACATTGTGTACGCATGATATGCCAACGTTGCGAGGCTTTTGGCATTGTGATGACTTGAAGATGGGGCATGAGTTGGGGCTTTACCCTGACGAGCAACAGCTGCAAACCTTGTTCAATGATCGTTTGAAGAGCAAGCAAGGCATTTTAGATTCTGTTGCTTGGCATGGGCGCTTGCCGGAAGGGGTAGGACAAGACGCCAATTTTGTGCCAATGGATGAGTCTTTGTCGGAAGCGTTGCAGTATCACGTAGCGGCGGGGTCTTCTGCCTTACTGAGTGTGCAATTAGAAGACTGGTTACACATGGATAATCCGGTCAATATTCCGGGCACCGTGGATGAGTATCCAAACTGGCGACGTAAGCTGTCTATGGATCTTGATAGACTGTTTTCGGAAGCGAATGTCAATCGTGTGGCGGCGAATCTGACTGAGGCGCGAGCAAAAGCCAGTCAGAGATAGAAAACTTTTGTCTGGGTCACTCCATTGTGGCCCAACTTTCGGTACTATAGGCACGCCCATATTAAATATGATACCGAATTCATTATAGAGATTTGCCCGCATCGATGGTCATGTCATCATTGAGCGGGCTTTTGCTTGTTGAGTGGCGCACAGTACGTTAGCGCCACAGCTAAGCCTAAAGTTAAGCTAGGGAGAGAATAACTTGAACACGAAAACCGTAGATAAAATAACACAGGCTTATCACCAGCTTTCACAGGCATCGTTTGCCGAACCGTTTTCCTTTTTAGGCCCTTATGTTAATCCGAAGCATGGCGCTTTGCGTGTTTGGATGCCCGGCGCGACCAGCGTTGCTTTGCTCGTAGACGGTGAGCCAAGAATCGTATTGGATCGTGAAGGCAACTCAGGGTTTGTGTTGACTCAATCACGCGATTTACGCTTTACGCATTATAAGCTTGCCGTAGATTGGAATGGTACGGAACAGGTCATTGACGACCCTTATCAATATCACGGCATTTATGCTGAATACGATGATTTACACACGCCAAAAGCCATGTATCACCATATGGGTGCCCAGTTTGTCACGTTAGAGCGTGATGGCGAGGTCATCAGTGGCACACGTTTTCTTGTGTATGCGCCGCATGCCAGTGCGTGTAGCGTCGTGGCAGATTTTAACCAATGGGATGGCCGCCGCACGCCAATGCAGCGTTTAGATTATGGTATCTGGGGTATTTTTATTCCTGAATTACCAGAAGGTACGCGCTATAAGTTTGAGCTGAAAGGGCCAAACGGTGAAGGGTTACCTCACAAAGCTGACCCATGGGGTTTCTTTGCTGAGCAGCATCCTTCGTTCTCTTCGGTCACTTATGATCATTCTCGTTACCAATGGCAAGATACGCAGTGGCAAAACCGTCCGGTGACAGAAAAGCGTAAGCAGGCCTTGTCATTTTATGAATTGCATCCGGGCTCATGGCGACGCGATAAAGACGGTGAGTTTTTAAATTATCGTCAATTAGCGGAAGAACTCGTGCCGTATTTGACGGATATGGGTTATACCCATGTTGAACTTATGCCAGTGTCTGAGCATCCGTTTTATGGTTCTTGGGGTTATCAACCGGTTGGGTTATTTGCACCAACCAGCCGTTTTGGCTCGCCAGATGACTTTAAGTATTTTGTCGATGCTTGTCATCAAGCGGGCTTAGGTGTGGTACTGGATTGGGTTCCTGCGCATTTCCCATCGGATGATCATGGCTTGGCGAATTTTGATGGTACGCCGCTGTACCACGATCCCGATCCTCGTCGCGGTTGGCACCAAGATTGGAATTCATTTATTTACGATATGGGACGTGAAAATGTCCGTCGTTTCCTCGTGTCTAATGCGTTGTACTGGTTTGAACAATTCCACATCGACGGTATTCGTGTCGATGCGGTTGCTTCCATGCTCTACCTTGATTACTCGCGCAGTCATGACCAGTGGATTCCGAATATTGATGGCGGCAATGAGAACTACGATGCCATTGCGACGCTGAAATGGATGAATGAAGAAGTGTATAAACACTTCCCGAATGCGATGACGATTGCCGAAGAATCGACCGCGTTCCCGGGGGTTTCTGCACCCACGTTCATGGGCGGTTTAGGCTTTGGGTTTAAGTGGAACATGGGATGGATGCATGACAGCTTGTCGTACATTCAAGAAGATCCGGTTCATCGTAAATACCACCACAACACGATTACGTTCCCGTTGATTTATGCGCACAGTGAAAACTATGTATTATCGCTATCTCATGATGAAGTGGTTTATGGTAAGCGTTCTATTCATAACAAAATGCCCGGTGATGAGTGGCAACAAACGGCGAACTTACGTGCCTACATGGGCTATATGTATGGTCAGCCGGGTAAAAAACTCAACTTTATGGGCGCGGAGTTTGGTCAAACGGGTGAGTGGAATCATGACGATCAATTGCAATGGTTCTTGCTGCAGTTTGAACGCCATCAAGGCGTACAAAATTTAACTCGCGACCTCAATGCGTTATACCGTGAACAATCAGCATTATTTGAACTGGATTGTGATCCAAAAGGTTTTGAGTGGCGACTCCAAGATGCCGCCGATGCCAGCATTTTGGCCCACGAGCGAATCAGTGAGAAAGGCGAACGAGTGCTGGTGGTGTCTAACTTCACACCTGTTCCGCATGAAGAATTCCGTCTTGGTGTGCCGCTAGCAGGGGATTATGAATTACTGCTCAATACGGACGCCAAAGGCTACGACGGCAGTGATTATGCCGTGCAGTCCATTTTGACGACGGAGAAAGTAGAAAGTGAAGGTCAAGCTCAGTCACTTCTGATCAGTGTTCCACCGCTATCGACGCTGTTTTATAAGCTCAGTTAAGCACGCGCCATACGCACGATTGAAAGACCCCGATTGTTTAGCCCCTCCTTGTGAGGGGCTTTTTCGTTTCTGACGGATCTCACAAGCTGTTGAATCTCACCTACACTGACTAATACCCCTCGTAGCTTTCCTTAAACGGCCCTGAGTGGCAGAGCGATGAACACGGCAGCTTGAAGTGACTTTGGTATATAAGCTTTTGATCTCTATTGCTGATTAACGTTTATCACCACAGGCTTATCCTGATTGATACAAAAGGAGAAATTGTATGATTACGGCGCTTTATGCAGCGTTATTAACGTTATTGATGATGTGGCTTGCCGTGCAAGTGATTAAACAGCGTAAACACCACCAGGTGGCGCATGGCGATGGTCAAATTGAAGCGCTAGAGGTTGCGCGCAGTGCGCATGGGAATGCGGTCGATTGCATTCCTATGACGGTGATTCTGTTGGCGCTATTGGAATTTAATGGGGCAAATGTTTTATTGATTCACGGTCTCGGCGTGGTTTTTTTAGTGGGCCGAGTGGTGCATGCACGAGCGATATTGAGTCAAGATTTTAAAGGCCGGGTGATGGGAATGAAGCTGACGTTTGCCACCATGTTTGCGTTGGTCATCCTCAATTTAGTTTATTTGCCATTCGATAAATTTTGGTAGTTCAAGATTGAATGAAAGCGCGGTCATAAAGTGAAAGACACAAGGAATAGAATGAGATTACGGTGGCCACCAGCGTGGTTTTTAGTCCTGCTTGGTTTAGTGCTCAACATCTTGGCCATCATGATGTCGAGTATTGTTTTGGAAAAGAGAGGTCAGGAGGTCGCCGGTCTATCAGAGCGTAAGCAAGACAATCTCTATTCGATTCAATTGGCGTGGAATCGTGTGGAAACATTAGAGCGCAAGCGGGAGTCGTTGCTGTTGTACCTCGCACAACCTCAGCCTGTTGCTGAAGTGAGTCACGCGATGAAGAGCCAACTTTACACATGGCTAGGCGAGCCATTACCGACTCTTGAGCCACATAACGTCATGCAGTTCATGGAGAGGATTGACGAGACACAACGTGATTATCGAGATCAAATTGATGAGTTTTATTTGGGTAATGTTGCGCTAACAGAAAAAATGCAGAGGCTTGAAGCGCGTATCGCTTGGTATCGTAATATCAGTTTATTTTTGCAGGTGTTTGGTTTGGCGTTGATACTGTCGCGCGATTTAGCGCGCTCAAAGGCATGAAACAAGAAACCGCCGCGAATGCGACGGTTTCTATTCTTTTAACGGAGTCTATTTTCTTAACGGTGCCGCTTCTAACGGAATAACCACTTGCTCAGTGGCGTGCGTTCCAAGCCTTTCACCAGCAACAACGTTAATATGACCGCGCCAGAGAAAACGGCAGCGTCTTTAGTGGCGCCAGTGAGGCCTAAAAAGCCACTGACGTTCATCATAACGATGATCATTGGCAAATGAGCGACGTAAATCGGTAAGACGAGTTTCGATAAGTTCAGCACCCATGGTGTGTTGCCAAGGTTTGGTTTGGCCAGCAAAAATAAGAACAAGCCCATCCCCCAAAGTGCAGTGCCCAATAAGAAGTCATTGGCATTGAAGGCTTGTTTGTATTGGGTTAAGAAATACGCCTCTGAAAAGTGAATCACCATACCGAGCAAAGCCATGACTAGAGCTTGGGTTGCGGTTACACGAATCTCTTTTTGACGAATCACAAAGCCCAATGCAAACATCAGTGTGCTGAAGAATGGACCATTACGGGTGAAAAATGGTGTCCATAACTCGGTGATATTTTGGTAACTGCCCGCCAATACACCGTAAATGTACATCACGAGAGCGACGGGGATGAGCCAATTTAATTTATCGGCCTTGACAAAAAGAGCGGTGATCAAGGCAGCTAGCATGAGTGCAGGGATAAACCATAAATGCACTAGGCCGCCTTCAAGTAATGAGTTTAATGGCGATTGAGCGAGAAATCCCCAGTAACCTTCACGTTCGGCAAGGTAGCCTTCGGTCATGACTTTGTGAAGGTTGAACGGCATCAGCAAGCAAATCACACTCCACACGACAAAAACGCGCAGCAATGGCGCACAGTAACGCTTCACTGTCTCGATAGGTGCAGTGATTAATTTAGGCTGGATAAGGTAGCCTGAAATTAAGAAAAAGAGTGGAACCGCAAAGCGTGTCGATTGATTAAAGATGAAACCAACCCAAGGTGTGTCTTGATAAAGGAAGTACGTTAAGAACATTTGGCAATGCATCGCGACAACGACAAAAATTGCGATGAGGCGGCCAAGTTCAATACTGGATATTTTTTCTGATGCCATTACAAATTATCTACTTGATGGAAAACGCGCTAACGCTATCAGGAAACCTTTAATGTGCAATGGATACCCATCAACATTCGCTTTGTTTTACGACGAATAATCTTAAATTCGGGATGCAAATCAAGTTTACGTCATCGGTCAAAATGAATCTTATACTTGCAAATAAGAACGGTCGTGCTAAAAATAGAGAGAGTGTAATAAAAGAGCTGAGTCATGAGTAAAGGTCGAATAACCCGTGAAGCGATATTAACGACTGCGTTTGAATTGGCCAGTAAGAACGGGTTGGAAAGTTTGACGATCGGTGAGTTGGCTAAACAGTGCTCAATGTCAAAAAGTGGCCTGTTTGCTCATTTCAACTCAAAAGAGAATCTTCAAATTGGTGTTATTGAACACGCCAATGATGTCTTTGTTCAGCGCGTTATCGTACCTGCTCGCCATATTGGCGATGATGATATTGAACGTAAGTTGAGTTCATTGCTTGATAACTGGCTGGGTTGGAACCATTCTTTTCAGGGCAGCTGTATGTTTTTAGATGCTTGGAAAGAAGCGTCGAGCAGTGACACGCCATTACAAAAAAGGCTCAAGAAGACCATTCGGCATTGGATTGATTATTTAGAAATTCAGGTGGCGAAAGGTGTCGAGAAGGGCGAATTTAAGCCTCACCTTGTGCCGAGGCAGGCTACGTTTGAGCTATATGGCCTCTATTTGAGTGCGCATTTGTTTTACACCATTCATGGTGAAGAGGTAAGCCAGCATCACTTTTGGCAAGGTGTTGAGCGCTTAATGAGTGATTGGAAACCATCTTCGATAACCAATAACAAACAATGAGAACGGATAGGCAAATGGTGACAGCCGTTTGCCTTTATTATCCGCATAAAAAGCACGGTCGTTCGTTTTATGCGGTGCCCCAAAGGATAGGTACTATGAGCGAAAAAATTTACTTCAACACGTCGAACAAGTTCAGCTTAAAACGCAGCTTGGTCAACGTTTCTACTCGGCTGCATCACCGCCTTGCGCCGACTCATGCGCGCAATACCGCACGTAAGTTGTTGCTCACGCCTGTGCGTAATCAGCCTAAAAATCACCAGCCAGAAGGCGTGGTGAAAAGTACCATTGCCTCTAAAGAAGGGACGCTCACGGCCTATTCATTAGGGCAAGGGCCGGTGTGGGTGCTAACGCATGGCTGGTCAGGAACCGCCAGTCAATATTTCCCATTGATGGAGCATATTGCGCGCCAAGGCTATACCGCTCTTGCGTATGATCACCCAGCTCATGGCGAAAGTGATGGGTTGTATGGCCACATACCTGCCTTTGTTAATGGGCTCGATGCTGTGCTTGATAGTGTGGATGAAGTGGCAGGATTGGTCGGTCATAGCATGGGGACAGCGTCGGCCATTGAGTGTCGTCATAGTAAGTTAGTCGATAAACCGCTTTTATTGATTGCTCCGGTGTTGGATTATCTTGAAAACTTGTTTAGCAGCGTGGCCCGCTCAGGTTACTCAATGCGCCTATTTCATGCGGTGGTTGAGGAACTGCAAGAGCAATATCACTACCCGCTGCAATCGATAGACCCGTATCAAAAGTTATCGCAGCGCAGTAAGAAAACCATCATTGTTCATGATGAAAATGACAAATTCACGAAGTTCTCCGTGTCACAGCGTGCGGCAAATGAGATGGAAAATGTAGAATTAGTCGCAACACAAGGACAAGGGCATGGGCGTGTAATGATGTGCCAGCAAGTGATGGATAGCTTCGATAGGTTGATAGCTAAATCAAATGATTAACATTGTTAACCACATTTATGATGTGGTTAATAAATTCGCAAAGAAAAATATTTCCGGAGAGGGTTATGTGGGATCATTCTTGATGCTCATCTGCCCCTCATAAGGAAAATAATAATGAATAAAAATGATAGTGTTCCGCTACCCAGCAATACCCGAGAATGGCTCATAAACCGGAATAGTTTAATCATCTTGGCTGATATTGCCCTATTCGCGACGCTCTATTTCACCCTACCGTTTGATCCTCAAGTCGTCCTTGGCCTGAGTATGTTGATTTTTGTTGCCATTTTGTGGCTAACCGAAGCACTTCACGTGACTGTCACCGCCATACTGGTGCCGGTTATGGCGGTCCTTTTTGGTGTGTTTGATACCCAAACCGCGCTCAACAATTTTGCTAATTCGATCATTTTCCTATTTTTAGGCGGTTTTGCTTTGGCGGCGGCAATGCATCGTCAAGGGCTCGATAAGGTTATCGCAGATAAAGTGCTCATTGTGGCAAAAGGCAAAATGAGCGTTGCGGTGTTCATGCTATTTGGTGTGACCGCTTTGCTGTCGATGTGGATCAGTAATACCGCGACAACGGCGATGATGTTGCCATTGGTACTAGGGGTTCTTAGTAAAGTGAATGAAGAGAGCGGCCATCAGACTTACGTTTTTGTGCTGCTTGGTATTGCTTATAGTGCCAGTATCGGGGGTATTGCAACGATTGTTGGTAGCCCACCTAATGCCATTGCGGCGGCAGAAGTGGGACTCACCTTTACCGATTGGATGGCCTTTGGTTTGCCTACTGCAGCGATCTTATTACCGGTTGCGATAGCGGTGCTCTATAGCGTATTAAAACCCGATTTGAATGGTGAATTTGATTTAAACCACGAGCCAGTGAATTGGGATAAAGGCAAAGTGGTCACACTCGCCATCTTCTCTGCCACGGTCTTTTTCTGGATATTCAGTAAGCCGATTAACGGAATGCTGGGTGGTTATGCAAAATTCGATACCATCGTCGCCCTTGGTGCGATTGTTGCGGTTAACTTTGCGCGAGTGGTGCACTGGAAAGATATAGAAAAAACGGCGGATTGGGGTGTCTTGCTGCTGTTCGGTGGGGGGATTTGTCTAAGTAATGTATTGAAAGCGACGGGGGCCAGTGTCTTTTTAGCCAATGCACTTAGTGAAATGATTTCTCATCTTGGCCTATTCATTATTGTGATTGTGATTGCGACCTTCGTGGTGTTCCTTACGGAATTTGCCAGTAATACCGCCAGTGCCGCGTTACTTATCCCTGTTTTTGCCAGCGTAGCGGAAGCATTTGGCTTGTCGCCGATCATTCTTTCAGTCTTGATTGCGGTGTCTGCGTCTTGTGCCTTTATGCTGCCAGTGGCGACGCCGCCGAATGCGATAGTGTTTGGCTCTGGTCACATCAAGCAACATGAAATGATGAGGGTGGGCATTATTCTAAATATTATTTGTATTAGCGTGCTAACCATTATTGCGATGTTGTTCTGGTCGTAATACCGAAACCTCATCTTGAAAAAAAACGCCAAGCGAGCTTGGCGTTTTTTTATGAGCGGTAAATCATGGCTCTTTCCCCCGATAACCGGGTAAAAAAAAGTCAGTGCGAACACTGACTTTTTCAAAAGAACACGATGGTTATTCAAAACCGAAAAAGGAGAGTGTTAGTCTGCTGATTTTCGGTTTGATGCCCAAGCGTACATCAATTCAAGGGCAACGGTAGCCCCTGCGAGTGCGGTCATGTCACTGTGATCGTAAGCCGGTGATACTTCAACGACATCCATACCCACAATATTCATACCAGCGAAACCACGTAGAATTTTCAACACTTTATCTGAGCTTAAGCCGCCGCATACGGGTGTACCCGTACCTGGTGCATAAGCGGGATCAAGACAGTCAATATCAAACGTAACATAGACCGGTTTGTCACCCACGATAGTGCGGACTTTCTCAACGATGTCCGTTGCCGTCATATCGTTGGCTTGCATCGCATTGATCACATTAAAGCCGTGGTCTTTTTGCTCGTACTCAGTACGAATACCAATTTGCACAGAGTGCTTTGGTGAAATAAGACCTTCGTTCGGCGCATGGTAGAACATGGTGCCGTGATCATACGCACTGCCGTTAGCATACGTATCGGTGTGAGCATCAAAGTGAATTAATGCCATTTCACCATGGTGTTTGGCATACGCACGCAAGATCGGAAGTGTGATGAAGTGATCACCGCCCAATGCCAGCATCGTCTTGCCATTTTTTAAGATTTCGCTGGTCGCTTTTTCTAGGCGGTAAGTAAAATCTTCTGCGTCACCGCAATCAAAAACAAGATCGCCAGCATCAATGACTTTTGCACGGTCAAAGACGTTGAAATCCCATGGGAATTTCTTACCTTCCCATGCTAGGTTTACAGACGCTCTACGAATTGCATCAGGGCCCATACGCGCACCTGGTCGACCCGATGTTGCCATGTCCAAAGGAACACCCAGCACAACCAAATCAGCATCGCTGCCAATAGGATTACGCAGGTAAGGACGGCGCATAAAACTCATCGAATTCGAGTAGAGTGAATAATCAGTTTTAGTAAACAAATCATTCATTTAAAAATCCTCTAAATAGGTGTAACCACATAGGCCTTGTTCAAGCTCTTGCAGCACCTGTTGTTGTTCTTGTTGGTCAACCCGTTTGTTGACGAGCTCGCGATAATGCTCGCGAATGTCGTCTACGTCAATGTGAACGTAACGCAACATGTCTTCAACGGTGTCACCTTCATCAATTCGTTCAATGATCGCTTCGCCTTGATCATTGACGGTAACAACGGCGCTGTGGGTGTCGCCAAACAGGTTGTGCATGTCACCCAAGATCTCTTGGTATGCCCCGACAAGGAAGAAACCCATCAAGTAAGGCTTGTCTGTGCTCCATGCAGGAACCGGGAGCGTGGTTTCAATGCCTTGGCCTTCAACGTACTGCTCGATCGCACCATCGGAGTCGCAAGTGATGTCGAGCATGACTGCGCGGCGATCTTCTAATTCATCCAAACCTGAAAGTGGCAGCACAGGGAATACCTGATCAATACCCCAAGCATCAGGTAACGACTGGAATAGAGAAAAGTTAACAAAGAACTTGTCGGCTAAACGTTCGTGAAGCTCGTCTAAAATTGGACGATGGAAACGGTTCTTGGTACTTAAAGCACGCGTTAATTCAAAATAGATGCGCAGTGAAACTTGTTCTGCCCAAGCGCGTTGCGGGAGATTGAGTAATCCCATCGCAAACTGTGAGTGCACTTCGGACAAGTCGCTTTGCGTATCGTTATAAATCTCGATTAATGCACGCGCGTCGCTGCCTTCTTGAAGCGCCTGCAAATTGCGCCACATATTTTGCAATAGTGTCGGTGCGTCGTCTTCTAGCGGCGTAATTTGCTCAGGCTGATACGTTTCTGTACCAATCACGTTGGTGATCAACACCGCGTGATGCGCAGTCAGTGAGCGACCGGATTCTGATATGATCACGGGCATCGGCTGATGATATTCTTGACACACATCACCCACGGTTGACACGATGTTTCGAGCGTATTCAATCAAACCGTAGTTCATTGAACTGGAAGATTGGCTGCGTGTACCATCGTAATCAACGGCTAGGCCACCACCGATATCAAAGAAATCGATTTTCGCGCCCATTTCACGTAGTTCGCAATAGAAGCGCGCAGATTCATTAACGCCATTACGAATATCGCGGATGTTTGCCATTTGCGAACCAAGGTGGAAGTGCACCAATTGCATCGCATCAAGCTGGTCTTCTTTCTTTAGGCGATCGATAACCGTTAGGACTTGAGAGGCTGACAGGCCGAATTTCGATTTCTCACCGCCACTGGCTTGCCATTTGCCTGCACCTTGAGAGGCAAGGCGAATACGAATACCAAGACGAGGCTTCACACCCAAGCTTTTTGCTTCAGTTAAAACCAGATCAAGCTCAGACAGCTTTTCAAGAACGATAAAGACTTTATGGCCAAGCTTTTCACCAATCAGTGCAAGACGAATGTACTCACGGTCTTTATAGCCGTTACACACGATCACTGAACTGGCTTTTTGAGCCAAACCTAAAACAGCAAGAAGTTCTGGCTTACTGCCAGCCTCAAGGCCGAGTTGTTTGGTTTCTAAGCTTGCTTGGCTTGCCAGAATTTCATCCACAACTTCTTTTTGTTGGTTTACTTTAATTGGGTAAACCAAAAGGTAGTTGTTTGGATATTGATACTCGTCAATTGCTTGGTTGAATGCTTGGCAAATACCGTGCACACGTTCGTGCAAGATTTGCGGAAAGCGAACAAGAACAGGCAAGTTTAGTTGCTTCTGTTCTAGTTGAGACACAATCGAACTTAATGGGATTTGGTGCGCTTTGTCGGTAGTAGGAGATACGTACACTTCACCTTGGTTATCAATGCCATAAAAACCTTGGCTCCAGTAGTGAACGTTATAATCCGCGCGCACGCGGTCTAATTTGGATGTTTTTTCCACATCTATTCTCACGAAAATAGAGAGAAGAACATGAATCAGATTACGCTGATATCACACCTGACACGGAATTATAGGGCTCACGTGTCGCGCGCATTAACGGATAAATGCGAAAGAGAGTAAAACAAATAAATATTGTCGAATCGACAAGTAAGTATAGCATCAAAAGCAGGCGGATAAACGGGGCGTTTTTTGTGATTTGGGTTAAAAAAAACGCCTCAAATTTGAGGCGTTTTAAGCGAATTAATCTTCTTCGACTAGGCTGCTGTCTTCAGAAAAATCTTCCGACGCATCGGTCTTATTGCGGCCATTGAGGGTATGAAAGCGCTTACGACCTCGAGCAAGTTGAATGTATTTTAGCCAAATACGCTCGAGTTTGGTTTTTGCCTTCCCTGGATTCTCAATTACCTTAACGAAGTGTTTCTCTTCTGCGTTCTGTGGAGACAGTTCGCCGGTTTCCAAACCAAACATAGTGTCACCATAAAGCGTTAGGATTTCCTCTTCTGCAAGAGTAAAATCACCCGACTTGGCAAAACCACGTGGAAACTTCGTGTTATCGTAAAAACGTTTTTTGCCATGACGAAATTCAGTGTCAGACATTTCGATTAACCTCAAATGGTATGTAATGGACTAAGACCAATGCAAGCGGGCATTTTTTACGTTTTTCGCCCTAATCAGCATTGGTACATGGCGAAAATTATGCGTAAAATCGTCAAAAGAAAAACAAAATTTTTTTGTGATTTCCATTAATTTATATTGTTAAATCTATGTAACATTTTCCAGCTTCTTGCTTTTTTGATTTGGGAATTCCCTGCTAATCTTGCAGCGCTATTTTCTGAGGTATAACAATGGACGTAAAAGTCTTTAAAACATTTTTAGAGTTGGCGAAGGTTCGCCATTTTGGACGCGCTGCTGAAAATTTGTACATAACACAAGCTGCCGTAAGTGCACGCATTAAACAGTTAGAAGGGTATTTTGACACTCAACTTTTTATCCGTGATCGCAATAACATTAAATTGACCTCAGCTGGAGAGCGATTGGTCAGTTATGCCGAAGTGATGGTGACGACGTTGCAGCAAGCAAAGTTAGAACTATCGCTAGAAAGCGGGAAAAAATTGCAGTTAACGATGGGCGGGACGCCAAATGTCTGGGATGCGTATCTACAAAATTGCTTAAGTGCGACGACAGAAGCGTTTGAAGGCTACGGCTTTATGGCCGAGGTCATGGGGCGTGAATCTTTGGTTCGTAGTTTACAAGAACGCACGCTTGATATGGCATTTGCCTTTGATCAAATCAAAGCGGATGAATTGAACTGCAAGAAAGTTGCCGATGTTGTTCTTCTCTTAGTGTCTACCGACGCGCATTCAACAAGCTCCGTTTTTGACGACAAATATGTCTATGTCGATTGGGGGACTAAGTTTGCCTCTGAACATGCAGAGCGCCATGCGAAAATTCCAGCCCCTTATCTGCGTACATCAACCGCCCGAATCGCCCTCGATTTTATCTTAGAAAAAGGCGGCAGCGCTTATCTTCCGGCTTCTTTGGTTGAGTCGTTCTTAGCGAACGGACAATTGAAAAAAGTGGACGGCGTTGAAGAGTGGTGTCGTCCGATTTATTTGAGCTATCGCAAGGCGAGCACATCGGTTGAAGCCATTAAGCAGGTTGAAGAGTTGGTGAAAAACATTGACCCGATTACCGCTTATAGTTTGCAAAACGCAGCCGAGATGTAAGTGCCGAACTAAAATAAAACTCGTCGATTGACGAGTTTTATTTTATCGGTGGTCAGTTATTGATTATTGATTATTGATTATTGCACGTGCCTTTAATGGCCATTTGCGTCTTCGCAACTTCTACTCGGCCCGTTTCTTCATCGACGACTTCAACATGCGCTCCGCCGACAAATAACCCAATCTTAATGTATTGCTCGATAAAATAGAGACGCCCTGTCTCGGTCAAGAGAGTGATATTGTTGGCCGAGAATTCAGATTCTGTCCCAATAATATGTTCTTTGCCCCCTTCAACTTCTTCATAAAAGAAGACTCCGGGTGCGGTTTCACCCACACACTCGCCATTCAGATAGACATCCTTTTTAAGCGCTTGGCCTGCAAAAGCATCAGGGCGGTAGATATAAATACCCGCCATACTGTCACTCGGCGCAGAAAATTCAAGCACCTTCTCCGTTTGACTTGTATCCGCTGTTGGAACCGATGCACAGCCAGAAAGGCCAAGTAATATGGTGAGAGCTAAAGCTGCCTTTTTCATAAGAAATCCCTTTAATACTATGATTTGCAAAGCCAATATAATTGATGAATATATCGATTGTGGGGGTTTAAAGGGAAGTTGCGGTACAAGGCACGAAACGCTCAAGAGCTTTATTAATTGAGTTTTGTCTCAATGTTACGACCAACACAAGCTCGAATATGAACATTTTAGAGTATGGAATGTGTAACTCAAAAGGTCAGTCATTCAGAAGAGAAGCAATAAAAAAGATACACAAATCGAAAGGTAAGAAAAGCGAGCATTCAATAAACAGAGGTCGTAAAGGGAGGGGAGAAGATTGTCTTGGCGAGAGAATGTCTAGAGCAGAGGCATGCAATGAGCTTAACGGATGTGATTGAGTTGCGATGTCGTGTATTAATGGCAATGCACATAGTCGTTCGTGCATTGCCAATATGGCGTATCAAAGTTGGGTAGAAAGTGTCGGTAAGAAAGTCGGTAAGGGGGTGGGAGAGCTCTATAGACTCATTAAACTTTCGATCGACTCTTCTACAGAAAGGGTTTGATAATGATGAACGTGATTGCCTTTCTTTGCTTTAATGACGATAGCGTCAATATTTGACGAACCATGATGGTCGATGATACCAAGTGATTGTTCGACGGTTTTGCAAATTAAGGTTGAGTGATTTCTCAGCACAATGGTGCACGATTGTAAATACATAGCCAACATCCTGTTGTTTGTTTTTATGATTTTTGTCTCTTTTTTAAGCCGAGTAGACAAATTCTTACTGTTAAAATTAGCGAAAGGTCAGTTAACAATCAACCCTATGATGAGTTTAATCGCCACTTTTTTTAACAAACAGTATAGAGTTCCGAATATGGCGATAAAATCAGTAAAAAATACGTAAACTAAATCATGACTAACAGGGTCGGCCTAAGTGTCATTGCATTGGGATAAGGGGGAGAAAATGGATCATCAACAACGTCAATACCAGCTTGCTCGACAAGCAAGAGATGCTCGATTTGATGGGCAATTCTTTGTTGCGGTGAAAACGACGAAGATATTTTGTCGGCCCATTTGTCCCGCCAATTTACCCAAAGAAGAAAACGTTGAGTATTTTATTGATGCGGCTCAGGCGTTGCACGCAGGTTATCGTCCTTGTTTGCGTTGTCGGCCTGACAGCGCACCACATTCATGGGCATGGCGAGGCAGTTCAACGTCGTTTGAACGTGCATTAGCCCTCATCGAACAAGGGGCGTTGCAGCATGCGACATTAGAAGCATTGGCCGAAAGGCTGGGTATTAGCGACCGGTACTTGCGGCAGTTATTTCAAAAAAAGTTGGGTATGTCGCCGAAGCAGTACGCGCTTTATCACCAATTGATGTTTGCCAAGCAGCTCTTACATAGCAGCAATATGAGCATCATGGACATTGGTTTTGCCAGTGGTTTCAATAGTACACGTCGTTTTAATGATGCGTTTCAAAAAGCACTCAACTTGACCCCCGCGAAGTACGACGAACCGCTAATTTACCGCTGGAAACACACACCATCGAATTGAGCTACCATGGACCGTTTGCATGGCAATACGCTTTGGATTTCTATCGCCTTCGTGCTATCGAAGGGCTAGAGCGAGTAGGTGAAGATAGTTATCACCGCCGCTTCCAGTTGGGTGATGCGAGTGGTGAATTTTCGGTTTATTTTGGCCGTACGGCCAATAAAGTTCAGCTTGAATTTGACTTGTCTGACATCACTCAAATGAAGGGGTTGGTGAGGCAAGTGCGCCGCATGCTGGATTTAGATGTGGATACACAAGCCATTGAAGACCATTTTCATCACCTTGAACCGGCTTTGGTGCAACTTTCGGGTTTACGTATCCCTGGCGTTTGGAATGTGTGGGAAGCGGGCGTTAGAGCAATTCTCGGGCAGCAAGTTTCCATCAAAGCCGCGATCAATCAATTGAATTTATTGGTGAGTACACTGCAACCGCAAGGGGCCACTCACTTCCCCACGCCACAAGAGTTGGCACAAGCGGACTTAAGCTTTTTACGAATGCCACAAAGCCGCAAAGAGACGCTAAGCCGTTTTGCAGAGTTGATGATGCACAATTCTGACGCAGATTTTAGCCAATGGCTGGCATTGAAAGGCATTGGCCCTTGGACGGTGAGTTATGCCGCGTTGCGCGGGCTTTCTCAGCCGGATTGTTTTTTAGACGGAGATTTAGTCGTTAAAAAAGCAATGATTCAATTTCCTAACATTAATGCCAAATCGGTTGCCCCTTTTGGCAGCTACGCAACGTTTCACTTATGGAGTCATGCACAATGAAACGCTACACCGTGATGAAGACCCCCTTAGGGGAAATGACCTTACAAGCAAATGATGATGGGGTAACTGGCGCGTGGTTTGAGGTGAATACGACCTTGCCTGAGCATCTTGGAGAACGAGATGATCACTTCGCTCTGCTGGTTGAAACCATCAAGCAGCTTGATGAGTATTATTTAGGTATTCGAAATCAATTTGATTTGCCATTAGCGGCGACGGGCACCCCTTTTCAAATGCAAATCTGGCAAGCCTTAACGACGATTCCATTCGGTGAGACATGGAGTTATCAGGATTTAGCTAATGCCATCGGTAACCCTAGAGCCGTGAGAGCGGTGGGGTTGGCCAATGGGAAAAACCCGATTTCAGTCATTGTGCCTTGCCATCGTGTGATTGGCAAAAATGGCAAACTCACCGGTTACGCCGGGGGCGTGACCAGAAAAGCTGCACTGCTGAAGTTAGAACAAGGGTATTAAGGCTTGTTCTTGATGGGAGCGCTCGCGTATTGTTGAGGATCGAACAACGCTTTCTTTAGACTGAAAAAGTCGCAAGCCTCACGCGTTGCTAAAGTGGGTTGCTGCCAAGCGGCACATAGATCTTTTAGATTGTCACGCGCTCGACTGAATTGTCGACACTGTCCACATTTAAACATAGAGATTCCCTTCTATCCGATAGAAGGACAGCCTACGGCGTCTTGTGGTTTGTATTTTTGATCTAGAACGTTTTTATCGCGCCTGATTTAACGATGGTATTTAAATTGTGACCATTATTTCATGTTGGTGAAATAGGGTGAGATAAGCATCGGTTTTGAGGTAGGGGAGTTATTTAAGCCAACGGATATCGCCGTTGATTCTTATGTGCAGCGATGGGGCTTACAGTATGCGAGTAAGCACGCGGTGTTTGAAAGTCACCGCGTACTTGGTCATCGATTACTTGCTTGAAGTGCTCTGCGCTTATTACGCGTCTTTATTGATGCGCTTATGCATAGGAACATAATTCAAAATTGAGATAGGTAGCGGTTTAGCCGGTACAAATCCTTCAATTTCACGACGTTCTAGCAAATGGCCTAAGCGGCTTTCAATCATGCACAGGTTTTTGAAGTTATCACGTGACACAAACGAAATCGCTTCACCGCGCGCATCGGCACGACCAGTACGACCGATACGGTGTACATATTCGTCCGCAGGGAACGGCAAGTCATAGTTGATAACACGTGTTAGACCTTCAATATCGATACCACGAGCGCCCACGCCAGTTGCGATCATGTATTTAATTTTACCGGCTTTGAAATCTTGCAGTAGTTGAGTACGTACCGCTTGGCTACGTCCACTGTGGAAGGCTTCCGCTTCAATACCACGTTTCTCTAGCTGCTGTGCCAGTTTAGCGGCACCATGCTTGGTCTCGATGAAGATTAGGGTTTGATCCCAATCGTTCTCTTTGATCAGGTGGCTCAGTAACGCTGATTTCTTGTCTTTATCAACCGAGATCAACCACTGCTCAATGCTTTTCTTAGACGCTTGATTGGCCGCGATTGAAATTTCATATGGGTCGTACACCGCCGTTTTAGCCAGATCGCGCACTTTGTTTGATAGCGTTGCTGAGAACAGAAGGTGCTGAATGTCTTTTGGTAGACGATCTAGGATCTTATTGATGTCTTCGATAAAGCCCATATCCAGCATGCGGTCAGCTTCATCTAGCACCAGCATTTCAACTTCATCGAAGTGAATCGCATGTTGGCCATAAAGATCCAGCAAACGACCTGGTGTTGCGACTAGGATATCGACGCCTTCGATTAGCGCTTGTTTTTGTGATTTATCGTCAACACCACCGTACATCGCTAATGATGTTAGTGGCAGGTTTTGACCATAGTCACGCACTTTCTCTTCTACTTGGCACGCCAGTTCACGTGTTGGTGTCAAGATCAGTGCGCGGATGCGTTTTTTACGTTGAGTTTCGCCTTTGCTCAATTTTTCTAAGATAGGAAGCACGAAACTGGCCGTTTTACCGGTACCGGTTTGTGCGGCAGCAAGTAAGTCTTGGCCTTTTAGAATCTCAGGAATCGCTTTAGTTTGGATCGAGGTTGGCTTGGTATAGCCAAGCTGATTTAGTGCGTCTGTGATTGGTTGGCTTAAACCAAGTGTTGAGAATGGCATGATTAAACTCTGCATCAAAAAGTGGAAAGGGGCTTTTCGCCCCTTGTTATCGCGCTAAGTTTAGCATGAAGCCATCAGAGATGTTATGGATATATACCCGCCTGATTTGAGGCAGGTATACCGCTGACGGCTTCTCAAACCTGACCTTATCGCTGAGGCGATAGTCAGAACGTTTAGCTCGACTTGCTTAGAACATCTCTTTCTTCACTTCCGTATCTTCGGCCGCTTTCATGAGTTTCTTTTTATCTTCTTCGTGATGCTGCATTTTAGATCTCATTTCGGTTTTATGCTCTTTCATATCACCGTCATGCTTGTCCATCATCTTGTCTTGCTTATCCATCATTTTGTCATGGTTTTCATCCATGACTTTGTCACCTTTTTCTATCATTTTGTCTTTTGCAGCATCCATATCGACGGCGTCTGCGTGATGATCGGCCAGTGCTAACGGGCTAATAATTAAGGCACAAAGAAGAGAAAGTAGGGTGGGAATACGAACCATGGTGAACCTCTCATTGTTTACAAAGTCACTATTGAGTATTGACCAAGTTATGTGTTTTTCCTGTTTTACCGAGATGTTTTATAATAATTAGCCAGTAAGTGAGTGCTAACTGGCTAATTTAATATGACTTTTTCTATTCTAAAATAGTGCGCTGTTTAGCCACAGGTGGGCCATGATGCTGGCTGCGTAACCGAGTGCAATGACGGGCATCCATTTCAAATGGCCGAAGAAGGTGTATTTACCATGTGCTGCTCCCATAAGCGCGACACCCGCCGCAGACCCAATGGAGAGCAAACTGCCGCCAACCCCTGCCGTCAGTGTGACCAATAACCAGTTACCCATCGACATGTCAGGGTCCATGGTGAGAACGGCAAACATCACGGGAATGTTATCGACAATAGCGGATAAAATACCGACCATTATGTTGGCCCATACAGGGTTCCATTGAAGATACATGACCTCAGATACAAGGCTGAGGTAACCAATTAAACTGAGCCCGCCGACACACATGACCACCCCATAGAAAAACAATAATGTGTCCCACTCGGCATGGGAAACACGACGAAATACATCGAAGGGAACGACTGAACCTAAACGTTTTAACGCGAAATCGTCTCGATTCGCGATGGCCGCCATGGCTTTGCGCTTAAGAGAGCGTTTTAAGGTTCGACGTAAGAAAAAGCCAAAAAACTGTAAGTAGGCAAGCCCCATCATCATACCAATCACCGGTGGGAAATGGAGTACGGCATGAAAAGCGACGGCGGTGGCGATCGTTAAAATGAATAAGCCGACAATACGTCGTGCGCCACGTTTTAGTTCAACATGAACATGGGCGACATTGGGTTTCGTCCGTGGAATAAAACGCGACATGATCATGGCGGGCACCACATAGCTCACGACGGAGGGGATAAAGAGCGGCATAAATTCAGAAAACGAAACATGGCCAGCCTGCCACACCATCAAGGTGGTGATATCCCCAAATGGGCTGAATGCGCCGCCCGCGTTGGCGGCGACGACGATGTTAATACAAGCGAGATTGATAAAACGGGTATTATCGCCGCCCACTTTTAAGACAACGGCACACATCAATAGAGCGGTCGTTAAGTTATCGGCAATCGGCGAGATCAAAAAGGCTAAGACTCCCGTGAGCCAAAATAGCGCGCGGAAATCAAACCCTTTTCCAACCATCCAAGCTTGCAAGGCATCGAATAATTTCCGCTCTTCCATGGCATTGATATACGTCATGGCGACGAGCAAAAATAAGAGCAATTCGGCATATTCCAGCAAGTTGTGCTCGAGCGCGGCTTTGGCAATCTCGATTTGATTGTGCTGTGAGTAAACATAGCCGAGCATCGCCCAAATTAACCCCGCCGCCAAGAGAACGGGTTTGGACTTGCGCAATTGCAGGTGTTCTTCAAGCATGACGAGGGCATAAGCCACCGTGAAAATGACCAGCGCCACATAACCCGTTGTGGACTGCGTGAGAGCGAGGGGAAGCTCATCATTGCCAGAGGCAAAAACCACACCGGGGAAAAGTAATAAGGTGGCGCATGCTGGCCATAATCTTGTCATTCACTCAACTCCTTAAGTATTCACATTCCCATCCGATGCAATGTGGTTTGGTTGTCGGTGGTTTGAGGTTGGGTTGCCTATTCTCACGACGTTACCGCAAGCGCACTTGGAATAAGCGATTAATAAAACAACACTTTAGTCTAGGTGCTATTAATTTGTTTGGGTGTGACGTCGCCTTAATTCGAATCAATTGGCTAAATATTTAATACTTATCACTAATTCCATGAATATTTATCGTTGGAATTGTTATTAACTTGAGTTGGCGCGTGTTCATATTCATGCGTATTGTCACAAAATGTGACGTTAGATTGCAGGATATGAACAGAGTTAATGTCGATTTGATACGGATCAGTTCTCTAGCACAGCAATTGCCCCAGAATCGCGAGGTCTGTTCCTAAAAACTTTTGAGGTGTAAAAATGTCCACTCCCAATACAGATCGCAAGGTGACATGGGGATGCTATGTTGCTTTGGCTTTCGCTGTTGTGTTTTTCTCTGGTGCTATGCAATCGAGTGAATGGTACGGTGTTTTCGACTTTACGACGCTAAATGGCTCGTTCGGTAGCGTGGCATACGGCGTGCAAGAAACGGCTGATGGCGTGCAAGCGACAATGACATCATTCCGTGGTAAAGGCGGTAGCGGTGCTCGCGATGGTTTCATCTTTGCGTTAACGCTAATTCCTACCGTTATGTTCGCTTTGGGCGTCATCAATGTTCTTGAGCACTACGGTGCACTTGATGCAGCACGCAAACTGCTTACACCACTACTTCGCCCTCTTATGGGTATCCCAGGTAGTTCAGGTCTAGCTTTGATCGCTTCTCTACAAAGTACGGATGCGGGTGCGGCAATGACGCGTCAGCTGAAAGATGAAGGCCGTCTAACTAAGCGTGAAACGGATGTATTTACTATGTTCCAGTTCACTGCTGGTGCGGCAATCGTTAACTTCTTCTCGTCAGGCGCAGTGCTATTTACGCTAACGCTGGCAGATGGTTCTATGGCGGTGACGTCTTCTATCGGTCTTGCTGTCGCGGTGATGTTTGTATTCAAGTTTGTAGGCGCTAACTTATTCCGCATCTACCTAAACATCACTGAAGGCAAAGAAGATAAAAACGAAGAAGCACGTCTACAAGAGGAGAAAGCATAATGAGCGAAGTTAAAGCTAAAAAACCAATGGTTACTGATATCTTTGTTGAAGGCGCTAAAAAAGGCTGGGTAATCGCAACGACTTCTACAGTACCAAACGTATTGATGGCATTCGTAATCATCAAAGCACTACAAATTACGGGTGCGTTGGATCTGATGGGTACGGTTTTTGCTCCTATCATGGCAATTTTTGGTCTTCCTGGTGAAGCGGCAGCAGTACTGATTGGCGCATGGATGTCAATGGGCGGCGCTGTGGGCGTTGTGATCACTTTGTTTGACCAAGGTATCCTAAACGGTGCACACATTGCGATTCTTGCACCGGCTATCTACCTAATGGGTTCTCAAGTTCAATACATGGGTCGTATCATGGGTCCTATCGGCACAGAAGGTCGCTACATCCCAGTGATGATCGCTATCTCTGTTCTGAACGCGTTTGGTGCAATGCTTGTGATGAACCTATTTGTTTAAGGATACGTAATGAATTTTTCTCTAAATGAATATCTAGAAGAGCTTCGCCCACTGATTGATGTGGATTGTGGCACTTACACCGTTGAAGGTATCGAATTCATCGCAACTCAGTTTGAAGCAAAATTTGCGGATATGGCGGGTTGGAGTGTTAAACGTGTCGATTGTGGTAAAGCCGGTCTTGGCCTAGAAATCCGCAATAAGCCAGACGCTGAAATCATCGACGTGATGATGATTGGTCACATGGACACCGTATTCCCAGTGGGTACGGCAGCCGCTCGTCCAATGACGAACGATGCAGAAAAAGCCTACGGCCCTGGCGTTTCAGACATGAAATCAGGTCTGCTAAACGTGGTTTACGCAATGCGTAACCTCGATCAAGCGGTGCTAGACAAATTGTCTATCTGTATCTGTATGAACCCAGATGAAGAGACAGGCTCTCTTGATTCGGTTGAATGGATTCAGTCTGTGGCGAAAAACGCGAAAAACGTTTTGGTTGCGGAAGCGGCTCGTGCAGACGGCGGTTTAGTGAAAGCGCGTAAAGGCATGGCGGGTTACAAAATCACCTTTAAGGGTGTGGCTGCTCATGCAGGTAACGAACCTGAAAATGGCCGTAGTGCAATCACTGAGATGGCAAACTGGATTCTTGCGATCAATGCGATGACTAACTTCGAATCAGGCACAACGTTAAACGTTGGCGTGGTATCGGGTGGTGCTGGCGCAAACATCGTTCCTGAAGCTGCTCACGCTGTGATTGATGTTCGCTTCTGGAGCAACGAAGAGTACGACGATGTTGACACTAAGCTACGTGCAATGCTTGAAACACCGTTCGTTGATGGTGTCTCTATCGCGATGGAACGTGAGGCTTACAAGCCTTCAATGGTGGCAAGCCCACTGACTGAAGCGCTAATGGCATTAGTCGAAGAGTCTGCTGAAGAGCTTGAAATCGCAATCAACTGGAAAGAAGTTGGTGGTGGTTCGGATGCAAACAACACGGCAATTCTAGGCGTACCAACACTGGACGGTTTCGGCCCAGTTGGCGCAGGTTTCCACAGCGATCAAGAATACTTGCTGTTGGAATCGATTGAGCCACGTATCCGTATGTTGATGCGTGTACTAGAGAAGCTAGCGAAATAATTTTTCGCGCAGTGCCAATTTAGTTCCCCAATACAATCCCTCAACCTCGGTTGGGGGATTTTTTTATCATTAATCCCATGTTCATCTAACGACGGCTAAACTTTGAGGTAAAATGGCCAACATAATTCTGTTTCAATAAAGTCGGGAGGTAAAAATGAACTCCACAATAGAGTCGCTGAATGAACCCATTGGCGCGCAGGAAAATAAGGTTGCAGAGCCCACGCTGGCAATGCTTGATGAGCAGAAATCCGCTCCTGATGAACGAACATTTTGGCGTAAAGTCAAACGGTCAGCGAAGAAGTTAGGTGAAGAAATCGCCGTTACGGGCATCAAATCTTGGTTGGCGATGACCGATTCACAAACCTCGGTACGCCATAAGGCGATATTGGGTGGCGCATTGGCTTATTTCGTTTTGCCTACTGACATGGTGCCTGATGTGTTAGCTGGGGTAGGGTTTACCGATGATATGGCGGCGATGACATTGGCTGCCAACACGGTTGGCAATGCGATCACCGAACAGCATGAACAAGCAGCGCGCGACAAATGGGACTCAATGGGGGAGTAAGCATTGAGAAGAGAAGAGAAGAGAAGAGGGAGTGCGCCCTGTATCATCAATACCCGCAAGAGTTTGGCGACAAGTTTGGCGAACAACAGTGAGACAAATCGTCAGTCTGACGTTACAATTTGGCCAAATTAAATAAGTGGAATTAATATGAAAATCTGGGTTGATGCGGATGCGTGTCCTGTCGTGATCAAAGAGGTGCTATTTCGTGCCGCGCAACGTACTGGCGTAGAAGTGACTTTTGTTGCTAACCAGTTTATCCGTACTCCGGCGGCGGCCAATATAACCAGTTTGCAAGTAGAAGCGGGCTTTGATGTTGCCGATAACGAGATTGTAAAACGTACAGAAGCGGGCGATCTCATTATTACCGGTGATATTCCACTGGCTGATGAGGTGATCACCAAAGGTGGCCACGCATTAAGTTCACGCGGTGAGTTATTTACCAAAGAGAACATAAAAGCACGCCTGAATATTCGTGATTTTATGGAAACAATGCGCAGTAGCGGTATTCAAAGTGGTGGACCTGCACCAATGAATCAGGCCGATCGCCAACAATTTGCCAACCAACTCGACAAATGGTTGGTGCAGTGGCAGCGTGCGCAAAAGTAGCCCGTCGTTCTAACCGAACCATCTCAATATACCCAGTAAATGGCATCGATTTGAGTCGATGCTCACGATCCCCTTGTCTTAGGGGGAGGCTGGGTATAGTAAGCATTCACCTTCTTTTCGCTAGTCCGTCTCTCTTGACTACGTTTACTTGTGCTCATGCAGCTATTCACACATGAGTGACGAGCGTGACTTACCCATGCGCTCAGTTTGATGTCATCAGTGCCTCGCCACTAATGCCTGGCCAAGAAGGCCTTACCAGCGAGAACGATAACTGCGGTGACAGCTGCGGCATGTTTGCTGTGCAGCATCAATGCCTTGCTCAGCAAGCTCTGCGTTCTGTTGTTTCACTGCGCGATAGAGCTCTTCGAAGCCTTGGTCCATTTCATTCATCAATTGCCCAAATTCAGCGGGCTGCTGCCAGACTTTCTCATTGGCTTTGCTGCCGTCTTGGCTCCCTTGTGGAAAACTGTGCTGTAAGTATTCGCCGGATGCTTTTAGTTGTGATGCGGTGATCTCCAATTGTGCCCAATCAGTATCACTTCCGTCCAAACTCTCCGAAGCCTTATCAAGTTGCTGTTCGATATGCACAAAATGTTGTTGGCGATCTTTAATGATATCGGCGCTGCTATTGGCAAGTGCGAGACATGGGGTCATTAACGTGAGTAGGGCTAAGGCAAGATTCATATTATTACGCTCTGTAGAGTAGTTTGTCGTTGAAACCTAATTTACACAACAATAGTTGCGATCGCAACAGTTGTCATGTAAATTAAATGGCAAGACAATAACGGTGCGAATGTTTTCACACCTAAATGACTGAATACACGAGAAATGAGAGTCAATATGAAAATTTGGGATTTAGCGACACGTCTTTATCACTGGCTACAAGCGTTGCTGTTTATGGGATTACTTGTAAGTGGTCACTCAGGTAATGGCCCGCATGTACAATTGGGCTTAGCACTATTGACCTTAATTGTATGGCGATTGATTTGGGGCGTGGTTGGTAGTGAAACCAGTCGCTTTCGCTATTTTGTGTCCTCTCCAATGACAACAATGCAATACGCGGTAGGCCGAGTTAAGGCAAAAGTAGGACACAATCCGCTAGGGGCTTGGATGGTGATTAGCCTATTGTTGGCACTATTGATCCAATGTTTGTCCGGGCTTGCTCTGGCTGGGTTACTCGATGGTTTGCCACTGGCACACTTATGGTTAACTGACGATGTCTTCGATCTATTAGTGCAGACGCATGTCGTGTTAGCGAAAGTTCTGCCTGCGCTGGTGGCGGTGCACCTCGCGGCGATTTTACTGTATAAATTACGTGGCAAAGGCTTGGTTAAGGCGATGATCACTGGCGTGCAATCGCAAGTTGACTCTGCACAGCCGGTTGTATTTGCTTCACAAGGCTACGCATTTTTAATGCTAGTCGTCGCCTCATTAGTTACTATGGCAATAATTGCATTATCAATTATTTAAGTAATGGTCTAATGATGAATGACACCTTTGATAGACAATCGAGTTTTGGTTGGATGATTAACGTCGTCGCCGTTAAAGCGGAAAAAATGTTCGATGCTGAGCTGAAAAAACAAGGCTTAAGTGTTGCCCTATGGCCCACCATGATGTGTTTGTGGGAAGAGGAAGGGGTGACACAGCGAGACATCGCGGAAAAATCGAAAGTGGAGAACTCCACGACAACACGCACACTCGACAAGCTGGAACACTTAGGTTTGGTGGAGCGCAGAGCCGATCCTAATAGTCGCCGTTCATATCGTATTTATTTGACAGACAAGGGTAAAAATCTGAAAGAGCAGTTATTGCCTATCCCAATAGCGGTGAATCAAGCGATGCTAAGTAGCTTAGAAAGTGAAGAGCAAGCACAGATGATCGCTTTGCTTAAAAAAATGGTGGCAGCGGTGTAAACGCCATGTTTTGTCAAGGTGATAAAAGGCGCGTCGAGAATAGGTAAACTTCAGGGTTTACTTTTGGTTTCGTCATAGTATGATGCGCGCTGATTATTTTGCTGATGTACCCTGACCTTGATTAAACGTACTTTCTTCACCACCTTAGTGACCTCGCTGTTCTCATTCTCTGCACAAGCCGAATCTTTTTCGCTGCCTATTTGGAAAGACAAGGCGGAGGCGCTCGGTTATGAACTGCCGAAAGCCGTGGGCTTTAGCGTAAGCTATATGACACTAGAGCAAGGCATCAGTGTTGATTCGATAGAATTGACTGGAATGCCTATCGTTGATGTATTTGGCCTCGAACTCGAAGCAAACGGTGGTACGCAAAAAACCGAAGTAATGACGCTCCGTGCTGATGTATGGTTACTGCCATTCCTTAACGTATACGGTTTATTGGGCGCTCTGGATGGTTACTCCCAAACGGAAGTGTCGATAACGAGAAAAAATGCTCGCTCGCCTAAAATGGCGCCGATTGATTTTAAATTGGATCTTGAAGGGTATACTTCAGGATTGGGCTTTGTGCTTGCGGGTGGTTATAAGAATGTATTTGGCTTGGTTGACGTCAATTATTCTAAGACCAAGCTGTCGATTATTGATGGTGAAATCGACGCGATAGTGATTTCACCACGTGTTGGTTATGACCTTACTAAGCATGGTGTCCCTCTTCGCGTATGGGCGGGAGCCATGTATCAAGATGTCGAGCAAACACTGTCGGGTAGCTTAAAAGATATCAACGCACATTTACCTGAAAAAGCAAAATTTACGGTTAATCAGCACCTCACTACTAAGTGGAACCCGTTATTGGGCTTGCAATACCAAGTGACAGACAGCTGGTACTTGCTTGGAGAAGTCGGGCTTGGCGATCGTAAAAGCGCTTTTGTCTCTATCGACCACCGTTTTTAATCCGATCGGCTTGATTTAGATAGCGATATTTTGATTGTTTAAAAGCCGCCTAGCGTTATCGTTAGGCGGCTTTTTTATGGTCTGATGCAATCGAACAGGATGATTTTAATCGCGCAAGCGGCCACGTAGTGATTTGGTTTGGCTCTTAATGCCTTTCGCTTTGAGACGACGTTCTTTCGACCCTTTGGTGGGTTTAGTCGCACGGCGATGTTTTTGCACGACGGTTGCCGCTCTGATGAGTTCCGCTAAGCGATTGAGCGCATCTTCTTTATTTTGCTCTTGAGTACGAAATTGCTGCGCTTTAATCGTAATCACGCCTTCTTTTGAGATGCGCGAGTCTTTTAGCGCCAATAACCGCTCTTTATAGAAAGCGGGTAAAGAAGAGTGGTTGATATCAAATTGCAAATGTATCGCAGAGGAAACCTTATTCACATTTTGACCACCGGCGCCTTGGGCGCGAATGGCGGTTAATTGAATTTCCCAAGCTTGTAGAGTGACGGTATTCGATATTGTTAGCATAATTTGTTGCCCCCTAATGAGGGCGTCTTGTTGATAGAGAATGTCATTGAGTCGTGCTTACTTTAGCACAACGGCTTTAGCATCGCGGCCGTTTGTTCACCCATGGCTATGAGTTTATCTAGAATACGCTCCCCATCGGCTCTAAGGCCGTTGTGCTCATATTCATTGGTAATCCAAGCATTCGCATTTGGGATACCGGCCAGTGTTTCACGGCTAAAATCCATTTCCACAAACATATCATCGGCATAGACCGCACAGCTGACAGGCACCGTATTGTTCGCCAACTGCTCAGCATTATAGAGCGTTGGCCAATCGGTTTTCGCAGCGAGTATTTCAGCCGCTTGTTGCAGAGGCTTGAGGTTGGTGTATTGCTCAAACATCCACGGGAAGACCATTTCGCCGGTAAAGTAAAATGGCTGGCCTTTTTGATAGTTAAAGGCTGCCCATTCATTACGTACGCGATGAGCGCTCCAATTTGATGCGTTACCTTGGCAGTAAATCGATTCATGCAAAATGGCGTAGATGGGGTTGGTTTGAAAGCCTTGCTCGCTGAGCATGGTGTTTAGAAATTCGTAGCGCAGCTGAGGTTGCCCAGATACTTCAATAAAGGCATTTTCGAGCTGGTAATACGTTGCAATAAAGCTGTCGCTCATGCCGAAGTTAATGCCGATTTGCTGAAATTGCTCGACGGTAAAAAGCTGGCCGTTAGGCAGGAATTCTTCATGATCAATTAGGTGATCAGCAATGGCTTGGCACAGGCTTTGCGCTTGAGGAAATTGTCGAAAGAACGCTTGGTTCTTATCCATGGTACGTTTGAATGTCGCGCGGTAAACATCATCGGCAGGGCGACAAATCGACGGCACTCCACCAGTAATGTAGCTGCGTAATAGACTTTGGGGAAACAGTGACAGATAAGTCAAAGAGCAAAAACCACCAAAGCTCTGACCAAGAATCGCCCATTGCTCTACTGCGAATTGTTGGCGGATAAATTCTGCATCTCGCACAATGTTATCCGCACGAAAATGACTTAAGTATTCCGCTTGTTGTGTGGCGGTTAAAGGCGCTAAGGTTTGGTGAGATATAACACTGCTGTGGCCGGTGCCGCGTTGATCAAGCAGCAAGACACGATAGTCTTGTAAAGCGCGTTTTAACCAGCCACCATGACCATTTGGGCGCTGAGCAGGAAAGCCTGGGCCGCCTTGAAAATACACCAGCCAAGGTTTATGACTGAGCTCATCACCGGCTAAGCGCACTTCACGAGCAAAGAGCGTTAGCGTACCTTGATTGGTATCGCGATAGTTCAGCGGTACGGTGAAGTAGTGCGGGAGATAGTGAACCCCGTCATTAATAAAGGCTTGTGCTTGTGTCATTAAAACGATTCCTAACGTTGCTTTATCACTACTTTACTGTGAATTCGCTATTTCACCAATCGTCAGTGCGCACATTAACGGCTTATCGTAAAAACATAATGTATGAAGTGGGTATGTGGGTGCTTTCAACTCGCTTTTTTGATTGAGGCCGGGGGGTTATCGATCAAAAGGCACATTATCAAGCTTCCAAAAATCGAGGACGTGTCGAGTATCCTGACAGAGCCCTTTGAAAATTTGATAGTTAGGTTGGTAGTCAGCCCCTAAGTAAGTGGTGCGAATTAACTCTCCGGTTTTGACATCGACTTGAGTCACGACTCTTCCTTTAAAGTTCTGAAATAAAACGAACTGTTCGCTTAGATAGACCGTCTGCTCTCGATAAAATAGAAAGGTATCTGACGTGTCTAACAACTCGCATTTTAGCGGTAATGAGTTTGGCCCAATGGAAGAGGCGGGGGTGGTTAATAACAGTACGGCAAAAATGACAGTATTCATAAGAATCGTCCCGAGGAAAGCCAGAATGTTCTCTTAGTATAGGAGCCGGATACGCAACAGGGACACAAACACGTCTTATAATTGAGAATAATTTTTTGCCTAAATCAGTGATATTCATTTTTGTATAAGGGCACCGATAAAATTGTCACTGGATGAGAATTTCCGGAATCAATCAGTCGTGTTGATGTTTCTTTACACGGTACTCTGTGTTCTTAGGGATGATAAAGGTGGCAATACAGTGAACTTAATTGTGAATGTACACAAAGGTGTGCGGAAAGTGGGATTTGAAATGGCCACTCGCCAAGCCTGGAAATGCGGTATGAAAGCTAACCTCGTCAATTGTGTTGTCGGCATTGCAAAGGGCAAGGTGGTCTGTGTGATTGAAGGGTGCCGTGCTGAGCTGTCTACGCCATTAAATAACCCACTGCATGATGACAGTAAGCAAGGGCGTTATATTTTTATTGGCGGCGTTTGCTGGGAGCCTAACTCACTATTAGCCCCGGGCTTTCCTGAATTAATGTTTATGCATTTACGCAATGCGACAAGCAAGCATAAGTACATGACAGATGATGAATTGATCTTGAATCTAGCCTAGCGGAATTCACCATCAATGTGCGGTTAAAAGCGATTATTTACACCAATAAAAAAGAGGCCGAGGCCTCTTTTTTCATATAACGCTTTCCACTTTCACGTGGTAAAAATTAGAAGCCTTTGATGTTTTCAGCTTCTAGTTCAGTGAAATACTTAACGGTTTTCACTTTAAGTTCTTGAGTTGCTGGCTCATCACACACGATCACCGCTTTAGGGTGTAACTGAAGTGCAGAAACAGTCCAAAGGTGGTTAACACTGCCTTCAACCGCAGCTTCAAGTGCTTGAGCTTTGTTGTGGCCTGTCACCAAGATCATGACTTCTTGAGAATCAAGAAGCGTACCCACACCGATAGTCAGTGCGTATTTAGGCACTTGCTTGATATCGCCGTCAAAGAAACGTGAGTTTGCAATGCGAGTATCTTCAGTCAATGTTTTGATACGAGTACGTGAAGACAGAGAAGACGCTGGCTCGTTAAACGCGATGTGACCATCATTACCCACGCCGCCCATAAATAGGTGAATACGGCCGTAAGCTTTGATTTTGTCTTCGTAACGTTGGCATTCTGCGTCGATGTCTGCAGCATTACCATTCAGAAGGTTAATGTTCTCTTCTTGGATATCAACGTGGTTGAAGAAATTGTTGTACATGAAAGAGCGGTATGACTCTGGGTGATCCGCAGGGATACCAATGTACTCATCCATGTTAAAAGTAACGACGTGCTTAAAGCTAACTTCGCCAGCTTTGTGCAGTTCAATTAGTGCATTGTAAGTTGTTAGAGGCGTACCACCAGTTGGTAGACCTAGAACGAATGGACGCTCAGCAGTTGGTGCGAAATCGTTAATGCGTTTTACGATATGCGCTGCTGCCCATTTACCTACTTGTGCTGCTTGTTGAAGCGGGATAAGTCTCATTTTTTGCCCCTAATTATTAGAATGTGATCTGCTGCATACATTAATTCGCATTATAAAATAAGTGTTATGGTTCTTCTATTGTTTTTGGTCAATTATTGTCATTTCTTTTCAAAATGCTGCCCTATGTCATAACGCACACGTTTGCTAATCGTCTATTTAGATGAGTATTGTTAATGAAATGTTTTGATTTTTTATTCGGCGAACTATCAATAAATAGGATGGTTGGGAAACATTCTTACAAAGCATGTAAGAAGAAAATCACATCAAGTATCGCTAATAAACACCAGTTAGCTTATGCTTCAGCAGTCAAAAACAGTGTGGAAATAGGTGTAAAACGCTCAATATTTTCACCCTTAAGCCGATATAGAATCAGTAAAGACAATCATCAATGCAACCAGTGGCGTAAGAGTAATGAATATAATGGGTATTGCAATTGGCGCGACTGGATTGCTGCTACTGTTGATGTTTCTTTGGATGCTGGCACATTCATATCAACAAAAGCGGTTAGAACAAGAACGCCGACAGCGAGAAGTCGCCTATAGAAAAGCCTTAGAGCGCGATCGCAAACAAGAAGAACAATTGCGAATTAGCAAAGCCGAGAATGGCGATCTTGGCATGATCTTGTATTTAGCCAAAGAGGCAGAACGTAACCATTTACGTAAGGCATTGTATTGGTATAACAAAGCGGCTTTGCTAGACAGTGTCACAGGAATGTACGGGATTATTCGTATCAGCACTCGGATGCGTGACGATATGGTGCTCAGAGAGCAATCTAAGTACTGGAAGATCGCGATTGCTGCGATGGATGGTGATTTAAACGCAAAAGTTCAGATGGCAGAAGCGCTGTATTTTGGTCGCGGTGTCGAACAAAATATAGACAAAGGCTACCGTTTGATGGAAGAAGCGGCCCTTCAACAATATATTCCAGCGATGTTGTTTCTGGGCGATTGGATGATCGCACCCGAAAACCCAAACCCAAGCCCGCAAGCTTCGACTGAATGGTATAGAAAAGCCGCATTATTACGCAATAATGAGGGGCGGATGAAACTCGGCATGAACTATGTACACGGAATTGGGGTTGAAGAAGATTTTTCCCAAGGGTGTTACTGGTTAGAACGAGCGGCTGAGAAAGGGTATACCCCCGCGATGTATAAAGCTGGGGAAGTGTGGCTTGGTCATGGACTTCGTGGCCGCTCTGTCGCTTACATTTGGTTGTTTTTGGCCGGACAAATGGGCCATGAAGAAGCACGAGTTTTGCGAGAACAAGTGGCATTGAACTTGAGTGTGGACACGGTTGTCGGTTTACAATCGTTGTCGAAGCCGATGCTGAAACGAATCATGGATAATAAAGTGGGTAAGCATGCACTGATCAAAGCGCTGAATAAACTTTATAAGCGTGATATTGATTATACGTTGTATGACCCATCAACCGTTTTGGATGCTGAAGCCCCAGAGCACGAGGTATTGCAGGACGAACAAGGTTCACAATATGGTCACGTACAAGAAGCGACAACGGCAACTGCCACCACCGCTTCAACGACAAGCAATGCGCCTTTAAACTTCTCACATTCACCGATGGACAAACTCGCTCCGTAATGTCGCTAGAGTTTGAAACTCGGTTTTCTGTGTCGTCGATATCCATACCGCACCATAATTAAAAAAGCCCTGTGAATATTTTCACAGGGCTTTTGACTATTGGACGCAATATCAATGGGTTTCTATTTCCGTTCTACTTGAAGCGGTTAGGGTATAGACCAAATAGAATACCAAATCAGAACAACGGCACTTAGCTTGGGTGTTGTTCTTTTTGTTTTTGACGACAAACAGCGGCAGTAAAGACCACATCCGTTGAGCTGTTCAATGCCGTTTCAGCTGAGTCTTGAATCACACCAATAATAAAGCCGACCGCGACGACTTGCATGGCGATTTCATCAGGGATACCAAACAGGCTACAAGCGAGTGGGATCAGGAGTAATGAACCACCGGCAACGCCGGATGCACCGCAGGCAGAAATAGCAGCAACCAAGCTTAGAAGCAGTGCGGTAAGCAGATCAATTTGGATGCCTAGCGTGTGCGCTGCAGCGAGCGTCAATACGGTGATGGTGATTGCAGCACCCGCCATATTAATCGTCGCGCCTAATGGGATTGAAACCGAATAGGTATCCTCATCAAGCTTCAGCTTTTCACATAACGCCATGTTCACAGGGATATTGGCTGCACTTGAACGAGTAAAGAAGGCGGTAACACCGCTTTCACGCAAGCATTGGAATACCAGTGGGTAAGGGTTTTCACGTGTTTTATAAAGTACGATAAGTGGATTGACGACCAGAGCAATGATCGCCATGGTGCCCAGCAATACCGCCAGTAGATGTGCATAGCTGGCAAGCGCTGAGAAACCGGTGGTCGCCAACGTGGCAGACACAAGACCAAAGATACCAAATGGCGCGAGGCGAATAATAAAGCGTACGATTTGAGATACGCTATTGCTGAGATCTTCAAATACGGCTTTGGTGGTGCCCGACGCATGGTGCAGAGCTAGGCCCAAACCAATCGCCCACGCTAAGATACCGATGTAATTGGCATTCATTAACGCATGTACTGGGTTATCCACCAATTGGAATAGTAAGGTATGCAGTACTTCCGCAATGCCTTGTGGTGGTGTTGCCCCTTCAGCGCCAGAAACAAGAGTTAAAGTTGTTGGGAAAAGAAAACTCAGACTCACGGCGGTTAAGGCGGCGGTAAAGGTACCAAATAGGTAAAGCATGACGATTGGGCGCATATAGGTATGCTGGTTTTTACGTTGGTTTGCAATTGAAGCCGCAACCAAAATAAACACTAAGATTGGCGCGACGGCCTTTAGTGCGCCAACAAATAAGCTACCGAGTAAACCGGCATCTTTTGCGTATTCAGGTGAAATCAAAGCGAGGGCGACGCCTAAGACGATACCGACTAAGATTTGAAGCACTAAATTGCCTCGTGCAAATCGTGCTAAGAGAGAGTTGTGTTGCATATGAGTCCCTGCAAAGTATTAACGAGTTAAATGACTTACCCCAAGCGATAGATTTTATATTTTGACTTGGGAGATGCTCAACGAACGACGGTTGAGCTAATTTATACTAGCGACTTGAGATATTGTGTCTATAGATAATTGCTTTCTAGCATTAAAATTTATTTAAAATAGACAGATGTGAATAATGTGTTGCATATGTGGTTTTTGTTGGTGATAAAAAAATAAGCTAAGGCTTCTCATTTTATGAGGGGGCAGGAAGAGCGATCCGCCAATAACGTTATCAACGATAAGCGAAAAACGGCAATGGCTGCCGTTAGAGGCGGTGGACTTCACGGCGACGGTTATGGGCGCATGGGCATAACAGAGACAGTGCCGTTATGCTTTGTGCGCATGTGATCACACCACCATCAATGGTGATGCTTCATGCCATCCATCACTTTTTTAACCGGTGCTTGAAAGACTTGCTTTTCACCATTATCAAAGGTGAGCTCTACGGTGATCGTGTCGCCATCCACGAGCGGCTTGAGCAGTGAAAATAACATGATGTGTAAGCTACCGGGTTGTAAAGAAACTTGGCTGTGTGCCGGTATGTTGATCTGCTCAATTTTGCGCATTTGCATAATATCGCCATTGTGTACGACATCATGCAATTCCACTTTATTCGCCGCGGAGGTTGTGGCTGAAATAATGGTTCTATCTTGCTCACTATTATTGATTAAATCCATAAAAATGGCGCTTGTGATAGCATTTGGTGGTGTGGCGCGTGCGTAGGGATTTTGCGTAATAATATCGAACGCAGCATAGCTCATTGGGCTAAGGACCAGAGCGGTGAATAGAAGGGCTTTTTTAATCATTTATGGGCCTTTATTTTTGATTAAGTGTCTCTATTGCCGCCATTAATGGCGCTGGTGTGAGCGTATGGGATACTTTAGTGATCAGCGTGCCGTCAGGTGCGAGAAAATAGAAATAAGAATTATGGTCTAGTGTGTATTTCATTTCAGAGTCACTCAACTCTGTTCGTTTAAATACGACGCCATATCGGTTGGCTAGGGTCTGTATGGTAGCGATGTCACCTGATAGCCCATCAATCTGAGGGTGAAAGTATTGTGCGTAGGTATGCGCCACTTTTCCATCGTCTCGTGCAGGATCTAATGTGATGAAAGTGGGTCTGAGTTGCGCTCGTGTTTGCGGGTCTAACTGATTGAGTGCCGCGGCAAGCATGGCGAGAGACGTCGGGCAAACATCGGGACAATGTGTGAAGCCGAAATACACCACGCGTGTACGCGTATCGGCAGCATCAAATAATTGTACGGGGCGATTGCCTTTGCCTTGCAGTTCCACATCGAGTGACCCTACATCGAGCGAAGTTTCATTGTGGATAGCATCGCTGGGTTGATGGTCGAGAAAGACTTTTAATCCATACCCAAGCACAAAAGCAGTAATCAAAATCAAAGACCAGTTCTTGCTCATCGAATCATCCTTATTGCGACATTCATAGATTGCTGCCCATCAGATAGTTGACCAATCCATGTCATGTTTTTAGAACGGCATGCCGGTAGTAATACTTCCGCTTCAAACGTATGTTCCCCTGAGGCTTTCAGTTCAAATAACGCCATGCCCATATCCATCTCATAACCATGTAAGCTTAGTCGTAATGAGTCGGTTTGGTTATCTGGCCATGTGGCCACTACTTTTACTGGCGCAAGAGGTTGAGCGGTGTCGGATTCCATCGCGACGGTTATGTTACCTTGCTGGCATTCTTTGGTAGAGAGTTGGCAGTAATCGGAGAGATTGGCTGTTTCGCTGCTATAAAACCAGCCGGCGATATCCTTTGCAAAAAAACCTGCCAGGGCAACGATAACGAGTAGGATAAGTTTGATGGGAGTTGGCATAGACAGAATCAGACAATTAAATGAAACCTTATGCTATCACTTTGCTAACAATCGCGTTGTTTTCACTCATCGTTCTGTGCCGAACATCAAGATCCGATTAAACGATAATCCTGATTAGTCAGATTAACGCACATTGAGCGGATGAATTGATGGTATGAAAATCGAAGGAGAGGATATACATAAAACGATGCGAGCCCTTTTTAGCAAAGTACTCGCATTGCTTATGATGATTACTGATTACTGATTACTGATTGATGAATTGCTTAAATTTCGCTTTAGTTTCATCGTCTGCTTTTTGATACCAGAAGTGCAGCATTTCCTCAACGGTGTTGCTATCTGCCGCTTGCGCAGTGACTGCTCTAATAGGGGCTTGTGCGCTGTAAGCTCCAGCGACGGTAATGGCTGCAATGCCACCTGTTACGTTATAATCACCGGTTTCACGGACGTAATCTCGACCTAACTGTAAGCCATCTTTGATGAGTTCATCTTGCGCTACGGCGATCGGTTGGCCGTCGCTGGTGGTGAGTTTTAATTGCAGTTGTTTGATGTTTTTTTCTGCATCACGCTGATTCTTATATTCAGGTAGCTGGAATTCGATTTGTTGATCTTGCGCTTCAAATTTCGCGATGATGGCGGCACCATCCACGATGATACGATCGTTTCCTTGGCTAAAATAAGGCGTGTAACGCATCACAATTTGGTTTTCACCATCGGGTAAAGTTACGGTCTTTGATGAACTGAATAAGCCACCATCAATGTCCGGTTTTGCTTGATTGACGACAAGAAGTTCAACGTTGTCAGGGATTGTTAGCGTGACATCGGCATGGGCAAGGCCAGAAAAAACGAGACCAGCGAGTAGGGTTGTCATTGTTTTCATTATTAATTCCTAGATTTTGCAGCATAAATATAAAGATTGCCTACCGGCATCTCACATTGCAACCGTCGCAATGTGGGATGTTTAATAATTCACAGAAAATTCACACACTAAGGATCATTGACGTTGGTTGCAGTCGACGTAAACGACGTACTGTGTTGATCGGTAGACGGCTTTAAAAATCGCGATACCAGTCTGATGCTGGCATCGCGATGAATGAACGAATTGACGAATCACGTTTGGCGAGGGAATCGCTAAGCGTTCGCGGCTCGTACCTTTCCTTGCATTAGATTTTGAAGGACTTCAGATTTCGGCCCATCAGCAATGATCGAGCCTTTTTCCATCACAATGATGCGATCGGCCACATCGAGCATCGACGTTTTGTGCGTAATCAAAATTAAGGTTTCATTCTTATTTAATTGAGCGAGTTGCTGTTTAATGTGCATTTCAGAACGGTTATCCATCGCACTGGTTGGTTCGTCCATTAACAGTACGGGTGGACGCCCAAGAATCGCTCGTGCTATCGATACCGCTTGTCGTTGACCACCAGACAGCAGTTGCCCACCTTCACCGACTTGACGTTCTAAGCCTGCGGGATCTTGCTGAGTGAAACTGGTCACGCCGGCACGATTAGCGGCATCCATGACATCACGATCATCAGCAAGCGGTCGGCCTAATGTAATGTTGTCACGAATCGAACCGTAGAACAGATGGTTATCTTGTGGAACACAACCGATGTTTCGACGTATATCGATATGGTGTAATTGTTCAATATCGGTGTCATCAATACGAACATGCCCTTCCGTTGGCTTATATAGCCCCAAAATCAGTCGTTCTAAGGTGGTTTTACCTGAACCAATACGTCCTATGATCGCGACTTTCTCACCGGGATTAATCGTGAGACTTAAATCGCGAATGGAAGCCATTGGAGAGTCAGGGTAGTGGAAAGTCACTTTTTCTAATTCAATTTTGCCATGAATAATTGGACGGTGAATGTAGCGTTTTCCCTCTTCTTGTTCGTCTGGCATGCTCATGACCTGTTCGATGATGGTCATCGATGATTTTGCCTGATTATAACGAGTAGAGAGCAAGGATAATTGCACCATAGGACCAATGGCTCGACCACTTAACATCGTGGCGGCAATCAGCCCACCCATGGTGAGATTACCTTCTGCAATCAAATACACACCAAAAATAATCATACCAACGTTTGAGGCTTGCTGAACAAAGCTCGCGGTATTTTGAATGCCATCGGTGATACGGCGGCTCTTTATATTCCAGTTTGCCATGTGGGCAACCGCTTCTTCCCAACGAAATTGGAATTGGCTTTGTGCTCCAAAGAGTTTGACCGTTTCAAGGCCAGCGAGGCTTTCGATTAAGTTGGCGTATTTTTGCGAGGCTAAACGTGATCCTTCTTCAATTGCTCGGCGAAGCGGCCCTTGAATGAGTAAAGAGTAAATGATCAGAATAACGACGCCAGCAATAGGGACTAAAACAAGGTTTCCTGCCATTAGCCAAATGAGGAATAAGAACAAAATAGCAAAAGGCAGATCAATCAATGAGCCAATCGTCGCAGAAGTAAAGAACTCGCGAATGGATTCAAATTCTTGCAAATGGCGAGCGAAAGCCCCGACAGAGGGAGGACGAGATTCCATCCGTATACCGAGCACTTTGCTAAACAGCTTAGATGAAATCAAAATATCCGATTTCTTCCCCGCAACATCGATGAAGTAACTGCGCATCAACTTGAGCACGAGATCGAATAAGAATATGACGAAAATACCGCTCGCAAGTACCCACAATGTTTCAAACGCTAAGTTAGGGACGACTTTATCGTAAACGATACGGGTAAACATCGGCGCCGCAACGGCAAATAAATTGATGAGAATCGAAGCGATAAGCACATCGCGATAGATGTTTTTGGATTGCCAAATTGTTCCCCAAAACCAATGACCATCTTTGGTTTTGAGCACTTCTGGTGAGCGTTCGTCATAACGAAATTGCTTTTTGACGAGAAAATAACGGCCCACGTATTGTTGCTGTAGATCCTCAATGGGCACAGAAACGGGCACTAATTCGGATTCTCCGGTGACAATTTCTGCTTCGTTTGTGTTTCGGTTGTAACTGTTGAGTACGCAAGCATCGCCACCTTTCAGCAGCAATACAACGGGCAAAACGAGGTCAGAAATCGCCATGAGATCTGAACGGTTTTCTTTAGCAACGAGCCCTGCACGCTCAGCGGAGCGTGGAAAGAGAAAAGGGGTCAGCTTGCCATCGGATAATGGCAAGCCATTAATTAAAGCTTCTGGCGAATTTGCTAACCCGTAGTAACGGCTAACATAAATAAGCGAACTGAGTAAAGGATCCTGCATACAACCAGCCTTTTTTACTGCTATTTATCAACGATGAAGCCTTGGAAAACTTCAATAAAATGGTCAGACAAGAAATCAAGTTGTGTCTGAGTTTCTACACGAGAAGCGATGGTTTTTATGCCTAGATTGTGCGCGGTTCTAGAAATAGATGTTAAGGTGAATTTTTGTTTTTCATCTTCTAAGTGATGCGTGTATAGGTAGTCAAGCTTCACGTAAGCAGGACGGAATTCGTTAATATAATCGAGTGATTGGAAGTTTCTTCCGTAATTGTCTACCCCAAAGTTTGCCCCAGCAGCGCGCACCGCGTTGCAGAACAGCGCGGTATGATGGGGTTCATTAACAAAGCAGTTTTCAGGTATTTCAAAATGAATGTTTGGAGCAACATCTTTGTTTTTATTCAGTTGCTGACTTACCCAGCGAATAAAGCTCGGTTGCGCAATACTGCTTTGAGCAATGTTAATGGCCAGTGGCGCATCAATCTTATCTTGTCGAATTTTTGTAATCATAGTGGCAATGACATATTGGTCAAAGATATGACTGACATTGAGTTGCTCTAATGCAAACAAGTATTGAGGCGCACTGTAGCGAGCATCATCATGCTCAATCGCGGAGAAAACCTCATAGTGGTAGGTTTGTCCCCAGCTATTATTAGCAGGTTGCATACGGAAGCTAAACCAATCGTTACTCATGGCTTCTTCAACCAAGAGTCGCCACTGCTGTTTGCCCATGACCGTACGCGAATCATCACTGGTCGTGTAGCCGTAATGCAATTCTGGGTTCGATTTTGCCTCGGCAAGTGAGTTATCTAATAGGGTGAGAATGTCAGATGCTGAGCAGTTATTGGTATTGTGCACCACACCTAATGACGCGTTAGCTTTGGCCATGCCCGTTGGGTCGGCATCGAGGTTTTGGACGTAGGTAATGATGGTTTCTGCCAACAGTTTAAGTTCACTGTCGTCGATGTTCGGGATGATAAATCCAAATTCGTCCGATGAGATCCGTGAAATCACCATCTCGTTGGCGCTGAGTGAGGCGGTTAGGTGATCAGCGAACTCTCTCACTTTATGATCACCAACTTCATAGCCTTTCTCTTCATAAAGTTCTTTAAGGAAAGTCGCTTCCAGCATGGCCACACCACCATAGCCGCCTTCGCCAAGCCAAGAATTTAGTTGGCTCATATAGTAAGCACGATTGCCTAAGTTTGATACCGGATCGATGTAGGCTCTTTTTCTGAGATGTTGCGCTTCTTGTGCTTGAGCTTTGAAGGAGACTTCTAACTGTGATGACATGCTATTAATGCCGTCGACAACACAGATAAGATCAACAGTACTTGGCTGAGGTAATGGTTCACCGAAATGGTTGCGTGCCAATTGTTCCATTTTCTCGACAATTAAGTGCAATGGTTTGAGTGCGCGTTTCAAGATAAATGAAATGGAGAAAAGTCCAATCAGTAACACGATACAAAATACGATGACTAAGTTATTAAAAGCTTTCCAAAGTTGGGTGTAGGCACCACCAGGTTGGCTGACAATTTCAACTTCGGCTAACTGCATCCAACCACTGGTCAGCACTCTGCTGTCAGTAATTTTGTCAAATAAGCCTAAATTGACAAACCAATCAGGTACATTACTCGGTTGCACAGGGTAAGTTCTGAGGATCTCTTCGCCGCTATCAAGAAAGGTCAGTCTTACTACTGAGTAACTACTGCCATCAAATAGAGCATTGATCACCGATTCAACGGCGACCGTGTCTTTATCTTCTAGGTAAGGAGCAAGCGCGAGTCCTACCGTATTAATGGTATTGTTTACTTCAGAAATTTGTTGCTGTTCTAAGTTATTGCGAGTGGTGTTAAATTCGATGATGAACACCGAAACCATCAGCAATATCAAAACTGCGATCATCCCTGCAACGATTTGTTTATAAAGAGTCATAGTCCCTACTCATCGTAATTTATAATTGGTTTCCTTAGTTGGAGCGATTTCTCGCGAGCACGAAGGTCATTCCATAAACTTAATCGAGATGACTTTCCTGCCAACTGTCCATTTTGTGACTTCATTAACCAAAGGTTGATACCGTTGAAGCTGTATATGGGTAACAAGTCTTGCCGTTTCGACGCCGGCTTAATTTCTGGATTGATGTTATCCAGAATCAAAGGTTCAGCACTTGGACTCGCGTAATACGCCAGAACCATGTGAAACTGATTTAGTACAATCGCCTTAGCATACACGAGCCGAAGTTTTTTATCTGAGACTCCTAATTCCAATAGTGAGAAATACTTAGCGATAGTGAAATCTTCACAATCTCCGGCATTGCTGCCGAGAAACTCCAGCGGTGTGGCCCAGTAATCGTTTTGTCCCCATAGCCGTTCGTCGCTGACAAATTGAAGCTGGTTAAAAAAAGCGTTTACTTCAATCAGTTGCTCTTTCTCAGGTAAGGTCTTATACACGGCCATCTCATTGCGCCATGTGAGTACACGTATTCCAGCCCGCTCACCATACGTTTGTGAGACCTTATCCAATAAACGTTGCTCTTTTCGGTTAAGAGCTTGTGAGCTCGTTGAGCTCACAAGCACGATGACCATGAGTAAAGAGTATTGGAGAGCGTTCATGACCTTTTGTTGCATGTTACAAAAAAGCCAAGAGTGGTTACTCTTTAAGCGCATTGGTCTGTGCACTTAAAATAGGTTTAAGTAAATATTCCATCACGGTTCGCTTACCTGTAATGATATCTACAGAGGCGGTCATACCGGGAATGATCGGCAGTGAAGCATCTTTGTTTAAACTGGTCTCTAATGTACGAACACGCACTAAGTAAAAGCTGTTTCCTTCTTCATCGGTGTTGGTATCGGCGCTAATATGTTCTAGCGTGCCGTCTAATCCGCCGTACTTGGTAAAATCATAGGCACTGAATTTTACAATGGCATTCAATTCTGGACGCAGAAAGGCGATGTCTTGCGGCGCGATTTTAGCTTCGACTAACAGCGTATCTTCGCTCGGCACAATTTCAACAATGTCCATGCCGGGTTGGATTACGCCGCCAACCGTGTTGACGTATAAGGTTTTTACGGTGCCGGTAACGGGTGACAGCACCACGGTACGATTCACACGGTCTTCGAGCCCTACGGTGGATTCGGTCATTGCGGAAAGTTTATCTTGCGCTTGGTTGAGTTTTTCTCGTTGCTCTGAGCGGAATTGTTGGCCAGCATCAATACGGCTGAGCATGGCTTCCCTAATTGCGGATTTAAGTACAGGAACCTTGAGTTTACTTGAGGTCATTTCCCGACGAGTATCGTTCACTTGACGTTGTAATTTCAGTAATTCGATACGTGGTACCACACCTTCATCGGCAAGAGGTTTTGTTATCTCAAGCTCTTTACGGGCGAAGCTATAACTCTCACGAAGATTGCGAACTCGCGCTTCAATTTCGACCAAATCTTGTTGTTTTTGTTTTACTTGTTGATCAATTACAGAAATTTGATTTCGTAGTTCATTGAGATCTTGTCGGTATTCGGCTTGTTGGCGAGAAGCCAATTGTGGGCGTTGTTCTTCAAATCCCTCGGGATATTCGAGCTTGCTGTAATCAATGGTGACGTTTTTCTGCCAATTTGAAGTATCAAAATCTTCATTAATAGTGACACTGTCTAACGAGGCAGACAGCTGAATTACGTTTGCAGTGAGGTTGGCGACTTGTTGAGCGCGTTCACGGAAATCAGAACGGAAGCGCGTATCATCGATCAGTAACAGTTGTTGGCCTTTTTCAACCATCTGTCCTTCATGAACTAAAATTTCCTTTACCAGTCCGCCTTCTAAGTTTTGGATCACCTGGATCTGCGATGAAGGCACGACTTTTCCTTGGCCAACGGTCACTTTGTCGATCTCTGCCCATGATGCCCATCCAATTGCAATAATGAAAAACAGCAACATCAACCAAAGCATAATACGAGCACTATTGGGAGTATTGAGCAAGAGGGCGGCAGTTTTGTCATCCACGTAGTCTAATTCGTCAGAATCAAGACGATTGTAACTGCTTTTATTCATTGAGTTTCCCTAGCCTAAACCTCATGTATTAATCTGATTTTATTACCTAAACGTACATATGTTAAGAACTTGATGGTTAATATGCACATAGTTCTTAAGAAAAACGTAAACAATTAGGTAAAATGAGACATTGAGTACTCATACTAGTCTAGTTGCACTTCAAGGATAGATCTTGAGTTATCAATAATATGGGCGCACAATCACCAAAAAATGTTAAGGGAATGAAATGGAACTGGAAGATATTCGTCGTGAGTACAGTAAAGGCGGGCTACGTCGTAAGGATTTACGCTTGGATCCCGTTGATCAATTTAATCTTTGGCTACAACAGGCCATCGATGCAAAGTTGCTTGATCCTACGGCGATGACCGTTGCGACGGTTGATGAAACCGGCCAGCCATATCAACGCATCGTTCTCCTTAAACATTGTGATCATGATGGCTTCGTGTTTTATACCAATCTCGGCAGTCGTAAAGCGCAGCACATAGAGGGAAACACCAAAGTCAGTTTGCATTTTCCTTGGCACAACTTGGAGCGACAAGTCAATGTTTTAGGTGTGGCTGAAAAACTAACGGCCGCGGAAAACTTTAAATATTTTACCTCTCGCCCGAAAGAGAGCCAAATTGCGGCAATGGCAAGTAGACAAAGCCATCGTATTTCTGCCCGCGGCATCTTAGAAGGTAAGTATCTCGAATTGAAACAGAAATTTGCTAAGGGAGAAATTCCCGTGCCATCTTTTTGGGGGGGATACCGAATCAAACCAACCAGTATCGAGTTTTGGCAGGGGGGCGAGAACCGTCTTCACGATCGTTTCATCTATTCGCCAAACGCAGATTCAAAAGAGGAAGGTGGCTGGGATATTGATCGCTTGGCCCCTTAATGGGACATCGACCGACCCGAACGCCGCATTATGCGGCGTTTTCATTATTCAGCACGACGGAAAGCTGAATACGTAATAAGGTTTGTGGAATATGAGAACCGTAACCTCGCTCTAACGCGATATCAATAAGCTGGGCCTTACTGTGGGCACAAAATTTTGATCTTAGCCGCGCGACATAACCTTCAAACGTTTTGATTGAAATATTCATGGCCGCGGCGATGTACGTCGGTTTCTTGCCATATAACAATAAAAACAACACTTCTTCCTCACGTGCGGTGAGCTTTTCTTTTATTCCGTGTAATTGGTCAATTTTCGGCAGTTTGAGATTGCCACTAAGACCGGTTGCTCGGCATATCCAATGGCCGACTTCCAGTATGGCCGTCTCAGTGAGGTCTTGACCAAAAAAGATCGTGCCTTGAACATTGCCGTGATCATCGAACCAGGGTTTTTTCGTGAAGATGTGGGCACGCCAGCAACCATCCGCGTAGGGATGGATATCGAGAATTTTGAGTGAGCGTTGTGTATTGATGACATGCTGATCTTGTAGACGAAAATCGTCTGCGCAGACTGTTGTTGGGCTTGGCATGTCATGGTCGGTTAAACCGATAACCTGCTCCGCGGTTTGAAAGCCGATCAATTGCGCATAAGCTTGATTGACATCGACAAAAACTGAGTTCAAGTCTTTGCAACCCCAGTAGCCAGGCAGTTGGTTTATAAGCGAATCATTTTTGCGGTTTACCGAGGTCAATTGCGATGTCTCATTTGTGATACTGGATGGGAATATAGTAAGAGATTCAATAAATTGAAGATATAAAAAAAGCCAGATATTTCATCAACATCTGGCAAATACAAGAATATTTCTTGTCGACGTGTAGAAGAGGTTCTATCACCCTGCGAGGGTCTGCTGGGCGACAGAGATATCAACAATAAAACCATTGATATCGACAGTGGTACTGGGTACCAAAGCGTAGTGAGACTTTACTCTTCGACTTTGAGACGAGAAAGGGGGGAATTCCCCCTGTATTCTGTTTATTGTGACTTCTATCTAATTGATTTCACGAACAATGCGGAAACCAACATAATTTGCGGTGCTGGTGGGCGCTAAGTAAAGGCGCGCATGTGCAACCGCCTGATCTGGTGAGAAATTCCATGCGCCGCCTTTTGCAATGCCTTGTGAACTACTGGTCCACTGCCAGACGTTACCCACGGTATCATAAAGACCAAGTGGGTTGGCTTTAAATGACTTGACCGGTGATGTACTGGTGTTTGACCATGGTGAGCTGCTCCAGCCGGTATTCGCTTCACCAGCAACAAAGTGGTCTCCCCACCAGTAATTTGTCTGACTTCCCGCACGTGAGGCAATTTCCCACTCATCTTCGTTGGGTAAGCGGTATTGAGAACCGGTCTGCTGGCTTAGCCATTTTGCATAAGCTTTGGCGTCATTTTGGCTGATACAAACCACTGGCGAATCGGCACCTTGTTTGAAACCTGGGTTACGCCAATAGCTTTTTGCGATAGCAGTGACTTCGCCATCAACAATGGTTGTGCAGGTATTTTTTAGTTCGGCGTCAGTTTGATAGTCGGTTTGACGGACAAAGTGATCGAATTGCGCCACCGTCACAGGAAGCGCACCAATACCGAAAGCATGATCAAGGTGAACTTGATTTGAACCATGCTCGCCGATCAGGTATTCACCAGGAACCATCGCAACCAGTTGCGGAGCTTCAATGCCACCTTTGATAAGATCCGCAAATTTCTCTCCCGCGCTTAAGCGGTTGATAGTCTCCTTTAGATTTACGCGCAATGGATAATCGGATTTGATATTCAGGCTTTGATCAAATGTCTGATAACCCTCTTTTTGGATGACAATATGATGCGATCCTACCGGTAACATAATCTCGACAGGCGTACTACCATAAGAGACGCCGTCTACCATGACGTTATCATCATACTGGTTAGAGCGAACAAACAGGGTTACCCAGGCAATTTCTTTTTCGTTGTTAAACTGTTCGGCTGAAGCGTAACCGGGCGCGAAACAATGCTGTTTATCGACACCTAAAAGTGTACACGGCGTGGAATCGTTAAGACGAGATTCCAAATCGACGTTCATCACCGTGCGGTAGCGCTCACCATCGTAAAATCCGGATTCGCTGACTTTGTGGCGCAAGACGTGAATATTCAGTGATGTTTTGGCGATATTTGATTGAACCAGTTTGGATTCTGTCGTTTTTTCAATCAGCTCAGCTTGAAATTGCTTCACCGCTTTCTGCAAGGCGAGTTCGCGTGTTTGGTTGTCACATTGCGCAATCGTCATGCTGGAATGGCAGCGGTTGGTAAAGCTGACATTGATTTGGTTGCTTGGCGAAAGTTCGGTTTTTAAGCGTTCAACGCGTGCGCGTACTTTCTGACTGTCTAATGCCGTTATTGCTTGTTCAAGAGTCTGAATGTCCGCTTTTTGTTGCTCGTAGATGTGTTTTTCATCTTCCAGCGTTTGCTCGGAATTAAGGGCATATTGTTGATGTTGTTTTAGGTCTTTCCATGCATCTTGATAGGCTTTTTGTGACGCAGCAAGGTCCACGTTGGGATCATCAATCATCTGCTTATAATCGATTTCAAGCTGCGCTTTTGTGGCTAGAAATTTGGTATTAAACGTTTGCTGATCATGTTCCGTTTGCTGTTGCTTGTCTTGCAACTGAGCAATATTTTGTTGTTGTGTGTTATGTGCTTCTAACGCATTTTTTAGCTTGGCGTGCGTAGACAGCAGTTGGTCTTCAATGGAAACAACAGTCGGTGCTGCCGTCTCTGCCATTGCATGAGTGCTGATGAGGCATGGCGATAGGGCCAGCAAAAGAGTAGGTAAAGTTGTTCGCATCGTAATTGTTCAGTCTTCAATTAATGAGATTAGTCAAAATTAAAACGCCATTTTGTCTGAAATTATCGAGAGATAACTTAGAGTCAAAATGGCGATGTATTGCGGCTTTTCAGGGGCTCATTGATAACAAAGAGCAGGCTAAATTAGCTGTTGTCTTGTGAGCGTAATTTTACCCAAACCGTATCGTTTTGGTTGATGGTGACTTGACGGTTATACGTTTGGTAGCCATTTTTTGAAACGGTGACGTTATGCAGACCACGAGGTAACTGCACTTCAACCGGAGTGCTGCCGTAATCAACGCCATTAATCACGACATCATCGTTATATTGGTCAGAACGCACGGTCACGTTAACCCAATTTTTATCTTGATTATCGATTTGATTATTGGCGTCATCTTTTAAACAGTAACGACTGGAAACGTTGAGTAGTTTACAGGCAGCAGTGGCTTCAGGTTTCGCTTGCAATTGCGCTTGCATTTCCGTGAAGTAGCTATTGTTGCCTTCAAATCCTGCGCGAATAATTTGACTGTCTTGAACGTGAACATTGAGTTGCACGCCTTTCTCGTTTTGTTTCGCGATCGTTGATTCGGTTAGGCTATCCATCAATTGGATTTTGAAGGTTTTTACTGCTTTTTGCTTGGTTAAGTACTGGCCTTGGCTGGTACATTCGCCGAGCGTCATCGTCGCTGAACAGGTGGTTTTGAAGTTGGTTTGCATCACGTCGCTTTCGCGTAGTTCAGCCCCAAGGCGTTTTACGCGCGCGTCGACTTTTTGCTCTTCAAGGTAAGAAAACTCTGAGCTTAAACGTGCTTGCTTTTGTTTAATCTGAGAAAGGTGTACTTCACTCTCAGTGATGGCTTGTTGGCTTTCAAGTAGCGTCGTTTGGTTCTCTTTTACCGCAGCCCAAGCATTTTGATAAGCTTGTTGAAAGCTCAATAAATCAATCTCTGGATCATCTAGAAGACGGCTATATTGTTTGTCCAGAGCCGATTTTGCACGATTGCGCTTGGCATTTAACTCTTGTTCATCACGCTTAAACTTTGCATTGTCATTTTGCAGTTGTTGAAAGCGTTGAGTTTCAGAGTCGTAGTCAGCGGCGACGGTACTCATCTCTAACTGTTTATTGCTTAGTTTTATATCGATGGCAGCAACAGGATCAGCAGAAGCTTCTTCTGCACTGACTGAAGTCGATAACCAAAATGGGCTTAGCGCGAGCAAAAGCGCTGGGATGCGACGTGTGATCATAAGTCTCTACAACATTTTTGTTTTAATTCACTAAATATAAAAAATATTTAAGACAAAGTTTTGACAGTTCTTCAGAAGCCTGCTTACCCTAAAAGTCTTATATATCCATATCGGCTCTTACAACTCTAAGACTACAATAGCTTTATAAAAGTAAATCTAAAGTGCTAGTTCTATTTTGGGCAGTTCACGAAAATAAGCAAGTAAAGATTGTGGTTTCAATTCAGTCTTTTAGGGTGTAAGTCGCATAGGCCGTAATTTATGTGCACTTGATCATTCTTCCGTGAGAATATGCTTCACTTTTTCTTCAGTTTAAAATTGAAGTTATCCCCAAAATACCGTGGTTCAGCTATGTTTGTCAGGAAGGTTAGATTTTATCGAGAAGGCTTGGAATTTGTTATACCATCAAGAATTGCAATCAATAGCCTAATGCAGCGCGCTCATGAGCAATAAAACGATGATTCAATTACCATCAAATAACGACAAAATTTTGTCTCCTATGCCGGCAGAGTTGGTGACTTTGCCTTCTCATATGGCTTGCCATGATCACAGTTACACGCAGATTGTGATTGGATTGAAAGGGCAGGCCGAATTTGAGGTGAATGGTTACGGCAATTTGGTTGGCCCTGGACAGGGATGTGTTGTGACTTCGGGCTCTGATCATGCGTTTGGCGGTGTTATCGGCCAGTCGGACATTTTGGTGTTAAATATGCCAGCGCCGAATGCTGAAGATCCGCTGGTGCTTGAACGGTTAAATGCGTTGAATCAGTCTGATGTGTATTTTCAATTAGACAACCAGATCCAAAAGCTCATTCAAATGCTCGTCGCAGAAATGCAAGCTAGCCCCAATGATCATTTATTGAGTAGGGCATGCAACGACACGGTTATGGCGTTGCTGCATCGTCATATTTCAGCGTTACATATCAGCCGCAAAGAATCACGTTTTGACCTTGAAGCGATTGATCGATACATCGAACGACACATCACTTATAAAATTTCGGTGGCGCAGTTGGCGGGCAGCGTATTCTTAGGTGAAAGTCAGTTCCATGCCTTGTTCAAAGAGCAACTGGGTATCACCCCTCATCAGTATGTTTTAGGCAAACGCATTGATATGGCCAAACGTCTCATTGAGCAAGGCCATATTACGTTAGGTCAAGTTGCTGAGCTCAGTGGCTTTTCCGGGCAAAGTACTTTTACTCATTCTTTTACTCGTCTGCAAGGTATCTCGCCTTCACAATATAAGAAGCAATTAAGTTACTAATAAAACCAAATGTGGTGTCATTCTTTGCAATTAATGACGTGATCGTGTTTTGTTTTTGTTAAATAACGCGGTTTTTGGCAAAAAATCCGGAGTTTTTGACAAGTAACGAACTCAAGCTCAAAATACACTGCATACCATGGTAGGAAACCTGCTCATTTTTGCAGGTATGAGATTGAGGACAGCACATGTTTACCGCAACAAACGTGTTAAATCGCGAGTTTATTGAGCAGCCGCTTGATACGCTCTGGGCGTTGATCTCGCCACTCTACATGGTGGATGAAACACAATGGTTACGACAACTTTTACCTCTCGCAACCCCTAGCGAAGATGAACAATCCCATATTCAAGCGCAAACCACTTCGCTGATCCAGGCGATTCGAGCCGATAAAAACTCGGTTCAAATGATCGACGCGTTGTTATTGGAATACAGTTTAGATACGCAAGAAGGCATCTTATTGATGTGCTTGGCGGAAGCGTTAATGCGTATCCCTGATCACTCGACGGCCGATGCATTAATTCGTGATAAGTTGAGTGTTGCCGATTGGAAATCACATTTAACGCATTCTGATTCTGTTTTTGTTAACGCGTCAACGTGGGGGTTAATGCTCACCGGTAAGGTGGTTGGACTGTCCTCCTCAAGCGAACCCAGCCCAATTCAAGCGGTAAATCGCTTAGTCAATAAGCTCTCTGAGCCCGTCATTCGTCAAGCCATGCACCAAGCGATGAAGATCATGGGGCATCAGTTTGTGCTTGGTCGTAGCATTAGTGAAGCGCAAAAAAATGCTCGTCCGTTCGTCGATAAAGGCTTTTGCTATTCGTTCGATATGCTAGGAGAGGCGGCGCTAACCGCTGCGGATGCCAACAAATATTTCAAAGACTACTTGATGGCGATTGAGTCAGTCGGCCGAGAAAGTAAGAATTCAGAGATTCATTCTGATTCTGTGTCGATTAAATTATCAGCGTTACATCCTCGCTATGAAGTCGCGAATCAAGACCGAGTCATTAGAGAATTGTATGACACGGTGTTATCGCTGTTAGAGCGCGCGGTTGAACTGGATGTGGCGATAACGATCGACGCGGAAGAGGCGGATCGCCTTGAATTATCACTGGTTCTATTCGAAAAGCTCTATCGTAGTTCAGTAGTGAAAGGCTGGGGGAAACTCGGTCTTGTCATTCAAACCTATTCCAAACGCGCTTTGCCCGTGTTGGTTTGGCTCAATCGCTTGGCTAAAGAGCAAGGCGATATGATCCCGTTGCGTTTAGTGAAAGGGGCGTACTGGGACAGTGAAATCAAATGGTCACAGCAATCAGGCTATGCCAACTATCCCGTTTATACGCGAAAAGAGTCTACTGATGTCGCTTATTTAGCGTGCGCTCGATTCCTATTAAGTGAAGGTGCTCGTGGACATTTGTGGCCTCAATTTGCCAGCCATAATGCGCATACGGTGACTACGATTGCAGTGATGGCTCAGCATGGCGATTATGAGTTTCAGCGCTTACATGGCATGGGAGAGTCGCTCTATCATCATGTGATGGCGATGTATCATCAACCCGTTCGTATTTATGCGCCCGTCGGGAGTCATAAAGATCTACTGCCTTATCTGGTCCGTCGTTTATTAGAAAATGGCGCCAACAGTTCATTTGTTCATCGCCTTGTGGATGCCCGCTGCCCCGTGGAGAGTTTAACTCGACATCCGGTTGATGGCCTTATGGCGCATGAAACGATGAATAACCCCCATATACCGCTACCGCCTTTTATTTTCCCGGAGAGAAAAAATTCGCGGGGCATCAATGTTGATATAGAAAGTGAACTTGCGGCATTTGAACCGCAAGTCACACGCTGGCTAACCCATCAATGGCAGGCTTCGCCGATTATTGATGGGGAATACAAGTACGAAAGCATGATCAAGGGACATAACGCCGAAGTCATCGCCGTATCGGCACCGTTTGACCGTCGCATTTCGGTTGGAAGCGTGGCTTTTTCTCGCCTTGATCATGCTTCCGCAGCGATAGATGTCGCGCAGGCCGCTTTTCCCGATTGGCAAAAAACGACGCCGAGTAGGCGAGCCGCATTATTAGAGAACCTTGCTGATTTACTTGAAGATAATTTGGCTGAACTGGTGGCGTTATGTCACCAAGAAGCGGGAAAAACCATCCATGACGGTATTGATGAAGTCAGAGAAGCGGTCGATTTCTGTCGGTTTTATGCCAAACAAGCGGATACGCTCAATGATGTGACGGTGACGGGGTTTGATGGCGAATCTCGATCGCTTCAACATCAAGGCCGCGGAGTGTTCGTGTGCATCAGTCCGTGGAACTTTCCGCTCGCTATTTTCTTAGGTCAAATTACGGCCGCATTAGTGGCGGGAAACTGTGTCGTGGCAAAACCGGCCGAGCAAACCAGTTTGATCGCCGCTCGTGCGGTGACATTGATGTTGCAAGCCGGATTTCCTACTGGGGTTATTCAATTGTTGCTTGGGCGTGGGCGAGACATTGGTCGCTTATTGACCGAGCATCCTCATATCGCAGGCGTAGCCTTCACGGGTTCAACGCAAACGGCGCAGCAGATCAATCAAACATTGGCGAATCGGGATTGTGCGTCTGTTCCTCTGATTGCAGAAACGGGCGGACAAAATGCGATGATTGTGGACAGTACCGCGTTACCTGAGCAGGTCGTGCGTGATGTGATTCGTTCAGCGTTTGCTTCGGCAGGGCAGCGATGCAGCGCGCTGCGCGTCTTGTTTGTGCAAGAGGATATTGCCGACCGCATCATTGCGTTGATCCAAGGCGCAATGCACGAGTTATCGGTTGGCAATCCACAACTGCATAGTACGGATGTCGGACCGGTTATCGATGCTCAGGCCAAACACAAACTTGCTGCGCATGTGGAAAGAATGACGGCGGAGCACAAAGTGATAGCAAAGTTGAGCCTAGATGAAACGTGTCAGCATGGCGATTTTGTCGCGCCCTGTGCCTTTGAAATTCAGGACATCAGTGAATTAAAAGAAGAGCAGTTTGGCCCTATCTTGCATGTTGTGCGTTTTAAGGCGAGTGAGTTGGCCAATGTCGTAGCGAATATCAATGCGACAGGCTTTGGTCTTACTTTGGGTATTCATAGCCGCAATGAAACCACCTACCGTTGGATTGAGAAACACGCGCAGGTCGGTAACAGCTATATCAACCGTGACCAAGTGGGAGCGGTGGTTGGCGTGCAGCCTTTTGGCGGGCAAGGATTATCTGGCACAGGACCAAAAGCGGGTGGGCCTCATTATCTTTATCGTTTCTCACAACTGTGCCATCAACAGCATTCATGAAAAGGAGCTCCGTTATGGCTGATCAAAAAATTGTCTTCACCGGTGCCTTTTCCGCATGGGAAATCTGGCGATTAACCGAATTCAATGCCAGAAAAGAGGGCCTATTGAGTGTTAAAGATGCCCTCGATAAGCATGACTCTCAGTACGCTCAAGTAATGGGTTTTCATATTGAACAAGCGACGGCATTGATTGGAGTGACTCATTCATTGAATGGCCCAACCGGCGAAAGCAATGAGCTGTATACCACCGGGCGTGGTGTCACGGTGATTATCGTCGAATCAAGCTCAGAGGAAGCATCGATCGTTCTGCTTGCACAACTTACGGCTGCGCTTATCGCGGGCAACAGTGTGGTAATTTGTGGGCATGATCTTCGGTTACAAGCCGTTATTGAGGCGGCGTACTCGTCCTCCTCTTTACCCCAAAATCTGATTCAATTTTTGTCATTGGATGCCGCATCACAAATGCTGGAATCTGATGTGAAAGTAGTGGGCTTTATTGGTTCTTTGAGTGGCGAAATTAAGCTCAATAGACATTTAGCTAAGCGACAGGGCGCGATAGTGACCTTGGTTGCTGAAACCGAAATACAACCATTCAGCATGGCGCATGATCCGTATCTATCGCTGCGCTTCATGACTGAGCGAACGAGAACAATAAATATAACAGCGGTGGGGGGGAACGCGACATTATTAGGCGCGAATCATCTTTGATGCGCCTTGGAGAGTACCTATTGACTCTTTCATTGTGATGCCATGGAGGACATATCGGTGAAAGAGATAATTTTTAGAAGAGGAAAAATACATGGAAAATAGCTTTGCTATTACAACGACGTTTGTTGCTTATTTGATTTTGATGTTAGCAATAGGCGTCATTGCTTACCTACGAACGAAAAACTCCAGCGATTACTTTTTGGGGGGGCGTACACTAGGGCCTTGGCCTGCGGCGCTGTCTGCAGGCGCATCGGATATGAGTGGTTGGTTGCTACTTGGTTTACCGGGTTACGCGTATGCGGCAGGGATTGAAGCATTTTGGTTGGCGGGCGGCCTGCTTGTGGGTACTTGGGCTAACTGGCTAATTAATGCAAAACGTCTGCGTACCTATAGCATTACGACGGACGCACTAACCATTCCTGAGTTTTTTGCACGTCGTTTTAACGATAAGTCGAATCTGATTCAAACGATCTCAGCATTTTTTATCCTTTTGTTCTTCCTTTTTTATACCAGTTCGGGCCTTGTCGCCGGTGGTAAACTTTTTGAGACCGTGTTTGGTTTGGAGTACAGCACTGCCGTTGTTATCGGTACGCTATGTGTGGTGTCCTACACATTGTTTGGTGGCTTTTTGGCGGTGTCATGGACGGATTTAGTGCAAGGCTTATTGATGGCCGCAGCACTGATGATTGTTCCAATTGCGGCAATGCAAGGTGGCTTAGGTGAGCTGACCCAGCAATTGGAAACGATTAACCCTGAACTGCTGACGCTTTGGAATGATTCAAAAGGTGAGCCGCTTTCTGCGATTGCGATTATCTCTTTGGTCGCTTGGGGGTTAGGTTACTTTGGTCAGCCGCATATCTTGGCGCGTTTTAAAGCGTCACGCAGCAATAAAGATTTGACGACAGCTCGTCGTATTGCTGTGCTTTGGACGGCTCTGTCGATGGTGGGTGCATTGCTCGTTGGTTTGGTCGGTTTAGTGTATGTAACAAACACCGGCAGCGTTTCGTTGGATGACGGTGAAAAAATCTTCATGCTGCTTGTGAACGCCATGTTCCATCCGGTTATTGCGGGTATTTTATTAGCAGCGATTCTTGCGGCGGTGATGAGTACTGCGGATTCACAATTATTGGTTTCTTCATCCGCATTGGCCGAAGATTTCTACAAGCAGGTGTTTAAAAAAGACGCCACTTCAGATGAAGTCGTGATGGTGGGTCGTCTTGCTGTGGTCGGGATCTCCGTTGTGGCGCTGATTCTTGCGATGACCCCAGACAGCTCGGTTCTTGGCTTGGTGTCTTACGCCTGGGCGGGCTTTGGTGCGGCGTTTGGTCCAGCGATGGTGCTGAGCCTGTACTGGTCTCGAATGAATCGATTTGGTGCTTTAGCGGGGATTGTTATTGGTGGTGTGACCATCGTGCTTTGGAAGCAGGTTTCCGGCGGGATCTTTGATGTGTATGAAATTGTCCCTGGGATTATCTTCTCAACGCTAGCGATTGTTGTGGTTAGCCTGATCACGGGTGAGCCGGATGATACGGTAAAAGCGCAACATGCGAAGTTTAAGAAGCTGCTGGTTGAGCTAGAATAAGCGGGTTTAACCCGATAGAAAAATGAGAGTCATAACAGCCTTGTATAACAAGGCTGTTTTTTTTGCTGACTATTTTTTTGGGATGCCTCACAAAACATTTTTTACTTGGAAAATATCGGGAACCAAGCGTTTATAAAAGAGTCAATAATACTGACCATCAAGTAAGGGAGAAGAGTCATGCGAAAAATACATTGTGAATGTTGTCAAAAATATACGGCCCATAAAGCGATTATGGTGCGAACGGACAACCAGCATGACACCCTTTTTCAATCGTTCAGTCGCTTTATTTCAGCGGTTATTCAAGGCGATCACTACGTCAATATGGAGCAACAATATTATTGTCGCACCTGCAATCATCAGAGTGAAGGTCGGGTTGTCTCGCTGCCGAATGCTAAGGCGGCGTAATCGGTTCTGAATTTGTACTGCTATCGGCGTTTCCGCTGCCTTGAGTCATTGAGTCAGCGTTGCTTGCTCTTGTTTACGGTGAATCCTAAAGGCATTCACCGTGACAATAAACGGTGAGATTAGATAAAGAGCGATGAAATGATACCGATGGCACCACCAAAAATACCGCCCCATACAACCAACCAGCCAAGATGTTCTTTGATCATTTTTTGCACCATCTCTTTGACGAGTTTTGGTGTCAGTTCGTTTAGGCGCTGATCAATAATATTTTCGATATTCGTTTTGATTTCATCCATCATTGCCGGCGATTCCATTTGTTCTTTTAGCGCCAGTTTCACCGAATCACTTTGACTGATCTCCACCATCGACTCTTGCATTTTTTCAATAAATGGCTGCTTCAGCGGTTGTAGTGCCTCGGTACCACCAAACATCGCAAGCATGCCGCCAAAAGAAGACTGTGCAATCACTTCAACTAATGAATCAAATGCTGGGTTGAGGTCGACTTTAGCGATAACAGGTTCAAGGTTGAGCGTTTTATTGCTGCTCATCTCTTGGCTCAAAAATTTATCGATGTTTTTTACGGTAAAAAATTGCTCCATCATCAATGATTTAATCGCTTGTTTGAACTCTTCAAATCGTGCTGGAATGACACCAGAGCCGTAAAGGCCGGGTACTTTCTCAAACAACATATGGATCGCTAGCCAGTTGGTGATCGCGCCTGAAAAAGCGAACAGACCCGCGTTGAAAGCCAGTGGATTTGCGAAATAATGACCGCCAGCAAGTAAGGCAAGCGCGACGACATTAGTGAGTAGACTTTTGTTCATTGATGGAAAACTCATGGTGTAAAAAGTGAGGGGGAGTATAGCGAAGTCTTTGGTTAGCAAAAAGCCCTCAAGAGGGCTTTTAAAGGTTAGGGCTTAGACGCCTTTTCTTGGTCGATTCAAGGCGTGGAATTAATCGTCATTTTCGCCAAGAAACCCGCCAGTTTGGTGAGTCCATAATTGCGCATAAATGCCTTTGTTTTGTAGCAATTCTTGATGTGAGCCTTGTTCAATGATCTTGCCTTCATCAAGCACAATCAAGCGATCCATTGCCGCAATGGTCGAGAGTCGGTGGGCAATCGCAATGACGGTTTTGCCTTCCATTAATTGATATAAACTTTCTTGAATTGCAGCCTCCACTTCGGAGTCTAATGCTGAGGTGGCTTCATCAAGCACCAGTAGCGGGGCATCTTTCAAGAGCACGCGTGAAATGGCAACGCGTTGGCGTTGACCGCCAGACAGTTTAACGCCGCGTTCACCCACTTGCGCATCGTAACCTACGTTGCCGAATGGGTCGTTGAGCGTTTGAATAAAGTCGTGCGCCTGTGCTTGCTTGGTCGCTTGCAGTAACTGCTCTTCGGTCGCATCGGGCTTACCATACAAAATGTTGTCGCGAATAGAGCGGTGCAGCAATGAAGTATCTTGTGTCACCATCCCAATGTTGCTACGCAGTGAATCTTGTGTCACATCCGAAATCACTTGGCCATCAATACGAATTTGGCCTTGTTCCACGTCATGGAATCGCAGCAGCAAGTTAACCAGAGTGGATTTTCCTGCGCCAGAGCGGCCGACAAGGCCCACTTTTTCACCCGGTTTAATGTGTAAGTTGAGATCGCTGATCACCCCTTTTGTTTTATCGCCGTAATGGAAGCTGACGTTATCAAACTCAATACCACCGTGTTCAATTTTCAGTGGTTTAGCATTGGGCTTATCTTCAATATCGATTGGCTTCGCGAGCGTTTTCATGCCGTCAACCACGGTGCCCATATTCTCAAATAACGCACCGACCTCCCACATGATCCACATCGACATGCCATTGATGCGTAAGGCAAGGCTGATTGCTATTGCGATGGCGCCGATACTGATGGCGTTGTCCATCCAAAGGAAAATAGACAGTGCTGCAATTGAAAAAACGAGAATGTAGTTTGTGATTTCAACGGCAATGTCAAAACCGGTCACTAAGCGCATCTGGCGGTACACGGTTTTTAGAAAACCTTGCATACCTTCTTCGGCATATTCCGTTTCTCGGTTGCTGTGTGAAAAGAGTTTTACGGTAGAAATGTTGGTATAGCTATCAACGATGCGCCCTGTCATTAGCGATCGCGCGTCGGCCTGATCGGTCGCGACTTGCTTTAGTCTCGGTACAAAATAGATTTGAATACCAATATAGGCCGCCAACCAGAAAAGCATCGGGATCACTAAGCGCCAATCCGCTTGTGCCAGTAACACGATCATACTGGTGAAATAGACCGAGACATAAACGAAGACATCCATACTTTTCATGACGGTTTCGCGCACAGCCAGCGCGGTTTGCATGACTTTGGTCGCCACGCGACCGGCAAAATCGTCTTGGTAGAAGTTGACGCTCTGTTTAAGGAGATAACGGTGTGCAAGCCAACGAATAGACATTGGATAGTTGCCTAGCAATGTCTGGTGGACCAATAGTGAATAGCTCACGACCATAAAAGGCATGACGACTAGCAGCAACACACTGTAGAAAATGAGGTCTGCTTTATTGTCTTGCCAGAAGGTCTCGGGGTTGCTATTTGAAAGCCAATCAACCAGGTTGCCCATGGCACCAAATAGTGAGACTTCAACAATAGCAACAATGGTGGCCATGATTGACATGATGATCAATGGCCCTTCAAAGCCGCGCGTGTAGTAACGACAAAAAGCGAAAATGCCTTGTGGCGGTTGCTCTGGCTCTTGATCGGGAAAAGGCTTAGTAAAGCTCTCGAATTTCTTGAACATAGATCATCCTAAAGCGCGACAAAAAAGAAAGAAATGAATGGGTTGTCAGCGCGGTATATTGATAATCGCTATGTTATCGTTTTGTTTATTGAAATGTAACTAGAGACTGAGATATAGGATGAATAATCCATGCTTCCTCGTGTTATATCACGGCCAGAGATGCGTCATCTTTCTCTGTGAATAAGGCCTGAGCGAGGGGGATCTTTGGGAGAGTTTGAACGGGGAAGCGGGTATTGTCTGATGAAAAAAGAGCCAGGATAACTGGCTCTGTTGTAGGACTATTTTGATTGAGAATACTCTGCGAATTTCTCTAAACCAATCACGAGCGCAATCGCTGCGATCATCATGACGATCGCGATACCCAACTGAGCAGGTTGGTTGGCCACATGCTCAAATTCAAATGGCGTCAGGTTATGCTGAATCAGTGGTACCTCTTCACCTTTTGAATTTGTTCTCCATGAAATGGTTTCTTTCCATGGCCAAATCTTTGGTAGCGTACCAATCATGAGTCCTGTTAAAAAGACTAACGTGGTGTCTCTAAAGCGTTTTAGTAGCCAAGACAGAACATGAGAGAAGCTCAGTAAGCCGAGTACACAACCTGTCAGGAATAAAGACAGAATGCCAAAATCAAACGCTTTTACCGCGCCTAAAACCGGTGCGTACATGCCGATAAGCAAAAGGATGAAACTTCCCGAGATGCCCGGAAGAATCATCGCACAAATCGCAATAGCGCCCGCAAGCACAATGTTAATGCTCGTCGGTTCCATTTGCAGCGGGTTAAGAATCGTAATGCAATAGGCAAACGCGACACCTAACAGAAGAAAAACCCCACGGCTTAGAGTGCGCTCTTCGACTTGCTTAAGGATATGGAAGACGGAAACCAGTATGAGACCGAAGAAGAACGACCAAAGAGGAATAGGGTGCGTCACCAGTAACCAAGAAATCAGTTTCGCCAGCGTTGCGATACTGAGGAAGACACCGCTGAATAACGAAATTAAGAACCAGCCATTAATATGATTAAACGCAGACTTAAAACCTTCGCGTTTCCAGATCCCCAAAATACTCGGGTTAATACGGCGGATACTCTCTAGAAGCGTGTCATAGATACCGGTAATAAAGGCGATGGTGCCGCCTGAAACCCCCGGGACTACATCCGCAGCGCCCATTGCAATGCCTTTCAAAAACGTCGTTAAGTAATTCATTCTGTACAGCAATTAGTTTTAGATGGCGAGAGTATACCGAGAAAGATATCTAAAAAGTATGAAAATAGAGCGGTAAACCGCTCTAAAAATGAGATAAATGGACACCTTGTTGGGTTTTTATTCAATCTAAAGAGAGTCGATTGCCATCAAATTTCAACAGTGAAAGTAGCGTGGTTGCATTGTTTCGGCCGCGTTCATCAAATTGTACGCCATAGCGTCGCGTCTGGGCGGTTTGCTTAACGTTACAAATCGTCCCAGTGAGTGTCTCAAAAATGTATTGGCTCCCGGGCGTCCGAATGTGTAATTCGACGTTTTCTCCAGAGATAAACGGACGAGTCAAACTGGGCGTTAGGAACAAGCAACCACTTTTGGATAAATCGCGGAGTACGCATTCGATACGATGCTCGTTGATATGTGCTTTAGCGGGCAAATTGACTTCGTAGCGAGGGTCGCTGCGCAGTGGGGTGGATTGCAGGGTTTGCGGAATAGACATCGCTACCATCGCAATCGGCGTCTTAATGACGTGCAATATTTGGCTGCGGAAACTGAATATCGCCCCTTCACCATGAGGCGAGATGGTACGAATGGTCGCCCAAAACCCCTCTTGAAAAAATGCATGGAGATCGTCGTCAGAGATTTTAGGTAGCTCGATCAAAATCATATGTTTGGAATGGGTACCAATAAAATGACTTCTCGCGCGGTACGTGTTACCGACGGGCGTGATAATTCCGATACTGACATCTCGTCCATGATCGATCATAGGCAAGGCATCGGCACTGTTGAGTATTGACGTCACACGTGTATCTGGATGGACGCGTTGAGCAGTGGCTGCTGAGTTTTTTGCTGTTTGACTATTCATTCCGCTACCATTGTCCCGATAGAATACTCATATAGATAGGCGTGCATAAGAGATACGCATTGCCTAATAGGAATATGCTGTCCATTCTATTGAGGGATCACTGAGAGTTTAAACACCAAGCTAAAATATAAGTTTGAGTAGTTATTATTTTTTGAGGCTAATTATATGCATGAAGTTACTTTAGACCAAGCTCAACAGCAATTTAGTGTGCAACTTGAGGAGAATAAATTCGCTATAGCGAAGTTTCGTTATGAAAATGGCGTCTATATTATTACCTCCACGCAAGTGCCAGCGGCATTGCAAGGCCGAGGTTTTGGTCAGGTTTTAATGGAGGCTGTGCTTAATGAAATCAATAAGCGTGATGCGAAAATTGGGTCTGAGTGCAGTTTTGTTACGCGTTATTTAGAACGCAATGAGCAGTGGCACTATTTACAGGTATAAATCGGCACAAGTATAAGTCGCCAACTATCTTGAAAAACACCAACGCCCTTTAGGTATAAAAAGTAAATAAGATTGAGTGTGAGCGGTTCCCTCTGTAGTCTTGCGAGGCGTTTTATAAGGAACTACTTGATGAACCAACCTCTTGGGTGGAAAACCCCACATAACTTTTTATTAATCATTTCTATTATTGTTCCCGTTGCTTTTTCTAGTTGGATGGCTTTGCTCAATAACTTTGTTGTCGAGAAGGCAAACTTTGATGGTGCGGATATTGGACTATTGCAAAGTGTGCGTGAAATTCCGGGCTTTTTAGCGTTTACGGTTATCTTTGTACTGATGTTCATTCGCGAACAGCGTTTTATGATTTTATCATTGGCGATGCTTTGTATTGGTAGCGCTTTTACTGGCTTTTTTCCTTCGCTCTCTGGGCTGTTATTCACGACATTAATATTGTCGACGGGTTTTCACTATTTTGAGACCTTAAAACAATCGTTAGCTTTACAGTGGTTAACCAAAGAGGAAGCACCAGAAGCACTCGGTAAATACATGTCGATTGGCGCTCTTGCATCATTGTTGACGTATGGTGCGCTTTGGGTATGTTTGGAAATATTCCAACTCGATTTTAAATGGATCTATTTGTTCTTTGGCGGCATTGGTTTGCTTCTTGTTATTTGGATTGCGTTTGCTTTTCCACAATTTGAAACCAAGGTGCCACAAAACAAAAAATTGGTACTGAGAAAGCGTTATTGGCTGTACTACGCATTGACCTTTATGAGTGGTGCTCGCCGCCAAATATTCATGGTTTTTGCGGGCTTTTTGATGGTAGAAAAATTTGGTTATTCTGCATCAGAAGTGACGTTATTGTTTCTCGCGAACTACTTATTTAACTTTCTTTTTGCGAAGCGAATTGGGCGTTTTATCGGAAAAGTCGGTGAGCGAAAAGCGCTTATGTTTGAATATATTGGCTTAATCGGTGTCTTTGTGGGTTATGCGTTTGTGCAAACCGCAGAGTGGGCGGCTGCCTTGTATATTATTGACCACCTATTCTTCGCCTTAGCCTTAGCGATGAAAACGTATCTACAAAAGATTGGTGATCCGGCGGATATGGCTTCAACCGCAGGTGTATCGTTCACCATTAACCATATTGCAGCCGTTGTGATCCCTGTGACGTTTGGTTTGATCTGGTTAGTGTCACCATCGGCCGTGTTCTTTATTGGCGCGGCGATGGCTGCGGTATCACTGTTGCTGTCATTGAATATTCCAGACCAACCAGGTGAAGGCAATGAAGTGCGAGTGTTGAAGTGGAACTAATGTTCCCACCATCAGTCTTTGATTATCCTTACTGATTACTCTGACTGATCAACATTGCTGATAATCTCGAGACAAAAAAGAGGCGCCCAATGAAGGCGCCTCTTTCTTATTTGTGAGTCTGTTAAAATGGATACCAAAACAGTTCTGTGTCGGTCATGCGTTTTGCAATGGCGCCCATTACGATAAGAGCGATAACGACTAATGTCGCCTTATCGATGTTATTAAGCGGGCGTTGGCTATACCAAGTACGGCTCTTATGACGACCAAATCCACGTAATGTCATTGCGTTAGAAATTTCATCGGCACGATCCAAGCTCGAAAAAATAAGCGGGCCCAGGATCTTCGCGACGTTTTGCATACGCTTGAATAAAGGCGTGTTCTTAGACAGGTCTAATCCACGAGCTTGTTGTGCATGCATAATGTTAACGAAATCTTTTTTTACTTCAGGTAGATAACGCAATGTTAAGCTAACCGCATAGGCAATTTTGTAAGGAACGCCAATGCGATTTAAGCTCGCAGAAAATTCTGTTGGGTGCGTTGTAAACACAAAAATTAGCGCAATTGGGAACATACTGAAGTACTTCAGTGTCACCGTCGCTAAGTAAAATAAGGTTTCCTGAGTAATCGAGTATGGTCCTAATGGCAATAGCACGGTGCTTGACCCCATATACTCAGTTCCTTGCTGCGGAGCAAGCAGGAACATAAATAGGGCATTCATCAGCAGTACGCTTACTGTACCGAGAAGCAGTGGTTTATAGACATTCAATGGAACTCGAGTGAGTTTTAGCATCCATAAGCCCGCAATGATCAATACGCTGATTAAGCGTAAATCAAAGGTGGTCAGCACCACGGTTACCCATGCCATGAATAGAGCAAATTTTGTAATGCCGTTTAGGGCATGCAGCGGTGATTTGGTATCAACATAACTGATACCAAATTTCATTTTTGAAGCTTTCATGCCGCTGGTTTCTCGCGTTGAATGAAGGTTTGCATAAAGCGGTTCTTATCGTCGATATTCAATCGTTCGGCTAAATCGTACAGGCTTGTCGTCGTGAGATTCGCACGATCCAACAGCTCTGGCTGGCTAAATACCTGCGTCATCTGTTTATCGGCAATTAATAGACTGTCAGCGAAGACGATTGAGCGTGTGGTGTATTCCAGCACCAAATGCATATCATGAGAGATAATAACCACGGTAATTCCCATCTCACGATTCAGCTTCTGAATAAAACTCAGCATTGCCGTATAGTTGCGGTAGTCTTGACCAGCCGTCGGTTCATCAAGGATCAGCAACTCTGGTTCCATCACTAGGATAGAAGCAATGGTGACTCGCTTTTTCTGACCATAGCTCAGTGCTTCAATTGGCCAGTGTCGATATTTACTCAAGCCGCAAAGATCGAGGACATGCTCCACTTTTTGCGTGATAAGCGCTTCTTCAAGCCCTTTATTACGCAGACCAAAGGCAACTTCATCGAAAATCATATGGTGTGAGATCATATGATTTGGGTTTTGCATCACGACACCGATTTTTTGGCTACGTTCAAAGATGCTCAATGTTTCGATGTTTTGACCATCAAAATAGATCGTACCGGCATCCGGTTCTACAACACCCATCACTAATTTAGTGATAGTGGATTTACCCGAGCCATTTTTGCCTAAAATCGAGACAAATTCACCGCGTTGAACCTCAAACGATACCGCTTCAAGGGCATTTTTTTCACCATCATACGAGTAGGTCAGGTCAGCCACTTTCAGCAATGTTGATTGATGCTCAACACTGGATGTTAAAGGCGTATCGACTTGCCATTGGGTGAAAGCCGATTGGTATGGCTCGACATCAATGGTGTTCAATGAAGACAACTTATCTTGTGCTGATAATGGGCAGTGCGCCGCTTTTAAGGCAGAAAGATAAAGGGGTTCACGAATGCCGTGCTGAGTCAGCAATTCAGAAGCCAATAGGGCATCTGGCGACATGTCGGCAACGATCTCGCCTTGGCTCATCAGAATGACGCGGTCCACATGGCGGTGCAGTACATCCTCAAGACGATGCTCGATAATGATGATGGTTTTATTCGTTTGACGATGCAAATCGTCGATGATCTCAATGGTCTTGCGGCCCGTTTTTGGGTCAAGAGCCGCGAGCGGTTCATCGAACAGTAAAATATCGACGTCATCAACCAAAATGCCCGCAAGAGAAACGCGTTGTTTTTGTCCACCAGACAGATCGTGTGGCGAGCGGTCAAGCATGTCTTCGAGCTCAACCATTTTAGCCGTTGCTTTGACGAGCGGGTACATGTCGATGTTGGAAACCAGTTGGTTTTCCAATGCAAATGCGATGTCTTCACCAATGCTAAGACCGACGAACTGGCTGTCGGTATCTTGCAGTACGGTGCCCACTTGTTCGGTATAGGCGTGCAGGTCAAACGACGATGTTGCTTGACCATTAATGGTTAAATGACCGGTGGTTTCGCCCGCAATTGAATGAGGAATAAGCCCATTCAAACACTGGCCAAGCGTTGATTTACCACTGCCGCTAGGGCCGATGATAACGATTTTCTCTCCTTTCTCTATCCTTAGATTGATATTCTTTAGCGTCGGTTTATCCAGCGACTGATATCTAAAAGAGAAGTCAGAAAATTCGATTGTCATTGCCGATTAAGCCTCTGTTAAATTGCGACTCATCGCATTGCGCTTAGCAACGTTTTTAAGAATAAAGAAACCAACAATCGCAATAAGGAAGGTGTTGCCTGCTGCAATAATGGTTAACTGCGTGAACACTTTTGTAAAAGGTTCTGCGTATAAAATGGTGTCTAGGAAGGCCGAACTGCCATAACCCACCACATTACCAATAAATGCGAGCAAGACAAAAAGCACAAAGTCTTTGGTGCTCAAAATACCTTTTTTCAGGTTATCTTTGGTCAGAACTGAGAAGAAACCGATGGTTAAGCCAACGATACCAGAGCCCAAAATCCAAGTTAGCCAAACGCCCCAGCCAGCAAACATATCTGTTACCCAGTGGCCAATGAAGCCAACTAAAAAGCCCACTAATGGCCCAAATAGAACAGAGAATAGAGCAAGCACGGCCATTGCCGGTTTAAGCGTCGTGTTAGCAAAAACGGGAATACCAAACATTGGTAGGCCGCCGATACCATAAAGAGCTGCGCCGATAGCAATAACCACGACAGTTTTGGCTGAAAGATTCATAAATAAGGTGTGTCCTAGAAAGTCAAAGAACTCGCTCCGAGTCTGTTTGAAATGCTTCTATTATAGTGCTCATGAGCGTAAGGGCGCGGATTATACAGAATAATATTGATGATGGAAAGCTAACTGTCTAGACGGCCAAAAGAGATCGACGAGAACGTAAACCGTCTTGTACACACAGGTATTGGCAGTGGGATGGAAAACTGCGGATTGAATAGCGGAGAGAATGACGAAGGCGAACTAAATAGGGTGAGGATTAGTGAGAAAACAACGTATAAGAGGCGTTACGTTTTCGCCGCTTATACGTTGAATGTTACGTTACGTGGTTAATGATCGAGGTAGAGGAAGTTTTGCCAACTCTTCATGCGGATCAAAACTTTACGCATAATCGATACATGGGTGAAGTGGTCTGAATACACGGCGACTTCAACCGCCGTACCCATTGGTAGTGCATATTCACTTAGGTCATCGTTCATTTTTAGTGTGACTAAAACGCGGCCATTGGTTCGCAATGCATCTGTTCCCAATAATGCCCCTCTGGCTTGGAATTGGCTTTCACCAATGGCCGGGATAACATCGACCACTTCGCCTTGAAATACTTTGCCTGGTAGAGCGCGGAAGATGAATTCCGCCTCGAAACCAGAGCGAAGACGTTGTAAGGAGTTTTGCCTAAAGGCGGCGGTATACACTAACTCTTCCGTATGAACGAACGTCATCACCGGTGCCAATGGTAGTGGCACTGCCATCACGCCTGGACGCAGTGCGACTTGTGTTGCAAAACCATCGGTCGGGGCATACACGGTTGTTTGTTCTAGATTGAACTCGGCTTTACGCAATTCAGCGAGCAAACGCGCGACGGTGGTGTTTTCGCCCCCAATTTCAGAGTTTAGGGCGATTTCCGCTTGGTCTATGTTGGTTTCGGCGACTTTCACGGTCGCTTCGGCGGCTTTGTAGGCTTGGCGGCGCGTGTCTAATTGTTGGGCGGTAAACGCACCCTTGTCATAGCCGCGCTGATAACGACTAAACTCACGCTGCGCTTTATCTCGTTCTGCGATGGCTTTTGTTAATGATGCTTCTGCTGCTTGAACGCCGCTTTCTAAGCCTAACGCCCCTTGATTCGCTTCTTTAACCTGCGCTTTGATCTTGTCGACTTCAGCGAGGTAAGGCACGGGATCAATTTTAAACAGTACATCGCCTTTATTTAGCAGTTGGTTTGGCGTGACTGGAACTTCAATCACACGGCCTCTTACGCCCGACACGATCGGAGTGCTTGAGAACACTTGATTACCGATTTGGGTATAAGGGTGGTTATAGTTCATCAATAAGATCAGCGTTCCGATGAGCACGACACCGCCTAAAACCGCTGTCGGAACTGTCCATTTGTTTAATGGGATGCGGAAGACTTTGAAGATGGTAATGCACAACGCGGCATAAGTCAGAATCAGTAATAAATCCATGGTTACTGCTCCTCTTTATTCGGTTGAGTCGGATGAGACGAAGTTTGCGTATTCTCATTTTGCAGGCTGCTACTCACCGTCGGTGCATTACTTTTGAGTTTTTCAATCTCATGCTGTAACGATTCTACCTGATCAATCAAATGCTCGAGGCGATGATGTAAGTCATGCTGTTCTTCTTCGAGCTTATGAAATCCCCAGCCGCGTTCTTTGCGCCAAAGCGTGGCCCAAATCCAGAGGAAAGGCCATAAAACATGTAAGGTGAAGAGGCTCACCCAGCCCGCATAGTGGATAGCATCTTGGTGGGGGTGTTCGCGACTTTTTGCAATTTCATAGGGAATGTCGTGGATGACAATGACACCATAAAAAAGTACTAAAGCGACAAAGATCAATAAGCCAAGGGCAAAGTAGTCTAGAAACATATCACAATCCATGTAGAGTCTATTTTTGCCAGTATAACAATTAAATCATGTAATTATCGAGTTGTTTACATTGCTTTGCATGGTTTGTCACTTATTCACAACATGTTTGGTTGCGGCCGTTTGCTTTTGCACGATAAAGCGCTTTGTCGGCACGATAAAAAGTACGTTGGGTGTTTTCGCCCTCACGATGCAACGTAATCCCCACACTCACCGTTAGGCCTCGCTCCCCCAGAATTTTACGCCAGTCATATTGGAATATGCGCTTGCGGTAATTCTCGGCATACGTTTCTGCTTGTTCGAGTTCGCAGTGCTCTAATATGACTAAGAATTCTTCACCACCAAAGCGTACACACGATGCGGTAGAGAAGGAGAAGTACGCCGAAAGTTCAGAGGACACACTGACGATCGCTTTATCACCCACAAGGTGGCTGAGTTCGTCATTGATCGATTTAAAGTGATCGATATCAATCACAAGCAATGCAAATGGTATGTCATGTAATAAGAGATCTTTCAGTTGGACATCCAGCCAACGACGGTTGTGCAAACCGGTGAGTGGGTCAGTAAATACATCGTGCTGTAATTGTTCCACTGCGTGTTTTTGATGCTCGGTGGTTTCTTTGAGCTCACGGTTTTCAATTTCAGAGAGGATTAATTTGAGCTGCAATTCAAAACGCGATAGACGACGAAGTTGGTTAGGGCCTAATTCGCAAATTGGAATTTTTTTGATCAGTTCACTTTCGATGCCATAAGCAATACGTTGGTAATCTAAGGCGCTCTTGAAATTCATTTGCTTTTCACAAACAGAAGCCAGGGCGTTGCAAAGGCGCAGATTTAGAACCGGGGAGTTTTCTTTTTTAATGCGAGAATAAGCGCTCTCGAGCACCCAGTTTGCAAGATGAATTTTCCCCGCATCGTTGAGGCAGCATCCTAGTTCCATACGGATCATGTTAGATAACCAGTTGGAGTTGATGTTGCCAGCGGCATATTGCACTCGGCCTAAGCACTTCATCGCTTCATCAAAAAGGCCTTGTTGTCTCAACAATCGAGATTGATACAATAGGATTTGGCCCGCGAGCACTTTGTCACTCACGAGGATACTTAACTCTTCACACTCCCTGATGAGTTCACTGGCTGCGTTAACCTTATTGAGAGTGATGTAGCAGGCGAGCATATAAAGTTTATAGCGCAAGCGAAGTGAGCGACTGGTAATGGCATGGTCAATGCCATCGATTTTTTGATAGTAACGAAGCGCGCGACTGTGGTCACCATACGCATCACACAAATTGCCCATCCCCAGCACCGCGCGGACATACGCATCAATATTACTGCTCTCAACGGCGATGGTTGATGAGGTTATATATTCACTCAGCGCTGTGCCAAATTCGCCATGGTCTACCAGTCGGTCGGCTAGAACGCCTCGAATGTCCAAGATAAGCTCGGCATCAGCAGGCAGGGTGAGTAAGTCTAATGCTTCCCGAAGTTCTTTAATGCTTGCTCTATTTTGCTTGAGTGACGTGCAAAATTCGGCGCGAATCATATAAGATTGCGCTTTTTCTTGAGGCGTACTCGCCACATGCTCGCGGACATGTTTCCAAAAAACGAGTGCTTCTTCTCCGCTAAAAGAGGAGGCGTCAAAACCCGCGTCAGATATTTTTTCTAACAGCCCTTCCATCATGATGTTTCCGTCATCTCGGTGAGTTCTAATTGCTCCAACGTAAATGGAAAAGCAAGTATGTTATACAGATCAACGCGTGGTTGGTCATTGAGGATGCCACGTCTTTGCCATGGGTACATATCAAGCATCTGCTTTAAGATACCGTGAATATGTTCGGCATTCGAGGCTGTTTCGGCCAGCAATAGTCCGAGCTTGTTTGGGCTAAGTCTTGTGAGCAAATCATTGTTATTGCAAAAGGAATGTGCCAATTCGGCACAGATTTCAATCCCTTGCTGATTTGAGTGGTGAATCACAATCACACTATGATTCGCACTGCTTAACGCCATTTTATAAAGCATCATTTGCTCCCACCAATGGGTTTCTGACACCATCTTATTCATCTGTTTATTGGCGTCATTTGCAAATTGGTGGTGGATGCGATGGATCAGTTTTTTAGCACGCAATTCAAGCAGGCGCTTGGATGTTCGTGCTTTATCATTGCCTTCTCGAGAGGTTTGCACGCGGAGCATTTCACCGGCGTGGCGACGATATTGTTTAAAGGTTTGTAAGGCGACTTTGTAATCGCCCACTTCTTCGGCAACGCGCGATTGCTGGAAATAGATCTGTGAGAGAAGCTCGCCATTATCGAAACTCTTCGCCGCTTTTTCGGCGGTTCGCAATAACGCTGCCGATTGTGCGGGTTGCTGTCGGAGTAACTCTAAGCGTGCGCGACTAATGTAGGAGTGGGCTTTCATCCACATTAGGTTATGTTCTTCGACTAATTGTTGAGCGTGCTGGGTGGCTTTCTCTGCATCATCAAGGCGTTTTAATCCGAGTAATGCAAGTCCACGAAAGTCCCATATTTCAGCTTGCCACGTTTTGTCGTCATGGTGTTGCAGTACTTCTTCTGCCCCATCAAGCACAGAAAGCATATCGATATAGTGGCCTGCGAGGTATTGGTCCCAAGCTAATAGGATGCGAGCTTTCCCTTCAAGCCAAGGAATGCACATGCTATTGGAGACTTTAACGGCCAATTCATGTGTGGATTGCGCAAGCTCATATTCGCCGAGTGCTCGCCAAACATTACCCAGCCCAATTAAAGATTCAATTTGGGTTTCAACTTGATCGACAAGTGCTGATTTTTCGAGAGATTGGATCCAATATTGCTGGGCCGAATAGTATTTAGCTTGCCCCCAAAATTGCAGTGCATGGATATGTAATATTTCGGGTAGGTCGTCGTCGTTTTCGACCAAGGTCAGTTTGGTGTATGCCTCACGGATGGTTTTTAGACCTTTACGGTAATCCATCAACGCCCAGTAGCAGCGAGACATAATGATCAGGCTTCTGATAACGCCTTGAGGATAGAAAATTTGGCTTGCTTTCGTCGCACATCGTTCTGCACTTGATAGCACCTGTTCAGGCTCACTTTCAATACGCAATTTGAGTTTTTCCAGCTCAATTTCCAGTAAGTGCTGACTCTTGTCCAATTAACTTATTCCTTCGCCGCTTAAAAACTTAATACTTAAGCATTATAAAAAAAGCCGCCTAGGCAGTGCTAGGAAAAGCACTATCTTACTGGCGGTTTAATGGCGGACTTCACAATAATACGATTATGAAAGGAGTTCCTGCAGCGTCATAGGGTGGTTCGTAAGGCCTAAGTTTTGCGCTGCTGTTATGCCTAGCTTGTCCTGATAACATAAATTATGCCACGCTCGGAATATATCCAACACAGGAAGGATGCCACCAGGACGCAGTTTGCGACGAGGCTCATTAATAAAGCCATCAAACAGCAGTTGAAAACGTTGTTGGTAGAAGATCGTTTTGTTAATCGAGGCGCGACGCAGCCAATATTTGGGCTTATTTTGATGGCCAGCTAAGTAACAAATGCCCTTTGCGGCTTGATTTGTTTGTGTCATTGCCCAGCGATCTCGCCACCATCCCATATGAACAATGTCGATTTTGTCGATTGGCTGATCGTTGTCCCAATCCCCAAATTCATCGACATACAAAAGATCAATGGTCTTATTTTGGATTCGAGGTAAGCAGACACTCAGTGCAGACGAGCGCAGCATCGGATCTTGGGGTAAGTACAGGGTGAGATGGCATTCATTTTTACATAAATCGAGTACATGTAAGAAATGCGCATACGATGTGTACGGCGGGCGAATGACGGCGCCTTTACTCGGGTAGTTGAAATACGTCAAATTACCCATGGGGTCTTCGACATTACCGCGAGCAAGAATGGTTTGATATTGCTGGTCAATTTTATCGCGCAGCGTCGTAACATGCGCTGCGGTAGAGCGGTTGGCTTCTGCGCGGTGCTCGCGAGTCACAAACCTTGCCGGGCTTTGAAAAGCAGAATGGTCACAATCGCCGGTGGGTTCTTCTTGCCCCGAATAGTTGACATGCTGGCATAAAATATAGCCTGACTTTGCGTCTCCTGTCGCGGTCCAATAGGTGCCATTGTTGCTTTTTGGCTGTAATGCGACGTAGTGAGAGGCGAGCTCATAGTGCTCAGCATGATTCATCCATCGAGCATCCATCATGGCCAATTTACGTCGACAGCGACTGGCGATGTGCTCAATATGATCATAAAAGGTTTTTGGGTTGATGGTGAGCTTGCGACAAATTTCACGCACAGAGTAGCCCATGAAGAGTAAACCAAGGAGGTTCTCTTGAAAATGGCGTTTATGGTTGGCGCCAGACCATTTATCGACAAAGGTCGATTGGCAAGATTTGCAGCGATAACGTTGGCGATCGCCACTGTAGCCGAAGGCATGATACAGGTGTTTGTGGGTGTGAACCGACAGTGCCTTGTTTTGGCATTGTGAGTTGCGACAAGCCGGCAACTCCTCATTATGGAACTGTCTTAAACGTTGCAGTTCATCCAATACATCTTGATTGTTAAGTAAGGGGGGGAAAGCGCCACACTCTCGGCAAACCATCGCAGGTCGTTTAGGGTTAGCATGTTGCACAACGTAACGATGTGCATCACTCAATCCAAAGTTGTCACACGCCAATGTTTTACAGAAGTTGAGTTGTAACCCATGCGCGTCCTTTGGCAGGTTGCCAGATGCCACAATCGCCCCCTCGGGAATTTAAGGCAGCCAGTCAGGCACTGGCTGCGAAGTAAACTTAAATCGCAATAGCGGTTTCTAGCGCTACTTTCATCATATCGTTGAACGATTTTTGTCGATCTTCCGAGCTCAGTTTTTCACCGCGGATGATATGGTCAGATACGGTTAGGATCGTCAGTGCTTTTGCACCAAGGTCAGCAGCAACGCCATAGATGCCCGCCGCTTCCATATCCACGCCAAGAATGCCCAGTTTTTCCATTTTTTGGAAAAGATCCGCTTCAGGGGTGTAGAACAGATCCGCAGAGAACACATTCCCCACTTTTACCGGTACATTTTGCGCGCGAGCTTGGTTAACCGCTTCTTCTAGTAGGCCGTAGTCGGCGATGGCTGCAAAATCATGGTTGTTGAAGCGAATACGGTTTACTTTTGAGTCCGTTGACGCGCCCATGCCGATCACAACATCCATCAGTTTTACATCATCACGTACCGCGCCACAGCTGCCCACACGAATGACATTTTTTACACCGTATTCTGCAATGAGCTCATGCACATAGATACAGCAAGACGGGATGCCCATACCATGGCCCATCACCGAGACTGGCTTGCCTTTATAGGTACCCGTGTAACCAAACATATTGCGTACATCACACACTTGCTTGACGTCATCAAGAAACGTTTCTGCGATGTATTTCGCGCGAAGTGGATCACCAGGCATCAGAACAGTTTCTGCAAAATCACCAGGTTGAGCATTAATGTGTGGGGTTGCCATCGTCGTTACTCCAATATATTAGGAAGGCTCTACAAGTTATAACGATAACTGTTGAACCTCATTAAATCTGTTGAGGCAATACTAGCCCCATGAAGGCAGGGCTCTTGAGAAGTATGTCACAAAAAAGTTCGTCAATCGGATTTATGTCGCCATTGATAACGATTTATGTTGAAACTGCTAAGGCAATCGTTTTTCAAGCGTTAATGCGCAAGTCCGTCTCGTCTTGCTACGCATTACGGCAATAATTATACGTGTAAATTTTTTGTATAAGGTTATATGTTGTGCTAATACTTATACATAAATTTAATTTGTACACATATTTAATTACATACATTAAATCAGTTGCTGAGGATGGGTTATGGATACGGAAATTAAGATTGGTGTGAGTGCGTGCGTGCTTGGCGAAACGGTCCGTTTTGATGGTGGGCACAAATCAAGTCGTTTTGTGACAAAAGAGCTAGGCCAGCATTTTCAGTTCGTGCCTGTTTGTCCTGAAGTGGAATCGGGCATGCCCGTGCCAAGACCGACCATCCGATTGGTGTCGAACGAAGAGCGTATTGCCTTGGTCGAGACCAGAGATGCAACAAAAGACCATACCGATACAATGGTCAATTTCTCTCGACAACGAGTCGGGCGATTGCAGCAAGAGCAACTGCGCGGCTATGTGGTTTGTGCAAAATCACCAACCTGCGGTATGGAGCGCGTCAAAGTCTACGGATCTAACATGGCCGAGAAATCCGGTGTGGGCCTCTATACCCAAGAGTTAATGGAGCAGATGCCTTGGTTGCCGATCGAAGAAGATGGCCGTTTGAATGACCCAATACTGAAAGAGAACTTCGTGACCCGCGTCTTTTGCTTGCATGATTTTTATCAGACCATGGATGGAGAACCTACCGCAGGTAAAATTGTCAGCTTTCACTCTCGCTACAAACTGACGCTAATGGCGCATCATCCTGCCTCCTATAAAGAGCTGGGTAAATTGGTCGCTAAAATTTCAGATTACTCCATGGATGAATTTTATCCTCTTTACCGCGTTGGTTTGATGGCTGCAATGACGCATCGTGCCAGTCGCAAAAACAACACGAATGTGCTGATGCATATTCAAGGGTATTTCAAGAAAGTTCTGGATAAGAACGAGAAAGCGGAACTGTGCCGTGTCATTGATGACTACCGAGTCGGTTTATTGCCGCTGTTGGCGCCACTGACATTGCTCAAGCACCATATGCAGCGTTTTCCTGACGAGTATTTACAAAGCCAGAAGTTTTTAAACCCTTATCCACAGGAGTTACGTCTACGTTATGCTCTATGAAGAAAAACTGTATGCAATTCGAGAAGTCGCAGAGTTAACCGGCATTAAGCCGGTTACTCTACGAGCCTGGCAGCGTCGGTATAACATCATTCAACCGCAGCGAACAGAAAAAGGCCACCGACTCTACACAAGTGACAATATTGAACAAATTCGCACCATCCAAGGTTGGTTGGCACAAGGCGTCGCAATAGGCAAAGTGAAGTTGCTGCTGGATTCAGAGCATGTTGCCGAGCCGACAGAAAGCGATGTTGATTCGCAATTGGAAGAAGTGCAGGTCACATTGAGCGCCTTGGCACAACTGAACCGCCAAAAGGTGGAATCGACGTTGTCGATGGTACTAAAGGAATACCCGCTCGACATTATTATGACACGTTTTTTACCGCCAATTTTTGAGGCGATTGATCAAGTGAAACGCAGTCAACAGACTCTGCAACTGGGCTTGTTTCAATCCATATTGTTGGCGCGTTTAACGTTGATTATTGAGTCGGAAAATAAAGCGGCCCGTAACGGAAGGTGTTTACTGCTGAGTTATGACCCGCTCGGATCAATCGAAATGAGATTGTGGGCGCTACAGCTGGCTGACCGAGGATACAGCATGAGCTTTATTGAAGGTATCGATGACGTGAGTGCGTTGCAATCAAACGTGGGTTTAGATCGTTATGCGATGGTGGCGGTCTTTGCCTCTCAAGCGCCGTCAACAGCGCAGCTAGTGCCACTGGAGGCATTGTCAGCATCATTAGGTAGCCAGTTTACGGCAAGTTCATTGCTGAATACTTTGTTAACCGTTTAAGCGTGGTCGCAATTAGAAAAGGAGAAAGAGATGCAGTTGATGTGGTTTCGGCGAGATCTGAGAGTAGAAGATAACACGGCGCTCCAGAGCGCGCTCAATACCCAGCAGCCCGTGTATGCTATCTATATCGCGACGCCAACCACCTGGCAACAGCATGATCTTAGCGCCATACAAGCAGACCTTATCTACCGACGTCTGTTTGAACTGCAAAACGACCTCGCGCGTCTCAACGTTCCACTGCTGTATTTAGAGGTAGAAACGTACCAACAAAGCGTGGATGCGTTACTCGAACTGAGTCAAACCCTCCAGGCTGAGCGCATCGTGTTTAATCGTGAATATGAAGTGAATGAATTGGCGCGAGACGCACGCCTATCGGATCGTGCTCCTATCGATGTACGGGGCGTTGATGATAAGTGCCTATTTCCACCGGGCAGTGTGCTGAATCAGCAAGGCCAGTATTTCAAGGTGTTCACGCCGTTTAAAAGAAAATACTTAGCGCGATTAGAAACGGAACCTCTGGTTATCTCCAAAACTCAACCGGCAGCGGCAATGCCTTCGCACGATATCGATGACGGTTCATTACCTGTTTTTAGCGTTCATTCTCCATTTACCTATCCGCGCGATTCAAGCCAATCCTATCCAGTCGCGACGCGAGCTATCCGGCAAAGGCTACGTGATTTCTGCGACGAGACAATCGATCGCTATCAGCTTGAACGTGACAGGCCAGCACTGGATTCGACAAGTCAGCTTTCGCCTTATCTTGCGATCGGGGCATTATCCGTTAGGCAATGTTTAGCAAGAGCACAATTTGGCTGCTCACCGCCGCTCAATGATGGTCGAGAAACTTGGGTTAGTGAGTTGGTATGGCGAGATTTTTATCAGCATTTGCTTCATTTTGAGCCGAAATTGGCAAAGGGCCACAACTTCGTCGTATGGACTGAGAAAGTGCGCTGGCCTGGAAGTTCTGCCCATCTTGAGTTATGGCAACAAGGTAAGACAGGGTATCCCATCGTAGATGCTGCGATGCGTCAACTTAATCAAACGGGATGGATGCACAATCGCTTAAGAATGGTCGTTGCCAGCTTTCTTACGAAAGATTTACACGTTCATTGGCGTGAAGGCGAACGCTACTTCATGCAGCGGCTGGTGGATGGGGATTACGCGGCCAACAATGGAGGTTGGCAATGGAGCGCCTCAACCGGTTGTGATGGCCAGCCTTACTTTCGAATTTTTAATCCGATTGCGCAAGGAGAACGCTTTGACCCGAAAGGAGAGTTTGTGCGCAAGTGGGTGCCTGAATTACAATCGGTTCCAGATAAATACATTCATCAACCTTGGAAGTGGACTGAGAGCGATAATTTGTTCTATCCAAAACCAATGGTTGATCATAAAAGCGAAAGAGAGATAACCTTATGTCTCTTTCAAGATGCTAAGGATTTCTCATGATGCTGCGTAAGCTGCTCATTCTGTGCTGCTGTTTGAGTAGCCCCGTTTTTGCCACGAGTTATGAACTGCCGCCAGAAGGCAGTAGCATTGTCGGTCGAACTCAATTTCACCAAATCCAACAAGGTGAAAGCATGGCCGATATTGCAAAGCAATATGATGTGGGCTTTTTGGCATTGATGGCGGCGAACCAAGGCGTCGATCCTTTTTTGCCTTCCGTTGATTACGTATTGACGATCCCAACACAGGTCATTCTTCCCGACGTGGAACGTGAAGGTGTGGTGATCAATCTCGCGGAACTTCGCCTCTATTATTTTGTGCCTGAGCAAAATCTCGTGCATATCTTTCCTGTTGGCATCGGCCGGATTGGGCGAGATACACCAGAAATGGTGACAAAAATCAGTCAAAAAAGACCAAACCCAACGTGGACACCACCAACCTCGATACGTAAAGAGTACGCGGCAAAAGGCATTGAACTGCCTGCGGTTGTTCCTGCCGGGCCAGAAAATCCATTGGGTGAGTATGCGTTGAGATTGGCACATGGTGCGGGTGACTATCTTATCCATGGTACGAATAAAGATTTCGGTATCGGTATGCGAGTCAGTGCGGGTTGTATCCGAATGTCTCCTCAAGATATCGAGTGGCTCTTCTCGCAAGTGAAGCTCGGTGAGAAAGTGACCGTGATTAATGCGCCGGTGAAAGTCAGCTTAGAGCCAGACAGAAGCGTTTATATTGAAGCGCATGAACCTCTAACGCGAAGCGACGGCAGTAAAAAAATCTTAGGCATCCCGGAAGAGTTAGTGTGGTGGTTGCAAGCGATGGAACAGTCAGAAGCGAAAGCGCGTGCGGTAATACTGGCGCAAAATGGCCTACCGGTAGAGATTGTTTCCCCACAAGATTTCTAACTTAGCTGACCTTAACTTAGTTGATTGAGCTTAAGTATTGATGAGCACTGCTATTCAGCGGTGCTTTTTTTTATCTGCGTATTCACCACGATGATCGTTAGTCGAATAGACGGAGGAATGAACAGGCAGTGGTGACGAGTTGGTGATAGAAAGCCGTGAAAGATCGATAAAAAAGCGCCCATGCGATAAGCGATCGTATGGGCGAAAAGGGCAACAATTTGAAATTGTTAATTGGAGATGTTGATAACATCCATATTCAAACTGTTATAAAGTACTCGTGGTCTTAAGAATAACTTTGTATCAGTGTAATCAACGGCAAGAAACTTAACATTATCGTTACTAATTGTTAATTGTTAAAATCAAAAAGATAAATTTCATTATCGGAACTTACGTGTGAACGGCGGGCTATCGCCTGACGTAAATCGATGACGGGAATATCGCGCACTCTTCCTTGAGTGCGAGAGAACATCCTTAAATCGACTACCTAGGCATGAGTATGAGAGGGCTTTTTAAGTTGCTCGTCCGCCATGGTTTTGGCCATTTTGGGTGCCAACCATAAGGTCGGTAACAGCACAAAAGAGACCGGAACCGCCGTGATGACGATAAAAGACTGTAAGGCAGAGATCCCACCTGAGCCCATCGAAATCAAAGCGATGGCAACCACTCCCATTAAGATCCCCCAAAAGGCGCGCATTTTGCCACTCGGTTGAGTCGATCCTGTGACGACCACACTGATGGTGTAGGTCATTGAGTCGCCTGTTGTCACAATGAAAGTCGTGGTGAGGATTAAAAATAAGACGGCGATGAGCGTTGGCATTGGCAGTTGTGACGTGATTGCCAGTAAGACGCCAGGCAAGTTAAACCCTTCAAAGGCCGCGGAAATCACACCCGGTTCGGCTAATTCATAAGCCAGGCCCGATCCCCCCACAATACTGAACCAAAAGCAGGTAATTAGCGGCGCAATGATCGAGATGGAAAGAACCAACTGACGAATGGTGCGTCCGCGTGAAATGCGAGCAATAAAGATCGCCATCATCGGTCCATAACCGATGAACCATCCCCAAAAGAAGACGGTCCACCAACTTAACCAATCGGCATCGCCACGGTAGAGCGCCATTGGTACAAAGTTGTTGACCATTTGGGCAACGCCTTGCATGTAACCGTCAATAATAAAGCTGGTCGGCCCAAAGAGCAGAATGAAAATGATCAACGCAGCCGAAAGAATAATGTTGTAACGACTGATCAGTTGGATGCCACGGCTTAGCCCGCTTAATGCGGATAAGGTATACATGGCAATCGCGAATAGCACCACAAGGCTTTGCGTGATCAATGTATCTTGCATCCCAAACAGTGAATGGAGTGCGTAACTAATTTGCAGGCCAAGGAACCCAATTGGTCCGATGGTGCCCGCCGCAACGGCAATGATACAAAAGGTATCCGTTAGCGTGCCTATCCAGCCATTGAGTGCTTTATCTCCGAAAATCGGGTAGAGCAAAGTGCGAGGCTGAAGTGGCAGGCCTTTATCGTAATGGAGGTGCATTAAAACGATGGCAGCCAGACTGCCCAGAATCGCCCAGGCGAGAAGTCCCCAATGCAGGAACGATTGTGATAAGGCGTTGAGTGCAAGAGTGCGACCTTCCGCTTCACCGTAAAAAGGGGGGGCTGAAACAAAGTGAGCAAGAGGCTCTGCGGCTGCCCAAAAAACACCACCACCAGCAAGTAAGGTGCAAAGAACAATCGCTAACCACTTAAAAGTGTCGAGTTCAGGGGTGTTGAGATTACCGAGTTTTACATCACCGGTGCGGGTGAAAGCGAGATAGAGGCCAATAATAAAGTTAGCCAGCAATAGAATTTGCCAGAATGGACCAAACCATAGTGTTACTTTAGAGAATCCAACTTGAATCAAGCTGGTTAGAGTAGGGGTATCGAAAACAGCAAGTAGTACGAAGAGAACGAGAAAACCACCGCTTAACCAGAGCACAGGGCTGGCAAAGTTGTTGGCCGATTGTGATGGGGCACATTGTTCGGGAGGATGAGCGGCTAGATAATTTTCATCGGCAGATTGACGGTCAACCGATTGTGTCAAATTTGACATTGAGTATTCGCTTTTGTCGTCGTCAGCCGTTTAATCAGTCTGTGTTGTGCGACATGTTTTTGAGCTGAACGGTGAATTTTCCTCGTCTGTTGCAGTGTCATTTTGTGACTCAGCAAAGGTTGAGGCTGTGAAAGGGGGCGTATGTTAGCACATTCAGCGGTAGGATGAAAATGCAGCGAACTAGAGGGTTCGGTTGCCCTCTTCGACAAAGGCAGTTCATCATGCTTATTTTTGTTTTAATTTAAGCGTTTAGCGCTCATCAAATGGATGGCTAAATGCATAGTTCTATCGGCGCTTGAGTGCCTATTCTTGAGTGCTTATGTGTGAGTGTCGAGCATGGCTTGTTGAATACAAAGGGAAGAGGAAGTGCATCGGTATCATGATATCGCATCGACAATAAATCGCCGATGCGATATCGAACAGAAAGGGCGTTAGCGTTGGGTCCACCAGTGATAAAGCGCGTCAATGCTGTCACTGCACATTAAAGGCATCGCTTCTTCTACTTGCTCTTCAGGCCAATTCCACCACTGCATCTCCAATAGCTGCGCGATTTCTTCAGGCGTAAATCGGTAACGGATGATTTTGGCTGGGTTACCACCGACAATGGCGTAGGGTGGAACGGGCTTGGTGACAACCGCTCGGCTTGCAATGACGGCGCCATGACCAATTTGAACCCCAGGCATGATCATCGCTTCCGACCCAATCCAAACGTCATTACCAATAATGGTGTCGCCTGCGCGTTGGAAAGCGTTTTGAGCTTGAGAGTGCTCAGAGGTGCGTTGGTAATAGAAAGGGAAGGTTGAAACCCAGTCATGTCGGTGGCCTTGATTGCCAGCCATCATGAATACCGCGCCAGAACCGATAGAGCAGTAGCTGCCAATGATCAGTTTATCGACATCATCACGATCGGGCATTAGGTAGCGCGCGCAGTCATCAAAGCTGTGCTGATGATAATAGCCTGAATAGTAACTGTACTTCCCCACAATTATATTAGGGTTAGTCACTTGCTCTTGCAGTGGTTGACCAACGAAAGGGCTGTCAAAGTAGTTTTTCATATTGATTCTTTTTATGTCGAAAAATGAAGTGAAGAGAGATTACTTACCGAGTGCAATTATAATCCGGCGTTAACAAAGTGCGAATGATTTAGGTGGGATGTCGAGCAGACGTTCTTTTTTCTCATTTATCGATGAATTCTTCCATACTTACAGCTTATTTATCGCTGAAACGGAGAGCATTTTGTTGATAAGAATGGCGATTTGGATCGGGCTCATTCTGCCCGCAGGGCTTTGGCTCATTCTGTTTCTGAATGATGATATTTGGTGGCTAGAGAACGTAACCGGTTATCCGGCGCTATTTGCTGGTTTATATCTGGGTATGCTGGGACTGTGTTTCATCACCAAACATTGGGCGAAATCAGCGGTTTGCGCAGGTCTGTCGTGTGTGTTTTTTTTGCTGACACCAGTTAAGGCGCGCACCGTGCTGGCAAATTGCTCTAATAGCGTGTCAATTCTTCAATATAACGTCTTTTATGACAACCCAGACAGCAATTCGCTGATCAGCTATTTAGCGAATCACCCCGCCGATCTCGTGGCACTGCAAGAGGTTTCCCCCAAACTGGGCGATAAGTTGAAAAGCTTAAGCGATCTCTATCCCTATATGTATGGTGGCCAAGAAGGGGTCGGTTACCCTTCAGGACAGATGATTCTCAGTCGGCATGCCCTCACGGACAGCTCGGTTTTTATGACTCCCGATGAGCAAAGTATTATCCGAACGACCTGGCAAGTGGGGCCGCAACAAGCGATAACGATTTTTGCTGCCCATCCCCCGTCACCACGCACTAAAGCGTTATGGCATCGACGCAATGCACTCATGAAAACCATTGAATCACTTAATCATCAATATCCGAGCGATGAAGTGTTGGTCATTGGTGATTTTAATTTGTCGTCAAGAAGTCTGCGTTTTACTAAATTGTTTCTAGGTTTTCAAACCGCTCCTGTGGCCAGTTGGCCCAATTGGACCAATCTGTTTCAGACGCCAGAGGCTTCGATGATTGCGATTGATCACCTATGGCTTAAGTCAGCCAGTGGCCTCCGCCGCATTTGCCAGCGAGACAGCCTGTCACACCCACAAGGTTCGGATCATAAAATGATCCGAACCACGATAGGGTATTGAATGAGAGAAAGAAGCCGTTAATCGAGAGATTTTTTAAAGCGTTTAGAGGCGACAATAAGGCCAAGTACGGTGAAGCCTGCTAGCCACAAGCTATCACGCCACAAATCGGACAAGTCGGCACCGCGTAAGACAATGCCGCGAATGAGGCGCATAAAGTGCGTGGCAGGGAGCACCTCAGAGATCCATTGCGCGGCAATGGGCATGCCTTCGTAAGGGAACATAAAGCCAGAGAGTAGAATCGATGGCAGTAGAATAAATACCGTCATCTGCATCGCTTGCAGTTGTGTTGTCGCAATGGTGGAAATGACTAAGCCAAGGGTAAGGCTGGCGGAGATAAACAAGAGTGTGCCGAAGAGAATTTGGCTTAATGCGCCGTTGATTGGCACGCCAAAGATAAAGTGGCCCAACCCAAGAATAATCACCACCTGAATTAAACCAACAAAAATATACGGCACGATTTTGGCGACCATTAGCTCCATCGAATGAATCGGAGTGGTGATGAGTAATTCTAAGTTACCGCGCTCACGCTCACGTACAATCGCGGCGCTTGTAAATAAAATCATGGTCATCGTTAAAATGACACCGAGCAGACCGGGAACAATGTTGACGGCGGAGCGCTGAGTCGGGTTATAGAACAACGCCACTTCAAACGTCTTCTGCGCTGGTGGCCGGATGTCAAAATCAAAATCGGTAAGAGGCATGCTTTGCAGTGACATAATCGCATGGCTAATCATGGTATCTGAGCCATCGACAATCCATTGCCCAATCTCGCGGCCTTGCATCATTCTCTGGGTCAAATCTGGCGGTAAAATCAAAGCGGCTCTGACTTGACCATCTTGAATGGCTTGTTCAGCTTCCTGAGGGGTTGCTAAGCGTTGAGTGATTTCGACCACTTGCGTGACTCGCACGGATTCTGTAATCACTCGCCCAGCAGCGCTTTGACTCTGATCTACGACCGCGATAGGGATATTGCGCACATCAGTATTAATCGCAAAACCAAACAGTAGTAACTGAATCAGTGGGATCATAACCACCATGCCAAAGGTGATACGATCGCGAGACAGTTGGCGGATCTCTTTGATCATGATGGCTTTCATTCGAGCGATGGCGATCATCATTATTGGCGTCCTTCTCCCGTTACCGTGACAAACACATCCTCCAAGCTTGGTCGAGCCAAATTCATCTCAGCACGTTCGAGTTCAGGAAAATGACTGATCAACCACTGGGTTGGATTGGCCACGTGATCACGAATCAGCACACGCAGCCGAATACCAATTTGGGCCGCTGATCGCACTTCTGAGTGGCTCAACAACTTGCTTTTCAATTGACGCAAGTTAGGCGCTTTGACTTCAACGATATTGACCCCCATTTCAGCCATTAAGCGCTCTGGCTCACCATCGGCACGAATAAGCCCAGACTCCATGATCGCAAGACGATGACAGCGCTCTGCTTCATCCATATAGTGGGTGGTGATTAAAATGGTCGTGCCTTTATCGCTCAAATCAAAGAGTTGTTCCCAAAACTCACGGCGGTTTTCAGGGTCGACGGCGGATGTCGGCTCATCAAGAAACAGTAACTCAGGTGCATGCATCGTGGCTGCTGCGAGGGAAAGACGCTGTTTCTGCCCACCACTCATGCCGCTAACACGTTGATTGCGGAGTTGTTCAAGCCCATACGTGCCGAGTTGTTCCTCAATGCGCTGAGCCAGTAAGGTGTTTGACATACCGAAGATTTGGCCGATAAATTGCAAATTTTCTCTTACGGTAAGATCATCATAGAGCGAGAACTTTTGCGTCATATAACCAATTTTTAAACGCAGTTGTTCCGATTGGCGTGGGATCTCTAATCCCAGCACGTCAACGTTACCTGACGTGGGGCTGAGTAGGCCAGTCAGCACTCGGATTGTCGTGGATTTACCACAACCATTGGGGCCGAGAAAACCGTAGATACTGCCCTTGGGAACATTGAGGTTAATTCCTTCAATCGCGGTGAAGTCACCAAATTTTTTCACAACGTTATGCGCTTGAATGGCAAACTCAGTCATGGTTAATCCTCACTTAAACTCACTTGAGCGGACAACCCTGAAGGAAGCTGAACCGCGCCGCTATCAAGATCAACTTCGGCTAAATACATTAAGCGTGAGCGCTCGTCTTCGGTTAACGCATAATAAGGGGTAAATGATGGTTCTGTGGCGACCCAGCGAACCTCACCGTTAAAGGGTTCTGTTACGCCATCGACAAACACTGAAACGAGTTTTCCAGGGATAAAATCAACGCGATAATTGGAGGGAACATAAACCCGAGCATAAGGCACTTGGTTTGCTTGAATGACCGCGACAATGCCGTTAACGGGCACTCGTTCACCTAAGTTATACGGTAAATTATCGAGCACACCATCACGGGTCGCGACGATCGTGAGTTCATCCAGTTTTTGTTGTTCGAGCGCGACGTCGGCTTGGGCAGCAGCAAGCGCAGCGCGTGCTTGCTCAATATCTTCTAGGCGCGAACCCGCGGTGAGTTTTGCAAATTCTTCATTGGCAGAATCGAGTTCGGCGCGAGCAGAGTCGCGAGCGGCTAATGCCGTGTCTTTTTCCGATTGACTGATGAGTTTCTTCGCGACCAACTCCGCTTTGCGCTGATAATTCTTTTGTGCTTCCGTCAATTGGGCCTGCGAGCGAACGACGTGTGCTTGTGCTGCGGCAATGTCTTCAGGGCGCTCACCATTCGTGAGCTTTAATAAATAGGCCGCGGATTTGGCTTGTTCTGCGATCGCATGCGCGAGCATCGCTTGCTGACTTTTGTTGTCGAGTTTGACTAAGACATCTCCGATCTTCACCAGGCTTCCTTCTTTGATCGGAAGTTCTCGAATAATTTCATTGGCGGTTGCGGAGAAGGTTACGCGCTCTCTTTCTAGCGTGCCGAGGGCTTTATCTTTATCACTAGGGGAGCAAGCTGTAATCAGGGCCAATATTAATGAGGTGAGGAGGATTTTGCGCATGCTCTATTCCTTGCAAGTGGCAATGGTTTATAGAGTATCGTTTTTGCTGAATTTTTGGCGTGATCAATGGCAAAACTTAGCCATTGATAGGGATATAAAAACCGAGCTTAAGCTGATGTTAAACTCGGTGATTGCAATAAAGTGGCAGGATGAAAAAGACGGTGATTAGAACGAGGCTTGGGCTTTTAACGTTTCTAAAACGTTGAACATCGATGGCTCAATCTTATGCCCGAGTGCGATAATATCATCGCTCGGTTGCACTAAATCTGGGATTTGAAAGGTATGCATGCGTGCCGATACCGCTGAAATCACCCCGTTATTTGAATCTTCAAAAGCAATACATTGTGCCGGTTCAACATTCATACGTTCAGCTGCCAGTAAGTAAATCTCAGGGTCAGGCTTACCGTTAGAGACTTCACAACCACAAGTTAAGTGATCGAAGTAGTGGTCAATCCCGGCATGTTTTAACTTGATTGCCGCCAACTCTTTATGCGTTGAAGTGGCCACTGCCGTGGGGATGTTGTTGGCTTTTAGCCATTCCAGTAATTCAATGACCCCTTCTTTCACCGGAATTGCCTGATGGCGAACAATCGCATCGTAGTTTGTGCGCCACTCGGCGTGCAGTTTTGGCAAGTCATCACCGTAAGTGCCTCGAAATATTGCTTCAATACCCGCAGCATTGCGTCCAATAATCGTCAAGTAAACATCTTGAAAGAAAGGCAAATTAACGTTTTCGCACGCTTGTTTGAATACGCGCATGCACACACGCTCTGTATCAAGGAGAAGGCCATCCATATCAAAGATGGCAGCTTTAAAATTCATGGTGTTCTTACGGCTACATAGAAGAATGATGAGCGCCATTTTGGCACAGAACATGATGAAAACTTACTGAAAATTATAAAAACGGTTTATGTCACCGTTTGAAGTTGGGTACACTAGCGCCATTCGCATGATGCTCCGCATCATAATAAACCCTAGTTAAAACAAGGTTTAAAGGCTTAATTATTGGAGTAAATATGGAAAGGAAAACAGTCGCTTTTGTTGGTTTGGGCGTAATGGGATACCCAATGGCCGGCTTTTTAAGTAAAGCAGGTTACAGCACGAAGGTGTACAACCGTACTTATTCAAAAGCACAAAAATGGCAAGATGAATACCAAGGCATCGCGTGTGAGACACCAAAACAAGCCGCACAAGAGTGCGATATTGTTTTTGTTTGTGTGGGTAACGACAACGACGTTCGCAGTGTCGTTTATGGCGAAGAGGGCATCTTAGCGGGTATGAAGCCTGGTGCTATTTTGGTTGATCACACCACGACATCGGCAAACCTAGCGGTTGAGTTGGCAGAAGCAGCACAAAAAGCAGGTAACGAATTTATTGATGCGCCTGTCTCTGGCGGTCAAGCGGGCGCTGAAAACGGTGTGCTAACGATCATGTGTGGCGGCGACTCGGCGATCTTTGACCAAGTGGCGCCGGTGATGGATGTCTACGCGAAGCAAGCGACATTGTTGGGCGAGAATGGCCAAGGCCAACGTTGCAAGATGGTCAATCAAATTTGTATCGCTGGAGTATTGCAAGGGCTAAGCGAAGCGATTCAACTGGCTCAGCAATCAGGGCTGGATATCGAGCAAGTCGTGAATACGCTAAAACATGGCGCGGCGGGTTCTTGGCAGATGGAGAACCGTGCGACGACGATGGCGCAAGATAAGTTTGATTTTGGCTTTGCAATTGATTGGATGCGCAAAGATTTAGGTTTTTGTTTAGAGGAAGCGCAGCGAGTCGGTTTGGATTTGCCTTTGACTCAACAAGTAGACCAACGCTATGCCGAGTTGCAAGCACAAGGACTTGGCCGTATGGATACTTCTGTGTTGATAAAAGCACTCAATAAGTAAGACGAATCAAAACATCACGAAACAGCCGTCGAGGAAACTAGGCGGTTTTTTGTTTATTAGAAAAATAAATGGAGCGTTCAGAGAGTTGGGGGTGGGATTTTGGTCAAGCAGAAATAAAAAACCCGATACCACGAGGCATCGGATTTTTTCAAGAGAAGCCACAAGTGACCTCTCCATTATTTGAATCATAGACGATTCAAATTGGCCGTACTTTTCTATCGGGTCTTACTTAGTGTAAGACTGAGCGATGTTGTCGATACGTTCGTTAGCGCGTGCTGCTTCTTCTTGAGCTGCCATTGCTGCATCGCCAGAAGCTTGAACGCCACCAGCTAGTGCATTTACGTCTTGGCTTAGTTGACTTACTTGGTTGCTTAGTTCGTCAAGTTTTGCTGTTGTTGCTTCATCTGGACCTGATGCACAGCCAGCTAGTAGAAGTACTGAAGATGCTGCAGCTGCGATAATGATTTTGTTCATGGATGAACTCCTTGCATTTGTTAGTATCATAAATGCACTATACCTTGCTTTGTATAGCGCCAAACTAAGTGTAGCCTGAATTATATAGTTTACACACTAGGGAAAAGTCAAAATATTCCAAGAATTTAGCGCTATTTCACTAGAATGATGAAATAAACTGCGCAGATTTCCTTTTCTCGCTTAAAAAATGTTCATTTTTGTTAAATGAAAATTTTCTGTGATCTCTATCCCTATTGTCCGCTTCGATGTATCATTACATGTTAATTTTTGATTGATGGCAGCAACACGATCGCTGCCAAATAACACCTGCCCTGGAGAAGACTTTGCAGTTTAAAGATTTAGGCTTAGATAATCGCTTATTAAAGACCTTGAACCACTACGCCTTTAAGAAGCCGACCGACATTCAAAAACAAGCGATCCCTGTTGCGATCGCGGGTAAAGATTTGTTGGCGTCATCAAAAACAGGTTCGGGTAAGACCTTAGCGTTTGTTATGCCAATGCTGCATAAATCGCTAAAGAGCAAAGCCTTTTCGGCAAAAGACCCTCGTGGTTTGATCTTGGCTCCAACTCGTGAGTTGGCAAAGCAGGTATACGGTGAATTGCGCTCTATGCTTGCAGGCTTGAGCTACGATGCGACGTTAGTCGTTGGTGGTGAAAACTTTAACGACCAGCAAAAAGCGCTACGTCGTTACCCTAAATTCATCGTGGCGACGCCAGGACGTTTGGCGGATCACCTTGAGCACAAGTCTCTTTTCCTTGATGGCTTGGAAACGCTGATTCTAGATGAAGCGGACCGTATGCTTGATTTGGGCTTTGCGCCTGAGCTACGTCGTATTCATAAAGCGGCGAAACACCGTCGTCGTCAAACGTTGATGTTCTCAGCAACGCTTGATCACGCAGAGATGAACGAAATCGCGGCAGAGATGCAAGATTCACCAAAACGCATTGCGATTGGTGTGTCTAACCAAGAACACCAAGACATCACGCAAAAATTCTACCTTTGTGATCACCTTGACCACAAAGAAGCGATTCTTGATCGCGTATTAGAAGAAGCGAACTACCGTCAGCTGATCATCTTTACGGCGACTCGTGCGGATACTGAACGTCTAACGATTAAGCTGAATGAGCAAAAGCTGAAAGCGGTTGCGCTAAGTGGTGGCTTAACTCAAACGCAACGTAATACGATTATGAGCCAGTTTGAGCGTGCGGTATTCAAGATTCTTGTGACGACCGATATCGCTTCTCGTGGTCTTGATATTGCTAACGTTACGCACGTGGTGAACTTCGATATGCCTAAGCATACTGAAGAATACGTACACCGCGTAGGCCGTACAGGTCGTGCGGGTAATAAAGGTGATGCAGTATCATTGGTTGGCCCGAAAGACTGGGATAGCTTTAAGCGCGTTGAAGCTTACTTGCATCAAGATCTTACGTTCTCAATCTTTGAAGGACTGAAAGGTAAGTTTAAAGGGATTAAACCACCAAAACCGGCAGTCGAAAAAGGCAAGACGGATTACCGTAAGAAAGGTAATACCCAAGTTAAGAAAACCGCTAAGAAGCCGGTTAAGCGCGATAAGAGCTTCTACCAGCATGTGGCTGTGGGTGATACGGTATTCATTCCGAAGAAGAAAGTCGCACCAAAAGTGGACGACGAGTAAATCGATAATATCGTCAAGCCATAATCATTGATTGGTTTAACCATTTCTACGATTTAATGCTGACGATTTTATGTATTGTTTTAAGGCCTGGCCGCTTTGCGACCAGGCCTTTTTGTATTTCCGCGCGGTATTCATCGGCTTTGAAACAAAACAAGTTGAGGCTGATCGCATGTTATTTGGATGAGCGTCAATCCCGAACGATTTTAAATATACAATTTTCAGATTAAAAAACACACAGATTAGAGTTGATAGCGTTCGACGTCTTGAGGCGTGATTTGCCTATCAATGTTGAAAATAAACGTTAAAAATCAGAAGTATATTGAATCAAGGACTGAGGTTATGGAGAGCAAGGATTACGCTGAAAGTGATTGGCAACTATTTTGTGGTAAACCCATTGATCAAAGGAAAATAACCCCGAAATTTGACGAATTGGGCGAACATACCCAAGCATTTACCGAGTACTACGCCAAAAACATCGAACCTATCTGTGAGCAATGTGAATCAGAGCGTATAAAAGCGTTGCTCGAAACCAAGACGCGCTATCGTTATTTCCTCATTCCTGCCGTTGCGTTGTCAATGCTGCTTCATTACCTCATCGTGATCAATGTCCCTAATGAAATAGTATTGGAAATATTGCTCACCATCTTTGCTTATTTAGTCCCGATTGTGGGATGCATTTTTTATTGTTCAGGCCCAAGACATAATTTTCAGAATAAGATTGGCGATACGCTGTATAAAATCGCTTTGCGCTATTTTGGCGATAAATATGAATACAGTGAGATCAACAAGCAGGATATTGAGCATTACGCAGATTACCGCCTGCTTCCGTCATTTGATAAAGCCGGAATGGGGGCGTATCTCTCTGGCGAACATCGGTCCTTAGATTTTTCTGTGCAGCAACTGGCGTTGTATGTGAGGGATGGCACTGATAAGAACGATAAGCCGCGATACAAAACCATCTTTTCTGGGATAGGAATTGAAATCGATCACCCTAAAACGTTTCATGGACTGACCGTTGTTGCGACCGACAAAGGAATGTTCGGCAATTTTACCTCGCGTAAAAAAGGGCTTGAACGCGTGAGACTTGAAGACCCGACCTTTGAGTCGGCATTTGAGGTGTATGGCACCGATCAAGTCGAAGCTCGTTATCTTTTGTCGGTCGCGACCATGGAATTATTCTTAGACCTAACAAAAAAATACGGGTCGCACATTCAAGCGTCTTTTTATCAAGGTAAGTTGCTATTACTCATTCCAACGACGCATCCCTTTTTCAAATTTCGCGCAAACATAATGAAACCGATCGTTTTTGATCAACCTGTTTATGACATGTTTAGAGACATCACACTCATTCATCAAATGATCGACACGCTTAAATTGAAAAATAGGTCGAGTGGCGAGGAATTGGAACGTCAAGAGCAAACCAAGGAGATGGTGTAATGGAATGGTTCGTTGTTATCGTTATTGCCGTTTTAGCAACGGTTTATATTACTTACGTTAAGTTAATCAAATTGCGTAATCAAGCCCTTGAAGCCTTATCGGGGATTAATGTTCAAATGCAAAAGCGTTTTGACTTAGTGCCCAACGTATTGAAAGTCGCGCGTCGTTTTATGGAGCATGAAAAAGGGTTGTTTCTTGAAGTGACTGAGCTGCGAACAAAGGTAATGGAAGGGTACGATAAATCCAAACCAGTGGAAGTCAATGACCACGTTCAAGCCGTGCAATCACTGAGTGATAAGTTTGGTAAGTTGATGATCAATGTGGAAAACTACCCAGAACTCCGATCGGATAAAGCGATAGTAGAGGCGATACATACCTACAATGATGTTGAGTCCCATATTAGTGCAAGCCGTCGTTTTTATAACACCTCGGTGGTTGATTTAAACAATGTGGTACAAATCTTCCCAATGTCAGTCGTTGCCAGTCTTATTGGTGTACAAGCGATGGCACTATTTGAAGCGCAAGAACAAGCACGAGCAGCCGTGAATGCGGACGACTTTCTTAAATAGGGTTTGTGATAGGTCATAACAAGCAATAAAAAGGCACCCGAGGGTGCCTTTGACTTATGACTTATTACTGTATCCAAACGAGTTTGAAATTATTGGCTGATTTGATTTAGGTAATCCATATTCAGTTCAATACCTAAACCCGGAGCATTGCTCACTGCAATCATGCCGTCAATGATTGGCGGCTCATTCAGGGTTAGGTTTTGTGTTAGTTCACCTTGCCAGAATTCTTGATGTAAATATTCAATGTAGTGATCGGTTTTCATCGCGGCGCCAAAGTGGCGGGCTGCTGCTGATGTAATCCCTGTTTTCCAGTTGTGCGGCATCAAAATCGCATTGTGATATTCACATAGCTCTTCAATACGGAGTAGCTCCGTAAGGCCACCGCAACGATTGTAATCGGATTGAACCACGGAAATGCCAGTCGTATTTAACCACTCTTGTGCTTCAAAACGTGTGGTTGACATTTCTGCGCCACATAGACGAGTTGAAAGACATGCCGCAAGCTTCTTATGACCAATCAGGTCATCATGTTGGAGTGCCGCCTCAACAAAATAAAGATCGATATCTTTGAGCTGATCAAATGTCCAGCGTGCCGCTTGCCAATCGTGCCAGCGGTATAAGCAATCGACCATCATATCAATATCATAGCCAAGTAGATTGCGCAGTTCGCGAAGATACCAGACGATCTCTCTATCGGTCGCGGGACAGCTAGGCATGATGCACACTTTGACTGCTTTAGCGCCAACCGCTTTTGCCTTGTCGAATAAGGCGGCATAAGCATCGATGATCTCTTGTAGAGTGGCATCAGATGATACGCTAGGGTACAGAGTAAAGTATGGCGTAATTTTATCGCGATTCTTACCACCCATCAGTTGGTAGGCTGGTACGCCAAGCTGTTTACCAGCAAGGTCATACAGCGCCATGTCGATACCAGAAATAGCAAACATACCCAGACCGCGCATGCCAACCCATCGAGTGGTGTCGTACATGTTTTCCCAGATTGAACGGAACGCCATAGGTTCACGGCCAATTACGGCTTCTTTGATATTTTTTAGCCATTTATGCTCAGTTTCTAATTCAGCAAAAGCTTTCATAACTTCAGGAGAACCATCAGCTTCGCCGATACCATAGATACCGTTTTCATCAGTGACTTTTACGATGACGGTATTTTCACTCCAGTTTGTCGCTTCGACATTGACTGGGATAAATTCAACAGAGGTAATTTTTGCTACAGACATTGTTATGCCTCAACTCGGTTTAGTTCAACAGTTTGCTCTTTTGCTTGTGCTGGAGAGGCGACTGTCTGGGTAAATAGCTCAGGGTGGTCGCGACGAATCCACTTCATCAAACAAACCACTAGCATGAAGTAAAGAACGATCATTGGTAGGCCTACGACGACACACATTGACTTGATGGTATCGATACTTCCGCCCATAAAGAATGCTGCCATTGATACTGCACCAATGCCAATTGCCCAAATCATACGTACTGAAACATCAGGATCCGCATCGTGGTCTAGTTCTTTGGTCGTCATCATTGATACGGCCATTGCTGCTGATGTCATTGTTGTCGACATTAGGAAGAACTCTACGATTAGGAATGTAACCAGAATGATTCCGCCAAAAGGTAGAGACTTAATGGTTTGAATAATCGCGCTAGAGACACCTGATTCAGTCATCCATTGCAGAATTGGCAGTGCGCCAGTGATTTCGTTGAATACTGAGTAGCTACCAAAAATGGCGATAAAGAACGAACAGCCAGCAGAACCAAAGGTAATCGTTGTTAGTACCAATTGCTTGATAGTACGGCCTTTAGAGATACGAGCAAGGAAAACGCCCATCATGACCAAGTACGCAAAATACCAAGCCCAGTAATACATTGTCCATGCTTGTGGGAAGCCGGATTTTTGTACTGGATCTGTCCAGAAACTCATACGGATGTAGTTGTTAAACATCACGCCTAAGCTGTCAAAGAAGTAAGAGAAGATAAACGCAGTTGGGCCTGAAATTAAGATGATCAAACCTAGTGCGAAAGCGGCGTAAACGCAGGCATTAGCAAGTTTTGAAACGCCTTTTTTCATACCTGCGAACATAACTAGCGCATAGAAAGCGATGAACAGAACAATGATACCAACTTGTACTTCGATACCATTTTGGATGCCTGTTAAGTTTTCAATACCAGCACCAATTAGGTCAACAGCGAGACCCATTGAAGTAGAAAATGCGCCGAGTGTACCGAAAATAGCGACGATATCGATGATATAACCGACGACACCCTTAGCATGCTTTTCACCGATGATATCGACAAGTAGCTGGCTAAGACGAAGGTTACGACGTTTCATCTTATGCAAGTAGTAAGCGAAGGGTACTGCTGGTAAGCAGAAAATCGCCCAACCTGTTGGTCCCCAATGGAATAGCGTGTAGGTGATAAGCTATTGCGCCGCTTCCGGTGAGCCTTGTTCTGCGAACATCGGAGGACTTTGCATATAGTACATCGGCTCGCCGACGGCCCAGAAAATCAGTGCGGCGCCAACGCCAGCAGAGAAAATCATAAATGCATAGCTTGAATAGCTAAATTCAGGCGTGTCTGAATCTGTACCCAGTTTGATGTTACCAAAACGGCTGAATGCAAGGTAAAGTAGGAACACCAAAGATGAGAAACCAGCAAGCTGAATAAACCAACCAATATCGTTCGTTACCCATTTCATACCAGCGTTTGCAGCTGCGCCTGATTGTTCAGGGAAGAATACAGCGAGCCCGAGTGCCAAAAAAGTAAAACTTATGGCGGGCCAGAACAGTTTGTGATCTAAGTTATTGAAATTCATTGCAATTCCTTGCTTATTATAATGTGCTGCCGTTTTCGATCATTGTGGCGCGGATAGCAGACACATCGAGATCTCGAATAGCGGTATTTGTATTAATGGCTTGTACCGCAGCAACCCCTGCTGCGTGGCCAAGTTCAAAGCATTGTGCGGTCACGCGTGCTGATGCGAGAGCTTCGTGCTCGGCACTTAGGCAGCGGCCTGCGACAATAATGTTCTCACCGATGATAGGAACAAGAGTGTGGAATGGGATGTCGTAGTAATCGTTCAGTAACCAGTGCAGCTTAGGTTTGTCACCAGAGTGCAATTCGATTGGCCAAGGGGTACGACAAATACCATCTTCACGTTTGCGGCAGTTGACCACATCATCGTTAGTCAGCGTTTCTACACCAACAATCGAACGAGTTTGACGAATACCGACTTCCACGCCGGTATCAACCACGTAAGCATCTTCACAGCCTGGAACATAGTCATTAAGGAATCGTGCGTAGTCACGAACTTGACGACGACCAAAAATTTCCGCTTCAGTGAAATCTTTCGGATCGATAACGTTCAATGTGCGACCATCTTGACCCGCTAGACGTGTAGCGTTCACCATAAGCTCGTTAGGACGAGTGGTAGGGAAAATCCAGATTTTATGACGTGGAAGATCGTAGTTACCGGTTGCATTCGCCGCGAGGATGTTCTCGGTTACTTTTGGCGGACAGATGGTATCTTCACCGTAGTACGCCAGGTACTTATCCATATCTACACCCGCATAGCGGAAGAACATGGTTGGGTTTTGAATACGGCCATTATCACCGAAGTAGTAATCCATACCTGCACGAGCAATCACGGCAGCATCACCTGATGCGTCGATGATTTGTTTGCTTAGGATGATGCTTTGGCCAGCGTTAGATTCGATCACAACACCTTTAAATGCATCGCCATCCATGATCACGCCAGTTACTGCGGTGTGGAATAACGTCGTCACACCCGCTTGCTCTAGAAGATCATCGGCAACTTCACGCCATACCAATGGATCGTGCGTGACCGTAAATGTTTTGCCGTAAACTTGCGGAGGCGTTACGCCACCACGTTTTTCTAATTCTTGACGAAAACGTTCAGTAAAACCGAACACAACCTGCTCTGGTTGGGCATTTTCATCTTCTGTCGCCATGTACATGCCACAAATGGTGCCAGATAGGCCTGCAACCGCTGCACCACCGCAAAATCCATATTTTTCAATCAGCCATGTGTCTTTACCCATACGACCAGCTGTTTCCGCTGCGGCTACACCTGCAGGGCCACCACCAATGACCAATACCTCGGTTTCAGCCAAGATTGGCAGCTCAGGTAGAGACTCATAACGACGGATAATATTCCAAGATTTCATTGCTTCCTCACTAATAGATGACTGATGTTCATCTGATATATCAGTTGTATGTTTTTAATATATGCTGGTATTTTTTGTGGTACAATTAATTTGGTCTTTATTGTGAGATTGCTCACTAAACAATTTATCGAGGGAACAAAAGGGAATGACAATTAACCCCGTAAATAAGAATGAAGTTGCTTATCATCAGCTAGAAAAAATGATCATTTTCCGCGAGTTAGAACCGGGAAGTATGGTGAGTGAAAAGCAATTAGCGGAAAATCTTGGTTTAGGAAGAACGCCTGTTCGTGAAGCGCTGCAGCGCTTGTCTTATGAGCGAATGGCGGAAATCCACCCGCGTCGAGGCATTCAAATTCCACCGATTTCTGTGGAAAGCCAATTGAAAATATTAGAAGTGCGCCGAGACATCGAAGCGTTGTGTGTTCGTTATGCCGCATCGCGTGCCAGTGTCGAAGAGAAGCAGCAAATGTTGCAACTGGCGGATGATCTTGAAATTTGCGCACAGAATCGAAATGATTTGGAATACGCAGAATTACTGAAAGAGATTCATATCTTATTGGTCAAAGCGGCTGATAATGAATATCTCGAGTTAGCCATGGCCCCATTGCAAGGTCTATCGCGCCGTTTTTGGTTTGCTTATAAAGATGAAGGGCAAGATTTGGTTAAAGCCTCTTCTCTTCATGCGAGTGTTTTACGGGCAGTAAGCCATACGGATGCGGAAGAAGCTGTCGCGGCTTCGCATCGGTTGAATGATTATCTTACTGACGTCGCTTATCGCAGTATCAAACCGCGCAAGTAAGTCTACGTTGCTGGTTCTCAGGCTAAACGAACGAGCGGCACAAAATAGAAAGGGCAGTCCAATGGACTGCCCTTTGTGTTTCTATCGACTGGCCATTATCGGTGTAATGGCGGTCTATGAATCGCTTAGAAAATCAGATGCGCAACACCCGCGATAACCGGTAGAGTGATTAACGTACGCAAAATAAAGATCGCAAACAATTCAAAAATGTTGACTGGGATTCGGCTACCAAGCAGTAGAGCACCCACTTCAGACATGTAAATCAGCTGAGTCACTGACATCGCCGCAATCACAAAACGAGTCATTTCACTGTCGATAGACGCCGCTAGGATTGATGGGATAAACATATCAGCGAAGCCAATCACGATAGTCTTAGAGGCTGCCGCCGCTTCTGGTACGCCCAATAGTTCTAGATAAGGTACAAACGGTTGACCTAAGAACGTGAAGACTGGCGTATATTCAGCCACGATCAGCGCCAAGGTACCCAAACCCATCACAACAGGCAGTACACCAAACACCATATCGACGGCGTTATGTACACCTTCGGTAAGAATGGTTTTCCAAGATTTAACTCGGCCCGCTTTCAGTAGTGCTAACTCCATGCCCCAAGTAAAGCTAGAGTGGCCTTCAGGAATCGCATCGGCATCGTGCGCAGGCTTAGTACCATCAATAAACGTGTCTTTCTTGTAGCATAGCGGTGGTAAGCGAGGAATGATGATCGCAGCCACAAAGCCCGCTAAACAAATAGCCGCATAGAAAGGCAAGAACATGTGTTCTAGCTCAACTTGAGCAATCACCACTAAGCTGAAAGTAATGGAAACCGCAGAGAATGTGGTACCCACGACAGCAGCTTCACGCTGAGTGTAGAATTTGTTTTCGTATTGTTTGCTGGTGAGAAGAATACCCACACTGCCATCACCAAGCCAAGATGCCATACAGTCAATCGCACTACGACCTGGAAGGTTGAAAACAGGGCGCATTACTTTACTTAGCAACGTACCAAAAAGCTCAAGCAAACCGAAGTTAAGCAGCAGTGGCAAGAGCAAGCCGGCAAAGATAAACACTGAAAATAGCGTCGGTAATAGGCCTTCTAATACCATGCCGCCTGTATTTTGTTCCCAAACCGCTTCTGGACCGACTTGGAAATATGTCATTACGATCGCCAAACCACCAAGAACACGAACGGCTAACCAAAGAGGAGATGGATTAAACAATCCATTTAAAAATGCGCTGTTAGCAATAAATGTTGGGTTTTTTACACGACAAAGTAACGAGGCTGCCGCCATAAACGCCACGATGGCGGTAACAATCTCAATCAGAAAATCACCAAACAAAGCTTGGATAGATTTCGCTAAGATCGCGACAGGAATGGTGATATCACCGTTGTAGCTCACAGGAGCCATGAAAAGGAAGACACCAATGAGCGATGGGATGAAGAAAACCCAAAAGTTGCCTTTTGTATGCTTTTCGGTGGTTTGAGTACTGTTTTTCATTAAAAATCTCGTGTTACAACTCGTCAATATACACCGACTCCTTGGCATATATATTCACTAAACATCCGTATTCAGTCATTGGCAGCAAGATTACTGGTTTTCTCTGGCTATCGCAAGACTATTCAATAATCTTCGCTAACTATTCACGATTAAATCTTTATTTATTCCGCAATCAAGGTCTTATGTGTTGCAGTCGCGCTATGGTAGCGTTGGGCGTTGCCGTGTTTTTAGTCGCATAGAGTGGCACGCGTGATAGGTTGAATGTAGACGAAGATAACGTGACGGACGAGTGGTGTTGGTATACCGCCAGTAGTGACTATTTATTTTTCAATTACTTGCCGAGGATGGCCGAAAAGACACAAGGCGTTTTGTGTCTTATTTGAAGGGGGCTGTGTGTCGTTATCGTTATTGCACGATGCTTAAAGGGCCATGCTTGCGCTCTGCGTCATCACTCTTGGTGAGAAGATAAAAGAGGCAACGCTAATCGGAGCGTGTTTGAAAAAGGTAGAACCAATAGGCAACGGCCAAAATAAGTGCGAGTGCAATTGGAGCCATTAACGAGGCGATCGCATAAAGGTTGAACAGTTTCGCGCCAGCAATGCCGCCCAAAAGGAATCCAGCAAAGATAAAGAGAAAGAGTTTGGCTTTACGATAGTCAAAACGCTCACCACGTAAACGAGCGCCAATCATAATACCGAGATCCGTAATAATACCGGTCATATGCGTCGTGCGAACAACCGCGCCGCTAAAGGTCGTAATCATCGCATTTTGCAAGCCACAAGCTGCGGAAGCTAAATACTGACCCGATTTCATGTTCTGCTCTAGCAGCAGATAAGCGGCAAAGAGTAAACCGGCTTCAATACACAGAGCGACGCCATATCGACGTCCCAACTTGAGCGCAGTATTTTCAATAAAGACACCGCTGAGCGCTGCGCCTAATAAGAAACTCAACAGAATCATAAAGAGATGGCTACTCATGCCATCAAGGGATTCTATACTGGTGCCCAGCAAGGTGACGGTGCCAGAGATATGCGAAACGGCTTGGTGTTGAAAACCAAGTAAGCCAATCGCGTTGACTATTCCTGCAAGAAGGGCAAGTAGGAATGCTCCGTATTCCACCCAGCGTGGTAGTCGAGAAATCACAAATTTACTCCGAAAAACTAGGCGTGAATTATAGCGCTGGTAAGAGCAGTTCGATAGTGAAAATTGGATTTATAACGCGACTATTGGATTGCGTCTATTTGGTGATCAAATTTTACCCAACCTTTTTTATGCTGCTCATAAATAGAGAAGCTTGGCTGAGGAAGATCGTGTTGTTGGAAGACCCCGGCAGGAATAATGATGTTGTCTGGTGTGAGAGAAGACGTCAGCAATAGCGTTGTGCCGCAACGCGGACAAAAAGAATAGCAAACGTGATTTCCCGAGTCGCTTAAACGTGTGTACTCCGTTAACTCACCACTGTGGCTTACTTGAGATTTGTCAAACTGAGCTTGCACCCCAAACACACTACCGGTTCTTTTTTGATATTCGAAGCAGTGGCAAATGGCGGTCTGCAATGGCTCTCCGTGACAGATGAGATTTACTTGCCCACAACGGCACTGTGCAATGCGTGTGATTGGCTGAGTGAGAGTGTGATGTGAAGCGAGTTGCGCCATGGTCAATCCTTGAGATAACAAATAGTGACTGTTAAAGTTTACCTTATCGCTGGCTGTTTGAGATCAGGGCATTGAAATGAAGAAACGTCGATTACCCATCCCTTTGATTTTGTTAACCCCAATCGTCTTACTTGTGATCGTCATTGTTGCTGGTATCTATCGTTTTAGTTTGGCAGATGAAACCATTTTAGCGAAGTTCTCCCAGCAAGAAAAAAAGCAGGCACCAAGTCCAGATAGTGTCATGCAGCAAGTGTTTGATATTAATACGCCCAATCCGTGGACGATCAGCGTGCCTGAAAGCCATGTCTTTGCGTTAATTAAGCAAGTCGATGATAAACAGGAATGGGCGAGTGGGTCGTATGACTCCGGCTCAGATCGTGGCCAAGTGAGTGTGAATGTCAAACAATGGCTTATCGAAAGTGCTCAGCAACACTATCTCTCGGTAATGACGGTTTCCAATCAAGGTAGTGGCGTATTTTACTATCTTGCCAGTTTTGAATATGACAATACGCGTCAGCGTTTGTTGTTGAACAATGCGATATTGCTTGGTGATCGAATAGATATTGAGAACGTTCGCTATAGTGATGCAAAAGTACAAATCGACTACCGTCAGCATGGGATCGATCAATCTTTTGCTGACATCCCCGCCAAGGTGATGAAGCAACAATATCGTTTAAACAACGAGCAAGAGATTGTGACGATTCCTTGAGCTGCTGGTTGTTTATAATCCATTAATTGCTTATATTAAATACAGAATTTTCTTGTTGTTAATGGAGTAAAGCATGATTAATAAACGTTTCTTTAAAACTAAGGACGAAGTGGAAGTAACGTTTGAGTTACCGAGCGATCAGGTGGGGCAGTCAGCGTGTGTCGTTGCCGATTTTTCTAATTGGCAGCCAATCGCGATGAAAAAAGTCGCGAAAAGCCAATCGTATAAATTCAAGACACGTTTGCCTAAAAATCAACAGTTTGAGTTTCGTTATCTGGTTGATGAGAGCCAATGGGTCAACGATCCAAGTGCTGATCGCTATACCCCAAATGGTTTTGGTGAAGACAACGGTTTACTGACGACTTATCAATAATAAATTCAATATGTTGGCATAGAGCCACTCGGTAAGTTAGACATCAATAGGCGCTTTACGGCGCCTTTTTTGATCGCATTCTTAGTATCACAGGGTGACAAAAGCATTAGAAATCCGTAATCTTATAACGATTTTTTTCCACATATTTATGTGGATTTTTAGCATGTATTTTATGCATTAATGAATAATTAAACTGTTATAAGGTCAAACTGTGCAAGCAAGAACAATAAAAGCGCGCGTTTTCGAGCTTTCGAAGCGCAAGAGAATGATGCTTTTGAGCTTACCTGTCGTCGCGATTTTTGCATTAACGACGTTAGATGGCACATCGAATAAAATTCGCACGATTGATCTTTCTCTAACCGACACAGAATTGGTCAATAGCTTTCTCAATGAGACGATTGAGGAGGTGAACATGCCCGATTTTGAATACCATATTCAGCCTGGTGATAATCTAAGTTCGATTTTTGAAAAATTGGATTTACGCTACGGTGACATGATGCGCATCATGGAAACGGATCTCAACTTCCTCGCACTTGATACCTTAAAGCCGGGCGATATCTTACGTTTTTGGCGTGAGACTGAAACCACCCACCTTAGCAAGATGGAGTTAGAATTTAACCTCGTTGAGCGCGCAGTTTACACGCGAACGGCTGAGGGCGATTATGACTTTACCGATGTTAAAATTCCTGGGGTGTGGAAAGAATTCGCCTTAGTGGGTGAAATTGACGGCAGCTTCTCTCAATCGGTAAACCGTTTAGGTTTGGGCAACAGTGAAATTGAACAAGTTGTCACGTTGCTAAAAGATAAGATTAACTTCTCTCGTGATTTACGTGCAGGAGATAAATTTGAAGTGGTGCAATCGCGTCAGTATGTTGATTACAAATTGACAGGAAATCGCGAGATTCAAGCCATTAAGATTTTGAACCGTGGTGGCGAATACACCGCGTACTTGCATGAAGATGGCCAGTATTACGATAAAAATGGCGAAAGCTTGCAACGTGCATTTCAACGAAAACCTGTGAATGGGCAATATCGTTTAAGCTCGAATTTTAACCCGCACCGTAAGCATCCGGTCACGGGGCGCGTAACGCCTCACAATGGTACGGATTGGGCAACACCAGTCGGTACGCCGATCGTTTCTACTGGTGACGGCGTGGTCATCATGACCCGTAAGCACCCTTATGCGGGTAATTACGTGGTGATCCAGCATGGTAGTACCTATAAAACGCGTTATCTGCATTTGAGCAAAATATTAGTGCGTAAAGGTCAGAAAATAACGCGTGGGCAAAAGATTGGATTATCTGGTCAGTCAGGTCGTGTTACTGGTCCTCATATTCATTATGAGTTGATTGCACGTGGCCGCGCGGTGAATGCGATGACCGCGAACATTCCGATGGCGAGCTCCGTCTCGAAAAAAGAGATGCCCGCTTTTGTTGCTCGACGTGATGAACTCGATAACATGATGAAACAAAAAGAGATGCAATTAGCGAAGCAAAGCGAAGACAGCACCTCTGGCTAAACAGACGAAGAGCCCATGATGGGCTCTTTTTTTCGTCATACCGTATGCAAATAAACGCGAACGGAGCGTTCGGTTGACACGGATAATGCGTCATTGCTAATGATTATAATGTCATCTGATACTGGCGCGGGGTTAAGCCAAATTGTTCTTTGAATCGCTGGGTGAAGCGCACTTCAGATTGATAGCCGCAGGCAAGTGCCGTATCCATCTGACTAAATTTTCGCTGCAGTAAACCCAGCGCATGAGACATCCGAATTTCGGTCAAGATATGACGAAAGCTGGTTTCTTCTGCTGCGAGCTTACGGGTTAAGGTGGCGCGACTCATCGCCAAATGCTGAGCGGCGACGTCGATTTTATGGTCATCCCCGGGTGCGGCGCTTAAATAGGTTGCGAGCTTATCGCGGACTTGCTGATTATCACTGGGGAACAGTAGATGCAACGCGCCGATGTGGCGAAGTTCGGTATAGAATGCGAGCAACAACTGTTGCTGAGTCTGCGTGGAAAGCGCTTTCGTCTGCATGTCGCAAATTATATCAAAGCAATAGCGCAGTGACTCACTCACTTTCACCATCGGCACTGAGTGGCTAACCGCTTCCTCTTGGTTTAGCCATTCTGCCGGAGGCGGTTGGAAAAAGGTGACCGCTCGGGCGTTGAAAGCATTTTGCTTTGGGGTATTAACGAAAGTGAGATACTGGCCTGCGGGTACAACAAGCCAGTTAGCACGATTGAACTCATAGGATTGATCTTGCCACCACAGTTGTTTGTGGCCTTGTTCTACCCAATAAAGAGTGGGGGCATGAATGAACACGTTGCGCAAAGGCTGCTCTCGCTTACCTTGGAAGTGTGTGATGTGCAGGAGTGATTTATTCATGCCTTTAGTCCTATTCTCTCACCTTGGTCGCTTTACTCGTTGACGTAAGTGGCCGTGATTTTGGCTTTATCCAGCGCCGTTGAATTTAACATGAAGCCGATCAGCGCATTCGATGCACCTTGTGGAATTTCAAGTTTCTCTGTTGGTAAAGCGAAGACCGTAAATTCGTAGCGGTGCATCCCCGCACCTTTTGGAGGACAAACGCCGCCAAAGCCTTTCAAGCCGTAGTCATTTTTCATTTCATCAGCTTTGATGGATTTGCCTGAAACGCCTCGCTCTAGCGTCGTAACGTTTGCCGGAATATCTATCGCCACCCAGTGCCACCAACCGCTGCCTGTTGGTGCATCTGGGTCATAAGCGGTAATCGCGAAGCTCTTCGTTCCTTCTGGAATTTCTTTCCAGCTCAGTTGTGGTGATAAGTTATCACCGCTACAGCCAAAGCTATTGAAAGCAAAGGTATCGGCGATGCGAGAGCCTTCCTGAATATCTTGGCTGGTTAATGTCATTGCTGAGCTAGCAAATGATGCAAGAAGCAATACTGGTGCGAGTTTGATAAATTTCATCTTAGTTCCTTTTTTGTTTCGGCTACAGGACTAATCATAGAAATAAATTCAGGAAAAATGATTACCTAAAAACTCATTGTTTTACTTATTTTAGTCTTTTTGAGTTTTTTGGTAAATACTGGTGGAATTTAGAGGCGAATGCCTTCTACCTAGGACGAAATAAAGACATCGTACCGTTTATCCCCATCCTTCCTTGATGGTGCAGCGGTGCTGACGGACGTTCTTAAACCTCATCACATAGCGAATCTATGCCCAACAGCGTATCGAGCTCAAAGAGTCTGTTTGCTTATCGGCATCTTCAAGTGTTTGGGTATACGGAAATACAAACGAAGAAAAGGCGAACACTTGGGGGCAGCGTTCGCCTTTTTATTTATCGTTCAGTCAATATTCAATCAATATTGATTAGAGCGGATTAGCTTGCTTGATACTCAGGGTAGTCAAGTAAGCCTTGCTCTGCGCCTCCGAACAGTGTCGCCGGATCATGCGCGGCAAGAGGGTAGTCGTGCTTGATACGACTTGGTAAATCCGGGTTAGCAATAAATGGACGACCAAAGCCAACCATGTCTGATAATCCTGATTCTAAAGCGAGAGCCGCTTTCTCAGTATTGTAGCGGCCAGCATAGATAATCGTACCCTGATAAGCCTCACGTACCGCGTGTTTGAAATGTGCCGGGGTATCCGGTGCGTCATCCCAATCGACTTCTGCAATGTGCATATAAACCACATTCAGTTTATTCAGTAGTGCTGCGGCTGCGGTGTAAGTTTCTACCGGCGTTTTATCAACGGTGCCATTTAATGAGGTGAACGGCGCAAGGCGCACACCGACGCGATCGGCACCGATAGCGGCAGTCATTGCCTGCACAACCTCACCTAAGAAACGTAGGCGGTTGTCAATTGAACCACCGTATTCATCAGTGCGATTATTGGCTTCTGAGTCGATGAATTGGTTGATCAAATAACCATTTGCAGCGTGTAATTCGATGCCATCAAAACCTGCTTCAATCGCATTGAGCGCTGCTTGGCGATATTGTTCGATCACTTGTTCAATATCGTTTTTATCCATTTCGCGTGGTTCAACAACATCAACAAAACCCGGTGCGTCGCTGCCATTATCAATGAACACTTTCACATTTTCTGCTTTTAGTGCGGATGATGAAATAGGCTGCTCACCGCCAATATTGTCGGGATGCGTCACGCGGCCAACGTGCCAAAGTTGAGCGAAAATCGCGCCACCTTCTGCATGAACGGCATCGGTCACCTTTTTCCAGCCTGCGATTTGCTCGGCTGAGTAAATACCCGGTGTCCAAGCGTAACCTTGTCCCATTGCTGAAATTTGGGTGCCTTCTGCCACAATGAGGCCCGCTGATGCACGCTGTGCGTAATAAGTTGCCATCATATCGTTAGCAACATTGCCCGGTTGGCTTGCGCGAGAGCGCGTCATTGGCGGCATAACAATACGGTTTTTAAGTGTTAACGAACCTAGCTGAATAGGTTGGAATAATGCAGTTTTCATGATGACACCTTATTTGCTGGTTTGAATCAGTTCGATGGCGTAGCCGTCAGGATCTTTAATGAATGCGATGTGTGTTTCGCCCCCTTTTAGTGGGCCTGGTTCACGCGAAATATGCCCGCCAAGTTGGCGAATGTGATCGCATGTGGCGTAGATATCTTCGCAACCGAGAGCGAGGTGGCCAAAGGCGGTACCTAAATCGTATTGGTGGGTATCCCAGTTATAGGTCAATTCAATCGTGGTGCTATCGGGTTGATCTTCAAAGCCAACAAACACCAGCGTGTAGCGGTACTCGGTGTTTTCCATTCGATCTAACACGGTCATGCCTAAAACGTTGGTATAAAACGCGATCGATTTTTCTAGATCAGCGACACGGATCATCGTATGGAGAAATTTCATTATTCACCTGCGTATAAATGAGTCTGGGAAACGCTCTGAGCGTTGCGATGTGACTAAGATAAAGGTTTATTGATGCGGTTTGAAATTATCACTAATTATAATGTTGATAATTTTTTGTTATGACAAACCAAGAAGCGAGAAGCAAGAAGCAAGAAGCAAGAAGAAAAGGCAGGGACAGGGGGCTTGGGATTCGAGGGGCAGAGAATAAAACCGTAGAAGCTAATCGAGTATTAAGCAGAGCCGCTGTGGTCATACTTAATACTCAACAAGTGCACTTGAAAGGCGTTTAAGTGGCATGCCCCATGGCAGAGAAAGGGGTGCCCGCTTTACGTTTTCTTGGCGCGAGTGCCATGATAATACCAAAGCATGCGCCTTGGGTGATCATGGCGGTACCACCGTAGCTGATAAACGGCAGTGGGCTTCCCATTACGGGTAGCAAGCCACTCACCATGCCCATATTGATAAAGGCATACAGCATAAAGCTCATCGACAACGCACCAATCACGAGGCGGCCATAGGCAGAATCACTTTGGCTAGCAATCCAAAGCGTACGACCAGCAATAAACAGATAGGTACAAATCAGCGCAACACTGCCAATGTAACCCCATTCTTCAGCGAAGGTAGAGAAAATAAAGTCAGTATGGCTTTCAGGAATGAAACCAAGTTGCCCTTGAGTGGCATTCATATAGCCTTTTCCACGAATACCGCCAGAACCGATGGCAACGAGTGACTGAATGATTTGGTAACCCGATCCTAATGGGTCGGACTCAGGATTTAGAAACTGAGTCACGCGCATTTTTTGGTAGCTCTCCATAAAGAACATCCACAAAACGGGAATGGCCGTCGCGACGATACCAATGACCGAAGCAATAATTTTCCAGCTCATGCCGCCCAGAAAGAGGGCAAACAATGAATAGATCACGGTAAAAATCGCACCATCTAAATCTGGCTGAATCACAATCAGTCCCGCAGGGATCGCGGTTAGCGCTAAACACAGGCCAATCTTTTTAAATGTCGGCGCGCCTGGGTCTTTCGCGATCATCCATGCGGTCATCATCGGCACTGCAACCTTGACGAGCTCTGATGGCTGGAAGCGAATCGGTCCGAGCGCTAGCCAGCGTTTTGAACCATTTGTCGCATCACCCGCCACAATCACGGCTAAAAGTAGTAGCACCGTGAATATGAACAAGGGTGGGGCGATGTCACATAGTTTTTTGGCGGGCACGGCAGAAAGCACCACCAATGCGCCAATAGCAATGAATGCTCGCGCTAAATGACGTTGCAAGATTGGTTCGCTAAAACCACTGGCAGTCCAAACACTAATGCTACCTGCGGCGATCAAAAAACAGATGGCAGCAAGGAGTGGGAAATCTAATTGGGGGCGAACACGCAACACAGGTGATACATCGAAAATGAATAATGAGGCGAAATTTAATCCTGATTGATAGGAAAGACAATAAACAATTGCCCTAAGAAAGCTAAGTTTTCAATATATGTGGGATTGTTATGAGTCACTTAGCAGAACCGCGATGCGGCTAATTGATGAAAAGTGGGGACTTTTTACCTCAATCCTAGCTTTTTAGACCCTGTTCTATTTCTATCGGCTTCGTCGTGTTGTGATTTTAGAAAAAGAAATGATGAGAAAAGTGCGGTAGCGCAACAGAAAAGAGACTCGTGCATGGGTAATCCGCTTATTGCTCACGACGGGAATTTATAAAAAAAGGGCAATTATTGCGATTGAGCATGAAGAGTGAGCAAAAAAGTCCGGTTAATTTTCGATCGGATAGAGGAAATATGCAGCTAGGAGGTTGAAACTTAGACATTCATAACATTATTGAACAGAAAGCCCTTAAAAAAGTAAAAAAAAGACTATACAAAAAACGAGCAGTGGTTATCATACCGCTCAGTTGTTCAAAGAGTTATTAAATGCAGCATCAAGTACAAGTAAAACCTCGAGTACCAAAACATAGTTTTTGTAGCTAGGCGTTTCCCTTTTATTTTAGCGTAACATGATATAATTCAAGAAGTTAACATTCTGTTAACGATGAACTCTTCTTAAATTAAATAAATAAGGGGCATAAAATGTCTAACTCAATCACTGGTACAGTAAAATGGTTCAACGAAACTAAAGGTTTCGGTTTCCTAACTCAAGATAACGGCGGCGCAGACGTATTCGTACATTTCCGTGCTATCGCTTCTGAAGGTTTCAAAACTCTTAACGAAGGCCAAAAAGTGTCTTTCGAAGTAGAGCAAGGCCAAAAAGGTCTTCAAGCTACTAACGTTATCGCTCTATAATTTAGCGCTTACGTAAGAATAAATAGAAGGTCGCCTCGGCGGCCTTTTTTGTGTCTGCTCCATAGATATCGTCACCGCTTTAGCTTCTCTTCTCTTGTTTCTCCTCGCGCGCGTCGCTGAACGATTCCGTTTGATGCCAGCGAAGGTTTAGATTCTACCCGTTTGAACACCCCTTCGATTGGGATTCCATCCCCTTAATTCTATTTTTGTGCTTGTACAATTTCTTCGCTTACCCAATGGAGCAACTGTTTGATCGCTCTTGATAAGACTTGATTTTGCCTCACGATATAGCCAAGGCTCGTCGTTGGAAATTGAGGCAAAGGTGTGATCGTGGTTTTTAAGTTCAGTTTAGGGTGTAAAGAAAACTCAGGAACAATAGCCACACCAAACCCGGCCTCAGCCCAGTCAATTTGTGCATCAACACTGCCGACTTCCATGATTCGATAAGTGGGTAGGTTTAATGTGGGTAAAGCAAGATCAAGAAGATCGCGAGTTCGAGTATCGTGGCCAAGCAATATCAATGTTGGCTCTTCTTGGTTTGTGGCTAAACCTTGCTGCCATGCTTGCAAACCATCACCTAAAGCACACCATCTAACCTGCTGTAACTCGGTAAAATGCAGCGGCTGACTCTCTTTTTGCGCCATCACAAACCCTAAATCCGCTTTTGCACTTTTGACCAGCTCAGCCGCTTGTGAAGAGGTGGTGTTGAGTAGCGACAAATCGATACCAGGGAACATTTTCTTAAACGATTGAAAGGGCGAAATCAGCAGTAAGCGCGAGATAATATCGCTAGCGGCAATTGTCAGTGTTCCTTGGCACAAATCGTTGATCGCATTGAGATCGGCTTGGCATACTTGCAGCTCCATCAAGGTGTTTTGTGCGCTCTCTAATAACCGTTCCCCCGCTTGTGTGAGCCGAAACGGATTGCGTTCAATCAACTTAACTCGAGTGCTTTGTTCAAGCTGTTTGAGGTGCAAGCTCACATTGGGCTGGGTCATATGCAGCGCATTGGCGGTTTTACCAAAGTGTTCCAATCGTGCTAACACCACAAACGTATTGAGCCAGTTGAGATCTAACATATTTGTCCTTTAATGAGGCGCGGTTTCATCACAGAGATCACTATTGCCCATATGAAATTCTTATCAGGGTTATAATGATAATTAATTTTTCTTATTTTGAGTGAATGTTTAGGATAAGTCTATCGCTTTTGAGGAGAGTTAATTATGTCGTCTATTGTTGTTGTTGGTGCTAACTGGGGTGATGAAGGTAAAGGCCGAATCGTGGATTATTTGGCAGACCAAGCTTCTGCAAGTATCCGTTTCCAAGGCGGTAATAACGCCGGTCATACGGTTGTGAATGACTTTGGAACCTTTAAATTACACCAACTGCCAAGCGGCGTTTTTAACCCAGACTGTATCGCCGTTCTTGGCCCGGGCATGGTGATTAGCCCTGCATCGCTGTCGCAAGAGATCGCGGAAGTTGCAGAGTCAGGTGTGAACGTAAAACTGTGTATTTCTGATCGTGCAACGCTATGTTTGCCGCTACACGCACTAGAAGACACGCTTGAAGAGTTACGCTTAGGTGATAAAGCTTACGGTTCAACACGTCAAGGCATTGCGCCAGCGTACGGCGACCGTGTTATGAAAAAAGGCATTCTTGTGGGGTGGCTAAAACAGCCAGAAGTGTTGGTTGAGCGTATTCAATTCATGATGGATTGGAAACTGCCACAGCTTCGCGCGCTTTACCCAACATTTGAGTTTGAACAAACGGCACAAGAGATGGCCGATTGGCTCCTTGACGTTTCAGCGCCTTGGCGCGATGCGATTTGCAACGTCACTTTGCCTCTTAAAGAATTACAAGCAAAAGACAAAACGCTGTTGTTTGAAGCGCAATTAGGCGCTGGCCGTGATTTAGTTTACGGTGAATACCCATGGACGACCTCATCGAATGTTGTGTCAATGTACGCGGGTATCGGTAGTGGTTTGCCTGCGCTTCGTCCAGAGCGTGTGATTGCCGTCGCGAAAGCATTCAGTTCATCGGTTGGTACGGGTACGCTTATCACCGCCATGGAAGAGCAAGATGCATTCCGTGAACTTGCCGGTGAGTTTGGTGCCACAACGGGTCGCCCGCGTGATATGGGATACTTTGATGCCGTTGCGACTAAAAACGGTGTAGAGCTACAAGCGGCGACAGAAATCGCACTAACAAAAGTGGACTGCCTAACCGGTCTTAACGATCTTAAGATTTGTGTGGCTTACCAAGGCGATCACAGTGAGAACCCAATTTGGCCTCAAACGGCCGCGCTAGCACCAATCTACGAGAAAATGGAAAGCTGGAGCGAAGACATTACCGGTTGTCGTCAGTTTGAAGAGCTTCCTGTCGCGGCACAAAAATACGTGTTGCGCATTGAAGAGCTAATGGGCGTGCCAGTGAAGATGGTTTCAGTCGGCCCTGGCCGTGAGCAAATGATTGTCCGTTAATCATCAAGTACTAACCATTGTTCGCGAATGATGATGCTTAACAGCATCCATAAAGAGTCGGCCCAAATAGGTCGGCTTTTTTATTGGCATTGCACCGTGCAACAAACAAAAAGGCCGCATATTGTCACGCAGACATTGCGGCCTTTTGATTAGGGTAGAAGCGTCGAACGTATGTCTTCGGCGCTTATTTATTAAGCTCTTGCGTGTTCAGTTGCTCTTTTGCTGCTTCGACTTTTGAAAAGTCTAAGCCTAACTCTTCAACCGCTTCTTTAATGAGCGCAGGGTTTTGCATTACTTGGCCCATAAGCAATTGCAGTTTGTCTTGTGGCAAACCTAATTGGCTGATTGTTGCCATTGCTGCGAAAGGATTTTGAGTCAGAGTTTGGAAAATATCATTGATCTGTTGATCACTGATGTTGTTCTCTTTCAACAGTGCAATAATTGGATTCATTACATTACCTATTCAATACCAAATAAAATCGACAGGCAGTTTAACATTGACTGACGTTGAAGAGTACTACGAACCTGTCTTGCCTTGGTGATTGTTCTGCCGGACGACAATGGCATAAAAGAAAACAGGCGCAGACGAAAGTGACGACCGTACTATCGACATTTTTCGTTTTGGATTGCCGCTTTTTTCGCCATGTAAAAACCAACATCACGCTATGTGACATTCAATACCCAATATACGCGTTAAAGTTAATGCCGATAGGTGTATGACAGCGTAGACTAAAGTCAGAGATTAAATCCAAGCTTGAGCAGGAGAATCAATAATGACTCAAAAAACAATAACAATGGAAGTTCCCGTCGCGATCGCGGACAGAGTGCAGGCATTGGTTGAGGCTCATATAGCCAAAGAAAAATTTAACGCGGAACGTAAGGTCGTCGTTAACAACTTCCTTGCAATGGATGGTCTGAGTTGTGAGATGGCGGTTTATAGCTTATCGCAGTCGGAGCTTCTTGATACGCTAAGATTTGTCTATGAAATTTCAGGTACGAATAGTCGATTTGTGAAAAACATCCTGACCCAATCAAGAGACAACCCTCAAAAAGCACTGTCAGACGCACAACGCTCATCAGCGAAGAGCCTGTTGTTCAATCTACTGAATGATCCTTCTGTCGTATCCGCAATGAAAGAAAGTAATTAGTCTCAATGCGATAGACCGCCGTTGGATAAAAAAGACAAACCGAGGTTTGTCTTTTTTTATTTCATCGTAGCGAGCGTAAAAGCACGGCATCGTTTATGCGCTGCATTATGGCTGTCTTACGTTTGTGCCATTCCTTGCTAGGGATACAACCTGAAGACCGCTCGCCGATTTCAACCGACGGAATAATCTTCAATCCATTCGAGTTATAAAGGTTTGCTCGTCATCCACAAAAGCCACGAAACCGCCGTAATAAATAAACACCCGACCACGCCCTTCAACGAGACACGCAAGCTGTGGGTTCAAATCTTCTTCAAGATCTTTACTTTGATACGTGCCGGTATCGGTGATCACGCCGCGGAGTGTCGGTAAAAATCCATAGCGGCGCTTGGCTTGATCAATCAGGCTCAATTCACTGGCGGTAGAGAAGTAAGATAGGATTGGGCCAGCATCTTCGATAAACATCGGTTTCAGTTCTTCAAAAGCTGTAATCACCAGCCAGTCGATGCCGTTTACGTGATGGATAAACATTGTTTATAAATACCTAGTTCTCGATAGTTCTGATGCGCAGATTCTAACACTATCAGGGGCCAAACGTAGCAGGGATTTTCACGGCATAAAGATTCAATATCGCCTGCGGACAGCTCTATATAAGCGACCTAGCGATAGAGGTAAAGAGAGAAAAAAGAGAGATAAACAGAGAGATAATGAGAGGAAAATTGAACATAAACGGGAACCAAACATCCATGTCTGGTTTCAGCGTTTTGACTGAGCGGGACTAAATTAAAGCGTACGACCCACTTCAAAGCCATCCCAGATTGCGGCCATGATCGTTCTCGCTTTTTGGCTGTCACCGATATTGAATACCTCATCAACGTCCAGTTGATTCGCCAGTTCTTCATGCAAGTGATCTTCCGCTTTGTAGCCAAGCGCGAGTACGACGTGATCAGAAAGCATTTCGACACTGCTGTTTTCAATGTTTAGACAAACGCCCGTATCGGTGATTCGCTCTAATCGTGTTGAAGTAAGAACGTTCACTTGTTCTTTGGCTAGAAGCTCTTTCAACATCTGGTAGTTAGCAAAACAGGTGCCGTGAGGGCCTCCAATGATATCGTCTGATGCTTCAACTAATGTGACCGCTTTACCTTGTTGAGCCATCCATAGAGCGGCTTCTGCGCCAACTAAACCGGCACCAATCACACAGACTTTGTCGCCAGTGATTAGCTCAGGGTTCATCAACATGTTCTCGGCAACTAAAACGTGCGGCTTATCTTTTCCTTCCAACCAGTTAGGTTGAGTTGGGCGAGAGCCTGTAGCGAAAATAACACTGTCTGGCTTTTCGCTTTCAATCGATGCTTTGTCTGCCGCTGTGTTGAGTTTTACGTCTACATTATGTCGAGTCATTTCACCGCTGAACCACTCAATCAAGGTTTTATCATCATGCTTGAATGGAGGTTGGCTACCTGGGATGACATTGCCACCCAGTTGGCCGCCTTTTTCGAAAAGGACTACGTCATGTCCGCGCTCAGAAGCAATTCTAGCGGCTTCCATACCCGCAACACCACCACCGACAACGACGACCTTTTTGGTTTTGTGCGTTGGTAGTAATCTGAACTCGTCTTCTCGTCCACAGCTTGGGTTAACCGCGCAAGATAGGTTACCCACTTCAGCCATACGACCTAGACAACCAAGGTGACAAGATAAGCAAGGACGAACTTCTTCAAAACGACCTCGTCGGATCTTATTGACCGTGTCTGGATCAGCGAGCAGAGGTCTACCCAGTGACACACCATCACAAATACCATTTTGAACCGCATGCGAAGCGAGGTCTGGGTTTTCCATACGGCCAGCCATTAATACGGGAATATCGACCACTTCTGAAACGGCTTTGCAGTAGGGTTTGTACATGCCCGGTTGGAAGTAGTTTGGCGGGTGATTCCAGTACCATGAGTCATAGGTGCCGGCATCAACGTTCAAGGCATCGAACCCTGCGCTTTCCAGATATTCAGCCGCTTTGAGGCCTTCTTCCATATCTCGCCCCACTTCTTCGGAGCGCTCGCCCGGAAGGATACCTTGGCCGAACCCTTTCATATTGCCTTTAACGGAGTAGCGCAGTGATACCGGGAAGTCTTTGCCACAAACAGCTTTGATACCTTCAACAATCTCTACCGCAAAGCGATAACGATTTTCGAAGCTGCCACCGTATTGGTCTGTACGTTGGTTGAAAAATTCCATTGTGAATTGGTCAAGTAAGTAGCCTTCATGAACCGCGTGTATTTCTACACCGTCAAAGCCTGCTTTTTGGGCAATAGCCGCCGACTCAACAAACTTAGAGATGAAGTATTTTACTTCTTCAGTGGTCAGTTCACGGTGTGTGATTGAAGGGTCGAAGCGGTTCGGCGCTTCAGAAGGCGCAATGGATTTGTCTTCAGGAGTGAAGCCCGGAATGCAAGAGCGGCCCCAACCCGCGGTGAGCTGTGCGAAAATTTTAGTGCCGTAGGTATGAACTCGTTCGGTCATCTCTTTGGCGCTGCGGATATAAGCGGTTGGGTGGTTGGTTGGGCATGGAAGAGAAGGCATCGGGAACTGTTCAAGTTCATTTTCGACCATTTGCACACCGGTAATGATCAGGCCTACACCACCACGTGCGCGAGCGACGTAATACTCAACGCCACGGCTATTGTACGCACCATCACCATCGACACAGCCTAGGGTGCCCATCGGGGCCATTGAGTAGCGATTCTTTAGCTTTAACGATCCGATCGTCATCGGTTCAAAAAGCACGTTATGCTCTTGTTTTAACATAATCTAATCTCCAATAATTGAATGCATTGGGTGTCAACCAAGCAAGTACTGGTGATATTAAAGCAAGAGATTAACCCGCTAACTTTGCATTTTAGGACAAAAGTTTTGCCGAATATGCCATCGAAAGTAACGTTGATTTAGATCAGTCTTTACCTAGGCGATATTCTGACTTCGCCTTAATTTTATTGGACTTAGCCCTGTCCATCTCTTAAAGGCGCGTGAGAAAGTGCTCAAATCAGCAAAGCCGAGTTGGTAGGCAATCTCGGTCATGTTGATGTGTTGGTCTTCTAGTAAGTGCAGGGCCTTTTCTAGCTTGTATTTTTCGACTACGCCTCGATAGTTTGTGTTGAGTTCAGCAAGCCTTCTATTCAACGTTCGGATGTTCATGTTGAGCGACTGAGCAAGGCTCTCACCCGAAACATTCTCTAAGTTATTCGCTTGATTGAGCGCATTGTAAATCTGAAGAATCAGGTCACCTTTCTTTAAGGACTCCGCGTCTTTTCTCAGCAGATTCAGTGCCGAAAAATAGATCCCTTCATCGTAATTATCTAAAGGCTTATGCAGATGCTTTTTATCGATCGCGATCTTTCTTATTGGGTGTCCGGCGGTGATTTTTGTTCCCGTTAACCGCTCAAGCTGTTCGGTGCGCTTGGGAGAGAATTTATGCTCAATCAATTTGACGCTCACATCGATGTCTTCGCTGAGGATCACATGCTTGATGATGTAAATGAGCGTGGCGATCAGCATCGTTACACCAAGGTAGGTGACATGGCTTTCTTGGCTTAAAGGCTCGCTGTTGAGCACCCATAACTCGGCGCTACCTTGTTTATTTTCTCGATATTGGAGCCGGATAGGCGACGCAATAATGAACGAAAATTCGGCTGCGGTTTTTAGCATCGCCTCGAGGTTGGGAGCGGTCCATAGTGCTAGGGAATAACTGCCAAAGGTTAACGGATTAACGTGCTTCGCGGCTCTTACAGGGATCAGCTCATCATCGGTATATTCACACAGTTTTACTAACTCTTCCCGAAGGTCGTGGAAGTGCAATCGTCCATCTGAATTCTTACGCTTCGGCGGAAAAAACTGGTTCTCCACTTGATGCTCTTTTGCTGTTAAAGCGAGCAAGGCTTGCCAGCCAGCGTGAACCGAAAGGGAGTTATGAAAGCGTTGTTGTTCCAATGCCATTTTATGCCCTTATAAACCGGATATGTGATCAAAAACACAAAGTGATTAATTGTCCAGAATAGTGAATTTCTTGTCCTGAATTGCAAAGTTAAAGCCTAGGGAAATTGTATTCTGAATACCGTGAAAAGGATATTTACCTGTACCCTACGTTCATGCATAACATACAAGTTTTGGTTTTAATGGAAAAGTAATATTCAAAATTTTGCCTGTTATGCAAAGTATAATGAGAACTACATTATGAATAATTGGCAAGAGATCCATCGCGAAAAACTACTCTCGTTAGAGTCTGCAGTCGGCAAACTCGCTTCCGGTGACAAAATCTGGGCAGGTGGCTTACTGTCCATTCCAGTTGTTTTTCTAAAGGAGTTAGATAAACACCTCGACCTATTCAGTGATTGTGAAATCTACACAGGTTTGATGACCACGCCCTTCGAGTTTTTGAAGCCTCAATACCAAAATAACTTCAAGCATATCAGCCTGTTCATGGGGCCAATTGAAAGAAAGCTGCAAGGCAATGGCAACATTGAAATCACGAATTTTCATTTCTCTAATTTCGAAGATATTTTTGAAAAACTGCAGCCGAATACCGTGGTTGTTGAAGTAACACCACCGAATGAAGACGGTTTTGTCAGCTTAGGCGCGTGTGGTGGCGTCGCAACGAAGGTGGCACTGAAACATGCCTCTAAAGTGATTTTTGTTGTTAATGAACAGCAACCTTTTATCGGCAATCAAGACAACATCGTGCATGTCGATTGTGCCGACGCATTAGTCGAAGGCCATCATAGTATTGCATCACCTAAAGCTGGCCAGCCTTCAGAGCTGGAGACCGAAATAGCAAAACACGTCAGCCCGTATGTTAAGGATGGAATGACGGTGCAAATTGGTATTGGTACCATCTCCAATGCGATGGGCATGGCGCTTCGTGACCGTAAAGATCTGGGTGTTCATACAGAGATGTTTACGGAATCTCTCATGGAGATGTGTAAAGCCGGTGCGGTGTCTGGCACTAAAAAGAATCACATGCCGAACAAAATCGTCGCGGCTTTCGCGGCGGGCCCTCAAGAAGTCATGGACTTTCTGCACAACAACCCAGACATCGAGATGGGCTCAATGAGCGAAGTCGTTAACCCGTATGAAGTCGCTAAGAACGATAATTTTGTCTCTATTAATACGTGTTTGATGATCGACCTTGTGGGTCAAGTGGCATCTGAAGGGGCAGGCTTTAGCCAGATTTCGGGATCGGGTGGTCAGTTAGATTTCGTACGCGCAGCGAACATGGCGAAAAACGGCGTCAGCATCTTAGCCTTGGCAGCAACGCGTGAAGGCAAAGACGGCTTAGAGTCGAATATTCGTTTGTCATTGCCAGTGGGCACGCCGATTACCACGCCTCGTAACGATGTGCATATTGTGGCGACGGAATACGGCTCGGTGAACCTGCGCGGTATGACGGTCTCTGAACGCGTTCATGCGTTAGCGAACATCGCACACCCAGATTTTCGTGAGTCGTTACTGGCGGAAGCAAAACAACATGGCTTAGTGAAGTAGGAGGTAATTATGTTTACAGGACAATTTTTCAAACTCGCATTTATCGAAGATTCTGATCGTATTGTTGAATTGGTTTTCAACGCAGAATCAGATTCGGTTAATACACTCACTAAGTCGGCGTTAATTGAACTTGAAAGCTGTGTCGAGCAACTTGAAAACAGTGATGCTGCCGGTCTGATCATCCGTTCAGGCAAAGCGTTATTTAGCGCGGGTGCGGATGTAAAAGCCTTTCGCTCTCTGTTTAGTGACGGTGATGCGGCTATTACCGATTACTTATCATGGGCGCATTCCATTTATAACCGAATTGAAGACCTGAACCTTCCTAAAGTCGCCATCGTTAATGGTGTCGCGGTTGGTGGTGGGGTAGAGCTTTCACTGCTTGCGGATTATCGTCTTGCCACGACCGACCTAAAAATGAGCCTGCCTGAAGTTAAGCTTGGCATTATGCCAGCATGGGGTGGGGTGACTCGATTACCGCGCATCACAGGTGTGGATACGGCACTGCAATGGCTAACCACGGGTAAAACTTTTAAGGCGCAGCAAGCGTTAGAACATCACGTTGTTGACGGTGTGATCGATGCGAGTAAGACAAACCCAATCGAAAGCGCGTTAACCATGCTTGAGTCGTGCATCTCTGGTGACTTTGATTGGCAGCAGCGTTATGCAGAAAAACAAGCGCCACTGACTCTGAATGACGCGGAACTGGCGATGTCGATTAATGTGGCTAAAGGCATGGTCGCGAAAGCCGCTGGTCCGCATTATCCGGCACCGGACATTATTCTGAACACGATTTCTCAAAGCGCTCGTTGTTCTCGCGATGAAGCCTTAAAGCTTGAGCAAGCGGGAATCATTAAATGTGTCGCAAGTGGTGTAGCAGACGCTTTAGTGAATGTTTTCCTGAGCGACATGGCAGTAAAAGCGACAGCAAAGAAACACGCTAAAGGCGGCAAGAAAACTGAAGAAGTGGGTGTGGTCGGCGCGGGCATTATGGGCGGCGGTATCGCTTATGTTACTGCGGATAAAAAGTTGGATGTAGTACTCAAAGACATCAACAAACAGGGCTTAGCGTTAGGGCTCAATGAAGCCAATCAACTGCTTTCAAAGCAAGTCACTCGCGGTCGTAAGAGCCCAGAGGCGATGGGTCAAGTGCTCAACCGTATCGTGCCGACTTTGCACAACGCAGCGTTAGACAGCTGTGATTTGGTGATAGAAGCGGTCGTTGAGAATCCAATCGTTAAAGAAAAGGTGTTAGCTGAGCTTGAACAGGTTGCGCCAAATGCAATGATTGCATCAAACACATCTACTTTGATGATCAGTGGCTTAGCGCACTCATTAAAGAACCCAGAGAACTTCTGTGGCATTCACTTCTTTAACCCAGTGCATCGCATGCCGTTGGTTGAAGTGATCAAAGGTGAGCAAACATCACCAGAAACCATTGCAACCGCAGTTAATTACGTTCTGGCACTTGGCAAGACGCCTATCGTAGTGAACGACTGTGCTGGCTTCTTGGTTAATCGCTGCCTAACGCCTTACTTCTTGGCTTTCAACCAACTGTTGGTTGCGGGCGGTGATATTGCTCAAATCGACAAAGTGATGAGCAAAGGGTTTGGTTGGCCAATGGGGCCAGCGCATCTGCTTGATGTGATTGGACTCGATACCGCAGACCACTGCATTGATGTGATGAGCGAAGCCTTCCCAACGCGTTTAGCTAAACCAGAGACTAATCTGATCGCGGAATCTGTGGCGAAAGGACGTTTAGGACAAAAAACAAAAGAGGGTTTCTATCTGTACAAAGCGGATCGCAAAGGTCGCTTACAACCAGAAAGCCATTTGGAAACCACTGCGCTTATTGAACGCCTTTGTGGTGCACCAACCTCAATGGAGCCTCAAGACATCACACTGCGAATGATGTTGCCGATGATGTATGAAGCGATTCGCTGTTTAGATGACGGCATTATTTCTTCAGCGGCTGAGGGTGATATTGCGTTTATCTACGGCACTGGATTCCCGGCATTCCGTGGCGGAATCTTCTACTACATGGATAGCATGGGTCTCGATAAGCTGCTAGAGATTGCCCAACAATATGAAGACTTAGGTTCTTTATATGCTATCCCTCAAGGTCTTAGTGACCGTGTTGAACTGAACCGTAATTTTTACGCGTAACCTGGAGTAAGAAATATGAAAAACGTAGTGATTGTAGATGCGATTCGAACTCCAATGGGGCGTTCAAAAAATGGTGTATTTCGACATGTACGAGCCGATGATCTTTCGTCTCACTTAATGAGTGCAATGCTGAAGCGTCAGCCAAAGGTTGAATCCACTCTGATTGATGATGTGATCTGGGGTTGTGTGCAGCAAACAGAAGAGCAGGGTGTTAACCTTGCGAAGGTCGCAGCACTTCAAGCTGGGTTGTCTGAAGAAGTACCAGCAACCACGGTGAACCGTTTGTGTGGATCGTCGATGGACGCTTTGCACATGGCGACGCGTTCGATAAAAGCGGGTGATGCCGATGTTGTCCTCGTTGGTGGTGTTGAGCATATGGGGCATATCCCGATGACAAAAGGCATCAACCTAAACCCATACAACCGCAATATGGCACAAGCATCTGCGATGATGGGGTTAACGGCGGAAGCCCTTGGGCAACTGCATAACGTGTCGCGTGAAGAGCAAGATGAGCTGGGCGCTCGCTCGCACCGACTTGCGCACGAAGCGACACTTGAAGGTCGCTTTGATAAAGAGATTGTCCCAACCATGGGTCATGACGAAAGCGGTGCTCCCATCTTGGTTAAGCATGACGAGGTGATTCGCCCTGAAACGACGGTTGAGTCTTTATCTAAGCTTCGTCCTGCATTTGATCCGCGAGGAACGGTAACGGCGGGTACGTCTTCGGCCTTATCTGACGGCGCATCTTGTTTGCTGGTGATGAGTGAAGATAAAGCCATCGAGCTCGGCATTAAACCGAGAGCTAGGGTTATCTCGTCTGCCTCTGCGGGAGTGCCTGCCGCACTTATGGGTTATGGACCCGTACCGGCAACCAAAAAAGCGTTAGCGAAGACGGATCTCACGATCGCCGATATCGATTTTGCAGAAGTGAATGAAGCGTTTGCAGCGCAAGCTATCCCGTGTTTAAAAGACTTAGGCTTGTGGGAGCAGCGTGAAGACAAAGTGAATCTGCATGGTGGAGCGATTTCACTGGGTCATCCTTTAGGGTGTTCGGGTGCTCGCATCGTCGGTAGCCTTATCAATATTATGGAACAGCGTGGTGGTCGATACGGGCTAGCAACTATGTGTATTGGTATGGGACAAGGTATTGCGACGATTATCGAAAGAGTGGAGTGAGCCACTTAATCGTTCGATCTGAGATCGTCATCTAGGTGACCAAGACAATAAATTAGGGTAACGATTCAAGCCTTCAACCTGTGTTGAAGGCTTTTTTAGTGCGTTGTGTTTGTGGTGGCGTTTTTTGGGGTAGGAGCCACTCATCGAAGCCCCAAAATGCATTACGCCCTGCAATCTGAATTCAAATAATCACCTATACCCAAACAACTTGAAGATGCAGGTAGGCGACAAGCGAACAAAGCCTCTGAGCATAGGTGCGCTATGTGATGAGGTTTGAGAGTGCCAGTCAACACCGCTGCAACTTCAAGTAGGACGGGTATAACGTTTGTATTGCAAAAATAATAACTGAAAAAGATAAGACCTGATTCTGTTTATCGCCTTACATTATTACCAATGAAATTAAGGGTATATAAATGCGAACGATACGGACTGCCAGCGCTTTCTCATACTCTTCGTCTTACTCTACGACTAATGTCTAACTGACTGAGACTGTTTGTTTTTTTTCGTTTGGTATAAGGTACTAGCAGCTGAAATTTAGTGGTTGTTTTAAGCAGTGAGTTGATTTGTTCTTTTTATTTAATAGTGAGTTAACTTCATTTATTAATAACAAATTAACTGATTAAAAATATAGAGTCATCGAGTTATTGATGGCAGGGAATATATAGCGTACTCGTGCCATGAGTTATTAACGTTGTTTGGGTATAGAGTGCGAGCGAAAGGAATCAACATGAGCAGTACTTTAGAGTCCGAACAAATACGACCAGATAAACCTCAAGCCAACGAGGGCGAACTCACTTATGAGCAACAACACAAACCAAGTTCAGAATTTGATTCCCGAGAACAATATTTAGAGCACGAATTACAGATCATGGCGCCGAAACGCTGGCGTCCCAATTTGCCGTTTAAAGATTATCGATTTGAGATAGAAGATACTATCCCAGCGATGGCGGCGACCATTGGTAAAGTGGTGATGGTAGGCGCTATTGCCGCAACCTTTGCCGGAGCGCTAGGGCTAAATGAAGGCTTTATTTTAGAAAATGTGCGTTATGAACTCCTCATCGCCTCTGTTTTCATTATTCTTTTCTCTGGTTTTCTACTACCGACCGCGAACCTTGCTGGGACACACGGCCCACTCATTCCTTTAATTCCGATTGTCGTTGCCGCGGGTGGGCATCCTATGGCTTTTGGGTTGCTGATTGGCACGTTTGGCTTACTCTTAGCCATCAGTAAAGGTGGCAGTATGTTGGCCAATCTCACCAGTAAAGGCGTGTGTGGCGGCTTATTACTCTACCTTGGCTTTGTAGGAACCGTCTCTCAAGTGAAAAAACTGTTCGCTTGGGCTGAGGGCATCGGCATGAGTCATATTGCTTTTGTCGTGATCTTTTGCACCATTATTTTATATGCGTTATTGGAACATTTTCGTAAGCGTTGGCTAGCCGTACCTCTAAGCTGCTTGCTGGGTGGTTCTATCGCTTTTGCCATGGGTGCTCCATTTTCTTTTCAAACCGAGCCTGGTTTGCCCAATATGAACCCGATGTATTGGTGGGGAGAAAATACAGGCTGGATGCTAGGCTTACCGACGCTTGAACATTTCATGGTGGTGTTGCCGTTTGCTATTTTAGCCGTGGCGATGTGGTCGCCAGATTTTTTAGGCCATCAGGTGTTTCAAAAAATCAGCTACCCAGAACGTACAGAAAAAGTTCATATGAACATTGACGATACCATGACCACGGCTTCCATTCGTCAAACGTTCGGTTCTCTGCTTGGTGGGACTAATTTTACTTCTTCATGGGGGACTTACATCATACCGGCGGCGATTGCTAAACGTCCTATTCCTGCTGGCGCTTTGTTGACAGCTCTGTTCTGTATCATCGCGGCAATTTGGGGCTACCCGATGGATTTAGCGATATGGCAACCTGTACTCTGTGTCGCGCTGATTGTTGGGGTATTTGTTCCATTGCTAGAAGCTGGAATGGAAATGACGCGTGAAGGGAAAACCACCCAATCGGCGGCGATTGTTGTCTTTGCTTCAGCGCTCGTTAACCCAGCATTTGGCTGGTCGCTCACCATGCTGTTGGATAACTTAGGCTTAGTCGGCTGTAAAGAACGTAGCAGTGAACTGAGTAAAATGAGCCGTTGGGTGCTGCCTGGAGCGATGTTTATTGTGCTAAGTGGTGTGATGGCGTTGGTTGGTCTTTTGCCAGGGATTCCGGCAATCATCCCAAGTTTTCGTTAATCTAATAGAAACGGTTTAGTGCAGTGGTGCTAAACCGTTTTTGTCATTATATTTTGGTTGGAATACAACAAGGCCTCGCAATCGCAAGGCCTTTGTTTTCTCTATCGAACGATTGTCACCGTGCTACTTCACTGGCTGAATAGAGTTGTTGTTTCTCGATCAGGAAGCGCCACATTTCTGCCCCGAAGTATGTTCCGCTTATTACTTATGTACCTGTCACTAGCTTATTCATCAGCGGCCCAATGACTCTTTGCTTTGCCAAAGAGTCATCAGAAAGGCGCTTTGGTTCGGTAGTCGTTGTTCGGTCGGTTTTAGGCGTTCCCGACGCCGAAAACCTAAAAATGCGTCCTGCATTTTTACCTACAGTAGTATTTATCTTGGGCGGATTGAAATCTTCTTTAAATGGGGGAATTTGAACGAAGTTGTGCCCAGAACCTTCACAGTTGGCACTTCATAACACCGAAGTGCCCCAAAACTTTCTTACGATTAGGTGTTAGTAAGCTTGCATCAAGACTAGTTTGCCTTAGTTGCGCTAATCCAAAATACTGTTGTAAAAAACTCGGTTATAAATCTCTCGTGAGCACATTATCTAGTTAGAAAAAAAGTTTCCACTTCAAGTCTTGATCAAATTTAATTGCACCATTTCATATATGTCGAATTGACAATATATCAAAAGTGCCATATTGTTTGCCGGGTAACGCTTGCCTGATATAAATCAGCAAGAAGACTAAGCAAATCAATTATTGAATCTATTGTTGAGGATAAGACCGTGAAGAGCTTCGCCAAGCAACTATTACTAACGGCTGCTGCAGGGATGATTTCTGCCGCAGCTTTCGCTGACATGACAGTTAACGGTGCAGGGTCTACTTTTGCCCATCCAATCATTTCTAGTTGGTCTGAAAACTACAACAAAATGACTGGTGTAAAGCTTAATTATCAAGCTATTGGTTCCGGTGGTGGTATCCGTCAAATTGAAGAGAAAACCGTCGACTTTGGAGCCTCTGATGCTCCGCTCGATCCTGCAAGGCTCGATAGGCAAGGACTCATTCAATTCCCGATCGTCATTGGCGGTATCGTTCCTGTTGTAAACATCCCAGGAATTAAGAGTGATGAGCTTAAGCTAACCGGAGCACTGCTGGCTGATATTTACCTAGGAAAAATCAAAAAGTGGAATGACGAGGCCATAAAGGATCTCAACCCAGATCTGAATCTTCCTCCTTTCCCAATTATCGTTATTCATCGTTCGGATGGATCCGGCACCACCTTTAACTTTACTCACTACCTCGCATTAGTGAGCAATGAGTGGTCTGAGAGTGTTGGGGTAAATACCGATGTCGCATGGCCAAAACAAGCAACAACTATTGGTGGTAAAGGTAACGCAGGGGTCGCCAATTTCGTTTCACGCACTCGTGGCTCAATTGGTTATGTAGAATTTGCTTACGCTAAGCAAAACAACATGACCCACACTACGTTACAAAATAAAGCAGGTGAGTTTGTCTCTCCTGATATCAACAGTTTTTCAAAAGCAGCAGCTAATGCCGATTGGGTTAATACTCCGACTCTCGATATTTTGCTGAACGATCAACCAGGAGCAGAGTCTTGGCCAATGACCGCAGCAACTTTTGTTTTAATGCATAAAGAGCAATCTGATGCAGCAACAGCCAAAGCTATCTTCGATTTTTTCCATTGGAGCTACAGTGACCGCGGCGCTGAGATCGCAACGTCATTGGACTATATCCCAATGCCGGAAGAAGTGGTTGAAATCATCGAAAACGCTTGGGGTGAACGCTTCCAGTAAAACGGAAAGGCAATCTACTAAGTTATACGAAAAATTTGAGGATGCTTGAATGTATCCTCATTAATTGAGAATTCGTTATGCATATTAAGACAACAACCAAAATACTGACGGCTGACTTTGCATTTAGCAAAATAAGTTTCGCCTGTGCATTTTTGGTTTTGATCCTAGTTACAGGCTTGCTGCTAGAACTGATTATTGGCAGTGAATTAGCATTTAGCCAACTTGGATTTTCTTTTGTTGCCAGCACGGAATGGAACCCTGTCAGCAAAAGCTTTGGCGCACTGCCTGCGATATTTGGCACGCTTGTTTCGTCACTCATTGCGATCATTATTGCGATTCCAGTGGCTATTGGCTGTGCAATTTTCCTAAATGAACTCACTCCAAAATGGTTTAGTGTTCCTGTTGGCAAAGCTATTGAATTGCTGGCGGCAATTCCTAGCATTATTTACGGCATGTGGGGACTGTTTGTTTTTGCACCATGGTTTGCAGATGGCTTTCAAATGTGGGCACTGATGAATTTGGTTGAAGTACCTGTCATAGGTCTTCTATTTGATGGCCCACCGATTGGTATTGGTTTGCTAACCGCTGGCATCATTTTATCTTTTATGATTTTGCCTATCATGATCGCATTGACGCGTGATGCTCTTGCTTCAATTCCAAACGTTGTGCGTGAAGCTGGGTACGGGCTTGGTGCAACATCCAACGAAGTGATCTTGAAAGTTTTATTACCAAAGATTCGTAGCACTGTGGTTGCGGCAAGTCTATTAGGCACAGGTCGAGCGCTGGGTGAAACAATGGCTGTTGCTTTTGTTATTGGTGGTTCTAACTCAATAAATGCATCACTATTTATGCCTGCAAGTTCCATATCAGCCACAATTTCCCAGCAATTTAATGAGGCTAGTGACCCAACCCATATCTCGGCATTGATTAGCTTAGGTTTAGTTTTGCTGACTATCACCTTAGTCATTATTGGCCTAAGTCGTCTATTACTAGGGGAAAAATAATGAAAATTAGCCATTTAAAAACACGTTTTTTCAAAGAGACATCGATGACCATATTGGACTTAGTTCTGGTTGTGTTAATTGGACTCTTTAGCACCATGGCACAGCATTGGGCCAATATCGTTAATCCAACATTACATTCGATTCTAACGAGCTTTGGATTACTGGCATTAGCAGCCACTTTGGTTATTTTCTGTCTTTGCCGTTTGTTTTTGGGCCAAAAATCATGAATTTTCGTCGCGTAAAAGAGTATCTATTTAAAGGTGCATGCACCGCCGCAACAGGCTTTGGTCTCGTGGTTCTCATTAGTATTCTATATACCTTAATCAGTAACGGTATCTCAGGTATTAGTCTCGCTGTTTTCACCGAAATCACCCCTGGCCCAGGAAGTGAAGGCGGACTAAAAAATGCCATTGTCGGCAGCTTAATCATGACATCCATCGGGATTGCCATTGCTGCACCCGTTGGCGTTCTTGCAGGAACATGGCTATCGCAAACCTCAAAAGGTGATAAGTTTGCCGACGTTATTCGCTTCATGAATTTGTTGTTGGTGAGTACGCCATCCATTTTAGTCGGTTTGTTTATCTACGGAGCGATGGTCGTGACTATGGGTACATACTCAGGTATTGCAGGGGCAATCGCTTTAGCTGTGTTGGCTCTACCTGTGATCATTTCATCAACCGAAGAAATGCTGCGTTTAGTCCCTACAACATTAAAAGAGGCGGGCGCAGGTCTGGGTGCTCCACAATGGATTGTGCTTACCAAACTATGCTATCGCGCTGTAGCTCCTGGCATTATTACCGCAATCTTACTGTCTATTGCACGTATGTCTGGTGAAACTGCACCTTTGCTATTTACTGCTCTAAATAGTAACTACATGACGGTTGACCTATCCCAACCAATGGCAAACTTACCCGTCACCATCTATCAGTTTGCTATGAGTCCTTACGAAAGCTGGATTGATCTTGCGTGGGCGGGGGCTCTATTGATCACTACATTCATTCTTATTTTGAATGTTCTCGCAACCCTTGTTTCTAAATTTACTCAGGCGACTAAAGCATGATGACATCACAAAAAACTCAAACTGCCCAAGCACTTCGCATGGATGTTCAAGGGCTTAACTTCTTTTACGAAAAAGGCTCGAAGCCTGCGCTTAAACATGTATCACTACCGGTCCACATTAACAAAGTGACGGCGCTGATTGGTCCTTCTGGTTGCGGTAAATCCACCTTACTACGCACAATGAACCGAATTTATGAGCTGTATCGAGGCCAGCAAGTTGAAGGGGAAATATTACTCGATGGGGAGAGTATTTTGAGCAACAAACTCGATCTTAGCGAGTTGCGTTCAAAGATTGGCATGGTATTTCAAAAACCAACGCCTTTCCCAATGAGCATCTATGACAACATGGCTTTTGGGCTGAAGTTAAATTCGAGTTTAACTAAAGGTGAAATGGATCAACGTATCGAAAAGGCTCTACGCCGCTCGCACCTTTGGGAAGAAGTGAAGGACAAACTCAGTAGTGATGCGTCGGCACTCTCAGGTGGGCAACAACAGCGCCTGTGTATTGCCAGAACAATTGCACTAGAGCCTGAAGTGATCCTAATGGATGAACCAACTTCGGCACTTGACCCTATTGCGACTGCGGCTATTGAAGAGTTGATTACTGAACTACGTGAAAAATACACTATCGTAATTGTGACTCATAACATGCAACAAGCACGCAGAATCTCAGACTACACAGGTTTTATGTATCTTGGTGAAATGATTGAGTTTGGTCAGACTGATCAAGTCTTTAATCACTCCAAGCACGAAAAAACGCGCCAATATATTTCCGGTAACTTTGGGTAAAACCTACTCTGCGGGCCAGTACTAAAAAGAGCAAGGATGCTTATTCTGGATTTACTAAAAATTGAACCCCTATGAAGCATCTTGTACTATCGCTCTGACAAATAGGGAGACTCCATGAAAAAACGCATTCTTTTTGTGTGTACGGGTAATTCAGCGCGCTCGCAATTAGCTGAGGCCATTGTTAATCGTGATTATAGTGACGAATTTGAAGCTTTCAGTGCAGGGAGTTCGCCAAAAGATATCGATCCAAGAACGATAAAGACTCTTCAAGAGCATGGCTACTCTATTGAAAACATGAAGTCTAAGCCTTTAGATGCTTTTAGTGGGAGTGAGTTTGATTATTTGATTACACTTTGTGCATCAGCTTATACTGAATGTGCCACTATTCCTGGGGTGACAGAAACGATATCTTGGGATATTTCTCAGCCAAAACTCAAAGCGGTAAATGATAGTTTCGAACTTACTTTTACTGAAATAGAAAAACGCATCCACCTCTTTTCGATCGTCCATAGTGACCATCCTGAAAGTGAATTCGACTCCGTTGCGTTTTTTAAATCTTTGGCGGACAAAACAAGAATGATGATTTTGGCGTTGCTGTATATAGAGAAAGAACTGAGCGTAAGCGAATTAGCGAATGCGCTTCAAGAACCTCAACCAACGATTTCAAGAGCGCTAGCACAGTTTCGTAAAAGTGGTTTGCTTCAAGATCGACGACAAGGTCTTTGGGTTTATTACTCCATTTCCTCCGCAGTACCCCATTGGGCAACTGTCGTTTTAGATCAAGCTATTATAGCCAATCATGTAAAGCTACAAGCCATAATCAAATTACTTAATTCCAATGAAAGACCAAAAATAGAGCACCTCTAGGAAGCAAAAATTTCTCTTCTAGAGTGCATTATTTGATTTGATGATTTAAGTTACAGCCCAATGTAGTTATCCAAGTACTTGGTGGTCCAACATAAATGTAGTGGTTAAGTGAATTAAGCCACTACTTTAGAGGTTTTGCTATATCTCAAGTAATCCGTTAAATGCTAATTTAGCGATGCATATAGCACGGAACTGTCCAGAACTTTCACCGGTGGCATTTCGTAACTCAGAAGTGTCCAACAACGATTTAGAACAGCAACTCTAAATCGTTTTTGCCCCAAAGTGAGTTTCGACCAAACTTCATCTTCGAAACTCGAGCGTTTTTTCACTTATTTTTTATAATATCATTGTACACCAGTGTCACACCGAGCAAAGGCTAATCGATGAGATCTTTCCCACTTCTCTCTGATGCTAAAGTATAAAAAAGGGGCATAGCCCCCTTTCCTAGCAATTATGGTTATTTAGTCATTAGATTAACGCTGAAATTTACCCATTCGAGACTTATTTAGAGGACTCATAGCTGCAATTTCATCTAAAGCAGTATCAACTTTTTCCTTCAGTGAGGCGTTGTTCCCTGATAATAAAATGAATACCTTGATATTTTCATACAGTTCTTTTCCCTTAAAGCTCAAAAACATCGCTTTAATCTCGTCTTTGCTCATTCGGTCTAGTATCTCGGGTTCTCCTGCATTGTATGAGTTAGTTCCTTTTCTTTTTTCTAAGATACTTTCAATGGTAATGACTGGCGCATGAATTCTATGCGCTTCTCTTAAACTTCGAGCAAACTCTTTATCACGAACGCCAAATGGGTTAGCCTCAAAGCTATCAAGATCAAAAACCTCGTAGTTTTCCTTTCTTGTATCAATAAACAATGCAATCAGCTCATCAGCCTTAGTTACGCCATTTCCCCCAATTTCACGTAACACAGACAAACCTGAACTAAACTGAGAAGGCGAAGCACTCCCTATAACATCTTTGAGGCCAGCCTCCATATATCGGATAACATCAACTTCATCCGCTTCAAATGAACCATGAAAAACATCCCAAGCTTCATCTAGCTTTTTACTCTTGTTTTGTATGTTAATCGCACTCTGCTTAGAAGAGCACAAAGTTGATAACTTCTCTCCATCAAAGAAACCTTGTTTAATGCCTGAAGCTAGTGCCAAGTCTAACTCATCAAGCCACCCTGAGCCGTATTGCGTTAAAAAGGTCTCCCAATTGTTCTCATCGGCTTCTTTTTTAAGTTCTTCATCATAATCATGAGCAAAAGCACTTTTAGTGTAGGTCAAGTACTTAAAACTAGGGATATATTTATGTTCTGATCCAGAACCGTAATAGCTAAAACTTAGTAGCACAACTGAACGAATAATCTGTTGCTGTATGCTTAGGTCAAAACCTGCATTAGCAAGTTGCCCTAAAGAGTCTTGGATATGTCCTTCTATCTTAGTGATGATTCGTTTGTTTTTAATATTTAGTGAGACGCAGCAATGACGAACGTAATCCTTGATTTCATCGTCTTTACTGTACATAGTGTCAAAGCTTTCTTCTGCTGTTGGCTCAAAATGAAGTTGTTTATCAACTACTTTCTCTTTGTATTTTTGATAATCATTAAAAGTTTCATCTCCCACCTCTTCGTTTAGCAACAAAACAACCTTACAGCCCTTTTGCTCTTTGTAATACGAAACCAGCCCCATGAAGTCTTTGATAGTTATACCTTTACTATGCCGCTCTAGGTCATCAAAACAAATAATCGTCTTATCCATAGCCAATTGTGAAACAGCACCAAGCATATCACCAACACTAACGCCTTTAATTTTGAGACCTTGCAGTGACTCAGTCCAAGATTTAGAACGAGACTTGATATTTAATGGCTGACCGATGTTACGAGTATCAATAGTATTCAGAAACGTAGCCTTTTTGATATCATCAAGAGATTTGGCACCAAACAAAGATACATAGGAGTAGTGCTTCAAAGCACAATCTCCTTTAAACTCTTTCACATACTGCTCCCAACTGAAAGTCTTACCAACCCCCCAACCACCTTTAATAGCAAGCACTTCTGGCTTATCTGTGGCTAAGAATTTCTGTATTTGCTCTTTTACTAAATCAGCGGGCATCAGTGTCCTCACAAAAAGAATGGTTACTTAGTAGGGTACTATAATGTTTTTAATCAGATACTTGAATAAAATGAGGTGTTTTCACAAGTGTCCTTCCGCAATACTCCGTTAAAATCAATCTTACAGACTTCAAACCTCTGGAGTCGCCACCCAGTTGATAGTCGTTCGTTAACTAGATTTAAACAAGTTCAGCTTATCTGAAATGCTAGACCTAGGTTTTTCACCCTAAGTCATTTATGTCCAGATACGTGCTGGCACGATCACCGCTAGCACGTATGTTCCGTACGAGCTATTAGCAAATTAGTCCACTGAAGTATAATTTGACCGATATTTAGTAAGCTAGAAAATACGGAAGTAAAGTTAGATGGTACTTCTATCTGAGTAACAAATTCAGCGTGCCACTACAACCCTGCGTCTCAGGGTTGTAGATTGGATTGTGGTGTTTTTACGACTACAACCGTCTTACTCCTGGAACATAACCACCATTCTCTGCAATATTGTATTTTATTTTTTCCTCAAATGAGAACGATTCACCAAGAAACTTTCTTATCGTTTCAATCTCTTGAAATAATTCAACCTGATCTAAGTCTTCGATAATGATGTTGCGTCTATTGGTCAAGTAACTCACCGAATTTTCATAAGGTTTAAATGAGATTAGTGCGTTATAGCGCATTGATTCTGATAGGAAAAGCTTGAAGTGAACCATATTCCAAGAGTCCGGTAATATTTCTTCATAACCTGTATACCCAGTCGAGTCGTTATAATATGAGGGGATTGATATTGGCGACTCTAGTTGCTCATTTTTTCGGATGGGAATATTAACATCTAAAATAATATCACCAGATAGGACTATCTCGACTTCAATCAGGTTTTCATTGAGCTCATTCCCAATCATGTAACTTGAATCATGACTAAATTTTAAAAGCCCAACTCTGTATAAATAATTTGAGATGATTTTATATTCATAACCATCAATAGCGCTCAACCCACACTTATCCCATGCATCGGTAGTAGTAAGATTATAGGGCGTATCTTTACTATTAAACCATCGATAAAAATCATCACTACTGATGTAATCATTTAATTTCGTACGCGTCGTGTCTTCTGATTTACATTGATTATCCTTAAGAAACACAGATTTTAATATCTTGCTAAGATAGTCCTTACTCCTTAAGATTTTTGATAGCCTCTGATAGTACCGTTGATTTCCAATGTCATGAAAAGAATCAATAAGTTTATCAACCGTTGTATAATGCTCTGCTTTTATATAAACACCTCTTCCTTGTCTAGGGTATCCAAATTCACGAACTATCGACACCTTTTGAGACGACATAAGCCGCCAGTTTCCTTTTTTTCCTTCAGATAGTCTACTAGGCTCAATCCCCAAAAATTCAGCTAAGTCAGCTTGTGACTTGCCTCGATTTTTAAACGCACTGATCGCATGTTCAATCAATAGGACTGACTCATATTTTTCAATTCCAGCCATTATTTGCTCCTTGTTAATCATTTTCGAATAAGGTAGCAATAATTCCGAGGTGTTTCATTACGATAAAGTTGTAATTAGCCGTAATTTATTACAATAAATTCGTCTGTTACTATTTTTTGTTTATACATTTATTGATTATTAAGATGTAAGGGGGGGGCGCGTTTTGCATTTTTCCTGTCAAGGTTTCCTATACTTGAGATAATCCATAGATCGCTAATTTAGCAAAGCCACTGACAAATAATTATCCAAAATCAACGTAGAACACATCACTTGAAGGTTTTCAGCACTTCCCCATCAAAGTCGAACCATCGCGAACACCACCATAAATGACAGAGTTAACGTCACCATTGATGGCACAGCATCCTTCCATGTATCAAATCGCAAATGAAAGAATATCGCCCCAATTGAGGTAAATGCCGTTAGACTCGCGCCGATTGCGCTGAGTTTTGGATTTGCCAATGATATCCCAAGTAACATGGTGATAGCGCCTATCGCTTCAATTATTCCCACCAAAAACATAGCGATGCGGTTAAGGCCATAATTGTGGAAAAACTCGAGTTGAAGGGTAAATATTTTCTTCGGCATGCCAACCGTTTTAACAAAACTGGCAAATAGGAAAAAGGCGATTAATAACCCTTGTATAAACAACATGGCTTGAGCTCCTTAAGTAAACGATAGGCCTATTAAACCATTCCTATAGTCTGCTAAACAGACTAATATTTACCTTATTACCATTCCAAATAGGAATGTCATGGACAAGTTTACCTGTTTAAAAGTCTTTACTCGTGTTGCCGCACTAGGTTCGTTTACCGCCGCTGCCAAAGAATTGAATACCACTCAAAGTGCGGTAAGTAAAAAGATCCAATGGCTGGAGCAAGATGTTGGTATCACCTTGTTTCATCGCCATGCGCGTGCGGTTAGCCTGACGACGAGTGGCAAGCAATATTTGGGTTTAGCGTTAAAGCTTATCGAAGAGATGAGTGCGTTTGAATCGCAATTAAGGCAACAGCAAGCTGAAGTCTTCGGCACCTTAACCTTATCCGTTCCCAGTGCGTTTAGCGTTCGATTATTGGCCGAGCCGTTGAATGACTTTATGAGATTGCACCCCGATCTGAGCGTTGATGTATCAGTGTCTGACAAGTTAGCGGATTTAGTTGAAAGCGATATCGATATTGCCATTCGCGCTTCATACCTTAAAGACTCGGGATTAAAAGCGAAGTGGCTTATGGATAATGAACTTGTCTATTTTGCCTCACCAACGTACTTAACAAGTCAGCCTCCTATTGAGACAGCCCAAGATCTACAGTGGCATAAATGCCTGTGCTATAGCTTGTCTACGCCCTCAAATTTGTGGCGATTTATGGATAATCAAGTCGTCATTAAAGCCAAAGTAAAAGAGCAATTTCGTTGTGATAGTCCAGAGATGTTAGTACAGATGGCAAAGTTGGGGCTGGGGATTGCGGCGATGCCCAAATGGATGATTGAAGATGAGCTACATCAAGGGATATTAACGCCGGTTTTAACGCAATATGAACCGATTAAGCTACCCATGTATATGGTCTTTAAAGACAGTGATTACCAGCCTAAGCGTATTTGCGCATTTATTGATTTTCTTGCTGAGCATTTTCGCGCGCAGAAAAATTGAATACACGTTTGAAAGAATAGGGTAGGTGTAAGGTTTTTGATGACCATCCATTGACCAATGCCACGGCTTACCTCTAACCCTTTTGCTTTAGGGCCTATGCTTTAGGACCTATGCTTTAGTGCCTTTACTTCAGAGCTTTCGCTTTAGATCCTTTACTTTCGCTCATTGTTTCCAAGAAACGTTACAGTTGGCACTTTCAAGCATGAAAGTGCTCCTTTCCTTGTTTCAACTGATTTGGCACACGCTTCTCCAACGCGATCGTTGACTGACCTTTTCTTATGTCAGAACTCTACCTAAGTGACTCAATGTGCTATGCCGTTACAACTGTCTTGATGGCTATTGTTCGGAGCAAAGGCAAGGGTTACCTACTCATCAGCAACAAATCATAGACATGGGTGAGGGAAGCGGCGTCAGGCTCGAAACGGTCGTTGGGGAGGGCAGCAAAATTCGCTACAAGGTGAGCGAATATCATGGGTGACAGAATGAGCAACCCAATAAAAATAAGTGCTAGAAAAGTCTGTTTGGTCATATGCGCCTCCTCAGTCATAGACGTATCTTAGCAGTCGCCAGAAAATGCCAAAAATCACATATGATGGGTAAATTCGTTCAAAAGTAAGAGACTGGATAGATTTGATGAGAATGCTAATGATGGGATATGCCCATCAATATGTGTTTTTATGAATGCAAACTCCCAATTAAAGTGACTCGTAACCGCCACTATCCACGTTAATTTACTCAACGTCACAGCCGGAAGGATTCAGAGAGGTGATGAACGATTACAAGGTAAACCAATATGAATAGAACAACGATTCACTTAGCACTTCTTACTACTCTCACGTCGGGCGCTGTTTATGCTGAAGAGCGTGAAGTGATTGACCCATCGGATCTTACCCGCGTTTATACACAAGCAGCATTTTTTGTTACATCGGACGCCGATATTCGAGTGTCGTCAATGTTTACTGGCGCTTGGACCGAAGATATCCAGTTTGCGGGTTTTGTGGAAGGTAACTTCGGTAACGACAGTGCGAAGCGGCAAGGCAAAGATAAATTTGGTTTGGATTATCAAAAGAGCCGCGCGCAATATTTCCAAGTGCATGCGATGGACAATGAGTTCATGCCAAGAGTCGGTCTCTCTACGGATCTTATCCACCAAAACGGCACGGCAGGAGCCATGAAAGGGTTAGGTTACAAAGATACAACGTTACTGTCTGTGGGGGCGATCGGGTTGATTAACCCTGCTTACACCGGAGGAGCGATGGTATTTCCTAACGCCGCATACACCACAGGTAAAGTGTTTGGCGAGTCTGCGGATGGCTACATGTTGAACTTGTTTGTGACCCAGCCTATTGGTGATAGCGGTGCCTTCGTCCAAGCGTGGCCAGAGTATTTCAATGTTGAAGGTGACACCGTCGAGATGGAGTCAAAGTCGTTTAATGTGATGTTTAATGCGCCGATTAAGTCAGACAGAACGCAATGGTTGATGACGAAACTGGAATACGGCAGTACCGACATCACCACACCGGATGGCTGGTCGATTGATGGTGATGTCGAACTGAAAGCTGAGATTGGCGTGAAGTGGTTCTTTTAATGTCACCTTAAGGAAGCTTGCCCAAGGATGGGCGCTTCCTAACCCTAATACCTATCTCTATGCTCGACGAGTTGGATTGGCTAACTCATATTCGCTTTCGCATACGCCCGTAATGCTTTTTGTAACCCTTCCAATTCTGGCGAACGTTTCATTGATATTGGGAAATAAAATGAAAGCCCGATTTTGAAAGAAGTGACAATTTCTTCGGTTTGTAATTCCACTAACTGACCTGTTTTGACCAGTGGGGCGACTAACGCACGGCTGCTGAATGCCCAACCGTCATGTTGTAGCAGCGCCAGAAGGACATCGTTGTTGCTCACGATATGTTGATCAATCGAAACGGAGAATACTTCGTTCAAAGAGTGGATGTGGTTTTCACTAACGTATTGTTTGGCTATCTCTAAATCATTGACACCAAGAGGTTTTACTTTCGTCAAAGGGTGATTAGGATTGCAGAACACGGAGAGCTCGTCAGATCCTAAATGTATGTACTCGTAGTTCTGTTCCGTCTTGGTGTGCAGTCGATATTGCATGAGCGCAAGCGCATTCGGCTTAGAAGAGACTTCGTGGAGAATGTCTTGTCTGTTTCTATGCAGCCAGTTCACTTTGATGTGAGGGAAGGCTTCTTTTATGTATTGATCGACATGAACAATAAGCGCATTAGGAACGAGAATATCGTGGTAGATATCAAACGAGGTGAATTCCGTTTTGTAGCTATCCATCATTCTAGCGTTAAGGCGCTCACTGTTATTGACCAGTAATTTCGCATGTCGATAAATAGCACCGCCTTCTTCAGATGGCACTGCTTTTTTGCCTTGGATATCAAACAGAGATACGGCATAACTATCTTCAAGCGCTTTCACTTGCTCGCGAACGGTCGTTCTATCTTTACCTAGTTTCTTAGCAGCTTGACTATAACTGCCTTCTTCAACCGTCGCACAGAAAGCGGCAAGGTGTTCATAAGAAAACATAGAGACTCCAAATGATGGGTTTTACCCTTCGTAATGCATTATTTAGAACGAATATAGAGTGATATTGTTGATTTATCGATACCAAGGATGGGTTTATTAGAGCCGAGTCACGGGAGTTTGTTGTCAATATATTCGGGTCAAGCTCAGAGTGATATTGTTTATTTGTCGATACCATGCATGGATTTATTAGATCCGAGTCACGGGAGTTGATTTTCTTTATATTCAGCTCAAGCTCATGGAAGAGAAACCTCAATAATAGTATTGGTGAACGTTATGTATTCTCATTTTAAATTATCTCTAATCGCGTCAAGTGTGGCACTGATTGTTGGCTGCTCTCCTGCAAACGATGTTAAACCGGTGACTGACCTCGCTTCCGATAGCCCAGTGACATTATTTGCAACTGGGGATCTCATCACTATGGCTGAACATACCCCTGAAGGGGCGAATGCCGTTGCGGTTCAGGATGGAAAGATACTAGAGGTGGGGCTGAAGGCGACACTTATCGCTAAATACTCTGAGTTGGAAGGTTTTAGCATCAACCGTGATTTTGCCGATAAAGTTGTCACACCGGGTTTTGTGGAGCCTCATATTCACCTTTGGATGAGTGCGATGTTTTTAGGCATGGATTTCATTACCCCAGCTGATTGGAATTTCCCTTGGGGAGAAAGCAAAGGCGTTGTTGGGAGTGACGCTTATTTTGCAAGGCTTAACCAACTGCATGCGGATTTACCGGAAGGCGAGCCAATCATTACGTGGGGCTATCACCATTACTTCCATGGCAGCGATATGAGCCGTGAAATATTAAATGGGATCTCAAAAGAACGTCCTATTCTTGTTTGGCATCGTAGCGCACATGAGTTCTTCGTTAATGACGCCGCGATCAATATGTTGGGTTGGGATAAGTCAGATTGGCACGGTGACGGGCCGGCGTTTGAACAGCTGGATTGGGAAAAAGGCCATGCTTTTGAAAATGGCATGAAGGTGCTTGCTCCAACCGTGATGCAATACTTTATTGAGTCAGGTCGTTTTGTTACAGGCATGGAAAGAACCCGTGACTATGTCCATTCTGGTGGTATTACCACAGCCGTTGACCCAGGTGTCATCGCGACCCCTGCATTGTACGAACAAATGGTGAGTATTCTGCTTGATGATAATTTTCCGATGGACTATTGGTTAATTCCTGCCGGTAATATGTCTTATGCGATGGCAGGTTACGATTCAGAGAAAGGCAAGGCGATGGCTGAAGCCCAAACCAAGGTTATGGCGGGCGAAGCACAAATCCAGTGGCTACCTAATTTTGTGAAATTGTTCTCCGATGGCGCCATGTATAGCCAACTTATGATGATGAAAGACGGTTATATCGATGGTCATGAAGGCGAGTGGTTGCAAACGCCTGCTCAGCTTGAAGATAGCATGCGACCTTACTGGGAAGATGATTACACGATCATTATTCATGCAAATGGCGACTTAGGGTTTGAGACGGCGATCGATATCGTTGAGAAAATGCAGAAAGAGACACCACGTGAAGACCACCGAATGGGTTTCCATCATTTAGGTATTACCGACAAAGATGATATTCCACGCGCAGTCGAATTGGGCGCGAACTTCAGTGTGAATCCGTATTACACGCACATTCTTTCTGAACTTTACAGTGAAGACGGGGTGGGGGAAGAGCGAGCTTCGGTGATGTCTCGTGGACGTTCATTTATCGACGCTGGTGGGCATTTTTCTCTGCATTCTGATGCGCCAATGGCTCCGGCTCAGCCATTATCACTCGTCTGGGCCGCCGTTAACCGCATTGGTTTATCCGGTGATACCGTGATGGGACCAGAAGAGCGTATTACGGTAGACGAAGCGATGAAAGCGATCACTATTGATGCGGCATACACCGCTCGTCTTGAAGACAATGTTGGCAGCATCGAACCAGGAAAATATGCGGATTTTACGGTGCTAGAAGCGAACCCATATAAAGTAGCGCCAGAAACCATTAACCAGATTGATGTCCATGCAACCGTTTATCGCGGTGTGCCAGCCGAAATCGCGGTAGGCAATGCGGGAATTAAGAGTAGCAAACGTAACCTGTTGGTACTAAACCAACTCAGTCAATACGAAGGGCATATTTCGCAAGAGCAAAGCCATGTGGGGCATAACCATGCTCATGGTGCCGATGTATGCGAGAGCAGTTTGTACTTCCAACGAGTATTGGCAGATACGTTGCAACGTTGAGAGTAAATCCTTAATGACTGATTAAGTGACTCTTAATCACGAGCAAAAGAAAGTAACGGCGATGAAAGTCGTTACTTTCTAATTTAGCGAAATCGCTGGCAGTGCTTAGGTAAATTAAAATGCTATCTGCATTTATGTCGTTCAGGTGTTCGATTGGCTTAAGCCATCGAGGTCAATCCCAATAAGGTGGTGTGCCGTAGTATTCAGAAAAGTAGTCAATAAAGGCTCGAACCTTTGGCGCAAGTAATCTTGAACTTGGATAGACCGCCCAAATGTCTGAGTTATCAATCAAGGTATAGTTTTCAAGTACTTCGACAAGACGTCCATCACGTAAGTGCTGGTAGGCAATCCAAGTGGCGCACATGGCGATGCCCATACCATCCACGGCAGCATCACGCACGGCTTCACCGTGATCGACTTTTATCTTTCCTTTCACTTTGATGTGCAGCACACCCTCAAGTGTATCGAACGCCCAAGACTCAAGACCCGTTTGATTGATACAAAGGTGGCTCTTAAGTTCAGTTGGGTGTGCAGGCTTACCATGCGTGGCGATGTAGTCAGGTGATGCGACCATAATGCGTTTGTCTGTGGCGAGTTTCTTTGCAATTAAGGTCGAATCTTTTAAATCCGCATTACGGATGGCAACATCAAAACCACCCTCAACCAAATCCACCATAGAATCAGTCAGCCGAATATCGACAAATAGCTCTGGGTATTGGGCCAAGAAACCTTTCAGGGCGGGCATTAAGTGCATTCGCCCAAACGAGGCTGGCGCGGTGATCCTTAATGTTCCTTTAGGGCAAGCTTTCCCCGTGCCAACGGTCGCTTGGGCTGCGTCAACACTGCTAATGATCTCTTCAGCATACGGGAGAAGCGTTTCTCCCTCTTCTGTGAGCGAAACCTTTCGCGTGGTGCGGTGAATAAGCCTAGCACCCATACTGTCTTCAAGTTTGTTGATGTGCATGCTAGCGACCGGGGCAGATAAGCCTAACTCTTTACCGGCTTGGCTGATATTGTGTGTGGTGGCAATGCGCACAAACAGGCGTAGGTGCTCAATATTCATTAATGATAATCCTTATGCTTCAATACGTTGTGCGGGGGGAAGCTGGTGTGTTCATCATGGTGTTTCGTGTGTACCAAGCATAAGCTCCAGCCAAAGTCTTCGCAATCTCTGCAAATCAACCACATTGATTATGCCTTCAGTCGATACTCCAAACCATATCGTGGGCATAGCGCCTTGAGAAAATCGGATATAGGGTGCCGTTAATCCATCGCAGTAACAAAAAGGCCCACAATAATATGCGGGCCTAATAACAGAGTCGTGGTTATTAGATGTTTACAACAACCTTACCCATCGCTTGACCACTCGCTAAACGGTCGTGTGCTTGACTTGCTTGCTCAAGGGTAAATTCGCTCGCATCAAGTACAGGTTTTAGTTCACCAGCCTCAACAATTTTTGCCATTGCTTTTAGGATCTTACCGTGCTCAGCGCGACCAACATTGTAAATCATCGGCAGCAGCATGAAAACAACGTGTAATGATAGCCCTTTCATGTGCACCATTGTTAGATCTTGTTCATGCATCGCTAGTGTCGTTGTAATTTGGCCATTAAGCTTGGCCGCTTCAATAGAGTTGTTTAGGTTTGCGCCGCCCACCGTGTCAAAAATGACGTCAAACCCCGCACCTGATGTGTGTTTTTCCACGTAGTCAGCGACAGATTCTGATTTAAAATCAATCGCTGTTGCACCAAGTTGGCTGATTAAATCAGTTTGCTCACCCGCAGCACCGGTAGCATAAACCTCCGCACCAAAATGACGAGCCAGTTGTAATGCTACGTGGCCGACACCGCCTGCGCCACCGTGTACCAGAACCTTTTGATCTGCCGTAATACCAGCACGAATCAAGCCTTCATAAGCCGTGATGCCAACCAGTGGTAGCGCTGCCGCTTCACGCATCGAGATATTGGCAGGTTTGTGAGCAATCAAGTCTACGTCTGCCAGCATATATTCAGCCAGTGAACCTTGAAGATCGCCAAGGCCACCTGCACAACCATACACTTCATCACCAACTGAATATTCAGTCACGCCATCGCCAACCGCTTCTACAGTACCCGCGAAGTCCATACCAAGAACACCTGGAAGTGGTGGGTGAAAGGGCAGTGCTTCACCCATATCACGAATCATCATGTCAATAGTATTGACACTCGATGCTGCAACCTTAACAACAACGTGTCCTGGCTTGACTTCTGGCTTAGGAAGTTCTGCTGTTTCAAATACGTCTGTACCACCAAATGCGCGAATTACTGTAGCTTTCATGGGATGTAACCTCGGTTATGTGTTGTTATGAGCCTAGTATAGACCTCGGATTTGATTTGATAATATGGCTTGAGACTGAATCAGTATTAAGTTTTTATTAATAATGGCGTCGCGAGATTGTTTAGTATTTATGAATACTCTATGGGTGCAGGATCAATGGAGAACAAATAATGAAAAAACGATTTTGGTGACGGGTATGTCGCTGACTTATCAAGTCTTGCCGATGTCGAAGCCTTTGCCAACGTAATAGGTAAGTACTTTGATAATGATTCAGGTTGTTTCACGGCTCCTCATGTAGATGCAATGAATAAAGCGAAGAACGACAAACTCGTTGAGTCCATTGAATCCCTGCTAACAGAAAAGTTGGCAAGCTAGCCTATTATTTTCCGTATTCTCGGAAGAGCTTGGAATTTCCAAGCTCTTTTTTGATTATTAACAAAAGGTAAATTCTGATTTCTTTTTGCGGCGTATTATAAACAAAACCTTTTGTGTTTAAGCTTGGCTAAGTTGAAATTTCGCAGACTTAGGAGCTTAACATGCATTACGAAGGTAAAATTTATCGCCCTTGGATGGAAGCAGAGAGTGTACTGATCCAAACCACGTTAGGGTGCAGTAACAATCAATGTACTTTTTGTACCATGTTCGATGATAAGCGATTCAAAGTTCGTGAAATAGACGATATCTTTAAAGATATCGCCGAGGTTCGTGCCACTTATCCAAAGGTCGAGTCCATTTTTTTGATCGATGGTAACGTCATGGCGATGCGTACAGAGAAGCTACTCGCCATTCTTGATCGTATCAAAATGACGTTTCCAGAATTAAAGCACCTAGCCCTATATTCAGGTTTTAATGATTTTCGTCGCAAAAGCATTTCAGAGCTAAAAGAATTACGCTCTGCTGGGTTAACCACCGCATATTCAGGCCTTGAGTCTGGTGATCCTATTGTGTTAGAGCGTATCAAAAAGGGCATGACACGAGAGCATGCCATCCAAGGTATGGAGATGGCGCGTGAGGCTAACATTCAGGTGCTTGCTTCTTTTATTTTTGGTTTAGGCGGTCGTGAGCGTTCAAAAGAACACGCTGAGAACACCACCAGTCTTCTTAATATCATGCACCCTGACGCGATAGCCCCGATGGCATTAGCGATACAACCCGGTAGCCAATTGGAGCGCGAGGTTGCCAACGGCGAATTTGTCTTACCAACCCCGCTACAAATACTCCACGAAGAAAAATATCTTCTTGAAAATATGGATGATTTCCCATGCTTTTATTGGGGCGATCACGGTAATAACATCGCGACAATGCGAGGAGTGTGGCCGGAGGCTCGTCAGCCATTTTTAGAAAATATTAACAAACACATCAATCATAACCCGATGGCAAAGAAAAACGTGATCGAAACTTATGCTTGGTAGTGTGAGATCTATTTCGTTCGAGTTAATTAATTTTGGTAGCACAAACTCACAAATAAACTAGTTATTTATTGCTAATTCAGTTTGTGATTTTCGTTAATTGTATGGATTGGTGTAATGGTATATCTATATTTACGACAATATACCGTTTACATATTCTTCTCAAAGAACTCACGGAGAGTTTATTATGAAATATGCAGGTTTTCAGACGTTTACAACAGAACAGAAAAATGGAATTCTTACCGTTACATTTGACTTTGGTACAGTGAATGTTCAAGGGCAAGAAATGCTCGCAGACTTAAACAGTCTGGCAATGAGGCTCGAGCGTGACCGCGAGACTAAAGTGGTTGTATTCCAATCAGCAAATCCTGAAGTTTGGGTTTGTCACTATGATACTGAGCTATTGAAAGACATGTCGACTGAGGCCGTTTCTCGTGAAGACGCACAGCTTCTAGACTTGCAAGTGGTATGTGAGCGAATCAGTAAAGTTCCTCAGGCAACGATTGCTAAGCTTGAAGGTTTTGCCCGTGGGGGCGCCCATGAGCTCGCATTAGCGCTAGATATGCGTTTCGCTGCTCGTGGCAAATTCAAGTTCATGCAAATGGAAGTCGGTATGGGTATTTTGCCATGTGGTGGCGGTGCATCGCGTATGGCCCGTCAGGTTGGTCTTGGCCGTGCCCTAGAAATTGTGTTGAGTGCACGTGACTTTGATGCCGATGAAGCAGAAGCTTACGGTACAATCAACAAAGCGTTAGAACCGGATGAGATTGGTCCATATGTTGATGCACTTGCACAGCGCATTTCTAAGTTTCCTGCGGAATCGATTAATGCTTGTAAGCAGATGGTGTATGAGTCCATTGATAAACCCATTGACGAAGCGCTAAAAGCGGAAGCGTACTGGCTTTATCAAGCGACAAGCAAAACAGCGGCTGTTAAGCGTTTCCAAATTGCTGATGATCAAGGCCTAGAGCACGATATGGAAAACCAGCGTAACTGGGAAGACTTAGTGATGAAGGTTCAAGACATCAACTAATCCCAATTCAATTCGATTTAGAAAAAGCGCCTGATATTTAGGCGCTTTTTTGATCTCAATATTATTCTCTTAAAGAGCTTCAACTCGGTTTCTACCCAGACTTTTGGCTTTATATAGCGCTTGATCTGCTCGATCAACGAACGTTTCAAGCGTGTCGTTTGGCTGAAACGTGGTAACGCCTAAACTTGCCGTGACATGTTTCACTTCCGGGAAAATATGGTCATGAATAAGAGATCGATATGTTTCTGCTTGAGCTATCGCACTTTTTAAGTCTGCTTGAGGGCATAAGATTAGGAATTCTTCGCCACCCCAACGGCCTGCGGTATCAACAATTCGAGAATGGCTGCCGAAAATTTTAGCAACTTGCACTAAGCATTTATCGCCCGCAAGGTGACCAAAATCATCGTTCACTGTTTTGAAATGGTCGAGATCCGCTAAAATAATGCTCAGCGGTTCTTGGTCACGCTTGTAACGTTGAATTTCTTGATTCAGTTTACTATCAAGTTCAAGTCGGTTGACTAGGCCTGTCAGTACATCTGTTTTTGCCAATTTTATTGCTTTTTCGGCAAGTTCTTTTTGAGTTGTGATATCAGTAGAAATACCAAGAACACCAATAATATGGTTAGTATCAGAATAGACGGGTGTGTTGACACTAAGATAAATTCGCTTATTCGCAGAGCCGTCATTTACGATTAGTTCAATTTCGGTAGACTCGCCCGATAGCGCTTTTAAATCATTTTCTTTTATCTTTTGTGCGGTTTCAGGCGGGAAAAATTGGCCATCGGAAGCCAAATAAAGCTCTTCCATTGTGCACTCAAACAGTTTTAATGTTTGTATGTTGGCGTATACATATTCAAGCTTACGATTTTTCACATAAACAAAAGATGGCACATGATCGAGTGCGGTACGCAAGCCACTAAGTAAGAGGCTATCTTTGTTTCCTTTTGACGAACTCATTGTAATCTCAAAGATGGTTTAAATATTAAAGTTACAGAAAGACCGCATCATGAAGATGGTCAGTTGTTGATAGAAATACTCGTTCTTAATCGATTTCCGAAGACGCAATTATAGACAAAACTTTAAGAGGTAAGCTATTTATTTTGGTAACAAAATGGGTCAGGCCTATAAATAGGCTATCGTCGGAAATTAAACAATATAGTGGATAACGATAGGTGATTTACAAAAGCATTATGTGTATTTATTTAACCTTGGCTCACTTTAAAATTGGCCCAAAGCGCAATTAACGTAAGTTGGGAAATGTCGTTTTTTTGATTGTTACTAAAGAGCCAGTTTTCATGAGTAACCAGTGTGAGCGCGAATAATCGTTACGCATTCGAGTGAAATCTGACGTCACCAAAATGCGTTTGTATTCTGATCACTCTTTGGCAAGGCAACATCACGACCTTTGAATACAATGCACAAAAAAAGCGAACCAATCGGTTCGCTTAATAATTCAATCCAATTCAATCCAAATCAGCGACCATATACGTTACTGATAATGGTCCACACTTGGGCATGAACAGATCAAGTTACGATCGCCATAAACATTGTCTACGCGATTGACTGTCGGCCAATATTTCGATTGTTTCGTGGCATAAGATGGGAAGCAAGCGACCTCACGTGAGTATGGGCGGTCCCATTGCTCGGCAGATAAATCCACTTGAGTGTGCGGCGCATTGACGAGCGGGTTGTTATCTAATGGCCATTCGCCATTTTTCACTTTATCCATCTCTAAACGAATCGCCACCATGGCTTCACAGAAGCGATCCAACTCTTCTAAATCTTCTGATTCGGTTGGCTCAACCATCAGCGTGCCTGCCACTGGGAACGACATGGTTGGGGCATGAAAGCCGTAATCCATTAAGCGTTTCGCAATGTCTTCTTCACTAATTCCTGTTTCTTCTTTGAGTGGGCGAATATCAATGATGCATTCGTGGGCTACTCGGCCATGAGTGCCGCGGTAAAGAACAGGGTAGTAAGGGCGTAGCATCTCCATGACATAATTCGCATTTAGAATCGCCACTTTGGTTGCTTCGGTTAAACCCACTTCGCCCATCATTGCAATATAGGCCCACGAGATTGGCAAGATAGAGGCGCTACCCAGATCGGCGGCTGAAACGGCAAAGGCTTCGCCTTCAACGCCATTTTCAATATGGCCGGGTAGGAAAGGCGCAAGGTGTGATTTAACACCAATTGGCCCCATGCCTGGACCACCGCCACCATGCGGAATACAGAACGTTTTATGCAAATTGAGGTGTGACACATCGGAGCCAATAAAGCCCGGAGTGGTTAGGCCCACCTGAGCATTCATGTTGGCACCATCGAGGTACACTTGGCCACCGGCTTCGTGCACCATTTCGCATACCAGCTTCACTTGCTCTTCATACACGCCATGTGTTGAAGGGTAGGTAATCATGATGCTGGAGAGGTTATCGCGGTGCTTTTCGATTTTATCCGCCAGGTCGCTAATATCGATGTTGCCTTCTTGATCGCATTTCACGACGACAACTTTCATCGAGACCATTGAGGCTGTCGCTGGGTTAGTGCCGTGCGCGGAGCTTGGGATCAAACAGACATTGCGGTGCGTATCACCACGGCTTTCGTGGTAACGCTGAATTGCGATTAAGCCAGCGTATTCCCCCGAGGCGCCCGAGTTTGGTTGGAGCGAGAAGTCATCGTAGCCAGTGATCTCACACAATTTCTGTTTAAGATCTTTCGCCAGCGCGGTGTAACCTGCTGCTTGTTCAAGAGGGACGAATGGGTGCAGCGCGCCAAATTCTGGCCAAGTGACAGGAATCATCTCTGCGGCCGCATTGAGTTTCATGGTGCAGCTGCCGAGTGGGATCATGCCGTGAGTCAACGAGAAGTCTTTGTTTTCCAGCTGTTTTAGATAACGCATCATCTGTGTTTCACTGTGATGGGTGTTAAACACTGGGTGGGTTAAGAAGGCGCTGGTGCGACGACAAGATTCTGGGATCGCGGCAAACTCGTTATTCTCAATATCCGAGGCGAGTGTGGCTGCATTTTGTTCGATGCCGAATATTGCAAATAAGGCTTCGATATCCGCCACGGTGGTGGTTTCATCCAGGCTCACCCCAAGTTGCTGGGCTGATCTGAATAGACGTAGGTTGATGTCGTTTGCTTGTGCTTTTTGATACAGCTCGTCAGTCTTTGCGCCGCTATTAATCGTTAGTGTGTCAAAGAAGCTGTTATGCGCCAGTTCAAAGCCCGACTTGGTTAAACCAGCGGCAAGAATGGCCGTCATGTGGTGTGTGCGACGTGCAATCGTACGCAAGCCTTCTGCGCCATGGTACACCGCGTAGAAAGACGCCATATTGGCCAGTAATGCTTGCGCAGTACAAATGTTTGAGGTCGCTTTCTCGCGGCGGATATGCTGTTCACGCGTTTGCATTGCCATGCGCAGTGCTTGGTTGCCATTGGCATCAATTGAAACGCCAATCACACGGCCTGGCATGGTGCGTTTATGTTTGTCTTTGGTGGCCATGAAAGCTGCATGTGGGCCGCCATATCCCATCGGTACGCCAAAGCGTTGCGCGGAACCGATGACCACGTCTGCGCCCATTTCTCCTGCCGGTTTTAATAGGGTGCTTGCCAGCAGATCGGTCGCGACGGTGACGAGGATTTTGTTGGCTTGAGCTGCGTGAATTAAATCCGTTAGGTCACGCACTTCGCCCGTGGTGGATGGGTATTGTATTAACGCACCAAAGGCTTCGTGATTGGTTAGAGAATCAAGATCATCAACGATGACGTCAAAGCCGATGAATTTCGCGCGAGTTTTGACGACTTCGATGGTTTGTGGATGCACATTGGATGCAACGAAGAAGCAGTTACTCTTACTTTTACCGGCACGTTTGCATAAGGTCATGGCTTCAGCGGCGGCGGTGGCTTCATCGAGCAACGAGGCGTTGGCGATTTCCATTCCGGTAAGATCCATCACCATCTGTTGGAAGTTGAGCAGCGCTTCTAAACGGCCTTGAGAGATTTCGGGTTGGTAAGGGGTATAAGCGGTATACCAGCCTGGATTTTCAAAAACATTGCGCAGAATGACGTTAGGCGTGAAGGTGTTGTAATAACCCTGACCGATATAAGTGCGTTTGATTTGGTTGAGCTTGGCAAACTCTTTCATTTCCCCAAGCATGTCCGCTTCGCTTTTGGCTTCGGTCAGCGCGAGTGGTTTTTCTAGGCGAATTTGCGCCGGAACGGTTTGGATAATGAGTTCATCGAGACTTTTTGCGTTAATCGCATCAAGCATCGATTGTTGGTCGGCTTTATTTGGCCCATTGTGGCGAGCGACGAACTCATGTTGGGTGCTGAGGCTTTGAAGTAGTGTTGTCATTGTCCTTTACCTTCTGGCTCAGATGGCGAAGCTCACTCCTGTCCCGTGGGGACGAAGTGGGCCGGTATCCATTAATACGAGCCTTTAAAAAAAGCCGCCCACTTTCATGGACAGCTTTTAGTGATATTTGATTACTCTTCTTCGATAGAGTTTAAGTATTCTTCGGCGTCTTTGAGATCATCCAGTTCTGCTGGGTCAGCCAACTTCACCTTCACAATCCAACCACCATCGTAAGGTTCTTCGTTGATGAGCTCTGGACTGTCTTCTAACTCCTCGTTGACTTCGATAATCTCACCGGTGACTGGCGCATAGATGTCTGATGCGGCTTTCACTGATTCGACCAATGAGAAGTTTTCACCGGCATCGATTTCTGCTTCGACTTCAGGTAAGTCTACGAAAACGACATCACCGAGCATTTCTTGTGCATGCTCTGAGATACCGATTGTGACGGTGCCATCACCGTTGTCACGTACCCATTCGTGGCTTTCTGTAAACTTGAGGGTTTTGTCCATTGCTTAATCTCCACATTTAATTTTTAGGTCAAGAGTGAGTGCTGGGCAGATGTCTCTACCATCTGTTTCATCTTCTATGCGTATTGGGTTTAAGTCCCTTTCGCTGCGCACTTGTCTTAATTCCGGTGAGTCTAAATCTTGCTAGGCTAGTGTGCCTAGGCTAATTATCACACCAAAACGACGATGCGTATGTTGTGATCATCACGAATGCTAGTGCGACGAGTGAAGCCCTCAATAAATCGTTTTTGTGCGCTATTGGAGGTATGCCATCGCCGCGATTAAAATATTTTCAGGCTAACATCTTGGTAACATAGCGGTTGATGTAAAAACAATCAACCCCAAAGTTTCCTATAGGAAACATAGTTTCTAAATCTGTTAACGACCCCACGATTGGCGAACTTTTGTCCTTTTTTATTCTGGGGGCTTACTGCACAATGACACGTTATACAGGAAGTACAAAACGCAGGGGGATGCATGGCAGAAGAGATCTATGATGAGTATCCATCACTCACATTAGCCAAAGAAAGCCACGAGCAGACCATTGCTCCACTTAAGTTGGGTGAGCGCATTAAAGCGATCCGTACTCGTCTTGGGATCACCTTAGAAGAAGCCAGTCAGCGAACGGGATTGGCTCGCTCAACGCTAAGCAAAATTGAAAACGAGCAAATATCGCCCACCTTTCAAGCGATGCAAAAGCTCGCCCATGGTTTGCAAATTGATATGCCACAACTGTTTGAAAAACCAAATAAAAAAGTGGCAACAGGGCGTCGGGATATTACTTTGCAGGGCGATGGAAAGCCACATCCAACCCAAACCTATGAGCATGAATTACTCGCAACCCAACTACTAAACAAGAAAATGATGCCGTTTAAAAGCCGCGTACGAGCACGCTCGTTTGAGGAGTACGGTGATTGGGTAAGGCATGAAGGGGAAGAGTTTTTATTGATTCTCTCTGGGGTCGTGACCTTCTTTTCTGAGTTCTATGAACCGGTGCAATTAAGCGAAGGCGATAGCGTTTACTATGATGCCAACATGGGCCACATGCTGGTTTCTGTGAGTGGTGAAGATGCATTGATTTTGTGGGTGACGGCAAAATAAGCGTTAGATTTATGATGTGAAATGCATTATGGGATACGGGTTCGTGGGGAGTGCGAGTGTTAGCCTCATCCTCCTTAGGGGCGCTTGTTCTGTGTTTAAGAATGTGTTTTAAATGTTAAATGTCACACTTTGCATCAGTGACCCACGTTTAACCGTGCAAAGCGTTGACCTTCGTGTTTATTATCGGAAACAAGATTTATTCGACCTTTCTTAACCGTGTTATTCGATTATTTGAATAGCAAAGTGAGATTACCCGTAGAACCAAACGGACATTTGGAGAGCCTCATGACTCAAGCACTATTGACTACGCCATTACACGCCTTACATATCGAAGCCGGAGCCAAAATGGTGCCTTTTGCTGGCTACGATATGCCCGTGCAGTACAAGTTGGGTGTCAAGAAAGAGCACTTACACACTCGAGCGCATGCCGGACTGTTTGATGTTTCGCACATGGGGCAATTAAGGTTAAAAGGCGACGATGCTGCGGCGTTTCTTGAGACACTTGTTCCAGTGGATATTATCGATTTACCCGCGGGCAATCAGCGCTATGCTTTTTTTACGAACCCTCAAGGCGGCATCATGGACGACTTGATGGTGGCGAACTTAGGTGACCATTTGTTCGTGGTGGTGAATGCCGCGTGTAAGACGCAAGATATTGCGCATTTGCAAGCACACCTTCCCCAGCATGTTGAGTTAGAGGTGATTGAAGACAGAGCTCTATTAGCGCTACAAGGGCCGAAGGCGGTTGATGTGCTCAAGCGGCTGCAACCTTCCGTCGCGGACATGATCTTTATGGATGTCGGTGTATTTGAGGTGATGGGGGTTGAATGCATTATCTCACGCAGTGGCTATACCGGAGAAGATGGTTATGAGATCTCCGTGCCCGCTGCGCAAGCTGAAGCACTAGCACAAACATTATTAGCGGAAGATGAAGTCGAATGGATTGGCCTTGGGGCGCGTGATTCATTACGCCTAGAGTGTGGTTTGTGTTTATACGGCCATGATCTCGATACTACCACGACGCCAGTTGAAGCGAGTTTGTTGTGGGGGATTCAAAAGGTACGTCGCTCTGGCGAAGCTCGTGCGGGCGGCTTTCCCGGTGCTGATATCATTTTGACTCAAATTGAAACAAAGCAAGTGGCGCGTAAACGTGTTGGATTGGTGGGTGAAACCAAAGCACCGGTGCGCGAAGGTTGTGAACTTTTTGATGCGCAAGGCACAAAAATCGGGGTGGTCACCAGTGGTACAGCGGGGCCATCTGCGGGTAAGCCCGTATCCATGGGGTACGTCAACGCTGAGTCTGCCTTAATAGGGAATCAAATATTTGCTGAAGTGCGCGGCAAGAGGCTTGCAATGACGATTGAAAAAATGCCATTTGTTCCGCAAAGATATTATCGTGGCAAATAATGCGCTTGGATACGTATCCTCGTCCTACTAGACGTTGCAGCGGTGTTTGACTGGCACTCTCAAACCTCATCACATCGCGTATCTATGCTCAAAGGCTTTGTTCGCTTGCCGCCTACCGGCATCGCCAAGTCGTTTGCCTAGCCGTTTAGTATATGACCATTATAAAGCCTCTCTTTGAGAGGTTTTTTATTGATAAGGCGAGGTTTTGATCTGTGTGTCTTATATTTAAAGCATGTGCATAAAGTATGATTTGTACACGGTAATGGATACATCGTTTAACAAGGAGGGTGTTAATGCGAAAGTTAATATTGAGTGGTTCTCTATTGATGAGTGTTTGTGCTCATAGTCTAGAGGTCTCACCTTACATTATTAATGGCACGGACGTGGTTATTGCCGATTACCCTAACGTTGCCAGCTTGTTTTATGAAGACGAAAATGGCAACTATACCCGGAGTTTTTGCGGGGCAACGGTGATTAATGATCGTTACGTATTAACGGCGGCGCATTGTATTGCCGAGAACGAAGATCTCGATAAGATAACGGTTGTCTCGCAGCTGGTGGACGAAACGGATTATGCCTCGGTTGCACCGCAACGGGTCAGTGAGTATTTTTTCCCCTCAACATTTGTCAATTCTGCCAGCGCTTTGTGGCCCGATGATATTGCTATTTTAAAACTCGAAAGTGATCTAGGTACAGGGGACCTCATCGGGCAACTGAATCTGGATTCCTCCGGTGATTTAGCCAGTAATGACACCTATAAAATTGTTGGGCACGGGTTGATTTACGATGCCAGTAGTGGCCAATACATCAATGAAAACAACCTACTAGAGGCGACGTTAACCCCGTTAACGCTCAGCCAATGCAAAACCGCTTGGGGCGATAATTTTACGGCGAAACAGTACTGTTTTGATGGCACATTACCAAATGGCATTTTGCAAAATTCGCCGTGTGATGGCGATTCAGGCGGGCCGGTTTATCAGTTTACGGCAAGCGGGTATGTACAAATCGGTATCACCAGTTTTGGCTTAGCGCAATGCGGTGATCCCGCCCTAAGCACAGAAGTTACGTCAGGATTCACCAATGTCGCCGCGTATGAAGAGTGGATTACTACGGTGTTAAACGGCGAAGTCACGCCGGTTTATCAAGTGGTATTAGAGGACGGTGAGCGCGTGGTCATTGATCGACGCAGCAATAATTCAGAAGACATCGTGCCAGCAGAAAGCGGGGGATCTGGGGCTAATCTTTCCATTGCGGCCCTTTTAGGACTTTTGATTGTATTCCATTTGCGACATAGCAAAAGGTTGCGCAATAGATATCTCAGTAATCTTGCCTGTTCTCAAAATTAAGAAGTAAGTCGTAACTATTTAATATTATTAAAATTATTATCGTCAAGCTGGAAAGTGTGATCTAGCATCGTGTTGACTATTTGTGACTAAACGATAGTTTTAGGTAATACTGTTGTAATAATCAACTCGATCTAACGAAGCAGATTTTGGAGAAATCACTATGAGTGCGACGAACACCCACAACATTACTTTACTATCTGACGTGAGTATGCAATCGAAGTTGTTCAAAGATTCATTAGAGAGGGGCATCAAGATGGACGTTGAGCTCGTTTCTCTTGATGACTTAGATGAAAGCGCAGACGAAACACGACTGAGTCATTACGTGCTGATTGATTTCAATTACTTTAATGAAACGAACTTTGAACTGTATAACCAAGTGAAATTGGCGGCGAATACCAATGCCAAAGAGATCGTTATAAATTGTCCTAAAGATGTGCCTTCTTCTCAACTGTTCAAGTGGCGAAATTTAGTGGGTGTCTTTTATGTGGAAGATGATATTACGCTTCTGTTGAAGGGCATGGATAAGATCATGCAAGATGAAATGTGGTTATCTCGTAAGGTCGCTCAAGACTATATCGAACATTTCCGTTGCGCGAATTCAGTGACGACTTCTCAGGTCTACGCGAACTTGACCAAGCGTGAAAAAGAAATCATGCGTTTACTGGGGCATGGCGCATCCAATCTTCAAATCGCAGATGACCTCTTTGTCAGTGAAAATACGGTGAAAACGCACCTGCACAATATATTTAAGAAGATCAACGCTAAGAATCGCTTACAGGCGCTGCTATGGGCCAATAATAATATTGCCTTAGAAGAGCGTGTTTAACGCGATGATTTGATCATGCTATTTTGATCGTGTCGTAAAGGCGAAAATATCGCGACGATGGAATGGTATTGCGAAACGTTATTTTTAAAAGGGAACCTAGGTTCCCTTTTAGCATTTTTATGGGCTTGATTCGCCGCGTCTGCCGATCAGTCGTAAATCGTTGGAATCGGTTGACGTTTGTGCTGTGTGATGCGGTAAATGTGCACCAATCGTTCAGAGGCTCTTTGAGAGACCGGTTTGCCTTCCAAGAAGTCGTCGATTTCGTCGTAAGTCAGTTCAAGTGCATCTTCATCGGCTTTTTGCGGCGCCAGTTCTTCTAGATCGGCCGTCGGGACTTTTTTAACCAGTTGCTCGGGTGCGCCTAACGTGGCCGCCACTTCGCGTACTTGTCGCTTATTAAGGCCAAACAGTGGCGCTAAATCACAAGCACCATCACCAAACTTGGTATAAAAACCGGTAATGTTCTCTGCGGAGTGATCGGTCCCTAGTACTAGGCCGCCGACAAACCCTGCAATTTCATATTGAGCGATCATACGCGCTCGCGCTTTCACGTTGCCTTTGATGAAATCAACTTTTGCCGGATCTTGTGGAATTAAGCCTGTGTTTTCAAGCCCAACTAACGCGGCGGCATGCAGTCCGTCAGCACCATCTTTGATGTTAACGGAAACGGAATGTGTTGGTTGAATAAATTGCAGGGCGAGCTGAGCTTCATCTTCATCTTGTTGCTCGCCGTAGGGCAATCTCACCGCGATAAACTGGTAGCCGTGATCATTTTGCTCATTAAGTTCATTAACGGCAATTTGTGCAAGGCGACCGCAGGTGGTTGAATCCACACCGCCACTGATGCCAAGAACCAGCGCTTTGCAGCCTGAATCGGTTAACTTACGTTTGATAAAATCCACGCGACGAGTGATTTCAAAATGAGGGTCAATCGACGGTAAGACGCGCATTTCATCGCGAATCAACTGTTCCATTAGTTTTCTTCCTGCAGCTATATTGTGTATCGTAGTATCATACCTAAAACCAATAAATAGAAAACCGAGAACACGGATTTCCGCCCATTCAAGGTAAGAAATTATGAAAATTGCCGTATTTGGCAGCGCCTTTAATCCGCCGAGTTTAGGCCATAAGAGCGTAATTGAATCACTTGCTCATTTTGACCGTATTTTGTTGCTTCCCAGCATTGCACATGCTTGGGGTAAAGAAATGTTGGACTATACTTTACGTACACAGTTGGTGGATGCGTTTATTGATGACTTAAAGATGGCGAATGTGGCGCGTTGTACGATTGAAGAGCAGTTGTTTAACGTCTCACAGCAACCCGTCACTACCTACGCTGTGCTGAATGCGCTGCAAGAGGAAGATCATGCCGCTGAGCTTACTTTCGTGATTGGACCGGATAATTTTTTTAGTTTTGCTCAGTTTTATAATGCCCAAGAAATTGTCCGCCGATGGTCGGTGATGGCATGCCCAGAGAAAGTGGCGATTCGCAGTACTGACATACGAAATGCGCTCGCGCAAGGAATCGAAATTAATCACTTAACAACCTCAAACGTTTGCGCTATTTTAACCAAAAATAACTATTATTAACTCAAATATCAATAACCTTGGTTAATACGACCGCTATGTATCAATCAGGGCATTGAGGTGTTTATGGCGAAGAAAAGCGCGCTGCTTATTTTTGGCCTATTTTCAGCTTTTACTATTGCTTGCGATCAAAATTACACAACGGAAGTGGACGGACAATTAACGTATCAAGAAGACGATTTATGCTTTACGTTTCTCGATGACAGTTTGTACACGTATGAGCAATCATCGATTCCGATTTTGTTGGAAGAAGAAAGCACGAGTGAAACTGATTATTGGTCAGAATGGGTATTGAAAACGGAAACAAATCCGGTACTTACGAAAAATTTTTCCGATAATTATTTTGGTGTTGGCTGGTGGCAGCCTGACGGGGCGAATTCGACGGAAGAAGAACGGACGGCGGAAGAGTGGCTTATGGATCACGGCTTGATGTTTAGCGTCGGGTTTGGTGATAAGCAAGACGGGAAGCCGAGATTTAGGTTGGATTACTTATGGCATGATGAGCACCAAGATAATCTCATGATGCAAGTTGAAGTGCCGTTTTAACGGCACTTTTTTTAGTTTGCCTGACCCATTCCTTTTTGTCTGGTTGAACTGACATTTGCATAGTGGGTAATGATGTTGATTGGGATCTCTGGCTTAGAGAAAAAGTAGCCTTGGATCTGATTGCAGCCCATGCCTTTTAGTTTTTGCAGTGCCTCCTCACTTTCAACGCCTTCCGCTACCAAATTAACATCCAACTGCTTCGCCAACTGAATAATTAATGACACGACGCGCTCAGAGGTTTCATTGCTCAGCATATTCTTAATGAAGGTTGCGTCGATCTTAATCGTGTCGATCGGGTAGCTGTGAATGTAATTTAGACTAGAGTAACCCGTGCCAAAATCATCAAGAGCGATCGTAAAACCCTGATTACGCAGTTTATCTAGGATATAACGCACGTTATTGGTTTGCGAAAGTAACACGGTTTCGGTTAACTCAATCGTAAATTCGCGTGGTTCAAAGTTCATGCGGGTAATCGTTTTTGTCAGGTGGCGCATATAACGTGATGAGTCACTTAATTCATGCGCTGAGCAATTTAAGCTGAGGCGAATCTTATAGCCAAGACCAGCTTCTAACTCTTGTTTTGCCACGCACGCTAACTCAACGATGCGTTCGCCCAACTCTATGATTAATCCCGATTGTTCGGCCGCTTCGATAAATTCTGCCGGCGAAACCGCCCCTAACGTGTCGCTATTCCAGCGAGTCAGAATTTCAAAATAATCCCAGCGCTCAGAATCAAGCGAAACGATCGGTTGTGCGACCACATAAATTTCACTACCAGCGTCTGATGTTCTGTCTAACTCATTCCGCAGCGCGTCAATAACCATGGCTCGACGATAGTATTGCGCACTCAAATGCGTGTCGTAACTTTGTACTTTGCTATTGCGAGTCTGCTTACAATCTTTCAAAGCCAGTGAGGCATTGAGGATCAATTGATCGGGGGTGAGGCGCTGTTCGGTTTTGCGTGCCAACCCAATGCTGATGCTGATTTTTATCCTATGTGATGGGTCGGTGTACCCTTTATTGAGGCGTGAAATTAGCGTTTGGCAAATGGCCAGTGGATCGCTTGAAAACGTAATAAAAGCAAACTCATCTCCAGCAATTCGATACGCTTGGTTTTCTTCTTGTAATGCTTCCTCAATCGCTCTGCCAACGAATTTAAGTACCTGATCACCAATATAATTGCCATAGAGATCATTGATGGATTTAAAGTTGTCGATATCAATGTAAGCGAGGGTAAAAGGTTCGGATTTTGTTTGAGTGAACCGTTCTAGCGAGTTGGATAAATAACTGCGATTGAGCAACCCAGTCAAGTTATCGTGAGAGACTTCGTGACTGAGTTGATGGACTAAGGTATCTGAGCGAGCGGCCAGCCATTTCGATCGTAAGCTATGAATGACGATGTTGGCAAACAGGGTGTGGTAATAGATTAAAGAGGATGTCTGCTTGGTTTCAGCCGTGAATGTAGACAGCAATATGCCTAAAATATCCCCTGAACGGTTGCGCAGTGGCACTCCTAAATACGACTCAACGTCGTTATCAACGAGATACGTATCTTGCGGAAACTGTTGTCTTACGTCTTTTTCAAATAAGCAGAACACACTGTCTGATTTACTCACAATATCGCAAGGCGTTCCCGATAACGAATAGGAAAAAGGCTGCGCAATTTGATGAGAACATGCAAAGGAAAGCGTTTGTGCGCTATAGTTAACTTTGTCGATCTCGATGATGCTGCAGCACTGGCTATCAAACATGTTATGTAATGTTAAGGTAATCTGATGAAGCAACTCTGGGCCATCAAGGGCGACAATGCGATTCAGTTCATCCATACCGATTGAATGCGTTTTAGCAATCCTAGCCATAACGAATTCTCCTTATCTACGGTTACGCTGTTTACTTGCCGATAAAGCGCTTTAAATTAAATATGAAGCAAGTTGCATTATTTTGCAAATGTAAAAGGTGTTTACAGTAAGCGCGATTTCAAGTAATCGAGAAATAATTGCGTGCGGGTATTTTGGTAATCCAATTTGGGGTGATAGGCATAAACCGTTGCTTCATCGGCCGTGATATCGGGAAGAATCCGGATTAACGTCCCCAATTTTAATTCTTCTTTGATCATGACATCGTTGGTGAGCAGAACGCCCATTCCCGCTTTTGCAGCATAAAAAAGCGCTTCAGGATTCGTGGTGGAAAAATTCCCCGAGAGCAGGACACGTTGACCTTTTGACAATTTAACTTCGCGTTGTGGATGCTCGCCCCAAATGAGTATGTTGTGTGCGCTGAGGTCTTGAACGATGGTGGGTTCGCCATGGCGTTCTAAATAGAGCGGCGAAGCGTAAAAGCCGGCTTTATGTTCAAATAATCGCGTCGCTTTAAAGCTTAATGAGTTGAGCTGTTCGATCTCACGGCTGATATACAAATCCAAGCTCAAGGCAGGCAATTGGCCAGGTGTGGTCGTGGTGAGTTGAATTTGAATATCTGGGTAGAGCGATAAGAAATCGTCCAGATATTGCACCAGGAACTTTGAGCCTACCGCGAGCGTTGCGCCAATCTTTAGTAGTCCTGCTGGGGATTGGTCGATTGATCGTGTTTCATCGACAATAGATTGCCAGCCATCGATCTGTACTTTTGCTCGCGTGTAAAACAGTGCGCCAGCTTCGGTTTGAGAGACGGAACGGGTTGTGCGCTTGAGTAATTGCACGCCAATGCGTTCTTCTAGCCAATGAATGCGTTTGCTGATTGCTGAGCTGGTGGTATTTAAACGCCGCGCAGCACCATTAAAACTGCCTTCATCCACGACGAGTATGTAGCTCTTGACGTTTTGTAACCAATCCATTGTATACCTTTACGTGTTGTCCCAAAGGAAAGCGATGTTTCCCATGTAGGTGAGGCTATTTTTACCGATTAATTTAAACGCTGTTTTTTGTCGATGCAAGCGAACTAGATAGGGTGAGGGCGCATTATCATGAGTATTTCACGTGAGCGAATATCGCCAAATTGAGCGCATAAGGTTACAATGCGCGCCATATCGCGATATTAATACCATAGGGTGACATTATGGAACATAAAGAGTTTGAAGAGCTTGTAAAATTAGCCAGTCAACAAGAAGCCTTACCGCAAGCATTAGAGATTTTAAAAGCGAGCGATGATCAAGAAGTAGCAGAAGCGGCGGCGTCGTTAGCGGGCCAATTCGCGTTAGCGGAAGTTGATGGTGAGAAGCGTGTTTACCACGTTACCCTGCAAGCGGATGAGCAAGGCGAAGAACAAGAGTTTGTTGAGCATGTGATGAACGAAGGCGATGACGTTATTCGTTTTGTTGCTTGGTTCTTTGATGCGATGTTTGAAGTTAAGCGCAAAGATACCTACCAAGCGGCGGGTAAAACTTACCAGCAAGCAAAGCGCAGCTAATTAAGCCTCAGCTTGAATTAAAAAAGAAACCCTGGCTCTCATGCTGGGGTTTCTTTTTTTGCGATTAGGCGTCAATGCTAGCTTGATTTCGCTAGCCTTGATTTCTCTCGAGATTGATGACGTTGTCAGGTCTATTATTCAACCCTTTTTCGTCAATCCAAGTCGCTAAGTTGTCAGCCCCACCAATGTATTGACCATCCAACCAAATTTGCGGCACGGTCACGGGGGTCTTCATGCCAATGTGCGCTTTTACTTCAGGGATCATACGGTAGAGCGCCGCGCTATCTTTAACGACATCAAAATACTGGTAGTCTATTCCTGCGTCATCAAGTCGCTTTTTGGCTTCAACACAGTAAGGGCATGTGGCTTTACCGTAGACAATATTGCCTTTCAGCGCGTCACGCTGTGCCCATTGTTGAATGACTGATTGAATCAACACGCCACGATTCAATGCTTCGCCTTGGCTCACCACTTTTCCTTCTACAACCAGAATAGGTGCATGCCACGATCCGAGTTTAAGGGGCTCCCACCAGTGAGACAGCCAATCTTTTACTTCTAACTCAATCGGGATGCCTGCTAATTCATTCGAGAAGGTATCTTGTAAGATATCTTTCGTCAGTGTGCATTCACCACAAGGAATATTAACCTTAAAAGGCCCCCAACTCCCCGCCCAGCGATAGAGTGTGATTTTGATAGGTTGTGTCATGCGTATCTCCCGAATTCAGCTAAGCGGTTGGGACAAATCTCTTCTTAATCATAGAAGAAATTCAAGCCATTTCAGTTATTAAGAACGGTGAAATGGCCGATTAATTTCAACAAACTAACTTTTTTTACGAAACTTCTTACTTTCCCACTGGGTAATGAAGGCAACCGACATAATGATGATGGCCGCGCCAAGCCATAGACGACCTGGTGGCGCCCAACCAAAGACGACCCAACCCGCTAACACATTTAATGGTAGTTTCGCGTGATCGAATGGTTGCACGAATGACGCATCAGCGACGGCGTAGGCTTTAACGATAGCCCATTGCGCCAGTGCGGTTGCGGCGCCTGCGGCGATGAGCACTAACCAAACATTCAGTCCGGTTGGCATTTGCCAATCAGGTAGCGCGAGTAGCAGGTTAAATGGGGTAATCAGTACAAGTAAGTACACCACCATGGTTGACGGTGAATCATCGGCAGACAGTTTTTTTACCATTAGCGAATAACACGCCCAGAAGAAAGCAGCGCCAATGGGTAACAATGTCGCCCAATTAAAATTATCAGCCCATGGTTCTAAGATGATCATTGCGCCGACAAAACCCGAAAGGGTGGCGACCCAACGCGCAGTACCAACGTTTTCTTTAAGCAGTAAGCCTGATCCGATGGTAGCAAAAAGAGGCGAGGTCATTAATAGCGCAATGCCTTGCCAAATCGGCACAGGGTAAGCCAGAGCCCACAGCCACAACTGGATACCAATCACCGATAAAAAGACTCGGAAAACGTGTAAACCAAACTTATTGGTTCTAAGTGATTGGCGAATACCTAACGTTTTTAAATAAGGCAAGATGGCCACTAAGGCAATGGCGTATTGCACCAATGCAACGGTGGTTGAAGGCAGACCAAACTGAATACTAGCGACTTGGGCAAGGCTGTTAACGATCGCGAAAGACAAACCTGCGGTTAGCATCCAACTCGCGCCTTGAATAGGGTGGTGATTGTGGCTCATAAAAATAGATACTCGGAAAAGATGGCGGAATCATACGACTTTATTTGTGGTCTTACCTTACTTTTTTGACCGATTGAACAAGACGACAGCGAATATAGACAATGACTGGTCTATCCCCGTCCTACTTGACGTTGCAGTGGCGTTGACTGGCCACTTTCAAACCTCATCACATAGTGCCTCCATGTGATGAGGCTTTGTTCGTTTAGGCGGCTTCTTCAACTTTTAATTGGCGTTCGACTTGCTGAAACGCTCTTCGGTACATTAGCCATGCGCTTAGGCCAGCCCCCAGGTTGCCGACTAAAGCGCCCCAAAATATGCCTTGAATACCGGCAATCATGGAGCCGATCCACAAACAAGGTAAGAAGAAGACGAACAGCCGTAGCGCGGAAATGGTGAGTGCAGTGTAAGACTTACCCAGAGCGTTATTGACGGAAACCATCAACATGCAAATGCCGAGGGGCCCTAAGCTAAAAGGCACGATCATAAGGTGCCAGCTTAAGATCTCTTTTACCTGTTGATCACTGGTCATCACGGTTGTGAGAAAGTCGCTGCTTAACCAGGTTACCGCGGCCACCACAAGTTGGAATACGAGGATGTACTTGCAAGCAAGGAGCACCAGTTGACGAATTTCCTCTAGCTTGTGCGCCCCAAGCATACGGCCCAACATAGGGGGCATCGACATAGTGAGTGCGAGTACCGAGACAATGGAAAAAAACTCGAAGCGAGAACCCAGTGCCCATGCCGCGACGGCGGCAGTCCCAAAGCTCGCCAGTAGTTTGGTTGCTAGCATAGAAGAAAGTGGAGGCAACAATTGGCTGACCATTGCCGGTCCCATAATATTGCCTATCGACGTTAGGCTTTTCGCGAGGTTTAAATCTTGCCAATCGAAGCTCATCCATTGCTTGCGAACCACTTTAGGCGCGACAAACACAATGCCTAAGCCAAAAGCAATAATCGTCGCTAGGGCGGCCCCATTGATGCCCATATCAAAAGTAAAAATGAATAGGGGATCGAGCGCTAAGTTAAGCAAGCTGGTGATGACCATCATGCTACCCGGTAGCATCGTGTTGCCATTTGCTCGGCAGACACTGTAAAAAAAGTAGAGCAGCGCACCTGTCCACGAACTGACAAGCCAATAGAGCCAATAGCTATCGATAATCGCAAAGACACTTTCTGGCGCGCCTAGCATGAGCAATATAGGCTCACGAATGAGATAGAGAACAACGCAGAAAAAAGCCATGCCCACCGTACCGAGCACGACGACTAAGCCGCCCAGTTGTTGTGCGTATTTTTCTTGTTTCGCGCCAATCGCTTTTGCTATCACGGCGGTAGTCGCAATGCCAAGGCCCACTTGAAGACCAATAATGATCATCTGGATTGGCAGAGTAAAACCTTGAGCGGCTAAAGGGAGAATGCCCAGTTGGCCAATAAATGCACTGTCCACAAGCTGGAAGCTCATCAATGACAATACCCCAAATAGCATGGGCCATGTCATTGTAAATAATTGTCTACCAAGATCTTTAGAATGCATCGTGTCGCCATCGATAAATAGGAAGTAAAAATAAAGCTGAGACAGGCTCAGCTTTATGGATATCTCATTACAGTTTACTCGATTATATGATGAATTCGAGTGCAGGCTTCTTGAAAGACTTTAAACATTTTCTTTAAAGTCGTCATCGTAGCCTTTGGGTGGTGGTGTCCAGCCGCGTTCATCGTTGTTATGTTTATCGGCACGATCGGTGGCGACTGCAAGTTTGATCTGCTCTTCAAGGTGCATAAACAATTGACGATAGTTGTTATCGAAACGTTCATCTGATGCGTCATCCAGCCAGGCTTGATAGAGCATGTCGGATTTCTTATCTTCGACACGCTTGTAACTGGCCTTTTGCTGTTCCACCAAAAATGGATGTTGTCCTAATTGTCTTAAGGCATGAGCACCTAATTCTAAGGCGGAATGATAAGTCTCAGATTCAATGACATCCGCGCCGGCTTGGCGCAAGCGGTAGCCTTCACCTCGGTCAAACGCCCGCACTAATATAATCACATTTGGGTAGGTATGTTTGACATACTTCACCAGCTCTAAAGCGGCATCGCGGTTATCGATCGCGATAACGATCATCGACGCTTCTTCAATTCCGGCGGTATGAAGTAAATCCGGTCGTGTCGCATCACCGAAAAAGGCTTTGGTATTGAATTGTCGAACGGTATGAATTTGATCCGCCTGGTGGTCAAGAATGACGGTTTTCACCCCATTTGCAACCAGCAAGCGGTTGACGATTTGGCCAAATCGCCCAATGCCCGCGATGATTACCGTGCCTTTTTCATCAATCTCATCCGCTTCATTTTGATTCGAGGCTTGCTCGTAACGTGGCAAAATGACTTTATCGAATAAGATAAAGAGCCCGGGCGTTAAGAACATCGACAGCGCGACAACGAGTGAGAGGATTTGCGCAATATCCGTTGGGATTACATGATTTTGAGTGGTAAAGCTGAGCAATACAAAACCAAATTCACCCGCCTGCGCCAAGCTCAAAGTAAATAGCCAGCGGTTGCTTTGACGAATTTTAAAGCAGAAGGCGAGCACATAGAGGATGAGCGCTTTGATGCCCATAACCCCAAGCGTTAAGCCGATGATAAGGAAAAAGTCGTCAAATAGAATACCAAAGTTGATCCCTGCTCCGACGGTGATAAAGAATAAGCCAAGCAAGAGCCCTTTAAACGGGTCGATATTGGATTCTAACTCATGACGAAATTCACTGTTCGCCAATACCACACCGGCGAGAAACGCCCCCAAGGCGGGCGATAAGCCGACGAGGCTCATTAATGCAGCAATGCCGATCACCAGCATCAGAGCGGTTGCAGTAAAAATCTCACGCAACCCTGAACTTGCAACAAAGCGAAATAGAGGGCGGCTTAAATAATGCCCGCCGATGACTAAGCCGAGTATGGACGCGACGATGACAAGGGCGTAAGCCCAGCTTGGCAAGCCTGCGACGAGACTGATTTCTTCGTGGTGTTCGGCGGCGGATGACGCCAATGCCTCGGCTTTCTCAATTAACTCCGGAAGGGCGAGCAGTGGGATAAACGCCAGCATTGGGATCACGGCAATGTCTTGGAAAAGCAAAACGGAGAAGGCGTTTTTTCCCCCTTCGCTTCGGTTTAAGCCTTTTTCATTGAACGTTTGTAAGACGATAGCGGTGGAAGAAAGGGCAAAAATCAAACCGATGGCGAGGGCAATACTCCACGGTTGATTGAAGTACATGGCGATGCCCATCACGACCGCTGTCGTGACACTCACCTGTAATCCCCCCAGGCCGAGCAATCGATTTCTCATCCCCCAAAGCATTTTGGGCTCTAACTCCAACCCGACTAAGAAGAGCATCATCACCACGCCAAATTCAGCAAAGTGCTGAATGGTGGTTGTTTCTTCTCCGACTAAGCCAATGATCGGGCCGATCACCACACCGGCAATTAAATAGCCTAATACCGAGCCTAGCCCAAGACGTTTGGCGATTGGCACAGCAATGACGGCAGCCGCAAGATAGATAAAAGCTTGGAGAAAATAACCGGTCATACTTGTTCTCCTGCGATCAGTTGATCTAAATAAGGATTAAGCTTTTCGACTTTATAAGCGCGTTTGTAGTCAAATTTATCGTCAACAAGCGCATTCAGCAGACGTTGCCACTGGGAGAGATGCAGATCGATACGGCCTTCTTCTTTGGCTGTTCTTGCACCAAACAGAGCCAGCGGTGGGATATATTTCATTCCCGTAATTGCGGCCATTTGCTCCATTGGGGAGAGCAGTTCGCGAATGGTAAAGTGGTTGTATCCTTTCGTTTGATACGCATCAGCTTTCCCCCCCGCGGATAATGCGCACATAAATCGCTTACCTTTTAGGGCAGTTCCGTCAGTTCCATAGGCAAAACCGTATTCAAGCACCAAGTCTTGCCATTCTTTGAGCATAGCGGGTGTGGAATACCAATAAAGAGGGAATTGAAAAATGATCACATCATGGTCGATTAGGCGCTTTTGCTCTCGATCGATGTTAATGCTGTAACTGGGATATTCATAGTACAGGTCAACACACGTTACCCCTTTGGTTTGTTGGGCGGCAGCGAAAATGGGCTGATTAACTTCTGAACGATGCTGGGAGGGATGAGCGTACAGGACAAGCACTTTATTTTTAGGCATATTGGCATCCTATTGGCGTTAACGGTTGAATACTTTTATTGATTAATGAAGTCTGCCCGTTCGACTTGAAGTTGCTGCGGTGTTGATTGGCATGCTCAAATCTCATCACATAGCGCATTTATGTTCAGCGTCTTTGTTGCTCTGAGATTGTGTTCGCTTGTCGCGTACTTGCATCTTCAAGTTGTTTGGGGTCGGTAATTATTGTTGCGCGTTACGTGCGTTCTAGCAACCCTATAAGGTCATGAAGGTGGTTTACCACGATGGAAGCCTGCTGAACAAAAGGGCTATTTTTACCATGGGTAACGAGGCATGAAGGCATGTTTGCATTGGTCGCCGCTTCAATGTCGTATAAATAATCCCCAACATAAAGCAGTGCTTCCGGCGCAATTTGCCACTCTTTGGCGAGCGCGATAAGCGCATCGGGCGACGGTTTTGGCGGATAGTGTTCACGGCTGATAATGCGGGTGATACCCAATTGGTTATGGTCGACCTTGGCTTGAGCTGCTTGTAAACAGTTGCGAGTAATGATGGCGGTATGTAGCGCTTGTGATTCGATATATTTCAGCAGAGCGGTGCAACCGGGCATGGTATAAGAGGCTTGGGCATCTTCAACTTCATGGTCGAGGATTTTTTGCTGTATTGACGCCCGCTGTGTTGGGCATGCAATGGTGTTGCTGTAGTGAAGAACATCAAGCGATGGAGGACAGCCTATTTGTGTTCTTAACCATTCAAAATCCATTTTTGAACTGACCAGCGTATTGTCTAAATCAAACACGATGGCGCGTAATTGTTTTGGTTCAAAAGGAATGATAGGGCGATTATCCATAATCCTACTCCAAAATACATCGCCCTTCAGTTTGATGAAGGGCGATGTTCATTAAGCGTATTCTTTTTCTAAATAAGCGACAATATCGGATGATTCATACATCCATTGCACGCCTTCAGGGGTTTCAATGCGTAAGCAAGGGACTTTTACTCGGCCACCCCCGGCTTCTAATTCTTGTCTATGTTGCGAGTTGTTTTTGGCATCGCGCAGCTCAATTTGAACCGATTGACGCTTCATTGCACGGCGGACTTTGACACAAAATGGACAGGCTTCAAATTGATACAAAGCGAGTTTTGACGCCTTGTCATTGACTTGCTGTTGTTGCTCAGTAGAACGTTTAACCCCACGAGGCGAAAACACGGCATTACCTACCAATATGAGACGGCCTAGCAGCCAACGAATAACCTTCATAGTAACCCTTACTTAACTAAATTGCGTCTTTATTGTAACGACTTAGCCATACTCAACAAGCGTTAAACCTCTATTTTGTGCTGTTTGGTGACCTTAATGCCCAGACGCTTCGCGAGTCGCACCAAATTGGCCCGATCAATCTGTAATTGGCGAGCCGCTTCTGCCCAATTAAAATTCGTTTGGGTTAATGCTTGAATAATCAATTGAGTTTGATATTGATCCGTCGCTTGGCGCAGTCCTTGGGGAACGTCAATGCGGGGAGTCGGCATTGCGTCCTGTTCGTCAGAGTTGATAAGCGAGGATGCAGCCACATCGGTTAAAGCGAGATCGGCGGAGGAGACACTGACGGTTTTCTCTTGGCTCGATTTTGCGCGTGCTTTGAGTGCTGCTCGGTTGATGACGTGCTCTAATTCACGAACGTTACCTGGCCATTCATAACGAGAGAGATGAGAGAGGGCTTCTTGATTGAGTTTTAATTGGACGATGCCGAGCTTCTTGCGGGCATGTTCAAGAAAGAAACCGGCCAGCAATTCGACGTCTTTTTCTCTTTGACGCAGAGGAGGAACGGTGATCGGGTACACGCTCAGTCTATGATATAAATCGGCACGAAAGCGACCTTGTTCAACCTCGTGTTTAAGCTCTCGGTTGGTGGCGGCTAACACGCGAACATCAATACTGTGTACGCGATCTTGTCCAACCGGTTGAATCTCATTGTTTTGCAGTGCTCGCAGTAGTTTGCTTTGCGCGCTTAGGCTGAGTTCGCCAATTTCATCGAGAAAGAGGGTCCCTCCATCGGCTAAAGCAAATTTCCCCAAACGTGATTTATCGGCGCCAGTAAAAGCCCCTTTGACGTGGCCAAAAAGTTCACTCTCTAACAAGGTTTCCGGAATCGCGGCACAGTTTACGTAGATAAGCGGTTGCTGACGGCGATTGGATTGGTGATGCAAGCTGCGTGCAACCAACTCTTTACCAACTCCCGTTTCACCGTGTATTAAAATGGTAAAATCGGAGGGCGCAACAACGGATATGTCCGCTTTTAGGCCATTAATCAGAGCGCTTTCCCCAATGATCTCGCCGCCATCACGCTCCCATGCTTCAAGGTTCAACTCTTCTAATTTTTGCTGCGTCTTTTTGGCTTGGTTTTCTAGTTGAGAAACCGTTAATGCCACTTTTAAGTGAGACGCGACAATCGCAGACAATGCTTCCAAGTTTCGTTGCGGTATGTCATCAAAAACATTTGGCGTTAAGCTATCAAAGGTGAGAATGCCCAACAATTGGTCGCTATAGTAGAGAGGGAGCCCCATGCAAGCATGCATTGGCAAATCCCCCTCATAATCGAGTAATAGACCATCAAAAGGGTCTGGTAAGGGAGAATCGGCGTCAAACTTTACCGCGCTTTGTGCTTGGCAGATTTGCGAAAAACGTGGGTGGTCACTCACTTTGAAGCGGCGGCCAAGTGTGTCTCTGGTGACACCTTGGATCGCTAATGGTGTGAGCGTGTCCCCATTTAGGCCAAGTAGTGCAACACAATCACATTGAATAACTCGCCTTACGGCGTCGAGCAAGCGATTGAATCGGTCTTGAGTATGATGTGCGTTAGCAAGCCCTGCGGCCATATCCAATAACGTCGACATGGAAATTTCTTGCATGCAATGAACCTTAAAAGAGTGTTTACACTAGTTTAGTGTCTATATGACTCAATGCAAGCGTGTCATTATGACTTATTTTTTGGGCTAAGATTGGAATAAAATCAAGTAATTAAAGGGATGTGGGGGTTGGCATGGTTCGTGCTCCTAAACCAATATACCAATATAAAAACATGCGAAATGTTTAAAAATGATTAGGAGAAACACCCATGCTCAATGATCACCATATCACCGTTGTAAAAAGCAGCATTCCGCTACTCGAAGATGCAGGCCCTGCGTTAACGCAATATTTCTATCAACGTATGTTTCGCCATAACCCTGAATTGAATGATATTTTTAATATGACGCATCAGCGTACGGGGCATCAAAGCGTGGCATTGTTTGAAGCCATCGCTGCGTATGCGAAAAATATTGATAATCTCGCGGCGTTAACGCAAGCGGTGGAACGAATCGCTCAAAAGCACACCAGTTTTAATATCCAGCCACACCACTACCAAATTGTCGGTCACCATCTTATCGAAACGCTCCGTGAATTAGCACCAGACGCTTTTACGCCTGAAGTCGAACAAGCGTGGACACAAGCCTATCTATTTTTAGCGAATGTTTTTATTGAACGTGAAGAGCAGATCTACCAGTTAAACGCCCAAGGCACGGGCGGCTGGCGAGAAGGGCGCGAGTTTGTGATTGATATGAAAACGGTCGAATCTGAACGAGTGACCAGCTTTGTACTTCGCCCTGCGGATGGTAAACCGGTGATGAGCTATCAAGCGGGCCAATATTTAGGCATTGAAGTGACCCCCAGTGAGAGTGCTTATACTGAAATTCGCCAATATTCTTTATCACAAGCTTCAAACGGCGAGTGTTACCGTATTTCCGTTAAACGTGAAGGTGATGCCCATAAAGGCGTGGTTTCTCATTATTTGCATGATGAGGTTCAGGTCGGCGATTCCGTGATTTTGTATCCACCCGCGGGGGATTTTTTCTACCAAGCGACAGAAAAACCGGTGGTATTGATTGCGGCTGGCGTCGGCGTGACACCAATTCAAGCGATGGCGCAGACCTTAGCTGAAGTCAGTAAGCGAAATGTGAGCTATTACTACGCGTGTGACAGCGTTGCGCAGCACACATTCAACCGTGAAAGTGCTGCACTGATTGAAGCGAATCAATGGCAACAACAGGTATGGTATCGCGATCAACATGGTGTGATGGATTTGACGTCGCTCGTGGATACGCTGCCCGTGGCAGAGGGTGAATTCTATTTATGTGGCCCTGTGGTCTTTATGGAGCATGCGGTGCAACAACTTGAATCATTGAATGTGTCGCGAGACCAGATTCACTACGAAGTCTTTGGGCCGCATCGCTACCTATAAGTGAGTGGCGATTCTGTTGCTTGAATAGACGAACAATACTAAAAAGCGCCTTAGGCGCTTTTTTAGTATTTGATGACGATGACATGATTGCGCCAGACGATAGGCGTTTAATGAAATCGTTTTTTAAACCATTCAAGAATAGGATGGCTTGATTTTTTGTGGCTTAAGTGCGCGTTACCTTGCTCTTTTCCTTGATAGAAGCTGGCCATAAACTGGCTACGTAGCGCTTGTGCATCGACTTCTTGATTGACTTTAAGCGCTTGAGCACTGCTGTTCGCATGGTCATTCGCTAGGCTAAAATCCATTCCCAAGTAGCCTTGTACGTAGAGCCAGGCGTGGGTCACAAAAGCCAATTGTTCACCATCTTGATAGTGAAAATTATTCTGATGGTGCGATCCGACGTTTTGCTCTAATGCTTGATGCATGGCCTGTACGGCATCATGATGTTTTTCCACTCGGCTAAGCGCTTCAATATGCGCTTTGGTCAGTACACCCAGAAGATGGTGAGTGTGCGCTTTATCCGGTTTAGCCGTGATGACTCGTTCGAATAATGCGTCATTGGAATCACAAAATGTTTGCCATTGTGGCGAGTGAATATCAAAGACATCGAGATTCTCGATGCCAATTTCAATCGCTACTTGAGTTAAGTTACTCATTATTCTGCAGGGTTTCCCAAGTCACTTCGTGTGAGGTTTTACCATCAATAAACAGGCTATTTCCGGTGATCATCACTGAAAGTTCCATGCCACGTTCAACATTAGCTGCCAGCGCGTCAATGGCGTCGCTATCAAAACAGTGGATGGTTGCAGGAAGTGTACGTAGCTTGCCTTGCGACTGTTTCCACCAAACATCGGCTTTACTGTTGAACGCATAAATTTGTACATGCTTGGCAAGGCGCGTTGCTTTCTTTACGCGGTCAAATGCAGGCTCACCCACTTCAATCCATTGTTGGATTGTATCATCCAATTCTTTTTGCCAAAGATCGGGTTCTTCAATCGAGGATAAACCTTTAGTGAATTGTAATTCAGGGCTGGCATTGAGGCAGTAAGCAAGCACACGTGCCATCATACGAGAGGTCGTTTCTGATGGATGCAGAGCGATGGTGCAAGAAAGAGAATCGTAATAATCACGGTTGGTATCAGAAAGAGAAATACGAAACTTGTAAATGGTGGGTTTTAGAGCCATGAGTAGTGGTTCGCCAAAAATAAAAAAGCCAGCTAAAAGAGCTGGCTATTAAAATCTATTTTGGCAACAAATTAAAGAACTTTGATGTTCTCAGCTTGTGGACCTTTTTGACCTTGAGAGATAGTGAACTCAACTGGCTGGCCTTCAGCTAGGGTGCGGAAACCGTCACCAGTGATCGCGCTGAAGTGTGCGAAAACGTCTGGGCCATTTTCTTGTTGGATGAAACCGAAACCTTTAGTTTCGTTGAACCATTTTACTTTACCAGTCACTGTATCTGACATGTGTCTTTCCTTAGTCTTTCTTTATTAAGCCTTAGTGGCACGGATAGCGTGGAAAAGGAGAGTGCTATTTCGCTCGACGTGACGGTAGACATTCCAGCAATCTAACGTAACGGCGATCTAGCCAAGAACCGTTTTCTAGCTCTAAGTAGTCTAAGGTTTAACCGATTGAAGTCAACCGCATTTCCAGTGACATTGACCAATGTTTTGAACTAAATATCATCATTTTAGCTCAGATTTATTCGTCAAATTTACAATCGTATTAGTGTCACATTTATGGTGTTAACTGGTCGCTCATACGCGTGTAATTTGCTATGGAATGAGTGGCAGCCGCGGGTCAGAAACCGATATAAAATGGCAGGGTGGTGTGGCGACTGGTTGTAAGGTCACAAATTTAACGATAAGTACAAATAAATAAAATGTTAAATTATTGTTTGTTTTCATGGGTGTTGTGCGTGTTTAATTCGTAACTTACTTGAATCAAACAGTTTTGAGTTTTTGTGTTTTTAACCATTGTTTTACATATGCAAATAAAGGCGATGTGTCATTAAAAACGAGTCAAAAAGTCGCTTGAAATAAAAAAAATTGCTGAGAAAATAGGCAAAAAATGAGTTTGCATTTATGGAAGGATGCTTTTAATCACTTATCGATGGGGTTAATCCTATGAAACTGGTTCTAATTCTAATGGCATCACTTTCAGCTGGCGTAGCGTCTGCTGATCATTTCCATTCATTTATGCTTGGCTTGTCTATTGCCGCTCTCGCCGTCGGCAGTTGCTACTGGCTTGCGTTTCGTTCAACGCGATTTCCTCAGCTTGGTTTATTCTTATTAATGTGTGGCATGTTAGCCAAATTAACCGTGACTGTTGTGGGCGTCAGCTTAGGGATGTCGGCAGAACTGATTACCTCGCCGCTGATCTTTGCCTTATCGTATTTGTTTTTCTCAATCGTGGTCACTTACCTGTGGTTTAGTTACCGTGATGCAAGATTGGTGAAACAGGCGGCGCTACAAACTGCGTAACCCATCGTTATTTGTATAGAAAGCCAGCTTTAATGCTGGCTTTTTTGTAGCTTCCAAGCAAAATCACATTAATTTGCCTCAAACCTTATATAACCGTAACGAAGAGTAACAGTTAGGCTGAAACCGCCTAAGCTTTGAATATACTGAATGAAGTTTACTAATTGGTAGAGTGCCATGAACCCAAAACGTCTTGTAAAAACGGTTTTTATTGTCAGTGTCTTAAGTTCAATGTCAGCGATAGCTGCGCCTTCAATTACCCCAGATCCGCCAGTATTGGGCGCGAAAGGGTATATTTTAATGGATTACAACACTGGTCAGGTGCTGGTGGAGCATAATGCCCATGACCGACTCAATCCTGCCAGTTTAACTAAGTTGATGACCGCCTACGTCGCCGGACAAGAAGTCAGCGCTGGTAATATCAATTTAGATGATCAAGTGACGATTAGCCGAAAAGCCTGGGCGAAGAATTTTCCGGATTCTTCAAAAATGTTCATCGAAGTTGGCACGAGTGTATCCATGATGGATCTTTATCGTGGTTTAGTGGTTCAGTCAGGGAATGATGCCAGTGTCGCGATTGCGGAGCATGTGGCAGGCAGCGAAGACGCCTTTGTTAGTTTGATGAACAGCTGGGCCGATAAACTGAACCTTAACAATACCGCTTATACCAACCCTCATGGGCTCGACAGTGACGGATTATATTCAACACCTTATGATATTGCGTTATTGAGCCAAGGCATCATTCGTGATTTACCGACGATTTATCCGCTTTATAGTGAATTGGATTTTGAGTACAACGGCATTACTCAGTATAACCGCAATGGCCTATTGCGTGACCGCAGTCTAAATGTTGATGGTATGAAAACCGGCTACACCAGCGGGGCGGGTTATAGCTTGGCGACGTCGGCAACAAGCGGTGAGATGCGTTTGATTTCCGTCGTGATGGGCTCTAAGAGCGTGAGAAGTCGTGAATCTGAAAGCAAACAATTGCTGAGCTATGGTTTCCGCTTCTTTGATACTGTCTCGGCAGGGGAAGCAGGCAAAGAAATCGCTAAAGCTCGTCTTTGGATGGGTGAACAAGACGAGGTCAGTGTTGGCGTTTTAGATGATGTGTTTATTACGTTGCCAAAATCCGAGTCGGGTAAGGTAAAAGCGGAATTGGTTTACGATGGCGATTTAGTCGCTCCGATTCAAAGTGACCAAGTGGTCGGAACCGTTATTTACAGCATTGGTGATAAAGATGTCGCGAGTGCCGATTTAGTGGCCCTGCAACCAGTCGAAGAGGGCGGGTTTGTTAAGCGTATTTTCGATTGGCTGAAGCGTTTAGTCACTAGCTGGTTCTAGTAAGAATTTCGCTGAAACGCGATTAATTTGATAATGAAAAACGAGCTGAATGGCTCGTTTTTTTGATCAAGCATGCCTCGCACTTGCTCTCTTTTCATCGACTCGCAGTACTTTCTGGTCGATTTACCGAAATCCTTAAGCTGCGCTTACCTGACACTGACATTATTTCCTTTGTAAACGCCAAAATACTCGGCAAATAGACGATCCCAATATGGGACTCAGGCAGTGTAGGAATGAATGATGGAATTTAATGTAGAAGACAGCACCGCGTTGTATAACGTATGGATGTCGCAAAAATCAAAAATGCGCTTAACTCAGATGGAATTTGCCAAGAAACTTGGTATGAATCAATTGGAATTTTCTAGCATCCTTCGCGGTGAAAGACCGTTGTCTATGGCTTTTGTTTCGCGTTTTTGTAATTTGTTGAACTTAGAATCTCACCGCGTTGTGCCTTCATTGCGAACTCAGCCAAACATAAAAGAAGTCTACTTAGAGAGCCGCATGACCGTCGATGGTGAAATTAAGCGCGCTTATATTGAAGGTAATCAAGTCGTGGTTGAATACTTACATACGGTATTCAAACCCGCTTAACGAGCGGCCTGTGTCGACATCAGTAGTAGATTGAGCAACAGTTGGTCGATTGAACAATAGTTAGTCGATTAAGTGAGAGTCGGATCGTCAGTAAAAGCATGGTGAGGTGGCGACAAAATACTCGGATATATGGTATGGTGTACCATTATTAATCTGAGAGCCTAATGCCATGCCGCTAAAGCAATGTTTCCTAATCTTTACCGTATTAGCATTTCTGAGTGGATGTGCGTCAGGTCCATTAACTCGTGCGACAACGTTTACCTCTTATGAGGATTTTAGCCAGGGGCCTGAGGGCGGCGTTGATTTAGTTTGGGCGAAAATAGGTTTGCGAGATGCGGATCGATTGCACAAGAAGCTCGCGCAGTATGATTCTGTTGTGATTGATCAAATCGTGGTGTTATCTGAAGAAGATCGTTTGAGCAAAGCAGAGACTCAAGAACTCGCCGATTACTTTGTGTCGCAAATTACCCAGAAAGTTAAACCTTATAAACCGGTTGTTGATCAGCCTACAGGGCAATCTTTGCGTCTTAGTATCGCCCTAAGTAATGTTGAAACGCCCAACCCGATCCTTGCTGTAACCAGCAGTGTGCTCCCTTTTGGCTTAGCGATATCGACATTGTCTAAAGTGACGACGGGTGAACATACCAATGTAGGAAGCGCGAGCGTGGAGTTATTAGTCAGTGATGCGAAGAACAACAAACCACTCTTTGCTGCGATTGATCGCCAAACGGGTAACAAAGACTTTTCCACGATGATTGATTCATTGGATGACGCGAAAGATGCGATGGATTATTGGGTTGACCGCTTAGGTGTGACAATGCAAGCGGCATCGATTTCGGATAAGTGATTGCGGATAAGTGATGCATTCACGCCCCCATGATGAGGGCGTTGCAATCCACTATTGAGTCATGGGAACGTTGGCTACAGTTCGATGCGGAATATCGATGTTGTGCCACTGACCTCATTTCCAACGGCAATAAAGTGTTGGCCATGTCGATGAAAGTAATGAATCGACTCTGGGCCAAGATCACCGGCTAAAGGATTGTAGACACCATTCGCGCACTCTCCGTCTTCTACCTCACTGCATACCGGTTGTGTGTAGTCTCGGCGGTTAACATAATGCAGAAATTCAGCTTGGGTGGGTTGGCTAATGTCAAACACCATAATACCGCCTTGGCGCTCTAAACCGACAAAGGCATAGTCGCGGCCATTAATGTTAGCCACTTCGATCGCTTCTGGCTCTGCGCCTTTATCATCACTACGGTCGTCGCCACTTTGATTGCTGTCATTTGAACTATTAAAATGTTGCTTCTCACTCAGGGCGGCAATATGAGCGATTTGATCGCCACTGTCGAATACCAACTTGCCGTTTTCGTTCCAGATAGAAAATGAACGCGCACCAAAGGCTTGCACATTCTCATGCGCGGCCAGCTTAGTTGATGACTTAACCACCTTTAAGCGTCCGAGCTGCTTCTTATCTTTGAGGGCTTCAGCTAAAGGGTGTTGATCTGACACGTTGAGTTTTTTCCCTCTCACTTCATCGGTATGGCTGATACAAAAACCTTGTTTCGTGGTGTATTTATCGTCCGCACGGTAATCGTCTTCATCCCATGTAAAGCCTGCCTGGTCACAACGTTCCTGTGTCGTATCAAATCCATATTCGCGCCCATCACCTTCGTTAGCGGAAATAAGGTAGGTTTGTCCATCAACACTATAGCTATCAATGCTATCAGGCATATAAAGCCCGACCAGTTGTGTGTAGTGTTGGAAATGGCCAGCCATGTCATCTTTGTTTGAGGCATCGAGTTTAGAGGTTGCCCATGATTTTTCACCCAATCCAACGACTTTATCGACACGCGCTGTTGAGACATCAATGATGGCCATTGCATTGTTCTCTTGCAATGCAACGTAGATTTTCCCGTTGTCTGCAAAGGTGAGGTATTCAGGTTCTAGATCTTGCGCAACCGTTGAATTAGGGCCAGAGATTCTGACCTTGTCATCGAATTCACTGCGTCGTTCATTGTCAAAGTCAGTAAACTGAATTTGTGTGACGGTGGCATTGAGTGGGCCTTCTTTAAGATCAATTAAGGTGACACTGCCGTTGGGGTCAACGCGATAGTCAGCGCTGGGTTCGCCTTCATTGGCACTGGCAATGTAGCGGCCATCCTTAGAAAAACTCACCATATCGGGCAACGCACCTGCAGGGTAGGTGGTGACCAACGAAAGATCGTGCGATTGGTATAGCGCGATGAGTCCATTTTCTTGCTTGTTTGCATTTTCAATCGCCACGGCGACAAGACCATTGTGAATCGCCACACTGTTCGCGGCGCCTATTGCCATCTTTGCTCGCTTTGCGGCACTGTCTAAATTGATTGTGGCACTTTTTGCCGGTTGCCCTTGTTCATTAAAGCTCAGCACATCGACCTGTTTTGCTTGCGCGTTGATGACGTAGAGCTTATCGGTGCAAGGGTCATAGTTGACGATTTCAGCGGCGGAGGTATCAAAGGGGGCATCGGCGATCGCGCTACCCACATAAGTGAGTCCGCTAATGCTTGCCTTTCCAACGATGGGCTCTGGCTGCGGTTGGCATTGGGTTGTGAAGGTTTGAGCATGGCTTTGGCTAGAGCATGCAATAGCAAGCGTCGAAAGTGCGAGAGTACTGAAAGCCTTTAATGGCGTTGTCATGTCCGTTCCTTGTTGCGTCAGTAAGTATCCATTCAGTCAATCCCTCTTCGTTCAATCATGACGTTAAACGAGATGAATGTGAATAAAGCGGGGTAGACCATTAATGACGTGAATATATGATGCTTATGTGAATCTACGATGGGCTTTTTATGAAACTAATATGGCAAAGGAAGAGCGTAAGGAGGGGGTGAATTTGCAGCGTGGTATCTCGATATTTATCTGCGGTGTGGTGGCCTTCTCTGGTAATCTTACGTTTACGTTATGCTACGGGTTATCGTGATTATGTTGGATAAAGAAAATTTGATTAAGTTGGCGCGCAAACAAATGCCATTTGGTAAGTATGCGGGTCGAGCGTTGATCGACCTACCGGAAGAATATTTACTTTGGTTTGATAAAAAAGGTTACCCAGAAGGTGAGTTGGGCGCGTTGATGCAGTTATGCCTAGCCTTGAAAGTGGAAGGCTTAGATGAGATCGTCAAACCGCTGAAGTATGACATCATCTAAAGTTGATCGTCAGTGGCGTATGTCTATCTAATGACATGCATAAATGGAAATATTAAAACGAGATGTAATTCACAATTTTAATGCAATAGTATAAGATCGCTCGATACATTGACTCTAGATTTTATTTCCATGGAAACGACTCAAACATCTATAATTATCGGCACTTTCGCATGGGAAGTTGACAGCCGAAATCTAAAGCCAACTTTGCCTGATCTCAACGTTAAAAATGCTCAATTGCGACTATTGACGCCAAAGCAATTTCGCCTGCTTAGATGCTTATACGACGCGCATCCTAGAGTCATACAAAAAGAACAAATCATTGATTATGTGTGGGAGTCAAGGCCGACATCAACTGAAAGTTTACCTCAGTTGATCAACCGCACTCGCCAAGTGATTGGCGATGATGATAAAAAAATTTTAGTGAATGAACCGGGCGTTGGTTACCACCTAAATTTTACTTTATCACTTGGTGATGATTTAGATTCGACGCCATTACAACTCACCGAATCACCGGTAGTCCCTCAATCAAAGAGAAGTATCTTATGGCTAACTATTTTGGCGATAGCGTCAGTATTCACGCTATTTAATACATGGGGGGCGGTTGAAGCGCTTTACTACAAAGTCACCTTCCACCAGATGATTAACTCAACGCCTTACCCCCACATTGAAACTCGAGATGATGGAAAATCCGTCGTCACGATTGATGGGTATCGATGTGTATATGAGAAAGAAAAATATTTTATGCATTGTACGAAATCAACGCATTTTGTTGAACGAAACTAAGATCATTCGTTTTGTATGCGTGATGTATTTTCATCATTCAGTATTAATAAGCCTATACCGGTCTTACTTGAAGTTGCGGCGGTGTTGACTGGCACTCTCAAACCTCATCGCATCTATGCTCAGAGGCTTTGTTCGCGTCGCCTACCAGCATCTTCAAGTTGTTTGGGTATAGAAGCCGCTATCTTATGCGTGGAAACAATATTTAAATGAACAACATGATAATGAAGTGCATCGCATCAAGTTGTAAGATGTCGATTCTATTCGGCATTATTGCCTTCAACGCAATGATGTTTCTCGTGCAGTATTTTGCTGAATCGAGATATGTGGGCACAATTGAAGCGCTCGGGCACACATGGACAACACACTCGACACAGCGAAGTAATCTGATTGAAACACAAAATCATTTTGCAAGTTTGGCCGCGATGTCTGATTCCAGATCAGGCACTTTAAACTTTAAATATGTATTCGAAATTATTGACGCTAACAAATACATCTCAAGTGGCAATGGAGTCTTTACCCCTATTCGACACGTCTCAGTGTTTTATATAGATGAACAATGCAGCTTGGTTTTTGGGCGAATCTCTACCCCCAAACTAGAAAGCACGGCATTACGTTGCCAATATTAAAGGAGGCGGTTATTGGGGAGGGTTACAGGTGTCGATTGGCGCTCTCAAACCGCATTGCATCGCGTATCTAAGCTCAGAGGCTTTATTCGCTTGTCGCCTATCAACATCTTCAAGTTGTTTGGGTATATCAACCGCCTGAAATACGCAATGAATCGAATTTTTCTTTGGAATTTATAGAGATTTTTTATTAATTCGAGAAAATTTTAGCGATAAAGGCGTATTTTCCACACCCAATTTTCGATCCCATCATTCATGCAGACTGTCACTCAGTGTAATTATTGTTCGACAATTTGCTGTTAATGCAATTTTTTGTCTATTTTGTCTCCAAATCTTGGTTTGGAGGTCATTTACTGCGCATTACCACAACAAAAAGTGGTGGAAATCACAAAAAACTTTGATTGAAGCACGGCTTTTTCGTTCCTTATACTCAAGTTGTCAATATAGGTTTAAAACCGTGTTGAGAAGACGATCGCCAAGTTCTTTTAGAGGCCAAATTCGATGAAATAACTGCCTGTACTTAGCGATGATCTTAAGAGCCAACAAATTCGTTCTTTGTGGGCCAGACATTGGTGTATTCCTTTGCTTTGTACATGAGTGCCAATCGGCGGCGTTATATTGCTAGCCAGGTGTGGGAATAGGCAGAAAAATCACAATTGCGTCTCTTTTAGACATTTGGGTATAACTATTACAGGAAGAAGAGATAACGATATGATCGATTTATGGCCATTGATTGGCATTGTAATAATAACAGTGGGGTTGGCGTTAAAACAAAATACGCTATTAGTGATTTTGGTGGCTGGTGTGACGACTGGCTTGGTAGCAGATCTCGCGGTGAAGGACATTCTATCGACTCTTGGTCAATCTTTTACTCAAAACCGCTACATGTCTTTGTTCATTTTAGTATTACCAATGATTGGTGTGCTAGAGCGTTACGGCTTACGTCAACGTGCTGAAGCATTGATTGGCTCGATGAAAAAAGCATCCGTCAGCAAAATCCTACTGACTTATTTAGCGCTGCGAAAACTGACCAACGGTATGGGGCTGAATATTGGTGGCCATCCAGCGATGATTCGTCCTCTTATTGCGCCAATGTCAGAAGCGGCGGCAGAAAAATCTACCCCAGAATTTAGCGATGAAAAACGCCAAACGATTCGAGCGCTTTCTGCGGCAAGTGAAAACTTCGGTAACTTCTTTAGCCAGAACTTGTTCATCGGTACGGGTAGTTTACTCCTTATCAAAGGCGTTATGGGTGATAACCAATTAGAGGTAAAACTCGAGACTATGGCATTGTGGGCACTGCCAACGGCCATTATGTCGTTTATCGTCTTCGCGATTTATACCAAGTTTATCAGCACGCGTTTGAACCAAAAAACAAGTGCATCCGATATTGGAACGCATTCAGATTCACAACCAGCAAAAGAAGGGAAATAAACATGCTTGAGTATGTATATCAAGCCACCGGTCTTTTACTGTTGGCATTCTCGCTACAAACTTTTTTAGATAAACAGAATCCAAAACGTATTGGTAGTGGTCTGTTTTGGCTTATTTATGGCGTGACGTTCATTTTTGGTGCGATGATTCCGCATTGGATTACCGGCGTGATGGTTCTGATGCTAACCGGCTTGGCGGCAGGTGGCTTTATGGGGCTTGGCAACTACGGCACAACATCAGATGAAGAGCGCCGTGAAAGCGCATCAGTACTGAAAAATAGGCTGTTTTTCCCAGCGATCGTGGTGCCTGTCGGTACTGTTGCGATCAGTCAATTGACGTCATTAGGTGCGTTGGTCGGTTTAGGGGTTAGCTCGATTGCCGCTATTGTTGTTGCGCTTATTGTGACTAAGAGTCGCCCAATGCACAGCTTAAGCGAAGGTCGTCGTTTGATTGACTCTATCGGCTGGGCGGCAATTCTTTCGCAATTCTTAGCGGCATTAGGTTACCTATTTAACCAAGCAGGCGTCGGCGAAACCGTCGCGGGATTGGTTAAGATGCTGATTCCTGAGAACATGCTGTTAGTGAAAGTGATTGCTTACTGTGTGGGTATGATGTTGTTTACGGTTGTGATGGGCAATGCCTTTGCAGCGTTTGCGGTAATCACCACGGGTATTGGTATCCCGCTGCTGATTTTAGAAAATGGCGGTAATGCGGCGATCATCGGTGTGTTGGGTATGTTGTCGGGCTACTGTGGTACTCTGATGACACCAATGGCGGCAAACTTCAACATAGTGCCTGCCGCGCTACTTGAGCTTAAAAACAAGCACCACGTCATCCTAATTCAAATTGTACCGGGCTTAGCAATTCTAGCCTTTAACATCTTTGTTATGTACACCTTCGCATTCTGAGAGCATTTATGAAAAAAGTACTAATTACAGGTTTTGAACCTTTTGGCGGCGCAGCGATTAACCCTGCGTTGGAAGCCGTAAAAAAACTGGAAAATGCGACCTTAAATGGTGGTGAAATTGTTATCTGTGATGTGCCTGTTACCCGCTATGAAGCGGTCGATACCGTCATTGCAGCAATTGAAAAACATCAACCGGATTATGTTATTACGGTTGGCCAGGCTGGTGGCCGAGCGGCGATCACGCCCGAGCGAGTCGCGATCAATATCGATGATTTCCGCATCCCGGATAATGGTGGTAATCAACCGATTGATGAGCCAGTCGTTATTGATGGCCCAGATGCGTACTTTACGACCTTGCCAATTAAAGCGATTACGCGTACGTTGCAAGAGAATGGCATTCCTTGTCAAGTTTCAAACACAGCGGGTACGTTTGTATGTAACCACTTGTTCTACGGCGTACAACACTATCTTCGTGATAAGAACATCGGCCATGGTTTTGTTCACATTCCATTGTTGCCAGAGCAGGATACGCTAGGCAATCAAGCTACCATGTCTTTGGATGTGATTGCCGAAGGATTACGTTTGGTGGCTCAAGCGACGATTGATAACCCGCAAGATATCGCGATCGGCGCAGGTCAAATCTGCTAGAAAACCTGTTTAGTAAAATATTAATACCCGCTTTGTGCGGGTATTTTTTTATCGAAATAGGCTTATGATTATAGAGACGATAGATTTAACGCATTAAACTGATAAAAATAAGCGATTAGAGTGGCTGCACATAGTCAAGTATTCTATCCCCAATAGAGACAATTGAGATAAAAGATGAGTAAAACAGCTTTAGTGGTGGAAGGTGGGGCGATGCGAGGTATCTTCGCATGTGGTGTTTTAGATGCATTTATGGCGCAAGAATTCAAACCGTATGATTTTGCGATTGGTGTCTCTGCCGGCGCCTCTAACTTGTTAGGGTATTTATCACACGCGCCGGGCCGCAGTTATAACGTCATCACACAGCTGGCGACCGATAAGCAATTTTTTAACCGCTCACGTTTTGCCCGTGGCGGAGATTTAGTCGACGTAAAATGGCTAATAGAAGAGTCAAATCGCCTCTATCCATTAGATCACGCACGGCTATTTCAAACGCCAATGATTGCTGCCGCGACCAATGTGGACACCGGCCACGCCGATTATTTTCAATTAACGCCTTGTAATCTCGAATCGGTGATTGAAGCCACCACCGCTCTTCCCATTGCTTATCGAACGCCGCCGTGTTTTTCGGGAGGTTGTTACACCGATGGTGGGGTCGCAGATTCAATCCCAGTGAAAGAAGCCTACCGACGTGGCGCGCGCGAGATCACGGTTGTTTTGTCCCATCCATTAAGTTTCGAGATGAAACCGATGCGTGCAGCTTGGCTGATGAAGCGTCTACTCGCGCAATACCCACGTATTGCCGAATCGATGCTTGTTCGCGCAGAAAACTACAATCAATCCTTGGCGTTTATTCGGAACCCGCCAGAAGATGCCACTATTCATATCATTGCACCGCCAGAAGAGTTTTCGGTGAAGCGTTTAACCATGAATCAATCGATTTTGGATGAAGGATATCAAATGGGCATCAATGCAGGTGAAATGCACATTGCGCGCGACGAAGGGATTGATTTCTTTACTCGAGATAATCGACATTTAGCGCTGTGATGGCAATGCCTTTAAGGAAGTCTCTATTGCGTTCTGTCTGTTCGTTATAGAGGTTTTCTGTTCTGCCGACGCCTCGCAATCACCGCATCCCGATAAAATGCCTATCGCTTACCGTAAGCAGTGGCAATAAGGAGAGAGGATGAATCAAAGTACACTCTATTATGTGCACGATCCCATGTGCTCATGGTGCTGGGGTTATCAGCCGGTATGGCAACAATTGCAGCAAATGCTTGCGCAGCAGTGGCCAACACAATTGACCATTCGCTATCTTGTTGGTGGATTGGCTGCAGACAGCGATGAGCCGATGCCACTCGAGCAGCAGCGGGTTATTGCATCGTATTGGCATAAAATTGAACAGGAATTAAAAACGCCGTTTAATTATGACTTTTGGCGAGAGAACATTCCGAGACGGTCGACTTATCCGGCGTGCCGAGCGGTGATTGCGGCACGAAATCAAAACGCCGAGCGCACAATGATTTCTGCGATTCAACAGGCATATTACTTACGAGCACTCAATCCCAGCGATACTTCGATATTATTGCAGTTGGCAAAAGAACTGCATTTGGATCATGACCAATTTAAAGCGGACATGGAATCAGATCAGCTGAACCAACAATTACTCGATGAAATTCATCAAGCCAGAATGATTGGAGGGAACAGTTTTCCTTCGCTGTTTCTTGAACGACAAGGCGAGATCACTGAATTACCGATTGATTACCATCATGCTGAGCCAACAAAGCAGATCATTGAATGCTTACTTAGGTAACGATCATTCTTAGGCTGTGATCGTGGGGAGTACGGATGCTTAGGTAGCGATCATCCATAGGTAGCGCTCATACTTGCGTAGGGAGCATGCTTAAGTCGTGATCATGGAATGAAAATCAGGGAGTGGGGGGATCGCATTCCAAAAAAGAATAATAGCGCGACGGTTTCATCGCGCTATTGAAATCATCAAATTGGGGTTACTTGTGTCGCTTGAGGGCCCTTTGGACCTTGCTCTACGTTAAAAGACACTTTTTGTCCTTCCGTCAGCGTTTTGAAACCATCTGACACAATCTCTCTGAAGTGAACAAAAACATCGGCACCACCATCATCTTGAGAGATGAAACCAAAACCTTTTGTTTCGTTAAACCACTTTACGGAACCAGTCACTTTTCCAGACATGTATACCTCGAGTTCATTATCAATAATATAAAACTAAGCGTGAATTTAAGCTATTAGATGATTTATCAAGGTAGAGTTGTCGCAGGGCTTAAACGAAGAAGTTCGAAAGGTGACTGTGATAAAACTGTACTTGTGTATTGCATTAATAGCTCTCATTAATTGAGGGAGAGGAATTTGACTCGTCAGTAAGCCATCATCACAACTCCGTTCTAAGTTTAGTAATAGCTTTGTATTAAGCAAATTTTTTGCTGAAAAAAAGGCCAGTTTCAAGCGCTGTTTATCGTTCAATTTATGTAAGAGAGCAATAAATCTAAAGGACGGTCATTAGGTGTTGGATGACCGTCATATTGAAGTGTTAATCATGCGGATGAACGAGTATTTGGGTTAAGCATTGTGTGCGAGCTGTCACGTAATTGAAATGAAGAACAAAAATCATTCGTTTGCTTGTTTAGTCCCCCATTGAATTCATCGTAAATATTTTTCCCTTTTAATTTATAGACTTAAATAATGTGTCTATGCCCTCAATCCTTATTTATTCTTGCGCTTCGCAAAATAAGCTCATTTCGTCTATTTGAAAGTTGCATTTTTATTACTAGTTTTTATTGGGTAGCTGCGTGTTGCATTCAATACGTGAATAAAAACAACTATCACATAGATAGGGACATAATGATGAAAATAAAAAGCTTAGCCATTGCAGTGGCATCAACCTTTATCGCTTCAACCAGTGCTTTTGCCGCGCAAGTGTACAGCGGCGATGGAACTTCACTCGCCGTCGGTGGTTACGTTGATGTGGGTGTCGGTAAGTATGGTTCTTATGGTGATGATCCTGAAACTCAAGTTCATCAGGTTTCACCTCGTTTGAATGTGGAAGGCAAAAAAGAGATCGGCGATGGCGTAACTGTCGATGCAAAAGGTGAATGGTCACTCAACTATTTAGATGGTGGTGATAACTCGTTTGCGACTCGACTCGGCTATATTGGCGTCACGCATGAAAAAGCGGGGCGTGCGGTTGTTGGTACTCAGTGGTCACCATACTATGATGTAGGTGGTGTTGCCGATTTACCGATTGCATTTGCCAACGATTTTTTATATTCCGACCAATATAACTTAGGTTCAGCTCGTGCAGAAAAAATGGTGAGCTACAGAAATACATTGGTTGTGAGTAGCGATATTTCGTTGAATATTGGTTTGGGTTGGCAGGGTAAACAAAAAAATAACTACGATACGCGAGGCCAGATTGCGGTAAGTGGTGATTTTGCCGGTGTTGGTGTTGGCTATACGTACAATGGTGGTGATGTCGACAGCGGTAAAGCGGAATCACACCTTGTTTCTGTCAACTACGGTTCATACGGTAAAGGCCTATACCTCGCGGGTGTTATGGGTAAAAATGAACACTTTTTCACGAACGCGAACAAAGAACTGCTTGCAGAATCTTATCAATATGAAGCGCTCTTAGCATTTGGTCTTGCTAATGGTTTGAACCTTAGTGTGAACTACGAATCGGTAGAAGATGATAAGGACAGCAAGACACAGTACAGCCAAAGTGCTTTGCAAGCCGAATATACGGTTGCGTCGGGTTTGATGGTATTCGCTGGCTACCAGTTCGACCTAGGTAATGACCTGGATATTAAAGAAGAAGATTTCTACACTGCAGGTGTGCGTTACTTCTTCTAAGACCGCAAAACTTGAATTAGCAGTATAAAAATGACTCAGAGTTTGCCTCATAATGGGCGCAAGCTCTGAGTTTTTTATTATGAAAAGCAAATTTTGTTTTCCACTTATTTAGTTTAGCTAAACTATGCCCTCACTATTGGTTTAGGGAAGAAGGCATGCACTCAATTATTGTTGACGGAAAGACACTATCACCGACGAAGGTGTTATGTGTTGGCCGAAACTACTTAGATCATATTAAAGAATTGAATAATGTCATTCCTCAGCAAATGGTGGTCTTCAACAAACCGTCAACCGCGATTGCAACTCAACTCAATGCATACCACCAAGAAACGTTGCACTACGAAGGTGAAATTTGTTTCGTCGTGCAGAAAGGGCAGTTGTCTGCGGTGGGGATTGGTCTTGATTTGACTAAGCGTCAGCTTCAATCGGAACTCAAACAAAAAGGCTTACCGTGGGAGCGAGCGAAAGCGTTTGATGGCTCTGCGGTATTCAGCCGATTCATTCCTTTAGCGGGTTTGTCACTCGATGAACTTGAGATTGAGCTGTTTATTAACTGTGTGCGCGTACAGCGCGGTAGTGTGAAGCAGATGATTTATTCGCCATTGACGATAATGTCTGAATTGAAAAGCTACACCACCTTATGTGATGGCGATGTCATTATGACCGGTACACCACAAGGGGTTGGCGAAGTGCAGGCAGGAGATGTGTTCCTTGGCCGCTTGAACCATGCGGGGAAAACACTGATCGAAATCGAGTGGCAGGCAAACTAACCGTACCGTTTTAATTGAAAACATATCGCCAGCTTTTGCTGGCGATATGTTTTTCTGCTTATGCTGCTGTCGTTGTTTTGGTTGCTCACAGGTGAAGTGACCTTTTAAGTCACATCGGTCAAAAAATCAGATTATTCAGCAGTAAAAAAACCACCATGCTGACAACGGTCGTCAGTAGCACATTGGCGGTTTTATAGATCAGTATCGCTGCTAACACGGCACAAAGTAAGTATGGATTCGTTGGGGCTAGCCACAACTCACCTTCAGGTAAAAACACGATCGGTGCAAGAATGGCGGTTAGCACGGCCGGACCCGAATAGCTAAGAATACGCTGCACTTGTGGCGCGAGACGCAACGGTAACTTAGGTTCGAGAAACACATAACGGCTGAAAAATACCAATCCAGCCATAGCAAAAATGGCTAGTAATATCATGCTGGTTCTCCTCGTAAAGTTTCTACCAAATAGCCAGTTAACATCCCCCCAAGGCTGGCGAGCATTAATGCCCCTTCAACCTGGAAAAGATTCAGTGTGATAGAGAGCAGCAATGCCATTGTTACGGCTGCTAAGGTTGGCGAATTTTTCACATTAGGTACAACTAAGGCAATAAACGTTGCTGCGACGGCAAACTCTAACCCAAGCTCGTTCAGCGCGGGGATATAGCTGCCGGCTACAATGCCTATTAAGGTCGCCAAATTCCAACAAAGGTAAAAGCTCAGCCCTGCGCCGAGTGCATACCAAGGTTCAAAGCGTTTTTCTGACTGATTACCGCAAATGGCGAATAGCTCATCGGTGAGCAGAAAACCTAATGATAGACGCCAGCGCAGCGGCAGTTTACCGATGGTGCCACGCATTGAGACGCTATACAGAAAGTGTCTCGAGGTGATAAATAGGGTGGTAAGCAAGAGTGTCGTAATACCGGCGCCCGCTTTGATCATTCCAGTCGCAACAAGCTGCGCGGATCCTGCGAATAAAATAGCGGATAACGCTTGGCTCTCGATTGGGTTGAGTCCCGACTCAATGGCGTACGATCCTGCCAATAGCCCCCAAGGAATCACGGCGACACTGAGTGGCACCATGGCTAAGCATCCTTGTAGAAACCGTTGTCGATTGTTTAATGGCTCATTTGATGAGCCCGGATCGAGTACGTTATTGGGCGTATCGCTGTTATTGGTTGTTTTACTGTCTGACTTACTATTTTCGTTTTGGCCGTGGTTAGGTTCGTCCATGTCATACATCCTTATTGGCTTGGCTTGGCTTGGCTTGGCTTAGCTTGGCTTTTCGCGATTGCGCCTTGGTCGATTCTAAGCCAACGCGCTCTTGGGCCACTCGACACTTATCGCTCTCTTTAAAATGGTCATCTGCCATGGCAAACAGCGCTCCTTGCTGTATGAGTGGTTGCTAGCCTAGAGGATCGCTAACAACAATGCTGTGCAAATTTGTTCGTTATCCACTATACGATCAGTGCAATTTTTAGTCACTTAAACTCTAGGTTATTGATGTTGTGGGTTTTGGATGTGGTTCCTTCTTAAAATGTTCTTTATTTCAGCGATAAAGTCTAGATATTGATTTTGAAGCAATATAAAATCCACGACCTTTTGTTGAACTACAACTAATAATCATGATTGATATCTCTATTCTGCCGGTTTATCTGACCGCAGTCTTAGCCCTTTTACTTCTTCCTGGGCCAGATATGTTACTTATTGCCAGTTCCAGTATGAGTTATGGTCGCCGAGTGGGGATTTTCGCCAGCTTGGGTAATGCCACATCGGGGATTATCTTAACGATGCTTGCAGCACTGGGTGTCTCGGCGTTGATTGCGATGAGTCCAATGGCTTTGAAAGCACTGCACCTGCTAGGTGGTGCGTACCTTCTCAAAATGGGTTGGGACTGTATCCGCTCTCAAGGCGTCGATGCACCAGAGCTTGATATCCAAAACAAAATGGCGAGCAAATTCTACCAACGAGCATTGGTGAGTAACCTACTCAATCCAAAAGCATTGGTGTTTTTTGTCATGTTTTTACCTCAGTTTGTCTCCACCAAAGTTACGGCGACTTCTGGCGAACAGATGCTGGCGTTAGGCTTAGTGCTGACTGTGCTGGGATTGATCTTTAATCTGTTGCTGGTGGCTTTAGTTGGCACAATGGGTAAAGGCTTGCTTGAAAATGCAAAATTTAGAACGTACCAACATAAATTTATGGGCGGGATCTTTCTAGTGCTGGCTTTATGGATGCTGAAAAGCTTTTTCCAAGCTTAGTCTGTTGTGGGCAACAAACAAAAAAGCAGAAAGGCACAAAGTTCATGCTTTTCTGCTTTTTTTGACGACATTGTCGTTCATTTAAATCATATGTTGATGCTCTGCAATGAGCATATCCATCGATAATTGGGCTTTTTCAAGTGATACAGCATAATCATCACTCGCTGAAAAAGGCTCAACGACTTCATAGTAACATTTCAATTTTGGCTCAGTGCCTGATGGTCTGACGATCACCCGCGCGCCTGCAGAGAGGTGGTAAATCAACACGTCGCTGCGGGGTAAATTGATTTCTTCAATACGACCATCGGTAAAGTAACGACGTTGGCTCTTAAGATCTTCAATGATCTCAACTGTTTGCCCAGCGATCGCCGTTGGAGGCAATGAACGTAGTTTATCTCCGACAGGTGGGGAATTGGGTGCAAGCGCAATACTTCGCTGTGCATTGACGACAATGCCATGTTGGCGATAGAGACTTTCTAATTGATCCCAAATCGTTTTTCCTTGGCTGTAGAGCTCGGCACTCAGTTGAGCAAAAGCGACGAGTGCCGATAAACCATCTTTATCCCAAACTTTACTGCCGACGGTATAGCCCAACGCTTCTTCATAAGCGAACAAGAATTGATGATCTTCGGACTGCCTTTCCATTGCGATGTTGGTTAGCCACTTAAAACCAGTCAGCGTTTGGAAATATTCCGCGCCATGTGCTGCCGCAATTTTGCTTAATAGGCTTGAGGAAACGATGGTGTTACCGACTAATTGCTTAGCGGCATCCGTTTTACTGAGTAGATAATGGCCAAACAATGATCCCACTTGATCTCCGGTGAGCATTTGATACTCGCCATCGGGTTTTTGTACTGCGACCGCAAAGCGATCGGCATCTGGATCATTGGCACACGCCAATTGAGCATTATGTTGCTTGGCAAGCGCGATCACCATATCCATTGCGCCTGCCTCTTCTGGGTTAGGGAAATGGACGGTAGGGAATGAACCATCGGGTTCGCGTTGTTCTTTTACACTGTAAACTTTGCTAAATCCGGCATCAGCAAGCAGTGTTTCGGCCATTCGAGCCCCTACGCCGTGCATGGCGGTATAAGCAATGCCAATGGCGTCCGGCTGGGTGTGATTGGTAAGCAAAGTGTTGCTGTTCATGGTTTGGCGATAAGTTTGATAGTAATCATCGTTAAGCCACTCTAGTTTGCCTTGTTGCTGTGCATCTTCAAGCGAAAGCAACGAAATGGGTTGGCTAGCGACGGCGTCGATGCAAGCGGCGATACCTGAATCATGAGGCGGAATAATTTGTGCGCCATTTTCCCAGTACACCTTAAAGCCGTTATATTCCGGTGGGTTATGGCTTGCGGTTACGACAACAGCGGCGACGGTATTGAGGTAATTCACCCCAAACGCGACGATCGGTGTCGCGGCGACATCATAGGTTAAATAAACCTTGATGCCCAATTGCGCTAACACTGCCGCCGTATCATGAGCAAATTGTTTGGAATCCGTTCGGCCATCATAGCCAATCACGACACCACGCTCATTGGCATCGCTAAATTGGCTTTGTAAGTAGTGTCCCAGTCCACAAGCGGTTTGCTGAATCACGAGACGATTCATTCTGTTAGGGCCGCATCCGACTTTTCCACGCAGCCCCGCGGTTCCAAATTCTAATCGGCTGCGAAACCTATCTTCTAATTCGTTTTGCTGATTTTCAGCGATTAAACGTTGCAATTCTTCACGTGTTTTTGGGTCTGGATCGAGCGCCAGCCACTGCGTCATTTTTTCTGTCATCGTGATTACCTATTTGAGACGTTAAATTTATCTTAGGTGATATTGCTTATCATTTGCGAGAGCGCAATCGCTAAATCACTTTGTTATTGCACTTTCTTGCACATTTATAAATCGATAACTAGCATTGGTTAACATAAATATAACAAATTGCGTCGGTTTTAGGTGAATTCCAGCGAATAAATTTTCTTCGTTTATTGGTAGGGGAAGTCTAAGTAGCACGCATGGAAAGCAAGAAAAAGCGCAAATGGACGTTGAGCAGATCTTCTGATGTTCTACGTAAAAGTGATTGAACCTTTCGCCTTCGCGCTTAACTGAGCAGAAGCAGAGGAGAGCTCTTTTGAAGAGAATACCAGCATGGCTGTCGCTGACTATGAAAATGGGTGCGATGGTTTGGACATCTTCAGTCGTCGCTGAAGAACAAGCACTCAATATGACACAGGGTGTGACACAAATCAGTGGGCAGGTTTATGAGCTGCATATGCTGATTTTCTACATCTGTTGTGCGATCGCCTTGGTGGTGTTTGGCGCCATGTTCTACTCGATTTTTAGGCATCGTAAGTCGAAGGGTGCCGTTGCCGCACATTTTCACGAAAGTACCAAAGTAGAAATTATTTGGACTGTGATACCGATCATTATCTTGATCGCCATGGCAATACCGGCGACCAAAACCTTGGTGGCAATGGAAGACACCAGCCAATCTGATCTGACCGTCAAAATTACCGGTTCCCAATGGAAGTGGCATTACAGCTACTTTGGTGAAGAGGTCGAGTTCTTTAGTTTGCTTGCCACCAGTCAAAAACAAATTGATGGTCTTGAAGCAAAAGGCGCACATTATCTATTGGAAGTCGATAACCCTCTCGTGCTGCCCATCAACCGTAAGATCCGCTTTTTAATGACTTCTGATGATGTCATCCATTCTTGGTGGGTGCCCGATTTTGCGGTTAAGAAAGACACCATCCCCGGCTTTATTAATGAGGCGTGGACGCGCATTGACAAGCCTGGGGTGTATCGTGGCCAATGTGCAGAATTGTGTGGTCGTGCCCATGGCTTCATGCCCATCGTTGTACATGCAATGGAAGAGGACGACTACGACAATTGGTTAGCGGAACAAAAAATACAGATCGCGCAAGCCAAAGAAGAAGCCGCAGCGGCATTGGGCAGTGCATTAACACTGGAAGAACTGATGCCGATGGGTGAAAAAATCTATGTAGAACGTTGCGCAGTGTGCCATCAAGCCAACGGTGAAGGTATTCCGGGCGCATTTCCTGCGATTAAAGGCAGCCCGGTTGCAACGGGCGATCTCGATATTCACATTAGCACCATTGTGAACGGTGTTGCCGGTTCGGCGATGCAATCATTCAGCAACCAATTGACCGAGCAAGAGATTGCTGCCGTGCTCACCTATCAACGCAATGGATTTGATAATAATACGGGCGATGTCGTTCAAGCGGCAGATATCAATGCCTTTAAGAAACAAGCTGAAGGCAAGGAGGCCGAATGAAAACCAAGACTCCTCATCCGACTAAATCTTCCCCCGTCGCCGATGCCGATCTGAGTCGTGCCAATTCGACGGCGACGTTGGATCATGACGATCATCATACGCCAAAAGGTTTCGCTCGTTGGGTTTACTCTACCAACCACAAAGATATTGGCACCCTGTATTTGTGGTTTAGTTTGATCATGTTCTTCACCGGTGGCGCCATGGCGATGATTATTCGCGCTGAGCTTTTTCAACCGGGATTGCAGCTTGTCGAACCACAGTTTTTTAACCAAATGACGACCGTTCATGGGCTGATCATGGTATTTGGGGCCGTGATGCCAGCCTTTACCGGATTAGCTAACTGGATGATACCGCTGATGATCGGTGCGCCAGATATGGCGCTGCCCCGCATGAATAACCTCAGTTTTTGGATTCTTCCTTTTGCCTTCGCCATCTTGATTGGTTCTCTCTTTACGGCGGGCGGTGGTCCTGATTTTGGCTGGACGTTCTATGCGCCACTTTCGACAACCTATGGACCGGATAGTACCGCATTGTTCGTCTTTTCTGTCCATATCATGGGGATCAGCTCCATCATGGGGGCGATCAATGTCATTGTGACCATCGTTAACATGCGCGCGCCGGGAATGACTTGGTTCAAAATGCCATTGTTTGTATGGACATGGCTTATCACCGCATTCTTATTGATTGCAGTAATGCCAGTGTTAGCGGGTGCCGTGACAATGGTGTTGACGGATAAGTATTTTGGGACGTCATTTTTTGATGCGGCTGGGGGCGGTGATCCCGTGATGTTCCAGCATATTTTCTGGTTCTTCGGACACCCAGAAGTGTACATTATGATTTTGCCGTCATTTGGTATCATTTCGGCGATTATCCCTGCATTTAGCGGTAAAAAACTCTTTGGTTATCATTCGATGGTGTACGCCACGTGCAGTATCGCTCTCTTGTCGTTTTTGGTTTGGGCCCATCACATGTTCACAACAGGGATGCCCGTATTTGCCGAACTCTTCTTTATGTATTGCACCATGTTGATTGCGGTGCCGACAGGGGTGAAAGTCTTTAACTGGGTGGCGACGATGTGGCGTGGAGCCATGACATTTGAAACGCCGATGTTGTTTGCCATCGCCTTCATTGTGTTATTCACCATTGGGGGATTATCGGGCTTAATGTTGGCGATAGTGCCTGCTGATTTCCAATACCATGACACCTATTTTGTGGTGGCGCATTTCCATTATGTCTTGGTCTCGGGTGCCGTATTCTCCATTATGGCGGCCGCTTACTACTGGCTGCCGAAGTGGACAGGGCACATGTATGACCAAAGACTGAGCTTATGGCATTTCTGGACCTCCATTATTTCCGTCAATGTGCTGTTTTTCCCAATGCATTTTCTTGGCCTTGCGGGTATGCCAAGACGGATCCCTGACTACGCGATTCAGTTTGCGGATGTGAACCAGATTGTTTCGATAGGTGGTTTTGCGTTTGGTTTATCGCAATTGCTGTTCTTATGGGTCGTGATTAAGTGCATACGCGGTGGAGAGAAAGCCCCCGCAAAGCCGTGGGAAAGAGCGGAAGGATTGGAATGGACGGTGCCAAGCCCTGCACCACATCACACCTTCTCAACACCACCGAAAATCGATTGAGGCCATAACAATGGATGATCATAAGCGTGGAGATAAGAGTACACAGCGCAAGGCGAATAAGGTTCTAACGACGAAATTGCTTATCGCGACGCTAGCGATGTTTGGGTTTGGTTTTGCTCTTGTTCCGCTGTACGACATTATGTGCGATGCGCTAGGGATCAACGGTAAGACCAATCGTGAGGCCGTGGCTCAGCCTTTGGCTTTAAGTCCTGACACGTCCCGCACGGTACGAGTGGAGTTTATCGCTCATCCAAATCCAGCGATGCCCTGGGAGTTTAAGCCCAAGGTCACGAGTATGGATGTGCATCCCGGGGAAGTTATCCAAACTTCATACTATGCGTTTAACCGCGCGAACAAGACCGTTATAGGGCAAGCCGTCCCTTCGGTGTCGCCGGGAATGGGGGCGAGCTACTTTAATAAAGTGGAATGTTTTTGTTTTAACAAGCAACCACTTGATGCCAAAAGCGCGGTGGACATGCCACTGATTTTTTACATCGAGCGAGACATTCCTTCCTCCATTCACACCTTAACGCTGTCTTACACACTTTACGACATTACGCCAAAAGATCCAGAAGGCACTGAAGGTAATCATGGGCCAGAGGATACCGCCCAGATCTCACCGTCAATGACCTTGCTGGAAGATGTTGGCCAAAAAGGAGCGATACAATGAGTTCCAAACCTCAATCTTATTATGTGCCCGCACAAAGTAGTTGGCCGATTGTCGCGGCGATCGCGCTCTTTCTAATTGCTGTGGGCGCAGGGTTAACAGTGCAGACAATGGCGGAGGGGGGCAGTGCGAGTGTCTTTTCTAAAATCGTGCTGGGTTTTGGTTTCTTATTTTTACTTTACGTGTTGTCTGGCTGGTTTAGCAATGTCATCACGGAGTCGATGAGCGGCTATTACTCGCCACAATTATCGCGATCTTTTCGACAGGGCATGAGCTGGTTTATCTTTTCGGAATTCATGTTTTTTGGCGCATTTTTTGGCGCGCTATTTTATGCACGAATGATCTCGGTACCTTGGTTGGGTGGGGCAAGCAATAACGCCATGACGCATGAGGTTCTATGGCCGGCATTTGAAGCGATTTGGCCATTAACAACCACCCCTGATGGCACTTCAACCATGGCGATGGCTTGGAGTGGGATACCCCTTAAAAATACCATTATCTTGCTGCTCTCTTCGGTCACGTTACATATGGCGCATGTCAGCTTGGAAAAAAACAAGCGCATGGCTTTGATCGTGTGGTTGGAAATTACCATCGTGCTGGCGTTCTTCTTTCTTTATTTTCAGGCCGCGGAATACATCCACGCTTATGAAGAGCTGGGACTGACTTTAGATGCAGGGATTTACGGCAACACATTCTTCCTATTGACGGGTTTCCATGGTTTACATGTCTGTATGGGGACGATTTTTCTTATCATTTTGTTAGCCCGGGTGGCGAAAGACCATTTTACCCCAAAAGATCATTTTGCTTTTCAGGCGGGCAGTTGGTACTGGCACTTTGTTGATGTGGTTTGGTTGTGTCTATTTGTTTTCGTCTACGTGCTGTAAGCGATGAATTTAATAAGGCCGTATATTCGGCTCTATAAACCCAGTTAGCAGCGCCAAAATCAGCAAAATGACGGCAAGCGCAGAAAGAACAACGCGTTTTCCGAGGTAGTGGCTCATTGAAGGTTGTTCGGATTCTTCGTCGTCTTCATCAGGTGACTTAACCATTTCGATGAGTGCTTTGGCGAGGTTGGCAATGATAAAAAGCAGTAGCAAGATCAGCAGTAATTTGAAGATAAAGACCATGGTGTTGTCCTTTAACCGGTTACTTAAACAACCATCATTTTGGTTGGGATTCTTCATAACTGTGGCTGCGATATCGATATTGGTCAACTTGGGTTTTTGGCAGTTAAGTCGCGCTGAGCAAAAGCAAGCGATTCAGGATCTCTTACAGCGCAATCAAACCCAAACGGCCATAGCTTTGTCGAGCGTTATTGAGTCGGTAAGGCAAAGCCCCAATGGGGTGGATAAAGGATTGACTGGACGGCCCGTTTATTTTCATTCAATGCCGGTTAAAGGAAGGTATTTGTTACTGGATAATCAGATTGTGGATGGCAAAGTGGGGTATTTAGCCTTGCAGTTGATGCAAACGTTGAGCGGTCATTTTGTGTTGCTTGAAAGAGGCTTTGTGGAAGGCGACAAAAATCGCGCGATCTTGCCAAGCATCGATTGGTTGAACCAAGCATATAACGGAGAGGGGCGTGTGTATTTCCGTTCAATTAATCCATTAAGTCAGCAATTAATGCATGAAAACACGCAACCGATGAGAGTGCAAAATTTAAACATTGATGAGTTGAGTGACCTTTGGCAAATCAACATTGAAGCGTTTGTTATTCAACCTCAAAAAGTGGGCGAAATTTGGCCCTACGTACAACCTTGGCAGCCGATTCCAATGAAGGCGAACAAGCATATTGGTTACGCCGTTCAATGGTTTTGTATGGCATTTGCTCTTGGGGTATTGGCTTTTATTTGGTTTTATCTTGCGCTTAAAAAGCAGGACAAAACATAGGGAACAGACGGTCCAAAACCTTAAACGAATGCCGATAAGATGCGTCTCAGTCAATCACGGCGAGATAGTCAAACGATGACAAGTAGACGGATAGAACACGAATACAACAAGCATTGATCTTGAGCTAAGGAGAGCTTATGACCCCTTCCATAACGCGCAGTCGAGTTACATTATTAGCCCTTATTTTTGTGTTCGCTTTGCCTGCATTGATCGCCAAATTGGTGTTAAGCCAGCATTGGTATAATTCCGGCGTCACCAACAAAGGCCAATTGATTGATCCGAGCGCAAATTTTGAAGCGCTTGGCATCAAGAACCCCTATTTTGGCGAACAATGGCAACTAGGTTATGTCGTCCCGGCAAAGTGTGATGCTATTTGTCAGCAGCACTTACACTTACTCAAACAAAGCCATATCGCATTAGGCAAATATCAGCAACGAGTCGCTCCTGTTGTGTTTGTACGCGAAGACAGTGATCTGGCGGCCATCGAGGGGCTCTCTTTTGATGTTATCTCAGTAAACGAGGCATTTTCACAAGTCGTTGACCGATCTGAATATGTGATTGTTGACCCGCTTGGTCAGCTGGTCATGCGTTACCCCAATGTCCAGTCGGAAGATAAATTGGTTGCTCAGAGCAAAGATGTGTTGGGAGACCTTAGAAAGTTACTCAAATTATCGCGTGTTGGATAAGGAGTCTTTATGGTCTTAAAACAAATGCTGAAATTGAGTTTGGTTTTGACCTTTTTGGTTATCTTGTTGGGCGCTTATACCCGTTTGGCGGACGCCGGATTAGGATGTCCGGACTGGCCGGGGTGTTATGGGCAACTGAGTGTACCGAGTGATCATACTGAATTGGCCAGTGCTCAAAGGTTGTTTCCGGGCATGGAGATCGAGCAAGGCAAAGCGTGGTTAGAAATGATCCACCGTTATTTTGCTGGCAGTTTAGGGGTGTTGGTGTTGGCGATTTCTGTGGTGGCTTTTATCACTAAATCCGAACGGAGTCTCTCTTCGTTGATTGTCATCGTAGTGGTCTTTCAAGCCTTATTGGGGATGTGGACGGTGACCTTGAAGTTAATGCCTTTAGTTGTCATGGGCCATCTATTAGGGGGATTTACTCTCTTTAGCTTACTGGCACTGATGTATTGGCGTTTAACGACACGCGCCTCTATCCATACCGCAGACATGCCGACTACTGGGCTTAAATTGACCGCGGTGTTTGCCTTCGTTGCGGTGATTGTTCAAATCGCTCTTGGCGGATGGACCTCGTCTAATTATGCCGCTTTGATGTGTACCGAATTGCCTATTTGTGAAGGGCAGTGGCGTGACTATCTGGATTTTCAAACCGCCTTTCAGTGGGTGCAAGCTCCGCAACCAAGCTACGAGTTTGGTACGTTAGATTACGGCGCCAGAATGACGATCCATATCGTGCATCGTTTTGGGGCCATGGTGGTGAGTGTTCTGGTTCTCGCATTGATTTGGCAACTGTTAAAACAAAATCAATATCGCTATCGACAACAAGCCGTTCGGCTCGGTTTTTTGCTGGTGGTTCAGGTTCTACTGGGGATCAGCAATGTCGTTTTTAGCCTGCCGCTTGTTATTGCGGTCGCACACAACTTAGGGGCGGCGTTACTTCTGTTAAACGTTCTCTATGTGAATCATCTTGTGTGGCGATTGAGCCCCAATCACTATGCCATGCGCCGTTTGATACGGTAGCTTGAGTGAGGTTAGGAGTAAAAGTATGAGTAAATCCATCAGCTATGAAAGCGATCAAACGAGATCGGTATGGCGCCATTATCTGACTTTAACAAAACCGAAAGTGGTGGCACTGATGTTGCTGACCGCATTAGTCGGCATGTGCTTGGCCGTTCCGGGGGCGCTTCCCGTACAACATTCAATCTTGGGTATGGTTGGCATTGGTTTGATGGCTTCATCGGCTGCGGCGTTTAATCATCTCATTGACCGCCGCATTGATGCGATTATGGCTCGGACGCATCGCAGGCCTCTTCCTTCTGGTGATATTGTGCCTTGGCGTGTCGCGGTATTTGCATTTTGTCTTGGGGTGAGCGGTTTTAGTCTTCTTTTTATTGGCGTGAACGCATTAACCGCGTGGTTAACACTGGCGAGTTTGTTGGGTTACGCGGTGGTGTATACCTTGTATTTAAAGCGGGCAACGCCACAAAATATTGTGATTGCGGGGATTGCTGGCGCGATGCCGCCATTACTTGGTTGGACTGCGGTGACGGGGGAGTTACATAGCCATGCTTGGCTGCTGGTGATGATCATTTTTATTTGGACACCGCCTCATTTTTGGGCGTTGGCGATCCATCGTCGTGACGACTACGCCAAGGCAGATATTCCGATGTTGCCCGTGACACATGGCATTGAATATACAAAAACATCGATTTTACTCTATACCATTTTACTCGCATTGGTGTGTTTACTTCCGGTATTGGTGGGAATGAGTGGGGTTGTGTACTGGGTAGGGTCAACCATACTGAGCCTCGGTTTTATCGGTTATGCATGGAAACTAAAGTACAACGCCAATGAAAAGACCGCGATGGAGACTTTTAAGTTTTCAATTTATCACTTGATGCTGCTGTTTTTGATCATTTTAGCGGATCACTACATTGCATAAGTTGGCTACGTAGATTTCGATTTCGATTCAAGAATTCAATTTTGGATTTAAAGACGATACCCAAACAACGTCAAGTAGGGCAGGTATAGAAGATGTCGTTTGGTCATGTTACTTAACGGCAGAAAAGTCGCGTAAACGACGGATTATTTGACGAAAAACCCAAAAGCACCACTTTATTCTGGATGAGGGTTAACGTATGCTGGTTGTTCTTTAATCCGATTTTATCTCTAGATCCCATCATGAATAAACGTTCTTTATACTTAAACACACGAGTGATACTGCTGATTAGCATTGTGTTGGTCGGTGGCTTAGCTTCCATGGCGAAGACGTTTAACCTGAATGGGCATTGGGTCGTTCAAATTGAAAATATGCTGGGTGGCGATTGGGCCTTGCATGCGATTATTGCTACCGGGCTTGGTTTTCTAGCCAGTTGGGCCACGCCTAAATATTACTATCGCAACGCCTTCTTTCGATTACCGCCTCTTCTGATTTTGATGCTGATTTTAGTCAGCGCTGACGAAGTTATGCAGAATTTTAGCCCATTACGTCAATTCTCGTGGGAAGACTTACTGATCAATATTTGCGGCATCTTATTTGGTAGTGCGGTCTATCGATTGTATTTGGTCTTTAGACGTCTTTAAGGTCACTCCGGCTATCCGCTGAATAATATTGTTGCGAGAATACGGATATTTGAGCGCTGTTTTCGCCACCATCCTGTCTAAAAATGAATTCAGCCGTTTACTTCAATGTTGGCACGTCATGATTTTTTCTGTTTGATTTCGTATTTAACCTTCTGATTTTTAGTTCTTATTCTTGTTTTCTTTGCCATTCTTTTGAGTAAGGATAATGAGTGTATATAATTATTTACACCTGTCGTAAAGATATAAAAACCCCACTTTATTGCCTTTTAAATAAAAAAATGGTTGCAAGCTCGGTTTTTGATAGATAAGTTACAAGGACAGGAACGTAAAAAGGGGAGCCGCAACCATTAGCGTTTGCTTAAAGTGCTCAACCCAATAAATAGGAAGAAGTAGTAATGTTTCAGACAGATGATGTACGAATTAGTAAAGTAAAAGAGTTGTTGCCACCCGTTGCCGTGTTAGAAAAATTTCCGGCGACAGAAACCGCTTCTTCCACGACATTTCGCTCGAGAGAGTCGATTTCGAACATTCTAAACGGTAAAGACGATCGCTTACTCGTGATTGTGGGGCCTTGTTCGATTCACGATACAGAAGCCGCTTTAGAATACGGCAAAAAACTGAAAGTATTGCGTGATGAATTAAGCGAAGATCTCGAAGTGGTGATGCGTGTTTACTTTGAAAAACCGCGTACTACGGTTGGCTGGAAGGGACTGATTAATGACCCTTACCTCAATGACACGTTTAGAATCAATGATGGTTTGCGTATTGGTCGCAAACTCCTGCTTGATTTAACCGATATGGGCGTGCCTACGGCCAGTGAGTTTCTTGATATGATCACGCCTCAGTATGTCGGTGATTTGATCAGCTGGGGCGCCATTGGTGCTCGTACGACAGAATCTCAAGTACACCGTGAACTGTCTTCTGGTTTGTCTTGCCCTGTCGGCTTCAAAAATGGTACTGATGGCAACATTAAAATCGCATCAGACGCCATTCGCTCAGCGGGCGCTTCTCACCATTTTCTGTCTGTGACGAAGTACGGCCATTCTGCCATCATTGAGACGGCGGGTAATCCTGATTGCCATATCATTCTACGTGGCGGCAAAGAGCCAAACTACAGCGCCGAACATGTTGGTGCGATTAAACAAGAACTCGAAGCATCGGGTCTTCCACAGAAAGTGATGATTGATTTTAGTCACGCGAATAGCTCTAAAGAGTATAAGCGCCAAATGGTGGTGGCAGAAGATGTTGCCGCTCAACTGGCGGCAGGCGAAGACGCTATTTTTGGTGTGATGATCGAATCTCACCTCGTCGAAGGACGCCAAGATTTGGTGGATGGTAAAGCACCGACTTACGGTCAATCTATTACCGATGGTTGCATCAATTGGGCCGATACCGAAACAACACTGCGCCAGTTAGCGCAAGCGGTACAGCAACGCCGTAGCGTGTAATCATTTACTCTGAGCTAAAAGCTTCTATTTAATAGGAGCTTTTTTTATGCGCGTTCGTATGAGTCTTCGACTCTTATTACGTAGCCACTTTTGTGTGCTTATCATGTTCAGTGGTTTGGTACGAAATACTGAGTAAAGAAATGTGGTGGTTGGCCCAAAAATAGCAAATAGCGGGTGGAGCGCGTGAGTTCACATTGAGCAATTGAGTAAAGCAGCTTAGCCTAAGAACAAATTTAGTAGGAGATTACACATGGTGTCTAAAGTAGCAATTGGTCCGCAAGGTCCAGAGCTGTCAGAGCTTGTTCAGGGATATTGGCGATTAGCCGAATGGGGCATGACGCCTCAGCAGCGCCTTTCGTTTTTGAAGCAACATATTGATTTAGGGATCACAACGGTAGACCACGCTGATATCTACGGTCAGTATGAATGTGAGCAATTGTTTGGTGAAGCGCTAAAGCTTGATCCTTCAGTGCGTGAACAGATTGAAATTGTGACCAAGTGCGACATCAACTTGTGTGGTGAAAAAAATCCACAGCGCAAAGTGAACCACTATGACACCAGTTCTGCTCATATTATCGAATCAGTGAATAATTCATTGTCACGTCTTGGTGTTGATCAAATTGATCTGTTGTTGATTCATCGCCCTGATTTGTTGATGGATGCTGATGAAGTGGCAGAAGTGTTTGCCGATCTGCATAAGGTTGGCAAGGTGAAGCATTTTGGCGTGTCGAATTTTACGCCGAGTCAGTTTGAGTTACTGCAATCACGGGTACATAAACCGTTGGTGACGAACCAAGTTGAGATTAACCCACTTAACTTTGAGGTGGCGCATGATGGAACACTGGATCATTTGCAAATGAAGCGTATTCGCCCAATGGCATGGTCATGTCTGGCTGGTGGTGAAATATTTGCAGGGCAAACCGATCAAGCCAAACGCGTTCGTGCTGAATTAGAAGCGATTCGTGATGAAATTGGTGCAGCAACGATCGATCAGGTGATTTACGCTTGGGTTCGTCGATTACCGTCAAATCCATTAGCTATTATCGGTTCAGGTAAAATTGAGCGCGTTGAAAGTGCGGTGGCTTCTCTAGCATTCGAGTTAACGCGCGAGCAGTGGTACCGTGTTTGGGTAGCTTCTAAAGGGCATGGTGTAGCTTAATTGACGCCAAGGTTATAGCAAAAAACCAACCGATTTCGGTTGGTTTTTTTTGTTATGTGGGTTGTTTATTTAATTGTTCAAAGTATCGATCATTGCCGAGTGCAAGGAGCTCTTCAGGCTTAATGGGGGGAGAGTAATAAAACCCTTGAATATAGCTGACGCCCAGCTCTTTGAGTATGGTCATTTGCTGTTCGTTTTCTACGCCCTCGGCAATCACCTTCATATTGAGCTCTCGAGCCAATTGCAGCATGGAAACCAGTACCGGCATAATGCTTGAATCACTATGCAGGCTCTTAATAAAGACCTGATCAATTTTCATCACATGGAAACGATGCTGACGGATAAAATTAAGTCCAGAATAACCCGTCCCAAAATCATCAACCGCTAATTCGAATCCCATCCTTTGAATACTATCAAGATGACGTAACGCCCTTTGTAATTGCGATTGATCAAAATCCAAGTTTTCGGTGACTTCGAGCAATATTCGATTCACTAAATGTGGTTGACGATTGGCAAATATTTGTAAGTAATCAACGAATTTGTCATCGATTAAACAGACACGGCTGAGATTAACGCTAATATATTTATCTGTTTGATAGTGTGGATTCTCATTAAGAAATTTAGCCACTGAGTCGAGTATTTTCTTGGTCAGCAGATCAATGACAAGAAGCTTTTCTGCCAAAGGAATGAAGATCTCCGGTGAGATTTGCCCTTGTTTAGGATGATTCCAGCGCACTAATGCTTCACTTCCAACCATGCTATTGGTGTTGATATCGACGATGGGCTGTAGATACAACTCAATGTGATCATCTTCAATGGCATTTAATAAATTGAACTCAATTGAGCGTTTGGCCAAGAGTTGATAGCCAGCGATCAAATACACGATGGAAAACAGAGACGCGACCAATATCGTTTGCCATATATGACTAAAGTAATGGAACTGATAGGTACCTACCGTTGGGCTCAATGTGAGTTGCAAAGGATAAATGGTCGAATCAAAAACAAATTGTTCTTTTACCGGCTTGCCAGCGAGTGGCTCTCCATTGAGATCTCTTCCCAATATACTGAGGTGATATTGGTATTGCTTCGGTTTCAGCGAGCGCTCCATTAGATTCAGTAATCTTTGTGGAGGGAAGAGCGCGTTTAGTCCGTAGTTATTCTTAATCGAAGCATAGATAAAAAATGTCGTTTGTTCGCTGTTTGAACGATCAAGTTCAATGGTTATGTGGTTCTGAGAATGTTGAATTCGTTGCGTAATACTACTCGGCAAGGGGATATGAACGTTGCCTTCATTGCTGGTACAAACGACATAACCATCTTGGTATATCCCCACCTCTTTAATGAAAGTGGAATGGAAAACATGGCCACGTAGAGTGAGTTTATCTTGCTGGCTGCAAGCCGGGTCAACAGTGTCATTTAAAATGTATAATTCACTTGCCGTTTTTCCTATATGACGTTCGATGGAATGAATTAATTTCAGGCCGTCTTCGCGGGCGGCTTTCTGTGTATGGTAATAGTTGCTTAAAATCGATACGGCAAAAGTGAAGGCAAAAATGACAACTACAGGCATCAAGTTAGGAAAATGGCTCACCATTTCTTTGCTTAACGTATAGATTTTTTTGAAGTTAAATTTTACAGGATACATTGGAACCTGGGTGCTGTGCTTTTGTGTAACTATAAGGTCAAAACGATAAAAGTTTATCAATTAGTTCAGTTATTTAAGTTGCGTCTCAATTGTGATACCGATAATTGGTGATTGTTCGAGATATGAGATTTATTATCTCGATGCAAGATGTCACGTTTCCCGCCTCTTCCCCCCTTCTCTACAAGTTTATTTTGCTGCCCAATTTTTAACCACAATGTCTATACTTAGAGATACTCATTTATCGGGCTAAATTAGTGATAAATAATGAATATTTGTTGCATGTTTGGTATGTTATTGATGGTTAAAGTTTAAATATAAAATAAAAATCATTTATTGACTGCTGATATAAGATAAGCTTCGGGGGAAGACCATGGACACTAAAGTGGCTGCTAACGACATTCAAGTTGCTGAAATCACGGGTAGTGCGATTGTTATCGATAATAAAGGCAATGCATCTGCTTTGAAGGTGGGTGAGACGTTAACGGCTAACGATACGATTCTTGTACTCCATGGCTCAAAAGTTGAGGTGAATGCTGATGGTAAGCGAACGGTCATAACTCAAGACTGCATTGCCTGCTTTGATACGGATTCGAAAAGCAGCGACATAGTGGTGAAACCACTGGGCGGGGAGGTGAACGCAGACCTCTCTAACCTCAACAATGCCGCTTTTGATGAAGATGATATTGCCGCGATTCAAGATGCCATTTTGGCCGGAGACGACCCTACCGCGATTTTGGAAGCGACCGCAGCTGGTGGTACTTTAGGTTCCGCCAATGCGGGCTTTGTCACCGTGGATTACAATTATGCACAGACACTCGCTCAAACTTTCTTCGAAACCAGTGCGACTCGCCGTGATGTTTTTGTTGAGAGAGAAGAAGACGGTCAATCGACGACCTTTGCAGCGGGTGGTGAAAGCATCACCGAACTTGTTATAGAAGGCGATCTCGAATCGGGAGCGGGTCCCGTCATTACGACCGCCTCAGTCTTGATTGACGCTGGCGATTTGCCGCTTGACCCTATCAGTTTTGTTCCAGACCCTATCTTTCTTACTGCGTTATTAGCCGAGTTAAATAGTGATATCCAATCCTCAGGTCAGGATGTGCTATTTACTTATGACGTGACCGAAAATGCCATTATTGGTCTCTCGGGAAGCGACGAAGTGCTGCGTATCGACATCGATGCAGTCAATGTCGGCAAAGACCTTAATCTAACGATTACCACGACACTATCCGAACCCATTGATCATTTTCCCTCTGTTGGTGGGGGCAATGTTGCTCTCGTGAACGATCAAATTGTGGTTAGCATTGAGATTACGGGTGCGGACATCGGCGGAAATACCATTCAAGCGCCAATTAGTGCAACGGTCACTATTGTTGATGATTTGCCGGAACTCAATGGTTTTGATGGGCAATCATCGGTTGATGAAGATGACATTCCGGTTATCGGTACAGCACTCGATGATAGTAACGAAATTCGCGGTACTGTTGACATTGCTGAGGGGGCCGATGGCGTTAAAAGCTATCAGGTCACCAATATTGGAACACTGCTTGATGGGTTAACGTCCGGTGAGGAAAGCCTCGAATGGAAAGCGGGCAGCCCAGAACAATCAGGCACCCAGTTTACGTACACGGCACAAACGACATCAGGTGAGACGGTGTTTACCTTGGTGTTTGACACCAGCGACAATAGTTACAACTTTACTTTAGATAAACAGCTCAATCACGCGTCTGCGCAAGGTGAAAATACGCTAGATTTAACGTTCCAAGTGACGGCGACTGATTTCGATAACGATACCACGACCGATAAGCCTTTAGTGATTTCTGTCATTGATGATGTTCCTGTACTTAACGGCTTCACCGGCGACACCATTGTTGATGAAGATGACATTCCGACGATTGGCTCTGCGCTGGATGGCAGCAATGAAATTAGCGGCAATTTTGATATTGCCGAAGGGGCTGATGGCGTAAAAAGCTACCAGATCACCAATACTGCCACGTTACTTACGGGGTTAAGCTCCGGTGAAGAAGCGTTGGAATGGAAAGCGGGCAGCCCTGAGCAGAGCGGTACGCAATTTACCTATACTGCGCAAACCGCTTCGGGTGCCACCGTCTTTACGCTTGTGTTTGATACCAGCGATAAGAGTTACCGTTTTACATTAGATAAGCCATTAGATCATGACAATGTGCAGGGTGAAAATCCGTTAGCTCTGGATATCATGATCAGCGCCAGCGATTTTGATAACGATACCAGCGCGGCGCAATCATTGGTGATCACCGTTGTGGATGACATTCCGCTGATCAATACGATTGAACCACTGTCTATTGATGAAGATGATCTGCCTGGCGGTCGGGATGCTGGAAATGACGCATTAACAGATTCGGGTGTGTTTGATACCACGCAAGGCGCTGATCGTGTCGTTACCTATAGCCTTGAATCGCTTACCGATCCGGTTGCTGGCCTTGAATCCCAAGGCAAAGCGATCATGATTACCGAATTGTTTGAACAAGCAACTCAAACCTACACTTACACGGGCTCTACCGACGATGGCGAGGTGTTCGTTTTAACCTTGAATGGCAATGCCGGAAGCTATGAGTTTGAACTTAAAGCACCGATTGATCACGCCGATAGCGAAGACGATAAAGATCTGACCTTTTCGATTGTCGCCACAGACCAAGATGGTGACACCAGCACTAAACCTCTCGTGGTCACGCTCGTTGATGATGCCCCGATCTTAAACGGCTTTATGGGCCAAATGAGCGTGGATGAAGATGACATTCCGGTCGTCGGCTCTGCACTGGATGGCAGCAACGTAATTGGCGGCACGATCGATGTTGAAGAGGGCGCTGATGGGGTTAAAAGCTATCAGGTGACCAACACCGCAACCTTACTTAGTGGCTTAACGTCCGGCGATGAAGCATTAGAGTGGAAGGCGGGAAGCCCGGAACAAGACGGGACGACATTCCTCTATACTGCGCAAACTGCATCGGGTGATGATGTCTTTACCTTGCTGTTCGATACCAGCAATAAAAGCTACCAGTTCACCTTGGTTAAGCCTCTCGATCATGACATCGTTCAGGGTGAAAATACTCTGGATTTGACTTTCCAAGTCACCGCGACCGATTTTGACAATGACACCACGGGCGAGCAGCCTCTCACGATCACTGTCGTGGACGATATTCCGGTGATTAACACCATCGCACCATTGAGTGTCGATGAAGATGATCTGATGGGCGGCACCGATCAAGGCAACGACGCACTGACGGATTCGGGTGTATTTGTCACCACTCAAGGCGCTGATGGCGTCGTCACTTATCAACTGGAATCGTTAACCACTCCGATTTCCGGACTGCAATCGCAAGGCAATCCGGTCGCTATCACTGCGTTGTTTGATGCGGCGACACAAACGTATACTTATACTGGTGCAACAACGGATGGCCCTGTTTTTGTTTTAACCTTAAGCGGCAGCGGTAGCTATCAATTTGAATTGAAAGCGCCTATTGACCATGCTGATAGCGAAACCAATAAGGATCTTACGTTCTCGATTGTCGCCACGGATCAAGATGGTGACACCAGCATTCAGCCTCTCGTGGTGACGCTAGAAGACGATGCGCCAACCTTAAATGGGTTCCTCGGCCAAACGCGAGTCGATGAAGATGATATTCCGATGATCGGCTCAGATACTGGTGCCGGTCAAGTCGGCAGCAATGTCATTGGCGGGACGATGGACATCGATGAAGGCTCAGATGGCGTGAAAAGCTATCAAGTCACCAATGTTGGCACATTACTGAATGGATTAAGCTCCGGTGGAGAAAGCCTTGAGTGGCAAGCGGACAGCCCTGCGCAATCCGGCACGCAGTTCACCTACACCGCACAAACCTCCGCCGGTGACACCGTCTTTACGCTTGTGTTTGATACCAGCAACAACAGCTACCAATTCACACTGAACAAGCCGCTTGATCATGCCATTGTGCAAGGGGAAAACACCCTTGAACTGACTTTCCAAGTGACCGCGACGGATTTTGATAACGATACCACGACCGCGCAGCCATTGGTGATCACCGTCGTGGATGATATTCCCCTGATCAATGCCATTGCGCCGCTTACGATTGACGAAGATGATCTCGTCGGCGGCACCGATGCAGGCACGGATCCGCTGATTGATACTGGCACTTTCGATACCACGCAAGGTGCCGATCAAGTGGTGACGTATCAACTCGAATCGAGCACCATACCGGTCGCGGGCCTTGAATCGCAAGGCAAGCCGGTTTCTATCAGCGAGTCGTTTGACTCGAATACCCAAACTTACACTTACACCGGGTCGAGTGACGATGGTGAAGTGTTTGTGCTGACATTAAGTGGCAATGGTAACTACCAGTTTGAGCTGAAAGCGCCGATTGATCATGCACTGAACGAAGACGATAAAGATTTAACCTTCTCTATTATTGCCACTGACCAAGATGGCGATACGAGCACCAAACCATTAGTGGTGAAACTGGTTGACGATGCGCCAACATTAAATGGCTTCCTTGGTGATACTCGAGTGGATGAGGATGATATTCCTGTTGTAGGTTCAGCACTCGATGACAGTAATACCATTGGTGGCACAATTGACATCAATGAAGGTTCTGATGGCGTAAAAAGCTATCAAGTGACCAATATAGCGACATTGCTAGATGGATTAACGTCGGGTAAGGAAAGCCTCGAATGGAAAGCGGGCAGTCCGGAACAATCAGGTACTCAGTTTACCTACACCGCTCAAACCACATCGGGCGACACCGTCTTCACCTTGGTGTTTGATACCAATAGTAGCACTTACAGTTTCACCTTAGACAAACCACTCGATCACGCGTTGGTACAAGGTGAAAACACGCTGAATTTGACGTTCCAAGTGACCGCGACGGATTTTGATAACGATACCACGACCGCGCAGCCATTGGTGATCACCGTTGTGGATGACATTCCGCTGATCAATACGATTCTGCCATTAAGCATCGATGAAGATGACTTAACGGGCGGCTCGGATCAGGGTAACGATTCACTTAAAGATTCTGGAGTCTTTGATGTGACACAAGGGGCGGATCAAGTGATTACTTATCACCTTGCCTCATTGACCGATCCGGTTGCAGGCCTTGAATCCCAAGGCAAAGCGATCATGATTACCGAATTGTTTGAACAAGCAACTCAAACCTACACTTACACGGGCTCTACCGACGATGGCGAGGTGTTCGTTTTAACCTTGAATGGCAATGCCGGAAGCTATGAGTTTGAACTTAAAGCACCGATAGATCACGCCGATAGCGAAGACGATAAAGATCTGACCTTTTCGATTGTCGCCACAGACCAAGATGGTGACACCAGCACCAAGCCATTAATCGTTAATTTGGTCGATGATTCGCCGACCTTAAATAGTGTTACAGGTAACCAAATTGTAGATGAAGACGACCTCGCCACGGTGGGTTCGGATCCAAGCAAAGAGCCCGTAACCATCGGTGGTACGTTTGACATTACGGAAGGGGCGGATTCACTAAAAGCAATTTCAATTGCCAATGACGCGACGGTTCTTAATGGACTAAAGTCGGGTGGTGAAAACCTTGAATGGGCGACAACGACAACCGTTGGCGATGTCATTACCTATACTGCGCAAACCGAAACGGGTAAAGAGCCTGTATTTACAATGGTGTTTAACACCGAAACACAGCGCTATGATTTTACCCTATTGAAATCGCTCGACCATCCAATCGGTCAAGGTGAAAACACGCTCAATATCAACTTCCAAATCAGCGTGATTGATTTTGACAATGACGAAAGTGCGGCAATTGCGCTGCCTATTACCGTGATTGATGATGTGCCAAGCGTTGATGCGGTTGAGCGTTTAGCGGTAAACGAAGATGATCTTAGTGATGGTTCAAGCCCAAGCGTGACAGCTCTCACTGATGACGGCTCATTCACTACCGTGCAAGGTGCTGATTCGGTGGTCAAATACACCTTAGAATCGACGACTTCACCAGTAACGGGGCTACAATCTGGCGGTGTCGATGTCACTATTTCTGCTGCGGTGATCGATACGGTGACGAATCAACACACGTACACCGGTCGTGCCGGTGGCGTTGACGTCTTTGTTTTGATTCTCAAAGCGAACGGTGAATACAGCTTTGAGCTAAAAGCGCCGATTGACCATGCGCCTGGTTCAGATTTGACCACATTGACCTTCCCGGTGATTGGGCACGATTTTGATGGTGACACGAGCACGAAAAGTCTCTTGGTTGATATCAACGATGACTTACCAACGATGACCGCAATCAGCGGCGATAAATTGGTTGATGAAGATGATTTAGCGGGTATTGGTTCCACCAACAATAACAGAAAAGAAAGTACCACGGCAGAAGGCAATTTTGTGGGTGAGGAAGGCGCTGATGGCATCGTTGAATACCAAATCGTCAACCTTGATACGGTATTAGATACGCTTCAATCTGATGGTCAAAGCTTAGTCTGGGCAACGGTTCAAACCAATGGTACGCAAGTGATCCATACGGCGCAAACCGCCACCGATGGTGACACTGTCTTTACACTGGTGTTTGATACCGCTGACAACAGCTATGCGTTTACCATTGAGCAGCCCTTTGATCACGCGCAAGGTGAAGGTCAGAACGATCTGACGATTGGTTTCGATATTCGTGGTTTAGATTTTGATAACGATCCAACCGCGACGTTGCCGCTTGATATCGTCGTGACAGATGACGTACCGACGATCAGAGACCGAACGATTACGGTTGTTGAAGGTCAGGCTGGCAGTAAGAATGCTAATTTTTTCGGCAAGCCGGGTGCTGATGGCGCTGAAATCACGTTGGTGGAAGGTAATGACACACCAAACGGTGAGATTCGATTCCTACTCGCTGATGGAACTTATGTTGATGCATTGGATCCTGCCGGCGCTAGAACGACAGTTACCGTCGTCGAAACTATCCGCGATTCTAACGGAAATATCACCGATAACATCGTACAAGGGACACTGCAAGTTCGTCCTACATCGGGAGATAAAGGTCAATTCCGCTTTATTCCGGTCGAGAATCTAGAACATGACAGCGGCCAATTCACCTTTAGCATGACGGTGACGGCGACAGACGGTGATCAAGATCTCTCCGTAAAAACTTATACGGTGAATATTCTAGATAGAGACGCGACGATAGAATCTTCGAGTGTCGTGAGTTTTGAGGATTCAGGTCGCGACAGTTCATTGAGCTTCAATCCACCCATTACCAACAGTAATGATGAAGATAACCAAGGTTCATTGACCATTACGCCAAGTAAAGTAGAGCTAACCGTTAAGCTGTACGATTTAGATAATGGTGAAAAAGTCGGTGCGATTACGATTGAAGATGTTAATGCGCAAAATGGTAAGTTTTACTTCTTTGATGGCACCACTTATACCGAGTTAACCGTAGTTAATGGTAATGCAGTCTTAAATGCAGCCGATCTACAACAAACCATCAATACCATGACAACCATTGCGACCATCGATAATCTTTATTTTGTACCGGATCGTCATTATTCATCAACGAATGCCGGTTTCTCTGTTCCGGTGAGCATCGAAATACTGAACGGTGCGACGGCAGACCACTCCATTGACGGTACTTTGGATATTGAGGTTGAAGCCGTTGCCGATAAGGCAGAATGGAATGATGCAGCCAGCCTCTACACTTATTCATTGGTTGAAGATGACGACAATGCCACGCTTGTATTGGATGCAGTGACTCAAGATAGCAGTAACCCTGAAACCATTACGTATCGCTTAGAAGTCACCGAAGGTGCAGGCAAGTTCGAGTTACTTGATGGAACGGGTCAAGTGATTAATGAAATCGAACCTGGAGTGTACGAAATTGCCGCGGCGGATATTAATTCAGTGCAGGTGAATCCCATAGCTCACTTCTCTGGCTTTATTAAATTTGATGCGACCGCACTGACAGAAGAAACCGACAATGCGCTTGCTGGAAAAGATAAGGCTGAATCAGTTGTTCAAGAATTGGTGATTAACGTTCAACCTACTGCTGATCAAGGCTCTTTCAGTGTGAATCGCATATCCATTTTTGAAGACAATGCGGCAACACAAGATACCACTGATCCTGTGGACGACCATGAAGCATTCACTTTAGATAAAGTGATTTCACTGGGGACAACGGATGATATCCAAGCCCCTGATGATGACTCAGAATCGCAGTTTGTTCGTATCGAGAACTTTACAGCGGAAGATGGCTCAGTATTAGTGGGTTATGAAGTGCGTTGGATTGGCACGGAAGAAGATAGCCCGATTGTTGAGCTTTCACCGGGAGTCGTTGAAATTCCAGAATCGGCGCTACCGTTTGTTGAAGTGCAACCGCCGTTACACAGCAATAAAAATTTTAGCTTTGATGTAGTGGGTATTGTTAAAGACACGGCAACCTTAGCGGATGGCACGCAAGTGACCGACACCAAGCCAATGGGCGACGCGAAAACCGTTAATGTTACGGTGAAAGGCGTCGCTGATACTCCTTACTTGCCTGATGTACCAGAAGAACCGGTTAACCCAGATGACCTTGTTATTGGTGAGTGGTATCAATACGACGATCCGTCGGGATTGGTTGGTGCGCAAGTGACCATCGATGAAAGCTCTGAGGCTGTCATCAATTTCTCGGTGTTATCAGGGGAAGAATCCAATGGCGTGTTTGATGACTCCGAGAGTCTGTCCGTTTTGCTTTCTAACATTCCGGATGGGGTCGTTTTGATCGACTCGGACGGGGGTACGATTGACTTAGTGTACGTAGGTGAATCTGGTGGTAAGCCCGTTTATCAAGCCAATATTACCGAAGAAAACTATCAATCAGGTATTACCATTGAGCCACCGAAATACTCAACTGACGACTTTATGATCAGTGCGAAAGTGGTTGTTACCGAAGACGATGGTCATGTCAGAGAGGTGAACGGTCTCTTGAAAGTGAAGATAGTGCCTGTGATCGAAACCGGAGGCGAAGACCTTGCTTATAAAGCCAGTGTCTCCGGGAATGAAGACACCTTCATCGAGATACCTTGGAATTTAACCAAAGATGAAGATACACCAGATAGCACTGCGACAACTAATGGCCGTGATTATGAATTCGTCACAGAAATTAAAATTTCTGGTTTCCCCTTGACCGTAGGTGAAGAGGTCGATATTCAGGTTGATGGTCAAGATGTTGTAGTGGATGGCGTTTTACAAGCGGGCATTAGTAATATCACTTATACCAATGGTGTTTTGACCATTACGGGCTTAGACCAAAGCTCGACGCCACCGAAAATCTCTGTTCGCCCTGGAGAGGACTCAAGCAAGAATATGCTACTCACCAGCCTATTAAAAATGAGGGAAATAGATGAAGATGATCCTTCGATCGTCGTAAAAGGTGATGTTACCGGCACCCTCACTATTACTGTCCTCCCCACAGTTGAATCTGATGGAACACTCAGTATTGAAGACAGTGATGGCAATCCAGTAACAACGATTAGTGATACCGATGATGGTGCGAGAGATGGCCGTATTGATTTTACCATTAATGATCAAAATGGTGACGCCAACATCATCAAATGGGAGGATCTTGACCCAAGTTCAGTAGAAAGTGTCGCGCAAGTTGTGGTGCGTTTTTCTGGGTTTAGTGGCGGTATTCCTGATGCCGACCTTGAAGATGTGATGGATCAATTGATTGTGTTTGGTGCCGTGAATAACGGGGATGGTTCATGGACGGTGATCGATGAAGAAAAATTCACTATTTCGGCGCCTAACGGACTCACTTATCCAGATGCTGGGAATGTTGAGAATACAATCAAAGTGGAATTTGTCGCCGAAGTGAAAGATGCCGGTGATGAAGGCGAAGGCAGCGCGGTGGAAGAAGTGAAAACGACGGTGGATCTCGTTTTCCCGAGCGATATTTCGACCTTAACGACGGTCGCCGCGGAAATAGAAGAAATCGTTGCTGACACGGCAATCATCATTGGTAAAGAAGACAACAGCTTTGATGTCAGTAGCCAACTTTCTAATGTGATTCAGCTAAAAGCAGACACCGCGGATGGTATTAAAGACCAAGTGACACTGGTCATTGCAAAAGCGGATATTCCTGACGAAGTAGAAGGACTGCGCATCGAAGGCGGTACCTATGATTTTGCCAATGAAATGTATCTTTTTGAAGCCCAAGTAACGGCTGATGGCGACTTAATCATCCCAGATGGTTGGGATTTCATTACCCCAGAAGATTACGCGGGTGATTTCAGCATTCCTATCTCGGTTGTGACAACAGATACCATTTCAGGGGATGAAAAGGTATTGACTGTCGACGTGAAATTTGCGGTTTCTCCATTGGTGGATGTACCGGAATCATCAGGGGGAAGCGATCAACCTGAAGATGACGATGTTACCCCTAGCTTTACCATTGATGCGACCTCTGTCGAAGTCGGTTCAGGTATCGAGTTATCTCCAGATGCGTTAGAAGATAACTTGATCAAACTTGACCTAGATATCGCGCTTGCGGATGACCGTAATACCTCAACGCAAGGTGAAGAAACGTTAACGAAAGTTGAAATAGCGCTGGTCGACAGTGATTTAGGATTTTTCGCTGATATCAATGGTGATCCGATTTCGACCACGACACCAGGTGTGCTGGTGATTGAATCAAACAACCCTGCGGATATTGAAGCGGCATTGCAAGCGATCTATTTTGTGCCGAAACTCCATTACTCGACGGATAATAACTTCGACGACAAGAATACCGATAACGATACGGTTAAAATTCGTGTCACAGGCACGGTTACTGATACAACGACCTTTGATGATACGGGGACAACGCAAACACCAGATACACAAGCGGATAAAACCTTCAGCACAGACATGTTGTTTGAGATAACCCCCGTACTTGACCCGATTATCATGCCAGAGGCATCCGACAATATTGTGGTGGTTGGTAACGAAGATTCCGATATTAGCTTATCAAGTAGTGGGAGTGGCTTACAAATAGCCCTTATCGATACCGATGGCTCAGAGCAATTTTTATCGGCCAAATTGACGGGCGTGCCTACCGACTTTATCGTTGAGAGTACCTCGTCTGATTTCGTCGTAAAAAATAATGGTGGCGGGGAATGGACGATTCAAATCACCAATCCAAACATGGTGTCTATTGACCTGTCGACAGTTACGATCACTCCGGCGGCCAACTTTAGCGGCAAGGCTGACATTAACATTGTGGTGTATACCCAAGAAAAAAAATTGGGTGTACCAGAGCCACATACTGGCAAATTCACCATTGAGGTCACGCCAGTGGGCGATGTGGTGGATACCGACGCGGTTGATTCTGTTACGGGCCTAGAAGGCGTGAATATTGATATTGCCATCAATGCGAGTGTGATTGATACGGTGGATTTATTGCCTTCAGACAGCGCCCAAGACCAACCTGAAACCTTACTGATTACGGTAGAAAATGTCCCTGATGGTGGCACGATCTACTTCCCTGATGGGATCCAAAAGGCGACGGATTTGGGTGGGGGAGTTTGGCAACTCGAGGTGAACGCTCAGTCGTTGGATAAGATCGTCTTTAATTCGGGCGAGCAGAACCAGGGAACATGGGATCCTGATCAACTGGTCATCAAAGTGCAATCAGTGGATACCGGTTATGATGGCGTTAAACATCTTGGTCCAATCACAACGTTAATCGTTGATGTTGCCGTGGATGCGGTGAATGACCGCCCTTATTTTGACCTGATTGCGGATTTGCAAACCGCAGAAGATACGCCTGTTTTTGTTAAAGGATTCACCATTAATGATATTGATGCCACCTTGGATGATCCTGATGCTATTTACACGTTAACACTGAATGTCGATAGCGGTTTATTAAGTCAAGATACCTCAGTCGCATCAAGTTATGGCTTAGTGATGACACCGGCGGATGCCACCGGCGTTACGACAATCACCATTTCTGGTACCGTTCAGAATATTAATGATGCGCTAGCGGGCAACTTAGTCACCTTCACCCCAGATGCTGATAGTAACGACCTATTGGATCCTGATGGTGTAAAAGTGACGGCCACAGTGAATGATAACGGTAATATCGGCTTGGTTGAGGCGGGCAACGACGACACGTTGAACCAAAACACCGCGGAATTTATCATTAACGTTTCGGAGGTGAATGATAAGCCAAATGCTGTTGATATTGCTTTAGCCCCTATAAACGAAGATACGCCACTAGTCATCACGCTTTCAGAGTTGATTGGCCCAACAGCCAGCACTGATCCAGAAGGGCACAACTTAATCGTTAAGTCGATTACTGTACCGCCCGAACAAGGGACTATTATGGGCAATCCTGATGGTGTGTCATGGACATTCCAACCCAAACTGGATTTTTCTGGCGATGTCACGATAAGTTATGAAATCGAAGATGACGGCACCACGAATGGTTTATCAAATAAGTTGACTGACCAAGGGATCATCACGGTTACGGTGCTTCCCGTCAACGATGCTCCTGAGGTCGATGTGGTCTCAGCGACCGCAACCATTGATGAAAATGCAGGACAACCGATCAGCGGCATCACCATAACCGATGTTGACTATGTCGGTGCCAACGCCGACGACATCATGAGCGTTCAATTGAGCGTCAGCTATGGATCGTTGAGCGTTATTCTACCAACGGGTTCAAGTGTGAGCGTTAATCCAGCGTCTGGCAGTTCAATTACGTTAGAAGGCACACTGACTGAGTTGAATGCGTTGCTGGATACGCCTGCAAATGGGGAAGGGGTGATGCTCGATGCCCGCTTTGCGACGGCCTCAGAAATCGTATTAACCGTTGCCGCAACCGATTCAGATAATCCATCAGGAATGAATCTGACAACCAGTAAAACGCATGATATTACGGTGAATCCGGTGGCTGATGCGCCGACGTTATCCATTCAACCAGGATTTGATTATATACGTAATGTCTCCGCAAACCTTGCTGCTAGTAATAATGGCATTGCGATTGTTGGCATCATTGCAGCGCTCACCGATATTAATGAAGTGTTGTCACTTGAACTGACGGGTGTGCCTGCGGGCGCGAGTGTCACCACCAGTTCCGGCACGATTTCAGACAGCAATGGTGTTTATATCATTCCTGCGGATGAGATTGATAGCATTGAAATTGTTGGTGCAGGCGTCGGCTCTCATACACTACAGATGAACGCCGTTTCAACCGATGGCGCAGAGACCGCGGAATCCGCGCCAATTGATATCGTATTAGAGATTTCTCCTGACGGGACCGACATTGATGAATCTCTGCAAACTGCCGATGTTTCGCTGCTGGGCGATGATACTGGCGTTGAATTAACCTCTGGCTCAGGCAATGACCGCATTGTGGGGGGCGATGGTAATGATGTTCTTATCGGCGGCGCGGGTGACGATGAGATCGATGGGGGCGGCGGCAATGATTCAATTGACGGTGGATTGGGATCAGACATTCTGACGGGGGGAAGTGGGGATGATGTGTTTGTTTGGCATGCCATCTCAGATGGCGCGACAGACACCATTACCGACTTTACTGTTTCAGAAGATAAGATCGATCTACGTGATATTTTACCAGAGTTGAAATCGGCTTCTGTTGATATTAATGACTTGCTGGACCATATCGGAGTGACGGTACAAAACGATGATTTGGCGCTGAATATTCACCCAGATGGAGCCGGTATGGGTGACCAGCAAACCATCTTGGTTGAAAATTTAGCACAAAATCTCACATTGGATGGTTTAGACCAAGGACAGATATTAACCACATTGATTAACGAAAATGTCTTTATGCACGACAGCTAAGTTTAATACTTAGGCGCTTAATGTGGCCAATCGTGAACAAACAAAAAGCGCAGGAGACTGCGCTTTAATTCTATCTATGAGTTAGAGATCACCAGAATAGATTTTTAGGATCTTTATCGATCTCACGCATAATCGCAGTGAGATCTTGGCTTTGTGATAGGTAAGGATAGGGTTGCCAATCATCATCGTACTGTTCATCAATCATAAATAACAGCCACGCTTGTTGCTCATCATCCCAGCACACTTTAGCGATGGCTGATGTGTAATCACAGTGAGACGAATCAAGTAGATAGTGTTGATTGAAGAAAATAACCCCATTAACGATCGATTCAAAATCCGCCTTCCCGCCAAGGGCGGTGGGCATGTTCTGGTTACGGTGATGACAGATAGTTTCTGCCCGTGTTTCCACTTGTTTTTGCAATAAACTGACCAGACTCATCGTTGCTCCGAAGCGGCTCAAATAATATTGAATTCCTTATAGTATGGCTTACTCATGCATAGGTCTGCTTTGTCTTTCACAAAATTGTCATCAAAGCGACATATCCTAAGCAGGTAATCACTTGCTGTCGGTGTTATCACGATAATCGTATTGGGACAGCGCTATTTTATGGAGAATACTATGGTCCGAGTTGTGTTAGCTGCGCTTATTTCAATGTCTGCGGTCACCTTTTCTGCGCACGCGAGCGAAATTAACATTTCAGGCTCTACGTCAGTGGCTCGAATTATGGATGTACTGGCTGAACGCTTTAATCAAAGTCATCCCGATTCGTTTATTGCTGTCCAAGGTATCGGCTCAACTGCCGGCGTCACGCTCGTCAAAAGCGGAGTGGCAGATCTGGGTATGAGCTCGCGTTACCTAACCAATATTGAACAAGATGAAACACTAACGGTGACCAGTATCGCCTTAGATGGTCTAGCCGTTATCGTGAACCAGTCGAATCGCGTTAATAACATCACCAGAGAGCAACTCTATGATGTCTATAAAGGCAAGATTACGAACTGGAAACAGTTAGGGGGAGACGATCAAACGATTGCTGTTGTCACACGTGAAGCGTCGTCAGGCTCACAATACAGCTTTGAAAGCCTATTAGGTTTGAATAAGGTGAAGAATGGTCATCTGGTTTCGGATGTTAACCCGGATAACTTGGTGGTTAATAGCAACAGCATGGTGAAGACGTTGGTGAACCACAATTCACAAGCGATTGGTTTTGTTTCGATGGGATCGGTTGACCGCTCAGTGAAAGCCATCCAATTTGAAGGTATCGATCCAACCAATAAAAACGTCGCTGATCACACTTACGAGCTTGCGCGTCCTTTCTTGGTGTTTTACATCACGGAGAAGATTGATCCACAAACGCAGTCATTTGTGACTTATCTGGCAAGCAAAGAAGCCAAACAACAGATTGCAGAATACGGTTACACACCGGTGAAATAGACCGCCAGGTCAATATCACATGATCAATAAAAAGGAGAGCTTGAATGCTCTCCTTTTTTGTTAAATGACCAAAATGAAAGACTTAACGCCTACTTAAGCCTTTGGTTTTGCATAGTGGTGAAGCAAAATATCATCTTGCTCAATCTCAGCGCGGTAAGCTTTGTACGCTGAGCTGAGTTCTTCCACTTTCGCTTTGAAGTCCGCTTTGCCGACTAAGTTTTCAACTTCGTACGGATCCAATTCGATATTGAATAGGTATTTTGCATTACCATCACGGTCAAGAATCAGTTTGTAATCATCAATACGCACGGCGTACTCGTTGATTGGATCATCTTGATATGGCATATCAATGGTCCAAATCATTGGCTTAGTACGTGTCACTTCACCACCTTCTTTAAAGGCAGAAGTGAACGACACACCATCGATTACGCGATCAGTCGGTAATTCAAAGCCCACCATTTCAGATAGAGTAGGGACAATATCTAGGCCGTAAACAGGCTCATGCGATTGGCTGTTAGCGGTAATACCAGCGCCTTTCATGATAAGAGGTACGCGAATGCCGCCTTCAAATAAGTTGTCTTTACGGCCACGTAAACCGCCGGTTTCGCCTGCCATATTCAGCTCCCACGTTTTACGAGCTTCACGTGTCACTGGGCCGTTATCAGAAGAGAACATGATAATCGTATTATCGTACTCACCGATTTCTTTCAGCTTGCTTACGATGCGACCCACTTGCTCATCCATGTAAGAGATATTGGCGTAGTATTCACCTTGGCCGCGGTATGGCTGGCCTTTCCAATCCCAGTGATACAAATCAGGGTTCTTTTTCGCAAAATCGGTGATGTAGTCTGAGTACATATCAAGATATTTTTGTGGCGATGCAATCGGCGTGTGCACCTCTGGGAACGGCACGTACAAGAAGAACGGGTCTTCTTTATTAAGCGTGTCTAGCCATTGAATGGATTCATCCGCCACAATACCGCCAGCGTAGTCATTGGTTTCACCCACAGCTTTGCCATTGCGAATAAAGTTGTCTGGGTAGATTTTACCGTGACGAAGGCTGCCATCGGCATTTGGTGTCTCAACCTTCTTGTTTTTTTGCCAACCTGCATACATAGCAAACGAATAATCAAAGCCAAGATCTTTGGCTTGTGGATGCTCCGTCATGTGGCTTCCGCCGTTAAGGTGTACTTTACCCATTAACGCAGTGTTGTAGCCCTCGTCTTGCAGCATGTGAGCAAGCGTACGCTCACCCCAACCGATATGGACATTTTGGCTGTCTGGGATCCATGAACGGATACCAGTACGGTAAGGCGTTCGGCCCGTTAACATACCAGCGCGAGAAGGAGAACAAAGCGGAGCTGGTGAGTAATACTGGGTAAACTTGACCCCTTCCGCCGCCAGTTTATCGATATGCGGTGTTTTAACGATTTGATGGCCGTATGACGCTAAATCGCCATACCCTAGGTCATCAACATAAAAGATCACAACGTTAGGCTTAGCCGCGTTGTTGGTGGTATTCGTATCAGCAGCAAGGGCATTACTCGACATCGCAGTCATTGCGATAAGACTAGCAAGAACAGTTTTTTTCATGTCATTTTATTCCTAGTTGACATCATTATTGACCAAATACACAAACGACAACGTTTGCATATTTGGTTGGTTTTACGCTGAAAAATCAGCGTAAATAGAAAGCGTTACAAACAGAAAAGTCTAAAGATTACAGGATGTTGTTGACGATATAGCGCATGTCATTTTGAGTACTTTTGAAAAATGACTTATAAGACGCACACAAATAATTTTCGCCATTGGCCTTATTGTGATTTGGGCATCCGCCATTACACATCTCAAGGAACTCACACTTTTTACAGTGATTGGTGCTGCGTAAGGCTAAGAATTGGCGATGCTGATCACTCTCGATTGCCGATTCGATAGTGGCAGAGTGTATGTTCGCCAAGCGGTACTTATCTTCGACAAAGTGATCGCATGAATAGAGATCGCCATTTGATTCGATCACTAGTGGCGCACCGCACGCTTTATTGTGAAAACAAATCAACGCATGCCCGTTGGCATAAGAAGAGAGGGCACTTTCAAAGTTCATGACAAACATGTACCCAATATCGGCTCTTATCCACTCCTTAAACACATCGCTTAAAAAGGTACCAAAGCCCTTTTCCGGCACATTAAATGGTAAAGGTTTGCCTTTATTAAACGACACGACAGGGATAAATTGAATATAACGCGCCCCGATGGCTTTTAGGTTGTTATAAACCGACTTACCTTTGTTCCAGTTTGCGCTATTCACCGTGCAGAGGATATTGTATTCCACTTGCAACTCGTTAAATAAAGCGACCGTCTGTTTTACTTTGCTAAACGTATCGCCACCTGAAAGCGTGATTCGGTACTTATCATGCGCAGATTGTGTTCCATCGAGAGAGAGACCAACGAGAAACTGATGCTGTTTGAAGAACTGCGACCACGCTCTGTTGATGGCAATCCCATTGGTTTGAATCGAGTTAGTGATCTGTTTTCCATTGGCGAATTGCTTTTGCAGCGCCACCGCTTTTTCAAAAAATGCCAACCCCGCGAGCGTGGGCTCACCACCTTGCCATACGAAACTCACTTGTGGCGTCGGGGACTCGCTAATGTATTGACGAATAAAACGCTCAAGAGTCTCATCACTCATACATTCTGTTGGCTTGCTGTTAAGCGCGTCAGCGGTACCAAGGTAAAAGCAATATTCACATTTCAGATTACATTTGTCGCTGACGGGCTTCGCCATAACGGTGAATGCGGATAGAGCCATATATAATCCCTGCTGCTGTACATTTATCGATAAATGTGTGTTCAATCCATCACAGAGTAATAACGAATATTAATCGTAACAAATTGAATTGATAGTAATTGATATCTCTATCACTTGTTGCGCAACGTTATAGCGGTAAACGAAATATAAGTCTCTAAGTTTAAAATGAGATGTTTAAAACTGAGTAAGCAATCGATTGCTTTTTTGGTGAAAACACGGTTTGTTTACCGAATATAAGTAAGGGTAATTATTTGTGGCGGCTTGTAATAAAACAGTGAGTATTGAGTGTTACCGCGGTGCGTATAGGTGCGTATAGGTGCGTGTTGGTGTGTATCGATGCGTATTGTATCGGCGAGAAATAAACAAAAGGAGAGGGAGAGAAGAGGAAGCAAAAAGGCCATATAAATGGCCTTTTCTACACACATTAGAAATGTAACTGAATCACAGAAACGACAACAGCGCCAGGGCGGCGAATGCCTTCGATTTCAACTTTGATTTCACGCTCTACTTCTAAGCCTTTCTTAATCGGAGTGACTTTAGAAAGAGTGCTGACAGCGCGGATACGATTTCCCGCTTTAACAGGATAAGGAAAACGAACTTGGTTTAGACCTAAGTTCACCACCATTTTCGCGGTAGGGAACAAGTTCTTTTCAGGATCAACGCTATCGGTCATTTTAGGTAATAACGCGAGCGTTAAAAAGCCATGAGCAATCGTCGTCTTAAATGGCGATTCTGTTGCTGCACGCTCAGGATCAGTATGGATCCATTGCATGTCTTCCGTTATCTGGCCAAATTGATTGATGCGTTCTTGAGAGACATCAATCCATTCACCGGTATGGATTACGGTATCGATCTTTGTTTTTAGCTCATCAAACAAAACTTGCGCGTCGGCCTTAAGCTCAATCGGTTTTGGCTGAGGAGGCTCATCATTCACAGCCGGTTGCTGTAAATCACGCAAACGGGTAAATAGATGGCGATTATTCGCTTTGTGCATGAACTCACCCCAGTACTCACGTACAGCAGGGGACATCCATTGCATAAACTCAGAATTGTGCTTTGAGTTTGACTCACTACGATGTTTAAACAAGTCAGCGACTTTCATAAAAACCTCAGAAACAGACTATAGGCTAGGCTAATTAACTAATTTTGAAGCAGTTCACACTTATCTGCAATCTTTTTTGGGCGTACAAACGTGCACTCAGTTGCTATAAATCCATATAAATCATGATGATATCAATAAAACGTTATTTTATTATGTAATGCCTTTTTAGAGCCTTTACTTTAGTTTTAACGCCTATTTTCGCTTTCTGCCCTACATGAGAAAATATGGCGTTGGATGCTTTATAAGCACTTGAACAACAGATTGTAAATTATCGCTTTACAAGAACCACAGCAATAACTAATATGCGTCCCAACGGAGAGATGGCTGAGTGGTTTAAAGCACCGGTCTTGAAAACCGGCGTGGGTTTATAGCCCACCTAGGGTTCAAATCCCTATCTCTCCGCCACTAATTCCTAGAAAAAGCCTTTGATTCCAAAGGCTTTTTCCGTATCTGAAGCATAGAAAAGTCACCTAACACAAATAGGTGATACATATGTATTTGATAAAACTGGCTTCTGGCGTGTACTACACACGTATTGCCACCCCTGTTTTTCTACAAAACTCCCATGACTATCCAAAGGAAGTTCGCTTCTCTTTGCTGACCAAAACGCGCCGTGAAGCGATTAAGCGTAATACTCGTTTAGCCAGCGCTATCTGCTCTCTGTTCGATAGAGCACTCAATCAGTACATGCCTTACAAAACGTTCAAAGCTATTTTGCTGGTTTTGATTAAACGTGTACGTGAAGAGTTTTATGCTCAAGTCAGCAATCAGCCTTGTCAGCATGATGTTGTTGCTGATACCCCTCCACCAGCGCCTATTCAGGTTGCAACTGACAATCCTTCCAAGGATTCTAAATTCTTTGCCAACGAGTTGGATGAGTTCATTCAATCGAAAAACCTAGAGAGCATTACGCATCTGTCGGTTACGCAATTGAAGCAACGTTGCACCGACTTCATTTACTTCATCAGAAAGCGCAAGTTACCTGCGACAGCCAAAACCGCTATGGCTTATCGAGATAGCCTGTTAAGCCGTGGGCTGGGTTCGAAAACGATCAAAGACTACCTTGCGGCGCTAAGGCAGTTTTTTACTTGGTGTGTACAGCGAGAAACGATTACCAGCAATCCCTTTCAATCGATCAAAACGCCTAAATCAAAGGCCACTAAAGCGTCAGAACAACGCTCGCGATGGACTCTGGATGAACTCACTAAGCTACTAACGTCAAGTGAGTATTGTAGCAGGGATAAGCAATTTGATTGGGTAACGAGATTACAGATCTATCACGGCTTAAGGCCCGCAGAAGCGTGCCAGCTATCGACAGCAGACATCAAGAAAGTAAATGGGATCTATTGCATCACCTGTTCTGATTCAAATGAGAAGCAGCGACTTAAAACCAAGAACGCTTACCGTTTAGTGCCCATTCATCAATCTTTGATTCAATCAGGGTTTATTGAATATGTCGAAGAACGCAGCCATAAGCGCTTGAAGCAACTATTCGACTATAAACCGCACGGTAAGAACCATGACTGGTCTTTCCGTTACAGGACGCATTTAGGGAAGATACAAACGGATATAGGTATGAAGCCTCAGGAGCGCCCAACCGCTTATTCATTCCGCCATACGTTTATCGATGAGTTAAAAATGGCTGAGGTTGCTGAGCACGTTGTGTCGGAAATCGTCGGTCATGCTCATCCCAACATTACCTATGGCCGTTATGGTAAGAATACTGACTTGCAGAAGCTCTATGATGCCGTAAATACCTTTCCTAAATTAGCTGGAGGAGATAGCCATGCGTAAGCTCGCTCATTTTGAATTGAAGTCTGTATTAAGTGCTCTAGACGATGCTGAGTTCACCCAAAATTATGACTTCTCGAATCTAGTTGCATGCGGCATTAGCCTTGAAGCCATCAGGCTTGTTTACCGTCTAAAGACGGCATTAAAGCGAAATGGTGATTTAACGGTGGCGAATTACATCCAACATGTGAATCAGCTCTACGCTGTTGTGGATTCATTCTACGGATTCAAAGAGATGCTCGGCTATGGTGTGCTTTCTCAAGAGATCGAAAGGGAAGAAAAGCTTTTGCAGTTGATTGATTTTGTACAAAGCCATGGCATGGATATCAGCATTGCGACCCAAGGAATAGCATGGGCGATATCCGTGCGGCTTGAGTAAGGTGATTGACACCTGAGCGCCGTTTACGGCGCTCTTATTGGTGTTCACAGTGCTCACTCTCTACCTGCTAGCTCAGAAATGACAAAACTTTGTCAGGCATTTCAGGACACTGGAAAATTTCAGATAAGCTCTGCTACTTCATAGTATTCGATTAGCTACAAAGTAGTGTCTAGTGTCTAGTGTCTAGTGTTGGTGGTGGAGAGCTCTTATCTGTGATATCAAGTCGTCACTCACACCCTCACCGAATGTACTGACCAGATTACGGCCTGGAAACGATTTTAAGCGCTCATCCAATGCCATCTCACCGCAGACATACCACTCATCAACTTCTAGTGCTTGAGCGTGTGCGAACATGCGTCTGTAAGGGTCATTGTCATCAGGGCGCAGCATTAAATGCTTATACGGAGCTAATTGGTTATCTGTAAACACATTGTGTTTGATGAGCAGATCTCTAGTGTAGTGGTCACCCGTTGGGTAAAGTAAGAGACCTGCTTCTGTCGCTGCGCGTGCTAGTTTCTGGGCTCCCGCACGATCTGGCTTGACATGTCTTAAAAAGTGGTCACTTGTGCTAAATGGTTTTTGTGATTTAAACGCCTCTCGTACTTTATCATGTCGGCTAAGGTACGCACTTGAGTATATAAGTGAGTGGGGGTCGAAAAATAGGATCTTCACGGCATTCTCCTCGGCTAACTAGAGTTGTTTCACCCTGACAATAACAGTAAATGAAGTAAAAAATGAGGTCGCGCTAGCGCAAATAATCAATAAGTTAAACTTATGCTTCTGCGAACTGAGTGGCAAATCACTTGGTGATCACACATTGTGAGTTGCCGTTCTGAATCGTTATTGGACATTTCCGAGTTACAGCATTTGTTAAATTAGTCGTTAGCGGATAAATTGAGGTATGGCAATATTTTCTCTACGCAGAATAGAGCAGGCTAGCTATCTTAAGGCGCTTCTGTCCACACCATTAACGAGTGTCTACTGATTTGGTGGCTATTCAGGTTGTCTATATTTTGTTCCTGAAAATCTACTTCAACAGCTTGGATATAGGAAATAGTTAGATGAAAGCTCTTTTGTCGTACTTCTCCATGAACTAATAGGGTATTGTCATGAACTAATGGGAGATTTTTTTATTTTAAATAACTGTTTTTTATCAGTAGTTTAAGGGTTATTCCTCTTGCCTATTTTCTAGAAAGATTATGCGAAGAGATATTTAAAGACAGCAATGCTTCATGTAAAAAGCACTTATGTTCTACGTATTTGATAGTTTTCAGGAGGTAGTGATGTTAGAGCTGTTTTTAAGTAGTTTGGAGAGGGTCGCTAAAATACAACCTCAGATAACGACCCTCATTCTAGTGTTAGCCTTATTAGGTAGTGACTTGATTGTGTTCATCAACGATTTTATGGCGGTAATGAAATGACTTTAATGCTCTGGTCTAAAATGCCCTCGAAATGGATTTCAGAGGGAATACTAAGAGAGTCCTTTAGTGGTGGTAGGAGTGTTAGTGATGATATCGCTGCTTTGAAGTTGTTCATTGTGCTGTGTATTCTTGCCAAGCAAGTTAACCGTTCGAGTGGTAGTTCGGTGCATGATGTTTTGGAAATCAGGGCAACATATGATCAGCTAACAGGTATGTGTTCACTTAGCCGTTCTTTGGTATCTAGAGGCTTAAAGAAGTTACATATAACAGGGTTGTTATCATCCTCTGGTGTTCGAACGAAAACTTATACTTTTACTCAGGTAGCCTACCGAGGATGGTGCAAGCTACCAAAAAGAGCGCTTGTTAAAAATGAGGAAGAAATCCCAGCAATGAAAGCTTTTCTCAATAGGTATTCTCATGAACGTGATGCTCTAAAATGCTTTTTGTACATACTTGCTAGCCGAAGCAATAGTAAAACTTACGTCGATCTTAGTCGGGGAACTATAGCCAAAAAGACAGGCGTAAGTCTGGATGCTATTGATGGCGCTATCGGATTTCTGCAAAGCACTAGTTTGATTTCTAAAGTAGAGGACAAAGGCTTCTTGGCTAACTCTATTCATCGTGATTTGTCAGAACGACTGCACAGGTACTGGGTGATTGGTAGCAGCAGTTTGAACTACAAGACATATTCGGTTGAAAGTTAAGACTCTATTCTTGTTAGGGAGCCATCGTTATACTTTATAGAGAACAACAGGAGATAATGCATGTTTTATTCTCTTAACGCTCGAGATTTTACACATTCATTCAAAAGGTTATTGGTTGTTTGAGAAGTTGAGCTGCTCAGTGATACATAATTTCTAGATGTGCTGAATTCAGATAACTTTTGGTAAGGTAAAATCGTATTACTAGAATGTGTATGAGTATTTGATCTAAGTGGAAATGGGGCAAAATGTTGTTACAACCAAGCCCTAAAGCATCTATCAGAGCAACGTTGTTTCCCTCTACTGACAATGTACTGTTGGTAGCTCAGCCCATTTTGTTAGGTAAGCAGGGGAAAGTCGGTCTTGAGTCATCTTTGCCTTTGCGTCAAAACCTTCAGATCCCAAACGCACGATACGCTTACCTGCATGGCTATTAATGATATCCATTGCAGTCATCAGGCGGGTGTCTTGCTGTGGGGCAAACATGTCTCCTTGAGCCTGTTGCATGTCACACAGTTCAAGGCAGCGGCAACCTATTTTGTAGTAACGTTCTCCTTCCCGAAATAAACCATTGTTCAGTGCCTCTGTCATCGCTTGCGTCAGCAATCGCGTGTCATCAATGGCTGTTACGAATCTAACTGTTTCACTGCGAGAAAAAGACTTCACGGCATGCTGACCTGAGGAGACATGAAATTGCACACACCGAGTGCCAAGTCCTGCTTTACGCATTTTAACCGCAGCTACTGCTACTCGGGCACTGAGTGCTTGATGAAGCTCATCATACGTTTCTGCCCGCACTGTGAGGCTTAAACTTGCCCCTATTTCTTGCTTGCTTTGGATATCGGGAAAACTACGGAAGTTATAAACCAGCTCGCCATTAAGCTCACGAACAATCCGCTCTAAATTTACTGAACCAGCTTGTTTGGCAAGCTTTAGAGGCATCTGCGCTAATTCTGCCGCTGTTCTGATCCCCTTATCCATCAGCATTGCTGCGGTTCGACGCCCAACACCCCAGACTTCATCTACAGGAAACTGCTGTAATATTTGGCTTTCATTCTTTGGCGTTAATAGTGCAATACCACGGTAACCTTCAAAGGTTTTTCCAACGTGGCTAGCCACCTTAGCTAGAGTAAACGTTCTTCCAAGCCCGCAACCAATAGGCAGTCGGGTATTCGTCCATGCCAGGCGACGAATCTGCCTTGCTGTGGCTATCCATTCATCATCACTAAGTGAGACGTTATCAACGGCAGCAAAAGCTTCATCGATACTGTAGCGATGGTAGTGTGTGAAGATCTGTGAGTCTTCAAGCGTGCAATGCAGTCTGTTAGACATGTCTGCATAAAGCTCATAGTTTGAACTAAACACCGCCACACCAGCCGCTTCAAGCAAAGCTTTTTGTTGAAAATATGGAGCAAACTTTTTAACACCTACGGCTTTGGCTTTCTTATTGGACGCAACGATCATTCCATCACCATTGCTCAATACAACAATGGGTTTATCACGTAGGTCTGGACGAAATACCGCCTCAACTGAGCAGTACATAGAGTGAACATCACATAGAAAAATCATGAGGTTATAGGGCGGTGGCAACGAATAGACTGTACAACTACTCCCTCAATCAGTGAGGCTGAGTTAATGGCAACGGGAGCATATTCTTCATTAGCACTGATCAAGCGTTTCTGGTGTAAATCTAAAAGCTTAACCACGAAAAGCCCATCATGGGTAGCAACCACTACATCACCATGGCGCGGTATGCAGGCGCGGTCTATCACTAACAAATCGCCATCATAGATCCCGACTCCCGTCATACTGTCACCCTGTGCGCGTACAAAGTAGGTCGAAGACTTACGCTCACCAACAATGAGGTCGTCTAAACTTAGTGATTTTAAGGCTTTATATTCTGCGGCAGGACTTTCAAATTGACTGATCCCCGCACTGGCGCTGACAAGTGACATGAAAATTCCAATGAATACTGTTTTTATACACAGCAATTATCGCGAATCATCATATACTGTCAAGCTAATCGAGATTGATAGCGGTAAAATTCACCAAGATCGTCAGCAATACAAGACCATCAACAATACTGAAGCTTAGAATTGGACATAAACGAGATAGAGTTTATGTTCTAGCCCGTTGAACTGAGATTAGTAGAGGTAAGTTGAACCCTTAGTCGTTTGTATGGAAAGCAGGTAAGAATTCGTGAGGTCTTCCTACTTCAGATAAGCTGAGACGTTGTGCTTAATATAATAGATACATCCAAGCACAAGACATTTGAAACACTTTCGTGCAAGTCGGCCTTTTCACTGAAAACAACCCTAATGGTATGCTTTGCATCATCTTTTTTGGTTTAGAATTAGAGTATATTCATTTGATAAGCATGTAATTTAATATGGGTATTCCTCTTGTATATCAAAAAACTGACAGTCAAAAACTTCAAGAAGATAGAAACAGGTGTCTTCGATTTTAACGAGAAAGTAAACATCCTAGTTGGCGATAATGATTCAGGGAAAACCACCATCCTTGAAGCACTAGAACTTGTTTCTAGCTCCAACTACAGAGGCAAATCAATAAATTCATCACTATCGCCTCACCTCTTCAATGGTAATGCAGTCAAGACATACCTTGCTGGCAACAAATCCAAGCAAACACTGCCTGAAATTCTTATCGAAATGTACATTTCCGATTGTCCAGAATATAGAGGCAAGAACAACTCACAAAATAAAGAAGAGGAAGGAATTTACATCAAGATATGCTTCGATGATGACTTGACCAGCACGTATGACGAGTTCCTCAAAAATGCAGCATCAATTGATAGCGTCCCAACAGAATTCTACAAAGTCGAATGGTTTAGTTTCGCTTGGGAACCGATTAAGTTTCTAAATCGAAAGGTTAAAGGTTTATTCATAGATCCAACGAGACTTCATCCTACTTATGGCAAGACACAGTACCTATCGAATATCATCAATTCCTCTCTATCAAAAGAGCAGCAGGCATTATTAAACTTAAACTACCGTCAGTTGAAACACTCATTTGAACAACAGAAACAAATACAAGATATAAATAACAACCTTGATGCAACCAATCAAGTAACAGAGCAAAATCTATCAATAATTGCAGATACTAATTCAAGTACAGTGGAGTCAGGTCTCCAACTTGCTGTAGACGACATTTCATTTATTCATACAGGTAAAGGCGAACAAAACAAGATTCAAATTAAACTAGCTCTCCTAAATAAAGGTGGAAATGTTAACTTCATAACAGTAGAGGAACCTGAAAATCACCTCTCTCATACAAACCTGAGTGCATTGATCAAGTTCATTTCAGATAATAGTGCCAACCAAGTCTTCATTACAACTCACAGTTCTTATGTTCTAAATAAGCTCAGTCTCAACAACCTATGTTTGATTGCTGATAATTATTTGATGCTCAAAGACATTGACTCTACTACAGCCAAAACTCTGCAACGCTTGCCAGGATACGACACTCTAAGGGTAGTGCTATCAAAAAAGGTTATTCTTGTCGAAGGCCCTTCTGATGAATTGCTATTGAAAAAGAAATACTTACAAGATAACGGTAAATTACCAGAAGAAGATGGAATCGATATCATTGTTGTTCGTGGCATTGGTTTTAAACACTACTTGGAAATCGCCAAACATATTGGAACCAGAGTAAATGTGGTCAAAGATAATGACGGCTCTTATGAAAAAAATATCACTAAATATGCTGAAAATTACCAATACCCCAACATAGCTTTTTTCTCCGAAAATAATGACGAACTTAAGTCTCTTGAGCCATCACTAATTGAAGCGTCCTCCAAGGATGAGGACACACTAAAAAGATTCGCAAAAATCGCTTTGTCGACTATTACATTCAATCAACTAGATAAGATAGACAACTTAGATAAACAAAAAGAATTTTTTATTGCAGTTTATGTCGGTGAAAACGGAGATAAAAACAATGGCTCTAAGAAAGTAGATTCAGCCATCCGCATTTTCGACAGTCAAGAGGACATTCAATACCCTGAGTATCTCGTGGAGGCTTTGAAGTTTGACTAAGAAATTATTTATAGCATGCGCAGGAGCAGGCAAGACTACACAAATAGTCGAGGAATCAATCGCGCTCACTGAAGCAGGAACTAAGGTACTGATTATTACCTATACTCGAAGCAATCAAAATGAATTGCTTAAGAAGTTTGAAGAACTTGGAGGACGGCACAATGAACTATTCGTTGTAAAAGGCTGGTACTCATTCATTCTAGAGGATGTTATTAGACCTTATCAACAATGCATATTCTCTAAACGCATAGATGGTATCTATCTAAACAGTAACAACCCCCACATGAGAGAAGGTCGCAATATTTTGGGTAGAGGAGAGAAGGTTGGTGCGCTATACAATCCAAAACACTACTTAACATCAAAAAATCAAGCTCATACTGAATTCATCGCGAAACTAGCATGTCGAATAATCAAAACATCTAAAGTAGACATATCTGAGCGTATTGGAGCTATCTATGGCCGCATTTACTTAGATGAAACTCAAGACTTTGCAGGTTGGGACTTTGACCTAATTAAACTGCTCACTAAATCAAAAGAGCTTGAGATTCATGCTTTGGGAGACTTTAGACAAACCATCTACCACACATCCTCAAAGCCGAAAAAGCCAGCTTCTAGTGCAGAGAAGCGAGTTGAGTACGTCAAAATGGGGTTTGAGATTGAAGAAATGAATAATTGTAGGCGGTCAGTCGCTTCTGTTTGTGCTTTTGCAGACACTGTACATGCGGGTGAAGGCTATACTGCGACAGTATCCAAAGTTGAAACACCCAAAAATGTTTCCCACACTGGTATACATTACGTAGCGCCTAAGAATATTGATCTATACATCAAACAGCATAACCCATTGATACTAAGGCACTCTGCAAATTCAGGGAAAATGCTCGATAAGTACGACAACTTAATGACATTTGGAGAATCTAAAGGAAAAACAACAGAGCATGTGCTTATTCACCCAACCGAGCCATTTATCAAATTCCTTAAAGGACACGCAAAGCCGTTTGGAGCAAGTGCAACAGCAACAAGTCAAAACAAGCTATATGTAGCTATAACTAGGGCACGGTACAGCGTCGCGTTTATTGTTGAAGAAGACCACTTCAAAGGTATGCTTTGGCAACCAACCAACTAATATATGGCGATGAAGAATCATCACCAGTGATAAACGCTTCACTCGGAAAATCGGACTTTTAAATGCAGACCTTTACTAGCATAAATAAATCTACGGCTATTTTGTTTTGTCGATCCTACTGATAATTTTATCTAAAGTACTTTGAGGCAGATGTGAGTTAGCTTATTCACTTTCATGTCTGTGAGCGGTCTATTTTTGTAACTTACTCTCATGAACATTAGATCAGTTCCATGTTCATGAAAATGACCACATGTCTATTTCACGAACATTTAGGTGTTGGTACGGCAGTATCACCATGGTCTTGCTTGATGTTTCCATGAGCGTTTACACCTAATCCATTTAGGCGTTCATTTTCCCTCTCAAGGTGAAAGCTCTTTTCTTTTAACACTTCAGTGTTAGTTCTCGATTCCGAAAGATCACTGGTTAATGTCTTAATCGTTTGTTCTGCTTTCTCCAGCGCTTTGTTGGCACTTTCAGAACGGGTGGTGGATATTACGAGCTGTTCTTTCGTGGTATCCAACGCATTATCAAGATCGAAATTCTTGAGTTCCAATTTCTCAAGTTCTAAGCGCCTTTCTTCTAACTGAGTCGTCAAAACGGTTTGCTCATTCATTAATACCGCATTTTGGGTGGTTAACTCGTTGATCAAGCGCAGAGAGTCATCCAGCTTAGTTTTGAGTTCATTGAAATCAATTTCCAACAGCTTCAATTTCTGTGTTTGGTCAGAGTTAGCCTGTTCCAGTTCCAAATGCCTATCTACAAGTTCATAATTTTGTTGTTCAAGGCTTTCATTAATTGAAACCTGAGCGCGTACGCGCTCCTCTGTCGCTATTGTGAGTGTTTCGGCAATGGTTCGAGCTTCTATCGCTTGTTCTTTCTCATTGAGCGCTCCTTGAAGCCTTGTTCGAGTCAATTGTTCATGATGGGCGTTTGTAATTTCATTGAGTCGAACAATAAGCTCAAACATCGATTTTGCTAGTGCGGCCTCTGACAGTTTATAAGCTTCCTGAATCTCTAGAGGCAAAGGTGCAGGGTCAGCTGCGATGGTGCTGGGTAGAGTTTGGATTGCATCAGGATATTTCACGAAAGCGGGGAGTATTCCCATTTCCGTAAGACGCTTTATGTCGTTATCGAATGAGGTTGTTTTGCCTTTGAGTAGTACTTCTCGTACACGCCAGCCTTTCGGTTCTATACCTCTGTTTAGAAAGTCATTAACGACATTGATTAACTCTTCTTCTGTATATGATTTTGGCCTAGCCATCTTGATCACCTTTGTTCTCGTTATAAGTAGTGAAGTGTATTGGGAACGTTAGTTAGTTAGTTAGTTAGTTAGTTAGTTAGTTAGTTAGTTAGTTAGTTAGTTAGTTCGTAACAAACTAACTTTGCTGCGTCTTCACAGGAAAAGTACGATGGTTTGGTGATGTTCGTCAAATGGTGTTTTTTTAAGAAAGTTTAATAAAATTAATTACTTAAAATGAACTTTATCTATAGTGAAAACAAAAGACATTTCAAATTAACGGTTGTTTTTCAACTGTGTGGATTTCGGTTTTACTGGTTTTTTTGGGTAAGCTAGTAGGGGAAATAGCGCTTTTTTCTAGTGACTAAAATTGAGATCTTATTCACAAATGGATGGGCTGTTTCTCTAGGAAATACAGCTAAGCTAATACTCATTAGTCTAATGGTTGTTAGCTTAACGTTCATTAGGCTAACGTTCGTTAGCTTAACGATCATTAGCTTAGCTTTCTCTAGACCAAATAAGCCCGAAGTATTTTGATGAAGTTTGATTCTGTAGGGGTGTTATAAGTCCATTATTAAGGACTTATAACGGTGTAAGCCCCTGGCGATGGTTATAAGGACATTATAATGGACTTAAGAAAGGTGATTTTCTGACAGCGATATGATGGTATTGCTTGGTGAAGGTGAGTGCGTACTAAGAGAAATCTCCTGTTTCAATTCTAGCTATCATTTCGAGGACTTTTACTTTTCCATCCGCGCTTTTTAGTGCCTCTAAAGGGCTTACACCACCTAGTGGTTTTTTACTATTGCTTAGCCACTCATCGCATAACGCTTCATCATTAAAAATGGCCATCAGGCGCGACTTAATTTCAGCATCTAACTGTTCATTCATTTCTGTTGTCTCCTATAAGCAAGCAAAACCATGTTATTCGCCAGATGCAGCAGAATAGGGCTTCGGGAATGCCATGGTTAAATCGATTTGATAGATCAACGATACATTACAGATCAATCGTTTTCATATCTTCGATGTGCCTCTATATTTTCTATGAGCGTCGAAACATGCTTAACAAGCGCCTGAAATTTATGGCAGGAGGAGGTGTTTAGTGACTAATCGAATTCAGTCCAAAGTGGGTCTTCTCCGATGTGATACAGGGTAATAAGGCCATTTAGTGTCTGATTGATACTGTTTAAACTACCGCTAAATGAATCAGCATCGGGCAGGATTTTAGGAGTAGGCATAGCTATGCCTACACTTCGAATGGCAGGTTTGTATTCAAGTCCTTCGATAGAGCAGTTATTGATGAACGCTGTGATGATTTGTGGATTATTGATGAGGCGATCATCTGTAAAGCGCAGGACTATTCGTCCGTTACTCAGTTGATGCTCTAGCGTTATGGCCTTATTTGAGTATGGTTTGAAGTAAAACCAATCTGTTCCTTTGGCTCGATCATGCTCGTATACGTCGACATTCAAGAATGGGTAGTTTTCTTGGAGATAGGCAGTATATTCAATACCAAATTCAGTTACTTGTTGGTTCACTGATTTTTGAAAGCCACGTCTTTGCTGTTCGATTGCAGCCAAGATGATATTGCCCTTATACGTTGACCTTACGTTCTCTAGGCTCAACAAATGCTCCATGATGCATTCATACGACAACTCGTATTGGTACTTCTCTTGGTTTGAATGAAGATATTGCGCTGGCGCGACAATGCATGTTTTATAGCTATGCCACTCACCATTGGCTAGCCCTTCTTCTCCCCGTTGATTGTAACGTTCGGCTTGGTTTTGCTGAGGAGTCGCATCAATCTTGTTTTCGATGAGCAGACTTAGCGCTGTTCCGTCAGTAGCCTCATATAAAACGATGATATCCGACTCACCGTGGTAACTAACGATTGAGTGCCATGCTCCCTTAAATTCGAAGTTTTCTGATGAACCAAGAATTGAGGCCAAAAACCATTGATTGAAAAGCTTATTGGTGTGCAATTCTTCGATAAGCAATAAGTCTATGTCACGCTCTCGAACTGCTTCTAGAATGTTGGTTGTTTTTAACATGACTAAATCCATTTGATTGTTATCTATCAGAAATCACGGTTCTTAACTTAGCAGATCTAACGGTAGGCATACAACGATGGGTATTGAAACTGAGATCACTATAAACCCATGACTTAACTTAGTTTTGTAGTGTTAGGTTTTAGCAATTTTTAAAGAATGGTCACTCAATGGTTCTGATTCTAGCAGGCAGCCGTCGTTGTTATCACGGTTGGTCGTAGAGAAATGTGGTTTTTGAATAGGGCAGATCTTGCTTTCGTTTTGCCATGAATAAGTGTGGTGGGTTCGCCCGTGGTGACTAACTTTTGCCCCAAAGTGAGTTGTTCTTAATGAAAGAGTCGCTCTCGATGAATGATTTTTGTAATACTTTTAGTAATGGAAAGCAAAAAGAAAGACTTGGTCCCGTTTACGTATTTGTGCTGCTATTTTTTATATCCAAAACACTATAAACTCTTAACTTTAAATGAAATTATTTGACTGTGTTTAATCAGTTTTTGTAGTTTTAGTATCGAAATTATAAGATTTATAAATGGGTTGGCTATGGATATTACTATTACCAAAAGAAAAACGTCGATGTTGCTTTTCTGTATTGAAGAGGCTTTAGGAAAGTACATTTTTGATAATGAACATGCTGTCACGGCTTCGCACCACAACATGAAAGACATCAATATACAAGATGCTATAGAAAGAGCATATTTGGATGATATATTTCAACTTGTACTTAAAGCCACAATAGGCACACCGTCAGAAAGTTCGGTGAAGCGCTTATACAAGTTATCTCATGATCTTTGTTTGTTTGAAGTTCGTAACGCAATTGCCCATCCAAATAGACCATTCTTAGACGTTTATTGGTATCGAGTAGCAGCTCTTGCCGCAGATCCTGCGTTTGAAGCATTGGGTATAAAAGAACCTAAGTCTACACTTTATTCTGCAGAGCAAGGGACGATATCTGAACCTCCTGAAGGGTGGGATAAAAAATATTTATGGAATATTCCTAATAACTTACCCCACAAATTTGAATCTGATATAACAGGGTTAATCGGGCGTAATAGAGATCTAGATGAGTTAAAGAAAAAGCTATCTAGCCAGAGAGTTCACACAGCTGCCATTGTTGCGCCTGGAGGATTTGGTAAAACTGCATTAGCTTTGGATTTACTTAAGCAACTAGTTTCTTCGTCTGAGACCACAAATTGGCTTGATGCGGTTACATACGTTACGTTGAAAACAAAAACATGGTTAGACGATAAATTTGTAGACCTTCAAGCGGTTGACGAAATTGAGAAAGTGGAACAAAACATTGCGGAGCAGCTGGGGATTATCTTTGATGAGTACATTGATAATTTGGAACAGGCTATAGAATCTTTCGGTGATAAGCGCATCCTTATTTGTATTGATAATCTTGAAACGATCATAAGAGATAATGATGATGAATTTCAAAGCTTTATTGATAAGCTACCTAGAGAGTGGAAGGTAATTGTCACTAGCAGAGTTACAATTACAAATGCATATATATATTCACTTCAAGAGTTGAATGAGAGAAATGCAATTCATTTAGCTAGAATGTACAATAGAAATAAAGGTGGTGACGAGCTCCCTCAAGATAAATACACTCAAATCGCGAATCAGTGTTATTTTAACCCATTGGCAATAAAAATGACGCTAGATCTTTACTTGACAGGAAATCAATTACCAGAGTCAATAGGTAAGGCTAAGTCTAATATAGCTAATTTTTCATTTAGCAATTTAATTGACTCCCTTTCTGAGAATGCTCTAAAAATTCTTGAATTGGTTTTTTCGAAGCCTGATTGTAATAGAAAGTTAATTTGTGAAATGTTAGGTGTTTCTACAGACTATGCAGCTGAAGCTATAAATGAATTATCTCGAACTTCGCTTTTGAATAGAACTCCAAATAAAGATAAAGAATCCTACGAAATTAATGGTTCCATTAAAGACCTGTTAATTATAAATCCTAAGTGCATTGCCATTAGAGAGCACATTCAAGCAAAGCTTATTCAGCAACAAAATGTTTTACATCAGATCGATATAGATCAAAGGGCATCAAACTTCCCATGTTGGCATATACAGTTTCTACCCAATGATATAGAGTCAGGTTTAAAAATAATCATGGCTGACTTTGTGAAGTTTAGGTTTGCAAAAAATGCAAATAAAGGAAAATTATCTGAGCTTTACGCTTCATTTAGTCAAAATGAAGAGCATTACTCTGATAGTTATCTGTTCTTAAGATCTTACGCTAAAGTTTGTGAAGTTCTTCAATTGTATTCACAGGCGGAAAAGTTGTATTTAAAATCAATAGCATTGACTGATGATATGACAACGAAGTATATGATTGCTAGATACTATTTTGAAACATCGAAATTCGATAAATCAATTGAAATGTATGACAACTTAGTAAGCCAGATAAGAGCTGTAAAAACAGAAGATGATATCATTCCTTTTTATGACTCTATATATCAGGGATATTTTTTAAGTCACTTATATATAGGGCACTATGATTTCGTCCTAGAATATACAAAAAAATGGAAAGACGAAGAAGAGTTTAGTTCTTTGTTCGGAACGTATAGAGCAAGTGCATATAAACGAAAGATTGAAGCTACAAATAAAAATGATACCGCACAAATAGTTAGTATATTCAACAGTGCAACTAAAATACTTGATGATATATATAGGAATGATGGTTACTCATTAGCATCTGCGACGCAAGGCTTTAAAGTTATTGAAGAGTTGGTTTATTTTTATAAGTATGAACAGAATTGTCGATATGATAAGATCAGTTGCCTCCAATTTCTAGAGTTCTGTGATAAGCATTTAGTTGATATTGTAGATACATCTCGAAATAAGTCTTCTGAAGACATTAAGTTGATTGCCAGAGAGTTATCAAATATTTCTGTTCCAAATAATCCATTTGCATGCAAAAATTATTGGCAGTCTTACAGTAGTCCTAATTACAAAAATGCTATTAATCGCAATGATGTTAACCCAGAATATACGCTGGTGAAAATTCACAGATTTGCTGAAAATAAAGTAGGTAATCGAACTAACTTCTTGTTTTCTCGAGATGATAAAGACGAAGAGTATTTTGTTCACTTTGATTCACTTGAAAACTGTGATTGGCATGATTGGCTTAAACTTTCATCCAATGAGCAACTTGCAGTTAAAGACGCTACGCGTGTGCAAGGGAGAAATGCACTAAATGTTCTAAGTTGCTACCTCGTTGAAAGCTAGAAGGAAAGAGGTTTGATTCTTTAGACTTTGATCCATTTTTTCAATCAAAAACTTCTAAAAAGTGACTTTTCGATACTTGATATGATTAATTAATTGTCTAGTTGGAAGAGTCACTAACTCTCTTCTATTTAATCAGTTTAATAACAAAGTAATGAGATCGCGTCTCACCTTTTGCTTATCAACATCCCCTATACGTTTATTAATCCATAGATCACTAAATTAGCAAAGTCCCTGACACACAATTATCCAAAAGAGATTCAGTGAATATGAGAAGTCAGATATCCACTGAATGATTGCTTTCTGAGCCGTAAACAACAACGTGCCAAGCTATATGCTGGCACGTATGAATAGGCTAGTGTTGGGTTCGATCTAGTCCGTTATGATTCGCTGCATGCTGTTGTGAAGCTTATCAGTAACTTGGATTTTGTAGTCTGCCAAGTTGTGTACTCTAAGGTCGGTAGGAATACCGTTATCACGATAGACATTCAGTAACTTCCAATTGCTCTTTCCACGTTCCAGTTGCACAAACGTCGATTGAGGAGCGCCTTGATAACTAGCAGCAACTTTGGTGTAGACGGTTACGCAAACCTTGAGACCCACTTGGTCTTTCTTGTATAGGATTTCATCGAGCCTAGTTTGAAGGTCTTTAAGTTTGCTATAGACCTCTTCAGGAGTCATGGTTCGTACCGATGCTCGAACTTGGGCTAGCTCAAGGGCTTCGATTAACCCCTTAATTTTCATGATATTCATTTCAAGCCTCCTGATTCTGAGTTGCAGATCGGTAGTGCCTAAATTGACCTGCTATTCTTTGGATTGTGGCTGGTGGTACACCATGAAGATTCTGAGCCTGGGCACTTAGTTCAATTACCCCAACATCGACTTCTAACTCAATGCCCATCCTGTCAGTAAGTTTCTGATAGAACTCAATTTCCCCAAGTTTAATAAATCTACTAATTAGAACAACATTTCGACCTAAGGCTAAATTTCGTTTGGTTTTTAGCTGGCACCATGCATGTGCGTATCTGATAAGGCGAGGGTTGAATTGCTCAGCTTCGATTAGAACTGCATCCCTGTTTGATGCATATGCTTCTTTTCCTATGGCAGGGAGGCCAGGGAGAATAGTTAACGTTTGTTTTTTCACAAGGTATTCCTTTTTAAGTATTAATTAATATGCACTCTCCTTACACCTTCATTACGAAGTGAAATTGTTTTTTATTGTTTATTAATTGGTCAATTCATCTATGTTAGATCAGATAATTCGACTGCATTTGATGAGGAATCTATATGAGCAATAAATCTAGGTCAAGAGTTATTTTTTGCTAAATATCCTTAGTTTTCAATGATTTATTCATTACCCTGGTCGTAATCTATATCTAATCAGAAACAACAAGAGCGCGTCGAGTTGCATGCTACTGCATCACTATTGTTTGTGTTGGCAGTTCTTCTGCCAACTTTGGCACATTAACTGCCAACGTTGACACATCATCTGACATTCTTGGCACATTGAGTGCCAGTTTAGACATGCACCTGTGATGGTTTTTAATTTCGATATTAACTCGCGAATGTTAATTAAAAAGCTCTAGTTGCTTGTGCTAACTGGCTAGGTTTATCTAAACATTTCATTTATATATGCAAATTTGAAGTTTCTAAAAATTGGTTATAACAACCACTAGATACGCACTAAAAAGTTCTAAGTACGGATCCGTTTGATAAATTATAGGCTTTTTTCAACTGCCTGATTTTCGTGAGTTTTTCTGGTTTACATGAGGGTTTTCGCTAGCTAGTGTGCTCTCAAAACCACTAACGAGAATCAATCCGTGTTAAATCAAAAACTAAAATCAAAACGACGTTTAATCACGTTCTCCGACTTTGTTGATCTATTCAAATTGAGTGTTCGAAACTCCCATCAAAAATCGACAAGAAATGCCGATAATTCAAAACTGAACCAGCTAAACGGATACTTCGGTGAGTACGATATCGCGGAGATAAATCATGTCGATATCATTGAGTGGATCGCTTATGTTGAAGATGAAAAACAGTATGTAAATAAAACGATCAATGAGTATTTTCGTTTGCTCAGAGCGGTATTTAATATTGCCGTAAATAACGGAAATATGCCTAAATCGCCGATGACAGGCATCAGGAATAAGGTAATCAGTGAGTATGATTCAGCTCGCCCATTCACACTGCAAGAGCTAAGAACCATAGAGAATACTCAAGCTCAATTTGAAGACGGGAAATTGCTCGCATTAACGATGGCGTATAGCGGATGCCGTCCCTCAGAGGCGATTGCGCTAAGGGTATCGGATGTGGATCTAAAGAGTAATATTCTACGGGTGCAAAATGCGATGGTTTTGGAGGAGTTTAAGTGTACTAAGACTAAGGGGTCAGAACGAAAGATTCAGATCAATGAAAAATTAGGCGTTATTCTTCGTAAGCAGCTTAGCAACGCCGAGGCTAACAAGCTGGTTACTATTGAACGTAAGGGAAGAGATGGGAAGAGCCGTAAAAAAGAGAATGGTGTTTTTCTATTTACGGATCAGAACGGAAACCACTTCAAGGATGTAAAGACTTACACTCAGAAATTTTGGACAAGATTCATGAAGCAAGCAGATAAATTACATCTGAAAACATATTGTGAATCTATCGAGGCTCGTGGCATATCGCAAATGCGCCATACGTTTGCCAGCCATGCTCTGACAGCAGGAGTGAACAAAGATTGGTTAGCGAAGACGATGGGGCACGCTGATACCGAAATGGTTGATAAGATTTACGCTGAATGGATCGTCGAAGATGGAACCGATCAAACAAAGATATTAGATCTGCATTTTAATAAGAAAACCAACAGCGCAACGAACGCTAGCTCGTTTGAGAAGGTTGCATGATGAACAGCTCTAATTACTCAAAAGGCCCATACATTGAAGACCTGTTTATCAACAATGGTGAATTCGGAATCGAGCGAAGGATATGCGTTACAAGGAGTCGCTATGAACAGCATTCATTTGTTTTTTAGTGTCGCTAATTTTACGTATAGCCAAGCAGATAGAAAAGCGTTAAATAACTCACTTGCACACTCTTTGCGTATCCCTTTTCAGCAAGTGAAAACGCTCGAATGGCGTAGCCAGTTTGCTCATCATAATCTTATTACACGTTACGGCAAGACAGAACAATTGGAGCAACTCAATCTTGAGGAAAGAAAAGACATTTTGATAAACCTTTTGCCTGAACCTCGTGTAGCAAACCGCGAAGTAAAGCTAAAGAAAAGAGCTGAATCGAAACGTAAACTAAAGGAATCGATAGCATCAGAAAGAAAGCGAGCAAATAACCGTGCCGCTGATTTAATGCAGCGATGGCTCAATGTAAGCAATGGCGATGCTATTCCACCAAGCTGGTGGAGAAGCCTAAATGAAAATCCGCCGCCAATGGCGAGGCACAAACAGCGAATGAAAATGCTCACTGAGTATTTTGATTTACATAATGAGCTATGTGGATCTGAACCAAGATCGAATCAGGCGTATCTACAAGAGGTCGTTTTCAAAATTCCACATCGATGGAAAATTGATACGGGTGTTATTGCGTTGGAACAATACTCCGACATGGTAACGGCGTTCTATGAGGAATATTTTCCCGACTATGATGTACCCCTAGTCTTAAGTCATCATGACGAAAGGTTACTTAATACGAATACTGGTGCTCATTGTCATGTGTACGTCTCTACGCTAAATGAACAAACCAAGAAACGTGATTTACTAAAACAGCAGCGTATAGAAACAGCGAAATTTCAACGTTCGTTCGGCCCTGTACATAGGACTGAGTTACTGCCTTTTGACGGAAAGCTACAAGGCTGGCAGGTATCTAACTCTCAATTTGAATTTGATAGGATGTTTTATTCGTTTGTGAATGCTCGCTATCTGAATAGCCTCGGTATATCGGCAGAATTTTGCCCTGAAGTTGAGCGACGTTCACAGCAGCGTAGAGCCATGAATATTCAATCGACGCTGCCCAAGGCACAACGCAGCTTTAACCTTGAGAGTATGGTTAAAGAAGAAGTCGCAAACGAACGAAAGGCGTTAGCTAAGATTCAGCAATTACTGTCTGCGACAGAGAATCAATTAGCGAAGAAGCAAGATGCGTTACTCATGGTGCAAATGAAACATGCTGAAGAGTTGGTTCGATTTGATATTGAGACAAAACAGAGAAACGACAAGCTCTCTTTCTTGGATACCGAAATCAACGCCAAAGCTCAGGAGCTTACGCAAGTTAAAGCTGCTCTGGTACTCATGAGGAGTCAGTTGGCAGAGGTCACTGCGAAAGTTAAAACAACGATAGTGGCGTTGGTTGAAGCTAGTTTTATGCGGCTAGTGATGAAAGCAAACAAGAGACCTGCATTGGTTGAAAAGTTCACCAGTATGTTTCTCGACAACCTCAATGAAAACCTACCAGGTTTTTTGCAGCCACTAGCACTTTCTGCTCAATCTCTAATGACCAGTGAGAAAGCGGAGAAAGTCTTTCGAGCTTCCATTTCAGAGAACGAACTTTCATAACTAAAACCTGTCTTTTTTAACCATACCTAAAAGAGACAGGTCACTCCTCACAAATCCCCATTTAAAAAACAGTTTAAAATAGACACTATTTCGTAGACGGTTTAAAGTAGACAAAACGCTATTTTAGGGAAATACAAAATGATAAGAGCTTATTTAAGAGCCTCGACCAATGAGCAGGACTCCTCTCGTGCTAAGCAAGAGTTACGAGAATTCGTTAAATCCAAAAATCTACAGATTGCTTCTTTCTATCAAGAGAACATCTCTGGTACAGCAGCCGAACGTCCTGAATTAGATCGGTTGATTGAAGACTCTGAAGATGGTGATGTTCTATTGATTGAAAAAATGGACAGATTAACACGCTTGCCATTCCAAGTTTGGGAAACGCTGAAAGGGCGGATTAAGGCTAAAGGGATATCTATTGTTGTTCTCGACCAGCCTATGACCCACCAATCTCTCTCCAATGCTGACGTGTCAGTCTCGGCAATTCAGCAAGCGTTAACAAACTTCATGTTGGATCTCGGTGCAGCTATGGCTCGTGATGATTACGAAACGCGCCAGAAGCGTGCTCAGCAAGGTATTGCGAAAGCAAAGAGGGAAGGGCGTTATAAAGGACGACCTGTTAACGCAGAGACCGCACAAAAGTGCCGAACGGTGCATTTGCTTGTATCTGACGGTGAAACCGTCAGTGCTGCATGTAAAGCGCAAGGCGTAGGTAGAGCAACTTACTATAAGTACCTGTCTGCTCAACACTGATCGCTGAAATATACTCTCTAGCGTATAAATGGAAAATATACGCTGGAGAGTATATGAGGATTTGAATTACTGGGTAAAAGGAAGAGAGAAGATGTACGTTAGTGATCCATCAGCGTTAGCAAACTGGATGCGAGAAGCGAGACAAAACAGTGGATTGACACAAAAGCAGGCTTCAGAGTTAAGCGGACTAAGGCAAGCAACGATATCTAAAATCGAAAATGACCCAGCATCTTGCACCATCGAAACCCTGCTACGTCTGGCTAGAGTCTATCAATTAGAACTTCACCTTCTGCCGATGCTGGCTAAGGGAGAGAACTACAAGCACGAAATTTCTAAGTTGGATTGGTAGTTCACTACAGTTGCGATTATTGTGCGGTGTGGCTTATTGCATAAATTGCGGGCGCTCTATGGGTAGTGGGTGTCACATAACTCTATATAAATATGTATTCACTGGAAGTGTTCAAATATCACGCAATTAAATTGATATTTCCAATAAATTCGAAAATAAATATATCAAAATATAATGGTGTTAATATAAAATGCGCGTCTAATTAAATACCTAAGATTTATTTAAATAATTAATATGGCATACAAAACTACGTCTCTGGGTCAGGCTGTCCTTCGTGCGTCCGCATACGATAACTCTTATCTTCTACCTGCAATGCAGCGTCCTTATGTGTGGGAAAAATCTGACGCAATAAAGCTGTTTAATTCTATCTATAAAGGTTTTCCTATTGGAACATCATTACTTTGGGAAACCAAATCAAGTGGTGATAGAAAGCTTGGCGCAAACCGAGTGTATAAAATACCATTTGCAAAAACTGAGTCTAATCATCTATATGAAATGCCTGTACAAGAAGGGCAAGATATCACTTTGGTTCTGGATGGTCAGCAACGATTGACTACTATGAATATCGCTCTAAATGGTTATTGGGAGAGTAAGAAAGAAGAACGTGAAAAAATGTTCTTCAACATGGATGTTGAACCATCAAATAAAAGCAAACTTCCATTTGTTATTGCTGATAGTGTTGATGGAGATAACTATATTCCATGTCATGACATCATGAAATGGAAGACTAGAGATTTATTTGAAGAATATGTTTCGATCAATAATATATCATTGACGCTTAACTGGCATAAAAATATTAATAATCTCTATTCTAGAATTTGGGTCGATGAAGCTTTTTGCTACGGTGAGTGTAAAGCTGAAACTATGGGCGATGCTGTAGATATTTTTGTTGTATCAAATTCTTCTGGCAAGAGCTTGGATATGACAGATCTAATAATGGCTTACCTTTCTACATCATGGGATACAATTGATGCTAAAAATGAAGTAAAAACATTAGTTAGTGAACTGAATAAAAAATTCAATAAATCAAAACCGTTCAGCACTAAATCAATTTTGAAAATTTTCCTATGTGTATCAAAAGATGAGAAAGGTAACCTTTTACCATCAAGTACATCTAATATTCTGAAATCGTTAGATGCTGATTTAATTAAAAGACTTGAAAATCAGTGGATCCATTACCGAAAATCCATCTTTGATGTCTGTACTCTTATTGAGCGTTGGGGACTTGCAAAAGCAGGCTTACTAAAATCAACAAATGCTGTCATTCCTGTTCTTCTTTGGTTGATGAAAAATAATGTTGATATCACTTCAGAAACAAAAGATGTCGCTCAAAATTTGGAGCTTGCTAGACGTTGGCTACTTATGTCACTGATTAATGGTGTGTTTGGTGGTCAATCAGATTCAGCCATTGCAGATACAAGGAAAACTATTTTAGAAAGCAACGCAGATAGTTTGGCTTTTCCATTAGCTGGTCTTTTAAAAGATGGTGTTAAGCACGGCAAATATGCGTTTTATAACGAGTCTGATATCATGTCATTTTTGAGTAATTTAGAGTATTCTAAAGACAACTCAACAATTTCTTTATTGCTATATTTAGTCCGTGGTTCATATTTTAAAGGAATAGATCGAGATACGGCATATCATCTTGACCATATATTTTCAAAAAGTGACAATCCACTGGTGTTCATTAATAATATCGGAAATATTCAATTGTTGCCTAGTAAAGATAATCAGAAGAAAAGTAACAGACATCCTAAAATGCTATGGAATTCAGATAATTATGGTGACGAGTTTTTAGAGATGAATATTTTGCCAGTTAACCCGCTTTATACTGATGATGGAAACTATTTAATTTACGACTATCCAGAGAAGCTTATTCCAAATCGAGAAGTGCATCTTTCTAAGAAAATCGCTAGTTTGTTAGAGCTACAATAGTCTCAATTATGGAAATATAACCATATAATTAAGTGCCACTTATAGATGTTAAGTGGCATTTTAATATATTATCGCATTGGTGAAAGTGACTCTTGCAGAGTGAAAGTTATAATTTTTAGTAGATTTTCCCAAGGTGTAAGCTAGCGCAGCACTGACACATCTTCTTGCTATCCATATGTCCTATGATTTTATAAGAATTGCAAGATTCACAGTAACCAAAATATTTACTTCTTAATAGTGTGTTTACTTCCACGTTTAACTTACAATCTAATGGTAATTGTTTGTAAACTGACCAGGATGTTATAGGGCTATCAGGGTTACTCCAATCAATAGATAGAACTTCAATTTTAATAGAGTCGTTACTTCTGTTAATTCGAACACTGTCATTTAAAGCTTCATACATTGTAGTAATATCAAATGACATGTTTCTAAAACAGCTCTCTTGTAGATTATGCAAGTAATTTTCAATAAGGAAAGGAAGAGCTTTGTTGAGCCAGAAATCAATTGATACTACTCCTGAAGACATACCTCCTTGTGAGTAACGTTCAACAAATACCTCTGATGTATTTTCAATTGAACAGCCTGTAATATCTTCGATGCATCTTACAATAATAGCTTCTATGTCTTTTTGATCTTTAGGTACTTCTTCGTGTTGAAGATGCTCAGAAATCTCGTCCCATAGATGCGGATCTCCTCGTAGTCCCCACTGTTTAGGTTTTATCTGCATTAGCTCTTTAAAGTTCATTTTTGACCTTCACTAGAAGTTGAAGTTGTTTGACTAGGTTTTATATTGCTGAAAAAGTCAAAATCAAAATAGTGTTTTTTGTCTTTAACTAGGCACTTGCCAAGACTGCCATCTTCGCATGCAGCCAAAGGGATAGAATTTCGGTCTGCTAGGTCAGATAATGCACCGAAGTAAATGCTGTATGTCGTTTTATCAAACTGAATAGCCATCCAATATGCCTTTGCTCCATATGCTTCTTCTGCTTTTTGGGCTTTTGCATAGCAATTGTTCCCTAAATTGTAAGAGCTATTTATCTTTCCATTCGTTTGATATTTATTTCTAGCCTTAATGCTGATGACTTGTTTTTCACCGTTGAATTCACCGTATAGGTCTGCAAATGGGAAGTTCATTTTGTCGTCATTGAGGTTACGGACTCTATCGTATCGAGCATCAACCAAAGCTTTTACTGCAAATAATTCACCTAGTTCGCCCAACGATTTTTTACGCAAAGCTTCTTTTTTTCTTTCGAGTTCACTCATTTGTGTCTTAACCTTTACTGAACCTAGGTGTAGCCCTAGTAATCTCGTTTCGCTATGTGAAGATGATCATCGCAAAAGAATCTAGCAAGATTTCATTACTGATAATGCTGCTATGGATAGTGTGTTACAGGTAGCAGCATGCGATTTTAATCTATTTGTTTCATAAAGAGATATAGTGGCTGTGAAAAAATCTCAGTGGTTAATCTTGTAAATGGGCTGTAGTTGGGTATTATCTAATGTGAAACATAGATGGACGCTAGGCTTTTCTAATTTCAACGGAAAAACCCCCATAGAGTCAAAGACTTTGATTTTTATAGGTTTCAGTGTAGATAGTTTTCAAATCCCTATCTCTCCGCCACTAATTTATACGTCCAAGCCCTTGATTTTCAAGGGCTTTTTGTATTCTGTAGTACTGCAAATCACTTCTAATCCAATGAGGTGAGACAATGTACCTACAAAAAGCGCCCAACGGCGTCTATCAAACCCGCATTTGCATCCCCAAGTCATTAAGACAATTTGGTTATCCATTCGACATCAAAGTCAGCTTAAGCACCAAAGAACGCTCAGAAGCGATTGCTCGTAACTTCATAGTAGCTAACTACCTTCGCTCCGCCATTACTAGGCTAGATACCTCGCGTCCCCCTAAATTTGATCTCTTCAAATCAGCTCTCGATCAAAATATCAATTGTATCCGCCTTTCATTTGTTAGTGGTTCAGCGTCATATGAACATCCGCAATATAAAGCGGTAGAGCTTGTTGACGAGCATTCTGTAGCTGAATCATTAATAAACGATGCTTTTGAACATCGAAATACCGCAAATCGTTGTAAGCCCACTTCTTTTGATGATTCTCTTGCGTTGTTTGTGGAAAGTAAACATAAGCAAGGAATTACCAAACTCGCTGTACACCAGCTAGAGCAGCGAATTAATCATTGTATGCAGTTCCTTGCTCGTAAGGGCTTGGGTCAAAACACAGTAACCAGTGCTGACTTACTAGCTTATGTTGATCACTTAATTAGTGAGAAACGCTCGGCAAAATCAAACCAAGGTTATTTCGCGTCGGTTAAACAGTATTTTGCTTGGCTTAAAGCAAAAGGTTTCAACTCAGATAATCCAGCTCAGGGGATAAATCCAAAGTTTAAAAGTAAGCTGCATGCTTCAGAGCGACGAGAACGCTGGACTGAGTCTGAGTTGATTAGGCTGTTTCGAAGTGCCGAATATATGCGACAAACAGAAGATTTCCAGTGGGTTACTAAGTTACAACTGTTTCATGGTTTTCGAACTGGAGAGGTATGTCAGATATACGTCAAAGACATTGTATGGCAGATGCGTATTCCGTGTATTAAAGTAACCGACCTATCTAAAGATCAACATTTAAAGAACAAACATGCGGTGCGCACAATCCCCTTACACCCACAGTTGCGTGAGAGCTTTTTACAGTTTTACGAGTCGCGCAAAACTCACAAACACTCACCTTTATTCAACTACAAGCCGCTCGGAAGAGACAAAGATTGGACTAAAACGTATCGCCAGCAGTTCGGCAAGTTGCAAACTAAGTTAGGAATGCGTGCGGGAGCACGCCCTACAGCTTACAGCTTGCGCCATACCTTTATCGATGAGTTGAAAGAGAATGTAGTGGCATAGTGTGGCTGAAGTCGTGGGGCATACTAATCCCAATATGACATATGGACGTTACGGGAAAAAACATCGCATAGATAAGTTACTTGAAATTGTTGCTGCATTTGAAATCAATTTGGAGGAAATCTTATGATGCGCTTATCTAACCGAATCCGCAAAGATTTGATCACCACGTTCATTGATGGTGCATCTTATATTGACAGTTTAGACTTATCCTGATTTTTTGAGCTTGGTGTTAGAGAAAAACAAATCGGGCTAATCGACTACGCTATTCATACTCTTTATTCGCACCCTTATCTCACTATTGATGCCTTTATTGAAGAAGGCTATTCACAGCAACTGATAAATCGAACTTTAGGTGATCTTGAACAATTTAAAACCGACATTAGTTTAGATAGCTACACGTTAGACAACTGGCTTGAGCAGAATGATGCTTCTGAAGACGTATGTATGCCATATGAAGTCTACCAATACTTTGCATCAGAGGTCCGTGATAAGTATCTGAATGGACTAGTACTTAAAGGCGTTCGAGTCCAACTGGGCAGCGAGTGCTTGTCATGTGTTTGCTTAAAATGCGGCACTCCCTTTGCCATCCCTAAAAATACAGCTGAGATAGCGTTTTACGTACAAATTTCGAGGTTCGGGCACTATAGTCAGATGCATTTTTCTAGGTCAGAATCTGTTTTGACTTTAGGGGATAATCGCATTGAAATATGCATATATGCAAGCCAAGCAAAAAACACGGAAGACTTCACGGTATGCTTGGTTGATGATCGTGAATTGCGTGACGTTCAGAGAGCTAAATCTGCAATATTTACGCTGAAAGATTTCTCGATTAAGCATACTTCAGGGATCAATGATGAGTGCCTTAAGGTATTGGGGCTGATTTAACCATTCAAATTACAGGTAAGTGTGCAGGGTTACAAGATCGCTTGTAACCCACTTTTGGACAGAAACGTGTTGCGATTTATCTAATTTAGTAAAGCATGAATTATTTAAAGTATGGCAACTTTAATCTGCTCTAGTAATCTGTATAACTGGATCAGATCAGTTATGAATAAACACAATATTGTTACGAACGCGCACTATGAAAAAAAGCCAAGTTTAACTTGAGTGTTCAACTTGGCTTTAAATTGCTCAATGAATGCTTTCTAGCGCGTTGTAACGCCACAAAAGTAGGGATTATTTGATTGGATAATGTCGCTTTAAAAACGCAATCACATACGGTACATACTTATCGGTATCAAAAATTGGAGCACTATGACCAACACCTTCCTCGATAAACAGCTGATTCTCAATACCGTATTTGTCTAAAGTCTGTTTGAGGATCTGGCTTTGCGCTAAAGGCACTCGCTTATCTACGGTTCCATGGAACTGAATGTAAGGAGGAGCATCACTGTTTATATAGCTGGTCGTTGAAGCTTGTGCCGCTAACTCTGGTACTTCACTAGGAATATCACCTAAGAAGCGAGATACCGACGACTTTTTACTGGTCGGTCTGTTTCCTTTGTTGCCCAGCTCCAGCAGGTCCGTCGGGCCAAAAAAGCTCACCACGCCAGCCACTCGATACTTAGGTTCGGAGTAAAAGCTAATGTCACCGTGCGTATTGCTTGCTCCGACCAATCCCGCTAAATGACCACCAGCTGAACGCCCCATCATAACCACGTTATCGGCGGCAAGATTGTACTTGTTAGCATGGTCATGAAGGTAGTTAATGGCATCATTAATATCCGCGACTGGTTTTGGGAAGGTTGCTTCGCCACTTAAACGATAATCGACCGCAGCCAACGCATAACCTTCACTTAAAACAGAATTAAGCAACAACGGGTTTTTAGTCGGGATATCGTCTTTAGTGCCTCGCTTCCATGCACCGCCATGTACCCAAACGAGCAACGGATATTTTCCATCAACCTTTGCTTCTGTTTTGGGAAGGTAGAGATCAAGCTTGATCGTTCGTGCTTTTACCGTCTTAAACAAGATGTCCTTTTCTACTGTGTACACCGCATTAGCATTGGCATTGGCATTGGCTGCCGATAATCCAACAAATGAAAGCATCAGCAATTTTGTTATCTTTTTCATTGTGAACCTCTTATCTAGAATGACGCTTCTGCCGCTAACCAGTAACGACGACCATCTTCAACGTAGCCAAACTCTTGGTAATCGGTTTGCTCATCAAATAGGTTGTAGATACCCGCCATCAGTTTCAGGTTCTTTTGCACATACCAGTTGGCACCTAAGTCAACATAAGTAATTGATGGCGCTTCGTATTGCGTTCTTGAGCTGCTCGTTGTCGGTTCTGACTCTTTGCCACGGTATGTCACACGCATCCAAGATTGGATATCATCACGTACTTGCCAATCTGCATTTACGGTAACTAAATGCTCAGGAATTTGCGTTAGTGGCTTACCTTCATCTTCACCAGACTGCTTCTCAGTATGTGTATAGGTATACGTCGAACCGATAGAAATCGTCTCGGTAATGCCTTTATTTATAGTGTACTCAGCACCGTAAGTAATCGCATCTTCAATGTTCACATAGGTAGAATCACAACCACGTCGACCACAGTTAGTGCTCAGCTCTTTCTTGTCGATCTTGTCTTTAAAGTCACTGTAGAACACGGTGATGTTCGAGCTTAAATCGGAATCGCCAACAAAGTACACGCCCATTTCACTGTTCACTGACGTCTCGGCTTTTAGATCAGGATTACCGTAAACCGAGCAGTCGCCACCACAACTTTCTTGCGCCCAACCCGCTTCCATCTCAGTTAAGCCTGGTGCTCGATAACCCGTTGAAACACCGCCTTTCACTGTCCAATACGAGTCAACACTCCACACACCATAAACACGAGGGCTCAGGTGAGAATCGAACACGTCATTTTGATCAAATCTGAGGCCAGTTGTTAGCGCAAAAGAATCAGTGATGTACCATTCATCTTCCGCAAACAGTGACCATTGGTTATTTTTGAAGACATGATCTTCTGCAGAATCTGCCAGCTCCTGACGTGTGTAGTTGAAGCCAATAGTCAAGTAATGCGCCTCAAGCACAGGCATAGACCATTGTGAGTTCAGAGTCAGGTTTTCAACTTCCATTTCTCCGCCTTCATTCTCAACCGTTTCATTGTTGATGTATGAAGTGCCCGAGCCCCAGTCGTAGTTGCCTGAGTGAGATAGGCCCAATGATTGACGATTGTTCACTCGCTCAGAATCTGAGGTTTTCGATTTGCCATCCGTCGTCACACGTTCTTGATCGTGATAGGTGTAATCAAACGAGAAGGTGTCGTCATCTGTCGGCGTCAAATGAAGTGCGCCACGGTAGCTCTCTAATGTTTTGCCACCGTATCCGTAAAGAATCTCATCTTCTTTGCGCTCTTGATACAAGCCAGAGAAAGAAGCACTCAACAGACCATCAATAAGCGGGCCCGCTAGATGCACTTGGCTTTGATATGAATTGCCCGAGTCTGAGTTCTCTTGCAGTGTTGTTTCACCACGTACGCTGCCATGCCACTCTTGATAATCTTTACGAGTGATAATGTTGATCACACCGCCAATCGCGTCTGAACCGTAAAGCGTCGACATTGGGCCACGCACGACTTCAACTCGCTCAATCGCGCTTAGAGGTGGTAGCCAATCTTGCTCAAAACCACCACTGCTGTTTTGTTGTGTTTCACGGCTAGACTGCTTGCGTCCATCAACTAAGATCGCCGTGTATTCTGCCGGCATACCACGTATTGAAATGTCTTGGCTCGAACCACCACCTGTCACTATCACACCAGGTACATCACGCAGCGCGTCTGTCAGATCTTTATACGATCGGTTTTCCAACTGCTCACGAGTAATCACGCTGATCGATGCCGGCGCTTCGGTGACAACCTGTTCATAACCCGCCGCTGTCACAACCATGGTTTCCATTGTCGTGACTTCTGTGGTTGAAGCTTCGGTATCAACTTGGTTTGCTTGTTCGTTAGCAAAGCCCATTACAGGGAATACAAAACACGCAGCAGCTATAGATTTAGAAAGGGGAGAACGAGTAAACGTTTGAATAGTGTTCATCTTGGCTCTACTTAAATTGAGATTGCATTTAATAATCATTCTCAATTAGAGCAGCGTAAATCATTCGCTTCAAGCATATTGCTATCGCCAAAATAGAATATCGCTATCCGCCAGGCGGATAGTTACCTTCATCTTATGCTTGATATGAAACTGATGATGTAGCGAATAACGGCTCTCAGATCACTCAGACTTCGGGCCTTACTTATCTAGAAGTTACTCTCTTTTAAGAGTAGGTATCTTTGCCTACATAGAGGTCTTTGAAGATTTCACGTACCCATTCGCACATCGGGTCATCATGAAATCGCTTGTGCCAGTACAAATAAACTTCCTGAAAGCTCAAATGGAGTTCTTCTGGTACTTCTCTGGTGATCAGACGGGGATCATGACACGCCGCTTCTGCGAAAGGCGTTGGAAGATGAAAGATGATGTCGGTTTCAGCAGCAATACTTGGTGCTGAGCTGAAGTTACTCAACTGCACAGGTGCAGACAGGCGCTGCTTTTTATTGGCTAAACCGAGTTCTTGGTATTTGTGTTCGAAAGAAAGCCTTTTCTCACCTTGTAGAGAGACTTGGCCAAAATCATATTCCGCCAGCTTTTGTGGGGTCAGAGTTTCATTCGCCAATGGGTGCTCTCGGCTCATCAACAAACGGAACGTGCGCTTCGCCACTGTCATACGATAGATATTTTGCTCAGCAGAAGGCGGCTGATGCGAAGATAAGGCAAAGTGCACATCACCTGCGACCAAGGCTTCGAAATGACGCTTGGGCGCAGAATCTAAACTCACGATCATGTTCGGCGCTTCTTTGCGGATCTTCGCGATTACCTTGGGCATCAAGGTATTAATTTGAGGCAGCAAGCCATAAAACTTCACAGTACTATCAACCTTGCTTAGGTCGAACGACTGCTTATGAACCAACTTCTCTAGGTTAATGATGACATTGTTAATATCGTCTTTAATCGACTCTGCTTTAGGGGTCAGCTCATAGCCGAACTTCTTACGTACCAAAAGTTCATCGTCAAAGAAGGTACGCATTTTTTGTAGCGTACGGCTCACCGAAGACTGACTCATATTCAGAGACATCGCGGTATTGGATACGTGCTTCTCTTCGAGCAAGTGTTTCAGTACGAAAAGAAGATTCAGGTCAATCTGGGAGAGATTCATGAGTTTATCGCTAAAGAGTTAAATACACGTTGGGGAATAATACACAACACTCAGCATAAATAAGCACCTTTTAACAACCTCGACTAAAAATACATACTTTGCTTATTAACGCAATTTAACCAAGAGATTAGTTGAGAATGTGAATACGTATTTGATAAAACTGGCTTCTGGCGTGTACTGCACACGTATTGCCACTCCTGTTTTTCTACAAAACTCCCATGACTATCCAAAGGAAGTTCGCTTCTCTTTACTGATCAAAACGTTGCTTACAAAAACGCGCCGTGAAGCGATTAAGCGTAATACTCGTTTAGCCAGCGCAATCTGCTCTCTGTTCGGTAGAGCGCTCAATCAGTACATGCCATGTGAAACGTTGAAATGTCCTCGTTCTCGATTTGGAAAGATCACAGATTAATATATTGAATACTTGTTCTGCTTACTCCAAATGACAGGGTCGATCTGAACTGCGTTGACCCTACATCACACACGCCGCAAATCACTTGATTGGTTGCCCACGCCACCAAACGATAAGATGTAATACCGCCGCCGCACCATGCCCAAAAAAGTAGAATTGAATAAAAGTGACGGAGAGTTTGTGAATAGAAAGCAAAAGCTCGTTGGGCCCATACATATTTAAAAACCAATACCAACCACTACCCGTCGCGAGAGCTAAGAGAAGCGCTAACAGGCCTAGCCCTTCAATACACGCCGCAAGACCTGCGGGTCTGGTTTCGGGCATGTCGAGATTGATGATGGATTCTACATCTTGTTTGATGACGTCAAATCGACCAGAAAGCCAAGGATAAAGATCGGCAAGCTGGCGTCTTATAAGAACCTTCAAAACAAAAACCAAAGCCCAAGGGATTAAAATTAAGCCACCGTAAATATGCAGGAAAGACATGGCTGAAATGTTTTGCTGCAATGTGTCCCCATGTACGTGCATAAACGCACTCGATAAAAGCTGCCAAACCACGCCAAGCAGCACAATGGCATGTAAGAACTTCTCGATGGTAGGCAAGGTGGAAAATAACGCACTTAGGCCTTGTTTCAACTTTGACGTCATCAACAACCTCTCAACGTAACGTGATTTGGGCTTTAGCTTTGGAAGAAGTTGTGCTTGACGATCAAGTCAAAGCTCATCCACTTTGAATAATCAAAGCCTAGACTATTTTTACGACGCCTGATGGATGAGAAACCCCGTGATCTAGTTTGCGATATAAGGCGGGATTATGACGTTGTTTGTGTCAAAAACGGTTCTGTTTAGTCCGCCAAAGGACGGCCGGTATGTCAATTTTGGTATTGAGGTTTTAATCGACCATTTCGATGTTTTTTATTTTTAAGTCATTGTTTTTGAACGTTAGATTATTTATTTCTTGGTTCGACTTATGGACTTTGGCAGTGCTTATATAAGCTTATTTATAGGTAATGTAAGTGCTGAGAATCGGTGTAAGCATGGCAAGTTTGCCTACCTAAAATTAGGGGCAGTGAATTTGCTCAATTGCAGAGGGAGGGCGATGAAAAGTAAAGGTGATTGACGTCAATTCATCTAGCGGTGATTGGCTTTGCCCTGGTCTCGTCACACACGGGTCAACGGCAGGTCGGCATCAATATATCAACACCGAATAAAGCGTTTACTAAGAAATTGATTATTTCTTGTCTTATTGCGTTCGCATAATAATTAGGCTGGTTGGACACTTATATCTTAATTCTAATTAGGAAAAGTCTGACCTAAATACAGTTCGCGTGGGAATCTTCCCCATACAATACTAAGAATAAAATGAAAAAGACCTTTATGGCATTGTCCATGATTGCACTATTTGGGTGTAATGGTGGAGATGAAAATCAAACGGCATCTTCTGAGACTGAGACTGAGACTGAGGCTGTTGGCAATGAATTTAGTGATCTGATGGGGTCGGATCATGAAAAAACGGAGCAAGCTTGCTCATCAAACCAATTCAGTTGTTCGATTGAAGACGGTAAACCCATTTTTACCAATCAAAGCGGTGAAATATCGATTAATCCTAAACAGTCGATGTTAACTCTCAACACCACCAATTTAGGCTTTTCTAATACGTCTGATCACAAATTGGCTAAGGCATCGATTGTCTCACGCGGTATCGAATACCCAATTGACGTAGAAAACCACGTGCTTGACCACAATGGTGAATCGTTAAAATCGATAGTGATTGCGTCTCTTGACGAATCGCTGAGTGAACATATTACCAGCGGTGATGTAAAGCTTCGTGTCAAAGTTGAATATAAAAATGCGCTAAGAGACGATCTCGACAAAAAATACAAAGCGTTCACTATCGAACTATTCGATGAGGGTGAACACAGTCAGTTTGTATCGAGCATCGTTTCAGACAACATTATCAACTGTGAAACCGATCCTGAAAGTGCGGTATGTAACATCGATACTGAAAAACCGGTGTTGGAATCCATTCCTACGCTGTTTGCGGCTTCAGGTGAAGAATTTAAGTTTCAAGTTAACGCGACTGATAATTCAGATTTCGTTTTATTTGCGCTTAAAGATGAACCTGAATGGTTGTCTATTTCAAGCAAAGGCTTGATCACGGCTAAGGCTCCTGCTGAATTAGAAGGAACATTCAATTTTACGGCGGTGGTTTCTGACGGTAAATTTACCGTAGAGCAAAAGAATATCCAGATTATCGTGTCTGATGAGACGCCAAGTGATCCAGAAGAAGGCGAACCTGCGCCAACCCCGCCTGTTGTGCAAGACATCAATCAACTCGCGATTGCAGCGGGCCAAGCGACTTACTACCAAGTAGACGCGGTATCAGAAGACAAAGTATTAGCTTATTTCCTTACCGATTCGCCAGAGTGGGTGACGGTGAACTCGAATGGTCGCTTGCGTATTGCTCCGCCAGAAGAGGCACCACAAGGGGTACATACGGCATTACTGACGGTTGCGAATGAAACCTTCAACGTGACGATTGAAGTCGAAATTCAAGTCTACCCAATGCCTACGGCAGATTGCGGACTCAATTCAAACGATCCTGAATGTGAAGGTTTAGACGATTCGTTTGTCACTCCACAAGTGGCGCCTGTCATCAACGCGATTCCAGAAATGATCGCTTATGACGGCTCACGTTATACATACCAAGTTGAAGCATTCGATCCGAACGAAGACGACAAGATCACTTACTTCCTGAATGATGCGCCTGAATTTGTTCACATCACTTCAAGCGGTGTTATCAACGTCAATGCGCCGTTTGGGACTAAAGGCGAATTCGATTTCATGGTGATTGCTTCTGACGGTAATTACTTTACCGAAGGTGCTGCAAAACTCACGGTAAACGAATCGGGTTACAATGCGTGTGAAGAAGGGTCAACGGATCCTGAATGTGCAAACATTGATGACGGTTTCACTAACCCTCACGACCAATCAATCCCAATGATTGAGCCAATCGAGTCGGTTGAAATGCTTGTTGGTGGATCGGCCACACGTAAAATCGTCGCCAAGCTGAAATCAGGTGTTTCGTATGCACTTCACGACAGTCCTGACTGGGCTTCGATTGGTGGCAACACAATCCATTTACACCCTGAAGAAAGCGGTGTGTTTACGGTAACCGTGAAATCGTACAATGGTATTTTCTATTCTCTACAATCGTTTGAAGTGGTTGTCCGAGACTTAGAATCAGAAGTTCCAAACGAATCACCTGAAGTAGAACCCATTCCTAAGATTGAAACTCTCGTATACGAAGAAGTAACACACCAAGTTATTGCTACGGATAAAGAAAGCAAAGGTCTAGGTTATTCCGTTCTTGGTGCACCTGACTTTATATCTATCGACAAGAACGGCCTGCTAACGGTTACACCTCACGTTGTTCTACCAACGGCAGTCGATTACGTGTTTGACGTTGCGGTTACTGATGGTGTTGCTATTACCTATACTGAAGTTGCGGTAAAGGTTTACCCTAACACGCATTACGGTCGTGATGCTGATAATGATGGTATGGATGACGGTATCGAACTTGAACACGGTTTGAACCCTGAAGATCCAAGCGATTCGTTTTTAGATAACGACAACGACGGTCTCACTAACTTCGAAGAACTGGTAAAACGTAGCGTTGTAGAGAACTACCATGCGTCTAACCATGGTGGAATGTTAGATCAAGGTGACTGGTCAGTTTGGACGAGTAACGGTCTAGAAAACGAAAAACACTCGACTGATTTCGTAGAATCGGAAACGGGTAATTACAACCAAGTGCACGATGCTGATGGAACGAGTAAAGTCCACTTCCACATGAAGCACGATATTGATTGGGCGGTTCAGAGCCCTAAGCTGTATAAAGATGGTGGTTTGTTTAAGTTAAATGGTTCTCTGAACGGTTCGGGCGGTGTGGTTAGTCTGTTCATGCTGCCTGCACAATCAGAAGATGGTTATCGTAAGCCGTTGTTTATCGTCGCGGACAAACTTGGTGACGGTCTTCGCGTAACGCTTAATGACTCGCTTACATTAGTCGCTGAAGATGTATACGTAGACGGTAAGACGCGTTTCGATATCGATATCGAATTCCACGGTGGTAACTCATACGGTGGTACGATCTTTGTAAACGGTAAAGAACTTCACACTTCGGATAATTTGTTTACGGCTAAACGTACTTACTCATATGGTATGTTCTTAGGCACTGAAGGCGTTAATACTCGCGGTTGGAACATTCATAGTCTTACACTGCTCACCGGTGTTAAAGACATCACGAACCCGAACCTTGCCGATACGGACGGTGACGGTATCAGTGATAAAGATGAAATCTTAGGCGGTCTGGATCCGAATAACCCACTTGATGGATTGAACGTCGATTCTGACGGTGATGGCGTTGATAACTCCGTTGAAATTGAAAACGGTCTTGACCCATTCAACCCGAATGACCAGATTGGCGTTGATACAGACGGCGATGGCATCTACAACGAAGATGAAATCGAAGTTGGTATGGATCCGTTTTCTCCTGACGATATGAATGCTGACCCTGATGGTGACGGCCTGACGACGGGCGAAGAACTCGCTAATGGTTTGAACCCAACCGATCCGAACGATGGCGCAACGGCTGACAGTGACGGTGATGGTGTCACTAACGGTGATGAGATCGTAGACGGTACCAACCCGAACGATCACATGCTGATGGTTAAAGACCATTTCACCGCTGAACTATTGGTTGATGATACTAACGCTGATGGCCTCGTTGATGATAACGATGATCGCTTGTCAGTAACGTTTGACCGTTATTCTCTCCGTAAAGATGACATCGAGTACCACCATTTTGACGAAGACGCAGTCGAACAGTTTAAGGCATTACGTGACTTGCCAGAAACTCGTTCGTTCCGTGGTCGTATCGATGGAATGCCTGATACAGCAGTACTCGCGACAATCTGGGAAGACTGTTCGATTTCGTATGATGTGTTCTACGGTTATTCGGCTAAACCTGGATTCCGACCGAGTGCAGACGCACCATTCGCACAACTGAATCGTGTGACATTCGATCATGACGGTATCTGTAAAACGGAAGGTGTTTCGGATTCTCGCTACCAGCAAGGTTTGAAAGCGGACTTAACGAACATTCCATACGTAGAACCGGTCACTGAAGATTGGGAAAACTATTTCCCGTCTAAGGAAGAGTTCCACCTATACGAGCGTCCACAAGGTCACCAAGCCAGTTACAAGATCTTTGCTGACCACAATAAGGGAAGTGAAGTCGACACAATAGCGACGATGGAACACCACCTAAACGCTGGTGATTACTCGTTATCTCGCAGTATGCAAGAACGTGTAACCATGACCGACATCTTGATCGAGAAAAGCGGGTTCGGTGCTCCTGATGATGGTTCAACGTCTGCACAGTGGGCAGGAAACTGGGGTTACACGTTGTCTAAGTTCTGGAACCCAAGACAGTTAACGGAATCGGGTTATTGGTGGGAAAACGTATTGTGGAACTTCCCTCGCGGTGCGGGTGGTTTTGCATACGGTGTTCGACTTCAGACACAGCCACACCACCGTTCGTACATCCACGAAATGGGGCATCATCTAGGCAGCAAACACTACAACTTCTCTGAACGTTGGGGTGGCACTAACACGATGACAGGCGCGGGTCTACAGAATGCTTCTTCTCTTGTTCACCAAAACATGGCGACAATGCGAAGAAATAAAAATGTTGGACACACTAACCAGTTCACGGATCTTCGCGTTCCTGCGGCTGACTGGGGTATCCACCCGTTTGCTCAGCCGGATCACACGTCGATTTACCGAAATGGAACAGGCACGATTAACGTTCTGAAAAACGACAGTGATGCGAATAACGATGACATTACCGTTCTAAGTGCTCATATCATCGAATCTGGTTCTACTTCAGGTGCGATTGATACGGTGCTAACCGTACTTGATGATGGCCAGATCCACATTGAACCGCCTAAAGGTTTCATCGGTCTGATTGAAGCGTTCTACGTGTTGTCGGATTCTACGAGTTTAACTTCTCGTGGCATGCTGCACATCAACGTAGAACAGAACGGTATCAGTGATGTGATGACGTTCGACGGTCAAGGTTATGATGACACTCAAGGTCTAGTTACGACTGACGGTCGCATCAGCTACGGTTACTTGTTCTCTGAAACACCGAAACTCAGTAAGCTGATGGTCGCTAACTGGGATTATTCCGGTCGTAGCCGTGATGAGTCGGGTGTTCACATTCAAGTACCGTACGCGACCTACAACGCGTTAACGGGCAAGTCTGGTTTAGAAGGCGATAAAGCGCCAACATGGGTCGCTAAACAGTATCCAATGTCGTCTAACCAAATGAACAAAGATGAGAAGATTTCACCGTATGAATTCCATCCTCATCTATACGAAATCAACGATAAAGATTTCAGTGTTTCATTCTGGTACAAACCGAACAAAGACATTGACCTGAATCTACTGACTGAACTGGCGCGTCGTGGTCGCGATCAAGATAACGACTTCGATGGTGACGGATGGGTGATTGGCGCTCAAGGTACAACGCTGAAACTGGATCTACACGATAAGAACTTGCATTCTAAAAATCGTATCTTGAAACTAAACGTGCCGGACATTCCGCAGTTGTTGGATACAGAAACTTGGGTTCAAGTGGGTATGACCCTAAGTTGGGATCAACGAATCGCTAAGCTGTTCGTAGACGGTGAGAAAGTGGGTGAAGTGGTTATTCCTGATAACTTCTCTTACATCTCGACGTCTGGCACTTCAGCATGGATCGCTTACGGTGCTCACGCGTCGTTCGGTCAGCAACCAGCTCAAGCTGGACAGGTTGGTTTCATCAGTGCAACGAATCACGGTGGTTTCGATGATCTCGTTATTGCTCACTCTGCTTTCTCTGAAGAGAAGATGCGTGACGTTTATAACAACCGTATCCCGGCATTCGATCCAAGCGTTGTAAACGGTTCAAACGTGGATATGGCGTTGGTTTCTAGCTTGGGTTGGAATACGCATGTTACACAGCAATCAGACGTGACAGGCTACAAAGTGTACCTTTCTGATTCTGAGAACATGACGGAGTCTGATTTGTTTGTAGAAACCACTGAAACGTCTATTGATGTATCAGAGTACGGTTTCGATTCAACAAACGCTTACTACTGGAAAGTCGATACGTTGTTGTCGGATGGTACAGTCATTAGCGGCGAGGTTTGGAGTTTCTGGCAAGCGAAAGAAGTCTCGCTTTATCGTTCTGACGAAAAAGTGATTCATTCGACTATCGTAGATGAAGAACCTTACGTGTGTAACGGGTACCACGAAGAAGAGTATGTCGGTCAAGTGTTGTAAGCGAAGTATGGCTTAAACCCAAAGCTTGTTAATTTTCGGGCTTTCATACAAAAATCCTCTGATTAAAATCAGGGGATTTTTTTTGACTTCGCCAAAGAGAAAATCAGCCAACCCATCTCAATACAGGCATTGCTTCACAAGCATTGCTTCATAGGCATTGCCTCACAGACCATTCGTTCACAGGATCACAAGCATTCGTGCTTCTTAGTGGCTTTACGAATGAACCGCTCGGATACGATCGAGAATATCGGACACTGACGGTTTAGCATGGTGAAACCGTGGATTAAAAATGCGCCGCCCAACCAATGAGAAACCCTTGTGACGCCGTGTCGTATTCAAAAGTGCCTTTGTTTTCGTAATCAACCCAAGTGGATTTATAGGCAATATTTAAGTCAGACCAGCTGTTTATTTGGTATCGAGCGCCAGTTAACAGCGAAGAGGTGAAGTCGGTATCACTGCCTAAGCCCATATCTAAGCTGGTGTGCACCGTCCAATGTTTGTTGATTTCTTTGATCCAACGAACACCGATCAGATAATCAATCCAATCTTCATCCAATGATTTATTTATTTCAGGGGTGAATCCTGGTTTGTAGATTTTCGTGTCGATGTCGTTGTCCCACCAACGTATACCAGCCATATAATCAATTGAGCCAATGTTATATTGGTAGCGCTTAAAGCCTTTTGCTTCTAAAACACCTTGCCTGATATCAATGCGTCCCTTAAGGATATTGTTACTTGCGCCTTGAACTAAGCCCGCCGACCCACTCAGCTTCATGTAACTGTAGTCGACATAGTAACCCCATTGATTGTTGTAAATGCCTTCCAAACGCAACATCGCACCCATATCGATATTATCCATTATAAATTCTGGGTCTACGTCTACATCGGCAGGCGGCAATCCACCGATTGTGCTGCTGCCGCGAATATTCAGTGCCTGAGCGTAAATTTCAATGCTGTGGTGCCATTGCTTGACGTCTGATGAAGTGCTTATTTCTTCTGCGCTTACGATAAAACTAGCCGTCAACGCTGATGCGAGTAGGTAACGCCATTTAGCCATATTGATATCCCTATCTTTGATGTGAAATGGCACCGTTATGAATGCATGCCTAGGCTATTCGCTGCTCATTTATGCAACTTGTGTGTTAGTGATTGTAGGCTATGATTTTTGACATGGATCAAATTCAAAGAGGGAAAAGATGAAGCCGCAGAGTGTTTTTTTGTTTGTTGCTGTGGTGGGTTTAACACCGATTGCGTTGTCGTATGGTTATGCCCCCGTTATCTCGCTCGATTATCTTTTTGAAATTGATGCCAGTCCTGTCAATGTTACTCATATCTTCCGTGCCGTAATGGGGTTGTATCTGGCGTTTGCGTTGTTTTGGGTTGCAGGGGCGTTATTTAAGAAATACCGATTACCAGCACTCTACAGTTTAGTGGTCTTCATGTTGGGTTTGGCTGCTGGCCGAGTCATGAGCTTGTTGCTCGATGGGATGCCGCATTGGCTGCTTGTCGTCTATCTATTATTAGAGTTTGGCTTTGGCTTGGTAGGTATAAAAATGGTTCACAAAGAGCAATCTGAAACAGTATAAGGACATTCTATGAATAGGATTTTCCACCTTGTTATTCTGAGTGTGTTGAGTAGCTTTTCGCTATCGGCATGGTCAGCTCAAGAACAACCGAATATTTTTGTTATCTTCACGGATGATATTGGGATCTCAAATCTCAGTGCTTATCACAATGGGGTGATGAGTAGCGAAACACCAAACATCGATAGTATTGCTGAAAAGGGCATGCTGTTGACCGACTACTACGCGCAACCTTCTTGTACGGCGGGTCGTTCTGCATTCTTAACGGGGCAACTTCCTGTGCGAACAGGTATGCACTCCGTTGGGCTACCGGGTGGGCCAGTGGGTTTAAGTGCCGATACACCAACGCTTCCTGAAATCCTGAAAACCATGGGCTATGTCACTGGGCAGTTTGGTAAAAATCACCTTGGTGATCGAGACGAATTTTTACCGACAATGCACGGTTTTGATGAATATTGGGGCTGGTTGTATCACTTGAATGCCATGGAATACACAGAAGATCCCGATTGGCCAAAAGATGGATCGTTAGATGCTTTTGCGCCTCGTAATGTGATTTACGCAAGATCCGATGGCAAAGGCGGTCAAACGATCGAAGATGATGGTGCATTGTCGATTGAGCGTATGCGTACACTTGATGATGAAGTGAATAAACACGCCATCAACTTTATCGAAAGAGCGGTTGAAGCGGATAAGCCATTCTTCACTTGGTACTGCCCATCACGCGGTCACGTTTGGACACACCTTTCCCCTGAATACGAAGCGATGCTTGGACAAAACGGTTGGGGACTTCAAGAAGTCGTCATGAAAGATCTTGATGATCATGTCGGTGAAATGATGGCGAAAATGGAAGAACTCGGTATTGCTGACAACACCATCATCATTTTCACTGCCGATAACGGCCCAGAGATCATGACATGGCCCGATGGCGGTATGACGCCTTATCATGGTGAAAAAGGGACAACTTGGGAAGGCGGCGTGCGAGCGCCTGCACTGGTGAGCTGGCCGGGTAAAATTCCGGCGGGTAGTGTTGGCAATGGCATCTTCGACGGGATGGACTGGTTACCGACACTGGTCGCTGCGGCTGGTGGCCCGTCAGATCTAAAAGAGAAAATGCTTAAAGGCTACGATGGCTTTAAAGCGCATCTCGATGGTTACAACCAAGTGGATATGTTGACCGAGAAAGGCGAGTCCAACCGTAAAGAAATCTACTACTACGAACGAGATAAGCTACAAGCGGTTCGTGTTGGTGATTGGAAGGCGCATTTCGTTGTGCAAAATCAGGGTTGGAGTGGTCCTAAAGAAGAGCTCAATGCCCCCTTACTGTTTAACTTGCGTCGTGACCCTTACGAACGAGCGGCAGAAGAGTCGGGTATGTACATGAAATGGATGGGAGAAAAAATGTGGGCATTTGGTCCTGCTCAAGCGGCTGTCCAACAGCACCTCGCAACCTTCAAAGAGTGGCCGCCCGTCACGCCTGATTCTTCGGCCGAGAACATCGGTGGTGTGGGTAACTAAGAAAAAATCCGCCATTTTTACTGAATACTGAATACTGAATGGCCAGGGCTGACACATCTTTATTTGATAACGATGTGTCCGTTTTGGTTATTTAGCCTTGAACGCGACCAGTGGCCTCTATTCTAGAATCGAACTTCGACTTCAACCCCTTCTATCCAGCGTGTTTTCTCAAGCCGTTCGTCAAAGCTTAAGATGAGTTTTAAGTACGCGGATTGGCCTTCAAACGGGCTTTGCAACTCAGGTGGTAATGTGTTCACTAGCTCAACGGGCCGAGAAACGGTGGCGGCGAATTTTTTGCCATCTGGGAAAATAACCGTCGCTTGCGTATTGAGTGTGCCATATTCAAGATATTTTGGGTTTAAGAAGACAATAATCTCGGGCGTAATGTTTTGCGCAAGGGTGAGAAGGGGGGCGTTTTCTGTTACGCGTTGCCCTTCGTGGACATGAATATCTAATACTCTGCCGGTAAAAGGGGCGGTAAACATCAAGTTATTTTGTTGTGTTTCTTTCACGACTAACTCTTGCTTTAACGCGCGATATTGTTGCGAAATAGGCCCGGCTAATTGTTGCTGTACCTGTTGCTGTTGTTCATTCACGTAGGCGATTTCTTGAGCGCTTAATTGATTATGCATCGCGTTACTGACGTTGACCATTGAGGCATAATCGACATCAGATACTTGCCCATCGTTACGAAAGCGGTCGTACTTTTGCTGAATAGCGTCGACTTTTTTGACACTCTTTTTGGTATTGCTGATCGCCAATTGGTACAAGCTGTTACTGTTAGGCTGCTCTATATTTGAGAGCTTCGATAATTCTTGGTGTAAGAAGTCGACTTCCTGATCCAATATTTTGTTTTTTAGTACGATCAGTGGCTGTTCGTTACTGATCTCAGCCCCAATTGTCGTCAATAAGTCGTCAACAGTGGCCGATTGTGGGGATGTGATGGTTAGTGGATAAGAGGTCACAATGCCTGGCGCAGTCACCAGTATTTGCGTACGAAACAAGTAGTAACTCATGAACAGTAATGGGCTGATAACGATGGCTAAAATTAAATACCAGCGTAGGCGATAGCCACTGCGTTTTGCTTGCCCATACAAGACGGTCATGCCATTTTCAGAGTGTGGTTTGTTCTTTTTATCTAAGTGAAAGTTAACTTTCATATTAGAACTTTTTACCTCGTTTCAATACCCACCAGGGTGCCATGCTTGATTCTTCATGCCCACGTCGTACGATTTCGTTCATCATTGAAAATGCGGTGATTAAGCGCATAAAAAATTGGTAAATGGGATAAAGCAATAACCACTTGAGGAATGACAAGTCTTCGCTCTTTCGTTCCGAAACTAAGCCGATATAAACGATAAAAATCAGTAGAGAGAGGGACAAATAGGTTAAATAGAGCAGCAGCATTAACGCGAGAACAAACGTGAATGGGTAAGCGATAATCATATACACACTGAACATGACCACCAATATGGGCAACAACACGTTTTGAATGATCCCATAAGCAAGCGTGAACAAAAAATTGCTCCAACCCAATAGGGCCGGTGAGAGCCCTTCGTTGTGTTTCCTCAAAAATAAAAACAGCAAGTCCCCATCCCAACGTATGCGCTGCATGATTAAGCCTTTTAAGGTATCAGGCACATCAGTATGACCAATGGCATGGGGAGCAAATGCCAGCTTATTATTTGGATAACGTCGTTTGTATTGCTTTAAACGCATAGTTAAATCGAGGTCTTCGGCGGTATGCGTATCCCATCCGCCGACTTGTTTGAGCTGTGTTTTCCGAAACGCGCCAAATGCACCAGAGATATTGTTCAATACCCCCCATTCTGCCATCCCGGTTTTTCCCGCTTGCATCGAGAGCATATATTCCAATGATTGCATCTTGGTTAAGATGTTTTTATGGTGATTTCGTACCCTTAACGCGCCGCCACTGGCAATCACATTGTGATCGGCAAATTGCTTCATCATGGTGAAAGCCATGTCGTTATCAAATGAGGTGTCGCCATCCACATTGATGATAATGTCGCCTTTGGCGGCAGATAGGCCAGCGTTTAGCGTGGATACTCGACCTCCGCGCTGCCATTTTGGAAGGACACGTACATGACGATTTTTGTGGCCAGCGTGTCGATTAACACCCTCTAAGGCGGCTTGATACGTTTCTTGGTTTTGAACCGCACCATCCACGACCGCGAGAATTTCAATATGGCCAGGGTAGACTTGCTCAACTAGGGTATCGATCGTGATACGAATGGTTTCACCTTCACCATAGCAGGTGATCACCACGCTGATAAAAGGGAAGTGAGTGAGCTCAACGTCTTTTGTCGAGTAAGACCAGCGGAAAATGCCCGTGAAGACCAATAGGTACAACGGTAATTCAATGGCGATCATTATTGGGAATAACAGCAGCCACAATTCATAATTATGGGCGAGCATACCCAATAAGTAGTCGAGTAGAACAACGCTATCTTGCAGCATAAATGTGCTCCATCAAGCCGTCTAACCATGGTGAAATGCCGTCATCTATGGCTGCATTGGGCAGCCCCCAAGAGAAAACATTCAGCTCAAAATCCTCGTCTTCGATTAACTCGCTAAGCGCCAATAGTTTTCGTTGCAGTACATCCACATTAGAGTAAGGCGTGTTTGGCATGAGCACGAGCAAGACGTCTTGCTTGTATTGGCAGCAAATGTCGGTATCGCGAAACAAACTGCTTAAACGGCCGGTTAGCTGGGCCATTAACGAGAACAAACTCGCATCACCATATTGTTTACCATAGGCATCTAATGAGGGGAGGTGTAACGCTAACAAGGTGTGATGTTCGTGATGGCGTAGGGCAACTTTATTAAGCCAAGCCAATAGATTTTGAAAGAACCCGATTTCTACTTTGCCTTTTATCGATAATTCAGGGGCTTGAATGGTTTTCCCGTGTTGATAAATATACTCACCGTTTTCACCAAGTTTAAATTGGTGATATTTACGAACCGCGAGTTCTTCAATCTTGATTTTTGCTCTGCAACTTAAACATTGAGCAATGGTGCCCGCTTCAACAAACAAGCTAGTACAGTGATTACAGACATGATTTTCTAAAGGTCGATCATAGTCGACTCCGATATGACGCAGTTGGGTGAAACATTTAGGGCATTCGAGTTTGCCACGTCGTTGGAAGCTTTGTTGAGCGCCCACATGGCCACAAGTAAAGCAGTGAAGTGAGCTTTGTAAATCGATGTCGATACTACGGCAGTCAGGGCAGACTTCGATATAATTGAGGTGGCCGCTACTACAGTGTGGGCAAACTCGAATACGGTCGATCAATTGTTCCGCTTCTAACACGCCATGGTTTTGTTCGGAAAGCACGTAACGGTAGGTGGAATACAGGTCTGGGAACAGCGCCTCGATAATGGGATAGGAGTAGATCGACGTTGATTCAAGGCTTTTAAAAGCGAAGACACGGCGACGGCGATGAATACCTAACCAACCAATGAGGGGATCAATCGAGCCTTGCGACAAGATGGCTTCAAGGCGTGGCTGAATGCTGCTCCAAGTTTCTAGCGCAGTCGCGTGATCAAAAAGACCATCGGTAACACATTGAGAATAGTCGGTTTCCGTTGTTACGTAGACACACCATGACCAGCGATCAGGCTGCCGGAAAAAGGCACGCAATGAGGCGTCGATTTCTTGATGATTAGAGAGGTTGATGCATAAAATACCCCCCAATTGACTAGGTATATCATTGATGTTTGACACATAAATGGCGTTTTCCAATATATCCGTTGTCGGCTTATCACCAACCCAATAACGCGGGCTATCTCTCTCTGACATTCTAATTACTCTGATTAATCGCTGTCTATTTTCAGTGTCTCAAGGAGCGCGCTAGTGATTCTGATTTAGGGTATGGATGCACAGCGTATGATATTCAGGCGGGAAATCAGCATTGTCAGTACGATATCGCCGCAGAATAAGCAAACCAGAAACAGAACGGTTCCTTTTACTCGTATGCCAACATCGTATTTTATTATGCTTTAAGCATAGGTCAGAACGCCGAGACCAGAAAGCCGAGATCAGAGGTTTGCGGGAAAGAGAATGTATGTCGATTGCACCAAAGGGTAAACATAACAATGTTCAATGCTTAAGCTGCAACACTCACCATATTGCGGCCATTTCCTTTGGATTGATAAAGCGCTTTGTCGGCTTCCTCGACACTTTGTTGCCAGTTCGCCGTTGGGGATAACAACGCAATGCCAAAGCTGGCCGTAAATTGCAACTCTGGCTGCGTATCGAGTCTGATGTCAGCAATGGATTGTCGTAACTGGTTTGTCCAAGCTTTTGCCTCATCAAGGTGACAGTTTGGAATGATAACCATCATTTCATCGCCGCCTAATCGGAACGCGACCGCGGAATCTTTTAACTCTTTTCGTGTGTTGTTTGCAACCGCTTGAATGACATCGTCTCCGAGCAAGTGGCCATAGTGATCATTTATCGATTTAAAGTTATCGATATCAGACATCACAATACTGACAGGGGCGCGCTGAGCTTTCTTTTGAAATCCTGCAATCGTGTCGTTTAACGCTCTGCGGTTTTTCAGTTTTGTCAGGGGGTCTTGATGCAACAGATGCTCGTTTTTGCGCAATAACCGTGCGTTTATCATCCAAAGCATGGAAAAACTCATGGAGACGATCAGGATGATACTAAAGAGAAAAGTCAGCTGGTGGACTAGGCTTGCGCGCATAAAGTCGATGATTTCAGCATCAGAAATCGACGTCATTACCCGCATCATCATAAACACGCTATAAGCGACAAAAGGCAATGCCATCATTTTAGTCACCAAAGAGAGATCGTTATTATCGCCATTGACTAAGACGACGGCGGTACAAAAGGTCACAAAAGCGAGAAAGAGACTGATCACCACAACCCGACCGCGTATCGAAGGATCGTAATAAGTGAAATAGATAAAACCGATGAGAACCACGAGCAGCAGAATAGCGCTGAACTGCGAGAGTTTAGTGGAGTAACCTCGAAATAAAGAAAGGCTATAGAGCGTTAAGTGAAACCCCAGCGCTATCAGCATATTGCTGCCAATAATACTGACGTAATCAGGCGTAATGCCTCTAAAACTCAATAAAAGAGGCCCGCAGCCAATAATAAAAATGGAGAGAGAAAAGAGTGATAGTCCTTTGATAGGCTTTTGTGCGCTTTGAAAAAGCAACAACCCAATACAGTAAATGACTGAAAATAAAATCATTACAAAATTCAGAGTTCTGATATCTAAGGAAAATCCTTCCATGCCTTTTCCGTCCTTGTCGTCTTTACCACACTACACGATCAAAACTTCATGCCATAAGCAGGCCGGTCCAACCGACGCTTTATGATGATGAATAACCCCCAGGTTGGACTGACTTGTTCGCGTTGTTCGCGTCGATTATTCACCACGTCGCGTCCTAGGGGATGTTTTTCTATGTCAGTTCTACGTAATGGTTCGTGTCTTCGTATCCGCTAAAACCGTAACGTTAATCCAGTATTATTACGTTTATTAGAGCTTTTACTATGAAGCGAATAAAAACGTTTTTCCAGCGTTTGACGGTGATTTTATCCCTGCATTTTATTGTTCCGCGAGGCATGCAACTTTTGCTCGCGAAATTTGTTATTCCACCGATCGAAGGGTTACCTAGGATGCGGAGTGACGTTGTTATTTATGATGTTTTGTCCTCGGCGAAGCACATGTGCGGAAACGCGCGTTGGCTAAGGTGTGTCCCAGTAGCATAAGCTATGATCACTGGTGCTGCTGAATTTTTCTGCTAAAAAGTCAATAACAACCCTCACTTTTGCCGAAAGGTTATCAGTATCTAAGTAGAGAGCACCGATCATTTGTTGCTCTAGACTTGTCGATACTTGATGATCTTCCAGCAGGGGGATCAGTTTGCCGCTCTTCAATTCTTCCCCAATTAGCCAAGTGGGAAAGACCACAATGCCACTCCCACCCACTGAGCTTGCCACCAACGTTTCTGCGTTGTTACTGTAGATCGAGCCAGACACTTCGTACGGTTCTAATTGGTCTTTGCCAATAAACCAACGCTGTAAACCATTCGGTCCCTTAAAGACTAAACAGTTATGTTGTTTGAGATCTTCGGCGGTTCGTGGGTGGCCATAAGACTTTAGGTAGCTTGGGCTTGCAGCCATCACATAGCGCTGCTGAGCAAAACGTTTCATTCTTAATGACGAATCTTGAGGCACGCCAATACGAATCATCAGATCAATCGCCTCTGCCGCAGGGTTAACAAATGCGTCCGTCTGTTGAATTTCCACTTTAAGAAGTGGATAGCGTTCTAGTAGTTCAGCGAGATAGGGGGCGATGTGGAGTCGGCCAAAGGCAACTGGTGCGCTTATTCTCACCGTGCCGCGAGGCGTGTCTGCACGCTGTTCAATGCGTTCGACAACCGATTCATACTGATGGATGATTTCGGTGCAATGTTTGTTAAATGCCACGCCTTCATCAGTAAGAGAAATTGAGCGGGTATGACGATGTAACAGTTTGGTTCCAACTTTTTCCTCTAGCTGCGCCATTTTGCGAGAGACCGACGATGGCGTCATATCTTGGCGACGTGCCACCTCAGAAAAATTACCAAACTGGGTGGTCATTAAGAACAGTTTTATTTCCAATAAAGACACATCGTAATTCACAAATGTTCTCCTACTTCCGTTAGCCAAAGATTAAGACCTAAACGCAAAAACAGGCAAACTAATATTTAGCTTGCCTGGATGTTAATGGGTTATGCAGTGAGAATGTTTTCGGTCACGATAAAGTGTGCATCCTCCGCAAAAGATTGGAATTGTTCAACAATTTTTTGCATTTCATCCGTTTGAATATCGTTTAGGAACGCGTCTGCAGAGTCAATATGAATCACTTCAAAATAATCCCATGGAGACGGCTTATCTTGACCAAATATGCTGATGCCTTTGAACACTTCGAACGACGAAACGCTACTGAGTGTATTTACCGTCGGTAGATCGGACTCTTTGGCCCACTGAAGGTATTGGCTTTCATCCGTCGTTGATTTTAGGTTAAAGAACACGATGATGGTTTTAGCTGACATGTAATGTTTCCTTGGTAAGGTGAGTAGTAATAGTGTCTTTTTCTACCGGTGCTTCTGATTCGGTTTGCATTTGGCGATTGGCGATATAAATACACACTAAGGCGCCCGCAATGCACAACATGGCCGCAATACGCCAGTAATTCAGTTCGATAGGTGCATTGCCGAGCCAACCTTGAGTATCGATGATTAGGCTCATGATCATCTGGCCCAGAATGGTGGCAACAGTCGCAATCGCGACACCAACTTTTGGTACCGCCGCCACCATGACGATCATGTAAAAGATGCCAAAGAGTGCGCCCGCGAGTTGCCACTTAGGAACCGTTAACAGATTGGCGTTGTAACTTGGTTCAAAAAAGAAAATCAATAAGGCTGTGAGCACGGTTCCCATGCCAAAGGTCAGCAGAGAGCTTTCAATCACGCCAACTTTGGCGCCCAATTGCCCATTGATCGCCGCTTGAGCGCTAAGCGCCATGCCTGATGCAATGGCGAGTAAAATAATCAGCGTCATTACTGTCCTCCTAAGTAGACAAAACAAAGCGCGAGAAATATGAATCCCAAGCCAAGCAGACGCAGTGGATTCGTCGCTTGTTTTGGCATGGCAAACCAGCCGAAATAGTCAATCGCAAAGCTTTTGGTTATTTGTCCAAACAGGACGCAAACCATCGTCATCGCGACGCCTAAAATCGGAGTCGATAGTGTCAGCACGACCACGTAGATAGGCCCCAGTAAACCACCGATAAGCTGCCATTTTGGAATGGTATTCCAAGCGGTGAACTTTCCATTCGGTGTGAAGAGGCGAATGATCCAAAGCAACGCGGTACCAACACCAAAGATGCTTAAGGTGGCCCATAAATGGCCGACTTGCTCGCCTAAAGGGCCAAGCAAACCTGCCTCGAAAGACAGGCCCATGCCCGCGAGCACAATCATCAAGATAAAAATAATGTTCATCGTGGGTCAAACAACGTGACAGAAGTGCTTCTTGAATAAGCTTTACCGTTCGGATAAGACACAAGCTCTAATTGCATCCCCCAAGGTGCCATGAAATAAACCCACGATTCGCCTTCTGTTGGCCCTTCAGTCATGGTGGTCGCTTCTCCAAGAACGGTGATACCTTGGTCTTTTAGATACGCGACCGCGGCATCCATATCATCAACATAGAAAGCAAGGTGGTGACCACCAATATCGGCGTTATTTGGTGCTGATTTGCTTCGCTCTACTGAGTCTGAGTATTCAAAAATCTCTAAGTTAAGTCCTTTCGCATTCATGACAGCGATCTTGGTGATCTCTGCTCGTGGATTGACGTTTAAGTGATCTTTCATCCAATCATCATCGGAAGCGAATGGACCAAACTCATACGCCAGTTCAAAGTCAAAATGCTCACGGAAGAAAGTAATGGCTTCATCGAGATTTGGTACGGTGAAACCGATGTGGTCTGGTTTTTTTAGTCCTGGAATAGCCATTAGAAATCTCCTCGTTCATGACGAATTTTGTTGAGAGCGCCCATTGTTGTCGCCCCTTTGTTATAGCCAGTGTATGCCGAGGCAAATAAGATTAACTCTTCAAGCTCTGCATACGTTGCCCCTTGTTTTAGGGCCATGTCCACGTGAGCGCCAAATGGATTGCCTTCGCCCGTTACGTTGAGCGCCATTTGGTCAATCGCAATGCTGATGAGCGCCTTGGTCTTTTGGTCAATTAACGGCATGCCCCATGCTTCACCCGCAACTCGTACGGTCATATCACCCCATGCTGGGTTGATTGATTTGAGGCCTTCAATCAGTGCTTGATCATCCAGCACTGCATTCTTAAATGTCTTAGTCATATTCAACTCACTCACTTATTAATTTGGTTCGCCGCAGCGGATGAAGGGGATTATAGAGAGTGATGAATTTTGAAAAACCAGCGGAATGGAATAGGACTTATGCAGAACCTGCACAGATATTGAAATGCTCAGAATAAATCGGAAGGCGCTGAAGTGAGCGTTGCCGCGTGAAACGAGATGTGCTGGCTGAAAAGTAAGCAATAATCAATCTCGCTTTTTCATTAGACGATAGGGTGTACTGGGGTGGGCGGCTAATTGACAACTCATTAATGTATTGTGCTGAAATAAGTCTACTGACCGATATTTTGCACCGGTGTCTCAGTGTTGAATGGATGTTTCGCTAAACAGTTGCCAGGTCGAGATTTTTCGAGCAATTTGCTGATCGGATTCTCTTGTTAACGAATCAATTCCACATAAAGGTATGATTATGAAAACGAATAAGTCACTGACGGCCTTATTTCTTGCTTCTGCTTTGTCACTTGGTTTAGCGCAAACGGCGTTTGCTCATGAATACACACTTTCAGCAGAAGACGCTGAGCGTTATGGCATTACGGCACCTTTGATTAAAGTGAACTATGATCTTCTGCCTTATCAGCATCTTTTGTATGGTTTCCAGCTTCATGTTGAGATCGAAGGGGCAACGTTAAATACAACAAACGTGAATACGCTGCGTGATGCGACACGTCTTTCATCTGATAACGTTGTTCGTCCTTACCGCGCAACGGCGAATAAGATCAGCTACCGTATTTCAGGTGAGTTAGACCACCGCGCTGTGAACTTTATCGATTTCACGTTGGATAAAAGCGTGCTTTCGACTGACCATGATTTGAGCCTGCGTATTCCGGTTGAAATTGACGTAACACCGCCAGATACACCGCACCCATTAGCGAACACTATCGCGACTTTAAACGTAGACAGTGTTCAAGCGGATGACTTTTTAATCGACTCTAATCGTACGCTTTATAAGATCACTCTGGATGAAGGGGAGTTCTTACCGGGTTGTGCGGATCCTATCGCGCACAGCATTATGCGTACCAGCAATGTTGATGGATTGGTGCGAATTTGGAAGAAGACCAATAATACGGTTGAATTTATTGTCGAAGGTGGTTTCCACGCGCCAATCGTAGGCAACTGGAACTTTGAGCTTGAGCCAAATACAACATCACTAAATAAAGCGTTGTATATTAGTACGCCAGTTCAATACTAAAATTAAATATCCAATATTAAAAAGCACTCGTTTACGAGTGCTTTTTTTTGAATGATGGTAAGCCGAATTTCTGCGGCCTCTTACTCTCAATCATTATTCTTCTATTGATTTTGTTATTTCATCATTCTGTTTGCTTATTATTGATTAGTAAATTCCATCAATGGTTTTTCAATTGGTATCAATGTCTATGACGACGACTGACACCTTGATCCTTGCGAGACTAGAGCTTTAAATTTGGCTGGATAATTACAGTTTGTAACACAATGGTTGCGATTTTCTGTGTGAGAATCCCATGTAATAAGAATGTGGTAAAGATTATGTGTTGAAAATAAAACCATTCCAGTAGTTAAAGTGTGATCTTTTGTCAAAGTTAATCAATATTTTATTTTTTTGTATGGGTTCCAGAATATGCTTCCGAGCTCTCATTTTTGATGAGAGAACCAGAAAAGGCAAACCAGTAGAAATGCTGGGACGCAAAGCTTCCGGTCTAAGGGAATATCCTAAGATAGCGGGGATGCCAGATAATAATACGTCAACGAATTTATTCTGATTATGGGTAATACTCTAATTTTGCAATAAAGATGTTGTCGTGTATTCGCTCATGCTTTGTTTGCCTTATTGAAAGTAATTAAATCAATAAGGAATACCAATGAAAATAAAACCTCTAACTCTAGCCATAAGTAGCTTGCTTATGGTTGGTGCCACTCATACCTTCGCTAGTACGGCGGGTTTATCAAGCACCGCTATGATGCAACAAATGCAACAGCAAGTTGAATTGCGCATCAAAGAAGTGAAAGCGCTCGCTGAAGATCCTGCCAATTTTGAAGTGGTTAATGGAAAAAGACATCTTAAATATCGGGATTACCTTTATGATCTAAGCCCTGATGGTAACCCGATGTTCTTTCCGTTTATTGACGGTGATGAATATGCCGATGCTTCGGCCGCTGCCATGTTTGATTTTGTTAAAGGCCAGTGGAAAATCATCAACGAATGGGATGGTGTTTTTATTTACCATGACCAATTTGGTTATAACTACATGGAAGATGATAAGCAATGTAACGTGAGATACTTGGCGGGCAGCCATAATAATACGTTGGTTACGCAAGCAACGACAAATTGTCAGCCTTACGAGGCGGCAGTCACGGATGCACATGGCTTTATTGATGAGTTGGAGGTGGAAAACCATCTATCTGGCGATTTCAACGCTCAGGTTCGTTTTATTCAAAATCAAACCGCTGATGCCTTTGGCAATGATGCGAAAGAGCAACAACGTGTTGTAAGCCAGCGTGAAGCGCTGGTGGTGGTCACTCCTGAGTTTGGTTATGATCCGCAAATGTTGCAGCTTGAGATAAGCAAAGATGGTGTGCTGATCGATAAAGTTGTGATGACCAATCCACAGCAAATTCTCAAGTCAGATCGCTCCGTCGATGATGAGCGTCCAGATGTACTGTACTCAAAGCGCTCTTTTACCACAGTATTGCCTTGGCATGTGATGGAAAAAGGTCTAAGTCTGAGCATCACGACTTGGCACGGGAAAAAAGGGATATTGAGTGAAGACCAAATTGAATTTGGTGCACCAACGCATCTTGAATTTCCCATGATCCGCATTGGCATGTTAACCCAGCCTCAGGGCGTTAAACATCTAGAACAAGATGCGGCGCACTATACTTCGGAGCTATTTCAGCGCTATCCGGTCGCATCAATGACAGTGCGACCTTATTCTCCTCTATATCTTGATAAGATCGTCACGGCGGATAACCGAATTATAGAAGGTTACAGCGAAGAAAATGCGACCGTTTATTCTAGTGGCATTAATGCTGAAATTGCTACGTCGTTAATCACGTTGGGGATTGTGAATGCTAATGCCGGGTTGGCGAGTGCTGCTCCCACCGTTTGGCGTGCAGATTACTTCCCACAAGTGGGCATTGTGCACCCTATCGGTCGCTATAAGAATAGTAACGGCCAGGTTCAGAATATTGCGCATGGTTTGCTTGCGGGTACGGGGTATGTGCAGTTACTTGATACGATTTACAACGAAGCGACCCATGAAATCGGTCATGCCCTTGGACTGGCTGATTATGAAGGTGGCCGTATCAACCTTACTCATAAAGCGACTTCTGGTTGGGGTTATGATGCTTATGCAGGCTTGATGGCTGACAACATTAACTGGCACAACAAGGTTGATGGCGATTATGGCTACGGCGATATCATGGTCACTCCATTTAAAGAAAAATACGGCTATGGCTCTGACCCTATGGGCGGCGGTAATTTTGATTCAAGCTCTTCATCTTACCCACTGTTTACCAGTTATGGTTCAAAACGGATGCAGAACTTCCTTGAGCGAAAAAACTATCTAGACCTAAGTTTTGCGACAGGTTATGCCCATTGGGACAGCAATAGCCAGACCATGCAAGAGGTCACGGAGAGCACGAATCCATTGCCGATCAAACAAGGTGCCGATGTGATCACAGTGATCGGTTACTATGACCCGATGAAGGAAAACACCAGTTATATTTATCCAGAAGTGTACAGCACGTTAGGTAATGTTTTCGCTTATCCTTCTCCTGAGTTAGGTCAGTGCTGGGCGACCGTTACTTATGCAGATGAAACGACAGATGTGTTTGGTTTGATTGGTAAACGTCAAAAACTGGATTGGAGCAATAAACTTCATGTCAATTTAGACCGTGACCGTGACCCTCTATCGATTAGCGTTGCTTGTCCTGAAATGGGTCCTAGTGAGATTGTACGAGAGCAAGTCCTAGAAGAAAGTGGCCAACCGCGCTTCTTCGCTTGGGGAGATAATAATCGACAAGGCACGCCGGGCGACGTGTTTGAATATCATCGCGGTAGTGATATTGAGTACTATCGATTAAAAACCAATACATACTGGTATTTCCCTAACTCTGGTCAATCGAATCATCAGTGGGAATTTATGGGTTATTTAACGGATATGGTCGAAGATCGCTTAGCGCATCTCGATTATGATGGCCTAGGCACAGTGGAATTGGATCGTCGTGTATTTAGTGACAATCCACAAGAACCTGCACCAGCGGCCTTCGTGGGTAAAGGTCATGGTTATCAAGCGGCGATTGATAGCCGCCCAGTTCTTGCTGATAACCAAGAGTTACTGACACTGGATTTCACCAACATTGCTGAGTTTGACCGCTGGGTTGCGGATAACTACGGTCAAAAAGTACTTAATAACGGCATCACGCTCGCTTCTGAAAAAGTGGGGGCTTTGTACGTTAATCCTAATACGGTGATGGGGAGTCGTGATTATTGGTTAAGAAAAACCACGACTGCAGGAGCGATACCAACAACACAGCAAAGCAATGTTGATTGGAAATATCTCGGTTCTGCGGACGATTATGTCAGTATGGCGTTTAATCCGCTTGTTCTAGACCGCAGCGATTCAGGTGTCGATGACAAGATCTTGGCTTATTACTCTCAAGAGAAATTGTTTACGTGGGCAGAAAGTGCGACGACAGGCTGGGGAAACCTTGAAAATGCGGTGTTTGTTGCACCGACAGAGTCTGGCGATAATAAGCAATACTTTATGCAAAAACGCCCGGGTCAGGGGGGGGAGTTTCCAACGAATCAGCAATCGGATGCAGATTGGTATTTCTTAGGCAGTGAAGCGAGTATTACAGAAGATATTGCTGAGTTGAATACGAATCAGGCTCTATTTGAAGAGCGTGTATTGGCTTGGTATAAACAAGAAGTCTTTGGGCACTGGGGGAGTAATAACCAGTACGGCACAGTTGGTGATATTTACGACTATGAGTTTGGTGGTAAAACCCATTACTATCGCTTGAAAACCGGTTGGTATAGCTACTTCCCACACCCAAATGCAGGTGTCGATGCCAGCGATAAGCATTGGCAGTATTTAGGGCATTTTTAGCGCTTTTATTGCTTTAGCAATCAATGTCGTGGAGAACGTTTCGTTTATCCCACAATGTTCAGTGCCAGTTTGTACATCGCGTAAATCTGGTGTGTAATCTTGTCGGCGCAAATCAAACTTGCGCCGACACGTTTTAGGTCGTGTTATTTTACCGTCACTTTCTCAATCACAACATCTGATACCGGCATGTCTTCATGGCCGAATCTGGTGCAAGTTGCGATTTTTGCGATTTCGTTGACCACATCCATACCGGCGATAACGCTCCCAAATACCGCATAACCCCAACCATAGTTAGTTTTGCCAGTGTGATCGAGGAAGTCGTTGTCTTCTAAGTTGATGAAGAATTGAGCGGTAGCAGAGTGCGGGGCGTCAGTTCTTGCCATTGCAATAGAACCGATAACGTTTTTCAGACCGTTATAGGCTTCGTTCGCGATAGGAGCGTAGGTTTTCTTTTCTGCCATATTCAATGCAAAACCATCATCTCGCATTTCATAGCCACCACCTTGGATCATGAAGCCGTCAATGATGCGGTGAAACAATGTGTTGTCGAAAAATCCTTCGTTGCAGTAGCGAAGGAAGTTTTTGCACGTTTCTGGCGCTTTTTGATGGTCAAGTGTGATTTCAATATCACCGTAGTTGGTCGTTAGAATGATCATGATTAAATGTCGTTTAGAAAAAGAATCGGCAGTATAGGGAAATGCGCAGCAAAAAAGAACCATGGAACACGAGATGAATGCGAGATAGGCGTCCATCTCCATCGAATGGTTGATATGGCTTGTTCAGTGATAGTGTCTTTATACGAGCGCCAATATTGAGTGTTTTACTGTTTTGCGTTTATCGCGCTGTGTTCATTGTATGATGTTCACTGTGTGGTATTCACCGTGCTGCAACAGTGCCTCACGCCCATAAGAGTGCCATCATTTTATTGGAATCTTGTATCGAGTACGTTTAATTGGGCTGATAGGAGTGCATTTCTTCATCAAAATCAAAGTTTTTCATTATTAATGATGGCTTTATGAACATTCAGTCGTTTGGGGGCTTTACATTACACTAGGCTGCCATTACTATGCTTTTCAACGGAGAGATGGCTGAGTGGTTTAAAGCACCGGTCTTGAAAACCGGCGTGGGTTTATAGCCCACCTAGGGTTCAAATCCCTATTTCTCCGCCACATTCGATAAAAAGCCGCTGTTTATACAGCGGCTTTTTTCGTATCTAGCTCCCAGTATTTCGCTTATAGGGATGGTTAACTTGCCGTCGAGCTACAACGGCAAGTTGTCTGAATCTTAGGCTTACTTCACTTCGTATCTCAGCAAAACTTCATTATCGAGAACGACATTTGTCGACCAGATAAAGCTGGCGCCCGCGCCGCTGAATTTATCGATGAAATTCATGTAAGACTTCTTGTTGTTAACCCCAATATCATCTTCTGAATACGACGAGGCTTGAGGCCAAGAGGTTGAGTCAAACTCTTGCTTCATCCAATGGCTTGGAACTTCCCAATGGGCCGCGTACGCATTTTCACCACTATCGGTGCCGTCAGTAGAGCATGTGGTCGACAGGCGTTTGCCATTCTCTTCACTCAAACAACTAAGATCATAGATCGGAGCGGTATAGAATGTCTGCGCTTGCCAATCTGGGCCAGTCACGGTGCCATCACTAAAGCTGGCAATAAAACCACCGTCGCCGGGGTGGTATGCCTTACCGCGATTATCTTCGGTGCCTAACCCTAGGTTTTCTTCCCAATCAATCACTTTGACCGCAATTGTATAAGGCTTGTTGACTTTAAATTTAACGATACTGGAGTTAAAAGGCGTGAACGGCACAGTATCGACCGCGACAAGAGTGCCATTGATGTACAATTCAAAATAATTGTCGGCAAAAATATAGCCGGTAATTTCTTCGCCATCAGCGTCAATTACCGCGACAGGGACAGAGGCTTGATCAACGTCGGCAAGGCTTTGTGGCGTGATATTGGCACACTCTTCATAAAGATCGACGGCCTTCGGTGCTGTCATGAAATGATTGGTGGCCGGAACCGTCCAAACTTTTCCTTCAGAGTCGGTGATTTCACCGATACTCGCCACTCGACTGCGTCCATTTTTGCACTCAAAAAGATTCGATTCTATTGTTTTTGCCAAACCTTGGGTGATGCTGCCAGTGCCTGTGTAGTCCGTGAGGTTAGTACTCGCGGATATGTCAGCGGATGGCGTGCAGCCGGCAACCAATAAGAGGGCCGTTGAGAGAGACATAAGCTGAATTTTATTTTGGGTCATTGATTCGATATCCATCGCGAGAGTCTGTTAAAAAATTAGCAGCAATATTTAGGTTCCACAACGTAGTGAACGCTATGTTTTTACATGGGGGGCATAGTAATCACTCTAACGTAAAGTAACGTAAATGTTTGCAATGCTGGGTAAACATTCAAGAAGAAGGGTCGTCATCTCATTACCATCCGTCTTTTTCTTATCGCTTATTCTCTATCACCCGTCTTTCTTTTGAGTGCTTGTTCGCGAGGGCGTGATATGAAGTGGTAACGTTATTCACCAGTGATTTTATAAATGGTCAGTGCCGATAATATGGGTATAGACTTTGGTGAACTCTTTAATAAAGATTTTAAAACGGCGGGGGATATAGGGGTTTTGTTTGTACAAAATATACATATTCGATTCTGTAAACCACTCACCATCAAAAAGCTCAACGAGTTCACCATTGCTGCGTCCTTCTGCGGCTTTGTAGCGGCCACTTAGACCAATGCCAAATCCCTTTTTGATCAGCTCGATAGTAATATCCGTGGAATCAGATGCCATCATACCCGTCACCGCCACCTCTTCTTGATGACCCTGTTTGTTTTGCAGCGTCCAACTTTTTTGCATTTTGACGGCGTTTGTCTGTGTGACGCAGTGATGATGAGAGAGGTCTTTAATGTCTTCGGGTGTGCCAAACTCGGCTAAATATTGTGGAGAGGCAAAACAATAGCGTCGATTCGCTGGAAGCTTTTTGGCCACAACTGAGTCGTCTTCTGGCCAGAAGGGCGCGACCATAATATCGACTTCTTCGAAAGAGTTTAGTGTCCGTGGGATCATGGTTTTGAAATGGACTGCGATATGCGGATATTTTTTATTGAAGTTGACAATAAAATTGTCGGTGATGAATTTCGCCATGGGGTGCAAACAACCAATACGAATGATGCCCGATTCATCTTGTTGCTCACTTTGCACTAAGGCAATGGTTCGATCGATGTGTTCGAGTAGTGACTCTGATTGGATCAGAAAGGTTTCACCTTGTGGCGTTAAGCTAATATGACCGCCTCGACGATGCACCAAGGTGACAGACAAACTCTCTTCGAGCATTTTGATTTTACGGCTTAAAGTCGGTTGGCTGACTTGCAGCAACCGCGAAGTTTCAGTGAAGTTTAATTTTCCTGCTAATGCTACAAACATCCTTACCGCTTCGATATCCATCACATCTCCAATGTTAAAGCACGCTGTCAAACGAATAGTTTGTGATTGTAAATATCCGAAAACGCGTGTGTTGTCATCTGTTTTACGCCGTATCTCACCAATTATTGATCTCATGCAGATGCATTCATTTTCTGAATAGCTGTGATTCAAAAGGCTATGTTTTCCAACGATTTTGCATCGATATAATCCTAGGCATTGGCGGCCATTCCATGATGTGTTTTCCGTTAGGGAATCTTCAACAAGTGTTTGTGGAATAACGATAACCATCCTTATCACGGGTTTCCATTCACAAGGAAGGGTATAGAGGCCACACATTGAGTCCTTACAAGTCTTCCGATGATGCGCTTGCAATGCAGTTAAAAATCCAACCTTGTTGGGCCGCGTTCGAGCACGCTTTTTATAGAGAATTCAATAGAGATAATGATGAAAAAAATTCTATTTACATTGGGGCTGATCACGTCATTTAGCAGTCAAGCGGCACTAGAGCTCACCAACTGCGTGATTGTTGAACCGGCGCCAACCTCCAATGTCACCGGCATCTTTTTTGATATCCGCTTTCGTGTGACGGATGAAGTAAAGAAACTGCGCATCCCAGGGCCAGAGTCGATACAAGGTGCGACGATCAAGGGGTTGTCAGACACGGCCGAAATTCATGAAACGGTGATCAAAGATGGGGTGATGACAATGAAGCAAATTACCCAGTACAAGATCAAACCAAATACCGAGCATCAGTTTAAGCGCGGTGGTCACCACTTGATGATTCGCGACTTTAGCCAACGTCCCGTTGCGGGCGAAGAATATGAGTTGTCGGTTTGGTCTACCTATACCGAAGACCCAAGTTGCATGGCAAAAGTGGTGAAATCTGCCGATCTTGCGATGTTGAAGAGTAAACAGGTAGGGAGCGCAGAATGAAGTTTTTCCAAGGGGTAAAACGTAAAGTCATCATCGCGCTGCTGGTGATTGGCAGCGGGCTGGGGTTGCTCGCCGCTTTGCCAGCGACGGAAGCCCTACATGCGCTGAGTTCGAATGAGTTTTGTGGCTCTTGCCATACGATGAAACCCATGGTTGAGACGTTCGCGAACTCGGTTCATGGCGGCAATAACTCACACGGGTTTGTTGCGGAATGCACCGATTGTCATTTGCCAAAATCGAACGTGGTAGAAGAGTTGTATGTCAAAGGGACATCTGGCATGCGTCACCTATGGGGCGAATACATATTGGGTATGGAGGCGCTCGATTATCAATCGTTGCACCCAAAGCGTACCGAGTATGTGTTTGATTCAGGTTGTGTGAATTGCCATAAAGACTTGGAACGCCGAGCGCTTTTGGCGACGGAAGAGAGTGAGCCGGCCGACTGGACCCATAATTTGGCTTTTGCACGTAAAGATAACGACCCACAGTGGAAGTGCTCCAGTTGCCACTACGATATTGCGCACCCTCAGCTAGAAGAAAATATGGCAAAGCGCGCGGAAGACAAATTGCGAATGAACGCGAAAGAGGCCTTCAAAAATGAATAATACGTTTTCTCTTCTTTCTCTGCTGGTGGGCTCAGCGTTGATGTCGGGCTCTGCACTGGCACAAAACACGGTGACGCCAAGCAATGCACAACTCAATAATCCCGATGTGGATAATGGCCTGCAAAACTACACCATCAATCGCACGATTTCGGATCTGAGTGCCGCGGAGATTCAAGCGGCCACTCGCGCGTCGGTAGGCTGTTTTATGGGCTGTCATCGCCCTGCGGTTGAAGAAGTGCCTGAGACCATCAGCCCGAAAATATCGGGCCTTCCGGCTCAGTATATCTATAACCAATGGTCAGATATGGACGGCACCCGAACCTCAGGTTTGTCGGTGCAAATGAAAGAGTTTGTTTACTTACTCTCGCCAAAAATGATGGCCGATGTGGCGATTGTTCTGAGTGATCGTGAAATGAAATACAGCCCAGATGCCAATGTGGTGGGTGGGGAGTCATGGACGCGCGGTAAAGCCATTTACGATCAGTCTTGCAAGGCTTGCCATGGTGAACAAGCGGTAAGCAATAATGATCGCTTTCCGTCATTCAAGGGGCAAATGCCATACTACTTGTTTGAGCAGTTGAAAAACTACCGTGATGAAAAACGCACCAATCGCGATGCGCCGATCATGTACCCGTTTGCCAAAATGTACAATGAAGACGACTACAAAGACATCATTGCTTACGTGACGGGCCAAGAACTCAAACAAATTGAGCGAACAGAATTCATTACTGGTATCGGCATGCCTGCGCCAAAAGATTTTGTGTTGCCAGATACCGGCCAAATCCAAAACTTTACTCACGTGCATGGCGAAGATTCCGATTATCAAGGCGCAGAGCCGCGTTATACCGTTTCAAAATCAGGCAAAACAACCTTTGATGAAAACACCAAGTTGACGTGGGAGCGTGATGCTTCGCGTATTTGGATGACGGCTATTGAGGGCAAAGAGTATTGCGAAAATCTGGAACTGGATGGTTATACCGATTGGCGTTATCCATTGATTAAAGAGCTGCACACCATTGCAGACTTTGGCGAGTTTCGCCCTGCGATTGATACCGAAGCGTTCTTGAATATGCCACGCCAGAGTTCGGGCATTTGGACATTCCCAGTGTCTAACCATCCTGATCATGCATGGCACATTGGCTTCCCTGATGGACATACGATGGGGCAACATACCGCCTCAACAAAGCTGACGCGTTGTGTGCGAGCTGATAATAATGCGGCTTATCACAATTTGGCGTTGGTTGATAACAACGATGGCACGGTCACCGAAAAAGTCACCAATCGCATGTGGCAACAACATATCGATTTTGAACGTCGAAGCTGGGAAGACTCGATTCAGTATTGTGAAGAGATGAACTTTGCCGGCTACGATGATTGGCGCTTACCGGACTTTAAAGAAATGATTTCAATTGGGGATTTCAACAAAGTATACCCATCGATTGATCAGACCTTTTTCCCGAATACGCCATCGAAATACTTGTTCTGGACAAGCTCTGCCAAAGTCGGCACTGAGAGACAAAACTTCCGTCCTCTTCCGGCGCGAAAAAACAAACAACCACCGGAAATGTACAACTTGGTGGGCAAAAAAGGGGGAACGCAACGCTGGGCGGTTGGGTATGCGGTTGGTGCAGGTTATGGCTTAAATGAAGAGACACCAAACTACGCGCGCTGTATTCGTAACCCTTAGTGTCTATGTAACCTTTAGTATCGATGTAACCCTTACTTGGATTGCTTGTAATAAGCGTTATGAGTTGAAGTATCAGTGCAGCCTGCACTTTCAATCGACTGACGCAATAAAATAAAAAGTGAGCTTGGTGGCTTTTGCCTATTGACTGCCAGGCTCACTTCCTCACGTTGTGTGTCACGCAGAGAGTCATTATGAAAACACTTCTCTTCACGTTCGTTAATCTTGTTATCTCTACATCACTGCTTGCCAGTGAATTACCACGTTATGATGACGGGGCTCGTTGGGCGTTTGTTTCCGGAAAAAACACCCGTCAGGTTGCGGTTGTCGATACCTTCAAATACCAATTAGCCGGTTATATAGAACTGAAAGCCGAGCCGACCGAAATGGCGGTGTCTGATGTTCAAGATTTGCTGGTGTATATCGATGGTAAAACCGCCAAAGTGTACAGCTATGATTTGATTAAGCACACGCACTCGGAAATGACGGTGGCAGGCGTGCCGAGCCAGATAACATTTCATGCCGATGGCGCTGAGTTAGCGGTGGCATTGCATAACCAAATTGCCTTAATTAAACCACTACAACAAGAGTACGTGACAAGCATTGATGGGTTAACCAGTCCTTTTAGTATGAATTACGATAACGGTGGCTATAACCTTTACATTACAGAGGCAAACAGTGGCAAAACCACCATTTATCGCACGCATGATGGCAAACGCGCCTCTTTGCAGTTGGGCTCTGGCCATGTTTCAGACATCACGCTATCACCCGATGCGCGACTGGCCATGGTTTCTGATCACTTAAGTCGCTCCGTGTACGTATGGGACTTGTTCAGTGGTGACCACTATCATTCTTATCCGATGGATTCTGAACCTTGGCGTCCTTATGTGAGCTCTGATGCGGAACATATGGTGTTTGTCTCTGAAGCAGGCCAAGTGCAAGTTTTTAATACCTGGTCAGGAGCGTTGGTGAATCAGTTTACGATTGAGGGGGGCCCAAAATCGATTCGGACCGGTTGGCTAGAAACGATCGGGATTGTGGAAAGCGCACACAGCTTAAATATCTTCACTTTGGCCGAAAATACCCCAATCACACAGTTGCCACTCACCGCACCGCTGAATGAAGTTGTCGTGGTTTCTGATTCTAAAACCCTGTTCGCAACGCAGAAAGATCGCAGTGAATTACTGATTTACGATATCCGATTTAATCAGCGCCGCGCCGATATCGATACGGGGTTAAAAAATCCCCAGCATTTGGTGATGGGCATTACCAATACGGTATGTCACTAAATGCCTTTTTCTAGACTGGCAACCACGACACTCATTTGTTTGTAGGAGCATCATGAAAATCACACAACCACCGCAAGCCATTATCGCCGTGAAGACAATCATGCACAGCGCAATGCGAGTCATCACCGCCGTGAGGATGCCTCGGTTAGCGAATACCCTCAAATATACTGGGATGTTGTGGATGGCGATCAGTTTCTCACTGTCTGCCAAACCGCTGCAATTTGAACTGCAAGATCATCATCTCGGTCAGGTCACTGAGCAGAATTGGCCGGATAAATACTTGTTAATTGGGGTGGGATACACCAGTTGCCCGGATGTTTGCCCGACCACCGTGATTGATCTCGCAACCGCGGTGAATCAATTAGGTGAGCAAGCGAAACAGGTTGTGCCCATTTTTATCTCGGTCGATCCGAAACGCGATTCGGTGGAAAATATCGATTTATACGTCAAATATTTTGATCCCAAAATGGTCGGGCTAACCGGAACGCAAGCGCAAATTAAACTCGCCGCCAAAAACTTAAAAGCCACTTACGGCTACAGCCTTGAAGGCAAGCCTATCTATCCGCCACTGCCGGATCGGTATGAGGTTTACCATTCGGCGTACATCTATTTCTATGGCCCAAATCGTGAGCTGATTGATGTGTTTGGTTATGGTGAAGGCGGGGTGAACATCAGTGAAAGCATTAAGGCGCTCCTCAATGAATAACACGATGCACGGTGTGACTTTGCGCGTGTTCGTGCTGGTCGTTTGTGTTTTCAATAGTGCCTTTGTGAGCGCCCAGCAATGTGTAACGCCTGATGGTTTTACGTCAGTCAGCGCAGAAGGCCAAGTGATTCAAACGTTTGATGCTCTGCCGGATTTAATACAGACCACATCTCATGGCGCAGAACAAACGAATAAACCGGTCACGCTGGTCAACTTATGGGCCGTTTGGTGCCCGCCATGTTTAAAAGAGTTGCCCATGCTAGACAGCATCGCCAATCAGGCGGATTTTGCTATCGAGACGATTCATCTTGGTAACAATGCTGACGCCTTACAAAAGCGTTTTGATGAACTCAATATTCAGCACTTACCTAAAAACATTGAACCTGACTATGCGCTATTGGATCGTTGGGGATTTCGGGGTTTACCCGCCACCTTGATTGTGGTGAATAACCAAGTCCACTATCGCTCCGCGGGTTATCTTCACCAATCGGCTGATGAGTTAGCGCATTGGTTAAGCTGTCTCTCGCAGTCATCGGCATCGTTAAGCAATACCAATGAAGGGGCACAATAATGCGTCTATTTGCGTTTCTGGTTATTTTTTTGTCCGGCCATGCTTGGGCCGTCACCGATATTGAGCAGGGGAAGGCACTTTATATTTCCCCAGGAAAAGGCGGGTGTGCCACGTGTCATGGACAAACCGGTAATGAACCGATCATGGCGATGTACCCCAAGATTGGCGGTCAGAATGAATTGTATCTTTATAATCAAATGGTCGACTTTAAAAATAAGAAACGTCGCAATGGGTTATTTATTCCAATGGAAGTCGCAATGATAAGCTATTCAGATAATGAAATTCGTTTAATCGCGAAATATCTCAGTACGAATGGATTAAGTACGAATGGATTAAGTACCGGTGAATAACGAGAATATCCTATCGCGATGACCAGGCTTTCAGAGAGTCTGGGCGTCGCGACAGGATGCGTCTATTCTGCGGTTAATAGAGAAAGAATAGGGCGTCGGTTATAACATGCCTGCACTGGTCATGAGCGCCACCGTGATAAGACCGGTAGCAAAGAACACAAATAGCGCGCGTTTATTTGAAGCAAACACCAGAGTCGGTCGTGTGTTATCGGCGGAACTGGCTTTTTGTTTACCGGTGAGCATTGCCATCACTAACGGTTTTGAGCGCAGTTTATAAACGAGAATCGCAACCAAGTGCAGCGCAACCAATCCCATTAACAGGCGGGCACATGCGCCATGCAGTGTGCGAAAAACTTCAATAAGTTGATCGCTTAACAGAAGCTCCGCGTAAGGGAGATCATCAAATAAACCCACTAGCGCCATACCCGTTATACATTGCAACAGTATCGCACTGATCAATGCCACCACCATCCAAGATCCTGCCGGGTTATGCCCAGCGTGTGAGGTTTCCTTGCCACGTAGATAACGAATCGTACGTGCAGGTGATGAGAGAAACTGCTGAAACCGACTAGTATCACTGCCAATAAAACCCCAAACGATCCGCCATAAGATCAATGTGAACAGTGCTAAGCCTAAATAAAGGTGCGGGCCTACGCCGGTCATTAATCCGATAAAAAGCAGTGCTTGTAGCCAGTGGTAAAGGCGAGTGGGTAGATCCCAAATTTTCATTGTTGTTCCTAATTTATCGATAGCAATTAACGCGACATTAGTCGGTCTTGTTTGCGAGGTCGGCACTATAAATTAGCCACGAAAATTAATTAATAACCTAAATGTATAAGGATTGTTTCCATATGAGTTGGAATCGTAGGGGGGCGTTTGGCGAGAAATGGGATGGCGGTATGGGTTGCATATTGGTGAGATACGCAACCAGAACGTTAGTTTCGGATGGGCCGCTACCGGTGGTTATGCCACTGGCGGTTAGACAACTTGGTTTTCCACCTTCTTTATAAACGCATCACGGACGGGATCGGCAATGTCGGCATTCCATAATAAACCCACAGACCAAACTGCATGTTCACCTTCTAAAGGAATGAAACGTATTTGAGGTTGGCTAATACGCGCCACACTGGCAGGAATGATCGTATAACCCAAACGCGCAGACACCAAAGCCAACGCCGTGACAATATCGTTAGCCTCTTCAATCACGGCGGGGCGCTGCTTCGCTTCCCACAGGTAATTGGTGATGTGTTTGTTGAGTGTTGGGTTTTTACTGCGGCTAAGCTCTAAGTAATTATAGTGGCTCAATGATCCCCACAAATTCTCAAAGTTGAGTGTTTCGTCTTCGTGAATTGCAATCGCCAGCCGATCGGAAAACAGTGGGATCGCGGTTAAGGGCGGGTCAACCGGCAATCGGTCGAAGCCTAATTGAAGATTGCCCAATAATAGCTCTTCGACGAGTTGATGCGAGGGGTAGTCATTTAATGTCACATGCACATTCGGATTATCTTGTTTAAATTTGGCGATATAGTTGGGCGCTTCATGAAAAGAAGAGATCCCAAAACCGATATTTAAATGCCCCGATGTCCCTTCCGCCACAAATGCGGCTAACGTTTGAAACGATTCAAACCCTTTTAGTACGCGTTTTGCTTCCGGTAGCAATACTTTGCCCATTGGAGTGAGCTCCGCACCGTGCCGTCCGCGATCAAATAATGCCACTTTTAGGTGTTCTTCAAGACGTTGAATTTTTTTTGTTAGTGCTGATTGTGTGATGTAGAGGTGCTCAGACGTCACACGAAAGTTCTTATATTCGGCCAGTAAGCAAAAAGTGCGAAGTAAGTCTATATCCATTCTATTTTGGAATCGAAAACTGAATTTTATTCATTATAACTAATCGAATATGTGTTTTATAGTCGTTGCATGTAAGAAATGTGACATATTATTACATTTTATTTAAGTTTTATGGATTTATTTGGAACTCAGGACTGACCTTTTTGCTAAGCAGAATGGAGAGTCAAATTTGAATTTTCGTCTTGCAGCGAAGTAACCAACTTATGAATGAGACTCTAATTCAAGCACTGGGATTTGTAGCGTTAGGCTTAAATCTGTGTGCGTCGTCAACGGTTAATGATAATCGTATGCGAGGAATTATTTGTCTTTCTTGCTTAATTTTTGCGGTTCATTATTCATTGTTGGGGGCGCTTGTTGCTGGGTTGAACTTATTTGTCAATTCATTCCGCGCGTTGGTTTCTGTCAAATATAAAGGCATGCATGTCTTTTTATTGTTCCTTATTGTTCAAATTGGCATGAGTGTTTATTTCTATTCAGAACCAAGAGATTTACTGCCGGCCATTGCATCCATACTCAGTTGCTACGCCTTGTTTATTGCTCAAGGGATGCGTATGCGAATTGCGTTCCTCATGTGTACGCTGGTTTGGATGGTGAATGCAGTCTTAGTGGGATCTTACGGTGGTTTGATGAATGACCTATTTAACGCAACCATGCTGAGTATTACGATTTTCAGGTTAAAAAAACAACAAAAAATACAAATTCAAACAAATTAACATCCACGGCTCTTTACTTTTATAACGCTAACAAAAGAGTCGCACCCAATAATGTATAAGGAAACACAATGAAGAAAACTCTACTTGGCCTTGCAGCTGCCTCAATGCTTGCAGCAGGCGCTGCGAACGCTGCTGATTACAAGCTAACGATCCCTCACGTTACCACAGCAGACAGCTACAACCACCAATCGTTGCTAGTACTTAAAAACTATGTCGAGTCACGTTCTAACGGTCAAATCCAAGTGGATATCTACCCATCAGGCCAATTGTGTGCAAACGCAAAAGAGTGTATCGCTGGGGTTCAAGCGGGTATGTTCGATTACTTCCAAACCACCATTCCTGAGCTAGGCAGCTTCTGGCAACCGGTTGGCGCATTTGACCTTCCGTACTTATTGCCAAATGACCGTGTAGCAGAGTGTGTTTACGATAATGAGCAGTTGATTGCTGATGTACGTGGCGAGCTGATCAAGCGTGCACCAAACGTACGTCTAATGGCTGTATCGAATTCAGGCGGCTGGCGTAACATTGCAACAACCAAAAAAGAAGTGAAAACGCCAGAAGATGTAGAAGGTTTGAAACTGCGTACCGTTCCAGCAAAAACACAGCAAGATCTTGTTAAATCACTGGGTGGCGCGCCAACACCAATCGCATGGCCTGAAGTTTACACGGCACTTTCAACAGGCATGGTTGATGGTACTAAAAACGGCATCGTGGACATCATCATGAACAAATTCCACGAAAGTATCGGCTACATGATCCTTGATGGTCACGGTTACATGGGCGGCGCTTGGGTATTCAACGACATGAAATTCAAGTCATTCCCAGATGAATTAAAACAAGTGGTTATCGATGGTATCGCGGCACAAAACCAGTACCTACGTTCATATCCAAAACACAGAGAATACATGGCGTATGAAGAATTCAAAAAATCAGGTGGCGTAGTTTACAGCCCAACAGCAGAAGAAAAAGCAGCGTTTGTTGCTGCCGCTGTCCCTGTAAAAGCGGAATTCTTGGAAGCGACTGGTGCTGAAGGCCAAAAATGGATCGACCGTTTTGAGAAAGAAATCAAAACGTGTGAAGCGAAAATCCAAGCTGATTACAACATTCAGTTTAATTAATCCAGCGACATAATCTGGACCCGTTTTAAGCAAACTAGGCGCACAAAACCTAATGTGCGCCTTTATTTTATCTCAATTTTGGAAGCTGTCCGAATGAAACTTGCCCAAACCTCTACTGGCTTTACGATTAGCCATAAAAACAGAACAGTATTTGAACACTCAGAAGTTAGCCCAGCGTTGTACCTAGGCATTGGTCAAGGCACTTTTGATATGTACCGTGGCAACTTCGATATTAGTGATTATGTGACTGAGCGTCTGCCGCTAAAAGCGTTCACGATCACTGAAAACTCAGACGACATCGTCGTGACGTTTGCACTTGAAGGCAAAGCCGTTCTTGAAGCGCGCATGTTTGAAACCGCTGAAACACGTCTAAAAGTTGAATTTACGGCGCTTGAAGAGAAATACAACCGTTTCTGGATCCGCGTTGCTGCAACAGAATCTGAAGCGGTTTACGGCTGTGGTGAGCAGCTAAGTTACTTGAATCTACGTGGTAAAAACTTCCCATTATGGAGTTCAGAACCAGGCGTAGGTCGTAACAAAAATACTTACACAACATGGCAGGCTGATCTGCATGATAAAGCGGGCGGTGATTACTACACCACCAACTACCCACAGCCAACATTCGTGTCGGATAAAAAATACTTCTGCCACCTAGAGACACGTGCTTACGCAGATTTCGATTTTACTCATGCGGAATACCATGAACTGCAATGTTGGAACATTCCTGAGTACCTACTACTTGACGCTGAAGAGTCATTCCCTGAATTGATGACCAACATCACAGGCGTATTCGGCCGTCAACCTGCGTTGCCAGATTGGGTTTACAACGGTGTGATCTTGGGTATCCAAGGTGGTACAGATATCACCGTAGAAAAAGTGACTGCAGCAAAAGAAGCAGGCATTGAAGTTGCGGGTGCATGGTGCCAAGACTGGCAAGGCATCAAGATGACGTCTTTTGGTAAGCGTCTACAGTGGGATTGGCAGTGGAACCCTGCGCTTTACCCAGAGCTAGACACGAAAATTCATGAGCTGAAAGAACAAGGCATTCGCTTCTTAGGTTACATCAACCCATACGTACTAGAAGACTTCCCTCTGTACAACGAAGCGTTTGAAAAAGGCTACCTAGCGACAAAAGAAGACGGTTCAAAATACGTAGTTGATTTTGGCGAGTTCTACTGTGGTGTGGTTGACTTTACTAACCCAGAAGCGTGTGAATGGTACAAGGGCGTAATTAAAACCAATATGATCGATTTCGGTCTTGATGGTTGGATGGGTGACTTTGGTGAATATTTGCCAACAGATTGCTCACTATCGAACGGTGTAAGTGCTGAAATTGAACACAATAAATGGCCTTACCGTTGGGCAAAAGTACAACATGAAGCGATCGAAGAAGCGGGTAAAACAGACGATATCCTGTTCTTCATGCGCGCAGGTGGTACGGGCATTCAAGGTTACTGTCATGCGCTTTGGGCCGGTGACCAGTCGGTTATTTGGGAAAAAGATGATGGCTTAGCATCGGTTATTCCTGCGGCGCTATCTGCTGGCCTAATGGGTAACGGCATTAGCCACAGTGACATCGGTGGCTACACCACACTGCATGGCAATACACGTTCTAAAGAGCTATTCCAACGTTGGGCTGAAATGGCGGCGTTTACGCCAATCATGCGCAGCCACGAAGGTAACCGTCCGGGTGACAACCACCAGTACGATACAGACGCAGAAACAATGGCTCACCTAGCGCGTATGACAAAAATCTTCAAACACCTTAAGCCATACATCAAGGCGGCGGTAGAAGAGAACGCAACCAAAGGTATGCCAGTACAGCGCCCACTATTTATGCACTACGAGCAAGATAGCGAAGCGTACCAAATTCAATACCAATACTTGTTTGGCCGTGACCTTTTGGTCGCTCCTGTCTACAACCAAGGCGAAACGGTTAAAGAGCTTTACTTACCAGAAGACGAGTGGGTTCATGTCTGGACGGGCGAAACGTTCACAGGCGGTTGGATCAACGTGGATGCACCAATTGGTCAGCCACCAGTGTTCTACCGCAAGCATTCTCAAGATGCAGAACTTTTGGCAGCAATTAAGCAATTTTAATGAATTAAAACAATAACGAGTGCCTTCTACTCAGAAGGCACCCCTCACAAATTCGTTTGAAAAATAATCTGGAATAATTATGGCTGATCTAATTCTAAATAATAAAGAGTCGTTCGTAATGGACTCTATTAAAGGCACGCTTTACACCGCAGCACGTGAAAACCTAACGTTTTTAGACTTTGAAAATGACATCAAAGTTGTCGCGCGTAACGATTGGAACAAAGACAAAGTGGCTTTGATTTGTGGCGGTGGTTCTGGCCATGAGCCAGCACACGCAGGTTTTGTAGGCAAAGGCATGTTAACCGCAGCGGTCTGTGGTGATCTTTTTGCTGCGCCAAGTGTGGATGCAGTATTGAACGCTATCTTACACGTAACGGGTGACGCAGGCTGTCTTGTGATCATCAAAAACTACACCGGCGACCGCTTAAACTTTGGTCTGGCTGTTGAGAAAGCAAAAGAAATGGGTCGTAAGGTTGATCTGATCGTTGTCGGCGACGACATCTCAATCCCTGGTAACCCTCAACCTCGTGGCATTGCAGGGACATTATTTGTACAAAAAGTAGCAGGCTACGTGGCTGAAAACGGCGGCTCACTAGAAGAAGTGAAGCACGCGGCGCTCGATGCCCATGCGAAAACAGCGTCTATCGGTGTGGCACTAACCAGCTGTTCACTACCTGGTGAAAGCAACGATCGTATTGCACAAGGTAAAGCGGAACTTGGCCTTGGTATTCACGGCGAAGCGGGTATCGAAACGATCGATCTGCCAAAAGCAAAAGATCTTGTGACGACGATGGTAAGCAAACTGCTGGGAGCGAAACCAACCACGAACAACGCGATTCTGTTGAATAACCTTGGCGGCCTATCTCCAATCGAGATGAATATCGTCGCGAAAGAGGTGATGGAATCGGAATTGGGTCAAAACACACAATTGATCGTTAGCGGCGCATTGATGACGGCGATCGATATGAAAGGCTTCTCGATCTCCGTTATCCAACTGACAGATGAAATCGTGAAAGCGCTGACTTCACCAGTTGAAACCGCTGCGTGGCCTGGTGCCGTTGCGCGTCGTGAAGTACCAGTGACTAAGTGCCAAAACCAAATTGCTAAAAACACGTTTACGCCATCACACGATGAAGAAACGGCATTGGTTCTGAGCAAAGTATGTCATGCAATTATCGATATCGAAGCGGAATTGAACCATTTAGATTCCATCGTGGGTGACGGTGATACCGGTTCTACATTCGCGGCGGGTGCTCGTAAGGTACTGGCACAACTTGAAGCGAAGCAACTACCACTGCAAGACAAAGCGAAATTGATGACGACGATTGCCGATTGCTTAACGTCGGTAATGGGTGGTTCTTCAGGTGTTCTTCTGTCCATCATGTTCACGGCTGCAGGTCGCGATTTTGAGCAAAATGGTTCACTGCCTCAAGCATTGCAAGCTGGCCTAGGTCAAATGATGGCATACGGCGGCGCGAAACCTGGCGACCGTACCATGATCGATGCACTGCATCCTGCTCTAGAGGCTTGGGCGCAAGAAGGCTTTAATGCGGCAATCACGGCAGCAAAAGCAGGTGCTGAATCGACGGTAACAATGACAAGTGCGAAAGCGGGTCGTTCTTCTTACCTGAACAGCGACAGCCTATCTGGCACGAAAGATCCAGGCGCGTTTGCTGTTGAAACGGTATTTAGCCAGTTCTAAGTTGCCCAGATTTCATGCTCTGATGAGTATGCGATAAAAAATTTCAGAAGGGGCACCGTAGAGTGACCCCTTAAATAACGTGAAACAGAATAAATAAAAAGGATTCCATCATGGATAACATCATCATCTCTCCAAGCAAATACATTCAAGGTGAAGGTTCTCTAGATAATATCGGTAAATACGTATCGGTATTTGGCAAAAATCCACTCGCGATTGCTGACGATTTCGTTATGGGCTTGGTGCGTGACCGTGCTGAAACCAGCATTGTTGGCGAAGGTCTAGCGGTTAACTTTGATGTATTTGGCGGCGAATGTTCTCGCGTTGAGATTGATCGTCTTATCGACGTACGCGCACAACAAGGCAACGATGTCATCATCGGCTTCGGTGGCGGCAAAACTCTAGATACAGCGAAAGCGGTTGCTTACTACGCAAAAGTACCTGTGGTTATCGTCCCAACGATTGCTTCAACAGATGCACCAACGTCTGCGCTTGCGGTTATCTACACACCGGAAGGCGAATTCAGCGAGTACCTACTGTTCCCATCGAACCCAAATATGGTCATCATGGACACGGGCATCATCGCAGCAGCGCCAGTTCGCACTTTAGTGGCGGGTATGGGCGATGCACTTTCAACGTATTTTGAAGCGCGTGCAAACGGTCTTTCTGGTAAAGCAACTATGGCGGGTGGCGCGCCAACGCGTTCTGCTCAAGCACTTGCGAAGCTATGTTATGAAACACTGATCGCTGATGGCGTAAAAGCAAAAGCAGCAGTAGAAAATGGTGTGTCAACGAAAGCGGTTGAAAACATCATCGAAGCAAACACTTACCTTTCAGGTATCGGTTTTGAAAGTTCAGGTCTTGCGGCTGCTCACGCTATCCACAATGGTCTAACGAAGCTTGAAGAATGTCACCACCTGCTACACGGTGAAAAAGTTGCGTTTGGTACGCTAACGCAATTGGTTCTAGAGAACGCTCCGAAAGCAGAAATTGATGAAGTACTGAACTTCTGCCGTTCAGTGGGTCTACCAACGAACCTACATCAAATGGGCGTGAAAGAGCTAAACCATGAAAAACTGATGGAAGTGGCTGCGGCATCATGTGCTGAAGGTGAAACGATTCATAACATGCCATTCCCAGTAACAGCGAAGTCTGTTTATGCGGCAATTCTAACGGCGCATAACTTGGGTCTATAATTTATCCTCATCGTATTAAGCGGCTTTCTTTGAAAGCCGCTTTTTTTTTGGGGTGTAGTTTGAGTTTTGGGTGGCTGGTGGGTAAGCATGATGAATGGGTTTGTCCCGCTTATTGCTTATGTGCATCTCATCAGGCTATCCATAAGCGGTCCCATGATTCTTTGCCTCGAGTGGTATTTATCTTGGGTTAATTGGACGCTTCTTTTAGATGGTAAAAGTTTGAACGAAGTTCTGCCCCGAAGTATGTCCCGCTTATTGCTTATGCGCATTCATTAAGCCTTTTCATCAGCGGTCCAATGACTCTTTGTCTTGCCAAAGAGTCATCAGAAAGGCGCTTTGGTTCGGTAGTCGTTGTCCGGCCGCTTTTAGGCGTTCCCGACGCCGAAAACCTAAAAATGCGTCCTGCATTTTTGCCTCGAGTGGTATTTATCTTGGGTTAATTGGACGCTTCTTTTAGATGGCAAAAGTTTGAACGAAGTTCTGCCCCGAAGTTTGTCCCGCTTAATACTTATGCGCATTCCTTAAGCCTTTTCATCAGCGGTCCAATGACTCTTTGTCTTGCCAAAGAGTCATCAGAAAGGCGCTTTGGGTCGGTAGTCGTTGTTCGGTCGGTTTTAGGTGTTCCCGACACCGAAAACCTAAAAATGCGTCCTGCATTTTTCCTAGTAGGTAGGAGCACTTGGGTTATTTGCGATAGGGGCTAGCTGGGGAGCGACGGCGTTATAGGGACAAGCGCTATTGGTTAGTACCAGTTATCTTGTTTGTATTGTCCGCTGCAATAATAATTGCTAACAAATTGACCATTCTCGGTGTTTCGGCATCTGTATTGAGCATTACCAGGCAGGTAATCCCAAGCGGCAGCTTGGTGGCAGTAGTTACCTTTACAATACACATAATCAGACGAAGAACTGCCGCTACCGCTTTGTGATGCTCCAGCGATGACGATAACCGCCACTGCAACTACACCAACGATTACAATGGGTAAAGCAATTGTGTTGAAAGTACTAAACTCCTCGTCGTCATCACCAGTGTAAAGTTCTTGGTTTGTTGTGCAGGCGGTGATTGTAGTGAATAAAAGAATGGAGATGATAATTTTCTTGAACATGAATGCTTACTATTAATACAACATACCGCGTCATTTTTACGCAGACGGAAATTTTTGAGCGCGAAATATATACCTATGAACTGGGTAATACAAACATTATTGATTACTCATTTTTGGTGCAGACTGACAGAGTTTTTTAGTGTTTCTTGCAGGGGCAGGCATAGGATCAAACGGTCAGTCGGTTATCGAGCTAAGCGAGGTAACCTCGGAGCGGAAAAGTGTGGAATTGTCGGGGGGAGCGGAGAGGGAAACCAGAAGAGAAAGAAATAAAAAACGGCAGCTTGGCGCTACCGTTTCGTTTTTAATTCACTGTGTCGTCAGAATGTCTAAAAACTTACATTTTTGAACACGAGCATAAAGCCCATCACCAATAAGAAACTGTGGACGATTTTGTGGTAATCGATTTTGTACTTCTGTAGGAAGTGATAGCCGATCATACCGCCAGCAAGACCGATAGCGAACGCAGGTAATGCAGAAAGAACATGCGATACAACTTCTTCAGTAATCAACCCTTCATTCCAGAAACTGACGTTAGCACCAATCATCTGTAGCATGAAGAAAAATGCCAATGTTGATTTAGTTTGGTCGGCAGTCCATGGCTGCATGGATGTGTAGGCAATCACTGGTGGACCTGATTCACCAACGCTCGCACCCAGCACACCTGAGGTAAAGCCTGCGCCCAATGTTAATGGCATTGAAGCTTGTTTAAACAATGGCTTAGTGGCGCGCAGTGAGTGAAGACTTGAAATGATCAACACCGCACCCATGGTCAGCAAAATGTATTGAGATGGCATGCTTGCCAGCAGTTTCGCCCCTACAAAAGAAGCCGGAACTGAACCTGCAAAAAGGATAAGACCCGTTTGACGTTCGATGGAATGTCGCATTTTCCACACAATTGGTAACGTCACCAACCAGCCAAAAATACCCGCAATAGGCACCGCCGTTTGAGCGCCCACAATAAGCGAAAGCAGCGGAACGGAGACGAGTGCAGAACCAAACCCCGTCAGGCCTTGCGTAAAGCCAGCCAAGGCAATGATCATTGAAATAAGTATTAACGTGGTATCCATATTTCCTATTCTATAGCGCTTAGTGAATGTCGCATTACTATAAGATCTTTATAATTAATTACCACTGCGCGTGTCACATTTTGTTGTTTTATGTCTATATGATTTCGCTTTGTGACCATCCTCCCAGTTGAATTTGCGCTTTTTCGTATAATGAAGCCTCTTATTTATGGCTTTACCATTTATACCCGTTCTACTTGAAGTTACTGCGGTGTTGACTGGCACTTTCAAGCCTCATCACACAGCGTCTCTGTGCTAAAAGGCAATGCTTAGGGGCAATGATCAGAGGCTATGTTCGCAGGTTTGGCTCGCTCGTCGCCGACCTGCATCTTCACGTTATTAGGGTGTAGTCAAAATACCAATGCTTGAATTTTTTCTCATATCGACGTGACGTATATCTATGTGACGTAAATCGATGAAAATAGATGCGAGCATTGGCATTTTGATTATTTATTTTATGAGGTTAGCGATGGAAAACTTCCAAGCAGACAAAGAGAACTTGTTGGAATTAGAGACAACGACACACACTGATGCGATAGGTACTGAAGCCGTTGATAAGGTGTATGGCCTAGGCTACGAAGTGGGTCATGCAGATTGGTCTCCGTTTCCACGTGTTAACTACCTGCGTCAAACCTTTTTAGATCGTTCTTATGATATTGATGTTGAAAGATTGCGATTGGTGACCGAAGCGTATCGTAATAACGAGACCATGCCTCGTATATTGCAATGTGCGACGGCGTTTCAAAACATCTTGCTTAACAGCACACTCCATATCTATGAACAGGATTTGATTTTAGGTGAAATTGCCGCACCCGCAAAAGCGTCACCGATTTACCCAGAGTTTTCAGTTGATTGGATCATCGACGAAATTTTAAACGCCCCGTTTGAAGAGCGTCCAAACGATCAATTTTATATTCGTAACGAACAAGATCGCGCAGAAATCTTAGAGCTGTGTGAATATTGGAAAGGCAAAAGCGCCAACGAATTTATCACCGCGAACCTCGATGAAGACCAAAAGAAAGGGTCTCATATGGGCGAGAAAGTCTTCCAGACCAACAACTACCACTTTGCGGGTATTGGTCACTTCGCGATGGATTTCAAAAAGCTGATGACGTTGGGTTACCAAGGCGTCTTGCAACAAGCAAAAGAGGCTTTTTCGACACTCACGAAAAAAGATCCAGATTACAGCGAAAAACGCGATTACTACAAAGCGACCATCATTACGTTAGAAGCTGCAACGCAATACATCACTCGCTATGCGCTGCTTGCGGAAGATATGGCGTTTGCTGAAACCGATGAAAAGCGTAAGCAAGAGCTGCAGGCCATGTCTGCCAACTGTTTCCAAATTGCGGGTGGCGCACCACAAACATTTTGGCAAGCCGCACAGTTATTCAGTTTTGCCGTTACGATGACGCAAATTGAGGGCAATGGCCACTCGATTTCTTACGGTCGTATGGACCAATGGATGCTGCCGTTCTACAACAAAGACGTGAAAGATAACGGCGTCTCTAAAGCGTTTGTATTGGAAATTCTTGAAGTGCTTTACGTCAAGATGAATAACCCAACCAAACTCAAAGACAAAGGCACGGTGAAAGTGCGTAATGGTCGTGGTTTTGGTGGCGAAAGTTTGACGATTGGTGGCGTTGATACCAACGGCAATGACGCCACAAATGACCTGACCATGTTAATGCTTGAGGCATCGGTGCATACGCGCATGATGAACCCTTGGTTATGCGTGCGTTTACACGATAAAACGCCACGCGAGCTAAAGCTAAAAACCATCGAATGTATTCGTGCCGGTTACGGGCATCCAAAATTATTTAACGACGGCCCGGCAATTAAAGCGATGTTAAGCAAGGGCGTGACACTCGAAGAAGCGCGTGATTATGCCGTTGTTGGTTGTGTTGAACCGACGATTCCGGGCAAAGAGCATGGTTGGTTAGATGCCGGTTATGTGAATACCGTTAAAATGATGGAGATGGTGATTAACGGCGGCCGTATTCTGTCTGGCCCGAATGCGGGAATGCAGCTTGGTCCTGATACGGGCAGCCTTGAAACCTACCAGTCGTTTGAAGAGATTCTTGAAAGTGTCGATAAGCAATTTGCGTATTGGTGTGACCAACTATGCAGCTGCCTAAATACCACGGATAAAATGCACCGCATGATCAAACCGACGCCGTACATTTCCGCTTTCTTTGAAGGGTGTATTGAGTCAGGCAAAGACATGACGGCCGGTGGCGCGAAATATAATGGCACTGCCCCGCAAGCCGCGGGCATGGCAAGCTGTGCTGATTCGTTAGCCAGCATCAAAAAGTTAGTCTTTGACGATAAAAAATACACGGGCAAAGAACTGCTTGAAGCGGTGAAAGATAACTGGGAAGGGCATCAAAAACTGTACGCGTTAGTCAACAGCTCTAAGATCCCGCACTATGGCAATGATATTGATGAAGCTGACGCGTTGTTCTCGTTTATGTTTGAGTGTTACTGCCGTCATATTAAAGGCCGTGAAAACCCACGTGGTGGTAAGTTTAGCCCGGGTGTTTATACGGTGAATGCCAATGTGGGTATGGGCTTATACACCAACGCCTCTCTTGATGGTCGCAAAAACGGAGAGCCTATCTCTGACAATATGGGCCCAGTACACACTGCAGGTGGATCACATGATATCAATGGCCCAACCGCGGTGATTAACTCAGTGACGAAGGTAGACCATAGCTTGGCGACCAACGGCACATTGCTAAACTTACGTTTCCCAGAAGATGCCGTGTCCGGTGTTGAAGGGCGCGATATTTTGTTGAGTTTTGTCGATGAGTATATCGGTAAGCAAGGCATGCACGTTCAGTTCAATATCATGAGCTCTGAAAAAATGCGCGCTGCGCAACAAAACCCAGAACAGTATCGAGATATGCTGGTTCGTGTTGCCGGATACAGTGCGTACTTTGTTGAACTCGGCAAACCGCTACAAGATGACTTAATTCAACGTACAGAACTTCGGTTTTAACTAAAACAACCATACTCAAGCCTCCACTGGCGTGCATTGTTACGTCAGTGTTCCGCTTGGGTATTGGCGTTTTAAACAAGGATTGAGGTGTACCGTGTCCGATCGAGGAATCGTATTAAATATCCAGCGTTTTACCCTGCATGATGGGCCGGGTATTCGTACCGAAATCTTTCTCAAAGGTTGCCCTTTACGCTGTGATTGGTGTGGCAACCCGGAAAGCTTTCAGCGCCGCATTGAGGTGGGCGTCTTTCACAACAAATGTATTTCTACCGAGCATTGTGGTTCGTGCCGAGAGGTGTGCCCAGATAACCAAATGCTGATTTATTCCGACTCAATGCTACAGAAAATAGACCGTCATCAGTGTACGGGCTGCTTAAGTTGCGTTGAAGAGTGCCCGTCAGAAGCGATTAAGCAATGGGGACAAGAGATGTCGGTTGAGGATTGCATGGCGTTGATCTTAAAAGATCGCGGGTTTTATGACCGCTCAGGCGGTGGCGTGACCGTGTCTGGCGGAGAGCCTTTGCTGCAAAGCAATTTCGTCTTAGAGCTGTTTAAAGCGTGCAAGCAAGAGGGCATTCATACTTGCTTAGAGTCAAGCTTTTACGCCAATTGGAATCGAATTGAGAAAGTTTTGCCCTATACCGATTTGTTTATTTCAGACATAAAGTTTATGGATAGTGCTGCGCATAAAAAGCATACAGGTGTCGATAATCGCAAAATTCTGAACAACATCAAATCGCTGACAGAATTAGGTAAAGATCTGATTCTGAGAATACCGGTGATTCCAAGCATCAATGATAGCGATGACAATATCGCGGCAACCGCCGATTTTATTGAACATGAACTCAATGGCCGTGTGAATGTGCTGCAATTGTTGAGTTTTATGCGTTTAGGCGAAGAGAAGTACGAGTCTTTAGGCTTGCCTTACAAAATGAAAGATCTCGTTTTTGAACGTCATGAATTTCAAGATCGGGTGAATGGTATTGCGGACTATTTTAATCAGCGCGGTATTCGTTGCTCGGTAGGCACAAAAGAACAAGAAGTTGCTTAGAGATAGCGCGTTAACCGACGCCTAACCGCAGGCTAATCAAGTACCTAATTGAGCGACTAATCAAGCGGTTAAGCAACCCAATATAATAATAGATAAGAGGCAACAACGTGAAACTGAAGATTGAGAACTGGGGCCAAATTGAAGGGAAAGCAATGCCGGTTAAACTGTTTACGCTGGAAAACAGTCAAGGCATGGTGCTTAAAGCGACCAACTATGGCGGTATTGTGACATCGATTGAAGTGCCTGACCGTGACGGAAAGGTTGCTGATGTGGTGCTGGGTTATGAGTGTTTAGATAAATACCTCGGTGGGCATCCATTTTTCGGTGCCGTTGCCGGACGATACGCGAACCGAATTGAAAAGGGTTGCTACCAATTAGATGGCGAAACCTTCCAGTTAGAAATGAACGAAGTGGCGACGATGCAACATTTGCATGGTGGCGCAAAAGGCTTTGATAAATACGTGTGGGATTTTGCGATTGAAGAGCAAGACGAGGCGATTTATCTTCACCTTAGCCGTATTTCGCCAGATGGTGAGTCGGGGTACGGCGGCACTCTTCAGGTCATGCATACGATCGGTTTGGATGAAATGAACCAAGTTCATTATAACTTCAAAGCCACCACCGATAAGCCAACGGTGGTTAACTTAGTCAATCACAGTTATTACAACTTAGGTGGGCATGATTCAGGTACGGTAGATAACCACGAACTCAAACTTTTTGCTCAGTTTTACACGCCAGTGACTGAAACATCGATCCCAACGGGTGAGATTCTTTCGGTAAAAGGCACGGCGCTCGATTTTACGCAAACGACGAAAATTGAACTAAATAAAGTCAACATGCCTCTTGGCGGTTTTGATCACAACTACATTCTTGATGGGTCAAAAACGGAAGGGGAATACCATTACGCCGCAGAATTATACGAGGCTAACTCAGGTCGTATGATGACGGTATTAACCACTCAACCGGCGGTACAATTTTATAACGGTTTTAAATTATCCAATAAACACTGGGTTGGCCGTCATGGTGAGCGTTATGAATCGTGTCATGGTCTGTGTTTAGAAACGCAGCATTTCCCAGACAGTCCAAACAAAGCGCATTTCCCAACGACGCGTCTTAATCCTGGTGAGGTGTTTGAAGAGAAAACTATCCACCGTTTCTCGATTCAATAATCACGGATCTAACGCCGCCAAGCGGTAAGAAAAGTCGTAGGTCAGCGTTTCAAACGATGTGTTGATCAAAATGCACTCGTTAAAATGCCTTATTTATTGTGAAGCCTTGCCGATTGAACTGACCCCCTTTACGGGAACACTTCAATCGGGCAGGGCTTTTTTAGATCACGTCTGGGTTTGCGCGCATGGGGTTTACGCGCGTGTATTTTTTTGCGAGGGCATATTTAGAGCACGGTATTCAAAGAGTCACCTTTAAGTCTCACTTAATACACCAAGCTCGCGAGCTTGCTTTATCGTAATCTCTTTTTCGACGAGATTATGCAAAGCCGCTTCTGAGATTTGAAACACTTTTACGTTTTCGGTTGGGGGTGATACGTGCACTTCAATCGATCCGCCAGTCTCACTGATGCGTGACCACAGCTGGTGGTCAACGAGATAAACATAGGATCCTTTAGGCAAATCTGGATGGGCTTTTGTCATCAAATTTAGCCACCAACTGGCTCTTCTTAGCCCCGCTTGGCCATTCACCTCCGGCACTGGCTGCATATGTTTAGAACGAATGGCGATTTGAGTTGCAATGGAGACATCCAACGCTCCTGGGTAGGTTTCGCTAAATGGGTTGGTAAACAACCCATCATAAGAGCAAGCCCAAGTGAATGGGCTTGCGAGTGCGATAACGCCAGAAGCAATGCAAGTGATTACATGCTTCTTCATTGTGACTCCCTACGGTGTGACGATATTGAACCAGAAGTTAAAGTTATCAAGCATGCCGACAAAGTCTTTCAATACTTGTGGGTCGCCATTCAGCTTAATGGAACCGTCAGCAATGCCCTTCTCTAAGGTAATGTTACCAAGCTGAACATCATCTAACGTCGCTTTGGTCAGTTCTAACGAAATGTCAGGATTCTCTGCCAGTTTCTTCGTATGGTTAAGCACAGAGTTCTCGACATACAAGGAGTATTGTTCATCGAGATCAGTGAAGTCCATATTCATCACAAAGGCTTTACCTGCGGCTTTTTCAGGCAGAATACGCACGGCAAGATAGTCGAACAACATCTCTGGTGGCATATTTTTAATGATGTCAGGGGAAGCAACATCAGTACCACCAGCACTTGGCGTGCCGTTTCTCAGCTCATAAGCGCCTTGTAGATACACTGAACGCCAAGGACCAGACTCCGCTTGATAACCCATTTGTTCATAGGCATCCGCTAAGAGTGCTTTACCGTTTTTACTTTCAGGGTTCGCGAAAACAACGTGTTTAAGCACTTCCGCAACCCAGCGATAATGACCTTTATCAAAGTCAGCTTGTGCTTTGTTGATGGCTTCTTGTTCTCCTCCCATGTATTCAACATATTTCACCGCGGCATCTGCGGGTGGAAGATTATTTAGGTCAGATGGATTACCGTTGTACCAACCCATATAGCGTTGATAAACCGCGCGGCTGTTGTGGCGCAAAGTGCCGTAGTAGCCTCTAGAGCTCCAACTTTTACCAATCTCGTCCGGAAACTCAATCATCTCGGAGATTTCTGAGCCAATATAGCCTTGGTTCATCAATCGAACGGTTTGGTCGTGAGTGTATTTGTACATATCACGTTGTTTTTTAAAGTACTTAATTATGTCTTCTTGGCCCCACATTGGCCAATGGTGACTTTGGAATTTCACCTCGATATCATCGCCCCACATATCAATGGTTTCTTGGATGTAGCTTGACCATTTCAATGCATCGCGAACCTGAGCACCACGAAGGGTTAAGATGTTGTGCATCGTATTGGTGGTGTTTTCTGCCATCCAAACGGCTTTTTTATCGGGGAACAAGATATTCATTTCAGTTGGCGCTTCGGTCCCTGGCGTATATTGGAAAACCATTCTTACGCCATCGATCGTACGTTCTTCGCCCGTTTTCTCAATGATATCGGTGGGCTTGATCAACGTTGCAACGCCCGTCGAGGTGGTTTGACCCAAACCTCCGTTCACGCCGCCTTTTTCATTTCGTGGCAGCAGTGCGCCATACATGTAAACCGCTCGTCGTCCCATTGCGTTGCCGGCAATGACATTTTCAGACACGGCATGCTCGGTAAAACCATGAGAGGCAACAATCGGAACCTTGCCTGAAATGACGTCTTTTTCATCAACGATGCCGCGTACACCACCAAAGTGGTCAATGTGGCTGTGGCTATAGAACACGCCAGTCACCGGTCTTTCACCTAACTCATCGTTTATGAAGTCAAGCGCGGCTTTGGCGGTTTCTTTAGAAATAAGTGGATCAAAGACAATCCAACCGGTATCCCCTTTAATAAAGGTGATATTGGATAGGTCGTAGCCACGAACCTGATAGATGCCATCGGTCACTTCAAATAGACCGTTGATCATGTTTAATTGAGCGTTACGCCACAGACTTGGGTTCACGGTATCTGGCGAGGGTTTGTCTAAGCCAATGTATTTTTTGTACGCTTCTAGATCCCAGACAACATCACCGTTCTCATTTTTGATGGTGACGACATCTTGTTTAGCAATGAAGCCTCTTTGAGCATTTTCAAAGTCTTTCTTATCGCTGAAGGGTAAATCTTTTTTGACTTGGTTATTCACGCTTATGGTGGTCGCGGTCGCGTTTTTTTGATCGGATTGATCGGATGCGTTAGCGCTAAACACCACTAACATAGCCAATCCCAACGTTCCTAGTTGTCGCATGTTATGTCTCCTTAACAATGAGCTATGTGTAAGGTTTAGTTCTGAAAGCGACTTAAATTAAGTTCGTTACACGATAAATGTCATTGTTGAGGTTGAAGTCACAAATTTTTGTTGAGTAACAAACGCTTAAATATAGACTTAAGTGGCGAGCTTCTGATAAGGGCGAGCTTTTGGTATAGCGGGTTTCTGGTACGCAGGTTTTTGATATAGCGCGGGTGTGAGAAGTGAATAAAGTAAAACTCAGAGGGGGAGGCTGCGCATGATGGACGCAGCGCAGATCAGACTTTGGTCATCACGCAGATTCCCGTTTTAGTCAGTGCAATATTCCTCCATGATGTCGATACCAATTTGGAGTGTAGAGCGCCATGCATCACCAACGTCATCATCGTAAAGGGGATCAAAAGCTTCCACGGTTGCGAGCAGACTTTCTCGCCAAGCAATCAATTCCTCGGGTTGAATATTCAATCCCATGTCTTTATGGCGTCTGGCTAAATTTTGAACATTATTACGAATGAATGTATTTTCAGATGCGTTTTGGATAAGAATGATTGAAGCTTTGAGCATTGTCGTTTGTCGACGGGTATCGACGTCCTCAAAGCGGTCCGAGAATCGAGGGTTCGTTAAACAAAAGTGTTGCAAAAAGAAGCTGAGAAATTCTTCATCTATGCAGCATCGTTGATAACTTGCACTAAACGATTCTCCGGAGTCCATAAAATATCCTTTTATCTGAAAATACGGCACTTCCTATTAATCTAGCGTAGAAATAAAAAATCGCGGCAACAATGTGTGCAATTGACGCATTTCTGTCCCAAAATGATTTATAGCGCAGCTTTTCCCGTTGTTATGGGTTAAGACTCGTACAAAAAAGCGTTGGTGCACATTTCTCTAATTAACGACAACTAGCATGATTTAATCAGTAATCGGAAATTAGGCGTTGACCTTACCGTAAGGGTAAGGTTCATAATAGAGGTGTTAATCTAATAGGCATGTTATGAAACACTCACTTAAACACATATGGGTAACGATATTCAGTATCTTCGCGATGCTGATGTCTAACTATGTGTCGAGTGCGCCAGCCATGACGATGGGCGGTATGCAAAGCAAGGTGATGATTTCTCCTGAGCAAGCCATGCTGCACCATGCACAAACGTCAGTGTTTATTGATACGCATTCAATAAATCAGCATGCCAAGCAAGATAGAACCGGTTGCCATTCAGTGAACGACAATCCTTCTGCTCTTGACTCAATCGATTATTCTTTATCAAACCTCGCTCATTGCAGTGACTCAGGAACCGGTGTGGATGACTGCTGTACGTCAGTCTGTTCGAGCGTCTCCTGTCCTATTGCGCCATCAAATGGCTTGCAATCCTTTTCATCGTCTTTGGCATTACACCAATCTGTAAAGATTGGAGATAAAGTCACACGCATCCAAAACTTACTCCGTCCACCGTCACTATAATTCAATATCAACACCGTTAGTTCTCAAGTCGAACCTGCACTTTGCTCGGTGACTTGGGGGTATCCATAACACTATTCGTGGATAACATAGTGAATATTGAATCTTATCATCTAGGTTTACTGAAAACCTTGAGCCTAAGTATTGCCGTTGCTGTCTCTGCAATACCAAGTATTTCTAATGCAGCACAACGCGATTCTTCATCGATTGCTGCGTCTAATCAGCAGCTTAATATGCTTATTGAGGCTGCATTAGCGAACGATACCGCTCGCTCGCAATATGCGGCACAGTCTCAAGCCATGCGAGAGTCGGGTATTGCGAGTGCGACTCAGATGGATCCAAAACTTAAAGTCGGCTTTGGCGGTTTACCCGTTGATTCGTTTAAGTTTGATGACGATCCAATGACCAACATTTCGGTTGGCTTAATGCAACAGTTCGAGCGAGGCTCGGTTCTTGAGCTCAATCAGCGAAAAGCCAATCAACAAGCGGAAGGTATCGCTTACCAAATCCAAGTGCGCGAACGTGATGTTGCAAACAAGGTTACGCAGTTGTGGTTAGAGCTTGGTTATCTTCAGCATGTCGAAACGCTGATTAAAGAGAATCAAAGTTTGATGGTAGAGATGGAACGGTATGTCCAAACCAATTACGCCGTTGGTAAGAGCGAAGCTCAGGATCTGCTTAACACTCAACTTCAGGTCAGTAAGATTGGCGAAAAACTGCAATCAAATCAGCAAATGAAAACCCGTTTGATCGCCCAGCTCTCTGAGTGGTTAGGTGATGCTTGGTTAAATCCCAGCATCTCAAAACAAGCGAGTTATCAGTTAGATTGGCAACGTTTGGGCTCGGTATTAAAAGATCATACCAATACAACGCAGTATTACGCCTTACTTAATGAGCACCCAATGGCTCGAATCGCGGATGCAAATATCTTTGCAAATCGCACGCAAGTTGAAGTCGCAGAACAAGCTTATACGCCTCAATTTGGGGTAGAGATGATGTATGCGTACCGTCAAGCCGACAGTATGACGGGGGATCCTGCGTCTGATTTACTCAGTGCCTACGTTACGATGGACATCCCTTTATTCACCGATAGCCGTCAAGATAAAAACCTGGCTGCCGCTCAATATCAAGTTGGGGCCGCGCAATATCAAAAAGACACGCTACTTGCCCAGTTAAATGCCCAAGTTAACGCTTTAGTCATCGACAGAGTGAATCTTGCTGAACGTATTGAACGTTATCAAGACAGTCTATTGCCGCACGCGACCGCGCGTATTGAAGCCGTTGAACGCGGTTATCAAAACAATACCGCTCAGTTTGGCGATGTCATTACTGCGGCGACGGATGAATTGGCATTAAAGATAGAGTTAAGCCGCTTGATCACCGATTTGAATCAAACGAACAGCACGCTTGCCTCTTTACTCGGCGCTTTCGAGTATCAAGTTAGCACGCCAAAGGCTCAATACTAGGCTCTCTAGTGCGATGAATAATAAGAATAAGGATAGAAAATGAGTACGTTTAAAGTGGCAAGCCTAGCATTGATAATTGGTGGTGCATTGGGTTATGGCGTCAGCCCCTTCTTCTCGGCAATGAATCACGACATGACGAGTTCAGCAGACGTTGCAGGCAGTAAGGAACCGCTGTATTGGGTGGCTCCAATGGATCCTAATTACAAGCGAGATGAGCCAGGTAAGTCTCCGATGGGGATGGATCTTATTCCTGTCTATCCAGACGATGTGAATGGTGAAAATGACAAACCAGGCACGGTGAAAATTGACCCAGCGGTTGAAAATAACCTCGGGGTTAAGACGGCGATGGCAGAATATGAAGTCTTAGCGCCACGTATTGATACGGTTGGTTATGTCGCCTTTGATGAAAGCCAATTATGGCAAACGAACGTGCGTGTCGCCGGTTGGGTAGAAAAACTTAATATCAATGCCGTTGGTGAAAAAGTCACGCAAGGTGAAGTGTTATTTACTCTGTATTCACCGGAGTTAGTGAAAGCTCAAGAAGAGCTGCTTAGTGCCTATAAAACGAGCCGAAAAGGCATGGTAAAAGGCGCAACCGATCGTCTTATTGCTCTTGGTGTGGATCGTAGCCAAATTAAGTCGATAGTACACCGAGGTAAGGCCTCTCAAACGATTGATATTAAAGCGCCTGCCGATGGCGTGATTGCCAGTCTCAACATTCGAGAAGGTGGGTATCTTTCGCCTGCTCAAGCGGTGATTAGCGCAGGTCCATTAGACGAAGTATGGGTTGATGCGGAAGTATTTGAACGTCAATCCCACTGGGTAAAACAGAACAGCCAAGCCTCAATGACACTCGACGCTTTACCTGGGGGTGAGTGGAACGGTGAAGTGGACTATGTTTATCCCATTCTTGACCCGAGTACTCGAACTTTACGAGTGCGTCTACGTTTCCCTAATCCACTAGGGGAATTAAAGCCGAATATGTTTGCCAATGTCGCTTTGAAACCAGTATCGAGCGATGCCGTACTAACGATTCCTCGTTCATCGGTGATTCGTTCTGGAGGCATGACACGAGTGGTATTAGCTGAAGGGGACGGCAAATATCGTTCAGCACGAATTGAAGTCGGCCGAGAAGCGGCAGAAAAAATCGAGGTACTAAAAGGTCTAGAGCAGGGCGATCGCATCGTAACGTCTGCCCACTTTATGCTGGATTCAGAGTCGAGTCAGTCTGCGGATTTATCACGAATCAATGGGGTGGAAGCTCCGGCTGACACGGCGTGGGCGAAGGGTGACATCACCGATGTGATGGCGGATCACCGTATGTTGACCATCAATCACCAGCCTGTCCCACAATGGAATTGGCCTGGCATGGTGATGAACTTTAATGTCGCGGAAGGCGTAGAGTTTGGGCCTTTTGAAGCAGGTCAGTCACTTGAATTTGAAATGCAAAAAAACGCATCAGGTCAATATGAAATTATCGATTACACCGTCAGTCCAACCCTGGTCGCTTCTGAAGTTTGGGTTGAGGGTGACATTTCGATGCTGATGGCTGACTTCGGCATGATCACCTTAAATCACCAGCCTGTTTCACAGTGGGAATGGGGCGCGGGTGAAATGAATTTTTCAGTGGGTGAGGCGATCAATCTAGCAGGCTTTGAGGAAGGCCAGAAAGTACGGTTTCTGATTGAAAAGCAAGGGACACAATACCAACTTAAACAAATCGAACTGAGTGAGGGTATCCAATGATCAGTGCAATCATTCGCTGGTCTATCAATAACCGATTTTTGGTTTTGGTTGCCACATTCGCGCTCGTTTTCGGTGGGTTATACAGCGTTAAAAACACGCCGGTCGATGCAATTCCTGATCTCTCTGACGTGCAAGTGATCATTAAAACCAGCTACCCAGGGCAAGCCCCTCAGGTGGTGGAAGATCAAGTCACTTATCCGTTGACGACGGCCATGCTAGCCGTGCCGGGTGCGGAAACCGTTCGTGGGTATTCTTTCTTCGGCGACTCTTATGTCTACATTATCTTTAATGATGAAACGGACATGTATTGGGCGAGATCTCGCGTTCTTGAGTACTTAAGCCAAGTGGCACCAAAGCTACCATCGAGTGCAAAACCTACCCTTGGTCCTGATGCCACGGGCGTTGGCTGGGTTTACAGCTATGTACTTCAAGACAAAACAGGCAAACATGATCTTGCCGAGTTGCGCAGCATTCAAGATTGGTTCTTGAAATATGAGCTGCAAACGGTTGAGGGCGTTTCAGAAGTCGCGACAGTCGGAGGCATGGTTAAGCAATACCAAGTGCAAATCGACCCCGCTAAATTGCGTGCGTATGACCTGACGTTGCAACAGGTCAATATGGCGATTCAGAACGGCAACCAAGAGAGTGGTGCGTCGGTCGTTGAAGTGGCCGAAGCTGAGCATATGGTGCGCACGACCGGTTACTTGTCGGGCATTGACGATATTTCAGCACTGCCATTGAAAGTGACCAAACAAGGCACGCCTTTGTTGTTAGGTGATATTGCAGAGATCAATATTGGCCCACAAATGAGACGAGGTATCTCTGAACTTAATGGCGAGGGTGAAGCGGTTGGTGGCGTGATAGTGATGCGCTTTGGTCAAAACGCCAGTGAAGTGATATCTAAGGTGAAGGAAAAGCTGGCGGAACTGCAACGCGGCTTACCTGAGGGCGTTGAAATTGTGGCCACTTATGATCGCTCAACCTTGATCGATGCTGCCGTTGAGAACTTATGGCAAAAGTTAGCGGAAGAGTTCATTGTCGTCGCCGTAGTGTGTGCATTGTTCTTGTACCACATTCGTTCTTCTTTGATTATCGCGCTGAGCTTGCCAGTGGGCATTCTTTCCGCGTTTATTGTGATGCATTGGCAAGGGATCAACGCCAACATTATGTCGCTGGGGGGCATTGCCATAGCCATTGGTGCCATGGTGGATGGCGCGATCGTGATGATAGAAAATGTTCACAAGCACATTGAACGAACGCCGCTGAATGATGAAAACCGTTGGCAAGTCATCGGCGATGCAGCGCAAGAAGTTGGAACACCTTTGTTCTTCTCGCTATTGATCATTACGCTCAGTTTTGTGCCAGTGTTCGCGCTGGAAGGACAAGAAGGCAAGATGTTCTCGCCTCTCGCCTTTACCAAAACGTATGCCATGGCGGCCGCCGCAGGTTTGGCCATCACCCTTGTTCCGGTTCTTATGGGGTATTTTATTCGCGGTAATGTGTTGCCAGAACATAAGAACCCGATCAATAGAGGGCTTATTGCTCTCTACAAACCGCTACTTAACCTCAGCCTAAAGCACCCAAAGAGTATCATTTTACTCGCGATTGCGCTGATGGGATCGGCTTACTACCCAGCCAGCAAACTGGGCAGTGAGTTTATTCCACCGCTGGATGAAGGTGATCTCATGTATATGCCTACCACGTACCCTGGTATCTCAATTGGCAAAGCGAGAGAGCTACTTCAGCAAACGAATAAGCTGATCATGACCGTGCCTGAGGTGAAAACGTCATGGGGCAAGATTGGGCGAGCGGAAACCGCAACCGATCCGGCACCATTGACCATGATCGAGACGGTGATTCAGCTCAAACCAAGAGAAGAATGGCGTGAGGGTGTTACCACTGAATCGCTGCGTAAAGAGTTTGATGAATTGGTTCAGTTTCCGGGCTTGACCAACGCCTGGGTTATGCCGATCAAGACGCGTATTGATATGTTGGCGACAGGGATTAAAACCCCGATAGGCATCAAAATTGCGGGCCCTGATCTCAAAGTGATTGAACAAATTGGTTCAGATATCGAGCCTATCCTCAACAACGTTATGGGTACAACGTCGGTGTATGCGGAGCGTGTGGCGGGTGGACGTTACGTGACTATCGATATCAATCGCCGCGCGGCGGCACGTTATGGTCTAAGTATCAAAGACGTACAGCAAGTTATCTCTACGGCTGTTGGTGGTATGAACGTAGGTGAAACCATCGAAGGTCTTGAGCGTTACCCTATCAATGTACGCTACCCGCAAGACTATCGTGATTCTGTGGTGAAGCTGCAAAACTTGCCTCTCGTCACCCCGAATGGCGCTCGCATTGCTTTGGCTGACGTTGCAGATATTCGGTATGAAGACGGCCCACCAATGATCAAAACAGAGAATGCTAGACCGAATGGTTGGGTGTTTGTTGACATCAGTGGGCGAGATCTTGGCGCGTATGTTGATGAGGCCAAACAAGCCGTTGCGGATCAACTTACTCTGCCTGCCGGATATTCGCTGGCGTGGTCGGGGCAATATGAATATATGGAGCGGGCGAAAGAGCGCTTAGTTGTTGTTGTGCCGATTACCATCGCAATCATTATGTTGCTGCTTTACTTCAGCTTCAGACGAGTGGGGGAAGTGATGATTATTATGCTTACTCTGCCATTAGCGATGGTGGGGGGGTTGTGGCTAATGCACTATCTTGGCTATAACTTCTCCATCGCCGTCGGCGTTGGATTCATCGCTCTAGCCGGTGTCGCGGTTGAAATTGGCGTCATCATGTTGGTTTATCTCAACCAAGCATGGCACTACACCAAACTGGACGCAAAAGACAACAATCAAGTGTTGGATGAAAATGAACTCAGCCATTCGATTCGAGAGGGGGCAGGATTGCGCGTGCGCCCTGTCATGATGACCGTGTTGACCGTAATCATTGGCCTGATCCCAATTATGTACGGTGAAGGTACCGGCTCAGAAGTGATGCAGCGGATTGCCGCGCCAATGATTGGTGGCATGGCTTCTGCTCTGTTGCTCACGCTGCTTGTTCTGCCTGCGATCTTCAAATTGTGGAAAGTACGCGAACTTAAACAACACCAAAACCTAACACCACGTTAAACAACGCAACAGGGCTGAGGCATTGTCAGCCCTATTACTCATTTATGTTATTCAAGAAGGGACAAAGCATGAAAAAGACATTATTAGCGGTATTGCTTTCGATAACGGCAACCTCAACATTCGCTGAAATGGACCACGCTAAGATGGATCATTCGAAAATGGATCATTCTAAGATGGATCACTCAACCATGAACATGATGGAGGGCATGTCAGCAGTCGGTATGCCTGCTATGGGCGCAAAACCTGATAAAGTGGTCCATGTGCTTCTTAACGATGATATGACGATCACGTTTAAGAAAGAGGTAAAAATTGAGCCGAATGATGTGGTTCAGTTTGTCGTCATGAACCTTGGCAAGCAAGAGCATGAATTTGCAATCGGTTCTGAACAAGAGCAACTCGCGCACCGTGAAATGATGAAAAACATGAGCCAGCATGCCCATGATTCAGGTAATGCCGTTACGGTGCAGCCGGGCAAAGCCAAGCAGTTGCTATGGCATTTCCACGGTGAAAGTGAGGTCGTGTTCGCGTGTAACATCCCAGAGCACGCTGAATCAGGCATGGTAAAGAAAATATCGCTATAACCGCGCCAATCAAAGAGGCTGGCTAGACCAGCCTCATTTGCTCAATAGACTTCCTGTCTGGTGGGCTGTTTAAAGGCGGGTTGCTTAATATGCGCCCGCTGAATAATGTAGCTCATAGCTATGGCTATAAATTTCTAGAATGTTCCCAAATGGGTCTTCCATGTAGATCATGCGATAGGGCTTTTCACCTGGATAATAGTAGCGAGGCGCTTTCATACGCTTTTTGCCGCCAGCCGCAACAATCTTTTCTGCCAGTCCCTCTACATCCGGGTCTTGCACACAAAAATGAAAGATACCCGTTTTCCAATACTCAAAGTTATCTGCAGGGTTTTCTTGGTCTTTAAACTCAAAGATCTCCACGCCGACACGGTCACCGGTAGACAAGTGAGCAATTCTAAATCGCTCCCAGCCTGCGCCAAATACGTCGGTACACATTTCACCTATTGCTGAATCATCTTCAAGAATTTCCGTTGGTTTCATAATGAGATACCATCCAAGCACCTCGGTATAAAACTTAACGGCCGCATCTAAGTCTGGAACAGAAAGGCCGATGTGACTAAAAGAACGCGGATAGGTATGGTTGGTGTTCGGGGGTGTAATCATTCCTCGTCTCTCCATATACGCTTACTGAGTAATAAGACCGAAGTGCCTTATTTGAATCACAAACAAGGCATACGAGAGTTAGGGATGTTCGATCATTTTTTTTGCGTTATTGCGTCACATAATTACCACGTAACCTGGCATTGAAGCGAACACCTTAAAGGAAACATTATTATGTTTTCAATGAGGTGTCGTTTTTTTAGTTAGATTTCGGGTTATTCTCAGTGATCTTTAGAGACACTTTTTTTTATTTTATTGTAGGCGCAAATGGTGCCAAAGATGCCACCAATAACAAATAGTAAGACCGCAGCACTTATCGTTGATTCAAACATGCTCATATTCCTCTCTTCATTATGATTCCCGCATCTAAATCAAGATGGGCAATTAATATAATATACGACGATTTTCATGAGCACATGGCGGGCTATTTCACAAATGTGTTCATGAAAAAATAATTAAATAAATCAAGTGTGATTTTTCTATCGTGTCAGGATGGAAAAATGCTATCTTTAACTCTAGTAATAATAATCGTTAATCACGATTCGTATCATGTCTTATCAATTCGGTGCACACTAGACCTAGTGGTAAGATTGCGACGTTGTCATTTTTGATAATCTAAATCAAGAGATGGCGCTCACTACACAAACCCTAGAATAAATGGAAAAAGCTATCTTCAAATCATAGCTTGTAAAGAGGTGACATCGTTGAAATCCAATATAACCTCACAGGTATTGTCACCAGACATCGACCAGTGGCCTACAGGTTCGTCTGAACGCTTTATACATAGTTGTTGGCAGTTAAATATGATGAGGTTCCATGCTTTTTCCCATGAGTGTGGATGTGATATTAGAGAAATGTACGATAACATCAATCACCGAATGGGGATTAAAACAACGTACATGGATCTTCTCTGCCTAGAGGACGATTACAGGAATAAATCGCAGCTCATGGAAATAGTCCGAAACAATAAACAGCCAACTTGGCTCTGGGTTACTAATTGTGAAGTTTTATTAGATACCGCAATAGCAGGTTGGCTGCGTTCTATCCTCACGACCTATTATACCGAGCATATAAGAGTGACTTTCCTTTTAGATAGTCAACAACAGTATCGAGAGGTGTTTCGACGTTACTCAGCACCACTTTATAGCTCAACAATGGCTCTTGAGCTTTGTCATCGATAAGTATTTACAGAGTCTAAATCGCCAGTAACGGCCACTTCAACCAAGAGTGTAATGTGCTAATAAATCTGCTCTATGCGTGCGGTGGCTGTCTGATCGAGCTGTTCTAATAACCGCCGAGTCCTTTTGTAGAGTTTCATCACATCATAGTAGAGATAAAGCATGTCTTTAAATGTTCCATTGTCTCCATATGTATCGATGTGCTCATATGCCTCATTAAACACCCTCATTTCGGGGTTAACCAGTTTCTCGCTGATCTGCTTAACCAGCTCTTTGATGGAAATACAGTCACTAAATGCTACGCTTATTTGTAAGTTAAGATCGTTAGTGTCAGCTCTGCCATGTTGATAAAGTTGTTTCAATGGATGTTCAGTCTGATGTATTTCTTGGGATAAAGTTAAGGCAGCTGGTTCAAGGTTTATAGCTTTAAACTCTTTAAACATTTCAAGTGCTTGAAATTGGATATCTTCAAGCTCAGTAAAGTATTCTTCTGCATCAGTGTCAATATAAGACTCATTGTTCATTGCTAACTCCAATTAATAACGTCATTGTTTTTAGTGTGGTTTATTTATCGGGCTAAACAACGGTTCTATAAAACATACTTGCATTCATATTTCAGTAGAAGATCCCCAAAGCACCATAAATAACGTGTTTAGATAAATTTGTTAGAATTATTAATCTTCTTATAAGCGGAAATGAATTTCATATAGGCGCTTAGTAAAAATGATAATTAACTGCAATGAATAGTCACTATTTGGATTGATAGTGCGACGTCAATTATGGTTTCTGTACCGCTACGAACAAAATAGTGTCAAAAGATAAGCTCGGATCATTTCCGATACATTTCGCTTGTTACCCTTATAATGTTGGATTTGTTGCGAAGTTAAATGAAAATACTTGGTATTATTTTCCTGTAAATAGCGGTCAGCGAAATACTTCATTGCCCCTGGCAAAGAGACCTTGGTGCGCTCTCCGTCAAGAAATACCCAAATAGTATGGCGCATCGATAAATCACTAGTGAACCCTGACATGGTCGAACTCGGCAGCACCATTAATAGTGCCTCTTCAGTCACGAAACTGCTGTATTTTGCCGTCAGCCCCTGATCTCTAGCGTCACATAAGATCTTTGGAATCCAAGCGCGAGCGCGTTGCACACTACCGCCGAGAAACGTCGACAAATGTTTAAATAAGCTCGGTTGGATGCTGATTTTGCTCGTTTTACCAAGGTAGCGGTAAGAAATTGTGAGGCAGTCATTTTCTGTGTTTTTCATATTGCATCTGTTATTGAATAGTTTCAGTGAGGAAACTATACTAGTGAATCTTAAGGAATGCAATGTTAACTTTAAATTATCTCTCATCACTAACAATAAAGCAAGTATTTTTTACATCTTTTTTAATGCTTTCCAATTCATCCACTGGAAAGGACCGAATCATGTCTGGTTCATTTTACGTATCGTACCACGCCCAGCGCCCAGCAATGCTGCGTTCCCGATGCCGATACCCAAATACAATCTCTCATTGAAATCGTCTTTAAATGGAGAAGATTAACGAAGTTCTGCCCAAAACCTTCACAGTTGGCGCTTCATAACACATAAGTCCCCCGAAGTATGTTCCGCTTATTACTTATGTACCTGTCACTCGCTTATTCAACAGCGGCCCAATTACTCTTTGCCTTGCCAAAGAGTAATCAGAAAGGCGCTTTGGTTCGGTAGTCGTTGTTCGGTCGGTTTTAGGCGTTCCCGACGCCGAAAACCTAAAAATGCGTCCTGCATTTTTACCTATAGTCGTATTTATTTTGGGCGCATTGAAATCGTCTCTAAATGGGGAAGTTTGAACGAAGCTCTGCCCAGAACCGCACAGTTGGCACTTCATAACACAGAAGTGCCCGAAGTATGGCCCGCTTATTACTTATGTACCTGTCACTCGCTTATTCATCAGCGGCCCAATTACTCTTTGCCTTGCCAAAGAGTAATCAGAAAGGCGCTTTGGTTCGGTAGTCGTTGTTCGGTCGGTTTTAGGCGTTCCCGACGCCGAAAACCTAAAAATGCGTCCTGCATTTTTACCTATAGTCGTATTTATCTTGGCGCATTAAAATCGTTTTTAAATGGGGAAGTTCTGCCCAGAACCGTCACCGTTGGCACTTCATAACACAGAGGTGCCCGAAGTATGTTCCGCTTATTACTTATGTACCTGTCACTAGCTTATTCATCAGCGGCCCAATTACTCTTTGCCTTGCCAAAGAGTAATCAGAAAGGCGCTTTGGTTCGGTAGTCGTTGTTCGGTCGGTTTTAGGCGTTCCCGACGCCGAAAACCTAAAAATGCGTCCTGCATTTTTGCCTACAGTCGTATTTATCTTGGGCGCATTGAAATCCCCTTTAAATGGGGGAAGTTTGAACGAAGTTCGGCCCAAAACCGTCACAGTTGGCACTTCGTAACACAGAAGTGCCCCAAAGTCATTTAGATTAAATACTCATTCATATCTTGTTCATGTGAATTTTCACTACAACAATTTGTGCGAATACCACTTATCTAGGAATTATGCACCTCTTAGCACGCTAACTCCTTAGTGTTGTTGATAAGTCATTGATTTATTATTGATTCAGTAAGTGAAAAACGGCATTATCTGAGTGTTAATGGTGGCTGTTAGCTGTCAGTTTAGCGTTAGAATGTACTCAAAATTGAGGAATATGAAAGTGGAATGGAAAAAAGCAAAAGTTAACGATAGTAATCTAGTTGATATTCCTGAACGTTGGTTACATCTTTATTACTATGAGGCACTTAACGTACTTTTTCGATTTGAAAACTCATTAAGAGTATTTGTGTACACTGTATTGAAAGAACAATTGAAAGATAAGTGGCAAGAAACTGCGGTTTCAAGTGGATGCATTAAAAGTGAAACCAAAAAGCGAATAAAACAATGTGAAGAGTACGGTTATTTGGGGCACGACATTACTTGTCCGATGTTATTCTTAAATAGTGGAGAGCTTATTGATATCATTGTTTCAGATGCTTACTGGAAATACTTTGCTAAGTATTTTAAATCAGGCAAATCAATTGTTATCACAAAGTTGCAAGAGATTGGAACTGTAAGAAACTCTCTCGCCCACTTCAGGCCTCTTAAGGAAGATGATGTTGAACTGATAAAGCAAAACACTAAACACGTTCTTTTGGAAGTAGAAAAAGCACTTGTTCAAATAACATCCATCAATACCTTGGTTCCAACTAATAGTGATGAACCTTGGTACCTAAGGCTCAAATCTTTAGGGAGTGAGAATATAAACATTTCATTTTTTCATTGCAAAAATGAAAGTTGGGTGAGAGTGCATTTCTCTTATAAAATACCAACCTTAGTGAAGAATAAATTTTCTGAGGAATCTTATTCTTATACAGTTGGTAATTTTAGGTCTGTCGAAGTGTTGCGTAACTTTGCAGATATAAAGAATAATTGTATTTATCTGTCGGAATCATACATCGTAGGAAGACTAAGTGCAGAATATGATATCGCATCAAAAAAGGAGTTTAGTGTTGTTTTTTCAAAACAAACGCTAAACAGTAATCTTGAGGCGATTGAAGAGTCGATACGCAATGTAATTGCTAGGGTTGATGAAGAAACAGAATTGTTAAAAACAGATAACTTGGCTAGAGGCGCTCTGATCGAGTCTAAGCATGGTAGTGCCAGAGTTCAAACAGGCCATAATAATCATCGTTATTGGAGCGTTAATTTGGATACACTGAAGCCCGATACCGAAAAATTATCTGATGTTGAGTATTGGGGGTATATAGGGAATTACGAAACGGACTTTGTGTCTGCTACTAATCAATACCCTTGGATGCCATCAAGTATTTCAGATATAGAAGTGCCGTTCTAAAATTCTAGAACGACTATGGCATTTCGTCATTACTTAGTTCCTTGCTCAGCAGGGAATTTTGAGAGTTCCTAAAACGTTTCTGTCCACAACTAAGTTTGAACGATAAAAAAAGCGACTTCTAAGAAGTCGCTTTTTGCATGGTATTTAACGATGTCGCTTTACGAGCAAATCACAATTTCCGCGTCACCTTGCTTCGCTGCGGATTCAATCGCAGGGCTTGGTTGGGCGTCGGTGAATAAATACGTCACGTCTTTGATGTTCGCTAAAGTAATTGAACCTTTAGGGATGAACTTGCTTGAATCAAGCGCCACTAAAACATGACGTGCAGACTTCATAACAGTTTGCGTAATCATCGTTTCATTGAGGTCGTATTCAAGCAAAGTGCCATCGACATCAATCGAAGCGGCGCTCGTCACTAGGTAGTCAAAACGGAAGTTAGAGATAAAATCCATCGCTTCAGTGCCGACAATACCGCCGTTAAAGGCTTTCACCTTACCGCTAGGGATCAATACATCAATCGACTTATTGGTATGCAGAACACTCGCAACACGAAGGCTATTGGTAATGACCTGCAAGTTACTTTTCTTAGCAAGGTGAGTCGCTATGATTTCTGTCGTTGTGCCAATGGCAATGAAAACCGTTGAGTTATCCGGGATCAAATCCGCAATAGCTTTACCAATGGCGTGTTTCTGATCAGTATCAGAGACTCGACGCACCTCATAATCGAGATTATTTTTGGTCGCAGGTGAACTCGCACCACCGTGGTGACGAATCACTAAGCGAGAATCGCTGAGCTTTTTAATATCGCGTCGAATGGTTTGTGTTGATACATCGAGAAGATCGGCGAGATCTTCTACGCTGTAGTAACCTTTATCATCGACTAGCTGAATTAACTTATCTTGTCTGGGATTAGTCACGGTAATCCTTCTTATTGTCTATTTTTGGAAGTTTTGGTCTACTTCTACTCTGGTCGGAATGCCTTCGCGACCACCTCTTTTGGTGCATTTTAGCGCGGCAACTAGGTTCGAGAAAATGATTGCTTCGCGGCTTTGTTTTGATTCTGCGACGGCAACCGCTAAAGCGCCATGAAATACATCGCCTGCGCCGGTCGTATCCACCACATTCACCTTAATAACCGGTTCATGGCAGATTTCATCACCTTCAAGCCAGTAACATCCTTTTGAGCCTACTGTAACATAGACCTTACCATCCGTTTGTTTTCTCGCGATTTTTAGACCTTCGATAGGATCACTGCAACCGGTGAACTTCTCAAGGCCAGGCTCAGAAAACGCCACATGATCGGCTAGTTTTACAAGGTCGTCAATAGAATCTGGTGCAAGGTCTGCATCAAGAACCGTCGGTATATTGTGCTTCTTGGCTTGTTCTAGAGCGTACTTCGCACCTTCAGGCCAACGGACATCCGTTAAAACAGTTTCATATTGTGAGAAATCGATATTCTCAAGTTGTTTTGCATCGCGGCTTAATGACTTATCTTGGTAATTAATGATCATTCGCTCACCTTCATCATCGACCAATACGGCAGAGAAGGCAGACGATGCACCGGCGATATGGACAGCTTTGTCCACGTTAACACCGTAGCCAGCCAGTTCAGTGAGCATGACGTCAGCCACGCCATCTTGGCCAACGCGACCAATGAAATCAACTTTATGACCAAGTTGAGCTACGGCGACAGCGGCTGTCGCAGCAGGACCGCCGCCCACTTCGAAGTAATCTTTAGCGACATATTTACCGCCAGTGGTCGGGAGTGTTTCAACGCGCTGAATTCGATCAAGTACCGTAATACCTACACATGCAATGGTCATAATTCTTCTCTTATATAAATAGTTTACGTTATTGGACTGTAGAGTCACCAGTGAATGGAGCCAGTATATTCACATTTGGACATTCGGCTGGGATCGTAATCACAAAACAACCAAAATGAACATAAAACAACAAAATGTGACATTTGTTACGGTTGGAATGGTAATTAATGTTTATATTAGTCCCAACTTAATCGCGAATGTGAAGGAAATAAAAATGTCTACGATTGGATTTATTGGTTTAGGTCAAATGGGTACGCCAATGGCGCTAAATCTAATCAAAGGTGGTCATACATTAAAAGTGTTTGATATCAACCAAGCTGCGGTACAACAGTTAGTGGCTCAAGGTGCAACTGCAGCGGCATCACCAGCAGAAGCGGCTTTGGATTCTGAATTTGTTGTGACTATGCTGCCAAACGGTACGCTAGTGAAAAATGTAATACTGGGCGAGAACGGCGTTACTTCTACATTAGATAAGAATGCACTGCTTATCGATATGTCTACGATTCACCCGCTTGAAACAGACAACCTAATTAAAGAGATGTCAGACAAAGGCTTTTCAATGATGGAAGCGCCGGTTGGACGTACATCTGAGCACGCGGTACGTGGCGAGCTTTTGATTATGGCGGGTGGTACAAAAGAGCAGGTTGAGCGCGCAAAACCTTTATTTGATTGCATGGGCAATGAAACGGTTGATTGTGGCGGTGCGGGTAAAGGTATTCGCGTTAAGATCATCAATAACTACATGAGTATCGCTCTAAACGCACTATCAGCGGAAGCGGCAACGTTGTCTGAAGCGATCGGTCTTGATTGGGATACCGCGATGAAAGTCATGAGCGGCACGCCTGCTGGTAAAGGTCACTTTACAACAACATGGCCTGGCAAAGTTCTCGCGGGTGACTTATCGCCAGTATTCATGATTGACCTTGCGCATAAAGATCTGGGCATTGCGCTTGATCTTGCAAACCAAGTGAATGTTCCAATGCCATGTGGTGCGGCTGCACGTGAAGTGTATAACTTAACTCGTGGTGCTGGTCGTGGACGTCAAGACTGGACGGCGGTTCTTGAGCAATTGCGCGTAAGCTCTGGTCTGGAAGCAAAGATCAAATAACAAGAGTTTATTTCGTGGTTCAGAAATGGAATTGAATCAACAATTTCTGACACGATTAATACTGATTATTACTTAACATGAGTAAAACGTCGTTATTACTATTTCAAATTTTGCGTCTTTCTTTATTTTCTTCATTGAAGAAAGACGCGTTATCTTATGATGAATTAACAGCGTTACTTCATTAAATTCAGTTGGCTTTATATTAGTAATTGATGGGTAAATCCTTTTGCAACAAGGGTTAGGGCATTGTTTTGCCTGGATTTAAGCGCAGCGCTTATTTCGAATGTTGTAAGAGAAAAAATAGAGATGTTTATTTGCTGATAAAAATGTCTATTAAAAATTCGTCGGATTGAGATTTTTGTGACTGCGTGTACATTTATGGTAATTAGTGTCACTTAAGTAACAACAAGTGTTACATAGATAACAGAAATAGACAGCTTAGCTTGGTAACTTCTATCTCAACGAAATAAAGCCATTAAAACAAAATTTATTATTAGGGAACAAACAAAATGCCTTACGTATCTGGTAACACAATGATTAATGAAGCGTGGAAAAATGGTTATGCCATCGGCGCTTTCACTGCTCACAACCTAGAAACGATTAAAGCGGTTCTGCTTGCAGCTCAAGAAGAGCAATCACCAATCATGATTCAAATCGGTCAGAAAGCGATTAACGAAATGGGCATGAAGCCATTACGCAACGCGATTGATTCATTGATTGAATACCACCAAATCACTGTGCCAGTTTGTGTTCACTTAGATCACAGCCGTAAATTCGAGCAGTGTATGGAAGCGGCGACGTGTGAATTCCAATCGCTAATGTTTGATGGCTCTGCGCTGGATTTTGAAGAAAACGTACGCATTACAAAAGCGGTTGTAGACGTTGCGAATGCACTAGGCCTTGGTGCGGAAGGCGAGATCGGCAAAATCGGCGGAACAGAAGACGACATCACGGTTGATGAAAAAGATGCAATGATCACGACAGTCGCTGAAGCGCTTGATTTTTCTGAGCGTACTGGCGTGCATTACCTTGCGGTATCAATCGGTACTGCTCACGGTGTTTACAAAACAACACCTCAATTGAAATTTGACCGTTTGTCAGAAATCAAAGAAGCGGTTCAAAAACCAATCGTACTGCACGGTGGTTCTGGTGTGCCAGATGATCAAGTGCTTGAAGCAGTAAAACGCGGCGTTGCAAAAATCAACGTTGATACTGAATTGCGTCAAGGCTTTATCGACGGTGTTCAAGCGCACTGGCAAGCCAATGCAAAAGATTACGTGTTAGCAGATGTGATGAACACGGGTATCGCTTCAATGAAAGAAGTGGTACGCCACAAAATCCGCCTGTTTGGTTCAAACGGCAAAGCATAATAATAAATAATTAGAAATAAATAATGGGAGCGTCAATAAGCCGCTCCCAACTTCCCGAAAGCCCTACATTAAGTAATGGTGATTCTATGTTACGTACAATAGAAAAAGCATTGAATACAGTGACAACTCCCTTAGCAAAGGTACTGCGCCACGTAGCCGGTATTTTATTGCTTATCATGACGGTGATGGTTGTTGCTCAAGTTCTGTTCCGTTATGTATTTAACGTGCCTCTAAGCTGGACCGATGAAGCTGCACGTTTTTTAATGATTTACATGACTTATTTATGTCTACCTTTTGTGTACTTGGCCGACAAAAACATTGCAATGACGTTTGTGACTGAAATCTTAGAGAAGAAAGTGCCTCGCGTGTTCGCGTTCTTCTGCCTAGTCGGTCATGTCTCTGCAATTATCGTTTTCGCTGTTTGGATTAAATTTGGTTGGAACTTCTTCAATACCGGTTCGGTAATGGCAGACAGTCTTCCAATCTCAATGTATGTCATCTACATCATTCCACCAGTCATGATGGCCGTCACTTCTGTTTATGCGCTACAAAAAGGCATTCAAGCGATTCGTGGCATGCTAGGAGATTTTACTGACGTTTCTCAAACTCAAGCGACCGTTGCTCTATACGAGTCATCTCCTATTCAAGAAGTCAGTTCTGACGCGGTTGAAGAAGACGCGAAATTAGAACCAAAAGTTGCATCTTAAGAGGGCGTTAAATAATGGTTTCTCCAATCTTTTTACTTTATTTCTTAGTGCTGCTTATCGTTGGTGTGCCAGTACTATTTACATTGGGTCTATCGCCAATGATCACGCTGTTCCAAAACGACCAAATGTTGTTTGCGAACATGCTTTATCAGCGCCTTTATTCTGGTCTAGATAGCTTCTTGCTGCTTGCTCTGCCATTCTTTATGTTGGCGGGTGAGTGTATGACTGCGGGTGGTATCACTCCGCGTATTATCGCTTTTGCTCAAACGATGGTTCAGCACCTTCGTGGTGGTCTTGGTCACGTGGTTATTCTCGCGGCGACGATCTTTGGTGCACTTACTGGCTCAGCGGTAGCCGCAACCTCAGCGATCGGCGGTATGCTTATCCCTGAAATGCAAAAGTACAAATACGATACTGGCTATTCAGCGGCCCTAACGGCTGCGGCGACAGTATTGGGTAACATCATTCCACCATCAGGCATCATGCTAATCTACGCATTCGTAATGAATACGTCAGTAGCAGCAATGTTCCTAGCAGGCGTGACTCCGGGTCTTATTTTATGTGCTGGTTTGATGGTGATGAACCACTTCCAGATCAGAAAATACCCTGATGTACAACCGATGGAACGTGCACCTGCGATGGAGCGTCGTCAAGCATTCCGTTTAGCGCTTGTGCCGCTTATGACGCCAGTCATCATTCTTGGTGGTATCTACGGTGGTATCTTTACGCCAACAGAAGCAGCCGCTGTGGCTGTAGCGTACGCAATCGCTGTTTCTATCTACATCATTAAAGCAACGAACATCAAAGCAACTTACGCATTGTTTGCAAAAGTAGCGGTTAACGCAGCATCGATTCTAATCATCGTAGCCGCGGCAAGTGGTTTCGCATCACTAATCAGTCTATCTGGCGTGTCTACCATGGTTGCTGATTTCATGAGCGGCATTACGGATAACCCGTACTTGTTGTTCGCTATCATCAACGTGCTGTTGTTCTTAATTGGTATGTTCTTGGATGCGGGTCCTGCGATTCTAATCTTCGCGCCGATTTTCGCGCCAATCATGACGGCTGCGGGTATCGACCCTGTTCACTTTGGTGTGGTTATGTGTGCAAACCTTTCTATCGGTTTGGCAACGCCTCCAATGGGTCTTGTACTGTTCGTAGCATCGGGTGTGTCACGTGTTCCAGTATCAGAAATTTCTAAGAAAATCATTCCATTCCTAATTGTTGAAATGGCGATCATCTTCCTAATTTCGTTCTTCCCATCATTGGTTATCGGTCTTCCAAAAATGGCTGGCATCATGTAGCAACGTGACTTGAGCGGCATTGCTTGCAGTGCCTCTCACGTTTACTGATAAGGAACAATCGGTATGAAAAAGACAATATTAGCTTTAGTGACATCTGCGGGTCTTTTCGCGAGTGCGGCGGCCAGTGCGGCAGTTGAGTTTAACGTTGTGCACTTAACGTCACCTGAAAGCTACAACAACCAGTCGTTATTGGTGTTTAAGAATCACCTAGAAACACGCTCTAACGGCGAGCTAAAAGTAAATATCTTTGGTTCAGGACAACTGTGTAGCTCAGGTAAAGAGTGTATTGCAGGGATTCAAGCGGGCATGTTCGATTACTTCCCAACGACAGTGTCTGAAATTGCTTACTACTGGAACCCAGCAGAATCGTTTGATTTGCCTTACTTGTTGCCTAACGACCGTGTTGCTGAGTGTGTGTATGGCAACGATCAGTTGATGGCGGATGTTCGTACGAACGTTCTTAAAAAAGCGCCTAATGTGCGTTTAATGATGGTAGCGAACTCAGGTGGCTGGCGAAATTTTGCCACCAACGAAAAAGAGATTCGCACTCCAGCGGATGTTGAAGGCCTAAAGATCCGAACTGTTCCAGCTAAAGTGCAACAAGATTTGGTACGTGAGTTGAAAGGTGCACCAACACCAGTGGCCTTCCCTGAGGTTTATACCGCGCTTTCAACCGGCGTAGTGGAAGGAACCAAAAACGGCATTGTCGATATTATTCAAAGTCGTCTTCACGAAAGTTTGGATTATCTAACACTGGATGGTCACGGTTATATGGGCGGGGCGTGGGTGATGTCAGACGCGAAGTTTAATGCGTTGTCGCCAGAGCTTAAGCGCATCGTTCTTGATGCAATTCAAGCACAGCAGCAGTACCTCAACTCTTATCCGAAGCACAATGAATACGCGTCATACGAAATATTCAAGAACTCTAACGGTAAGATTTACAACCCAACACCAGAAGAAAAACAAGCGTTCGTAGAAGCGACGCAGCCGGTGATTGATAACTGGGCGGCGAATGCCGATGCAGAAGGTAAACAGTGGCTCGAGCGTTTTAAAAATCAAATTAAAACTTGTGAAGCGGAAATCGAAGCGTCTTACAAGTTAACCATGTAATACCAAGCGGTGAAGCACTAAGGAACACTTGGTGCTTCCATTAACGGAGAAAGTCGATGATTAACGACAAAGGCAACTTACAAGCGAAAGCACAAAAAATCCTTAAAGCGCTAGGTGGCATCGAAAATATTGTGGCGGGAAAAATTGATAATTGCGCCACTCGCCTTCGCATTCAAGTGAAAGATATAGAAATCGTTAATGAAGGCTTATTACGTCGCCAAGGGGCATTAGGTTTTATTCATTTACAAGATAACCAAATTCAAGTGGTTTTCTTTGATGTTCACACCCTTGCTGAAGAATTACGAATCCAAGCGGCGCACTAATACTCAAACATGAGCGTAACGCGGCTTAAGATTTAACCCAATTTACATAAGAATAAATAGATAGATAGGATATAAATATGAAGTGGATCAATACCAAATCTCACACCTCTTGGCTAGATACTGAAACGGATCGAATCTTTGAATTCGGCCGTAACGCAGTAGTACCAAACGGCTTTGGTTGGATTGGCAATACAGGTAAAGTTCGTGAAGAAATGGGAACTCGCCTTTGGATTACCGCTCGTATGCTTCACTGTTACGCGCTTGCAGCACACATGGGTCGCCCTGGTGCATATGATCTTGTTGAGCACGGCATCGCAGCCCTTGAAGGCCCGCTAAAAGACAAAACTCACGGTGGTTGGTTTGCAACGATCGACAACGCTGGCGAAGGCATCATTGATTCATCTAAGCAAGGTTACCAACACGCCTTTGTTCTTTTAGGTGCAGCGAGTGCGGTGACAACGGGTCATCCACGTGCGCTTGCTCTGTTAGATGAAGCGATCAGCGTGTATGAGAGACATTTCTGGGTTGAAGAAAAACAGATGTGTTACGAGTCTTGGGATCAAGCTTGGACGGAAACAGAAGATTACCGTGGCGGTAACATGGCGATGCACTCAGTTGAAGCATTCCTTATCGTTTACGATGTAACAAAAGACAAGAAATGGCTTGATCGTGCACTAAACATCACTGAATTCATGATCAACAAAACGGCGAAGGGCTTAAGCTACCGTGTAAACGAGCACTTTGATTCAGATTGGAATCCGCTTCCAGATTACAACAAAGAAACACCAGCAAGCCACTTCCGTGCATACGGTGGTACTCCGGGTCACTGGATCGAGTGGGGCCGTCTAATCTGTCACCTAAGCGCGACGCTGAAAGAAATCGGTGCTGAGTGTCCAGCATGGCTGATGGAAGATGCGATTGGTCTGTTTGATGCTACCGTGCGTGATGCATGGCATGTTGATGGTGCACCGGGCTTTGTTTACTCAGTGGATTGGGATGGCAAACCAGTGGTTCGTGAGCGTATTCGTTGGGCGCCAGTTGAAGCGATTGGTACGGCTTACGCACTCTTTGCCGTTACGGGTGAGAAGAAATACGAAGATTGGTACCGCACTTGGTGGGATTACTGCCGTACTTACCTTATCGATTACGAAGGTTGTTCATGGTGGCAAGAGCTTGATGTGAATAACCAAGCAGGCACAAGCGTGGTTTGGGATGGCAAGCAAGATATCTACCACCTAATGCACTGTTTAGTGATTCCTCGTCTACCGCTAACGCCGGGCCTAGCACCAGCACTAGCAAAAGGTTTACTAGACGTAAATTTGAAGTAGTGAACTAGCAAAATCGCACAGGTCGAATGAACGATGAAGGTCTTCTCTTATTAAGGAAAGACCTTCAGTCCTGTGCGACTCTTCACCAAGTCGGTCAATGCCGATTGATTTAATACCCAGCATCAATCCAATGCAAAGCCTTTCAAATCCGTTGGATTCAGAGTGGATTTAGCGCTTTTCTATTGTTACCCACCAACAGATTAATGAGCCTAAAGTGACCATGACGACACCTTGCCAAAAACCATGACTTAATGTGACCCCCAATAATACCGATGAAAATAATGCCGAAAAGATAGGGGTGAAATAGGACAAGGTGGCAAGAAAAACCATATTACCGCCCACAATTGCGATGTTCCATAATCCATAACCACCCGCCATAAGAAACGCCGCTGAGATTAAGTAGCCGATGCCTTGCCATGAGAAGTGCATGCTCGCTTCATTCGAGAGCGCATATTTCACCCAAAGCGATGCTGCGGTGGCGATGAAGAAGAGTGTAATCGCGTTGTGTTTGGATTGCTGTCTCTTGGTCAAATTACAGTAACAGGCCCAAATAATGGCACCACTAAACGCCATGCAGTAGACCAATGGATTGTCGTTGATATTGCTAAGTAGTTGTGTGGGTGAGAACCCGTTATCACCACTGACCGTCCATGCGACGCCAAGAAAGGCGAGGGCAATGGCGGGATAAAGCAATTTACTCACTTTCTTCTGGCTGCCCCAAACGGCGAACAGGACGGTGAGTGCGGGCCAAAGGTAATTCACAATCGAAACTTCTATCGCTTGAGCGCGAGAATGTGAATAGCCAAGGGCAAGCGCTAAAAATATTTCATAACAAACAAAGAGGGCGCCGCCTAATACCAAGTAAGTACGAGAAAAGGCCGATAATTTAGGAATGCCAACCACGCAAATTAAAAAGACGGCGGCGAGAGAATAGAGTAAAGCGCTCCCTCCTATAGGGCCAAAGCTTTCTGTGACCAACCTCGTACTTGCCAGCAAGCAACTCCAGAAAAGAATGGCGATACCACCGTATAAAGTGAAGCGAAATTGAGATGAAACCATAGGATTATTGTGCCTGTTGCAGGTTGAGCGCCGAGATTGCGATAGTTTACCGTACAGAATTAGATAATTCGTTAAATTTTTAAAACTGTTAAATGCGCACACGAAAAGACACAACGAATTATTTAGAATACCCCAATGACTGAGTGACTTATTGCATATTAAGCTCGCTCGGTCTCGAATTGTAATAGTGTCTAAAGTGAATGCTCTAGGCAAACGTGAATATAAAAAGGAGATTAATGTGAAGCGTTTAGCGATGGCTGTAGTGATAAAAGAGGGCCGAGTGTTGGTCCAAAAAAGGCATCGTGCGACATCGGGCATGGTGATGGAGTTTCCTGGCGGGGAAGTCGCGGAAGAGGAAACGGGCACCAGCGCCGCCCTACGTGAATTGGCGGAACAAACGGGTTTACAGGGATTAACGCATGCAGCCACTTACACCAATGTGAATGAATACGGCGGACGAATTTATTTCGTCGTTTTTCGAGCACAGAACAATGATGAGCCGAAAAGTATCGATAGCTCGCGCCAGCAACAGTTTTATTGGTTGGAACCGAATCAGATTCCTCTTGATGACTTTTATCGCGCGGATGTTGAATTCATTACTCAGCAGCTTAAACAATACTCTGTGCAGCCAAGCCTTGCTTAATTGATTAGATTCAAATAAGAAAAAAGCCAACCGCAAGAGTCGCGGTTGGCTATATAAATCGTGAACAAAAATTAGGTTCACTAACAACGTCAGTTGGCTAGGTGACCCTCGGCTTAAGAAGGGTCATATTGTATATAGCATTATCTATGCCAATTTTTCATGTGACTATTTGTGCATATTATCACAAATATCGGGCCATTTATCGATGGGTCTTTGCAAATTGCAAATGCAAAATGCAAGCGCAATGAAATTGCTACTGATAACCCTAACATTAGTGGCGTTAATCACTTATACGGAATAAAAGAAGTATAGCTGTGACTTCATTCGTATAATGATCCCTCGAATGGCATCCAAGAATGATAAGAAGCTAATCGGCTTCTCTGCACTGACCCAAGCTAAGCCAACAGAGCCAACAGGGATGTCAAACTCAGGCGACTCTTCAATTTTTAAACGTACAAAGTGGTGTTTGTTCTTTAGATTGTTCCCCGTCGTTGCGCGTACCGATTGATCAACGCCGAGTAAGTTGCTTTGTGCTTCTCCTGTCCCTTCGACAATGCCTTCTACGTGAGCGGAAAATATTTTCCCAGGATAGACTGACGAAGAGAACTCCGCCGTTTGACCGGGCTCGATATTGCGTATGGCTTGGTGGTTGACACGCATAAGCACATATTTCTCGTTGGTGTACATTTGCAAGCGAGGCATCATGGAGACGCGTTGCCCTTCTCTAAGGATAAAGTTGGTCACAAAGCCATCTGCGGGCGCATAAACCTTAGTGCTATCGAGTTCCCATTTCGCTTTTGACACGCTTTGTTGTGCCGAGTGCCAATCGGCCTCTCGACTATCAATCGACAGTTCGCTTTTCACGATGGCCAGTTTGGCTTTTTCAAGATCGATTTGTTTCGTCAGTAATTGCGATTGAATGGTGTCGACATAATGGCTTGCTTTAACGACGGCCGTTTGCTGCTTTTCGATGTCGCTTTCGGTAATCGTATTACTGACCACTTTGTTTTGTTTTTGGTAGCGAGACAACGTGTTGTTTTGCAATGTGTGGTCCGCTTTGGCAGTGGCCAATTGCGCCTCGCTCGTGTGCAAATCTTGTTGCAGCGAAAGGTACTCAGACTCTGCGACTTTGACATCTTGTTTCGCCAAATCTAATGCGGTTTTAGTGGCTTGCTCGTTGACCTGCGCTTGGCGATAGGCGATCTGATAGAGAGTGTCATCTATTTCATAAATTAGGTCGCCTTTTTTGAGCGCCTGATTTGGCTCGATATGAATTTTAGTCACTTTGCCTTTTACGTTAAGCGCATCTGGACGTAATTGAATATGGGGCGATTGCACGACTGATCCTCCGGAAAGATCCATCGGAGCATAGTTAATGAGGCCGACCCAAACAAACATTAGCCACGCACCGCCGCCTAGATAGGAAAAAGACTTTGTGGCGGTATTCCACGGCATACCAATAAATCGTAATAAGTAAATAAAGAGTGCCCAAACGGCTAAGCCTTCTAACATGATTCGCCCTCGCGTTGATGGTGGTCTTTCGCTTTGGCCGCCTCTGTTGCCGTATGCGGAGCCGTTGTCGCATCATTCGATGCTTTGTTCGGCGCGTGTCGCCAGGTATCGCGTAAATTTACGATCGCTTTTTCCATATCCACAAAGGCAAGGATCACGGCTAACACCCAGACCCAGTGCCACAGAAATCCAATCCACGTCAAGGCCGTGATCAGCCCAATTTGATGATGGCCTTTACTGTGCGCTTTATTGATTGGTAATTCGTGAAAGCGCCAAAAGCCATAGGCTACCGCAGCAATACTGCTGACTAAGACGATGGTCGCCACAACATGTAAGGCTGTATCTGCGTTGCCACCCACAAATGGCACACTCAATAAACTCATTGTTTTCCCCTGTATTATTTCTGTGGGGATTGTGATCTGGAATTGATTAAATCGTACTAATGTGACAGATTGGAGCAGTATTGTTTATGAGATGATTAGATCTGTGATGAATAGAGTGCGATTTATCCGAGCATTAGGCGTGCGTAATGTTCATAATCAAATTAGGCGTCGCTATGGATTAGACGCCAACGCATTGGCGATCCCTGAATCAGCGTTGCAAAACCCGATGACGCTGATCCCTCTTTCTGAAGTAAACCGCTGGTATCAATCGCTGGAAGCCGCCACAGGAAACTGTGATGTCATTTTGGATGTGGCCAGTGAAATCAAACCCAATGATTTAGGTGTTGTGTCACGTTGGTTATTGTCAGGGATTGATCTTGCATCGGCGATTCGCCGCTTAAACTATGGTATTTCAAGTTTGCAATCGGGCGCGTTTTTATCAGGCAGCCAGAGCGGTCATATTGTGAAATGGGAGTATTACAATCCTTTCATTGATCCGCAAAACAAGGTGCATGATTCCGTTCGAGCAGCGGTGTTTATGACGAAAATGATTCGTTATTACGCGGGTGATAGCTACACACCGATGCGTGTGATGATGTCGGGCATACGAAAAAGCGATGAAAAATATAAGCAGTATTTTGGCTGTGATATTGGTTGGAATCATTCAAAAACAGAGATTTGGTTTCATACGGATCTTCTCTTATCGACTCAATCGATGCGCTTTGCTAGAGGGACCAAACCCTTAGCAATGAATTTCGCGGATTTGGATGAATTTCTTAATATGCCCGCACCGGATGACGAGATAAAAGTCATTTACGAATTGATCAACTACAGCTGTCATTATGGTTTTCCCACGGTTGAAAAAGTCGCGAGTCTCATTGGTCTCTCCGCGCAACAGTTCCAACGTCGTTTGCACGCGATAGGCATGAACTTCACCAATGTGATGGGCTATGTCATGAGTAATATCGCCGTTGAATTAATGGTCAAGGGAGTCTCGTCAGAAGAAGTTTCGCGCCGTTTAGGGTATAAAAATGTCGCCAGCTTTAATCGCATGTTTAAGAAGCATCGCGATCTCACCCCAAAGCAATTTATTCAACATTTGGTATAACCGACAGGGAAGAGTGATAAGGGCGGGCAGGGAAGTGTGGTGAACGATGACGTTCTGCAATCCGGCTTGCCTGCGCGTCTTCTCAACGGTTTCTAACACGGATGATTTCTAAAATACGACGCCATGATCAATCATATCAATCTTAACTTATTGCGTTCTTTACAAGTGTTGTTGGAAGAACGGCATGTCAGTCGCGCCGCTGCGCGTTTGAATCTCACGCAATCTGCGGTGAGTCGACAATTGGCTCAACTCAGAACCTTATGCGCCGATCCGCTTTTGGTTCGAAATGGCAACGTATTGGTGGCGACGCCAAAAGCATTGGGACTCTTAGATCGGGTTAACCATGTTTTGCGACAAACGGATGAACTATTTAGTGATGTGCCTTTTGATCCCGCGACGTGGCAGCAAGAGTTTGTGTTCTCTTCCAGTGATTATGTTGCGCAGTTTATCGTGCCAGCGGTGGTGTCGATATTGACTCAGCAAGCACCGCTGGTGGATTTGAGTTATCGGCTTTGGCAACCTGATTATTTGGCGCAAATTCAGACTACCGGGATTGATTTGGCCTCAACGATGTTGCCTGCCGCACCGCAGCAATTATCCAGTATCATGATTGGACAAGACAACTCGGTCTGTTTGATGCGAGTTGGCCACCCACTTATGGCAAAAACCGTGTGGAAGAGTGAGGACATCGTCCGTTTTCCCCATTTAAAAATTACCGGTGGGGGAGATAAAGACAGCCAAGTCGATTGGGCGTTATCCCAGATGGGAATGTGCCGACGTATTGCTGTTAAAGTGCCGTTCTTTTCAGTAGCGGTGAATGCTTTGCAAAGTAGCGATTTATTAATGGTGGTGCCTGAACACATCGCGATCAATCTGACTCATCATGCAGCGCTGGCCTTCCGCCCCCTTCCTTTTGAGACGGAAGCGCATCTTTATTGGCTAATGTGGCACCCAAAATTTGACCAAGATAAGGCCCATTATTGGATGCGTGAAAACGTACTCAAGGTGATGAAACAGTCACCGTATTCTATAGGTATGATTTAAAATCATTCCTGTTATGCATAACTTTGATTTTGTTACATAGCGGTTTGGTCTTAAAGTGATCACCTCTTATTTTTCTTTGCTCGATTAAGGCATCAACCATGACGCTCACCATTTGGATTTCTCTATTTTTCGTTTGTTTATTAGGCGCGATGTCGCCAGGGCCGAGTTTAGCCATGGTGGCCAAGCATAGCTTAGCAGGTGGTCGCGCGAATGGTTTAGCGGCGGCTTGGGCGCATGCGATTGGTATCGGCATTTATGCGTTCATTACTTTGATTGGTTTGGCGGTCGTCTTACAACAGTCGCCACTGCTTTTCAAAACCATCAGCTACGCCGGTGCAGCGTACTTAGCGTACTTGGGGTATAACGCGTTGCGCTCAAAAGGTGGGGTAGCCGCTAAACTGGAATCGGGCGAGCAAACCAGTTTGTGGCAATCGGCACGCGAAGGCTTTCTTATCTCAATTCTTAGTCCAAAAATTTCGTTGTTTTTTATTGCACTCTTCAGCCAGTTTATTGCCGTAGGCAGTGATCCTTTGAGCAAAATGTTGATCGTGACCACGCCGCTGTTGGTGGACGGATTATGGTATACCTTGGTGACTTTTTTGCTCTCTACGCCACGCTTTATCGACAAAATCCGCACTAAAGCACAATTGATCGATCGACTTTCTGGCATCATCCTCATTTTGCTTGCGGCGCGTGTCGTACTGACGGTGTAAAGGAATGATGATTAGACTTGCGGTTATTGGAACCAATTGGATTACAGACCAATTTATTGAAGCGGCGCTGTTCACTCAGCAATATCAACTGAGTGCGATTTATTCCCGCTCAATGAGTTCGGCTGAGGATTTTGCGCAGAAATACCAGACGCTTACCCCTTCACCACGGTTGTTTGATGACTTAGAGCAGTTGGCCCAAAGCGATAGCATTGATGCCGTGTATATTGCGAGCCCTAACTCCTTGCATGCCCAATATGCGATTCAAATGATGCAAGCGGGCAAACATGTGATTTGTGAAAAACCGTTGGCGGCCAATGCGCGTTTAGCGGAAGAAATGTTTGCGGTCGCAGAGCAAAATAATGTAGTGCTGTGCGAGGCGTTTATGTCTCCTCACACGCCTAACTTCAAGATCCTTCAGTCACAATTGCCAAATATTGGTGCGTTGCGTAAGGCGTTTATCACCTATTGCCAATACTCTTCTCGTTACCCCAAATATCTCGCTGGGGAGAATCCGAACACGTTCAATCCTCAATTTGCGAATGGTTCGATTATGGACATTGGCTTTTATTGCTTAGCATCGGCGGTGGCCCTATTTGGCCGTCCTGAAAAGGTCTATGCGCAAGCTCAGCTTCTTCCCTCCGGTGTTGATGGCAGTGGCAGTGTGGTATTGACGTATCCAGGCTTTGAAGTGGTATTGCAGCACTCAAAAACCAGTGATTCCTTTTTATCGAGTGAGTTTCAAGGTGAAGAGGGCGCATTGCACATGCAGATGATTTCGGTGGGTAAGAAAATAAGCAAAATCATGCGTGGCCAGGCGGAAGAAGATTTGAGCGTTGAGCAACACAGTAACCCAATGGTCTACGAAGCGCTCGATTTTGCTGAGCAGTTAGTCAATAATAAAATGAACCCTGTGGCGAAAGAGCGTTCGCTGATTGTCGCCCAATTATTAACGGAAATTCGTCGCCAAACTGGCGTGAAATTTCCTCAAGATCAATGAGAGATGGAACATGCAAGCTGAAGTAAAATGGATTGAAGATTTTAAGTTTTTAGGTCAATCACAGTCTGGGCATTCCGTTGTAATGGATGGAAATGGCGGCTCAACCGCTCCAAGCCCAATGGAGATGGTATTGATGGCTGCGGGTGGTTGCAGCTCTGTTGATGTGGTCGATGGTTTAAAAAGTGCAGGGCAAAGAGTAAACAGCTGCACCGCCAAACTGACGACCGAACGTCGTGACACTGCGCCGCGTATCTTTACACATGTGAATATTCATTTCGAAGTCTCTGGTGATGATCTTGATGCTAACGTCGTCGAAAAAGTGACGGCTGATTCACTAGAGAAATATTGCTCGGTGTGTTTGATGCTGGTTGAGGGCATGGCAATGACCCACAGTTGGGAAATCGTTTAAGCCCTAGCATTTATAAGAATCAGTATTGGTTCACGAGTTATCGCGACTATTTTTTGTTTTGTTGCCAAGGCTTATTGGCATCGTGCGAGACTCGTGAATCTCTGCGCAAATGCACAGCGCTGATCGTTGATTGATTTAAGACTTTTGGCTCGCGTTAAGCCGTATTCAATCACATGGTTTAATCACATCGTTCAATCAAATCGTTGCCGTTAAGGTAAAATTTCGATTGGAGTGCCTTCTTTTACCAAGGTTAAAAACTCATCCATCTCAGCGTTCGTTAACGCAATACACCCGTTCGTCCAATCAAAACTTTGCATATATCGGCTTGAACGCCATTCACCATTCTTTTGCCCATGAATTTTGATGTCTCCACCAGGATTAAGACTCAGTCTGTTTGCCATCGCCTGATCGTTTTGATTTGGATAGTCGATATGAATCGATCGGTAAAACTGGGAGTTTTCCATAATATGGCCAAGCGTATACATTCCTTCCGGTGTGCGTTGATCACCTTCTTTTAGCTTGTGACCGATGGGTTGTTTACCCAATGCAATGCGAAATTCACGAATAACGGTATTATTTGCAAACAGGTAGAGACGACGTTTGGATTTATCCACGGTGACTTTATCAATGGCTAATTCACCTTTATTGATGCGCTCTACCGCGACAATTCTTGCCATAAAATCACTGGGAAGGATCGGCTCAAGTGTTGCAAAAGCGGGGGATGATAGAGTAAACAAACACAAAATAATCCAGCGGTTCATGGAGAGCTTTGATTCCTAATAGACGTTGAGTAATGCCAAGCAAATGAGTCTTTGATCATTTTTGCTGATTAAAATCGCGGATAACGTCGTTACCCTTATTTTTCATAATTAGAATAACGAATTAACGGCAATCTAAGCGTAGTCTTAAGCGATTTTTCTTACAAAAATTTTTGATGATTGACTGACCTTGATTGGTATAAAAAGTAATGAGTAAATGGGCTTCTATTTTAACATACCTATCCCCGAGACTGCTTACTGATTTTTCGTGCTTCAGGTTGATTCAGCCCCGCATGGAGTAAAGCCACGGTTATTTGGCAAAGTAATCTGTGCCAAATAACCGTGCAATGTAAATTATAGAATTGACAATAAAGACGAAAATATTAGTTAATAATCATAAGCATGCTAATTATAGCACTTGAACTGCGAGCTAGTTCAAACGTCCCCCTTAATTCGATGTTATTGCCTGGCGTGACCTGCTAAATTTGTTTCGCGAATTTACAATTCAAGCACAAAGTAAGGTCCTCATGTTTGCGCGCGCACTATTAAAAAATATTATGTCAGCGAGAAATCATCGTTTTCTGGCTCACTCGCTATTTGAATATATTGAAGAACTGCTTGCGCCCGAATCGGCGTGTATTGTCTCTGAACCTCATTCCAGCATTCCGCCAATTAGTCTCTATGAGAAGGGCACCCCTACGTCACTAAGCGTCTATCCTGATACGTTTTGGTCCTGGGTATCGCAATTTGAAACGGCGGACAGTTTTATCCCATTGGCGATGGCAACATGTCATTGGGAAAGTCATAACGAAGTCAAAAACAATACCTTCATCTTTATGATCGACAATTATTCAGAAGCGCGCACGTACCTGATTGTTGAGCATTTAGATCCGGAGAAACTGCAACAAGCAAGCTTAGACAATGCACTCGATTTACTTCAAGTCATTGCCTCGCGTTGGCAATGTGTTCGTGCTGAATTGGAAGCGGCAGGCGAATATAAGCAACGAGATATCAAAGAAGCGAAATATTTGGATGTTATCCATCAACGCGAAAAATTCATCGAAGACATGAAGTTAGTACAGCGTCTTTCCGTCGAGATCTCGAATCCGGAGACCATTGATGAGTTGCATCGATTGGCGGTGGAGGCCATTCGAGAACGGCTTGGGTTTGATCGCGCCGCATTAATGCTATTGGATATTAAAAAGCGTTGTTTTAGCGGTACTTATGGCACAAATGAGTGCGGTAAAACAGTCGATGTCCATCATACGCAATATGATCTTCACCAGCTCGAAGAGGCGTATATTAACGCCTTGTTTGAGGGTAAAGAAGGGTTAGTCATATTAGAGGACGCGCCGCTTTATAATGATGGTACGGTGATTGGCCAAGGCTGGAATGGCATGCTAATCCTACGAGACGGTGATGAAATTATTGGCTGGATTGCCATGGATAACTATATTAACCGCTCTCCAATTACATCCTATCAAAAGCAAATGTTGGAGTCTTTTGGCTCACTCCTCGCACAAATTTATATTCGAAAACGTCAAGAGCAAAACATTCGCATGCTTCATGCCAGCATGGTGGAACTGTCACGTTGTATGACGGTGCATGATGTGTGTAAATCGGCGGTTAGTTTTGGGATCAATCGTTTGGGTATCGACCGTTTAGCGGTGTTTTTAACCGATAACGATTGTTCATACATGCAAGGTACGTGGGGAACCGATATTCAGGGCAATGTGGTTGATGAGTCTTACTACCGTTCTGAACTGGTTGACCGCTCGATTGTAAGCAGTGCGCGTTCCAATCCTAATGAAGTCGTTTTTGAAGAATCGGTGCCGATCTATCACGATTATCATATTGTTGGTTTTGGTTGGACGGCGATGACGATGCTGACCAGCAGCCGTGGTGAATCGGTTGCTTTTATTGCCGCTGATAACCTTATTCGTCGTAAACCGCTTACGCACCAGCAGCGCGAAATGATCCGAATGTTTGCTTCTAACCTGACCGAAGTGCTGTTAAGAACTCGCGCTCAAGAAGCGGTGCATGTTCTCAACGAAACGCTTGAGCAAGAAGTCAAAGAGCGAACAAAAGAACTGGAAGATGCGAATCAAAAACTTGAATTGATGTCGAAAATGGATCCACTGACACGTCTTGGTAACCGTCGCATGCTGGAATCATTACTGGAAGAAATTGGCGTTGATGGTAAAGGTTGTGGGGCGTCTTATGGCTTGATATTGGTTGATATTGACCATTTTGGTTTATACAACAATTACTATGGTCATATGCAAGGGGATATCGCGTTGATGCGTGTGGGCAGTATTTTGCAATACCATGCCGCATTGGCACAAGAAGTGTTCTGCAGAATCGGCGGTGAAGAGTTTGCCTTGCTGGTGGTCAATCATAATGAGCAACAAGTGATTGATTTATCGGAGCGAATTCGAGCCAGTATCGAGAGTGAAGCCATTGCTCATGCGGACAATGAAGATCGTGGTGTCGTCACGGTTTCTGTTGGTTACACTGTCACTCCTGCCAGCGACAGTGTCTTTAATTTTGATGTGTTGTATAACCAAGCCGATAAAGCGTTATATAAAGCAAAAGCGAGTGGCCGGAATACGATTCGTGGTTACTTACCCGCTTTAGATAAAGCCAATAATGAAAAAACAGCCTAAGGGCTGTTTTTAAGGATTAATAGAGAAGATATCATTCGGCGCGAACCCTTCGCGTCTGAGCGCTAAAATTGCTTCTTCTCGGCTTTCTGCCGATACAACGAACTCCGCCATTTTAACGCCATCAAAATATATAATTCGGTATTGATGGCTTAAATACTCTTTTTTAACTGCAGACATCGTGCTCCTCACTGTACTGCCGCCAATGATAGCGATCTTAAGCATAGATGGCTAGTGTGCTGAGTGCCAAAATTATACCGCTCTGACCATTGAGGCAAGAGCGGTACGGCATTTACGCTCTCATTTGATTAAAGCTTAGGCAATTCTACATTTGCTTGCGCTTTGATGAGGCGAGATTGACTCAGTTTCTTAATTAGCGTGAGCAACTGGCGGTTATCCCATTTCGTTTGCTCGTGACTGTACAAATGTCGATTCATTGCTGCGACTTCAGCTTGGATTTGTTCAATAAGTGCCGAATCTTTGCCATTTTGTTCAATAAGCCAGCGTGGCACCAAATGTTGTATTTTCGCTGAATCAGACTGACTGACGGCGCTAATAAGCATTTTGGTTAAATCTGACGTTTCTGTATGAGCGACGGTTTTGTTTTGGTCGGCTTTTCGAGCCCCAGCTTTCAAATGCCACGCTAATGTGCTGATCCAGAGCAGAGCGAAGAGGGCGGTTAAATACGGCCAATAGCCGCTTTGGTACACGACCGCTGGTTTTGATGGTTCAACCGGGACTGCAATCGGCGTATTTGAAACGTCCACCGGTTTTATCTCTATTGCCAACCCTTGTAGCGCGCTGAGTTCTTTTTGGTCTTTTTGCGTATTCCACCATGTTAAGTCGATAGCAGGCAGCTCGACTTTTCCTACTTGCTGAGCAATGAGCACTTGTTTGAGTGTCATTAAGTATTGCCCGTTTGGTTGTTGGCGGTATTGGGGCTTTTCAGCATATTGGCGCAGTGCGCTTGGGTATTGTGTTTCGAGCCGAGGAAAGTGTTCCGGCGTTAAGCCGTCGATTTCAAGCGTAATTTCTCTTGTGAGCGCATCCCCTACGTTCAATGTTGGTGTTGTCTGGGTTAGGGCATCAGGCACTAATGGCTCGCCATCCGCGGTTAACCAGCGTTGCTGCAACGTCACCTGTTTGCTTGGAATCCAAGGGGTCGTCATGGTGGCAGGCTTTTCTTTTACTTCAATCGCAAATTGCTCAGGAATGAGCTCTATCGGAATGAGTTTCGTGGTGCCAGTGCGAGAGTTACCATGCACAACCGTTGCACTAAAACCAAGACTGTTGAGTGTGTAATGACCGCTTTGTTCAGCGGTAACCGTAAAGACTTGGTCGATTATCGTGACATCCACGCCATTAATGACACGGTTGTATTGGTTTGCTTTTCCTTTCTCACTCACCGTGATGCCCAGTTGATTGGATTGTGCGCTGGGTGCAAAAAAGTTTGGGTTTTGCAATCGGCGAACGTCGGCTTTGATGATCAAGCGGGTTTTGAGCTCAGCGCTTTCGTAAGGGTATAGCGTGGTTCTTGAGAGCGTACTTTCGATTTCAGCGAGGTCTTTTTGATCGGGTAGATTTGTATCGGCAGATACGGTGATGGTGATCGCTTGAGACTGACTGCCATTCACTTCAAATGAAGGGATTACAAGTTGGCCAGTCGTGCGCGCTTTTAGAGCAAGCGTCCACTCACTGGTGCTGCTTCGTTTACCGTTGGTAAAGTTGAGTGCACTGGCAAAACTCGGCTGACCGAGGAAAAAGTCTTTTTCCAGCACCGTAAAATCGATTTCATCTGAGTCTACCTTTTCATCAAGGATGACTCGCAGTTGAAAGACTTCAGCTTGTGTCACCTGATTGCTGTTCACCACGGCCCATAAGTTCGAGGCATGGGCGGATTGGCTGAAAGACAAGTAGCCGAGGCAGATAACGCAGAAGGTGATGAGAGCACGATGTTTGAATTTTACCATTGTTTATTCGACTCTGTTGGTGAGGGTTTTTGTTGTGCTTGTAGCAATAGCTGGGCACGGATGAGCTGGCTTGGATCTCTGGCCGATTCAACGTGTTCTAACTTACGAAAAGCAGGATCGTCGCGATTCGATTCTGTGGATGACGTTGATGAGGACGTCGTTTGAGCCTCATTTGAATCATCGTGTGATTCTTTCGATGGCATCGCTTGCTCAACGGATTCGCCATCTTTGTCGTCTTTGTTTTCGACGGCGTCATTATCGGCATAGCGCATAGCGCTGGCCTCCTTTTTGGGCATATCTTCAGCCGTTTTGTTGCTGGTTTCCGCCGTGGAACTCGATGGTGAATCCGACGGGGGATTGTCTTGCCCATCGTTGTTTTGAGTTTTATTCTCGGCTTGCTGAGACTGCTGAGACTGCTGAGACTGCTGAGACTGCTGAGACTGCTGAGACTGCTGAGACTGCTGAGACTGCTGAGACTGCTGATTATTGTCGCTATTTTGTTGTTGTTGTTGTTGTTGTTGTTGTTGTTGTTGTTGTTGTTGTTGTTGTTGTTGTTGTGCGCGTCGAACGATCTCTAAATTACGCTGGGCATCAGTATTACCCGGATCTTCATCTAACACCTTTTGATATTGTGCGATAGCCTCATCGTATTGCGCGGATTGGGCATAGGCATTCGCAAGGTTATACTGGCTGCCCATGTCTTTGAGGCCCTCAAAGGTTTTGATGGCACTGTCGAAATCGCCCGCCTGATATTGGGCGATCCCTTTCCAGCGTCGGTCGTTAAATTGTGAGGCTGCGTGTTGATACTCTTCTTGTTCGTACTGCTGATAGGCTTGCTGATCCGCGGTGAAAAATGGATTCGCTTGAGCGGGTGCAGAAGGCATCACCATTGGCAGGCTGATCAGTAAAGCCAATAAACCGCCACGGCGGAACATCAGTAACGTGGGGATGACGAGCAACAGTGTCAGCCAGTAGCCGCCATTTAAATGATCGCTGAGGCGATTTGAATCCGCCGACTTTTCGGTTTGATTGAGATTGTTAGTGAATGCAGCAATGGCTTGAATGTCACTATTATTGGGTTGGATGGCAGAAAATATACCGCCGCCGAGACGAGCGACGTCAGCCATCAAGTCAAAGTTGGTTTTCGCTATCACGGTTTTGCCTGTTGCGCTGGTTAGCCATTGGCCATCGGGTAACTGGATAGGCGCCCCCGCAGCGGTACCAACACCGAGTAACGTTAGACGCCATGGTGAGTCTTCGGTTAATGCAATAATGCCGTTCATTTCTGTTTCATCGATATCGTCGCTAAAGACGATAATATCCCCTTGATTAAGGCCTGCATTGCGCAGTGTTTCAATGGCGACGTTAACACCTGAAATCGCATTTGCCCCTTGAAAGGGCATGATCGCGGGCGAAAGGTGGGGGATCAGTGACACTAGGGTATTGGTATCGCGTGTTAGCGGACTGACTAAATAAGCATCGCCAGAGTACACGACCAAACCGGTCGACCCTTCTTGCCATTGTTTGAGTAGATCCATAGCCTTATAGCGTAATTGGCTAAGCCGATTAGGTTGAATGTCATTGGCATACATCGATAACGACATATCAAGCACCAGAACGCGCGCATTTGAGCTCGTGAAGGTGGGCTTTTCGACTTGCTGCCAGCTCGGTCCGGCTAATGCGACGAAAGCGACCATCCCAAACAATGCAATGCATGTGCACTTTAGTGTGGAAGCCTGTTTTGCCTGAATACCCAGAGCTTTAACCAGGTGAGGGGCAATAAGGCTTTGTGTATGTTGACGTTTGTACAGCCAAAGGCTCATCGCCACCCATGGCAGAATGCCAATAAGCCACATAGGATATAGAAAGAGAAAATTAGACATGATTTCTTCTTATTATCAGTAATAGCGCCATTAGCACCGTGGCCAATGCGAGCGGAAAGCGAAACCATTCTTCTTGCGGACGCCATGTCTGAGTCGCTTCGCTGATGGGTTCAAGCTTGTCGATCTCTTGATAGATTTTCTCAAGATCGTCTTGGCTTCGCGCGCGGAAATATTGGCCATTGGTGAGTTTAGCAATCTCTTGTAAGCTCACTTCGTCGAGATCTTGGGCGGTGTTGACTGTGCGAGTCATGAAAAATTGACGAACGTTCATTTCTCCAGCGCCCACGCCGACCGTATAAATCGTCACGCCGTATTGTTTGGCTATCTTGGCCGCTTCGATAGGATCAAGCACGCCAGACGTATTGCTGCCGTCGCTCAATAGGATGATGACACGTTGTTGCGCTTGGCTGTCTAAAAAGTTTTTTGTCGCCAGACCAATGCCTTCGCCGATGGCCGTACTTGAGCCAATTAATCCCAAAGTGGCCTGATTCAATTGGCTGGAGAGGGCGGTGCGGTCTAATGTCAAAGGCGTTTGTAAATAGGCATGGTCGGCAAAAAAGATTAACCCTAAACGGTCCCCTTGGCGTTGTTCAATAAAGCCACTTAATACTTGTTTAACCGCGGTCAATCGGTCGTAATAATCGCCTTGTTTGAGCATATCTTCTTGGCCCATCGATCCCGAGAGATCAACCACCAACATCATATCGCGATGTTTAAGCTGATTCATAACGGGAGCCCCATACCAAACGGGACGGGCGACTGCGAGCACAAGTGCTAGCCAAACGGCGCTAATCAGTATCTTTGCTATCCATTGCTTTGGCGCATTCTGTATGGCTTGATTGGGTAAATACGGCAAGAACAGAGGGGTTGCCGATTTTACACGAGGTGCGAAAAAGTACACCAAGAGGGGTAAAGGCAATACAAACAGCGCTGGCCACCAGACAAACTCAAAACTTGCCAACTTAACCTCTCTTTTTCTTCGGCGGTAGGGCTTGCTCAACCCATTGGTAACAATGTTCTACCAGTTCATCATTATTCTCAGACGGTTGTTTGGCATACAACACGTTTTGCCAACGTTCAAAATTGACATCAAACAGTGGAGTGGCCAGTTGGGCATCTAAAAACAAATACCACTCACGTCCGGTCAGTTGTGCAATTTGCTCGCGAGGATAGTAACAAAGAGCGACTTGACGCACTAATTCAAAGGCCGCCGCTGGTTTTTCACGGCGTATTAAAAGCAATGCTGCTTTCTTGGGCGCAAGGCGTTTTTTCTTCCAGCGGAAAAATAGCCCGCAAGCGATTAACACCAGAATAATGGCGGCGGCGGTTGCCCACCATCCCCAAGCGAGTGGAAACCAAGACGGCGCATCAGGCAAGTGTAACTCGGCCAATGGTAAAAGTGAGTCATTTGTAGAACTGGTCATACATTCATCCAGATAGTTGCTGTAACAGTGGTTGTTCACTGGTTAAGGCGCTAAAACTCATCCCTGTTTTGTGTGTGAACGTTTTTAAGCTTTGTTGCTTGTGAGAAAAAGCCAACGCAAGTTGTTGGCGGTTTTGACGAGAAGAAAAATCGAGCCATTGGGTTTGCTTTCGGTCGGTGACCTGTTCCACGCCTCTGAATTGGGTTTGGCCAAATTCAAGCGGGTCGGAAATGTGTATCATGCGTACTCGATTATGTTGTGAGAGTCGAGTGAGCCATAATTCATCGGAAGCGGTGAGGCGGACGAAGTCGCTCATCAAGATGATTTCAGCGCCTTTGGGCGCTAAACGATGCACGGCCTGTAGGCCCGTGGTCATGCTTGAAATTGCAGCGTCCGCTGGTTTTTTTAGTTGTTCATTGTGCCGCTCAATCAACTGCTGCGACAGTGCAAGAGGTCCGCTATGACGGCTCGTGGGTTTCAGTTCAATCAGGCGAGAGCCCGTGTCGATCACGGCACCAATACGGTCTTTTTGAGCAACCGTGAGCCAAGCGATCAGGCTGGCCATGTGCGCCATCAATACGGATTTGAGCATGAACGTCGAACCAAACAGCATGCTTTGGCTCAAATCTAGATACAAAATAACGGGTTTCTCACGTTCTTCTGAAAATAATTTGGTATGCGCTTTGCCCGTTCGAGCCGTGACCCGCCAATCAATCGCACGGATATCATCGCCGGCTTGATATTGACGAACCTCAGAAAAATCCATGCCACGACCAAGCTGGCGGCTTTGATGCTGTCCTAGCCATTGGGACCAAAGGTTTTTCGCAGGCGGCAACCACTTGACGGTTTGCTGTTTAAAAAACAGCAACTCATCGAGAGAGAGGTTAACCCCATCTGATGGCGGAGAAAGTCGATGCGTCTTCATGACAACTACGCACTGCCCACAAGAGAAAGTAAACGTTCAATCACTTGATTGGCCGTGGTGCCTTCTGCTTGTGCTTGGTAGCTTAAGAGTAAACGGTGTCGTAATACCGGATAGACCATGGCTTGAACATCTTCTGGAGACACAAAATCGCGGCCAGCAAGCCAAGCATGTGCACGTGCACAGCGATCCAATGCGATGGTTGCGCGTGGGCTGACCCCCATTTCGATCCAGTCGGCTAGCTGACTGTCATATTGCTCAGGTTGGCGAGTCGCCATGATCAAGCGAATAATATATTGCTCAACCCCATCGGCCATATGGATGTTTAAGACTTCTTGGCGAGCTTGGAATATTTGTGCCTGACTTAATAATGGTGGTGTGATGGCTTGTTCGCCCTTTGCTTCACCACGATTGAGACGCAAGATCGCAAGTTCACTTTCAGCATCCGGGTAATCAACATTAAGATGCAGCAGGAAGCGATCCAGTTGCGCCTCTGGCAACGGGTAGGTGCCTTCTTGTTCAATCGGGTTTTGAGTCGCCATCACCAAAAATAGCTCAGGCAATGGGTAAGTCTTTCTACCCGCCGTAATTTGTTTTTCTGCCATTGCTTCAAGCATGGCAGCTTGAACTTTAGCTGGCGCGCGGTTGATTTCGTCGGCCAAAATCAACGAATTGAAAATAGGCCCAGCTTGGAAGGTGAAGTCGCCGGTTTCTGGTCGGAAAATATCGGTACCCGTTAAGTCTGCTGGGAGCAAATCTGGGGTGAATTGAACGCGGTGAAAATCGCCTTCAATACAATCTGCGAGCGATTTTACGGCGCGAGTTTTTGCTAAACCTGGAGGCCCTTCCACTAAAATATGGCCATCAGCGAGTAATGCGACTAATAATTGTTTGACCAGTTCAGTTTGGCCAACGATTTGGCTTTCGAGATAATGTCGCAACTGGTTTAACGCTTGTGATGTCATTTAATGGCTCTCCTTATTCTCACTCTGGCGCGTGAGTGAACGTCAGATCATAACGCTAGAAATCATGATTATTTATGTGCGTAATTCTAATGCTTGTTGTGGATTACATGATTCAGCAATAGAAAGCGTCGATTATAGAGATGTTTGATATCATAATCAGTGAGTTAAGCAAAATATTATCAGTAAAACCTTAGTTTACTCACAATAATTGACATGATTAGCTGCGGTTTAGTCTGCCATTTTTCAGCAGGTGGCTTCAAGTGGGGAAACGTATCCTATTCACTGGCGTGTGACTTTGGGTTCAACTGACAGTAGGGCTTGGACCGATAGGGGCTGACTCAGTGAGCACTCTGTGGTGTTTAAGGTGCTACAGGCAGAAAGCGCTGTGAGAATAGCGCTCCTCACTTCGTGGTAGTTTACCCTAGAATAACCCTACTTAAATGGGTAAACTAATCCCAGTTTTGTTTATTAGGTAAGTTAAAGTCAATGAGTGATTTTGAGAAAGAACTAGCGCAGATGTCGCAAGAAATGGGCAACGAGCCAGAAGTGGCATTGCCGACAATGGAAGAGCAAAAAACGATTGCCGCTGAACTTAAGCGCCTTGAAGAAGCGGGTGAGTTGACCCCTGAAGTACTAGAGCAATATTTCGGTCAGTTTTACACAAAATCGGATGCGCCTGTTCATTAATCGTTATTTTAAATAATGTCGCGTCATCCAAAGAGGGTGGAATAAAAGCATGAGTCATCAGAGCCTTTATTCCACCCTCTTTTTTTGGTCACAGGCATGGCGATAAGATGTTCTTTCCGTCCAGCGAGATAACGCATTTGGTTAATGCTAAGCCATGTTTAAGGCGCAGTTTAACGAGGCATTAAAGCTAATGATGAACGCGTTAAGGACAGAGCTTACCTTGTTTAGCCACGCTATCGATCATGTAGTCATTACGGATGTTTCGATAAACAATCGCATGCCAAATTTCGCCGTTTTCTAATTCAATCTCAATCGCGTAATTGGTGCCATTGACCACTTGGGTACGGACCTCGTTGACCGATTTTAATGCGGAACTGGTGTTCATTCTATCCATCAAGGTCTTAACGGCCTGATCCACTTCTGGCGTCATCTCCGCCACTTGCCAACCTCCAGGCATCGCCTTATTTTGACACATAGGGGATACCGGTTTGTCTGGCTGTTGAGCAGCACAACCGGTAATGGCTAATGTACTTAAAGCCGCGACAACGATAATTTTCTTCATCTTGATCTCCTGACATTCTGGCGTTTGCTTGCCTTGAAAGTGTGTGACTCTATTCGTTATATTTGAGCAGAGTATGCGCCATTGTCAAAAATATCGTTGTGACTTTGGTCAGTTTGATGTCAAATCTATGTCGACGGTTGCGTATTCATTTAAGAGTCTAAACGGTTGATTGATGTTTATCCGGTAGAGACAATATCGTCACATTGTTCGATACGAGAGCACAGGGAGTGTTATGGTGCGATACATAGTAAGAACAACGATCTTTGCGGTACTGAGCCTAGGGTTACTGGGATGTGGCAGCCAGTTTTTGTACAGCAATTTAGATTGGCTAGCGATTCGTTATATTGAAGAATTTGTTGATCTTAACGATGATCAACAAGAGAAGATTAGCGCTGCGTTTGATCAAGCCAGTGATTGGCACCGCCGGGAAGAAATGCCTCTTTATCTCTCAGAGCTTGATCAACTGCTCATGATCGATCCGCATGCGTTTGATGCTTCCCAATGGGGGCAATATCAAAATGCGATTCAGGGGTATTCAACGCGCTTGCTGGATGTCTTTTTTCCTGTCGTGATTTCCGTCGCGACCACCATGAGTGATCAACAAGTAGAGCAATTCATGAATGCTCTACGAGTTCGCCATGTTGCATTTAAAAATCAAATTAAAAATCGAACCAACCAAGAGTTTGTGGAACAGTACCAACAGCGTATTGGTGAAAATGTGACGACATGGCTTGGCTCTATCTCTCCAGAACAACAGGCGTTGGTTGATGCGTGGGCGAACGATTTGAAGGTGACAGGGCCGCTTTGGAGTGAATTTCAAACACAGTTGCGAGTCGAGTTATTGCAAGCGCTTTCTGTGCGTGATGATCCGAACGCATTGGCGACATCATTGCGTCCGATACTGTATGAACCACAGCAGTTTTACTCAGCAGAATTGCGAAAAACGATCGACTATAACAGTCACGTTGGTCGATCTTACGCGATCGAGATTATTAATTTGATGACGGAAAAGCAAACGCACTATTTTCGGGATGAAGTGGCTTATTGGCGCGATGTAATTGCCGATCTTTCCCTTTGAACACGACTAAAGTGGCCTATTTTTATTTACCGGGAATGGGTAGAGTGACCTAATTGAGGTAGGAAAAGGGAAGGAAAATAACATGGATGAATGGATGTTATTTTTTGCCGGTGTGATGGGCGGCGTGATTAATAGTATTGCGGGTGGCGGGAGCTTAATTACGTTCCCAGCGCTGATGTTAACCGGCATTCCTGCCATTAGTGCCAATGCAACAAACACGTTTGCTTCCAGTGCGGGTTATTTGGCTGGGGCGTATGGCTTTCGCCACGATTTTGCTCATCAGCCTAAGGTGGTGTCCGCCACTATTTTGTTTAGCGTTCTTGGTGGTGCGATAGGGGCTGCGTTACTGCTTTCTATTTCCGAACAATTATTTTCTCAGGCTATTCCTTGGCTATTGCTATTTGCGACGTTGTTATTTGTGTTCGGCGAGCGCATTAGCGCATGGCTGCAAGGAAAACACAGTGTTCAATGGTTGCTTCCACTGTTACTCATCTCGGTGAGCGCGTATGGCGGTTTTTTTAATGCTGGGCTAGGTTTGGTTGTGTTGAGTTATTTAGTGCTTGCAGGCTATCAGGACATTAATCAAATGAATGGCCTAAAGCTGGTGGTCTCCAGTTGTGTATCGCTGAGTGCAATTGCCGTATTTTGGTATCAAGGAGCCATAGCGTGGCTGCCGGGCGCGGTGGTGTTGATGGGGAGCCTGTTAGGCGGGTATGTGGCGGCAAGAGTCTCGCGGAAGATTAAAGCGCAATACATCAAAAACTTCGTCATCTTATCGAGCGCAGTGATGACACTGTACTTTTTTATTGATATCTATCTCCGTCCTACTTGAAATTGCAGTGGTGTTGACTGGCACTGTCAAACTTCATCATATAGCGCATCTATACTCAGAGGCTTTTCGACAGTCTTTTGATTCGTCTGTTTGCATGGGGTGATTTTGTTTAAATAAGCAGCGTTTAAATCTGAGATCTGGTAGATGTTTTTTTCTTGAAATTGTGTGGATAATAATCATGCACACAGTGGATTGAGTGCTGAAGCTTGCAACTAAACTGCTTTATGTTTTGTTCGTGCTTTTTCGATATTGGTTAAGATAGAGGAGGAGTTATGGATAGAAAATTAGGTCAAGTTATGACAAACAGTCGCATGATTACTTTCATCGCTTTTCTTGCGGCTATATTTGCCTGGTTTTTACATATGAACGCGCTGTTCTTTGTGTCAGTGTTCGCTCTATTTTTTGGGGCTTGCTTGTTCATCAAAGACCGCTTCTTCCCGGTTAAAGTTATTCACGCACCAAACCGAGAAAAGAGCGCGTAGTTCGCTTTAAGTGGTTATCAGCCGATGCATAAACGACGTCGGCTGATTTATATTGCCTTTCCGATTCCATCACCGTTTTCATTCCTATTCCCTTTTTTCTTTCTATACGTTTAACGGCGTTGACTTGACGTACCTGCTCGTTTCCTATTATTGGAATAGCCGCTCGAATGACCATCTTGATAAAAGGAGAGGGGCAGAAGTTTGCGCCAGAGAAATCGCTTAGAGCGAGGAACAGATGTCCGTTAATTCGTGATTCTAACCCCAGAGGCTTTGTTCGCTTGCCGCCTACGGGCATCTTCAGTTGTTTGGGTGTAATTAAACGACGCTTTCAAAAAAGAGCAATGACGTTATTAGCGCTGATCATTGGCGATAGTCACTAGCAGGAATGGCTCAATACGAAAAAACCGGTACTTTCAAGAAAAGTACCGGTTTTGTTTAGCGTCTGAGTGACGATGTCGTCACATCCAGTGTCTCTGTCGAATCAATTACGCTTGAATTAATGTCGCTGCTTGTTTCATCGCTTCTTTCGTTGAGCATTCAACGACTTTCGCGTTGGCAAAGCGGTGAGCATCTTTCACTTGAATATCGTGTGCTAGGATAACCAGTTTCGCATTTGCTACGTCTAGGTCAGTGATGCGGTTTTGAATGCCGTTTTGACCTTGAGTTTCAACTTTGATCTTGATGCCAGCAGCTAAGCCCGCTTTTTCTAGTGCTTTCGCTGCCATGAAAGTGTGTGCAACACCAGATGGGCAACAAGTTACTGCTACTACGTCGTACTCGCCTTCGCCTGCTACTGGAGCCGCTGCTTGAACAGGTGCAACTTCTTCTTCAGCTTCTTCTTCAGCGACTGGTTTCCAGAAGCCAACGATAAGAGCCGTTGTTAGAGAGCCTAGTGCAATACCAACTACGTACATAGGGATGTTGCTTGATACAGGCGCTGTGATTAGACCGCCCCAAGGTGCGTGAAGTAGTGTGTCAGTTAGGAAGCCGAATACACAACCAACGATACCACCGGCAACGATTGACGGAAGAACGCGCATTGGGTCGTTTGCTGCGAATGGGATAGCACCTTCAGAGATACCGATTGAACCCATGATTGCCGCTGCTTTACCTGCTTCTTGTTCTTGCTTAGAGAATTTCTTCTTGAATAGGAATGTTGCTAGAGCCATACCTAGTGGTGGAGTACAGATTGCAATACCAACACCACCCATCAACCACGGTTGAGTATCAACTTGAGTTTGAGCAAATAGTGTCGCTACTTTGTTGATTGGACCGCCCATATCGAACGCAGTCATACCACCAAGAATGGTACCTAGAACGATTTTAGATGCGCCAGCCATAGAAGCTAGGAATTCGTTCATTGAAGCCATGAAGAACTTGATTGGCTCACCAATACCCCAAAGAACGATACCAGCAGAGACTAGCGTACCGATAAGAGGGTAGATGAAGTAAGCGCCAAGTGCTGTCATGTTCGTTGATAGAGGGATTTTCTTAAGTTGGAAAACCACACCACCCGCAATGAAACCCGCTACGATACAGCCTAGGAAGCCGCCGCCCATATCAGCCATGATGCCAGAAGCGATCATTGCTGGAGCAAGAGCTGGTTTGTCAGCGATTGAGTAACCGATGAAACCACCAAGGATGATTGGGAATAGAACTAAGCCTTTGATACCGATATTTGAAATATCAGCCAAAATGCCTGTTGCTGGAACGGCACCTTTACCTGACGCCATTACTGCTAGAGCTAATAAAACACCACCCGCTACGATAAAAGGTAACATGTGAGAGGTACCAAAAAGTAGGTGACCTTTTAATGTGCTGAGTGTCTTTTTAAAATCACTGTTGCTGGTATTTTGAGCTGTTAGGGTACTCATAAATAATCCACCTTATGAATTGATTAAAATATTCAGAATTTCGTTTTGATCTTTCGCGTTATTAATATCTTGGATAAATTCATCACTGAATTTTCCAAATAGTTCTTGTAGTACATAAATATGATGGTCAGCACCGTTATCAGGTGAAGCAATCATAAAAAACACGGTTGGTTTAATGCCGTCTTCATCACCGTACTCAATGCCTTCTGCCTTTACGCCAACCGCTATCGCAGGTTCAACCACCGCTTTACTTTTTGCGTGTGGGTAAGCAATGCCATCGGTAGAGGTAACGCTGACTGATTCACGAGTCTCGATATCTTGCAAAAATGATTCTTTATTACTAATTCGATTTTCATCAAATAGCATTTTAGCCAACTCTTCGAACACTTCTTTTTTATTATTAGCTTGAAGTTCGTGTTTAATTAATTTGACGTTTGTTAGTGTAGTAATCATGTTTAACTCGGGTGTTTAGTTGATGTGGTAAAATTAATCCAAGTGGGCACTTTGTGAAATAGCAAAAAAAATCCATCCACTGTAGATTTGTATCAAGCAAATCTAAGTGTGATAGAAGTCATTATTATTGTGCTAGAAACGACGAGCGTGTTTTGTGGTGATGTCAGTGTGTCATTGAAGGGTATATCCCCAAACAACGTGAAAATGCAGGTAGGCGACAAGCGAACAAAGCCTCTGAGCGTCGATGCGCTAGGTGATGAGGTTTGAGAGTGCCAGTCAGCACTGGTGCAAGTTTAAGTTGGATGGGTAAACGGTGCCTATAAAAAAGCCTCGCATTAGCGAGGCTGTATAAGGTGTTAATGGTGGCCATTCGTTAGCAGTATGCGCGTGCCACTCGACCAGTACAATCAATCGTATAGGTGTTGGCGTAGGCAGGAATGAAGACCGATTGGCCTTTCTCAATAGAGCAACATTCGCCATTCGCGTGAGTCAGGACCATGGTTTCATCAAGAGCTAATAAGATCTCAGCGGTATTGGCGTGGATCTGACGCTGTTTTGAAGCTTGAATAAGATCAAAGTTAAAATCATCGACGGGAATAGCGTACGTTAGGACTTGATCTTGATCTTGTGGGGCAAGCAGCAGGGTATCGAAAGGCTTTTCTTCGAAAATAGTGCATGCGACTAGCTCATCGATATCCATATATTTTGGTGTTAAACCAGCGCGCAGCACGTTATCTGAGTTCGCCATGATCTCAAGCCCTGTGCCTTTTAAGTACGCATGAGGCGTTTCGGCATCTAAGAACATTGCTTGGCCAGGCTCGAGCGTGATGACGTTAAGCATCAGTGGAGCAAATAAACCGATGTCACCCGGATACTGAGTCTCAAGCTCCACAATCAACGCCATCAAAGGATCGCTTGAGTGCGTCGCATGTGCAAGAAGCGCCATGATCGCCTGATCTTTGGCTTGGCCTTCGAGTGACAATAGGCTTGAGAAGAAGGTGGCTAGGCCCTCCGCGTTTTGCGTTTCGATAAGCGCATTGACCAGTGGCGCCAGTTCGGCAATATCTAGACGCGCGAAATTGTCGATAATCTCGCCAATTGCACGGAAGCCGTTCATCGCTTGGTAGCGGGTTAACGCATAAACCAACTCAGGCTTATGGTTTGGATCTTTGTAATTGCGGTTGCCAGCAGAGTGAGGAATGCCTTGTTGTTCTTCAAGTGCATAACCGGCTTCGGCTTGCTTTTTATTTGGATGAACCTGAATTGACAGGGCATTTTCAGCAGCAAGCACTTTGAAAAGGTAAGGAAGCTCACCAAAACGTGCCGCGACTTTTTCACTGAGAAATGCATCCATATTTTGGGCAATCAACTCAGAAAGCTTGGTCTCAACCCCTTCAATATTAACCACTGAGCAACCATTCGGGTGAGCGCCCATCCAAATTTCAGCTTGAGGTTCACCATTAGGGTTTGGTGTACCGAATAATTGATTGACAGAGGTAGTACTGCCCCACGCGTAGTTTTGAATGACATTGGTCATAGGAAAAAATACAGGGGAAAGGGTTTGAATATTTTCGTTACGGAAATCAGACATCATTGTCACCATAAGTTTGCAAACATGAAATGCAACAAAGCTCTAGCAGCGGTGTTTAAGCGCGCTACTCAGGGCAAGAGAGTTTATAGCGAGTTATGCGCTTGCTGCAATTTGTTTCGCTGTACGGATTTTGTTAAGTGTTACACAAGTCAGAGTTGTGACGATTGCTTCATCGGCTTTTTTATGTGGAATCAAGAATACTCGATGCCATTTTGTAGAGAGCAATGACACACGTTGATAGATTGTGGGCTGCATGGATTCTTTGAGCTAGTGAACAAAACACGCTTCCGCTGGATATTTGTATCGGCATTAATAGAATGTGATGTGAGTCATTTAGGCGGTATTTACCCAGAAGTGAAATTAATGTGTTAAAAAATTGTTCGAGATAAAGCTTGCTTAAGTATGTGATATGTTTGCAATAAACAATGGCTCTAACTGGAGTATCAATGCATTTACTGTAGTATTGTAACCATAGTTCCGCTTTGTGATTTCACGCTATGGCGTGTTTAGAGACATCATTATATATCTATTTTTATAGCATACCGCATGCATTGAGAGAGTGCGTAAATGATTTTCCATGATCTGATTTCTACCGTTTTAAACGAACGTGAACCATTACATAAGGTGTGGTTTGCTGGCGATTTTCATACGCCACCAGAGTGCAGTTATCAGGTGAATTTCCCTCGTCTAGAGCTGGTGTTAAGTGGGGAGTACGTGAATGAAATGGAAGATCATGAACGAAAAGTAACGCAAATTATCGGCAAGCCGGGAGACGCGATTTTTATTCCCCCTAACTGTTGGAATAAACCGAATTGGGAGACGGACTGTTCCGTTCTCAGCATGTTATTTGGACGTCGACAGCTTGGTTTAAGTTTGGTGAGCAAGCGTAAAGGGGAGGTGGGTTTTTATGATATTCAAAAACACAGTATCCAAACGCGCTCAGGTTTTGCTATCGATAATATTTTGGAAGCGCTAAACGCCTTAGCGCGCGAAAGCAATAAAGAACCCATGGATGAGTTATTACTTCAAGCGTTACTTCAATACAGTAAAACGATGCTGGATAAGCCGGTAGAGCAATCACAAAATCGCGTACAAGATTTGTATCAAGGGATTTGTATCTATATTCAGGAGAATTTTTCTCGTCAAATTACCCGCGATAGTATTGCGGCGCGTTTTAGTATTTCCGCGAATCATTTATCGCGACTGTTTCGCCAGCAAGGCCATATGACCCTTGCGGATTACATTACGTGGGTAAGGGTGGATCGCGCGAAATTCATGCTGAAAAAGTACAACTTTAAACTCAATGAGGTCTCCGTTCGTTGTGGATTTAAAGATGTAAACTATTTTTGTCGAGTCTTTAAAAGTCGCACAGGAAGAACGCCGACGGAATATCGTGGGACGATCTAATGGCGTTGTGTCAACGTCAATGCTGAGATGTGGGCGTTCAGGTTTATGCGGCGATCAAGCGTGACATGGCGTACATCAAGAGCGCCTGAAGATCGACACTGGTGCGGGTTGAGCGCAATCTTTCAGCCATTTGCCCTGATAGCAAATTTCGCGTGAGGTTCGTCGCTGCGACGATTTGGTCACGTGATGGCGTCTGAGGCAGCACTAACGCAATGGCTATGCGCACCGTTCCCATCGCGGAGGCCCAATCAATCGGATTCTCACTGCTTATTACCGCGATAGAAATGGCATCGATATCTGCAAACATAACGTGAGGCAATGCAATGCCAGGCGTGACACATGTTGAAGAGCGCTCTTCTCGTTTGATAAAAGCAAGAATCAACTCATCCGGATCGGCTGGGTAAATTAGCTGAGCGAGGCCTTTAAGGCATTCAAATTTGGTTAGCGTGGTTTGGGCTTTTGCATAATGCCAGCGCACCTCACACGGTGGGGTGATTTGAGGGAGGCGTTCCGCCATTTGATTGGAAAATGGAGAGACAATATTGGCGCCCACTAAATTGAAAAAATCGCTGATCACATCTTTTAGAACAAAACAGGCAAGCTCAGCATCAATACCCATTGCCGTAATTTGACACAAGTCACCTTGCTGCAAGCCAACCTGAAGCATTGCAGAAGGTTGGCTTAGTCGCGCGGTTCGGTTCTGAGTGATATTGATAATATGCAGTGAACTTTGGAATTTTTTGGCCAAGTGACGCAACGGCTGAGCAACATGGGCACTGCCATTGGCGTCATTGACTAGAAAGGTGATTTGATACTCGTTCATCTAAAGTGTGCTAGCGGCAGTGAATAAGGAAAACTTTATCAACATTCAGTAAGACGTCTTCGATTGGTATTTGAACGTGATGAGTTCCTTCAAAGCGAGCCGCTTGTTCAATATCGATGTCAGACACAATTAAGATTTTGTCGGCGCTGGCGATATCGTGTGGCGTTAATAGGTTTTCAATACCCATAGCACCTTGGGTTTCAACTTTGATTTGGACATTAAATTTGGGTGCTGCTTTCATTAGCGCATCCGCTGCCATATAAGTATGAGCAATGCCGGTAGGGCATGCTGTCACCGCTACAATTTTCATGATTATTCTCGGCTTGATATTTGGGCTGGATACTAGCATACCGATTGTAGAAAGCATTGATTTCGCTAGATAAAGGTAAGAGATCCATCACAGTTTAAATGCTGAGTTACATTTATCCAGTTAATGCTCGTTTCGTACTATATCGTGCCGCCATTAGTGTGTTTACCCTAATGGCGCGCATGAACCGTTCAGTATTAGGTAACAAACATGGACATCACCACGTTAATAGATACAAATGCGATCTGTTTAGAGCTAAAAGCGCACACGAAAGAACAAGTGCTCACAGAGTTGGTCGACATATTAGATGGCACGGGAAAATTGGCGGATAAAGATCAATTTCTTCGTGATATTTGGAAGCGTGAGCAAATAGGGAATACTGGCTTTGAAGAGGGTATTGCGATTCCCCACGCAAAGAGTCGAGCGGTTGAACAGCCGGGTGTCGTGATTGGCATCAGTCGCAGGGGCATTGATTATGGGGCAGAAGATGGCGAACTTTCCGATGTCTTTATTATGCTTGCATCGCCTGACGGGAATGACCATCACCATATTGAAGTGCTTGCCCAGATTTCAACGAAGTTGGTTGAAGATGGTTTCGTTGCACAATTAAAAGCGGTCGACACGATTGAGCAAGCGCTTGAACTCCTGACTGACATTGAAGGTAAGAAAGCGGACGCGGTACCGCCAATAACGCTCAATACGATTTCGGCACCGTTAAGCCCTTGGAAACAAAGGCTGGCGAGGGCCAAAGAGCATTTATTGTTTGGCACTTCGCATATGATTCCCTTTATTGTGGCGGGGGGAGTATTACTTTCATTGTCGGTGATGATGTCAGGCCAAGGCGCCGTGCCAAGTACGGGCGTATTAGCGGACATCGCTCAGATGGGCATTGCGGGACTGACACTCTTTACCGTGGTATTGGGTGGTTACATCGCTTACTCCATTGCCGACAAGCCGGGCTTAGCTCCGGGTATGATTGGCGCTTGGGTTGCGGTTAGTCACTATAATACGGGTTTTTTGGGCGCGATTGTGGTCGGCTTCATTGCGGGCTACACCGTTTGTGCATTAAAAAAGATTCAGTTGCCCGATAGCATGGCATCGCTGAGTGCGATCTTTATCTACCCTTTAATTGGCACGTTTGTGACCTGTGGCGCGGTCATGTGGGTTATTGGTGAACCTATCGCCAATGCGATGGCTTCCCTTAATGATTGCTTAGCGGGATTGGCTGGTTCAGGCAAAATTCTGTTAGGGACGGTATTAGGTGCGATGACGGCTTTTGATATGGGAGGGCCGATCAATAAGGTTGCGACCTTATTTGCACAAACGCAGGTAAATACTCAACCGTGGTTGATGGGTGGGGTGGGTATCGCTATTTGTACTCCGCCACTTGGTATGGCGCTCGCCACATTACTCGCGCCGAAAAAATTTAAAGCGGATGAGCGTGAAGCGGGCAAAGCCGCAGGCATCATGGGAATGATAGGCATCAGTGAAGGTGCGATCCCTTTCGCTGCGTCGGATCCTGCCAGAGTGTTACCGGCCATTGTGGCGGGTGGCATCGTGGGCAACGTTATTGGTTTCATGTTCCATGTGTTGAATCACGCGCCTTGGGGGGGATGGATCGTCCTTCCTGTCGTGGATGGAAAGCTCGGTTACTTATTTGGCACGTTAGCCGGGGCGTTGACGACCGCCGCTATCGTGATATTGCTAAAGAAAAATGTGAGTGAACATAACGATGGCTTGAGTCATGTAGACGGTCTGTTGGGCAGCGAAGGCGAGGGAGAAGCGGATATATTGGCGGTAACCTCTTGCCCATCGGGCGTTGCGCATACGTTCCTAGCGGCGAAATCGCTAGAAAAGGCGGCATTGGCGCTAGGCATAAAAGTTAAAGTTGAAACGCAAGGCGCAAATGGCATTAATAATCGCATCACAGCTAAAGATGTGGAGCGGGCGAGGTTTGTTATTTTTGCCCACGATGTGGCGATTAAAGATCCTGAGCGATTCCAAAACATTAAGGTGGTTGATGTTTGCACAAAAGAAGCCATGCTTAATGCAACCGTGTTGCTTATGTCCAAACCCTAATTTTTGTTATGCCGATTGAGTTCAGCGTAGGTTTTAGACAAAGTAAAAAAAGAGTAAGAAAGAAGTGTTAGCCTGGTTATTTGTTCTGTGTTTATCCCCCTAAGCGCAGTGCTATGTTGTGACAACCCCGTTCTACATAAGGTTACAGCGGTTTTGGCCGTGCTTATGTTCTCCAATCATCGAGCTTATCTAGGCTCATGATCAAGAGGGCATTCGCTGGCTGACTGCCTGCAACTCAGCGGTGTTCGGGTTTCAATGTCATTAGATATTGATGAGAGGAGGATTGGATTTAGTCACCCATGAAACTGAGTATGTCATGACGATAATACAGGAACCAAAAAGCCAGCCAGAGATTTCAGGCTGGCTTTTTTATTTCAATGAAATCGTTCAAATTCCAATCGCTTCGATGGTCATTTTCTGGCTCCATCTCGTGCTAATATTCTGATTTTGATGGTTTTTAACCTATTTTGGTTGATAGAGGGTGTCGACCTCAATCATTTTCAAGTGTCACAGAGGCTTCAATTAAGTGAAACACAACTGTCATATTTCCACCCTAAAGTGGGCATCGTTGAATAAACACAACGGCAATCAAGCCATTAAAGGAATTTGTGATGAAAAAGACAGTTATCGGAGCGATTGCTCTACTTAGCACACTAGCAGTGACTACAGCTTCAGCGAAAGAAACTATCTCTGCGGTAGGTTCTAGTAGCGTAACCCCGCTGATGGAAGTTTTCTCTGAAACATATATGAAAGATAATGCGAACGTATTTATCGAAGTACAAGGACCTGGTTCTTCGGCGGGCGTGAAAGCGGCAAAAAATGGCAGTGCTGATTTAGGCATGTCATCTCGTAATCTAAAAGATTCTGAGAAAGAAGCGACATTGGTTGAAGAAGTCGTTGCTCGTGACGGTATCGCCGTTGTGGTTAACCCGAAAAACAAGCTAGACGGTCTAACAAGCGAGCAAGTTACTGCAATCTACAAAGGCGAGATCACTAACTGGAAAGATGTTGGTGGCGCAGACAAACCAATCGTTGCGATTACTCGCGATACCGCTTCAGGTACTCGTGGTGCATTTGAAGATATCATGCAGCTGAAAAAGAAAGTATCAGGCATGAAAGTATCAGCTATCTCTCAACGCGCTCAAGTGGCTAACGGTAACGGCGCATTGAAGACAATGGTAGCTTCTAACCCATACGCAATCGGCTACATCTCGCTAGGCACCGTTGATGGTTCAGTCAATGCTCTGGATATCAATGGCACGCAAGCATCAGTAGTGAACGTGAAAAACGGTTCTTACGAAGTCGCTCGTCCTTTCCTTGTGCTTTACCAAGAAGGCAAGCCATCGGCTGAAACGCAAAAATTCCTAGACTGGATGCTAACGGCAGAAGCGCAAGCACTTGTTGAGCAAAAGGGTTACATCTCAGTTAACTAATATCTTGAAAGAACTTTAATTGCTCAGCCTACTTTTTGGGCTGAGCCTTTTGTTACACCAGCGACTCGTCGTGTAGTCTCTGAAGTGTGATTTTTATGACCATCGCAACAAATAGTGAAAAGCTTATGAACACTCAAGCGACTCAAATCTCAAAGTCTAAGCTGCGAGCCAAAAAGGGCGTTGACTGGAAAGAACGTATTTTTCATGGATTGTTTCTTACCAGTGCCGCTATCGGTATTATTTCCTTAACCGTTATTGCTTACTTTATTGTTCGTGAATCTATTCCTGCCTTTCAAGCGGCAGGTGTTTCCGGCATTGTATTAGGACAAGATTGGTTGCCGCCGGCACTTTATGGTGTCGCAACGATGATTGTTGCTTCTGTTGTCTCTACTTTTGGAGCTGTCGTTGTGGGCGTCCCGGTTGGGGTGTTGACGGCAATATTCATTGCAGAGATTGCCCCTAAACGCCTTGCGGATGTTATTCGTCCTGCTGTTGAACTGCTTGCGGGTATTCCATCGGTTGTTTACGGCTTTTTTGGCTTGGTGATCATTGTTCCTCTTATTCAAAACGTCTTTGATGTACCAGCGGGTAATACGATCTTAGCGGGTATCATTGTACTTGGTGTGATGATTCTACCAACCGTTATCACGGTTTCAGAAACGTCGATTCGCGCCGTTCCCCGAACGTACAAAGAAGGCTCGTTAGCGTTAGGCGCTTCCAAAATTTACACCATTTTTAAATTGCTCGTTCCTGCCGCTCGTTCAGGCATCATGACCGGTGTCATTTTAGGTATTGGCCGTGCTTTGGGTGAAACGATGGCCATTATCATGGTGATGGGTAATGCACCGGCAATGCCAGAAGGTATTTTAGACGCTGCTCGAACACTGACAGCGAATATTGCGATTGAAATGTCATACGCAAGTGGTGTGCATGCAAGCGCCCTCTATGCGACAGGTGTTGTATTGCTAGCGTTTATTATGATGCTGAATGCCGCGCTACTTTATCTCAATCGTCAGAAAATTAAATAGGACGGGTGATGGCTATGGATCACGCAAAACTGAAACGTTCACGCCAGCGTAAAGACACCATTTTAAGTGGTTTTGTCTGGGCGGCAGCGGCATTAACCGTTGGTTTTTTATTTTGGATTATTTGGTACATTTTATCGAATGGCCTGCAACACGTAGATTGGAATTTCATTACGGATGATTACACCCGCACGGGTGATGAGCATGGTATTTTCCCAATGATCGTCTCGACCCTCTATATGGTGATGGCATCAATAGCAGTGGCAGCTCCTTTAGGCATTATGACGGCGATTTACTTAACGGAATACTCAAAGGTGGGTAGCCGTTTAGTTAAGGTCATCCGTTTTTGTACAGAGTCACTTGCGGGTATACCGTCGATCATTTTTGGTCTGTTTGGTATGACGTTTTTTGTCGCGGTTCTTGGTTTAGGTTTCTCTATTCTATCCGGCGCACTAACGCTTAGTATCTTGATTTTACCAGTCATCATTCGTACGACAGAAGAAGCATTGATGTCAGTCCCTCATGCTTACCGAGAAGGTTCATACGCATTAGGGTCTTCGAAAATATATACTATTTGGCGTCTAATCTTACCAAGTGCGATGCCAGGCATTTCAACGGCAATAATTTTAAGTGTCGGTCGTGTCATCGGTGAGTCTGCCCCTGTCTTCTTGACGGCCGGTATGGTGGCTCGTATCCCTGATTCACTATTGGATTCAGGGCGTACTTTGACGGTCCACCTTTATAAATTAACTACCGAGTTGTTTACCATTGAAGAATGGAATCAAGCATACGGAACCGCAACAGTATTGATTGTTGTTGTGCTACTGATCAATATGGCGACAAAACTCATCGCGAGACGCTTTAATACCGCGACTTATTAAGTTTACGCGTGTTTTCTTTCAGATAAGAGAAACAACTAGGATGATGAAAAAATCATCGCCGCGTTGAGTTAACGAATTCAAGAGACAAAAAAATGAACAAATTTAATATTGAAAACCTAGATTTATTTTATGGCGAGAACCAAGCGCTAAAATCGATTAATTTACCAATTCCAACTCGTCAAGTGACCGCATTGATCGGCCCGTCAGGTTGTGGCAAATCGACGTTATTACGTTGTTTAAACCGCATGAATGACTTGATTGAGGGAGTGAAAATCACTGGTAAGCTCACCATGGATAACGAAGATATCTATGGCAATATCGATGTCGCGGATCTGCGCATTAAAGTGGGGATGGTTTTCCAAAAGCCGAACCCATTCCCAATGAGCATTTATGAGAACGTCGCGTATGGGCTGCGAGCTCAGGGAATTAAAGACAAGCAACACATTGATGAAGTGGTCGAGCGTTCATTGCGTGGTGCAGCATTATGGGATGAAGTTAAAGACCGTCTTAAGTCTCACGCTTTTGGTCTTTCTGGTGGTCAGCAACAGCGTTTGTGTATTGCGCGCACGATCGCGATGGAGCCGGATGTTATTTTGATGGACGAACCTACGTCTGCACTTGATCCTATCGCGACGCATAAAATTGAAGAGCTGATGGAAGGTTTAAAGAAAAATTATACGATCGTTATTGTGACACACTCAATGCAACAAGCTCGTCGTATTTCAGATCGCACCGCCTTCTTTTTAATGGGTGAATTAGTTGAACATGACGAAACGAGTGTGATATTTAGCTCACCAAGGGACGACCGTACTCAAGGCTATGTAAATGGCGATTTTGGCTAAAAATGGCCTTTAAATAAATTATAACTATAAGCGATGGTAAATGTTACCCCTCCTATGTGAGGGGTTTTTTTATGCAAAAAATGCATTGATCAAATCTATTTTTCTCATCATAAAAACCTTGTTAAATCAGGGGGTTTTCATAGGTGGTGCATATTGTAAATAGCATGTTTGTTACATGCCTAGGCATCATTTTGTTTAATGAATAAGTATTACTTTATTATTGTTCCTATGGTTTTAAATACTTAAGTTTCGGTTTTATTTTGTTTGAACATGGATCGAAAAAACGTAATAAAGGTAATCTACTTACATATTAGATTGTTTTTGTTTGCTTATTCTCACTTTTAATAATTGTTGCAATGTCAAAAGTGGGAATAAAGAAAATGTGAGCTAATTTAAGTTTGTTTTTAGCGCAAAAAAATACAGACTATGTGTTCGTTATAGTGACGAATAACACATTCCATGATGCTATTTGTCTTTTGTTATATCGAAAAGTATTCGTCTAAAACAGGGAAGATAGACATGATAGAAATGGGCATTATAAAAAGGCATGGTGATGAACATGTCATTGCATACAGGGTGTCAGATATCGCCATTATAGCCACAACGATTTTTATCGCTGCGGCACTTTATGCTGATACTTGGAGTGTATACTACCTACTAGCGACCAGTGTCGTTGTCGTCGCTTTCATGGTCATGGCCGAGCTTCTTGGAGCGTACAACCCTTCTGCTGTTTCTTCATTACGTCAAACCTTTGCTCCGATTTTGCTCGCGTGGCTGTGTTCTATTGGTTTGCTACTTGTGTTTACTTTTGGTTTTAAGGTGACCGATTATTTCTCACGTCTAGCGATGTCAACTTGGTTCGTTGCTACGCCAGCATTGCTAGCCTCATACCGCGTTGCTTATAGCAAGTTGCGTACGTCATCTAAGTCAGATTCGTACGAGAAAAAAAGCATTATTATTGGCGCGACCCCAGCCGGTCTTGCGCTGGCAAGAGAAATAGAATCATCGAACCATCATGGTCTTCGTTTGATTGGCATTTTTGATGATCGTAGCCCTGAGCGATTACAAAGCGATAATCTTTCAACCCCACTTTGCGGCTCTATTAACGATGCATTGAGAATGGCGAAAGAACGCAACTTCCGTCACGTCTATGTGGCGCTTCCTATGCAAGCTTCAAACCGTATTAAAGAAGTCATTAACTATTTTGCCGATAGTACCGCGCGTGTCTACATAGTGCCGGATTTCTTTACTTATGACCTTATTCAATCTCGCTGGCGTAATGTCGGTAATATCCCAACGCTTAGTATTCATGACACGCCGTTCTACGGAACGTCGACGTTCGTTAAACGCTTGGAAGATATCGTTGTTTCAACGCTGATTTTGATGCTGATTAGCCCGGTTTTATTCGCGGTTGCGATTGGTGTGAAGTTGTCTTCTCCTGGCCCTGTTATTTTTAAGCAAGATCGCTATGGACTGGATGGCAAAAAAATCAAAGTGTGGAAGTTCCGCTCGATGCGTTCGATGGATAACGGAGAAGTGGTTAAACAAGCGACGAAAGGCGACCCGCGTATAACGAAATTTGGTGCTTTCATACGCAGAACATCTTTGGACGAGTTGCCCCAGTTTATCAACGTGTTACAAGGTCGTATGTCGATTGTTGGTCCAAGACCTCATGCGGTATCACACAACGAAGAGTACCGCCAAATTGTTAATCGCTACATGCTACGCCATCAAGTCAAGCCGGGCATTACCGGATGGGCACAGATCAATGGTTACCGTGGTGAGACCGACACCGTTGATAAAATGGAAAAGCGCGTAGAGTACGATCTTAGCTACATTCGAAAGTGGTCTTTGTGGTTGGATATCAAGATTATATTTCTAACTATTTTTAAAGGATTTGTCGGTAAGACCGCGTATTAATTTAACCGGTAAAATTAGGTGTGAAAGTGATTAAAAAGCTGTTTGAAATCATGGTGCTAAGTTGTCTTTTTATCGGATCCGTTAAGGCGGAAGACCGCAATTTATATCAACTCGCCGCTGGTGATGTGATTAGCATTAAAGTCTATGGTGAAGAAAATCTCACGATCGAAGAACAGAAAATTGATAATCGAGAAGTGATTGATTATCCGTACCTCGGTGTTATCGCCATTGGGGGAAAAACCCTAAAGCAGATTCAAAGCGAGATAACGCTTGGTCTTAAAGGCGATTATTTAGTTAACCCTAAGGTCAATGTCGCAATTGTTCGTTATAGAAACGTTTACATCAATGGCCTCGTCAATAAACCTGGTGGGTATGAATATGAACCGGGTCTTACGGTACAAAAGGCAATTTCTTTAGCGGGCGGTGTAATGAGTAAATATCGCCGAAGTGCACGCGCTTATCGAACGAAATCTTCCGAGTCTGATCAGTATGCAAACCTATCGGCAGATCAGCTAGCACTAGAATTTAAGAAAGATACAGAGACTGAAGCTGAGCTATATCAGGTTATACACCCTGGTGACACGATACATGTCGTTGCTTCTTTTTGGTAATCACTATAGCCAATCGGTTCAATTTGACGAATTATTAGGGAAAGTATGAAGTTACTAAGCGATGAAAAAACCCCAGTGGAAGGGGAGTCAGTAGATTTTGGCAAATACGTCGTTTTGTTAAAACGAAGCTGGTTTAAAATCTCGTTGTTTACCGCCTTGGTTACGGTTTTGTCAGTGCTGTTTGCACTGTCGATTCAACCGACATATAACGCGACGGCGACGCTGCTTATTGAGTCCAATACGAGTAAAGCAGTATCGATTGAAGAAGTCGTGGGCATTGATTCAACTCAGCAAGAGTATTATTTGACTCAATTTGAGATTTTGAAATCTCGCCGTATTGCAGAGCGTGTGATTGAAAAACTGCAGTTAGATCAGTTGCCAGAGTTTAATCCTTACATTGATCCAAAGCCAACGCTGATCTCTTTAGCGAAAGAGCGAATCTATGCATTGCCGATATTTGCATCAGAAGAGACACAACCTGCGTTAACCGACGAAGAGTTAGCGGCAAAAACCCGTTATGCGGTTTTAAAGTCATTTCAATCTAAGTTGTATATTTCGCCAATTCGAAAAACACAACTGGTGCGTATCACATTCGCCTCTATAGATGCGAAACTTGCGGCAGAAGTTGCGAATGCAGTGGGTGAGGCCTACATTGTCGAAGGACTTGATGCTCGTTTAGATGCGACAGAGCATGCGTCTAGTTGGATCTCTGGCCGAATGGCGCAATTGCAAGAGCAATTAAAAAATTCAGAGACAGCGTTGATTGAGTTTCTCGCGGCAGAAAAGCTGGTGGACGATGCCGAAAGTGGTATTGATGTTCAAGCGAGTGCTGTTATTAATGACCTCATTTTGCGTCTAAGTGAAGTGACCGACCGTCGTATTCAACTTGAATCTGCGTATAGCACTTTAAGTTCTGGCGGTGCACTGGCGGTGACAGATGTCTCTTCATTACCTGAAATTTCAAAGCACCCACAAGTCATTAATTTGCGTAGCCTGATAGCCGACGCGAGAAAAGATCAAACGGAGTTATCAAAGACCTATGGCCCTAAGCACGAACAGATGATCGCCGTGCAAGCCAAGCGTAGTAACTTAGAAACTCAGCTGACCCAATTAATTAAGCAACTGGTGGGCGGCATTGGTAAAGAGCTTCAAGCGGTACGATCTCAAGAACAGCTAATTACACGTGAACTGGATAATCGTAAGCAAGAGTTCCAAAGTTTAACGGTTAAAAAGCGTCAATATGAGGCGCTTCTGCGTGAAGAAGAGACAAACCGAAATATCCTTAATATCTTTTTAAATCGCCAAAAAGAAACCACGGCGACGAGCGATTTTGATTCTCGTAATGCGCGTTTTACAGACTATGCGTTGGAACCTCAGTTTCCTGCAAAGCCAAATAGAAAGCTAATTGTGGCTTTTGCGATGATCGCCTCTTTACTCTCTGCGATTTCAGTCGTGCTGCTGCTCGATGCGTTTAATAACACCATTACCTCAATCAAGCACTGTGAAGACAAGTTGGGCTTAATCCCTCTTGGGGGTATACCCAAACTGAAGAAGCTTAAAAAGCAAGCGCTTGGGAGTGATGTTTTCTTCAGTAAAAAACACATGACGTTCAACGAATCAATTCGTTCAACAAGAACAGCGTTAGCGTTAGCCAACCGAGGCGGTAAATTTATCACTCTCTCTTCATCGCTGCCTAATGAGGGGAAAACAACGTGTTCCGTTAACTTGGCGCTGGCTTTTTCAAAAGTGGAAAAAACACTGCTAATTGATTGTGACTTAAGAAAATCTGCGGTTGCGGAGCGCTTTGGACATAAACGTTACAAGCCCGGCCTGACCAATCACCTTCTGATGAATACCAGTTTGGAAGAGTGTCTTTTTGTGGATACGCGAACAGGGTTAACCGTATTGCCTGCGGGCATGCCTACGCCGAATCCTCAAGAATTGTTGAGTTCAGAACGTTTCTCACAATTGTTGCATCAACTTGCCGAGCAGTTTGATCGCATCGTGATTGATACGCCACCCGCTTTGGTTGTCTCAGATGCAATGATTGTGAGTAAAGTGACGGGCAAAGTGGTGGTGGTATTGAAAGCGTCCAGCACTCGAGTCACAACACTGCGTAACACCATTTCTCGTTTCATGGCCTATGACGTGCAATTTGAAGGTGTGTTGCTCAATCAAATCAGTGAAGGGAAAGGTAAGCAAGATTACGTTTATGGGGATTATATCCACCATATCGATCATGACGCGGAAGTACAGCAATCATAAATGGGGGAAAAAGATGATGGATTTTACCTATAGCATTGTGGTGCCTCATTATAATAGCCATGACGAGTTAGACCGTCTGTTTGAGTCGATACCTGCGCGCGCGGATATCCAAATTATTGTTGTTGACGATAATAGTAGAGAAGCCATCGATGTGAGTGGTTTTACTGATAAGCATCATCGACACCACATCGAATTTTATGTGAATGACACAGGTGTTGACGGTGCCGGATCTGCTCGCAACATCGCGTTGTCACACGTACGTGGCCAGTACACACTCTTCGCCGATGCGGATGATTTTTTTTGTGATGGTGCCTTTGAGTTGCTTGATACTATTTTGCAAGGTGATGATATTTCATATTTTTCACCTACAGCTCAATGTGACGTGACAGGGGGAGACTCTGATCGTCATCACCTTTATGCCAATTTGGTAAACGATTATTTGTCGGTAGGGGATGAAGAGATTCGTTATCACTTTTCCGTACCATGGAGCAAAGTTTATCTAACGGAATTTCTCGAAGATCATGCGTTATATTTTGACGACGTCATCGCGTCAAATGACGTGATGTTTTCCTTGGTCTCAGGCCATAAGGCCAAACGCATTGCCGCTTATCAAAACGAAATTTATTGCGTTACGCGAGGTAAAGGGACCTTAACGGTGAACTTTGAGCCTGAAGTTGTGCGCTCTCGTTATTTGGTTGAAATCGCTCGAGCTGATTATATTGCCAAGTTTGATATCACGACTGAAAAACCGTCCTTTTATAAGATGGTTAAGAATTTCCATAAGGTGATGTCGCTTGGAGAGTTTGCGTATGTGTTAGGTTTGCTTTTACAACGAAAGATAACCGTTGTGCCTAGACGAACCTATTACTACCTCAAGAATCCTTTCGAAGCATTTAGTCGTGTTATTAACAGAAAATCGTCGGAAAGCAGTCAAAGATATCAAGCGTAGTGGGGATTCCACTGAAGTTAACGTTTAAAAATTATGGAAAATTTATGAAGATTACAGTCGTTGGCACAGGTTATGTTGGTTTATCAAATGCGGTGCTCCTTGCGCAAAATCATCAAGTCGTCGCGTTGGATATTGATGCGGTAAAAGTCGATAAAATTAATCAACGTCTATCCCCAATCTCCGATGTGGAAATTGAACGTTTTTTATCGGATAAATCGCTTGATTTAACGGCGACCTTAGATAAGACGGCTGCTTACCAAAATGCAGATTATATTATTGTCGCGACGCCGACTAACTATGATCCAGAAACGAATTTCTTTGATACCAGCTCAGTAGAATCGGTGATCAGTGAAGTAAAACGCTATGCGCCACACGCGATTGTGGTGATCAAATCAACGGTTCCTGTTGGTTTTACAGAGCGAGTTAAACAAACATTAGATTTTGACAACATTTTGTTTTCACCAGAGTTTTTACGAGAAGGTAAAGCGTTACACGATAATCTTTACCCGTCACGCATCATTGTTGGCGAACATTCCGCTCGTGCTGAAATTTTTGCCGGACTGCTGGTGGAAGGCGCAATCAAAACTGATATTCAGGTGTTGTTTACCAATTCCACAGAAGCGGAAGCGGTGAAGTTATTTTCAAACACTTATCTTGCCATGCGCGTGGCCTATTTTAATGAACTCGACTCTTACGCGGAGAGTCATGGTCTTGATGCTCGTCAAATTATTGAAGGCGTCGGCCTCGATCCTCGCATCGGTAGTCATTACAACAATCCATCGTTTGGGTATGGCGGTTACTGTTTGCCTAAAGATACCAAGCAACTGCTCGCAAACTACCAAGATGTCCCTAACAATCTAATCCAGGCCATCGTTGAAGCGAATACGACGAGAAAAGATTTTGTCGCGCGTTCAATCGTTAATAAACAGCCCCGAGTTGTTGGGGTTTATCGTTTGATCATGAAAGCCGGTTCGGACAATTTTCGAGCGTCGAGCATTCAAGGCATCATGAAGCGTATCAAAGCAAAAGGCATTGAAGTTATTGTCTACGAACCTCTTCTCGAAGAGCCACATTTTTACAACTCAGAAGTCGTGAATGATTTCGAGGCGTTTAAGCAAATCAGCGATGTTATCGTGAGTAACCGTATGGTTGAAGAGCTCGCAGATGTTGCAGATAAAGTTTATACACGTGACCTTTTTGGCAGTGATTAGAGGCGAATAACGATGAAATTGGTGACAATTAACCCACAAAAGTCGACCACGATGGGGGGCGTAGAAACGCTCGTTCGTAGCCTGCATCAGTTATTTCAATGTGATAACTATGAGCTTTACGAGCATTTCCCGCAAAAAGAGCACTACCCAGAGAGTGATCATATTACCTTTGTTAAATATGGCGAAGATCGCAAAGTGGCATCAAAACTGAGCCAAATAAATGCGGTCAAATCACTTCAATTAACCTCAGATGATGTGGTGGTTTTATTTCATCCCAATGATTTACTTTATCTACCACGTCAGGTTCTTAATCATGTGAAGGTTGTGTTGGTCCAAACCAATAAATTTTCGGTCTTCTTTAAGCCATTGTCTAAATTAGTGATGGCATTGTTGCATCGTAAAATTGACGTTTTCACTGTGTATACCGACCAAGATAAAAGGGCACTTGCGAGTCTATTTCCCAAAGTGGCAGACAAGGTGAAAGTGATTCCCCGTGGTTGTAAGCTGCCGACGGCAAGTCAACCTAAGATGCCGAGCAATAAATTGGTCACGATTGCACGAATTGATGAAGAACAAAAAAACTTCTCAGCGATGATCGAACTGATGTCTACCTTACCTTCCGATTATAGTTTGGATATCTATGGTGACGGAACGCCAGCGGAACTCAGTGATTTGAAATCGAAGATCGCAGGTCTCGCGAATGTTCAGTTTAAAGGGCCGACGAGCGACGTCGCAGGTACGTTGCAAGAATACGCGGTCTTTATGATGACATCGAGATACGAAGGCTTTGGTCAAACACTAATAGAAGCGCGTAGCCAAGGGCTACCGATCATCGCTTATCAAACATTTGATGCGTTGCCATGGATCGTCGAAGATGGAATCAACGGTTATCGAATTGAATCTGGTGACAGTCATCAGTTTATTACGCGTATAAAACAAGTCTGTAGTGATGAAGTTCTCTACCGCCGCTTGTCGCAAAATGCGCTGAGTAAAGCTCAGGATACTGAGCTAACGGTGATCAATCGCTTGTGGCAGGAGGCAGTCGCATGAAGTACTCCCTCATCGTACCGATATACAATACCTTTGATTATGCGAAAAACATTATAGATTGGTTTGTTTTGGAGGCAGATCAGCGCTCTACACAAGATGTTGAACTCATTCTGGTGGATGATGGTTCAAAGCAGGGGCCGACTTATAAGATTGAGCATGATCAAATTCGATTAGTTCACAAAGAGAATGGTGGCGTATCTAGCGCAAGAAATGTGGGTATTGACCATGCGAAAGGCGGCTACATTTTATTTCTAGATTCTGATGACAGCTACCAATCGGGCATTTTTGATCATTTAGACCAGGTTTTGCATGACCATGCGGGTATTGATTCGGTTTTGTTTTCATTTAAAAAAGTGTCGCAAGATTCATCGGATACCGCTTTGAATGTTGCTGAGCGAGTTAGCGGTGAACAAGCGCTATCGAAATTTCTGACAAAAGAGATTCGTCTCCATGTCTGTGGTCTAATGGTGTCTCGTCAATTACTGACTCAAAATCAGTTGAAATTTGATGAGTCATTGCACTTTAGTGAGGATGTCTTATTCATTATTGATTATCTTTCGCTAGCAAAGCACTGTTACATTAGTGATGAAATTCTTTATTATCATGTGCTGCGTAGTGGTTCTGCCATTAATAGCCCTTTAACCCAGAAAGACACAACGCATATTGATGCTTTTGAACGCATCTCATTGCAAGCGAAAATGCTCGCAAGAGAGCAAGATGTCAATTTTTTCATTTCGACCTGTTACATCAATTTGATTAAATTCCTAGTTAAGAACAAAACTCAAGACAAAAGTGTGTTCGACAAAATTGTCACCAATAATCAGTATTTATTTGGACAAGTAGATCCGAAGATGAATCGATACTCGTTGATTGTGATGGTATTTCGAGTGCTATTTAGGCTTGATGGTTTTACGAATTATCAATTATTGCGCCGGTTAAGTTATACGGGGGCACGATGAAAGTACTCAATATTTCTGAAACAACCCAAGGTGGAATTGAAACTTTTTTTGAATCGTTATCGCGTTCTCAATCGGTAGAGAATGATTTTCTTGCTTTGAATTATCATCGCTCTATCTTGCCATTGCAGGACAAGGGGTTTAGGCCTTTTAATGTCCTGATGTTGTTATGGACGGTGATCTTTAGAATCGATCTTAAACAATACCAAGTGATATTTTTACACAGTACTTTTTCTGGTTTATTGCGCCCATTTTTATGGCCATTTTCAAAATGGCACAATATTGCCATTGTTTATTGTAGCCATGGCTGGGCATTTGATATTCATTACCGTTCAAAGTTAAAGCGCAGCATATTTCGTACGCTCTATATTTGTGTCGAGCGTATTCTGGCTCCATTTTGCTGTCAGATTTATTGCATATCACAATACGAATACCGTGAAGCGTTAAAAATAGGTCTTAAAGAGAGTAAAGTCACGTTGGTATGGAATGGTGTACAAGGCAGCGCTCTGCCATTGCCGATACGAGATACTGATAGTCGATTAACGAGGATTCTATTTGTCGGTCGTTTGGATAAGCAGAAAGGTTTACATCTCTTTATTGAAGCGCTAGATAAGTTGCGAGCGCTCAATCAACCGATTGAACTCACCGTGATTGGGGAAGCTGTGCGTAATGATTGCCCTGAGTTGGACGTATTATTTACGAAAGCCAGGGATAACATAACCATTCGCCGTTTAGGTTGGGTGGCGAACACACAATTAGATGTGCACTTTCAACAAGCGGATTTTGTGGTGGTTCCTTCACTGTGGGAAGGATTTGGTTTGATCGTAGCGGAGTCATTAAGAAACGGCACCCCCGTTTTTGCATCAGACGCAGGTTCACTGGCCGATATGTTGAATGAAAAAACAGGGTGGATTTTTAATTTAGACAGTGTGTCGAGTTTATCGCAATCGATAGATCACGTGTTAACCGAAAAGGCTTATCTTGATATTAGCCAGCAAGCATGTGTTGAGCATTTTGAGCGTAATTTCCACGAAGATGTCATGAATCAGCGTTATTTTCAGTCATTTTTAACACTGAATTAGGAGTATACGGTGCAAAAAGTGGTGTTTTTATTGTTTTGCATTTTGGTGCCATTTGAAAATACGGCATTGGCAGCCATTGGCGGAGTGTTTACGGCACCACTCGGCATCATATTGATCCCGTTACTCTCATTGCAAGTTGCGCTGTCTTATAGAACACTTTCAAAAACAGAATTTAACACCATAAAATTATTATTTGGCTTCTTTGTATACTCATTTATTTTATTGGTTGTTTTTTATTCAGATTACAACAAGATGTTCTTATTTGATCGAGGGTTGAGATTTCTCATTCTGATCATTCCTAGTGTCGTGGTATTCCTGACAGTTGTTCGTCAGGATGAAAAATTGCTCTATCAGGGAGTATTGGCCATTGCGGGAGTGGTGATTTTTGCCTTTATGCTCAATCTTGCCGCGCGCGGATTTATTAATGGTTCATCATTTTTTCATTATAACTATGCGTTATCACCGCATCGAATGCGCGGTTTTACGTTAGAAGCCAGTACGTTCGGTTTTCAGTTCGCCCTCGTGTTGCTCATGGTTGCAGCGATCTATCGAATCAACTTGTTTGTCATCACGCCAATCGTTGCGGCGGCGATTATCTTAATTACATCAAAAGGGACGTTGATTTGTTTCCTATTGACGATATTTATCACCTTTGTGGTTTTTAGCCGTATTAATCCTTTCCACAAAATGCTGGCATCAATCATTTTATTGTTTGCGATTTCAGTTTTTGTAGTCACATTTTTAGGCGACTCAATTATTAATGATATTGAGCGCTATACCAGTGTCGCGACGCGAGGCACGGCGGTCATGACGGCTATTATGTCACTGATCCACAATCCTTTAGGCGGAGGCTTCTTTGGTTATCTGCCCTCAATGTACGAATACGGGCTGATTGCACTTAATTTCGTCGATGGATTAGCGCCAAGATTACTCAATTTCTCTGAGTTTTCTCAGTATTTAGTCGTGGGTGAAACAAAAAGTGTATCGACGAAATCTTTCTTTTTCGACTGGGTCATCTTTGGCGGGGTATTTTTTGTCTATATATACGTTAAGTATATTGGCCGCTTATTTGTCTTTTTTGTGCAGAATCGAATGCAATATGACTTCGCTATATTGCTTTTCTTAGTCTTGGCAACGGCATTTTTTATGTCTATCGAAGTACGCTATATCGCGCCATTTGCGCTCGGTTTTGTGTATGTTCGCTACAGTATTGTGAAAAAAAGACGGGCTAGTGCCAACACCAAGACCACGGCGGAGATGGGAGCGGGTGAGGAGTCTAAATCGGTACTGACTTATGGGTAGTCGGATGATCGCCGCGGTATGGTTGATAGGATCAATATTACTTTTAATGAGTGCGGTTAATAAGGGGCGGGACGATTGGCATAGCCAGGTGATTCGTAATCAAATGGCCAGTTTAAGTGTCGAGAGTGTTGAGACTTCGTCCGATAAGGCCTTGCTTGATGGTACGTTGCTTGATGATACGTTAGAACCCGATTCTTTTGGTCCTTTTATCGATCATGGCAGTATTGGGCTGTATTACTCATGGATTGCTTTTCAATCTTCAGATGAAGCAACAAAAAGGGACTTTGCAAAACGTTCGATTGAACAATTGCAATTGCAACTACATTTCCGACCACTTGATTCGGCCATTATGATCAACAAAGCGAATCAGTTGTGGCGTAATGGGGAAGGGTTTGACGATGTGATGGCTGAATTTGAATTGGCGCAACACTTAGGGCCTTATGAACCTTTAACCGTGAAAGAATCACTGACTTACTATCTTGCATATTGGCCAGAATTGTCATCGGAAAAGAAAAATGTGGTTCTTTCTTATTTGTTGGATCATGAAAAGTATAAAATGAAATTATGGCAATATGATTCAATTTTGGTCAAACCTATTATAGGTGAGCGAGCTTGTGCAATATTGGGTTTTAACAATATAACACCTTATTATTGTCGCGGTTAAACCCGAGTCTCAGCTTATTCTGGGTATGAGCTAGACCGATTCAGACCAGTGCTAAGAAAAAAAACATAAAGGCTGCGGAGCGCAATATTAAACGCTGACCGCTTTTGCTTTGGATGTAATAAAAAGGATATTTATGAAAATGCTAAAATGGGGGTGCATCGTCACTGGGTGGTCTCTTGCTTCGTTTGTACAAGCTGAGGTGATGACCGCCGATCAACTTGATAGTCTGTTTCAAGATAAGTCAGTGGCGCCAGCAGCGTTAGTAGAACAATTTAACCAGCATTCTTTTATCGATAACATCACGCCATTTTTAAGTGCGGTTGCGCAAAAGCGAAACGATGATTTACCGGCGGTTTTATCATTACTATTAACTCAACATCCGCAGCATGTTAACGCCATTACCAATGCCGCCCGTGAACTCGGTGTTTCTAATCAAGCCATTACGATTGCTGCAATCGAAGCGGGTATTGACCCTACGGTGATTGCGAGCGCGACGGCTGCGGGTATTGAAGCGGAAGTTGCGACCCCAGTGCCTAATCCGCCAACTAAGAAAGACCCTATTTCAGGAAACTAGAAACAGGGGACTAGAAATTTGCGAACAAAGCGTAAGAAAAATGGCTGTCAATGACAGCCATTTTTTGATCATGCGTATTAAAATTGCCCAGTAGCCAGTAGCCAGTAGCCAGTAGCCCATTAAGCGACAAGAAAGGAATGAGAAGGGATGACTACCAAGAAAGCACACCACCAACGGCCAAGTTCAGTTCATCTTTGGTGCTAATAGGTGAATTAAAATTCAACTCAGCAAAGAGTTTTGTGTATTCAATCGGAATAAGGGAAAGGCCTACGTAGCTATTCTGGCGAGTACCATCAAGGTCTTTGGTTTTTGAATCTTGAAAAATCAGCTCATGACCGGCATAGGCGGTCACTCCCTCGGTAAAGGCGATTTGTCCGGCGAGTGCAAACGCATGTTTGTCGACTGATAGTGAAGGCTGTAAGTCATTATCTAAGTTTTGTAGATAGTAGGTTAAGCCGAAATTGGTATCACCCATTTCCATTTTTGCTGAGGTTTGAAAGTAAGTCGAATCGGTTTGATTGGTCGCGGTGTTGGTGCTTGTCGTACCGATACCGGCAATGAGCGTCAGATCCGCTAAGTTATATTGGCCAAAGAGTTCGCTTAAGGTGCGATTTTGGTCTCCCGCTTCAAAGCCGTAGGTGGCATTAAGGGTAAATAACTCGTTGGCATAGACGTATTTAAGCGTATCGCCTTTTACACCCACTGAATTTAGGTTGGATTGGCCACCAAAAATTTCAGAATAATCAACGCCGTTAAGATCATCCGATGATGTGCTGTGCTTGCCGAAAGTCAACCAGCCGAATGCTTCGGTATATAAGCCGAGAAAATATTGAGAAACATAGAGGTCGTCCTCATTTTTATCTTCATCGGCATCAAGGTTTATTTGTGCTTCTGTGCCTGCGGCAATAGAAAATACATCAGTGACAGCGTAACGACCCAGTAACCCCACTTTTGAGTCACCAAACGTATATTCATTATCCTGCTCTTCAAGAAACTGCGCACTGGCCTTAATGGTCCCATAGAAATGTAAGTAGGCGATATCATTGTCTATCGCCTCATAGCTGAGGGCGGGAGCGCTGGCTAACAGCAGACTAGATAGCGAAACTACACGTTTTTTCATGATTCTTCCATTAATCAAACCGGTTGGTGTTTCCAACCATAAACCAAAGAGAAAATATAATATAAATAGTCAGTTAAGTGTGTCCCATATTTGAGAGTAACCGGAATTATTTTGCGAATATTTTGACTTAAAGTGACAGAAATCTGAGACTCTTGTTGGGCTAGATTAAAGCGTAAAGAGCAGGATGCTTAAATGATATTGAGACTTGAACGTTGTTGTTTTGTCAGTCTATTGGGATTGCTTATTTGGCTACCCATACCGCTCGGTTCTAACCGAGTATGGGCATGGACTATTGGTGAAATATGGATTGCACTAACCGCCTTTGCGTTGGGCTTTGTGTTTTTAGTCTTACGTAAGAGGGAGTATTTTCAACGATTGAAAACCTTTTATTGGCTTCTTATTCCGTTTGCGCTATTTCAGTTTTGGGTGTTTTGCCAAATTGTCCCTCTACCGACATATGTACTTGCTGGGATTTCTCCCGTTGCAGCATCCGCTTATGAGCGGGTGGGGGCGGCTTGGGGCTATATATCACTTGATCCCGCAGCCACTTATATCGCCTTAATTAAAGGGGTTGCTTATCTGTTTTTTATCGTTTGTGCTGCCTTATTGATTCATACAAAGAAGCGCTTAAAGATGGTGATGCTGATTATTGTGATCAGCGGAACGCTGCAGGCACTCTATGCATCATTCAACGTATTATGGGGAATCGAATCATCGTGGATCTTTCATTTACCTGAAACGGATGTCGCCACAGGATCATTTGTCTATAAAAACCACTTAGCAAATTACTTATTGCTTTGTCTTAGTATGGGCATTGGCCTGATTGTGATTGATTTGAGCACCTCTGCTGCTCGTCCAGTTTCGTGGCAAGCCTGGATAAATCAAACGCTGCAGTTACTCGTCTCTAAAAAGATGCTCGTCAGATTATCGTTGATTATTATGGTGATCGCTCTAGTAATGACGCGGTCAAGAATGGGCAATAGTGCTCTCTTTATTTCTACCTTTGTGGTGGGTATTATCGCATTGGTGTTCTACAAGCATCGACCGCCGCGACTAACTTGGTTGCTCGCGAGCCTGTTTGTGGTTGATATCATTTTATTGGGTTCATTTTTCGGCGTAGAAAAAGTTCAAGAACGATTGGCGCAGACGCACCTAACTTCCGACACTCGGCATTTAGTCGTGGAATGGAGCCTACCTATGATTAAAGATTTTCTCTTTACTGGTAGCGGGTTAGGCAGCTTTTACATGATTTTCCCCGGTTACACTCAGCATGCGATAGGTTTTTATGACCATGCGCACAATGAATACGTGCAATTTACCGCAGAAGTCGGGTTGCCCGCGACACTTTTGCTGGGCTTTAGCTTGCTCTGGGCAATGATGCTCACCATCTCTGTCATTCGCCACCGGCAGAGTCGAACATGTAAAGGGGCCGCTTTGGGCAGCTTAATCGCGATGGTCGCAATGCTGTTGCATATTTCCGTTGATTTTAATTTACAAGCACCAGCGAACACGGTGACATTTTTGACGATCTTGGTCGTTATCGGTGCCAGCCATACCATTATCACACCGATTCAAAATAGGAAGGTAGCCCATGTTTAAGCGTATGTTAATTGTGTGCACCGGTAATATTTGTCGGTCGCCATTGGCTGAAATGTTACTAAAAGGCATGCTACCAAATACTGAAGTGCGTTCTGCTGGGATTTTGACTGATAAAAGCGATTTGGTAGGATCGAGAGCGGATCATTCTATGATCCGTATTGCCCGTGAGTTGGGAGAAGATCTTAGCCTGCATCGCGCGCACCAGTTAACGGTCGAAGATTGTATCTGGAGTGATATCATCCTGGTTATGGAGCCTGATCAGATACGTTTTGTCAGTGATATATCCATCGAAGCGAGAGGCAAAACTTTCTTACTCGGTCAATGGGGCGAAGGGAGGATCAACGACCCATTTATGAAATCATCACAACACTATCAAACAGCGGCGACACAAATTCAATCAGCCTGCCAGTCTTGGCAGAAAAAATTGTAGGGTGGCGCTATTTGGATTGTGTGTTGCCTTGACGCGAGGGGTCACGTGTCGAAAACTTCATCCGGTACATATTGGCGTCTGCCGTCTTTAAAAGCTCATTGAGTGTTGTGCCTTGTATCGGGAAGCGAGCAAGACCAAAGCTGGCAGTTAATGGCACACTTAATGATGTGGCTAACATGATTTGTTCATCAAAGCACTGTAGCAAGGTGTTTAATGCTTCTTCCATATCCCTCTGAGGTGAGTGGTGCAAAAGAATCGCAAATTCGTCGCCCCCAATGCGGTAAACGTTGCAATTGAGTGCTGATTGAGTCTGTTCAAAACGTTTGGCGATGGTTTGCAGTGTAATGTCTCCCGCTTGATGCCCATATTGGTCATTAATGTGTTTGAAGTTATTAAGATCAATCAGACAAATCGTGAAGGCGGTTTCATTATCAATGCGCTTGTTGGCATCTTCAGTCATCGCTAATCGATTCGGGATTTTGGTGAGCGAGTCGGTCAAGGCAAGGTACTTGTTATATTCGGATTCGAGATGCAGAACATACCCCACAATCAGCGCGCAGATAAGCAACAGTGACGTTAGGATAATTTGCGTGTGAGTGAGCAGCTTCGCTTGTTCCATTTGTTGCTGATAGATCGGACTTTTCACTCGAAAGTTATGCGTTACATAGAGCAACATCTCTTGGTATAACCCATCGAGTTGGTTGGCTAAGTTGACTGCTTGCTCTTTGTTGGACAACGTCCAAAGGTCCGGTTCCAATTGATTGTAACGCTGAAACAGGTCGGTAAAAAACTCTCTGGATCCCGCCAATTTCATAAAACTGTCGGACTCTCTAGCATTCAATAAATGGTCAAAACGACTCCACGTTAACTCATAACCGAGCGCCACTCGATTGCTATAAAACGAGTTTTCTAACGCAAAAGGGGTGATGGCGATGAGCGATGAGAACTCCTTATTCAACTGGAACAAATTCCATGTTGCTTGATTTTGTTGTTCTGAGTATGAACGTGCTAACTGCCGTGTCTCATTAAACACGTAAAGGTTCGCCATGATGAGTAGCAACGCAATGGCGAGCAGCATGGTTTTTGAGTGTGTAAGTAACGCAAAAAACGAACCGGGTTTAATTCTGGTGTTCATGTGTGCGGCTGTGGATGATCAATTCATCAATTTGCCACACCATCTTGGCGTGGTAATCGGCATTATCGATTTCAGGGAATTGGTCGAGATTAAATATCATCCAGTATGGCCCCTTATGACGCACTCTCATCTCTTTGCCATTCATGGTTAAGGCCATAATAGGGCTATATTTTTTTATATCGTTAACGGAGATGGTGGCTTGATAGTCATTGAGAGCGGCAAATGTAATGGCGTAAGTATCATTGTTTCCATAGCGTTTTATGAGCTCAGTCACAGGGATGCCGGCAAAGCGGTATGAGTTCGCAAACCAGGGTAAATGAGTGCTGAATGCTTGAGTATCGAATTCTTTCAGTAAGTCTTCGCGATCAACCGTTATGGTGGAATTGTCGGGGAGTTTGATCGTTAGTGATGCAGAAAAAACGCTCGTGCACCAAAAAGAGATGATCAAGGCAATCCAATAACGCATAGCCTTTCCTTGGAAATATGAGTAATTATTTTGTTGTTAGCAATTATATGTGCACATGCGTGTAAATGAAATTAATTATTAACAACGATAACAATTTCATTGTAACTGTCTGTGGCGTGTTGGTAATTTGGCTCATACTTTGCGGGTTTTTAGCGATGTTATGACGGTCAGAATGTCCAGCTAGCGCGTTAAGAACGATGATTGTCATCGTATAGAAGTCATCATTCTGAACGTCGCTTACTTTTACATTAATCTTTCAAAATCAATATATTGATTTTAGTGGGCGAGTTTTTTCTGCAAATGTTCAATCGCAAAATCAATAAATGCACGTACCCGTGCCGGCATATATTTGGTCTGAGAATATTGCATGGCAATCGCGCCATGATAGTTACTTTTTAATGTCCAGCCACTCAACACTTCCACCACATCCCCGCTTTTTAATGCGTCAGCGATAACAAAATCGTGGAAAATGCCGATGCCTAGTCCATTTTTCACACCACTTAAACGCATTTGAGAGTGGTTTACTGCATACCGACCATGAACCGAAACGGAATGGAATTCATCATCTTTAAAGAAATCCCAAATATGATCGCGTTCAGTCTCAGCAAGATATAGGCACTGGTGATTGACTAAATCGGTAGGATGATTTGGCATGCCCTGTTGTTGGATGTAATTCGGGCTCGCGCACAACCGCAAATGTGTTTGAGCGATTTCCTTCAAAACCAAGTTTTCGTCAGGTTTATCGGTTAACTTGAACGCGATATCAATGCGATCTCGCAATAAATCAAATTGACCGTCTGCGACGCGCAGGCGCAATTCTATCTCTGGGTATTGAGCTAAAAATGGGAGTACGAGCGGTTGTAGAACCGAGTTAAGAAACGCCTCAGGTGCCGCGACGGTAATCGAGCCACTCGCTTCTGTGTGATCGCTGGTGGATAGCTCAATCGCTTGCTGGGCGGCATTCACCATGAGCAAGGCTTGGTCATACACTTTTTGGCCTGCAGGCGTAATGATAAGTGAGCGAGTGGTTCGTTCAAAGAGTTTCACAGAAAGGGCTTTTTCTAGCCGAGTGATCAATTTACTCAATGCAGAAGGGGTCACATCCAACAACTTTGCGGCAGCGGTGAAGCTACCTTCATTAACAATAAGAATGAAGGAAGCGAGGTCTGGGAGTAGGGCGATAAGGCGATTATTAATCATATTTAGTCACATAGTAATATATTTATAAATAAAGCTTTTTTGCGAGTTGCCTCTCGGTTTGCAATGAAATCAAGTACTAAGGTATCGCCATTGACTACTTACGAGGAGACCAAGATGCCTTACGCTTATATGATGCTCGACCTTTGGTCGACACTTGAAAATATCCTGCTTTTTATTGCTGCAATTATGGTGCTTGCCGGTATCCAACTTGGTACACACCGCGCCCAGTAAAATCTATTTGTGCCTCAGATTCAATAATGTTTTTCCACCTAGTGGGATAATGCAATTTCTTGTCCTAGATTACACTTAACAGATGTAGGTTGACTTAGCGTTTAAGCCTTAAGCAACCTAGCGCCAGAGTATTGAGCCTTTTATAAATGAATGGCTGAATCGGCGTCATCAATAAAGATAAAGATAATGATAAAGATAGGAAGGAACGACGATGTCCTCTGCATTTTACCAACAAATCCAACAACAAATTGAAGAAGTAAAGACCGAAGGCCTGTACAAGTCTGAGCGTGTTATTACTTCTCAGCAGCAAGCGCAAGTTCAAATCTCAACCGGTCAAGAAGTCTTAAACTTTTGTGCGAACAACTACCTTGGTCTTGCTAACCACCCAGCGCTTATCGAAGCGGGTAAAGCCGGTATGGACAAGAATGGCTTTGGCATGGCCTCTGTTCGCTTTATTTGTGGTACACAAGACATCCACAAAGAACTAGAGCAAAAGCTTTCTCATTTCCTTGGCAAAGAAGACACCATTCTTTACACCTCTTGTTTTGATGCTAACACCGGTCTATTTGAAACCATTCTTGGCGCAGAAGATGCGATCATTTCTGACGCATTAAACCACGCTTCAATCATCGACGGTGTACGTCTATGTAAAGCAATGCGTTTCCGTTATTCAAATAACAACATGCAAGAGTTGGAGCAGCAACTAATTGCAGCGAAAGAAGCGGGCGCTCGTCATACGTTGATCGTAACCGATGGCGTATTCTCTATGGACGGCGTCGTGGCTAATCTACCTGCGATTTGCGACCTAGCAGATAAGTACGATGCACTTGTTATGGTCGATGATTCTCACGCGGTTGGCTTTATGGGCGCAACCGGTGCGGGCACTCCGGAATACCACAATGTTGTAGACCGTATTGATATCATCACGGGCACATTAGGCAAAGCGATGGGTGGTGCTTCAGGCGGCTACACATCAGGCAAGAAAGAAGTGATTGATTGGCTTCGTCAACGTTCTCGTCCTTACTTGTTCTCAAACTCTGTTGCACCTGCGATTGTGAATGCATCACTGCGTGTACTTGAACTGCTTCAAGAAAGTGGTGATTTGCGTACGCATTTATGGGAAAACGCAGCGCATTTCCGTACTCGTATGGAAGCTGCGGGCTTTACTATGGGTGGCGCGGATCACGCGATCATTCCAATCATGTTGGGTGATGCAAAAGTAGCGGCGGAATTTGCAGAGCGCTCTTTAGAGAAAGGCATTTACGTTGTCGGTTTCTCATTCCCAGTGGTACCTAAAGGCCAAGCGCGTATTCGTACTCAAATGTCTGCGGCGCATTCTCGTGAGCAACTTGATCGAGCGATCGACACCTTTATCCAAGTTGGCCAAGACATGGGCATCATCTAACGTAGTCCTGAATTTCTCTTTTGATCGTGACGGCATTGTGTGTCGTCACTCACTAGAACGGACTATGTTGTTATTGAGATAAGAATTTTTTGCTGCGCATAGAGCGGAGCAATATTTGGTGAATAGAATGAAAATTAAAGCATTAGCTAAGCTAAAGCCTGAAGAAGGCATTTGGATGACGGAAGTGGACAAGCCTGAACTTGGCCACAATGATCTTTTAATCCGCATCAAGAAAACCGCTATTTGTGGTACTGACGTACACATCTATAAATGGGATGAGTGGTCACAAAAAACGATTCCAGTTCCTATGGTTGTCGGCCATGAGTATGTTGGTGAAGTGGTTGGTATTGGCCAAGAAGTTCGTGGCTTTGAGCTAGGTGACCGTGTTTCTGGTGAAGGTCACATTACTTGTGGTCATTGCCGTAACTGTCGTGGTGGCCGTACTCACCTATGCCGCAACACGATCGGTGTTGGCGTAAACCGCACTGGCTGTTTCTCTGAATTCCTAGTGATCCCAGCGTTTAATGCGTTCAAAATTCCTGCTGACATCTCAGATGATTTGGCATCGATCTTTGACCCGTTCGGTAACGCTGTCCACACCGCGCTATCATTTGACCTTGTAGGTGAAGATGTATTGATCACCGGTGCAGGTCCAATTGGTATCATGGCAGCGGCAGTTGCAAAACACGTTGGTGCACGTCACGTAGTGATTACCGATGTAAACGAATACCGTTTAGACCTTGCTCGTAAGATGGGCGTGACACGTGCAGTTAACGTTGCAAATGAAAGCCTAGAAACGGTGATGGAAGAGCTTGGCATGAAAGAAGGCTTCGATGTCGGTCTTGAAATGTCAGGTAACCCAATGGCGTTTAACTCAATGTTGAGCACCATGAACCACGGTGGCCGTATCGCTCTGCTAGGTATTCCACCATCAGACATGGGTATCGATTGGACACAAGTGATCTTTAAAGGCCTTGTGATCAAAGGTATTTACGGTCGTGAGATGTTTGAAACTTGGTACAAGATGGCTTCGCTAATCCAATCGGGCCTAGATCTGACTCCAATTATCACTCACCACTACAAGGTTGATGACTTCCAAGAAGGCTTCGACGTTATGTGTAGCGGGATGTCTGGCAAAGTTATCCTTGATTGGGAATAACAAAAGCTAGGGGGCATAAGTGAAAAGTGATGAGGTGAGATATTCCCAACATTACACCTTATGAAGGCGTTAAGGGGAAGATGTAACCCTATTTAGCCCACGAAAATGTCCCTGTTTTGCCCCAAAGATAGACAAACCCAAATAGAAATATGTCCCGTAGATTTATGGGACATATTTTTAAGAAAATGATAAATAGTTATACCCAAACAACTTCAATTAGGACGGGTATATGTAATGCGAAAAACACTCACCTACAAGCGATAGCCCCAGTCGAAACGGTTACTCATCTAAACGCCTCATTACAGACGGTTGTTCGATCCACTTAGGAGTCGACCGTGATGTGTTCTTAGTACCCAAGCTCAAGCTTAAAGCAGCGTAGCAATACAATTCCGCCAAACTCGAAGCATCTCTTCATCGAATAGATAGAAGTACAACTCTAGCTGTTGGTACTTATGTTGAGAGCAGACCGTCAACGCGACCGATGCCGCCTCTTCAGCAGGGTAGCCATAAATGCCACAAGAAATAGCAGGTAGAGCAACGGTTCTACATTGGTTTTTTATGGCAAGATCTAACGCTTGCGAATAGGCTGATGCCAGCACTTTCTCTGGTTCAGCAAACTTTGCATAGATAGGTCCAACGGCATGAATGACGAAACGTGAATCTAAATTTCCCGCACAGGTGATTTTGGCATCGCCATATCCGCAACGGTTGCCATTTACGGGCTCAATCGCAAAACAAGCTTTAAGCAATTCAGAGCCAGCTGCGCGATGTATCGCCCCATCAACGCCACCGCCACCAAGTAGTTTTGGGTTTGCAGCGTTAACGATAGCATCGACCTTGGCTTTGGTGATGTCACCTTTAATCAAATGGATATTGTTCATGCATTTTTTCCAAGCGTATTTATGAATGAATAGGCTTCAAATGGCGAATCAGTGTATCGGCTATTGGCGCAACCAGTTGATTCCCTTTTTGGCAACGGTCTCATCAAGTCAATGATAGGCTATCGCCAGTCGATGCTGAAAATCAACTTAAATCCGTGTCCGGGATTTGTTGACTCGCCATAATTTCCTCAGCCAAGTGTTGTGTTAGCCGTTGATATTTAAGTATTGCCCATTGATATTGAGGCTCGTTAATTTGATGCCGTCGATGTTTCCGGACTTCGTTCTCGAAGCGGTAAATTTCAAGTGCACTCTAGAGCGTGCTAAATCGTATTTCGTCTTAAAAAACGGCGAATAATACTCTATTAATTACCTGCTTACATCTAAAAAATTACGCACAAAAAACAGTCAATTTTATGATGTTACTAAGGTCGGTTAGAATTTAATTCGACCTTTCACGCTGCTTAATGTTGACCATTTTTCATAGTTGCAACCGACGGGATCACAACATTGGTTTGTTGTGTCGCGAGCATGATCCTTCTTACTAATGGTTCGCAATATATAAACCCCACATCGAATAATATTCGGTTTAGGGTTATGGAACATTATAAGGATTTAGCTTGACCTGTTTGAAAGTTAGCTGCCTATCCAGTAGTAGCGGGCTTGTAATGGTAAGTAAGTTAATTTTCGATAAAAATAAACATGATGCTAATAAGTGGTTTTATCATTGTATTTATGCACCAAGATCACGTTATGAAAACAACAAAACAGTTGATTTTTTCTATCCCCTAATCTTGGTAATGTGTTTTGTCATTATGTTGATATATTAATGTGACGCCGATCGCTTTTTTGTGGTTATGTTTTTCTTTTTTAATATCAAAAACAAGACTTTTAAGCTTATGTCATCATGAAAAATAAGTGCAAGTACTCTAATTGACAATTATTTGACGAAACATATAATCGATTTTGTTAGGTCTAGCTCGCAAAATAAGCGGGCGGAATTAAAATTATAGCTATATATGGAGTTTATTATGCTTGCTAAAATGTATGTAAAAACAAAATTGTTCACTGAAGGGTTAATTAACGATCGTCGCGGTGTCACTGCGATTGAATACGCAATTATTGGTGTCGCGATTTCTGCGATTGTATTAGCTGTTTTTTCCTCGGATGCTGGTATCAAAAAAGCCCTAACTGATGCTGTTGCGTTGATATCTGGTAACATCACTGCCGCAGACGCGATTAAGTAGTACCGAACACATTCTGTGGGGGTTAATTATTTAATAATAGGATGGCTAGGTTTAGTTATCCTATCTATCGTTATTTCAGCTAGTGATATTCGTAATCGAATTATCCCCAACCGATACTGTATTGCCATTTTTATCATTGCTCTTTTGATCAGTAGTGTGCCCTATCAATTTACTTGGGGATTAAAGGTAGTGGCGTTAATGGGGCTGTTTGTGTTGCTTTACTGTTTTCGATTCTGGGGCGGGGGAGACACCAAACTGAGCATCGCATTTTTACCCGCAATTTCAGAAGATTACCTGTTGTTGTTTCCTGCGGTAATCGGCCTGTTGGGAGGCGTACTAGCGCTCTTCTATCTATTGTTAGGTTACTTTACTGATATGGATAGAGTTAGAAACCACGGGCTTCCTTATGGTATTCCAGTCTGCTTTTCTGGTTTGTTGTGTGTCGCCGCATCATTTTAAGGAATAAATATGCGTTCCAAGCTATTTATATTCATCGCTATGATGGCGATTGGGGTGGGGGTCTTTGGATTACTGTCTCCTAATGAAAGTACGGCCGTCGTAGCGGAAGTTAAAACAGTCGAAAAGCCGGCAGTGCTTTATAAAATTTATCGCATCGCAAAAAGTCAGGTAAAAAAAGGCCAAGTGGTTAATCCAAGTGATTTAGAAATTGTCACTATTTCTGAATCTGAAGCGCACAGTCTTGGGTTTGATGATGATGCTTTATTTGATTATGAGTCCGGTTCAGTATACAAGCGTGACCTGTTGAAAGGCGATACATTTAATTTATCGTATATTGCTGAACCAAGCAGTCCTGAATACATAGATACGATCATTTCTAAAAATAATGTGCCTTATCCAGTTAAAGTCTCGCTTGATAGTATTATTGGTGGTGTTATTTCTTCGGGTGATAATATCGACGTTTTGGCGTTGACGGGTGATTTTGCTATTAATTCGGAATTAAGCCCGCAGAATAAAGAACAAATATCATTAACCCCAATTCTCACCAACATAAAAGTCCTCAAGGTTGAGCAAGACGCTCCCTTTATAAGCAGGAGTGGAAACTCAGAGCAGATGGAAAACTACTTGATAGTTGAACTAGACAGAAAACAAGTGGCACTGTTAACCATCGCGAAAAAAATTGCTCAAATTGAGGTCCATAAATCCATTGGTAATTATCTTCCCAATGAAATACAAGCGAACTCAGGTGATGTCCTCCCTGATTTTAAAGCCATTAAAGAGTTAAGAGCGTCAGAAATTGTTGTGAACTAATAGTAAGGATTACTAAAATGCAACGCGTATTTTCAAACCCATTTTTGTTGATCTTGGGTCTGTTTACTTCCAGTTTATTTGCCGTCTCGGTAAGTGCCAACAATGCGCTCTATTTGATGGAAGGGGAGGCCAAACCCGTGATTACCGCACAAGACATCGATACGGTGTTTGTTGCCAATCCAGAAATCGCGGATTACCAAGTCATCGACAGGAAAAAAATTGTCGTCTTCGGTAAAAAGATGGGTACAACCAGTTTGATGGTGTTTGATGAAAACGCACAAACATTGGTTAATCGTAAATTGGTCATCAATCAAAGTTTTGACGAAATCATTCAGCAGGTGCGACTGCACTTTCCTCGTTCTCAAGTGACGGTGAGCAATATTGGTAACCAAGTTGTGCTAACCGGCACGGTTGCGACCGCGGTAGAGAAAGATGGTATTAACGACTTAGTCGGCGAGTTGCTCTCAAAGAATGTAGAAAAAACAACGCATACTTGGACGAAAGACGAAGGCGAAGATGAAATTATTGATTTTATGACTAAGCGTAAGTACGCAGGCATTGTTAATCAAATCGAAGTGGCCACGACCAAGCAAGTCAATGTCAAACTCTCTATTGCTGAAGTCTCGCAAAATTTTATGGAAAACTTTGGCGTTCAATATGGATCTGCAGGGCAAACCGCGGGTGTTTTCGTCAATCCAATCTTAGATTTTAGTGCCAACGATCTGCTTGCAACCATTTCAGCGGTGGGTGACGACTCAGTGGGGCAAATACTTGCTGAGCCCAATCTTTCGGTCATTTCAGGTGAAAGCGCCTCATTTTTGGTCGGGGGTGAAATACCAGTCGTGACGGTGGTCGATGGTGGCACCAATGTTGAATTTAAAGAATTTGGTATTCGTCTTGATATGGTCGCCAAAGTACTGCGTGACGATAAAATTAAGCTTTCACTGCAGCCCGAAGTGAGCTCTTTGGATACACAATACGCGAATGAACTGTTTAGCTTACCCGCCCTCAAGACCCGCCGGGCTAAAACAACGATTGAATTAGGCAACGGACAGAGTTTCGTTTTGGCTGGTTTGCTGAGTTCTGAGGACGTTGAATTGCTGAGAAAAGTTCCTTATATCGGTGATATTCCAATCTTGGGCGCTTTGTTTCGTCACACCGAAACCTCTCGCAATAAAACGGAGTTAGTCATTGTTGCTACCGTGAATCTCGTAAAACCGGTAGAGGCAACTCAAGTACAGCTCCCTTCGATGCTGCGAACCTCTAATTTGTCGCGCTTTTTTGGTCTATCGGACGTTTATACGCCCGTTATTGAGCAGCGTGCTCAAGATATTCTCACCACCGGAGGGTTCAAGAAATGATTCGTACTTCTGTATTCATCGTGTGGATTTTTTTGACGCTAGGGTGCACCCCATTAGCGCAGGAAAATACGAGTATTTCCGTTGATATTCACCCTGTTCGCTATGAGATGTCGCTGATGCTTGATAGAAGCAGTAAAGCGGCGGCAGAGCTTGAATGGCAAGAATTTAAGCGTGAGCATCAGCAATCACTATTAACGCAAGGTTTGACTTTTTCATATGCGAATGCAGCAGGAAAGAAAACCGCTGAACGTTGGCGTAATCGTTTAATGGCGGACGGTGCTGAACAAGATAACGTTTCGCTTAAGCAAGCCTATGATCTTGGTCCCTTTGATTTACGTGTAGAGTTGCTAACTTATAAATCCGTCACACCACTTTGTCAGCCAAAGCGCATCACAAACTACCACCAAGCACCCATCGGATGCGCGGTTAACGGCAATCTATGGCAGGCAATGGCTGAGCCACAAGATGCACTCAGTCAATCGAAACAACCCCAAGATTAACGGGAGGTAGTCAATGTTAGACATTCTAGAGTCTCTAAATAAAATCGAGACAAAAGCAAAGACAAAAGAGCACCTTCGTTTCTCCTGCGTGGCGTTTACCCAAACAAAAGCCTGTCGCGAGTTAATCGAAGGCGCGTTTCGGTTTGAAGGCATTCCCTTGCCAAGTTTCGTTTCCAATAGTGATGACGATATTCAATCTCATGTGCGTGAATCCAATGTTGAGATGGCTTTGGTTGAATTGAATCATTCGGACAATGTCGCTGAAGACATGCGCCGCATCAGTCATTTGCTGCCTAACAGCGCGTCGGTGATCGTGATTGGTCAAGAAGATGCGATATCAACCATTCGAAACTTAAAAGAAATGGGGTTTTACTATCTATTTTGGCCTGTTACCAAAGAGGAGCTGATCGAATTTACCAAAAACGTCGGTGATAACCGTTCGCGAGAGCAAGGTTTGGGTAAAAAACGTGAGGCCAAAAATATTGCGGTATGGGGATGCAAAGGTGGCGTTGGGACATCACTGATTGCGTCAGAAATTGTTCTAGGTTTGGCAAAAAAACACCACTCAAAATGTTTGTTGGTTGATCATGATTACTACGCCGGCAATCTTGATATTTTACTTAAGCTGGAAGGGTTCGAGAAAAAAGCAGCAGCGATTTCTAATGTGGGGACGGATCTGGATACCACGTATGCAATGAGCATGACGCGTAAAGTGGACGACTTATTGTCACTGCTGTCTGTGGGCTCAGATATACACCCAGTGCATGAGCTTAAGGAATATACACGTGCGTTAGAGTATCTGCTAAAAGATCAATATAACTTCATTGTTGAAGATATGTCTAAGAGCGCCCAGACCAATATAGACTATCAATATTTGGTTGATAATGTGGATACCATGGTATTGGTTTTTACCCCCATGATTTCCAGCTTACGCCAATTAAAAATGGTCATAACAAGGTTGGAGAAAGAGAGCCCAAACACTCGCCAGATTATTGTGCTCAATCATACCCAACCAGCCAAAGCGGCCCCAATTTCTCGACGTGAAATAGAAGATTTCTTAGAGCGAAAAGTTGATGTCGAGATCCCATTTGAGTTGACGATGTTAAAGCATGTCTTAGACGGCGGTTCATTATTTAGCTCTCGTTTACCTGTCGCGCGTCCTATTTTGCAGTTGATCGCCATGATTCTCGGTGAAAGCCTGACTCCGAAAAAAACTAGTATTGCAGACTGGTTATTACGAAAGCGTTCTGCTTAGGGGTAAATTATGGTTCAGCATCAGTCTCGAAATCTTTTTATCTCCTTGCGCCAGCAGATTTATGACGCGCTGGAAGCCGATGTTGTCGGTACATTAACGAGAGAACAACTGACCGATCAAATCACCACTGCGATTGACGTCTTGATTGAGCGTCAAGATTATTCGGTTGCAGCGGTTGTAAGACGTGAATATGTAAAAAGTCTGATTGATGAGTTACTTGGCCTTGGCCCTCTGCAGTCTTTGATGGACGATGACACTATCTCCGACGTTATGATTAATGGTCACAATAACGTTTTCATTGAGCGAAACGGCTTGGTTGAGAAGTCACCTGTCACCTTCATCGATGAAGACCAGTTACTGCAAATCGCAAAGCGAATCGCGGCTCGAGTGGGTCGTCGGGTCGATGACTCTTCTCCAACGTGTGATGCACGCTTACAAGACGGAAGCCGAGTCAACATCGTTATTCCACCAATCGCGCTGGACGGTACTTCAATTTCGATCCGTAAGTTTAAAAAACAGACGATCGACCTTGAGCAGCTGGTCGGCTTTGGTGCAATGAGTCCTGAGATGGCGAAGGTTCTTATGATCGTGGCACGCTGTCGTCTGAACATTCTCATTTCCGGCGGCACGGGGTCGGGTAAAACCACCATGCTTAACGCGTTGTCTCAATTTATTTCGGAGAAAGAGCGCGTTGTCACCATTGAAGATGCCGCGGAGCTCAAATTGTTCCAGCCACATGTTGTTCGATTGGAAACGCGCACCTCTGGGATTGAAGGGACTGGCGCGATTCATCAGCGTGACTTAGTGATCAATTCTCTTCGTATGCGACCTGATCGCATTATTGTTGGTGAGTGTCGCGGGGGAGAAGCATTTGAAATGCTGCAAGCGATGAACACCGGGCATGATGGATCCATGTCCACCTTACATGCGAATACACCGCGTGATGCGCTGGCTCGTGTAGAAGCGATGGTGATGATGGCAAACAACAACTTACCTTTGGAAGCGATACGCCGCACGATAGTGAGCGCCGTTGATCTGGTTATTCAGATAAGCCGTTTGCATGATGGTTCACGAAAAGTCATGAGTATTTCTGAAGTTGTCGGTTTAGAGGGGGACAACGTCGTGATGGAGGAGATCTTCCGTTTCGAGCCCGCTACCGTGCAAGAAGGCGCGAGTAAAATTCAAGGCAACTTTACCACGACAGGCTTGATAAAGCGCTCTGTTCTAGTGGAAAAAGCGCGTTTCTTTGGGCTGGAAGCGAATTTGAATTCAATATTTGGACAGTCGGGAACGTGATTATGGCATGGCTTAGCTTGATCTTCGGTGGCTTGTTGCTGCTGTATGTTGCGAAACCCAACTATAAAAAAACAATCAAGCAATACTTAGGGGCCCATACAGCCTCAAAGTCGAGTTTGGATGTGTTGCAAGAAGGCAAGGCCATAAACTTGAATGCATTGTCGGATGAGACTTTTCGACAAAAAATGCAACGAGTCGTAAACAATGTCCGTCGTCAAATTGGAGCTGGAGCCATTGTAAAACTGGTCGTATTTGTCGCTCTCTTGGGTTTGCTCGCGATGTATCTCAACAATAACTTTGTGCGAACAGCGTTATGGATTGTGATTGTTATCGTTGAGATCTTTGGTTTGTATCTTGGCTATGTGTGGTTGCAAAAGCGCGAGCGCAAAGCGTTTGATAGTGAATTTCCTGATGCGTTGAATATGCTGACTAGCGCCGTAAGTTCCGGTGAGAGTTTAACTCACGCTATCGTTTATGTAGGGAAAACGCTCAATGGTGAGGTCGGGAAAGAATTTAAGCTGATGGGTGAACGCTTGCAAATGGGCGAATCACCGGATGCCGTGTTTCGCAAAGCCTGCAAACGCTTTCCATTTCCAGCATTCTATTTCTTCATTATTACGATGCGCGCCAATATGCAGCGAGGCGGGCAACTCAAAGAGGTAATGACACGCCTTAATCGATTGATGTTTGATGCTCGAACTGTCGATAAGAAAAAGTACGCGCTTACGTCAGAAGCTCGAGCCTCTGCAAAAATAGTCGGTGTAATACCGTTTATTTTCCTTTTTATATTGCAGTACCTAAGTCCTGAAAACTATGAATATGTCATGTTCAATCCTAGCGGACGGTACATTCTGTATTACGTCATTATCAGTGAATGTATTGGGATGTTAATCGTATGGAGACTAATGAAAGGGGTTGAAGCATGAGTTTTGATTCTTCAGCTGCGGCAATGTGCCTTGTTTTATTTGGCTTCGTTTTACTCTTCGTGTCACTACGACGAGAAAAAAAAACCAAATACTTAAATAAGTACCTAATAAAAAAAGGGAAAGATCAGAATCATCCGGAAAAACTGCTTGATTGGTTGGATACGGTTATACCCAATTCATTGACAAAGAACCAAGCTGAAGTCACGCAGAAGTTGAATGATGCGGGTGTTTATTCGTTTAAATACGCTTATCTGTATTTGCCGCTCAAGTTTGCTGTGCTTTTCATAGGCGGTGTCGTCATTGCGATGGCGACACATGCGACGTTGGAGCTGACGATAAGGATTGCGGTTATCGCCTTTTGGATCATCGTCATTTTGATTGTGCCTGATGCCGTGATGGATGCGCGTGTGAAGAAATACCGCTCAGACATGACAAGACAGCTACCTTATCTGATTGATTTACTTGCTGTGTGTGTTCAAACAGGGATGACGATTGAATCATCAATGGGGTATTTGGCCAAAGAAATGAAAGGCTTTGATGCCAAATTGGCTCGTTTATTAGAAAGAACCAATGAACGCGCTCATATTGTCGGATTAGATAAAGCATTAGATGAGTTATATGTACATATTCCCACGTCGGAAATGCGCAGTTTTGTCATGACGCTAAAGCAAAGTTTGCAATATGGTTCTTCTATCTATTCCACATTGACCACGTTATCTGCGGATATTCGTAAAGTGACGATGCTGAATATAGAGGAAAAAATTGGCCAGCTTGCGGCGAAAATGTCTATACCACTTATTTTATTTATTATGGTGCCGATCGTCATTTTGATCGCGGCGCCAGGTGTAATGAGGATGATGTCAGGTGGCTAATCAATTGAAGTATTTAAGTTATTTTATCTTATTAGCATTGATGCAAGGATGCGTGCCATCTCAATCAATGCCGAAAACAACGATCACAGAATTAAATGCCGAAACCCAAGAAAAAGTACTCCAAGCGGCAAATAATCCTACGGGGCTGATTGAGTTTTATAAAGATCAGCTCAAAGTGAATGAATCCACGGTGTTTCGTCAAAAGCTCGCGCTCACCTATTTAGCGAATTTCGATCCAGAATCGGCATTGTTTACCATTCAACCCTTGCTGAATAAGCATGACACGACTGTTGAAAGTGACATTGTGGCGAGTAAGGCCCATATGGATATGGGAAATTACCCGCAAGCAGAGGCATTGCTGTTAGAGACCGTAAAGAAAGAGCGAAAGAGCGGGGAAGTCGCGAATTTACTCGGAATCATATACGCAGAACAAGGCCAGCTAGACAAAGCAAGAGCCATGTTTGAATCGGCGAGACGTCAATTTTACGATGACGTGAAAGTTAAGAATAACCTTGCTTTGTTAGACATGTTGGAAGGTGACCATCGTTCGGCATTGCAGCGCTTAGCAGTCATATTGCCCGAGGAGCAGGTTGATGCTCAACTACGAGCGAATTTAATGCTCATCATGGCGAAGAATGGTCAGCGCGAGTTTGTATTTGATCAGCTTGAACCGAGTTTGACTGATGCACAATCAGAACAGATTTATCAAGCCTTAAGAGAGAGCGCTATTTTACCTCTTAAGCATTCAGAGGAAGCACAGATTCACAGCGACGATATCCCTCAGCCTTCTGAGAAAGTAGCCAAGTTGGGAGGATAAATAGCCGATGAAGATAATGAAGCGTAAGCCACAATGTGGCGTGGCGACCATTGAATTTGTTATGGGCTTTATGCTGTTTTGGTGGTTGTGTATGGCATGGGTAGAGGCGAGTTATATGTCATACATCTCGGCGGTATCGGATTATGCTGTTGGTGAAGCAACGCGTGTCACTCGCTTGGATAACAGCGTTGACGATTCTTGCTCAGGGAGTCATTGCGCCAGCAGTTATTCTGAACAATTTCGTCGTGCACTCAATCAGAATGATTCGCTGTGGGCGCAGTTTATCGATCCTGCGAAATTCATGTTTTCGATCCAGTATTTAAAAACGCCGACCGACTTGGAGCAGTTGAGCGATGATTATTGTCCTATTGATGAAGGCATGACAGAAAGCGAGTGTGGTACTGCGAAAGACAGCGCAATCGCCGTTTATCGCATTAATTACAACTACACGCCCATATTCAATTATTTTATTAATGACAATCAATTATTTTCTCGTGAAGTTATCGTCATACAGGAATATGAACGTGACAAATTCAACTATCAAACAGCATGGTAATTTTACCGTGGAATTTGCCATTATTGGTGTTGTTCTAAGTTTACTCTTTGTATTCAGTGGCGACGTCATTATTAAATTAGCGCATAAAGGAAAACTTGATCGCTTATCTTATTCTCTGGTGGATATCATCAAAGAAAGAACGCAACTCTATAATGAAAACTATGAGCTAAAGGATGAGAATGTTAACACGATCATTAATATTGCAAGATCCTCATTAAAGCGGACTCTGGGGAGTTTTGATGCCCAACAATTTGGTTACGTGGTTGAAGCAGTAACGTTTGATGCCGTTCAGCAACCCACGTATCGCGTATTTCCCACCGGGAATAACGTCGTGTCTGCAATACGCTGTCAAACCCGGCAATCATTAGGTGAGATGACGCATTTGTCGAAAATCACCACATGGGGACGTCGCGCTACCTTGTATCGAGTAACGCTATGTTATGAGACGGATAACTGGATTGGTGATTTGCTCGGAACGGAGTTCACACGAGTTCAATCTGACGCGGTAATCATTGGGAGATGAGCACGATGGTGAGTATGACAAGGTCGCGTAATCAACGAGGTCACGCTTCCATTTTATTTGTGATGATCGTCCCTGTCTTGTTTGGTGTCTTTATGCTGGGAAGTGACGGGGCGAGAGCCCTTCAACAGAAGGCTCGCATGCAAGATGCAACAGAGGCTGCTGCGCTCGCCATTTCTGCTCATGCGGATCCAAACGAGTCTGATGCTGGCAATGATGCTGGCAGCGCTGTAAATCAAACCATTGCGACCGATTTTATTTCTGCTTATTTTCCTAATGAGAATATCAATTCACCTTCTGATTTCTCTCGGTTAAAAATAACGAGGAAAAGTTGTGAGCAGATCGCCGACTGCACACCCGAAGGACATCGATTTTTTCAATACGATATTCAAGCATCGCTAAAATACGACACTTGGTTTCCGGGTAATGATGCGATTGTGGGTTTTGGTGAACAATTAGAAGTGAGTGGAACAAGTATCGCGAGAAAATATCAAAGTCACTCGATTGATGTGGTACTGGCCGCGGATTTTTCGGGCTCGATGTATGATGGTTGGTACGGTGGTCAAAAACGTAAATATCAAGATCTATTGGATATTATTAACAGCGTCGCAAATGAGTTGGATAAATTTAATGATCTTAAAATACCCAATAAAACAAATATGATAGGTGTTGCCCCTTATAATCATTATGCGCGACGAAAAACGGGCGATGAGAGATGCGATAAGAACAATACGATTATAAATGGCATCGGTAATGTAGAGCATTTATCTTTTAACAATAAAAGCGGTGTCAGATATTCAAAAACCATCAACGAGATGAAAAATAATGCTTATGCCGCGGATAATACATGTGCGGTTGATCAAACTAGTTCAAGAGGCGCTAACTTTTACAGTATTCCACTCACCAAGAATATGTTTACGGCAGGGTCGGAGGAAGAGAGTTTTACGGCACGCATCAATAGATTTAGCCCAAAAGGGGGGACGGCTTCTTATTTAGGATTAATTGAGGCGTACAAAATACTCAAAGAAGGCACGAATAAAAAGAAATTGTTAGTGATTTTATCCGATGGCGTCGATACCCCTAGCCACACACCTATTGGCGAGAAAGGGCCGATGAGTCGAAATGGTAAAGACAGTTATGCAACCATTGGCGAAAAGCTGGTCAAAAACGCCAAGTTATGTGAGCAGATCAAAACGGAACTCTCCGAAAATGAGACGGATGCGACCTTATACTTGATTGGCTTCGATTATAGGCAAGGCCAAACGAACGAGGCGCTAGATAGTTGCGTAGGTCGCGATAATATTTTGTATGCGCAAAATAAAAACGAAATTCTCAATAAGATACTTTCCCTGATAGCGGAAGAAATCGGACACTTGAAATAGGTTAAGGATAGTCATGGTGACTCGTTTAATAAAACTAGCAGGCATTGGATTGTGCCTGTCATCAGCTGTTACATACGCAAACGTTGAAAATGAAACCTTGGTTACTATCTGCGGTAAGCCCCATATCGGGGTCAAGCAGGAAGTCACCATCGAACCTGCGACGCGCGTTTCTCTGTTGCAAGGTAATATGTTACGAGTGGAATCGTATGGTTTTCTTCCTTCAGAACAGGTGATTGCAGCGGAAGTGAATAAACTCGGAATCCCCAAAGAGTGCGCAGAATATTTGGTGTCTCAGGGATCGTTAAATGAACTCAATGGCCGAGTCTACTTCAATTTTGACAGCGACGAATTAACATCTGCATCCATCGCGGTGTTGGACTCTTTACTCACTAAAATTCAAAGTTCACCTCAGAACATCGAGCTACAAGGGCACACCGACTCGATTGGTTCGAAGGGATATAATTTTTCGTTGGGATTAAAGCGAGCGGAATCGGTTCAAGAATACCTTGTTGAAAATGATATTGATGAGCGAAAAATTAAGACAACCAGTTTTGGTGAAAATAAACCCGTCGCCTCGAATCAGGACTCGAAAGGCCGAGAGAAGAATCGCCGGGTAGAGATTACCGCTCTATAGTTGTGCAACATCGAAAAGAAAAGTCCGCTGGGATTAGCGGACTTTTTGATTGTGAATAACGTTATCAATTGTGATGAACGTCGATGGACGTTATTGATTCTAATTACAATTTTCGATCACGTCTCCCTCTTGCTCTGAGGGGATAGCGCTGTAATTTCCGGCTGGTGGTGTCCAGTTACTGCTACTATAAGTGAGCGGCGTCCACTGCGAGCTGAATGTCCAGCGATTACCGTTAGACCAATATACATTCGGTAGCTGAGTACATTGATTGTTCGCATTAACAAAACCGGTGCCATAGAAATCTTTTACGTTTATTTGGCACAAAGGTTGTCCATTTTGATGTAAAACGGGCTCGCCTTCTTTTTCTGGGTTATACAGTGATAACCATTCAAACTCGTTGTTTTTTGACATGAGTTCAACATGGGTACCATCCGCTTGGCGATAACTTATATCATTGCCAGTTTTACAGTAGCTTTGCTCGTTACTTTGTTCGACATAACCGAAATATTGCTCACCATCATTATAAGTGAATCGGCATAAATTTGGTTTTTCATCACTCATAGGATAGGTTGCCATGAGCATTCGTTCTTGATTATTTAAACTCGTGAGTAATTGGCTGCTAATGTCCTCTCCGTTATTCGTCCAGCCGCGAGGCATAGCAGAGTACGTCATAAAGTAGTCATCTAGCATATACATATGAGAATCCGCACGATGTTTGCGTTTTCTCGGATCTGCTTCAACGTATTGATACGGGGCATGTTCCGGCTTATAAAACCCGTTTATTTCATCATCCATATAAGGCAAGTCGCCTTTACGAATATGGTAGTTGGCCAAGGCTGTAATCAATGGGTGCCAACCATTCAGCCAACGCCTATAGCCTGAGCCTACCTGCCGATTTTGTTTCTGGGGATATCTACTTAGATCATGCCTATGGTAAAACTCAAGCGTTCTTCATCAGCTATAGCGATAGCGTGACTCAAAGTGTATCCGTTCAGCTACCTGATAACATAGATGAAACACGCCTATTTATTGCAACGTCACTGAACAATGAAGTCGCTTACGTGGTTAACGATACTCAGATCTCTGTTGATAGCAGCAGTCCGGAAATCGTCTCGTTAGTGAAATATGTCGATGATGAGCTGCATACCTTAGGCTATGGCGTCGCATTGCCAAACAGTCAATCGGTTAAAATTAATGCCACAACTACCGCCGTCGGTTATCTATGGCATGGTATTAATTATGACTGGAGCGCACCAGGAGCAGAACAACAACTGCAAAATATTTATGCCCTTGAAAGCGTGCAGAAATTTGGTGAGTTTATCTACAACGGTATTAGCGGCGATTTAGACTATCTTTTATCCGAAGACGTTTACTTATCACCACTCTACCAACAAGCCGTGGCTGATATAAAAAACCGGCTTGGTAGCTTACAACGTCGTACTCTTCAAAGCCGGTTTTCACCCATTGTGATCACACCAGATAGCGAAATTGATGATATATCGGTAAAAATCGATGGCGATAATCAGTTTAACATTGAGAATGATACGCGCCTTCATCTTGCATTTCAGGTAGTCAACACGGAAGGTAAAACCATTTGTCAGTATGGTTCTGGCATGTGGAGCTCCAGTTATGTGGGCCCGCAAGAAACGATGTGGCATATTGCGAAAACAGGTATTTGCGGTGGTTCTGTGGTTCAGGATGCGAAAATACGCGTCCTTAGTGCGGGGTCAGATTCAACTACCTTAACAGATCTTGCGACCGTCGACGTGGTTATCGATTTTGAATTAGAAGTGGAACTCGACGTGACGAGCGTTGAACCCACTGTGATTAACCCCGACGGGGAATCTAAACGAATAACCATTCAAGGGCGAGGATTTCAACCGGTTAAGCCAAACTTTTGGAGTGGCAAAAAATATCCATTGGTGACATTAACTAGCCAGCAAACAGCAGTTAGTAAAACCTATAAGCCTTACTACATCAACCATGATGGTACTGAAATGTGGATAATGGCAGATGCGAGTTTATTCGAATTGGATGATGATAAAATCGATGTCTCGGTTAAACACAGTGCCTTCGACCTACCTGCAAAAGAGTTGCTAGATGCGATTACTGTCGAAACCGATTTGGTTCTGTCTAGTGTTTCTAAAACACAAGCGGCATCAAATGATATATTGACGGTAAAAGGGTCTGGTTTTTCCAAATATGCATCAAAAAATACAGTGATGTTTGGCCAATATCAAGTGGCGATATTGGGCTTAAGTAGTACTGAAATTTCATTCCGCATACCAAAGGATTTGGACCCTGGCACTTACGCTATCAAGGCAAAGAGGCTCGACAGCAAAGATAGTAAATGGTCCAATGAACTGGACGTTGAAATTGCTGAGGCGGATATCGTGATTACCGTATGTGACAACGGTGGGTTAAAAGATGATAACTTTGCACTAGACGTGAATGGACAACGTATTGGTCAGACCGTGACAACAGATAGGAAGTATTGTTTCGCGTTTCCAATCACACTGGCGGCTGGCGTACATTCTGCAACGCTCACGGGACTTGATGCTCCTGATGGTATCGGTACGTATAGCATTGCCTTCGGTGGTGTGAGCGAAGTCTCGGGATCCCCAACTCATGGCAGCGATCTTGTTCCGGGTTCTGTGCCTAAACGATACACGTTTAAAGTCGTTAACCCGACAGCACGGAGCATGTTTGTTGTACCGATGAGCATTCAGCAACGAATTGGAACAGAATAACCGGAAGGGTAGACAACCAGCATCTTAATGATGCTGGTTTGCTATAGGGACACAATGAATAACAATGAATAACAATGAATAACAATGAATAACAATGAATAACAGTGATAACGAATTTTGGCATTATGGCGATAAATGGAGTAAGTCGTTCCCTTTAAGATGGCCGCCTGCGAAAAACATCCCGACCTTTGTTTTCTTAACCGGGGTTCTGTTTTTTCTGTGGGGATCTTCAGCGATCACTCTATATGAAGAACTTGCCAGCATTCCACGCACCGCGGAAAATCGAGGTGTTGACCCCGTTACTAATAGCATTGTGCTATCAATCCTAACTTACATTGTTTGGATGTGGCGATATACGGTGCCTCTTTCGCTGTGTCGATATAGAAAGGACCAATACAACCGCCCTAAATTAAGTGCCTCACAACAGTGGTTAGTAACGTTGATTATGTTGCTATTGTGTTTTGGGTCTTTTGTGGGCCTTTATTTCGTTTATGTTCCTAAATTCTATTGGTAGCCCAAGCTTAATTCAGTATACATTGCGATGTTTAACCGTATTCGGGGTTGGTTTTCTTATTGATTTTACAGGCTTTCTTGCGTCAGTATGGTCGAAATGTGATTGTAGATAGGGCGAGTATGTTAGCTGCGATTGGCGACCGACTCACGCGTGACGAGCTTTCCGGTAACTAAAGGTCGACTCATCATTATTTTATCTTCTAAACACGCATCGAGTTGTTCCATCGCGATATCGACAAGTTGCTGAGAAGGGTAACTAATACAGGTTAGGGGAGGGTTAAGCTGACTGGCAAGGTGTGAATCTTCGAGAGAAACGATAGACACTTCATTTGGTGTAGCAAGGTTAAAATGGCGAAATAGGTTCATGGCGACAGCGGCTTGACTATCACGCATGACGACGATAGCCGTAAACGGGTGGTAGCTATTGAGTAATGCCATTATGGCTTGCTCGCTGTTGCCGTTAGCGCGCACTATCAATTGTCGGTTCACCGGAATGGCCGAGTTTTGTAAGCACATTTTGTAGCCATCTAACACTTGCTGTGAAGCGGCGTTTTCATCATCAACAACGATAGCAATACTCGAGTGCCCTTTGCTGGATAAAAATCGGCAAGCACTCTCAGCGGCGAAACGGTAGTCATACCCAATGGATTGTTCATTAGACGCGATATCACCGTCAATGGAGATGATTTTATCACTGTTAATGTGAGCAATGTTGCCACCTAACGCAATGATGGCATCGCAGTGACGTTGGTTCAGATCTTCAATCACTCGCTCTTGTTCTTGTTGGGTTTCGGCAAATTGAACCAACATGTGTTTCCCTTTTGCTTTAAGCGATTTTGCAAGCAGAGGTAAATAGGTAGAAACTTGGCCTGCGTCGGTCGAAGAGAGAATGACACCGATATAATTTGAACGTTGGTTTGCAAGATTTTGAGCGGCGGCGTTAGGGCGGTAATTTAACTCCTCAGCAGCACGCAACACGGCAGCACGGCTTTCTTCCTTTACCCCTCGACTACCACTCATTACACGCGAAACGGTCGCTTTAGACACGTTTGCTAGTAGAGATACATCTGTAATCGTTGCCATGGAATCTTACCTTATTGTGCTTAAAATACCGAAAGTGGGAAAACGGTTCCCAATAATTTCATCAGTGTACTATTTCTCGATGGAATACCTCAAGTTATCAAAGGATAAATTGTTACCAAGCGTTGTATATAAATAGGCCGCCTAAGCACAGTAGAGTCTTGATGGCGGCCTTGATTTGTCGTTCATCGTGCTCGAATTTGCACGGGGCAGCGAGCGTACCTGTTAAGCAGAGAGGCTTGCCACTTTTTTATGAAGATCTATCATTTCCGTTACCAGCTCTTTTGCTAGCATGGAAGTCATTAAATGGTCTTGAGCATGTACCATAATTAAGGTCATTTTTGTTTTACCGGTACCTTCATCGGCCTCGATAAGTTGCGTTTGAACAAGGTGAGCTTGATTCGCAAATTGTTGTGCTTCTTTTAGTAGGCTTTCTGCTTCGACGAATTCACCATTTTTGGCGTGGCGAAGCGCTTCATAGCATAGGCTGCGCGATTGACCTGCATTAATGATAATGCCCATTACTTGTTCTTCTAAATCGATATTGTCCATATGTATTCCTTGAAGATAGCGTCCTCGTATTTTTGAGATGACGCTACCGATAATTTGAGGGGCGTTTTCCCATAAATGCTTAACGCTTATAAGTTTGCTGGCGGTTTAGCGCTAAACTAAAAACCATTGTTTTTTGATACTTCCGCGAACCATTCGCCACTCTTCTTCACTGAGCGCTTTTGTGTTTTCAGATCGAGTTGATAGAAGCCATAGCGGTTTTTATATGCGTTAGACCAAGACCAGTTATCGATAAATGTCCATAGGTGGTATCCAAAGCATGCTGAGCCCTCATCGATCCCTTTATGTAACCATTCAAGATGGCCTCGGATAAATTCAATACGGTAGTCGTCTTGAATCTGACCATCGACAAGGAATTTTTCTTCGCCTTCAACGCCCATGCCATTTTCAGAAATATAGCAAGGTAAGTTGCCGTAATTTTCACGTAAGTTGGTTAAAATGTCGTAAACGCCTTTCTCATAGATTTCCCAACCGCGGTGTGGGTTCATTTTGCGGCCTGGCATTTCATAGTAATCAAAGAAGTGCTCAGGCATGAACGGTGCTTCAGGGTGAATTGCGTTTTCGCGCGCTTTAACGCGACGTGGCTGGTAGTAATTGACGCCAAGAACGTCAATCTTTCCTTGTGCAATCAGTTCACAGTCACCTTCTAAAATGACAGGTAGCTGATCATGCTCTTTGAGTAATTCAATTAACTCTTGTGGGTACTCACCTTTAACCGATGGGTCTAAAAAGCTGCGATTGAACATCAGATCGCAGATGTTTGCTGCTTTCAGATCCGCCGGATTTTGAGAGCGAGGGTAAGAAGGCGTTAGATTTAAAATAATGCCAATGTTTCCGTTTGTGTTGAGTGCGCGAAATTTTACAACGGCTTTCGCGTGTGCAAGCACGGTGTGATAAGCCACGGTTGCTGCACGTTTGAAATCGACGACATTCGGGTAATGGAAGTCATACAGGTAGCCACCTTCAACAGGGACAATTGGCTCGTTAAACGTAAACCAGCTATGCACGCGGTCACCAAATAATTTGAAACATACTTCGGCAAAGTTTGCATAGGCATCAAGCACTTCTCTGTTTTCAAATCCACCAATTTCTTGCATCGCCATCGGCATGTCGAAGTGGTACAGACAAATAAATGGCTCGATATTTTGTGCGACAAGTTCATCGATAACATTGTTATAAAAATCGACGGCTTCTTGGTTCACTTCGCCAGTGCCTTGAGGGATAAGTCGCGCCCAAGAAATCGATGTGCGGAAGCTATTGTGGCCGATGTCTTTCATCAATTGGATGTCAGACTTATAGTTTTCGTAAAAAGTTGACGCATTGGTTGAAGACACGCCGTTGTGAAAACGGTTTGGTTGCTCTTTGTACCAATGATCCCAAATGCTTTCACCTTTACCACCTTCAAGTGAAGCACCTTCAGTTTGAGTAGAAGACGCGGCGCTGCCCCAGCGGAAATTTTTTGGAAATTGATAGTTCATAATCGTTACCTTTAACAGAGGGCAGCGGGCTACCCTCAATTGTGTGATTGATATAATTCGTTAGGTTGATTTAAGCCGTTGCGGTCGTTGCGGCTGATGCTTTTTGTTCGTCGTTATCTTGAGCTTCTTGGTCTAGTAGCGTTTTCTCGTATGCTCTTAAGAACGGGAGATACATGATTGCTGACATCGCCATACAGATGAAACACATGATGACAGGACTAAAAGACCAGTTCGCTGCCCATGAAGCACCGATAGGCGCAGGCGTTGTCCATGGTGTTAATGACACCACGCGTTCAACTAAGCCCATATCTAAGGCAAACCAAGCTAGTGTTGCATTGATCATTGGAATTAAGATGAAAGGTAAAAAGAACACAGGGTTCATGATGATTGGCGCACCAAATAAGATCGGCTCGTTAATGTTGAAAACGGCAGGGACGCTGCCCATTTTACCAATCGTTTTCAGGTGCACAGCTTTGCTGCGCATTAATAAGAAAGCAAGAGGGAGCGTTGAACCAACACCACCAATGAGTAGGTAGTGATCCCAGAAGCCTTGAACAAAGATATGAGGAATGACTTCACCCGCAGTCATTGCCGCTTGGTTGACTGATAGGTTAGCCATCCAAAATGGGTTCATGATGCCAGTTACGATTAACGCACCGTGGATGCCTGCAAACCATAAAATCTGACAGATGAGCACTGCGATAAGAATCGCAGGTAATGAGTCTGATGCTGAAACTAAAGGCTGCACGAGTGACATGATGGCTTCTGGAATGATCATGCCAGTTTGTGACTCAATGAGAATATTCAACGGGTGAAGCGTAAGAATAATTGCTAATACTGGAATTAATATTTCAAAAGAACGCGCAACACCGGTAGGCACTTCGGGAGGAAGCTTGATGGTGATGTTGTTGCGTTTCAATAATGCATAGACTTCGGTGGCGTAAATGGCCGTAATAATCGCTGTGAAAATACCTTGGCCTGAGAAGTATTGCATCGACATGGTGCCATCTTGCAGGGGAGCTGCCACCAGTAAAAATGCCATAAGTGCAAGCAAGCCTGTTGTTACAGGATCCAGTCCATGATGTCTCGCCAAGCTTGAGCCAATCCCGACAGAGATAAAGATCGTCATGATCCCCATGCTGAGGTTAAACGGCAGCATGAGTTGATCGCGGTAGGTGTCAGAAAATGTTAACCAAGCTTGAGCAAAGCCCCAACTAGAATCTGGTGAAAATGGGGGGAAAATGAAAACCAGCATGAATGAACCAACAATCATGAAAGGTAGGGCTGCAATGAAGCCGTCGCGTATTGATGTTATGTACTTTTGTTGTCCAATTTTGCCCGCAATTGGCGTTACTTTTTGTTCAATAACATTGACCATTTTATCGTATAAAGTGCTCATATATTTGAATCTCGTATTAGGAAATAGAAAGAAACTCGGCACTCGACAGACCTACTTTTCGTTATTAATTTATGAAGGCGCTGCAATCGGTGAGTTCCGAGTTATGTGAATTTTGTTCGTTGTTTAACCGATGAGTTCGAGAGCAAAATCCAGCACCTTGTCACCTTTTTGCATGCCGTAATCCATCATGTTGATAGGTTCGACTTTGATGCTATATTGATTCGCAATTTTTTGTAGATCCTGCTGCATATACTTGACTTGAGGGCCGAGTAAAACCACTTCGTAATTAACCACCTGCTCATTAAACTCATTGACACCAAATGCTTTGATATTGGCTTCTATGCCACGCTCTTGAGCAGAGGCTTCCATTTTTTTGACCAACAGTGAGGTCGACATTCCTGCTGAGCAGCAAAGCATAATTTTTTTCATTTTTATTTCTCCAGATTCATGGATGTTTTAATTAGTTCCTTTTTAATATGCCCAACTGGAAATTAAATGGAAACCGGTTTCCATTTAATTTCCTTGGTGCTGTGAATTTGATCACTCAGAAGTGCTTCATGGATAAAATTTTCGTGATAGAGGTAACGATCTAAATTCGTAATCTCGCGCTTATCATCCGATATTGACTACATAATTGCTGGCGAAATAGGGAGAGCAGCTTGCTGTGATTGGCAGTAGTAAGGAGGACGTGATATTCGCTTTATAGGTCTAATAATGTGTCCGAAGCATCAGTTTTGGAAAACCGGTTTCCGAAGCGATTAATAATTGCGGTATTCTCTGCAAGATTACGAGCATCGGTAGACAATAATGAATCATTCCATAATGAGAGTATTTGCTTCACAAGTTGAGCAGATAATGAATCCCGTCGCAAAATTACTAACGCGAAGTCAGCATCTTATGGCGCTTCGTGATGGGTTTCAGTTGGCGATGCCATTTATTTTTGTGGGCTGTATTTTCGTTCCGATTATCTTTCCTCCCTTTGCCAATGCCGATTCAAACCTTTCTGTTTGGTGGTTTACTGCGGCGAATGTGTTAAGGCCAATATTATTGCCAACCTATCAGCTGACTTTGGGGGTGGTAGGTCTGATTGTTTCGTTTGGCATATCGGCGAGCTTGGCAAAACACTACCAATTACCTGAGCGGTTGTCTGGGTTAACAGGATGCATGGCGTTTCTGATGCTGGTGGGGTTTCACAATCTAGGGCCTGACGATATTCGATATCTTGGTGGGGCAGGGTTATTTTCTGCGATCATTGCCAGTATGTATTCTATAGAAGTGGTGCGATTTTTTATTCAGAGAGGTTGGTATGTGAAAATGCCAGATGATGTACCGATCTTAACCCTTCAAAGTTTTAAGTTGATGGTGCCCATTTTTGTCGTTATTACGACGCTTTCAATGTTTAATGTTTGGATGGATTCAGTGTTTGGTGTGCACTTCCCACAATTCATTGAAGCGCTTTTTCGTCCGCTGATTCTGGCATCAGATAGTTTGTTCGCAGTCTTAATTTCAATTCTGGTGTGCCAATTGTTGTGGTTTATGGGTATTCATGGCGCATTGATTGTGACTGGTATTATGAATCCATTTTGGATGTCGAATTTATTGGAAAATCAAGCCGCACTAGAAAGTGGTGCGGAAATATTACCTCACATCTATCTGCCTGCGTTTTGGGATTTTTTTGTCTTGATTGGCGGGGTTGGGTCAACGTTACCTTTGGTTTATTTGGCGATTAAAAGCCGTTCTAATCAATTAAAATCAGTGGGCAAAGTCGGGTTAATTCCATCGTTGTTTAATATTAATGAACCCCTTCTTTTTGGATTTCCAATCATTATGAACCCACTTTTTTTGGTTCCTTTTGTTATGGTACCGCTTATTAATGCCACCATCGCATGGTTTTTGACCTCCGCTCAAGTTTTAGAGCGAATCGTCATCATGATCCCTTGGTCTGTACCGGCACCGATCGGGGCGGCGTGGGCCTCGAATGGTAGTGTTATTAATGCTTGTATGGTTTTATTTGCAATGGTGAATGCGTATTTTCTCTATCTGCCGTTTTTTAGAGCCCACGAAAAGATATTGATTGAACAAGAAGCAAAGCGGGCAGAGGCTTTGTCTCATCGCGCAGCGAATTAGTGATGGGTGAGCTTGTCGTCAGAGGATAGATCGCAGATGTTATCGGGCACTTTGTAATTGATGGTGTTGCGATTTGATTACGCAAACTTATCGGTTTGCTGAACTTAACTGTCATTCGCTTCGTATTCAAGGAAGATTTTAAAAGATATATCGTTCTTAAGAGGGGCGCGCGATGAATCGAATTAATCCCGTTAAATTGCACCATAGTAAATGGACGGCAATCAAACCAACGAACAGAGAAATGCATTTTTTAGTTACAGAAATAGAGTTTGAAGAGGATGGCTCGGTGGCGTTATGCATACTTGAAGCTGTCCTCAATAAAAAAGAATATCGCATCGATTGGACCGAGTTGAAAGACAGTGACAAATGGCAGCAAGGCTGGAAATAAAATGGCCGTCATATCAACGAATAAGCCCACTTTAACGTGCATTGAAAAGCGGGCTTATTTATAACCGGTTATGATGACTTTCTAGTCCATTAAGCTCTTTGATTTAATCGCTTTTTTCGCTAACTCATTAGCAAAAGCGCTGATATCGGCTTCCATCGCGTCAATTGTGCCTCGAACATCATCTAACGCGACTGTTTGCATCTGGCGGTTCTCCATTATGATTTGGCCGTTTACGATGGTTGTATCGACATTACTTGGGTTCGCTTGGAATACCAGAGTTGCGTATGGGTCATAGTTAGGCATCATATTCGCTGATTGTGTTTCGACAATAATAATGTCTGCTTGTTTACCGACTTCTAGCGAACCAATGCGTGATTCCATGTGCAGAGCTTTTGCCCCGCCAATGGTCGCCATTTCGATCACTTGTTCTGGGATCATGATGGTGCGGTCATCATGCTTTAAACGTTGCATGGTGGTTGCATAGCTTAGGGTGCGCCACAAATCGACTTGGTTAGAGCTCATTGGTCCATCGGTCCCTAAACCTATGCGTACGTCAGAGCGGTACATATCCCACGCAGGTGCCATACCAGTGGCGCCTTTTGCGTTCGCCATCGGGTTATACGCGACCCCAGCATCCGCTTTTTTAACGAGCTCAATGTCTTTTTCTGAGAAGTGAATACCATGCGCTAGCACGACGCGTTCATCCAAAATGCCGATTTGATCCATGTACTCAACAGGTGAGTTTGCTTGGTGCTCTTCTTTGATGCGTGTTTCTTCATTTGGAAATTCAGCGACGTGAATCAGCACGGGTACATCTTGTTGCTTTGACAATTGATTGATTTTTTGAAGCTTCTCTTTACTGACTGTGTAAACAGCGTGCGGCGCGTAAGCAGGCGTGATCAATGGGTCATTTTTGTATTGTTCGATAAAGCCTTGTGCGTATTCAATGCCGCCATAAGGAGCACTGCTATCGACAACTGGGAATTTGATCACCGTTTGTCCAAGTACAGCACGCAAACCGACTTCTTTGGTCGCTTTGGCCATTTCATCCATGTGATAGTACATATCGGCGTAGGTCGTCACACCACTTTGAGCTAAATCAATCGCGCCTAATTTGGTCGCATTGTAGATTAACTCACGACTTAATTTTTCGCCTTCTAATGGGAAGAAGTAGGCAAACAGTCGATTTGAGATGCCTTCTTCACCCAAACCACGAAAGGCGATCATCGGTAAATGGTTGTGTGTATTGATCATTCCGGGCATCACAATGCCGTCTTGCGCGTCAATCTGTTTCGGCGCGCGATATTGATCTGCCAACTCCGCCTCACCAACGGCAATAATTTTGTCATCTTTAACGACAACAACACCATTTTCAATGATGGACATATTGCTATCTATCGTCAGCACCTCGCCATTGGTGATGATAAGGTCGGCATTGTAGTTTGGTGCAAACTGTGTGCAGCCAGAAAGGGCTAGCGTAATCACGGCGGCCAGCAAAGTCGGTTTGTTCATTATTCTTCTCTTGTAATGGGCAATTAAGCAAACGTTAAACTCAAATCGCGCGCATCATAAAAGAGGGCAAAGCAGGAAGCGAACAGTAAGATGCAAAACAATGAGGTGGTGAACAAAAAAATGAGATATCGGTGGTTAAATGAGCGGTGGCTGGGCTATTTGAAGTGGGTGTGAATTCTCAAGGCGCAGCAATGAAGTGAAAGTCCGTATCGCCAGTTACACGCTGGTGTTTTGTGCGTTCCATTTTTGATCTCCGATGACCGAAACATTGAGGTACCCGTGTAGAGTAAATCGTGGGCTAAGGACTTAGGTGAGTGTTGGAGGATAGATTGAAATTTGCTAAATATTGGAAAAAGCGTGAGGTGAATGTAGACGGTAAACTTTTTGGTCGGGAAAAGTTATCCATTTGGGGGGCTTCGAATGAGAGTGAGGAAGACGCGAGCGAACATGCGTCCAGAAGGCTTTCTTCAATGGCTGCCTTTCTAAATGGTGACTTATCAAAAAGTGCAGAGTATGAATATTGGATGGGGTTTGTCAGAGAAGAAATTCTCGAAGAGGTGTCTGGTGAATCAGGGGAAGCCATTGCCATTATTAGTCGTAACGCTTATGGCGCCTCCATTCTAAATACCAATAATATCGTGTTCGGCGATATCGATATTCAACCCGTGCGTTTTTTGGACCAAATACTGTCCAAGTTTGGGAAAAAGAAAAAAGATAAGAATTATGTTTTAAAAATAATTGAAACCTACCAAAAAAATCATCCAACGTTATCTTTTCGGGTCTATGAAACGCACTCAGGCATTCGTTTTATTTTAACCAATAAGCAATGCTCGCCGGGTGATGTATTTGTCAAGAACCTGTTTAAAGACCTCAATGTCGATCCGTTATACAGTCGATTATGTCTAAAACAAGATTGTTTTAGAGCTCGATTAACGCCAAAACCATGGCGCATTGGTATTACGCGTCCAAATAGTGATTTTCCTCGATCAAGCGACATTGATGAGCAGACATTCTTGTTATGGCTTAGAGAATATCAATCCGCTTCGCGCCAATATACGACGACAAAATATCTCGCTTCTTTTGGGGTTGCGAAGGCAAGCTTAGAGGCACAAAAAATAATCGCCATTCATGATGGTTATAACACCAAGGCATCAAAGGCGCTTGCTTAACGGTATGTGGTCGGCAATGAGTTGTTTTGGTAAATAAAAAGCGAGCCTAAGATAGGCTCGCTTGTGATTACGATTCTCAGTTTAGTTTAAAGCGCCCCACAACATCACCGAGCTGTGTATTGGTATTGGTGAGCTGATGCGTACTATTTACGGTTTTTTGACCATTATGATTAATATCATTAATCATATCTTGAATGCTGGTCATATTACGTGTGATCTCTTCTGTTACAACGCTTTGTTGTTCTGCTGACGCTGCAATTTGAGTGGTTAAATCGTTGATTTCAATAATTGAATCTGTCATTGAATCTAATGAGTCCATGACACGAGCCGTTGTTGCTGAGGTTTGCTGGCAACTGGATTGCGTGGTTTTCATTGCATTGACAACGGTGTTATTACCATTACGAAGTTTAGTGAGCATCTCATTTACTTGAGAGGTACTTTGTTGAGTACGGGCGGCGAGGGCGCGCACTTCATCTGCGACAACCGCAAATCCACGTCCTTGCTCACCCGCGCGAGCGGCCTCAATGGCAGCATTAAGTGCCAGCAAATTCGTTTGTTCAGCAATTTCGCCGATGACCCCGAGCACAGCACCAATTTGGTCAGTATCTTTGCTCATTGCAGTAATTGATTGGGACATACTGGCCACTTCTTCAACAAGAGCAGAGACGCTCTGCACCGCTTCTTGAACGACGGCTTTAGAGTGATTGGCTTCATCGTTGGTTTGATGCGTCAGTTTTGCTGCGTTAGCTGCGCTTTGGGCGACAGATTCAGCGGTTGAGCTCATTTCTGTGATTGCGGTGACCACTTGCTCGGTTTCTTTGGCGTGGGCTGTTAATAGGGTTTGATTAGAATCGGCATTTTCACCGACAGCACTAATTTCGTGTTTAATTTGTTCACTTGATTTTGCGACATCCAGCATCATAACTTGCAGCTTTTCAATGAACAGATTAACGCCTGTTGCGATTTTCCCTAAGTCATCTTGAGTATGGATTTCTAGACGACGGGTTAAATCGCCATTGCCTTGAGAAAGATCAGTAACAAGATTACGTAGCGATACAATGGGCTTAAAGACGATATTAACGGCAATCACGCTGAGGAAGATGATAATGATGCCTGAAATGATTAATGTAAGGGTGATGGCATTATTGAGTTTTGCTGTGTTTTGTAAAATATACCCGTTGTCGATATAACCCGTGAGGCTCCATTGATGTCCACGAACGTCAAATGTACTTGGTAAACTAATGAGGTCACCGTCGATTTTGTTTGAGAACAGGATGTTGTTGTTCGAGTCGACTAACTCCATATAACTGCCGTCAACGGCAGAGGAGGCTAAAAGAGCTTGAGTATCGCTAAGATCGATATAGAAAATATTGCCCTGCAGATTACCGGTAGGAACGACGATAGTTAAAAGGGGTTTTCCGTCCTGATATACGATGTCACTGACGGTGACTTTGCCATTTGCTGCCGCGACTTGGCTGATAAATGGTTGAGCTTCATTTGGATTATCGATACTTCCTTGCGGGGTAAAGACCAGATCACTCACCACTTTTATGATGTTATGAAAGCCTGTTTTTTCAAGCGTTGAGTTGATGGCGGTTAATCCGAAATTTAAGTTCTCCGCCAAAATGATTTTGTTATTGATATCTTCAATCAATTTGTCTTTCACTAAACTGATTTGACTATTGATGTTTTGAGTATCACTTTCGTTAATATAATTACTAATATGGTGACGAGAGCTTAAATAAGACGTCAAAATTGTAATTGAAGTAATAATGATGAAAATAGCAATAAGTTTCATCTTGAAAGAGAGCGTTTTCTTCATGGTTCGTGCTAATTCCTTTTTAGGTGCAGCAGACATAATATCCTGATACAAAAAGAATTTTCATGATTGCGACGTGATATTAAATATTTATTTTATCAGTGATGTGATGATCACAAATTAACGGATGTTGATGATTTTAAAGGTGATCTGTGTAGTGGTATTTATTATGCAACGTGAGGCAATGAAAGCGAAGGGGGGGAGGCCTTATTAATTTATGCTGTTTTTTTCATACTCGTTGGAGCGATGATGAAGGCGAGTAGTCGGATGGGTGTTTCGCCTATTGGTTGGTTAAATGTTTAGTTCCAAGCCTATTTTTGCACATTCATCAATGGTGAGCGGCGTGAAAGTTAAGAATATGTATTAGAAACACTCTTGCATAAAAAAGCCCAGAAATGATCTGGGCTATGATGTTTAACCGTTGATATATATTAGCGTGTTAGAACGGTCATTTTTGGGGCCTTTTTAATGGCACTTTTTGTGAGTGCCCAGCCAACGACATAAATAGCCAATGCACACATCAAGAATACCGCTCGTCCCCATAATGGGTTAGGAATGGCAACCATCGCCAACAAGCCAATACTCATGCATTTTACCATTGACCCGAGTTTACGACGTTGTTCTGCGTCTACTTCATCGTACTGGTTATCAGAGATGATTGGCGTTTCAATGTCGACAAAGAATTTGTCTGTTTCTTCTTTATGCGTGTCATTCTCTTCACGATAGAGCAACGCAGTCGCAAAGAAGAATCCAGTGGTGAGCACCAAATGGCCGGCAATCGTAGCGGCGATTTTTAGTTCGCTGGCTTCACGGCGGGTGAGCTCTTCCATGCCAAACCAGTTGGCGATGATGTCAGGCGTAATGACATTAGACATCAACCATGACACGAACATACCGACGATTACGGTCGCCCAAGGAGACCAACTTGGTGTTCGCTTGATCAACATACCAAAGAATAACGGGATCAGTAATGGAACTTGAATCATGGTGGAAACTGACATCATGAGTTCAAAAAGGCTCATTTCTTTAAGTGAACTGAAGAATAACGCCACAAGGATGACTAACAATCCGCTAATAAAGCCAATGATTTTTCCGACTTTAAGGAAGTGAGCATCGCTTTTATCTGAGTCCTTAACCAGGGGTTGATAAATACTGCGGACAAAAATGCCGGAATTGCGGTTTAATGCAGAATCCATCGACGACATGGTTGCCGCAAATAGACCCGCCAACAACAAGCCGACGGTGCCAACTGGCATCGCGTTTTTAGCAAAGACGAGGTAAACCGCATCCGCTGCCTTTCCGCCTAGTTGAGGGTATAACGTTGCCGCCTCTGGATACAAAATTGCGGAAGCCCATGGAGGGATGAACCAAATGATGCTTCCCACGCCCATCAGAACCATTGCAAGCAGTGCCGCTTTACGTGAGTTGTCGGTATCTTTGGCATTCAAGAATCGATAAGAATCTTGCATGTTGTTGATACTTTGCAGTTGCTTGACGACAAAGAAAACAAATGAACAAACCAGTAATAATGGGTAGTTCATATCCGGTCCCATGATGAATCCACTTGGGAATTCGGTCACCATTCGTGTAGGTCCACCTACCGCGACTAAAGCTACGACAGCACAAGCGACGGAGACCACGGCGACGACTAAGGTTTGCAAGAAATCCGACGCAACAACTCCCCAAGCCCCTGAAATAACGGAGACCAGTAATACCGCCAACCCAGTAACGACAATGGTCATGTTCAGATCAGAGTCAAACACGGCGCTTGAGAATACACCCAGTGCGTTTAGCCAAACGCCGGCATTGATGAAGCTAAATGCGATGAGTGCCCATGAAAAAAATTGCTCGTTCTGATGTCCAAATCGACGACGAATACCTTCTGTCGGTGTATCGACTCGCATTTGACGAAAACGATGGGAGAAATAGAGATAACTACAAAAATACGCTGCCGTATTGGCGAGAAACACCAATGTAACAGCAAAGCCATCAGAGAACGCCTTACCCGCCGCGCCGGTAAATGTCCATGCTGAAAACTGAGTCATGAAAGCGGTAGAGCCCACCATCCACCACAACATTTTACCGCCTCCACGGAAATAGTCGCTGGTGGATCGGTTCGCCATTTTTTGAAATACAAATCCGATGGCGACTATCAGTACAAAATAGCCGAATATCACTGCGTAATCATATATCATATTTTTGTCCCTTATTTATCCTTAAAGGTGTTTTACATCATATGTTCCACATCTACCCAACAACCATTTTTTCTCAGTAAATCAATGATCATCTGGTATTTACAACCGTCTTCAAATGTCTGATAAGGAGCGACTTGCAGCCCACTTATATCGTCCACTAACTGGCGAGCAAGGTGAGTCCAACTGCGCTGAGTATCGCAGCTAATATCGGGGAGTTGTGCGCTAATGTCTTCGGGTAATGTTTGCTCTTGCCATTGATGGCCATTCCATAAATAGAGTGGTCCATCGCCATAATGCCCTTTAATATAAATGGCACCTTGAGTCCCATAAAAAGCGATATAGTCTTCGTTATAACGCGGGGTTAAGCCGCCATGTTTGAAAAGTACCGAGACAGGCTGAGCGGCGGGTATCCGGCTTTCAATCTGTGCGAGAACGGTGTAAGACCACTCAACATCACACTCACGCCATTCAAGGCTTGGGTCGTTGATATCTTGAGGAATGAAATTACGACGCTCAATAAAGTTGTGAACACCCTCGACTACGGGCGCTTTGGGCATATCGTTACGCACTTCACCACTGATCGATAAAATAGTGTCTCCAATCACTGAGGTGACAATGGAAATCAAATGGGTGAAATTGTTGTTGAGGCGACCACCGCCAGCTTCACTGCGATGCGACCAACCAAAGGGAATGTTTTTATCCAGGTTAAAGTGTGAGATACACTCCACTTCGGTGGGTTCTCCAATGGCTCCTTGAGCAACAAGTCGAGCAGCGTGAATGATCTCCGGCATATAACGGAAACTGGCCGCAAAGGCGGTTTTAACCTGTTTTTCTTGGGCGAGCTTATAAAGCTCCAATGCCGTTTCACCGCTCTCGGTTAGCGGTTTATCGCAAAATACATGACAACCGAAATGAATGGCTTGTTTGATCGCTTGGGCATGCGCACCTCCGGGGGTGGCAATCGAGACGATATCTGGCTTGCACATTTCCAATGCCAATTGCCAATCAGTGCTAAAGTAGGGAATGTCGAGCTGCTGCGCGACATCGGCCACGACCTCTTGGGTGCGACCAACAATTCCAACGACTTCAGCGCCTGCGTCGCGAAATGCTTGCACATGTCCTTGGCCAGCAAAGCCTGTTCCATAGACCAGTACTTTCTTTTTCATTTTCCACTCCAAATTAAGCTAAATGCTGTGTTAAACGGTAAAAGCCCTTTAGGTGCGAGAGTTGACGCCTAAGCGATTACCTTTGATTTGTATTACCAGTGCCACAATGTGCCGTCTTCTAAACGGCTGACAGGCAAGTATGAGCGTTTGTAGGTGTATTTTTCGGCTTGAACTTCGTCAAATTCAATGCCAAGACCTGGGGCGTCACTGACGATAATCATGCCGTTTTCCAATCTCATGTCGTGCTTGAAAATGGTTTGGCTAATTTCGTTGCCAAACCCAACGAATTCTTGAATACCAAAGTTGTGGGTGGAGATATTCAAATGCATGTGTGCAGCGAAGCAAATCGGGGATAGGTCTGGGGCGCCATGTGGCGCGGTACGAATGTTGTATATCGCAGCAAAGTCAGCAATTTTCTTCATACCGGTAATACCACCCGCGTGTGTTGCGGCGGTACGAATGTAGTCAATCCATTGGTTTTGAATAAGATCTTTGCAATCCCAAATCGTGTTGTAAGTTTCACCTAAGGCTAATGGCGTGGTGGTGTGGTGTCGGATCAATTTATAGTTTTCTTGATTTTCTGCGATGGAGGCATCTTCTAAAAACAACAGATCATACGGTTCAAGTAATTTACCGAGTTTGGCTGATTCAATTGGTGTTAAGCGACTGTGGGTATCGTGGAGAAACTCAACGTCGTCACCAAAGCGTGCTTTTGCTTGGGCAAACAGTTCAGGCACCAGTTTGAAATATTTTTTTGTTGACCACTCCTGCTCAGGCGGTAATGGTCGATTGCCTTGCAGTTCAAAGTAATCCTTTTTATCGCCTAGTACGCCATAGGTTTCTTTCAGCCCAGGGATGGCCGCTTGTAGCCTGATTGCGTCGAAACCTTGTTCAATGCATTGCGCCGCTTTATCAAGCGTATCTTCAATGGTTTCGCCATTCGCGTGCGCATATAACCGAACGCCTTGACGACATTTGCCACCAAGCAGTTGATAAACAGGTAAGCCTGCCACTTTGCCTTTGATGTCCCAAAGCGCCATGTCAATCGCGGCAATTGCAGCCATTGTTATTGGGCCGCGACGCCAGTACACACCCATATATAAATATTGCCAAATGTCTTCAATACAATGCGCATCTCGCCCAATCAAGCACGGCTTAACGTGCTCTTCGATGTAGGTGTGAACCGCCATTTCACGGCCATTGAGTGTGGCATCACCCAATCCATAGGTACCATCTTCTGTTATAACTTTAACCGTAACGAAGTTTCGGCCAGGGTTAGTCACAAAAACTTTAACGTCAGTAATTTTCATTCTAAATCTCTCATTTTTACAAGTAAACCGATTTGGTAAATCGGTTTGGTAAATCGGTGTACTTGCAATAATCGAGTGTCGAGATTAGAATGTCAACGGACTAAATTTGACGTTGTTAACAGTTTAAATAAAACCATATGAAAAAAATTCGAATCATTGATGTTGCCAATCATGCCAGTGTTTCAAAAAGTACGGTTTCTCAGTATTTGAATGGACGCTATGGGCATATGTCGCTCAGTACCAAGCAGAAGATACAAGACGCGATTAAAGAACTTAACTACGTACCTAACGCGATTGCGCGTAGTCTTAAGTCAGAAAAGACCAAAACGGTGGGGGTCGTTGTGCGCGATATTGCGGGTTACAACACCAGCCATGTGATACGAGGGATCGATGATTATTGTAAGCAGAATAATTATAACGTCTTGATCTACAACAGTGATTTTGACGCGAACGTCGAGCAGCGTGCGCTGTTAGCTCTGCAACAAATGTGTGTTGATGGCATTATCATTACCTCATCGGGTTTAAACTCGAATTTAATCAACGAGTTTATGGCGAATGGAATGCCGGTGATTCAGTTCCAGCTCGAATACGAGGATTGCCCAGGGCATATTGTGGTGTCAGACTATAAAGAAGCCGCTTTCCAGGCGACCGAGCATTTAATTAATTTAGGTCACCAAAGAATTTGTTTTGTTGCTCAAGAATTTAGTCAAAGTTACTCTCGCCAAGCTCGTTACCAAGGGTATCTGGGCGCGCTCAATAAATATGGCATTCAAGTTGAGACGCAAAGCGTGCTCCATTGGAGTCGAGAGGAGGGGTTCGCAAAAAATCCACTAACGTTAATCGCCGATGATAAAGGGCCAACTGCATTTTTTAGTCAGCACCTTGCTATTACAACGGATTTACTAAAGTTATTTAATGCCGAGAATGTCGTTATTCCTGAAGACGTGTCGCTTCTGGGTTTTGACGAAATCCCAATGGTGGAATTGTTTAAAGTACCAGTGTCGGTAATTAAGCAAGATGCGTATCAGATAGGGTATGAAAGCGGTAAGCTTGCTTTAGAAGCAATTCAAGCGCAGCACACGCAGTTGCAACGCATTGTGGTTCCGTGCACGCTCATCTCTCGTGCATCATGTAAAAACTTGTCTTAATCTTATTAGCTCCCGATTTCAGATAATCGTGCGACATTTATTTACTGCACGACGACTCTTTCGCGTCGTGTGCGAAACGTTACTGATTAACCTAAGTCTATGATCATTTTTGTCGATTAAAATTGCTGATAACGTCGCTCATCTTTTTTGACGTAAATGTATTTCCAAGTTAGTTAAGTAAACGGAATAAGTGGGATGAAAAATCGTGTTGTTTGATGTTTCATCCGTTAACCTACAACGTGTATCTATTAAATTTAAGTGAGTCTTATGTTTGTAAAGTTTGAGCACTATCAAGGGTTTATTTTTGATATGGATGGAACCCTACTGGATAGTATGCCAATACATCTTGATGCATGGGAATTAACAGCGCAAAAATACGGTTTCCCATTTACTCGCCATTGGATGAATGCTTTAGGTGGCATGCCGAGCTACAAAATCGTAGGGGAGCTGAATCGCCAATTTGATCTTGATTTAGATGCACGAGAGCTGAGCCAATTTAAGATGGCAACGTTTGATCAAATGTCGAATGATGTCGCTATTATTGAGTGTACCAACCAAGTACTTCAGCATTTTTCAGGTAAAAAACCGATGGCTATTGGCACGGGTAGTCGACATGAACTTGCTGATCGCCTACTCAAGCAATCAGGTTTATGGCCACAAATTGACGTATTGGTCTCATCCGATGATGTAGAGGCGCATAAGCCACACCCTGATACTTTCATCAAAGCGGCGCATGCGATGCAGGTTGAGCCAAGTCAGTGTGTTGTGTTTGAAGATACAGAGCTTGGAAAAAAGGCCGCGCATTCAGCACAAATGGATTGCTACATGGTAGAGGAAGGGGAGTTAGTCTTTTACCCATATTCAGAAAAGTAAAAGGTTTGATCATGCCAATCACCGAAACACGCACCACCATAGATAAGTGGTCAGCGTTTTTATCGTGATTGGTATGATATATCCACCTACAAAAACGCCGCGAAAATCGCGGCGTTTTTAAGACAGTAACTCTAGAATAAAGAGTGGGAATTTAACGATCCCAATAGGCTTCTTCTAGACTGTCTTCGCGTTCTGGTAGTGCACGAGATAGGCGAGGAGAGTGCTGAGTGAGTACTTCGTAGCTCACTCGGTTTGCGTATTTACAAATTTGAGATAAAGATGAATACGTCAGGTATTTCTGTGTATGTTTTGCTGAGTTTGGAACTGTCACTTCATGGAAGCTGTTTGCTGCCATATCATGCAGCAATGCAGACAACGCAGCATCACCAGCGCCATTGGTGTTCTTGATCTCCATTGGACCGCCAAGATAAGGGCCAATATGAGAGTACACTTTGGTTGGTGTTTCGCAATCTTGCTTACGCATCGCACGGCTAAATTCAAAGCGGTTGTATTCGGCAATGGTGCTATCTACAACAGAATGTTCCGTTTCACGAGCAACACTTTCATCACTAAAACCAGCCATGTAAAGTCCATTAGGACCCGCAGTGCATAATACAAGATCTACCCACTCCAACGCGCGGTCTGCAGCTTGAAGAGGATCGCTAAAGCCAGTTAGGGCTTGGCCTTCTTCTTCATTCATTGCGACAACGTTGACGTTTTCTTTTAGGTATTCTTGCCACCACTCTGCGTTGCCTTCGATAACCCATTTTGTACCTAGTGTCAGCACAACAGGAACGTTCTTCGATTTAGCAATTTCAACCGCACGCGCTACCGCTTTAGGCATTGGGTCTTCAGGCTTACCACGCATTAGATAAGAAGAAACCACGAGAGCCGATGCTTTATCAAAAACATCATCAGGGATGCTTTCAGGCAGAAGCTGGTTCATATGGCCTTCGTTAATCGCGAACGTACGTTCACCATCTTGCGTAATAAGGGTGTAGCAACGACCAATAGGACCTTCAACCGTTTGTAAGTGATTGAGGTTCATTCGTGCAGACGTTCGGCATAGATAGCGATAAGCGAATGAGCCCACTTCGATGTTGCGTGACATTACCCCAAGTAATACCGATTTGCTGTCTGCAAGAACAGAATAGTTGTGCAGAGTATTGCCAATGGTATCGCCAGGGTATTGGTGTGAAATCAGACCTTGCTCAACCAACTCGGCATACAGCGCGTCAGCTTGGCTCTCTTCAAGAACCAAAGAGTGTCCTTTGCTCAGGTTGTATTTAGACAAAAATTCGTCGTCAACACGAGCTTCGATATCCACGATAGTTTGCCCTACGCCAACAATAATTGGTCGGTAGAGTTTTGATGGTTGCTGCGCCTGATTGATCAATGGATCACGAGCATGAGTCGGAAAGTAGTGCTGAGATTTACGCTGGCCAGGAAACTTCATCATTAAAAGGGAGTAGGAAATTTTCTGTATTATATCACATTAATGAAAAAATTCTTTCATTATGGTGACATTAAAGTGCCAAGCAGCGTCGTTTGGCACTTTTTTGAACTATTTTTCGCCAGCGTACGCGCCGTAGGCTTTCGTGCCCCACAATGGTACGGTTGAAAGACTGTGCTTGAAACTGCCCGAGGTTTCTTTGGTTGAATATGATAAGTACATCAACGTTTGGTTTTCTGGGTCAAAAATGCGGCGTACTTTCATTGATTTGAAAAAAATACTTTTGGATTTTTTAAATACGACTTCGCCATCATTTGATTTGTCGATTTGAGCAATCATTTCAGGCGTGATTTCACCTGTTTGGCGACATGAAATAGAGCTGTCACTTGGGTCGGCGAGGCTAAAATCTGCTTCGATTGAAGCGATGTGGCAAGTTACCCCTGTCACGGTAGGATCTTGTAGGTGATTCAGTTTAATGTCCTTCATGGTAAAAAGACCTAGGCTGACGTCGCCCACTTCGCCACTGTCGCAGCCTGTTAGGGCAGAACCAGCAAGTAAAACAAGAGCAATATTTTTATACATATTAAAATCCGTGTATTGGTTTTTACAAAGTTTACCATATATTGAAACGACTCCGTGATGAAGTTTGACAAACTTTTATGAGTTAGAATGACGTTACTGCTTGTATTCATGCGGTACGCTGATTAAGCTCAGCATTGAATCTATGGTGTGGCTGATAAATAATGACAATTGAAACCCTTGCAATCGCAGATATAAAAAATAACTGGCTTTACAATCATGTCGATGTTGAATTTCCAACAAAAGAAAGTTTAGCTGGACGAAAACTGTATCAGGAAAAAATTGCCGGAAAGCAATACCAACGTATTACGAGCGAAGAGTTGAATACCGCTCAAGACCGATTCTCAAGTGACGATGTCTTTTTGGTTGATTTTCATCGCTTAACCGTAATGTTTTCGGTGCTTTACTCTAAACTGTGGGAATCAGAAGCGGAACAACAGCTGATGGTCGAATTCCTAACCCAGATCATTTATGAAGAACCTTGTGAATTGTATTTAGGTTTTGAAGACGGTGAAGCGGTTGCTACGGCGATTGTCACTCGCGACAATGACCAAGTGTTGTTCTCTGATATTGCTACGCGAGATAATGCGAGTGAGATCAAGGCAAGTTTTGCAAAGGCATTGCTACAAAAGAAAGCAGATATGATCGCTAATAGTGATGTATATCTTGAAATGTAATGCTTGCGTAAGGGGATAACCCTTCATTGTGTTATGTTAGCTCTATTCGTGATTTTAATAGTTAGAATGCAGTGACCTTGATGTATCGAATGGTTTTCGTTGTTTTGGTAACGGTTTTTTCATCCATGGCGTTTGCCAATCAATGGCAGAGTAAAAACGTATTGGTACTGCATTCCTATTCTTCCTCCTATCAATGGACGGCTGATTTTCAAAAAGGTATTGAAGAGGCGCTTGCGAACTCCAATAGCAAAGTAAGAATGTCGCTAGAGTTTTTGGATACAAAACGCATTTTCCATAAAGCTTATCTAGATGAATTTACCTATTATTTTGATTCCAAATATAAAGACTATTCTTTCGATGCCGTCTTGGTTACGGACGATAATGCTTTAGAGCTGATAAATCGCTGGCCTGGAAATCGATTCGCTGGGTTACCCATCATTGCCGCTGGCATTAACAACCCTAAAGCCTCGCTTGAGGGGGTGACTCATCAAGCACGCATATTTTATGAACAAGACGAAGTCGAAAAAACGTTTGAGCTTATCCGACGTTTTCGTCCAAATTTAGAACGCTTGTATTATATTGCTGATAAAAGTAAAACATCTGAGCTCATCCGAGAAAAAACGATCGCGTTTTTGAGCCAATATCCTCAAGCGACGATTGTTGAAATTCGAGATTTACCTTTGGCTGATGTTGGACGGCAGCTACGAGAGATTAGCCCAAACGACGCGGTGATCTTAACGCATTATAATACCGCCGTCTCACAGGGAGTTTATCACCGTTATCAGTATATCGCCCACGAGATCGCGTCTAATAGTGTCGCTCCCGTTTTTGTTTTTTGGGAGTTTTATATAAAAAATGGTGTGGTTGGGGGCTATGTAAACCGTTCAAAATCGTTGGGCAAGCAGATGGTTTATGCACTTAACGAATTTATTGAAATTGGCTCTTATCCTCCGCTTGAAGAAGGAAGTTCCGCTAGGCCCGTCTTTGATTACCATGCCTTTCAGCGACACGGTTTTGACGCAAATTACTTACCAAATAACGCGCTACTGCTTAATAAGCCAGAGAGTTTTATTGAAAAAAATTGGCGACTCTTACTTATTGTTGCCGCGATATTTTTAACGATGTCGACCATCATTATTACCCAGGCAATTTCCATTAAGCAGAAGCGTGAACTTAACAAAAAGAATAAAAAAATAGTGCGGTTACAGAAAAAGACCCTAAAAACTCAAAAAGATATGATCGTTATGTTAGGTGAAGCGATTGAAACCCGATCTGGCGAAACAGGCAACCACGTCAAACGTGTCGCTCAATTGTCTTCTTCACTTGCTAAAATAGTGGGACTGACGCATAGAGAAATTGAACTGATAGAAATTGTTAGCCCAATGCATGACGTTGGAAAGATCGCGATTCCTGAAGCGATCCTCGATAAGCCGGGTAAATTGGACGAGCAGGAGTGGGCAATCATGCAAACGCACACTTCATATGGCTACCATTTATTGAATGCCAGCCGTGGGGAGATTTTCCATTTAGCCGCCACTGTCGCTCATGAGCATCATGAACGCTGGGACGGTCAAGGCTACCCTAATGGCTTGGCGGGCGAAGAAATCCACATTTTTTCGCGCATTACGGCTATTGCGGATGTGTTTGATGCGTTACTCAGTGAGCGATGCTATAAGCAAGCATGGCCACTTGCGCAGGTTGTTGAGCATTTTCAAAATGAAAAAGGCGCACAATTTGACCCCCATCTTACTCAGTTGTTGCTCGATAACTTAGATCTCTTCATTGATATTCGTGATGATTCGCCGGATAAAACGTAGAGATTGATTCGCGCTCGAAACCCGTAGAGTGACGTGGGCAGTGTTTTTCATCATCGTTAGCTTCCAACTTGCTATTTTGTTAACTCAAACCTGTTACGAATCGAGAATACACATACTATTTTAGAGACGAAAAATAACAAATAGAGGTGGTTCATTATGAATCAAACCTTATGTGTCATCTTCGATTGTGAAGGAACGCTCGTTGATAGCGAAATTCTATGTTGCCGCGCGCTCGCCGCTGTTTTTAGCCAATTTGGCGCACATTTGTCTGTAGAAGAGGCGAAAGCGCATTTTGTTGGTGGAAAGCTTGCCGATATTTTAAATGATACTCAGCATCGGCTAGGGTTAAATGTGTCGTTGGATACATTAGAGCCCTTGTACCGAGAAACCCTCAAAACTTTATTTGAAAAAGAATTAAAGCCAATGAAAGGGGTGAAAGAAACGCTCGAACTGCTCGATGATCGTGGTATCAGCTATTGCGTGGTCTCTAACGGTCCAAAAGATAAAATTGAACATGCGCTAGAGTTAACGGGATTAGAGCCTTACTTTAAAGGTAAAATGTTTTCAGCGTTTGATACCAACAGTTGGAAGCCTGAGCCGGACTTGATTTTATACAGCGCCATGAATATGGGTTATCAGGTTGATGATTGCGTGTATGTAGATGATACCCCTAAAGGCTTAGAAGCGGGCCTAAGGGCGGGGATGAAAACCATTCAGTTGGAAGGAATAAACTACCGTTCTTATCCTGGAACGTATGCCACCATCCATACTCTAAATGAGCTAGATGCTTACGTATAAAGACGATGAACGAAATAAAACGCCTGATTAAGGCGTTTTATTCGGGAATGAAAGAATTAGTGCATGAGCACACTGTGTCCGCTGTAAATCGGCTGTGCAGATTTTATATTCAGCGTTCCACTTGTCATGATTAGATTGATATTTTCAAAGAAAGATCCGCACTCTGAGCAAAGCATCGAACCAGAACCAGAGAGAAGGTATTCATCGCTACCACATAGAGGGCAGGATGGGTAATCAAGCGCAGGGGTATTGTTTTTCTTCATTTTCTCTCCAAAGCAGGCGAATAAAATAGTCTAAATATAAAGCGTAATAATATTTATTATGGTTTTAGCCTTAAGGCTAAATAGTTTTGTATTTGTTAACAATGTTATTTTAGTTCAACGTCGGTGGGTAAACGTCAGTGCTCTGTGATAGTCGTTTACTTTGCGATGGACTTCATGAAAAACGCTTTGATTATTTTATAATGTCAAAGCTTATTGCCAGTAAAACACTACTTTGAGTTCTTCCGAAGACAATTCTTGAGAGTTTGGAATGTAAGCCCCATTCTGTGTGAGATTCTTTTCTTTTGCATTGCGTCAGCCCTTACAAACGATGAGTCGGTGAGGGCTGTATTCTCTAATGACGTGTTATTTTGGCGTTGGCGCTGAAAGTCGCCCTTGCAGGCCCATTAAAATGATGGCTGATGTTGCGCCTAATGTGTCCATCAACATGTCTTTTTGTGCATCCCATACGTCACCTTGTGAACCTAAGAATGCAATACCTTCTTCGCCACCAGCGAGTGCCGCATACCACCATTCAATAATTTCATAGCCTGCTGCTAGAGACATGATAGCGAACAGGGAGAATATGCACGCCAATTTGGGCTTCATTAATTGATTGCGGGTTAAATATTCAGCGATTGGGTAGGCAAAAAAGCCAATAGAGTAATGGGCAACGCGATCAAAATGATTGCGTTCTTCAGAGCCAATTAATTGATTGAACCAATCGAAGGGGACTTCTGAAAATGTGTATTTTGACCCGATGGTGTGCAATACAATCCAGACAAACATGAGGACATAGGCTGTTTTAGAAAAAACAAACTCACGAGATACCCACCAAATGAGACCAAGCACCGCGACAACAGGGATAATCTCCGCCACCCAAACGGCGCGAGATAACGGGTTGATGGCACTAAAAGTGAACACGACCAGATATAAGAGGGTTAAAACTTTAAGTACGTGGTGGTTAGTGCGTAAATTCATCTATCTGTCCTTATCTTTGCTCAATAGGTATAGCATAGCGAATAATAAAACACTGTTCAATTAATTCTTATTTAAGGATGGTTCGGTTTGAGACTCCGTCGGTATGATGACCTATGATTCAGGAAATATGACCGGTGCTTCGTTAGCATTGAAATAATGTTCGACACAATAAAAATGAAATATGGCGGGGAATCATGGCGGCAATATTAATGCTGTAGTTGCTGTAGTTGCTGTAGTTGCCGAATTAGCCTGGGTTACGTTGTAACTTTATCTTTATGTGGACAATGCGGGCATCCTCCTGTTTCTCGCGAGGTGTTGACCGAACAAGTGAGTTAACGTTGAACGTTATAGCGACAATAAAAAAGCGCCGGTTAAGGCGCTTATTATCGTCATTGCCCCATATCAACAATGAGGCAATAGTATCGCTGTGATGTTTATTTTACCGATTTGAATTGCGTCTTGCGCAGTCGGTTCAAGGCTGCCATCACGTCTAAAACACGTGGCTTGGCAAGATCGCCTTGTTTTGGCATGGTGTTGTGCCATTCGCCAGCAATCATTTGTGCAATTTCTTTTGAAGGATTGCTTGTCCATCCTGGCATTTGCGCCAATTGGAACCACAGCCAACCGATAGCATTCACTTCAGAACTTGATTGCAGTTGCTCTAGCGCTGAAATGTCAGCAAATTCCTTACCAAAACGCAGTGACTCGGTGCCTTTTGCTGACACTCTAAACTTACCATCCAGCAAAATATTTTGCAGTGCAGCGCCGTTTAGCGCGCGAGGGCGGAAAGTTTCAAGAGGGCTTTCGCACTCGTTATGACGCTGTGTTGGGTGTTGAGCAATAACACTTTGCGCTTTTTCTGTCACATCGACCGCTTGGTAGTCGTGCATTTGAATCACGGTGTTCGCAACGTCTAAATAGTCACCTGAGCCACCCATAACCACGATGGTTGAAATGTCGAGCTCTGAACATAGTTGGCCAATACGATCGACAAGCGGAGTAATCGGTTCATCACCTTTGCTCACCAAAGCCTGCATGCGTTCGTCACGAATCATAAAGTTGGTCGCTGACGTATCTTCATCGATCAACAAACCGCGCGCACCTGCTTCAATAGATTCTTGTAACCAAGCGGCTTGCGATGTTGAACCCGACGCATCTTGAGTTGAAAAGTCAGCGGTATCTTTGCCCATAGGCAGGTGATTGATGTAGTTCGACAGGTTTAAGTTGTGAACACAGCGACCATCTTCTGCGCGAATTTTCATGGCTTCCAATTGGGTTACGATTCGTTCACGACCATCACCAGGGATGTGGTTGTAAATCGAGCGTTCAATCGCGGTTAGTAGCGTCGATTTACCGTGGAAACCGCCGCCTACAATGAGTGTGATGCCTTTCGGAATACCAAGGCCTTGAATAGGGCCACTATTTGGTGTGTCCAACGTCACTTGTAATGATTCAGGTGCGATGAATTCAACTGCGTTTTTCATCGGTAAATCACAGTTGCCAGCAAGACGAGGCAAAACTGATCCATTACCGATAAAGGCAATAAGGTTATGTTGCTCAAGTTGTGCACGCATTGCTTCTTGATCTTCAATAATCTGGCAATGGTGTTCAAGCGCGGCAATGTCGATCTCACGAGCGATGGTTGCGCGGCGGATAAACTTAGGTAAATGGAAAGTCAGGATGTTGATCGACTTTTTACCTAAAACGGATCGGCCTTCGGCTGGCAGATTGACACGAAAACGTAATTCGATGCCTTCTTCAGTAAAAACGACATTAGTTGAATCTAAGACGGTTTGGCCATGAAGGGCAATACTGACATGAGATTCTTGTTTTGCAAATTCTGCAAAGGTGCGAGCAATAAAATCACGCGCTGCAACTTGGTAAGCGGGTGATTTTTCTTTTAGCCACTCTAAACCTGTTAACGACCAAGCGCGAAAAGCGCGTAAACGTGAAGCAGATGCAAATGGGTCAGCTTGGACATGGTCAACAAATAGGGTGAAATCGGTTAAGTCATATTGACCTTTGATTTGTTGATACGCGCGGTAGTTCTGTTTTTCGATTTTTTTTAGGGTCGCGATTAGCTGATCCATAAAGAACTCACATTTAGGATGGTGTTGAAGGCGAGGATTATAGGAATCGCTCGCCTGAGTGTAAAGCTTAAGCGGTACATCTCGCCCTTTTAACGTCTTTTCGGCTAAGTTCTGCTGCCAATTTAAAGTATATCGCTTTATCTAGCAGGGTTGGACGTCATTTTGGTTGAGTAGATGCACTTCAAATTCATCACAAGGCATAGGTTTGCCATAGAAGAATCCTTGGCCATATTCACACTCTTCCGCGATGATAAATGCTTCGTGTAATTCAGTTTCAATCCCTTCAACGGTGATCGCAAGATTCATTTTTTTCGCCACACTAATGATGGAGCGGACGATCTCTTTATCTTGGTCGCAATGGTCGAGTTGGTGGATAAAGCTTTTATCCACTTTTATTGCGTCAAACGGGAATTTTTTTAGGTAATTGAAAGAAGAGTAGCCAGTCCCGAAATCGTCAAGCGACAAAGTGACGCCTTTTTTATGTAGCGCGGTCAGCGTGTTTTTGGCCACGGCTTCGTCAGCAATTAAGCTGCTTTCTGTCACTTCAAGTTCTAGGTATTCGGCGGGCAATTGATACGCGGTCAATAGCTCTTCAATTTGCTCAGCAAAATGTGGATTTTTAAGTTGAACAGCCGAGATGTTAACGGCGATTTTGAAGTCTGTGACATGAGCGGCCCATTCCGCTGCTTTTTGAATGGCGGAGCGCAAAACAAAGGTACCCACTTCAAAGATCAGGCCATTCTGCTCGGCCATGTGAATCAATGTTTCATTGGAGATGTCGCCCAGAATAGGGTGACGCCAGCGAAGTAATGCCTCAGCGCCAGTCCATTTATGGTTAATTGGCGACACTTTGGGTTGAAAGTACAGTAGTAAGTCTTCATTACGGACAGCTTGCAGTAAATAGCTTTCAAGTTGATTTCGATTGGTTTGCAACGCTGAAATGTCTTGAGAGTGGAAGCTGTATTTATGCCCCGAACCTGTACAAGATTGCATGGCTTCCGCGGCGTACTTTAACAGTAAGTGCCCTGAACCCGCCTCATCGGTGGTGCTTATGCCAATATAACTGTGTAGGTGATGATTTTCACCTTCTACCTCAAATTCAGAATGACTAACGGCGATGAGTTGCTGACAGAGATCGTGGATGTCTTCTAACAATCGGCTAGATTGAAGTAGCATGACGAGTTCGGTTGACGTTGGTCGAGCGGTTTTGATGTGAAATTGATTCAAGCTGCCAAGGCGCTCACGAAATTGAACCAAGATGCTCTCCCACAGATCGTATCCATGCTTCGACTGAAGCAATTTACCATTGGTAAAGCCGATGTGGATGGCGGCGGCCTTGACCTCGGGGCTATCTTGATAATCTTTAATCATCTGGTTCGCTTCAAATTCAAGTGAATTGCGATTGAGAAAGCCAGTGCCTAAGTCATGGCGCTGATGGTAAATGATTTTTTGTTCGGCAGCTCTGCGTTTGTCAATCTCCATATTAAGCGAATAGTTCAAATCAACGAGATCTCTTGTGCGGGTACTGACACGTGATTTTAATTCGATATTCAGTTGAGCAAGTTTTTGATTTTGGTACAAAGTAGCGAGCTGAGCTTGGATCGATTCACTGAAACGTTGGAGTAAGTTTTTATAGATATTGTTGAATTGATTTTCTTCAGTGTCCAATAGACAGATGGTGCCAAAGGGCTGGCCATTTGGCCAATTAATAGGAAAGCCACAATACGAAATCATCCCTAGTTTGATATCGGGATTTTCGTTCCAACGCTCATTGTTTAATGCGTTGCTTACGCATAATGGTTCCTGATGCTCGATGACGTGCTCACAATACAGACCTTGGCCTAATGCTTCGCAATCGCCAAGTTTATACGGGTGCGAGCGATTGCTATTGCTTGATACAACTTCAATGGTGTCGGCATGCACTCGCATGATCAAAGCTGCGGGTACCGAAATAATCTCGGCGAGTAGATTGACAATATTTTGCCAATTGTTCGTCATCTCCCCAGGGATAACAAGTTTATCAGTATTGATTTTTGACATATTGAAGTAGTCCTTTATGGCATAGCCAAAAGAGTAAGCTCCTTGCTTATATTCTAATAGTAGACGTATACCCGTCCTACTTGAAGTTGTAGGGGTGTTGAGTGGCACTCTCAAGCTTCATCACATAGCGTATCTATGCTCATCGGCTTTGGTTCATCGGCTTTGGTTCATAGGCTTTGGATCATCGGCTTTGTTCGCTTATCGCCTCCCTGCATCTTCAGTTGTTTGGGTATAAAACGTTTTTTGTAATCTGCGGGCTACTTTAACAAGGAAACCCCCTGAATTATACAAGGGGTCATGCGGTATTGGTGTTAGTCTCATTTATGGGACAAACGAACGGGGGAGGCTTAAGGCACAATCACTGGAGTGACGATTTGTTCAAGATCAACGGGTGCATGGTAGTCAACTTCCTCAAAACCAAAGCCATTGAGCTGTAAAAAGGCATTTTTAAATCCACAATAATCGCCAATATCCTGAAAGTTATCACGATTCATTGTTTTAACCAGGGTGTGGACTTGCTGCTGAGTGGCGGCGTCTAGCTCAAGGTCATCGATTCGGATCAATCTTTCACCATCAACAGGGACTTTGGTGAGATTGTCTTTATCGCCATGATCAGTGCCACCGCCATAAAGTTTAGTGGTGAATAGGCGTTGCATTTGCTCTATACAGCCTTCATGAGTGCCATTGGCTTTCATGACTTTGTATAACGCGATTAAATAGGGACTCAGGCCCGGAATAAAGACACTGGCTTTCGTCACGAGCGCCTTACAAACCGTCGCGTAAGCGCCACCGTTAAAGTTGGCTAATTTCAAATTAAGCGAATGACTGGTTTGGTGTAGGTCGATTTTTGCGCGACCCAGAGTGCCATCAAGATAGATAGGGTGGGTAATATCCGAACCCATGTAAGAAAACGCAATGGTCTTACACCCTTCACCAATGGATTCTGAGTTAATAAGCGCATCAACCCATAATTCCCAATCTTCGCCACCCATGACTTTGAGAGTGCCTTCGATTTCTGCATCGCTTGCTGGTGGTAGCGTTGTTTCCTGCCACTGGTCATCTTCTAGGGATATAGACGCGCCAAATACGGATTGATCGATCGGTTTAATGGCAGAACGCCACATTTCACCCGTGTCGGGCTTCGGACGAACGCCGCTTGCCACACTGTAGATGATTAAATCCACTTCACCTTCAAAGTAGGTTTCAATGGCTTCAATCGCTTCAGCTTTGATCCGGGAGGAGAAGGCGTCGCCATCGATGTTGACGGCTATTCGGCCCTCAGATTGAGCGTGTTTTTGAAAATAGAGGTTGTTGTAAAACCCAGCACTGCCGACATTTTTTTCGTTTTGAGCTCGCTCGAATGAAATACCGATAGTATCGGCTTTTGCCCCACCAAAGGTGAGTGCGATTCGAGCTGCGAGCCCAAAACCAGAGGATGCACCGATAATGAGTACACGTTTCGGGCCATTTTTGATCGGAATTGCGTTTTTAACGTATTCAATTTGTTTAATAATCGCTTGTTCACAGCCTAGTGGATGAGCACTGCGCGCCACAACTCCGGTTATTTCTGGCTTAATTATCATGTTGTTCTCCAAAACCAACAGCTTAAGCTATCAATCTAGCGCAAAGAGGGGGCGATTTTCTTGAGCTATGGCAATTAGAGATGATTTATTAACTGTTCAGAAACAAATTCTGCGATCCAAGGTTGCGCTTCCTCTTTTGGATGAAGTCCATCGTTCATTATCCATTGTGGGTTGTCGCGCAGGATTGATTCGAGGAAGAAAGGCACTAGCGGCACGTTATGCTCTGAGGCCACCTTTGGGTATACGTCTGAAAAGGCTTGTGTGTAACGTTTTCCATAATTAGGCAGTACATGGATTTGCATCAAAATGGGTGTTGCTTGCGCTGCTTTGATGGTGTCAATCATCGTTGTGAGGTTACTCGCGACTAATGCCGGGGGAAAACCGCGCAAACCATCATTGGCGCCGAGTTCAATCAATACATACGTTGGTTGGTGTTGGCTGAGTAGCTCTGGCAAACGGGCTAAACCATTGCCGGTGGTATCGCCGGAAACACTGCCATTGACAATAGTGAGGGGTTGGTCATTTTGCTTCATCACATTTGGTAATAAACTAGGCCAAGCTTTTTCAATAGGCATCTGATAGCCTGCGCTTAAGCTGTCTCCAAGAACGAGTAGCGTTGTCGCCCCTGCTGGGGTGATCGCCATTATCGCGAGTAACAAGGAAAGAAGTCGTATCATGCAAACATCCGTAATTAAAGCCATCTCTCTGGGTAAGACAGTGTCTACCAATCAAGAACAATTGACAATCCTTGAGGATATTAACTTAGAGATCAAAGCGGGGGAAAGTGTGGCCATTGTTGGCACGTCAGGCGCGGGTAAGTCGACCTTAATGACGTTGCTCGCGGGGCTAGATACCCCAACGCATGGTGAAGTAGAAGTGCTTGGTAAACCTCTGTCAACACTGGATGATGAAGAGCGTGCCGCGATTCGTAGTGAGTCAGTTGGCTTTGTTTTTCAGAGCTTTCTTTTGATCCCAAGTTTAACGGCAATTGAAAATGTCACGTTACCCTGCTTACTTAAAGGGGAACAGGCAGATAATCAACGCGCGATTGCGTTGTTGGAGTCAGTCGGCTTAGGCCATCGAACTCATCATTCTCCTGCTCAGCTCTCGGGTGGAGAGCAACAGCGTGTGGCTTTGGCGCGTGCCTTTATGATTGAGCCTCAAATTTTGTTTGCCGATGAACCGACGGGAAACCTCGATCAACATACCGCCGAAAAAGTCGTTGAGTTGTTGTTTGAATTGAATCGGCATCATGGGACGACATTAGTATTGGTGACCCATGATATGGCGTTGGCCGCCCAATGTGACCGGATCTTTCGAATTGATGCCGGGCGTTTGGAGGTGAGCTGATGACGACATTGAATAAAAAGCAGCTCAATAAGCATTTGTTCCAATGGAGTGTGAAAGAAATACGACAGGGGCAGCTTTGGCCTGTTTCTGTGGCATTAACATTGATCATCGCCGCGATTTTTGCGTTAAGCGCGTTAGCCGAGCGTATGGAGCAAGTGATCGTAAAACAAGGAAAAGAAGCGTTAACGGCCGACAGTGTTTATCGATCGTCAAATCCCATCCCGATTGAGCTGATACAAGCGACAGAAACTCTGCAACTTGACCACTCGAGTATGGTGAGATTTTCCACGATGGCGTTTAGCGATAATGCGATGAAGCTTGTCTCGGTGAAGTCGGTCGATGAACGATACCCGCTGCTTGGTGAGCTCAAGCTCTCACAGGCGGGCAAGATGGTTTCTCGTGTCGCGGGTAATCAATTGTGGCTGGATGAACGATTGTTTAATCAACTTGAGGTGGAAGAGGGCGATACGATAACGCTGGGTGACGCCGACTTTATTATCAGCGGTCGCGTGGTTGAAGAGCCTGGTTTGAGTTTTAATCCGTTTCAGCAAATGCCATCGGCTTACATTCACCAATCTGACTTAGAAAAAACGGGCGCGATACAACTGGGTAGTCGCGTTCGCTATAGTTACTTTCTCACCGGAAGTGACGCACAACTTGAATCGATTAAAGAGGCGGTGACGTTAACGCCGAGCGACTCGTGGCGTGATCAAAATAGCGAAAGTCGAACGAATGAAGTTTTCCAGCGTACAGAGCAATACTTATCTTTGACCGTCGCTATTGTGGTAATTATGGCGGCGACAACGCTTGTATTAACTTGCCAGCATTATGTGTCTACGCGATTGAAGACCATTGCGATGTTAAAGAGTCTTGGGGCCAGTAAAGGTTGGATTATTCGTTGGTTGTTGATTCAGGCCGGGATCTTATTATTGGCAGCGTCTGTGCTTGGTTGTCTTCTAGGGATTGGGTTGGAGTATTTACTGCGACTTCCTCTTGCTGATTTACTGCCAAATCCTTTGCCGCCTTATGGCGTTACCCCTGCTTTACTTGCGATATCCACCAGTGTATTGATTGCGATTCCGGCACTGGGCATTCCTCTAAGTAATTTAATCAACGTAAGCGCGGTCAATGCGATGCAACCGCAGCAAGTGGTTGGGAATTACAAGCGCTTCTTCTTAGTGCTTGTACCGATTACGGCACTCTTGGTGATGTTTCGAGACAATCTTTTAGTCTGGCTTGTCCTCGGTGGCATGATGGTGTTATTCGCGGTGTTAGCGTTGATTAGTGTGGCAATGACTCGCGTTATGGCTAGGCTGCCTCTCAATGCGGAGTTTAAATTGGCATTAAGCCGCATCAATCGCTCGTCATTGAGTTCTGGCATTCAGTTTGGTGCGCTAGCCTTATCATTGATGTTACTGGCCGTTATGTGGCTGGTGAGAACCGATTTGCTATCGGATTGGCAACGAACGTTACCAGATGATGCGCCCAATGCATTTGCGCTGAATATCGCGCCTTATGAAAAAGACGCCTATCTCAATATCTTGGATGAAAACAGTATTGAACGGTCAGATGCGTATCCGATTATTCGCGGTCGGGTTGCGACGATCAATCAAATTGACGCAAAAGAATATGTTGGCGGTGAAATCGACAGTGATGCATTGAGCCGGGAAATTAACTTCACATTTTCCGACGCTATTCCGAGTTATAACACATTGCTGGAAGGCGATTGGCAACCGTTGGGCGGCGTTTCCGTAGAAGCCCAAGTGGCAAAAGAACTTGGGTTGGAATTGGGTGACCAGCTTGGTTTTATGATCAACAGCCAACCCGTTACGGCCCGTGTGGACTCCATACGCCATGTCGAGTGGCGAGATATGAAGCCGAACTTTTACTTCATTTTTACGCCGGATGTGCTTGAGCAAATACCCGCGACATACCTTGTGAGCTTCAGGGTGCAGGAGCAAGACGACGCCTTACTTAATGATTTGTCGCGCCAACACCCGACCGTGAGTTTGATGGATATTCGAGTGATGGGCGCCAAAATTCAAGAGCTCGTCAGTCAAATTGTTTGGGCCATTACCTTACTGGCAGGACTCAGTGTCATCGCGGGCGCATTGTTAATTTTCACGCTTCTGCGCTTGAGCCTTGGTCAACGACAAAATGAAATTCAACTCTACCGTACTTTAGGGGCGAGTAAGAAACGCGTCGTGAGAACCATTTGGGCTGAGTATGGCGTGATGGGGATGGTTGCAGGTATTATCGCAGTGGCAGGGGCTGAATTGATTGTTGCAGCCATCATGAAATGGGGTTTTGACCTTGAAATTCAACTGCATTACTCACTTTGGATTGCACTTCCACTATTGGCTTTTTGCACACTTGGTGTTGTTGTGAACAGCTTGATAAAACGTCTGTTAATCCCTATAAATAAGGCGTTTAGCTAACATCGGTTGTCAAGATTAGAGCAGTTACCCACAGAAGTTGTGGATAAAGTTAGGGATAACTTCAGGTGTTGATAACTGCTTTAATCGCGCTAAGCCAATAAAACTCACGTGTAGCGGATTTTAATTATTCACAAAACGCTATTTCCTCAAATTAATGGAAAATGCGTCAAGCTTTTTTTGCTACTTTTTTAATGAAATTTGCTGATAAACACCTTGTAAAAAATGTGATTTTCATAACTGTATAAAGTCAGTAAAATATTATCAGAAAGAATGAATTACCGATCTCAATGACATTAAATATCGATCAAATAGCCCAGAAAAAAGTTGCCGTTATTGGCGGTGGTATCGCCGGTGCGACAACGGCATTGCACCTTGCTGAACAGGGGATTCACATTGACCTGATTGAAAAAAATGACAGTCTTGTTTGTGGTCCACCGATTTGCCATCTTCATGCTGGTGGGAATCTTTACCGAGAAATCTCGGTTGAGCAGTGTATTGAATTGCTAGAGCAGTCTATCGATTCTGTTCGCTTGTATCCTCACACATTAAATAAGCGCCCAACACTGATTGTGGTACCACACAGCGATGGTGGTGACCCGATGGCGTTACTGTCAAGGTTAGAGCAAATTCGCACCGTTTATCAGGAACTCGTTGCGAAAGATGAAGCGAATCAAGTGCTGGGTAACCCTCTTGATTATTTTAAGCTGTATTCACGTGATGATCTTGAAAAGCTCAAATCCGCTGAGCAAGTTGATTGCCCTCAAGATTACGACCAATGGCTTATCCCATTTGCCCAATTTGCTGACCTTGAAGGCATTAAGTACCCGGTTGTGGCGGTGAATGAGTTTGGGTGGAGCGTCTTCCGCATTGCGGCATCGGCAATGCTGGCGTTAGAAAAACTGCCGACCAGTCGCGTGATGGTGTCAACAAAACTCGTCGACATGACTCGAGTGAATGATCAGTGGCAATTAACGCTGCACCATCAGCCGTCAAATACCACGATGCAGCACGATTATGATTACGTCATCAATGCGTGTGGGTTTGAAACCGGCATTGTGGATGATTTAGCGGATGCGCCTCGCCAAAGAATGGTGGAATTCAAAGCGGCCTACGTTACTCAATGGGCTCAAAATCAGCAGTGGTGGCCTGAGGTTATCTTCCATGGCCCTAGGGGCACGCCCAATGGTATGGCTCAGCTGACGCCCTACAGTAACTCGATCTTCCAACTGCATGGAATGACTAAGGACATCACCTTGTTTGATGGCGGTTTGGTGGCATCGAATTCGTTGACGTCTCAACCTCAATTGCCATCCCGTTTGGTTGATAAGATTGCACAAGGTTGGTGTGAATCCGTCAGAGTAGCGCGCAGCAATCGTGCCATTGAGCACATGAGTCGTTTCGTGCCCGATTATGCGAGCGCGATTGAATTTGGCACACCGTTGTATGGTGCGCAGCAGATCCCAGGATCTGATGACACGCTTCGCGCTGCGGATGTGTCGTTTTCAGAAAAAAACTACGCCAGAATTGAAGTCGTGAAGGGGTCATCAGCGTTAGAAGCGGCGAAAAAAATTGTGTCACAATGGCAGCTGGTTCAGAGCGTTGCAGAGGAAGCGGGCACAGCTGCAGGGGCGAATCGATCAATCGAAGCTATCCATCCAATTAGTTGTGCGCTAAGCGAGCAACAGGTTGTCGAGAAAGCACAACAACTTGCGGTTGAGCGAGGCTATCCCATCGAACTTGCGCAAGTTTATGGGAAGTAAACCGCTCATCTACAGAATCAGTTAAACGTGATAGACGGGCAATCAAATGAATAAAATCGTTGAATTGCCCGATATTCACTGGTCATCATTCTATCGCAGTGCGCGTTACGGACTAATAGCCAAAATAATGCGCCCATCGAATCCAATCTGCTTGTAACTCTGCAAGATTCCCTTTCATAAACCGTACCTTTTGTCCCGGCTTCGCTTGAGCCAACCGCGGTAAGTCAATACGAGAAACACAGCCGATTTTGGGGTAGCCCCCGAGTGTTTGTCGATCGTTAAATAGCACGATCGGCTCCCCATCGGGTGGAATTTGAATCGCGCCTAATGCAATGCCTTCACTCAACATTTTGATTTCAGGTACTTCAATGGAGGCACCACTTAAGCGATATCCCATGCGATTGATATGAGCTGAGACGGTAAACTCTTGGAGATAGAATTGTTCCATTGCCTGCGGCGTAAACTTATCTCTCTGGTAACCTTCAATTACACGTAATGTGATTGGGAGGTCGTAATCGGGCTGAAAACGAAAGCTGAGTTGACGGATCAGTGAGCGATTCGACAGGGCGAAGGCGCGAAAGGTAAGAATGTCATCTTCTTGCAAGGGATGACCTGAATGTAGCCCACCAAGTTGGTCTCGTTCAACGCTCGCGCAGCTGCCTAATTGAGTGGGAAGGGTAAATCCTCCTTTGACGGCGAGATAGCAGCGCAAACCGTTTTTCGGCAGAGCGAAGGCAAGGGTTTGACCGGAATGAGCTTGAAATGTGCTCCAGTTTTTCAGCGGAATATCGTCAAGTGTTGCTTTTAAATCTCCGCCACAAATCGCAAAGAACCCATCATGCTCAATCAAAAATTCAGCTTGGCCTAATGTAATCTCTATGCAGGGACAATTGACGGGGTTATCAAGCAAGTAATTTGCCCAACTGTAGGCATATTCATCTAATGGCCCACCTTGTGTGATGCCTATTTGCGCCTGGCCAAATCGCCCCAAATCTTGAATAAGGCTGAGGGCCCCCGGTTTTAGTACCTTCAATCCATACTCTCTCATGATTCGGCCTCAGAAAATTGCCCACCCAGTTGAATGAAACGTTCTCGATTTATCGCGACAAAGCGCACTTGTCCGCCAATGATGAAAGGAATCATAGGCGAGTTTTCGGGGTGATAAAGGTCTATGGGGCAATTTCCAATGATGTTCCACCCACCAGGTGATTCACAGGGGTAGACGGCGGTTTTATTTTCGGCGATAGCCACGCTGCCTCTTGGTACTTTTAACCTTGGCGTGTCATGGCGAGGGAGTTGAATATCAGTGACAACGTCACCCATAAAGGCAAAGCCCGGTGCAAACCCTGTTGCCTGCACGGTGTAAATAGCGGTGGTGTGAAACTCTATAAAGGCATCAATGTCGATACCCATAGCCTGAAATCGCTCCAAGTCTGGGGCGACCTCGGGGTGGTAATACACTGGGAGCTCAATCATCGAGTTTGCAAAGGTTTTAATTGGGGCAGAATCGACCTGTTCGATGACTAGGTCCAGCTTTGCAATCAGTTGAGTTTGCGACATTCGGTGAGGTAAATAATCAATTAAGATCGTGGTGTAGGAGGGCGTTACATTCATGACCGAGTGTTCAAGTTGATGGTAAACTTGTTGAGTTACCTGGCCGATAAATACTGACAGCTCGGTGCTATCCGGTAAATTGAACTCGATAAGCAAGGCACATTCAGATACCGGATGAAAAGAAACAAGGTTGTTCATCTTTGGCCTCCAAGCGCGTCTCTCGTTGCCCTAAGAATTCTAAGAGCTTGTGGATTATCACCATGAACGCAAATAGTATCGGCTTCAATAGTCAAACTCTGACCATCTAGCGTACGTATATTCCCGCCAGCAACGATTTTTTTGATTTGCTCAATAATGACGTCTTGGTCGTCGAGGATCGCTCCAGCCACCGTTCGTGGGGCAAGCGAACCATCGCTTAAATACGCTCTGTCTGCAAAGGCTTCAAATAAGATCGGAACTTCATAACGGTCGGCGATATCTAAAAGCGTTTGGATATTGGGCATGCTTAACATCATTAAGGGTAGGTTAAAGCAAGATACGGCATCAACCACGGCTTCAAAAATCGTCAAATCTTTTATCATATCGTTGTACAAGGCGCCATGAGGCTTAATGTAACTCAGCTCAGAATGAAAGCTTTCGCACATCGCTTTTAACGCGCCAACTTGATAGATGACAGAGTAGGTTATTTCATCGGAAGACATTGCCAGAGAGCGGCGACCAAATCCCACGATGTCGGGGTAGCTAGGATGAGCGCCTATTTTTACGTTGTGCTGAATTGCAAGCTGTATGGTGTCAGCCATCGTTTTAGGGTCAGAGGCATGAAAACCGCAAGCAATGTTCGCCATATCGATCAAAGGCATGATTTTTTCATCATCCCCCATTTTCCATGGGCCGTAGCTTTCACCCATATCACAATTCAGTGTGATTTGTTGCTTCCTCATGATCTATTCCTTCGTATCACCCATTTAAATTTGACCCAAACTAAAGTCACCCCGAAATGTTGTTTTCTTCGATTTTCTGTAATTGATGTTAATACTGATTAAAGCCATCTGTTTAAAACCATAACCCAAAATGAGAACTAGGGTCTGTGATGCTGGCGGTATGATAAAAAATTTGCGGGTTAAAGAACGTGGAGTATTGTTGTGATTGGCGGCCAAGTATAATCAAAGGGCCATCGATTGAATCAGTTGGCAAAAATTTTGGCTATGAGTGCGAATGAATATTGTTGATGTCACAATTTCACTTTGAGCTTTAATTGACAAGCGTTGTATAATTAAGAGGTTATCAACAACAAGGCGAATGGAATGAAGGTATTAGTGACAGGTGGTATGGGTTATATCGGTAGCCATACATGTATTCAAATGTTAGCGGCAGGCATGACGCCAATCATTATTGATAACCTGTATAACAGCAAGCCATCGGTGTTGGGGCGAATCAAAGAAGTCACGGGTGTTGATGTTCAGTTTATTGAAGGTGACATCCGTGATAAAGCCTTCTTGACGAAAGTTCTTAAAGCAAATGACATTCAGTCAGTCATTCATTTCGCAGGTTTAAAAGCGGTGGGTGAGTCAGTCGAGAAACCACTTGAATACTACGATAACAACGTTCATGGTACGCTTGTTTTAGTCGATGCAATGCGAGAGGCGGGCGTTTCAAGCTTGATTTTTAGCTCGTCTGCTACTGTGTATGGTGATCCTGCCTCGGTGCCAATCAAAGAAGATTTTCCGACTAGCGCGACGAATCCTTATGGCCGAAGTAAGTTGATTGTTGAAGAATGCTTAACTGATTTCCAACATGCTAATCCTGATTGGAGCATCACGCTATTACGTTACTTTAATCCAGTCGGTTCTCATCCGTCGGGTAAGTTGGGTGAAGATCCGCAAGGGATCCCAAATAACTTGATGCCGTTTATTGCTCAAGTCGCTGTAGGTCGTCGTGAACATCTATCGATTTTTGGTAACGATTACCCGACAATCGATGGTACGGGTGTACGTGATTACATTCACGTGATGGATTTGGCCGACGGTCATATAGCGGCGTTAAATGGTGTGGGTGCGAAAGCCGGGTTGCACACATACAATTTAGGCGCAGGTAAAGGTTATAGCGTACTTGAAATGGTTCAAGCATTTGAAAAAGCAAGCGGTAACCCAATTGCGTATCAATTTGCCCCGCGTCGTGCAGGCGATATTGCGGAATGTTGGGCGGATTCAAGCAAAGCCGAGCATGACTTAGGTTGGAAGGCGACACGCACGGTTGATGAGATGACGCAAGATACATGGCGTTGGCAGTCACACAACCCACAAGGCTACCCTGACGAACAGGCTTGATCCGTCAATCCTTTTAGGGATCTCAGATTCTGTCGCTCTGCTCTTAGTATGATGAATTAGATGATGAGAGACAAAAAAACCGAGCTAAATTGCTCGGTTTTTTTATGAGTGATACTTGTTGTTAGTCAAGCAGCTCTTGTGCGGTATTCACGACGTTTTCAACCGTGAAGCCGAACATTTCAAACAGTTGCTCAGCTGGTGCTGATTCACCGAATGTAGTCATACCGATGATACGACCATCAAAACCTACGTACTTGTACCAGAAGTCAGCAATGCCGGCTTCAATCGCTATACGCGCTGTCACATCTGATGGCAATACTGATTCACGGTAAGCCGCATCTTGCTTATCAAACGCATCGGTTGCTGGCATTGATACGATACGTACCGCTTTGCCTTGCGCCGTTAGTTCTTCTGCCGCTTTCACCGCTAGTTCAACTTCAGAACCCGTTGCGATAAGGATTAGCTCAGGCTTGCCTGCGCAATCTTTAAGGATGTAGCCGCCGCGCGCGATGTTCGCCACTTGCTCTGCATCACGAGGTTGTTGCGCTAGGTTTTGACGCGAGAAGATAAGCGCTGATGGGCCATCTTTACGTTCAATCGCCAGTTTCCATGCCACTGCAGACTCAACTTGGTCACATGGACGCCATGTGCTCATGTTTGGTGTTAGGCGTAGAGAAGCAATTTGCTCAACCGGTTGGTGAGTCGGGCCATCTTCGCCCAGACCGATAGAGTCATGGGTGTACACTTGGATGTTCTGAATCTTCATCAGAGCAGCCATGCGCATCGCGTTACGTGCGTATTCCATAAACATAAGGAAAGTCGCACCGTAAGGCACGAAACCACCATGCAGAGCGATACCGTTCATGATCGCCGTCATGCCGAATTCACGCACACCGTAGTGGATGTAGTTACCAGAGAAGTCTTCTGCGGTTAACGACTTAGAGCCAGACCACATGGTCAGGTTAGAAGGCGCTAGGTCAGCTGAGCCACCCATGAATTCAGGTAGCATCGCACCAAACGCTTCTAGTGCGTTTTGAGACGCTTTACGTGATGCAATGTTAGCTGGGTTTGCTTGTAGATCCGCAATGATTTGCTGAGTCTTCTCTTCCCACTGCGCTGGTAGTTCACCGTTTACACGACGCTTAAATTCAGCCGCTTCTGCTGGGTAAGCGGCTGCGTAAGCGGCGAATTTCGCATCCCAAGCCACTTCTTTATCTGCGCCGGCTGCTTTTGCATCCCACTCAGAGTAAACATCCGCTGGAATTTCAAATGCTGGGTGTTCCCAACCTAGGAATTCACGCGCCGCGGCGATTTCTTCTGCACCCAGTGGTGCGCCGTGACAATCATGAGAGCCTGATTTGTTTGGCGAACCAAAACCGATGATGGTTTTAGTACAGATTAGCGTCGGGCGAGGATCCGCTTTTGCCGCTTCAATTGCCGCATTGATTGCGTCAGCATCGTGACCATCAACCGCAGGGATAACATGCCAGCCGTACGCTTCAAAACGCTTAGGCGTATCGTCAGAGAACCAACCTTCCACGTGACCGTCAATTGAGATGCCGTTGTCATCCCAAAATGCAATCAGTTTGCCTAGACCAAGCGTACCCGCAAGAGAACAAGCTTCGTGCGAGATGCCTTCCATCAAACAACCATCACCCATGAAAACATAAGTGTGGTGGTCAACGATGTCATGGCCTTCTTTATTGAACTGAGCAGCCAAAGACTTTTCAGCCATCGCCATACCCACTGCGTTGGTGATGCCTTGACCTAGAGGACCGGTTGTCGTTTCGATGCCTGGTGCGTAACCGTATTCAGGGTGACCTGGCGTTTTAGAGTGCAGTTGACGGAAGTTCTTAAGGTCGTCGATAGACAGCTCGTAACCACTTAGGTGTAGTAGAGAGTAAATCAGCATTGAACCGTGGCCGTTAGAAAGAATAAAACGGTCACGATCAGCCCACTCAGGGTTCACTGGGTTGTGATTTAAGTGAGAGCGCCAAAGAACTTCAGCGATATCAGCCATACCCATTGGTGCGCCAGGGTGGCCTGAATTTGCTTGTTGAACGGCGTCCATGCTTAGAGCACGGATTGCATTTGCTAAATGTTTACGATCCATAGTGGTTACTTCTCGATAAATTTGGAATTAAAGAGAACTTATTAAATAAGCTCAAATAGAAATTATTATGAAAGTGGATAATAAAAGCGAGTAGCTGGGCTACTCGCTTTCAGTAAGCAATTAAAGTTTAGCGGCAATCATTTCTTCAAGTTTGCCTTGGTCAACAGCGAAGTTGCGGATGCCTTCTGCTAGTTTCTCAACCGCCATTGGGTCTTGGTTGTGATCCCATAGGAATTCAGCGTGAGTCATCGCGGCAGGGCGCTCTTTAGTACCGTTAGAATCGATAAGTTTTTCGACTACTTCGCCTTCCGCTGCTTCTAGGTCTGCAAGCAATTGAGGTGCGATTGTTAGACGGTCACAGCCTGCAAGTTCAAGGATCTCGCCGATGTTACGGAAGCTTGCGCCCATAACAACCGTTTCGTAGCCGTGGTCTTTGTAATAGGTGTAGATGTCTGAAACAGAGATAACGCCTGGATCTTCTGAAGGTTCGAAATCACGGCCTTCTTTCGCTTTGTACCAGTCCATGATGCGACCAACGAAAGGAGAAATTAGGAATACGCCTGCTTCAGCACAAGCACGAGCTTGAGCAAAAGAGAAAAGAAGCGTTAGGTTACAGTTGATGCCTTCTTTTTCTAGGATCTCAGCTGCGCGAATGCCTTCCCATGTTGAAGCGAGTTTGATCAAGATGCGGTCGTTCGTGATACCGGCATCGTTGTACATTTTCACTAGCTGGCGCGCTTTCGTTACGCTGCCTTCCATATCGTAAGAAAGACGGGCATCTACTTCTGTCGAGATGCGACCTGGGATGGTCGTTAGGATTTCTTTACCGATGTTAACCGCAAGCATGTCGCAAGTGTCTTGTACTTGCTGAGTTTTATCGTTGCTTTGTGCTTTTGCGTATTCGATCGCTTGGTCAATCAGTGGTGCGTACTCTTCAATTTGAGCCGCTTTAAGAATTAGAGATGGGTTAGTGGTGGCATCTTCTGGTTGGTATTTTTTGATTGCTTCAATTTCACCAGTGTCTGCTACAACCGTTGTTAGTTTGCGAAGTTGCTCTAATTTATTGCTCATAATTGATCATCCTAATTTTCAGTACACGCTAACAGGGAACAGTAGCGTATACATTTGCAAGCGAGTTAATGGAGAGTACTTGTCTAAATTTAGACCGTTCCAGCCCATTAAAAGAAAACTTTTGTTCGTTAGTTCAATTGTTCTGAGCATTTGTTCTAACGATGAGTAAATGATGAGTTCATATTTATCCTATTGGGCGCCAATGTCAATTAGCGAGTGCGTAATTAAGTGAGCTGAATCAACATTGTTTTGATGTGAATGGCAGGTGAAATCTGAGTAAACGTTTGCTTGTGATTTTGGAATACGATTGACGATGGCAGAAAACTCAAATGATAGTTGCGCATTTGTATTGCGCGCGCGCAAATGTGCAGGGTAAAATAGAGGAATGGACAATATGACTGCCATGAGTATATGAACAGTTTAGATATACTGCTTGGTTGTTTTCTTCATTTAGATGGATAACGTCAGTGACAACAACAGATAAGTTTATAGACAGTGCCGATTTACTGACCGAGATTTCCGTATCGTATTATCAAGATGGTGCGACTCAGGAAGAAATTTCAAAAAAATTCGCGATCTCGCGAGCGAAAGTCGGTCGATTACTCAAGCAAGCCCGTGATGAAGGGATTGTTGAAATCACGGTAAAGTATCACCCAGTTTTCAGCGCGAAAATTGAACAACGATTAATCGAACGCTTTGGTGTCAAACGAGCACTCGTTGCATTGGACCAACCTAATGAAGAGCGACAACGTTTGCAAGTCGCGGGGCTTGTGTCGAAATATATGGCCAGTACTTTACAAAACGGCACCGTTGTCACTATTGGGCAAGGACGTAATGTCTCGGCGGTTGCACATCATATTGGTGTCATTCCTCAAAAAGAAGTGAAGTTTGTCTGTGGCATTGGCGGCATCCACCCTCGCGGAGGCATGTTTAACGCCGACCATATTTGCCGACAATTCGCGAAAAGCTACGGTGGTACCTCTGAGACGCTTTATGCTCCCGCTTATGCTGAAAACCGAGAACAAAAATTAGCCTTTATGCAAAATGCAACGGTTAAGCAAACTCTTGATTTGGCACGTAAATCCGATGTCGCCTTGATTGGTATTGGTGATATGAGTGAAAACAGCTACATGGTTGATTTGGGTTGGTTTACGCCTGATGAGGTGGTGCAATCTCGTTTGCATCAAGGTGTCGTCGGTGACTTTGCTGGGCACGACTTTTTTGACATTCATGGTGTTGCTGCCAAAACGGTCATGAGTGATCGAGTCATTGGTTTGGGGATTGATGAGTTTCGTACGATTTCAGAAGTTATCGCTATCGCCGCAGAAAATAGCAAACCCTTGGCATTGCTTGGCGCATTGCGAACGGGCGCAATTGATGTGATTGCCACTAGCGTAAGTAACGCATTAACCGTTCTCAATCTTGACGAACAAATTGCGGATAAAACGCAGCACAAAGGCGAATAACAACGAATGTAACTTTTACAATAATGTAACTTTTGCAATGAAGATGCGATCGTTTAATACTTAGTCGCATCTTTATTTTGTTTTGGCGTCAAAATTATTCTTTTTTGGTTAATTGATTGTTAACCATGCAAGGAGAGTAATGATGAAGAAAACAATGATCGCTGCCGTTTTTTCCAGCACTTTAGCGTTTAATATCAATGCGCAAGAAAGCGTCGTTGCTGGCTACTTCGCCGATTGGCAATATGCCAATGCTGATAATCCTTATCAAGTAAAAGACATACCGGCAGAAAACCTCACCCATATTATTTATGCATTTTTGAGTATGTGCGGCCCTCACGCCGGTGCCAGTGAAAAAGTTCAACAACAAGTGGCCGAACAATGTGAAGGAAAAGCACCGTACACGGCAATCATAGTCGATAAAAAAGCAGCACTTGAAGAAGATTTTGGCGCGGTTGACGTTGAGGTTAATTACCAAGGTCATTTTGCGCAATTAGCGCAGCTAAAAAATGAACATCCTACCATTAAGATCCTGCCTTCTTTTGGCGGTTGGACCATGTCTGAACCCTTTCATGCCATGGTTAAAGACCCTAAAGCGATAGAACACTTTTCAAAAACTGCCGTTGAACTCATTGCAAAATATGATTTTTTCGATGGTGTCGATCTTGATTGGGAATACCCAGGAGGCGGAGGCTTAACCACGTCACCATGGAATCCAGAAACCAAGCTGACTGACGAGCAAAAGGCGTTAGAGCGAGACGCGTTTACTCAGTTGGTCAAAGTCCTTAGAGCCGATTTAGATCGGCTTAGCCAACAAACTCAGCGCGATTACGAGCTTTCCACCGCCGTGGGGGTTGGCGCAAAAGCCGCGCAAATTGATTGGTCGGCTGCCAGCCCATATTTAACCAATATGTTTGCGATGACATATGATTTTCTTGGTGGGTGGGGAACCCAGACGGGCCACATGACCAATTTGCACGCGACAGAGCGCAGTTGGTGGGGGATGGGGGCGGATGTCTTTATTGACCAGATGATTGAACAAGGTATTCCAAGTGAGAAGCTTGTGATTGGCGCGGCTTTCTATGGGCGAGGCTGGCAAGGTACCCAAGGCTATGCCGGTGGTTTACCCAAAGGCGATTTGCAATCAGATCAGGGCGCTCAATTTGGAACGGGCGAGAATGGTTATTTTATGTTCTGGGATATCGTCAAAAACTATGGTGCTAAGCAAGGCTATCAATACAAATACGATGAGCAGGCCCAGGCCCCTTATCTCTGGAACCCTGAAAGTAAGGTTTTTATTTCATTTGAAGATGAGCGTTCGATCAAAGCCAAGGCTGCTTGGGCTAAGAAGGCAAAACTGGGGGGAATTTTTACTTGGGAGCTTTCGGGAGATCCTACCGGTGAACTTGTCGAGGCCATGAAAGACGGAATTAAGTAAGAAAATCCCCGAAGCATCGGGGACTCTCTAATTTAGAATAATGGCAGTATTTCTCGATTATTGAATCGGTAATTGTGGGTTGCTGCCCCATTCTGTCCATGAGCCGTCATAGACCTTTAGCTGTTTTACATCATAGCCAATCAGTGAGGCGGCCAATAATACGATGCAAGCAGTGACCCCTGAGCCGCAACTAAACAAGTACTCTTGTTTTCCAGTGGTAAGAACTTGCTGCACGATAGGTGTCAGCTGTTCAACGGTTTTGAGTTTATGACCATCGATTAGTTCGGCAAAAGGCAAGCAAACCGAATTTGGAATGTGGCCACTGCGAATTCCGGCTCGAGGTTCAGGCGTTTGACCAAGAAAACGCGCCTTCCCACGTGCATCCACCGTTAAGCTGGTGTTATCGTCAATCTTCTGCTTCACATATTGAGCATCGACAAAGTAATTGGTCTCTAACGTGCCATTGAAGTTGCCAGCAGGCGCATTGCGGTAATGCGTGGTCGTCGGATATTCACAACGCTTCCATTCCGTTAGACCACCATCAAGCACGAATACGTTTTGGTGCCCCATCGCTTTTAACATCCACCAAGCACGTGGAGCGGCGAACGTGCCGCTGTTGTCATACACCACGATAACCGACTCGTTATTCAAACCAATTTGTTGAGCAAGTTGATTAAATCGTGCTTCGTTTGGCATCATGTGGGGCAGTGAAGCCTCAGGATCGCAAAAATGCGTATCGTAATCGAAGCGAATCGACTGCGGGATTAGGTTTTCTTTATCTTTTGGAGATTCAGAAGGAATTTGAAAATCGATACTCGCGTCCAAGATCATTAGGTTTGGATTATCGCTTTGTTGGTAAAGCCATTCTGCGGATACAAGGGGAGTGGTCACAGGTAAAGTCACATTGCCTCCTATTGGCAAGAGATAAAGTGGTAGCGGGTACGACCGAATAAATCGGTGGTTTGTTCGATCTGAGCCTGACTTCTTGGACTGCATTGAGCGCTTGTTGGCGCGGATAAGACGTGGGTTTGCCCTTTGCCCATATCGAGAGTCAAAAATCGACGTTGCCCATCAAGAGATTGAGTGAGCGTGGATTCGATAATCGGAACATGAGTGACTTGGCTATTGTTGTTGGATCTCAACAACAATAGCGCAAGCAGCAGCATCAAAGCGGCGAGTAGGGCGGCAACATAGTATTTAGGGTTATCCATAACCGAAGTGTCCTATCCTGATAGCCTATTTTTGAGCACACACAGAGCATGTTGGCATTTTCATCAAATTCATCTCTCGCCATGACATTGTCATCGCATCCAGAATCAAAATTTTGCCTTGTTTTGGCGTGCCATAGTTTGCAATGACTTTAATCGCCTCCATCGCCTGCATTGCGCCAATAATACCTACGACAGGCGCCATGACACCGGCTTCAACACAACTCAAAGCCCCATTACCAAATAAACTGCTCAAACACTGATAGCAAGGCGCTTGCTCATCTTGGTAAGTAAAGACGCTTATTTGGCCTTCCATACGAATGGCTGCACCAGAAATCAACGGTGTCTTATGCTGGTAACACAAGCGGTTTAGCTGGTTGCGTGTATCCACATTGTCAGAAGCGTCCAGCACTAACGTATGCGTTGCAATTAAATCGGAAAGCGCTTCATCGCTTAATCGCTGATCAATTGTGGCGATCTCGATGTGCGGATTCAAAAGTGCCAAAGATTGTGCAGCTGATTCGACTTTCTTTTTACCAATATCAGCATCGTGATGCAGAACTTGGCGCTGCAGGTTCGACAATTCGACAATGTCATCATCGATAAGGGTGAGTTTGCCAACGCCTGCAGTCGCTAAGTACTGACTTGAGGCGCAACCCAAACCACCGGCGCCAAGGATTAAAATCGATGCTTGCTTGAGGGCTTCTTGGCCATCAAAATCAAATTGGTTTAATACAATTTGGCGATTGTAACGCAGCATCTCTTGATCGGATAAGATCTCCACAGCGACCTCTAGTATAACGTTGAGTTAAACAGCTGAATTTGTACCGTTTCGCCCGCTTCGACGCGGCCACGTTCACGTTCCAGTACAACAAAGCAATTGGCCAAGCTCATCGAACGGAATGCGCCAGAGCTTTGGTTACCTGTCGTTTCGACCACAAATTGCCCGTTCTCAAGCGAGTAGATACCGCGCTGATAATCGGTGCGACCAGGGGCTTTTTTAAAACCACTTTTCGTTATGGCAGGAATCGACACAGGCGCTTTCCACTCAGTATGTCCTGACAGTTTGGCTAGCATAGGTTGCACTAATACATACATTGTCAGTACGGCAGAAACGGGATTACCGGGTAGGCCGCAGAACCATGCTTGGGAAAGCGCGCCAAATGCAAAAGGTTTGCCCGGCTTGATGGCGAGTTTCCAAAAACCAATCTCGCCAAGCTCTTCAAGAATGTCTTTAGTATAGTCAGCTTCACCAACACTTACGCCGCCGGAGGTGACCACAACATCCGCGACCGATTGTGCTTGCTCAAACGTTTCTTTTAACGTTTGTGGGCAGTCAGGAATAATGCCGAGATCAATGGCTTCACAGCCGAAATTTTCAATCAGGGGTTTAATGCCGTAACGGTTGCTGTCGTAGATTTGACCGGCTTCGAGAGGTTCCCCCAGCGGTTTTAATTCATCGCCGGTTGAGAAAAAGGCCACTTTGGGCTTACGAATCACGGTTATATGACTCACGCCCAGCGACGCAATCATTGGAATATCACGCGGCGTTAAACGCGCGCCTTTGGCTAAAACCACATCGCCTTGTTTGATATCATCGCCAGTCGGGCGGATATTATTTTGTGGTCTGATGTTGGACTCGTTAAACACGATACCAGCGTCAGTGACTTCGGTGTTTTCTTGCATGATCACGGCGTCACAACCGGCAGGGATCTGTGCTCCGGTCATAATGCGAATACAAGTATTGGCTGGCCACTCACCATCAAAAGGTTGACCTGCGAACGATTTGCCTGCCATCGGTAGTGTGTTCGACTGCGCTAAATCCGCGATGCGTACGGCGTATCCATCCATAGCAGAATTGTCGAATGGCGGGACAAATATCGGCGAAAGAATGTCTTGTGCAAGAACAAACCCCAGCGCCTCAGCAAGTGGTAAATCGAGGGTAGTTTGAAGTGGTTCAATGCGCGATAGCATTTTTTCCATCGCGTCTTCAATTGGCATTAAGCCAGGAGCGTCACAGCAACCCATGGTGTCATTCCTATTCTATTTATAGTTTTGACTCACTTTACCATAAATTCCACGCGACACTAAGCGTACCGTGGCGTTGAATCGTCCGCAGAATAACGCCCGTAGTTAAAATATGGGTGTAATTATTAAAAAATCCGAGTATCCTTGTCAGCCATCCGCAAGGAGTAATATGAGGAAGTGGAATGTCAGGTCTGAGCGAGTCCGCATTGTTAGTAAAAGATGCACTTGAAAGCCGTGGATTGGAGACACCGATGGTGCCTAGCCAATTTAGTCGTGAAGAAAAAAAGGAAAAGATCCAACATCATATGAGAGAAATTCTGTCTCTGCTTGATCTTGACCTTACTGACGACAGTTTAGAAGAAACACCGCACCGCATTGCGAAAATGTATGTGGATGAAATTTTTTCTGGTCTTGACTACCAAAACTTTCCGAAAATTACCGTGATTGAGAATAAGATGAATGTCAGCGAGATGGTTCGCGTAAAAGACATCACCTTAACCAGCACGTGTGAGCATCACTTAGTGACAATTGATGGTAAAGCGGCGGTGGCTTATATCCCACGCGGGAAAATCATTGGTCTTTCGAAGATCAACCGTATTGTGCGTTTCTTTGCTCAGCGTCCTCAAGTACAAGAGCGATTGACGCAGCAAATCCTAGTTGCGTTGCAGACATTATTAGAATCTGATGATGTCGCAGTGACCATTGATGCCACGCATTATTGTGTGAAATCTCGTGGCGTTATGGATGCAACCAGCCAAACGACGACAACCGCACTTGGTGGGATATTTAAATCCATCCCAGCGACGCGGGCAGAGTTTTTGCACGGGTTACGTTAGCCTTCGGGTACACGAATTTTTGTAAGAACCGCTTCTTGAGAGGCGGTTTTTTTATTTTGCTATTTTCTTCTATGCTCATTGCATAGAGTGACAAACGACGAGTATAAGTTTTGACCGATTCATTTAAATCTTTACCATTACAGCCTGAGCTTCTAACGACACTTGATTCTTTGGGTTACACCCAAATGACACCTATCCAAGCACAAAGCTTACCGATCGTACTAGACGGCAAAGATGTTATTGGCCAAGGCAAAACGGGTTCAGGTAAAACGGCAACGTTTGCGTTGGGTTTGCTATCAAACCTAAAAGTAAAACGTTTTCGCGTTCAATCTTTGGTTCTGTGTCCAACTCGTGAATTGGCAGACCAAGTGGCAAAAGAAATCCGTACGCTAGCGCGCGGCATTCACAACATTAAAGTGCTTACTTTGTGTGGTGGTATGCCTATGGGACCGCAAATCGGTTCACTAGAGCATGGCGCGCATATCTTAGTCGGTACTCCGGGTCGCATTCTTGATCACCTTAGCCGTGACCGTATCGACTTGTCAGAGTTAAATACGTTGGTATTGGATGAAGCAGACCGCATGTTAGACATGGGTTTCCAAGACGCACTTGATGCGATCATCGACCAAATGCCGACAGAACGCCAAACGTTGCTATTCAGTGCGACTTTCCCGAAAGAAATTGAAGCGATTGCTTCTCGCATCATGAAAGCGCCTCAATTGGTGAAAGTGGAATCGACGCACCAAACATCAACGATTGAGCAGCACTTCTACAAGATCAATTCAACGGAAGATCGTGATGAAGCGCTAGAAACGTTGCTTATGGCACATCGCCCTGAGTCATCCGTTATCTTCTGTAACACGAAGAAAGAAGTGATGGCGGTTGCCGATGAGCTGCATAACCGTGGTTTCAGCGTGATTGAATTGCATGGTGACCTAGAGCAGCGTGAACGCGATCAAGCGTTAACCATGTTTGCAAACAAGAGTATCTCAATTCTTGTTGCAACGGATGTTGCAGCGCGCGGTTTGGATGTTGATAACCTAGATGCGGTATTCAACTTTGAATTGTCACGCGATCCAGAAGTTCACGTACACCGTATTGGTCGTACAGGTCGTGCAGGTTCAAAAGGCCAAGCATTCAGCTTCTTTAGCGATAAAGATGGCTACCGTACCGCTTTGATCGAAGAGTACATGGACATTGAAATTAAGCCATCAGCGCTGCCTCATCGTCCAGTGGGTGAACCATTTGACGCTGCAATGACGACCATCCAAATTCTTGGTGGTAAGAAGTTGAAAGTGCGTGCGGGTGATATTCTTGGTTCACTGACCAAAGAAGCAGGCATTGACGGTAAGCTAATCGGTAAGATCAATATTCTTGCGATGGTTTCTTACGTAGCAGTCGATAAATCAGTCGCGAACCGCGCTCTAAAACAACTGCAAAATGGTAAGATCAAAGGTAAAGCGTTTAAAGCGCGTATCATGAAGTAATTAACACGACACCGGTTTGGTGTCGTGATCATGAATAAAATAAAACGGCTTCTCATGTGAGAGGCCGTTTTGCTTTCAATCGCGACTCTCTACTTGCTATTCCCATCGACTAGACGTTATTTGGCTCAATAACGGAGAGGTTTAGCACCGAGCGTTAATGACAACAGTTACAGTTGCGTTTGAACTTACTCATTTTGCCAATGCCTGGATTGAACGTGTTGGTCGGATCGAGTGAGTGATAAAACGCTTGAAGTTGTTGTTCCGCTTCGTAGAGATGCCCCACATTATGTTCCGCAGGGTATTTAGCCCCTTTTTCTGTGAGCAATTTCAGCATTAAGGCTTTCATCTTTTTCGTGTCTGTTCCTTTTCTGAAAATGTAGTCTTGGTGGAATACATGACACATAAAGTGGCCATAATAGAGACCGACAACCAAATCTTTGGTGATCTCTTTCGGTAACTGCTCAACCCAATCAATGTCGTTCCGGCGTAAGGCAATATCCAACGCCAAGATTTCTTCTACTTCTTTCGCATGTATCGTTTCGTAGCGAATGGCCGCGCCTGCCGCCGCGAATCGGTGTAGGAGCGCTTTTTTCCCTTCTTCTTCAGTGCATTCAAAATACTCGCATTCCCCATGAATGGACCACACTTGATCAAGGTATTGCTTGGCTTCTTCAATACCACCATCACTCATTTTAAGGATGAGATGATGTTCAAATTTGTCGCGATATTGCACCATGCGTCGTGGTAAGTGTTGAGGAAAGAGCTTACTCAGATAGTAGAGACTGATATCGGGTAATTGGTCCGAAAGAAACGGCACTCGCTTGAGAAAGGATTCCACTTTGGCTTTCAGAGCAAAGAATTTGGGTCAATTGTCAGTGCCCAAGTGATGGATTGAAAGAAAGACATCTTTACCATACTCAGCCGCAAGATCGAAAATATCACGGTGCATGTATTCACCCATTTCGGGTAGATGCTCAAATTGGTCGAGCATATCGCGACGCAGCATAGTGAGTTGGTCAGGGTCATTACAACCGATATAAAAAAGCTGTTCTTTTTCTGGGACAGGGTAGGTATCGACGCGTACGGCGAATACGGCTAATTTCCCTGCACAGCCACTGGCTTCAAATAAGCGTCGTGCATCGGCATTAAAGCGTGAGGGTGTATCGGCATCAATGTCGCGAACACGCTGTTCATATTCGTGATCGGATGCCATGGCGTTGCTATTGTCGACTGAACTCGAGGTGAAGTTGCCTTGTTCAACATTAGTGAGGATCTGCTCCGGTGTTTCACCGAGATCACGAATGCCAAGGTGGTTAACTAATTCTAATTCCCCTTCTTTTGTCACTCGGGCAAACAGCGCAAGTTCGGAGTAAGCGGGGCCTCGTTTAACCAAAGCTCCGCCGGAGTTATTGGCTATCCCACCCACAACGGTTGCACCAATCGAAGACGAACCAATCACTGAGTGAGGTGCACGGTTGATCGTTTTTAAACGCTTATCAAGTTGATGTAAGCTGACGCCGGGTAGGCTTACGATCTGTTTTCCGTCATTAATCAGGTGCAATGCGTTGATTCGCATTATATTAATGACCACCACTTCTCGATCGTAATCTTCACCGCTTGGCGCAGACCCTTCGGTTAAGCCAGTTTTTGCGGCTTGCATAATGATGATGCAATTCGCTCGTACGGCGGCTTGCAATAACTGCCATTGTTCAACTAGAGAGGAGGGAAATAGAACCGCAAGTGCTTTGCCGCTGCCTGAGCGAAATCCCGAGCGGTAATACTCGGTTTTCTTCTCCTGAGTTAACACATGTTCTTCACCAACAATCTTGATAAATTCTGCAATTAAATCGTGCTTATTCATGTCCATCCTTGTCATTACTCAACCAGTACGATGTTACGATCTAGTTATGTCACATTTTAATAACATAAGGTAGAGAGAGGGCGCACAGACTTGAAGTTAACTGAGATGAATAACAATAAAGTGCGTTTTGGGAAAGAAATGAGTGGTATCAAAAAGGGAAGAAAATAAAAGGGAGCAAAATGCTCCCTTAATGGTACGACAAAGTGGATGTTAGCAATGCGTAAGCATGGCATTCCAATTTTTTTGCTGTGCTTTGCATTCGTCTTTTAGCTGGCGATAGCGGATGAGCAGTAAAGAGTGCTCATATTTTTCGACTAAACCGTGATGCTTCTGCTCAAGTAATTGGCGTTTTAACTCATAGAAATCTTTGAGTTTTCTCATCAATAGATCAAATTCGTCATTCAGCGCTTGTTTTAGGTGCGCCATATCTGGTCGGTCTTCAAGTTTGTCTAAAGCTAACTTAAGCGCTTGTTTTGCTTTGGCTTGTTCAATTTTTATCTTTGGTGTCGTACGCAGCTTGTCTGCAAGTCCTAGCCAGTGAGAGCTTTTAATGAACCATTTAGTGGGATCATACTGCCACCAATAAATACCGTTACGATAGTCATTCTCGAAGATATGGTGGAAATTATGGTAACCCTCACCAAAAGTGAAGATCGCCAGAATACCGTTATCACGCGCGGTGTTCTTATCGGTATAAGGTTGTGATCCCCATACATGCGCCAATGAGTTAATAAAGAATGTGGTGTGGTGGCTTAAAACCAAACGTAATACGCCCACAATAAGCAGCATGCCAAGGACATCGCCATAGATAAGCCCGAGGGCGAGCGGAATGCCTAAGTTTGTCAGCAGAGCAAGTAAGAGATAGTACTTATGCTGCCACATAACGATGGGATCTTTATGCAAGTCGCGGCAGTTAGCGTAGTCGTCGTACGTTTCCTTGTTGTAATGTCGTAGCATCCAACCAATGTGTGAGAACCAAAGTCCACGCTTAGCTGAATATGGGTCGATGTCATTTTTATCAACATGTTTGTGATGAACGCGGTGATCAGAACTCCAGTGCAGCGCGCTGTTCTGGAGGGCAAATGCACCACCAATCGCAAAAATGGCTCGTAATGCGGGGTGAGCTTGATACGTTTTGTGCGACCAGAGACGATGATAGCCAGCCGTAATGGATAAGTTACAAAATGAAAAAGCAATCAAAAGCAATACCCAATGAGCAGTTTGATAGCCATTGACGATGCCATACCAAGGCACAGCGACGATTGCGGCCATAAATGTAGTCAGAAAGAGAAGTACATTAAGCCAAATTATGGGTGGTTTGACAGAGGGACGCATTCAATAATCCTTTTAGCGAACAATTGTGCGCTAGAATATCAGCGTACACATGTAAGTCAAATCGATGTTGTTGCAATTTGTGAAGGGAAATAGTTTTAGAATGTTTTGCATTTCTGTGGTTAACGCATAGTATGGAAAAGGAATGGACGCCTACAGGAAGTAATAGGAACTAGCAATGGAAATAAAAGTAGCTGAATATAAAGACTACGAACGTATTGCGCATTTGCACGCGCAGAGTTGGAAAACCTACTATCAAGGGATATTAGGAGCCGATTACCTTGAAAATGAAGTGATTGATGATCGCTTGGTTATTTGGCAAACACGTCTGATTAACCCCCCGTTTAACCAACATGTTTTGATTGCCGAAGATGATGGCCAGTTGTGCGGTTTTATTTGTGCGTTTGGTAATCACGACTACGAAAAAGGCACTATTATTGACGCCTTACATGTGGACTCTCGCTATCGAGGCCAAGGTGTTGGAGCGGCCTTGTTTATTGAGATGGCCAAGTGGATAGAGCAGTATTTTGCCGACACAGGTGTTTATTTGGAAGTGATGGCTAAGAACAATCAAGCTATCGACTTTTATGAGCATCTCGGCGGAGAGCATTCTCTTGAGCGCCTTTGGGATGCACCATGTGGAAACCAGGTTCCAGAATTGGTTTATACTTGGCCGTCAGCCAGTGCGTTATTGAAAATTCTATCGGATAGTTCGATCTCGACCGCAGAAATAGATTGAAACAACTTCAACGCGTTATCTTGATGTTTCTCGGACATTAAACCAGGTACCGTTAGGTAAGTTACTGAGTATACAGCCACTTATCGAACGGTATTGACATGAAAAAAACGATCCTGGCCTCCGCACTGCTCTCCTCGCTGGTGTTAGTTGGATGCGGTGAATCAGAAACGGCCTCGAAGCAACTTCCTGCGTCTTTAGTCAGTGCTGAGCCTGTTCTCAGTACTTCTCATCAGCAAAGTAAGTCTTATATCGGTCGCGTTCAAGCGGTTGAAGATACGAATATTACCGCCCAAGTTTCAGGGTATCTGAAAGAGCGCCATTTCGACGAAGGACAAATGGTCGAAGCTGGGCAGCTACTTTACTCAATTGAACCCTCTTCGTTTGAGGCCCAGTTAGCCGCAGCCAAAGCCAGTGTTGCGCAAGCGAACGCCAATCTTAAGAAAGCACAGCTAGATTTTAATCGTGGTAAAAACCTTTTGCCGAAAGGCAGTATCTCCCAATCTGAATTTGATAACTTAACCGCCCAATTGCTTGGCGCGGAAGCACTCGTTGAGTCTTCAAAAGCGCAGCTTAAACTGGCGGAAGTGAATCTCTCTTATACCCAAATTAAAGCCCCTTTTGCTGGAAGAATCAGTTCAAGCAAAGTCAGTACCGGTGACTTGGTCTCGCCACAATCGGGTATCCTTACCACCTTGGTGAGCTTGGATCCTGTGCACACAACCTTTAATGTCAGTGAGCGCGAACGCCTAGAAATGGGGATGGATCGCGTAAAAATGGATGGCAGTGAAAATTCCAATGGAGTGGAAGTGCAAGTCATGCTTGAAAATGGCCAAGTATTTGATCACCTTGGATCGTTAGACTACCTCGGTAACCGTATTGATCTTGCTACCGGCACATTGGCCATGCGTGCCATTGTCCCTAACCCTGATTTTCGCTTATTGCCGGGCCAGCATATTCGTGTTGAATTGCGTGAAAAATCCCCGACAGATGTGTTAGTTGTCGCGCGTCGCGCAGTGCAAACTGACCTTGAAGGTCATTTTGTTATGCTGGTGGTTAATGGTGATACGGCTGAGCGTCGCAATGTTGAACTTGGACGCCAATTGGACCAAGGCATCGTGATTACCAACGGTTTAAAAGCCGACGATATCGTGATCACTCAAGGTTTACAGCGTATTCGCAATGGCGCCCCAGTGCGTGTTGAATCACAGACGGATAAATAATCGGGGGCTCGATGCTAAGTCGTTTCTTTATCCAGCGCCCTAAATTTGCGCTGGTTATCTCAATCATTCTCACATTGGCTGGGGCGATCGCGCTGGCCATATTGCCGATTGCAGAATATCCAAAAATCAGCCCGCCATCGGTCAGTGTATCGGCCTACTATACGGGGGCGAGTGCGGAAGTTGTCGAACAGGCAATTGCGGACCCATTAGAATCGGCCGTTAATGGCGTAGAAGATATGATTTATATGTCTTCTAAAAGTGCCAATGACGGTTCATACAGCTTAAACGTCACGTTTGATGTGGGCACCGATCCTGACATGGCACAGGTCAACGTGCAAAACCGTGTTTCTCAAATTGAATCTAAGTTGCCACAAGAAGTTCGCATGGCGGGCATTACGGTGAAAAAACGTTCACCCGATCTACTGATGGTGCTGAACTTTTACGATCCTGATGGCCATTATGATGACCAATTTCTGATTAACTACATCAACTTGAATGTGAAAGATCAGTTGGCGCGTGTTACCGGCATCAGTGAAGTGAATGTGATTGGTGGCGGTGAGTACGCGATGCGTGTTTGGCTTGACCCTGAAAAAATGGCCAATCTAAAAGTCACCACCACGGATGTGAATGCTGCACTGAAAGAGCAGAACGTGCAAGTAGCCGCAGGCCGAGTGGGTGCAGCGCCTTACAATAATGCTCAGGAAGTGCAGTTTAACTTGGTCACGAAAGGGCGCTTAGAATCTGTCGAAGAGTTTGAGCATGTTGTGCTGCGTGCCAATAATGATGGGTCTACGGTCTATCTGAAAGATGTCGCACGCGTTGAGTTAGGTAAAAAGTTTTACGATGGTAGTGGTAAGTTTCGTGGGCAGGATGCTTCAATCGTAGCGCTTTCATTACAATCGGATGCGAATGCACTAGAAAGTGGCCAGGCCGTCATGGCCTTATTGGAGAAACTGAGTGTTAACTTCCCTGATGGTATGGCATATGAGACCAGTTATGACACCACCGTCTTTGTCGCAGAATCGATTAAAGGGGTAGTTAAAACACTGATTGAAGCGATTTTACTCGTCATAGCGGTTACTTATCTATTTTTAGGCAGTGCGCGCGCGACATTAATACCAGTTGTGGCGATTCCGGTTTCACTGATTGGTACGTTTGCAGTGATGCAAATGACCGGCTTTACGATCAACACCGTGACGTTATTTGGTTTGATCCTCGCCATTGGTATTGTGGTCGATGATGCCATTCTTGTGATTGAAAACGTCGACACGACGATGGCAAAGGATCCAACAATCTCTCCTCGTAAAGCAACCTTGCTTGCCATGAAAGAAGTGACGGGGCCGATTGTGACCTCTACGCTCGTCTTGTTAGCGGTATTCTTACCCGTGGCAATGTTGCCTGGGATTACAGGGATCATGTATCGACAGTTTGCTTTAACCATCTGTATCTCGGTGGTTATCTCTTCAATCAATGCGCTGACGTTATCACCTGCTATTTGTTCTTTGGTTCTCAAGCAGGGTGGGGGAAACACGGCCCGTTGGTTCCAAGCGTTCAATAATGGACTTGCGGCGATTACCACTCGTTATGGTCAAATCGCAGGGTTTTTGGTCAAGAAAACCATTCTCTTGGCGGGTTTCTTTGTCGTTGCAATCGTAGCGGTAACGTTCTTTGCAAAAACAACATCGACCGCTTTTGTGCCTCAAGAAGATAAGGGTATTTTGCTGGTTAACGTTCAACTTCCTGATTCTGCGTCCTTGTCTCGAACCGAGGAAGTGACGGAAGAACTGATCGACATGGTCGAGCAAGAACCGGGCGTTGATGGCGTCACTGTCGCGAATGGCTTCGCTTTTATGACAGGGGCGGCGGCATCGAATGGAGCTTCGCTCTTCATCAAGTTGCACGATTGGGATATGCGTAATGGCTTGGACGGTGATCATTCATCAATGGCTATCGCTCAGCGCATTAATGGCCGCGCCGCAATGCAACTTCCACAAGCTGTTGTTTTTGCGATGGGGCCTCCGGCGGTCCCAGGAATGGGCGCAGCTTCCGGTTTTGAGTTTGTTCTGGAAGATACGTTAGGACGCAGCCGTACCGACTTGTCGATCTTGATGAATGATTTGATTGACGAAGCGAAAAAGCAACCTGAAATTGGTTTTGCCTTTTCAACATTCCGAGCCAACGTGCCGCATTACTATGTCGATATTGATCGCGAAAAAGCGCAGCAACTTGGAGTGCCATTATCCAGTGTTTTTCAAACGCTACAGGGTAACTTAGGTTCCTTGTATGTGAATGACTTCACCATGTTCGGTAAGAATTTCCGCGTGACTATGCAGGCTGATGCGGAACACCGCAGTGGAATGGATGATCTTGAACGCTTCCATGTTCGCTCCGCGACAGGCCAGATGGTTCCGTTGAGTACGCTGGTCAGTTACGAGCAAATCTTCGAGCCGGATGTTGCGTGGCGTTACAATATGTATCGCAGCGCTGTGATTCAAGGCCAACCCGCGCCAGGTTACTCGAGTGGTGACGCTATCGCGGCAATGGAACGTGTAGCGGCTGAAATGCTCCCACAAGGGTATCAATATGAATGGACAGGGATGGCTTACCAAGAAGTACTGGCCGGTAACCAAGCGATTTTTGCTTTTGCCCTAGCGTTGATCTTCATTTACCTCTTTATGGTGGCGCAATATGAAAGTTGGAGTATTCCTCTGGCGATTATTCTTGTGGTTCCGGTGGCGACGTTTGGCTCTTTCTTAGCGTTGAATTTAACCGGGACGCCATTGAATCTCTACGCTCAGATAGGGTTAGTCTTGCTCATCGCATTGGCGGCAAAAAACGCGATTTTGATTGTGGAATTTGCCAAGGTAGAGCGTGAAGACAACGAAGCATCAATTGATGAGGCCGCGGTGAAGGGCGGTACGCTACGTTTTCGCGCGGTGAACATGACATCATGGTCGTTTATCTTGGGTATCTTCCCACTGATCTTCGCTTCTGGGGCTGGGCATATCAGTCAAAACTCGCTAGGTGTTTCATTGATTGGTGGCTTGCTCTGCGTACTTCTCGCGGGTACGTTACTTATCCCGGGCTTCTATGCCATGGTGCAACGTCAGCGCGAGAAAGTTCATGGCGGCAGCACTAAGTTGGTGGATTTGGATGACGAATAAGTCCGTTGTTCAAAATCGATAAGCACAAGCCCCGCAGAAGATGCGGGGCTTTTTTTTAGGCCGTAGTATTTGACGCGACAATCGGTTCGTCTTGTACTAAGTTATTGATCCATTTTTTAGAACGTATACGTTGGGTTGATAAGAAAATTTTGGCAATTTCTTCAAGTATCACAATCGCAATGACCCACTCTAATGACCACCCCAAGACGATACCGGTAAAGTAGGCAAGAGGAATGCCGATTGCCCATTGTCCAAAGAGGTCGATGAATATGGAGTAATTAATATCGCCACCACTCTTAAGTACACCGCCAATGGCCACCATATTGAAAACGCGAAAACCCATACCAAACAGCATAATAATAAAGGTATTGGTGGCCATAATGGGATCCGAAATCGGAGTCAGAGAGATCGCACTAAGTAAAAGAGGCTTTGCTGCAAAGCAGATGAAAGCAATTGTAAATGCTGCCAACGTGCTGATAAATACATACCACCAAGCGGTCTGTTCAACACGTTGATATTGATTTGCGCCAATCTCATTGGCGAGGATCACCGAAGCTGCCACGGCGAAACCGAGGAACGCTGAAAATATCACGCTTTCGATGGGCGCCAGTAATGAGAATATCGCAAGCTCAGTCACACCAAGTTGACCAATCAAAACGTTGTAGAACAAAATGCCACCCGCCCAAGCACTGTCATGAATGATCAACGGTAGGCCAATTTTCATATAGCGGCGGCGATGGAGCGAGGTTTTTGCCTGTAAAATATTCTCCTTTGAGGCGATAAGGCACGGAAAGCGCTTAACAACGATATAGCTGAGTAACAGCGTTTGGAATAAGCGGGAAACGCTGGTGCCGATCGCCGCGCCGACCACGCCAAGTTCTGGAAACCCAAATAAGCCAAAGATCAGCAGCGTATTAAGCAGCAAATTGAGCAAAATGGCATAGATACTGACCTGGGTCGGCAACTTGGCATGGCCAATCGCTCTTAGAGCGCCTTCGAGTGGAACACAAATCGCGGTGCAGATCAGCGTGCTGGCGGTGATCCATAGGTAGTCACTGGCGAGAAATATGTACTCACTATTATCAGATACGATCGACACAACTTGGTCTGAATCGAAGATATACCAAAGCGAAAAGGGCGCAGTAACTAAAATAGCAACGAAAATGGATTGGAATAGAGTGATTCTTACGCCGTCCATATTCTTCGCACCAAAATATTGTGAGGCTAGCACACTCACCGCGCCACTCACGCCACAAACCACGATCAGATTGAAGAAGAAGATACGATTGCCTACACCAACCGCCGCGGTTGCGGCTTCACCCAACTGGCTTACCATTAGGATGTCAGTCACCCCCAACAATGAAAACAGCATTGATTGTAAAGAGACCGGCAAGCCGATTTTGATTAGGTTTTGAAAGAAGGTTCTATCTGGAGTTGTGGCGATCATCGCATTACCCTCGGCTAACTGAGGGATTTAGTGTATCTGTAACGATGAATTACGTATTTTCTTTAAGTATCTATTTGTTATGCGGAACTATCAACATGAACAATATGCAAGAGTGTGCGTCAATTTCTGCGAAAACGGAACATGAGTTTATTGATTATCACCATGTGCTTGAGCTAGAACGTTATGGATTCATCCAATGCGGTATTGCTCATTGCTGGGAGTTGTTCACTATCGCTCGTACAAATATGCATAAACATATGCTGCTTTACACTGTAAAAGGCAAAGGTTGGCTTGAGAGTGATGGGCAGAGATATCAACTAGAACCCGGTTCACTAACAATTGTCCCTGCGGGAATACAGAATACATTTGGTATTGAAGAAGAGGAGTGGCGCATCGCTTGGGTGTTCCTTGACCCAGAGAAGAGTTGGCAAGGTTTGGTTCATCAACAAATAGAATGCCATTTAAGCTCTGTCACCGAAGCCATTTATGCGGCGATATTGTTGCTGCTACGCGCGAGAATGACGCCAATCGACATCAGTGGGGACATCGTTGAAGCCACCAGTGCTCAATTGGCGATTTTAGTGAAAGCGTCATTGGATCATCCGTTGAGTAGTAAGCAACTGCGCTTGAAGCGCGTGTTTGATGAAGCGCAGCGTCAACTGCACAAAGAGTGGGATGTTGAGCAGTTAGCGGCACTTTTTCCCTGTTCGCCACCGCATTTTCACCGCTTATGTCAGCAGTATTTTGGTCATAGCCCGATGAACTATTTGATGAGAAGGCGCATGGAGTATGCTTCACGATTGCTATTGTCGACGGACTGGGCGGTGCAACATATTGGTGAACTGGTAGGTTATCCAATTTTAGCCAATTTTAGTGCAAGATTTAAAGTGTGGAGTGATCAAACTCCGAGGCAATATCGCAGAAATCGAGGAGAGTCATTATCGTAATGGGTGCTGATATAGCGTGTTCTGCTCGTTTCCCGTAGACTTGGCGTTTAAATAAAACATAACAATTAGATGTGATCATATGGAATTGAATAACTTTTTAGAGTTGCTGAAAGCAAACCCAACTACGATTGAATTTGAGCAAACCATAGCAGTCATTGATGGCAACTATCAATTTACGCCAACGTCGTTTAGTAACGGCACCGCGCGTAACCCTGCGGGCGAAAATAATGGTTCGTGCAAAATCTTTTCATTTGCGAAAAAACACCAACTTTCTGAAGCGCAAACTCTTGCGCTATTTGGTGGTTATTATCGTCATGACGTACTGGGCAATCCTGATGGGGAAGACCACCAAAATATTCGTAATTTCATTGCTCACGGCTGGTCGGGCATTAAATTTGAAGGTGCTGCGTTGAGCTAGTTAACTCGTCGCGTCAACAAACACAAAAAGGAGCCTTAGGCTCCTTTTTTATGCGTGTCACTCAGTATAAAACGAGAACTAAACCGCCAACGGCATCTCGTTGGATGGATCCTGGCGCTTGTACACTCGAGCCAAGCCAATCATCACAAAAATCGACATGACGAGCATTAACGCCCCAAGAGGTAACTGATTTGGCGCAGGAATTAACGCTGCGCAGAGTGTGGCAATACCGGCACCAAGGTTTTGCATTCCCCCCAAGACTGCACCACCTGTACCAGCGTGGTAAGGCAGTGGAGACAGCGCTCCCGTTGTTGCGGCTGGGAACAAAATACCGGAACCTAGGAAATACACCGTCGCTCCACCAACCAGCGTTAACGCGGTTGTGTGGCCCATAAGTCCTGGAATCATTACGATAAGTGAACCAAGGGTAATGGCAAACAAACCGAAGGACAGTGCGGCACGTTCCGATCGACGCGCGGCAATCACGCTTGATAGGCCAGCACCAACAAGGTAGCCCGGGATTGGCATTACAAACAAAAGGCTCACAGTGGTCGCCGGTAATCCTAAAACACCGGCTAGCAAAACACCTGCAGCGGCTTCAAAAATCGCTACGCCTGAAAATGTTGCGACTAGACAGATTAAATAGCCTTGGAAACGTTTGTTCGATAAGACATATTTATAGCTATTGATCACTTTTTCGTGACGGCGATTTTCAACCGGTAAGGTTTCTTTGAAGCTGGTGGCCATCGTGATCACAACGGCGATGCCAAACAGCGCTAAGAATAAGTAACTCGAACGCCAGCCAAACATCTCTGTAAACACGCCGCCAAGTACTGGGGCCATCAGCGGAGAGAAAATAACGCACATGCTGATCAGGCTGTTGACTTTATGTAGCTCAGCGCCTGAATAACAGTCGCGAGTGAGGGTGCGTGACATCGCACCACCGCAACCAATGCCTAAACCTTGAATGAAGCTGCCGAAAAGAAACCACTCAAAGCTGTGCGCAAACAATGCGCCCACAGTACCGACGATATAAATCGCGAGACCGCCCAGTATGATTGGCTTGCGGCCGATACGATCAGACAGCGGGCCATAGACAAACTGAGATAATCCATAGGGAATCAAATAGCAGGCCATTACAGCTTGCAAGCTCGCAGGGGTAACTAGAAACTCGTGGGCCATTTGGCCAATAGAAGGCACATACATTGTTTGCGTCATTTGACCAACAGCGGTCAAAATAGCAACAAGAAATGTAAATTTGAAGATTGGAGAAACAGAAAACATCCGCGAGAGACCTTAAAAAAGAACAACAACCTAAAGCTGAGCAAATAGCACAGCTTATTAAAATTAAATAAGGGGGTTAACAGCGGCGAGATATTAGAGCGAGACTGACTTGTTATCAATGGAAATGTCTATATTTCAGCAAGATAAAAATCTATGATTTACGTTAGAAAAACTAATGCGAAAATCATAAGGAAACAGGGAGTTTAGCTAAACAACCACGGCATTGGCATTGGTTATGTTTTGAGGATTCGGTGAGATCGCGAGTTTCGACAGCAAAGCACCAGCATTCGGTTTTGCCTGCCGTGATATCGCAGTGTGTAGGTTGTGAGCAGGTAGAGCAATCATGTGTCGTCGCTTTACCACTCAAGCGGTCCATAATCGCTTGTCTCTTTGTGTCATCATAGTGTCGCCAGTTGGCGATTTCATCCATAGTGCGTTTGCATCCACTACAGATGCCATCAATATTTTTACACGCAGCGATGCAAGGGCTTTTCATTCAGAATTTCCACAGGTTTTAATCCGGTGAGCATACTTAGTTCAGTGATTGCTGGCTGCTCACCAGTGTAGATCGTTGTCTAGGCAGTCACTAAGACTCGTCCGTACTAGTCAGCCTTTGTAATGCTACCAAGCTCGAGTACTGGGGCTACGTCAATGTCTTCAGCGTTCATCATCATGGACAGTCTTTGTACCGAAGAAAGTAGGAGAGTTTGTTCCCATTCGTCTAGCTGGTGGTATTTATTAATGAAGCTTTGTTGCAGCGGCATTGGGGCTTGTTCTAACCGTTCTTTACCTTGTTCTGTCAACACGGCGTGGACTTTTCGTTTATCCGTTTCACTGCGTCGGCGTTCAATTAGCCCATTACGCTGAAGTCTATCGAGAATGATGGTGGCGGTAGCTTGACTCATGTTGGTGTGAGTCGAGAGTTGTTTAATGGTGACTTCACCTAAATCTCGGATAGAGCGCATCAAAATCAGTTGTGGTGCTGTTAAGCCTGACTCTTTACTTAGTTTTTTTGAGTGTAAATCAATGGCGCGGATAATTTGTCTTAATGACACAAGAACTTCTTCGTGCTTTTCCAAGATAAATCCTTAAACCTAATTTTTCCGCTGAAGAACATAACTCAAAAGGATGAAAAATAGAAGTGAAACTAATATAAGCCAGCGTTCTATGACAAAAAATGCGCTTTTATAATTAGATGTCGAATGATAATCCGGTCCTTCTGAGCGTCGGGTGATAATGAATCATTTTCTATGGAATCTTAATAAATAATGACTAATTTTGCCGTCATTACTGACGTATCTGACTAATGTGCGTACACTATTGAGAGATTAGTCAAGATTCATTCTGATTCATAATCATTTTAACTCTAAATGATTGGTGCAAGGAATGTCTCGAATAAACACTTAGAGAGAAACTATGACAAAAGGAATCGATAAGTACAGTATTGATAGTACGGATTACACCATTGGTCAGGATAACGTCCAGAAATGGGGCTTTGATGTACACAACCCAGTATTTGGTTTTAGCGCTGGTTTTATTGCGCTGTTTTTAGTCGCCGCTTTGATTATGGATGCTGAGACGGCAAAAACGGCGTTGGATGGATTGAAGTGGAAAATAATCGGCAGTTTTGACTGGCTATTTATTTGGTCGGGTAACATTTTTGTTGTTTTCTGTTTGGCGCTGATTGTGAGCCCATTTGGCCGGATTCGCTTAGGTGGCGTTGACGCTTCAGCGGATTACTCATATCTATCTTGGTTATCGATGCTATTTGCAGCCGGGATGGGTATTGGTTTGATGTTTTGGAGTGTAGCTGAGCCAGTCGCGTATTTTACCGGATGGTACGAAACCCCGCTGGGCGTTGAAGCTAATACGCCAGAAGCCGCGCGTTTGGCCATGGGGGCGACCATGTATCATTGGGGTTTACACCCATGGGCCATCTACGGCGTTGTTGCACTCTCCTTAGCTTTTTTTGCTTACAACAAGGGGCTGCCACTGTCTATTCGTTCAATTTTTTATCCTATTTTAGGCGATAGAGCGTGGGGGTGGGCTGGTCATATCGTTGACATTCTGGCGGTATTGGCAACGTTATTTGGCCTGGCGACATCACTTGGTTTGGGGGCACAGCAAGCGGCGAGCGGTATCCATCATGTATTTGGTATACCTGCGGGATTAGGGCTGCAAATTGTTGTGATTACGGTGGTGACATTACTTGCGGTGGTCTCGGTCATTAGAGGCATTGATGGCGGTGTGAAAGTCATCAGTAACATCAATATGATTGTGGCGTTTGTCTTACTCATTTTGGTCGCATTGGTCGGTTGGGCTGTGGCGATCGGTAATATCCCAACGACCTTTATGGCGTACGTTGAGAATATACTGCCGCTAAGTAATCCGCATGGTCGTCAAGATGAAGCGTGGTTCCAAGGCTGGACAGTATTCTATTGGGCATGGTGGATCTCATGGTCGCCATTTGTCGGGATGTTTATTGCTCGCGTATCGAGAGGCCGAACGGTTCGTGAATTTATTACCGCCGTACTTTTAGTGCCAACCGCGGTAACCATGCTGTGGATGTCGGTCTTTGGTGGATTGGCGATTGATCAAGTGGCAAACCAAGTTGGCACATTAGGAGCAAAAGGGCTCACTGACGTTTCACTCGCCATGTTTGAAATGTTTGATGCTCTGCCATACAGTGGCATGCTTTCGATTATTGCAATCGTGCTCGTGCTGGTCTTTTTCATCACCTCGTCAGACTCCGGCTCTTTAGTTATCGATAGTATTACTGCGGGTGGTAAAGTGGATGCCCCTGTATTACAACGCGTATTTTGGGCGTTCATGGAAGGGGCAATCGCGGTGGCGTTATTGTGGATTGGCGGTACAGAAGCGATTCAAGCACTTCAAGCCGGTGCAATTTCAACAGCATTGCCATTCACGTTTGTGCTGCTGGCGATGTGCGTCAGCTTAGTGATGGGAATGCGAACGGAAAAATATTAATGCCGTTGTAAGGCAATCTACAAATAGGGCACTGAGTGCTGAAAACAAAGGGACGTTAAGCGTCCCTTTTTGATTATAAAACACACGGAGTAGAGAGGGCGGTAAACGGTGAGTAGAAACCGATATTTACTCCCAAATGGCCCCAATCGGGCTGTTAGGTGAATAATGGTAAGCGATCTGCGCTTGTAATAATTCCGCAGTCGCGATCGCATCGGTCAAGGCATGATGAGGTGTATAGGGGGGAAGGTTATAGCGTGTTCGCGCTCTTCCCAACCTAACGGATTGAGGCGTAATACCCCGTAATTTGTTCCATAGCCCGCCATAGTTGCGTTGTTGGATGCGAGTTTCAATGGCCATCGTATCAACAACCGGAAATTCAATGCCTTCTTGAATGCGTTCTTGCAATGCGCGATCAAAAAATTCTCGTTCGATGCGCTTGTAGTGCACGACCATGATCTTGCCCGCCATTTGCTCTAACACTTCTGGATAGATTTCACTTAAATCAGGCGCATCAATTAAGTCACTGTGAGTGATGCCATGAATGACGACGGAATGCTCATCCAACTGTTTGCGGGGCTTAACCGTCCAATGGCGCGCTTGATTGAGGTAAATTCGATTGAGATCAAACGGCACGGTGCCAATCGTTATAATGTCGTCTGTATTCGGGTTCAATCCTGTGGTCTCGAAATCCATCGCGAGAAATCGGACATTTTCTAACGGGCAGTTAGCTTCCGGCAGACCTTGCTGATAAAAATGGGTCAGCGACTCGCTTCGGCTGCGTTGCGTTTTGAGAGCATATTTATTAGGCCAATGAATCACTGGCGATTGCGTCAGTCGTTTGATCATTATGCGTCACTTTAATCCACTGTTGCCTTGATAACGAAATTTTAAGAAATTTTGCGCATTACTTAAGACTTGAAAGGCATCTTTCAAGTTTCGGCGCTCAAATTCAGAAAGGTTTTCCGGTTCGATATTGTTGTCCGGCTCAATGCCATTCTCTACGTCTAAGGCTTGATGTCGGATGCGAACCATCGAAATAAACTCCAAAGCATCACGCAGCGCATGGGCTTTTTCTTTGGGAAGAATGGCCGCATCGTGAATATCATCCAAACGCTCAAATGAATTTTGTGCACGAGAGCCAACCGCTAAGGCATGAACACGAACCAGATCGGCCAGGGGAGCGGTCCCACGTCGTTTAAGGTTGATTGAATTTTTATGCTGGCCATCTTTTTCCACCACGAAGTCTTTGAAAAAGCCCAACGGAGGGGTTCGATTAAGCGCATTGCGGGCAAGGCAGGCCAGGAAGCGATTGTTCTTTCTCGCCCGACGAATAATGAACCCATTCAATTGTTCCGCCCACTTTAAGCGCCCATAAACGCCATCAAGGTCGAAAAAGATCGATGCATTCAATAAGGCTTTCGGGTTCGGGTTATCAATCCAGTCAGCAAAGCACTCTTCCCATTCATTGCGTGTCATTCGCCAGTCAGGGTTTGTTGCCATAATATCACCAGTGCAATAGGTATAGCCGCATTTAGCGAGACCATCACACACCAAGGTTGCCATGCTAGAAAAATACTCGCCGTGCAAGGCTTCGTCATAGCTGTTGTCGAGAATAATTGCGTTGTCTTGATCGGTGACGAGCAATTGCTCATCTCTCCCCATTGAACCGAGCGCTAAAAAACAAAACGGGATCGGCGATGGCCCAAGTTGCTCTTCTGACAATTCGATAATACGTTGTTTAAAGCTGCGTCCAATCACCGACATGGCGCTGCCAACCATGTGTGAGTTCGCGTCTTCATTGACTAAACGGACAAAGCTGTCTTTCACTTGTTCAGAGAGTGTCGCCAAGTCTTCAACGCTGGTTTGTTGGAAGATACTGCTGACAAGTAACAGGGAGTTTTGTGATTCATAACGGACAATGTCCGTCGTTTCTATGATTCCAATCGGATGACGATCTTTTAACACCGGCAGGTGATGGACGTTGTAACGCAACATCGTGAGCATGGCTTCATAGACATAGGCGTTATGGTCAAGAGAAATGACTTCCGTGGTCATCACCGATGAAACAGGGTCATTTGGGTTAATACCTTGCGCTAACACGCGGGTGCATAAATCGCGATCGGTAATGATGCCCACTAAACCCGATGTGTCATCATCGTTATCAGCAATGTTGGGATCGATAATTAGCAGCGACGATACGTGTTCGTTCGCCATTTTAATAGCTGCATTTTGGATGGTTTCATGTGTACTGACTGAAGGAGCAGCGTTGGTCAGCAGTGTGCGTACTTTTGACGTGGATAAATCATTATCATTGCTTGAAGACGAGACCGCTTGTCTTAAACGGTTGTTATGCTCGACTTCGACAAAATCCGCGAAGACTTCGTGGTTGTCGTAGAGCGTCTGAAACATCACTTCAGGAATACAATAGATCAGCGAGTCTTTCACCGCCTTGGCGGGGAATCGAACCTTGTTGTTGGTGAGCAGTCCCATTTGACCGAAGAGCGCGCCTTCATCAAGGCGATTATACAATTCGCCATTGCGTCGATTGACTTCAACAACACCACTCCGGACCATATAGAGATCATGAATATGATCGCCAAAATGAATAATGGGGGTGTCTTCGCGGTAATAGGCGATTTCGACATGGTGGCAGATGTCGTTTAGTACATCATCTTCGAGTTCATCAAAAGGAGGGTGTTGCGATAAGAAATGCTTTATTTCAAGGAGTTCCGCTTCCATTAAATCACCGATAACACTGAGCATAGTCTCTAAATGGTACATGATTCTCGGCGATAATGCTCAGCTAGGGCCTTTTGGCCCCCAAAAATAGAGAATAGATACGCGATGCGATGAGGTTTGAGAGTGCCAGTTACCACCGCTGCAACGTCAGTAGAACGGATATAGACCAATATAAAAAGGAGCGTATAGAAATTAAAAAAGGAGCGTAGAGAAGTACGCTCCTTTCAACAGGCTTACACCCAAAGGAATGGGACAATGAACAAAGATAATGCCACTAACCCAAAGCCACTAACCCAAAGCGGGTAAGACCCCTAGTGTAATTAAGATTTGTGCAGAAACGATCATCACTCCGGCACCGACGCAAAAGACCAAACCGGCATTGCCTCCGCCGACACGGTAAGACACATTTCGTTGCGGATCATTGTGTACTGTGCGTCTGACTTTATGAATCATGACGACAGGTAAAAATATCGCCAAAATCGCCAACGCAATCGCCGCATACCCCAGCGCCATGATGAAACCTTGTGGGTAGAAAAGGGCAAAACACATTGGGGGTGTAAAGGTTATCAACCCGGTGATTAAGCGCGAATTCTTTTCTTTACTGATGCTGTCACCTAGAAATTCGAATAAGCCTAAGCTCACGCCCAAAAACGAAGTAAGTAACGCGAGGTCTGCAAATAATCCAATAATCGCGCTGATGTTATTCTGCTGAACCGTTGTTGACAGCGTTGAAATTAGTGCGGCTAAACCTTGGTTATCGACTAACTCAGACTGGCTTACCACGCCAAGCGTCACCAACTGCCAAAAGATATAGATAACAAGTGGGATAGCCGAACCGATGATGATCGCTTTTCTTAATGCTGGTGTATCACCATCCAAGTAACGGACGATCGCCGGAATACTCCCGTGAAAACCAAAAGAGGTAAAAATCACCGGAATCGCAGCCACAATAAGACCTTGTTGAATAGGCATACTCAGCAGGTAGGACTGTGTCACATTAGGCGCAAGAAAGAGCAAAACCGTGGCCATTGCGATCAGTTTTAACGTGAACAGTACGCGGTTCACTTTATCGACTGTTGCGGTACCCACAACAACAATCGCCGCAACAAAAAGCGTGAAAATGACGGTGCCACTGGCTGCGGACAATTGCAGGCCAAACCATTGGTCTAAACGTTGATTAAACTGAGAGCCGCCTCCCGCGATGTAAGCAGCACAGAGAGAATAGAATAAGAAAAGCATCGCAAAGCTTGCTAGGTATTTGCCTTTTTTACCCAAAATTTGTTTCGCCAATGTATGGAGCGTGGCGTCGCTGTCAGCATGCTGATGAAGCTCAACCATGATCAGTGCAGTGTAAGCCATAAGCGCCCACAACACCGTCATGATGGTTAAAGAGGTTGAAAAACCAATGCCTGCCGAGGCGAGTGGCAAGGCTAACATCCCTGCTCCAATAGTAGTACCGGCAATAATCAAAGTACTACCTAAAACCTTTGATTTACTCATTGTATATAATTCTTTACGGTTGGTGTGTGCTTTGGGCAGAGTGCGACCTGTCCACGATGGTGTAAATAGCGAATTACACCCTATAGATTTGCATTCTGTAGTCACTTAGGCTTTTGGTCAAGTGTTTTGTATAGCTAAAATTCCACCTGTGTACACCTGAGTTTACGGTTGATTTTGTTATTGGTTAGAAAACGTTTTCGTGTGCTCGCAACCAAAGTTATTGAGTAAAACACTTTTGTCATTTTATTAATGACGATATAAAGTAGGTGTGCGGCAAGTACGCCGAAAATATGGAATCGTTGAATGCACGCGATAAGACACCCGTGATTCAGCGTCAAACAAAAGGAGGTCAAAATGACTGACCAAACATATAACGAAGAGTGTTTAGAATTGCTTGATGCGATTGAAATCGGTATCGAACTCTCGGAATACCAACAAACCGTTGCTGAGTCGACAGAACAGTAGTCTTCATCGGTCTCTAACCGAAGATTCTTATTTATTATCGTCAAGATGGTTGAGCCAGTGCAAATGCGCTGGCTTTGTGCTTTTATAAAGGAAGTTATTTATAAAAGTCGTGCTTATGAATTTTCTTGCTCACCTCCACATTGCCCACCATTGTGATTCCAGCCTATTAGGTAACCTGCTTGGTGACTTTGTGAGAGGCGACCCAAGCAAAGTCTATTCACCTGAACTCACACGGGGTATACGCTTACATCGTTTTGTCGACAGCTATACTGATAGTGCAGAGATTATTACGAGCGCAAAGCAATTGTTTCCCCAAGGGCCTCGTCGGTTTTCAGGGATCGCGCTTGATGTTTTTTGGGATCACTGCCTAGCGTCCCACTGGTCAGATTATCACGACCTGCCATTGGCTAACTTTTGTTTACAAAGCGAAATGACAATAAAGCAGACGCCCTCGGGTGAGTTACCAGAGCGCTTTCTTCTCGTGAGTGACAACATGTGGCGTGGTCGTTGGTTAGAATCTTATCAGGATGTAGACAACATCGAGATCGCATTGACTCGAATGTCGCAACGCAGAGCCACAATGGCCCCGATTAAAACGTGTTTTCCTTATTTAGAGCGTCACTACGACGAGCTGCAGCAAATTTTTTCGGCCTTTTACCCCGCATTATTGCGTTCTAGCCAAGATTTCTCGGGGGAAAGCTAGTAACAATGGGGCGCTTGAGTATAGAATCGCAGCCGTTAATTGATAGAGTAGCTGAAAAATATGTCACAACCCTTTGCGAATTTAGGCCTTGAGCCCACTCTTGTTGAGACCGTTATTAAATTAGGTTTTAACACTCCGACGGAAGTTCAACAACAAGCGATCCCATTCGTCCTTGAAGGACGTGATGTTCTTGCGGGTGCTCAAACGGGTACGGGTAAGACGGCGGCATTTGGCTTACCGATCATTCAAAGATTGAAGCAACAAGATTATTCGCGAGACCCACAGCGTAACGACGTTTTGGCATTAGTTTTGGTTCCAACCCGTGAATTAGCGCAACAAGTTCATGATAATCTGACGGCTTACGCTGCTGAGACTCCATTAAAAATCGTGACGGCTTATGGTGGAACGAGCATGAATGTTCAAACCAAAAATTTGCATCAAGGATGTGACATTCTGATTGCGACGCCGGGACGATTGCTAGATCACATGCATTGCAAAAACATTACGTTGCAGCGCACTCAAACGTTAGTACTTGATGAAGCCGACCGTATGCTAGATATGGGTTTTTGGCCAGATTTGAAACGCATATTGTCTCGAATGAGTTCTGACCGCCAAACGTTATTCTTCTCGGCGACGTTTGATCAAAAGATCAAAGATATTGCGTACAAAATGCTGCGAAATCCTGCTGAAGTACAGGTGGCTGCGCAAAATGCGACGGCAGATACGGTTGAACAGATGGTTCACCCGGTTGATAAAAAACGTAAAGCGGAGCTGTTGGCCTACTTGATCGGTTCTCGTAACTGGAAACAAGTGCTCGTGTTCACGAAAACTAAGCAGGGCAGTGATGCGCTCGCAAAAGAACTAAAACTTGATGGTATTAAAGCCGCTTCAATTAACGGTGATAAGAGTCAAGGCGCACGTCAAAAAGCGCTAGATGATTTTAAAGCGGGTAACGTACGTGCACTAATTGCAACCGATGTGGCCGCTCGTGGTTTGGATATTCATCAGCTTGAGCAGGTCATTAACTTTGATATGCCATTCAAAGCAGAAGATTATATTCATCGTATCGGGCGTACAGGGCGTGCTGGGCAAAAAGGACTAGCAGTCTCTTTGATGAGCCGTGATGAAATCTATTTGCTAGAAGCCATTGAACGCTTATTAGATAAAAAATTGCCTCAAGAATGGCTGCAAGGCTATGAGCCAAGTTTAATTGAAGACTTGGAGCCGGAGCATCCTTCTCGCCGAAACAGTCGCTCTTCTGAGAAGCGTAGACTGAAAGCCAAACTGAATGTTCATTCAGGACGCGGTAAACGTCGTTAAATAGTGATAAAAAAACCAGCTTAGGCTGGTTTTTTTTCGTCATGGTCTCGCGGGTGAAAAGAAGCACGAGTCAATGCGGTGTTCATCTTAACACGAAGGTGTGAAACATTCTGTGGGGTAGATGAGGTCACACACATTTTCTGGATTCAGTCTCTGCGATTCTGGGATTTGAAAGCGAGCGGCCATGATTTGGTTGAACATTTGCCAGTGATTGAGTAAGCATTGGTTAATATCATCCGTTTCATCAGACCAAGTTTCAGTCAGGAAGGGGGTCAAACTGGCTGCGCCATGCGCATACATGATCATTTGCCATTTGAGTTCCCACATCTTCACCTGGGTGTCCGGATGTTCATCGTTATACTCTTCAACCATATTATTCACGAGAGCCTCAAGTTGCCCTGAACGGTCGATAAAATAGTCGAATAGGGCGTCTTCTTGACGAACGGCATCTGCGATAAGCTGAATAGGTTTTTTGAATAGAAGCATATGAGCCAAGAGGCGAACAGAAAACAGATAGAGGCGTTCATTCGGCGGCGTATCTTCAGGCAAATTATCAATAATAATATGAAGGTAGTTGCCCATAAATTTGTGTAGTTCGTCACTGATGGCATGCCAAATTTTTTCTTTGCTACCAAAATGATGGCGGATCAGACTATGAGAAACGCCTGCTTGTTCACTGATATTACGCAATGACACTCGTTCATATCCCAAAGTACAAAACATGTCAGCTGCCACCATAAGAATTTGTCTTTTGGTGTTCTCAGCATCTTGTGCACTTCTACGCCCTTGCTTTCTTTCGGTCATTTCTTCTTACCAACCCTAAGTTACGGCGTACTTTTACCAGATTTTAGCAAACATTTCATCAATATTAGTTTATTAACCAGCTGGAAAATAAACGTTGATCTCATAATAAAAATAAATATACTGCACGATTGTGTAGTAAGCTTCCTCGCCATGACCCGTGCGTTTACCAATGCGCTGGGATGTCATGAACAAAGCGTCAATCATTGCATCCATCTTTATGTTGAAATGAGAGGCTTACTTTATTAATTTTTTGGTATGCAGCAATCTGCATGAACGACGTGAAAACGTCAGGATGTAGCAACAGCACACAGAGTGATTGTGCTCCATCATGATTCAAATCAATCCACTGCCAAGATCGTTGATTTGATTTTTGCCAACCCAGCCTTTGTTGCTGGGTTTTTTTTACTTGTATAACCGTCCCACTTGAACTTGCTGCGGTGTTGACGGCACTCTCAAACTTCATCGCATAGCGTATTGATGCTCAGATGCTCAGATGCTCAGATGCTCAGATGCTCAGATGCTTTGTTCGCTTGTCGCCTACCTGCATCTTCAAGTTGTTTGGTTATACATGGTGGAATGTCGTGAATATGACGAGTCTATTGCAAGTAATTAACATTATAAATATTAACGACGTAATTATGGGTATTTATAATGATATTCTTGTTATTTATATCGATTGATATTTATATTTATTCCTCTCGGTTTTAATTTTATTGCTCCTTTTTTATCTTGTGTAGTGTTTATTATTGATTTGTCCGTTGTTCGCCATTTTGTTATAGGTGGTGGTGAATTTGTGCAAATTGATGTTTTAAGTTTAAATCCTTTCAATTCAATGATTTGCCTCTCGAGTCACAAGGTGTATAAATTACTAATCTAATAAAAACAAAGACTTATTTTGATTTAACTTCTTCGTAACATTTCATTCCTTATGAGATGTTCCTCAACTTTACGCAAATTAAACGTTAGTTTATTTGAAGTGTCATAATTCCAGATTAACTTTAACTTATAGAACAAGTTGATACATAGATATTGACTGAATTAACGACTTACCCATTTGGCTAAATGATTGGTCAAATTTTAATAAATAGTTTTTGCTATTTACCTTGCTGCTAAGAATGGAGTCTATTGATGAAAAAAATCGCTTTGATCACAGGATCTAAAGGCGGAATTGGGTCTGCTATTTCCTCTCAACTGGTTGCAGATGGTTACCGTGTGATCGCTACCTATTACACTGGAAAGTTGGAATGTGCACAAAAGTGGTTTAGTGAAAAACACTTTACCGACGAGCAAGTGCGCTTATTCGAACTCGATGTAACCAATACGGCTGAATGTTCAGAACGTTTAGCCCAACTTTTGGTTGAAGAAGGGACGATCGATGTCGTGATCAACAATGCCGGCATAACACGTGATGGCGTGTTTAAAAAAATGACGGCTGACGCATGGAAAGAAGTGATTGATACCAACCTCAACAGTGTTTTCAACATCACCCAACCTCTGTTCGCTGCGATGTGCGAGAAAGGAGGCGGGCGTGTCATTAATATCTCATCAGTGAATGGCATTAAAGGTCAATTTGGCCAAACAAACTACAGTGCGGCTAAAGCGGGCATGATTGGTTTTAGCAAAGCATTAGCGGCAGAAGGAGCTCGCAGTGGCGTGACGGTTAATGTGGTTGCTCCTGGATACACATTGACCCCGATGGTGGAAATGATGAAGCCAGAGGCGCTCGAATTCATCAAGAATCAAATCCCGATGAACCGTTTAGCTGAACCTGAAGAAATTGCGCAAGCCGTGGGTTTCCTTGTTAGCGATGCGGGTGCTTATATCACCGGCGAAACACTGTCGGTCAACGGCGGCCTGCACATGCAGTAACGAGGGTAGAGCAATGGAAAAAGTATTTATTGTCGCGGCCAAGCGTACTGCTATTGGTTCATTTGGCGGCGCACTCAAAAATGTGACAGCTGGAAATCTTGCAGCTGTAGCGATTAAAGCGGTATTGGAAGACAGCAAGGTAGACGGTCAGTGGGTTGACGAAGTTATCGTTGGTAATGTGATTGGCGCAGGACAAGGTATGAGTGTTGGTCGCCAGGCGGCTTTGTTTGCCGGTATCCCTGAAACGACGCCCGCTTATACGCTCAATATGGTCTGCGGCAGCGGTATGAAAACGGTGATGGATGCCGTGAGTCATATTCGTTCGGGCGATGGCGATATTATCGTCGCGGCGGGTGTGGAAGTGATGTCTCAAATTCCTTTTGCAGTGCCGAGTCAAGTTCGTGATGGCCACAAAATGGGCAACATGGCACTCACGGATTTGCTGATTAATGATGGTTTGACCGATGTCTTTAATCAATACCATATGGGTGTGACAGCGGAGAATGTTGCCAAGGAAGTTGGTATCACGCGCGAGCAACAAGATCAATATGCTCTGGGCAGTCAAATGAAAGCCGTTTCGGCGATTGAAGGCGGTCGTTTTACGGCAGAGATAACGCCAGTCGAAGTGAAAACGCGCCGAGAAACCTGGCAATTTGATACTGATGAATACCCTAAGGCAACGGCAACGCTAGAGAGCCTAGAAAAGTTACGACCAGCGTTTGATAGAGAAGGCTCGGTAACAGCCGGCAATGCTTCCGGTCTCAATGACGGTGCAAGCGCGATTATTGTCGCAAGTGAAACCGCCGTTAAAAAATACAACTTAACGCCGATTGCTGAAATTGTGAGTCATGCCCAAGCAGGCATTGACCCGAAGATTATGGGGCTAGGCCCAGTACCGGCGGTAACGAAAGCATTGAGCAAAGCGCAGTTAACCGTGAGTGATATTGATTGCTACGAATTGAATGAAGCGTTTGCGGCGCAGGCGCTCGGTGTCATTCATCGCTTAGCAGAAGATCACAATGTGCCTGTTAACAGCATCCTTGATAAAGCGAACCCAAATGGGGGAGCTATCGCCCTTGGCCACCCGCTTGGGGCTTCTGGTAATCGTATTCTCGTGTCACTGGTTCATGAGTTAAATCGAAGTGGCGGCCAGTATGGCGTTGCGTCTTTATGTGTTGGCGGAGGTATGGGTACCGCTGTCATCGTAAAATCAATCAAATGGAATTAATTTTAATCAATCCGGAGTGTTAGTCATGTATACAGATTTTTTTAAGAGCTTTAGCGATCAAACAGAAAAAACTCTAGAACCGTATGTGAAGTTCAATAAGCTTGTCACCAAGAATGTTGAAGTGCTTACCGAACTGCAGCTAAATGCTATCCGTACTTATAGCGAGATGGGTCTTACGCAAATGAAAGCGGTCGGTGATGTAAAAGATGTCACATCACTGACGGTATTTAATAGCCAACAGCTGAATGTTCTTTCAAAGCTCTCTCAGCAAATGACAAACGATAGCAACAAGCTCCAATCAATTGCACAAGAATTTAAAGATGATGTTGAGCAACTTACATCGGAAAACTTAAAGACAGTGACACCAGCTTAAGCACTGCCTACTTGCCGCCTTATTTTAGGCGGCTTTTTTCCGTTCATAGGAGTTGCAATATGTTTCAACACTTCTTTTCGGACTACCTTGTAAAGCTCCAAGAATCCAATCAAAAATGGTGGGAAGATCTCGAACTCAACAGGGCGTCTGTCAATACACCGCTGAATAAAGCGATGCAAGAACTCAATTTAGAAGATACAACGAAGTTATTTGAAAGTGCGGCGAATCAACCTACTGCAATGTTAGAAATTCAAACTAAGTGGTGGATGCAGCAATTAGAAATTTGGCAAAACGTCGCCTTAACGGATAGTCCGCAGGCGGTTATCGAAGCGGAAAAAGGCGATAAGCGATTTAGTGGGGACGCGTGGCGTGATGAAATTGTCTTCAATTTCATTAAGCAATCGTATCTGCTCTTTAGTAAGACCTATCTAGAAACCATTGAAAGTGTTGAAGGTCTTGATGAAAAGGCGAAAGAACGCCTAACTTTCTTCTCCAGACAAGCGCTCAATGCTCTTTCACCGAGCAATTACATTGCGACTAACCCTGAGCTATTTAAACTGACCATTGAGAAAAACGGTGAGAATTTACTCGCAGGGTTAGACCAGTTCAAGAGTGACATGGAATCAAGTGCCGACATTCTTAAAATAAGAATGACAAACAATAATGCATTCCGTATTGGTCATGATGTCGCGAATACGCAGGGCGATATTGTTTATCGAAATGATCTTTTTGAACTGATTCAATATAAACCATTGACCGAGCGAGTGAACGCGACGCCGCTTTTGATTGTTCCGCCGTTTGTTAATAAATACTACATTCTCGACTTGCGCGAGAAAAACTCGATGGTTCGCTGGTTGCTAGAGCAAGGCCATTGTGTCTTTATGATCTCTTGGCGCAATCCAAGCGAGAGCCAACGCGCGGTTGAGTTTGGTGACTATGTGACAGACGGCGTGGCCAAAGCGGTGACGGCGATTGAAGACATTACAGGGCAACATCAGATTAATGCCGCAGGTTATTGCATTGGTGGAACCGTGCTTGCGTCAACCATTGCTTATTACGCGGCTAAGCGAATGAAGAAACGCATTAAGAGTGCGAGCTTCTTCACGACCATTCTTGATTTCTCGCAGCCCGGTGAAGTTGGTGCGTATATCAACGAACCTGTGATCAATGCGATAGAGATGCAAAACAACGCTAAAGGCTATATGGATGGACGCTCGTTAAGTGTCACATTCAGTCTATTGCGTGAAAACAGCCTTTACTGGAATTACTACGTTGATAATTATTTGAAAGGCGTCAGCCCAGTCGATTTCGATTTGCTCTATTGGAACAGTGATAGCACTAACATTGCTGCACCTACGCATAACTTTATGCTTCGAGAGCTCTACCTAGAAAATAAACTGGTTGAAGAAAAAGGTGTGAAGATCGGCGGGGTTTGGATTGATTTAGATAAGATCAAAGTGCCGAGTTACTTCATCTCCGCGAAGGAAGATCATATTGCCCTGTGGCAAGGGACTTATCGTGGCGCGTTGGCGGTGGGCGGCAATAAAACCTTCGTTCTTGGAGAGTCTGGTCATATTGCGGGTATCGTCAATCATCCGGCAAAAAACAAATATGGCTTCTGGACGAATGACAACCTTGATGAAAGCGCAGATGAGTGGTTGGAGAATGCGCATCACCATGAAGGGTCATGGTGGAATCATTGGCATCAATGGCTACTGGGTTTTAATCCAGAAGAAAAAATTGAACCGTATACTCAAGGAAACGAACAATTTCCTATTATAGAAAAAGCGCCTGGTCTGTATGTAAAGCAGGTTTTGCCAGTCAAGCAAGAGGAAATGGCGTGATCGTGCGTTCATGACTCGACATTTCGATGAAAAGAGAAAAGAGACCTAGGTCTCTTTTTTTTGTTATTAGAAACCTTAGCGATTTTTCTCGCAAAAATTCGCGACGACTCGCTTATTCTGATTGGCATTGTGCCTCCAAACCGATTCTATATGGCCGCTGATGATTGCCCATTATCGCGATTCGCTGTGCTGAAATTGTTCAATTTTTCACATTTCATTGTTTTAGAGCGCATATTCGGCAGCGAATAGTAGCTTTGTTTTAGTTATCGCTTAATAGTACCTGTCTATATCGAACCATGAGCTATCACCAGATTGTCTAGGAATAGAAAGCTCAGTGTAATAAAGGAGTTATTTCGCTTGGTTTGTTTAAAGGATGTCGTTTGTTTTAAAAAAAGGGGCGCGATTGAAAACCGCTTCTCAAGGTTTCATCAGCTTTTACGATTTAGAGGCGTTTGTCGGTGGGTTGGCATTCTACTGAGTCCAGTCTTACTTTCAGGCTGCTTAGGGATGCCAGAGACGGTTAAGCCAGTTGATGATTTCGATATCAATCGCTATTTAGGCAAGTGGTATGAAATCGCCCGGCTCGATCATTCCTTCGAGGCAGGGTTAGAGCAGGTGTATGCCGAGTATGCCAAATTCCCTGAAGGTGGCATAAGTGTGACGAATAAAGGTTTTGACCCTGAAGAAAATGAATGGGTTGAAGCGAACGGTAAAGCTTTTTTCGTTAATCAGCAGGACCAGGGCTATTTGCAAGTCTCATTTTTCGGTCCTTTTTACGGCTCTTATGTCATATTCGAGTTGGATAAAGAAGGTTATCAGTACGCTTTCGTTAGCGGTCCAAACTACGATTATTTGTGGTTTTTGTCTCGCACCCCGGTTGTCCCTGAAAGTTTAAAAAAACAATTCCGCCAACAAGTTAAAGAATTAGGTTTTGATTCTGATGCGCTTATTTTTGTTAAGCAAGGGCAGTAGCCTTTGCTTAAACTTGCGAGAGTTCAAGAGAAGACCACTTTCAGCCTTATTGATGGGTGAGTTAATAAGGCTTGGGTGTTTTCACGTCAATATTCAAGGTTTCGAATGATTCAATATATGTAGAGTGGATTGCAAATCTGGTTGCATAACGCACAATTATGCAATTGATTCAGTATGCTTGCTGCCATGCCGTTTTAAAGATGAATATTTGAATATGGATGGATCCATGTGCAGCAAGTTATTGGGTGTCACGTTACTTACAACGGTCGGGTTGCTATCGGATAACCTTCAAGCAAAGCCGCTTTCCTGCCACCAGCACTTTAAACAACTGAGTCGTGTGATTGAAACCAATTATGCGGGTTATGCTGATCATGGTCGTGCGTGGATTACGGCGGAAGAAAGGAAGATATCGGAGAGGATTGAGTACGAACCAACATCCGATTGCTATTCACTCCTTTCAGATTGGTTAACCATTTTCAAAGATCCTCACCTAACCATTACGCAAGTGAAAGATCCGAATATGGACAACGGTCGGTTGTCTATTTCCGCTTCTCAACCCAATATTCGATGGCTGTCTGAGACGGTAGCCTATCTCGCGATTCCCAATTTTGAACTTTCGAACCGTTCGACGCTTTTATCATTGATTCAACGTCATGCCGAACCTCTGAAAAAGATGGAAGGTCTGATTGTGGATATAAGAGGTAATCAAGGGCAAAGCTTTATCGTGATGATGGAATTATTCCGTTTAATTGAAACTAACAATTATCAATCTCGATGGCATGTGTTGGCTTCTAAAGCGAATCGTTCCTACTACAAACGCTTACTCCAGCGATTTCAATATGACAATAAGCCCGAGCTTGAAAGCATGTACTCTAATTTAGTCGCGAAAATGGAGGCATACCCAAATACTTGGGTGGAATATCGTTGGCCCATCGCTCATCCAGATAACGCGTTACCCGATTTAAAATCTATCTATATTCTTACCGACAATGCTGTCGCCAATGCGGCAGAGGAATTTGTTATTGCGGCGAAAACGAATGATATGGTAACCGTCGTCGGTGCCCGCACTCGTGGTTCATTAGACTATGGAGAAGTCGTCACACATTCATTGGGCGACGATGACTATCATGTTTTTGTACCGAGTCAGAAGCGAGTTTGGTATCAGTATGGTCCAATAGATAATAAAGGCCTTTCACCAGATATTAGCGCGGATACGAATGGCGACCAAATCATTAATGACACCTACGATTTGATATTGTCTAAAAAAAAGTAGGGTCAGGTACGCGTTAATCCGCTGCTATTTTTTGTTTCTCTATGCTGACTTAGGATACTTTACATTAGCATTGTCTAAATTAGATTTGACTTAATATAAGTTGCAGGTCTATGCTTTGTCACTAACGAGGTCAATGTTCGAGCCTAATGTGCCTAATGTGCCTAATGTGGCCAATGCCACAATTAACGGGACCATAATTTGGGTTTCATGGCTTTATACCCGTCCAACTTGGAGTTGCAGTGGTGTTGACTGGCACCCTCAATCGCATGCGCGTTCGTTATCGCCATAAGGAGAGAATATGGATCAGTTGATACCTTGGTCATCATTGTTTGGCGGCATGCTACTTGGCGTAGCGGCGGTTTTATTACTGCTGTTTACAGGAAAGATAGCGGGGATCAGCGGCATTATTAATGGTGTCGTGATGCCAAAATCCGGAGAAACCCTCTGGCGAGTAGTCTTTTTGGTCGGAATGATGATCGGTGGGTTGGTCGCGATTGCCTACTTAGGCATTGATAACCCCGCAGACAGCCTCACAATAAATTCGACGAATCTCTGGGTTTACGCGATCGCAGGATTGTTGGTTGGGCTGGGGGCTTATCTCGGTAATGGTTGCACAAGTGGCCATGGCATCTGTGGTATTGGTCGTTTATCAAAACGTTCAATCGTCGCAACGGTGATATTTATGGCTATTGCAGGTATCACGGTTTTTATTCGTCTGCATATTCTTTAGCGAGGGTGATATGAATCAGCATCTCTCATTATTGGCTGCGTTAATCAGCGGTCTCGTATTTGGTCTTGGAATGGCGATATCAGGCATGATTGACCCCGCTAAGATTATCGCGTTTCTCGATGTCGCAGGAGATTGGGATCCGAGTTTAGCGTTTGTTATGGGTGGCGCACTGTTGGTGTTTTTGCCGAGTTACTTCTTTCTTATAAAGCCAAGAACGCATGCTTTGAATAACGAGCCTTACTGCTTACCGGTTAAGCAAGTGATCGACCGCAGACTTATTATCGGAGCGGCTATATTTGGACTTGGCTGGGGGATAGGGGGATTATGCCCAGGCCCTGCCGTGACGAGTCTGTTTTACGGTTCGCTTGCGATGCCTGTATTCATAACCACGATGGTCATTGGCGCATTGGGGGCAAAACGGTTGATTCGCGGCCGATGAAACGTTTATCAATGTTAACTCACCATCCGTTTATCGTCTTATTAGGTCGTAGAATGGTGAGCCGTTAGCCCACGCGGTTTCAAGGTGTCATTGAGCCGATGGTTATGGATAACGGGCAGTGATCACTGAGCTGATAGTTTAAGACATCGCTTGAGGTAAAGACATCTTGCGTGGCTTCATCGATAACAAAATGCTGACTGACAACGATATGATCAATCAATGAACGAAATTGATGGGTTTTCTTGGCATTATTCCGGTTGCGTACCACGCAATCAGCACTGACCTTGCGAGTGGAAAGTACGGCATGTGATTGTGAGGATAAGTCATGCCATAGCCAATCGTTGGGGTAGGCGAGGTTATGATTAAAGTCACCGGCGATGATATAGGCTTCGCCTTGTTCCTCGCGCGCCTTAATCCACGCATTTAATCCGTGGGCTTGTTGCTTTAACGTTTTGCATGCGTTGTTTGAACGGTATTGGCCACTGCAGCGAGCTTTTAAATGAATACTTAACAGGTGAACCGGTTCATTTTGCCAGTCTTCGAGAATGATGTAGCTGGCGAAACGCAGTTTGTTCTTAGTCTGCAATAAAGAAAAATCACTCGGGTCAGTGACCTTCAATCCTTTCTTAACGGCAAAACCCGTATATTGATTGATATCAGAGAACTGTAATGCGTGATGAGACGGTAGGCTTCTATCGGACAAAAATATCTCGTATTCCCCTCCAACGACGCTTTGGATGGCGGCTGCACTCGCGACTTCTTGAAAGGCGAGTATCGGCGCCTCAATTTTAGCGAAATATTCAGACATTTTGTAAAAATCAGCATTTGATCGCAATGATGGTTTGAATTGTCTATTTCCCTTGAGATCCAACCATTCCATGTTCCATGTCGAAATTTTGTTCTCTTGTTGTGCTAGTGTTGTTGGCGTATACAAAACCACTACATATAGAAAAATGAGACCTTTTAAGGCGCATTTCATCACAATCTCCTTATTGAGTTTAGCCAAACCGTTGTCAGATAAGTCTTCGCAAAAAATCAAGTTTAATTACCGAAAAAATGCAATTTTCACTGTTTTCTTTGCATCTGAGATCTCTATCGTTAAGATCGATTTGTTCTTGTTCTTCACCTCAGTTTTATTGATCTAAATCAATACTTTTAAGTCGTGGTTTGAGTCTAATACGCCACAACATGTAGTGTCAGTCGAATAATAATTAGCCCTATATAGTGTATTTGTGGATAACTCTGTGAGTATATTGGGTAAGGAGATAAAGTGAAACCAATCGTAATCAAGCGTGACGGCTCTAGAGCGCCGTTTAGCCGAGATCGTATCCAAGCTGCCGTAGAAGCTGCAGCTGATCAGGTTGATAACGAAATCGCCATCCATGCTTTAAATGTAGCATTAGCGGTTGAACTGCAGCTTAAAGATCACGATGAAGTTCATATCACTGAAATCCAGACCCTAGTTGAGAACGAATTAATGCAAGGACCATTTAAGTCTTTGGCTCGTTCTTATATCGAGTATCGCCACGATCGTGATATTGCTCGTGAAAAGCAAAGCACCCTCACACGTGAAATCGAAGGTTTGATCGAAGAAAGTAACGTTGATCTTATTAACGAGAATGCGAACAAAGACGGCAAAGTAATCCCAACTCAACGTGATTTACTGGCTGGTATTGTGGCTAAGCACTACGCAAAAACACACATTTTGCCGCGTGATATCGTTCAAGCTCACGAAGAAGGCGACATTCACTACCACGATCTCGACTACGCACCATTTTTCCCAATGTTCAACTGTATGCTTATCGATTTAAAGGGCATGCTAACACATGGCTTTAAAATGGGTAATGCTGAGATTGATACACCAAAGTCAATTTCTACCGCGACGGCAGTGACCGCTCAAATCATTGCGCAAGTAGCCAGCCACATTTACGGTGGCACGACCATCAACCGTATTGATGAAGTGCTGGCACCTTATGTGATGGCAAGTTACGAAAAACACCTTCTTACTGCAAAAGAGTGGGATATTCACACGCCAGAAGCTTTTGCTATCTCACGCACAGAGAAAGAGTGTTATGACGCATTCCAATCATTAGAGTATGAAGTCAACACCCTGCATACCGCGAATGGCCAAACGCCATTTGTTACTTTCGGTTTTGGTTTGGGTACCAGTTGGGAATCGCGTTTAATTCAACAATCGATTCTTAAAAACCGCATTGCGGGTTTGGGTAAGAACCGTAAAACAGCGGTATTCCCTAAGCTAGTGTTTGCCATTAAAGATGGCCTAAACCACAAAGCGGAAGATCCAAGCTACGACATCAAGCAACTTGCGCTTGAGTGTGCGTCAAAACGCATGTACCCAGATATTCTTAACTACGACAAGATCGTAGAAGTGACTGGATCATTTAAAACCCCAATGGGTTGCCGTAGTTTCTTAAACCCATACGAAGAAAACGGTGAACTGATTCACGAAGGCCGTAACAACCTAGGTGTGGTGAGCTTGAACTTACCTCGCATCGCGTTGCGTTCAAATGGTGATGAAAAAGCGTTCTACCAATTGCTTGATGAAAAGCTGGATATCGCTCGTCGTGCACTTGAGACTCGTATTTCTCGTTTAGAAAACGTAAAAGCACGTGTTGCGCCAATCCTTTATATGGAAGGTGCTTGTGGCGTTCGTTTGAAAGCTGACGATTCGATTGCCGATATCTTCAAAAACGGTCGTGCTTCGATTTCTCTGGGTTACATTGGTATCCATGAAACGATCAATGCATTGTTCGGTACTGAACAGCATGTTTATGATAGTGAAGAGTTGCGTCAAAAAGCACTAGACTTGGTTAGCTATCTTAAGAAAAACGTGGAGCAATGGACCGAAGAAACCGGTTATGCATTTAGCCTATACGGTACGCCAAGTGAGAACTTGTGCAGCCGATTCTGCCGTATCGACACGAAAGAATTCGGTGTGGTTGAAGGTGTAACACACAAAGGTTACTACACGAACAGCTTCCATTTGGATGTTGAAAAGACAGTGAATCCTTACGACAAGATCGATTTTGAAATGCCTTACCCGCATATCTCGACGGGCGGATTCATTTGTTACGGCGAGTTCCCGAACATGCAACGCAACATCGAAGCATTGGAAAACGTGTGGGATTACAGTTACAGCCGTGTGCCTTACTACGGAACGAACACCCCAATTGATGAGTGTTACGAGTGTGGCTATACCGGTGAATTTGAATGTACCAGTAAAGGCTTTACTTGTCCGAGTTGTGGTAACCACGATTCAAGCAAAGTGTCGGTAACGCGTCGCGTATGTGGTTATCTTGGTAGCCCAGATGCACGTCCGTTTAACTTTGGTAAACAAGAAGAAGTTAAACGCCGCGTTAAGCATCTATAAGAAAGAAGCACTGCTTACTATTTAAATTGATATCAGCTCGTTTTGGCGAGCTGTTTTTTTTGCTGAATGACTATGAACTATCATCAATACTACCCAATCGACGTTATTAATGGCCCTGGCACACGATGTACTCTGTTCGTTTCTGGCTGTGTTCATCAATGCAAAGGGTGCTATAACCAATCAACGTTGCGCCTAGATAGCGGTCACGAGTTCACGCAAGCGCTGGAAGATCAAATCATCGCAGATTTGAATGATACCCGTATCAAGCGAAAAGGCTTATCGCTTTCCGGTGGTGATCCTCTGCACCCTGCGAATGTGCCATCGGTACTTAAGTTAGTGCAGCGCGTACGTAGTGAATGTCCTGGAAAGGATATTTGGCTTTGGAGCGGTTATACATTGGCGGAATTGAGTGTTGAGCAGCGAGCGGTCGTTGAATTGATCGACGTGATGGTGGATGGGAAATTTGAGCAAGAAAAGAAAGATTTGAACTTAGAATGGCGAGGCAGTTCAAACCAAGTGATACATCGATTCAAAATATAGAAAAAGGCAGCGAATTCGCTGCTTTTTTTATATCTAGATCTTATTGATAAGTTTTCAAGTAATGTCGCAAAATTTTAAAAAACCAATTTCATCAGTTACTTACGCATGATAATTTGACGGTGTGTGATGTGGTACATCGTCAATAATGTGGAATGCTACGGTATGGAATATGAAGTATGTACGTTAAGTGATAGACCCGATTTAGTGGATGACGTCGCGAGTCTAGACAATCACTCGTGGCCTGAATTTTTACAACACAGCGACACTGAAAATTGGCACCACCTCTACACTGAGTTGAGTGACTGGACGCTGATGTTGCTTTCTGGCGAGAAAGTGATTGGCGTTGTCTTTGCCGTTCCTGTGAAATGGAGTGGCGGTATCACGAGTTTACCTGAAAGCATCGCGGACGTCGTGGCACAAGGCTTAGCGTTACACCGCCGTGGCGCGCCTGCCAATACTTTAATCCCAATTGCTGCGCTGGTGGACCCGAGTGTTCAGGGCAAAGGTTTAAGTTCTAAATTATTATTAGAAATAAAAGCGTTAGCAAAACGACGTGGTTTAACATCGTTAGTCGTTCCGGTCCGTCCTATCTATAAGTCAAAATACCCAATCCAATCAATTCAAAGTTACGCCAGTTGGTTGAGTCACGATGGTTTCTATTATGATCCATGGTTACGTGTACATCAAAAATTGGGCGCAAAAGCCATCCATATCGCCAATTGCACGTTAACGGTGAAAGGGACTCTGGCTCAGTGGGCGAAATGGACCCGCATGATTTTCCCTCATTCCGGGCAATATGTGGTACCCGGTGCACTAACCACCATTGATGTCGACAAAGCGAATGATTGCGGAATATACCGTGAACCCAATGTTTGGATGAAGCATCCGATGGAGGATTAAGCCTAAATTTGGCGTTGTTAATGCACTTCGATAGGTTCAAGCGTGTAATTTTCTGGTTATCATTGTTATTACAAGGTGATTTTTTATTTTAGCTTGGTTTAATTGTCGTAATTTTAAAAAAGTAGTGATAACTTGAAAGTCATCTACTAACGTTGAATTTCAAAGGGTTGTGACTTTCATGTTTACTCATTTACCGACACCTCAATTGGATCCGATTCTTTCTTTATCGGTGGCTTATCGAAATGATCCCAGAACGGAAAAAGTGGATCTAGGCATTGGGGTCTATAAAAATAGCGCGGGCGAAACACCGATCATGCGTGCTATTTCGCAAGCTCAGGACATCGTTGTCGCAACGCAAAAAACGAAATCGTATGTCGGCCTTGCGGGGTGTGAAGAATTTAACCATGCGATGGTTAATCTAGTACTAGACGGCACTTCTGTATTCGATCGTGTCGCCGCCGTGCAAACTCCGGGAGCAAGTGGTGCTTTGCGCATGCTGGGCGATCTCATGAAAGTTGCGCAGCCAAATACCACCGTTTGGATATCGAATCCTAGCTACGTTAATCACAAACCAGTAATGGAAGCGGCAGGATTAAAAGTAAAATATTATCAATATTTTAGTGCTGAGACGAAGCAAGTTGATAAAACGAGAATGTTGGAAGACTTGTCGAAAGCGGGTAAAGATGATGTCGTGTTATTACACGGCTGCTGCCACAATCCAACCGGCGCTGATATTGATTTTGATGCATGGCAACAAATTACGCAGCTGGCACAGAAAAATGGTTTCACCCCATTTGTTGACATCGCCTACCAAGGATTTGGTGATGGTCTGGATGAAGACGCGAAAGGCGTTCGATTTATGGCCAATAACGTCCCTGAAATGTTGATTACCACCTCGTGCTCCAAAAATTTTGGTCTTTACCGCGAGCGAACAGGGGCCGCCATTGTCATTGGTCAATCCGCCAGTGATGTGAGCAATGCGAAAGGTAAGTTGCTGACATTGGCACGATCGACCTACACGATGCCACCCGATCATGGTGCCGCGTTAGTCAAAACGATTCTGCAAAATCAAGGTTTAACGGACATCTGGAAGCAAGAGCTGTGTGAAATGCAACAGCGTTTGTTAAGCCTGCGCAAAAGTTTATGTGACGAATTACGAAATACACACAAAACGTCACAATTCGATTTCATAGAATCCCACAAAGGCATGTTTACTGTGCTAGGCTTTAGCCAAGGTCAAATGTCGCAACTCCGTGAAGAGTATGGAATTTATGGCGTAGGTGACGGCCGTATAAACATCGCAGGTCTAACGGAAAAAGACATCCCTTATGTGGCCGAAGCAATAATGAACGTCTCTTAAGGCGGTGGTTAACGATTAGTTTAAAGGCTCTTAGGAGCCTTTGTTGTAATGAAGTATGTTGGGGGAATGAATGAAAAGATCGTGGAAAACACTAATTCCATTATTACTGTGTGGTGGATTGGTTGCTTGTGCAAACACGAATCAACAACCGGTTGAACCAGAAAGCAAACCTCAAGTCACGCCTCCTAAGGTTGAACAGCCCGTTGTCCCGGCAGAACCTAAACCAGACATAAAGCCTGAAGTGACGCCAGAACCGGAAGTCAAACCGGCTGAAAAGCCAAAACCTCCTGTGGTCAAAGCGAAAAAGACGTCAGACGGACGACTGATTTTAGGTGAAAAAGAGTGGGTGTATTTACCAGGCTTAGAGCAGTCCTTTAAGGCCCGTATCGATACAGGCGCGACGACGTCATCCATCAGTGCGATAGATATTGTGCCTTTTGAACGAGATGGGAATGACTGGGTCAAGTTTAAGATTGAACATGATGGTGTGAAGAGCAAAGAAATCGCGTTACCGGTTGAGCGATGGGTGAAAATTCGTCAGTCGAGTGCCGATGGAACACAGCGTCGTGCTGTTGTCCAAGCGTGGATTGAAATTGGCGACATGAAAGAAAAAACTGAATTCACGTTAGCCGATCGTACTCACCTGACGTTTCCCGTTTTGTTAGGAAGAAGTTTCTTTAAAGACGTCGCATTGGTTGATGTGAGTAAGCAATACATACAAGACAAGCACAAGTAGCCGATAGAACGGTAGCCGGAAAGATATTTGTCACGGCAATACTCAGTCAGTGTTTAGAAATAAAAAAACCGCCCTTGGGCGGTTTTTTGTTTAGAACGCGGTATACGTCTTATTGAATTTCGATGAGTTCAACATCAAAAATAAGAGTCGCTGAACCTGGGATAGGGCCAGTTCCGCTTTTGCCGTACGCTAAAGTACTTGGAATAAAGAGACGGAATTTATCACCGACAGTCATGTACGTTAAGCCTTCTTGCCAGCCTTTGATCACTTGGCCTAAACCGAAAACAATCGGCTCGCCACGATCGACTGAGCTATCAAATACCGTACCGTCAATCAAAGTGCCATGATAGTGAACTTTCACCTTGTTGGCAGTGGTTGGGTGAACGTCGCCTTCGCCTTTATGTAGCACTTCGTATTGAAGGCCACTTTCAGTCGTTGTTATGCCTTGCTTAGCGCCATTTTCCAACAAAAAGGCTTGGCCTTGTTGGAAGTTGACGTCTGCCGCTTTATGGTTTGTCCAAGTGCGGTAAATAAAGAAACCAGCGAGAACAAAAATAATAATTGGGAATACAAATTTATTCATGAATCCTTTCCACTTTTTTATTGTTTAATAAGGTATTGAATGGTGTCAGCGATGCTATCGAGATTTTCATGACCAGAAGTAATGATCAGGTATTTGCCATTCACGATAAAGGTTGGCACTGAACTAATTTCGCCTTTTGCGGTGATTTCATCGGCAAGATGCATCGCTTGGAAAAGTTGCGTTTGCGCATCTTCGCCTAAATCGTAAGGTGAAATCAAATCACGGCTTTGGAATACGCGATCAATGGCGCCTTTGCGATCAGCCGTTGAACCTTCAGCCATTTGAACCGCTGAAAAAAGTTCAAGCATCATTTGGTGGTCTGGTTTGTGGCCGAGTTGCATTTCTGCGCTGTAGTAAATCATCGCGCCAATTTGTGCGCTCTCGTTGAACGTGATATGGATTTTGCCGATAGATTGATCGATCATGCTTTCAAGTTTAGGAATTTCTGCTTCCATCTTGCCGCAATGGCCACAATTTAAAGAGAAGACTTCAGTCACTTGTGGAAGGCGGTAAGTCGACAAGTTAGCAGGAAGCTTTGAATATTGTTTTCCTTCAACAGGGACGATGTTGTCAGAGCAGCCCGTCAATAGCGCGGAGACGCCCAGCAAGAATAAAGCGATCAATTTTTTCATATTAGTTTCTCGTTACGTGCGTAATGGATACGCATTCAAAGTGGGTCGATTTTACCGTTAAGTTTGGATTTAACAAACGGTTATAACTTTAGATTAGCAATTTCTAACAACTTAGTGGCATTAGTTCGTTTCGGAGACACATTGTGGGTGAGAAGAGAGAATGGCCCCATGGATAAAAATTTCGTCTTCCGCCCTAAAGAAATAGCGCAGCTGAACGATACAGTTTAAGTACTCATTCGATAAAAATGGAAATTCAATGCGAGCATTAACTCTAAGCGTACTATTGTTCCTAACGGGGTGTGGTTCGTTACCTAGTGACTTCCTCAACAATGATATGCTTTCTACTGCGCCGCAAAATGAACAGCAATTAATGCATCCAGAGTGGGGGAAAGCGACGACCGCGTCTCGTGCTGATGTGCAAGGGGCGTATGGCGTCCATTCCGTCACTCAGTCACGTCGTTATTCGACGCGCAGCCAAACCACTTCTCTGGAGCATTTTTTAGCGCAAAATAATCTGAATTTTGAAGTGCTACCTGGCGAGTACAAAATGATTAAGTTAGTCGACACCATAAAGTTCAATACTGGCTCGTCAAAAGTGTCACAAGAATCGGCCGCTTGGCTTGATATGATTGCGCGCTACGTTGCTTCTCAGCCAGAGATTGATGTTGTGATTGATGGGCACGCGGATAATACGGGGGCGGCACAATTTAATGACCAATTATCGGTAAAACGAGCGGATGCAGTAAAGCAATCATTGGTTAAGCATCAAGTCGATACTCGTTCGGTGTTCACGCGCGGCTATGGTGAAACAGAGCCCGTTTGCAATAATGCAACCCAAAGTGGCAAAGCGTGCAACCGAAGAGCGGAGGTTGTTTTTATATTATCGACCGATTATTAATCACTTAGCACGCAAAATAAGAATGAAAAACGAGAATAGCGACATTGGCGCTATTCTCGTTTTTGTCTCTATCTATAATTACGGGAATGATAGACCCACAGGATAATAACGTGGCGGAAAAGAAAAAATATGTTGTCGCACTGGATCAAGGTACGACGAGCTCAAGAACAATTGTATTTGATCAACACGGTCAAATTGTGAGTGATGCGCAACGTGAGTTTAAACAAATTTACCCGAATGCTGGTTGGGTAGAGCACGACCCACTCGAAATCTATGCCAGCCAGAGTGCCACACTCACAGAAGCGCTCGCAAAAGCGGGGATTGATGGTGATGAGGTTGCAGCGATTGGCATCACGAACCAACGTGAAACCACCATCGTTTGGAATAAGCGCACCGGTAAGCCTATTTACAATGCCATTGTATGGCAATGTCGTCGCACCACAACGATTTGTGATCATTTACGTGATAGTGGCGCGGACGCGGTTATCAAAACCAAAACCGGTTTGGTGTTAGACCCGTATTTTTCAGCGACAAAAATTCAATGGATTCTGGATAATGTCACGGGTGCTCGTGAACAAGCAGAGCGCGGCGAATTGTTGTTTGGCACCGTCGATACGTGGCTGATCTGGAAGATGACCCACGGTAAGGTCCATGCGACCGACTATACCAACGCGTCACGAACGATGTTGTTTAATATTGATGAGAAAAAATGGGATGATGAACTGCTACGCATGTTCAATATTCCTCATTCAATGTTGCCAGAGGTTAAGCATTCGTCTGCGTCGTACGGCGTTGGTTATGAAGGTGGATATTCCATTCCGATCTGCGGTGTCGCCGGCGATCAACAAGCGGCGTTATTCGGTCAGCAGTGTACCGAGGCAGGCCAAGCGAAAAACACCTATGGAACCGGTTGTTTTCTATTGATGAATACCGGTCACAAGCGCGTTGATTCAACTCATGGATTGCTCACCACACTAGCGTGTGGCGCGAAAGGCGAAGCAACCTATGCGCTAGAGGGGTCGGTGTTTATGGGCGGAGCGGCGATTCAATGGCTACGAGATGAATTAAAAATTCTCGATTCAGCGCAACAATCCGAAGAGATGGCCACTGCCGTTGAGACCGCTAACGGTGCCTATGTCGTCCCTGCATTTACGGGGTTGGGCGCGCCATACTGGGATGCTCATGCACGTGGGACAATCGTGGGTTTAACCCGAGGCGTGAACGCAAATCATATTGTTAGAGCAACATTAGAGAGTATTGCTTATCAGTCGAAAGATGTCCTTGATGCGATGCAAGCGGATTCTGGAATCCCTTTAACCTATCTTAATGTGGATGGCGGAGCGGTAAAAAACCAATTTCTAATGCAATTTCAGGCCGACGTTTTGGGTACCCCTGTCATTCGTCCACAAGTCGGTGAACTGACAGCATTAGGCGCAGCGTACTTGGCCGGTTTGAGTTGTGGTTTTTGGACGGATCTTTCGCTGATTAGCGACAATAAAAATCAGCCTGATAAATTTACGCCTTGCGACGATAAAGAGAAACAAGTGCGTCGTTACAAAGGTTGGAAGAAAGCGGTGAAATGTGCTCAGCTTTGGGCTGACCTTGAAAATGATTAATCATTAATTGCGGTGTTATCGCTTATCAAAGCCCTGTTTCTGTTTCTCAGCAGGGCTTTCGTCTTTTCTGCACTTATATCGGTTCATTTATCGTAATTCACTCGTGTACTGTCATTTTACTGTGCGAGTGCGCGTCTATCTAATGGTGCCTATTTTCCCTGCGCATTTTGAGTAAAAAGTAGACATTAACACACGCAATAAAACCATTAGTGAGAACCACCGGCATTGAGTCAATCATCAAGCCATAGCCGGTGAAAAGTGTGCAGCCAATAAAGTTAAGTACGCGTAATTTGATGATGTCTTTCATTGTCAGTGATAGTGCGACCATGATTGAGGCGGCGTAGCCTAAAAGTTCGATTCCATTAATCCCCATAGATTTATCCTCTCATTATTTATCTTCTATCAACTCATGAAAACCACGATGCGGCAGACCGTTTTTGCAGGCACAATGAGTGGCAATGATAGGGTATTGTTAATGAAAATATAGCAGTCATAAAACGGAGGATAAACCTTAAGCCGTTAACGAGTCCCTTGCAGCGTCGAGATATCAAGGCCCAAGAGTTGTTGTCAGTGAGGAATATTTAGAAGGTTGGGGGTAACGGTGATCTTGCTTTTGGTGTAACAGCAGACGTAAAAAAGCCCACATAAATTATGCAGGCTCAAACACAAAATAATTAAGGCTAAATTATTTTTTAAGGCCTTTTTGACCTTGCTTGTCAGCTTCAGTCAATTCGCGAATGCGACGGCTGATGTCACGACGTTCTTTCGAGATTTCAGCACTTTTGATGATGTGATCATCAACACGGTCTTCATAATCGGCTTTCATGTTTTTCACGATAGCAACGATTTCATCATGAGACATATCAGCAACAATGTAATCCATTAGGTTTTCTAGCAGATCGACACGTTTACGGTTATCGCGAACTTTTTTCTCGTTATCGATAAGCTCACGTTTCAATTTATTTTTACGACGAGCCTGAGCTACGATTTCAAATACACCACTCATAGGATAGGTTCCTTTCCTAGTTTTAACGTTAACTGACAATGATTAAATCATAACAGAGCAAGGGTTTACAGCACTAAGATCAATCATTAAGACAAGTTGGTGCTTTTATCAGCAATTCGTTTCGTGAGTGATTGAGCCTAGCGCGGGAACAATATATGATTTTGTAAAATCACTGAATGATAACGTGTTGAAATATGCGTAGTTCCGACATTATTGTCCCTAAGGCTGAAGAATCATCAACGGATGTACGTAGTCAGAAACTGGTTAAGGCGTATCTCTTCGAAAGAACACAGCAAGAAATCACCGAAGTCGAGCTAAATCGCGCTAAAATTGTCATGCTGGATCAAAATGGCAATATGAAGCGAATCCCCCTCTTGGCTGAACACTGATTCATATTTAATTTACGTAAAAAGGATGTCCTATGAATATTGAGCTCTCTCCGATTGAAGCAAGAGTGATTGGTTGCCTGATAGAAAAAGAAGTCACCACACCTGATTATTACCCGCTTACGCTCAATAGCCTAACGGCGGCATGCAACCAAAAAAGTAATCGTGAGCCTGTGTTGGCACTGTCTGATTTAGACGTTCAACAAGCCATTGATAGTTTAGTTGCCCGTCGTCTCGTCAGTGATGAAAGTGGCTTTAATAGCCGAGCTAGTAAATATCAACATCGTTTCTGCAATACAGAATTTGGTGATCTTAAGCTAACCGCTCAAGAGAAAGGGATTGTATGTTGCTTGCTATTACGTGGGGCGCAGACGCCTGGCGAATTGCGCACTCGTACAAATCGTCTTGCGCCTTTTAATGATGTGAAAGAAGTGGAAGCGGTATTAGACAAAATGGCCAATGCTCAGGGTGGTGCAATGGTTGTGAAGTTGCCTCGCGAAGCGGGTAAACGCGAATCTCGTTATCAGCACCTGTTTAGTGGTGAGGTTGACTTAGAGGCGTTAACGGCGTTGTCTGCGAGCAGTACATCGGTGAACACCAAAGCCCGCGTGGAAGAATTGGAAGCGGAAGTGATCGCATTGCGAGAAGAAGTCGCGGAATTGAACGCGACGATTGCTCGTTTGAATGGCGAATAATACCGCGACGCATTGGAGTGTGTACTTTGTGAGAACACGCTCCAATCGACTTTATTGTGGGATAACGACAGACGTGTCGCGGCGTTTTAAACAACACTGCGATGGTACGGGTGCGAAAGCATTAAGAGGGCACGGTCCTTTGGTTTTAGCGTGGCATCACTCCGCAGGTCATGACCGCAGTACAGCGTCTAAAGTTGAATATCAATTAAAACAAATAGCTAAGTCACGAAAAGAAGCGTTGATCGAAGGGAAAGTGACACTGGATGATATACTCGCCGGCATAAATTTGGCTGAAAATAACAGCTAAAGATAAAAAATGTATTACTCTTTTAGAGAGATAAAAACAATAAATTGAAGGAATTAGCATTGTACTCAATTCCTCAACACGCTAGGTTTAATAAGAGACAATTTATGTATAAAACGGCTTTGGCTGTGGTTCTGTCTGTCGCAACGTCGTCAGCATCAGCCCATAGTACACAAGTGCTAAATGGATATTGGCAATACGACGATTTTTTATCATCCAGCCCAGCACAGAAAACATTGACCGACGAGCTTTCTATTGTCGTCCGTCAACCCCCGCAGCTGCTTCAAGTCAAACAAGATGATGCGATTTCAATTTCAGTGGTTTATCCGGGCCAGTAAATCTCAGACTACTGGGTTCGTAATATCAAAGCGTTTGAAACCCGTTTAGATAAACTGGGTGTTAAATACAATATCAATCAAGTGTTTACTCGACCAAACGTGGATGTTCGCCAACAAAGTTTGTCGTTATTAGAAGCGGTGAAAAACAACACGGATTATCTTATTTTTACCCTTGATACCACTCGTCATCGTAAGTTTATTGAGCATGTTCTTAGCTCGACGGACACAAAACTGATTTTACAAAATATCACAACCCCAGTACGCGCGTGGGCTGATCAGCATCCTTTTCTCTACATTGGGTTTGATCATATACGTGGTACCGAGGCGTTAAAAAAATACTACAAAGAAACGGTTCCTGCCGGCAGTAAATATTCCGTACTTTATTTCTCTGAGGGTTACGTGAGCGATGCTCGTGGTGACTCTTTTATCGAAGACATGACGCATCATGGCGACTATAGTCTGAGCTCTTCCTATTACACCAATGCCACAAGAGAGTCCGGATATAAAGCAGCGTTAAGCGCCGTCAAAAAAGATCCGGATATCTCGTTTATTTATGCCTGCTCAACGGATGTCGCATTAGGTGCGGTGGATGCACTTAAGGAGCTTAATCGTGAGGATATTCTGGTGAATGGCTGGGGTGGGGGAACGGCGGAGTTAAATGCCATTAGCGAAGGGGATATTGATGTCACTATCATGCGTATGAATGATGACACGGGTATCGCGATGGCAGAAGCCATCAAATGGGATCTTGAAGGCAAAGAGGTTCCGCGCGTGTATTCTGGCGATTTTGAACTGGTGACGAAAACCGATTCTGCCGAAAAAATTCAATATTTAAAGCAACGCGCGTTTAGGTATTCAGACCAATAATGAAATTTTGGAAAAAGCGTGCGGGCAAGTATCAACTTGCTACGCTACTTACGCGTTCGATATTCATCACCATTGGTGTGATGAGCTTTGTCGTGTTGATGCAAAACTATCAAGTGAATCGTCAGGTCGTGACGCAAGAAGTCGCTCGTTCAAAGTTGCAAACGACCAGCTTGATCCAAGAAATTTTCAATTTCAGACTCGATTCGGTAGAAATACAACAAGATAGCTACAGTCGGAGCCTCGCATTGATCTCTTCTATGCGGGGAGCCGAATCGGAAACGATCAGTCAATTTTTTAACGGTATCGATCAGATAGACCCCGACTTGTCTCCAGATTTTCGTTTTATTTCAAAAGGAAACGAGGTTATTTGGAATGATGAGAATCACCGTTTTTATGGTATCTCGGATTTACAGTTGTCACATATACGCAATGACCTAGTGACGGGTAATGATTGGTATCTTTCTCAAACGCCGTCCTCACTCGGTATGCGTTATTTAATGATTCGCCGCACGTCATTGATTGCAATGAATGATGGCGAGGTTGTCGGTGATCTTTATGTGGGTATTGTACTTAATAATAATTTCTCGTTAGTACGAGCATTGCTTGATGGCAGCAATGTGGACGAAGTCGCGCTGACCGTTGGCAGTGAAATCATTGCGAGTAGCAGTAAACAGAATCTGCGCCATGTTGATTGGTTAAATCAATATTCACCAAAATTAAACACCAATGATTACATGGTGTCGCGTGTTGACCTTACCATCAACGGCGTTGTTACCTTTATTTCGGTCTATACGATAGAAGATAACAGCCACATAGCGTTGTTAATGCAAGGGCACTATTTTTGGATTGCAGGGGCGCTGGGGGTTCTGATTATTATCGCAATCTCGAGTCGCTATTGGCTTCGTCAGCGTGTCTCGAAAGAGCTAAAAAACCTCATGATGTATACAGAGCAAAGTATTGAGGCCAAGCGCGTCGAAATATTTAAAGGCTCTGACATTGCAGAATTTAATAAGATTGGTAAGTCGTTCCAGCGTTCATTCCGCCGTTTAAATGAGCAAGAGAAGCAATTTGCCGATCTCTTTAACTACTCTTTGTCACCGATCACGTTGTGGGATACCTCTGGGTATTTGGTCAGAATGAACCCAGCGGCAGAGCGAAGTTTCTGCGAGGGTGGCGATGAGTTATTTGCTTCGCTCTTAAACAAATTGGTGCCGCAAATACGGATGTGTGCGAACGGAGCGTCTTTAACTGGGATCAATATTGAAATCGGCGAGAAAACCTATCGTTGGAACTTCTCTCCTATCGTAATTGATAACGTAACCCGCAGCATTATGGCTCAAGGCCAAGATGTGACGAGTTTTGTCGAAGCGGAACGCCAAAGTCGCGCAGCAAGAGAAGAGGCCGAGGAATTAGCTCGATTGAGGGCTGATTTCTTAGCCAAAATGAGTCATGAATTGCGAACGCCACTCAATGGTATTTTAGGGGTCTCCCAACTACTGAAAAATACGATGCACCAAGCCGATGATGTTGAGCATGTCGATGTGTTGATAAACAGTGGCGAGCATTTGTTAGCCGTTCTTAACGATATATTGGATTTTTCTAAAATCGAACAAGGCAAATTTCACATCCAGCAAGCGGAGTTTCGTTTGCTCGAACTGGCCAGCACCATAGAAAAGATCTACCAACCACTTTGTAAGCAAAGAGGCATCGCATTCGCGATGATCAGTAATATTAATGCGGATCAAATCGTGTTTAGCGACCAAGTTAGGCTCAATCAAATTCTATTTAATCTAGTGAGCAATGCGATCAAATTTACTCATCACGGCCGTATTAATGTCAGCTTGAATTTGCACCATCGTGATGAAGAGACGGTGCTTAGCATTCATGTTGAAGACACCGGTATTGGTATCGAGCAAAGCAGACTCACGCATATTTTTGAGCCGTTCGTTCAGGCTGAAGCGACCACAACTCGTGAATATGGGGGCAGTGGTCTTGGGCTTGCGATTGTTTATAACCTTGTTGAATTACTCGATGGAACAATTAGTGTAGAAAGTGAATTAGGTCGTGGTACTCAGTTCAACGTTACGCTGCCAATGCAAGTGACCACCTCGACAGGCGAGGCATTCATCGGGCATTTATTGGAACGACCGGAAAACATGTTTGATCGAACACTCAACGTGTTATTGGTAGAAGATAATCACACCAATGCCTTTATCGCGCGAGCGTTCTGCGAAAAGTACGGGATGAGGGTCACTTGGGTTCAAAATGGTTGTGACGCCGTCAAACACCTTGAAGAGGGCAATCTCACAGATCTGATTTTAATGGATAATCAATTGCCTAGCTTAAGTGGTATTGAGACGACTCAAGCCATACGAGAGAAACTTGCTCTTTCTGTTCCAATCTATGCATGCACTGCAGACAATGTGAAAGCAACGGAAGTCGCATTTATGGCCGCCGGAGCCAACTATGTCATCGTTAAGCCGCTCAGAGAGCGCGATTTAAATGTGGCGTTTATTCATTATCGCGATCACTTTTATAAAGCCGTGTCGTAAAGGACTATTTCAAACTCACCCATCTTCGTGGTTGGCTAGAACGACCGCTGAACGCTGCTTAGAGTGGCGTTGCTCGGAATGCTTTCTCGAGTAGCGTCGCTTTAAGGCTATCAGTCAATTTGAGCTGCTGATTAAATTGAATACCGAGTTGATGCCCTTGTTTCTGTTTTTCAATTGTGACAATTGAATAATTAAGATTGTCGGGTAAAACCGGACAAAGTTCGCTGCTTATTTCGATAACGGAACTGGGTTCGAGTAAGTTCTCGCCTTGAATAAATATGGCACACCCCGTCATCGATAAGTTAACCATGGTTGCCTCATAGGTCACTGCATTCGCCACAACTTGAATTGGAATATCAAGTGGGTAGCGTTCATGGCGGCGAATTGGCTTAGATTCAAAATGTGTTGGAATGCGGATAAACAGCAACCCTGTCGGCGTGGTTATTGATGAAAGAATCGAACTCTTAAAAGCAATAATATGGCCGAGTTTTGATTGGGTAACGGCTCTAATGACAACCGACACATTGTTGATTTGGCGCATGACTAACAGTTCTTGAGCCTTTTTGGGAAATTCAACCAGAAAAAATTGATCCAACTTACAACCGAGATAGTCGGCAGTGAATGAATGGGTATCATTCGGGCCGAATTCTAACGTAATCGATAGCTTTAAACCGGCACTGAGAAAAGAAACAAGTTGGTCATCACTGTTTATTGACATAGTCGCGAAGTGTAATAGGTGAGTTCGTCATACTATAGCCTTTAAATTCAGTTAGTTAAAATAGTGCTGATGTATTCAGTTTCATTTTTGAGAACATCGTCCCTAACTGAGCCATTTTGTTATTTCTGCATGGGATTGTGGCTCACTGTCATAACATAATTTTGTCCGTCTTTTTATTACATCATCCAGCTTCAACGCCCATTCTGATTGAATTAAATACTCAAGTTCGCAGCGATAAAAGCCGGGTATGATAGGCGATTCAGTCTCACAAAAATCATTCATGACCGCCCAAACTTCTTGACCATATTGCTCAATCAGTCGGTGGATCGTGTATGGGGTGAGCGTAGGATAACGCTTAGTGAGTTTGCAGGTCAGATCGGGAACGTCGAGGTTTATCGAGCCAGTAAAGATTGAGTGTTGGCTATTTGTTGGAGATAAGTCTGGAAAAAATGGCGCAAGGGAATCGACAGCTTTTGCTGCGAGTTTTCGATAAGTCGTCAATTTGCCACCAAAGACACTCATCAACGGGGCTTGATCGCCTTGATGCTGCAAACTTAACTCATAATCTCGGCTGACGGCCTGTGCTGCGGCATCAGAGTCCCCAAATAATGGCCGAACACCACTAAAATGGTCGATAACGTGCGATGTTTCCAGTTTTGCTTGGAAATAGTGATTACAGACAGAAAGTAAATATTCGATTTCATTGTGGTCCGCTTCGACAGAATAAGGATCACCATCAAACGCGATGTCGGTTGTGCCTATCATGGAAAATCGGTCTAGGTAGGGAATGACGAACACAACGCGCTGGTCTGTGTGTTGCAAAATATAGGCATGGTCGCCGGTGTAGAGTTTCGGCACAATGACGTGGGAACCTTTAACCAACCGCATCGTTTGTGGGCTTTTTTCTGGCGTATATTGTTCAATAAAGCGTTCGGCCCATGGACCCGTCGCGTTAATTAAAACGCGACAAAATCGTATCCATTCCTGGTTTGTGCGTTCGTCGTGCAGTGTCACTTTCCAAAGGTCATTAACGCGCTGTGCATGGGTTATTTGACAATAATTACGCACTTCCGCGCCTTGGTGGTGAGCTTGTTTAATATTGCAGATCACCAATCGCGCGTCATCTACCCAACAATCAGAATATTCAAACGCAGATTCAATATCAGGTCTCAGCCCTTCTTGCGCGGTAATTGACACAAGTTGAGAGGGCTTCAATACACATCGCTTCGCCAAGTGGTCATAAAGAAACAACCCCGCTTTGATTTGCCATTTGGGTCTTAAGTGAGGAAGGTAGGGTAAGCGGAAACGCATAGGTTTGATAAGATGAGCGGCCTTGGTCAGTAGAGTTTCTCGTTCTGCGAGTGCTTCTTTTACTAATCTAAGTTCACCATATTCGAGATATCGTAACCCGCCATGGATGAGCTTAGAGCTGGCTGATGATGTTGCTCCGGCAAAGTCTTGCGCATCATACAGGCCGACGGTTAGGCCACGGCTTACGGCTTCTGCTGCAATACCTGCGCCATTGATTCCACCGCCAGCGATGATAATGTCGAGTGGCTGGCTTTGCCTAGAAAGCGAGTGGTGAACGTCTGCACTATGAGATCTATGTGTGTGTTTTTCCACTGTAAAACCCTGATATCGCTACACTAATATTGAGTATAGCTAAGAGTCTAATAAGCGAAAGATAAGCAGAACTAAAAAAGCGCTAAAACAAGCTATTTATAAAACGTTGTTCAGCGTCGGTTAGGCTCACGGGCGTTAGATCATCTAATTGCGCGTTGATCGCGCCACGGAGGTCGCGCAGTTGGCTGGCGGATAAGTGACGCAGTTGAGACTTAAGTTGGGTGAGGTTTTGTTTATTGTGGTAGGTCACTTGGTGGCCGGAAGCGTTGTTTCTTGATGGTATGGTCTGCTTATTGAACGTTGCCATTTTATTCTCCCTCAATAAATAAACGAATCAGCCGCGCGGTACTGAATGAGTGTGGTGTAAGACACCGAGGTTAATCGCGATTCTGATGACGTGAAGAATAGAATATTGACGTAGAACTGTGTCCGGGAAGTGTCAGCAGCATGCGAGAACCCGGTGAAACCGACTTCCCGCATAACAAGGCTTTATCTTTGAGCCGCAGGCATGAAAATGAGTGATAAAATCGACCGATATTGCCGCATCATTTTTGCGTCGCGTGGGTAACGCGCACGGAAAATTTACTCGCTAAAGAGTGCAACTCAGGCAGCATTCGATAAATGAGGTAGAGCTGCTGTAATACCATTCTAGCCGAGCTATCATCTTCATCACGCCATTCGGCTAGGCGCGATTCTAATGCCGGATCATCGATATCGTCGATGTCACATTCGACCGTTTGATCATTGAGTTGGTTGTATAACGCGTCCAAATGACGGTGAATGACGCGATGTGACTGCAAAACCAGTTGATGGGTCACGTCATTCTCGATTTGGGTACGATGCGCCCCAAGCGCTGAAATGTAGCTAAGTAAGGCATGGTTTAATGTCAGTAAGCGAAAACTTTCATCGACGGCGGAATGATATTTTCCTGGTTCGACTAACATTGCGCTAATGGCTGACGTTAAATTGGCATCTTGGTTATGCGCATTACGACGAGAAATTCGATACGCGAGGTTATCGTTTTTACCGATGCGATATTGACCAATAATTTGCGCTAAATAATCCTTATTGGAACGAATACCTTCGGCCATCACGCGATGCAGTCGCTTCGATTGCCAATCTGGCAGGATGAAGGTAACGGCCGCCACAGCCAGCGCACAGCCGATTAAGGTATCCGCTAATCGAGGCAGTACAACCGCAAAGCCTTCACCTAACTGATTGAAGCAAAAAAGCACCAACAAGGTAATAAATCCGGTCGCATAGCCATAGTTGGCGATACGGAATGCAAAAAAAGCGACACCTGAAATAACGATGAAGACCAACTGACTTTCTTGCGTTGGGAAGATGGCGAGCAATGGCGCGCCAATCAATAAGCCCGCCAATGTGCCTATCACACGAGCGACCAGTTTTTGCTTCGTGGCACTGTAGTTGGGTTGGCAGACGAACAGCGTGGTCAGCAAAATCCAATAGCCGCGTTCAATATCGAATAACTGAATAATCCCATAGCCTAACGTCAACGCGATAGACATGCGCACCGCGTGGCGAAACAACATAGAATCGCGATTTAAATTTGCTCGGATTCGTTGCCACATGACTTTTGGGTTGTGCGCCTCGGTGTCATCTAAAACACCTTCTTCCAAGCGGCTCACATCCGGATTATTCACGTTGCTCAATTGTCGATCTACGGTGGCTAAATTATTGAATAGATAGCCAAGCTGAGCGAGCAGAGAGCGCCACTCCGGTTTGTTTTGTTCTTGAAGATAGATGAGTGCTGCTTGAAGTTCATCTAACGCCAGTATCGAATCATCGTATTGATAGTCTTTGCCTAAACGAATGGCTTTCGCAATTTCACGGCACGCCTTTGCTTGAACATTCATGAGATGCTTAAAGCGGAACAGCACATCTGAACGCTCGAAATGTCGCGCCAGTTCTTGGTAGCGATAGTGGCTTGAACTCGCGCGCTCGTGAATATCTTGGGCAATAAAGTAGATATTCAAAAAGCGGTCACTGGCACCATCGATGTGGCCGCGTTTCGAGCGACTGAGCAGTGTGCCCTTGCATTGATTTAATGCGGTAACCGTTGCGGCATTGAGTTTGGCCTCTTGAATGCGATAAGGCTGGGGATTGAGATCGGCAACAGGGTGGAACAGTTCACTCTTGGCATCCAGATAGTTGGCCAGTTCAATAAATACTTTAGACAAGCTCTGCTGAACCGGTTGCATCGGCCACAGAGCATGCCAAATCATCGACATAAAATAGTACCAAGCGGAGCCCGCAAGCAGAAGCAAAGGCTGGAACCAGATGTTGGTACTTTCATGTGCGCCTAACATGGCGTAGATGGCAATCAGTAGTGAGCCGAAGGCGATGCTTGCGTAGCGAGGGCCAATCGCCCCAAGCATGATAAAGCCAAACGTTGAGATAAACAGCCCGAGAGCAAATAGGGGCGGATGTTTAAAAAGCAGCTCAATTGAGAACGCGGCAATGGCAAAGCAAATGAAGGTCAATGTGAGTGATTTTATGCGGCCAGTGAAGCTATCATCGCTTTCCGCTAACGCAGCCGCAATGACGCCAAGAATCAGCGGGATCACCAATGAGTTCAGCTCATAATGCCAAGTCGGAATCACGACTCCAAGCAAAGTAGTCAGGATTAAGAGACTGTAGTTAAACGTTTTATTGGACCAATAAAGACGAAGTTGACTTAAAAAATGCACTACCATTCCAACGTTGACGAGTTCTGAATGCAAATAATAGCAGAAAATGAGCGGTAAACTTCTGATAAAAATAAAGAATTAGGTTTGGTTGTTGCAAAAATGAGCATCGCCATTATTGACAATGAAATTTCAATTCCTTTTTTAAAACAGAAGCATGATGCGATATGATAACGCTCCCTGAATCTATAGGCCAACAGCATGCAGCTAACCGCAAACAAGACGGCAAAGTTCTTCGTTCAAAATGAATATCACCACGTTAGTATTGATGGTGAATACCTAGTATTAAGTTCTGAAATCTGGGAAGAGCGAATCCCGTTTAATGTTTGGAATGGTCGCGTTGAATGTAAACGCGGCTTAATCTGGGGCAGTTTGCAATTTTTTGCACATCTAGACGGAACAAAACAGCAAAGTTGGTTGGTTCAGGGCCTTCCTCAGGCGTTGTGTCGTTCTTTCGCCCGCCGCGCGGTGGAGTTGTACCAAGAATGGCATCATCAACAATGTCATCAATTGGTAGAGCATTTACCAAAGTGGGAAGAGCGCGTTAGCGCATTTAGCCGAGCGCAGAACTTTGTGACACACGCACACGTCGCACAATGGCGAGAGAGTATCGAAGCTGACTTTAGCGAGATGTCGATAACGCTCGCTGATGCTGCCACGCTTATTCCCCAAAGAATGGACGTCATCGTACCTTGGGTGCTTAATTCAGAGCAGATGCTAAAAGAACGCAATCATAATTGGATGGTCAATGAACTTGAAAATTGGACGGTGCTCTTTTCTAAAATTGAATCATCCCCGTTAAACTTAAGCCAGCAACAAGCGGTGTTATTGAACGATAATAACAATCTTGTGCTCGCGGGCGCCGGTTCGGGTAAAACCAGTGTTCTCACCGCTCGCGTTGCGTATTTATTACAAAGTCATTTGGCGCAGCCTTCCGACATATTAATGTTGGCATTTGGCCGGGATGCGGCGTCAGAAATGAAGCAGCGTCTTGACCGTAAAATTGGCCCAGGAAGTGACGGGGTTAAAGTGAATACTTTCCACCAACTGGGCTTACAAATTTTGCGCCATGTGGAAGGCAATCTAGTTCAGGCCTCGCCAATTGCGGTGTCAGATGAAAAACGACATGCTTGGTGTACTGATTGGTTAAAGCGCCATTGGATGACGCCAACCAGTTATAAGCGCTGGCAAAAACACTTATCGAAATGGCCAATTGCTTATATTGCGGGCGATGAAGAGATGGCCAGTCACGTAGAAGATCCGAAACTGATCGCGTGGATCGATACTCAACTGTCTCAATTAGCCGCGATGGAATGCACCAAAAAAGACATTCAGCAGCAGATTGTGGATCATCCAGAATACACCCGTTTGAATAGCGAGTTGTCGTTGATTTGGCCGTGCTACCAAGCGTGGTTAGATATGCTGAAAGAACACAATCATATTGATTTTAATAGCATGATAAGTCGAGCGACACGCTACGTTGAGCAAGGGAAATTCACGTCGCCATGGAAGTACATCATGATCGACGAGTACCAAGATATTTCACCGCAGCGTCTCGCCTTGGTCGAAGCTTTGTGTCAGCAGAGTAAACATCAAGACTGCGTGCTCTTTGCCGTCGGCGATGACTGGCAGTCGATTTACCAATTTGCTGGGGCCGACGTTGATTTAACCACGGGGTTTGCCGCTCGTTTCCCGAACTCAACGATGCATTACCTTGATACGACGTATCGTTTTAATAATCAGTTGGGTTTAGTGGCGAATCAGTTCGTCCAACAAAACCCGAATCAAATACAAAAAGCGCTCAATAGTCATAAAGAACAGAAATCGAAAGCCGTGACGCTGATTCCGATGACGAGTATCGAAAAAGTACTTGATCAACTGTCTCGTAGTGTGAAATCAAAACACACGGTGCTTATTTTGGGCCGTAACCATTATCACAAGCCAGAGTTGTTTGAAGAGTGGAAAAAGCAATTCAGTCAACTTGAGTTAACGTTTATGACTTGCCATGCCAGTAAAGGTAAAGAAGCCGATTATGTTGTGGTGGTCAATGTCGATGAAGGTCAATTCCCGGCTCGTGTAAAAACCAAACATCTAAACAGTGCGTTAACCCAATCAAATGATGATTTCGCACATGCGGAAGAACGTCGTCTTTTCTATGTGGCACTCACGCGAGCGAAGAAAAAGGTGTGGGTAGCGTACAAAGGGGCGGGGTCGGTCTTTGTCAAAGAATTGCTTAATGGTACTTATCCCGTCATTGAAGGAAAGTAGCGAATTGAGCATAGCCAATTGAGAGCTGTGAATCGAAAGCCACGAATCGTAAGTAGATAATCGTGAGTCGAGGACCGGAAACACTCTAACGGAATTTCGACAGAGAAATTGCCACAAAAAAGCCGAAGGATGAAACCTTCGGCTTTTCGCTAATTAAGTACGCTCAGCAAGATAAGCGGCATAATCTGGAATTTCGATATCGACTTCTTGTTCAAGTAATTCTGAGTTAAACAAGAATTTTGCTGTCGCGCGGTTCGTCGCAACAGGAATGTTCCAAACACTGGCGATACGCAGCAATGCTTTTACGTCAGGATCATGCGGAACGGCATTAAGTGGGTCCCAGAAGAAAATCATCATATCAATGCTGCCTTCCGAAATTAGCGCTCCTAATTGCTGGTCGCCACCCATTGGGCCACTGATCATGCTTTTAATCGCCAGTCCGGTTTCTTTACTTAGCATGTGGCCTGTGGTGCCAGTTGCGTACAGAAAGTGACGTTGTAGCTTTTCCTTGTTCTCTTTAACCCAACGCAACAGCTCTGGTTTATAGTTATCGTGAGCAACAAGGGCAATGTGCTTATGAGCTGGCATAGTACGCGTTGTTTTTTGCATCTAATATTCCTAATTATTGATATAAAACGTAGGGCGATACTCAGAAGGTGACAGAGAATCTGCCACTACTTTAGGGTTGAGATTATTGGGTGTCAAAGCCTCAATGATCGGCGCTTCATTTTTTTGATACGGAGTCCCTTTTAAGTAACTAATGGCTTGTTGCATGGAAAGGCGACCTTGAAGCACCATTTTATCCGTTGGCGCAAACTCAACACGATTTCGCAATAAGCCACGATAAACGCCGTGGCTTAAATAAGTCGAGACTAGACCTATTTTGCCCGTTTTATTTGCGGTGCGCAGCTCACTGATTGCCGCTTCGATCGCGACGGCGCTCCCAACGATATAGTCGACCTCTTCACCTTCGATGGCTTTTTGCACGAGGTTGCGTTGCAGCTCTTTATCATTGTCAGCCCAGTAAGTGTCCACGACGCGCACATCACTGTCAGCAAGAGCCGCCATTAAGCCTTGAATGACCGGCTTAGTACCGCCGCTCGATTTTGGTCCTGGCAACAAGGCAACCGAGGTGATGCCTGAGCCTGCCGGATGCTTATTTTTTAAGTACTCGCCAGTGTAGTAACCCATCCAATACCAATCAACGCCAACCGCCCCTTTGATCAGTGGCTCATTGTCAGCATTGACCATTAATTGGTTCACGGTGGCAAAGACCGGTGTATTTCCCACATAGTCTTTCAGCGAGGAGTAGTACATGTCAGGAGCAACCGTTCCTATGATGATCGCATCTGCGTTCCAGCGCTGGCATAGGGCCAGTTGCTCTTTTTGTTTGTCTTGATTGGGATAACCACCGGCTTCTAATACGCGCAAGCGAACATTTTGTTTTTTGGCTTCGTCGACCATGCCGTAGTTGACCGAAAGCCAATACGAATCCTTCAGATGCGGGTAGATAGCACAGATGCGCAAAGCGTCTGACGCGGCACTTGGTTTTTCGTTGGTTTGCGCAGCAAGATGGCTGGCGAATAAAAGGCTCGAAACAAAAAGCACGATGTGAGTAAGTGGATTGCGCATAGAAAGAAAAGGCATGATGGTTTTCGTTGGATTAAATAGTGTAAACACTGCAGAATATAGCGCATTCTAAGAAAGTTAAGAAGTGATGAATTTAGATGTTACTTACTAAGGCCAGCATTGGTCGTAAGCTGTTGTTCGCCTTTTTGGCAATGGCATTGCTGGTTCTTATGTCGTCGGTTATTGGCGTCTTTGGTTTTTCTTTTGTGGCAAAGACAGAGCGCAATGTCGTCAACTCTGCCATCCCTTCAATGATAGAAGCAAGACAGGTGGCTGAGCTAAGCTCGCGCATTATTTCATCCGTTCAAAATCTCACCAACTCACGAACTGAAAACCAACGTAAACAATCCGGTCAGAAGTTGTTTGAACAGCTCGAAACCTTGCTTACTCATATTAAGCTGTTGGGCTCTGATTCGTTTGATTCACAATTGCTTTTATCACTCGAAAATAACGTCCAACAAATTATCGATAAGCTCGGTAAACTGGGCCTGGTGGTTGAAAAAAAATTATTTCTCGAACAAGACCTCACGGTGCGTACGGAAAGTATGCGTGGCCTTGCCCAAGAACTTGAACAGTTAACGCGTACACAAGTCTCTAATACCAGTACCATTGCGGTCGCAAACGTCACTCATATTTATGACTTATTGAGTAATCAACAAACCGAAAAAGCGTATCAAGCGCTTGATGCTTTGGTTGAAGTGGATTTGGATCTATCCGAACGTCTGCACGAGCTGCATTTACTTGCGTTTCAAATGCTCAACCAAATTGAAGAGATTCGTACCATTACCAATACTCATCGGCTCACGACCATCCGCGAGCAGTTTAATCATAACCTAACCATAATGAAGCGACGCGTGACGGCGGTTGAAGATCCCACACGCTCGCTGCAAATGTCTGAGCTGCTAACGCAGTTAGAAAAGCGGGAAGTGGTTTTTGATGTATTATTACAACGTCACCATAATGAAACGGAATCGCATCAGTTGATGCTGGATACGTTACAACGATTTGCGACGTTGAATACAACCGTCAATAAGTTGGTTGATGAATCCAATCAAGCCACCACCTTTGCTGTCGAAGAACTGAAAACAACCCTCAACTATGCGCAGCTAACGCTGACCATTATCACCGTGCTCGGTTTGTTGATTGTGGTATTCATCTTTTGGAAAGTGGTTTATGTGTCGGTGCTAAAACGTCTAGCGGAATATTCATCGGCGTTGTTGTCGATCGCGCAAGGTCAGTTGAAAGTGGAGATCACCGTTAAAGGCAACGATGAATTAGCGCATATGGGACAAGCGATTATTACCGCAAGGAACACGGCGCAAGCCCTAAAGGTTGTGGCAGAAAGTGAACGATCCGCAAAACGAGAATTGCAAGAACACAAAGGTCAATTAGAAGAGCTCATTACCGAACGAACCTGTCAGCTGCAAGAGGCCAACAAGCGTCTGAATCAAGAAGTGGTCAATCATACCTTGGCTCGCCAAGAGGCCGAGCAAGCCAGCCGTGCCAAGTCGGCATTTTTGGCGACGATGAGCCATGAAATTCGCACGCCAATGAATGGTGTGTTAGGAACCGCAAGATTACTTAAAGACGCCGGACTGAATTCAAAGCAAACCTACTATGTCGATATCATTAACCGCAGTGGCAAAACATTGCTGGCGATTTTGAATGACGTTCTTGATTATTCGAAAATAGAAGCGGGCCACTTGGCTATTCGCCCAATCGATTTTAACCTGCACTACATGGTCGAAGATGCGAACCAGCTCTTTATGGGTCGCGCAAAAGAAAAACGTTTAGAGCTCAGTGCCACCATTGAGAGTGATGTTACGCCTTTCTGGTTTGGTGATGTGACCCGCATTAACCAAGTGCTCACGAACTTGATTGGAAATGCGATTAAATTTACCGATGAAGGGTATGTTGATATCTATGTCTCCCTCGAAGATGAACAGTCAGTGATGTTTGAAGTGACGGATTCGGGGATGGGAATATCCGAAACTGAAATGGTGACTCTTTTTGACGCGTTCACGCAGGCCTCAGGTGGATTAGGTTCCAAAGGCGGAACCGGACTTGGGCTTGCAATCAGTAAACGTATTGTCGAAGCGATGGGTGGCACGTTATCGGTTGAATCGACAGTGGGGCAAGGCAGTCGTTTTTGGTTCACATTGCCATTAGAAATTGGCCAAGAAGTCCGTAAAAAGGAACAAGTTACGACCTGTGCGTTTAGCGCGAAAGTACTCTTGGTTGAAGATAATCCGGTGAACTGTGTTGTCGCGGAAGGCTTCTTAACCAATTTAGGTCACCAGGTGGTTATTGCGGAAACCGGCGAAAAAGCCAAACAGCTATTTATGCAAGAACGCTTTGATATTGCGTTGCTGGACATAAATTTACCCGATTGTGATGGTCGAGATCTCCTTGATCAATTACGCAGTATGCAAGCCCAACTCGATGTGCCTGACGATCAAACGACGCCATTTATTGCGGTTTCTGCACACGTCTATAACGAAGAAGTGCAAAGCTATCTCGCGGCGGGTTTTGATGGCTACCTACCTAAGCCATTAGACAAGGATGCACTTCGTGAACTCATTCAAAATCATTTGGAAGGGAAAGACCTTTTGTTAGACCAAGTTGAACAAGCGCAGACGAGCAATACGACCCCGACAATGAGCGCTGATGTCGTGCTGAATACGCAAGTGATCACCGAAGATTTAAACGTGTTAGGCATCGAGAAAATGCACCATATCATCGACTTGTTTGTTGTGGGGAGTGATGAGATTCTTAACCAATTGATTGAGGCGGCTGATGCTGAAAATAGCAATGAAATTAAATCATTGGTTCATAAACTGAAAGGATCGGCAGGGAGTCTAGGATTGCTTGCGCTCTATCAAGTGTGTTTGGAAATTGAAAGCAGCGGCAATCCGCTACAAGTCTATCAAGTGAATCAAGAAAAACTGGTCGATGCCTTACAGCAATCGAAAGTGGCTTTGTTTGACGTGATGGATAGATAAGCGGTCAGGATTGTAGCGAGGTCTCAATTGAAACCTCGCTTACGAACACCTAAATCATGAGGATTGCTGATAAGGCAATTAATAATTGCGCCGTGTAGTAAGTGAACATTACTACATGGCGAGAGAAGTCAGAACTTGCTCGGAAACGGTCGATGGCAAGCACCAAATCTGACAGTACAAAAATGATTGCACCGACCCCCGCGAATACCATCGCTTTAAACTCAGACGTTTGCCATGCTTCTATCGCATTGAATATCATAAATAAAATAACAATGAGATAGATTGCGATAGTCCACTTCTCCTTCTTGAGATTCGGCAACAGCAGCAGGTAAATGATGCTGCCAAGCAACAGTATTGCCAAGAGTAGCAACCAGTGCGTGTAATGCTCAAAGGTGAGGGCAAACGCATAACTGTAAAGTACTTGTACCAAGACAAAGCACCCAAGCCCCGCTCGAAATCGTTCTTTTGGCAGCATCAAAAAGATATCCCCCAAACTCGATAAAAGTAACCCGAGTGCGATGGCAACGGTATAGTTTTCCAATGACGTTGGGTTGAGCAAGACAATGGCAGTGAGCAGTATGGTTGGCAGAGGTTTCGTTGCGTAGAAAAGCCAGCGAGGTCCGTAACTAATCGATAAAATATGCATCACACTAAGCGATACAACCGCGAACCACATACAATACCTTTCTATAAATGTGCGCTATAAATGAGCGCTAAAAATGAGTGCCTAGCGAATTGGCCATCACCTTAGCGCCTGCGGCGAATAATTACTATACCGTATTGATGTTTAATTCTTGCTTCGCCCTGACATTCATCGCGATCATTGGGTAATTTGTTCAATATTGAGAGTGGGTTAAAGATCGGATCTTCAACAAATAGGATTCGTTTGAGTTGCCTATAGTGAGCCTGAGTGTGAGTGTGAGTTTGAGCACCTGAGCCTGAGTATGTTGGGTTAGGTATATTGAGCTAGGGATTTATATAGATTGAGGGTAGGTGTCGATAAAAGAGAAGGGCTTACAAGAAGCCCTTCTGTCACAGTGTGTACTCTATACGAGTGATTACGCGATCGCGTGACGCAGTATTTCTCGGCTTGATTCTAGGTCAATGGCTTGTGTTTCACCTAAAGCAACCATGCCATGCTTGGTCAGTTGTTCAATAACACTATCAATCGCCGCCGCTTTGTCATCGCCATGTTCGACTAACACCGTCGCCACATCTAAGCTGTGGTAAAACGCTTCAATAGCATCGATGGTTCTTTCTGCAAGATCGGCACTCGGCGTTAAATTAAACACCTCGCGGCCCATCTGCTCTAGCTTCCCACGTTTGTTTTCAATCTGATTTCGCAGCAAAGACGGTTGAATGATCGCCAGTGATCGTGCGTGATCAACATGCCAAAGGGCCGTTAGTTCATGACCAATCATGTGTGTTGCCCAATCGTGTGGTACACCCGAACCAATTAAACCATTGAGTGCCTGGTTTGCTGTCCACATTAGGTTGGCACGCCATTCATCGCTGTCACGTTGATCAAACTGTTCGCCCAACGTTTTTAAATTACGCAGTAAGACTTCCGCATAGCCATCTTGCACCATATGACCGTGGTTATAAGTTAGATACTGTTCACACACGTGCATCCAAGCATCCACCACACCATTCGTTAATTGACGGTCAGGCAAGGTTTTCATTACATCTGGGTCCATCACGGCAAATCGTGGCTGTACAAATGGCGAAAGGAAAGGGAGTTTATCTTTCGTTTCAGCTTTTGTAATGACAGCGCCTGAGTTTGATTCTGAACCTGTTGCGGGTAACGTTAAGATCGCGCCGATAGGAGTAGCTTCGCTTACTTGGTGTTTACCACATAAGATATCCCAACCATCACCGTCATATTTTGCTGCCGCTGCGATGTATTTACATCCGTCAATAACAGAGCCACCACCAACCGCAAGGATCATGTCGATGGCGTGTTCTTTTACAATCGCAACCGCTTTATCTAGTGTTTCCTTGGTTGGGTTAGGTTCAACACCAGAAAACTCTTCCCATTGGTGATGCTCTAGCGCGTCAACGACCTGTTGATACACACCGTTTGATTTGATTGAACCGCCGCCATATACAACCAGCACACGGCTTGTTGTTGGGATCGCCGTCGCGATGGATGCAATCTGGCCACGGCCGAATAAAATTTCTGTTGGATTTAAATAATTGAAATGCATAAATAAAGTAAACCTCGCAAGGATAGAGAGTCGTGATGTTATTCTAATAATATAGCTTGCTAACCTTTATTAGATTGGGACAAGCCAAGATGATTTCAATGGCAGTATTTACATTGGTCTTTTGTTTGGCGTTAAAGCGATAAGTTTGTACTGGGATGGATCTTGGTAAGGGAATTAAATGGGAAAGAATAGCTTACAAATTTACTCTTTTTTATCGGCGATTATTGAGTAATACTGGTTATCCCTATAGGAGATCTCGTCAATCTCCAAAACACCCTCGATGAGGGTGTTTTTCTTCCACTGCTGTTTGTTCTGCCGCATCGAGCTGGGGGGTTAGTTAAACTCGTAGCTTTCAGGAACGACGACAATCCCATTATCAGAAATATGAAAACGGCGAGCATCGTCTTCACGGTTGAAACCAATCTGAGTTTGGGCAGGGATTTTCACGTGTTTATCAATAATACAGTTCTTTAACTGGCAGCCTTCACCCACTTCGACGTCATCGAACAGAATACTATCGACAACAATAGCACCATCATGAATGCGTACATTCGGTGATACAACAGAGTGCTGCACTGAGCCGCCGGAGTTAATCACGCCATTAGTGATAATGGAATTGATGAATATGCCTTCGTTTCCGGTTGATGAAGAGACCGTTCGTGCTGGTGGGTATTGCCTTTCATAAGTACGAATAGGCCAGTCTTGTTGATAAAGATTCATCGGCGGTATGGGTTCTAATAAGTCCATATTCGCTCTGTACAAAGAATCAATGGTGCCCACATCGCGCCAATAACAATCCATTTCGACACGGCCTTGCGTGCTACAAAACGGGTAGGCATACACTTTTTGGCTATCAATCAATTTAGGAATGATATCTTTGCCGAAATCGTGGCTTGATTGAGGTTCTAATGCATCCAATTCAAGTTGTTCTTTCAGGACATCCGCATCAAATACATAGATCCCCATAGAGGCATAACTCATTTCTGGGTTGTTGGGGATGGTTGGGGGATTGGCGGGCTTTTCAATAAAATGACTTATCACGCAGTCTTCTCTCGCGTCAACCACACCAAACTGATGCGCTTGTTGCTTTTCTACCTGCATGCAGGCAATGGTCAGTTTTGCTTTTTTTTCTTTATGCGCACGTATCATGGCATCGTAATCCATGCGATAAATATGATCACCCGAAAGAACGACGACATATTTGGCATCGCTACGTTTAACAAGCCATAAATTATGATAAATCGCGTCTGCCGTCCCTTCATACCATTTGCCGCCCCCACGCATTTGAGGAGGAACAACGGAGATGAATTCGCCCAATTCTGGATTAAGCAGTGACCAACCATCTCGCAAATGTTTTTGAAGCGAGTGGGACTTGTATTGCGTCAACACCAAGATTCGTCGCAAGCCAGAGTGCAAGCAATTGGTCAGAGTAAAGTCGATAATTCGATATTTCCCCCCAAAAGGCACCGCAGGTTTTGCTCTGTCGTCGGTCAATGGGCTTAAGCGTGAACCTACGCCACCCGCGAGTACGACGGTTAGTGTGTCTTGCATGTTTTTTCCCCCAGTTCTTAACACCGAATGTGTGAAGACAAAATTGAATACATGATCAGAGTAGTACAAGAAACGAGCCACATTGCAAATGATTGGTTTTTTTAACTATTTTGCTATTGAGTTGGCGAACTACATCCCATAAGTGTGCAAGTAAAGGCGGTATTGCACTTGTTTGGTGATTGTGGAATGTAATCGGCTGGGTAGAGCGAGCGAGTAGAGTGGCTAGAGTGAGAGGTGAAAAGATAACCAGTGGGTAAACAGAAGCGGGTAAAGCAAGGTCAGGATAAAAAGCGCCTCATGTTAGGGAGGCGCTTATCTGAATTATAGAAGTGAGAATGACGGTTTAACCGTCATTGATGCAGCCATTTCTTATAACGCGTTTACCTTTGGTTACGCGGTCACTTCTAGTGGTTTGTCACGGCTTTTAAGAAAAGCATAAGTGAAACCCGTCACCGCAGTGCCAGCAGCAATCGCAACCAAGTACATCAGAACCGGCGTAACAGCGTTTGGAATAAGCAGAACAAACAAGCCACCGTGTGGTGCCATGAGTTTTGCACCAAACAGCATTGAAAGCGCACCAGTTAACGCACCACCAGCCATACATGAAGGGATCACGCGGATTGGGTCTTTGGCTGCAAACGGAATTGCGCCTTCAGAAATGAAGCAAAGTCCAAGTACAAACGATGCTTTGCCGGCTTCACGTTCACCTTGCTCGAACTTGCTCTTAGCAAGAAAGGTCGCAAGCCCCATACCAAGCGCCGGCACCATGCCTGCTGCCATAATCGCAGCCATGGGAGCGTAAGTTTGAGAAGCGAGTAAACCAACACCGAATGCGTACGCCGCTTTGTTAACAGGCCCGCCCAAATCGAAACACATCATTGCGCCTAAGACGATACCCAGCATCACCGCACTGTCTGATCCCATATTGTTAAGGAAGTCGGTCAATGCAGTCATAATGCCTGAGACGGGCCCGCCGACAATATAAATCATCACAAGACCGGTGAACAAGGTCGCGACAAATGGAATGATAAGGATCGGTTTAAGTGCTTGCATCGATTGTGGAAGCTGCAGTTTATCAGCAATAAACTTCGCTGCGTAACCGGCAATAAAACCGGCAGCAATACCGCCTAAGAAGCCAGCGCCTGTTGAACTTGCAAGCATACCGCCCACAAGACCCGGAGCCAAACCTGGGCGATCGGCGATAGAGAAAGCAATGAAACCGGCCAACACAGGGATCATTAATGCGAACGCCGAACCACCACCAATGGTCATTAGTGCGGCGGCTAATGTGCCTTCTTGTTCAAATGCATTGATACCAAAGACAAACGACAATGCGATGATCAAACCGCCCGCCACAACCACGGGAAGCATATGTGATACACCCGTCATCAGGTGTTTATACACGCCTTTATTCTCTTCAGAGCCCGTTGCGGCAGAAGAGGTGTTTGCTTGAAAAGGTGTTGCGTTAGCAAACGCCGTTGTGATTTCTTGTTCCGTTTTCTTTAGGGCTAGGCCTGTGCTGGTTTTGTACAATTTCTTACCACTGAAGCGATCGAGTGGCACTTCAATGTCAGCCGCAATGATAACTAAATCGGCATCCGCAATGTCTTGTTCGGTCAGTTGGTTCTTTGCTCCCACCGAACCACGGGTTTCCACTTTGATCTGATGCCCCATGGATTGAGCTTGTTTTTCAAGCGCCTCAGCGGCCATAAAAGTATGGGCAACGCCGGTTGGACAGGCAGTAATCGCAACAATACGTTTAACGTCGCGATTGATTGATTCTGATTGGGTCGCCGATTCAAGTAATACCGCGCGTAGTGGTGCCTCTTGTAATACTAATTCAGCGTTGTCGATCACTTGTTCTATCGAAACACGGTACACTTTTTTGCCGACAAAGCGTTGGTCATCCACCTCACGATTTGCCGCGATAATCACAATATCACTGGCATCGATATGGGCTTGCTCAAGTGGTGTATAAGCGATCACATTCGATTGACATTCAATGTTGGCAGTCAAGTTAAGCGATTGGCATGCTTTTTCTAAAAGCCCCGCAGCAATAATGCTGTTCGCAACGCCGCTAGGACAAGCGGTAATAATAGATAGATTCATAACATTGACCTTTTGTTATTCGAATTCAGATGAAATTGGATTGATTTCTACTTGTTGTTGTAATGTGCGCACTTCTTCAATATCTGGCACGCCCACACCCACTTGCGACACGGCAAGGGCGGAAAGGGCGGTAGCGAACGAGAGCAGTTGCGTCTTTTCCATTTGTTGCATGTGAGCCCAACAAAGTCCGGCCACTAATGTATCGCCAGCACCGACAGTGCTCACAACGGTCATTTTTGGTGGTTTTGATGCAAGCCACTCACCTTGGTTTAGCCACATCACGCCTTTAGCACCCAGCGACACCACGATGTTATCGATGCCCTTGTTTCCCAGTTGCTCGGCAATCTGGATGACGTCTTTATGGGTCTCAACGGCTTGGCCAGAGAAGTCGGCAAGTTCTTCATCATTGGGCTTAATCAACCAAGGCGTCGCGTCAATACCCGCCGCGAGGGCAGCGCGGCTTGAATCAAAGAGGACTTTCTTGCCATTTGCTCTTAATTTACGTATCCAATTGGCACACATTTCTGGGCTAACGCCATTTGGTAGGCTACCTGCTAGCACAAAGAAGTCGTGATCAACACACAGCTCGTCAAGAGCTTGCTCAAATTGAGCAATGGCCTGCGCATTGACCGTGACGCCAGGGAAATTGATGTCGCTTACTGCGCCATTTTTCTCCACCAGTTTGACATTGATCCGGGTTGATCCGGCTACGCGGATAAAGCGGTCGACAGCACCCATGTCTTCAAACAACTGACAAAATAGTTCTTGGTTATCTTGACCAAGAAAGCCCGTTACCGTGACTTGTGCGCCGAGATCGCTCAGTACGCGTGCCACGTTAACGCCTTTTCCAGCGGCATGAAAATCACTGCGTTCAACCAGATTTACGCCACCGGTGGTCAGCGTCTGTAAGCTACCGGTGAGATCCAAGGCTGGGTTTAAAGTAATGGTGACAACCTTGTTCTTTTGTTTTGCTGTGTGTACGTTTGCCATAACTTATGCCTCACCCAGACCAGATTCGATAGCTTGGCCGATGGCTGTTAATGCGTCAGCGGCATCGGCGCCTTGAGCGATAAACTCAAGTTGATGCCCATGTTTCACACCAAGTGCGATAACTTTCATTAAGCTCTTGGCGTTCACAAAGGCACTGTCTGAATCCACATTACGCACTGTGATTGTCGCGTCGAATTTCTTCGCGCTGGCAACCAACATCGCACCTGGGCGAGCATGTAGGCCATGCGCGTTACGAATCTTGAAGATTGCACGGTTTCCATCCGTAGCGTCAGATGTTTGTTGTTCATCATTGGCAGGGTTAAACATCACAATCAATTCTTGTGCGGATTTGCTAATTAAATCCCCAACTTTGCCCGTCGCGACTAAATCCGTAATGATGTTAAGTTGCGTTTGGTGTGCGCCATTGCACGCTGCGAAAGTAATTAAAGCGTTCACCGATTTACCGTCAAAATGGCACTGATTCGCGGTAGAGACAAACGCCATTCCAGTTTGATTTGTGCCTTTATCTGAGCTCAGCAACCACACGCCACCACCAAGATGGGTAGGGGATTTAGTGACGACATCGGTCACAAACTCATTACTGACACTGCCGCTGTTTTTCAATAGGCCTGCCGAGACCGCCGCCATCTGAATCATGTCACTGGCTGGGAAAGCGAGTTGAATGTGACTCGCATCGAAATCAATATTGAATTGCGTTTCCCCGTTAAGTAGCGCAATGATTTCTTCTGCGTTCTGGGCATTTTTAAGTGCTTGTTCAACCCCGTCTTCAGCAAGTACTTTGGTCAGTTGTCTTAAGATGCCCAAGTGCTCATCGCTTTTTGCGGCAATACCAATCGCAAGATAAACCACATTACCGTTCCCCCAGTCGATGCCGTTAGGAAAGTGGGCAATCGTTACGCCGGTTTTTTTAACCAAGTGACGGGTGTCTGTTGTGCCATGTGGAATCGCAATACCATTGCCAAGGTAAGTTGCATTTTGTGCCTCACGATCGGCCATACCTTGGTGGTAGCCTTGTTCAACAAGATCGTTATCAGTGAGCTGCTGAGCGAGAAAACGGATGGCAGCGTGCTTATCCGCATACTCTTGATTGAGCGATACGTCTTGAGTGGATAGCTTTAGCATGGTGGCCTCGTATGTGTTCGATAATTCAAGCTGAATCGTTTCAGCTGTTGAGTAAAAAAATTCAGCAAATTCTTCGGTCATTGTGTACGAATTGAGATATACACGACAAATTAATTGTTTGCTGAATCCTTTCAGCTTTAATGCTGAATCCATTCAGCGTATAATGCAAACATTGTTGGGATCATTGTTAATAAACTTTGATCTAATCCACAGAATGTAGATCAGAATATGACACTGGATGAAATAGCAAAATTAGCCGGCGTGTCCAAAACCACGGCCAGTTATGTGATCAACGGTAAAGCAAAAACGTACCGAATCAGCGATAAAACGCAGCAGAGAGTAATGGCGATCGTTGAACAATATAATTATCGACCAGATCTTGCCGCAAGTTCATTGAGAGTCGGCAGCAGTCGTTCTTTTGGCTTAGTGATCCCAGATTTAGAAAACACCAGTTATGCCAAGCTCGCGAAATTATTAGAACAAAACTCACGCAAGGCGGGTTATCAAATTTTGATCGCGTGTTCAGATGACGATCCACAAACCGAGAAAAGTGTGGTTGAGGCATTAGTCAGCCGAAAAGTGGATGCTTTATTTGTGGCCAGTGCGATTCCTGATGCCAGCGATTTCTATCAGGCGTTGCAAAGTAAAGGGACGCCCGTCGTGGCAATCGACCGTCCACTGGATGATGAACATTTTTGTTGCGTGATCAGTGAGGATTTTGGCGCTGCGCATGAATTGGCGACGTCGATTATTCATCACGACGTTACAACGATCGGTATCATCGGGGCATTGCCTGAGCTTAATATTTCTCGCGAGCGTGAGATGGGTATTCGCTCGGTTGCAAAAGAGCAGGGCATTGAGGTTCAAATCGGTTACGGTGAACATTTTAATCGTGAACAAGCTCAAACTATTTTTCAACAATGGGTCGATACTAACAAAGTACCGCAAGCGATTATCACCACGTCATACACGTTGCTGGAAGGTGTTCTAGACGTTCTATTGGAACACCCAGAGTTGATCAACAACATTAAACTGGCGACCTTTGGTGATAACCGCCTTTTAGATTTTTTGCCATTCAAGGTCAACTCGTTACCGCAACAGTTTGAGGTCATTGCAGACAGTGCTTTGGCATTAGCGTTGAATGCTGCGGCCAAACGCTACGAAACAGGCGTAGAGTTAGTGCCGAGACAGATTAAAATTAGAACTTAAAAAAACGCCCCAAATTCAAGGGGCGTTTTTATAGGGCGCTTACCGCAAGACAGACATCACCCGAGAAAGCGTGATGTCGTGTTTACAATCAGTGTTTAAACATTTGCACTTGTCGGTTAAGACGCATCGCAATCGCTTCTAAATCTTCCGACAACGAACGAGAGTTAACCGCTTCTTGTGATAAGTGGTTAGACACATCGTTGGCTTGCTGAATATTTTTGCTGATTTCTTCCGTCACCGTGCGTTGTTCTGACGCCGCGTTTGAGATCTGCGTTGCCATATCTGAGATTTCCTCGATGGAGATCGTGATTTTCTCTAGCGCTTCGGTCGCATCATTCGCATCTTCGACACTAGAGGAAGCCAGTGCTTGGCTTCGGTTCATCGATTCAACCGCGTCATGACTCGTTTTTTGCAGACTCTCAATCATTTGGCGGATCTCAACCGTTGAACTATGAGTGCGTTGTGATAGAACACGAACTTCATCGGCGACCACCGCAAAACCTCGACCTTGCTCGCCCGCTCTCGCCGCTTCGATTGCCGCGTTAAGTGCCAACAAGTTTGTTTGTTCCGCAATATCACTAATGGTTGAAAGAATCGTATTGATGTCGCGACTGTTGCGCTCAACCTCACTGATCGTATTTGATGCATGCTCAAGTTGCGAAGCTAAACTCGTAATCGATTCCTGATTGCGTTTTATCACTTGCTTACCTTGCTCACAATGCTCGGTTGACCCTAGTGTTGAATCGGCTGTTAAGCGGGCGTTGCTTGCTACTTCTTCTGCCGCAGCAGACATTTCATGCACTGCCGTCGCAATTTGTGAAATTTCATTCAACTGAACGGATAAGCCATCACTGATTTCACGCGCAACACGTGTGCTGACTTTAGATTGCTCATCAATACTGTGGGACGACTGAGAAATATCAACCACCACACCCTGTAATTTGGCAATGAACGCATTAACATGCTCCGCCAGAGTGCCTATTTCATCTTTCGAATCGACGACAATCCGCTTTGTTAGATCGCCATTACCATCGGATAGGTCTTTCATTGATTCACTCAGTGCATTGAGAGGCGCCAGTGAGCGTTTTACGATATAAAGCGATATCAATGCAATCAAGACGACTTGCATTAAGCTCATCAGCATAGATTGACTTACGAGTGAGCGGTGAGACTGAAAGGCATGCTCTTTATCAATTACGATGGTGTAGTACCAATCGGTATTCGGCACTTTGCGTGAGGCGACGAGCGATTCAACCCCTGAAATCGAAATGGTCTCCAATTCGTTTTGAGACGCCAACTCGCTTAACTTATTAATGGTGAGGTCTGGGGAAATACGGTCTAAATTTTTAAGGGTAAGATGGTTATCTGCATGGGCAACGATATGGCCCAAGCTATTCACCAGAAAGCCGAAAACACCTTCTTCATCTGATTCAACGATGTCATCAACCAGTGCGTTGATTTCGACATCCGCACCAAGCACGCCTTGTACGCCATTGGTAGTAAAAGGAGCGGCGATTGAAATAACTAATTTTTGCGTACCGACGTCAACATACGGTTCGGTAATTTGCATGGTTCCTGCGGCGACGGCCTCTTGGTACCAAGGACGAGTGCGTGGGTCAAAGCCATTTGCATCGATAAGCGGCACGCCCTGAAGAAATTGTCCATCACTTAAACCCGCATAAACAATTTGAAAATCGCCCGCTTTCGTCAGGTGCGATAGGTAAGATTCGATGTTGCCTGTTTCGTTAAAGATGTTTTTAGACGCCTCAACGACGTTGATTTTTGCACGAAACCAATTGTCCATACTGGAAACATTACCTTCTAATAAGGTCATGCCATATTGGGTAATTGAACGCTGGGTTTCGTCGAGAATTTGACGCCCTGTTAGGTACGTCTGCGCCGCTGTCATTATCAGTACAGCAGAGACAAATGCAATGGTCAGTTTGGTCTTAATAGATAGCGCTGGCATATACAACCTTTTTATTATGACAGTGATTAAGCGCGCGGAGGATATCAGACGGCGTTCTAAATAAAACAGCAATCAAACGAAAACATGATTTTGGTCGAATTAATACTGTATTTTTATCTATACGACTTAAATTTTTAATGAATATTTAACAACTTATCAGAACTGGTGGTGGAAAGACTCATAGGTTAACGGTTGGTGATGTATGAATGAAATAACAATCAAAGCGTTAAAATAATGACGGTGATTAAAAAAGCTCGCATAGGGCGCGAGCTTCTGAAAACAGGATGGCAGAACGAGAAGGACTAGAATTGAAAACGAACTGACAGCGCAAGTTGAGGGCCGTAAATGCCCGAGTTACGCGTTTCTGCAGCGAGAGACAGTTGATCCGTTGAATGGAAGCGGAGACCCGCATGGAAGACGGAGTTTTCATCCAGTTTACCGAAGCGTGTGGTTGCTTCGATTTGGTTAGATAGCCATACACGCAAACCAATATTGAATTCACCCAGCGTTTCACGATCTTTTCCCTGCTCGTCAGGGTAGCTAATCGAATGCACTAAGGCTTGGCCGAACACGTCGGCAAATTGATTAATTGGGCCGTTAAAACCAAAACCCGTTGCGATATCTGCATCGCCTTCAAACTGGCTGTCAACACGGGCGATAAAATGCACATTTTGTAGTACTAAAGTATTGAACTCGACACCTGAAAACTTAGGGTCGGTCGCCGTGCGAAATTCCAAAAAGTTGTAATTAAAATTATTTGCGTACGCAGACTGCGAAAACATTAGGCTAGCGAATAGGCCTAACAGCCATTTTTTATTCAAAGTTTTTCTCCAACTGACAGCAACCACTGCTGAAAAGGCCCGCAAAATGCGGGCCTTACGTTAGATATTTTACCTACTAATACTTTAGATTTACAGCACTTGAATGCGATCGACTTCGATTTCAGGTGTGTTACCACCTTCAAATTCCCCGTATAGGCGTACACGAGTTGTCGCTTCAATTGGGCTCGTCAGGTGAATATCGTCATCCAATTCGATTTGAACTTCGGTTTCGCCATCAGAAAACATGAACTTTTCTGCATTGATTTGACGCACTAAATGGCCTTCAACCACCACGTGCTCTTCTGTAAACATGTTACTTTCTGCAATCAGTTTTGACATATTTGTCAGTTCAACAGGGCCGTTAAATTGAATGCCCGTTTTTTGTTGGTGATGACCATCTTGCGCAAGGACAAGAGATGGAACAAGAATCAGTGACGCAGCGATAGCAATAATTGTTTTTTTCATAGTATGTGACCTTTTTATGGTTTTGGCTGTGTGCCTTTATTTGATGGGTCTATTAAACAATATCTTAGGTGAACCAATGCTGAGTTAGGCATTCATTTTCAATTCATGTTTTTGTTAGAAATAGCAGCCTAAACTGGTTATCATCGCCCAGTCTAAATTCACAGGTAATAGTCCGTTATGTATTCAGCATTTCAAGCTCTAATGGTACAAGGAACCACGTCTGACGCAGGGAAGAGTGTTTTAGTTGCCGGTTTATGTCGAGTTCTGGCTCGACGTGGTATTAACGTCGCGCCGTTTAAACCACAAAATATGGCGCTCAATAGCGCCGTCACTGAGGATGGTGGTGAAATCGGTCGTGCACAAGCCGTACAAGCGGCGGCGTGTAATGTGAAGCCGACCGTTCACATGAACCCTGTATTGCTAAAGCCAAATTCAGATACTGGCGCTCAGGTGATTCTGCAAGGTCGAGCATTATCCAATATGGAAGCGACGGGGTACCATGACTATAAAAAAGTCGCGATGGATACCGTCATGGACTCATTCAACAAGCTGCAAGCCGAATTTCAATCTGTGATGATTGAAGGGGCAGGCAGTCCTGCTGAAATCAATCTGCGTGAAAACGATATCGCTAATATGGGTTTTGCTGAGAAAGCCGATGTTCCCGTGATTATTGTGGCGGACATCGACCGTGGTGGAGTATTTGCTCATCTTTACGGTACGTTGGAATTGTTGTCTGAATCAGAGCAAGCGCGAGTGAAGGGGTTTGTGATTAACCGCTTCCGTGGCGATATTAAATTGCTTGAGTCAGGCCTTGATTGGCTGGAAGAAAAAACGGGTAAACCGGTTATTGGTGTTCTGCCTTATTTACACGGTTTTGATCTTGAAGCCGAAGATGCGATTAATAATGAACAAGGTGATAAAAGCGCCGCGAAATTAATCGTAAAAGTACCGGTGTTAACCCGCATCAGTAACCACACGGATTTTGATATTTTACGCCAAAACCCCGATATTGATTTGCAGTTTGTCGGCAAAGGGCAATCCTTAAGTGGTGCTGATGTCATTATTCTCCCGGGCTCAAAATCAGTACGCGCCGATCTGGACTATTTACGCAGTCAAAATTGGCACCATGATATTGCGCGCCATCTGCGTTTTGGCGGAAAAGTCATGGGTATCTGTGGCGGTTATCAAATGTTGGGTATGCGCATTGATGATCCTCTGGGTATCGAAGGTGAGCTGGGTTCAAGTGAAGGTTTAGGTTACTTGAATACCACCACGGTGTTGACGGCAGACAAATCGCTTGTCAATGTAACGGGTGAGTTGGCGTTAAATGGCAAAGTGGCACAAGTAAAAGGGTACGAAATCCACGCTGGTCGCAGTGACGTACAAGAATCACAGCCAATCACGCTTGAAGGTGGTGCGTTTGATGGTGCGGTCAGCGATTGTAACCATGTGTTGGGCACGTATCTTCACGGTGTGTTTGACCATTCAGAAGCATTGACGTTGTTGTGCGAATGGATGGGATTAGAGAATGTGGCCATTGTTGATCATGACGCCATTCAAGAACGAGCAATCAACCGTATTGCTGATGCGATCGAGAAATACCTTAAATTAGAATTGTTATGGCCGGAACTGATACCAAGTAATGCGAAATAAATTAAGCTCTTTTCTATTATTGTTTTCAGCGCTATTGAGTAGTTCGCCGCTTCTTGCGGCGGAAACCGTTCGTGTTTATGCGGCGTCGTCACTGACCAATGCGCTTACCGCCTTAATTGAGGCATACCAATCAAAAGGCAAGGCGTCGGTCGTGCCCATTTTTGGTGGCTCATCGGCATTGGCAAGGCAAATAGAGCAGGGTGCACCCGCCGATATTTATCTATCGGCTAACCGTTTATGGGTCGATTATCTGGTTGATAAAGGCTTATTTACTCAAGCGAATGTGCAAGACTTTGCGCACAACAGTCTCGTTGTGATTGCGCCAAGCTCCAACTCTGTTCATTTGGTTGTTGAAGATCCCAATTCGTGGCTGAGCGCACTCAATGGGCAACGTCTTGCTATCGCGCAGCCCAATGCGGTTCCCGCGGGGATCTACGCGAAGCAATCGCTGCAATCACTCGATATCTGGCCAAGTGTCCAAGGCCAGCTAGCGCCGACTAATAATGTCCGAACCGCCATGACATTAGTCGAACGTGGCGAAGCGCCATTGGGGATAGTGTATTACTCTGATGCGTTAGTGTCGGACCAGGTTCAGGTTGTCTCTCAGTTTGGCCCCGAAACACACCAAGCAATTGCGTATCCCTTAGTGACAATGTCACAAAATGAGGCGACGTTAGCGTTTTCCGCTTTCTTGCAAACGCAAGAGGCCAAACAAATCTTGAAAGAATTTGGGTTTAAAGAGTAATGGCTGATTTGCTATCTGACTATGAATATCAAGCATTGATGCTGAGTTTGAAAGTGTCGTTCTACGCCATTCTGTGGTTGATTCCGATTGGGATTGGCCTTGCATGGCTGTTGGCTCGAAAGCAATTTATCGGCAAAAGCATACTCGATAGTCTCATCCATTTGCCTTTGGTGTTGCCTCCGGTGGTTGTCGGTTATCTATTGCTTTTACTGATGGGCCGTCAGGGCATCGTCGGTCATTGGCTGTATCAAACCTTTGGGTTGTCCTTCACGTTTAACTGGAAAGGTGCAGCGCTTGCGTGCGTGGTGGTTGCGCTCCCTTTAATGGTGCGTTCGGTTCGGTTGAGTTTAGAAAATGTGGACGAAAAACTTGAACAGGCTGCCTCAACACTCGGCGCCTCGCCACTCAAAATTTTCTTTACCATTACTTTGCCTCTTACCATTCCGGGAATCATCACGGGTGTGATGCTATCGTTTGCTCGTAGCCTTGGTGAATTTGGTGCGACCATCAGTTTTGTCTCCAATATTCCAGGGGAAACTCAGACGATTCCGTTAGCGATGTATACCTTTATTGAAACCCCAGGCGCTGAATCTGAAGCGATGCGTTTATGTGTTATATCCATCGTTATTGCGTTAGCGTCATTGCTAGCCTCTGAATGGCTCTCGCGTCGTTGTGCTAAGCGCTTAGGAGCGACCTCATGAGTGTTCCAAAGGCGAATACGCTGCTGCTGGCGTTCCAACAGGTTTTAGGGGAGACACACTTTGATGTTGATGTACAGTTACCGGCAAAAGGCATTACTGCCATTTTCGGCCGCTCAGGCGCGGGTAAAACCTCACTTATTAATGCGGTCGCGGGATTAACTCAGCCTCAAAATGGCCACATATCGGTTAATTCACGAGTGCTATTTTGTTCAGAATCTGGAATTAACTTACCGACCCGTGTTCGTCGTGTGGGGTATGTCTTTCAAGAATCTCGTTTATTTCCGCATTTTCGAGTAAAGGGCAACCTGCTCTATGGCGTAAAGGAAACAGACCAAGCCTATTTTGACCAAATTGTTGATTTGTTAGCATTGCGGTCGTTATTGACCCGCTTTCCGAATGAACTTTCAGGAGGAGAGAAGCAACGTGTCGCAATAGGGCGAGCATTACTGTCCAAGCCGGACATTTTACTTATGGATGAACCGCTTGCGTCGTTAGATTTACCAAGAAAACGCGAAGTGCTGCCATTTTTAGAGCATCTTGCGGATAACGTGAACATTCCAATCTTGTATGTCACGCATAGCTTGAATGAAATTTTGCGCTTAGCAGACCATATTGTGGTCATTGAGCAAGGTAAAGTCGTTAATGCAGGGGCAATCGAACACGTGTGGTCTTCCAATGCCATGCGCCCTTGGCAATCCTTCACTGAGCAAAGTTCGTTGTTTGAAGCGCGGTTAGTCGAACAAATTGAAGAGTACGCATTATCAGGGCTCGCACTTGCCGATGACGTAATGCTTTGGGTGCAAAAAGTCGATGCGCAACTTGATAGTCGCGTACGTTTGCAAGTCAGAGCCAATGATGTGTCGATTAACCTAGAGAAGCCACAAAAAAGTTCGATCCGAAATGTTTTGCATGCTGAAATCGTAGAGATAGAAACACACAGTTTTGGCCACTCGCGTCTCAGTGTCTCGGTGAAACTGAAACTTGCAGACCATTGCTATTTATGGGCGACGATTACCGCGTGGGCGAGAGATGAGTTGCAACTGATCGTGGGTATGAAGGTGTACGCTCAAATCAAAGGGGTGAGTGTGACACAGCGTGATATTGCCCTGTCTCATTAAGCTTGGTCTCATTAGGCTTTTATCATGACTTTTCTTTCATGATTCATTTCTCATGATTCTTTTGCCGTGGTTTCTTTCTTACAATTTTTAGCATAACAATCTTTGGATAAAAATAACGCCGCAAATGCGGCGTTATTTATAACTGCGTTAAGCAATAACGATGAACGTTATTTAGCAAATACGTCAGTAAAGTCACGTTTTAGGATAGGGTCGCGACGTGCTTTTTTAAGCTGCTTAACCATATCTTTAACACAGTTGTGAAGCACTTCATCAAGCAAAGATGCACGGTAGTCATCTTTCTGCTCATCAGTCATGTCTTTTGGCAGGTTCAGTGTTGGGAACTCTTCCATTACGTTGATACCTGCGAACGCTTGGCTCACAGACACTAGCGCGTGGAACTGCTCAAAGTTATCAAGAATGTTTTGCGCGCTCTTAGGCTGCTCATCCCATGTACCGCGTACTGCTTCTTCAGAAACTTCGTGGATAGAAACAACCATCTCGTACATTGCTTCTGGTACACCGTCAAATTCGATTACTTGACGAAGTTCAGCTGAAATCGTTGATAAATCGACGATTTTTTTCTCATTCGGAGTTACGTCAGACATAGTATATTCTCTTTTTAATGTATTTTCGGCGCTATGCTAGTTTTTCTAGAAAAAATGTCAACCTCGGTGGATGAATACGAGTACCTAGCGTATGCTTATTAAGCAACTGATTTAACGAGTAGTTTGTAGATGCAAATAGGCAATCGCGAAAAAATAGGCTCTCCCATGAAAATATTGTTGGTCGATGATGTACAGATGGAACGCATGCAATTGGCCGTTCGCCTCAAACAGTTGGGGCATATTGTTGAAATGGCCGCTTCAGGTGTTGAAGCGATAGAGCGTTACCCTGAATTCTCGCCGGATCTCGTTTTGCTCGATATTACGATGCCGGATATGAACGGTTTTGAAGTGTCTGCCGAAATTCGCGAACGCTTCCCAGAATGGATTCCAATTATTTTCCTCAGCAGTCATGACGCTCCCCAAATGATAGCAGATGCGATTGATGCTGGTGGTGATGACTACCTCATTAAACCGGTCGATAAACTGGTATTAAAGGCCAAGTTAAGCGCGATGCAGCGTATTGCCTTTATGCGACGTCAATTGAATCAAAAATCAGCGGATCTTGCCAAAGCAAACCAAGAGTTGGAAAAACTGGCCAGTGAAGACGGATTAACCAAGGTGCGTAACCGCCGCGATATTGATCAAAAACTACAAGAAATGATCTCTGTTCATGGTCGCCATTCAATGCCTCTAACGGTGATCTTATTAGATGTCGACTTTTTTAAGCTATTCAACGACAATTATGGCCACATTGAAGGGGACCGTTGCTTAATAGAAATCGCAACGGCACTCAATGATTTGTTTGTCCGTAATGGTGAAGTTGTCGGCCGTTATGGCGGCGAAGAATTTGTGGTTTTGCTTGGGCATAACGATGCCTACCAAGCGGAGATTCATGCGCAAAGGATCAAAACTCGTTTGGATGAGCTCGAACTACGCCATGAATACAGCCATGTCTCCAAGTATGTGACCGTGTCACAAGGCGTGGCAAGTGTAAGACCAACAGGGCATGAAACCATAGAACAGCTGTACCATATGGCCGATCGCGCGTTGTATCAAGCCAAGCATCAGGGTAGAAACCGTTACGTTGTTTATGACCCATCAATGGAACTTCAAGAATCGTAAACACTCTGCTTACTGAACACTATGAAACCTTTAATACTTACTGTCGGCGCATCGCTGCTTACTTTTATTAGCGCAAGCGCCGTTGCTCGTGATGGTTATTCGGAAGTACAGACCTATTTAGAGCAGGCATTTTCAGCCGCAATCGTTATGACTGACAGTGATGTGCTGACATTTGGCATACATGATTTTGACCCTAATGAATGGTTGGACATTGAGAATGAAGATTTAGGCTCGGCAGATTCGATCGATTTGAGACAGCGTTTTGCTGTGACGGCTTTGCCTTTCACTATTGATCTCAGTGACGAAGAAGCCTTACATAAATCACAATTGTTTTTCCGCCTTTCTGCACTCGCTTCTGATCAAGATGTAAAAATCGCCTCAACCGACAAAGATGACAGTCAACGAGAGGTGATATTAGGTGGGTTTGCTGCTTATCGTTATCAGTATCAATTATCAGATCGTTGGCAGATCACGCCCGGATTAGGCGTTCATCTACAACATTTTCGCAATGAACACGATTACAACAGCGATGTTGCAGAGCAATATGTTAAACCCGCACTTGATGGTGTTGTTTTTAATACCACTGCGTGGGCGGCATCACTAGAGCCTCATGTCGAATTAAAATATAACCATGAAACCCGCTGGGGGAGTTGGAATGCCACAAGCGCGGCACATTACTATTATGGTTGGGGATGGGGCGAGGCGAATTACGGTGAAGTCGGGAATCCGCAAGGTTGGTATTTAGCCAATGGGGTGAAAGCGTTTTACAATATGACGGAATGGGGAAGAAGTGTTCAGTCTCTTTATGCCAGTATTAAGCGTATTGATCTTGGCGGTGATACTGAAGAACCAATGGGCACGCATTACTATTATGAATCCTCCGTCGGTTGGTTAATGACACCGCCATTTGAATCAAGCTGGATCGACAATATCGGCCTAGGTTTGAGTTTTAATTACGGTAGCAAGCTAAAAGGCGGCAGTATTGTGCTGTTCTTTAACCAAGACTAAATGGCGACTGGGTGTAAAGGCTACCAACGGCGCGTATTGGAAAAAGAAAGTTAGGGAGTGAAGCGAATGCAAATCAGTGTAGATGTTCATAATTATATGGAAGTATTGGTTGGGCATGAACTGGCGAAAAGCGAGTATGTCGACCACTTTGATCACGAACAACTCGCGGACCTAGCTTGTTTAACGCTCATGCAACTGCGTCCGGTTTACATTCGGCATGATATTGACTTTTTGGCTGCGCTATCAGAAGAGCGGCTACTGAAATTAAAACAGCATGTGAGTACCGCAGTGCAATCAGCGTTATCGATGATCACTGACGATAGGCGCACACTGCGTGAAGATCAGTTTGCGGTTATTTTTCCCCAAACTCGTTTTGATGACGCTGAGCTGGAGTGGTTCGAAAAACCGATTGTATCGAAATAGTGTAAATTGAATATGGGGCGATAAAACGTATAGCCGTTTTAGACTCCGTTCAGTTTGCCGAACTTAAATCTGAATAAACCAAGGAGTTCAAGTGGGGTTATTTTCTCGCTTATTTGGTAGCAAGACCAACAAACAACCATTGCCGGTAGAGCCTGTTGAGTACAAAGGGTATCAAATTTACCAAGAAGCGATGGCAGAATCGGGCCAATACCGCATTGCCGGTCGCATTGAGAAAGAAATTGACGGTGAGCTGAAAAGCCATCGTTTTATTCGTTCAGATGTGCTTTCCAGCAAGAGTGATGCGGATGAATTTATGCTCAAGAAAGCACAAATGTTTATTGATCAAATGGGCTCCGATATTTTCAAATAGATCCTGCGGTAATTGATGGATGTCATACATTTTAGAACCATTAGCGGCTATGCTGGTGGTTCTTTTTTTTTAACTTAAAAGTAAGTTTCTGTTTTATCTATCCCTTTTTTGCGATCTGGTTTGACCTCTGCTCAGGCAAAAGAGTGTTGTTTCATTACACTCAAAATTGCAAAATAGGTCATCACTTTCGGTTATATGTAATGAAACGTAGTATTTTTATTACAAAAAGCTTGTATTTCATACACCCGTTAGATAAAAATAGAATAATCATTGTGCCAATAGTCAAGGAATAGCTATGCAAATTGGTGTGCCAAAGGAAATGCTCGCAGGCGAAACGCGAGTGGCTGCATCGCCGAAGTCGGTTGAGCAGTTAATAAAATTAGGATTCGATGTTGTTGTTGAATCTCAAGCTGGGGCGTTAGCAAGTTTCGATAATGCCGCTTTTGAAGCCGCTGGTGCGAAAGTTGTCACCGCTGAAGAGGCTTGGTCGTCAGACATCATCTTTAAAGTTAATGCACCTATCGCGGATAGTGGCATTGATGAATTTGCTCTGCTTCAAGACGGTGCAACGTTAGTCAGTTTCATTTGGCCGGCACAAAATGCTGAGCTAATGGAAAAGCTTTCTAGCAAAAACATCAATGTAATGGCGATGGATGCCGTTCCTCGTATTTCTCGTGCTCAAGCGCTCGATGCCTTATCTTCTATGGCAAACATTGCGGGTTATCGTGCGGTTGTTGAAGCGGCGCATGAGTTTGGTCGATTCTTTACCGGTCAAATTACGGCTGCAGGTAAAGTACCGCCAGCGAAAGTGCTAGTTGCTGGAGCTGGTGTTGCCGGTCTTGCGGCTATCGGTGCGGCGGGAAGCCTTGGCGCGATCGTTCGTGCGTTTGACGTTCGTCCAGAAGTAAAAGAACAAGTGCAATCAATGGGCGCTGAGTTCTTGGAAGTTGATTTTCAAGAAAATTCAGGCTCTGGCGATGGCTACGCCAAAGAAATGTCGGATGACTTCAACAAGAAAGCGGCAGAGCTCTACGCAGCACAGGCAAAAGATGTTGATATCATTGTAACGACCGCGCTTATCCCAGGTCGTCCAGCGCCTAAGCTTATCACCAAAGAAATGGTGGACAGCATGAAAGCGGGCAGTGTGATCGTTGACCTTGCGGCGGCAAACGGTGGTAACTGTGAATACACAGTCGCGGATCAAGTCATCACTACGGCGAATGGCGTCAAAGTTGTCGGTTACACTGATATGGTTGGCCGTTTGCCGACACAATCTTCTCAGTTGTACTCAACGAACCTCGTTAACCTAATGAAGCTGCTTTGCAAAGAGAAAGACGGCAACATTGACATCGATTTTGACGATGTGGTTCTACGTGGTGTTACCGTTGTGAAAGAAGGTGAAGTGACGTGGCCTGCGCCACCGATTCAAGTGTCTGCACAACCAGAACAAAAAGCTGCACCAAAACCAGCCGCGAAGAAAGAGGCCGAGCCTGTTTCTCCAGTCAAAAAAGTGATTGGTCTAGGCGCTGCATTAGCGGCATTTGGTTGGATCGCGTCTGTCGCACCTGCCTCATTCCTAGCACACTTTACGGTATTTGTTTTGGCGTGTGTGGTGGGCTACTACGTCGTTTGGAATGTCAGCCACTCTCTACATACTCCTCTTATGTCGGTAACGAATGCCATCTCCGGTATTATCGTTGTCGGTGCGTTGTTGCAAATCGGTCAAGGAAATGGCGTGGTGACATTCTTGTCTTTCATTGCCGTACTGATTGCCAGCATCAACATTTTTGGCGGGTTTACCGTGACCAAGCGCATGCTTGAAATGTTCCGTAAGAACTAATAGGAGTTACAAGGAATGTCTGCAGGACTAGTACAAGCAGCTTACATTGTTGCTGCCTTATTTTTTATCATGAGCCTTGCGGGGCTATCAAAGCAGGAATCAGCTCGCGCCGGTAACTATTACGGTATTGCGGGTATGACGATCGCTTTGATCGCTACGATCTTCAATCCTGAAGCAAGCGGCACGGTATGGGTTATCATCGCCATGGTGGTGGGTGGTTCAATCGGTATTTTCTACGCGAAGAAAGTAGAAATGACGGAGATGCCAGAACTGGTCGCTATCCTACACAGCTTTGTAGGTATGGCGGCGGTTTTAGTGGGTTACAACAGCTACATCGATCCACCTGCAATCGCGAACGCGGCGTTGATCTCACCAGCAGAGCTTCACGCTCACCATGTTATCCACCTTGTTGAAGTGTTCTTGGGTGTATTCATCGGTGCCGTTACGTTTACGGGCTCAATCGTTGCGTTTGGCAAACTGCGTGGTGTGATTTCATCTTCTGCGTTAAATCTTCCGCATAAACACAAAATGAACTTGGCAGCGATCGTAGTTTCAACGCTGCTTATGATCTATTTCGTTAAAGCTGATGGCAGCATGTTTGCCCTTATCTTAATGACGTTGATTGCGTTCGTATTTGGTTACCACCTTGTGGCTTCAATCGGCGGCGCCGATATGCCAGTCGTGGTATCCATGCTGAACTCTTACTCAGGTTGGGCAGCGGCGGCAGCAGGTTTCATGCTAGCGAACGATCTTCTGATCGTAACCGGTGCATTGGTTGGTTCGTCAGGTGCGATCCTTTCCTACATCATGTGTAAAGCAATGAACCGTTCCTTCATCAGTGTTATCGCGGGTGGCTTTGGTCAAGAAGTCGTGATCTCAAGTGATGAAGATTACGGTGAGCATCGTGAAACAAACGCGGAAGAGGTTGCTGATATGCTGAAAAATGCAAAATCAGTGATCATTACTCCGGGATACGGCATGGCAGTAGCGCAAGCTCAATATCCAGTTCACGAGATCACTGAAAAATTACGCGCACAAGGTGTTGAAGTTCGCTTTGGTATTCACCCTGTAGCGGGTCGATTGCCTGGTCATATGAACGTACTACTCGCAGAAGCGAAAGTACCGTACGATATCGTGCTTGAAATGGACGAACTCAATGACGACTTCGGTAAAACTGACGTCGTATTGGTGATTGGTGCTAACGATACGGTTAACCCTGCTGCACTAGAAGATCCAAATAGTCCAATCGCTGGTATGCCAGTGTTGGAAGTTTGGAACGCAAAAGACGTTATCGTATTCAAGCGTTCAATGAATACGGGTTACGCGGGCGTTCAAAACCCATTGTTCTTTAAAGAGAACACGCAAATGCTATTTGGTGATGCGAAAGAGAGTGTAGACGCGATCGCGAAAGCACTATAAGCTTTCTACATTATTCAAGAGGCCAGCGTAATGCTGGCTTCTTTGTTTTTATACATAGCCAAGACTTGTTTTGGCTATCATTTGGCGCTCGAGATTGATTAGCGACATGCATAATTGACACGAATATTACATATTTGATGTCTATTTTTGCCATAATCGGGCATCGTAGTGGTAAATAGTTGATTTAATAAGTTTTGCTTTGAAAAATACATTCATCAAATCGCTGTTAATAGCCTTGTTCTTCATATCGATGACGGCACGTGCTGATTCACTACCTGAACGTATTGATACATTTGTTAATTTATTTAAAACGTCAGAAGCCTCAGAATCTTATGATATACGAGTGCTGCAGTCAGACTACCCAACACGTTTGTTAACACCACAGTCGATGCTGCCGCAAACCTCGAATTATCCATTACGTGACATTCAACGTTTATATCAACTCTCGGAAACGTGCACCGGAAAACTCCCATTAAGCCCTTTGGTGACTGAACCATTGGTGTTCACTCGAACCATGTGTAAAGGAACAAAGCTCAGTTCAAAGTGGTTCGCGAGAAGTAGCCTAATTCACCCAGGTGGGGGAACATACGCAAATCGTTACATTGTCACGCATGCGGAAGAGTTTGAAAACCTTCAACAGTATTTGCACATTAAAGAACGACCGCTCGCCGAAAGTGCTACGTTGCTCGGGCGATTGCAGCGTATGGACGAAGAAACGATGATCGCGCTGATTTCTGGCGCGAGTATGTTTATTGAAGAAAGCGATTTGTGGTTACGAAAAAACGATAATTACTACGTTTATCCCGAATCGGTGTGGAGCAAAAACGTAACCGAAGCGGGGCTGAGTTTCTCTGTTGGTGATGCCTCAAACACTTGTTTTGTTCAACGGGGCAATATTTGCTGGGATGTTGAAGATCACGCGAATATTCTGAAAATAGGCATGGTCGCATTGGTTATTGCCAATATATTATTGGTGATTGGCTGGTCTATCTATCGTTGGAACTCAAAACGCCGCGATATGCAAAGCCGAATGCTAGTTTTACAAATACTGACGCATGAGTTAAGAACACCGATTGCCAGTCTATCGCTGACTGTCGAAGGATTTAGGCGTGAATTTGAGCGATTACCTGAAACGGTTTATGATGAATTTCGTCGACTATGTGAAGATTCACGACGCTTGCGTCAATTAGCAGAAGCCAGTAAAGACTATTTACAATCTGACAATCAGCCGTTGGCCTCGGAATGGGTGCCGTCGGTTGAAGAATGGTTAGAATATAAGATTGAAGAAGAGTTCAGTTCACAAATCGATTTCGCCATCAACCAGGATGTTGCGGCCAAACTGAATGTGTACTGGCTAGGTAACTGTATCGACAATCTTATTCGAAATGCGGTTAAATATGGAGTTAAACCGGTAAAACTGGATGTAACGACATCTAAAAACAAAATAATGTTCAGCGTGATAGACCAAGGAACCTTAACACAGAAAGATTGGCGCCAATTGCGCAAACCTTTTGTGAGTAAAAGCGGTCTTGGTTTGGGCTTAACTATCGTTGACTCTATGGTCGGCCGAATGGGAGGAAAAATGACTCTTATTGGCCCGCCAACTCAGTTTATATTGGAGATACCTTGTGAAACAGACACTGCTTCTCGTTGAAGACGACAAAAACCTTGCTGATGGATTACTTGTTAGCTTAGAGCAAGCCGGTTACGAGTGCTTTCATGCCGAAACAATTGCAGATGTCGAACAGTATTGGATGAAGTCAGATCTTGTGATTCTTGACCGCCAACTGCCTGATGGCGATTCCGTTTCGCAATTGCCGCATTGGAAAACACTAAAAGATATTCCGGTCATTCTTTTGACCGCACTTGTGACGGTCAAAGACAAAGTGGCTGGCCTAGATTCAGGCGCGAACGATTATTTGACCAAGCCGTTTGCCGAAGCAGAATTGTTTGCGCGTATTCGTGCACAGCTAAGAACACCAGATAACCAAGAACAAGATGACACGAAAGTTAAAACAGACAATCTACTGATTGATAAAAGCACACGTGAAGTCTTTTTCAACGAACAACAAATTACGCTAACTCGAACTGAGTTTGATCTATTGTTGTTCCTTGCGAGTAACTTGGGCCGAGTGTTTACACGCGATGAATTGCTCGATCACGTTTGGGGCTATAACCATTTCCCAACCACGCGTACGGTTGATACTCACGTCCTGCAGTTACGTCAAAAACTACCAGGTCTTGAAATCGAAACGCTACGAGGCGTTGGCTACAAGATGAAAGCATGAAGCTAAAAACGTGTCTACTAATTGGAGCACTAACCAGTGCTCCTTTTGTTTCAGCAGAAGGCTTATCTTGGTTTGATCGCAATTCCCCATTAACTCAAACCCATAAGCATCTACTGAACGGCGATCTCAAAGCGATGTTGGCTTCGTTGGTGGAAGTTTGGCAACTCGAGGATAATGTCACGTTGAAACCACACCTTAACGAATTGCTGTTGCAATCGTTAGAAGTTGATTGTGGTAAAAGTCTCGACAGTAAAACTCTTCCCGAGTGGCTCAATGGGGTTGTGGTTAAACGAACAGAAATTCAAAGCCCAGGACGCGATGCATTTCGTGCTACGGTTGAAGTTCAAACGAGTTTAGAAATTGCAGACATAAGCCTGATGCGTTGGGTCGATAAATCAATTTCAAGTGACAATACACTCGAAATCGTGCGTGAAAACAACCAATCTGGGATCGCGACATACTCCAAACGTTATAACATCAACAACAAACTGGCGATGGGCCTTTATCGTCTCGACATTGTCACTAACGATAATGCGTCATGGAGTTCTTGGCTAATACTTGATGACCCAAAACCCAATATGACCGTTCGCTGGGCATCCAAAGATCACTGGCAAGTTGAACAACACACCTTACTCAATCCCAACTGTCCATTACCGAAGTTAAATGCAACGCTCTATGATTATGTGGACGAAACCTACAATCAAGTGTGGAGCGGAAACTACGAGTCGGACTATCCAACCTCATTACCTAATGACAATTATACGCCTGGTCGTTATGTCTTAGCGGTTTCGATGATACACCGCCGTTGGCAAGGGAAAATTATTATCGAACAAGCGCAAATAATCAGTAAAACGTATGATGTTTCAGTGGAAGAATAGCTAAAGTTACGCGCATACCTGTCGATATAACTTCATCTGTCCCAACAATAATATCGATATGAAAACCGTTTTTAAATTATTACCTTTTGCTCTTATTGCTGCCAGCGGCAATGCGTTTTCTGCTAATTATGCGGTTGAAGCGCGCGGTGACGCGATGGGTGGTGTGGGGGTTGTTTCTGCCAACTTTTTAACTGCACCATTTTATAACCCGGCTCTAACGGCAATTTACCGTCGCAATGACGACATGGGCATGATCACGCCAAGCCTTGGTTTTAATTACACTGAAACCGGTAATATTGTCGATGACTTAGAGTTTGCCGAAAATGCGATTAGCAGTGGCAATCTAGATGATGCGCAGCAGGCGCTTGATCAACTAGAGGGTGACAATCTTAAAGTCGATATTGGCGGCGTGGTCGCATTCGCGATTCCAAACCGATTCATTGCTGCAAATGCGTTTGCCAAACTTTACACGGAATCTTATGCCACCGCTGAAATTGCGGAAGGTGATGATGCAAAAGCAAGATTGGAAAACAGTACCGTTCGAGCGGTCAGTGTTGGCGTAGCCGAAGCGGGTATTACCCTAGCAAAATACCAAACATTCATGGGGCAACATGTTGCTTTTGGCGTTACGCCAAAGATACAACGCGTGTATACCTATGTGTATGAAGCCGATTTACAAAACTACGATCTAAAAGACCTACGTGAAAACAGCAAAGGCGAAAGCATGTTTAACATGGATGCGGGCTTTTTGTGGTTCTATGGTCCATTCCGTGCGGGCATCTCGGCTACAAATTTGATTGCGCGTGATATTCAAACGCAAACGATCAGTTCGGCCATAGATGGCTCGGCGATTTCTTATGAATACGAAATGGCACCACAATACACAGTGGGCGCGGGGATTGTGGCGGATTACTTTACTTTAAGTGTTGATTACGACTTGAAAGAAGAAGAGCGCTACAAAAACTTTGATGACAACACGCAAATGCTTCGCATTGGTGGCGAGATAGATTTACTTCGCCAACTCAAGTTACGTGCAGGCTGGAAAAAGAACCTAGCGTATGACGATATGGATGCAACGTATACGGCTGGTATCGGTTTGTCGCCTTTAAATCTTTTCCAAATTGACATCGGTGCGAGCTACACGAATGAAAATTCGATGGGTGGCTATGTAAACTTCCTCACGAGTTACTAGCAATAAGCGTCGAATAAGACTATAGTCGGCTCCTAAAATTAGGAGCCTTTTTTATGTTTGATGATTTAAGCCTAAGCCACGCAGAGCAACAACAAGCGGTAGAAGAAATTCAACAGTTAATGACCCAAGGCATTAGCACAGCAGAAGCTATCAAAATTGTCGCGACACAAATACGTGAGAACGCGAAGAAGCAAGCTGAAGACAAGCAATAATAGAATAGGGCAGGTCACTGCCTTTTATCACGAATCCTAATGCACTATAACTAAAACACTTCCGATAAATTACGCTTCACGGCCACCATTACCGCACCATGCAAAAGTGACACCTCGCTAATTATCCTCCAACTTAAGGCTCCAGAATTTAATCGCATTCTCTAGCATTTTGCTAATAAATGTTAAATAACAGTATTTTATGGCAGGGTTTTATGCTAATTCTTGTTTCTCAAAATGGATTATGTAATTAAATTACATTTAACGTTGTTCGGTGAGTTTGGCTTTAATTTCATCAGTATAAAACGCTGCTACGTTAACCGGTCACATTCTACGCGTGATAAGTGTGAGTGTGACTAACACTGCTCGTTACAATTTAGTGACAGTGTAACGCTGAGTGGTTAACGATGAACTGACATGAGGGAGTTATTAGATTGGGTTTTAAGAGCTACTCAACGCTGTTGAAAATCGACAAAACGTCGACTGCTTAATGTGCGAGGGACAGATCAGTAAGCCGGCGTCAGTGTCTGTTTTTGTTGTATGGGTTTCAATACTTGCAACTTATGATTTTTCGTTTTATGCTCGCAACCTCAAACGACACGCAGGATGCTGTTTTTGTTGCCGTAACCTTTACGGATTGTTTTATGGCGGGATAGCCAACACTACTAAATTTTGATTTTAATAGTGGAAAAACACAAATGACAACTCTAGAAAAAATATTCAACGTTATCCTCTTTGAAGTAGTCGCACTGAGCATATTAGTGCCGTCTATGTCTTATCTAACAAACAAACCATTACAAACACTGTTTTTTGCGGCGTTGAGCTTTAGCTGTATCGTTGTAACTTGGAACTATATATTCAACAACTTGTTTGATTCTTTATGTAAAACACCAAGAGTAGAACGTGGTTTAAAAATTAGAACGGTGCACACATTACTTTTCGAAGCTGGACTGATAGTTATTGCTATACCTGCGTTAGCTTGGTTTCTTCAAATTACATTCTTTGAAGCTTTTATTGTTGAGCTAGGCTTCCTCGTGTTCTTCTTATTTTTCAATCCTGCATTTCATTTTATCTACGATAAAACGCAACCTTACAAACGAATCGTAAGGGCGTAATGCACGTTTATTAGTGAATATCGTGAACAGTAAAAAATCCAAGTGCATCTAATTCGCTTGGATTTTTTATGGGCGAATCTCCATTGTCGCCAAACGCAGGATGTCGCGAGCGAACAGTTCGATAATCACTTGGACAAGAAGTGTTCATCCTGTGGCGTGAGGTTTCTAATTCAATTTGGGTATCGTGGTGTCCAATCAATTTTTCACACGCCAGTGTAAGCCCGAAGTTTGAGTTATATTCGTGGAGCGAGTTCAAACATTGATGCCACATATCAGCATTAATTTTATTGCCTGGTGATTGTTAACGGCACTGATACATTGGAACAACAGCACCGAGATCTCGGAAGCGAGTTGTTAATCGTTGAACCTGACGAACACTAACTTAGCATCTGCGCAGCATCTTTACGTCTGATTTGTTTTAAGAACGATAGCTAAGCGAAATCTCTCTTTGTCATTCATAGTCGCCAACGTGTTTGTTTAACTCATAGTGCAAAGCATCCGGATAACGCCAACGCTGAGCAAGATCGGTAAGCCAAGTGGTGATGAGCTAAAGGGACATTTTAATCTAGCTCAAAAGTGACATTACTATCTGGGGCTTACAATCACAGTGCGCATTATGTGGTTGGATTTATGTTTAACGCTTGGTGGTCAGTACCATTGCGCCAGCACTGGCCACAGCCGGATGGCTCATTTAATATAAATTGTGTAATGCGACACTAAGCAACTAATTCCCCTTGTTTTTTTGTACATAGCCCGCATCATAGATATGACATTACACAAAAGGAGAGTCAAAGTGTCACAGCAAAATGATTTAGAGTTTACGGCAATTCTTAATGGTTACTATGGTGCAACTGATAACGAAAAGCGCTGGAAAGAAACTTGTGCTGCATTAGTTTTAGTTAAACATACTTTTCAAGTAGAATCAGGTAACTCGCTGTCTACATTAGAAAAGCATATTTCTAATGTAGCCAATGGTATTCGAGACTCTTTAGAGCGTTAATGAATAACCCTATAGGGCAGCTCAGGCTGTCTTTTCTTTTACCCCGAAGGGATAAGAGAGCGCGTGCGCGAACGAGGCACCAAGCCACCCACTAAAGGCCATTTCTTCGATTTACTAAACTGGCGCGGTCAGTAGTCCAAATCACATCAAGAAAAAACACATCACCTTCCTACAAAGATGCTTTTTGTTTTAGTCGGCGCAAATTCATTGTTTGGCATTAGCATGGATGGGGTGTGTGTGCATGCTGCGAGTCCCGAGCAACGGTGCACACACCGCAGCCACGATTTGCAGACAAAGAACGAGCTTAAACGAAGAAAAGGGCGCTCAAAAATGAACGCCATAGGCTGCCGGATTTCACCGCGAAGCGGTTCGGGTTCCTGTTACACCCGAACTAACTCCGGACAACCGGAATTTAAACTAGTTTTCTATTTCGATTTTTCTGCGATTATTTTCTGTTGTTGTTCAATAAACATTTCTTTAGTACGTGGGTCTTCAAACTTAAAAGCTCCGCTTTCTACCATTTCTAACATGTACCTAGCATTGTCGATTTTTTCAATATTGAAGAGCTCAAAAGGGTAATCTGATGCATTACGTAGAAAGTCGATAAAACCCTCTTCATCATGTATGTATTCCTGTATCCCAATTAAAAACTCAGATTGCGGTACGTGTTGCAATAGGGTTTCTACTTTTCTAATAAATTCTAACGTATCCATTTTTTGTTTGTGAAACTCACCTTGGCATAGTTCTTTTTCAGATACCTTAAGAGCTGATGCTAGCTTTCCTGCTTGGCTTATCTTAGGTTCAGACTTCCCATTTTCCCATTTTAAATACGTTTGTTGGGTTACTCCAACCATTTCCGCGACTTCATTCTGTTTCAAACCAAGCTCAGTACGCGCCTTTCTAAGTACATCTTGCAGCATGTCATTATCCACTTTGGTATCCCTTTATTTAATTATAACCCCTACTTTATACACAAAACTGTTGACACTTACTATCATGTACTTTTAAGGTGTACGAAAATGTATTTGACAGGGTTTCCCAGTGTTCTTTATTGACCAACTTTTCATTCAACAAGATCATCCCGACGGTGGGCTTCCATTCGTCGGCACTCATGTTATTGAGCGTGTTGATATGGAAACTGGCGAAAAGCTTCCTCCCAGCGTTAACCAAAAAATTCTTGAAGGTTCATTTAGTACCAAACTCACTATTCGCTGTAATGGCAATCGTATCCGCGTCGAGGGCAATCCGTCCCGCTGGCAACGCATGGATAATCTTTTTGGTTTAACTTCTCTCGATGATTGCATCGCAATTTATAACCACATTCTCGCAAAATACGACCTGCCGCCATTCACTAAAAACACTCGTGCTTATCACCGTCAAACTCCGGATGGTAAGTCATCGTCACTCATAGGCAATGGCGCGGAAATAACTCTTATCGACTGGACACGTAACCACATGGTTGACCGTGAAAATGAGCTTTCATTTATTCGTGGCATGTCTTCTGTAGCTATGGGGCGAGGGCGTGAAGCGATTCTCAAACCTAATGGAATGACTTGTAACTGGGGTGAAGGCTCAGCATGGGAAATGCTCAAGCTCTACTGCAAGGCATTTGAGATGCAACTCCGTCTTAAGAAATACAAGCGCAGCAGCAAGACAACACAAGATCATATTAAGTACTTAGAAACTCTTATCGATTACTGCGAAGAGCACGGCGTTGTCCGTGAAGAAAACAGCCTCAGACAAAAACTACTGAAAAGACACGACTTGCAATTTTACGGAATGGTAACGGAACAAGACTTTTACAAGCACCTAACGACGATGGAAGACGCTATGAAGACACTACACGCTACTAAAGACATTCATCAATCAATCGCAGAGCAATTACTAGAAGCAGGGGTTGTGGAAACAGTGCGTGCAGCTAATACCACCATGAATTATTTCACACTTTGGCAGCACGGCACCGATTTACGTCACACGCTAAGTCAATCGCAATTCTACGAGCACAAAGCCCGCTTAAGGAAAATTGGCATCGATATCGGCCAACAATTCGATGTTAGTCGCCTTTGTCCAACACTCAAACGTTCAGAGGTTATCGAGCTTAAGCCGCTACCGATTCCGGACTGGTATCACATGCCTCAAGTCGCCCAATCCAATGTATTGCCATTTAGAGCAGTCGCTTAATTGAAAAAACACTAAGGATATAACCATGTTAAAAATTGAAATATTCCCAGAAGATGAAAAATTTACAACACGCACAATCAAAGGTAAGGACGACAAACCAGATCGCAACATCTACGAACAAGAAGCCTACGCCTATCTAGGCGGCAAGTTCCCAACGCTAATGAAGTTATCACTTGAAGAAGGGCAACCAGCACATGTCGCCGGAATTTATACCGTTCACAGCTCTAGCTTTGTTGTTAATAACTTTGGTGGCCTTGAGCTAAAACGCTTTGGAATGCTTATTGAGCCATTGGAATTAGTTGATTTGTAAACGTTCAATATAGGCTAGGGGGTTATATGGATAATTGCTCACTCGTATCACAAGATGTTAATTCTGATTGTTCTTTCGCTGATTTACTTTTTCGCCGCCTAAGCGTTTCAGATAAAGCGGTAACGACTGCTCTTGTCGAAAAACCAAAGTTAAAAACCACTCGAAAAAGTTGGTCTAAAAAGGAATCAGAACTACTTACGGTTCTTATTCGACAAGGTAAAAGCTCTGCATTTGCGGCCAAAGAACTTGGTCGCACTTTATGTGCTGTTGATGGTCAAATTCGCAAGCTAAACATTCAGCGTTGTAAAAGATTGACCATTAAACAAGAACAGTTTTTAAGAGACAACTATTGGCTTTTAGGGGCTGCTGGTTGTGCTAAAAAATTGAATCGAAACCAAGCTACTATTGCGTATTACGCTAAGTATTTAGAGCTTAAAAAGCCAACTCGTGACGATGTGAATCCACCAATCCCTCGATGCTTATTACCATATGACATGGTCAAACGTGTATCAGTTCTTCAACGTAAATCACCAACATCTAAAAATAAAGTCGATGACGCCGTGGTAATATTTTACGACAAGAACGTGCCATCAACACCAATGATGGCGATGCATCTTGACCAGTTATGCAGTGCGTTGGATCAGCATTTTAATCGTAGACCAGGTGTTACAGCTCAGGCTTTAACTCATGGTTATAAGGCGGTCTAATATGCCCACGCTGCTATGACTTTTGGCAAGTTGGGCTTGATGATTATGGTAACAACCATCAACTACAAGAAGGATCAAGCGCATTATGAATCAAGTAATTTTGTGTGAAGGCACGCTGTATTTTCTTTCAATCAAGAAGGCTTACTTTTGCAAAGACTCGTGGGACGTTGCAGGTGCAATCAGTGACTTCCTAGGAAATGAACCTCATGAGCTAATCAATGATGATTCATTTCAACTTAATGAAGCCGAACATGGTTCATCGGACGAATGGGAATTTTATTAATTGTGATTGGCCAGAATTACAAATTCTAATTCATAAAATGAGTGGTAACATTTAGGAGTAAAAGGCTCAAAATAAACGGACACCTTAGTGCGCATTATGGTTATGAGTTTATGTTGAATGTTTAGTGGTCAGTACCATT
>NZ_JTKH01000023.1 GCF_000827885.1 Vibrio renipiscarius | reverse complement strand
TAAGGTCGCGCACGAGGAAGCGGAAAACAACCGCGAACTTGACGAGAGCGACCTTAACCTTGAGGCTGCTTTGCCAGAGCCAGAGCCAGAGCCAGAGCCAGAGCCAGAGCCAGAGCCAGAGCCAGAGCCAGAGCCAGAGCCAGAGCCAGAGCCAGAGCCAGATTATAGCGATCAAGACGACTCTTTTACGCCTTTAACTCAGCGAGTGGCCCCCTCGTTTGACTATCTTCCTGCGATGGATGAGGTTGACGTCCCTAACTTAGAGGATGTCGAAAGGTTGCTTAAGCAATTAGAGGCGTCGAATCCTGTCGAAGAGTTTCAACTCGAGGCGTTGATGGAGGCGAATACCCGTCAAATTGCTCAAGAGTCAGCCATGTGGTCTACCGAGGATGAAGTTCAAGAGTGGGATATTTTACCCATCGAGCAAGTGAATCCTGAAGATGTTCACTCAGTAGAGATGCATCAAACCGAAGAAGATGGGCAGGATATTGCGGCGTCGACGAGCATAGGCATCCCTGACGAAACGTCTTCTGCTGAAACAAATGTTTCCATTGCCGCAGAAACTCAAGCGGGCGGAGTGATCGGTGAAGAGTGGCAAAACACTCAACGCCTCAAAGATTTCCAAGTGCTCTACTTTGAAGTGAACGGCATTACTTTTGCCGTTCCACTGGATGAGTTGGGTGGTATTCATCGACTCGGCGAACTGAGCCATTTGATTGGTCGTCCCGAGTGGTATCTTGGCTTGCAGTCGAGCCGAGAATCTCAAGTCGATGTTGTCGACACGGCGAAATGGGTGATGGCGAATAAGTTGACTGGCGATGAATATAAAGACGGCTATCAATATATTGTTATGCTCGGTAAGAGTTCGTGGGGGTTAGCCTCAACTCAGTTGATGGGGACTGAACTCCTCAGCTCAGAGATGGTCCGCTGGCGAGAGTTGGCTGGAAAGCGGCCATGGCTCGCGGGTATGGTAAAAGAAAAAATGTGCGCATTGATCCATGTTGAAGCATTGACCACTATGCTAAATGCCGGACTTGATGTAAAAGCTTTAAACAATTAGAAATGTACGCCATAAAAGGCTTAGAGAGGAAAGGTATGTCTCATACTAGCGAAGTTGAAGTGAGAAGAGATCAGTCAAACGACGAAGTGCTTCAATGGGTGACGTTCCAATTAGAAGAAGAAACTTACGGCATTAACGTTATGCAAGTTCGTGAGGTGCTTCGCTATACGGAAATCGCACCAGTTCCTGGTGCTCCTGATTATGTTCTCGGCATCATTAACCTTCGTGGCAACGTCGTGACGGTTATCGATACACGTTCACGTTTTGGTTTGATGGAAGGTGAGATTACCGACAATACACGTATTATCGTGATTGAATCTGAACTGCAAGTGATTGGTATTTTGGTTGATAGCGTTGCAGAGGTTGTCTACCTACGCTCTTCTGAAATTGATACCACGCCAAGTGTGGGTACGGATGAAAGTTCTAAGTTCATTCAAGGTGTGAGTAACCGTGACGGTAAGTTATTGATTTTGGTCGACCTGAACAAGTTGCTGACGGATGACGAATGGGATGACATGGCGCATTTGTAATGAATATGACAGCCATTAATCAGGCTCCAGCGATTGCCGCTGGTGTCATTGCATTTTTGCTGGTTGTGATGTTACTGGGTTTGTTTGGCTTGAAACGCAGCCAACGTATCGCCACTGAACACTCGCAGCAGCAACAGCGCCGACTTGATAGAGACATCAAAAAAGTCAATAAACAGCTTTTAGAAGTCCGTTCGGTCGTGGTTGGTCTTGGGCAAAAGGTCAGCGAGCAAGAAGACATCATTCAGCATCTTCAACAAAGAATTAAAGAGTTAGAGCAAGCGGACGGTGACGGCCGCATGTATTCACGCGCAACAAAAATGGCTCAACTCGGTGCGGATTTAAATGAACTGATCGTTGAATGTGAATTGCCGAAGGCAGAAGCTGAATTGATGATGTCATTGCAAAACAAGCTAGCCGGACGAGAAAAAATCCCGCCTCTTGAAAGCTTTCCAGAGCAACCGTCGCAAAGGCGACGCTACTCATAAAAACACTCATATAAGGATGCCGTTGCGCATCCTTTTTTATTGTTGGTGCATAGGCAGGAGAGAAGAATATGTATTTTTGTAACCATTTAGTGGTAGTTGAGTCTGGATATAATTAAATATTAATAACTTCTTACTTAGTTTCGTGATTCGTAAAGCTCTATCTCTATGCTGTCAAAAAGTGGCTGTGGTAAGATATAAACTTCAATTCTCCTAGTGACTGCGCATGCTTGAAGTAAAACAATTAACCTCGATTCGCGATGAAAGAGTTTTGTTCGAATCCCTGTCTTTTACGATAGGGAGTGGCGAACTGGTTCAAATTGAGGGCCGAAACGGCACAGGTAAAACCACATTACTGCGTATCATCACCGGACTAGGCGATCGTGATGACGGCGAAATTTATTGGAATAATGAGTCGATTGAAAAAAATCGCGATGAGTATCACCAAGATTTGCTCTTTTTGGGGCATCAAACGGGTGTAAAGCGTGAATTAACCGCTTATGAAAATCTTAGATTTTATATTTCGCTTCACAGTAAACATCCGACAGATAAAGAGACCATCTATAATGCACTGGTTAAAGTGGGCTTAGCTGGGCGAGAAGATGTCCCAGTAGCACAGCTTTCAGCCGGTCAGCAGCGTCGTGTTGCACTCGCCCGTTTATGGTTAAGTGACCATAAACTTTGGGTGTTGGATGAACCGTTAACAGCGATTGATAAACAGGGCGTCAAAGTATTAGAAGCCTTGTTCTTAAAACACGCGGAGCAGGGCGGTATTGTCATTCTCACGACTCACCAAGATATGTTTGCGGATAACCCGAAACTTAGAAAAATAAAATTGGGTGGTTAACATGTTGAATAGTATGAGTTCTATCATTCGTCGTGAGCTGTTAATCGCATTTCGACGTCAAGCGGATGTGTTTAATCCACTGTGGTTTTTTATCATAGTGATTACATTGTTCCCATTGAGCATTGGGCCAGAGCCTAATTTGTTGGCACGCATTGCCGCCGGTATTGTGTGGGTCGCGGCATTATTATCCGCATTACTGTCTTTAGAGCGCTTGCTTCGTGACGATTTTCAAGATGGTGCGTTAGAGCAAATGATGCTCATGCCTGTCCCTTTACCTCTTGTTGTGATCTCAAAAGTGATCGCTCACTGGTTGTTAACGGGATTGCCTCTGATCTTGATCAGTCCGTTATTAGCGATCTTATTATCACTCGATTTTAACACCTGGCTTGCGGTGGTTTTAACCTTACTTGTAGGGACACCCACATTGAGCTTTATTGGTGCAATCGGGGTGGCGTTAACGGTGGGGCTGCAAAAAGGCGGTGTGTTACTCAGTTTGTTGATACTGCCGTTGTATATCCCGGTGTTGATTTTTGCTACATCGGCGATTGATGCCGCTTCTTTAGGCATGGCCTACAGCGGGCAGTTAGCCGTACTAGGTGCAATGTTTATGGGGGCGTTAACGTTAACGCCTTTCGCCATCAGTGCTGCTTTACGCGTAAGTGTTAATTAATTGTTTTTGATCAAGCGACAAAAATTACCAGTATATAAATTACAAAACCAATAATTGCTCGGCGTGAAAGGCCCAGTAAAATCTGAAGTAAAGAGTGAGAATAACGATGTGGAAATGGCTTCATCCATACGCTAAGCCTGAATCGGCTTACCGATTGTGCGGTAAGTTACTGCCATGGTTTTCTATCCTAGCTTTAACCTGCCTTGCGGTAGGTACGGGGTGGGGGCTTGCGTTTGCGCCATCTGATTACCAACAAGGTGACAGTTTTAGAATTATCTATATCCATGTTCCGTCGGCAATTTGGTCGATGGGGGTGTATATGTCTATGGCGATCGCCGCTTTTATTGGCATTGTCTGGCAAGTTCGCCTATCCAATATGGCAGCACTTGCGATGGCTCCTATCGGTGCTTTGTATACTTTTATTGCGCTATTAACCGGCGCGATTTGGGGTAAACCAATGTGGGGCGCTTGGTGGGTTTGGGATGCGCGTTTAACGTCAGAGTTGATCCTTCTTTTCCTTTACTTAGGTGTTATTGCGCTTTATCACGCATTCGACGATCAAAAAACGGCAGCGAAAGCGGCGGGTATTTTAGCGATCGTGGGCGTAATTAACTTGCCGATTATCCATTTCTCGGTGGAATGGTGGAATACCCTGCACCAAGGCGCGACCATTACTAAGTTTGATAAGCCTTCGATTTCAAACGACATGTTGTGGCCTTTATTGCTCAACATTTTTGGTTTTGCTTTTTTCTTTGGTTCACTGACGTTAATTAGATTGCGCAATGAAATTATCAGCAAAGAGAGTCATCGTCCTTGGGTGATTGCACTGTCTGCTCGCGCGACTCAGAAAGGTAGCTAACGATGCATTTTGATTCTTTGAGTGATTTCTTGGCCATGGGTGGCTATGCCGGATATGTATGGAGTGCATTTGGTATCACTTTTGTGTCGATGATTATACTGCTTATAAGCAGTGTTCGTCGTCACACCACTTTACTTAATGAAGTTCAGGCCAAGGTTGAGCGCCAAGCTCGTATCGACGCCGCTAAGAATTTGGAGAACACGTTATGACCCCAAGACGCAAAAAGCGGCTCGCTATTGTTCTGGCGATATTCCTGGGTATAGGTTCCACCGTGGGCTTGATGATTTACGCATTAAGCCAAAACATGGATCTTTTCTACACGCCAACCGAGTTGGTCAATGGCAAACCGGATGGTACTAAACCGACGGTCGGTCAACGTCTTCGCATTGGTGGAATGGTCGCCGTGGGCTCTGTTCGACGTGACTCTGAATCATTGCGCGTTTCTTTTGACTTGCATGATGTCGGCCCAATGGTCACGGTCGTCTATGACGGTATCTTGCCGGATCTTTTCCGTGAAGGTCAGGGGATTGTGGCGCAAGGCGTGCTGGTTGATGCTAATACGGTAGAAGCGTTCGAAGTGCTGGCAAAGCATGATGAAGAATACATGCCACCGGAAATTGCAGAGGCGATGGAGAAAACACATCAGCCGCTACAATATACAGATTCACAAAAACAAGGAAGCGACCAATGATTGCAGAGATCGGTCACTTTGCACTGATTTTATCACTCGCCATGGCGGTGTTGCTTAGCATCTTGCCGTTGGTTGGTGCATCACGTAACAACCCGTTATTGATGAACAGCGCGCGTCCACTTTCGTGGGCGATGTTCTTGTTGCTCGCGTTATCCTTTGCGATTTTACTGTGGGCGTTTTACACCAACGATTTTACGTTAAATTACGTAGCAAATAACTCCAATACCCAATTACCTTGGTATTACCGCTTAACCGCAGTTTGGGGGGCGCACGAAGGGTCTCTATTACTTTGGGTGCTAATTCAGGCTGGTTGGACGGTGGCTGTCGCTTCGTTCAGTCGTGGTATGCCACAAGAGTCGGTTGCGCGTGTACTGGCTGTGATGGGGATGATCAGCGTTGGCTTCTTGCTGTTTATCATCCTGACATCGAACCCGTTCTTACGCACGTTGCCGTTCTTCCCGGTTGATGGTCGAGACTTAAACCCGCTTCTACAAGATCCTGGTTTGATTATCCACCCGCCAATGTTGTACATGGGCTATGTGGGCTTCTCTGTCGCGTTTTCTTTCGCGATTGCGTCGCTAATGACCGGTCGTCTTGATACGGCTTGGGCTCGTTGGTCGCGTCCGTGGACAACTGCGGCATGGTTATTTTTAACTCTGGGTATCTCTCTAGGTTCATGGTGGGCTTATTACGAACTTGGCTGGGGCGGTTGGTGGTTCTGGGATCCAGTAGAAAACGCCTCATTTATGCCATGGCTTGCGGGTACCGCATTAATGCACTCGTTAGCGGTGACTGAAAAGCGTGGTACGTTCAAAGCGTGGACGGTACTACTGGCTATTTCGGCTTTCTCATTAAGCTTACTTGGCACGTTCTTAGTGCGTTCGGGCATTTTGGTTTCGGTGCATGCGTTTGCGTCCGATCCTTCGCGCGGCATGTTTATTCTTGGCTTCTTAGTATTCGTTATCGGTGGTTCGTTACTGCTGTTTGCCGTAAAAGGCGCGAGTGTTCGTGTCCGTGGCAACTTTGATTTGGTTTCACGCGAAAACGCTTTGTTGGCAAACAATGTGTTGTTGATGGCGGCGCTGGTCGTGGTCTTAGTCGGTACATTATTGCCATTGGTTCACAAGCAAATCGGCTTGGGTTCGGTGTCTATTGGTGCGCCGTTCTTTGACATGCTCTTTGCATGGTTGATGATCCCATTCTCGTTTGTGCTGGGTATCGGTCCACTTATTCGCTGGAAGCGCGACAACCTATCAAGTTTGTTCAAGCCAATGGCCATCAGTGGTGTCGCGGCAATCGCATTGGCTGGGCTGTTTAACTGGATCTTCTCGGATTACTTCGTCTTTATGACCTACCTTGGTTGGTTGATGGCGATGTGGATCGTGATTTTGCATGGTTTCGAGCTTTATCAACGTGCAACGCATCGCCATAGCTTCGCGGTTGGCGTGCGTAAACTGCAACGTAGCCACTGGGCAATGATGCTGGGTCATATTGGTTTAGCGGTTACGATTATCGGTATCGCGATGGTGCAAACACACAGCATCGAACGTGATGTTCGTTTGGCGCCGGGAGACAATTTCCAGCTGAAAGGTTACAACTTCCACTTCTCAGGTGTGAGTGACAATGACGGCCCTAACTACGATGGTTACATTGCGAGTTTTGAAATTACTGCCGACGGTAAATACGTGAATACTCTGCATTCCGAGAAGCGTTTCTATAAAACGGCTCGCTCGATGATGACAGAAGCCGCGATTGAACGCAGCTTTACGCGCGATCTGTACATTGCTCTGGGTGATCGTCTTGATGATAACAAGTCTTGGGCAGTGCGCATTTACTACAAACCGTTTGTAAACTGGATTTGGGCGGGCTCAGTGTTCATGGCGCTAGGCGGCTGCATAGCGATCAGTGACCGACGCTACCGCTTCCGAGCGGCGTCTAAAAAGCAGGAGGCGTAGTGATGAATAAAAAATTGATGTTTCTCCCGCTTCTTGCATTTTTAGGTTTAGTCGCGGTATTTACCACTCAGCTTGTGCGCAACTCTGAAGGGGATGATCCGACTAAATTGGAATCGGTATTGGTCGGTAAAACGGTCCCTGAATTTCGCTTAGAAGATTTGGCTGAGCCGGGCAAGCTGTACGATCAAACGATCTTTAAAGGTGAGCCATTGCTGCTCAACGTTTGGGCTACATGGTGTCCTACGTGTTACGCCGAGCATCAGTATCTGAATGAACTTGCTGGGCAAGGCGTTAAGATCATCGGTTTAAATTACAAAGACCAGCGTGATAAAGCCGTGACGTGGCTAAACGATCTCGGTAATCCATACCTGATTGGTTTGTTCGATGGCAACGGCATGCTGGGTCTTGATCTTGGTGTCTATGGTGCACCGGAGACATTCCTAATTGATGCGAACGGCGTAATTCGTTATCGCCATGTTGGGGATGTAAACCCGCGCAATTGGAAAGAAACGCTGCAACCGATGTACGACGCGTTAGTGGCGGAGGCGAAACAATGAAAAAATGGTGTATCGCACTATTCGCGGCAGTGACCTTCTCAATGGCTGCGCATGCGACGATTCAAGTCTATGAGTTTGACACTCTAGAGCAAGAACAGCAGTTCAAAGAGTTGGGCAGCACATTACGTTGTCCAAAATGTCAGAACAATACCATTGCCGATTCTAATGCCGAGTTGGCGCAAGATTTACGTCACAAAGTGTATGAGATGACCAAAGAGGGCAAGTCGAAAAATGAAATCGTCGACTACATGATTGCTCGCTACGGTAACTTTGTTACTTATAAGCCACCCTTTACGCTGGCGACAGCGGTTCTGTGGCTGGGCCCACTTGCGGTTGTCGTGCTAGGTTTTGGACTTATTGTACGTCGCAGTCGTCAATCAAAGCAGCCACAAGCGGCTGGTGACAAATGGGATGACAAGAAAGAGCAACGCCTGAAAGCGCTGCTTGATGATGAGAAAGATGGAGACAAGCAGTAATGACATTATTTTGGGTTGCCTCAATTATTCTTATTGCATTGAGTGGTGTTCTTGTTGCGTGGCCTTTTATTAAGCGCAAAGAGAACAACGATGAAGCCCTTCGCGATGAACTCAATAAAGCGCTCTATAAAGACCGTTTAACTGAGCTTGAAGTGGAAGACGAAGAAGGCTTGATGGAAAACCAACAAGAATTGATTGCTGATCTTAAGCAGTCACTCCTTGATGATATTCCAACTGAAAATCAAACCGCGGCACAAAGCAATATGAACCCGTGGTTAGTCATCGTGCCATCTATGCTACTTACCGTCGTACTCTCTTATGGCTTGTACTATAAATTTGGTGCCGCAGAAGAGATGATGGAATGGCAGCAAGTGAACGAGAACTTGCCAGCATTGTCGAAAAAGTTGATGTCACCGGAAGCGGCCGCGTTGAGTGAAGATGAGATGCAAGATCTCTCTTTAGCACTTCGTACGCGTCTTCATTATCAACCGGATGATGCGACGGGCTGGTTGCTACTAGGCCGTATCGCTTTGGCTAATCGTGCGGTGGATACGGCGATAGGTTCAATGGATAAAGCGTATCGTTTAAAAGCTGATGATCCTGATATTATGTTGGGATACGCGCAAGCACTGATGTTGTCGCAAGACGATATCGACCAAGACAAAGCTCGCTCACTGCTTGGCAAACTTATCCAACAGAACTACATGGACGTTCGCGTTTTCTCTCTACTCGCGTTTGATGCTTACGAGCGAAAAGACTTCCCTGCGGCGATTCGTTATTGGAGCATCATGCAACAAATGATTGGTCCAGAAGATGAACGCTACGAAATGCTTGGGCGCAGTATCGAAAATGCCAAAAAGCAACTCGGAGATAGCTCAACAGTAGGCACTTCGGTTGCCGTTACGATTGATTTAGGGCAAGCATTAGGACAAGGCATCACGGCACAACCTGGCGCTGCGCTGATTGTGTCAGTGCATAATGCCGATGGTTCGCCAGTGCCTGTTGCGGCTGCGCGTTATCCTTTAGGGACATTCCCACGTACGGTTGTGCTGGATGACAGTAACAGTATGATGCAGGGACAAAAAATGTCGCAACTTGACGATTTTATCGTACGAGTAAGAATCGATAACGATGGTAATGTTGCGACCAAGCAGGGTGACTGGTTTGGTGAGAGCAAGCCTGCGAAAATGGGACAATCAGTATCAGTTATTGTTGATGGGCAGTACCAATAAGCAATAATAATGAGTAAACTTAGGCCGGTAATCTACCGGCCTTTTTTATGGATAAAATAACAATGCAGAGCCTCAAGCCCAAGGTATGGGCCTCGTTACTCTCCGTCGTCATGCTTGCTGGCTGTGCCAGTGCCCCTGAAGAGAGTGAGAATAACTCACAAGTCAGTGACCCATTTGAAGGGTTCAACCGCTCGATGTGGGCAATCAACTATGATTATCTTGACCCGTATATCGTCCGTCCGGTTTCTCTAACCTATGTCAACTACACACCACGTCCGGTGCGTATTGGCGTGTCTAACTTCTTAAGTAACCTTGATGAGCCATCCAGTATGGTCAACAACTTACTGATGGGGAATGGCGGCAAAGCCTTAGATCACTTCAATCGTTTTTGGATCAACAGTACGTTTGGTTTATTGGGTTTAATTGATATTGCCTCTGATGCAGGCATTACGGATCACAACGAAAAAGCATTGAGTGATGCGATAGGCCACTGGGGCGTAGGGAATGGCCCATATGTGATGGTGCCAGGCTATGGACCATGGACCGTGCGTGAAACGGCGAGCTTTGCGGACAGTGCGTACTTACCGCTATCATTACTTAACTTCTGGGCAGGGCTTGGAAAGTGGGCGTTTGAAGGAATGGAAAGTCGCGCAGCCTTGGTGACGCAAGAGTCGATGCTAGAAAACTCGCCAGATCCATACGCGTTAACCCGAGAAGTGTACATTCAGTACCAAGACTTCAAAGCAGAAATTGAAACGCAAGAAGAAGAAATCGATCATGACGAAGAAGCGTATCTTGATGAATACCTCGATGATCTTTGATCTTATTTGATAGGCGATATTATCGTTATTGATGAGAAACTAAAAAAGGCTTGGGGAATCCCAAGCCTTTCTTTTTCACTATCTAAAGCGTTTACGGCAAATTAGAACGTGTAGTTCGCTTGAATACCAACTAGCCATACATGGCCAGTTGTTTGACCTACGAACTCGCCGCCAACTAGTTGTGCTTTATCATCTGCCTCATAGCCACGAGATTCTTTGATGTCGGCATCTTTAGCCATGATATAAGTAAAGCCAGCATCAAGAGTTAATTGTTTTGTCGCAACGTAGCTAGCACCAAGACTTAACCAAGTACGGTCAGTTTCAGGGATTGTGATAGTGCGGTTCTTGTCACTTACAGCTGAAGTGTCGTAAGCAACACCAGTGCGTAATGTTAGTTTCGGATCTACCTGGTAAGTTGCGCCAAGTGCGAAACGGTAATTATCTTCCCAATGCTCATCTTTAACGGTTGAGCTAGGATTGTTGTCTAAATTTGCAGTTAGTCTCTCGAAGCTGCTCCAATCTGTCCAGTTGATGCTCGCGTGCATTGCGAAGCTATTTGTTAACTGGTGGTAGGATGCGATTTCTGCAGTTGCAGGTAGCTCGATCATCATTGAGCCAGTGTCTTTAAAGTCACGATCCCCAAGAACGAAGGCTGCGCCTTCAGCGTGGCCCTCCAGCTCAAGTTCAACTTTAGACTTATAAGTAAAACCTATGCGGTTTGCATCGTTTAGTTGCCAAACTGTACCAACTTGCCAACCCCATGAGTAATCATCACCTTCCATGTACTTTAATGTATCATGAGGGGCGACGATTTCATGGTTAATAACAGGGATTTTAATTCCACCATGCTCAGGCGCTACCGCACCAAAATGCCCCTCACCATGAACTAGGCGTAAACCGCCACCAAAACTAAATTGTTCATTTAGTTTATAAGCAAGGTTCAAATTTGCTTCCATCGACTTAATCATAGCTTCGTTGCCGAAGTGCGAGGCGTCGAAATCACTACCTAGGTTTGTTTCCATACCATAGTTTGTTCCAAGAGCTAGACCAATTGCGAATTGCTCATTGTAACGGTGTGATAAATAGAAGTTTGGAATCACCGCATCATTCGCAAAGTCTTCTGAGCCCGCTTCGATACTTTTAGTTTTGTGGGTTACTTCTCCATTCACATCAAGGTTTGGATTTACATAAATAGCGCCAACAGAAACTTGAGTGCCTTCTAGCTGCATTAGTAGTGCAGGGTTACGCCATTGTGAGCTTGCGTTGTCAGCCATTGCTGCTTCACCTGCGTATGCACGGCCAAGACCCGTCGCTGAGTATTCTGCTAGCTGGAAACCTGCTGCATTTGCGGTAGTTGCCACTGACATTAGGCCACATGCTACGGCAAGTGATAGAAGAGACTTATTTGTTTTCATTGTTATGTTCGCTGAATATGAAGGGAGTTCGTAACAAGATGTTAAGTTTAGAGCTTTTGCTTTAAAAATGGAAAGCGCCATAATGGGGTAATTAAGAGTTAAATTTTATTAAATGGCATTTATATAGTGATAAAAACTGGCAAAGTGGTTAGACCACTTTGATATTCAGCGTACGTATGTTTCGTTAAATTTATGTTTAGTCGTACGCATGTGCGCTTAAAATTCGAGTGTGAGTGTACGCTGAAAGTGGAAGAGATAGTGTTTCTATTAAGGGGAGTGTCACAGTGGCATGTACTTTGGACAGCAAAAAGGGCTGGATAACCAGCCCTTCAAATAGTCTGTATAGCGTCAGCGATTAGAAGCTACGGCTGTATTGTAGACCGACTAGGATTGCATCAGCTTTAGTGGTTGCGGTGACCGAGGAGGCTTTGATACCACGAACTTCTGTTTCTTCATTCACGTCGACATCATCACCCATTAGGTAGGTAAAACCAAAGTCGATGTTAGATGCGCTATCAATGTGATAAGTGAAACCAGTAGAGAACCACTGACGATCGGAGTCTGGTACTGAAATTGAGGTTAGGCTATCTTGCGCGCTGGTGTCATACATGTAACCGGCGCGTAGTGTCCAATCGTTGTTTAGGTAGTAAGTACCACCAATCGCGTAGTGCCAACCATCTTGCCATTCATACTGTTTGTCGTATGAGCCTGATAGAACAGAGCCTTGCAGGTTCTGGAACTCAATTTTATCAAATGATCCCCAACCAATGTATTGGACTGAGTAATGCACTGCAAATTTTGTGTCTTGGATTTTGTGGTAACCAGAGAACTCCGCGATGTCTGGTAAAGGTAGAACAATCTTTTGACCTTTGTCATCTTCAGCTTCAAATTCAGGGCTGTAGCGGTATGACAGACCAAAACGGTTATTTTCATCCAGTTCGTAAACTGTACCAACGTTGAAGCCAACAGCCCAACCGTCAGCTTTATCTACATCGAGAAGAGGAGTTCCTGCTGGGACGCCTAGCGCACCTAGAACGCCACCAACGCTTTTGCTTGGTTCACGCTTCATTGTACCTTGGCCATAGATAAGATCTAGACCGGCACCAAAGCTCCATTGTTGGTTTAGACGGTATGAGCCGGCTAGACCAAAGTTGAAGCTTTTCACATCGGTTAGGCCGCCGTATTCTGTAGCAGCGTAGTCATCAGAGAATTCGGTTTTGGTACCAAAGTTTGAGTAGGCATTCACACCCCAGGCAAACTTATCATTTACAGGGACGATAAGGTGAATATTCGGAGCAATTGAAGTGCCACCAACATCATCGATATCATCAACAGAAGTCGGTTTCATACCCATTTGGCAGCCAGGTCCACAATATTCAGCATCTTTAACTTCGATCATCGTCGTAATGCTTTCAAAACCTAGCGAAAGTTCTGTTTTATCAAACAGCGCCATGGCTGCAGGGTTACGTGCCATTACGGATGCGTTATCAGCGATTACTGCGTCACCCGCAAATGCACGGCCGATACCAGTTGCAGATTGTGCGTTAAGTTGGAAACCAGCAGCTAAAGCTTGCTGAGAGGCGAGGGTAGTTGTTGCGATTGTCACTGCTAACAGTGTCTTTTTAAACAGACGCGAGTTGTTCATTGTGCTTTTCCTTTTTAGTCGCCTCTTATACGGGCGCTGTTTTTTGAGCAAATGCTCAGTGGGGCTGATTTTATTCTGAAGTATAGAATATAGAAATCCGACCATTGGCTAATTTGACGATAAAATTATGGAAATGATGGGTAACGGGCGGGAAAATGCTGCTAAAGTCGTCATTTTAGAGTTTGTACTCTATTTTTGTCGGTTTTTTTACCAAATGTTATTCATAAAAAAGCCTGAATCGAGGTTCAGGCTTTTTATCGGTTTGTTCGCTAATTGTTGGTTAAATTGGCATCGGTTTGATTATGTTAAGGATACTTTTGGCGAGAGTGGCCACATCTTCATTTTTCTCACCGACAATAATCAAGCTGCTGTTCCCGACGGGCTCGACGATGCCTGCCATTCCTTCTTTGACAAAATCTTGCACGCTAGTGCTTGAAATGCCGGTAAGAAATAGAGTGACTTTACCGTGCTCCCCCGCAAACACCATATGCAGCGCGTTCGCGTCACCAAATCCACAGTGATTGAGATAATAGACGTGGTAAGGAAACGACTTGTCTAATTGTTGGTGGAAAGGCTGCATCTTAGCGTTGATCTGCGTTGAACTGACTTGTTCATCCAAATGAGTGACAAACGGCTTTTCTGCAATGACGTGTTCAATAGCGGTATCGGCCAAACTTGCTTGAGCGGGAGTCACGAAGACATTGCCCCAATTTACTTGCCCCACCAACAACCCAACCGCGAACGCGACGGATGCCGCCATGGCCATACTGCGTCGAACAAAGTTTGGTTTAATCACGTTGTCATGTTCGCGCGAATTCTGCTGACTAAACAAGATACGGTCAGCAAGATCGTCAGGCACGTCCACATTCATTGCTTTCGCAATGTGTGCGTCAAGTTCATTGATGTCATCAACAAATTTACTGTGGCTTTCATTGGCTCGCATCGCATCGACGATGTCACTATTCCTATGCTTAGGATCGGACATTATTCGACGGCGGAATTCTAATTCATCCATTGTGCGCTCCTCGTTGATTCTCTGCTGACTCCATCATCTCTTTGAGTTGATTGCGTGCTCTAAATAGACGGGTCATCACGGTATTTTTATTTAGCTCTAGTATTTGACCAATTTCATCGCCACTAAAGCCCCCCACCACTTGCAAAAAGAGCGGCTCGCGATAATCAACTTCAAGCTTCATGATTTGAGCGTGGATCCACTCCGTTTGATGGTGTGCATCATCACTCACTTTGGCTTCATTGCTGTGATCGTCGATGTCGACTAAATCAAACTGCTTACGTTCAAAGCGTCGTGCATTTTCTCGGCGCAAGATAGTAATAAGCCATGATTTCGCCGCTTTTTCGTCTTGTAGGCTGTCGAGTGACTTCCATGCGCGCAAGCACGTTTCCTGTACCAAATCTTCGGCGATGGTTGGATCTTTACACAACCAATAGCCGTAGCGATACAAGTCGCGGTGATAGGCTCGCACAAGAGCTTCATATTTTCTTTGTCTGTCCATAATAGAGTCGACCGGACGTTTTGACTTTTTCTTCCCAAAAATGTCTAAAATTGCCAAAAGAGCCTCCGAAACGGTGTTGAAGTGATACCCAAGAGATTTTCAACCAGCATCGCTTAGCCAAAAAATGCATAGAACGAGGGGTTTTGATAGTAAATTGTTGTCGGTTTAACGAGAAATCGCATGAAAAATTGATCTAATTCAAAAACTGTAGTGATTCAGCGGTTATAGTACATATTGTCATCTAGTTAGTGTTTCACTAACGAGTTGAGCAAGATGACACTTCCTTTTGAAGGCTGACTTTACTTTCTCCTAATCAGGAAACTGATTATTTCAATTGGCGTAAGTTAATTGCTTTATACATTCCGACCACACAGCTTTGTGTGGTTTTTTTTTGCCTAAATTTACTCACGTCACAGATCAATTGTCCTAAATATAGCTAAAATTTACTCTCCGACAACGCTTTATTTTCATTTAGTTAGCTATTCTCCTAGTTTGAAATCACGTTTATTTAAACATGCGTTTGATTGTTTTAACAACTTGATTACAATAATTCTGGTCAGACCTCTAAATTGGCCAAAGTCATTCGTCGCTAGGAAACGTCTTTTGGTTGCACTTATTGTAAGGAGAAACAATGGGTAAGCAGGAATTAACTACTCGCAATGGCGAGCGAATCGCGATTGTTGCCGGGCTTCGTACGCCATTTGCGCGTCAAAGTACTGAGTTTAGCCAAGTCCCAGCCATTGATTTAGGCAAAATGGTGGTGAGCGAGATGCTTGCTCGAACCGATATTGATGCCAAATTAATAGAACAAGTGGTGTTTGGCCAAGTTGTTCAAATGCCAGAAGCGCCCAATATTGCACGTGAAATTGTGTTGGGGACGGGGATGCATGTACATACCGATGCTTACAGCGTAACTCGCGCGTGTGCGACCAGTTTTCAAGCCGCCGTCAATGTTGCAGAAAGCATTATGGCCGGCACTATTGACGTGGGTATCGCAGGTGGCGCCGATTCTTCTTCCGTGTTGCCAATTGGCGTCTCTAAAAAATTGGCGGCTAATTTACTCGCGCTCAGTAAAACCAAAACAGTGGCGCAAAAGCTCACTATCCTTAAATCTTTTTCAATGAAAGATCTCATGCCGGTTCCGCCTGCGGTTGCCGAGTATTCTACTGGGTTGTCCATGGGCCAAACCGCAGAACAAATGGCCAAGAGCCACGGCATTAGCCGTGAAGAACAAGATGCACTCGCGCATCGTTCCCATACCCTTGCGTCTCAAGCGTGGAAAGAGGGCAAAATCGCAGGTGAAGTGATGACAGCATTTCCGGCGCCCTATAAACAATGGTTGGCGGAAGACAATAATATTCGCCACGACTCGACGCTTGAGAGTTACTCAAAATTGAGACCAGCCTTTGACCGCCAGTATGGCAGTGTGACTGCCGCCAACAGCACTCCGTTAACTGATGGTGCCGCTGCCGTTATGTTGATGCGTGAAGGTAAGGCGAAAGAGTTGGGATTAGAGATTTTAGGCTACATTCGCTCTTATGCGTTTTCGGCTATTGGGGTCGAGCAAGATATGTTAATGGGGCCATCGTACGCGACACCGATCGCGCTCGATCGCGCAGGCATTTCTTTGAGTGATTTAACTCTAATCGACATGCATGAAGCATTCGCTGCGCAAGCGCTCTCTAACGTGAAGATGTTTGCGAGCGATAAGTTTGCCCAAGAAAAATTGGGGCGCAGTAAGGCGATTGGCGAAATCGACATGGATAAATTTAACGTATTAGGCGGCTCTATCGCCTATGGCCACCCGTTTGCAGCGACCGGAGCTCGCATGATGACGCAAACGTTACGCGAACTGAAACGACGCGGTGGCGGTTTAGCATTGAACACTGCTTGTGCAGCGGGCGGTTTAGGCGCAGCTATGATACTGGAGGTTGAATAATGACCGATCTTAAAGCCTTTAATCTCACCATTGATGAGCAGAACGTTGCGTGGCTGTGTATCGATGTTCCGAATGAAAAAATGAATACACTCCAAGCGGCGTTCGCCGAAGAAATGGAGCAAGTCTTTACTGAACTTGACCAACACAAAACCGCGTTGAAAGGGCTAATTATTCACTCGGGTAAACCCGATAATTTTGTCGCGGGCGCGGATGTACGCATGCTTGATGCGTGCCAAACTGAACAAGAAGCTCAAGCCTTGGCAACGAAGGGGCAAGAGATGTTTGAAAAACTCTCTAAGTTAACCTTTCCCGTTGTCGCGGCAATTCATGGCCCGTGTTTGGGCGGCGGCTTAGAACTGGCGCTTGCTTGCGATTATCGTGTGTGTAGTGATGACGATAAAACTCGCTTGGGTCTACCTGAGGTGCAATTGGGTTTGTTACCGGGGTCGGGGGGCACGCAACGTCTACCGAGACTTATTGGTCTCCTTCCGTCGCTCGATTTGATATTAACGGGTAAGCAATTACGGGCGAAAAAAGCGCAAAAATTGGGTGTGGTCGATGCGTGTGTGGCCCCGACCATTTTGCTTGATGTCGCCAAACAATTTGTCGAAGGCAAGGGAAAGGCAAAACATAAGGTCGGCGCGAAAGAAAAACTAATGGCGCAAACCGGTTTTGGCCGCAAAGTGATTTTTGAACAAGCGGCGAAGAAGACTGCACAGAAAACACGGGGTAACTACCCGGCAACGGAAGCGATTTTAGACGTAATTCGTTACGGTTTAGAGCACGGCTTTGATAAAGGTCTGGCTTATGAAGCGGAGCGCTTTGGCAAATTAGTCATGAGTGATGAATCTAAAGCGTTACGTTCGATCTTTTTTGCCACGACCGAGATGAAGAAAGAACACGGTGGTGATGCCGTACCGACCAGCGTCAAGCGTGTCGCCGTGCTTGGTGGTGGCTTAATGGGGGCTGGTATTAGCCATGTAACCGTGGCAAAAGCCAAACGGCCGGTTCGTATCAAGGATGTGAGTAATGATGGCGTATTGAATGCGCTCAACTACAACTTCAAGTTGTTTGAAAAGCAACGTCAACGCCGAATCTTAAGCAAAGCGCAGTTACAAAGTCGCATGCAGCAACTCTCCGGAGGGACTGACTTTATTGGTTTTGAGCATACTGATGTCGTGATTGAAGCGGTGTTTGAAGATTTGGCACTTAAGCAGCAAATGGTGGCGGACATTGAACAAAATGCTAAACACGACACCATCTTTGCGACGAACACGTCATCGCTTCCCATCCATCAAATTGCGCAACACGCCGCACGCCCTGAAAATGTGATTGGTCTGCATTACTTTAGTCCGGTAGAAAAAATGCCGCTGGTGGAAGTGATTCCACATCAAACCACCTCCGAACAAACGATTTCCACGGTGGTGGAGCTTGCTCGCAAACAAGGTAAAACGCCCATTGTAGTGAAAGATCGGGCCGGTTTTTATGTTAACCGGATATTGGCGCCTTATATGAACGAGGCGGCGCACATCTTGTTAACGGGAGAACCGATTGAGCAACTTGACGGTGCACTCCTTGATGCTGGCTTCCCTGTTGGTCCTATCACCTTACTGGATGAGGTGGGCGTCGATATTGGCGCGAAGATCATGCCGATACTGGTGAATGAGCTTGGCCCTCGCTTCCAAGGTCCAGAGGTGTTTGATACGTTACTCAAGGATGGCCGTAAGGGGCGTAAAAAGGGCAAAGGCTTTTATACCTACAAAGGCAAAGAGAAGCAGGTGGATAAGAGTGTCTATAAACTCCTCAATCTTACGCCTGAATCGAAGATGGCCAGTAAAGAGATGGCGATGCGTTGTCTGTTGCCAATGCTTAATGAGGCGGCGCGCTGCTTAGATGAGGGGATCATTCGATCACCAAGAGACGGTGACATTGGGGCGATTTTCGGCATTGGTTTCCCGCCATTTTTAGGGGGGCCGTTCCGCTATATGGATCAGATTGGCATCGTCAAATTGGTTGAATTGATGAATGAACATGCTGAAAAATATGGCGATCGATTCGCGCCTTGCGATGGTTTATTGACTCGAGCAAGTTTAAATCAGTCTTTCTATTGAACGTTTGAATTCTATTCGTCGATTCAAATATTCGATGTAAAGAATGCCAAATCACGGTCTTGATATAAACCCAATAAATATCAGTGTTTAGCTGCCGTTTATTGGGTTTTATTTTGCTTAAGAAATTGTGAAATACAGAAGAAGGCCGTTATGATGAAAGGATATGGAACCCAATAAGGATTGTTATGGATGCCTTAGATTTATTACTCAATCGGCGCTCGATTGCGCGACTTTCAGCCCCTGCGCCAGAAGGGAAAGCGTTAGAGAATATTATTCGAGCGGGTTTACGTGCCCCTGACCATGGTGGCTTAACGCCTTGGCGTTTTGTGATTGCTCAGGGTGAGGGCTTAAGAAAATTGGCGAACATTTTGGTGACGGCCGCAGAAGCGGAGAATAGTGACCAAGCCATCATCGATAAAGTGAGCCAAGCTCCGTTTCGTGCCCCTATGGTGATTACGGTAATCGCCCGAGTAACCCCGCATGAAAAAGTCCCTGCCTTTGAACAATATTTATCAGCAGGATGCGCGGCGCATGCCATGCAAATGGCGGCAATCGCTCAAGATTTCCAAGGTTTTTGGCGTTCAGGGAAATGGATGTTCCATGAGAGTGTACGGGATGCGTTTCACTTACAAGCAGAGGATCAAATCGTCGGTTTCCTCTATCTAGGAACGCCAGGTTGTACGCCGATGAAAGTCCCAGAGCGTGAGCTCACTAAATTTGTCGAATTTTTATAATGATCTAGATACGCGAGTATAGGCGATCGCGTTTGCTGTGTTGAAGATGATCATGGTTGTTCAAAAAGAGCCTGGCAGTGCCAAGCTCTTTTCATAGAGTCGATTTCAAGTATCAACGTAAATCGGGACTTAGTGAATGTTGTAAGCAATCACAAAATCGATAAACAGACGGACTTTTTCAGGCAGATGGTCTTTATGGTTATACAGCATGTAGATATCGCGCGGGTTCGCACTCCAATCTTTCAATACCTGCACTAAGCTCCCATCTTCGATAAATTCGCGAATCATAACGTCTGGCATCAATGTAATACCTAGTCCTTCAGAACAGGCACTACGCACCACATTTAACGCATTTGCTTGGAAGCGGCCATTATCATTATTGATGATCACTTCGCCACTTTCATTGATAAGTTGCCATTTTTTAAGTGGATCACCTTTTAACAATAAATGGTTATGAAGTTCTTCAGCGTGAGTAGGGACGGGATGAGTACGAAAATAATCCGGACTTGCGACTAAAATATCTTTGACCGAACTGATTTTACGCGCGATTAAACTTGAATCACGTTGTGGACCGACACGGAAAATGACATCCCATTCGGTAGGGTCAAGTTTATCGGCATGATTACTGGTATTCAATTCGATGCTAATGTCAGGATATTTTTGCATAAATGCATTGAACATCGGCATCATCATGCGTTTAGTTAAGTTGGATGGCGATGAAATTCTAATTTTTCCTGCCGCACCGCGACATTCGTCTGAAATTTCTTCAGTAACAAAGGATAAACGCTGCAATAAAGGCGAGCATTCGTTATAAAAGCGTTCACCCGCCTCTGTAAGCGACAGCTTACGCGCATGGCGATTGAGGAGCCTTAAGTTTAATGCATCCTCTAAAGCTTGAATGCGTCGCGTAATGGTTGCAACAGGAATCATAGTTTTACGTGATGTTGCGGTGTAGCTCCCATTTTCGACAACCAGTCGGAACAGGTTTAGATCATCTAATTTCATCAGCAGGACACATTTTTTTACGAATAGAGTTAATTTATATTGATCATCACAGTTAAAGATTGAGACATATCAACAAGTATCACGATCTTTATCATTTCATACATCTTGTGTGCAGCAAAGCGAGAGTTACGCATATTTGTATAAATAGCGGTTCGCGACTATTTTTGTAAGAGTTACCTATTTTACTTATAAATATAATAATAAGTCATATTTCTTAATTTTAAGAACTTGTGTGAGGCATTTCCATGCATAAAGTATCAGAGGCTAAGGTTTTACCATCAGGTCATGCCCTAGCGAAGAAAAAACGGGTGATGCTGGTGGATGATGACCCAATTTTTCGTCGTATCACCGCATCGATTTTAGTGGCACAAGGATATGAAGTGCTCGAAGCGGAAGATGGACTGGCTGGCCTAAAGCATTTACGTGAGTTTGAGCCTGATCTCGTTTTGTGTGACCTCGCGATGCCTGTGCTAAACGGTATCGAGTTTGTTGAAGAGGTCAGTTTAGAATACCCATCATTGCCTGTTATTGTTGTGTCTGCAACCGAAGAAATGTCAGACGTTGCGAGAGCCCTACGTTTCGGTATCAAAGATTTTTTACCGAAACCGATCAGTGACCCAACCAACTTAACCGACGCCATTGAAAATACATTAGAAGATTCAGACAGCCATATTGGCGATAATCGTGATTTTGCAAGTCAATGGTTTCGCGTGGACAGCGGTGATATGCCGGATGAACAAGAGTTGCATTGGCATCTTGATTATCTTGAGAATAACCCAAGTTCGGCGAAAGATTTGTTGCATGCTCTATTGCCTGAAAAAGAGACCGCGCAAGGCGACTGGAAATGCAGTTACCGACTTTTACAATCAACCGATGTTATGCCGCTGGTGTTTGACTACGCGTGGTTAATGAAAGGGCAGTTTATCTTTTATCTTGTCGATTCTGATAACGTGTATGGGCATGGCGCGGCAACCACATTATTGGTGAGAGCGCTTTTCCATGATTACTTGCGCAATTTAAAGTCGTTCAACGCAAACCTTAAAGATCTCGCTGAACTTCTTGAAAAAGGGATCAACTGTGCAGACTGTGCGACGCCGATACGCGCATTGTTTGGTGTGGCGGATGTCGCGGAAGGGACCATCAGTTTACTGCCCGCCGGCATTGAATCACGCTATCGTAGTGGGGAGTTGGTGAAACACATTCCGGCAGGCGTTCGCTTGGGCGAGAAATGCATGAAAAATTTCACCACGACCGATCTCTATATCGACCAACATTGCGTGGTTAGCTTAAACCGATTAGGTGCCAGCAGTTTTGCTTTAGATTTGTCGAAAAAATCCTAGTCCAAATCACCAACGTCATCGCCAATCAAAAGGCGAAAGGTGCAGGTTGGCCATTTAGCTTTCGGTGATGTTCGTTTACCCGCTCAATACGATAAGTCGGCTCTCGATGGGATCCATACCATATGGATCCCCGTTCTATTTCAGTGGCGAGTCTTTGGCTATTGCTTTTAAATCTCATGACATCGCTTGTTCAATATCGCTCATTAATAGACTTTTTAGCGGTGTTCGTCGGTTGACGACCTGCATGCCTTGTTACCGCCAGAAACATGTTTTTATAACGTCATTTCGCCTCATAACCTTCTGTTATTCCGTCTTAATTCGTTCGCTAACCTCACTTTATAAGTAGTAACCACACTGTTAGTCGGTGTTTAGGTTAATGCGTGTACGCTATAATTATTAACAAGTGTTGATCATGCAAGTAACAATTGTGCGATTGGTTAACGTTGTTCCCTATTGACGGTAAAGAGAGTGAGTAATGGCAGACAAAAATTTTAAAGAACCTTATAATATTTTCTACTTTCTTGGATTTATCGCTGTGTTATTAATTCCAACGCTTCCGGCTACGCTAACGTGGATTCGTGTCTTTAATGGCTATGCGGGTTTCTAGTTAAATTTGGAGTAAAGCCATCATTATTCGTCGTTTTTTCTTAAACCTGATTGGTGGCTTAAGTCTGTGTCTAGGTATATTAGGCATCTTCCTTCCTATTCTTCCAACCACCCCTTTCGTTCTGCTATCGAGCGCCTGCTTTATGCGTAGTAGCCCTCGCTTCCATCGTTGGTTGAGTGAGCATGCAACATTTGGCCCTATCATTACTAATTGGCACCAATATCGAGCCGTTTCGCAAAAAGTAAAATGGCGTGGTGCGTTGGTGATGATCGCGAGTTTTTCATTTTCCATCTATGTCGTCCCGCACGATTGGTTAAAGATTATGCTGCTAGTCATGCTGTTGGGTTTGCTTAGTTGGTTTATTCGCTTACCAGTGATCGAGCACCTTGCTGACCAAGAAGAAAATCACTAAGATTGGCAGGAAGTGTGCCCACCTTTTTTTGTGGGTGTTTTCTTGCCCCTCGATGTTGTGTTTCGATAAAGGGGTGACACAATCCATTCTTGCCCGCCGTAAGCTAAAATGATTACGATGGCGTAGCCAATCTTAAGTATAGAGTTATGACGACTGAAACTATTTCAATGATCAAAGCGAGCATCAAAAGCATCGCTGATTACCCAAAACCAGGCATTCTATTTCGCGATGTAACTAGCCTTTTAGAAGACGCGCAAGCATACCAAGCCACTATTCAGCTTCTTGTCGATAAATACAAAGACATGGGCTTCACCAAAGTGGTGGGCACAGAAGCTCGTGGCTTCCTATTTGGTGCGCCACTGGCACTAGAGCTTGGTCTTGGTTTTGTACCGGTTCGTAAGCCAGGCAAATTGCCGCGTGCAACCGTGGCACAAACTTACGATCTTGAGTACGGTACCGATACACTTGAAATTCACGTGGATGCAATCAAAGCCGGTGACAAAGTGTTGGTTGTCGACGATCTACTGGCAACTGGCGGCACCATTGAAGCAACCACTAAGCTAATCCGTCAACTTGGCGGTGAAGTTGAGCACGCAGCCTTTGTGATTAACCTACCTGAAATCGGTGGTGATAAGCGCCTTGAAAAATTGGGCTTAAATATTTACAGCATCTGCGAGTTTGACGGTCACTAATCGGAACGGTTCATGAGTTATCTTGCCTTAGCGCGAAAATGGCGACCAACTAAGTTTCACGAAGTGGTTGGTCAAGCCCACGTATTAACTGCTTTAGAAAATGCTTTAGCACAAAACCGTCTGCATCATGCCTACCTGTTTAGTGGTACGCGCGGTGTCGGTAAAACGACTATCGGTCGTTTGTTTGCTAAGGGTCTAAACTGTGAAACCGGCATTACCGCCACCCCTTGCGGTGAGTGCGATACTTGCCGAGAAATCGATGAAGGTCGTTTTGTAGATTTACTTGAAATCGATGCGGCTTCGCGTACCAAGGTCGAAGATACCCGTGATCTGCTCGATAACGTGCAGTACAAACCGGCACGTGGTCGATTCAAAGTCTACTTAATCGATGAAGTTCACATGCTCTCGCGTCACAGCTTTAATGCGTTGTTAAAAACGCTAGAAGAGCCACCCGAGTATGTGAAATTCATCTTAGCCACCACTGATCCACAAAAACTGCCCGTGACCATATTGTCGCGTTGTTTGCAGTTCCATCTTAAACCGATCAGTGTGGATGATATCCATCAACAGCTAGAGCACGTTCTTAACCAAGAAAAATTGGACTTTGAACAACGTGCGTTGGGGCTTATTTCTCATGCTGCAGACGGCAGTATGCGTGATGCGCTGAGCCTAACTGACCAAGCGATTGCGCTGGGTAATGGTCAGGTTCAGGAGGAATTAGTTCGCCACATGCTGGGTACGCTGGATACTGACCAAGCTTTGCATCTACTTGAGGCGATCAGTTCTAAACAGCCGCAACAAGCGATGGATTGCTTAAGTCATATGGCGCAAAATGGCGTGGAGTGGGATGGTTTATTAAATCAACTTGCCGCACAGTTGCATCGTATTGCCTTGTGTCAGGCATTGCCATCGACATTAGATAAAACGCAGCCTGATGCGGAAAAGGTCACGTTACTTGCGCAGGCGCTTTCTCCGCAAGATGTGCAACTTTACTACCAAATTGCGTTAAAAGGTCGCCAAGATCTGCCATTTTCGCCTTCCGAGCGAATTGGATTAGAAATGGTGGTACTGCGCATGATGGCGTTTCGTCCTGCCACCTCAACAGCGAATGTGATTTCCACTGAGATCAGCCAAGCACCCGTTGTGACACCAGTGACGTCAGCTTCGCCAGTACAAGTACAAGCACAAGCACCTTCGGCTGCACCAACAGCGATACAAACGTCTGCGCCAATCGTACCAAATACGCCGCCTACACCAATGCCACCGCAGTACAATACGCCGCCTACACCAATGCCACCGCAGTACAATGCGCCGCCAAGTGCGGGTGATGTGATGTCACAATCGATGCCGATGGCGCCTGAGTATGACATGGCACCACCGGAAGCGTATTATGATAATTATGACAGCGCTCCCGCGAATGTCGCGCCGCAAGCGCCGATGCCGGAAGCTGCGCCTAGCGCTCAAGAAGCGCCTGCTGCTCGTCCTTCATTGGGCGGTTTGCGTCATCAATTACGTTCACAGCGTTCGGGTTCAACCCCGACGGGTGGTGATGTAAAAAAGGTTAATGCGACATCTGCTACTAAAAAAGAGTCGGTTCTTGATCGTGTTGCACAAAAGCACACGGGAACTGCGCAGGTGTCGCCGCTCGCGAATGGTTTACCTCCTGTTCCTGTCATAGAAACAGAGAAAGATGATGCGTATCGGTGGAAGCCGATATTGCCTCAGCAGCCAACGCAAGAGAAAAAAGAGCTAACACCAAGCCAGATCAAGCAAGCCTTAGAGCATGAGAAAACACCAGAAATGGTGCAAAAACTCGCGCAGCAGTCGATTGAGCAAGACCCGTGGTCAGCGTTAATCGCGAAATTGACCACGGCAAAATTGACCGAACAATTAGCGCTTAATTCGCACTATAGAAAAGAAGGCTCAACGCTGTCTCTGACGCTTCGTCCGGAACAAGCACACCTAATGTCAGAGCGTTCACAATCCGAGTTGCTTGAAGCGCTCAATGCTGCGTTAGGTGAAGAGTGCCATTTGAGTGTCGAAATAGGTACGCAGGGGCAAACGCCTTTGGAGCTGCGAGAATCGTTCTATCAAGGCAAATTACAACAAGCCTTTGACAGTTTAGAGGCCGATCCTCATGTACAATTTATTGAGACTCGTTTTGCCGCTGAGCTTGATAAAGATAGCGTAAGACCGGTTTAGAATAGGCCACATCATCGAAAAGACCTTGTAATAGATTGGGGTTGAAATTATTGCTTTTAACCCCATCTATTATGAAAACGATAAGCTAATACTGTATCTTCATCATAACGAGATATAGATAAACATAATCAGAGAGATAACTATGTTTGGTAAAGGCGGAATGGGCAACCTAATGAAGCAAGCCCAGCAAATGCAAGATCGCATGCAAAAGCTTCAAGAAGAAATCGCAATTATGGAAGTGACCGGTGAATCTGGCGCTGGCCTAGTTAAAGTGACGATCACAGGCAGCCATAGCGTGCGTCGTGTTGATATCGACGAAAGCTTAATGCAAGACGATAAAGAGATGCTTGAAGATCTTATCGCAGCTGCATTCAATGATGCTGCTCGCCGTGTAGAAGAAACACAAAAAGAAAAAATGGCGCAAGTGACTGGCGGTATGCAATTACCACCAGGCATGAAAATGCCATTCTAATCAAAAAGGTTAGATAATGCGCACCAGTCATATGCTGGAGCAATTGATGGAGGCCTTACGTTGTCTGCCTGGGGTTGGCCCCAAGTCGGCTCAACGTATGGCCTTTCATTTGTTACAGCGCGATAGAAAAGGCGGCTTGCAGCTTGCTGATTCACTGAGTCATGCAATGACCGAAATTGGCCATTGCAACGAATGCCGAACCTTTACTGAAGAAGATACTTGCCATATTTGCACCAATCCTAAACGCCAGGAAAACGGACAAATGTGTGTGGTGGAAAGCCCTGGCGATATCGCAGCGGTTGAAGCAACTGGGCAATTTTCAGGGCGCTATTTTGTTCTGATGGGGCATCTGTCGCCATTAGATGGCATCGGCCCAAGTGATATAGGTTTAGATGTGTTGGACTACCGTCTACGTCGAGGGGATGTGAGTGAGGTTATTCTTGCAACCAATCCGACCGTCGAAGGAGAGGCCACGGCACACTATATTGCTGAGCTCTGCCGAGAGCATCAAGTGGAAGCGAGTCGCATCGCACACGGAGTTCCTGTTGGTGGAGAGCTTGAGTTAGTTGATGGCACGACGCTATCTCACTCATTGCTGGGTCGCCACAAAATACTCTATTGAGTGTGAGCCATTGCTTACATTTCGTTAAGTCGTCGCTTCGAGAAGTCACTGCTTAGCGGCGAATAAATGAGAAACCGCAATGTCATTTGCTTTTATCATTGAATGGATAAGAGCCGAAGACATTGCGGTTTTTTTTGCTTAATCTACCGAGCTCGTTACTGCTCTTTTCCCGCCATAACGTTGTAAATTATCGCTCCAAGAATCGCACCTACGATCGGAGCAACCCAAAATAGCCACAACTGACTGACAGCCCAATCTCCGACGTAAACCGCCACACCAGTACTTCGCGCAGGGTTAACCGACGTGTTGGTCACTGGAATAGAAATCAAATGAATCAATGTCAAACAAAGGCCGATAGCAAGAGGCGCAAAGCCTTGTGGAGCTCGAGAGTCAGTGGAACCCATGATGACAATCAAAAACATCATGGTCATGACAATTTCGCACACGAGTGCGGCAATAAGTGAATATTGACCGGGTGAATGTTCAGCATACCCGTTGGTGGCAAATCCGGAAGCGCCCACATCAAAGCCCGCTTGGCCACTTGCAATAAGATACAACACACCACCGGCGGCAATTGCCCCAATCACTTGCGCAATGATATAGGGTAAAACCTCTCGTGCTTCAAAACGCCCGCCAACCCACAAACCAATAGTGATCGCTGGATTGAGATGACATCCTGAAATGTGTCCAATGGCGTAAGCCATAGTGATAACGGTTAAACCGAACGCTAAAGCCACACCTAAAAAACCAATCCCCAATTCAGGGACGCCAGCGGCGAGTACGGCAGCACCACAGCCACCTAACACTAACCAAAATGTGCCGAAACCTTCAGCAAGTAATTTATTCATGTGGACTATTTCCTCCGTGACAGTACCCGCTGAACATAGCTAATAATGAAGGACTTTGCGTAATTTTGGCGGAAGAAAGGTGGAATTTATGGTTATTTTGGAGGAAAGAGGCGAAAAGCGGCGAGATAGGCTAGGGAGCTGCACAAGACATCGCGGCAAGACTCCCTACCAAGAGGCGTTACATTTAACGTTTTAAATAGTGCTTGTAGGTGATGGTTTCCGGTTTAGAAACGATTTTAGTGTATTCGAATATCCGCCCATCCGCGAGCTTACCAATAGAGAGGATTTGAATGAGAGGCTGCTTCGCACTCACACCGAGAATGTCACACATGTGTTTGTCGGGAATGATCGCTTCAAAATCTTGAAATGCGCCATCAATGACAAACCCCAGCTCTTTCTCTAGGTAGTGGTACTTTGAGCCTTCCATCGACATCACATTCATCTTTGGATACAGCGACATTGGCATGTAAGAGTCTTCGTAAACGGAGGCAGCGCCATTGATGAGTTTAAAGCGTCGAATAAAGTAGACCTTTTCACCTGGTGTGATTTCAAGAATTTCTGCCAGCTCATCGTCAGCATCCATCAAGGTAAATTCGCAAATTTTGTATTCGATCTTTGCGCCTGTATCGATCAGGTATTCGCTGGTGCTTTTTAGGTTCAACATGGAACCGATCATCGTTTTTCCAATCACGGTTGAGCCAGCGCCTTGGCGTTTTTCGACTAAACCTAGCTTGACGAGTTCTTCAATCGCTTTACGAATGGTAATACGACTAACTGCGTAGTACGCCATCAATTCCTTTTCGGTTGATAACGTATCTCCGATAGCAAATTCTTCTGAGTCAATGCGGCTTTTAAGCTCTAGCATGACTTTCTTATACAACATAATTAACCTCTCTGAGCACATACACCTTACTCTAAGGTGCGTTCAACATTGAGTGCGCCCACTGATACAAGTCATTTCACTGAATTATTCATGGCAACAAACTATCCGCAGCCATCCGCTTATTTCAAGCAAGTCCAAAAATAGGACGACGATAGAGCAAAATTATCATTCAAAATAGAACAAATCAATGACCTTTTTTTGATGTAAGTCGAATTCATATTTCATTATGCGAATAAAGGTACTCGATATGTCCTTTTTGGTGACCAAAATCGCATAATACGTACTTAATTTGTACTCGATCACGATCTGCATATTATCTATTTGTCCTATCCGTTTTTCGGGAGTAACTTAAATCCTGTCGAAAGACGGAACACTCTGGAACATATTAATAACAAATTTAAGGACCCTGCCATGTTGAGTGCGATACAACGATTAGGCGGAGCAATGTTTACCCCAGTTTTGCTGTTTCCATTTGTAGGGATACTAGTGGGCTTAACCATTGTTCTTAAAAACCCGATATTTGTTGGCGATTTGGCTGATAAAAACGGATTGTATTATCAAGTGTTACAAGTCATTGAAGAAGGTGGCTGGACCATCTTCCGCAACATGGCGCTTTTGTTCGCGGTTGGCTTACCAATCGGTTTAGCGAAAACCGCTCATGCACGAGCTGTGATGGTGGTGATGGTTTCTTACTTAACCTTTAACTACTTTGTTGGTGCGATGGGAGGCTTCTGGGGGGAGTTCTTCAATGTGGATTTTTCTCAACCAATCGGCGGAACGTCGGGTTTAACTGAAATTGCAGGTATTAAGACCATTGATACCGGTATTTTCGGCGCGATCATTATTTCAGGCTTAGTGACCTGGATTCATAACAGCACGTTTGAGAAGCAACTTCCTTCTTATTTAGGCATTTTCCAAGGTGCTTCATACGTTGCGATGATCTCTTTCTTTGCCATGCTGCCAGCAGCTTGGATAACGCTCTATGTATGGCCATCGATTCAACACGGCATCTTAGGGTTACAAACATTTTTTGTTGAATCGGGTGCATTCGGTGTGTGGTTGTTCACTTTCCTCGAGCGCATTCTGATCCCGACCGGTCTGCATCACTTTATTTATACCCCGTTCCAATTTGGCAACGTAGTAACGCCTAACGGCATTACCGTGGATTGGTTTACTAACTTAGAAGCGTTTACGCAATCAAGCCAAAGCATGAAAGAGCTGTTCCCAGCGGGTGGTTTCTCTTTACACGGCAACTCAAAAGTCTTTGGTTGTATTGGTATTGCGCTAGCGATGTACCACACGGCGAAACCTGAAAACCGTAAAAAAGTGGCAGCCTTACTGATTCCGGCCACATTTACAGCGGTATTGGTGGGCATTACTGAGCCGCTTGAATTTACCTTCTTATTTATTGCGCCATGGTTATTTGCGATTCATGCGGTACTGGCTGGCACGATGGCAATGGTGATGTATCACTTTGGCGTTGTCGGCAATATGGGCGGCGGTTTGATTGAGTTTGTCACCGGTAACTGGATTCCTCTATTAGGTAACCACACCAGCATGGTCGTGACGCAAATTTCAATTGGCCTTTGTTTTACCGCCATTTACTACGTCACTTTCAAGTATCTCATCGTTAAATTTAACGTGCCAATTGCTGGCCGTGGCGATGCAGAAATGAAGTTGCACAGCAAAGACGACTTTAATAAGAAGCACGGTATTACCGGTAAAGGCCAACAAGGTGTGAACCCATTGCAAATTCAAGCGATTGAAACACTTGAAGGGCTAGGTGGTGTGGCCAACCTTGAAGACTTGAGCAACTGTGCAACCCGCCTTCGTGTGACGGTGGTAGACCCAGACAAAGTTCAATCAGCGGAATACTTTATGAGTACTGGTGCGGTGAACTTAGTGAAAAACGGCAAAGCAGTTCAAGTGATCATTGGCCTGAGCGTTCCGCAACTCCGAGAAGAATGTGAAAAGATCGTCAGTGCTTACAAAGAAGAACAAAAGGAACAAAAAGAACAAGAGGAAGCGCTAACACTCAGTGCAGCAAATTAAAGAGACAACGCTTTAGGCGTTATGGCTTAACAAAAATTTAGACATAGACACCCAATTTAAAACACTAATTTATTCGGGCGGACATAACCCCGCCCAACTTAAACGAGGCTTATTATGAAAACAGATTTCTCAGTAGTTATTGCAGGCGGCGGTTCAACTTTTACTCCTGGTATCGTAATGATGCTGCTTGAAAACCAAGACCGTTTCCCTATCCGTAAATTGAAATTTTATGACAACTTTGCGTCTCGCCAAGAAACGGTTGCTGAAGCGTGTAAGATTCTACTGAAAGAACGTGCACCACACATTGAATTCTCATACACCACCGATCCAGAAGAGGCATTTACAGACGTTGATTTCTGTATGGCTCATATTCGTGCTGGTCTATATGCGATGCGTGAGCAAGATGAAAAAATCCCTCTACGTCATGGCTGTGTTGGCCAAGAAACATGTGGTGCGGGCGGTATGGCTTACGGTTTGCGTTCAATTCCAGCGGTTATCGAAATGATCGACTACATGGAAAAATACTCACCAAATGCTTGGATGCTGAACTACTCAAACCCAGCAGCAATCGTCGCTGAAGCGTGTCGTGTGATGCGCCCTAATTCAAAAGTGCTGAACATCTGTGATATGCCGATTGGTATTGAAACTCGTATCGCTGAAATCTTGGGCTACGAAGACCGTAAGCAGTTCGACATCATGTACTACGGCTTGAACCACTTCGGCTGGTGGAAAGAGTTTAAAGATGCGAAAACAGGTGAAGATCTGATGCCACGCATCAAAGCGTACATCAAAGATCACGGTTACTTACCGCCAAGTGTATTGAACGGTGCTCAGCATACGGACGAATCTTGGAAAGAAACCTTTATCAAAGTACGTGATGTGTATGCATTGGACCCAGAAACGATTCCAAACACATACCTAAAATACTACATGTACCCAGACTATGTGGTTGAGCATTCAAATAAAGAGTTCACTCGTGCGAATGAAGTCATGGAAGGTCGTGAGGCTGAGGTGTTTACAGAGTGTCATCGTATTATTGCTAACGGTACAGCAAGCGATACGACGATTGAAGTGGAAGAGCACGCGTCGTACATTGTTGACTTAGCGACGGCGATTGCCTTCAATACCAAAGAGCGCATGCTGCTTATCGTGCCAAACAATGGTGCAATCAGTAACTTTGACCCAACGGCGATGGTAGAAATTCCATGTATCGTGGACAACACGGGCGCGAAACCATTACAAATTGGTGAAATCCCTGAGTTCCAAAAAGGTATGATGAGCCAACAAGTGTCGGTTGAGAAATTGGTGGTTAAAGCACACGTTGAACAATCTAAGCAGCGTCTATGGCAAGCACTGACGCTATCGGCAACCATTCCAAGTGCAAGCGTTGCAAAAGATATCCTAGAAGACTTACTTGAAGCGAACAAAGATTTCTGGGTAGAAATGAAATAGTTTAATCGCTGATCAATGCCCTGCTTATGCGGGGCATTTTTATAGGTATAATATAATGATTGATGTCACTATTCTTGGCTATATCGCCGCTTTTTGTACCACTTGCTCCTTTGTTCCTCAAGTTCTGCATATTCTAAAAACGGGCGATACCGCTTCGATTTCACTGGCGATGTACAGCTGTTTTGTACTGGGCGTATTTCTGTGGTTAATCTATGGTATTGCGATGCAGGATTGGCCAATTATTATCGCCAATGCCATAACCTTAATGCTGGCGAGCGCGATTCTATTGTTAAAAATTCGCGATGTTTTCAGAGCGCGGAAGACACCTCAATTAAGCGTCTAGTTAACGTGCTTATGCCCCTCACTTGAAACCAGATTGCGATCTGGTTTTTTTATGGGCGCAATCGGAAGTCATGTTAATGCTGCAAAGTGGTCGCTTTAATGCTTTGGGGTCGCAGTGCTTTTCTGTAGCGTCATTGAGTTAAGCCATCTATATTCGTTTATATAAGGTTGCTCAATATGGGATAGCAAGATGAACAATAAAATGATGAAACTGGGCTTTGTCTTAGCGGCGGCAATGAATATTGGTGGCGTGTTGATCTTTTCTCGTGGTTTTACCAATAGCGTAATTCATCAATTTGACCCGGTTGTGATGTCTAACTTCGGTTTGTTGATGATTATGGTATGGGGGCTTGCGTATTTGGGCGCGGCAACGATTGAAGGCAACATAACATGGTTGGCCGGGGCATTTGTTATTGAGAAGTTGGTGTATGTTGTGGCTTGGTTACTGTGGATTAGCCATAACGATTTATCTTCCGTATACCAGCATGATGTTTTTGCGGGGGCTTTTTATACCATCTATGGCCTGAATGATTTTGTCTTTATGTTGTTCTTTATTTGGGTGTTTATTTCTCAACGTAAGCGTCATTAGCCGTCATCGCTTATGCTTTAAACGCGATTGAAAAATAACAATGAAAAAGGGAAGCATGGCTTCCCTTTTTTAGTTTGAATAGCGGGTGTCTAATTAGGCCATAACGTGTAACTGGTGGTTCACTTCTTGTCGAACAGAAGCGACATGACTACCAAAAATGATTTGGATATTGGTGCCTTTTAATACCACGCCCATTGGATTGGATTCGCGAATGATGGCTTCGTTGACTAGCTCCGGTTGTCGCACTTCAACGCGAAGACGCGTGTAGCAGTTTTGTACATCAACAATGTTGTCCTTACCACCTAAGCCCTCAATAATCGCCGCTGAATTGTATTGCCCAGCAGCAGAATCGATCGTTTGATTTTGTTGTTTGGCTTGGTAATCCGCTTTGTTATGGAGCTTCATTTCTGACTCACCACGACCCAATGTTTTGAGGTTTAGCTTAGTGATCAGCATACGGAACACGGCGTAGTAAACCACTAATTGAATCACGCCGATGAACAGATAAGATGGCCAATCGGTTTTTTCAGTCCCTAGCGGCACGTTGTAGACAATAAAATCAATCAAGCCCCCTTTGCCCACGGCAACAATATCGAATATCGCTAACAGAGACATAAAAACACCGGTCAAAATCGCGTGCACAACAAACAAAATTGGCGCGACGAATAAGAATGAAAACTCGATCGGCTCAGTGACCCCCACTAAGATGGATGATGCAATGGCAGGGAAGACAATCGCCTTCACTTTGAGTCGCTTATCGGCATCGGCACAGTGGTACATTGCTAGACCTGCACCGGTCAGACCAAAAATTTTCACCAAACTACGCGAATCAAAAATAATTGAGCTCGAGAGGCGAGTGGTATCAGGATCGCCAATTTCAGCCAGGAAAATATTTTCTACACCACAGTAGCTCTGACCTGCAATCATTTGGCATCCGCCAAGATCAGTAAAGTGCATCGGCACCCAAAGTAAGTGGTGTAAGCCCGTTGGGATCAAGATACGTTCAAGAAAACCATATACGCCGATGCCCATTGATCCAGCGCTACGGATGTCTTCGCCAAATTGAAATATAACCTGTTGGACAGGGGGCCAAATATGGGTAAACAGCAGGCCAATGCCGATACTGATTGGCAATATGATGATCAAAACAAGACGTGATTCGCCATAGAGAGACAGCGCGCCATTGAGTACTTTTTGGCTGTATTTATTATGGAAGTACGCATTGATAACGCCAATAAGCATACCGACGAAGACGCCCGTATCGACGACTTGTAAGCCCATAATAGTGGCTTGTCCTGTTCCCCCTAAATCCCCGTCGATCAGTAACCCATTGAACTTCATATAAGTGTTCATGGTGTAGAGATAAACGAAATAGAGAATCATGGCATTGAAGGCTGCGAGGTGCTTATCTTTTTTCGCGAGTCCCATCGAAATGCCAACCGCAAAGATAATATGCAGATTGATTAATACACTGAGCGTTGACCAAACCAGCACTTCGCCCATGCCCTTAAAGAAAGGGGCGTCGAGGAATGGCAGTAGTTCGACAATGCCGGGATTGGTCACGGCAGCCCCGATCGCAATAACAAAGCCAACAAGCGGCAGTACGTAGATTGGAGCCAGCATTGCCCGAGATAAATCACTGAGGTAAGTGGTGATTGCTTCCTTTTTCATGTTTATTGTCTCGATTCATTATTTGTTTTTATGTTCAAGTGATCGAGTCAAAGAGCCGTCACTTGCTATTTTTTGTAGGTTCACAAGCACTCTATTGTTTAAATAGGTCATGACAACTTTTGTGATTAATATTTGTGATATATAACCTATCTATCCTTTAATACGTCATGTTATCTTGTGGTTAATATGACCTTTATGCAGGAGTGGTTAGGGATGTTGTATAAAAAAGTGCTGGATGATCTAAAGCAGAAAATAAATAGCGGAGTTTATGAGATTGGTAATGCGCTACCAACAGAGAGACGACTGATCGAAGAATATGACGTTAGCCGAATTACCATACGGAAAGCGGTTGATGAATTAGTCAAACTGAGTTTGGTTGAAAAACGTCGCGGTTCAGGCACGTACGTGTTGGGAAAGCAGTATTCCCATGAGTTACGAGGTTTGGCCGGTACCACCGAGATTTTAGGCGGTTGCAACAAAACCGTGCGCTATAAAGTATTTCAATTCAGCATGATAACTGACAATCCAGCCATTCATAAAATGCTCGAAATCAATGAGAGTGAGCCACTGTACTATATTCGACGTGTTAAATATGTGGATGATTTACCTAGAATTGTTGAAGATAGCTATATGCCAGTGTTCCTTTTTCCGGACTTGAATATTTCCACGTTGGAAAAGTCGAAATTTGAGTATGTAGAACGAGATAAGGGCATGGCCATTGAAGGCAGCCGTCAGGAATTTACTGCGGTAGAGCCCGATGAGGACTTGATGGCGTTATTGGATATGGAAAAAATTGCACCTGTTATGAATTTACGCTCGGTGTCTAATTTGAAAGATGGCCGTCGTTTTGATTATACCGAGGCTTGGTTTCATCCTGATGCACACAAGCTGGCAATATATCTACCTAGATAAATTGGTATTTTTTATTGGCCATTTAAATAACCAATATTCGAAATAAATTCGGCGAGATCACATTATCTGTTTTAATTGTTTGTTATGCCAATTCTAAATAATAGGATGGAACCAATTAATAAATAGGTCATACGAAGTATAACCTTTAAAGAATAATGAATGACTGACATTTGCTCGAGGATGGTTATGAACAAACAACCGCAAATTATTGCTATTGCTGGTGGCGGCTCTACTTACACGGCAGGAATTGTAAAAGCGTTACTGATGAAAGGTGATGAATTTCCGATCGCTGAAATTCGCCTTTATGACATTGATAAGCAGCGCCAAGACAATGTTGCGGTATTGGTCAATTACGTCGTGAAAACCCATGCGCCGCATGTGCACCTTACCGTAACCACGGAACCTGAGGTCGCGTTTTCCCATGCCGATTTCGTTTTTGCTCAGATCCGTGTGGGTCAGTATAAAATGCGTGAGCAGGATGAAAAAATCCCTCTACGCCATGGTTGTGTTGGGCAAGAAACGTGTGGGGCAGGCGGTCTGGCTTACGGCATGCGCACCATCTTCCCAATGATTGAATTGATCGATCACATGGAGCGTTTTTCTAAACCGACGTGTTGGATGTTGAATTACTCGAACCCGGCGGCGATTGTTGCAGATGCGGTGAACCGTTTACGTCCAAATTCACGCGTGCTCAATATCTGTGATATGCCAGTGGCGATCGAGCGTAATCTGTCGAATATCTTAGGGGTTAACCGCTACGAACTTGATGTTGAATACTTTGGTTTGAACCACTATGGGTGGTTTACGTCCATCAAAGTGGGTGGTGAAGAGAAACTGCCGCTTTTGCGTAATCACATTCAAAAATTCGGCATGTTGACTGAATTGGAAGTGGAGAACGCTTGCCACGCAGAACCGTCTTGGATCAAAACCTTTAAGAACACTAAGCCTCTAGTACAAATGTTCCCTGAGTATTTACCAAACACTTATCTTCAGTATTACTTGATGGCGGATGAGATTGTTGAGCAATCGAACCCAGAACGCACTCGCGCCAATGAGGTGATGGAAGGTCGTGAGAAGAAAATGTTTGAGGCGATAGAGCAAATTAAAGCCTCGGATGGGAATGTTGAAGGTAAATTCCACGTTGGTGTCCATGGCGAATTTATTGCAGATGTCGCGATGTCGATGGCGTATGATTTGCGTCAGAAGTGGTTGGTGATCATTCCTAACAACGGTTTAATCAAAGGATTGCCAGATGATGCGATGGTTGAAGTGCCGGCACTGCTTGGGCGCGATAAAGTGTACCCAATTCAAGTCGGTGAAGTGCCACACTTCTATCAAGGCATGTTGCAGCAACAGTTGATGTCGGAAAAGTGTTTAGTGGATGCGGCGATTGAAGGTTCTTATGAAAAAGCGCTGCAAGCCTTCGCACTGAACAAAACCATTCCTTCGGCACGAGTGGCCAAGCGGATCCTTGATGAAATGATCGAAGCGAACAAAGATTATTGGCCAGAGCTTAAATAACGGAATTGAGTATTATGAAATTCAAACAAATTAAAGATATGAATGCATCGGCCGTTGGATTTGGCTGTTGGGCGATTGGTGGTACATGGAACAACGTGACCGACGATGAGTCGATTCGAGCGATTAAAACGGCGATCGATACCGGAATTAACTTTTTCGATGTTGCTCCGGTTTACGGCAAAGGCCACGCTGAAACGGTACTTGGTCAAGCCTTAAAAACAGAGAAGCGTGAGTCGATTATCATCGCCACCAAGTGCGGCCTGCCATGGTCACAAGACGAGCGCAGAAAGACGCGCAAAGACCTCACCAAAGCGAGCATCTTTAAAGAAATAGATGACTCATTAACGCGTCTACAAACCGACTACATCGACCTGTATCAAGTGCACTGGCCAGATCCTAATACGCCAATCAGTGAAACTGCAGACGCGCTGGCTGAGCTGAAAAAACAAGGTAAGATCCGTCATGTGGGTGTCTCGAACTATTCACTCGATATGACGCGTGAAATGATGGCGGGCGTCGAAGTTGCCACTTTCCAAGGCTTGTATAACCTACTGGAGCAAAATCCAGAGCATTATCACAACATCCCGCTGCAGTATCGTACTCGTGAAGAGGCGCTGCCGTTCTGTAAAGCGCATGATATGAAGTATTTGCCATACTCGCCGCTTATGCAGGGGTTGTTAACCGGTACATTAATGCGCAGCGGTAACTGGGATGAAAACGATGACCGTCGTAACAACCCTAAATTAAATGGCGAAGCATTTGAACCCTACTTTAACTGCGTTGAAGAGTTAAAAGTGTTAGCGAAAGAGGCCAATATTCCTCTCGCGCATTTAGCCATTCATTGGTTAGTGGCTCAGGATGAAGTGGGCCCCGTCATTGCCGGTGCATACACGCAAGAGCAAGTACGTGATAACGCGGCATTCGTACAATCAACGTCGAGCATCGAGTTGTTAAAACGCGCTGAAGAGATTGTCGCGAAATGGCAATTGCGCTAATCGCCGTAACGCGAAAGCGATGATGACGAAAGCAATGATGAATTGAGTGTTGTGGATCCTGCCTTTTAGGCAGGATTTTTTTTATGCGCAGAATGATCAGCGTCGGGGAGGATGGCTGGGAGCGCTATCCTAAGACAAAGAAGAAGGCTATCGGTCAGTGATGACGTGGACTTACCTTGTTGCGTCTTCTAAATCTAATAGAATCTCAAGTGCTTTCTCTGGACCGCCAGCGCAAATGAAATCCTCGCTATCAAAGGCGGAACAAACCGCAGGGCGATCCGGTTGGCCAAAAATTTTGCATAGGTTGCTTTCGTTAAGCTGGATACAACGAACACCAGAAGGCTTGCCGTTTGGCATGCCAGGAATGGGTGAGCTTATAGAGGGAGCAATGCAGCACGCGCCACAACCACGGTTAAGTTTGACTGAGATACAAGGAGACCAATCAGAAACATCAATAGCCATTGTCGTCATGCGTGTACCTTTAAACGGGGTTGAGAAATTTAAGAGGGGCGATTCTAGAGGATTGTCGCCGTTGATACCAGTACACTTTATCTATAGACGATGAGCCCTAAGCGATAAAAAACAAAAAGCCCCAACGAAGGGGCCAATCATTCACCGTGGTGTTGCGAGGTCTTAGCCTCGTAAAAAACGATTGTAAACAAACAGTAGAACGAATGCCCCAACGGTTGCGGTAACAATACTGCCGATGTTGATGCCGTCGGCCCCGCCAAAACCCATGAAGCTACCAAGGAAGCCTCCGACAAATGCGCCAGCGATCCCCAACACCATCGTTGCAATCCAACCGCCGCCATCATTGCCCGGCATTAACCATTTTGCCAGTGCGCCAGCGATTAGACCAAGAATGATCCACGAAAGAATACCCATGTTTGCTCCTTCAATTAATGTGTATTTGATCTATACCCAAGTCATTCTCGCTGCATCGGCCATTTCGAGGTGACTTGAGTCTATTAAGAATAGAACAGCTTGCGTAAAGTGGTTATTTTGGTTGAGGACTTGCACTTATTGGATGAGAGCGGTATAAATCGCCCCCTGTTTTGAATCGAAGTATGAGTCTATGAGCGAACAATTTTGGGAAACTAAAAAACTAGAACAAATGAGCGATCAAGAGTGGGAAGCACTCTGTGATGGTTGCGGTAAATGTTGTCTACATAAACTCATGGATGAAGATACCGATGAAATCTACTACACCAACGTGGCGTGTAGTTGGTTAAATACAAAAACCTGTTCATGCAAAGATTACGCGAATCGCTTCACTTCAGATGAAGACTGCACCAAGCTAACGCGTGACGATATTGAAGACTTTGAGTGGTTACCGCATACGTGTGCATATCGTTTATTGGCGCGTAACGAGCCTCTGCCAGAGTGGCACCCTTTGATTACGGGTTCAAAAGCGGCGATGCATAAAGCGGGTGCAAGCGTGCGTAACAAAGTGGTGTACGAGATTGAAGTCGTTGACTGGCAAAACCATATTCAAAACTTGCCAGATTGGGCCGCAAAAAAAGTGTAACGGTGCTCTCAGCACGAGCCATTAAATATGTGGCGTGAACACTCACATCGTTTTTGATTGAAAAGGCTTACTTCGGTAAGCCTTTTTTCTTTCTGGTTTACATGGTGAGTTTTTCGACTGGTGCGCGGTTTTTATTCTTTAGTCACTGTTCTGATTTAACATCCCAACTACACTTACGTTTAACCGTAGATTGATACGGTATGAAGGGATTCCGCTAGGCTTATACTAGCTAGCTTTAGTCAGTGAGGTAGGTATGTCGTTCATTTTTAGTAAGCCTTTTTTTCTTACTCTAGTTATCAGTTTTTTTTCTTTGTCGGCCTTTGCTGAGCAAGCAACCGATGCGCCTCAGTTGTCGAAAACAGAGCTGGCGATTCAATCGATTAATCAAGATATTGTCGACCTTTCACAGAGCTTAGCGTCATCCACCGGTGATGAACGCGATGCGATTCAGTTACAGCTCTTTCAAAAAAATGAAGAACTCAGAACGAAGCTCGCTTCTGCTGTCAGTCACGGAGGATTAACCGAAGCGGCATTGTTAAAGCAGATCTCGATTCAAAAACGCTATGCCAGTGGCGCGACAGAGTATCTAGATGCCAAGATCAAAGAGCTCAGCCTACAAATTGATAGCGCCAAGCCAGAAGATAAACTTGCGCTACTGAATCATTATCGCGAACTTCAGCAATATTTAGATTCGATTTATCAATCCAATTGGCAAAATGTTACTTGGCTAAAAAAGCTGGATAAACCGGACGAAAAGCTAGAGGAAGCGCTGCGTGAATCCACCAATATACGCCTGCGTTTGCTGTCTGCATCGGTGGAGTATTTTAACCAACAGCTTGAATTTACCACGACACAATTGGCCACGAGCCCAGAATCTGAAAAAGCCTCGATTCAACTCAATCAATTGATCATTAAACAGCGGTTAGATATCGCGACGAACAGCATGCGTGATTTGATTACGATTGGTGATCATCTCGGCTTATCCACCTCAGAATACAAGCGCTTGGCCTTTGAGGTGACAGGCAACATTACCCATGACTTGCTGAATACTCAGGTGATTTTGGCCATTATTACAACATGGTCGCGCAATGCCTTTGATTGGATTGTGGATAATGCGCCACAGCACCTGTTCCAGTTGATGGTCTTTGCTTTTATTTTGCTGATTGCGAAGGGACTGGCGGGCGTTGCACGTAAATTAGTGACGAGAACGGTCTCATCTAAAAACTTAAAAATGTCACAGTTGATGCAAGACTTCTTTGTCTCTATGTCAGGTAAAGCGGTTTGGGTTATCGGTATTATGGTCGGCCTTTCTCAAATCGGCCTCAATTTAGCCCCCATTCTAACTGGTTTCGGTATTGCTGGGGTCATTATCGGTTTTGCTTTGCAAGATACGCTGTCTAACTTTGCCGCAGGCATGATGCTGTTGATTTACCGCCCCTTTGATGTCGGGGATTTTGTTTATGCCGGTGGGGTTGATGGCAAGGTGAGTCATATGAGCTTGGTGAATACCACGATTCGTACCTTTGATAATCAGATCATCATTGTGCCGAACAGTAAAATTTGGGGCGATGTTATCAAGAACGTGACGCATGAACGTATCCGCCGAGTTGATATGGTATTCGGTATCGGCTATAGCGATGATTTACTGCTGGCTGAATCGGTTCTTGAAGATATTATCGTTTCACATCCAATGGTGTTGCGTACACCTGAGCCAATGATAAAAGTACATACCCTTAACACGTCATCAATCGATTTTATTGTTCGTCCTTGGGTCAAAACAGAAGATTACTGGGATGTGTATTGGGATGTCACGAAAGAGGTCAAATTACGTTTTGATCGTGAAGGGTTGTCGATTCCTTTCCCACAACAAGATGTGCATTTGCACATGGTGGAGAAGAAAGACGCCTAAGAGAGTTTGATAACAAAAGCGCCCTGATCAGGCATCAGAGGCGCTTTTTCATTATCGTCTTTTGTTCGATGAATTACTTAACTTGTGTCATCAGGTAATCGCCCAATTCCGAGTGATGCATGATTTTCGAGACGGGTAAGATCTTTTCTGCCGGCCCCCATGCAAATACGTTGACTGGCGTGTGAGTGTGAGTACCTGTGCCCCAAACGGTATTTTGTGCCGTTGCTTGTTCCCTTGCTAGCAGGTTACCGCGGTCGTTGTATGGGAAGAATGCATCGAAATCATTAATGGCCGGAACGTCCTTCTCTGCCAAGTATTTGTGGCTCGCTAAGCGGTATGGATTTGGCTTGCTTTGTAATACACGCTCGGCTTGCTCTGCGGTGATGGGAAAGTCGCTATTTTCATTGACGATTTTCGCGAGTCTTTCTGGCGTTTGCTGCGCTTTATCCAATTCTTGGAAACGGCTTATCATACCGTAATAACTCATTTTCTGGTTGTAGAGTCCATCAAGGATGGAGAATTGGCCAAAGTTGAAGTTTGGCGCATAGTCTCGTTGCTCGAAGGCTTTGCCGCTGCGCTTTTGTGGTTTTGGTAAATCGCTTGATGAGTAGCTAAAACCAAATGAGCCCGTTTCATGGTCTGCAGTCACAATGATAATGGTGTCATCACGATCTTTTGCCCACTGATAAACGGAATCAACGGCTTCATCAAATTTGATCATTTCATGCAGCATGGTACCTGCATCGTTGCTGTGTCCTGCCCAGTCAATTTGTCCTCCTTCTACCATCAAAAAGAACCCATCTTCATCTTTGGAGAGAATATCGATCGCTTTGGTGGTCATTTCTGCCAATGATGGCTGGGTGCGTTTGGGATCATTCTTACTGTTGTGGTAAGCGATGCCGTCATTCATCCCTGAGTAGGCGAATAAGCCAAGCAACTTGTCGCCTTGCGCTTGCTCGAGCATTTGGCGGTTGAACGCCAATGAGTAGCCACTGTCACTTGCTTCTTGCAGTAAGTTTCGCTCATCTTTTCGTTTTGATTTTAGGTAGACATCACCTTGAGTCAGTTTTTCGAGTGCTTGGTAGGTGCTGCCTTTATCGTTGGTTGACTTAGGAACCCAGTGACGAAGGCCACCAGAGAGCATCACATCGACATTGTTGGCGAGCATATCTACCGCAATATCATTTTCTAGTGAGCGGTGCGGTTGATGCGCGGCAAAGGCGGCTGGCGTTGCGTGGGTGAGGCGAGTATCTGAAACCAATCCCGTCGCCTTACCTTGCTTTTTCGCTTTTTCTAATACGGTTTCAACGTGATTGCCTTGAGAATCAACACCAATTACCTCAGACGCGGTGTATTGTCCGGTGGCTAGCATGGTGGCTGAGCAAGCGGAATCAACCACGATGGCATCTTCTGGATGCGTCAGAGAAGAGCCAATGACCCCTTCGTCGGCCAGATTATAGAGCGCTGTTTTTTGACCTTTATAAATCGAATGTGGTGCTTGATTGGCGTAGGTTTCTAATAAGCCAACTTGTTGCGGGCCCATACCATCGCCGATCATGAGAATGACATTTTTTATTTCAGCCGACGCGGCGCCGAAAGAAAGGGTGCTTGCAATCATCGCGGTGGCGACGGCGTTCATTGTAGGTGTGAGTCGGTATTTCATTCTAATTCCTGTGAAAAGATACTCTTTTAAGACGAACTTACTTAATCATGCTTAGATGTCAGTTTTGTTGCGGCACAAAATTGTCATCAATGATTCATATTCCAACTTTGATTTTGGTCTAATGACATTGGGTGTGCCAATGCGTTGCCTTGCCGAAGAGTCACCTGATTAATCGGGTTTGAATTTCCTGGGAATGATTAAATGAAGAGGACGGTGGCTGATGTAAAAAAGCCCACAGAGTGGGCTTTCATTTGAAGATATGACACGGCTTAGGATGGATTTGGAATGACGTTGTCGAAATCCATTCTTGCTTGTTGTGAAAGCTCGGAAGCTTGTTGTTTATACTCTTTTGCTTTGGCTATGTTATCAAGGGCGTGTTGTAACGCATCTTGCAGTTCTTGTGGCAAATTATGATCAGCGTAGTTTTCATCTAAGCTATGCTCCAGTGCAAAAGCACGAATTTGTTTACGTACATGCGCCAGTTCATTCATGGCTAGACGCTCGGCCTCAGCCGCTTCCTGCGCGGTATCACGGGCTTTCTCGAAACGTGCTAGCGCCATCCCTTCGGTTGACCATGGGTCTACGTCAGGTAACTCCTCAATATTGATGGTGGACTCTACATAGTCGTCTTGATGGCGAAGATCGAGTGAGGTCGCACGTACTGCCGAGATCATCAACATAACGGAAATTCCCAGCAGCGGTAAACCGCCAACAATCGCGGCAGTTTGTAAGGTGCTTAAGCCACCCATAAACATCAATACCGTTGGTAGGAAGGAGAGGGTAAATGCCCAGAACATACGGTTCCAACGCATTGGCTCTTCCGTCACATTGTTTTGCACCACAGAGGCTAGGATGTAAGAGATCGAGTCGAAAGTCGTCGCTGTAAAAATAATACATAACACGGTAAAGACGGCAATAACGGCGGTACCCATTGGTAGCATTTCTAGCATCGAGAAAATCGCTTTGGTTGCCCCTTCAGTATTGAGAATGCCAACCACATCAAGCTCACCTGATAATTGCAGTGATAAACCGTAGTTACCCAGAATCATGAAGAAAAGAAAACAGCCCAATGAACCGAAGAAAATAGCACCTGAGACCATTTCTTTAATGGTACGGCCACGTGAAATGCGTGCAACAAAAAGCCCCATGCTCGGCGCAAAGACTAACCACCATGCCCAGTAGAAGATGGTCCAATCTTGTGGGAAATGAGTATCCTCAAATGAGCCGTAGCCACCAAATGGTTCTGCCCATGTTGCCATCATAAAGAAGTTAGACAGCATTCGTCCGATTGAATCGAGCCCCGTTTCCAGCATAAAAATGGTTGGCCCGGCAAATAGAACGAATGCTAACAGTCCCATAGCACCCCAAAAATTGACGTTACTTAAGAATTTAATGCCTTTTTCTAAGCCCGCGTAGGACGAATAGGCAAAGATAGCCGTACACACGAGAAGTACTAAGACTTGGCTAAAGGTGTTTTTAGGCAAGCCAAATAAGTAATGCAGCCCTTCACCAATGAGCGGTGCAGCAAGACCCAAGCTGGTGGCCGCGCCGCCAAGAAGACCGAAGATAAATAGCACATCCACAATTTTCCCCACAGTCCCTTTACTGCGTTCTTCCCCAAGAACAGGCATTAATGCGCTTGATACTTTGAGAACGGGTTGCTTGCGGACATAGAAGAAATAGGCGATTGGCAGTGCTGGGATCATATAGATCGCCCATGCAATCGGTCCCCAGTGGAAAATGCCATAAGTGGCCGCCCAGCGAACCGCTTCTTCACTACCTGGTTCTAATTGGAAAGGGGGCGCTTGGTAATAGTAAGCCCATTCAATACATCCCCAATACAGGATGCTTGCGCCAATACCACCACAAAAAAGCATAGCGGCCCAAGACATGGTGGAGAACTCGGGTTTTTCATCTGCGTCGCCAAGTTTGATTTGCCCCATATCACTAAAAATGACGTAAATCATAAAGAACAAGGCACTGATGCCCAAGGCGAGGTAGAGGAAACCGAGCTTATCGGTCATAAAGGTTTTTGCGATTGCGATCCAGTCGGCCCCTTGCTCAGGGAATAGAATCAGAGGAACGACGATCATTAATAGCAGTGCGATGGCACCAAAAAAGGTGGGTTTGTCGATCAAAGAAAAGTCATTTTTCATAGTTAGCTTCATCCATAAAGGCTATGACGAAGTTCATTATGTCGGTCTATTCTTTTCTATGACAAATTGCAAATGTATTCGTAAGGATAAGTAAATGTAATGGTTGTGTAAAATGCTTGTTTTTAACTTAAACAAGCATCAGCAAAATACCACCAATTGTTGCCGCTGCGGACACAAATTGCCCCGCAGAATAAGAGTCATCCTCTTCCTCTTTTATCGTGTCTGGATGATCCATACCCAGTGCACCATGAGCGAAAGATTCCACTTTGTCTCCAACGGATTTTTCAGCCGAAGGCATTTTAGCACTCTCTTTTTCGATCTCTTGGAGTGCCGCAAGCAGCGCCTTGCCTTCTTCTGACAGCGTAACCTTATTGGCTTCTGCCTTTAGTGGGCTAAGACTTGTGGCAACGTCAGCGGGCTTGGCTTGAGGCTTTGCTTGCTGAATAGTGGTCAGTCTGGCCGACTCTAATCCAACGGGTGTCATACATTTCTCCTATGGGGACTGAATATTGTATCGACCGCAATTCAAAAAACTTGTGGAAAATATTCGTGAAATTAATAAAACATCTAAACCAATAAATCATTTATAGCAATAATTAAGCCAATGTAGATGTCTTTAGGAGATGGTCATCACGACGTTACTCACGCCTTACCCTCTGGAGGGGGAATGGATCGGTAGCGAGTGTTTGAACATTGAATGAAGGGGGGTATTGTCGATAAGTGGCAATCAATATAAAAAAGCCCGATAACAGCCAGTTGGGCGTTATCGGGCTTAATTACGATTCAATTGATCCGTATCCGTTTATGCGTTTTTACGATAGATACGAATCATAAAGTCCGCTTCACAATCAAAGCTGGTGGCGGTTTTGAGTAACTCTCGCAATTCATCACTCGCTTTCCAGGCAAAGGGCGTCATTTGCAAAAGGTCAAACCCATCGCCTTGATCGAGTGTCATAACGTAATTGAGTTTTTGTTCATGTTCCAACGTAAAGCCTTCTAGTTGCTCAGGCTCTTCGTTGTGTAGACGAATTTCTTGATAGATGTGCTCACGCAGTTGGTAAAGGTGACGTCCGGCTGGAGTGACAGTAATCACCACACCATTGTCTGCCAAGGTGCGTGACATTTCTTCCGCTTTACATGGCGCATAGATGCGTAAAATGGCGTTTAAGCTTGCATCGGCAAATGGCAGGCGGTGACTGGAAGCAACCGTAAACTGACAATTCGGGTAGCGTTTGGCTGCAAAGCGAATCGCCACTTTTGAAATGTCTAAACCAAATACAGTGGAATCTTCCGATTGCGCTCGCAGCGAATTTGCCACTTCATCGGTGTAGTAGCCTTCGCCACAGCCGATATCAAGCAGTTGATGCTCTGTCTCGACAAGATATTGCGCACACAGTTGTGCAACAGCTTGTTTCATCGGTTGGTAGTAGTCTTTTTCCAAGAAACGACGGCGTGCTTGCATCATCTCTTTATTGTCGCCTGGATCTTTTGAACGTTTGTGCTGGACAGGCATCAGGTTGACATAGCCTTCTTTGGCAAGATCAAACCCATGGTTATTGCTGCAGCGGTACGTTCGCTCGGCAAAAGCAAGCGGTAGGTGACAAAGAGGACATTGATAAGACATAGTAAGCTCAACAGACGAAGTTAGGCGGCAGAGTCTAGCAAGAAAGCGTCGCGGGAAAAAGCCTTGGCAAAAGGGATTTGCTTATCGAGAGAACAAAAGCGCCCGCAGTGACGCGGGCGCTTGGAAAACAAGAAAATTTTGACGGAGGATTAAGCAGAGATAATGGTGCTTAGCTCGTAATTTTCATTAGGTTGTAGGGTTACGCCATCGTTGATGGTTGGTGCATGAAGTGTGGACTCCACACAGAACATGGTTTTGTAACCATCATTTTCCATGTCAGCCATATCTGTCGCCACTTCGATCCACGGGTTCCAGAGAACAGCAGAATTGTGACCGGCATTGGTGATATTCAAAGTACGGTTTAGCACTTGGTCTTCGACTTTGATCACAGCTTCTGGCTGAGTGTAAACGCGATCGATACCGGCTGTTAGCATCAGGTTTTCGCCGCCTTGACAGATCTTACCTTCTTGTAAACCATCAATATACTCAGCGCCCATGCCAGTGACTTGCATTTGTTCGATGTCACTGATGTTCAAGTAGGTATGCAATGCGCTAGAGAATGTCCAAGCATGATCGTCAATGTTTTGCACTTTCAATGTGACTTTCAATTCGTCACCGACTTCCATGACTAAGCGTAAATCAAATAAATGAGGCCAAATGCTAAGCGTATCTTCGCTTGGGAATAGCGCCAATTCGACGATCACGCCTTGCTCATTTTCACGGTGCTCTACCAATTCCCACTCTTGGCTGCGGGCAAAACCATGGGCAGGAGCCGCCACTCGGCCAAACCAAGGCCAACAGACCGGAATCCCACCACGCAGTGCTTTCTCGCCATCAAAGATCGCGGCTTTGCTCATCCAGATAAGATCTTCTTGGCCAGTCGGTTGATAAGACACAACGTGACCACCCAGTAGGGCAATACCCGCTACGGCCTTTTCGTGTATTACACGAACGATTTTCACTTCGCCTTGCTGAACGATAGTGACGTTATCTGAGAGAACAGCGATTGCTGGTAATTGAGACAAGTTCATAAAAGAGTCCTCGAATTTTAAAATTAGATTCCGTTGGCCCATTTTGGATCAAAGAGGTGAAAAATGAAAAACCAAAGGAATGTAATTTCGATAAAAGTCAGTATTTTAAGTATAAAATGCCGTTTTTTAGGTACTAAAAAGGCGACTCAAGAGCCGCCTTTTTTCACGATTTTTCTCAAAGAAAAGTTCGCTAATCGTTATCTAAGAAATTACTTAGAGATGTGTGCGATTAGGTCAAGAACTTTGTTTGAGTAACCGATTTCGTTGTCGTACCAAGATACAACTTTAACGAAGTTATCAGTTAGTGCGATACCAGCTTTAGCATCGAATACTGAAGTTTGAACTTCGCCAATGAAGTCTTGAGAAACAACTTGGTCTTCAGTGTAGCCTAGAACGCCTTTTAGTTCGCCTTCAGATGCTGCTTTCATAGCTGCACAGATAGCTTCGTAAGATGCGCCTTTCTCTAGGTTAACAGTTAGGTCAACTACAGAAACGTTAGCAGTTGGTACGCGGAAAGCCATACCAGTTAGTTTGCCGTTTAGTTCTGGAAGAACAACGCCTACTGCTTTAGCTGCACCAGTTGATGATGGGATGATGTTCTGAGAAGCACCACGACCACCACGCCAGTCTTTAGCTGAAGGACCATCTACAGTTTTTTGAGTAGCTGTAGTAGCGTGTACAGTTGTCATAAGACCTGAAACGATACCGAAGTTGTCGTTTAGAACTTTAGCGATAGGCGCTAGACAGTTTGTAGTACAAGAAGCGTTAGAAACGATGTCTTGGCCTGCGTAAGTTGAATCGTTTACGCCCATAACGAACATTGGAGTTGCGTCTTTAGAAGGACCAGTAAGAACAACTTTCTTAGCACCTGCAGTGATGTGTTGACGTGCAGTTGCGTCGTCTAGGAATAGACCAGTAGCTTCTGCTACTACGTCAACGCCGATTGCATCCCACTTAAGATCTTCAGGGTTGCGCTCTGCAGTTACACGTACAGTTACACGTACAGTTTTACCGTTAACGATTAGGTTACCGCCTTCAACTTCAACAGTACCGTTGAAACGGCCGTGAGTTGAGTCGTACTTTAGCATGTATGCCATGTATTCTACGTCGATAAGGTCGTTAATACCTACAACTTCAATGTCGTTGCGCTCTTGCGCTGCACGGAATACGAAACGACCGATACGGCCAAAACCGTTAATACCTACTTTGATAGTCATTATAGCTGCTCCACAACTTAATTTCTGATTAAAGATAACTGGTAGTAAAATTACAGAATCCAGTAAATGTCTGCAAGAGATAATCGGACTTAACTTGTTTAATGTCAAAAAAAACCGACGCTTTTTTTCACAATTAGTCGCAAATGGTTATCTTTTATACTGATATTTACTTTTTTACTGCCCAGTTGACATAAAATGGTCGCATGGCCAAATCTTAGCCAGCTTTCAAACTACTCTATCACGGTGAGAAAGTATGTGCTACAAAAGGTCGTGAAAGGTTAGTTTTTGGTAATAATCTAGCTAAAATTAGATTAGTAAACAAAGGAGTAAGCGAATGAAAACAGAAATTGAAAAAGTTTCCAAGCCGGAAGAATACTGGCGCGAACGCTTATCTGATGAGGAATTTCGCGTCTGCAGACAGCAAGGGACAGAAGCCCCTTTTAGCGGAAAGTTGTTGCACAATCGAGAATCAGGGGTTTATTCGTGCACGTGTTGCCAAGCCCCCTTGTTTCAATCAAGCAATAAGTTCGACTCAGGTTGTGGTTGGCCAAGCTTTGATGCCCCAATTAATGATCAAGCGGTGCGTTATTTAGAAGATCTGAGTCACGGAATGGTTCGTTCTGAGATTCGTTGCGCGACCTGTGATAGCCATCTAGGTCACGTTTTTCCAGATGGCCCACCGACGACCGGCGAGCGATTTTGTGTGAATTCTGTGTCGTTAATTTTCAACAATCAACAAAAAAGCGGTGATTAAATCACCGCTGTTTGTTTCATTCTTTCAAAATCAATGTGCTCTTACATTAAGGCTGACTCGTTAATTATTCTTATATAAAGGAATGATCGCTGTGCTGTAAGTGCCTTTTTCAATTGCGCTGTATACATCAAGCGCAATCTCATCGAGTTGTTGGTATTGCGCTTCGCTCAACCCATACATAAGTTGGCGGTTAAGTACAGAGGCGGTCGGAACCTTGTATTGCTTCGCGACTTGCGCCCATATATAAGCGCGTTCTTTATATTGGTTTTGGAAGTTCAGACTCGCCAGTGTCTTAATCGTATCAAGGTTGGTGTTTTTCCCATCCGCCAGTTCCAATGAACGGTTCAAAAGATATAACGTTTTGTTTACGTCACGGCTGGTATAAAAAGTGGCGAGTGCATATTGCATTTCGGCACTCTCAAGCGCTTTTGAACCTTCGAGTTGTAAAAAATAGCGACGCGCTTCCTTATCTCCCTCTTGGCTCCACAGGAAATAGAGTGCTTGTGCTGAGGCGGATTGTTTAATGTCTGCCACGACTCGCACTAACTCATCATTAATGTGCATCAGCGTGGTGAAGCGCTTTTCCTTACGATTGTTTTGATCGATAGGTTGGATTTGAGCGGCCAGCGATAAGCATTTTTTAAACTCAGTGAGAATATGGTATTCACGAATTTTGTTGTCGTCAGACGGGTTCTTTATTAACTCGAAACGATGCCAAACTAAGTCAGTTCTTGGTAATCGGCACTGACCATCGTCCATATTCAGATGCTCGCAGCGCAGTGCAGGATTTTCTTCACACAGTTGGTCGGTGTTTTTTCTTCCTTCAAAGCACCCGCTTAAAAGAAATCCTATGCCAATCATGGTGGCCAATTTGAGTCTGTTCATAATTTGCTGCTTGTGATCAGAGACGCTTATTCTGGGTTCATGTCTTGACTCGATTAACGAGCCAGTTATGTTTTGCTTAGACAATGACAATCAAGGATTATCCATGGACGCTGAGCAATTAGTTAATGCCATTACTCCAGAAGCATACGAGCGTTTGCTGTATGCGGTTGAAACCGGAAAGTGGCCAGAAGGAACGATTCTCTCCCAATCACAGCGTGATTCATGCATGCAAGCGGTGATGCTTTACCAAGCGAAACATAATCATGATGCCCAACATATGACGGTTGCTCAGGGGGGCGAAATCAGTTTTAAATCCAAAGCGGAACTCAAAAAACAATTTCAAAAAGCACAATCTGACATTGTCCGCGTCAACCCAAATGATATCGATTGACGTAAGAGATAGATAATAAAAAGGTAGATGCGTGGCATCTACCTTTTTTGTTTAATTATCCGCAGCACTTCTTAAATTTTTTGCCGCTGCCACAAATACACGGATCATTACGTCCTACTTTGAGGCTTTTGATTGGTTGAGAAAGACGCTCATCTTGTACTTCTTCTTGCAAAGTGTATTCACCATCAATGTAATACCAAAGACCGTCTTCACGCACAAAGCGGGAGCGCTCTTCAAGACAGTATTCTTCGTCATCTTGTTCAAAGTAGGCTTGAAAAGTAACGAAGCCTTCTTCGCTATTTTTGCCATCTTCGCTGCCCATGACTTCAAGAGATAACCAGTGACTGTGAACTGAATCTGCAATCGCATCGCGTTGAGCTTCAGCATCGCAGCTTGGGTGGTAAGTCTTAACCACAAAGTCGACCAGCTGTTTTACATGCGCGCTATAGCGAGCACGCATCAGTTGTTCTGGGGTTTGAGCGTGGTGATGATCAAGATGGACAGGTTGGCAACACTCTTCATAGCTAGTTAGGTTGCCGCAAGGACAATGACTCATACGAGCACCATTTGTTAGGCTGAAATTGGCGCTAGTGTATTGAGCCATCTACTGAGAGTAAAGAGCTACCTTACACTCATGGGTATTACGGCGCTAAATCGTATGATGGGGGTCTTCAACGTGATGTTATTTCTCGCCAAATGGGCGTGTTTCTAATGTGAGGCTATGTGGATCACAAGATAAAATGGAACCTTGTTCATACCAATCACCAAGTACAATACGTGTCATGGCCTGCTGATTCGAGCTCGTAAAACGGTGCGTGTTTGGGCGGTGGGTGTGGCCGTGAATCATCAAATCAACATTATGTGCCGTCATAACGTCTTCCACTTCGCTTTGTGTTACATCCATAATCTCCAGCGATTTGGATTGTTTCGTATCACGTGCGCCTTGCTGAATTTTGCCAACGATTTTTCTTTTAAGCATCATTGGTAAGCGATTGAATACCCATTGCAGCCAAGGTTGGTTTACTTTGGCACGAAATGCCAAGTATTGGGTATCTTCGGTACACAGCGTGTCGCCATGCAATATTACGGCTTTACGTCCATACAGGTCGATGACGGTTTCATCCCCCAATAATGTCATGCCCGTTTGCTTGGCAAAGCGTTGACCGACGAGGAAGTCGCGATTGCCCTTAACAAAAAAGCACGGCACACCACGGTCGGTGAGTTGTTTAAATTCCGCGCGAACTTGCTTGGCAAAATCACTGCTATCATCGTCGCCTACCCAAAAATCAAACAGATCACCAAGAACATATAATGCATCAGCATGGATGGCTTCGTTGCGCATGAACTGGGTGAAACAGCGATTGATGTCTGTCGTATTGGGAGAGAGGTGCAGATCGGAGATAAAGAGTGTGGTCATAATATTTGAAGAGTTAATAAAAAGGGCGCAAAGCGCCCTTTATTGACAACTATGCTTCGATAGTTGTGCCAGTGATTACCACGTCTTCTAGTGGTACATCTTGGTGCATACCGTAAGAGCCAGTGCTTACACCTTTGATTTGGTCAACGATGTCCATGCCTTCAACAACTTCAGCAAATACACAGTAACCCCAACCGTCTAGGCTTTCGCTACGGAAGTCTAGGAAAGTGTTGTTGCTCACGTTGATGAAGAACTGAGAGCTTGCCGAATGCGGTTCCATAGTACGAGCCATTGCAAGTGTACCCACTTTATTGCTTAGGCCGTTGTTTGCTTCGTTTTTGATCGTTGCACGAGTTGCCTTCTCACGTAGGCCAGACTCCATGCCACCACCTTGAATCATGAAACCATCGATAACACGGTGGAATAGTGTGTTGTCGTAAAAACCATCACGGCAGTACTGTAGGAAGTTTGCGCTTGTTTCTGGAGCGTTCTCAGTGTCTAGCTTAACTTTGATGTCACCAAAATTAGTGTGAAGGGTGATCATGATTGTATCCTTAACCGATGTTTTTGATTTGAGCTTAAGATTCTATCTTAACTTTTCAGACATTAATACGTGAAAAGAAGGGGTTCTCCTACCAGTATAGGTGCTAATGATGGCTTTTTAACCGTTTGAGGGATTACCTAATCAAGTGTGAATTGATATACTGAGTGCCTATTTTGTTTCACCCAGATTAAGCATAGAGATCATGTTAAAAATATATAACACACTCACAAGACAGAAAGAGGAATTCAAACCAATCACTGCTGGTAAAATCGGCATGTATGTCTGTGGGGTAACCATTTACGATCTCTGTCATATCGGTCATGGCCGCACGTTTGTTTCATTCGACGTGGTTTCACGCTACTTGCGTTACCTTGGTTACGATTTGACGTTCGTTCGTAATATCACGGATATTGATGACAAAATCATCAAACGTGCCAATGAAAACGGTGAAAGTTGCGAGTCATTGACTGAGCGTCTTATCGGTGAAATGCACGCAGATTTTGACGCGTTGAATATGAAGCGTCCAGATGTTGAACCTCGTGCTACGGAATATATCGACGAAATCATTGCGTTGGTTGAAAAGCTGATTGAACGTGGTTTTGCTTATGTCGCAAGCAATGGCGATGTGATGTTTGAAGTAAGCAAATTCGATGAATACGGCAAGCTGTCTAAGCAAGATCTTGATCAGCTACAAGCTGGTGCGCGCGTGGATATTGAATCGGCAAAACGCAGCCCACTCGACTTTGTATTATGGAAAATGTCTAAGCCTGGCGAACCTACATGGGAATCACCATGGGGCGCAGGCCGTCCAGGTTGGCACATCGAATGTTCAGCAATGAACTCTTCTATTCTTGGTAATCATTTCGATATCCATGGCGGTGGTTCTGATCTGCAGTTCCCACACCACGAAAATGAAATCGCTCAATCGTGCTGCGCGCATAACACCCAGTATGTGAATACTTGGATGCACAGCGGCATGGTGATGGTGGATAAAGAGAAAATGTCTAAATCGCTAGGCAACTTCTTCACTATTCGTGATGTATTGGGTCACTACGACGCAGAAACGGTTCGTTACTTCCTAATGTCTGGTCACTACCGTAGCCAACTAAACTACAGCGAAGAAAACCTAAACCAAGCGCGTGCTTCACTTGAGCGTCTATACACCTCGCTACGTGGTCTAGATCTGTCAGTTGAAGCGGCAGGTGGCGAAGAGTACCAAGCGCGTTTTAATGACGCGATGAACGATGACTTCAATACACCAGAAGCTTACTCAGTTCTGTTTGATATGGCGCGTGAGATTAACCGTCTGAAAGCTGAAAACGTAGAGCAAGCGAGCGCGCTCGGCGTGGTCATGCGTGAAATGGCAGAAGTGATTGGTATTCTTCATCAAGATGCAGAGGCCTTCTTAAAAGGTGATGCGGGTAACGATGATGAAGTGGCTGAAATTGAAGCATTGATCAAACTGCGTAACGATTCTCGTGCATCGAAAGATTGGGCTAACGCGGATTTAGCGCGTGATAAGCTTAACGAGATGGGTATTGAGCTAGAAGATGGCGCAGAGGGCACAACCTGGCGTCGTAAATAAACTCCACATCAATACGTTAGTGGATGTTTGAATAATTTTAAGGGGCTGAATCGTCAGCCCTTTTTTCTATCCGATTTGTTTATTTTTACAGGGTGTTTTTCGTGGCTCAGATGTACTTCTATTACTCGGCAATGAATGCGGGTAAATCCACTACGCTTCTTCAATCGTCATTTAATTACCAAGAGCGTGGTATGAACCCAGTGATTTTCACTGCGGCATTAGATGATCGCTACGGCATTGGTAAAGTGAGTTCGCGTATTGGTTTGCAGTCAGATGCTTTCTTGTTTAAGCCAGAAACCGACATGTTTAAGGCGATTGAAACCCTTAATAATGAAGAGAAGCGTCACTGTATTTTGATTGATGAATGTCAGTTCTTATCGAAAGAGCAGGTATATCAGTTAACGGAAGTGGTTGATAAATTGCATATTCCGGTGCTGTGCTACGGTCTTCGTACCGACTTTCTTGGTGAGTTGTTTGAAGGCAGTAAATACTTACTTTCTTGGGCAGATAAGCTGGTTGAGCTGAAAACGATTTGTCATTGTGGCCGTAAAGCGAACATGGTGATCCGCACAGACGAACACGGTAATGCGATTGCACAAGGTGATCAAGTGGCGATTGGTGGGAATGATCGTTACGTATCAGCTTGCCGTCAGCACTACAAAGAAGCACTGGGCCAATAAACGGCAATGATGCTTTTCGTGCAAAAACAAAAACCGGAGCCAATGGCTCCGGTTTTTGTTGCATTCGTAAATCTAAAGATTAACGAGCACGGAAGACGATGCGGCCTTTAGATAGGTCGTATGGAGTCATCTCTACAGTTACTTTGTCACCAGTAAGAATACGGATGTAGTTCTTACGCATTTTACCAGAGATGTGAGCAGTAACTACGTGACCGTTTTCTAGCTCAACACGGAACATTGTGTTTGGAAGAGTATCAAGGACTGTGCCTTGCATCTCAATTACGTCTTCTTTAGCCATTTATTCCTCTTTTTCAAAATGGACAATTTCAACCGGCTATTTGCGCCGATAAAAATGAATTAAGTAAAGTTGGGGCGTATTCTACCCTCGCCAAGTCTGATTTACTAGCCTTTGATGCGGTTGAAAGCGGACTTTGTAATTCATCGCTGGGCATTCATCAATTTGGTAACCGAGATAAAGCCACTGTTTTCCTTGGTTACGGCAATAATCAATTTGCAGTAATACCCCTAGGGTTCCAAGTGAAAACTCACTGTTTGGTTCGAAAAAGGTATAAAAAGCACTGGCACTATTGCTCAGAATATCGGTAACTGCAATGCCAATTAGGTTTCCGTTATCGTAAATGTGCAAATATTGTGTATTTAACCACGCACAATGCGAAAACTGAGCAAAGGTTTCACGGTTAGGTGGATACATACTGCCTTCACGATGGCGCGCTTCGATATAGCGGCTATAAAGTGAAAACCAATGCTCATCCATTTCTTCCTTGAGCTGATAGGTAATCCCTTTCGCTTTGGCCAGGAGGCGTTTTTGGCTGCGAGAGGGGGTGAAGTTTGGAATAGCAATACGAATCGGCTGGCAGGCGCTGCAAAGTTCACAGTGGGGCTTATACATCGTATCACCACTACGACGAAATCCATTGGCGAGCAACACTTCATAATTTGATGAGCTGTGCAGTTCCGGGTCTAATGCGACCGCGACGCGTTCTTGTCGATTCGGTAGATAGCTACAAGGATGGTTATCGGTTAAACCAATCCGAATTTGCTGCAAGTCAGAACTCATTTCATCTCTCGGTGGGTAAATTAAGCCATTGTGGCTGAAAGCACTGCTCCTCAAGAGCTTGATATCTTAAAGATAGCAGGCTTTGAATAAAGCTCTCTCGTTCCAGTTCAAATGCGCCTAAAGATTGCGTGTGCTCATTCAATACTTGGCAATCAATTAATTGTCCGCCTTGCTGCTGGAAATGATCGCAGAAATACCACAAAGCGATTTTTGATGCGTTACTTTCCAGGCTAAACATCGATTCGCCACAGAACAATTGCCCGATAGACAGCCCATACAAGCCGCCAATCAAACGATTTTCTTGCCATACTTCAACAGAGTGGCAGCGCCCTTGTTTTGCCAACGCTTTGTAAGCATGCCGCATATCTTCATTGAGCCAGGTTTCTTCCGCGCAGCGCAGGGCGGCACATTGGTCGATCACTTGAGCCGTCGCATGGTTGATACTGACTTGATATTGATGCTTGCGTTGGAATTTCTTCAAACTTTTTGATGGTTTAAACAGGCTGGGTTTGAATACGGCGCGAGGTGAAGGGCTCCACCATAAAATCGGTTCGCCTGGGCCATACCATGGAAATATGCCATTGTGGTAAGCTGTTAGTATACGATCTGCCGACAGATCACCGCCAAACGCTAATAAGCCATTGGGATCATCCAGTGCGTCAAATGGCGACGGGAAGCTCAAGTTATTGGGGTCGAGTTCTGTCAGATAAATAGCCATCAAGAGGTTTCGATTATGATGAAGAAGTGGGTATGGATATTATTGATTTTTCCTCTGTTTGCCAATGCCGCATATCAACGGAACGTGGCTCGTCCTGTCAATGAAGTCGTATTTGGCAAGGTTGATTCAGTCCGTTACATCACTCAGCAAGAAATTGTGGCGTCGAAAAGTAACGGTTGGGAAACGTTCTTAGGGGCCGTAGTGGGAGGCTTGGTGGGCAATCAATTTGGCGGTGGTACCGGTAAAGAAGTGGCGACTGCCGTCGGGGCGGTCGCGGGTGCAAGCGTTGCGCGTAATCGCGCCAATCAAAGCTACAGCGTTGAGTATCGACTGGTTGAGTTGCTGATACAAACAGACGACAAACGTTTGATCAATGTTATCCAAGATGTCGATAGTTCAATGATTTTCCAGCGCAATGATCCGGTTAGAATTCTCTATTTCAATGATGGCGTCCGAGTCGATAAAGAGTACTAATACTTCATTCTCTTGTTGTTCCTCATTGTGTGTTTTCCCGTCGTTAAAACTCGATTTGCTCTGGTTTTAGCGGCGGTTTTTCGTTAGTCTGCCAGTATGAAGAATTTTTCATCGCTCTTATGGAAGCGAGCGAGCAAGGAATAGTAGTCTCAATGGAAAGCCTTACATTACAACCAATCAATAAAGTCGATGGTGAGGTCAACTTACCGGGTTCTAAAAGCGTATCAAACCGTGCCTTACTGCTTGCGGCATTGGCGCAGGGAACCACACGTTTAACCAATTTGCTCGATAGTGACGACATTCGTCATATGCTCAATGCGTTGACTTCGCTCGGGGTTAATTATCGTTTGTCGGATGATAAGACTGAGTGTGAAGTGGATGGTTTAGGCGCTGCATTTTCAGGTGGACAGCGCGTTGGTGAACAGTGCGTTGCTGGACCAAGCGACGCGATTCAACCATTAGAATTATTCTTAGGTAACGCGGGCACCGCGATGCGCCCGTTAGCGGCCGCTTTATGTTTAGGTTCCGGTGAGTATGTGCTGACTGGTGAGCCACGCATGAAAGAGCGCCCAATTGGCCATTTGGTGGATGCGTTGCGTCAAGCCGGTGCCGAGATTCGCTACCTTGAAAATGACAACTACCCACCCATTCAGATTGTAGGTCGTGGCCTAAATGGCGGTAGCGTTGAGATTGATGGTTCTATCTCAAGCCAGTTCCTGACCGCATTTTTGATGTCAGCGCCATTAGCGAAAGACGATGTGACGATCAATATTATCGGTGATTTGGTGTCGAAACCTTACATCGATATTACCTTGCATATTATGGCTCAGTTTGGGGTTGAGGTAGAAAACCGTAATTACCAACAATTCGCGATTAAAGCCGGCCAACGCTATGTATCACCGGGTGACTTCTTGGTCGAAGGCGATGCGTCTTCGGCGTCCTATTTCTTAGCGGCGGCAGCGATTAAAGGTGGGGCGATTAAAGTTACCGGCATCGGTAAAAACAGCATCCAAGGTGATATTCAATTTGCTGACGCGTTAGAAAAAATGGGCGCGGACATTGAGTGGGGTGATGATTACGTGATTTCACGCGTGGGCAAGCTCAAAGCGGTTGATTTAGACTTTAATCATATCCCTGATGCCGCAATGACGATTGCCACGACAGCGTTGTTTGCAGAAGGCACAACGGCGATCCGCAATGTTTACAATTGGCGGGTGAAAGAGACCGATCGTTTGTCAGCGATGGCCACTGAGTTACGTAAAGTCGGTGCAGAAGTGGAAGAGGGGCATGATTACATCATCATAACCCCACCAACACAGCTTAAGCATGCCGCGATCGATACTTACGACGATCACCGCATGGCGATGTGTTTTTCTCTGGTGGCTTTAAGCGATACACCGGTGACGATTAATGATCCTAAGTGTACATCGAAGACATTTCCTGATTACTTCGACAAGTTGGCAGGGTTAAGTTGCTAAATTTTCAGGAAAATAAAAGCCAGAGTAAACCTCTGGCTTTTTTGTGTATGAACGAATTACCGTCGAGAATCAGTTTTCTAGCGTAAACTCTTTCGATAGGTGGTGAGCAAGATACTTAAACATATTGAAAACGGCGGTGGTATTTGCCGTTGGAATGCCTTGCTCATCTAAGAAGTAGTTACCTTTAAATATCAGTACTTCTTCTTTTTCTTCAACGCTATCTGCACGCATACCTTCGATGTAATCATCGTGGGCTTGAATGACTTGGTTGGCGATCAACAACAGATCAAACTGAGAAATGGTTTTTTTTTCGCTCATCATGGATGCCTTTAAATAGAGGGTGGACGAGATATGGCGCGATTGTACGTGCAGTCAGAGGCATTTTCCAATGACCTGTAACAATTTTAATCATTGCAAAGAGTTGAAATGTTTTGTGACGGGCGACATAAATCTGCGTACTTTGTTGGCAGAAATATAAACCACGCGTTTAGTATGTGGCACTTTATCAGGTAAGGCATTGATTGCTTGACCAAACTAATCGTTAAATGGGTTTACTCGCATGTTTAACGACTTGAGTAAGATCGCGCATTTGTCGAGCAGTCAAAAGTGATTTTAAAAAAAGATATTGATCTTCTGCTCATCTCGCTCGATAGTAAAAAAAGAAGCAATATTATAAGTATGTTGTGCGATAAATTCGCGTCATCAGTCACTAAAGGACACTAGAGTCAGTTATGGGTAAGTCACTCGTTATTGTGGAATCGCCTGCTAAGGCTAAGACCATCAATAAATATCTCGGTAAGGACTTCATCGTAAAGTCTAGTGTGGGTCACGTGCGTGATCTACCGACAGCGGGACAAAGCACCGGCCAAAAAGCGGCAGCGGTATCAACCAAAGGTATGAGCCCTGAAGAGAAAGCTCGTGTGAAGCACGAGAAAGATCGTAAATCGCTGATTAAAAAAATGGGTATTGACCCATTTAACGGCTGGGAAGCGAATTACCAAATACTACCGGGTAAAGAGAAGGTAGTCGCTGAGCTACAGAAACTCGCCGAAGACGCAGATTGCGTTTATCTCGCAACCGATTTGGACCGCGAAGGAGAAGCTATCGCATGGCACCTTCGTGAGATCATCGGTGGCGATGAAGAGCGATACAAGCGTGTAGTGTTTAACGAAATTACCAAAAATGCTATCCAGCAAGCGTTCGAGAAACCGGGCGAACTCAGCATGGATGGCGTTAATGCCCAACAAGCACGTCGTTTCATGGACCGTGTGGTTGGCTTTATGGTCTCTCCATTACTGTGGAAAAAAGTGGCTCGTGGCCTGTCAGCTGGTCGTGTTCAGTCAGTGGCAGTGAAGTTATTGGTTGAGCGTGAGCGCGAAATCAAAGCGTTTATCCCTGAAGAATTTTGGGATATTCACGCCAATACGAAGACGCAAAACAACACAGACTTCCGCTTACAGGTGGCTCAGAAGGATGGGGTGGTATTTAAACCAACCAATCAAGCTGACACCATGGCTGCGGTATCGGTACTTGAAAATGCGGCGTTTGAAGTGTGTAAACGCGAAGACCGTCCAACATCAAGTAAGCCATCTGCACCCTTTATTACGTCAACGCTTCAGCAAGCGGCAAGTACGCGCTTAGGCTACGGCGTTAAAAAGACCATGATGCTGGCTCAGCGCTTGTATGAAGCGGGTTACATCACCTATATGCGTACTGACTCAACTAACTTGAGTTCAGAGGCTGTAGAGACGCTACGCGAGTATATCGGTACAGAGTTCGGTGAAGCCTACCTACCTGCAAGTAAACTTGTGTACGGTAGTAAAGAGGGCGCTCAAGAGGCGCACGAAGCGATTCGTCCATCGGATGTCATGGTTAAGACTGAAGATCTTGTTTCTATGGAAGCGGATGCTCACAAACTGTACAACCTCATTTGGAACCAGTTTGTGGCGTGTCAAATGACACCTGCGCAATACGATTCAACGACCGTTAGTGTGAAAGCGGCGGAGTACACGCTAAAAGCGAAAGGTCGCATTCTGAAATTTGATGGTTGGACTCGCGTTCAACGTCCAATGGGCAAGAATGAAGACCAAATTCTTCCTGCGGTTCAAGTGGGTGACAAAATCGACCTGGTTGATCTTGAGCCTAAACAACACTTTACCAAGCCACCTGCTCGCTTTACTGAAGCGGCATTGGTTAAAGAACTTGAAAAGCGTGGTATTGGCCGTCCTTCAACGTACGCGTCAATTATCTCTACCATTCAAGATCGTGGTTACGTGAAGGTTGAACAACGTCGCTTCTACGCTGAAAAAATGGGTGAGATCGTTACTGACCGTCTTGATGGCAGCTTCCATGAGTTGATGAACTACGAGTTCACCTCAAAAATGGAACAGAAGCTTGACCAAGTTGCAGTCGGTGATGCGAACTGGAAATCCGTGCTTGATAACTTCTTTACCGATTTTACTGGTGATTTAGAGAAAGCGGAATTGGATGAAGATGTGGGTGGCATGAAGCCTAACCATATCGTTTATACCGATATCAAGTGTCCAACGTGTTCACGTGAGATGGGTATTCGTACGGCATCAACAGGCGTGTTCCTCGGTTGTTCTGGTTATGCTTTGCCACCGAAAGAGCGTTGCAAAACCACCATTAACCTAGGCGATGAAGAAGGCATTATCAACGTTCTTGAAGAAGATGTTGAAACGGCGGCTCTTCGAGCGAAAAAACGTTGTCCGATCTGTGAAACGGCGATGGATGCCTATCTCATCGATGATAAGCGTAAGCTGCATGTTTGTGGTAATAACCCGAACTGTGAAGGTTATGTTGTCGAGTTTGGTGAGTACAAAGTTAAAGGTTACGAAGGCCCACTGGTTGAGTGTGACAAGTGTGGTAGCGACATGGTTCTTAAGAACGGCCGCTTCGGTAAATACATGGATTGCACCAGCGAAACCTGTAAGAACACGCGTAAGATTCTTAAAAATGGTGAAGTTGCACCACCGAAAGAAGATCCAGTACATCTGCCAGAACTGCCGTGTGAAAATTCAGACGCGTACTTTGTTTTACGTGACGGTGCCTCTGGTTTGTTCTTAGCGGCGAGTACTTTCCCTAAATCACGTGAAACACGTGCGCCATTAGTGGAAGAGCTAAAACGCTTTAAAGATCGTATTTCTGCGAAGTTCCATTATCTTGCGGATGCACCAGAGAAAGATCCTGACGGTCTGCCAATGGTTGTGCGTTTTAGCCGTAAGACGAAAGAGAACTATGTACGTTCTGAAGTGGACGGTAAGCCATCAGGTTACACCGCACTTTTCGAGAATGGAAAGTGGGAAATCACGGATAAGCGTAAAAACAAATAATCGAAAGTGAATCAAAAAAGCAGCGATAATTCGCTGCTTTTTTTTTGTCTCAAGATCGTCGCTAAATAACACATCTAATCACCCATCGTTACAAGCGTTCAGTTATTCATCAGTTTTCAATCTAATACCGAGTTGACTCTCAGTAATTGTAATTTATAGGTTTATCTTCTTGCTAGGTGCGTCACAATTTTGTTTGGTGTAAGTTAATGAAATGTGTCTTGCGCAACAGAATGTGTGAGCTAAGTCAGGCGCTTATTAAGTAACCTGTGAGCATCAACCGGTATGGGATATTTTAAATTGTAATCTTTGTCAGATACGATAATTTATAGCCAACGATTTGCACATATTGATGGAGGGTTTTACATAATATCTCCGGGTGATTACTGAGTTTTTACTCAAATTCGAACTAAAGATGCCAAGATTAGGCGTCAAATTATAAATAATATGGAGAGTTAAAAATGGCTGGTGTTTTAGGGATGATCCTTGCTGGTGGAGAGGGCTCAAGATTGCGTCCGTTGACGGAATCTCGTAGTAAGCCTTCGGTTCCTTTCGGTGGCAGCTACCGCCTTATCGATTTCGCGCTAAACAATTTTGTTAATGCTGACCTGATGCGCATTTATGTGCTGACGCAATTCAAATCTCAATCGCTGTTTCATCACTTGAAAAAAGGGTGGAACATCAATGGTATTACTGACCGTTTTATTGACCCAATTCCTGCGCAAATGCGTACAGGGAAGCGTTGGTATGAAGGTACGGCTGATGCCATCTATCAAAATTTACGTTTTATGGAGTTGGCTGAACCTGAGCAAGTGTGTATTTTCGGGTCGGACCATATCTATAAAATGGACATCAAGCAGATGCTTGATTTCCACAAACAAAAAGAAGCTTCTTTGACCGTATCAGCGTTACGTATGCCATTGTCTCAAGCCTCCCAATTTGGAGTAATTGAAGTGGATACGGAAGGGCGTATGATCGGTTTTGAAGAAAAACCAGAGAATCCAAAATCTATCCCAGGTGATCCAGGTTTTGCGCTTGTCTCTATGGGTAACTATGTCTTTGAAGCTCCAGCTTTATTTTCTGAGTTGGTTGAAGACGCTGACAACCCAGATTCAACCCACGATTTTGGTAAAGATATCATTCCGAAGATGTTCCCGCGTGGCGATGTCTATGTGTATGACTTCAGTACCAACAAAATTACGGGTGAGAAAGAAGAAGTTTATTGGCGCGATGTTGGTACCATTCATGCGTACTGGGAAGCGCATATGGACTTATTGCGTAAAGATGCACCGTTCTCGCTTTATAACCGCAAGTGGCCAATTCATACTTACTACCCACCATTGCCACCTGCGACATTCACTGACTGTGATAACGGCCGCGTTCAGATCATCGATAGCCTAGTTTGTAACGGTAGCTTGGTACGCGGATCGCGTATTGAAAAATCGGTATTGGGTTTCCGCAGTAACATTGCATCGGCTTGTGATATTTCAGAAAGTATCTTGCTTGGTGATGTGAAGATTGGTGAAGGCTGTGTTTTACGTCGAGTCATCATCGATAAAAATGTGGACATTGCACCAGGGACACAAGTGGGTGTTAACCTGAAAGAAGATCGCAAACACTTCCATGTTTCTGATGAAGGCATTGTGGTGATTCCTAAAGGAGCAAAAGTTGGCTACTAAGAATTTATCGATACTGTTTGTAGCATCGGAAATTGAAGGGCTAATCAAAAGCGGTGGCTTAGCGGATGTCGCTAAGGCACTGCCTGAAGCGTTACGTTCACTAGGTCAAGATGCGCGAGTGGCATTGCCAGCCTATCAAAAAATTGCGGGGATTGATCAAGCTCCCGTCATTTTAGATACTCATCTTGAGCATTGGCCGCATACGCCATATCAAGTTCGCCAACTGCATGTTGGCGATATACCGGTTTTTGCGATTGAGTGCGCTCAGTACTTCAGTCGTGATGAGATGTATTCTGAATACAATCAAGCGTATCCTGATAATGGTGAACGCTTTTCATTTTTCAGTGCTGCTAGCTTGGATATGTTGGCTAAATTGGGTTTTCAGCCAGATATCATCCATGCCAATGATTGGCATACGGGATTTGTTCCTTACCTACTAAAGCATCGTTATGCTGAATGCCCATTCTTTGCCAATACGAAGAGTGTCATTTCGATTCATAATGCCGTTTTCAAAGGCGTATTTAGCTATGAAGAAGTGCATTGTTTACCTGAAATGCAAGTGCATTATGCCCCTGATGCGGCAGTAAGTAATACGCACATTACCATGCTAAAAGCGGGCGTAATGACGGCAGATAAAATCAATGCAGTCAGCCCAACTTATGCTCAAGAACTCCAAACAGAGCTTGGCAGTCATGGTATGGCAGCAGAGTTCCGTGCGCGTTCTGCAGATTTAGTCGGCATTCTTAATGGTTGTGATTATGGGGCTTGGAGCCCGGAAACGGATCATTATTTACCGCTCAACTTCAAAGCCAATAAGCAAAGTATGTTGCGCGGTAAGAAAGCGAGTAAAAATGCCCTTCAAGAGCGAGTCGGATTACCGATCATTGACAATGCAATGTATGGGATGGTTTGCCGCCTGACAAATCAGAAGGGTGTGCAGTATTTGATCCCAATCCTTGAGCGTTTCTTGAAGTTGGATGTGCAAGTGGTGATCGTTGGAACCGGCGATCCTAAGTTGGCATATCAACTCAAAGCGATTGCTGAGCGTTACAGTGAGAAGTTTGCGTTTGTTGAAGCTTACGATAACGAGTTGGCTCACTGGGTTGAAGCGGGTTCTGATTTCTTTTTAATGCCTTCTGAATTTGAGCCTTGCGGCCTCAATCAGATCTACAGCATGGCTTATGGTACTTTGCCAATTGTACGTGCTGTTGGTGGGTTAAAAGACAGTGTCGTGGATTACGACAGTGCACCACAGCAAGCGACGGGGTTTGTGTTTGATTTACCAGAACCGCTCGAGTTGCTCAGCATCATGCAACGTTCACTACTGCTTTATACGCAAGACCCTGCGGAAATGAGACGCGTGCAACTATACGCTATGGAGAAAAATTTCTGCTGGAAACAAGCGGCAGATGAATACCTTTCTTTGTATCATGCGGCCTTTCATTAACCTCTGAGTCTGTGTAAGACAGGTTATGAATGTAAAAAAAGACGTCTAATGACGTCTTTTTTTACATATTAATCGTCTCAACCCCTCATAAATTGACCTAATTTGACGTAAAAATTCGCGACATTGTGGTAGTCTTCCTTTTCCCTATTTGAGACAAGCCAGTTTATATAGATGAGCGAAACTCTGCTTTTTCATAAGACCTATCCGCATCCAACCAGTAAAGAGTGGGTTGTATTCATTCACGGTGCAGGAGGCAGTTCTTCGATATGGTTTAAACAAATCAAAGCCTATAAAGCGCATTTTAATCTGTTGCTGATCGATCTGCGTGGCCATGGCAAATCCAACCAGCTTATTAAAGAAATTATTACTAATCGTTACACGTTTAAAACGGTGACTCTGGATATATTGCAAGTCTTGGATCATCTGAAAATTCAATCGGCGCATTTTGTCGGAATGTCGTTAGGGACGATCATCGTTCGCAATTTAGCTGAGTTGGCGTCAGGTCGAGTCAAATCGATGGTGCTAGGTGGCGCTGTAACGCGCTTGAATACACGTTCACAGCTATTGGTGAAGGTAGGTAACTACTGCAAGCATATTGTGCCTTACATGTGGCTATATCGATTATTTGCGTATGTTGTGATGCCACAGCGTGCTCAAAAACAATCTCGACATCTATTTATCCGAGAAGCAAAGAAGTTATGCCAGAAAGAGTTTAAGCGTTGGTTTATCTTAGCGGCGGATGTAAACCCGTTGATGCGCTATTTCAAAGAAAGAGAATTGCCGATCCCAACCTTATATCTGATGGGCGATCGCGATTACATGTTCATCAAACCGGTGAAAGAAATGGTTGCGGTGCATCAACTCAGTCAGCTCAAAGAGATTGCGAACTGTGGTCATGTCTGCAATATCGAGCGTCCTGAAGAATTTAACCAGCACTCAATCGCCTTTATTCGCCAACAAATCATGGTGAATTAACGTCAGCGGTTTCATGAATCACTTGTGAAACCGGCTTAACTGGCTGAGCTCATCGGTGAGCCACATTGCCAGCATAGGCCAAATTGCCCTTCATTCTCTTCGCCGCAACTTAAGCAATGCCATGATTGTTCAAGTTGCGGTTGTTCAAACTGCGCCACCAACGCTTGTGCCTTCTCCTGTTGGCGACCATCGAGTAACCAAACATAGGGTTCGCTGGCTTCACCAAAAGGCAACTCGCCTTGTAGGCCGAAAAGGCCTTCGCCTCTCACTTCACAATCGATATTATTTGAACGCAAAAGCTCACACACAATGTGCGCTTGAGGTGGATTGTTTGCGCTAAATATTTTCACTAAGCTTCTCCGTTAGACGCCTTAGGATTGTGTTTAATTTTAGCCATGATCCATTTCGCGACAATAGGGAACACGCCAAGCAGAGCAAAAGAAACCAACACAGACGGTGACACAATGCCTGACAGTGATTCTATTTGGGCTAGTTGGGTGCCCGCATTAAGATAAACGGCGGTGCCAGGCAGCATTCCGATTTGGCTGACCAAGTAGAAACGGGCTGCCGTTATTGGGGTGAGGCCCATTAATAAGTTTATGAGAAAAAATGGGAATACAGGGAGCAAGCGGAGTGAAAACAGATAAAACGCGCCGTCTTTTTCTACGCCTTGGTTGATCGCTGAGAGTTTGTCACCAAATTTACGTTGCACCCAGTCTCGGAGTAAAAAACGACTGCTAAGAAAGGCAAGCGTTGCTCCTAGTGTGCTGGCAAAAGAAACCAAGACGAGGCTGGTCCAAAAGCCAAATAGAGCTGCGCCAAGCAGTGTCACAACGGCAGCACCAGGAATGGAGAAGGCGGTAATGGCAAGATAGGCAAAGAAATAGAGTGCGGCGGCGAGCACGAAGTTTTGTTCAATACTCAATGCGAGCTGTGCTTGTTGAGCTTTGGCATTTTCTAGCGTGAGTTGATCACCAAACTGCGTGATTAGCAGCGCAATGATGGCAATAAGCAGTAAGCCGAAAAGTAATTTTTTATTCATCTTTGTTCTCACTTAGCGAAGCATGATGTCATCACTGACTTTCTTAACTTTAGATGACTTTGAGCGAATTCGGTATCAGAGTGTGTTTTGTATAGGAACTTAAAAACAAAGAAAAACTTTCAAAAAAAAACCAGCGATTATCGCTGGCGTTTATTTCATGAGGCTGATCAGTGTCCAAGAGTGGACATCAATTCTTGGCGACGAGATTGCGGGATAACAGACCAATGAGTGCCTTTAATCGCGCCTTCCAGTGCCCACAGAAGTTCCAAACTCACATTAGAGTCATGCGATGCTTGAATCGCTTGGTAGGCTTTAAGCGATCCTGCTTGCTCTAAACCTTCGACTGATTCGATCCCCGCCTTTTTCAACATGCGTTCAGTTGCAAGACGCAGATTGGGTAAATCTTTAATTCGTGTCGGTTTGGTTTTTTCTTGGGTATTTTTTTCTTGCTTGGCAAGAGAAAGCGCAGCCATACCGATTTGCAGTGTTTTTTCACTGTCTTGGTACCAGGCTTCACTTAGGGCAAAGTATTTGGTGACAACAGGAAAGCCTCGCTTGTGATAAACGTACGGTTCTAACCCTTGTTGCTTGAATTGTTCGATAAGGGCACTGTCGGCACGAATATGAAGTTTATCGTGAACGACAAGCGCAAACATTGTGTCGTCGGCGAAAATGCCAAACCCACCAAACATAGAGCGAGATCTGATTCGACCTAGTGGCTCAAAAAGTCTCATTGAGTCTTTAAGTATTGGTTTATCCATTCTGTACTTTCTCGGAGTATGTTTATATACGCCACCTAATTCAGGCCGAGAGAATAGCAGTCAATGCAGTATCTGGATTTTAATCAGTAATGTGTGCATTTCTACCATCGGTAACCCCGCTGCCGTGCATATAAAATGTGTAGGCCGGTGGCTTTGCGTCCCAACTTTTCAGATTGGTTTGCCCTGTGCGTGACTTAATTTGCTGAGCTAAAGATTAAAGGGTAATTAGCAGGATAATGTGTTTACTATGAAATAAATGTGACTTTTATTCAAGAGTAAGTTTTGATTTTGAGGTATTAGCCGAAGGATTGACCTTCGGCTAATCTTTGCAGGATCATTGAGTTAGTTGATTTTTGCTACGGTACTACGTTCAACAATCTCTGGGTGCATTTCAAAAACACGCTTTTCATGTTCTTTGTCTTTAATGCGCTCAAGTAAAATTTCAAACGCGTTTTTACCGACACGGCGTTTTGGTTGGTGGACAGTCGTTAGCGGTGGTGAAAAGTATTCAGCCAACTCAATGTTGTCGTAACCAATAACGGAAATGTCTTGAGGTACACGAATGCCTTTTTGCTGCAGGCGGCTCATTAAGCCAAGAGCCATGGTGTCGTTGAAGCAGAAAACCGCCGTAGGACGCTTGTCCATTGCGGCTAGTTGGTCGGCAGCAAGTACCGCGGTATCACATTCAAAGTTACCTTCAAGAATCCAATCTTCATTAACGGCAAGTTGAGCTTGGTTCATCGCGCGTTTAAAGCCCAAAATACGCTCTTGGCAAACCGCTTTTTCAAAGTGACCACTTAAACAAGCGATGTCTTTATGACCGTGATCAATCAGGAACTTAGTTGCTAGGTAGCCACCTTCTTCCGAGTTGTCGATGATGTTGTCAGCCTGAGATGTTTCTGGGCCCCAATCCATCACGACTTTAGGAATGTCTTTGTGATTGTTCAGCATTTCGCTCAATTCTTCCGTAAGGTCAGAACACATCACCAAAATGCCATCTACACGTTTTTCCGCCAACATACGAATATAGTCGCGTTGTTTTTCGTAGATACCGCCAGTATTACATAGAATCAAGGTGTAACCTTGACGGTAACAGTAGCTTTCAACGCCGTCGATAACTTCAGAGAAGAATAGGTTGGTTGATTGAGTGACTAGCATACCGATAGTACGAGTGGTATTGCATTTTAGGCTACGAGCAACCGCACTGGGTGCATAGTTTAGCTCTTTCACTGCTGCGTTCACGCGTTCTTGCGTTGTCTCTGCAACAAAACGAGTTTTGTTGATCACGTGTGACACAGTTGTGGTTGATACGCCGGCAAGGCGCGCAACATCTTTAATAGTGGCCATAAGGGGTTGTCCTATCTATAGCTGCCACCGCGGTATTCACATATCAGAATAATTTGGCAGAAAGTATTAAAAACACAAAAACCGCTTACTTAATGGCAGCGGTTTGTATTTAATTCATTAATTTTTATCGTTTGCGTTGTCGATTTTAGACCGCATCTCGTCTGGGGGCAAATAAAAATCGAATCCCCCATCCGGTTATTGATGTATTCGGCTTATTCGCCTTTCAGGTATTGGCAATCCAGTTCTAAAAATGCCACCAGTAGCGAGACTACCGCAGAGTAAAAACCAAACTTATCGAGCGTTTGGCATTTAGCTGAAAACTTAGGACCCCAGCTTAAAATGTGCTGACGGATAAACGCTTCTTGCTCTGCGAGTGCCGCTTCAAAGTGTGGCTCTTGCTCTAGCTCGTTTGAACGAATGATGAGGTTGCCTAACAAGTCCAGCTCGATCGCGATATGATCAGCAGGTTCGTTTAGACCTTTCTCAACCGCAACGCTGTGTTTTTCCAGCAATGCGTCCATCTCGTTCGCCGGCTTATCGTGAAGTAAGCCAGTCGTACCAATGTACATTGACGCGTAAGGCAAAGCAGACTCTTTGTCGGATTTCAAAAACAAATCACAAAAATCTGCTGACAACTCTAATTGACCATCTTCACGGTCAATTTGGCGATTCAGTGCATCGACGACACGGTCAATGGCGGGTTTAAGGCTCGGGTTTTCACCAAGACCACTTAAAAAGCTGCGAATCTCAGGGCTTTGATATTGTTCTAAATCTGCCACAGTAAGCTCTTTGGCAAATAAGCTAGAGAACCACCAGTAAATTTCTGAACGCTTTTCGTTAAACGCTTTCAACTCTTGCATCAAACAATGCTCCTATTTTTATGCTGTTCTTATTCTAGCGAAGAAAGATGAATAGGGATAACACACAATAAAGTAAAATGCGTCGATAAATGGCAAAATGTTAACGGATGAGCTGGTTTTGTTTTGAATCAATAAAAAATCATCTTTCTTGATTTTAATGTAACAAATACTAGAAATATGACGATTTATGAATAGAATACACTGGAATACAATTCCCAATGTAAAATAAGTGGTTTAGATGAGCTATCACGTATTAGTTGTAGAAGATGACGCAGTAACTCGCAGTAAGCTTGTTGGCTACTTTCAAAATGAAGGTTATACAGTCAGCGAAGCAGAAAGCGGCGAGCAGATGCGTGACACACTACAAAATCATGCGATTGATTTAGTCATGCTAGACATCAATCTTCCTGGTGAAGATGGTTTGATGTTAACGCGTGAACTACGCAGTCAATCTGACATTGGAATTATCCTGGTAACAGGACGCACGGATAGCATTGATAAAATCGTTGGCTTAGAAATGGGTGCCGACGACTACGTAACAAAACCGTTTGAACTGCGCGAACTGTTGGTACGTGTAAAAAATCTACTGTGGCGCATTTCGTCTGCACGTAATGCTGGCAGTGTTGTTGATCAGAAAAACGACACGAATTTAGTTCGTTTTGGCGAGTGGATGTTTGATGTCCAGCGTCGTGCGCTTAGCCGTAACGGTGAGCCAGTAAAACTGACTAAAGCGGAATACGAGCTTCTAGTCGCGCTTTCAACGTACCCGAACCAAGTGCTTAGCCGTGAGCGTATTTTGAATATGATCAGCCATCGAGTGGATGCACCTAACGATCGTACCATTGATGTACTGATTCGTCGTATGCGCGCTAAGATGGAGTTTGATCCAAAGAACCCTCAAATCTTTGTGACTGTTCATGGTGAAGGTTATATGTTCGCGGGTGATTAACCCGCGATGATACCGTTCAATAATAAAAAAACCGAAGCCTAGGCTTCGGTTTTTCTTTATCTACTTTTCTTTATCAACACAGCATCAACACAGCACGGCGGCAAAGAATTACAGATTACTCTGCGATGCTTCGACGCTGGTTTCTTCATAATCTGACGCCCAATTTCGCAAGCTTTGCCAAATACGACCGAGAGTCTCGTGCCAATAGCGCTCAGTTTGTTCTAAATAAACCGCTTTTGGCGTGTATTTATTCCACGCTTGATGCACTTCATTTTGCGCAAGATAATTGGTTGGCGCCGGGTAGGGGGTTAACCCTGCAGAATGAAATTCATTGAGTGCGCGTTGCATATGGCTGGCCGATGTCACCAACACCACTTCTTTGCGTTTGACAAAAGCGGCGGCTTGGCGGGCTTCTTCCCACGTATCTTTCGCGGTTTCCAGCAGGATGATATCGGATTTTGATACCCCAAGCGCAAGCGCTACTTTCGCCATCATACGCGCATTGCTGACTTCAGAACCGCCAGCATAACCGGACAAAATGAGCTTTGATCCCGGGTAGATGCGCAGAATGCGGATCCCTTCGGCCAAGCGCATTAATGCGGTGCGACTCAGTTCAGAGGTCGGCGGAATGGAATCATCCACCACATGCCCACTGCCAAGTACCATGACGTAATCAATCGACTTATCGACGGGTAAAAAACCGCTGTATTGACGCTCAATCGGCATCAATAGGCGAGAAGCAGTAGGTTGGAATGAAATTAAAAATATTCCGATAAAAGAAAAGAGCACAACAAAGCAGCCTGTTTTCTGCTTTCTTGTAAACATGATCAACATTAAGCCAATAAAGCCAATGATCAGCATCGCTGGTAAAGGCATGAGCAAAGATGAGACGACTTTTTTCAGCTCAAACATACTTAAATAGTCCGAAAAAACACCAGTTGGTTATAATTTAAGAGAATCCCTCTTTATATCTGCCCTTCTTGTGACAGAATAGCAGCACGATTGGACATGATAACTCAAGCTGCTGTGACTGAAGACCGTAATTTCGACGATATTGCCCACAAATTTGCAAAAAACATATACGGCTCTGACAAAGGCGAAATTCGTCAAGTCATTGTCTGGCAAGATCTTGAACAAGCTCTCGCCAAATTAGGCGCTGATTCGCAAACTATTCAAGTGCTCGATGCCGGTGGCGGACTTGCGCAAATGTCGCAAAAGATTGCCCAACTCGGACATCAAGTAGCGCTGTGTGATCTATCTTCTGAGATGTTGCAGATTGCAAAACAAGAAATAGAACGTAACGGTCTACTTGACCACTATCGACTCATTCATTCTCCGGTACAGGAGATTGCTCAGCATATGGATGCTCAGGTAGATTTGGTGATGTTCCATGCGGTAATGGAATGGTTAGTTGATCCTAAATCTGCATTGAAGACGGTGCTTGAGCAAGTAAAACCAGAGGGCATCGCATCGGTGATGTTCTACAACCACCACGGTTTGGTTTATAAAAATGCTGTGTGTGGCAACATTCCGCATGTCCTTGATGGCATGCCACACCGCAAACGGTTTAAACTTCAACCGCAGAAAGGCTTAATTCCTGAAGAGGTCTATCAATGGATCGAAGAGGCGGGTTTTGAAATCTGTGGTAAATCGGGCATTCGCTGTTTTAGTGATTACATTGGTAATCGTAAAAACATGGGCGAATTCCAGTATGAAGATGTGTTGGCGTTAGAAGAAAAATTCTGTCGACAAGAGCCTTACCTCTCATTAGGCCGATACATACACGTATGGGCGAAGAAAAAAGATAAACAGGAAGAACAATGAGTGAGATGACTCTCAATGTTGCTGAGCAGCCGATCGACGAATTAGTCGGCTGGGTGAAGCAGCACGATTTCTCATTGAACCTAAGCAGCGAAAGATTAGCGTTTCTTATCGCAATCTCAGTATTGAGTAATGAAAGGTTTGATGAAGAATTGGGTGAAGGTGAGCTCCATGATGCGTTCATTATCGTCACTCGATTATTTGAAGATACCGGTGAAGCGTCGGCATTTCGTGCGAATAACGCGATTAACGAAATGGTTAAGCAGCGCCTAATTAGCCGTTTTACTAGTGAAGTGAATGATGGCGTCAGTATTTATCGTTTGTCACCTTTGGCGATCGGTATTACGGATTATTACGTTCGTCACCGTGAGTTCTCCCGCCTGAAATTATCGATTCAATTATCGATGGTGGCCGATGAAATGGCGAAAGCGATTGAAGCGGCGCAAAAAGGCGGAACGCCGGGTCACTGGAAGAAAAACGTGTATGGCGTATTGAAATACTCCGTAGGCGAAATTTTTGACCAGATCGACCTCAACCAGCGTGTGATGGATGAGCAGCAACAATCAGTGAAACTGCAAATTGCAGAGTTGCTGAACAAAGATTGGCGCGAAGCGATCAATAACTGTGAAGCGTTGCTGTCTGAAACGTCAACCACGCTACGTGAACTGCAAGATACCTTACAAGCGGCCGGTGATGAGCTGCAAACGCAGATCTTGGATATCCAAGAAATCATCTACGGTGATGAAGAGCTTGAGTTTGTCGAAGAGACCTTATTTGGCCTTCAGATGAAGCTTGACCGCATTACCCGCTGGGGTCAGCAAGCGATCGATTTGTGGATTGGTTATGACCGTCACGTACACAAGTTTATCCGTACTGCGATTGATATGGATAAGAACCGTGCGTTTAGCACGCGTCTGCGTCAATCCATGAAAGACTACTTCGATATGCCTTGGTTCTTAACCTATGCCGACGCTGAGCGTTTGAGCGACTTACGTGATGAAGCCCTTGTGTTACGTGACGATGAAGTGACAGGTCAAGTGCCATTAGAAGTAGAATACGAAGAGTTTCAACAAGTCAATGATGAGCTGTCAGAGCGCATTGGCGAGATGCTTAGAGCGCATAAAGAGCAAGGCGCTCCGATTGATTTAGGGATCGTATTGCGCGATTACCTAGCCCTGCATCCACGCACTCATCATTTTGATTTAGCCCGAATTGTTGTCGACCAAGCCGTCAGAATGGGTTACTCCGAAGCGGATTACCAAGCGGTTCAGCCAGACTGGCAAGCGATCAACGAATTTGGTGCAAAGGTACAAGCAAATGTCATCGACCGATACTAATGAATACATGTCAGAAAAACTGACAAAAGCAATTTCTAATCCCCTGTTTCCTGCGCTTGATAGCGTGCTGCGAGCTGGGCGTCATATCTCAAGTGAAGACTTAGATAACCATGCGCTGTTGTCTGATTTTGAGACCGATTTAGCGTTGTTTTATCAGCGCTACAACACTGAATTAGTGAAAGCGCCGGAAGGCTTCTTTTACTTGCGTCCTCGTTCAACGTCGTTGATCAGCCGCAGTGTGCTTTCTGAGCTGGACATGTTGGTAGGTAAGGTTCTGTGTTTCCTTTACCTTAGCCCTGAGCGTTTAGCGCACGAAGGGATCTTTACCAATCAAGAGTTGTACGAAGAGTTACTGCAATTAACCGATGAAAATAAGTTAATGAAGTTGGTGACTAACCGCGCAAATGGCTCTGATCTGGATAAAGAAAAGCTGTTTGATAAAGTGCGTACCTCATTACGTCGCCTGCGTCGCCTTGGCATGATCATCAATATCGGTGAAACCGGTAAATTCCGTATTAGTGAAGCGGTATTCCGCTTTGGTGCGGATGTTCGCGTGGGCGATGATGTGCGTGAAGCGCAACTGCGTCTTATCCGCGATGGTGAAGCGGTTATTCACACCAAAGAACCAAGTCAAGGCAGTTTGCTGAATGACGATGATCACCAAGAACAAGAAGAATTAGAGGGTGAAGCATGATTCAACGCGGTAAATACCAATCACTAACCATGATCAACTGGAACGGCTTCTTTGCTCGTACTTTTGATATCGATGGTTTGGTTACGACGCTATCGGGTGGTAACGGTGCGGGTAAGTCGACCACGATGGCGGCATTTATTACAGCGCTTATTCCTGACCAATCGCTGCTGCATTTCCGCAACACCACCGAAGCGGGCAGCAACCAAGCATCACGCGACAAAGGCCTTTACGGTAAATTGCAGCCGGGCGCCTGTTATGCGGCGTTGGATGTGGTTAACTCGCGTAATCAACGTCTATTGTTTGCGGTTAAGTTGCAGCAAGTCGCGGGTCGCGATAAAAAAGTCGATATCAAACCGTTTGTGATTCAAGGCTTACCAAGCCACGTGAAACCAACGGATCTATTGATTGAAAGCGTGTCAGAAACGCAAGCTCGTGTACGTCAAATTAACGAAGTGAAAGACAGCGTAGCGCAATACGAAGGTGTGCAATTTAAAGCATTCCCATCGATTGTCGATTACCATGCTCAGATGTTTGAGTACGGCGTTATTCCGAAGAAACTGCGTAACTCTTCTGACCGCTCAAAGTTCTATCGTTTGATTGAAGCATCACTGTACGGTGGTATTTCAAGTGCGATTACCCGCTCGCTACGTGATTACTTGCTGCCACAAAATGGCGGCGTGAAGAAAGCGTTCCAAGATATGGAATCAGCGCTGCGTGAAAACCGCATGACGCTAGAAGCGATCAAAACGACTCAAGCTGACCGTGACTTGTTCAAACATTTGATTACTGAATCGACCAACTACGTGGCGGCCGATTACATGCGCCATGCCAATGAGCGTCGTAATAAAATTGAACAAACCATGTCATTGCGTGGCGAGCTATTTGGTTCACGCCAAAGCCTGATTGAGCAAAATAACCTGCTTAATCGAGTGCAAGAAGAGCTGGAATTATTGATTGAAGGCGAAGCGGCACTTGAGCAAGACCATCAAGCGGCATCTGATCACCTGCAATTGGTTCAAAATGCTCTGCGTCAGCAAGAAAAAATCGCCCGTTACCAAGAAGATCTTGAAGAGCTGAGTGAGCGTCTTGAAGAGCAAGCGATGGTCGTGGAAGAAGCGCAAGAGCGCGTGCTGATGTCTGAAGAGCAGGCGACGGTTGCTGAAGAAGAAGTGGATAGCTTGAAAACGCAGTTGGCCGATTACCAACAAGCGTTGGATATGCAGCAAACGCGTGCGTTGCAATATCAACAAGCGGTGGAAGCGTTAGGCAAAGCACAACAATTGTTGTCGGATGACTCGCTGACCGCAGAAACGGCGCAAGCCTTGGTTTCGCAGCTCAAACATCGTGAAACAGACAACACCACTACGCTGTTGGCTCTAAAGCATAAATTGGATATGTCATCGGCGGCGGCAAAGCAGTTTGAGACGGCACTGCGCCTCGTTCGCAGTGTGCGTGGTGAGGTCGCACGTGAAGAGGCGGCTGAACAAGCAAAGCAAGTGATCGTTCAAGCTCGTGAAGCTAAACAGGTGAGTGAGAATGAAGCCCAATGGCGTGCTCAACATCGCGATTTAGAACGCAGCTTAGTGCAGCAGCGCCAAGCTCGTGAGCTTGGTCAAGACTATCAAAAGCAACACAATGTTGAGTTGGTTGATGAGATAAGTTTTGAACAAGAGCGTGAGCGTCACGCGGTACAGATTGAATCGTTAGAATTTGCACAAGATGAATTGCGTGAACAACGCAGTGAGCAACGTCGCACTGAGCAAGATGCCCTAGCTGACATCAATAAACTGGAAGCAAGCGCTCCAACGTGGATTGCAGCAAACGATGCCCTTGAAAGTTTAAAAGAGCAAAGTGGTGCAGAGCTTGAAGACAGTCAAGCGGTCATGACGCAAATGCAATTGGTGCTTGAGGAAGAAAAGCAGCAGTCGATTGCGAAAGACAAACTGGCTGAACGTCGCGCCTTCCTAGACAGTGAAATTGAGCGTTTGGCGTCGCCAGGTGGTTCAAACGACCCTCGTGTTAAAGGCCTAGCGGATACGCTGGGTGGCGTACTGCTGTCTGAAATTTATGATGACATTACCTTGAGTGATGCGCCTTATTTCAGTGCGATGTACGGTCCGGCACGTCATGCTATCGTGGTCTCTGATTTATCAGGTATCGAAGAAAAGCTGGTTGAGTTGGATGATTGTCCAGAAGACTTGTACATCATTGAAGGTGATATCGACGCGTTTGATGACAGCTCATTTGATGCAGAAGAGCTGGAAGGCGCGGTATGTGTGCGTCTTAACGAGCGTCAACTGCGTTACTCTCGCTTGCCTGAAATTCCATTGTTTGGTCGCGCGGCGCGTGAACAACGTTTGGAACTATTGCGCGCAGAGCGTGAAGAAGTGGTTGAGAACCACGCTAAAGCGGCGTTTGATTCGCAAAAGCTTCAGCGCCTTTACCAAGCATTCAACAACTTTGTCGCGAAGCACATTCAGGTTGCGTTCCTAGCAGACCCGGAACAAACACTGCTGGCAGTACGTGAAAAACGCAGTCAAGCGGCGCGCATTGTGTCTGAACTCGACAGCAAAGAACAGCAACAACGCAGCCAGTTGATGGCCAGTAAGCAAGCGATCTCATTGTTGGATAAGCTCGCACCCATCATGCGCTTTATCGAAGATGAAACGCTAGAAGCGCGTTTTGCTGAACTAGAAGATAAGTTGGCTCAAGTATCACAAGCAAAAGGCTTCTTAACGCTGCATGCTAAATCAGTGGCGGAATTGGAAAGCGTTATTAGTGCACTGGATATCGACCCTGAGCAATTTGATGCATTAGAAGCCGATTACCAAGCGGCGGATCGTCAGCTACAAACGCTGAAAACCCAAATTTTTGCGTTGTCAGATTTGGTTGAACGTCGCCATTACTTCGCTTACTCCGATTCGGTGGCACTATTAAGCAAGAGCAGTGAACTGAGTGAACAGCTAAAAGCGAAGTTGGTTGATGCTGAACGTATGCGTACACGCAGCCGTGATGAGCTTAAGCAAACTCGCGAGCAGATGAACCAGTACAACCAAGTGTTGGCATCACTGAAGAGTTCGCACCATGCGAAACAAGAAACGGTACAAGAATTTAAACTAGAGCTGCAAGAATTTGGTGTGACAGCCGATGAAGGTGCAGCAGAACGTGCACAGCGTCGTCGTGATGAACTGCAAGAGCGTCTGCACGTTTCTCGTAGCCGTAAGAGCGAGCATGAGCGTACGATCACCTCGACAGAGCTTGAGATGAAGACGCTGGCGAAGCGCATGAAGAAAGTGCAGAAGGAATACTCTGAGCTGCGTACCTTCGTGGTGTTAGCGAAAGCCGGTTGGTGTTCAGTGCTACGTCTTGCTCGTGCGAATGATGTTGAGCGTCGCCTACACAAGCGTGAACTGGCCTACATGTCGGCATCTGAGCTACGCTCTATGTCAGATAAGTCGTTGGGTGCATTGCGTCTGGCGGTATCGGATAACGATGACTTGCGCGATTCACTGCGTTTGTCTGAAGATACGGCTTACCCAGAACGCAAAGTATTGTTCTACATCGCGGTTTATCAGCATCTGCGCGAGCGTATTCGTCAAGACATCATTCGTACGGATGACCCGGTAGAAGCCATTGAAGAGATGGAAGTTGAATTGGCTCGTCTAACCGAAGAGCTGACTCAACGTGAAAACCGTCTGGCGATCAGTTCGGATTCTGTGGCGAGCATCATTAAGAAAACGATCCAACGTGAACAGAACCGCATCCGTATGCTGAACCAAGGCTTGTCTAACATTGCCTTTGGTCAAGTACAAGGTGTGCGTTTGAATGTGAAGATTCGTGAAAGTCATGAAGTATTACTGAATGGCTTGGCAACGCAACAAGAGCAACACAAAGACTTGTTTGAGAGCCCACGCTTTACCTTCTCTGAAGCTATGGCAAAACTGTTCCAGCGAGTGAACCCGCATATTGATATGGGTCAGCGTTCGCCTCAGATTCTTGGAGAAGAACTGCTTGATTACCGTAACTACCTCGAACTCAGCGTTGAAGTTTGTCGTGGTTCTGATGGTTGGTTACAAGCAGAATCAGGCGCATTGTCAACGGGTGAGGCGATTGGTACTGGTCAGTCTATCCTATTGATGGTTGTTCAGAGCTGGGAAGAAGAGTCTCGTCGTCTGCGCAGTAAAGACATCATTCCATGTCGCTTGTTGTTCCTTGATGAAGCCGCGCGTCTGGATACCAAGTCTATCTCGACCTTGTTTGAGTTGTGTGACCGTCTGGATATGCAGCTTCTGATCGCCGCTCCAGAGAACATTAGCCCAGAAAAAGGCACGACCTACAAACTGGTACGTAAAGTGTTCAAAGACCACGAACATGTTCACGTAGTAGGCTTGCGTGGTTTCGGCCAAACAGAGAAGCCGAAGAGTGATGTTCAGCAGTTGATTGAAGAGTTGTAATTTTCCAATCTGTTACTGAATATTCGGATATTGAAAGGCTACCTGAGGGTAGCCTTTTTTGTCTCGAGCTGGGAAGGAACGGTTGGAGAGGGCGATAAAAAAGCTGCCGAAAGGCAGCTTTAAAATATCAACAACACTTAGTTACATCACGATCAAAGTGGTGTCGCGAAATGTTTAACGGCGTAAGCGACTCGCTCTTCTGGCTTAGGATAGTCAGCAGGCATACCAAGGGCTTCAATGTGGCGAAGGCGAGGTAATAAACCCGCACCATTGGCAATTTGAATTGCTAAGCCAGGGCGAGCATTCAATTCCAATACCATCGGTCCTTCTTCTTTATCGAGCACCATGTCAGTTCCCATGTAGCCGAGTCCAGTCATTTCCCAAGCGCTGGAAGCCAGCACAAGTAACTTTTCCCAGTGAGGCACTTGCAAAGTCATTAAATCTTTATCGGTGTCCGGGTGCAGTTTGATCGGCCGATCAAATTGTACAGCACGAATGGCTCGGCCTGTCGCAATATCAAGCCCAACCCCGACTGCGCCTTGGTGCAAGTTCGCTTTACCATCAGAGGCTGAGGTAGAACAACGCATCATCGCCATGACCGGGTAGCCTTTAAAGACGATAATGCGCACATCCGGCACGCCTTCATAACTGAAGCCGTCGAAGCAGTCATCGAATTTAATCAGGTTCTCAACCACGGCGACATCATTCTTGCCGCCTAGTGAGAATAAACCAGCCAATGCGTTACTGATATGACGTTCCACATCTTCTTGGTTGATGGTTGCTCCAGATGGCTTGGTGTAAACCCCATCCTTATGAGAGATCACCACCAAAATACCTTTACCACCGCTGCCTTGTGCGGGTTTGATAACAAAACCTGGCCATTCTTTGACCATGTTATGAATCTTGCCGACATCCGCTTGGTGGCGAATAACACCGATCAGTTTTGGTACCGTTGCGCCAGCCTCTTCCGCGATGATCTTTGTTTTTAGCTTATCATCGACCAAAGGGTATTTAGAGCGATCATTGTAACGACCAATGTAACTGTGGTTACGTTGGTTCATCCCCATGATCCCTTTATGGCGCAATCTATATGGCGAGGTATAGCGTTCTACTAAGCGAGAAAGAAACATAAGCTTAATCCTCAACTAAAGGTTTAAAACGACGCAATTCCGTGAGGCGGTAACCGGTGTACGTACCGAGCAATAGAATACAAGCCAGTACCAACAGTTGCAGACCAATAAAGTTAAAGGTTAGATGCTGAACATACGAGTTGGTCATCGCGAGGTAAACAAGTACCGCAGTCATCAATGAGCCGCCACCTTGCAGTACCACTTCTTTCGGACCTTCTTCTTCCCATAGAATCGACATACGTTCGATCGTCCATGACAAGATGATCATAGGGAAGAACGTAATCGATAGACCCTCGGTTAGGCCGACTTTAAAGGCCACGACGGTAAATACGGAAATAATCATGATTACGGTGATGATCACCGCAGAGATCCGGGCCACCAGCAGTAGGTTAAGCCTTGAGAGGTAACTACGGATAACCAAACCCGTACCGACAATCAAAAGGAAACCGACAATACCGGTCACAAGCTGGGTCTGCACGAAGGCAACCGCGATGAGGACAGGCATGAATGTGCCTGAGGTTTTCAAACCAATGATCACACGCAAGAAGACGACAATTAGCGCACCAATTGGGATCAGCATGATGGTTTTAAACATCGCTTGCTCTTCGAGCGGCAAACTATGGATAGAGAGGTTGAGTAGGCCGTCCGCTTGCACTTTATCGGCAGTTGCTTGTTGAGGAGAGACCTCCTGAGCAATCATAGAAAAATGCACTTGGCTGTTTTGACCGCCGACTAAATCGAGCAGTGAAACATTGGATTCATCCCAGACCAAAATATTTGGAGAGATCGCTTGGTCGGATGTTTCAGGATTGAAAAGCAACCAATGCTGGCCATCCCAGACTTGGTTCATGTGCTGAATGGTTTGACGACGACGGCCGTCTTCCAGCTCAATCACGCCGACAATTTTACCTGGAATCTTGCTGAACGCTAAAATCTTATCGACCGCTTCAACTTTAGACATTTTGTTGAGGATCAAAGCCGCATTTTGGCTGTCGCTGTCGTTGAGTTGCTTGATCAGCTCGCGGGTAAAAGTCACATTGTCTGCTGAGCGTTTGTTGGCGCGTTCGATCAGGGCAATCGCCGCAGCTTCAACCGGGCCATCAAACGTAGGGGCTTGAATTTCACCACTTGGTTCTATAGAAGCAACTTTGGCTTGAGGGTCAACCAAGAACTGAGCTTTGTAATAGATCGTTTCAGGCCCGCTTGCTTGACGAACCGACCATTCTGCACGGCGGCCGTTTTCAGAAGTCACGTAAGCCACGCCATAGCCTGGCGAAGAGGAAGATTCACTCACCAACGTAAAGCCGGTTTGAGTGTCAGGTACAGCGAGTGACGCTTTTACAGGTTTGTTTTCAGCATCAAACTGCACACGGGCTTCAATATCCCAGACTTGGCGAGTTTCACCTGGAGTCCACGGCACGCCGTAGCTTTGGTGTCTGAAAATGCTGAGTGCAGTACCTGCAATCACAAGTAAGCTTACAAAAATGTAAAAAGGGACTTTTGAAGTCATAAAAGGCCTTAAATGGGTTATTTTTCCTCAGACTGAACGTATTTCTTACTTACGTCCACCACCGCGATATCTTTAATAAATTCACGTCCAAGCAATACAGGATGGCTCATCTGCGAGCGGTCTGCCAATGTAAATTGTGCTTTTTCATGGATTTTTCCCACTTTGACCCAAAGTTCAACCACTGCTCGGCGTTCAACTTCTTCGTTAGTAGATTGACGAATTTTAACAAACTTTAAGACAGGGGCTTCAATCCAATTGTTGTCATCCATTGGCGTTTGTTCATCAGACAAATGGAAGCGCACCCATTTTTTTCCGTTACGTTCAAATTGTTCGATGTCGACGGCATTCAATGACGAGGTTGCCGCACCGGTATCGACACGCGCATCAAACGTTTGCTTGATTGAATCAATCGTCACTTGCTCAATTTCGCCCAACGTCACACCGTGAACGGGATTCGTTGGTGCCGGCGCTGGTGAGGCCATCACAACCGGCGCAGGAGGCGTGCTTTGATAGTCTTCAATTTTGGTTAACGTGGTTTCTTGAAGTTGGAACGAGCGCTCTTGCAGTTGAATCAATTTTTCTTCTAGTGTCACAATCTGTGCAGATTGCTGCTCTAGATGAAGATTAAGAGAGTCAATTTGAGCACTAAGGTTCGTATCGATATTTTGAAGGGTCGAGAGGGTTTGCTGGTGGTTTTGCTCGACTTTCATTAAAGAGCAGCCCGACAGCAGTGTGACAGCGATAACTGGAGTGATACGGATGAACATTAAAACGCCTGCGTATAGTCTGTTTTATATCAGCAAGTGGTTTTGGCTTGTCGTACTTACCGATAATGATATGAGTTAATTAACAATTTGATTTTAGCTTAAGGTTTGGGAAATCTCATAGACCTAGTTCAAAAAGTTCTTATGAGAAGAGAATGTAACAGTAGAAAAATCAAAAAATAAGGACGCATTATGCATCCTTATTTAATTTTGTCTAAGGTTACTTACATGAGATCTATTCTGAGTTAAATCTATGTCAATAATTGGTAGCGTTTAGACATTTTTTCTTAATAAATCTATGGCTTAGTTGCTACAAGTACCGCACGACGAGGGGCTGGATGGCCTTCTACCGTTTTACTTGAATCGTTAGGATCAAGGTAATCTGGGAGGGAATTATGCGTCATCCAGTCTGTGGTGCGTTGTTCACCAACCGACGTTACGTTCTCATCAACAATGCGCACATCGATAAAGCCCACTTGTTCTAGCCATACTTTCAGTGCTTTGGCGGAAGGGAAGAAGTAAACATTGCGCATTTGTGCATAACGGTCAAATGGCACTAACACCGAGGTTTCATCACCTTCAATCACTAAGGTTTCCAGTACCAATTCACCACCTGAGACCAGTTGGTCTTTCAGTTGGATCAGGTGATCAAGTGGAGAGCGGCGGTGGTAAAGCACACCCATGCTAAACACCGTATCAAATGCTTCTAGCTTAGGCAGTTGTTCAATGCCTAGCGGGAGAAGATGTGCACGCTGGTCATCGCCCATCATTTTACGAATGGCTTCAAATTGAATCAGGAAGAGGTGTGAAGGGTCAATCCCCACACACATACGCGCGCCAGCGCCAAGCATGCGCCACATGTGGTAGCCGTTACCACAGCCAACATCTAGAACGTTACGGTCCTTTAGTGGGCTGATATGCGGTAATACGCGGTCCCATTTCCAGTCGCTACGCCATTCGGTATCAATATGAATGCCGTGTACGTGGTATGGGCCTTTGCGCCACGGATGGAAAGTACGCAGTAAGTTCTCAAGCTTTTTCAGCTCGCCCGGGTGCATCGGCTCGTTATTCGTTATCGTCACCGACTCGGTGATATCGATATTGTCTGGCGTTCCTGCCGGAATTTTATTCAGTGCACGTAGCCAGCGGTCAAAATCGCCATGCTCGGCATTCTGCCAATCGGTCAGTTGTTGTGGCAAAACATTCAGCCAAGGTTGCAGGCGCGTATCTTGGGCGATGAGTTGGTAAAAATTGGCAAAATTAAACATAGGTTTTCACTGAGTAAATAAAATAGAAATATGACACAAAGGCCAAAGGCGCAGAGTTTCTCGTTGCTTATTATTTGATGGCGAACATTGAACCAAAATTAAAGCACTGGAACCAAACATCAAAGCTAGTAAAGCCAATCTCGGCAAAGCGTTCTTTGTGTTCTCTTTTTGAATCAGGACGCATTACATTTTCAATCGCACTGCGTTTTTGGCTGATTTCAAGTTCGCTGTAACCATTGGCACGCTTAAAGTCATGGTGCAGGTCGATCAGCAGTTCATTGGCAACGGCATCTTCGAACACATACTTCTCGGACAGAATTAAAATGCCACCCGGGCGTAAACCCGCGTATATCTTTTCGAGTAGTGTGTAACGATCGGCCGGCGATAGAAATTGCAGCGTGAAGTTTAGCACCACCACTGACGCGTCTTTAATCTCGATATGACGAATATCCGCTTCGACGATCTCGACAGGCGTATCACTGCGGTAGGCATTTACGTGTAGCTTACAGCGCTCTACCATCGCAGAGGAGTTATCAACCCCAATGATCTTACAGCCTTCTTGCTGAATATGACGACGCATAGAGAGCGTAGCCGCGCCTAATGAGCAGCCCAAGTCATAGACATTACTGTGTGGTTTTGCAAAGCGTTCAGCCAGCATGCCAATCGCGGAGATAATATTGCTATAACCCGGAACCGAGCGCTGAATCATATCAGGGAAGACTTCCGCGACACGCTCATCAAACGTGAAGTCACCGATTTTATCGATAGGAGCCGAAAAAATGGTATCCGAATTGCTCTTAGGGTTCATAAGTTATCTCGCGCTATTGCGACTAGCATGGAAAAGGGCGCGTATTTTATGAAAATTTCACGCTTCTGTCATGTATTGCGTTATTGCTTGTAAAAAAGGCCCTTAAAACATCGTCAGTTGGTTGTCATCATTCTTGGATGACAAGGCTGGAAAGGCGGCGATGTCGGGTAGGGCAATATGACTTTGCAATTGTTGATAGAGCGCTAGAGCCAGCTCCGGCGCCAAGACGTTATCGGGCGTGTGGACCATTAAATAGGGCTGCTTTCCTTGTCGTATCCACTCTGGTAATTTCGCAAGCCAAGGCTTGAATAGCGCCATGTTGGCGTCGAGTTCAGGATGGCCAATGAAACGGATCATCGGATGATTGGCGGTCGAAATTGCGTGGACGGGCACTCGTGGTTTTTTCTTTTGCGCGTCGATAATCACGTCGTTTATCGGTTCTGCTGAGAAGACGGGGCGGCTGTCCATAATAATGCGATCGATTCCGCTCTCGATTAACCACTGATTTAAGCGTTTCTCATCGTCATTTTTGGCGAAAAAACCGAGGTGACGCACTTCAACACCCAGTGGAAAGTTGGGCGGAAACAAGGCGCAAAATTTTTGGAGAGTCGGCAAATCTGCCGGCGTGAACGCGGCAGGCAGTTGAATTGTCCACTGTCCGATACGCTCATGCAGCGGGGACATGACTTGCATGAAGTCTTTGAGCTGTGCTTGGCAGCCTTTCAGCATCTGTTGGTGCGTAATGGCTTGAGGCAGTTTGAAGGTAAACTTGAAATCATCATGGCTGGCGGCATGCCAATTGCGCACAGTCTGGGGGCTGGGCGTGGCGTAGAAAGTGGTATTGCCTTCTACGGTATGAAATACCTGCGTGTACTTTTCTAGCCGCTCGGCGGGCTTGGTGCTTGAACCATAAAAACCTTGTTGCCACTGATTATGTGACCACATGGTGAGCCCAAGGCGAATCGGTAATGACGTCATAATCTCGCTTGCCAATTGTCCATTCCCGATACTTTACGAAACTTTTACTAAAATCACTAGCAGACCACGATATCCAATGGGTTGAGATGCGCACTGACGCTCGCATATAAAGGTAACTTGGGGTTATAATCAGCGCCAATTTTTGTCATTGATGCCATTTTGCCCCTTAGCTGGTTTAAAAAGCACCAATAGACAGTAAATCGCAATAAATTGTATGTTGAATAGTCGATTTTCCATCGCTTTCAGCGTATAAATGGAACTTTGCTCTGTCGATATTTTTATGCTCGACAGACGGTATTAACAAAATTAGAGAGATTGGGAATTTCATTATGCGTACCCATTACTGTGGTCACCTGAACAAGTCCCTTGCAGGACAAACTGTAGAACTTTGCGGCTGGGTTAACCGTCGCCGTGATTTGGGCGGTCTTATTTTTATCGATATGCGCGATCGCGAAGGTATCGTTCAGGTAGTAGTTGATCCAGACATGGCTGATGCTTACAAAGTCGCAGAGCAACTACGCAATGAATTCTGTATCAAACTGACTGGTGAAGTACGCGCTCGTCCTGAAAGCCAAATCAATGCAGGTATGGCAACGGGTGAAGTTGAGATCCTAGCGTCAGGTCTTGAAATCATTAACCGTTCTGATGTGCTTCCTCTAGACTTCAACCAAAAGAACTCTGAAGAGCAGCGTCTAAAATACCGCTACTTAGATCTACGTCGTCCAGAAATGAGCGATCGCATCAAACTGCGTGCAAAAGCGTCAAGCTTTGTTCGTCGTTTCCTTGATGAAAATGGTTTCCTAGACATCGAAACGCCAGTACTAACCAAAGCAACGCCAGAAGGCGCTCGTGACTACCTAGTACCAAGCCGTGTACACAAAGGCAGCTTCTACGCGCTACCTCAATCACCACAGCTATTCAAACAGCTACTGATGATGTCTGGTTTTGACCGTTACTACCAAATCGTTAAATGTTTCCGTGATGAAGATCTACGTGCTGACCGTCAGCCTGAATTTACTCAGATCGATATCGAAACGTCTTTCATGTCTGCTGAGCAAGTACGTGAAAAAACAGAAGCGATGATTCGTCAAATGTGGCAAGAGCTTCTAAATGTTGATCTGGGTGAATTCCCAATCATGTCATTTGAAGAAGCGGCGCGTCGTTTTGGTTCTGATAAACCCGATCTACGTAACCCACTTGAACTTGTAGACGTGGCTGACATCCTGAAAGATGTGGACTTCAAAGTGTTCTCTGGTCCTGCCAATGACGAAAAAGGCCGCGTAGCGGTAATTCGCGTTCCTGGCGGTGCTGCACTGTCTCGTAAGCAAATCGACGAGTACACTAACTTTGTTGGCATCTACGGCGCGAAAGGCCTAGCATGGATGAAAGTGAACGATCGTGCGGCTGGCTTTGAAGGCGTACAGTCTCCAGTGGCTAAGTTCCTGAACGAAGAAGTGGTTGCTCAAATCCTAGATCGCACTCAAGCAGAAACGGGCGACATCATTCTATTCGGCGCAGACAGCAAGCGTATCGTAACTGAAGCGATGGGCGCACTGCGTCTGAAGCTAGGTACTGACCTTGAGCTGACTGATAAAGCAGCATGGAAACCGCTATGGGTTATTGACTTCCCAATGTTTGAAGAAGATGACGAAGGCAACCTGCATGCTATGCACCACCCATTCACGTCTCCTCTAGGCCTAACGGCTGAAGAGCTAACGGCGAACCCTGCGTCAGCAAACTCAAATGCTTACGATATGGTTATTAACGGCTACGAAGTGGGCGGTGGTTCAGTACGTATTCATAACGCAGAAATGCAATCGGCAGTATTTAGCATTCTAGGTATTGAAGCGGACGAGCAAAAAGCGAAGTTTGGCTTCCTACTAGACGCATTGAAATTTGGTACGCCACCACACGCAGGTCTTGCATTCGGTCTAGACCGTCTAGTGATGCTACTATGTGGTACAGACAACATCCGTGATGTTATCGCGTTCCCTAAAACGACGGCGGCTTCATGTCTACTGACTAACGCTCCAAGTCTTGCAAACCCTGCATCACTTGATGAGTTAGCGATTGCCGTGACAGCAGCGAAAGAGAAATCAGCTGAGTAATTAAATCAGTCTTGATTGAAAAAAACCACTTCAAACGAAGTGGTTTTTTTGTTTTTGGTGCAATGTATTCAACGCGATGGGGTGAGTCAGTACTCACGTCCGCTGGGCATTAAGCAAAGATCGTACGTAACCATAATCCCCACGGAGTAGTCACACCGGCCGTGAGGTATTTAATGTCGCCATTTTTGATGATAGCAATGGTGGGGGTGACGCTGATCCCCCATTCTCGGCTAATATGGCCTTGCTGATCGTTGATGACCGGAAATTGGTGTTGCTTTGCCGTCAGGTAAGATTGGATGCGGGCATCATCTCCGGATGATAGTGCGACCGTAACGACGTGATGATCCTCTGCAAACCAATCGACCGTTGGGCTGACCCATTTACACGCCCCGCACCATGTCGCCCAGAAATAGACAATCACCGGTTGGCCATCTTGGCTTAACGCGTTGACGTCAACCAACTCGCCGTTGATATCGAATGCCTGAATCTCAGGCGCTTTGCCTTTGGGGGCGTCATTGCTGTGATAAAAATCCATGCCATACGAAGCAACCCCGATGATAACGATGGCGAAAAACAGCTCTCTTAGCCAGTATCGCCACCGTGGTTTTTTATTGTGTGTGCTCATGCTATTTGCTCGCTTGCTTGATCGCTTCCATCACGTGTTGCTCGGATAATATGACGGGTAATGGGATACCTTTTGGTGCATTGGGGCCATAAACGATATTAAACGGCACGCCGTAGCGTCCATTACTGTGTAAGTATTGAGTTACGTTGTCGTTTGGTGTTGTCCAATCACCTTTCATCAACACCATATTCGGTTTTTGTAATTCACTATAGACGGGGTCTTGTAAGATCACGCCGATCTTATTGGCTTTACACGTGATGCACCAATCGGCGGTCACATCGACAAACACGGTTTTGCCTTGATCAGTAAGTTGGGTAATGGTGTCGCTGCGTAGCGTTTGCCAGTTTAAATCGTCGACAGTCGGGGTTGCCCAATGGTCGGCGGTCAAACTACCTATGAGCAAGACCGTTCCACCGCCGAGGGTAAAGGTGGCGATAATAGGAATGAACACCTTGCGGCCATACTGCTTTACCAACCAAATAAAGGTGAATAATGTGATGGTGAGGCCAACGAGCCAAACGACACCTACGCCAAAAAATGGCGATAGTAAACTGATGAGCCAGTAGGTGGTGGCGAGCATCATCAAGCCAAAACCTATCTTAACTCGATTCATCCACACGCCCGGTTTTGGCATAAATTGAACCAGCTTGGGCGCGATGGCAAACAGTAGCCACGGCGCATTCATACCGATGCCAAGCGCAATAAAGATAACCCACAGTTCGCCTATACTTGCCCCTAGCGCGTAAGCCACTGCCGTACCAAGAAAAGGGGCGCTGCATGGTGTGGCGAGTAACGTAGCAAACATACCTTGCACAAAATGCCCTAGATAACTCTGCTTTCCTTGCTGTGCAGCCCATGTATTGAGGCGCGATGGCAGGCGAAATTCAAATAACCCCAGTAAGTTGAGTGCAAAAATGAAGGTGACGGACAACATCAATACAATAAATTGCACACTTTGGAATTGAATACCCCAGCCAACACTGCCGCCACCCATTTTGAGTGCGGTCAGCATACCGGCAAGAAGGGCAAATGACGTTATGATCCCCAATGCCGAAGCGATAAAGGACGCTCTGATCTGTTGTGCCGAAGCATCATATTGCAGCGCGATGCTGTTGAGCTTTAACCCCAGCACAGGCAACACACACGGCATCACATTGAGAATCAAACCCCCAATCAGAGCGAAGGCGATCATCGCGATCATGCTGGTGGTCTTGGTTTGAATCGGCGTCGCTCCAACAGGCGTTGCTATCTCTGTGGCAAAGGTCGTGTCAGCGACCGTCACGACGACCGATTTTCCACTGAGATCAACGTGGCCTTTCCAATTACTCACATTGAAGATGGCCGTGAGCAGATGGCCCGCGGAAGATTCACTATCGCCACCCGTTATTAATCGAGGTTTTCCAAAAAACTCGTTATCGACATCGTGACCATCAACTAAGACTTGTGGGGATTGCCACGCGGTTTTATTGATTAGTTGAACAATGAATTGCTGTTGTGCGTCATCCCAATAGCTGGCTGAAACGTGAACATCGTTATTGGGGCGTGGGCTTTGGCTTAAGCCTTGATTGAAGAGAAACATCGCCTCTTGTTCTATCTTCAATGCGCGAGGGTCAATCGTCATCTCGATGGGATAATCGGTGATGACGCAAATATCCGTGCAGGAAGGTAAACGCAGACGAGCACTCAGTTGCGCGGGTTGATCGGCGTGCTCTAAGGTGATCGTTAATGGGAAGGCGACATGAGATTGATAGCCTAATGTTTGAATGCCCAATTGCTTAAAATAGCGTGGAACAGGCCAGTGCCATTCGATCTGTTTGATATTGTTGGATGCAGACCAATCCAGTTCTGGTGCAATACCTGCCTCACCGGGGCTGCGCCAATAAGTTTTCCAATTATCGGCCAGTTTGACATCAAGCACCGCTTGCAGGGTTTGATTGTTTGCATCGGCTTCGCCTGTCAACATCAGGCGCAGTTCGTCCGGCGGATGAGTATGATCGCTGATCCACCCCGTGGTCTGCGCAAGGGCGCTGGCGGCAAATAGTACACTCGCGAGTAGGGCAATCAGCATACTTGCCTTGCGCCTAATGGTGGCCTTTGTCATATGACAGGCTAAATCGTAAATACGTCGGTTTTCTAACACAAAAAATCTCCAAAAATAAATATGAATAAAAGGGCGGCCTAAGCGCGTTTTATTCTTGGAAGACGCAGTGTGTTAAATGCAGTCGCCGTTTTGGTTGAGGTGCTGGCGTTAGACGACGGATAGTCGTGTGGACGAATCGACCACGCCAAGCCAGTAATAAACATAGGACGATAAAAGGCGCAAGCCAATCGGTTTTCGTGGAGAGTTGTGGCAATGATTGTTGGCCGACATGACAAGGATCGCGATTATCACTGGTTGCGATATTGGCTTGAGCGTCGTTAAGACTTAATTGAAATGTGCGCTGATAGAGCGATTGCCATTGTGTCGCTTCGTTTGATGACCCACGAAGCGCCCCGTTGCTGGCAGTGTTTATCCATTGAGTGGCATCAAATACGGCTTTATTCAGACATGAAAAAACCACCAAGCTGATAAGGATCAGTGCCCAGTGCGGTAAGCGATATCGTTTATTGGTGTGAATATGAATCGCCTGTCACCAACAAGGTTCAGAAGAGAATGAACGCCAGCCTAGAGAAGATAGGATACGGATTCAAGAGCGGAATTGTAAAACGGCATGATCCAATCTTAATCGAGCCGTTTTACTGCTGCGATGATGCTTTTTCGCTATTTCAGCGTGATTTCTTTCCATTCGCCTGGTTGGAGATCGCCTAAAGCAATCTCACCAACAGAGTGGCGAATCAAACGTAATGTCGGGAAACCAATATGTGCGGTCATACGGCGGACTTGGCGATTACGACCTTCAATGATGGTCAAGGCAATCCAAGTGGTCGGGATATTGGCACGAAAACGAACAGGGGGCGTGCGCTCCCAAACCTCTGGCGCGGTCATGATTTCAACGTTTGCTGGGAGCGTCATGCCATCTTTAAGCTCAACCCCTTCGCGTAACTTATCCAAATCTGCTTCGCTTGGTGCACCATCGACTTGAACCCAGTAAGTTTTTGGCGATTTAGAGCTTGGTTGTGTCAACTTCGCCTGCAAAATACCATCGTTGGTCAGTACTAATAAACCTTCACTATCACGATCTAAACGACCAGCAGGGTAGACCTCTTTCACATCGATGAAGTCGGCTAAAGTTTTGCGACCTTCGCCATCGGTAAACTGAGTCAAGGTATCAAAAGGTTTGTTGAACACAATGACCTTACGCTGATCGGGCGAGATTTTAGGTTTGGTTGAAGCCGTCTTCTTGCGATGTGTTGAAGAATGCGTTTTTGTGCGCGTGGCTTGATCGTCGCGTTTGAAACGTTTTGTCGTTCCTTGAGATGATTTATTTGAAGACGAACGACTAGAACGTGTCTGCATGTTAACTACCCTGCAAAAATGTAAATAATATGTGTGAATGGATTTAAAGATTATACGGTTTACGCTATCATTTGCGCGCCGAAATTTGGATTGACGCACGGTATATCGAAGTAGCAAATTGGCCTTTTTGGCGTTTGTTACTCACTTCATGTGGTGTCAAACAACTCGGGAATAGAGGACTATTACCCATCGTCGTTTCTTTCAAGGTATAGCCTGAAACAGAAATGTGTGACAGAGCTCAGAATCCTGCACCTTGACGTCATTTGGGTATAGTAGACTATTATGATGATTTTGTTTAATTATAACGATTAGCTCTCATGGATTTTGCCCAAATGGGCAAAGAATTAAAGAGACGAACAAATCGTAAGCAAGCGAGGGGACGATGCGGTAACTTGCTGGCGAACACATAGTCAAAGCTAAACACCCCATAGGCTTTGTTAGAACAATAGGGAAATTTCATGCCTACAGATAAACCTACAATCATTTATACCATTACTGATGAAGCTCCCGCGTTAGCGACCTATTCGCTATTGCCAATCATCCAATCATTTACTGCTTCATCGGGTATTAACGTTGATACACGAGATATATCTCTTGCTGGGCGTATTATTGCTAACTTCCCAGACTACTTAACGGAAGAACAACGTATTGGCGATGCGCTGGCTGAATTAGGTGAATTGGCGAAAACACCCCAGGCAAACATCATTAAATTGCCAAACATTTCAGCTTCTGTACCTCAATTGAAAGCGGCAATCAAAGAGTTGCAAGCGAAAGGCTACAACTTACCGAATTACCCTGAAGAGTGTCATAGCGACGAAGAAAAAGCGGTTCAAGCGACTTACGACAAGATCAAAGGCAGTGCGGTAAACCCAGTATTGCGTGAAGGTAACTCTGATCGTCGCGCGCCACTCTCAGTGAAGAACTACGCAAAGAAAAATCCACACTCGATGGGGGCGTGGTCAAAAGAGTCGTTGTCGCATGTTTCTAGCATGGCGGACAAAGATTTCTTTGGTAGCGAAAAGTCGGTCACAGTGAATGGCGCAACCAACGTTAAAATTGAATTTGTTGGTGCGGATGGCACCAGTAAAGAACTGAAAGCACCGTTTGCACTGCAAGATAAAGAAATCATCGACAGCGCGGTGTTAAATAAAGCGGCACTCGTGAGCTTCTTTGAAGAACAAATTGAAGAAGCTAAGCAACAAGACGTCCTTTTGTCACTGCACCTGAAAGCCACGATGATGAAGGTATCGGATCCGGTGATCTTTGGTCATGCGGTTAAAGTTTACTATAAAGATGTCTTTGCCAAATACGGTACGTTATTCGAAGAGCTAGGCGTTGACGTCAATAATGGCTTGGGCGACGTATACTCGAAAATTGAGGCGTTACCTTCGGCACAGAAAGAAGAAATCGAAGCGGCATTGCAAGCGGTGTATGAAACACAACCACCATTGGCAATGGTTGACTCTGACCGAGGCATTACCAACCTACACGTGCCAAGCGATATCATTGTGGATGCATCTATGCCAGCAATGTTGCGTTCATCGGGACAAATGTGGGGTCCAGACGGTAAACAAAAAGACACCAAAGCGTTGATCCCAGATCGCAGCTATGCGGGCATTTACCAAGCGGTGATCGATTTTTGTAAGCAATACGGTGCGTTTGACCCAACCACCATGGGCAGTGTGCCTAACGTGGGTTTGATGGCGCAAAAAGCGGAAGAGTATGGTTCTCATGATAAAACGTTTATCTTAGACGGGGCTGGTACGGTTCGTATCGTGGATGCTTCTGGTGCTGTGCTACTAGAACAAAGCGTTGAAGAAGGCGACATCTTCCGTATGTGTCAGGTTAAAGACGCGCCGATTCAAGATTGGGTAAAACTAGCGGTCACCCGTGCTCGCGCTGCAAATGTCCCAGCGGTTTTTTGGTTAGACGAAGCCCGTGCCCACGATGCTGAGCTGATTAAGAAAGTGAATGCCTACTTACCGGATTACGATACGGCTGGCCTAGAGCTTAAGATCCTTTCTCCTATTGATGCATGTCAGTTCTCATTGGAGCGTATCAAAGAAGGACTGGATACGATTTCCGTCACGGGTAACGTATTGCGTGATTACTTGACCGACTTGTTCCCAATTTTAGAACTGGGCACTTCAGCAAAAATGCTATCGATTGTTCCGCTAATGAATGGCGGCGGTCTGTTTGAAACAGGGGCGGGTGGTTCGGCGCCTAAACATGTCCAGCAGGTCGAAAAAGAAAACCACTTACGCTGGGATTCATTAGGAGAGTTCTTAGCATTAGCGGCTTCCCTAGAGCACCTGAGCACCGTATCTGGCAACGACAAAGCGCAAGTTTTGGCGGATGCACTCGATAAAGCCACTGGTGAGTTCCTCGATAACAACAAGTCGCCATCACGTAAAGTTGGTGAGTTGGACAACCGTGGCAGCCACTACTTCCTTGCGACGTACTGGGCACAAGCGTTGGCAACGCAATCGGCAGATGCTGAGTTAGCGGCTGAATTTGCTCCTATCGCGAAGGCTTTAGCGGAAGGTGAAAAGCAGATTGTTGCTGAGCTTAATGGCGCACAGGGCATCGTAGGTGATTTGGGCGGTTACTATGCATTAGAAGATGGCAAAGTCTCCTCGCTGATGCGTCCGAGTGCGACATTGAATCGCATTCTTCATCGTTAAGTTTTAATGACGCGATGTTGATGATCTAAAAAACCGCCGAGTGGCGGTTTTTTTATCTACACGCAAAATGTAATCGTAAATTTATTATAATAATATGCACTCGGCAGCGATTATTTTGCGGGTTCAGCCTCCACTGGAGTAACGACGCTCGCGTGATAACCTTTTGGGCCTTCTTCGACCTCGAATAACACGTGTTGGCCGGCTTTCAGAGTACGGTAGCCATCCATTTGGATAGTGGAGTAGTGAGCGAACACATCACTCTCGTCCCCTTCCGCACAAATAAAACCAAATCCTTTGGCGTTGTTAAACCATTTTACTGTACCTGTCGCCATGCTTACGTCCCTCATGCATTGTTTACTGATGTTGTTAAATGACCACACTCCTGTGCGGTGATACGACGATAGTGAAAAATCACCCAACCGTTGGCGAATTTTTAAGTCACTATTTTTCCAGAGTAGTCAATGATAGAGTACAGTCAATAGGAAAAAGGTATTACTTACTGAATATTCACATACAATTGTGCTGCATGCATTACAGTTTGATAACGATTTTCACGCTGGCGACATAAAAGTTTGAATGAATTTAGTGACGGTTGATGTATTTTTGGTCACTTGTTATGTCTTTCTGCAGACAAAGAAATCTTTTATTTGCAGCGATACCATTGCTGGATTAGTCTTTAAGTATGGGGTTTTAACTGCTTGTGCTTTTTGCTCTTACTAAGATATCCATCTAATTTTTCCGTACGACGAAATGTTAAAGTAATTAACGAAACTGTGTAGATTATACGAATCATGAGCAAGCATTTTGAATGGGTAACACCAGACTCAGATCTTCTTGAGTTAGAAAAAACAGAAGTGAAGCCACCATCCATGTATCACGTTGTTTTGAATAACGATGATTACACACCGATGGACTTTGTCATTGAAATCTTGGAGCGATTTTTTTCAATGGATATCGACAAAGCAACCCAGATCATGCTCCAGATCCACTATGAAGGGAAAGCCATTTGCGGCACATTTACCGCGGAAGTGGCTGAAACCAAAGTTGCTCAAGTAACAATGTATTCAAGGGAAAATGAGCACCCATTGCTTTGTACTATGGAACAAGCTTAACGCTTGAACGGACAATTTTAGTTGTTCTTTGAGGAGGTCCTTATGCTGAATAAAGAATTAGAGTCGAGTCTGAATGGCGCATTCGCTCGTGCCCGAGACAAACGACATGAGTTTATGACTGTCGAGCACCTCCTGCTTGCATTGTTAGAAAATGATGCCGCGCGAGATGCTTTGGTCGCTTGTCAGGCTGACATTGATGCACTTCGCAATGAGCTTGATGTATTTATCGATCAAACCACGCCTCTCATCCCTGAAAATGACGAAACACGTGAAACGCAGCCAACATTGAGTTTCCAGCGCGTATTACAGCGTGCCGTGTTCCACGTCCAATCATCTGGTCGCAGTGAAGTGACAGGCGCGAATGTACTTGTCGCCATTTTTAGTGAACAAGAATCACACGCCGCGTACCTATTGAAAAAGAACGATGTGAGCCGATTAGATATCGTGAATTTCATCTCTCACGGGATCACCAAAGGCGCCAGCTCTAATGACGAGCCATCTTCGGATTCTTTCGGGAGTGAAACCCCGGTAGAAGAAGCGAATGGAGAAGAACGTCTAGAAAGTTTCGCTTCTAACTTGAATCAATTGGCTAAGCAGGGACAAATCGACCCGCTGATTGGCCGTGACAAAGAACTTGAACGTACGGTCCAAGTACTGTGTCGTCGTCGCAAAAATAATCCGCTATTAGTCGGTGAAGCGGGTGTCGGTAAAACGGCGATTGCGGAAGGCTTAGCATGGCGCATTGTTGAAGGCCAAGTGCCAGACATTATCAAAGACAGCGTGATCTATTCGTTAGATATTGGTTCGCTGTTGGCGGGTACAAAATATCGTGGCGACTTTGAAAAGCGTTTCAAAACCATTTTGAAACAGCTTGAAAAAGAAGATGATGCGATTCTATTTATCGATGAAATTCATACCATTATCGGCGCAGGCGCTGCTTCTGGCGGCCAAGTCGATGCTGCAAATCTGATTAAGCCACTACTAAGCAGCGGTAAACTGCGCTGTATTGGTTCAACGACTTATCAAGAATACAGCAACATTTTTGAGAAAGAACGCGCGCTTGCTCGTCGCTTCCAAAAAATCGATGTGGTCGAGCCATCGCTAGATGACACCACCAAGATTTTGATGGGTTTAAAACCGAAATATGAAGCGCACCATGAAGTTCGTTATACCAATAAAGCGCTTCGTGCAGCCGTTGAGTTATCTGCGAAATACATTAATGAACGTCATTTGCCAGATAAAGCGATTGATGTCATTGATGAAGCCGGTGCGCGCAGTCGCTTAGCCCCTGCCAGTCGCCGTAAGAAAACTGTCGGCGTAGCAGACATCGAAGCAATGGTTGCGAAGATGGCACGTATTCCTGAGAAATCAGTGTCGTCATCAGATAAAGAAACCCTGCAAACGCTTGAAAAGAAAATGAAGATGATGGTGTTTGGTCAAGATGGCGCAATCGAAGTCTTAACCGAAGCAATCAAGCTGACGCGTGCCGGCCTCGGTGCTGATAATAAACCAGTCGGTTCATTCTTGTTTGCTGGCCCAACCGGCGTCGGTAAAACGGAAGTAACGGTACAGTTATCAAAACTGCTGGGCATCGAACTACTGCGTTTTGACATGTCTGAGTATGGCGAACGTCACTCAGTGAGTCGTTTGATTGGCGCACCTCCAGGTTATGTGGGTTATGATCAAGGCGGTCTACTGACCGATGCGGTCCTAAAACATCCGCATTCAGTGGTGTTACTTGATGAAATCGAAAAAGCGCACCCTGATATCTTTAACTTGTTATTGCAAGTGATGGATAACGGTACGCTAACGGATAACAACGGCCGTAAAGCGGATTTCCGTAACGTAATTTTGGTAATGACCACCAACGCTGGTGTGCAAGAAACCGAAAAACGTTCTATTGGTTTGGTGCAGCAAGATCACAGCCCAGATGCGATGGCAGAGATCAAAAAAGTCTTTACGCCAGAGTTCCGTAACCGTTTAGATAACATTATGTGGTTCAATAGCTTAGATGAAGAAGTGATTCATCAAGTGGTGGATAAATTCATCGTTGAACTGCAAGCGCAATTGGATGCGCGTGGTGTCTCTATGGAAGTGTCTGATGACGCACGTAAGTGGTTAGCAGCCAAAGGTTACGATAAAGCGATGGGGGCACGTCCAATGGGACGAGTGATCCAAGATAAGCTGAAAAAACCATTGGCGAATGAACTGTTGTTTGGTGCGCTGGTGGATGGCGGCTCAGTGAAAGTCACATTGAAAGACGACGAACTGAAATTCTTCTTTGATCAAGAGAAAGAAGCGGTTGCTCACTAAATCACGCGACACTTGAATTAATCGCTTAAATCGAAAAGCCAGAACGCATGTTCTGGCTTTTTTCTTGGTTAAAATATGTTTTTGGTCGTTACAGCGCCAACGAGTGACGGATGTGCTGATACGCAATATCGACGTCATGGGGTATGGGTTGTTCGATTTGAAACCCTTTCGACGGATAGTTTTTAATTCGCTCAAAATCCCCCAACATGGCTTCTATGACGGTAAATAAGTCGATTTCATCAGTAAAGTAATCATCAAAGCGGTGTTTGGTTGATGTGACAGATACATGCTCAACGGGCATTGGCCATTGCTTCATAAATGTTGCGTAGGCGCGTCGTTCCATGTACGGCTTTTGTACTAAGATGAAGCGTTTAAACGACAGGCCTAATTCTTGTAAGCGCTGTGCGCCGAATAAAACATTTTCACCACTGTTGGACGCGCGATTTTCAATAATAATATCTTCAGCCGGTACGCCAAGGTCTTGTGCGATTACCGCAAATGTTTCCGCTTCACTTTGTTCAAAGACGCCCTCGGTTAAACGGCCAAAACCGCCGGAGAAAAGAATCTTGCCAGCCATTCCCTGCAGGTAGAGTTGCGCGGCATGTTCCGCGACTCGAAGGTCGTTACTACCCAACACAAAAATACAATCGGCTGGTGTCATGTCATGATCAAGCTGCATGTATTGCCACAAAACATCGATGTGACGAAATAGAGGAGTGTGTGTGTTCACGATAGGTACTCCTACAATAACTCTAATGTGTGGTGAAAGTGAAAACGATAGCCGAGTTGCATGATCTTATCGGCACTGACTAATTTATCGTCGATATGTACGATAGGGGGGAGCGGTTCGTCGCGACCGGCACGTTGAAGTGCGGTTTGATAAAATTCGGCTTTGTTGGTGGTGTTAGGTGTGGTGGCATTGACCACATCGGCAGACAGATTTAATGCAGCGAAACTCACCACACCAACCGCGTCAATTTGATGCACCATGTTGGCAGGGGCGCGATCGCTGACTTGGCGAAGCTTTCCTGCAAAATTGGCGGGATTTCGATTAGGGCCAAGCAAGCCACTACAGCGAACAATGGCGTATTCCAAACCACTCTCTATGAGCGTTTGTTCGGCTTCAAGCATGATCTTAGCGTTAGTAGAAAAGGCATCATCGTTTAGAGCCAACGCGAGCGTCGCATCGTCTTCATGCATGGTGCCAGCCCGGTCAGGATAGACGGTTGTCGAGCTGACCATGACTATTTTTTTGATGTTTATTTGTTGCGCGATAGCAACCAGTTTCGCCCAATATTCGGCATATTCAGTGCCTTTTCCGCGACGAAATCCAGGCGGGAAACAGCCAATAATCATATCAAGCTGTAGTGGCTTTAACCGCTGAATACAGATCTCGATATCGTCGCTTAGATCGATCTGTACCGTGCTAAAACCGAGTGCGTTTAGAGTATCGCATCCTTGCGAGGTGGTTTTACTCACCGTGACCGAATGGCCTAAGTTGACCAAGAATTGAGAGAGCGGCTGGCCGAGCCAACCTCCACCAATGATCCCTATTTGTTTCATCACTCACCTCCGATTAGATTTGTTTTTCTGCGTTGAGCAGCAGTCGCAGCTGTTGCCGCATAAAAGTATGCGCTGGGCAATGGCTCACCGTTTGATGCTGAATGACATCAATATTGGCGTGCCACGATAAGTTTTCAAACTGAGAACGCAGTTGAATGAGCTTACCGCTTGATAAAGCAGGTTGTGCGATGTGTTTCGGCAACATCCCCCAACCAAAGCCGCTACTGATGAGTTCCAATAAAATATAGTGACTGTCGGCAAACCATACCTCAGGACTATGTGCATGCTGAAAACTGCTCATTTCACTCGATTTAGACCGTATCACGATTTGTCGGTGCAATCTAAGCATATCAAGGTGCGGAACGGTCTCTTGGGCCAAAGCGTGATGGCTTGCTACGTAGACATCAAATTCAACACTTCCCAGCCCTTCAAAGTCGAGATTGTCGTCTAGCGATACCTCATTGAACATTATCCCCATCGTGGCACGTTGTTGTTTCACCAAGGCGATGATATCGATGCTTGACGCGGTAAGGCATTCAAATCGTAATGTTGGGTAGCGAGCGCACACAGCATTGAGTGCGGCGGACAACTGTGTCATCGGGATGCCTTCATCGACGGCTAGGGTAATATCTTGAAATTCGATATGTTCCAGATGCAACGCGCAGTTCAGTAAGCGTTGATGCTGAATAAGCGAAGCTTTGGCGTAGGGCAGCAAACGTTGGCCGTGCAGGGTGAGTTTAGGGTAACGAGAACTGCGGTCGAAAAGCTCAAATCCACAGTCGATCTCAATATTCATCACGTGTTGACTGATGGCCGATTGCACTTTTTTAAGCTTTCGTGCTGCGGCAGAAAAAGAGCCTTGCTCAACGGTGGTCACAAAGGCTTCAAGTTGCTCAATACTAAACATATCACTTTAACTGATGGTATCTAACTTTTAACTATCATAGATGTAGATAAAAATAAGCGCAAATCGAAATAGACTGTGAGAAACACCATGCAAACGAAAGAGCGAATTTTCCACGCTGTAACATTTGAAGCCATCGCCTTGGCAATCATCATTCCAACGACCGCGTTGCTCACAGGTAAGGCGACGGGTGACTTAGCCATTGTTGGCGTCGGTCTAAGTCTGTTTACGGTGGTTTGGAATTATTTTTACAACATTTTATTTGACCGTTGGTTTGGCAGTGAGCGCTCGAATCGCTCATTGGCACTGCGAATTGGCCATACGTTTGGCTTTGAAGGTGGGTTGATTTTCTTATCGGTGCCGACCATTGCGTGGTTTTTGCAAATCGGTATTGGCGCAGCGTTATTGCTAGAAGCGGGCTTTCTCGTGTTCTTTTTCTTCTATGCGACGGGATTTAACTGGGTGTATGACCGAATCCAACCTTATCGTCGGCTGTTTACTCAAAATGTCGTTCTTTAAAAGAGTGGAACAGACGTATTGAATGAGAAATACACAAGGATAGGCATTAAAAAAGAGCACCTTGGGTGCTCTTTTTCCAGATTATTTTTGAGTGCTTAATACACGCAAAATTTTATCTGCATTTTCGGCTACTTCGATACCTTCATCGGTCAAGTAACCACCATCTGGTAAGGTACAAAGTCCTTTTTCAAATAAACTTTTCACGGCTAACTGCACGTCTTCTGATGCATCGCTGTGAACTTTAATGCCAGTAGCTGAGCTACTAATGTCGAATTGCAGTAGCAAATTAAGTTCTGATAGATATTCTGGCAAGTATTTCATGGTTTGTTCCTTATAATTAGTACCAACACCCGTATAACCTCAAACGACGATTTATTCTCAATCTAAACGCTTTTGTTACGGGGTATCTTAAAAGTACTGCTAATACGGCTTGGAAACAATGCTCTACGATAAGAATTGTTAGGCAGCCCAAAAAAGTAGATTTTTGCATAACGAATACTATTAATATGAAAAATTAGACTAAACGGAAAAAAACGCCAGTAAATAAATCAAACAATAATGTTAAGTTTATGATTTTTCGTTGTTTGTGGCTATTGCTATTAGGTTGATTTACCTGTTTTTATACGATTAGGACTCGATTGGAATCACGTGGGAAATCTCATTTTAAACAATTCAAGTTAACGTCAAAATTAGTACTTGAATTTGTGTTTAATTAGGAGGATTATCCGCGACCATAAACTCACCCGCTTCAAATTGTCACGCTATTATGAATCTCAATCAATTTGACTCTTTATTGCCGCCACAAATGGCTGAGCGCGCTGCTGAAATTGGCCTAGGCAAAGCAACCAAAGATCCTGTTAAGTCTTTTCTTCTCGCAATTTCTGCCGGTATTCATATCGGGATTGCTTTTATATTCTATACCACTGTGACGACTGGTGCGTCAGATATGGCTTGGGGTATGACACGCCTAATTGGCGGCATTGCTTTTAGTCTTGGTCTGATTCTTGTGGTTGTAACGGGTGGAGAGCTGTTTACCAGTTCGGTGTTGACCTTGGTCGCGCGCGCGAGCGGTAAAATCTCTTGGGGTATGCTGTTTAAAAACTGGTGTGTTGTCTATGTTGGCAACCTGATCGGTGCGATTCTATTGGTCGGCTGTATGCTATTGACTAAACAATACATGTTTGATCATGGGCAGGTCGGTCTAAACGCGATGGCCATCTCACAGCACAAATTGCACCACGGCTTTTTCCAAGCGATGGCCCTCGGCATTATGTGTAATGTCCTCGTCTGTATTGCGGTATGGATGACGTTCAGTGGTCGCACATTAACCGATAAGATCATGGTGATGATTTTACCCGTGGCAATGTTTGTTTCGGCTGGTTTTGAGCACTGTATTGCGAATATGTTCCAAGTGCCGATGGCGATAGGGATCAAGAACTTCGCCCCGGCTGAATTTTGGCAAATGACGGGCGCAAATATCGCCGATTACGCCGATCTTAATATGATTGATTTCATCACGAACAATCTGTTGCCAGTAACGCTTGGCAATATTATTGGTGGTGGATTATTTGTTGGTATGTGGTATTGGCTTATCTATCTACGAGATGACCAGCATTGATCAACCCACACATCATCAAGAAGGCTCGCATTGCGGGCCTTTTTTACATCCATACATCGCCAATATGGTCAGGAAGAAGCCACCCATACCCCTTCAACTCCTTTGGTTTATCAACTAACCAGTTTCTTTGGTCGTCATGCTCTCGAAAAGTTTCTGGGGTCTGTGTGAGCGATTGATCTAATACATCCCATGGCATTTTGTTCGTCCTTTGTGTGATGATTTACGCCTATCAGAGGGAAGTGTAGAGTGTGTTTTTTGCGCATTTATGACAGCGATAAAGGCAAAAATTCGCGATGTTAAATAACTGCCTACAGTGTTATCCACAGATTTTGTGGATAAGATCGTGATGATAATGGTGTTCAAGCAAGTAATGAGATCACTTTTTGTGAGGTCTCGCAAGAATACGGCCATTGTTATTGATGCATGTCTTTATCGCTAAAGAGAGCGTAGTGGTCGTTGATATTGAGAGCGTTACAAATATCGCGACCATAATCATGAGCTGATATTTTATTGCGATGATTGGACTGGCACCGCCCAAAATTTGTCCGGTCATCATACCCGGCAACGTCACAAGCCCCATCGTACTCATACTGGCCAGAGAAGGCGCGAGTGACTTTTGAATGGCTTCACGCACAAAAGGCACACTTGCGTAGCGTGGTGAAGCGCCTAGCGATATAGCGCCTTCGTATTCCGCTTTACGGTGCTCAAAGCTAGCAAAGAGATTTTGTAGTGCAACGATATTGCCACTTAACGAGTTGCCTAACAGCATCCCCGCTAAAGGAATTAGGTATTGTGCATTATAGAGTGGGGTAGGTCGAATGACCGCCAAACAGATAATCGCGATAACCGGAAAACCGCCTAATATCAGGCCCAAAGTCGCCGGTCCAAGCAACTTACTTTTTGGTAGTCGCGCTTTGTTGGTGATGGAACTTGCACCAATCAAAACCATCACCAACAGCCAGATAATATTGATCACTGGGTTACTAATTTTGAAGAGGTAATCGAGATAAAGGCCAACCAGCACGAGTTGAATCGCCATTCGAGCCACGCTAATGAGCAGCTCTTTTTCGATACGTAATTGATAGTATCGACTGATCATTACTGGGATGAATAGAGTACAAAAAAAGAGGGCCAATGTTGCCCATGAAATATCAACTACAGATGTCATAAATGTTCCTTGATGTCAGGAATCATTGTACCGCATTTAGCGTTAATGACGCACAAATTCAACGTAGAACAAGGCTATACTTGGAGGAGTTGTTTTTATCTAATCATTAACATAAGTAGAACAACATGGTTAAAAAGTGCGCCGAATTGCGTTAAAATGGCCGAAAGCGAGCCGGAAAGATAAAAGCATTATGTTATAGATTTCCAACAGTTATGCTCTTAACATTTCTTCATAAGTGGAGGTATGTTGACACATAAAACCTTAATCAAACACATCTCTGTGTCAACTCAAAAAAGTAGAGAATAACAACGTTTCTACGGGAGTAATTGATTGAACCATACGAAGAATATGGTCTAGAATTTTCCTTAGAAACAGTAAAACAAATAGTTCAAATTTTGGGCTAACCAAAAACACTAAATACACAATAGGCAAATGTATGAGTGATGTTAACAAAATTGAAAAAGGCGAGAAGCTTTCGCTGGAGTGGAAATCTTTCCTCTTCATCACAGTGATTCTCTTTCCAATTCTTAGTGTCGCATTCGTAGGCGGTTACGGATTTATCGTTTGGGCACTGCAAGTGTTCTTCTTTGGTCCTCCTGGCGCGCATGGTATGTAAGCCTCGGCTCACAACGACACTTCTATATAAGAATTTTAAGAGAGCAAATCATGAAGAATATGATTATTAAACTGTGGCGCACCATGTCGCGCCCGGCAGTTCATATCAGCCTAGGTGTGCTGACGATGGGCGGCTTTATCGCAGGTGTTATTTTCTGGGGTGGTTTTAACACTGCACTAGAAGTCACCAACACAGAGAAGTTCTGTATCAGCTGTCACACAATGCGTGACAACGTGTACGTAGAACTGCAAGAGACGGTGCACTGGAAAAACCATTCCGGTGTTCGCGCTACGTGTCCTGACTGTCACGTTCCACATAACTGGACGGACAAAATTGCACGTAAGATGCAAGCTTCAAAAGAAGTTTTTGCTCAAGTATTCGGCAACTACGATGAACCTGGCGTGTTTGAAGAGCGCCGTATCGAACTTGCAAAACATGAATGGGATCGTTTCTCTGCAAACAAATCTCAAGAATGTAAAGATTGTCACAACTATGAATCAATGGATTTCGAGCAAATGTCTCCGACTGCTCGTATTCAGATGAAACAAGCGGCAGAAAAAGATCAAAGCTGTGTGGATTGCCACAAAGGTATCGCACACAACCTACCAGCAGGTATGGATAGCATTGGCGGTATCGTTGGTGATCTAGAAGGTCTGGCTTCAGGCACTAACTACGATGTTGGTCAAACGCTTGTAAGTGTTCGTCACCTACCAATTTATTTCGATGATAAAGGCGAGAAAGAAGCGGGTCTTCTAAACCCTGCATCAAGCGTGAAAGTAATCGCAGATAAAGGCGACTACGCTGAAGTTGAAATCGATGGCTGGCGTAAGGCGAAAGGCTTTGGTCGCGTAATTCAAGCTGATTTTGGTAAAAACATTGCAGTCGCTTCTCTTCTTAAAGAAGCATCAACAGACAGCAAAGTGGTGACTACTGGCGAGAAGAAAGTGGATGAGCTAACGGGTCTTCCTTGGGAGAAAGTAGCTGCGACAGTATGGATTAAGAAAGAATCTATGCTGAACGACATTACACCAATCTGGGAAAAATCAGCAGAAGCGTACAAAACAAACTGTTCTGTTTGTCACACTCAACCAGCTGAAGCGCACTTCGATGCGAACACTTGGCCAGGTATGTTCGACGGTATGCTTGCATTCGTTAACCTAGATACAGACAGCGAAGCATTGATCTTGAAGTATCTACAGATGCACTCTTCAGATTTTGCTGAAGGTCACCACTAATACGCGTCGGATGGAGTAATTTTAATGGCAATTACACGAAGAAGTTTTCTTAAGGGCGTAGCGACGACAAGTGCTGCGTCAGTAATCGGTCCTAGCCTGTTAGCGTCAGCTTCAGCTAGTGCTGCAGAGAGCACGGGTACTTGGAAAGTAACCGGTTCTCACTGGGGCGCATTCCGCGCCCACATCTACGCGGGTAAAGTTCAAGAGATCCAACCAATTGAACTAGATAAAAACCCAACCGAGATGTTGAACGGTATTAAAGGCATCATCTACAGCCCATCACGTGTACGTTACCCAATGGTGCGTCTAGATTGGTTGAAGAAGCACAAATACAGCGCTGAAACTCGCGGTAACAACCGTTTCATCCGTGTGACTTGGGATGAAGCGCTAGACTTGTTCTACCGTGAACTTGAACGTGTGCAAAAAGACTACGGTCCTTGGGCTCTACACGCTGGCCAGACTGGTTGGAACCAAACAGGTTCATTCAACAACTGTACTGCGCACATGCAACGTGCTGTCGGTATGCATGGTAACTTCATCACGAAAGTAGGTGACTACTCGACGGGTGCTGGCCAAACCATCATGCCTTACGTTCTAGGCTCTACAGAAGTTTACGCGCAAGGTACTTCTTGGTCTGAGATTCTTGAGAATTCAGACAACATCGTACTTTGGGCAAATGACCCAGTGAAAAACCTACAAGTAGGTTGGAACTGTGAAACGCATGAGTCATTCAAGTACCTAGCGCAACTGCAAGAAAAAGTAGCGAAAGGCGAAATCAATGTTCTTTCTGTTGACCCAGTTAAGAACAAAACTCAGCGTTACCTGAATAACGATCACCTGTACATCAACCCGATGACAGACGTGGCGTTCATGATGGCAGTTGCTCACGTTCTTTATAACGAAAACCTATACGACAAAGAGTTCATCGCGACTTACTGTCTAGGTTTCGACGACTTCATTGGTTACGTACAAGGCGAAACCAAAGATAAAGTTGTTAAGACTCCTGAGTGGGCTGAAGAGATCTGTGGCGTTAAAGCTGACAAGATCCGCGAATTTGCTCGCATGCTTGTGAACGGTCGTACACAGATCCTTATGGGTTGGTGTATCCAACGTCAAGAGCACGGTGAGCAGCCATACTGGGCAGCAGCAGTAGTTGCAGCGATGGTTGGTCAAATCGGTCTACCTGGCGGCGGTATCTCTTACGGTCACCACTACTCAAGTATCGGTGTTCCATCAACGGGCTTTGCTGGCCCTGGTGGTTTCCCTCGTAACCTTGATACGGGTTCTAAGCCAAAATGGGACAACAACGATTTTAACGGTTACAGCCGTACTATCCCTGTTGCTCGTTGGATTGACTGTCTACTTGAACCAGGCAAAGAGATTCGTTACAACGGTGGTAAAGTTAAACTTCCTGACTTCAAGATGATGATCATCTCAGGTTGTAACCCTTGGCATCACCACCAAGATCGTAACCGTATGAAGAAAGCATTCATGAAGCTTCAAACGGTAGTTACGATCGAGTTCGCTTGGACTGCTACATGTCGCTTCTCTGATATCGTGCTTCCAGCATGTACTCAGTGGGAACGTAACGACATTGACGTATACGGCTCGTACTCAAACAAAGGTTTGGTAGCGATGCACCGTCTAGTGGATCCATTGTTCCAATCTAAGACTGACTTCCAAATCATGAGTGAGCTTACTCAACGCTTTGGTCGTCGCGACGAGTACACTCGTGGTATGAGCGAGATGGAATGGATTCAAAGCCTATACAACGATTGTAAAGCAGCGAACACTGGTAAGTTTGAAATGCCAGAATTTGCTGAGTTCTGGGAGCAGAGTGTTCTAGATTTCGGCGAAGGTAAACCTTGGGTACGTCACGCTGACTTCCGTCAAGACCCTGAGATCAACCCTCTAGGTACACCGTCAGGCTTTATCGAGATCACTTCTCGTAAGATCGGCCGTTACGGTTACGAACACTGTCAAGAACACCCAATGTGGTTTGAAAAGACAGAACGTTCACACGGTGGTCCAGGTTCAGACAAACACCCGTTCTGGTTGCAATCTTGCCACCCAGACAAGCGTTTGCACTCACAAATGTGTGAGTCTGATGAATTCCGTGCAACTTACACCGTTCAAGGTCGTGAGCCGGTTTACATCAACCCGGTAGATGCAAAAGAAAAAGGCATCAAAGACGGTGACTTAGTACGTGTGTTTAACGACCGTGGTCAGCTAATGGCTGGTGCTGTTCTAACGGACAGCTACCCACGTGGTGTTATTCGTATCGAAGAAGGTGCATGGTACGGTCCACTAAGCGAAAAAGTGGGCGCTATCTGTACTTACGGCGATCCAAACACGCTAACACTCGATATCGGTTCTTCTGAGCTAGCTCAAGCAACGTCTGCAAACACTTGTATCGTTGACTTTGAGAAGTTCCAAGGCAAAGTACCACCAGTGACTTCATTCGGTGGTCCAATCGAAGTGAACTAATCACGCTTAATCTGTGATAGTGAAATGCAAAAACCAGCCCTCGGGCTGGTTTTTTTATGCCTCGATAACTTTTATGCCTCGAAATCACGGTTGCCTCAATAGGTATGCGTTTCCCAACTGCAACCTGTGTGATCATTACGCCTACCGCCCAGAGCGACCGAGGGTTAAGCTCGCCAATATAGAAGCTCTGCTATAAACTAAGCATCAAAATAAGACATTGATTAGGTTTTAGTATGTCTATCATCTTGGGAATTGACCCAGGCTCTCGTATCACTGGTTATGGCGTTATTCGCCAGCAGGGGCGTCATCTACAATACTTAGGTAGTGGTTGCATCCGAATGTCAGAAAAAGAATTACCAGGCCGCTTAAAACAAATTTATGCGGGCGTAACAGAAATCATCACTCAGTTTCAGCCGGATGTTTTTGCTATCGAGCAAGTCTTCATGTCCAAAAATGCGGATTCAGCTCTTAAGCTTGGACAGGCGCGTGGCAGCGCGATCGTTGCGGCAGTCAACGCCGATTTACCCGTTCATGAATACGCCGCGAGGTTGATCAAGCAAGCGGTGACCGGCACCGGTGGCGCAGACAAAAAACAAGTGCAGCATATGGTCATGCAAATGTTGAAATTACCAGCCTGCCCACAGGCGGATGCTGCCGATGCGCTTGGTGTGGCTATTTGTCATGCTAATACCAACAAAACGTTAGTCGCTTTAGCCGGAAAGGCCGTCAGCGCACGACGTGGCCGTTATCGTTAAACCTACTCGTCTACTAGCCTTCATAGCCAGTTTTTACTGGCTATCCATCCAGTTATTTATTATCATCAAACCACACTTTATTACACTAGGTATCTACCGTGATTGGACGTCTCCGCGGCATTTTGCTGGAAAAGCAACCTCCTGAACTCCTGATTGAAGTCAATGGCATTGGCTATGAAGTACAAATGCCGATGAGTTGCTTTTACGAATTACCCAATGTCGGTGAAGAAGCAATCATCTATACCCATTTTGTCGTTCGTGAAGACGCACAGCTACTCTATGGTTTTAACACCGTAAAAGAGCGTGCACTATTCCGCGAAGTCATCAAAGCGAATGGGGTAGGGCCTAAGCTTGGTTTAGGGATTCTGTCGGGCATGACGGCAACTCAGTTTGTTGCCAGTGTAGAGCGTGAAGACATTTCCACTTTAGTCAAATTGCCGGGTGTTGGTAAGAAAACGGCAGAACGTTTGGTCGTCGAAATGAAAGATCGCCTGAAAGGCTGGAGCGCTGGTGACTTATTTACGCCGTTTACCGATGCTGCACCGTTAGATAACGGTGGTAGCGCCAATCAAGGTCAAGCGGAAGAAGAGGCCGTGAGTGCCTTACTTGCACTGGGTTATAAACCTGTACAAGCATCTAAACTGGTCTCTCAAGTGATGAAGCCTGGCATGACCTGTGAAGCGCTGATCAAAGACGCGCTTAAATCGATGGTGTAGTAGGAAAAAGAATCATGATTGAAGCGGATCGATTGATCGCACCAGATATGCCGGTCTCACGCGAAGAAGACGTGATCGACCGCGCTATTCGCCCGAAGAAGCTGGCAGACTATCGTGGCCAAGACCACGTACGAAGCCAAATGGAAATCTTTATCCAAGCGGCCAAACTTCGTGGTGAGCCATTAGACCACTTGCTTATCTTTGGCCCTCCGGGACTTGGTAAAACAACGCTGGCGAATATTGTCGCGAACGAGATGGGCGTGAACATTCGTACCACTTCTGGACCTGTACTCGAAAAAGCGGGCGACCTGGCCGCATTGCTGACCAACCTTGAAGAAAATGACGTGCTCTTCATCGATGAAATACATCGCCTTAGCCCAATGGTTGAAGAAGTGCTCTATCCAGCAATGGAAGACTATCAGCTCGATATTATGATTGGTGAAGGCCCCGCAGCCCGCTCAATCAAAATTGATTTGCCTCCTTTTACGCTTATTGGCGCGACGACCCGTGCAGGATCGCTCACCTCGCCATTACGTGACCGTTTTGGTATTACACAACGTCTTGAGTATTACCAAGTCCCTGACTTGCAGCATATCGTTCAGCGCAGTGCCGATTGCTTAGGGTTATCGATGGAATCGGAAGGAGCGCTTGAAGTTGCTCGTCGTGCTCGTGGTACGCCACGTATCGCGAACCGCTTATTGCGCCGAGTGCGCGATTATGCCGAAGTGAAAGGCAATGGACACATTAGCCCAGATATTGCGGATAAAGCGCTTAATATGCTTGATGTCGATGCGCAAGGCTTCGATTACATGGATAGAAAGCTATTGCTCGCTATTATGGAAAAATTTGGCGGTGGACCGGTTGGCTTAGACAACATGGCTGCAGCGATAGGCGAAGAAAAAGACACCATAGAAGATGTTCTTGAACCTTACCTTATCCAACAAGGTTATTTACAACGTACTCCTCGCGGTCGAATTGCCACTGATCGTGCTTATTTGCACTTTGGTATTGATAAGTAAACTTTGATTACCAATCTGATCGTTCCCACTCAGGTGTTCGTAAAAAATTACGATAATTTGTGAACATTTGAGTGAGTTTGTTTTTATTCTCTCTTCAAAACTCATTGGTTGTGTCTTCGGTCACATTTAATCGATCTGATTTAGCGCTGTTTAAGTAGCGGGAATTCATGATTTGTTAATGTTCCAGAAGATTTATACGCCGTTTCACCTCTCATTTTCACTATCCACCATCGGCATAGTTGCCAAAATCTTGACTTAGATCAATCTGGTGCATTTTTGTTCGGGAATGCAAATTTAAACTTGATGTAGATCAAAGCGCACCTTTACTAGAAACCTTTTGAAACATCGGGCTTTTAGCAGTAATATTAGAGATAGCTATATTAGCTGATGCTTAACAATTAACTAACCATTGCGGCACATGTTTGCAACAAAAAGATGTTCTTATTAACATCTCTCGACTTGGTTCAACTGTCGAGGTGCCAAAGCAATTAATGTAGAGCGTGTCTTTCAGCCGACACATAGGAGTTACCATGATTGACATAGTTGATCTATCGCGGTTGCAGTTTGCTTTAACTGCGATGTATCACTTTCTATTCGTACCACTGACCCTAGGTATGGCATTCCTGCTTGCCATCATGGAATCACTGTACGTAATGACCGATAAGCAAATCTATAAGGACATGACAAAGTTCTGGGGTAAGCTTTTTGGTATTAACTTCGCCCTTGGTGTGGCTACAGGCCTAACCATGGAATTCCAGTTTGGTACGAACTGGTCTTATTATTCCCATTATGTAGGTGATATCTTCGGAGCACCTCTTGCCATTGAAGCCCTCGTTGCTTTCTTCTTAGAATCCACTTTTGTAGGTTTATTCTTCTTTGGTTGGGATCGACTGACAAAACGCCAGCACTTAGTGGTGACGTGGTTAGTTGCATTGGGTTCAAACTTCTCTGCGCTTTGGATTCTTATCGCGAACGGCTGGATGCAAAACCCAGTTGGCGCTGAATTCAACTTTGAAACCATGCGTATGGAAATGGTGAGCTTTGCTGATGTGGTGTTAAACCCAGTTGCTCAAGTTAAATTCGTTCACACCGTGGCTTCTGGCTACACCTGTGGCGCGATGTTTGTTCTTGGTATCAGCTCTTACTACCTAATTAAAGGTCGTGACGTCGCGTTTGCACGTCGTTCGTTTGCTATTGCAGCATCGTTCGGCATGGCCGCTATTCTTTCAACAATCGTACTGGGTGATGAATCGGGTTACGAGCTAGGCGAAGTTCAGAAAGTGAAACTGGCCGCAGTTGAAGCTGAATGGCATACAGAGCCTGCACCTGCCGCGTTCACGCTATTTGGTTTCCCAAACCAAGAAACGATGGAAACCGACTACGCGATCAAGATCCCTTACGTCATGGGTATTATCGCAACGCGTTCTTTCGATGAGCAAGTAACAGGCCTGCACGATCTTCGTGAAGACCACGTAGAGCGTATCCGTACGGGTATGTACGCGTACGAATTGCTAGAAAAACTTCGCTCAGGTGATAAATCAGAAGCGAACATGGCCGCGTTTGATGAAGTGAAAGGTGACCTAGGTTACGGCTTACTTCTGAAGCGTTACACTGACACCGTTACGGATGCGAGCGAAGCACAAATCCAAGCGGCAGCGGATGACTCTATCCCGACAGTATGGCCGCTATTCTGGTCGTTCCGTATCATGGTTGCCTGTGGCTTCATCATGTTGTTTGTCTTCGGTGCTGCATTCTGGCAAACCTGTCGTCAAAAGATTGAGCAGAAAACGTGGGTTCTTAAAGCCGCGCTATTTAGTATTCCATTACCTTGGATCGCAATTGAAGCGGGTTGGTTCGTTGCAGAATATGGTCGTCAACCATGGGCAGTCGGTGAAATTCTACCGGTTCATGTTGCGGCATCTGCTCTGACAGCGGCGGAAATTTGGACTTCACTATTTGCAATTCTAGCGCTTTACACGGTGTTCTTGATTGCTGAAGTTTACCTAATGGTTAAGTTTGCACGTAAAGGACCAAGCAGTCTGAAAACAGGCCGCTACCACTTCGAACAAAACGCTGACTCTGTTGAAGACAAAGTTAGTCGCCAAGTAGAAGCGTAAGGAGAAAGAATATGTTTGATTACGAAATCTTGCGATTCATCTGGTGGGTACTGATTGGTGTGCTGCTGGTTGGTTTCGCGATTACCGATGGTTTCGATATGGGTGTAGGCGCGCTTGTGCCTATTATCGGTAAGAACGACACTGAACGTCGCGTGATGATCAACTCGATCGCACCGCACTGGGATGGTAACCAAGTATGGCTTATCACCGCGGGTGGCGCTTTGTTCGCAGCATGGCCGCTTGTGTACGCAACGTCGTTCTCAGGTTTCTACCTGGCGATGATTCTGACGCTTGCCGCACTATGGCTACGTCCAATCGGTCTTGATTATCGTTCGAAAATTGAAGATAAAAAATGGCGTAACACTTGGGATATCTGTATCTCAATCAGTGGTTTCGTTCCGCCAATCATCTTCGGTGTCGCGTTTGGTAACCTACTGCAAGGCGTACCGTTCGAACTAAGCGATTTCATGATGCCGACGTACCACGGTTCGTTCTTTGGCCTATTGAATCCATTCGCGTTGCTGTGTGGTTTTGTTAGCTTGTTCATGATCTTGATGCAAGGTGCTGCTTGGCTACAAATGAAAACGACCGATGCGGTCCATACTCGTGCACGTAACGTCGCGCAAGTTATGGGTCTTCTAACGGTCGCGACATTTGTGATTGCAGGCTTCTTCATCCAAGGTATGGAAGGTTACGTTGTTAAATCTGTGATTGACACTGGCGCGGCATCGAATCCACTAACGAAAGAAGTGGTTCGTGAAGCAGGTGCATGGATGAACAACTTTGACGCTTACCCAGCGCTTTGGGCTGCGCCGCTATTAGGTATCGCAATGCCATTGCTTGCAGTACTTGCGTCTCGCTTTGAAAAATGTGGTTTTGCATTCCTATTCTCAAGCTTAGGTAATGCCGGCATTATCTTCACTGCGGGTCTATCAATGTTCCCGTTCGTGATGCCATCAAGCCGCGTTCCAAGCCATAGCTTGACAATGTGGGATGCGACATCCTCTGAACTAACGTTGAACCTGATGACGGGCGTTGCTTTTGTCATGGTGCCGATCATTCTTGGTTACACCACGTGGACGTACTACAAAATGTTCGGCCGCTTGGACAGCAAGTTCATTGAAGAAAACAAAAACTCACTTTACTAAGGAGCAATCATTATGTGGTATTTCGCATGGATTCTAGGTGTACTGCTTGCTTGCGCATTCGGTATCATCAACGCTCTTTGGTTAGAGCATTCAGAAATGATGGATAAAGACAGTGAGTGATCTCGCTGCAAAGGTGGCGAAGTTACATGCCCCTTTAGATAAGTCTCTGCTAAGAGGCTTATCTCTGATTTTAGGTTTTTTCCACGTCGCGATGGTGATGTGGGACCCTCATGCGTATTCAGAGGCGATAGGCGGATTTAATTCGGTTATCTCTCCTCTGATGATTTGGGCGATTTGCTCAAGCATGGTGTTTGGTTTGTCATTCAAACCGTATAACTGGTATTGGCAGATTCTATTCAGCCCATATTTCAGTTTAACGATCCTTATTTACTTAAGCGTCCTTTACGTTTGGTAATGATTTAGTCCAATAAAACATCAAAAAATCATTGAAATAGCGCCATACTTGATAAGTTGGCGCTATTTTTTTGTCTAACTTCTGAAATCGACTCGTCACGGGTGCACATCGCTCATAGAGTTGGGGTATAGTAATGTTACAAGATAGGATTTTAGAGTTTTATTGTGGATACAAACCTTCAGACTTTTGAATGGCCCGTTACCGTTTATTATGAAGATACTGATGCGGGCGGTGTGGTCTATCACTCCAATTACTTAAAGTACTTTGAACGCGCGCGAACAGAAATGCTTCGCAGTTTTGGTGTTTCGCAACAGACCTTATTGGAACAAAATATTGGTTTTGTGGTCCGACACATGGACATCGACTTTTTGCAGGGTGCACGTCTTGATGACCAGTTGACAGTGCGAACCACCATTTCAGATTTAAAAAAGGCCTCGTTAACCTTCTGTCAGGAGATCGTCAATCCTGAGAGTAAAACATTGTGCAGAACAATGGTTAAGGTAGCATGTATCGATAATCAGAGGATGAGACCTACGGCGATTCCTCAACCAATTTATATGGAGTTTTCTCTAAGTGACCGCTGATATCTCAATTCTTGACCTATTTTTGCAGGCCAGCTTACTGGTAAAGATGGTGATGTTGATCCTTCTTGGTATGTCAATTGCCTCTTGGGCGATGATCATCAAACGTAGCAAGGTACTTTCGCAAGCCCAGAAGGATACCGAATCGTTCGAAGATAAGTTTTGGTCTGGTACCGATCTTAAAATAATTTTCCAAACAGTCGATAAACGTAAAGACGAACTGTCTGGCACCGAAGAGATCTTTTATGCGGGTTTCTCTGAGTTTGCACGTTTGCACAAGTCGAATGCCAATTCTCCCGACTACATTATGGAAGGCACAGGGCGTGCGATGCGTGTGGCGGTGGCTCGTGAAGTGGATGAGCTTGAAACGAATCTTCCTTTCTTAGCCACAGTGGGTTCAATCAGTCCTTATATTGGTCTATTTGGTACCGTGTGGGGCATCATGCACGCCTTTATTGCTTTAGGTGAAGTGAAACAAGCGACATTAGCGATGGTTGCACCAGGGATTGCAGAAGCATTGGTTGCAACGGCAATGGGTTTGTTTGCCGCGATTCCTGCGGTGATGGCCTACAACCGCCTGAGCAACAAAGTCTCGAAGCTTGAGCATAACTACGCGACGTTCTCTGAAGAGTTTCATAGCATTCTGCACCGTCAAGCGATGGCTGGCAGGGAGTAACGCATGGCGGGTTATCAACCTAAAAAACGCAAAATGACCTGCGAGATCAACGTTGTCCCTTATATCGACGTGATGTTGGTGTTGTTGATCATTTTTATGGTGACGTCTCCGTTTGTCACTCAAGGTGTCGAAGTTGAATTGCCAAAGACAACCGCCGCCGAATCCATGCAGGACATGGCTGAAGATCCGAATATGAGCTTCATCATTGTTGAAGTGGATCGTGATGGCAACCTTGGTCTGAGCGTGAATGATGAAGAAGTGATGCGCGGCATCTCACTGCAAGATTTGGTTATTCGCGTCAAGGCAGAGCTAAGTTTGAAGCCTAATTCGCCGGTTGCGGTGGGTGGAGATGCAGCAACGCCGTATGCCGAGATTGTATTGATTTTGGACGAGTTGAGCCGAGCGGGAATCCCGAAAGTGGGCCTGCTAACGGACATCAAGGAATAAGTTCATTCACTCCATGAAAAACACAAAACCCAATAAAAATAAGTTAGGCAAGCCGATCATTATGTCGACAGCCTTACACGCGATTTTGATTGTTGCATTGCTTTGGGGAACCGATTTCACCATGTCAAAACCAGAGCCTGTCGGGCGCATGGTTGAGGCGGTGGTGATCGATCCCGCATTAGTGCGCAAGCAAGCGCAACAAATTCGTGAACAGCGCGAAGAGGCATCACGCAAAGAGCAAGATCGCCTTGATAAATTACGCCGTGAAAGCGAACAACTTGAGAAGAACCGTAAAAGCGAAGAAGAACGCATCCGCAAGCTGAAAGAACAACAAGTTAAAGAGGCGAAAGCGGCGCGTGATGCAGAGAAATTACGCAAGAAAAAAGAACAAGAGCGCAAAGTGGAAGAGGAGCGTGTTCGCAAAGAAACGGAGCGAGCCGTAAAACTTGAACAAGAGCGTAAAAAGAAAGAAGAAGCAATACGAGTAGCGGAAAAGCAGCGCCTTGAAAAAGAAGCCGCTGTCGCGAAAGCAGAGCAACTGCGTATTGAAAAAGAAAAAGCGGCAAAAGCGGCGCAAGAGAAAGCGCGCAAAGAGCAAGAAGCCGCCGCGAAAGCTGAGAAAGAACGCATAGCGAAAGAAAAAGCCGCGAAAGAGGCGGCTGAAAAAGCGCAGAAAGAAAAGCAGCGTTTAGAACGATTAGAGCAAGAACGCAAAGAGCAAGAAGCGGCGATGGACAACATCTTTGCTGGGCTTGAAAGCGAAACTGAACAAAACAGTGCTGCTCATAATCAGTTTGTGGATAGTGAAGTCGCTCGTTACGGCGCGATCTATACTCAGTTGATTACACAAAATTTGTTAGTGGAGGACTACTTCAAGGGAAAGTCTTGTCGAGTTAACTTGCGCCTTATTCCAACAGGAGCAGGGGCCATTGTAGGGAGCTTTAGTATCCTCGATGGTGATAACCGAGTTTGCTCAGCAACGAAACGTGCGGTCGCTCAAGTTCAAAGCTTCCCGTTACCGACAGACCCTGATGTAGTGAATAAACTGAAAAACATCAATTTAACCGTTGAACTTTAAATAAAGGACTAGCTAGTGTTAAAGCGACTAATAATAGGACTTTCGCTCGTGATTGCGAGCACGGTTCAATTCGCCAATGCGGCGCTTGAACTGGTGATTACCGATGGTATTGATTCGGCTCGTCCGATCGCGATTGTACCGTTTAAGTGGGAAGGCGAATCGCCTCTGCCGCAAGATGTCTCAGCGGTGATCGCCTCTGACTTACAACGCAGTGGCAAATTCAGCCCTGTTGCGACGAGTAAAATGCCCCAAACGCCTTATAACGCGGCGGAAGTGAACTTCGATGAGTGGACGCAATTAGGTGTTGATTCATTACTCACCGGTTCCATTTCACAAGACGCCAAAGGCGATTACGTCATTAATTACCAACTGGTGGATGTGGTTCGAGGCCAACTTACCCAAGGTGAAAGCCGTGGATTAGCTGAAGACGGTGAGCTTGTGCTCTCCAACGATCATGTGCTTTTCAATAAGCGCGCGACGGTGCCAGAAGCGCGTCTGCGTGAATACGCTCACCGTATCTCCGATTTAGTTTATGAAAAGCTCACCGGTGAGCGTGGCGCCTTTTTAACGCGCATCGCTTATGTCGTTGTGAGTGACAAAGAATCTTACCCATACCAATTGCGCGTGGCGGATTATGATGGTTACAACGAGCGTTTGGTCTTGCGTTCAAAGCAACCTCTGATGTCACCGTCTTGGTCGCCAGACGGCCAACAAATCGCGTATGTGAGTTTTCAAAATGGTCAGGCTGAAATTTATGTCATGAACATTTATACCGGTGAGCGAGAAAAGCTGACGTCGTACCCACGACACAATGGCGCACCTAAGTTTTCGCCAGACGGTAAAACGCTCGCGTTGGTGCTATCAAAAACCGGCAGCTTGCAGGTTTATACGATGGACATCAACACACGTAAGCTGACGCAAATAACACGTGGTAGATCAAATAATACGGAACCATTTTGGCATCCGGATGGTAAATCCTTGGTATTCACTTCTGATCGGGGTGGTAAACCACAGATTTATCAAGTAAATTTGGCTGATGGAGAGACAAACCGCATTACATGGCAGGGCAGTCAAAATCTAGGCGGTCAGATTACTCCAGATGGACGTTTTCTCGTGATGGTTAATCAAAGCAACACAGGTTTCAACCTTGCAAAGCAAGATTTAGAAACGGGTGCAGTGCAGATTTTAACCAAAACATTATTAGATGAATCGCCAAGTATCGCCCCAAATGGTGGTATGGTCATCTACAGCTCGATCTATAACAAAACCAACGTGTTATCGATGGTTTCTATAGATGGACGTTTTAAAGCCCGATTACCTGCCACGAACGGACGTGTTCGTGCACCTGCGTGGTCTCCGTTTTTGTAGCAAGTAAGTATTTAAAGTAAGGAAAACATAACAATGCAACTTAATAAAGTTCTTAAAGGGTTATTCATTGCACTACCGATTCTTGCGGTAACAGCATGTAGCTCAAGCGATGATGCTGCTAACGCGTCTGGTACAGAAACTAACACTGGCGCTTCAACGGCAACAACAGTTGTAGCAACGCCAATCGATCAGAGCGGTCAGCTAGCTGAGCAAGAGCTTAAAGATCAAGTTATGCAAGCTTCAACGATCTACTTCGAATTCGACAACGCAACGATTGCGAGCGATTACGAGAAAGTACTGGCTCTACATGCGGCATACCTAAGCTCTAACCCAGCGCTAAATGTCACAGTAGAAGGCCACGCGGATGAGCGCGGTACTCCTGAGTACAACATCGCACTTGGCGAGCGTCGTGCTCAAGCGGTATCTATGTACCTTCAAGCACTAGGTGTTAACGCAGACCAAATCGCTATCGTGAGCTACGGCGAAGAAAAACCGCTTGTGTTTGGTCAATCAGATGAAGCATACGCTAAGAACCGCCGCGCAGTTCTAGTGTACTAATTTGAGGAAGACCTCATGTTCAGTAACTTAAAGCAGGTTATTTCGCTTACGTTACTGGCCAGTGCAGCGAACATTGCGTTCGCTGCGCCTGCTCCAGTAGCCGATCTTGGTGGCAGTACCAGCACTTCTCGTACCTTCTCGTCTAGCGAGTCTGATATTCAGCGTTTAGAACGTCTTCTTGAAAATCGAAACCGCGTGCAGCTGAAAATGCAGCAGCAGTTGGATACGATGTCTTTAGAGGTGAGTGATCTTCGCGGGCAAATTGAAAAAAACAACTACGACATGCAGCAAATGTTGCAACGTCAAAGAGAGTTGTTTGTTGAACTTGATAAAGTTCGACAAGACGCGAAAACCGCCGCGGTTGTGCCTGTCGTAACCGATGCGAAACCGGTTGATACGCAAGGTACATTCAGCAGTAATGCCAATGAGCAAACCGCTTATCAAGATGCGGTGGATTTAATTCTTAAGCAACGTGATTATTCAGGAGCCATCAGTGCTTTTGTTCAATTTCAAAAGGATTATCCTAACTCAACGTTTATGCCCAATTCTCATTATTGGTTAGGGCAGCTTTATTTTGCTAAGAAGCAAGACAAAGAAGCGGTGAAGAGTTTTACGGCAGTGCTGACATACCAAGAGTCAAATAAGCGTGCAGATGCATTGGTTAAGCTTGGCGACATTGCCGAGCGCAACAACAATGCGGAGCAAGCGAAGAAATACTATCAACAAGTGGTAACTGAATACCCGGATAGTGCTTCTGCCAAAGTTGCGCAGAAAAAGCTCAACTAAACCGATATTGATAAGAAAAGGCGCGGATGCGCCTTTTTTTTATCCATGCTATCGCTTCAAACGCCTTTGATTCTTGATGTCGATCGGAGTTACAATGATCGGACTAATGGAAGTTGCGTAGAGCAAAGCAATGAGTCACATTCTAGATAAAATCGATACTGTTTACCCTTTTCCTCCGAAGCCAAAGCCATTGACGGCGGAACAGAAGCAAGCCCATATTGCCAATATTAAGCAACTGCTTATTGATAAAGACGCAGTGCTGATTGCCCACTATTACACGGACCCTGAAATTCAAGCTTTAGCGGAAGAGACGGGCGGTTTTGTTGGTGACTCATTAGAGATGGCAAAGTTTGGTAATCGTCATTCTGCGACAACATTAATTATTGCAGGCGTTCGCTTTATGGGGGAGTCAGCAAAAATTCTGACCCCAGAAAAGCGCATTTTAATGCCAACGCTTGATGCAGAATGTTCATTGGATTTAGGCTGCCCAGCAGATAAGTTCGCTGAATTTTGTGATGCACACCCTGATCACACCGTAGTGGTTTATGCAAACACCTCCGCCGCAGTGAAAGCGCGTGCAGATTGGGTCGTTACGTCAAGCATTGCACTTGAAATCGTCGAGCACCTTGATAGCGAAGACAAGCCAATTATCTGGGGGCCTGACCGCCACCTAGGTTCATACATTGCCAATAAAACGGGCGCAGACATGTTGCTTTGGCAAGGTGAGTGCGTGGTGCACGATGAGTTTTCAGCAGACGCATTACGTAAAATGAAAAGCGTCTATCCTGATGCGGCAATCCTTGTTCACCCTGAGTCACCAGCAAGCGTTGTTGAGTTAGCCGATGCGGTAGGCTCAACCAGCCAATTGATCAAAGCAGCGAAAGAATTACCGCAGCAAAAAATGATCGTAGCAACAGACAAAGGCATCTTCTTCAAGATGCAGCAATTGGTGCCAGAGAAAGAACTGATTGAAGCACCAACCGCGGGCGCTGGCGCGACTTGTCGTAGCTGTGCACATTGCCCTTGGATGGCGATGAATGGTTTGCAAGCGATTGAGCAAGCATTAAGTGAAGGTGGCGAACAACATGAAGTCTTTGTTGACGAGGCGCTTCGCGTTAAATCGCTTATTCCACTTAATCGCATGTTAGATTTTGCTGAGCAATTAAACTTGCAAGTAAAAGGTAACGCTTAATCTTTAGCGTTTCACGCGTAATGTAAGCAAACTAAGCGACGAATCTAATTCCGAGAAAACCAGCGTATTGCTGGTTTTTTTTCGCCCAAAATTTGACGACTGTTTTGATCGTTAGTGTTATCGCATCCATTTAACACGTTGCGAAGTGGCGCAAAAATTGTCAGCATTGTATACAATTACACCAATCAACATTAGTGAGTGGCTAGACGTTTGCGCGTTGCTCTAATGACGCCATTCTTTCAAAGACAGTAAAACGACATGATCAGTTACCTTGTTCAGTAAGCGTGATCAGAGACTGATGTTGATTTGTATAAATGATGCGACGATGGATTCTCAACTAGGATAGGTTATGGCAATTTGGTTCTATTTACGGCGCAAGCTTCAATCGACGCTGTTTGATTTAAGCGTCCGAAATTTAGTCTTTTTAACATTGTTTTATGTTGTCATGTCTTGGCTATTATTGACGTTGTCCGGTGAAGAGGACTTGACTCGCGACTGGTCAAATTTTGTCTACTACTTAATGGTGACTGCTTCAACGGTAGGGTATGGAGATTATTCGCCATCGACGAATGCCGGTAAGTGGGTGGTCATATTGTTTGTTATTCCTGGCGGTTTAGCGCTGTTTGCTTCAATTTTAGGGCAAGTGGGGGCTAATCTGGTCGAGTACTGGCGAGCAGGGGTTTTGGGGAAAAGGAAATTGAATACAACGAATCATATTTTGTTACTGGGATGGAATGGCCAGCGAACCTTGCATCTTATTCGGATGCTGCAACATGAAGAAGAGGGCAATCGTCCAATTGTTCTTTGTACCCGCTCAGATATTGAAAATCCGCTTCCTGGCGAAATTGGCTTTATTAAAGTGAGCAGCTATACCGACAGCCAAGAAATGGCGAACGCCAATATCGCTCAAGCGAGTTGTATTGTGGTGGATAACCTTGAAGACGACATTACGCTCTCAGCGTCTCTGTATTGCTCGAATGTAAATGCGAAGGCTCATCTGGTGGCGTATTTTAAAGATGAAGCGCTGAGCGCGCTCTTGAGCCAACATTGCCCTAATGCGGAGTGCATTCCCGCGGTTGGTGCTGAAATGCTCGCCAAAGCGGCGGTTGATCCTGGATCTAGTGCGCTCCATCAAGAGCTGCTCGCATCAACCCGAGGTATGACGCAATATTCCACATATTTTCCTAGCGATGCCGACCCCATTCAAGTAGAAGCAATCTTTTTGTTTTTTAAGAGGCATCATCAGGCCACACTTATTGCCTTGGAAGGGGATAACGGCATGGAGCTTAACCCCGAACTTACAGCAGAAATACAACCCGGGATGAAGTTGTTTTATATTGCTGATGAACGGATTGATGAGTTTAAATGGTCTGAGTTGTGACTATTGAGCGGTCAGTATTGATCTATCACTAATCGTCTATGACTCGTGGCCGATGACTAATGGGCGATGACTAGTAAACGATGGTGATTGAATCATCGTTATTGAGCTATCGTTATTGAGCTTTGGCTATTGAGTTACGGTAATTCAATCATCGCTGCCAATAATGGATAACCGGTAATAAAAAAGCCAGCAGCGGGTGCTACTGGCTTTGTCGATCTAGAACGAGACGATCGCCTTGTTGACAAGGTATCGTGTCGTTATTAATGCGTAAATTTAGTGGTCCGCTTCAACAAGTTGTACGCCACGCATGGTTAAACCTGACAGCATTGTCGGTACCGCATTGAAAATTTCTTCAAATTGCTCAAGACCTTCAACACCTTGTTCTGCGATGGTCGCCATTGAGGTTTCTGGATCATACAGCATGCTTAGGGACAGTAACACACCGCCTAGTAGCGCGTTTTCTTGGCTATCTTCGGGCATGATTGATTCCCAATCATCACGAGAAAGCTGCCAGCCTTGTAAAAAGCCTTCACAAAAATCGCGCGTTTGCTCGGTCACAATCTCTTCATCATCAAGCGCACAATCTGCAGGCCACTGCCATTGATTGCTCAGTAGTGAAGGTCGATATTCATTCCACAATGCAATGACTTGCTCTATATAACTCTCTAGCTGTTCACCATCACTAAACGGGGCAACTTCTTCGCCTCCCCATAGGAAAGGTAGCCATTCATGAGGATCGAGAATATGCGGTGCAGATGCCATTGCCGTCACAAAGCCATGTGTTTTAGCTTGGTTGATCAATTTATCTTGTAGTTCAGGCTGGGCGAGAATGTCTTGTAGAGTCAAAATGAATACCACTACGTCAGTTGTCAATGTTGATGGGGATATAGTAACAGTACCTTAACGACAAAAATAGGTTGCTGTTACTCAGTATTGACTATAATTTCATATAAACTTCAAAAATTCAGTTGGTTATGGATAAGAGCTCATCACTTAAAAGGAAGAGTATATTTGCCCTTGGCATGTACCTTGCCTTTGTTGTCGCCACCATCGGTACCGTCACTTACTTAGTGGTCGAACCCCCGGTAAGGGATCAACTCGTACTCAATCTTGATTCCCGTTCAAAAATCATTTCTAGTCAGATTGAATCGCCTTTAGAACGCTCTTTAGGTGTATTACAAAGTATTGTGAGTATTGGTAATTCTGGTGGAACTCAATCGCAACAAGCGGTTGCGCTTCAATCCCTGTTCAGCGTGGTTGATGGGGTGACGATAAGCGGTGGTTTGTGGCCAATACCGTATTCAATCGACGCGACAAACGCTTACCGCAGTCTGTTTTTTAATCGCGCAAGTGATGGCCTTGTTGACCAAATCTACGCTTGGGATAACCCAGCCTCTGGCGGCTATGATAAAGAATCTTGGTATACCTCCGTGGTGGATAATCCGTTAGGCAGCGTCTCTTGGTCTGCGGTGTATATTGACCCTTTTACTCACGTAAAAATGGTGACGGCTTCTTCCCCTTATTACTCTGATGATCAATTTAGAGGCGTTGCGACAATCGACATCTCGCTTGAAACCCTTATTGATTTTGTTCGTAAACATGCCGAGGAGCATGGACTGGGCGTTTTGGTTCGCGACAGCTTTGGTGAAGTGGTGCTTGAGCATAACTTTAAAGTGGCGGAAGACATTCATATTAGCCAACAAGAGTTTGGGCGCTTCCAATGGACCATAGATGTGGTGAATGCCAATCGCTTGGTTACTGAGCAGGTCTACGACTTGGTCAGAAAAGTCGAGATGGGCATCGTGCCCATTATGCTTTTGTGCGTATTGTTCGGCTATATATTGATCAATCGAACCATTATTGCGCCAATCACATTAATCGCGAAAAAGGTGGATGACTCCAAAGAAGGTGGGATCATTGACATTGATTATCGTCGCAATGATGAAATCAAACATCTCGTTGATACCTTTAATGAAAAAACGGTGTTTCTCGAGCAAGAGAAGAAGAAAGCGCAAGCCTCGACGCGGGCTAAGAGTGCGTTCTTAGCCACTATTTCGCATGAAATAAGAACGCCAATGAATGGCGTGTTAGGCACCGCTCAAATACTGCTTAAAACCGAATTGAGTGATGAACAACGCAAGCATTTAAAGACGCTGTACGATTCTGGTGATCACATGATGCTGCTACTTAATGAAATCCTCGATTTTTCAAAAATCGAGCAGGGGCATTTAGAGCTGGAGCGTGCTCCTTTCCCTCTCGAGTCGATCATTGGCAGCATTAACAGCGTGTATTACACCTTATGTTCCGAGAAAGGGCTGACCTTTAAGATTTATAACGACATCAGTAAAGACCGTTGGTATTTATCCGACAAAGCCCGATTACGGCAAGTGCTGTTTAATTTGCTAAATAACGCCGTAAAATTTACGTCGCAAGGTTTCGTTGATATCCATTTCAATGAAGTGACTCTTGATGATCGTAATTTCCTTACGATTAAGGTGTCTGATTCGGGCATCGGAATTGACCAATCTGCGCAGCAAAAAATCTTTAACCCTTTCGAGCAGGCTGAATCTTCCACGACTCGTCGTTTTGGTGGTACTGGGCTTGGCCTTGCGATAGTCAAACAAATTGCGGGATTAATGAATGGTGATGTGTCCGTACAGAGCTCAGTAGGGGTAGGAACAACGTTTGAAATCTCGCTTGAAATGGAACCGTGTTCACCAGCGAGCCGAGAGGTTATTGAGTGTCGCAAACATGATTACAGTGGCCTAAAAGCGCTTATCGTTGAAGATAATAGAACCAACACCATCATTATTGATTCTTTCATGAGTGGGAAAGGTTTCCAATGTGAGAACGTGGAAGACGGGCAACAGGCGGTCGATGCAATAAAGAATGGTCAGTACGATTTGATCTTAATGGACAATCATATGCCCAATAAAGATGGCATTACCGCCACCGCTGAAATTCGAGCGATGGCAAATGAGCGTGCCGACACACTAATCTTCGGTTGTACGGCTGATCTGTTCAGAGAAACGAGAGAACGAATGCTTGCCGCGGGTGTGGACTGTATTGTCTCTAAGCCGATTGATGAAAAAGAGCTTGATGATATGTTGTCGCGCTACTTTGACAAACTCTATCAGTTTAAGTCATCCCAAGAAGTGATGGAATCGACCCCATTCAATGCGGAACAACAACTGATCTCGCTGTACATTGCTGTCGAGAATGAAAACAGTGAAGAAGTGCAGCAGATACTCAATACCATCCATCATTATGCCCATCAACAGCCCTTGCAGAATGATGAGCAATTGCGTGAAACGTTGGTGCCTTTGATTCAAAAGAAAGTACTTCCCTCTACCCATGAACTAGACGTGCTCACCGTGCTCTTAAAAGACTGTTAGTCCCTAAGTTTATATTGCGGCCGATGATTATTATGCTCAAGTGACCTGTTGGTTACTTGAGCATTTTTGTCTGCTTATACATTGAAAAATAGGTGTTTATTTAGACTTGTTATTTTAATGTGACAGTTAATTCTGCTTAATTCATGTTCTAATTCTCAATAAATCTACTCTAATAGATTTGGCTGGTGCTTAATGTTGCCAATTGGCTTTTTGTTTAGTGATATATGCTGAGATTTTGAAATGAAGTTGCGTCGTTCTTTCTGTTTTCGTAGTGCAGCCGCAGATACGTTTGCGATGGTGGTGTTTTGCTTTATATCGGGCATGTTTATTGAAATCTTTATTTCAGGCATGACCTTTGAGCAATCATTGGCCTCTCGTCTGCTTTCTATCCCTGTTAATATCGCGATTGCATGGCCTTATGGTGTGTTCAGAGATGTGATTTTGCGTCAGGGCGCTCGAGTGTCTTCATCTAAACGCATGAAGAACTTATCGGATCTGGTGGCTTACGTTCTGTTTCAATCTCCTGTCTATGCTGGCATTTTATTTGCCGTTGGCGCTTCTAGTGAGCAAATTATTACCGCGGTTGCTTCGAACGCGCTTGTCTCATGTGGCATGGGGATTTTGTATGGCTACTTTTTAGATTTATGCCGTAAGTGGTTTAAAGTGCCAGGCTATTATTCTCAAGCCTAGTTTATGGATTAAGTCGATTAAAGTGTCACCAAATTAGCCAGAGAGTGAGCAGTTGATACGTTAGGGCGTTATTTTTTTAGCATTTGGCTTGACCTAACCCCATAGAATCATTAAATTAGCGCTCGTTAGCCAAGTTGCTAACGATTCGGTGAGTTGTCCGAGTGGCTGAAGGAGCACGCCTGGAAAGTGTGTATACGGCAACGTATCGAGAGTTCGAATCTCTCACTCACCGCCACATTCAAGTTTAAAGACGTCTCAGGACGTCTTTTTTCTTATCTAAAGATTATCAAAATCAATGAGTTACGGTTTCGTAGCGTTCCATAAAGTGTCGTAAAAGCGCTTGTCTAGAGTAATACCTAAAGTAATACCCAGTATTCCTACTTGATGCTAGTATTACTTTTGAGCACTAAATCAGGTATTACTTTATCGTCATTTTCTCTATCAGTTCGATCTTTAACTTGATGTAAGTTAAGCTGTTATCGACCAAAAGTAATACCTAGATTTTTCGAAAATTGAGTTTTGTTCAGGTATTACTTGAGGGATCAAAATGGCGAATAATCTCACGGCTAGGCAAATCCAAACGGCAAAGCCCAAAGATAAGCTCTATCGCTTATCTGATGGCGGCAATCTCTACTTTTGCGTGCGCACAAGCAATTCACGTTCTTGGCAGTTTCGTTATAAACGACCTGGTCAGGACAAAATCACTTATCTTTCCTTTGGTACTTATCCAGATATGTCTTTGGCGGAAGCGCGAGAGAAAGCGCTAGAAGCTCGAAAAATGCTTGCGGATGGTATTGATCCTCAGTTGGCCAAAGAAGAGCAAAAAGCCAAAGTTATTGTTGAGCAAAATGCGACGTTCAAGTTTGTCGCTGAGCAATGGAAGGCTGCGAAGGAAGGGCAGATAAAAGAGAAGACTCTTAATGGTAACTGGCGCAAACTGGAGCTCTATGCCTTTCCTAAGCTAGGCACGATACCCGTTAACAAAATCACGGCGCCTATCGCTATTGCGGCGTTGCGTCCCGTTGAAACACAAGGTTTATTAGAAACTGTAAAACGTACCGCCCAACTGATGAATGAGATCATGAATTATGCTGTAAACAGCGGTGTGATTCATTCTAATCCATTATCTGGTATCCGTGATGTGTTCAAGAAGCACAAAGTAGTGCACATGAAAGCGCTTCAACCTCATGAGATGCATGAGCTTATTCGAACGGTAGCAACAGCCAATATTCAGCACGTGACGCGCTTTTTGATTGAGTGGCAGCTTCATACCATGGTTCGCCCTAATGAAGCGTCAGGCGCTCGCTGGGAAGAAATAGATATGGCAAACCAGCTATGGATTATCCCGAAAGAGCGCATGAAAATGAACCGTGAGCATGTAGTTCCACTTACGACGCAAACACTGGCAATTCTTGAAGCTATCAAGCCAATTAGCGGACATCGAGAGTTTATATTTCCATCGAGTCGTAATCCTAAGGTTCCAACTGATTCTGAAACTGCCAACAAAGCACTAGGGCGGATGGGGTTTAAAGATAGGACAACAGCTCACGGTCTTCGAGCTTTGGCCAGTACAACACTTAATGAACAGGGCTTTGATGCAGATGTTATTGAAGCAGCCCTTGCTCACACAGACAAAAATCAAATACGTAAAGCATACAACCGTACAGATTACTTAGATTCACGACGTAGGTTAATGAGCTGGTGGAGTGAGCATATCGACAAATCGAGTTATGGAAGTTACAGCGTTACAGGCTCACGTCATTTAAGCCAGGTTATCTGATTTATGGCCGTAATATACGGCCACTTGCTATCGTTCAAAATTTTTACAGGCATATGTTATCTATGTGGTATTCACAAACAGAAGAGGTATGTATGCCTAAATCAACTATCCGTTTGATCCGTCTAAATGAAGTGCTTGGCATGACTGGCTTATCACGTTCTTGTATGTACCGCTTTATCGAAGCAAACCAGTTTCCGGCGCAAGTTCCGCTTGGTGGACGTGCTGTTGCTTGGGTAGAGAGTGAGGTGCAAGAATGGATTCAGCAACGTGTTAGCGCTAGATATTACTATGCTGAGTTATGATTTATTTGAGGGCTCTTTTGCCCTCATTGAGTATGGATCAAAGAATCTACAGAGAATCATTGCCCTCATTGAAAGCTTCCCAAGAGGAATTGACCAGTTTTTCAATTACATCAATCATGCTTGTTTCATGGAAATCGGCAACTTCTTGAAGTCTTTTTTTTGTTTCATCTTTCATTAAAAAGCTAACGCTAACTTTATTCTCATTTTCAGCTTTTTTTCTGAATTTGTGTTGGCTCCATGCGCGCTTGAACCGTTCGTATAACTTAGCTTGTTCCCGTTCACAGAAGCATAAAGAATGAAAAATACCTTCTATGATAGGGATGTAATTTTTCTCAGTAATTAAGTTTAAAGGGAGGTTCTCGTACTCTTCTAAAATCAATTTGTTTTCAGATATGTATTCAACAGCCCATCTCGCTTGCTCTTTGTTGTCATTTTTTAACCATTTGAAATTGAAGTGTTTTTTTGACAAAAAGTAACCATCTTTCAAAATTATTATTAGCGACTTTATTTTTTCAGGGTCTTCATTTATTGAAAGTATGGATGTTCTTAATTTTGTCTTTAAAGATGCCATGTCAGAGCATTGCATGATGTCATCTGATAATGCGTAGGATAGCTCATCTTCTATCGATAAACGCATAAGCATAAATACCAGTATTGATTTGTCATCCGAATCTAAAAAATCAATGCAATCCTCGCCAATTATGCCTTCTATAATTCTGTCAATTATTGAGATTGCAACACTGCTATTGCTAGCCTTTAATGGTGAGATCTTAGCTAACCCTTCTTCAATGAGATCAGATAATCGTTTTCGATTTAAAGAGATTTTATCTTCAGGGATTTCGAAGAAACCTTCTTGATTCCCCCTGATTATTATTTGTTCAAGTGATGTTTGAGATAATTTTTTTAAGTAACTCTTAAGTGTTTCTTCGTTTGGCTGATTCATTTTTTCTACTTAGTAGTTTTTTGATAGTTACAAAGTAGCATTGTTGGTGAATCTTTGTATCATTTTAGTAGTTACTATTTGTTCTTAACCTAGAATTTATCCTAGTGTAAGCGCAGTTTTTTGATACTAATCCCACTATTTTCCTTAGAACTTAACTTCAGAGTTATCAGTTTTGAACTGATTGGCCAGTAACTTACGCGATGACGCTCATCTGCAGTGTTTTGCTAGTTCTAGTTTTGAGGTGTGTAAGGAACAAGTCTTTCCTTATCCAAAGTTGAGATTGGGGATTGCGGTTATGGTTAATATACCTCCATGGTGGGGTGAAATTATTTTTAACAACCATCCACCTTTCTATACCGAACTAACCAGAGGTATAGAAAATGAAAACACTAAAAAAGAAAGTCACTCATAATGATGAGTTCAATGGCCTACCTGTTTTGAAACAGAAAGAAGGGCTGTTAGTTGATTATCTACAAAGGATTTATGACACGCTCGATTTAGCTTTGGACGATCATCCTAGAACGATGGCGGTAAGAGTTGATTTGCGATTGCCGCTTTTAATGGTGATGGAAGAATCAAATTTGATGAAAAACTTCATTGCTTCGTTGGATGCGCAAATACAGGCTGATTTAAGAAGGAAAGAAAGAGCAGGGAAACCGAAACGGAAATGTCGATTAAGATATGTATGGGTGAAGGAAAAAGATAAAGCGTTACATCATCACTATCACCTTGTTCTGCTGTTTAACAAGGATGTATATAACAGCCTGGGGTCATTCTCTAACCGAAACAACCTATCTCACAAAATTAAAACGGCATGGTGTCGGGCATTAGATACTGATCTTGATGATGGCTGTCGTCTAGTGCACTTTCCTGACAATTGTGTATACCACATCGATGTAAATAGCCTTAGGTCTTCTTCTGTTCTTGACGAGCTATTTCGTCGTCTCAGTTACTTTGCCAAAGTACGCACCAAGCAATTTGGTACTGGAAACAGAAACTTTGGTTGCTCAATAAAATAAAAAAAGAGAGGGGATACATCCCCTCTCGACTCGTTGTGATTAGTTAGCAGGCACTATGGGCAGTTCTTCACACATACCCATATTAGCCACGTCCACTAAAGTATCTAGAGAGTCACCACACTGCGTTTGGTGAGTGCCGTTAGGGTAAGTGGTACGTACAATCCAGATACCTTTGCTGTTCACGTCTGTGATGACATTTTTCTCAGCTGTACTTACAACTGATGTACGTGTCCAACGTGATGCCCCGTAAGATTCAGTTGAGTCCAGTGAGTAGTTCCAAGTTGAGAACTGGTCCAGCACTGTTGGGTCTGTGATGTTAGAGTACAAACCATCGTTGATTAGGTCATCGATAAAAGCATTGTCACCAAAGTCAAAACCCCACATACCAGCTTGTAGTAACACATTGCCGTTTTTCAATTCACGAATGACGTTAGCGTAAGGTACGCTAGAAGAGTACACGAGTGGATCTGCACATGCAGTATGGTCGTCAACTAGAACAGAAGCTGATACAGAGAATGTAACAGTGTCGTTACCGTAGTCTTTTGAGTTCTGTACGTAATCATTAGTTAAACCACAACCGTATTTGCTGATTTCTGGTAGGTAGTCGATTAGGTCATCAGTGTATTTTTGCACCGCGCCTTCTTCGGCTTTGATTTTGTTACGGTAAACGATGAGACGGCCTACAGTTTCTAAGTCAGCAGATACTTCAAATACACGTAGAGAATGTGTGTCGGCATCGAACACGCGTTCTTCGCGATACCACTTAGTGAAATTGCCTGCGTCGTCTTTCTCAACGTAGTACTCAACTGTAGCTTTCCAAGCGTTAGGGTTCGCATCGACTAGAGCTGAAGTTTCAGCGTAGCCTTTTGCTAGACCGCTGGTTAGAAGCTGGGCTAGTTGATGCTGCTCGGTGTTACCAGAAGCGATGAAGTCTGCGTATAGCTCGTTAGCAGGAATGTTGTAGCGGTTACCCAACTCGTATTCCTTCTCGGCGACTAGACGTGAAACTTTGTTTTGCGCTTCAGTATTAGCAGCTAACTCTTTGCAGTTGCTTACACCACTTTGCAATAGATCCGTTTCAACAGCTGACCAAATCACTGTAGTGAATGGAGTCGTAGCAAATACATCTTCGCCGACGTTGTCAGATGAGAATGAGGGTGGAAAGGTTAAGCGATAAGGTTTATTAACTAACCCATAATCGCTGTCGTACGCACCAGCAGGTACATCAACGATAATTGGCGAGTACTCTTTACAGATTAAGTCATCTTCTTCAATAGCAAAATCGAAGCGCCCGTTTTGATCAGTGATGTCACGAGGTTCATCCTCATCCATCACACCATTGAAGTTGTAGTCGAGGAATGCGGTAGCACCTTCAACATAACCATCAATCGCCAGTCCGCCAACTTTGGCAGACGTACTTGGATTAGTACTACCTCCATTACTATCGCTACCACCGCCACATGCGGCGAGTAGTAATAACCCAGATATGCTCAAGGTCGTTTTTATCGTTGTGTGTTTCATGGTGTGAGTTCCTTCTTGGAAAGGGGAATGTTGTTAAGTGAAAAATTGTTGGGGTAGTGATAAGCAAAAGTGGTTAGATACGCAGACAAAACCTTATTGATGAGGACTACGTGAAAGCTGTCTCGATATTGGTATGCAAGGTAAAAATGGTCTTGCTCCACGATAAACCCCAATGGGTTGACATACAGGCTCTTAGGTAGGTTTATGAGTGATAACCTAACTTCACGTTGGTAAAACACGGCAGTACATAAGGTTTCAAAAACCATACTGCTTGTTTCGTTGGAGTAAGTAGTGACTGGCGGCCGAATATCGATCAGTTTGCGCTTGGTACTTAGAGTGCTAAAAGGTGCGAAAGCACTATCCACCATGAGATGGTAAGAACGTGGTAAAAGCGTTTTTAAGTAGGCTTCTGCCCACAAAAACACCATGTGTTCACGAGGACCTAAAGCCAGTTTTGAATTCGCTGTACGGCGATAGCCATAAGGTTTGCTTGTCGCATCTTGTTCAACATCAAAGTAAGTTAATAAGCAATCAAGACAACGCTGAACAGTACGTTTACTTCGGGCGATCCCTTTATCGCTAACTGCAAGGTGCAGTTCACGTGCTGTTATTTTTCGTGTTGTGGGGATTAGGGAATAAATCTCGAATATCAATTCGAGGTGCTCGGCACTTCGTCGATTTGTACTAGTAGACATAGGACCACCAAATTTTAAGCACACTTATCTGGCCCCAAGACATGAATGTTTTGGAGAGATCGCGGGAAAAATGGGAGGACTGGTGGCCACACAGTCCTAGTAAAGATTACTTCTTAAAGTTCACTACAAGCTTGTCAGCCAGTGGATACTTAGCGATTTCATAGTCGGGGTTTAACGTCGCTATTTTGTGTGTCGCAATAGCTGCGGCAGAAGCTAAGCCAAAGATGACTGCGGGCCCAGAGGCCAGAGCTGCCGCCATAGTGGCAGAGCGTCCTGTGGTATATACACGGCACGACAGCCCTTGCTTTTCTATTAGTCGTTCTACCTTTTTTACCGTTTGGTTGAAATTTTTCACATTCGTTAAAGTGAACGATTCATGGCGGCGAATAAGGTCATTTAGAGACTGTTCATCAACGTGATGCAATACGTTGCTTTTACTCATTTGTTTTATCCTCGATCCGCACGTAGAGCACGGTGCTGTTAATTGGCGAAAGAATACGGACGAGTGAGACAGATAATGTCTCACTCAATTTTATTGGTATGGTTTTGTGAATTGACACGCAGATTGCTTGTGCCATGAAGTTAAAGGTCATTCCTCACATCACGAATATCGCTGAGATAGTAGCCACGCTGGATGAGCTCAAAGCTTGCCAAGAGGCTGCGTAAGTGCAGGGTGGGGTGATGCTTTGTTTCTTCAAATAAATCGTGGTCACTGAGTTCTGTCATTTCAGCTTTGACCTTTTGAAAGTGGGCACTGAGATGGTGATAGCCAGCGAGGGCGGCTTTAAGTAGGGCCTTTAGGAGCTTTTCGCGTAGTGGAGAAAAGGTGGTCATAACGTGTCCTTATGGTTTAGGGCACTGTGATGCGTGGGTACTTCATTTTTCACATCACCTCCTTATCTGATGAGAGACAAGCACGTTGCGTTGTCCAAAAAGAAAAGGAATCAACTATGAAAAATGAATCAGGCTTGTTGTATATCGCAGTCACGGCGTCCAGTGCAGGTGGCGGAATTGGTTTGGTGGTGTACGACAAAGCCGGTGAGCTAACAGACCAACAATGTTTACCGATGCAGGGATACACCTGTAATACAGAGCTAGAGCTGATTGCGTTGGTGGAGTGCATGCAGTATGCGCGTGATGGGGATGTCATCTATACCAGCAGTGATTTTTGTGTTCGTGGGTTTAACGAATGGATTGATACCTGGAAGCAAAAAGGTTGGCGAAAGTCAGACAAAAAGCCAGTTGCAAATCGCGACTTATGGCAACAGGTCGATGCGCTCCGAGCCGAGAAATACGTCGAGGTGATCAGAGCAACCTCCAGTACGCATCAAGCGTTGAACGAAGCGTATAACATGGCAAAACAAGCACTTAGCAAGTTGTAAGGCTCGTTTGCCCTGGCTTGGTCCTCGAATGGTGCTCAGCCCTTGTACCACAAGGGTTTGTCGCTCTCTCAAAGGCGAGCGTTTGTAATAAAATATGCCGATATAGAGCCTCAAATGGCACACTATATCGGCATTTTATTTTGTCTTTTTATCACGGCCAGACACTGGATTTTACCTTCAATCTAACGTACTCAGTGAGCACATCAATCCATGGTGTTAATGCGTTGTTGCTATTGGCAAAGTAACTCAGGGAAGTTCATTGCGGCGCAACAGAAACCTGGTCATATACCTCCATATCGGCGTAAGTAAGAAAGTTACTTTCCCATAACTGATAAAGCTCGATGGCTGAGATATTTCCTTTCATTGGCGCCCACCCACTGTACTGAGCATAAAACGACTGATCTCGAAAGTCGAAGTCGAGACAACGTTCAAGCTCAGGATAAGCACTACCCACGTACGTAAAATCTGTCGCGTACTCAATATTCCATCTACCATCACTTGATTGAGCAATAGCAATTTCAACAGGATGGAAACCTCCCGCTTCAGCGCTGTAGGAACTATCACGAAAGTTAAATACAAGATAAGTGCTGGTGGCAATATGCTCCTCTTCAGCGAGCTTATCGATAAGATTTCTACTCAGAAGGGAATGGAGTGATTTTGAAACAGGCAAGGTTGAAGCATTAAACAAAATATCAGACATGGTGATGCCTCCTACAAAGGTAAGATTAAAGCGAACAGAAAAGGGTTTAACTGATTTGGCTTAACTGGATATCGCTGAATGCTCGGCGATTTATGTGTCGCTCTAGTGCGGTGCACCAGGTGTTGAAAAGATCTAAAACAGCAGGCTGTGAGAGATCAGCAGTGCCAGCATCGGGCTGATAGCACCAATGGTTACGTAAGTGAAAGTACAGCTCGACATCAAGGGATTGGGCATTATCGCTTTGATAAGAAAAACTGGCGATAAACGCCAAGGACCAAGGTGCTAGATCTTTGTCTCTGCTTAATTGTATTTCGACAGGATGTAGTCCCACTCTAGATTGATAGTATGTCGGATCTCTAAAGTTGAATACTAGGCGCCTTGCATCATCAGGAACCTTGAAACGCGTCAAAAGGTTATCCATCGTTACACAAAAACTGATTGGCAGCCGGATACCTCTGTAATCATCAATGATCATAGCAACCCCCTCTCAGCAAATGAGACACAACTGTCTCCCACAACGAAATGGTCAAGCACTCGAATGTCCACCAGCGAGAGTGCTTCTTTTAAACGCTCAGTGATCCGTTTGTCCGCCTGAGATGGATTAGGATCTCCAGATGGATGGTTGTGAGCAAATATCACCGCGGCAGCATTGGCGTACAGAGCTTCTTTGACGACTTCTCTAGGATAAATGCTTGCGGAATCAACCGTGCCACGAAACAGCTCTTTAAACTCAATCAAGCGGTGCTGATTGTCTAAGAACATGACCGCGAAAACTTCATGTTCATACCCTGCCAATTTAAAGCGTAAGTAATCTGAGGTTGACGCGGGACTTGAAAACGCATCACCACGAACATAACGATCTTTGAGTATTTCAGCGGCTTCTTCGAGCACTCGGTGCTCATATTCTTTTTGAGGTAACAAACTACCGTAACGGGGAAAATGGGACATATTCAGGCTTCCTGTATCAGTCATGGAATGGATTCACAGAGATGACATATACCTGAAGAATTTTTGATTATACGTACTCAACGCCGATGCCACTTTTTTTTACCGAACTTGCTTATCCCATGAGGACCACAGCCATAGGAGGACGTCCCATGAGATTTCTAAAACTAAAAGAAGTAATGGAAAAAACAGCATTAAGCCGTTCAGCGATTTACCGAAAAATGAATGATGGTGAGTTTCCAAAATCCATCAGTTTAGGTGATAGGGCCGTGGCTTGGGTGGAAGGTGAGGTAGATGAGTGGATGGAGAATATACTAATGGAACGAAAGGCCATAGATTCTGGTAGCTAGTTGAATTAATAGAGAAATATTTATAGTGATTATTGGTATGTATCACTGAAGGCACCGTAGCCATTTGGTACTCTGGCCAGATACAATAAAAACTCAATTGGTGGGCTAGATGGACAAACAGGCGGCAGAGCAGTTACTCAAAACTGCAATTGGTGATGAAGGTGCTCAATTTCGAGATGGTCAATGGGAGGCAATTGACGCACTGGTAAACCACAATCAGAAATTGCTGGTGGTTCAACGAACAGGCTGGGGGAAAAGCTCAGTTTACTTCATCAGTACCAAAATCTTCAGAGATAGAGGCCAAGGACCAACAATCATTGTGTCACCTTTGCTTGCATTGATGCGCAATCAAATAGAATCGGCAGAGAGATTAGGATTAAATGCAGTTCGTTGGGATTCAACAAACCGTGATGAGAGACCTGCAATTTTACATGCGCTCAGAAACAATGAAATTGACGCGCTATTAATCCATCCGAAACAGTTTTCAAATGAAGAATTTAGAGAGCAAGTATTAGAGCCGATCTCTGATTACGTGGGCCTGATGGTTGTTGATGAGGCACATTGTATTTCTGACTGGGGTCATGATTTTATTCCTGAATATCGACAGATCGCTAATATCTTAAGCTCACTGCCCGCGAACACGGGGGTGTTGGGAACCACTGCTACTGCTAATAATAGAGTGGTCAACGATATTCATCGCCAACTCGGTGATATTCAGATTCAACGTGGTGAGTTAGGGCGTGACAGCTTATCGCTACAAAACATCAGTTTACCTGATCAAGCTTCAAGGCTCGCTTGGCTTTCTCAGATAATTCCGCAATTAGATGGTACTGGTATCGTTTACACTCTTACTACACGAGATGCGGAACAAGTTACTGAATGGTTAGTACGAAACGATATTAATGCTCGCGCTTATCATGGAAAAGTTACCCATCCTGATTTCGTTAGCCCTACAGGCAGCCTCGATACTAATCAATATCGTCAACATCTAGAATATTTGCTACTTAATAACCAAATAGATGTGTTGGTTGCAACGATGGCTCTAGGCATGGGCTATGACAAACCTGATTTAAGCTTTGTTATTCACTATCAATCACCAGGTTCAATTGTTGCTTATTACCAGCAAGTAGGAAGAGCGGGGCGTGGTATCAATAACGCAGTTGGCGTACTTTTGGCTGGGCGTGAAGATGCGGATATTCATGAGTACTTTCGTTCTTCAGCATTTCCTAGTCTTGAGCAGATTAATGAAATTCTAGATGAGCTTGCTCCTGTAGATGGATTGACAATGCGTCAGTTGGAAGAACGTACAAATCTACGTTTTGGCCAAATTGAGAAAGTGTTGAAGTTGCTTAGCGTAGAGAATCCGGCTCCTGTAGTTAAAGAGGGCTCACAATGGAAACGTACATCAGCTAGGTTCAATTTGGATCAGGATAGAATCGAACATCTGACGCAACAGCGAGAATTAGAATGGCAAGAGGTCCTAGATTATCAAGTGAGTGATAGTTGTTTAATGCTTTATCTTCGTCAAGCTCTGGATGATGAGGAAGCACAGCCATGCGGAAGATGCGCTGTGTGTCTTGAACAAGAAATTGTGAGTAGTGCTATAAACCCTTCATTAGCTCACGATGCAGGCATTTTTTTACGCCATGCAGAAATGCCAATAAAACCAAATGTACAGGTTGCAGCAGGAGCATTTGCTGAAGAAGGTTTTAGAGGTAACTTACCGCTCGAATTGAGAGCTCAAGAGGGCAGAGTATTATCTCGTTGGGGGGATGCGGGTTGGGGGCAAATGGTAAGAGATGATAAACATGAGAATCATTTCCGAGATGAGTTGGTTGATGCTATGGCAGATATGATGCTTGAACGTTGGGAGTTGGAAGAACGACCAACTTGGTTATGTTGTGTACCATCCCGCAACCATCCTGAACTAGTTCCTGACTATGCTAGGCGATTAGCTGAAAGGTTGGGGCTAGAATTTGTCGACGTGATACAAAAAGTTAGAGACAATGAGCAGCAAAAGTTCCAGCAAAACCGTTTTCATCAGTGTCGTAATTTAGATGGTGCTTTTGAAGTTCAGGAGTCGATACCAGAGGGTCCTTGCTTCTTAGTGGATGACATTGTTGATTCAGGATGGACGTTAACTGTTATAGCGGCGAAGCTTCAGCAAGCTGGCAGCGGAAAAGTATATCCGGTCGCTTTAGCTTCCACATCGGTAAATGATTAATGAATTTAACAACAACAGCGCAAGCGATTATTCTGCTTACCAGTTACTTTGGCAAGCAGGATAAAGATGCCGCAAAGCCGCTCACTAATGCGGAGTGGGCGCGTTTCGCTATGTGGTTGAGAGATAGCAAACTCAGTCCTGCCGACTTACTGGATAACAACAAGAAAGCGTTGTTATCTCAGTGGCGTGATCCAAAAAACAAAGTCACTCAAGAGCGAATTGAAGCCCTCTTAAAACGAGGGCATAGCATGGCACTAGCGCTCGAAAAATGGAGTCGATCTGGCCTATGGGTCATTACTCGCGCTGACAAAGAAAGCTACCCCAAACGTCTACTTCACCAACTTGGTAACCAGGCACCTCCTGTACTCTATGGATGCGGAGACAAAGCGCTACTCAAGGCTGGTGGTATTGCTGTAGTAGGTTCGCGTAATGCTTCGCTTGCAGATCTAGCGTATGCCGAACAGGTTGGGTCTAAAGCGGCGAGTGCTGGTTTGGGGACAGTTTCTGGTGGAGCAAGAGGAGTCGATGAGTCTTCAATGCTAGGAGCGATGAATGCTGGTGGTGCCGTTGTGGGTATACTCGCTGATAGTTTGTTGAAAGCTTCCACTTCAGCAAAGTACCGCAGTGGCTTAATGAATGGCAACGTTGTATTAGTCTCTCCTTTCAACCCAGAAGCTGGATTCAACCGCTTCAATGCAATGGACAGAAACAAATACATTTATTGTTTAGCGGATACCTCTTTAGTCGTTCATTCAGGTGCTAAAGGTGGTACTTGGGAAGGGGCTATTCAGAACTTAAAGAAAGGTTGGGTTCCTACTTGGGTGAAACAAACTCAAGATTCTTCGGCTGGCAATGCTGGAATTGTTGCAGCAGGAGCAAGTTGGTGTAGCGAGAACATTGTAGAGTTGGATGTTCAATCATTGTTGGTTAGCAGCACCAACCCTAACGTTAATCATCAAACGGATTTGTTTAACCAACCGCAAGCAGACTTGTTCGCACAGCCGAATGAAATGCCTCAGAGAGAGAGCAACGATGATCAGGTTGTAGAGGATGGTTCTGAGACAGAAACCAAACATAACGAAGCGGCACTAGATACTAAAGAATCCGCTTCACCGACAAAGGCAGAGCCTGAGGTTGTTTCCAAAGACAGCTTTTATTTATTGTTTGTTCAGTATCTACAAACTGTAGCCAGTGAGCCAATATCAGAAGCAGAACTTGTTGAAGCATCAGAACTGCACAAAGGGCAGGTAAAAAGCTGGTTAGCTCTCGCTCTAGAGCAAAATTTGATCACCAAGCTAACAAGACCGATTAGATATCAATGGATTGATGAAGATTGAAGCTGAATCATCCCAATCAGCTGATTAACAGCTACTAGAAAGGGAAGGTGACTTCCCTTGTATGTACTAATAAATATCGTCATTGTTACGACAATTCAAATTATTTGCATTTAGTTAGTTCAACACATGTAGATTACGATATTCGTCATAAGCGTACTGATCGGTCATACCGCTAATATAATCTTGGATGAGGCGGACTCGAAAATAAAACTCCCACACATCGTAACCAAAGTCGTAGGGTAGATAAGGAGTGTCAGACGGTTTATCTTTTTCTTGTTTTAATGTTTGCATCGCGATTTCGTATGCTCGAAGGTGCTTGTTGGGCAGCTTCTTGTAGAGTCTTCGCTCGTATAGAGGGGCCTTTTCAATGTTAGTGAAAGTATCTGCGCTCAAAAGTAATAAGGGCTTATACGCCTCAAGTAACCCTGTAATGATTCTATATCCTTGCAGTTCACTTTTTTCTACTTCTGGATCGCAGAAAGCATAGTTCATAGCAACATTCTTAAGAGCTTTTACTAATGCATGGTTCTGACTATGATCTTCGATTAGTGCTCTATTGAAGTTCCCATGAAATACCTTATCTATATTATCTATAAACTGCTTGCATGCATGTTGTGGTAGGCGTTTGTTTATCTCTACACGAAGAGTAATGAAGAAATGGCTGTTCGCACAGTTATCAGCTTTTGAAGCACTTTCACTGGCGACACTAACGATCCTTTTCATCTCATCATCGTTCTGTAAGCCATACTTTTCCACAAGAGATTGATATTCGTAATCTAAAGCATCTATTAGCTGCTCTACAGTGAGAATGCCTTTTTCAACGGCATCTTCAATGTCTGCAATCCCGTAAGAAATATCATCGGCAGCCTCCATTATGTATGAAAATGGGGAACGGCAATGAGAGTCCATAGACAACACTGTTTTCAATGACTCTATGTAGCGGTGCTCACTTAAGTAATAACCCACTTTTTTCATCAAATAGTCATAGTCTTTTAATAGCGGATTGTTCTGTGTTTTAGGTGATGGCTGATCTCCACGGCGAGTATACTTGAACACTCCGGATACTTGAGAATAGGTCAGATTGAGTCCGAGTATGGTGTGCACTAGGCGAATGGCTTGCGCATTGCCTTCGAAGTTAACTATGTCCTGTTGGATAGGCTTAGGTAAATTCAGCCGCGAGTTTCCTTTCTCATCTTTCATAAGAGAAGATAAGTTACGAGAAAACCAGTCATTTATTGCCTGCTCTCCAAAGTGTCCAAATGGTGGGTTGCCAACGTCATGCATTAAGCATGACATTTCGACTATCGATTCAAATTGACGCTCTAATCCGATTAGTTTGTAGTCTTGCTTAGATTCTTCTGAAAGCTCTTTAAAGATTAATTGAGTGATGTATCGGCCAACTTGTTGAACTTCGAGGGAATGAGTGAGACGACTGCGAACAGCGGCATTGCGTTCGAGAGGAAACACTTGAGTTTTTTGTTGAAGCCTTCTGATTGCAGCAGAGTTGAGGATTCTACCTCGATCACTTTCGAAGTTTCCTTGTGCAGCAATTTTATCAGGTTCAGTCAGTGAACGAGGTTTAGTGGCAATTCCATTGTGATATACCCTCGTCCCTCTAACTTTTTCGTTGAAGTTGATAGTCATAATCTTTTCTCATTGTTTAGCTCGCTGAGTAAACTATAACCAATACGCGAATGTGTTCATATCAGGTTGTACGATTAATGTGATTAGGCATTTAATCATGCCTGTTGAAGGGATGTTTCAAAAACTATCTAATCGCAAGCAGTTGGCGATGATAGTGATTTGTCCAATTTTGATGTGTTCATTTTTTAGAACTAGATTGTTATTAATTTCCCTTTTGCTGACATGGTTTTTCAGTTTAATATGCAACAACTATATATGAAGTCGTGCCTGCTTGGTTTTTGGTGAGCGTTAGCTTAAATCTGACGTTGTACGTAGTTATGAAAGCTTGAAAACACAGGACCATTTACGAAAAGGAATATTTAGATTGACAGAAGTCTCCTCTCAGATTGTAAACAGCAGCGCCATTCCTGCGTGGAGTGGGTTTGTTTATCAAGGTAAAGTTGCCTTGTATCACGCGATACGTCTTCTTACGCAAGAGGATTCCGAAGCTGATTACCTGAATGTCGAGCACCTAGATGATTTTGTGATACATGATCGCAGCGGTCACATTTTATCTCTTCACCAGGTCAAAGCTATGAAGAGTGACAAGCGGTATTCTTATAACTCTGCCTTGCAACAAGCATCAAAAATATCAGAGAGATGTAATGAGAACACTGTTAGATGGTTTCACGTTTCTGTGGGGCTTGATGACTTTTCTGATTGGGCTGCTAATGACGCTAATGGCGAGCATCTTGTTCAGTTTTATCAGTATCATGATGATCGTTATTATGTTGAAACGAAATCTATCGATACTAAACTCAATGAAATTGTTGAACAGTACCTTAGCACATACGAACTGCCATCCACAGAATTACTAATTGCGCATAAATTGGCTAAGTTGCATGTATTGTTAGCTGGTAAGGTGAACTTAGCTCATTATCGAAACCAGCATGAGTCGATGAACAAATTTGAAGCTGCCGAATCTATTCCAATTTATTTTTCTGACATTGTAAGTTGTTTGCGTTCTGAGGTAATTCATAGTGATGATCGAGCAGCAATTCTGTTTGAGTTTAGAAAGACTCTTTTGGATAGAACCGATCAAATTTTAGATAGTCTTCAAGAAAATGATTCTGTTAATTTGAATGGTATTTGCCAATGTAGATTTGCAGTAGCGAATATGGATGTTCCTTCTTTAACTCGACTCTATTATTCAAAGAAACCAAACCAAAAGGAGATCTCATTATCTGGTTTTAGTAATGATACAGTAGATAATTATTTAAGAGTTATTCTTAGTATCATGGGAGTTAAAACATCTGAAGACTTACCACACTATTTCAAAAATGGATTAGGCTCATTTCTTCCTACTGCTATGAAGTTCGATTTTTTAAATCAAGAGTTAGATATAAAGCAAATTCAAGAAAATGTTGATGCTCTTCGTGGAAACCTGACCATACAAGATGTGCTTTATGAATACGATAATCTAGTTGTACATATGGATAGTGCTCCATTTCCACTTAATAGTGAATCTAGTTCTACTGGTAAATTCACAGAAATATCTGAAAATGATAGAAACCGAATCACAAAAATAAACAATGTAAGGTTTGTGTCAGTTCGTGACGCAAGTGATGAAATAAATGATTAATAAAATAATTAATACGCTATCAAGCAACTCTCCGTGTCAGTTTGAGCTAGTAGAACAAGATGCTGATCAGTTTTATTTTTATCGTTCTAGGTCGAGCAACTATCATCGTTTTCTGGCAGTTGTTAAGGTTTCGAAACTGATGAAACCAAATGAGCTTAATCAGTGGGTCTTGGCAAACACACCGAGCATTCTAAGAGAGCAACCTACTTTTGCAAAGAATACAGATGTAGTGGTTTTGTTCGAGCTGGATCGGTTAGCCGATGTAATTGACTATGAAAGTGAGATTTTTGCTTTAGAGGAAGATAGCTATAGTTTTAAAAAACATGTTTTGTATTACGCTCAAACCGAACTAGATCTTCTTAATGAAAATGATACAAGTGATATTGCTAATTTGATAAAAGATCAAAGTAAATTCAGCTTATACAAGAAATCTCCAATGGTTGAGTCAGAGTACGGCATTGCGAGCCGTATATACATTAAGCTTCCTTTTTTATCTGTTCCTGTAGATGAATCAGAATTAGATGACCCTTGTCAGTTGGCGGATGAATACTTGCAAAAAGTAGGTTTATTGGCGATAGGCAATGAATTTGAAGCGCTCACAAGCAATAGTAATAATTACAAAGGAATAGTTGAGGAGTATATTCGTGGCAAGATGGCGAATTCACAGGCTGAAGATTAATGGTTTCAAGGTATTTACGCAGTTTTCAGAAAGCTATTCGTCTGATCTAGTTATCTATGATGGACCGAATGGCTTTGGTAAAACCTCCTTATTTGATGCCAAACAACTGCTTTTTTGTTGTGAACTCCCGAGAATCTCGGCTAGACATCGCGCGCTAAAAAGTGGTAGCAAAAAATACAATCGTAGTATATTTCAAAATCACAATTGCCATGATGGGATATCTATTATCGCAGAGCTTAAAAAAGGCAATGAAATACTTTATGTGATGAGACTGGCTAAACAGGAAGATTTAGATTTAAGTGTAAATAGACCTAATAGTTTTAATGAATTTAAGCTTTATGAGCTATCTGGTTTCGATGAAACTGCTAGTCCTAGGCTAATTGATGATGAGAAACAGTTTTGGTCAGAGAAATTTGGAAATAAGTTTCTGGAAAACTTCCCAGTGCTTAACTACTTGCAGCAAGATAGTAAATCAATTGTTATTCCTGACGGATGTAATAGTGATAAACGAACAGATCAAATAAGTCACCTACTTAATCTTGATGAGCTAGATATCAGAATTGATACCATTGGTAAGTTAAAGTCTGAGTCAAAGGCACAGCTCGGAGAGACGAATAAAGTATATATTGAGCAAAAAACTCAGCTAGAAGAGTTACAGCGGACTTTAACTGTTAGTGATGCAACCCCAGTTGCTTACACTAAGCTTACGGAGCTAAAGATTACTCCACAGTGGGATCTCAAAACGCCATTTACTGTAGGTAGTTTCAAAAACTTAGATCAACTATTGGGTCAACTTGATTTACTAAATCAAGTCTATGTTGGCCGACACGAGGTTGCTAAGAGGATAAGGAACCAACAAAAAATTGAATTCACTAAACGAAATGAATTTGATTTGGCTGTTAGGCTTTTTCATCATTTCGACAAGCTTCCAGACTTACATAAAAATAAAGCGGAGTTAGATAAGTTAGAAAAAATCTGTAGCGCACTGGATACTGATGTATCAAAGCTCACTTCATCACATGGTTCGTTAATTTCTTCATATATAGAAGAACAAGAATCTATCAAACTTATGCAACTGCTCGATGATAAGAATAAGCTACATTTAGGCCACAGTAGTGTGAGCAAAAAGCAAGCAGTAGTGATGCAATTACGAACAAAATTACTCCAAACAGTTGATAATAGTGAGCATGACTGCCCACTTTGTGGCTTTGACTATCAAGAGAACAGCATACTACTATCGGCAATCGAGGCGAAGACAGCTCTACTGGAGCAAAAACTAACCACGATCGGTTTGCAAATTAATCAATGTTACCAAGCGCTAGAGGGCATCCTTGTACCTTTGAAGGCAAAATATATTCCATTGTTAGAAACGGTCAGGCGTGAGTTTAACGTAAAATTGCATTCTGAGTTAGCTGAATATGAACATCAAATGCAGCGATTGGTCTCTATTGGACAAAAATTGGAAATGCAAGGGATTAAGTTACCAAGGGTTTATGCCTCTGACTCAGAAGACCAATCGAAACAAGTTTCAGCAGTCAATACCGCTATTCTTCGATCGTTGGAGCCAGAAGATGAGATGTTATCAACGAATCAGTTTGACTTCTTCAAAGCTCATTTTTCCGATCTAAGCAAGCTTGAAAATTTGACAGAAGAGCAGATTGAGCAGAAGAAAAACTACATTCAGCAACAGTATAAATTGACGGTAAATGCGTCGATTATTGAGCGGCAAAAGGATGTAGAATTTTATCATTCAAAATATCTGCATTTAGAAGACTTATGTTCAAAGTTAGAAAATATAGAAACCCAGCTTAAACGTGCACGTACACACTATACCAATCAAACACTAGGTCAAATGGAGTCACTTTTTCATATCTATAGTGGACGATTGCTACAAAACTATCAAAGTGGGCTAGGGGTGTTTATCGATACGCCTAATGGTAAACAGCGAAAAACAGCTGCAATGAACTTTACTACGGTACGTGACTCTGAGCATGATGCCGCGCTCTCGATGAGCAGCGGCCAAATCAGCGCTCTTTCGCTATCTTTATTTCTTGCGCTTAACAAAAAATACGCCAAAACTGCGTTTGTGTTTATTGACGATCCAACACAATGTATGGATGAGATTAACATAGCATCGTTGAGTGATTTGCTCCGTGTTGAACTAAGGGATAGGCAAGTAGTAATGTCTACACATGAACAGGATATCTCAGATTACTTGTGCTATAGATATGGTAAAGCCGGGCTTTCCAGAAAGCAGGTGAACTTGTTAGAAAAGGTTAAACTTTTATCAAATTAAAATAATGCTCATTAAAACTTGCGTACCAAGATGCGGTATCGGTTGTCTTAGGTAATACCTGAAGTAATACCTGACTGTGACTTTTTGTTTTAAATTTAAATAAATTAATAGTTTAATGGTTAAACTCTGCTGTCTCACTCGAATGATATGTTGATTATTTTAGCTCGCTTGCTAATACATGAGTAATGGGAACGCCTCTCAGTAAAGATAGGCGTTTAGCAAATTCTGTTCAGTCAATGGACTAAATCACTTTAAATTGTCTAGTCCCTGTAACAGAGAGGCTGCCTTGTGCGGCTTCTTCGATATGCTCGCTCCACCAGCACATCATTGGCTTTCTGCGTTCTAGATAATCCGTGCGGTTATAAGCACTGCGAACCTGATCGTCGTCAACGTGCGCCAGTGCCGCTTCAATTAAATCAGCATCGAATCCTTGTTCGTTAAGAGTGGTACTTGCCAGTGAACGTAAGCCATGGCTTACGAGCCTTCCTGCAAAGCCCATGCGCTTAAGTGCCATGTTTGCAGTTTGACTATTACATGGCTTTTTTGGATCGCGATCTGAAGGAAAGACAAATTCTCTATGGCCACTAATCGGTTTCATCACTTCTAAAAGTGCCAGCATCTGCTCAGTGAGCGGGATGCGGTGCTCTCTTCTTTTTTTCATTCTCTCTGCGGGAATCGTCCAAATTTTCTCTCCAAAATTAATCTCATCCCATCTTGCACCAGAGGCTTCAGCGGGACGCGTCATAGTATGCAGCTGCCACTCAATCAAACAACGAGTAGTACGCTTGATACTGGCATTAGCAATCGCTCCCATAAGCTCAGGGAGCTCAGCAGGTGCAAGTGCAGCCATGTTTTCTTTTTTCGGTTTTTTGAAGGCAGCCCGAATCCCTGTTAATGGGTTAGCTTGAATCAATCCACAGTTAGTGGCGAAATTCATCACTTCGTTTAGGCGTTGTGCTAGGCGCTTAACTGTTTCCAAGCTGCCTTTTGCTTCAATGGGTTTGAGTAGAGTAATGATCTCAGGTGCCGTGATCGCTTTAACCGGTTTATCTGCGATATACGGAAAAATATGCAATTCGAGTGAGCGCCAGATATCAACCGCATAATCAGGTGTTACTGAGTCTTTCTTAATTTCAAACCAGTCTGACGTGACTTTTAAGAAGGTGTGTTCGTGGATTTCTTTATGTGCTTGCTGTTGGCGATTACGTTCTTCTTGAGGATCGATATCTTGCGCGATCAGCTCTTTGGCTGAAAGTGAGCTTTTTCGTGCCTGTACTAGAGATACATCAGGATACCGGCCCAGGCTCAAGTTGGCGCGTTTTCCGCTGGTAGGACGATAATAGTTGAGCTGCCATTGTTTAGAGCCACTAGGTAAAACTCGTAGTTTTAATCCTTGTCCATCTACGAGGTAGTACTCTTTTTCTCTTGGTCTAGCATTTTTGACTTCCGTAGCGGATAGCTGTTTTGTTTGTCTAGGCATCTGTAGGAACCAAAAGTTAGGAACATAAAACCTAGGTTCCTACAACGGTTCCTAAAAGTCAAAGATGCTATGAAACACTCTGGAACCTTAGTGAATGCTAAGTTGTTGATTTCTGGTTATTACAGGCATAAAAAAAGACGTCCTGAGACGTCTTGATTTAATGAATTGGTGGAGCTGGCGGGAGCAGCCATCAAAGTTTGCAAAATTCAACAACTTCAGTGAGTTAGGTTGTTTGTTGTTTCTGAAAAAGTTCACTTAGTACCGTATCTTAGTACCATTTTCACTGAGCATCAATCAATGTTGATGGGATTCGCTTCAATGTGAGATTCAGTTCAGCTCCTCGTTTAGGAGTTGAACCGAGATCTGGCTTTACATTTACACTTTCCGTTTCTTCTGCTGTTTGGCAACACGCTCAGCCATTGCCACTTGAAATTTTTTGGTTTTCTCGATTCTTGCGATCAGAGTGCGTTTATAAGCTTTAATTTTTCCGGCATTTTGCTCTTTACCCTCAAGCAAGCTTTTGATCATGGTATCAGTCCAGTTGCGTTCTTGTTTGAGTCCAGTTTTCGAAATCCATGTTTTGTGCCACATTTGGCTAAGGTGTTCACGCTGCTGGCGACCATACTCACGTCTTTCCGCTTCTGAATATAAGTGCCACTTTCCGTTGTAGTAAGGCATATTTAAATAATTTCGTTTTTAATTTTATTTATATTTTCTGTTTGTGTGGGTGATGTGTTTTTTGCTTTCAGTTCTTCATAAGTTTTGAGTAGTCTATTTTTCTGGCGCTTCAGTTGTCTCTCGTCGCGTTCTGCTTTCGCCCTTAACCACTTGTCAAACTGCACTTGCATCTGTTTGATTGTTTTTTCAATTTCAAGCGCGTCAGTGGCTTTTTGATGCTGATATTGCCACGTCGAGAGTCTGCGACCTTTTTCCACTTCAACTGGTTCGTAAGTGCGATGATCGATGCCCACATGCTTAAGCACTGATTGATTGAATGCTTGCTTGATAAGCTTGGTGGCTTTCTTTTGCTGTAGTTCCTTTAGAACACGGTTACCAACCACTTTACCGATAATTAAATGCACATGGTCGCCACTTCCCTTGGTTCCGTTTTGGCTTTGTTGGTGTAGCACTGCTCGAATCTGTTGCCTGTATTGAGCGAACTCAGATTTATTCAGCTTGCAAAGCTTTGCTAACGTTAAACAGCAATCTTTTACTATGGATGTCCAATGCGTATCCGATGGGCGGTATCCCTTGGGTAAAGTTAGGCAATATTCTATGGCATAGCTTGAGATTGGGCGACCACCACGGCGGTTATATAACTGTTGATTGAGTCTGAATTGTTCGCCAGCGATAGCGATTCGATTTGATGTTTCAGCACAACCAAAAAGGGAGATTAGAGCTTCACTGTGTTTGTGGTTTGCGTGTTTTGGGTTAAGTAGGTAGCGCTCGCGCATCAAGACTCCGTCTGATGCGAGACGCACTGGTTGTGTTGTAACCGTCCAGTTTTTAAGCATAGTGGTTTGTTTAATTTAAGCTTAAAAATTCTTTTTCGTTATTGCAAATAACTGAGCGGAAACATTTCATATCTAAGCTTGGTTCCAGATAGGACAACGGCTTCGCTATTCGTTATCCGCTGGTGAGATGGGAGTACCCCTCTCAACTCCCCCTAATAGATCGGAGCATATTTGCAGCCAACAATAATAATTATTACTCTTTAAATAAACGTTATGGCTGAACATATTCTAACCAAAAAGCTATTTTGGTATTGCTACGAACTTGAAAAATATGAAACGACGTCACTTGAGCAACAAGTGATTAAGAAAGCAAAACAGGCTGGCTTTATCACCAATGCGGAGTCTGCTGACAACTTATCTAAGCTTGCTTGGATCAAGAAAATGACTAAACATGCTGAAGATGCTTTTAAGCTAGAGGAAGTGGCAGAGGGGGAGCAGCTTGAAGTCACGATTGATAACTTTAAACAGCTTGTTGAGCGCAGAGAGAAGCATGTGAGCGATGTTTTAGAGATGCTTGCGAAGTATGTTTTGGATGCCTCGCCTGCATACAAAGGTTGATGTGATTGCGTTTTTTAGAGCACCTAAATTGGTGCTCTTTTGCATTCCTCAAAAATTAGACTCAAGAATAGCTTGAGAAAGCTGTCCATATTACAATGCAACCAATGTCATTTAGGTTGTAGAAAGCATGAATAGCGTACAAATAGAAGAAAATGTTAAGAGCTTGGTAAAACAAGTATCAAGCCAAGAAATATCAAAAGATGATTTTGTCTACGAGCTATTGTTGGCTTACGGGCATCGTAAATCAGTAGTCAGCCGTGTTAAGTCAGGTGAGCGTAACTTAGCGAAGACTGCTGGTGAAGTGATCTTAAAGCGTCATCTGTACTTCAAGCCATGTACCTCAAACTTGTTCGCTGAAATTGATGCCCTCAAGAACAGTAAAACGGTTGCTACTAATAAGATTCGCTTTGTTGTTGTTACTGACTTCTCTCAGCTCATTGCTATTGATACCAAGACTCAAGACACACTTGATATCGAGCTTGGTCAACTAGCGAAGCACTTCGACTTCTTCCTGCCTTGGGCGGGTATGGAGAAAATGGTTTACCGTGGTGAGAACCCTGCGGATGTTAAAGCTGCTGAAAAAATGGCAGATTTCTTTGACCATATCAAAGCAACTAACTACCCAGAGAATGCAACCAAAGAGCAATTGCATGAGATGGTGGTATTCCTCAACCGCTTGCTTTTCTGCTTCTTTGCCGAAGACACCAAAATCTTCTCTGAGAACCAATTCACGAATCTTTTGAACCAACACACTCAGGAAGATGGTTCCGATTTGGTTGGTGTGTTTGAGCGCCTTTTTGATGTGTTAAATACACCGGCACATCAGCGTAACGATTTACCTAAGTATCTTAATGACTTCCCATATGTGAATGGTGGTTTATTTAAGAAACAAATCAAAGTGCCTACGTTTGATGCCAAAGCTCGCCGTATGCTATTGGATTCTGGTTCTTTGGACTGGTCTGATATCAACCCAGATATCTTCGGTTCTATGATTCAAGGTGTTGCCGACCCAGAAACTCGCAGCAAAATGGGGATGCACTACACATCGGTATCAAACATCATGAAAGTGATTGAGCCGCTGTTCTTGAACGATCTTTATGAAGAGTTTGATAAGTGTAATGACAACATCAACAAACTAAAGAAACTTCAGGTGCGTCTAAGCCGCATTAAGTTCTTTGACCCAGCGTGTGGCTCAGGCAACTTCTTGATCATTACCTATAAAGAAATTCGTGAGCTAGAGATTGAGATTCTCAAGCGCATTCGTGAGCTAGAGGGCGAGTCGGACTCAGGAATGATGGGGTTATTTGACGAGTCTCATTCGGCAATCCGTCTTGACCAGTTCTATGGTATCGAACTTGATGACTTTGCTCATGAGATGGCGATTCTTTCTCTTTGGTTAGTCGAGCACCAGATGAACATGGTGTTTGAGACCGAGTTTGGTTACACGGCACCAACGCTTCCATTGAAGCAAAGTGGGAGAATTGTTGCGGGCAATGCTGCTGTAGTTGATTGGGAATTAGTTTGTCCTGCAACAGAAACGGATGAGGTTTATATATTGGGTAATCCTCCATATCTTGGGGCTAGACAGCAGAACAAGCAACAAAAATCCGAGCTAAAAGATCTTCTCAAGCATCTTAAAGGTTGTCACAACCTAGACTACATCGCTATTTGGTTCTATAAAGCGTCCCTGTACTGTGCAGGAAAGAATGCTGTCAAAGCTGCATTTGTGTCAACTAACTCGATTGTTCAGGGGGTGCAAGTTGAAACGCTATGGCCTGCTATTTTTGAAAAGGCAATTGAGATTGACTTTTGTTACTCATCGTTTAAATGGACGAACAATGCAAAAAATAAGGCTGCTGTTATCTGCGTAATCATAGGTATAAGAAATACCACCAAAGCCCCAAAGTTTATCTATGATGAACGCAGCATATTAACAGTGGATAATATTAATGCATATTTGTCACCAGCAGAGTCTGTTTTTGTCGAGCAAAGAAAAAAATGTTTATCTCAATTACCCCCAGTGAACTACGGTAGCTTTGCATTAGATGATGGTAATCTAACTTTATCTAAAGAAGAAGCTGAAGAATTATCTCATGATAATGTTGCCCAAAAATACATTAGAGAATTTGTCGGCTCAAAAGAGCTTATTCAAGGAAATGAAAGATATTGTTTATGGCTAGATAGTGGCTATGAACATAGTGAGAAATTATCTGAGAGAGTGAATCGAGTAAAGTGTTGGCGAGAGCAAAGTGATCGAGCTGCCACTGTAAAATTAGCATCTGTTCCTCACAAGTTTGCAGAGATAAGACAGCCAGATTCACCTTATTTAGCATTTCCTACAATTTCTTCCGAAAGAAGAGAGTATATACCAGCTAAATTTTACGAGCCTGACACAATTGCCTCAAACCAAATATATGTTATTCCAAATGCAGAGCTTTGGCACTTTGCTATTCTGAGTTCTTCTATGCATATGACATGGATAAAGGCTATTGGGGGAAGATTAAAGTCTGACTATCGTTACTCAGCAGCACTTTTGTATAACACATTCCCTTTACCTGCTCTGACTGAAGCTCAAAAAGAATCGTTATCAGAGCTTGCTATAAATGTAATCACTGCACGTGAAAGTTATCCTGAGCACTCTCTCGCGAAACTATATGATCCAGAACTAATGCCACTTATACTGAGAGAAGCTCATGAGGCTGTTGACAAATTAGTTTGTTCACTTTTCTCAAAAAAACCACTTTTAGAACATGAAGCGCGTTTGGCAGCTCTGTTTAATACATATCATCGTATGATAATGGAGACTAAATAATGCCTGATTTAGTCAATGTAACTTATGCTCAAACAGGTGAAAGCACCAACACCAATGAGATGGGGATGAGAGCCATGCAGGCTCGCGCTTTTGAGCAGCGTGCAAGTCAATATTTACTGATTAAAGCACCACCTGCTTCTGGTAAATCTCGTGCCCTAATGTTCATTGGTTTAGACAAGCTTCATAACCAAGGCATCGATAAGGTAATTGTTGCCGTTCCTGAACGTTCTATCGGCGGCTCTTTTGGCTACACTGAGCTAAATAAATTCGGTTTCTTTGCGGATTGGAACATCAATCCGCATTACAACCTTTGTACATCTGCCAGCAATCAAAGCAAAGTTAAAATCTTTAAAGAGTTTTTAGATAGTGATGAGCGTATTTTAATCTGTACTCACGCTACCTTACGCTTTGCATACCAAGAGTTAGAAGACTCAGCTTTTGACAATACCTTATTGGCAATCGATGAATTCCACCATGTTTCTGCTGATGGTGACAACGTGTTGGGTGATGTGTTGCGTGCGCTTATTGAGAACAGCACCGCACACATCGTCGCGATGACGGGGTCTTACTTCCGTGGGGATAGTGTATCTATCCTGACCCCAGAAGATGAGATGAAGTTCGATAAGGTTTCTTTTAACTATTACGAGCAGTTGAACGGCTATCAGTACCTCAAATCTTTGGGTATCGGCTACCACTTCTATAAGGGGCATTACCTCACAGCAATTGAAGAGGTGTTGGATACCGATAAGAAAACGATTGTTCATATCCCTAATGTAAACTCTGCTGAATCGGGAAAAGATGATAAGTATGAACAGGTTGCGGCAATCTTGGACATTATTGGTGAGCACCAGTTCACTGATCCTGAGACTGGCGTCATTCATATCAAGCGTAAAGAAGATGGCAAAATCATCAAAGTTGCCGACCTCGTATGGGATGAAAAAGACAGAGAGAAAACCCAAGCGTTTTTACGTGATATCAAGCATGAAGATGACATCGATATCATTATTGCGCTAGGCATGGCGAAAGAGGGCTTTGACTGGAGTTTTTGTGAGCATGCTTTGACGATTGGGTATCGCAACTCTTTGACTGAAATCGTACAGATTATTGGTCGTTGTACTCGTGATAGCCACAATAAGACTCACGCTCAGTTTACCAACTTGATTGCGGAACCTGATGCTTCAAGTGATCAGGTTAACTATGCTGTGAACAACATGCTCAAGGCAATCACATGTTCTCTTCTCATGGAGCAAGTGTTGGCACCAAACTTTAAGTTTAAAGCAAAAGATCCAGCCGATAAGGAGCCAACACCGCCTGGAGTGATCAGTATTGGTGGTTTAAAAGAGCCAAGTACCAAGCGTACTAAGCAGATATTAGAAACAGACCTTGATGATCTAAAAGCCTCTATTTTGCAAGATGACAACATCGTCAAAGCCTCAGCAGCAGGTCACGATCCTGAAGTTATCAACAAGGTGTTGATCCCTAAACTTATCGAGAAGAAGTACCCTGATCTTTCTAAAGATGAGATAGAGGAGATTCGTCAACGAGTGGTTGTGGATTCAGCGATCTCAACTTCTGAGATTAAAGAAGAGGGGGGCAAGAAGTTTGTTCGCATGGCGGATAAGTTCATCAATATTGATGAGCTACACATTGACCTTATCGATCAGGTAAACCCGTTCCAGAAGGCATTTGAGATTCTGTCAAAAGCAGTTAACACCGATACGCTCAAGTTGATTCAAGACTCTATCGAATCGACTCGCATGCAAATGTCCAAAGAAGAAGCCATTGCACTGTGGCCGAAAGTTCAAGAGTTTGTAAATGCAAATGGCGGGCGACATCCAGATATTAATTCTCGTAATGGTCGTGAACGTGAGTTGGCTCAGTGCATTATCTATCTGCGCCGCCTTGCTCAAGAGCAGGCAGCACAAGCTCAGAAAGAGGCAATGTAGATGGAAGATTGGCTGAAAGATATCCTTGCTTCAGATACGCAAGGCTTATTAAAAACAAAACCTAAATCATCGGCACCAACAGCCGATGACCATTTACTGGCTAAGTTTAAGCAGATTAATGAGTTTTTTGATAAGAATGGAAGAGAGCCACAGGCGAATCGTGGCAACCCGATTGAGCTGATGCGCAGTAAAAGCCTAGAGTCTATCCGTAGCAATGAACAGCATTGTCGTGCGCTAGAGCAGTTCGATATTCATGGACTGTTACCTCGATTAGAAGAACTTAAACCGGATTCTATTGAAGCGATACTTACTGATGACGCACTAGGGATATTGGATCTGCCTGATGACAGCATCTTTAATCTAAAGCACGTTAAGAAGACTTTAGAAATGCCCCGTCATGTTGCCAAGCGTAAGAAGTGTGCCAACTTTGACGACTATGAACCTCTGTTTCAACAGTGTCACGCAGATCTTAAGACTGGCGAAAAAGAAGCGGTTCAATTTACTGGTGAGCAACAAATTCAAAAGGGTATGTTCTTCATTCTCCATGGCATCACTTGCTATGTCTCAGACATGGAAGAGAGGCAAAAGAAGAATGGTAAGGTAAATGCTCGATTGCATCTTGTTTTTGAGAATGGTACGGAATCAGACATGTTACTACGCTCGCTGGCTACCGAACTGTATAAGGACGAAACGGGTAGACGAATCCTAGACAAGAGTGATAAAGCTTTAGATGAACTGCTAAACATCACTCGTGAGGATCAAAAGTCTGGTTATATTTACATCCTAAAATCTTTAAGTAGTGAGCCAGAGATTAACAGTGTGAATAACCTCTATAAGATCGGTTACTCAACAACTCCGGTAAAACAGCGTATTGCCAATGCAGAGAATGAGCCAACTTACCTGATGGCACCAGTTCAATTAGTCTCAGAGTTTGAGTGCTACAACATGAGAGCAAATAAGTTTGAGGGTTTATTGCATACTTTCTTTGGTCATTCTTGTTTGGATGTGAAAGTAGCTGATCACAAAGGGATTGCTCATACACCTAGAGAATGGTTTATTGCTCCCCTAGAATGCATTAAACAAGCAATACAGATGCTGATCACGGGTGACATCGTTAACTATCGTTATGATGCTATAACTCAGCAGATTGTGGAGAGGTAGCCGAGTGATGTCTGATGAGTTTGGCACGCAAAAGGACTTGTTTCCGATTCAGACACACCTTGATGCGATGGGTATTCAGAGAATGTCTTTGCGTTATTTGTTTGCTGAGGGCGTTCTGTCATTTGACCCAGATAAAGTTGAGCATTTGAGCTTAACTCAGGTTTTGGAACTCAAAGTTCTGAAGCCGCTTATTCTTGTTGATGCGAGAATAGAAGAGATTCGTTCAATTGTTGAACTTATAGGGCTTATCAATGTTGATGCTGAGGGATCGCATTACTTTGACTGGACTAATTTTTTATGGGCAGAGGTTGTTCAAGAAGATGAACCATCAGAGGTTTGCCACCGCTTTATCGATAATTGTGAAGACAAAGAAGAGTTACAGGAATTAAAAGACGCAATTGAGCTTCGCTTGAAAGAGAGCCTGTGACCCAACGCTCCTCAAACTAACTAAACTACCCAATCAAGATCAGTTTGGGTGGTTTAAGTCGTTTTCCTTCCTTGAACCCCATAGTGTTAAACGAAACATATTTTGATGTTGAAGATTGGCATGTGTATAGCAAGATTGGATTTGAGTATCATTGAGCTTCGCTTGAAAGATATCCTGTGACCCAACGCTCCTCAAACTAACTAAACTACCCAATCTAGACTAGCTTGGGTAGTTTCAGTAGTTTAGGTTGCTACGTGAGGGAGATTAGCTGCTTGTTATGCTGATGCTTGGTTACAGCAATTGGTGCTCTGGGTAATTCTTGCAAGAATTTCAATACATCGCTGAGTTGTTTGGATGTGTATTTTTTACCCAAGGCTTGCTGTAACGGTGTACGGGTGATTGGTTGACCATTATTCGCAGCTACCAATTCTTTAATCTTCTTGAGAACTTCAAAGGCTTGAAGATTTGTCTGCTCTGCCTTGTAAGCTGCTGCTTCAGTTCCAAAAATATACCTGACTGATTCATGCCAGTAGTCGATCCACGCTAAAGATGCTGTCAGATGATTTGCTGTTAATACAGTGGTCATATCTAGCGCTGCAAACAACATTGCATACATAGTCGCGTAGTGAGGTGCTCTGGTCATAAGCGACTTTTCAATGGATCCATTTGCACCGATTTGCTTTAAGTCACCGTATTTCTCGCGCCATAGCTCTTCGTAGCAATCACCCATCGTCAGAGTTTTTGGGCTTTCGTGGCACCAGCGCATAACTTCATTCAGTTTTTTTGCATGTTTTTGAAGAATTTCTTTTTCAGTTACTTTTGGAATTGGTTCATAAACAGGTTCAGTTCCAGAGAAGATGGGGAATCTATTTAAGAAACCATTTGAAATAGAAACAGAATCCAACTTTGCCACTAGCTCTTCAGGAGTAATTTGGCCAAGGATACATACGTCAGGCTTTGTACACTTTACGCGATCTGTTTTCGTCATTGGTTCAAGTGATTCTGCGTCAAATAACTTGCGTATGGTACCACTCAGAATACTGCCCGGAGTATTACTTTTTACCATAATATTATAAAACTCGGGTTCTCGTACTAAAAGCCTTTTATCTTCTACACCTTGTTGTGATTCTCCATTTTGATTAGTAATACCATCACGAAGCTCATAAGCAATTCCCTCACCAGTTGATAATCCACCAGTAAAAACTCTTGCGTATAACGGAAGACCTGATTGGGTACTCTTACTATTTTCACCTAATTGATGAATGGCTTCATTAAATAAAGCACTAGTTTGTTTTTCGGTAACACCTTTGCCACATCCTGTTGGAAGAACTTGCAAGGAGAAATTACGAATTTCTGTTTGACCCGCAGCAAAAGGTAGGACGAAATAAGTTGATGGAATTGAAGCTGCAATGCCCATCATAATATTATTTGCGACAAATTCACGTTTGGCTTCATTTTTATGAGTCAAATCATCAGACATTTCTGATAGGAAACTATAGTAAGCTTCTTGGCGTAGTTTTGGTGGAATAGCTACAAGTTCATTCTCATTGAAGCTTGTTTTTTCAATAGACGTAACCTGAATGTTATCAGTAAATTGTTCAGTAATATCATCTTGCGATGTGAAGAATTTTTTAATGTAATTAAACATAAATGTCTCGATTTTTTATTTTAAATTGAGGTCTAATTAAATATAAATAAACTAGACCTAAGTTGGTTAAGGTGATGCCTTAATTGTAAAATGGCTTTATATGTGAAATGTGAGAGTCATCAATTAATTCTACGACTTCTAATAGTTTGCTTGGTTGAAACTTCTTTCCATACAAATCAAAAGAAATTGAGTTATGGCTATGACCAAGTAATTCTTCTACAATAGCTTTGGAGACTTCTTTCCTTTTTAATTCTGAAGAGAATGTATGTCGGAAAGAATGAGCATCAAGACCTTTCCCTAAGCCAAGTGAAGCTCTACGGCGTGCAAACCATTTCGATACGCTGTGAGAGTAATATCCATTTTTTGCCTTCAACTCATCAAATAATAAGTTAGTGTTTTTTGACTTTACGAATTCAATGAAACCACGTTCTAGCAAAGCGGAATGAATTGGAATAATACGAGCTGAATGCATATTCTTAACTCGTTGCCCATCGTTGTTTTCATGAATAATAAGGCACCAAATATTATCGATTAATTTAATATCTTCGCGCCATAGCTGACACAATTCATTTAAGCGAGCACCTGTTAGTCTTAGTAGCAGTGGAATCCAATAATAATAACTATGTTTAAACTTAAAACTGGTGTAATCATCCATATGAAAGATTGACGTCAGTTGTTCATCGTTGAAATCAAACCTTACATCTTTTGCTCTAGGCTTCAGCGTTGGCAGCTTATAAAAGTGATTAGTTTTAATATATCCGTGTGATACGCACCAAGTGCAGAACGTTGACATGCATTGGATGATGCCTTTAATTGTTCTTGGGCTTAGTGTCGGTTTACCAAGAGTTTTATTTAACTCAATTACCTCTAAAGGCTTCAGCCCTTTAAATTCAGAATGCTTTCGTACATTTTTAGGATAATGTTTTAATTGGTTTCTTAAATTCTCAGCGTGTTTTCTACTTAGTGAATCGAGATTATCAGTTCCCAAAATAGATAGTGATAGAGAAATTTTATAATCCAAAGCGTCGATACTTTTATCTGTGGCAGTCTTAAATTCACGCGTTGAATTAATATATATTTTTTTGACTTCGAATGGAGTCTGATAGTTCTTTTTAATATTTGAAAGAGCATAAATACAAACACAGGCAAAAATGCACAAAGATGTAATAGCTACATTTAGCAGAAAGGATTCTTCTAGCATTTGAAATTCTCAAAAATATAGTTAGGTATTAATTTACAATGAGGCATGTTTAATGCACTCACATGGGTAATGTCGACAGAGGGCAATTTAACAGCGTTATTTTTTATTGCAATAGTGGCAAATTTTGCTAAAAATTGAACTGATAGTTTTTTGAGCTGGAATTAAATTATTAAAATTTGAACTAACAAGTGAGAGGGTATATTTTGCTATGTGGTGTTAGTTCAAATTTTGACAAAATAAAAATCATCTTAATAAAATGGTTGTTTCTTGGTCGTGGTCTTACCAGTGGAGAAATTTATCATGTGCTTGTTTTATGAGCATGTTCTAGTGTTCTGATCTCGATTTCGGCGTGTTTCGATATTTTCCATGAACTAGTTTTTGAGTGCTTTCGATACAGGCGTGACATCAATCATGTTGATGATCTCTTGAAGTTGATTCACATCTAGTCCCTTACCATATCGATCATAAGTGATGCTGTTTTGAGAGTGACCAAGCAGCTCACCAGCGACAATGTGAGATATTTGCTGTCTCTTAAATTGAGTGGCAACAGTATGTCTGAATGAGTGAAAATCGTGCCCTTTATCGAACCCTAACTTAGTTTTGAAGCGTCCAAACCATTTCGATGCAGCGGAACCAAACCCATCTCTAGAATCTTTTAGTTCCGGAAATACTCGCTCATGTTGTACTGATTGCACAAATTCAATGAAGCCAAGGGTAAGCAGTTTAGCGTGGATTGGTACTATACGGCGGCTTGTTAAGTTCTTTAGTTTTTGTCCCTCAAACCTGTCGTCAATGCGTAGCAGCCAAATGCCGTCGACTTGGTAAACATCCGCTTTGTAGAATTGGCAAAGCTCGTTAAGCCTTGCTCCAGTAAAATAGGCGAGCAATGGCAGCCAGAAGTAATAAGGGTGTTTGTGCTGGTGTTTGGTGCGAGCGATGGCACCGAAAATTTTCTCAAGATCCGTGTGAGTGTAAGCACTTTTGGCTTCGCTATCTCGACGTGTTTTTTTGAATCGGATCGCTTTGAATGGGTTAACGTCAGTGAGTTCGTTCAATTGACACCATTCAAAGAACCCAGATAATTTTTGGCAGTAGTCCCTTACGGATTCCTCGCTTAGTGTCGGTAGCCCCAAGCTTTTATTTAACTCGATGGCGTCATGACCTGATATACCTTTAAATTGTTTGTGCTTTTTGAGGTTGGTCGGGTAGTTGCGTAGGAGTGATGCCACCGTCTCGGCGTCAGAGCGTCGAATCGCTTTTAAGTGTGGTTTGCCAACAAGGTCGAGAACAATTTTACATTTGGCTTTTAACATCGTTAGCGCTTTCGGTGAGATGTGCTGGGCTTTGTACTTACAAAAGCGTTCTAGCGCGTCATAACAAGATACTTCGTTTATTGATGGGGTCTTTACTTGCGAAATGGTAGGTGTGGAAGGGTGCTTATCGAGTGATGTTGCTGCCGCTGGCGTCAAGATGGTCTTGCGAACCTGTATTTCAAGCTCAAGAGCCATAATAGCGGCTTCTGCTTTATCTGATGTTTTGAGAGAGCGTTTGATCTCACGACGGTCATCAAAGAGGTGACGATGATGCGGAGGAACTTGGTAACGAAATTGCCAAATGCCAGATTTTGAAATGTGTAGATAGCGCATGTTTTAGTACCAAAATTTAGTACAAACAGCCTAGACCTAGATGTTTAAATACAAAAAGGGCGATAACTCAAAGAGTTACCGCCCTTTCCAAACGTTTGGTGGAGCTGGCGGGAGTTGAACCCGCGTCCGAAAACCTTTCATCATTGGTACTACATGCTTAGTCGATCTTTAATTTCACCATCCACCTGCGAACCGACACGCTAGTAAATGGCTATCCTGAATTAAAATTCGAACTTCATCTCTCAGGCGGGAGAATCCGATCTAGCTAGTTTGGGTTTGACTCTTTGTTATTCCCCGTCTTACAAGCGGAAGCTAGGGCAAAAAGGCTCTTGGCAGGTTATTAAGCTGCTAGTGCGTAGTTTTCGTCGTTTGCGACTATTTTTTTGCGGTTTATTAACGAGGCCTACCGCACCTCGGCATGCACCTCAGACTTCTGAATTCCCGTCGAATCCTGAATCAGCCCCAAGTGTTTGAAACATAGTAACAGAAAAGCTTAGCCTGTCTAGTACTCTGCGTCTAAGTGGTTAAGTTTAACGCAATGAGCTCTTCATTACGCGCGATTTCTCACGAGCCCACTCTTTTTCTTTCTGATCAGTACGTTTGTCGTGAAGTTTTTTACCTTTCGCAACGCCGATTTTGATCTTTACCCAAGAGTTAACCCAATAAAGAGCAAGGGCCGCCAAAGTCATACCTTCACGGTTGATTCTGCCTGTTAGGTTGTCAAGTTCACGACGGCTCATTAAAAGCTTACGTACGCGAGTAGGGTTTGCGACAACGTGTGTGGATGCTTGATTAAGAGGAGTGATAGTCATTCCGCTGACAAAGGCTTCTCCGTCACGCATAAACACGTAGCTTTCTGCGATATTGGCTTTACCTTGGCGAAGGGCTTTCACTTCCCAGCCTTGTAGCTCCATGCCAGCTTCAATTTCATCATCAATGAAGTATTCGTGGCGAGCTTTCTTGTTTAGCGCGATAGTGTTACTACCCGCTTTTTGTGTTGTTTTTTTCTTTGCCATAATAGCTGCATTATAAAGTGCACAATGGGCTTAGCATATCCCTTTATTTACGCTTACCGCAAATAAAAGTAACATTGCTGTGAGCATACGTGCGAATGTTCGCAGTGAGGAGAATATATGAAGCAAGTCAGCCGTTCTGCATTGGTGTCATTTAGTGCAGAGCAAATGTTTGATCTGGTGAATGATGTCGCCAGCTATCCTGAGTTTTTGCCAGGGTGTTCGGGTTCTCGCGTCTTAGAGAGCCACGCAACGTCGATGGTTGCTTCTGTTGATGTCTCAAAAGCGGGTATCAGTAAAACCTTTACTACTTCCAATGAGTTAATCGCAGGAGAGGCGATTGTAATGAACTTGGTTGATGGACCTTTTAAAACGTTAAAAGGGGGGTGGTACTTTACACCACTTGATGATCAAGCGTGTAAAGTTGAGCTAAAGCTGGAATTTGAATTTTCAAGTAAGATGATTGAAATGGCTTTTGGAAAGATTTTCAATGAGTTGACGAGTAATATGGTCAATTCATTTACCAAGCGCGCGAAACAGGTGTATCAGTGTTATGAGTATTGAGTCGGAAATGATTCACGTCGAAGTGGTGTACGCACTACCGAATGAACAGCGAGTGTTTACGCTTGTTGTGAATCAAGCGATGATCGTTGAAGAAATTATCGCTCAATCAGGGGTGTTAGAACTCTACCCTGAGATTGATTTGAAACAGAATAAAGTAGGCGTGTTTAGCCGTAATGTTCGGTTGGATGCGACGGTTAGAAACGGCGATCGCATTGAAATTTATCGTCCGTTATTAGCTGACCCGAAAGATATTCGTCGTAAGCGCGCTGAACAAGCTAAAGCTGCGGGTACCGCTGATCCTGTCACGGGTGGCAAACCTAATGAGATGCGTAAAAAAGACTAGATCTTGGTATTACGTGATGTAAAAAAATAGGCTCGCCAAATGGCGGGCCTATTTTTAATCGAAAGTTTTGTTAGTTGATACTTTCAAAGAAGGTGTCACTCGTAGGGAAGTCCCCTTTGATTTCAACTAAACGGCCTTGCTCGTCAAAGTTTGCGATCAAATTGCGCTGAATAGATTCGTTGTGACCTTCCGTGTGCAGATAAATGTAATACCAAGTGTCTGGGTACCCATTTTCAACAAGCATTGATGAGCCTAAGACATAGCGAACTTGCTCTTTGCTCATGCCAAACTTCAATTGGTTTACTGCTTCTTGTTCTACATAGTTGCCTTGGTTTATATCAATACGATAAACCAATTTTTCTAGTAGTGAACAGCCCGTTAGCATCGTAAGGGCTAGAGGGATTGTGATAAGCCACTTTTTCAATTGCATACTCAAATTCTTGTAACTATCCATATAAACTGGCCTGATAATAAACAAGCTAGCCCGTAATGTAAAAAGCTCATCTTGTTTTGAATAAGTTCAGACCACGATTTTTGAGTTAGGTTGCAAAGTCAGGACATAATTCACGAAAAAATGTCGATTAAGCCGCGACGAGCAGTTCACGGGCGTTAGCTAACGTTGATTCCGTAATTTTGCTACCACCAAGTAAGCGGGCTAATTCGGCGACGCGCTTCTCTTCACAAAGTTGATTCATTTGCGTTTCGGTTTTGCCTGCTTTGGTCTGCTTAGCCACAAACAGTTGCTGGTGGCCACATCCCGCAACTTGCGGCAAGTGAGTGACACACATGACTTGGGTAGACTCACCCAGTTTGCGTAGCATTTTTCCGACAACAGCGGCGGTCGGCCCACTGATACCGACATCGACTTCATCGAAAATTAAACTCGGTGTATCAACTTTTTGAGCAGTGATCACTTGGATCGCTAATGAAATCCGTGAAAGCTCACCACCAGAAGCCACTTTTGCAATAGGTTGCATTGGTTGGCCTGGGTTTGTAGAGACCACAAAGCAAACACTGTCTAAACCTAGAGGCGAAGGGTGTGTGCCCGTATTGTTTACCTCAATGCTAAATTGTGCTTTTTCCATGCTGAGTTCATGCATGCTCGCGGTAATTAATTTGTTTAATTCTTTGGCATAACGGCTGCGAGATTTCCCCAGTTTTTCGGCGCTGGCGGTGAAGGCTTGATATTTGGCTTCGACGTCGTGCGCGAGTTCGTCTAATTTTTCATCAGAACAATCAAGTTGTTCGATTTGCGTTAGCAAATCTTGATGATGCTGGTAGAGATCTTCAGGCAAAACGTGGTGCTTACGCGACATCGACATAACTTTAGAAAATCGCTCTTCAACAAATGCCATACGAGCAGGGTCCACATCAATACTATCGAGGTAATGACGCAGTTCCGTGTTGGCTTCTTCAATTTGAATGATCGCTTCTGACAGCATATTTGGCAGTTCGGCCAGTTTTTCGTCCAATTCGGCCAGCTCAATTAAGGACTGATTGGCCGATTGCAAAATACTAAGCGCATTAACTTCTTCGCCTTCGTATATAAGTTCGATGGCTTGCTGGCAGGTTGAGGCAAGCTCTCCACTATTCGAGAGGCGTTTGTGTTCTTGTTCGAGTTGCTCATATTCATCCTCGCCAAGAGAGAGCTCGTTGAGCTCTTTGATTTGGTATTCTAGCAATTGCTTTTGCGCTTGATTCTGCGCGCTATTTTCACGCAATTGCTTCAAGCTATTGTCTGCTTGTCGCCACACTTGGTAAGCATTGCGGGTGCTTTTAAGCAGGTTGAGGTGACCGGCATATTGATCAAGCATGGCTAATTGATATTCGCTTTTCATCAGTTGATGATGCGCATGCTGGCCGTGAATATTAATGAGCCTTTGACCCAGTGATTTTAACTGTGAAAGAGGGACAGGGCTGCCATTGATAAAAGCACGCGATCGGCCATCTTTGGTAATCGTACGGCGCAATATACAGTCATTGCCATCGAGCAGTTCGTTATCTTCTAACCATCGCATTGCGTGGACGTTGTTCTCTAATGAAAAAGCAGCACTCACTTCGGTTTTTTCTTCACCTTGTCGCACCATTCCAGCGTCCGCTCTGCCGCCTAGGCATAAGCCAAGTGCGTCGATAGCGATAGATTTACCCGCGCCGGTTTCACCTGTGATGGTGGTCATTCCTTTGGAGAGCTCTAGCTGCAAAGATTTAACAATAGCGAAATTATTAACACTTAGATGAGCCAGCATTTTGATTACCTGTTTAAATGAACAATACTGTATATAATGTCAGTATATACTGTTTCTTTATACAGTAAAGATGTGGGGTAAAATTTTTTTGTGAATAAGATCAGGGTGCTGCGACTAAAGGTCGGGAGTTTGTAGCGTGATTTATTGTAAGTGGAAGCTAATAAAAGAACTCGAGGGTGGCGAAGCAAGGCTTGAAGATAGGCGTGAAAGGAAGCGCTGGGGGATGCTCAGGAAGCTAGGGAGTAACGCGAAGCCGAAGCTTCGCGTCTTAAATCATTAAAAAAGCTTACTCGACCACCCCAGCTTGCTACGTAATACATGATAGTAGCTATAATCTTTCGGGTGTATGAGCGTCAAAATATTAGGGCTTTGATAGATATGAATTTCATCACCGGGTGAAACGGGCAGTGAGACTTGACCATCACAACTCACTTCTTGTGTGCCTCGGTTGTCAGGAGATACAACGAGTTTGATGCGTCTTTTGCTGTCTACCACCAATGGGCGGCTGGACAATGTGTGTGGAAACATCGGCACCAATGAAATCGCGTTGAGGCTTGGAGAAAGGATCGGGCCTCCACCGGATAATGAGTAAGCGGTTGAGCCGGTTGGGGTCGAAATAATTAAGCCGTCAGAGCGTTGAGAAAAAGCGAAAATATCATCAATATAGACTTCAAATTCAATCATGCGCGCAACTTGACCAGGGTGGAGCACGGCCTCATTTAATGCTGCGTTATGGCTTTTAATTTGTTTATGGCGATGAATCTCAGTTTCGAGCAAGAAGCGCTCTTCTTCAATGTACTCACCCTCTAACACCGCCTTTAACGTAGCGTGGAAGTCTTCTGGGTTCAGGTCTGTTAGAAACCCTAGATTACCTCTGTTGACACCAATGACTCGAATGTCAAAGCGAGAGAGAACACGAGCAGCTCCCAACATGTTGCCATCACCACCCACCACAATCGCGAGATCGGCAACTTTACCCAATTGAATCAGGCTGGCAAAATGCGCTTGAGGAATGTCGTCAAGGATTTCGCTCAGTCTATCGTCAATATAAACGCGGTAACCTTGCTCCATGAGCCAATAATACAATTCCTGGTGGGTTTGAATTGCTTGTTGATCTCGAGGTTTTCCTATGATGGCGATAACTTCAAAAGGTTTTTTCATAACTTTTCCGATCGAAATGGACTTGAATCAATAATCTTCATCCCCATAATAATGGCAAGAGTGAACAATATGCGAGTTTTTGTGTAGCTAACGCCGAATAATCGTGATGTATTAGCAAGACAAAGCGTCGAATTCTGGAGATATCATGAGCAACGAAGACAAAAAAATCCACGAAGAAGAAGTACAACAACAAAACACAGTAGAAACTGAAGTTGAAGCGGTTGGTACAGAAGCTGATATCGAATGGAACGAAGAGAGTGAGCAAGACGTGCAAGAAGCAAAGATTGCACAATTAGAAGCCGCGTTACTTTCAAGTGAAGCAAAAATCAAAGAGCAGCAAGACAGCGTACTGCGTGCGAAAGCAGAAGTAGAAAATATGCGTCGTCGTACTGAAACGGAAATTGATAAAGCGCGTAAGTACGCACTGAACAAATTTGCTGAAGGCCTTCTTCCGGTTATCGATAACCTAGAGCGCGCAATTGCCGCAGCGGATGCTGAGCATGAAGCGGTGAAGCCTCTGTTTGAAGGTGTCGAACTTACGCATAAAACATTTGTTGATACGATCGCGAAATTTGGTTTGAAAGAGATCAATCCAGAAGGTGAAACATTCAACCCTGAATTCCACCAAGCGATGTCGATCCAAGAAAGCCCTGACCACGCAGCAAACACGGTAATGTTTGTTATGCAGAAAGGTTATGAGCTAAATGGTCGCGTGATTCGTCCAGCCATGGTTATGGTTGCAAAATAACGTTTCACCATTTTCTTATATTGTTAACGCCCCTTCGTAAGAGGGGGCGTTTTTTTATGTTTTGAGAATGGTGGTGGGGGCGTGATTTACGAAAACCAGAGGGAAAAAGACCGATTAATTCATTTAAATCGATAAAAGCATAAAAAATTCCAATTTTTTTTGTTTTTTCCCTTGAAATGCGTTTTGACGCCCTTATCTAAGGTGCATACAAGAAGCAAACGTAATCATGTTTGTTTGTGAGCAAGGGTTGAAACCCAATTCTTTATCCCCCACATATGGGATAGAGCAAAATAAAATAGAATTTATTCGGAGATAGCCTGATGGGTAGAATCATTGGTATTGATTTAGGTACTACTAACTCTTGTGTTGCAGTTTTAGACGGCGACAAACCACGTGTAATTGAAAACGCGGAAGGCGAGCGTACAACCGCATCGGTTGTTGCATACACAGACGGTGAAACACTAGTAGGTCAACCTGCTAAACGTCAAGCAGTTACAAACCCAACTAACACGCTATTTGCAATCAAGCGTTTGATCGGTCGTCGTTTTGAAGACCAAGAAGTTCAGCGTGATATCGAAATCATGCCTTACAAAATTGTAAAAGCTGATAACGGTGATGCTTGGGTAGAAGCGCAAGGCCAAAAAATGGCTGCTCCTCAAGTTTCAGCTGAAATCTTGAAAAAGATGAAGAAAACAGCAGAAGATTTCCTAGGTGAAGAAGTAACGGCAGCTGTTATCACAGTTCCTGCATACTTTAACGATGCACAGCGTCAAGCAACAAAAGATGCTGGCCGTATCGCAGGTCTAGAAGTTAAACGTATCATCAACGAACCAACGGCAGCAGCACTTGCATACGGTCTTGATAAAAAAGGCGGCGATCGCACTATCGCAGTATACGACCTTGGTGGTGGTACATTCGATATCTCTATCATCGAAATCGATGAAGTTGAAGGCGAGAAAACATTCGAAGTTCTAGCAACCAACGGTGACACTCACCTAGGTGGCGAAGATTTCGATACTCGCATGATCAACTACCTAGTTGACGAATTCCAAAAAGAGCAAGGCATCAATCTTAAGACTGATCCTCTAGCGATGCAGCGTGTTAAAGAAGCAGCAGAAAAAGCGAAAATCGAGCTTTCTTCTACTACTCAAACTGACGTGAATCTACCTTACGTAACTGCAGATGCGACTGGTCCTAAGCACATGAACGTAAAAGTGACTCGTGCGAAACTAGAATCTCTAGTTGAAGACCTAGTACAACGTTCTCTAGAGCCGTTAAAAGTTGCTCTAGCAGATGCTGACCTATCAGTAAACGATATCACTGACGTAATCCTAGTGGGTGGTCAGACTCGTATGCCTATGGTTCAAGCAAAAGTGGCTGAGTTCTTCGGTAAAGAAGCACGTCGCGATGTAAACCCTGATGAAGCAGTAGCAATGGGTGCTGCAGTTCAAGGTGGTGTACTAGCGGGTGAAGTGAAAGACGTATTGCTACTAGACGTTACTCCACTGTCTCTAGGTATCGAGACAATGGGCGGCGTAATGACTAAGCTTGTTGAGAAAAACACGACTATCCCAACAAAAGCAAACCAAGTTTTCTCTACAGCTGAAGACAACCAAAGCGCAGTAACGATTCACGTAATCCAAGGTGAGCGTAAGCAAGCAAGCATGAACAAATCTCTAGGTCAATTTAACCTAGAAGGCATTCAAGCTGCGCCACGTGGCATGCCACAAATCGAAGTAACTTTCGACCTTGATGCGGATGGTATCCTAAACGTATCTGCGAAAGACAAAACGACTGGTAAAGAAACGAAGATCACGATCCAAGCTTCTGGCGGTCTAAGCGATGAAGACATCGAGAAAATGGTTCAAGAAGCAGAAGCGAACAAAGAAGCGGACAAAAAGTTCGAAGAGCTAGCGACTGCACGTAACCAAGCTGACCAAATGATTCACGGTACTCGTAAGCAAATTGAAGAAGCGGGTGAAGCGCTTCCTGCAGACGAGAAAGAGAAGATTGAAGCAGCAATCGCAGAACTTGAAGTTGCACGTAAAGGCGACGACAAAGAAGCAATCGATGCGAAAGTTCAAGCGCTAGCAGCTGCGGCTCAAAAGCTAATGGAAATCGCTCAACAGCAAGCTCAAGCACAACAAGGTGCTGACGCAGGCCAACAACAGCAATCTCAAGAAGATGATGTTGTTGATGCTGAGTTTGAAGAAGTGAAAGACGATAAGAAGTAATTTTCGTCGCTAGGTAGCGAGATTTCGTTGTCGGAGGCGCTCACTGACTCTCGTGAGCGGTGCGTCTCCTTCTAGAGTTCAAAGCTACCTATCCTAGAAAATCCTTATTGGAATTCAAATGCGGGCGTCAGAGGCAACTCTCACGCCCGTATGTTTGTAATTAGAGTTTGTCTTTCTAGCTAAATACTTTGGGTTAACGACTTTAAGTAATGAGTTTGATGAAAAAGCTTTTAGCTAGAATGATATAAAACATTAAGCGGCTCTATTTTTAGAGTTGTTTGCAGCAATGAATTGGTGACGAAAGCATGTCAAAACGTGATTTTTACGAAGTATTAGGCGTAAGCCGTGATGCAGAAGAGCGCGAAATTAAGAAAGCGTACAAGCGCTTAGCGATGAAATTCCACCCAGACCGTAATCAGGGTGATGAAACTGCATCAGACAAGTTTAAAGAAGTAAAAGAAGCGTACGAAATCCTAACCGATTCTCAAAAGAAAGCGGCGTATGATCAATATGGTCACGCAGCATTTGAACAAGGTGGCGGCGGCTACGGCGGTGGTTTTGGTGGCGGCGGTGCTGATTTCGGCGACATCTTCGGTGATGTATTTGGTGACATTTTTGGTGGCGGTCGTCGTGGCGGCGGTCACTCACGTGCGCAGCGTGGTTCAGATTTACGCTACAACATGGAATTGTCTTTAGAAGAAGCGGTTCGTGGTGTATCGAAAGAAATCGAAATTCCAACACTGGTTCATTGTGATAGCTGTGATGGCAGCGGTGCTAAGAAAGGCACTTCAGCGGATACTTGTGGTACGTGTCATGGCCACGGTCAGGTACAAATGCGTCAAGGTTTCTTCGCTGTTCAGCAAACCTGTCCTACCTGTCATGGTCAAGGTAAGATCATTAAAGATCCATGTAATGTATGTCATGGTCAAGGCCGCAAAGAAAAAACTAAAACCTTAAACGTGAAGATCCCTGCCGGTGTTGATACGGGCGATCGTATTCGTTTGACTGGTGAAGGTGAAGCGGGAGAAATGGGCGCGCCAGCAGGTGACTTGTATGTACAAGTTCATGTTAAAGAGCACCACATTTTTGAACGTGAAGGCAACAATCTTTATTGTGAAGTACCGGTGAGCTTTGCAATGGCAGCGCTAGGTGGTGAAGTTGAAGTCCCAACGCTAGATGGCCGTGTAAGCCTGAAAGTGCCTTCTGAGACTCAAACTGGCCGTATGTTCCGCATGCGTGGTAAGGGTGTGAAAGGAGTTCGTGGCGGCGGTATTGGCGATTTGATCGTTAAACTGGTTGTTGAAACCCCAGTGAACCTGAGCTCACGTCAAAAAGAACTGCTTAAAGAGTTTGAAGAGTCTTGTGGTGGCGATGCTGCAACTAAGCATAAGCCTAAATCGGAAGGTTTCTTCAACGGTGTGAAGAAATTCTTCGATGATCTCACTAGCTAGTTATAGCGATTGAGAAGATGATTAAAAAAGCCTGCATTATGCAGGCTTTTTGCTATCTGGACGATGTTGATGGAAAGTGGCTAGGGAGGTGTCATTAGAATAACGAGTTAACGGTAATCGGATTCTTGTGCTAAGCGATTTTCTTGCGTAAATGTCAGCCCACTGTACCTAATTGCGATTAGTCCCAGCACTCAGAGGGATATAGCGTATTTGATGAATCGAGAGTCATTGTTTTATCGGCCTTTAAGCACGAGTCATCATCTTGCCCCTTCGTTGACAGTGCATTGGCGCTGATGATGTAAGGTTGCGAGCCAGTACTTGAAATTTTAAACGAATACCGTGTTGAATCGCTTTCGCAGAGTGTACACACCCCGCCAGGAATAAGAGAGCTTAAGTCATAACCGCCATCATAGTCGTGCTCTAACTGGAGTTGAAGCTTCGCTAAATCTGCTTGAGCAGTTGCTCGATGGGCATTTAACGTGTGCTGCTGGTAACTCGGGTAAGCAAACATGATCAAAATGCCTACAATGCCGACGACAACCAATAACTCGATCAACGTCATACCTGATATTTGGGATCGTGATTTGTTACATGTAAATTTTCGAATCATTTCGAGTTGTTCCTTATCGCCATACATCCCATTGTTTGATAAGTGATAGCATCGGTGCAAGAGGATTTAGTGGGTAGATGTGATTTACATGAGAAAATGGGAATTAGCTCGCGGGTTTACTCTGCTTGAATTGATCATCACCCTGTCTGTTCTAGCGGTGCTTTTTATTTCCGCTATGCCTGCATTTAAGTCGATAACGGAGCGCGCACAAGTTGAGCAGTTAACCACTGAGTTAACCGGTTTTTTCCAATACGCTCGATCAGAAGCGGTATTGAGAAATAAAGACTTGTATGCCCACATTACCTTTCCACAAGGTATTTCACATAGCGTCCCGAACTGGTCAATGACGTTGACCGATTCTGATGTAACGGGCGCGGGAACGACGATAAGCCAATTGAGTGGCAACGCCTTTACGAGCATTTCGGTTTTCCATACCTATTCGTCAGATCAAATCTCATTTGATGGCGTTCGAGGTCGAGCTAAATCAGGGACATTTAAGCTTTTTCCAACCAATGACACGACGAAACAAATCGAATTAAGAACATCCAACCCACCAGGGCGCATCAAAGTGTGCGGCGCAGAAGGGGACCTTTATGGCTATAAAGAGTGTTAAGCCACCTAGCTTCCAACGCGGCGCCTTACTGATTGAAATGCTGGTCTCTTTGGTTTTGGGGATCATGGCCATTTCACTCATTATTAGCATCTTGTTCAGCGGCTATCGTGTCGCGAGCAAAAATTCCCTCGAACTGTTTGTGTTACAAAACTTAGCGATTACCAGTGAAATGATGCGTTCAGATATACAGCGCGCGGGTTATGCCGGTATTTCTGGTGGGTCAATCACGCTGTCAGGTGCAAGCGACGTCGTTGTGATAAGCGGTGCGAGCATGGGGTTTGTTTACCATGATCCTAAGTCGGGAAAATACCAACACGTTAAGTACAAAGCTGAAAATAATAGGCTTTATAGCTGCGAAAAAAAATCCAGCACAATTCTGTCGTTTGATAGTTTGAACGGCTGCAACAATCTGTTTGATCAAAATATGTTGTCTGTGACTTCTTTTGCCGTCTCAACAATAGAGCTTACGAGCAGCAGTGCGATAAGTACGATGAGTGATGTGTATTTGGAAGCTGAGCTTGTTGATGGTCAGTACAATCATTCGGTGCTGACGAAAATTAAACAAAGAAACTGGTTATAACTATGATGAAGCAAAAAGGATTTGTCACGCTGGCGATTACCTCTGTGCTGTTGACGATTGTACTGGGTTATTCATTGAGCTCTTATCGTGGCGTGTTATACCAAATAAAGGTCGCTAACAATGAAGTCGCCGCTCGACAAGCGCATTGGCGAGCAGAAGGTGGACTGGAGTGTGCCTACGCAAAAATAGTGCACGATAAGGATATAACAAAACTTCCTGAGTCTGTCTCTGCGAGCTATTTTAAAAATGTTTGTTCTATTCCATTGTCACTCTATCAAGTCGTCACGAAAAGCAGTGGAGGCGGGGACTATTCAGTTTTAGCACAAGTCTCGGAATCGGATGGCACTAAAATAGAAAAATCGATTTCTATTGATGATGGTACTGGAAAAGGCGCGATTCAATCAGAAGCGACGATTAAGCTCATTTCGGATAACAACATCGAGATCAACCCGGATGTGAATTCAAGGCAATTAGACAATCAAAAATTTGAATGTATTGCGATGAGGTTTAGGGAAAAAGTTATTTATACACACAATAACGGCAAGCTGATTACAGAAGATCCCGCGATTACACCACCAGGTTTTACTCGATGTGATGCTCAAACTACTTTGGCATCCAGTGCCACTATATCCGCGACGGGTAGCGCACCGAATGGCGCATTCTTATCTGACTATCAACAAGATTCGGAGATAGACACGTTCTATAACTATTTTGGTCTGGAAAAAACGGCCAGTAATATTAATGATATTAAGTCGGAGTATCACCAGATCAACTTATCATCGAGTATTGCTTGCGCGAGTGAGATTCAAAATGCCTTTGTGACACTAAATAAAAAGAAAGTATGGGTGACGGGGGATTGTGTTATTTTTCCCAGTTTATTGGTTCAAGATGGTGGGGGGAGCGTAATCCCTAAAAGTTTAGTGCTAGAAAATGGCATCTTTTTGAGTTCGGGATCCACCGTGTTTGATGGTTCATTTTACCACATGGTCAATATGAACATTTTTGATGATCCAAACAGTAGCGGTAAGGATTTGGATTTACTGTCTGATCGTTGGAGTGATGCGATTGCCCAAGACGCCAATTTAACCGCGCTTAGTAGCTTGGTCGAAGCGAACTCTATTTATATTGATAATGGTTCATTCTTTCCTAAAGGCGGGATATCGTTCGATTATCCTGGCGGGCTATCGACGATTAAAGGCTCATTAAACCTCGATTATCTGAGTCAATATAACCCTCATGACAATCCATTGAAGGTGACTTGGAAGGGAGGATCTTGGAATGATCTCTAAACAACGTGGTTTTAGCTTAGTTGAAGTCATGGTGGTGTTTATGATGATCGGCATTGCGGCGACAGGGCTGATTAAGCTGCAAACGGATGTTCAGATTAAGGCTGAATATGCTAAGACGAGCATCCAAGCATTGCATTTAGCGGAGTCACAATTAGAGCATTTTCGCCAGCGAGGAGGCACGTCGATTACCCATAGTTATACCTTTTCTGATGTTCATTCTGAGTGCAATGCAATGAATAAAAATACAGCCACATTGCCTATTCAGTTGAGTTGTTCATCAACGCTATCGCTTTCCGATGCGCTAAGTACCATCAATGTAACGGCCTATTGGCTTGACCGACAAAAAAATGAGCAAAGCATTGTGTTAAAAACTATGATTTCTCAGTACAGCGAGTTTGATTAGTTTTTGTCTTCTAGCACAGAAAAGTTGCGTTTCTTTTCAAAAAGGTTGAAATATTGTTTGCTGCATTAGGGTTGTTTTGTTTGTTTGTTGTTATTTCATGCTCTAATTTTGCAAAATATGTCTCCAAACATGGAAATTTTTTCAGGACTATGTGCTTTTGTGTTGTGAATTGAATAAAATGCTCAACTGAACAATGACCGCTATAAATATATCGATAGGTCATCAGTTATCACAACATCACATATGGAATTACCATGAGTAATCAAGCTGCAAATAAAGCACCATTACCTAAGCCGAGTGGTATGGATCGCTTCTTAAACGCGATTGAACGCGCAGGCAATAAAATCCCGGACCCAGCAATTTTGTTCTTCTGGGCTCTTGTTATCACTTGGGTACTATCAGCTCTTTTGTCAAACGTAACGTTTGATCTTGTTAACCCTCGTACCGGTGATGCACTATCAGTAACTAACCTGTTAACTGGCGAAGCGCTTGCGAGCTTCCTTGCGAACATGGTGACCACATTCACAGGTTTTGCGCCTCTTGGTATCGTATTGGTTGCGATGCTAGGTGTCGGTGTTGCTGACTCTTCTGGCTTTATCACCACTGGCCTTAAGAAAATGCTGAACTTCACGCCAGCGAAACTACTAACGCCAATGCTGATCTTGGTTGCGATCGTTTCGCACACGGCAGCGGATGCGGGTTACGTATTGGTTATCCCTCTTGGTGGTATCATCTTCCACGCAGCGGGTCGTCACCCTCTTGCGGGTATTGCAGCTGCATTCGCTGGTGTATCTGGTGGTTTCTCTGCGAACTTTATTCCTTCTGGTATCGACCCATTATTGGCAAGTTTCACGCAATCTGCCGCTCAAGTTTTAGATCCAGAATACATCGTTAACCCACTAGCGAACATTTACTTCACTGGCTTGTCGTCTGTGATTATTATCTGTATCGGTTGGTATGTAACTGAGAAGATCATTGAGCCTCGCTTGGCAAATATGCCAGTTGATGAAGATGCAGAAAAAGCACCAGACCTAGGTACTTTCACGGCTATCGAATCAAAAGCATTCCGCGCTGCGGGTTGGGCGATGATGGCGGGTATCGCACTGCTTGTTGCTGCGCTTATTCCAGAAACATCAGCACTACGTTCACCATTAGGTGAGCTGACGGCGTTTGACGCTCCTGTAATGAAGTCAATCGTGCCACTGATCTTTATCCTGTTTATCATTCCTGGTTACGTTTACGGTAAAGTTGCGGGTACGTTTAAAACTAGCAATGACGTTATCAAAGCAATGGCAACCACCATGTCTACCATGGGCGCGTACATTGTAATGTCATTCTTCTGTGCGCAATTCCTATCGGTATTTGCACAATCAAACATCGGTACCATGCTAGCGCTATACGGTGCTGAAGGTCTGAAGGCGATGAACCTATCAGGTGAAGCGACGATCGTTGGTATGATTCTACTGACAGCGTCGGTTAACCTTTTGATCGGCTCTTCTTCAGCGAAGTGGGCTCTAATTGGTCCAATCCTAGTTCCAATGCTAATGGCGGTTGGTATCTCTCCTGAGCTATCTCAAGCGGCATACCGCGTAGGCGACTCAGTATCGAATATCATCTCTCCATTGATGGTGTTCTTCCCACTTGTCGTGGTTTACTGTCAACGTTACGTTAAGTCGACCGGTATCGGTACGCTAGCATCAATGATGATGCCATTCTCTATCGCGATGCTAATCGGTTGGTCTATCTTCCTAATCGCATACTGGATGATTGGTATTCCTCTAGGTATCCAAGCACCTTACGAATACGTAATGCAATAAATACAAATGGTTACGAGCCTACCCAATTGGGTAGGCTTTTTTTTATCTGCGACACGTATTACACTCTGGCGGCGGTCATTTTGTTACCGTTATCAATTAGGAAAAAATAACCATTTATGAAAATTCTGCTTTTAGTAGGGTTAATTGTTTTAAACGGTCTATTTGCGATGTCAGAAATCGCATTAGTGGCAGCCAAAAATAGTCGACTTAAACGCTTAGCTGAAAAGCATCGTGCCGCTCAAGTTGCACTAGAACTGAAAGAAAATCCCACTCGTTTCCTCTCCACTATCCAGATCGGTATAACGGTCATTGGTTTGCTCAGCGGTATTGTGGGTGAAGCAACGTTATCAGTGCCTTTGGCGGTACAGCTTGAGCTTTGGGGCTTAGACGCCACTCAGGCCGATATTTTATCAACGGCGATTGTCGTAGTGGGTATTACTTACTTTGCGATTGTTGTTGGCGAACTTGTACCGAAACGTTTTGCGCAATCTCAAGCGGAAACCATTGCAGTCTTAGTTGCACTGCCGATCTATTGGGTGTCAAAAATCACCACGCCATTTGTTTTTGCGTTATCTTGGTCAACCGAGACACTGTTGAAGTTATTGGGGCAAAAAAGCCAAGAAGACAGTGTGACGGAAGACGACATTCACGCGTTGGTGAAAGAAGGTTCAGAGTCAGGTGTGATTGAACGTGGTGAGCAAGAGATGATCCGCAATATTTTGCAGCTTGATGATCGCTTAGTCAGCTCGTTGATGACGCCACGTCGCGATGTGGACTTCATTGATATCGATCAGCCGATTGAACTGCTCCTTAAGCGACTTCGTTCGACTAAGCACAGCGTCTTCCCGCTATGCCAAGGGCACATGAATAAGATAGTGGGCACGGTATCGGCTAAGTCGCTGCTTAATCAAGCTAATAATCTCACCATTCAAGTGATCATGGGGCTATCAAAAGCGCCGGTTTATATCCCTGAATCGATGAAGGGTTTGCGTTTGCTTAGCTACTTTAAAGAGTCGGGCACCGAGATGGCATTTATTGTCGATGAATACGGTGATGTTCAAGGGCTTGTGACGCACTATGATGTGCTAGAAGCGATTGCTGGCGAATTGTCGAATAACCCGAACGATCTTTGGTCAGAAGAGATTGATGGCGAACTGTTCGTTGATGGTTTGATTCCAATCAGTGAATTGAAAAACCGCTTAGAGCTTTCTGAACTAGAAGGTGAAAGTGAAGGCTTCCAAACGCTGAATGGTTGGGTCACTTGGTTGATTGGTCGCTTACCAGAGCTAGGTGAAGTGATCGATTGTCAGCAGTGGCACTTTGAAATTGTCGCGGTCGAAAATAATCGCATCGCGAGCGTGAAAGTGACCCCAATTGAGCAGCAAGCGAGCGAGTAACGTCAGCACTGTTGTTTATTATGACTAAGATTAGGTATGCTTCGCAGCATACCTATTTTTTTGTCTGTCTTTAGGAGCCGACTTTGTCGCAATCCCATAATCAATCGCATGTTTCACCGAATCTTTTAGAGGATTCTGCCGCACAATCGTCGGAGCAATTTAGTGCGCAAGATGAGCATTTTATGCGTCGCGCGATGGCTTTGGCTACACAGGCAGAACAGCAAGGGGAAGTGCCGGTCGGGGCGGTGTTGGTGAAAGATGGAGAGATCATTGCCGAGGGATGGAACCAATCTATTGGCTTACATGATGCCAGCGCCCACGCAGAGATGCAGGCCATTCGCAAGGCAGGTCAAGCACTGGAAAACTATCGCTTACTCGATACGACGCTCTATGTCACGCTAGAGCCTTGCCCTATGTGTGCTGGAGCGTTACTACATAGCCGTGTAAAGCGCATTGTTTTTGGAGCTCCCGATCTTAAAGCGGGTGCAGCAGGAACCGTTCTGAATTTATTTGAACACCAAGCCGCTTATCACTACGCCGATGTGCTTCAAGGGTTACTTGAAGAAGAGTGCCGCAGCCAACTGCAGGCCTTTTTTAAGCGTCGTCGTAAAGAGATCAAAGCGCGTAAGCAAGCGGAAAAGAAAGAAGCGGGACAGGGCGAGTAATACTATTGAAGTGAGGTTAGTAAAGATAAAGCGCTACTTACTAACCTCCGAATTTCATCTAACACTCAAAGACAACTCAAGTTGAGCTAAAGTCAGCCAAAGGCTTAGTAACTTGATAGCTGCATGAATGCTCGATGGCGGGCAATCACCTTTTTCTTATTGTTGACTAGCTTACGCTTACGGCGGTTTGCAGCAACAGTCTTAGTAAGGCGTTTTGATTGCATGCGACGTTTACGCATAGACACAATCTCCTACAGATATCTGTAAAAACAATATTCCTGAAAATTGACACAAACTTCCCCTCTCTTACTCGCGAAAGAAGGCGTTGAAGAGTGTTCAGAGTGTCAGAGGTAGCTTCGCGGATGATCGTCGACAGAGGTCACTGAATGAGTGAATCAATGGCTCTGTTTGTGCGAAGGGCCGTGAGTATGTCTGGTTTCGCGGGGAAATATCAAGAAAGAGCCTCAACTAAGTGAGGCTCTTTTGATTTGGATTCGGTTATTGCGCCGTGGCGGCCGATTCGCTATTTGTTGACTCGCTATTGGCAGCCGAGGAAGTCGCGCCAGAAGCGGCGCTGATCGAGTTACTGGCGGCCGACAACACGCTTGGATCCAGTTTAATCACCGTCAGGTCATTGATATCGACTTCACCTTCATCCGGCGTTTGCTGCTCAATATGACCAATAATGCTCTGGTAGTAGCGACGAATATTTTCCACGTAGTTTTTGGCTTCATCACCACGCGCATAACCATAACGGGTTTGGCGATGGTATTTGGCTTGGCGAAGCAGCGGTAAGCGTTCTTTTACATCCGCCCATTGATCAGGGTTGCCCCCTTGTTTTTTCGTTAAGCGACGAGCATCCATTACGTGGCCATAACCGACATTGTATGATGCCAACGCAAACCAAATCTTTTCATGCTGTTCAACCGAGTCCGGAATTCGAGCCACCATTCTACGTAGGTACTCTACGCCACCTTTCACCGATTGTTCCGGATCAAGACGATTGGTGACACCCACACTTTTAGCGGTTGGCAGCGTGAGCATCATCATGCCGCGGACGCCTGTTGGCGATCGTGCAATCGGGTTCCAATGGGATTCTTGGTAGGCCAATGCCGCAATCAAGCGCCAGTCAAATTCTTCTGAATATTGTTTAAATAATGTCGACCATTTTGGCAGCGTTTTATCAAGGGCACGGATAAAGGCGCGGGTATCAACATAATCAAACGTGCCAATATGGCCAATGTATTTTTCTTCTAACTGAGCCAGTTCACCGGATTGCTTTAAGTGACCAAAAAACTCAATCACCATCGCATAGAGGCTTTCATCATCAGAACGGCGTAAGAACCAAGACGTTGGTTGATCCTCGGTCAACTCAAAGGCGGTCGCCACTGAAGGATAAATACGTTGGGACAAGGAGACTTCGACAGAATCGGCGACCGTAAAGCGAATATCACCTTCTGATACGAGCTTTAATAGATCGTTAACGTCAGCATCGGGATCAACCGTGTATTCAAATTCAGGGTGAGCTTCCTTAATTTTGCTGAGCGTCTGGTTAAAGTGAGAATCCCCCACGATGGTGATTAGAGGTTTGCCACCATTTTCTTCCATTAACTCGCTTTGCTTGGCTAATAGCTGCTTGAGATTACGTGGACGCCATGTCCCTTTTTCATAAATGAGCTGTTGGCTGACATAGTAATAGGCAGGGCCTGGACGAAAACGCTGAACACGCTCAGGTGATTGCGTTAAGCCTGCGGCAATAATATCGATCTCACCATTTTCTAAAGCAGGGTAGAGGTTTGAAATGCGGTAAGCCGGTTTCATTTCTAAACGAACGCCAAGCTCTTCTGCAAATTGTCGAGCAATTTCATAATCCAAACCGGCAGGGCCATCAGGACCGATGTAATAAGAAAGCTGGTTGTTTAGAGTGCCCACGCGTAGTACACCGCGATCGCGAATTTGGTCTAGATCGCTTTTGGGTTCAGATTCAATCTGACAGCCCGTGAGTAAGAGCACGCTGAAAACAAACACTAAATACGTCTGTGCTTTGGTTAAAAATTGGCTACACATTTATTGATTCTCATACTTCATATACGGCCTTTATATCAGAGTGAAGAGAGAAGGCAAAGTTCAGCGAAAGCGTTCGAGAGCACCGCGTTATTTTTGTACAACGGCGCTGTAATTCAAATTTGACAAAAAAAAGTGCGCAAACGTTTGCTTTTGATGTTACATCACAAAACCAATTGCTTTATAATGCCTGCGAAACCGAGAGGTAGGATTGGTATAGTTTCATCGTCATTGCCCGTTAAGATTATGAATTTATTCCAATATTACTTCATGTCTATTGGCCTTTTTGATGGTTTTTTGCCACAGAAGGGAAATAGCTCTAACCTATTGTAGAGAGACCTAAGCTCATGAGAATTTTGCGTGGCTCCCCAGCTCTTTCAGAGTTTCGTGTTAACAAGCTTCTTGAACTTTGCCGTGAACAGAAATTGCCAGTAACGGCTATTTACGCGGAATTTATGCATTTTGCTAATTTGACCGCCGAGCTTGCTCAGCCTGAGCTTGAGAAGTTAGAAAAGTTGCTTACTTACGGCCCAACGATCGAAGAACATGATCCTGAAGGTCTGCTGCTTCTTGTCACGCCGCGTCCTGGTACGATTTCGCCATGGTCTTCAAAAGCGACCGATATTGCACGTAATTGTGGCTTAGACAATGTGCAACGTCTTGAACGCGGTACGGCGTACTACGTTGAAACGTCGGAAGAGCTCAATGAACTGCAAAAATTAGAGCTTAAAGCGGTCTTGCATGATCGCATGATGGAAGTGGTCTTTACCGATTTTGATGCGGCAGAGGCGCTGTTTCATGTTTCTCAGCCAAGACCATACGCGGAAGTGGATCTATTAGCCGGTGGTCGTGCTGCGCTTGAAGACGCAAACGTTACCCTAGGTCTTGCACTTGCAGAAGATGAGATTGATTACCTTCTTGAAAGCTTCACTGAGAAGCTAGGTCGTAACCCGACTGACATCGAGCTAATGATGTTTGCACAAGCGAACTCAGAGCACTGTCGTCATAAGATCTTCAACGCTGATTGGACGATTGATGGCGTTAAGCAAGAAAAATCATTGTTTAAAATGATTAAGAACACCTTTGAAGTGACCCCTGATCACGTATTGTCGGCTTATAAAGATAACGCCGCGGTCATGACAGGTTCTGAAGTCGGTCGTTTCTTCCCAGATCCAGAAACTCGCCAGTACAACTATCACCAAGAGAAAACCCACATCTTGATGAAAGTGGAAACGCACAACCACCCAACCGCAATCTCTCCGTGGCCGGGCGCATCTACAGGTTCGGGCGGTGAAATTCGTGATGAAGGCGCAACGGGTATTGGTGGTAAGCCAAAAGCCGGTCTTGTTGCTTTCTCTGTCTCTAACCTTAAGATCCCGAATTTCGTTCAACCTTGGGAAACTGATTTTGGTAAGCCAAGCCGTATCGTTACTGCTTTGGATATCATGCTTGAAGGTCCTCTGGGTGGCGCAGCATTCAACAACGAATTTGGTCGTCCAAACCTACTTGGCTACTTCCGTACTTACGAAGAGAAAGTAAACTCTCACGCAGGTGAAGAAGTGCGTGGTTACCACAAACCAATAATGCTAGCTGGTGGTCTTGGTAACATCCGTGACGAGCATGTTCAGAAGAAAGAGATCCCGGTCGGTGCAAGCCTAATTGTTCTTGGTGGTCCTGCGATGAACATCGGCCTTGGTGGCGGTGCCGCTTCTTCCATGGCATCAGGCCAATCAGCAGAGGATCTTGATTTCGCTTCAGTACAACGTGAAAACCCAGAGATGGAGCGTCGTTGTCAGGAAGTTATTGACCGTTGTTGGCAGCTTGGTGATGCGAACCCAATCGCATTCATCCATGATGTGGGCGCGGGCGGTATCTCGAATGCACTTCCTGAGCTAGTCGACGATGGTGAGCGTGGCGGTATCTTTAACCTACGTGATGTACCAAACGATGAGCCGGGCATGAGCCCACTTGAGATCTGGTGTAACGAATCTCAAGAGCGTTACGTGATGGCGGTTGCTGATAAAGACATGGCAACATTCGACGCGATTTGTAAGCGTGAGCGTGCACCATACGCAGTGGTGGGTAAAGCAACGGAAGAGCGTGAGCTTAAACTTGAAGATTCACACTTCGACAACACGCCAATCGACATGCCAATGGACATCTTATTAGGTAAAACACCTAAGATGCACCGTGACGCGAAAACGCTAAAAGCGAACAACCCTGCGATTGACCGCTCTGGTATCGAAATCAACGAAGCGGTTGACCGTGTTCTTCGCTTGCCAACCGTCGCTGAGAAAACCTTCCTTATCACTATCGGTGACCGCTCGGTAACAGGCCTTGTGGCTCGTGACCAAATGGTTGGTCCATGGCAGGTTCCAGTTGCAAACTGCGCAGTAACAGCGGCAAGTTACGACTCTTACCACGGTGAAGCAATGTCTCTTGGTGAGCGCACGCCTGTGGCACTTCTCGACTTCGGCGCATCGGCTCGTCTAGCGGTGGGTGAAGCAATCACTAACATCGCTGCGACCAACATCGGCGATATCAAACACATTAAACTGTCGGCTAACTGGATGTCTCCAGCAGGTCACCCAGGTGAAGATGCCGGTCTTTACGAAGCGGTTAAAGCGGTTGGTGAAGAACTATGTCCGGCACTGGGTCTCACTATCCCTGTGGGTAAAGACTCAATGTCAATGAAGACGAAGTGGGAAGAGAACGGTGAGCAGAAAGAAGTCACGTCTCCGCTATCTCTTGTCATCACTGCGTTCGCACGTGTTGAAGATATTCGTAAGACGATCACGCCTCAGCTTCGCACCCCTGATAACCTTGAAGGTCTAGGCAACACTTCCCTAGTTCTTATCGACCTTGGTAATGGCAAAAACCGTATGGGTGCGACAGCACTTGCTCAGGTTTACAAGCAGCTTGGTGATAAGCCTGCAGACGTAGACAACGCAGCACAGCTAAAAGGCTTCTACGAAGGCGTTCAAGCACTTGTAGCGAACGACCAAGTTGTCGCTTACCACGATAAAGGCGATGGTGGTCTATTCGTAACGCTAGCAGAAATGGCATTCGCAGGTCACTGTGGTGTTAACGCAAACATTGAAGCGTTAGGTGAAGACACACTAGCAGCACTATTCAATGAAGAGTTGGGTGCGGTAATTCAAGTACGTAACGATGACTTAGATGTTGTCCTTTCGACTCTTGCTGCCAATGGCCTAGAAGCGTGTTCACACGTAATCGGCTCGGTGGTTGATTCTGATGAGATCGTAATTAAGTCTGGTGAGTTTGTTGTTATCCAACGTAATCGTACGGAATTACGTACTATCTGGGCTGAGACGACGCATAAGATGCAAGGTCTACGTGATAACCCAGTGTGTGCTGACCAAGAGCACGAAGCGAAGAAAGACAACTCAGACCCAGGTCTGAACGTGAAACTCAGCTTTGACGTAAACGAAGATATTGCAGCGCCGTACATCAACGCTCCTATGATAAATAAGGGTGCGAAGCCTAAGATGGCAATTCTACGTGAGCAGGGTGTTAACTCTCACGTTGAAATGGCCGCAGCGTTTGACCGCGCAGGTTTTGAAGCAACAGATATTCACATGAGCGACATCCTAACGGGTCAAGCGGTTCTAGAAGAATACAACGGCCTTGTCGCTTGTGGTGGCTTCTCTTACGGTGACGTACTAGGTGCGGGTGAAGGTTGGGCTAAATCAATCTTGTTCAACGAAGATGCGCGCAACCAGTTTGAAGGCTTCTTCAAGCGTGAAGATACTTTCTCTCTTGGTGTGTGTAACGGTTGCCAGATGTTGTCTAACCTGCGTGAACTGATTCCTGGTGCTGAGTACTGGCCACGTTTCGTTCGCAACGAATCAGAGCGTTTTGAAGCTCGTTTCAGCCTAGTTGAAGTTCAGAAGTCAGATTCTGTATTCTTTAACGGCATGGAAGGTTCTCGTATGCCAATCGCGGTTTCTCACGGTGAAGGCCGCGTAGAAGTGCGTGACAACGACCACCTAAACGCGATTGAAAACTCAGGTACAGTTGCTCTACGTTACGTTGATAATAACGGTAACCCAACGCAGCAATACCCGAATAACCCGAATGGTTCGCCAAACGCTATCACTGGTTTAACCACGACGGATGGCCGCGTGACGATCATGATGCCTCACCCAGAGCGTGTTTTCCGCACGGTGGCAAACTCTTGGTCTCCAGAAGGTTGGGGCGAGAATGGCGCTTGGATGCGTATGTTCCAAAACGCACGTAAGAATGTAGGCTAATATAAACGAGCTTTATGTTGTCTAGCGTCACGAAAGAACAAAGCGCAGCCTGATTGGCTGCGTTTTTTATTCTTTAACGCATGAATTGAGCCTAAGAAGGATGTTGAACCAGTTTGTGATCAAGATCTTATTCGAAAAGAACAAAATAAATGCGGCGCGCTAGAATCTTTTATGCTCTAATACCGCGCTTACCAAGGGATGGTGTTAAACAGCTCAGCTTCGATGGAGTTATCAAGTTGACCGATCCCTGAATAATCCCTAGGAAATAGAAATGTCTAAAAACAAAAAATTCGCAATCCGCGTGATTGAAAAACGCGCTGGTTGGACTGCAGAAATCACTCGTCAAGTTACTTCACGTAAAACGGTAGTCTCTAAGCGTGAAGCTGGCTTCGAAACTGAAGAACTTGCACAAGCTTGGGCTGAAAACGAGCTACTAGGTTTTGTTAAAAACCAAGCAGAACGTAACGAGCGTAAAGGTCAGCAACGTGTTGAGCGTAACGAACGTCAAGAGCGTCAAGAGCGTGAAGCGGCTGAACGTCATGCAGCATACCTTAAAGCTCGTAGCGAAGCGCGTGATGAAGAAGACGAAGAATTTGACGATTACGAAGACTAATCTCTGCGTTTTCTCTGTTCTAAAAAAAAACCGCCTGATGGCGGTTTTTTGTATTCTATGGTCGCAATCGCGTGCTTAGCGGAATTGACCGACTTCAGGTAAGAATTCAAAACCTGCGGTCGCGAGTTTGGTTTCCAGCTCGGCTCTATCAATATCAAAAAAAGCCACGAGTTCGTTCAAATCGCCCGCAAAATCATCACGTAATTTTAAGTTGATGATACTCATCAGCATGATTGTGTCCATGCTTTGGAAATTCGCGAGATCCATACTTAGTCCTCGAAATCAGAAATGAGTAGGTTTGCTGCAGCAAAAGCCGCTTTTTCACGAATGGTGAGATCAATATTTGTATCCGCTGCCACTTCATTCAGCGCACGTACCGCACAGGTAATTGCTTGAGGGATGTAGCCTTGATCGCCACTGCCAATTTGTGCGTAAAGCTCGCGTATTAAGTCACAACAATCGTAAACTTTCATCGTCATCTACTTCCAATTAAAATGAGAACTTCTCTCAATATACACAGACTCCCAATCAAACTCAAAGCGAGAGCTTGCGCTACCTCAAGAGTCGCGTGGAACTGACGCTAATTTAGCCAATTTGTCGATATTATGGCAATGGAAACTAGCGGTTAACTTGTATTTCAAGCTGTTGTATTACTTCAGGGGCGAGCTGTAATTGCTTCGCGAGCTCTTGCAAGTACGCCTTTTCCATAAAGTTTTGCTCATCAACGACCAATAATGACGCAAGGTAGACTTCTGCTGCTTGCTGTGGACTAGACGCTAAGCGGGCAATTTGTGTGGGATCGAGTGGTTTATTGAGTTCTTGATGAATCAGTTCGCGCAGTTCCTGATCCGCACCTGATTGCTCAATAGCTGATTCTATTTGAGCCATTTCATCATTATCCACATGGCCATCAGCCTTGGCTGCGGCAATCATGGCTTTAATAATTAGTTGGTTGTGTATCGGTTGGCGATCGTCAAACTGTTCGTTGCTGGTGGCAGGAGTTGATTGTTTGCTCTGCCAATCGTTGTAAACCTTGTAAGCTAATGCACCAAGAGCGGCAGCGCCGCCTACTTTTAGAGCGCTTTTACCCACTTTAGCGCCCATTTTTCGACTCTTTTTTGATCCCATTAACAGGCCAACCAAGCCGCCGCCGACTGCGCCCGTACCAAGAGACTTTAGCGAGCCAGAGCTTGATTGTTTTTTCAGTTGTTCTTGGCCTTGGCGCACGATGTCTGAGCTGAGCGCTTGATTAAGTAGTGATTTAAGATCCATGTAACCTCCGCTGCTGCATGAGATGTTGTTCAGATGATTCATTCCCATGGCGTAAAAAATTGAGCTTGTTAATGATCAACCTAACGTATCTAAGATGAATAGGGGATTAACACAAAAGGAATGGAAGGCATATCGTCAGTGAAGAGCGGATTTACCAGGCATAAAAAAAGCGAACGGAGCGTTCGCTTTTGACATTGGAAGCCGATCGGCCGTTATTCTGGCGCGTAACCGTGCATACTCAGTAGCTCACCATCGAGGTAAGCGGCTTTGCCATCGACCATTTCTAAGCGGCCTTCAACGAACCATTTTGCCACCATTGGGTAGATGCGGTGTTCTTGGTTCTGTACGCGTTCAGTGAGTGTTTCAACGGTATCTTCATCAAAGATCGGTACTTTTGCTTGCAAGATCACTGGGCCACCATCGAGTTGCTCTGTGACAAAATGAACACTGGTGCCGTGTTCTTCATCGCCAGCGTGAATCGCACGTTGATAGGTGTTCAAGCCTGGATATTTTGGCAGCAATGAAGGATGGATGTTGATCATGCGGCCCATATAGTGGCGAACGAATTCACCACTTAGAATGCGCATGTAGCCTGCTAAGATAATTAAATCTGGCTTGAACTCATCCATTTGACGCATCAATTCATGATCGAAAGCGTCGCGAGTATCGAACGCTTTAGGATCAAGAAATACTCCTGCGGCGCCCGCCTCTTTTGCACGCTCAAGTGCATAGGCTTCCGCTTTATTAGAGAATACGGCGGTCACTTTGCCATCGGTGATTGAAGAATCACACGCGTCAATGATGGCCTGTAGGTTGGAGCCATTTCCTGAAACTAAAACAACGATACTCTTCATGTTTAATTGATCTCTACTTGCTCTTCGCCTGTTTGTGCCTGAGCAATTTTACCAATTACCCATGCGTTTTCGCCTTCTTCTTGCAGCAGTTTCACTGCGGCATCTGCTTGATCGGCAGGAAGTGCAACCACAAGGCCGACACCACAGTTAAAGGTACGGTACATCTCATGCGTTGTGACGTTGCCTTTCTCTTGTAGCCATTTGAAGATCACTGGCCACTCCCAACTGTTGCCATCAACCACAGCTTTCGTGCCCTGAGGAAGAACGCGTGGGATGTTCTCCCAGAAACCACCACCGGTAATGTGTGAGATTGCATGAATGTCATGCTGCTCAATCATTTTCAGTGCTGATTTAATGTAAATACGTGTTGGTTCGAGCAGGTGCTCACCAATCGTGCGGCCAGCAAGCTCTTCGTTTTTGTCTGCGCCAGAGACTTCTAGAATTTTACGAACCAGAGAGTAACCATTTGAGTGAGGGCCACTTGAACCAACGGCAATCAGTGCATCACCTGCCGCAACTTTGCTGCCGTCGATGATGTCTTCTTTCTCTACCACGCCAACACAGAAGCCAGCAACGTCGTAATCTTCACCTTCGTACATGCCCGGCATTTCAGCCGTTTCACCACCGATCAGCGAACAACCAGCTTGGATACAGCCTTCTGCAATACCTGTGACAACGGCTGCTGCCGTATCCACATCAAGTTTGCCTGTCGCGTAGTAATCAAGGAAAAAGAGTGGTTCGCCGCCTTGTACAATAAGGTCGTTCACACACATTGCCACAAGGTCGATACCGATTGTGTCATGCTTGTTCATATCCAACGCGAGGCGAAGTTTTGTACCGACACCATCGGTGCCTGATACCAATACGGGCTGTTTATATTTGGTCGGTAGTTCACACAACGCACCAAAACCACCAATTCCACCCATAACTTCAGGGCGACGAGTACGCTTTACCGCACCTTTAATTCGATCAACAAGTGCATTACCTGCATCGATATCAACGCCAGCATCTTTATAACTCAGAGAAGTATTATTGCCACTCACAGGAAATCCTCGGTTAAGTAAATTGGATATGAGAAAACGGCGCTATTCTACCAGTTGATAAATACCAATGGCAAACGTTTGCGTCAGTTTTTTATCTTATGCAAGATCAAGAAATAGAGAACGAAATCGTTTATAATCTGAAGGTTTATTTGAAAAATACCCTATTTGCCGGAGATGGACATGAAAGTTGTTGAAGTAAAACACCCGCTTGTTAAACATAAAATTGGTCTAATGAGAGAAGGTGACATCAGCACTAAGCGCTTCCGCGAGTTAGCGACTGAAGTTGGTAGCCTGCTAACTTATGAAGCAACCGCAGACTTTGAAACTGAGAAAGTGACCATTGATGGTTGGAATGGCCCAGTTGAAGTAGATCAAATCAAAGGTAAAAAAGTAACGGTTGTGCCAATCCTACGTGCGGGTCTTGGTATGATGGATGGTGTTCTTGAGCATATGCCAAGTGCACGTATCAGCGTTGTTGGTATTTACCGCGATGAAGAAACACTTGAGCCAGTACCATACTTTAACAAGCTTGCTTCAAACATTGATGAGCGTATTGCTCTCGTGGTTGATCCAATGCTAGCAACGGGTGGTTCTATGATCGCAACGATTGACCTACTGAAAGAGAAAGGTTGTCAGGCGATTAAGGTTCTTGTACTTGTGGCGGCACCTGAAGGTATTGAAGCGCTAGAAAAAGCACACCCAGATGTAGAATTGTACACGGCTGCTATCGACGAAAAACTGAATGACAAAGGTTACATCGTTCCTGGTCTTGGTGACGCAGGCGATAAGATCTTCGGCACGAAGTAATCGCGAAAATAAGATCGAATGATATAAAAAAGGAAGCTTCGGCTTCCTTTTTTTCGTTTAAAGTTAGGCTAGCACGATAAGAATACGGTGTTCCAAGTGATATCCGCCTAGGGTCATTATGTGGGTCACTGACGTATTGTGATTGGCGCTAAGAGCGTGTTGCGATATAAAAAAAGGGCTGCTTTTCAGCAACCCTCATATCGTTTTGGTTTTATTTTTTCAAACCCAATGTGCCGCCTACGCGAGATTTATGGTTTGGATTTGATGAGTTCGGGCGCGATGAACTCGGACGAGATGAGTGCTCATCACGTTTGGTGTTATTAAATGGCTTGCTGCCTTTATTATCGCTTGAACGATTTTGGTAGCTTGGCTTGTCATTATAACGGTCATTACTGCGTTGACTAGTGCGCTCGTTAGTACGTTCTTGGTTACGGTCGCTGTAGCGGTCGTTAGAGCGTTCTTGGTTACGGTCGCTGTAGCGGTCGTTAGAACGTTCTTGATTGCGCTCGCTGCTACGTTCATATCCACGCTCGCGGCTTTGCTCGCCATGACGGCCTCGCTTTGAGTTCGGAGCATGACGGAATTCGTCGGCATTGCGACCTTTAAAGGTGCGAGTATTTTGATTGCGGCGCGCCGTAGATTCTTGGTTCTCTTCGCGACTATCAAATAGCTTCGCATCGGTTGCTTTACGGATGTGTTTGCCTTTTGAATCGGTTTTAGACGCTTCTTCTGTGCTCACTGAACCTTCACACATCGCGTGAATTTCATTGATTTCATCATCGCTCAAATAGCGCCAGCGGCCATTTGGGATATCATCAAGTGTGATGTTCATGATGCGAACACGGCGCAGCTTAAAGACTTCGAAACCAAGTGCTTCACACATACGACGAATTTGGCGGTTTAAGCCTTGCGTCAATACAATACGGAATGAGAATTTTGTTTCTTTAGTCACTTTACATGGCAACGTCACGGTATCAAGGATATTAACCCCAGCGCCCATGCGACGAATGAAATCGTCAGTGATTGCCTTGTCGACACGCACAACATATTCTTTTTCGTGGTTGTTACCAGCGCGTAAGATCTTATTAACGATATCGCCATCGTTAGTCAGAAAGATCAAACCATCAGAAGGTTTATCAAGACGACCGATAGGGAAGATGCGTGAGCGGTGGCCAATAAAATCCACAATGTTGCCTGGAATATCGCGCTCAGTCGTACAAGTAATACCTGTTGGCTTATTCAAAGCAATGTAAACCGGTTTTTCTTTGGCTTTGACTGGCTGGCCATCAATGCAAACATCATCACCAAGCATGACTTTCGTTCCCATTTCTGGGATTTGGCCATTGATGGTGACACGACCTTGGTCAATCAGCTTATCCGCCTCTCGACGTGAGCAGTAGCCCGTTTCACTGATGAATTTATTTAGGCGTTTTGCGTTATCTTGTGACATTTAGGTATTCCTTAACGTTTCCCAACGGCAGTTAATTGAAAAAAAGCGCAGCCCGTATGGCTGCGCTTCACATTTTAACACTAGAAAAAGGCTTAACCTAACCGTTTTTGATGGCGCTCACGGTTTTCTAGTTTTTTTTCTGAGCTTTTTCTTAAAAGGACATATACCGCCCCCGTTCCGCCATGAAACGCTTGCGCGCTGTGGACCGATTGCACTTCTTTAATTTGTGCCAACCACTGTGCGAGGTAACTTTTCATTTGGGCGGGTGGATTTGAGCGCTCACCACGGCCATGCACGATAAGCACAGTACGAATATCCATCCGAATACACTGCTTTAAAAACACGACAACTTCGTCTCTGGCTTGCTTAAGCGTACGTCGATGCAAGTCTAGTTTGGCTTGTATTGGGTATTTGCCTAACCTCAGTTTACGAAACACGCCATCTTGCACGCCATCGCGTTTGAATTCGATGATGTCTTCCGGTTTTAGAGGCACGGCGTAATCAATTGAAAGATAGTCAGGATCTTTTTCGGTCAGCCAAACGGCGGCAGCTTGTTTGGCAAGATGCGCATCACTGGTGTGATGGATCTTTTTTAATTCAGCCGTGTCATTATGGAGAGGTTTTACATCGCCCATGATCTGTTGGAAAAGGGCGAAATCGTCGTCTTGAGACATAAGGGCATCTCAGGGGTTGAATCCAATAAACTTATTATACTGAAGCTGGATGGCAAAGGGACAAATTTTATTACGAAATGAAGGTGTGGACAGCACCGAATGCGGACGGCATCGACATCAAATAAAAAGTATCGATACAAAAGAATCGCTCTCGAAGGCGTTGGTATTCATGGTAATGCCATGGCAGATCAAGCGAAGTTGATGACTTTATGCTGTCTTTCACTCTATTTTCTTTGATATCCAATGATTCATTGAGATAAAGCGATAAGATAACGATGGAACGGGATGGCATTTTTTGTGTTTAGGCTGTGCGATTTCGTTGGTTATTTATACGATCTTAATCTTATTGTTTGTATTTTAGGCACTTAAACCATAAAAATGAAAAAGCTGCATAAAATCACTTGCGTTAAATTCAGGAATTAGTAATATACGCCTCGTCGACAGGCAATGAGCCTTGTAAGACATCTCGGTGAATAGCGCAGCTTGGTAGCGCATCTGGTTTGGGACCAGAGGGTCGGGGGTTCGAATCCCTCTTCACCGACCACATTAAAGAAAGCCGCAGCAGAAATGTTGCGGCTTTTTTGCATTTTCTCGCCAAAACTGCTGACTCGTTACTTATCCTGATTAGTATGAGCTATTGGCAGGGCCGCAACGATGGTTAGGTTCGTGTTTTTATTTCTTCTATTTCTTCGTTAAGCCGCTAGTACTTGAACTCACAATTGGCATTACGGCTCTTTGAACGTTGCGTAATGGTAAAGCCCTGATCTTGCAGCAGTGATATTAAGCTGCTCTCTCCAATCAAATGCAATGTGCCGACCACCACCAAATAATTACCTTGTTTCTTCGGCAATATATCTTCTTTCGCTAGCTTCTCTGCCCAGTCCTGATTGCGTTGATGGATAAACGCCTGTTCAAATTCTGGCGACATCTCCGTTAACGTCGCAAATTCATTCAGTTTCGCGATGTCACCACGCTTCCAACTCTTGATTAAACAATGGGTGGTATTTTCTGAATGATCGAACTGCTCGATTGCGTCCGTCAGCAATTCTTCACCATCATTGTTTTGCTGAGTGAGTAAATCAATTTGAAACTGCAGAGTCTCTAAACCGATGATGGGCTTTCCTTCGCTCACCGCTTGTGACAGTAACCGTAGATCGACGCCATCTTTTGCTTGATAGCCTAAGTACTCTAGTTGCTTCATCTGTATCGCCAAAGCGGATGCCCAAGGCGGAGTCTGTAATAACTGCTGACCATTAAGGTTCAATAGATTGGCAATGCCCAATAGCTCTTTTTGCTGTGATTGCGTCAAGACATCTTGGCTGACTTTATCAGCACGAGGGTATTGAATGTTTTGTTGGTTGCGAATGTCCGCTTCAAGGATGAGTCCATCAGAGTGCTGCAAGAACGTTGTGATTGCACTCGGGAGTGGGTACATATCGGCGTCCCCCACATGAACGGATCCTACAAGCAATAGGTTCAGTTTTCCCTTGCTCGCTTGCCAGTAGAGTGGTTCTGCATAAGATAGTGGGCTAATGAGTAGGGTAGCGAGCAAGCAAAGCAATCGAGTCATAGACGGTCCAATAGCAGGCAGTGATCGGGTTGCTTATAAGCATGAGTCTAATTGAGTTGTGATGCAACTGGTTATGGTTGCTTCATATTTTGCGGCGTCTTGCGGTGGCAATGTGAACGATGGACACGTTATTGAGTGATTCAATGTGTTGAATAATCGTATTACTTTGCATTAAGAATTAAGAAAATGATGAGAACAACTAATTTTTAGATGTGAAATAACTCGCAAAAAGACGCTTTGTAGTCTGTTAGGCAATAAAAAGCCCGGCATTAACCGGGCTTATCGAATCGCAAAAGGAACGGATTAAGCGATTTGAGATTGCTGCTCTTCAATTTGTTGCTCAGTGCTGATTGGGCTTTCTGCGCCATGCATCCAGCGAACCAGTGTGTTTGAGAACATCAGTAGAAGAAGACCCGATAGCGTTGCAGTGACCGCAATGCCACCGAAGATGTGCATTGCACCAAGCTCACCAACATGTGAACCGATGTAGCCTGCTACGTAGTTTGCAATAGCATTAAAGCCAAACCATGCGCCCATCATCAGTGAGGCAAGACGTAGCGGAGCAAGTTTCGTCACCAGCGATAGACCGATCGGGGATAAACACAATTCGCCCAGAGTATGGAAGAAGAACGCACCGACGAGCCAAAGCATTGAGGTTTTCACGCCTGTATCACCACCTTGCTCCATGACCGCACCAACCATACATAAGAAGCCAAGTGCTAGGAAGAACAGTGCGAACGCAAATTTCACCGGTGAATTTGGTTCACGTTTACCCAGTTTCACCCAGAAAGCCGCCAATACGGGTGCTAAGGTGATAATAAAGAACGGGTTAAGTGATTGGAACCAAGCTGCCGGCACTTCAAAGTTGCCAATCATACGGTCAGTGTATTGCTGAGTGTAGATGTTCATTAGACCACCAGCTTGCTCGAAACCTGCCCAGAACACGATCACGAAAAGACCCATAATCAAGATGACTTTTAAGCGATCCATCTCTTGTTTGGTTAGTGGCTCTTTTCCTTTTGAATTTTTTAAATCCAAATCGCGTTTAGCTGCGGGTATACGACCAATGTCGCCAAGCCAAGACTGCGCAAGCCCCATTTGCATTACCAAGCTAATGATCATGCCGATACCAGCGGCAACAAAACCGGCTTTCCAACCAAATTCATTGGTGACTGAACCAGAAACGACACCGGCCAGCAGTGCACCAATATTGATGCCCATGTAGAAAATGGTAAACGCGCCATCGCGTCGGTTGTCGCCTTCTTTATAAAGGTCTCCAACCATGGTTGAGATGTTTGGTTTGAATAACCCGTTACCCGCAATGAGAAGTGCCAAGCCTAGGTAAAAGCTGTGCATCATCGTCATACCTAGCATATCTGCAGGTAATGCCAATGTGAATTGACCAATGGCCATGAGTGCGCCACCAATGAGAATTGAGCGACGTTGGCCTAGGTGGTTATCGGCTAACCAGCCGCCGATAAGCGGGGTAATGTAGACGAGTCCAGTATAAATGCCGTAGAGATCTAGAGCATCTTTAGTCGACCAGCCTAAGCCACCGTTTAAAGTGGTATCGGTTAAATATAAGACTAAAACGGCACGCATCGCATAGTAAGAGAAGCGTTCCCAAAGTTCAGTGCCGAAAAGTAAAAATAGGCCACGAGGGTGACCAAAAAATTGTCGATGTTGTGTTGGCATAAGTTTTACTAATAGTTATTAATAGAGAATTTTATGGTGGTAATACCTATACATGATGAAATTAAGTAATGCAAATTATCTATAATTAGGTGTAGTTTGCAAAAGTGTGATAAGTAGCTGATAAGTGTATTTTTAGTCACCAATGTGATGATATTGCGTCCATTTAAAAACTAAGGTTTCATATTTGGTGCGTCTGTTCTTGCGAGATATTCGTGTATTAGGTGATTGTTTTTATTTGATTAAATAAAAAAAGGACGCCGAAGCGTCCCTTTTTTATGATTGACTTTTAGTAGGCGTCGTTGTGAACAGCCTTCACAGCACGACCGGAAGGGTCTGCACAGTTCTTGAACGATTCGTCCCATTCAATGGCTTTTGCCGATGAACAAGCCACCGACGGACCACCAGGTACACATTCTGCCGCTGAAGGCAGCGGGAACAACTCTTCAAAGATTTCACGGTAAACGTAGCCTTCTTTGGTTGTTGGTGTGTTATATGGGAAGCGGAAAGCCGCGGTTTCGAGTTGCTGTTCAGTCACTTTCTCTTCTGCGACTTCTTTGAGCGTATCAATCCAGCTGTAGCCAACGCCATCAGAGAATTGCTCTTTCTGACGCCATGCAATCGCTTCTGGCAAGTAATGCTCAAAACATTCACGCAAGATGTGTTTTTCCATCTTACCGTTGCCGCACATTTTATCTGCTGGGTTTAGGCGCATTGCGACATCGATAAACTCTTTATCAAGGAAAGGTACGCGTCCCTCAACGCCCCATGCTGCCAGTGATTTGTTCGCACGTGCACAGTCGAACATGTTCAGTGCAAGCAGTTTACGAACGGTTTCTTCATGGAACTCTTGTGCATTAGGTGCTTTATGGAAGTAAAGGTAACCACCGAAGATCTCGTCGGCACCTTCGCCTGACAGCACCATTTTTATGCCCATTGCTTTGATCTTACGACCAAGCAAGAACATTGGGGTTGAAGCTCGAATCGTTGTCACGTCGTATGTTTCGATGTGATAAATCACATCACGAATCGCATCTAAGCCTTCTTGAATGGTGTAAGTCATCTCATGGTGAACAGTACCAATTTGGTCGGCGACTTCACGCGCAGCTTTTAAATCAGGCGCACCTTCTAAGCCAATCGCAAACGAGTGAAGTTGAGGCCACCATGCTTCAGATTTTTCATCATCTTCAATGCGCATCGCGGCATAACGTTTTGCGACAGCGGAAGTGATGGAAGAGTCAAGACCGCCAGAGAGGAGCACACCATAAGGAACATCCGTCATTAGCTGACGTTTGATCGCAGCTTCTAGCGCGGCAGTCAGCTCTTCTTTGCTGGTATGATTGTCTTTCACGGCAGCATAGTCGTTCCAGTCACGAAGGTAGTAGCGTTGCGGCTCACTGTCTTGACTGCTGTAACTGCTACCAGGAGGAAATTCACTGATGGTTTTACAAATAGGCACGAGTGCTTTCATCTCAGAGGCCACATAGTAGTTGCCATGCTCATCAAAACCTTGATAAAGCGGGATAATACCGATGTGATCACGACCCACTAGATATTGGTCTTTCTCTTCGTCATAAAGGACGAAAGCAAAAATGCCGTTTAATTCTTCAAGCAGCGCTTCACCCATGTCTTGGTAGAGCGCCAAAATAACTTCACAGTCAGAATCGGTTTGGAAGTCGTACTTGCCTTCGTAGCGAGCACGGATCTCTTTGTGGTTATAGATTTCACCGTTAACTGCCAGTATGTGTTTGCCGCTTGGGCTATAGATAGGTTGTGCACCACTGTTTAGGCCAACGATTGCAAGACGTTCGTGAGCGAGGATGGCGTTATCTGAAGAGTAAATACCTGACCAATCCGGTCCGCGGTGGCGAAGTTTTTTCGACATCTCAAGTGCGATAGGGCGCAATTGAGCAGCGTCGCTTTTAATATCTAAAATGCCAAAAATTGAACACATACTAATCCCTTATTTAAATTTTATTTATCTCTTGTATATAAATCTGCCATTCTGGTTAAAAAATGCAACAGCTAGCGATAAAAAAAATCACAAAACCGCCATTGCATTAAATATTATTTAATTTAACTTTGATTGATTAAAAAAAATCCACCTATTGGTGGATTTTAAACCGTTTATCTAAGTCTGATAAATAAAGCACTAAAAAAACTATGGTTTTTCAAAGTTTGGTCGCAACTGTTCGCAAACGTGTCGCGCAAAGCCACTACCCGCTTCGCTGTAAATATTAAAGGCAGCATCGACGCCGTTTTCGACGAGAGTGTCGATTTGATCTGGGTATGCCGCAATGGCTGCGATCTGGCCTTGATAGTTACGCAGTCTCAATTGCTCAAGCGCGATTTGATTCCCTTGGTGATGAGGCATTGCTAACAAGACCAGTTTTACGTTTCCAGTATCTAAGATTCGCTCCCAGAAATCAGGGTCAGTCGCATCGCCTGAAATGACGTTGCGACCATGGTGTTTATGGGTATTCGCCGCTTCTTCACGCACTTCAATGCCTAGGCAAACTTTCCCGTAACGGTTGAGTAACTCATCATAAGCGCCGGTACCGATACGCCCCATGCCTAAAATGAGGATTTGGGCTTGGCCAGGATTGATCAGTTGATCTCGAGCGTGCAGTTTTTCTGCCGCGTGTTCTTTTAACCAGCGACCAGAACGTTGATAGAGAGCATGGCCTTGGCGGTTAATGGGCGCGGCCAGAATGAATGAAATCGATACCGCTATTGCGAGTGCAACCAAAATATCGCCACTCATCCAGCCCATCTTAAAGGCAAGCCCACCGACGATTAAGCCAAATTCGCTGTAGTTAAACAAACTCAAAGAGGAAAGTAATGAGGTTCGAACTCGAAATTTAAACGAATTGAGCACCAAGAAATATAAGATGCCTTTCAGTGGCAGCATCAACATGAAAATCAGCGCGAGCGCAAAGCCGGCTAAGGTTGGTTGCTCTGATAAACCGATGTTGAGGAAGAAGCAGACCAGAAAAAGTTCTTTCAAGTTGAACAGCGATTTCGACAGTTCCGAGGCCTTCTTGTGACCGGCTAATAGCATGCCTAAAATCAAGGCTCCCAGATCGGCCTTCATGCCAACCAGTTCAAAAAGCCCTGCGCCAACCACGAGTGCGAAGAAGATGCCAAAGAGCACCAGCATTTCACCATGGCCCACCCAATCAAGTAGCTTGTAGAACAATGGGCGAAGCAATGGCAAGGCAAATAAGATGATGGCGTACCATTCGGGCAGTTTTCCGGTCGAGACGGTCAGGAAGACAACCGCGAAGATGTCCTGCATGACCAAAATACCAATCGCAATCGTACCGTAAGTAGCGTTAAGCTCCCCTTTTTCTTGCAAGGATTTAACCGCAAAAACAGTACTGGAGAACGAAAGGGCAAAACCGAGTAACACAATTTGCTCAAGGCTCATTGCCGCCAGTGAACCCACGCCGAGTACTTTTAAGCACAGCAAAGCAGCTGAAAATAGCAAGGTGGACAAGAGGTTATGGATGGATGCGCCGGCCCAAATTTCTTTTGAGAGTAAAGTTTTAAGATCGAGCTTCAAACCAATGGTGAAGAGAAGTAGGGTGACGCCTAAATCGGCAAGCGTAATAATGGTGTCGTTAGAGCTGAAACCTGCCATTTTTAAACCAAAGCCAGCAAGTAGGAAGCCAACTAAGGGTGGTAAGTTACATTTTAATGCGATAAAGCCTGCGATAAACGCGGCTGAAATTAGAATAATTTCCATATTATAAAAGCGGGTGTCCTAAAAAAGAAAAGGCTACATCGTACGACATAGCCTCATATTCTAACTCAATTGGTAACGTAAACGATCAGTCTTCAAGCAACTTTTGTAACAAAACCCCATTAAGCATCGCGCGTTTGATCATGGCGAATGCGCTCATGGTCGGCTGCTTATCGATTTCAGACGCGACAATCGGCAATTCTGAATGGAAAGTCGGCAGTGATTGGTTTTCCACATTGCGACGTATCGCAGGGAAAAGGATCTCTTCGCAGCTGGTGATATCACCGGCGATAATGACTTTTTGAGGGTTAAATAAGTTGATGGTCATCGCGATGGCTTTACCCAACTGATTACCCACGCGGACTAAACTTTGCTGCGCAAGCTCATCACCGCGGTTGGCGTGCTCGCATATTTCTTTAATCGTAATGCTCGGCAGTTCAGAAAGACTCGACACATAGCCCTGTGCGATCAGTTTTTTCACTCGATCAACAATCGCAGGGTTTGCAGCGACGGTTTCTAAACAACCAAAGTTACCGCATTGGCATTGTTCGCCAAGCGGATCAATTTGAATGTGACCAATTTCACCGACGTTACGGTTATAACCCAGGAAGACTTGTCCGTTAACAATAATACCCGCACCGGTACCACGGTGCACACTCACTAAGATTGAGTCTTGGCAGTCTTGGCTTGCGCCAAAGTAGTGCTCCGCAAGGGCCATGCCGCGAACATCGTTACCGACGAAACATTCAACGTGGAACGTATTACGAATCAAATCCCCTAACGGTAAGTTATCGACGTTGATATTTGGCATGTATTCAACGACGCCAGTTTCAGGGTTAATGAGTCCAGGTAACGCGATGCCAATGGCGATGAGTTGATCGATGATCGATTGATTGTGTTCAATGAAGTTTTTCAGGAACAACAGCAACCCATCGACAAGCTCGCCTTGAGTGGTGTAGTAAAATTCTTGATAGTCTGAAGCCAGCTCTTTTCCGCCAAGGTCAAAGAGACTGAACTGAATGTAATCGCGGCCTAAGCGCACGGCGACAGAGTGAAAAGGGGCTTCTTCTGTCGTTAGGGATATCGCGCGACGTCCACCGGTAGAGGCTTGTTGAGCGACCTCTTTAATGAGGCCGCGCTCGAGCAGTTGGCGGGTTATTTTAGTGACGCTCGCAGGAGCTAAATGACTGACGTCAGCAACCTGTATCCGTGAGATAGGAGCTTGCTGGTCAATGAGTCTGTAAACTGCTGCACTGTTTAGTTGTTTAACTAAATCTACGTTACCTATTTGTCCGCCATTCATGTTTACACTTGCTCGTATTGTCCGTTAACAACATTCGCTTGGATTTGGAAGTCACGGTTAAAGACAGTTAGGTTGGCAATCATGCCTTTTTTGATTCGGCCTAATTTGCTATCAACACCTATTGCTTTTGCAGGATACAAAGTAGCCATGCGCAGTGCTTCATCCAAAGCGATTCCGACGTGCTCAACAGTATTTTGTACTGCCTCAATCATTGTGAGAGCCGAGCCGCCTAGTGTGCCGTTTTCATCAACACACTTACCTTCTTTGTAATATACTTTCTTACCAACAAAAATAAAGTATTCCATGTCGGCACCTGCAGGAGCTGTGGCATCGGTCACTAATACTAATTTTTCGCCCTTAATTTTGTGAGCGATACGGATATTTGCATAGTCGACGTGGAAACCGTCGGCAATGATACCGGCATAAACATCAGGTGTATCATAAATTGCACCAACAACACCGGGTTCGCGACCGACCATTGGTGTCATTGCATTAAATAGGTGAGTGGCAAAGGTAATGCCGTGCTCAAAACTTTCACGCGCTTCGGCGTAAGTTGCGTTGGTATGACCGATAGACACGACAATACCGGCTTCTTTTAGGCGAGTGATGTGTGCTGGATCATTGTGTTCTGGCGCTAAGGTGACTTTCGCGATGACATCTGCGTTCGCACACATGAAGTCGATCATGCCGTTATCCGATGGGCGAATGTAATCCACACTGTGGATGCCTTTTTTGGCCACGTTTAAGTAAGGGCCTTCTAGGTGCAAGCCGAGTGACTGGTTTTGGTATTTTTCATTGTATTCACGAGCGGCTGCTACCGATTGGCGCATATCTTCGTCTGATGAAGTAATGAGGGTAGGAAGAAAGCTTGTGCAACCTGATTTTAGATTCGCTTCATGCATGATCTGCATTGTTTCAGCTGTAATTTCATCATTCAGCATCACGCCGCCACAACCATTTAACTGCAAATCAATAAAGCCAGGGCTTAGATTTGCACCGTTTAGATCGCGAGTTTCAATGCCTTGAGGCAGTGCCGAGATAGGGCACACTGAATCGATGACATCATTGTTGATAATGACAGCGTGATCCACAAGAACATCGTTGCCTGTATAGATTTTACAGTTTGTTAGCGCATACATGATTAGCTAATCCTTATAAAGTTGAAGTCTTGAACTTTTGTCGCGACCCAAAACCGGAGACAAAACCCTCACTTGTTTACTTTATTTGTGAGCTTCAATTAGGTCGCAAAATATGTTTAGCAAACGAAGGATTCCTCCTCTTTAGACACTGCTGTTGTGCGATTCATCGCGAAATCATTCTGTCGTTTTTATCAATTTTGTTGTTCAGCATAAAGCCTTATACAGTATGACTTGACTGTCGAATATTTCATATTTCAGCAGGCTGGATGATATCTGCTAATTTCCATTTTTTTGAATTGTAAAATAAGTTTTATGATCTCGCTAGCAAAAACCTTCGACTGGACCTGTTTCTGGTGATTATGATCACAAATGGTAAGGTTTTAATTTGCGGAGCAAAATTAATGTCATAAACTGAGTTGGACTAAATTGAGCAACAAAAAAAAGTGGCTCGACCAAAATACAAATCCTATAGGGGGAACTAAAGGTGAATATTCTTGGATATGCACAGAAGTTAGGTAAAGCACTTATGCTTCCTATCGCAACACTACCTGTTGCGGCACTTCTACTACGACTCGGTCAACCTGACCTACTAGACATCGCGTTTATGGCTTCTGCTGGTAACGCTATCTTCAGCCAACTACCACTACTATTTGGTCTTGGTATCGCTATCGGTCTTTCTAAAGATGGTAACGGTGCTGCAGGTCTTGCTGGTGCAGTTGCTTACTTCGTTCTAACGGCTACAGCTGCAACAATTGATGCAAGCGTTAACATGTCATTCTTTGGTGGTATCATCGCTGGTATCATCGCAGGCCACTCTTACAACGCTTTCCACATGACTCGTCTTCCAGAATGGTTGGCATTCTTTGCAGGTAAACGTCTAGTTCCTATCATGGCTGGTCTGTTTGCTCTAGTAATGGGTGCAGTAATGGGTGTGGTATGGCCTTCAATCCAAGGCGGCCTTGACGCTCTAGCGCACGCAGTATCAACTTCTGGTGCGGTTGGCCAATTTGTATACGGTACTCTTAACCGTGCACTTATCCCTGTCGGTCTACACCACGTATTGAACTCTTACTTCTGGTTCGGTATGGGTTCTTGTCAAGAGATCATGATCTCTACTGCATCTGCAGCGGGTCAAGCTCTACCATCTCTAAAACAGTTGTGTGTGGATCCTGCTCTAGCGAAAACGCTAGTTGTTGGTCAAGAGTACACGTTCAACTTTGTTAACACAGTGACGCCTGAAATCACTGCAACAGTTAACACAGTAACTGAGACAATCAAGTCTGGTGACCTACATCGCTTCTTCGGTGGCGACAAGTCTGCTGGCGTATTCATGAACGGTTTCTTCCCAGTAATGATGTTCGGCCTACCTGGTGCAGCGCTTGCAATGTACCTAGCAGCGCCTGCTGAAAAACGCAGCCAAGTTGGTGGTGCACTATTCTCAGTAGCATTCTGTTCATTCCTAACGGGTATTACAGAGCCTCTAGAGTTCATGTTTGTGTTCCTAGCGCCTGCTCTATACGCAATGCACGCAGTATTTACGGGTCTATCTCTAGTAGTAGCAAACATGTTCGGTACTCTGCACGGCTTCGGCTTCTCTGCAGGTCTTATCGACTTCCTACTAAACTGGGGTCTAGCGACTAAACCACTAGTACTTCTTGTTATCGGCTTAGGTTTCGGTGCTCTATACTTCTTCACATTCAGCTTCGCAATCCGCGCTTTCAACTTGAAGTCGCCAGGCCGTGAAGACGATGACGAAGCAGCTCCTGCAGCGCCAGCTGGTGAAGCAGTGAAAGGTGACCTAGCTCGCCAATACCTAAAAGCACTTGGTGGTCACGAAAACCTGACTTCAATCGATGCTTGTATCACTCGTCTACGTCTTACTCTAAAAGACCGCTCTATTGCTGATGAAGTTGTTCTTAAGAAGCTTGGTGCGAAAGGTGTGGTGAAACTAGGTGAAAAGAACCTACAAGTTATCCTTGGTCCTCTAGCGGAAATCGTTGCTGGCGAAATGAAAGCAATCGGTGCTAACGAAGACCTATCTGATGTAAAACTACCTTAGTAACCTTCGGGTAAAATGTTAGTGTAAAAGCCTCCTTCGGGAGGCTTTTTTGTTTTAGAGCAACGGAAAAACACAGCATGGTTATTTTGCCAGCGATGTGGCGGTATTATTTGTCAATAAAAGACGAGTTCTTGTTGTGTCTTGAGTCAGAATTGTGGATCATTAGTCTCATTATGCTCTGAGGCGTGTATTAACCTTCTCAGAGCCATTTTTTTCTGACAATACTAAAACTAATTGAGGTGCTCAGATGAGTGAAGCTGAAGCTCGTCCATCGAATTTCATTCGCCAAATCATCGATAAAGATCTAGCGGATGGTACACACACAAGCGTGCATACTCGTTTCCCGCCAGAGCCTAACGGTTACCTGCATATCGGTCACGCTAAGTCAATTTGCCTAAACTTTGGTATTGCTCAGGACTATCAGGGTAAGTGTAATCTTCGTTTTGATGATACCAACCCAGAAAAAGAAGACGTTGAATACGTTGAGTCAATTAAGAATGATGTGAGCTGGCTAGGCTTTGAGTGGGAAGGTGAGGCATGTTACTCATCAAACTACTTCGACGCGCTATACGGCTACGCAGTGGAATTAATTACTAAAGGCTTAGCGTATGTTGAAGAGCTAAGTCCTGAGCAGATCCGTGAATACCGCGGTACGCTAACGCAACCTGGTAAGCCAAGCCCATACCGCGACCGCAGTGTGGAAGAGAACCTAGCGCTATTTGAAAAGATGCGTGACGGTGGCTTCCAAGAAGGTACAGCGTGTCTACGTGCGAAGATCGATATGGCATCATCGTTCATCGTAATGCGCGATCCTGTTCTTTACCGTGTGCGTTTTGCAGAGCATCACCAAACGGGTGATAAGTGGTGCATTTACCCAATGTACGACTTTACGCACTGTATCTCGGATGCGCTAGAAGGCATTACACATTCAATCTGTACGCTTGAGTTCCAAGACAACCGTCGTCTATACGATTGGGTTCTTGATAACATCACGATTGATTGCCAACCTCGTCAGTACGAGTTTAGCCGTCTAAATCTAGAATACACCGTGATGTCTAAGCGTAAGCTGAACCAACTTGTGACTGAGAAATTGGTTAACGGTTGGGACGACCCACGCATGCCAACGATTTCGGGTCTACGTCGTCGTGGTTTTACGTCTGCGTCTATTCGTGAATTCTGTAAGCGTATTGGTGTTACAAAGCAAGACAACATGATCGAAATGGGCTCACTTGAGTCTTGTATCCGTGATGATCTGAACGAAAACGCACCACGTGCGATGGCGGTTCTTGATCCGGTTAAGATCGTGATTGAAAACTTTGAGCAAGGTAAAGTGGAAACACTGACCATTGCTAACCATCCAAACAAGCCTGAAATGGGCGACCGCGAAGTACCATTTACTCGTGAAGTTTGGATTGAGCGTGAAGATTTCCGTGAAGAAGCGAACAAGAAGTACAAGCGTTTAGTACTAGGTAAAGAAGTACGTCTACGTGGTGCATACGTGATTCAAGCTGACCGCATCGAGAAAGATGAGCAAGGCAATATCACCACGATCTTCTGTAGCTACGATTCAGAAACGCTAGGTAAGAACCCTGCTGATGGCCGTAAAGTGAAAGGTGTTATTCACTGGGTATCTGCAGAGCAAGGTGTTCCGGCTGACATTCGTCTTTATGATCGTCTGTTTACAGTTCCTAACCCAGCAGCAGCAGATAACTTTGCTGAAACCATTAACCCAGATTCACTGGTTGTATTGAATGGTTTTGTTGAGCCAAGCCTAGCATCTGCGGAAGCGGAAAAAGGCTACCAGTTTGAGCGTATGGGCTATTTCTGTGCGGATAAGAAAGACTCTTCTGCAGAGAAGCTTGTCTTCAACCGTACGGTTGGTCTACGTGATACTTGGGCTAAAATGGACGCTGAGTAATCGCTAGCGATTGATATGAAAAATGCCAGTCTAATGACTGGCATTTTTGTATCTAGAATTTGTATCGAGGATGCATTGCGCTAGTCTGTTGATTGAATGTATCTGTTGGTCTCTTTCAATGGGCAGAGCAGGATCATGCGATAATAAAAAAGCGCCGTTAGGCGCTTTTTTAATTGATTACTTCGCTTTGTGAGCGTCAGGGTTACCTTTACAGGTACCGTCACCACATTTACCATAAAGGTATAGGCTGTGGTTGGTTAACGTCACATTGTATTTTGCTGCGATTTCACGTTGACGTTCTTCGATGACGTTGTCAGAGAACTCGATAACTTCACCACAGTCTAGGCAAACTAGATGGTCGTGGTGGTGTTGAGTTGAGAGTTCAAACACTGATTTGCCACCTTCAAAATGGTGACGAGTTACGATGCCAGCATCATCAAACTGGTTTAATACTCGATAAACAGTCGCCAAACCAATCTCTTCGCCAAGATCGATCAGCTTTTTGTACAACTCTTCAGCACTGATGTGTTGGCAGTCAGGTTGCTGTAATACTTCTAAAATTTTAAGTCTAGGTAGCGTTACCTTAAGACCAGCATCCTTTAGCGCTTGATTATTGTCTGACATATACTTTCCCGTTGATGATCTGCAGCGTTTCACAGAATTCAATATTGCCACCATTATAGGGCAGGTTACGGTAACAATAAACCACGAACTTCAAAGGGTTACTCATATTTATTATAAAGTTGTGGGGTGTCACGGATAAAACTGGTCTAATTAGTTACAATTCATTAACCTTTGTTTCTTTATTGTCAGTGTTGATCTATGAGTTCTTTATTTTCAATGGTTTATAAGCCGGGCTTTGTTAAATTTGCTTTGAATATATGGCCGCCATTCTGGGGGGCAGGGATAAAAATCATCTCAATCAGTGCCGATTTTCGTCAGGTTGAGGTGCAGCTTAAACTTCGCTGGTGGAATAAAAATGCTAATCGAAGTCAGTATGGCGGCAGTATATTTTCACTTACAGATCCGATTTATGCATTGATGCTCATGGGAATATTAGGAGAGGAATATTTCGTTTGGGATAAAGAAGCGAGCATTAATTTTATTCAGCCAGGTCGAGGTGATCTTTTTGCTCAATTTCATCTGACGAGTGGCCAACTCGATGACATATACCGCTTAACGGATTCCGGTCAAAAATGCTTTCCTGAATTTATCACGCATATTAAAAATCAGCAGGGTGATGTGGTTGCGGAAGTACAACGCAAATTGTACGTGCGGAAAAAGCCGAAGTATCGCGAAGGTGAAGAAATTTCGTAAGAGTTAGATAGAAAAAAACCTCCCGGAGGAGGTTCTTTAGAAATTAGCCTTCAAGCTCAGCTAGGCACATTTCATCATAAATTTGTTTACACCAGTTGTTTACGCGCTCTTCAGTCAGCTCTGGTTGACGGTCTTCATCAATACATAGACCGATAAACTGGCTATCGTCGCCTTCAACAAGTGCTTTTGACGCTTCGAACTCGTAACTTTCTGACGCTGTGTAACCTAGGATGGTGCCGCCTTTTGCTTCAACGATGTCACGTACTGTACCCATCGCATCACAGAAGTACTCTGCGTAATCTTCTTGGTCGCCACAACCAAAAATAGCAACAAGCTTGGTCGAGAAATCGATTTGCTCAAGTTCTGGGAAGAAGTCATCCCAATCACATTGCGCTTCACCGTAATACCACGTAGGGATACCGAGTAGAAGAAGATCAAAATTATCGATGTCTTCTTTGCTGCTTTTCGCAATGTCTTGAACGTTAACTAGTTGATTACCTAGTTGCTTTTGAATCATCTTTGCAACAGCTTCAGTGTTACCTGTGTCACTACCAAAGAAGATACCTACACTTGCCATAGAGTCATTACCTTTACAATTGTCTACTTATTAGCAGGGGAATAAGAGTTAACCTAAACCTGTTCCTTCCCAACTCAGCTGGATTAATCCTTTAAGGATGAATCCGGCACAACCAAGAAAGAGAACTAACCACACGATTCGACGACCAAATGGAGGAACATTGCCAGCATTGAGTACATCTTTTATCGCCATACCGATTAAGAAAAAGAGTGCGGCGAACAGAAGATCGAGACCAATGGACTCAAGCATGTTCATGTAGTCGTAAAGCATGGTATCCCTTTATGCTAATTTACTTGCGCAGCACTATACCACTGTTATTAGCCAAAGTTAATGCGATCGTCTCTCACTTTATACTTATACCAATAGAAATAATCCGTGGTTCATTCTTGTCGATCAAACGTCTTGCTCATGTTGTTATTGTTTTGTTTTTTAGACGCATGAAATGAGCATCATGCGTTATTTATCATCGGCAAAAAACCGATGCCTTTTGTTGCGATACACCCTGTATATTGGCGAAGGCACTGAGTTTTATGAGATGAACTTGCGAATAGTGCGTAACACTTCTTCGGGCTTTTCTGCGTGCAACCAATGGCCGGTGTTGGCAATGACGTGAGCTTTGGCATTTTGAAATTGGGCTTGAATCGGCTTTTGATGCTCTGCTAACAGGTAATCAGAGTCAGCCCCTTTAATAAACAGAGTGGCCGTGGCTATCTTGTTGATAGGTTGCCAGCCAATAATGTTTGCGTAGTTTTCCCAAAGATTATCGACGTTGAATCGCCAAGCAAAGTTCGTGTTATTGTTGTACAGCGACTTGCCTAAAAACTGTCGTACCCCTTCTATCTCAATATGATCGGCCAGAATCGCCATGGCTTGTTTGCGATCAGTCGGCTTTGCAGACGCAACGGCTTTTAAGCCAGCAAAAACATTGGTGTGGCGATGTTGGGTGTATTCGACGGGGGCCATGTCGAGCACGATCAGTTTTTCAATCTGATTTTCCAGCCGTTCGGCCACTTTCATCGCGACTTTTCCGCCCATAGAGTGGCCGATGAGCGTTAGGCGTTCTATCGATAAATGCTTAATTAATTCAATGACATCTTGCGCTTGTACCGCGTAGGTATGATCACTTGAATGCAAGGATTGCCCATGGTTACGAAGATCAATACTCAGCACTTGGTGATCGTGCTTTAAATCGCGCGCAAGAAGGCCAAGGTTATCAAGATTGCCGAATAAACCGTGGATCAAAACAATGGTGTGACCCTCACCTTCGAGTTTGTAGTTGAGCTGCTGTGACATTTTATCTTATTCGTGACTGGTTTAACGTAGAGTCTGAGAGAAGATCTCGCTATAATCGCCACAGAGTTTAAACATAGAGATTGTGAAAAGCGAATGAAAACAATTGAGGTTGATGAGGATCTATACCGTTACATCGCCGGTCAAACCCAACATATCGGTGAAAGTGCATCCGATATTTTGCGTCGATTGCTGAATGTAGATGGGCAGGTTCAAGCCGCTCAACAGCAGCCTATCATCGAGCCTATCGGTTTGGTGATCAGTAAAGATGCTGTAAAAGAAGTTCAACTAGATGGCGTGAAAGAGATGCGTTCTCTGCTTATCTCAGATGAGTTTGCTGGTCTTAAAAAAGCCATCGACCGTTTTATGCTAGTTCTTTCCACGCTGCATCGTATTGATCCAGAAGGTTTCTCGGAAGCGACTCAAGTTAAAGGTCGTAAGCGTGTGTATTTTGCTGACAATGAGCAAACGTTGCTTGCTAATGGCAATACCACCAAGCCGAAAGCGATTCCTGCTTCTCCTTTTTGGGTTATTACAAACAACAATACCAGTCGTAAAAGACAAATGGTTGACCAGCTCATGTCACGGATGAGTTTTCCTGCAGATTTGATTGAGAAGGTTACTTTCTCAATCTAGTTTGTAGCACAGAGCCTCATAATATTGTGTTGATATCATTATGGGGCTTTTTTGTATCTATAAATTTAGAAAGGATGTCAAAATGGCTATGCACCCAAGAGCTGGACAAAAAGCTCAACAACAGGATTTGCACAATATTCCTGCTTTAGTTTCAAACTACTTTTTATTGCAACCGGAACCAAGTAATCCGGATCATAAAGTGGAGTTTGGTACTTCTGGTCACCGTGGTACGGCTGACAAAGCAACGTTCAACGAACATCACATCTTAGCGATTGCTCAAGCGATCGCTGAAGTACGTGCAGAGCAAGGTACGACAGGGCCACTATTTGTGGGTAAAGATACTCACGCGTTGTCAGAACCAGCCTTTGCCAGCGTATTGGAAGTGTTAATTGCGAACGGGATTGAAGTGATTGTTCAGCAGGATGGCGGTTACACGCCAACGCCTGGGGTATCGCATGCTATTTTGACCTATAACCTAACGCATCAAGATAAAGCCGATGGCATTGTGATCACACCATCACATAACCCACCGCAAGATGGCGGCATCAAGTACAACCCGACTCATGGTGGTCCAGCGGAAGACGCGCTAACGAAAGCCATTGAAAACCGCGCTAACGTACTTATCGCCGAAGGCTTGCAAGGTGTGAAACGTATGCCGCTTGCGGATGCGAAAATCTCACCATTGTTTAAGCAAGTTGATCTGGTCAAGCCATATATTGATGACTTAGTGAATGTTATCGATATGGAAGCGATCCAAAAAGCGAACTTAAAACTGGGTGTTGATCCACTCGGTGGCAGTGGCATTGATTACTGGCGTCAAATTGGTAAAGCGTACAATCTTGATCTTACGCTGGTGAGCGAAGCGATTGATCCTACGTTCCAATTTATGTCATTGGATAAAGATGGTGTGGTACGTATGGATTGTTCATCACCATACGCCATGGCGGGTTTGTTAGCTCTGAAAGACGACTATGACTTGGCGTTTGGTAATGATCCTGATTACGATCGTCACGGCATTGTAACCGCAAAAGGTTTGATGAATCCGAACCACTTCCTTGCGGTATGTATCGATTACCTTTATCGCCATCGTGAAGGATGGGGTAAAGAGGTTGCGGTTGGCAAAACACTCGTTTCTAGTGCGTTGATTGACCGTGTCGTTGCGGATCTTGGCCGTGAATTGTGCGAAGTACCTGTCGGCTTTAAGTGGTTTGTTGATGGCTTATACAGCGGTCAATTTGGTTTTGGCGGTGAAGAAAGCGCTGGAGCATCATTCCTACGTAAAGATGGCACGCCATGGGCGACAGACAAAGATGGCATTATTCTTTGTCTACTAGCGGCTGAAATTACGGCCGTAACCGGTAAAAACCCGCAGCAATATTACGAAGAGCTTGCGGCGAAGCATGGCGAATCGAAGTATAACCGTATTCAAGCGGTGGCGAATGGCCCGCAAAAAGACGTACTGAAGAAGCTTTCACCAGAGATGGTGTTAGCGGATACCTTAGCTGGTGACGCGATTACAGCTCGTTTGACTCACGCTCCGGGTAATGGTGCGGCGATTGGTGGTCTTAAAGTGACGACTGAAAACGGCTGGTTTGCAGCGCGTCCGTCAGGCACGGAAGATATCTACAAGATCTATTGTGAAAGCTTTAAAGGCGAAGAGCACTTGAAGCAAATTGAAAAAGAAGCACAAGAGATTGTTAACCAAGTATTTGCTGACGCTGGATTGTAATTCATAAACGCGTAAATATTGTTAAAGAGCTGTCGCTACCGCCTCAGCTCTTTTTTATACCTGTCATTTGCCCTTTCAATGACCTGGCCAGCCATCGGGTACCACAAACCAAAATTGTCCACACTCAGTTTGAGCATGAATAAAGCGCTCAGGGCTGGCGGTGACAGATTCTCGGCTCTCACCAAGGCCGGTCGCCCAGCGATCTTTAGATAAATGAAAAAGTTCTTGCTCAATTTGATGAGATTGAGAATAGAAGCACCAGTAGCCATTGATTATATTGGGGTTAATAGGGTGGTTAAGGCAATGTGTTGGTGTTATTTCATGGCTAAATGGATTGGTATAAAGTCGTCCTTGCATCAATAGATGATGAGAGGTTACGTCAAGTTGCGGGTAGTGTTGATGGAAGGTTTCAGAGCGCGACATCGCCAGTTGATGATTGAGCATGCGGTCGAGTTTTTTATCGAGTTGATCATGGGCGTTCGGTCCGAACCACGTTCCTTGATGAAGGAGATAAAACTTTATAGCCACTTCCCAATGTTCCAACTGCTCGTCTTGTCGGTTGGAGACTAAGAGATCGATAGCGCCCAGCGTTTTGCCATCTTGGTTGAGTTGTATTTCCTCCATTGCGACTTGGTAATGTGGACTCAGTTTGAAGGCCTCAGTGCACAGGTGCTGATAAAGAAATCCCAAGCGGCGGTTTCCCTGGTATTGACTCCGTTCAGGCAGTGGCTGGGATTGTAAACCGCTTAAATCAGAAAATGGCGAACGTGATGCAATCAGGTTGGGTTGAGTTAGAATCCAATGATAAAAATCCGTCAATGTAGTCATAATCATCCATAAGCGATTGTTCGCGTTTGTTTCGACATTGAGTATTGAAGTTGTTATAACTTTGGCAATAAATAACGCCGACAATAAAGCCTTTCTAAAGTCAGGATACGGGAAAGTATGATGAATAATCTACAACTAGAAAAATTACTTAACGAAAAACTGTCTCCTCAGTTAATTAAAGATTACAGCCCTAACGGTTTGCAGGTTGAAGGCGCGACCGAGATAAACGTTGTGGTGACTGGTGTCACTGCCTCCCAAGCGTTGATCGATAAAGCCGTTGAGCTTAACGCCGATGCTTTGCTGGTGCATCACGGTTACTTTTGGAAAGGTGAACCGGAACCGATCCGAGGTATGAAGGGTAAGCGCATTCGTACCTTGATTAAAAATGACATCAATCTGTTCGGTTATCACTTGCCACTCGATATTCATCCTGAGCTGGGCAATAACGCTGAATTAGCCCGTCTGTTGGAGATTGAAGTAGAAGGTGGTCTTGAAGGGCATCCTCAATCAGTCGCAATGTTTGGTCGCTTAAAACAGCCTCTAACGGGGGCTCAGCTTGCGGAACGAATTAATCGAGCGCTAGATAGAGCCCCGTTGCATATTGCGCCTGACAACGCAGACAAGCTGATTGAAACGATTGGTTGGTGCACTGGTGGCGGTCAAGATTATATTGAACTGGCTGCGCAACATGGTTTAGATGCGTTTATCTCTGGTGAAATTTCAGAGCGCACGACTTACAGCGCGCGTGAGCTTGATATTCATTACTTTGCCGCCGGTCATCATGCAACAGAGCGTTACGGTATTAAAGCGCTGGGCGAGTGGTTAGCGGCTGAACATGACCTTGATGTGACCTTTATCGATATTGATAACCTGGTTTAGTGAGACCAAGCCGCAGAAATAGATAAACGGCTTTGTCGCACAAATGTCGAATCGATTACGGGGCCTGATTTGCATCAGGCAGAGCGAAGTCGAGAAGGCAAAAAAGAAAAGGGGTTGATGTTAAACATCAACCCCTTTTTGGTTTCTATTAATCAATGATTTTAACTATCGATTATTCACGTTCATGAATGGGTGCAAACTCACGCTGAGTTTGACCAGTATAGAGCTGACGTGGACGGCCGATACGGTTTGCAGGATCACTGTGCATTTCATTCCAATGTGCAATCCAGCCGATAGTACGAGACATGGCAAAGATAACGGTAAACATAGAAACGGGAATACCAATCGCTTTAAGAATGATACCTGAGTAGAAATCGACATTTGGGTAGAGTTTCTTCGACACAAAATACTCATCCGAAAGCGCAATACGCTCCAGCTCCATCGCTACATCCAGCAATGGGTCTTGAATATTCAGCTCAGTCAGGACTTCATGACATGCTTCACGCATGACAGTTGCACGAGGATCGTAGTTTTTGTAAACGCGGTGACCAAAGCCCATCAGACGGAATGGATCATCTTTGTCTTTCGCGCGTTCAACAAACTCCGGAATGTTATCGACACTGCCGATCTCTTCTAACATCTTCAAGCAAGCTTCATTTGCGCCGCCGTGAGCAGGGCCCCAAAGCGATGCAATACCCGCCGCGATACAAGCAAATGGGTTAGCACCTGATGAACCTGCAAGACGGACTGTTGAGGTTGATGCGTTTTGTTCGTGATCTGCGTGGAGTGTGAAAATTTTATCCATCGCACGCGCAACCACTGGATTGACTTCGTATTCTTCACATGGATTTGCAAACATCATGTGGAGGAAGTTTTCTGCGTAGTTTAGATCGTTACGTGGATAGATGAATGGCTGGCCGATGGAGTATTTGTAACACATGGCCGCCAATGTAGGCATTTTAGACAGCAGACGATAGGCTGCAATTTCACGGTGTACGTCGTTATTAATATCAAGTGAATCATGATAGAAGGCAGCGAGAGCACCAACAACACCACACATAACTGCCATTGGGTGAGCATCACGGCGGAAGCCATGGAAGAAGCTAGCAATTTGCTCATGCACCATTGTGTGGCGAGTAACGGTTGTCTTAAATCGTTCGTATTGCTCACGTGTAGGGGCTTCACCGTAAAGAAGAATATAACAGACTTCTAAATAATCAGCATTGTTTGCTAATTGATCGATAGGGAAGCCACGGTGTAATAACACACCTTTGCCGCCGTCAATGTAGGTGATTTGGGATTCACAAGATGCAGTGGCAAGAAAACCAGGATCAAAGGTAAAGTACCCATTTGCTCCAAGTTTGCGAACATCGATTACTTGGGGACCAATAGACCCCGCCATAATCGGCAGTTCGATCGGCGCTTTACCTTCAATATGAAGCGTCGCTTTCTTATCCGCCATAACAATCTCCTTTGTTTATTATTTAATCCATCCAGGATGTTTATGTGCCATTTTTGTACGTCTCTTCACGTACAAAGTCAATTATTCTCCTCTGATGTGTGCACTTGTTATTATTTTTTGCGCGTAATAAGTTAAAAAGCTGGTCTGTGTAGCAAAAATTGTTACACCAATTGTATTAGAATGTTGCCAACCGTATAGTGCTCGAGTGAAGTATAAGAGAAACCTAATAAATTCAAGGGTTGAAAGAAACTATTTTGATAGCCTTGAGTACGTTATTTAACAGAATTTTTACATTTTAGCGGCGGTATCGGATGGTTTGCTGTTAATTTAATGTTAAGTTTTATTGGGTTCAGCTCTGTATTTCTTTAATAACTATAAATGCTCTAGTGAGCTGAGTGAGCAAGCCCGTGAAAGAAAGAAAGTCAAGACCTGTAAACCTAGACTTGCAAACCATGCACTTTCCGATCACTGCTATCGCATCCATTGTCCATCGTGTGGCGGGTGTGATTACATTTGTAGCAGTCGGTATCCTGCTGTGGTTGCTGTCTCTATCTCTATCCTCTCCTGTAGGATTTAAGCAAGCGGCTGACCTAATTGATGGTTGGTTCGTTACCTTTATTCTGTGGGGAATCCTAACCGCTTTAGCCTACCACATTGTCGGTGGTGTTCGTCATTTGATGATGGACATGGGCTATTTTGAAGAACTCGACACTGGTGCATTAAGCGCGAAAGTCTCTTTTGCTGTGACTGCGGTGTTGTCGATACTTGCGGGGATAATGGTATGGTAAAAAACGTTTCATCCTTCGGTCGTAACGGTGTACATGATTTCCTGTTGATTCGTGTGACCGCCATTCTTATGACCTTATACACGATCTATTTGGTGAGCTTTTGTGCTTTCACCGATATCTCTTACGTTTCCTGGACTCAATTTTTCGCGGGGACCTTCACCAAAGCTTTTACTATGGTGACGCTCACTTGCATATTGATCCACGCTTGGATTGGCCTCTGGCAAGTTCTGACTGACTATATCAAATGCACTAAATTGCGTGGTGGTTTGCAAGTGGGTGTTGTGGCATTGCTATTAGGTTACTTCTTCTCTGGCCTATTTATTTTGTGGGGTGCGTAAGTGTCTATTCCAGTTCGTGAATTCGATGCCGTAGTAATCGGCGCAGGTGGTGCAGGCATGCGTGCGGCACTGCAAATTTCTGAGCAGGGCCTGTCATGTGCGCTGCTATCTAAGGTTTTCCCAACTCGTTCTCATACCGTATCTGCTCAAGGTGGTATTACGGTAGCGCTAGGTAATGCGCACGAAGATCATTGGGAACAGCATATGTACGATACCGTAAAAGGCTCCGATTACATCGGTGACCAAGACGCGATCGAATACATGTGTAAAAACGGCCCTGAATCGGTGATTGAACTTGAGAAGATGGGACTGCCGTTTTCTCGTTTCGATAACGGTACGATTTATCAGCGCCCGTTTGGTGGCCAGTCGAAGAACTTCGGTGGTGAGCAAGCCGCGCGCACAGCGGCGGCCGCTGACCGTACTGGCCATGCACTATTGCATACCTTGTATCAACAAAACATCAAGCATAAAACCACCGTCTTTTCAGAGTGGTATGCGCTTGATTTAGTGAAAAATGAAGACGGTGCCATTCTTGGTTGTACTGCACTTTGCATGGAAACCGGCGAGGTGTGCTATTTCAAATCGAAAGCCACTATTCTGGCTACAGGTGGCGCAGGGCGTATTTATGCCTCGACCACCAACGCGCACATTAATACCGGTGATGGTGTGGGCATGGCGATTCGTGCTGGCGTACCAATGCAAGACATTGAAATGTGGCAGTTCCACCCAACGGGTATCGCAGGCGCAGGTGTATTGGTGACAGAAGGTTGTCGCGGTGAAGGTGGCTACTTACTGAATAAAGATGGCGAACGATTCATGGAGCGCTATGCACCGAATGCCAAAGACTTGGCAGGGCGTGATGTGGTTGCTCGTTCAATGATGATCGAGATCCGTGAAGGCCGAGGCTGTGATGGCCCGTGGGGTCCACACATCAAACTGAAATTGGATCACCTGGGTAAAGAAACATTGGAGTCTCGTCTTCCAGGGGTTTGTGAGTTATCACGTACTTTTGCTCACGTTGATCCGGTCAAAGAGCCAATTCCAGTTATTCCTACTTGTCACTATATGATGGGGGGCGTGCCAACACAGGTCTCTGGTCAAGCGATTAAGCAAGACGAAGCCGGTAATGATGTTGAAATCCAAGGTCTGTTTGCGTGTGGTGAAATCGCTTCGGTATCGGTGCATGGCGCCAACCGTTTGGGAGGCAACTCGCTACTTGACCTTGTCGTATTCGGGCGAGCAACAGGCTTACATTTAGGTGAAGTTCTGGATAAGCAAGCAGAGGCGAAGCCTGCAACGGATGAAGACATTGAGCGTTCACTTGAGCGTTATAACCGTTGGGAAAACAGTACTGATGGTGAAGACCCTGCTCAAATTCGTAAAGATCTACAGCAGTGCATGCAAAATAACTTCTCCGTCTTCCGTGAAGGTGATGCGATGGCGAAAGGTCTTGAGGAACTTAAGGTTATTCGAGATCGCTTGAAGAATGCTTATCTTGCGGATAAGTCTACCGAGTTTAACACTCAGCGCATTGAGTGCCTTGAGCTAGAAAACTTGATGGAAACCGCCTACGCGACAGCGGTAGCGGCGAACTTCCGTACAGAAAGTCGTGGTGCACATGCTCGATTTGACTTCCCTGATAGGGATGATGAGCAATGGTTATGTCACTCCATCTACAACCCTGAGACAGAGTCAATGTCTAAGCGTGGTGTGAACATGGAACCTGTCCATCGTGAAGCTTTTCCGCCGAAAGCACGTACATACTAAGGGAGGATAGATGATGAAAATGAACTTCTCTTTGTATCGTTACAATCCCGATACAGACGATAAACCTTTTATGAAGGACTACATTCTTGAGGTAGAAGAAGGCTCAGACATGATGCTTTTGGATGCGCTGATCCTACTTAAAGAACAAGACCCGACGATATCATTCCGCCGTTCATGTCGCGAAGGCGTCTGTGGCTCCGATGGTATGAACATGAATGGCAAGAATGGACTTGCGTGTGTGACGCCATTGTCCGCGCTGGCGGGCGATAAGATTGTCATCCGTCCGCTACCCGGCTTGCCGGTAGTGCGTGATCTTATCGTCGATATGACTCAGTTTTATGATAACTACGCGAAAGTAAAACCGTTTTTGGTGGCTGATGACGCATTGCCACCGTCACGTGAAAACTTGCAACTACCGGAAGAGCGAGCGCATCTTGATGGTTTGTATGAATGCATTATGTGTGCATGTTGTACGACCTCGTGCCCTTCTTTCTGGTGGAATCCTGATAAGTTTATCGGCCCGGCTGGGTTGTTAGCCGCTTATCGTTGGTTGATTGATAGTCGCGATACTGCAACAGAAGAAAGATTGTCCGATCTCGATGACGCTTTTAGTGTTTTTCGTTGCCATGGCATAATGAATTGTGTAAGTGTTTGTCCTAAGGGATTAAATCCGACGAAAGCAATCGGTCATATCAAAACAATGCTGGTTAATCGTTCGGTATAAACAGAACAAGCTTGCCGCTATTCAATGATTGAATAGCGGCCTATTACAAGCTCGGCATAGACCGCAGCAAACGTGAAAACTACTGGTTAAGGGAAAATATGCACAACGGTGTGATGAAGGCATGGCTCGAGTCCTCACACTTGGCTGGCGCCAATGCAACGTATGTAGAGGACCTCTACGAACTGTATCTAAGTGACCCCGACCTGGTAAGTGAAGAGTGGATTCGTGTATTTGAAGGGTTGCCGAAACCTACACAAGATGTAGTGGAACAACCCCATTCACGTGTTCGTGATTACTTCCGTCGACTCGCTCAAGAAACAAAGCATTACAATGTCCAAGTTAGCGACCCCGATGTCGATGCGAAACAAGTTAAAGTTCTTCAGCTGATCAATGCGTACCGTTTCCGCGGTCATGAGGCTGCAGAATTGGATCCTCTCGGTTTATGGAACCGACCTCCGGTGCTTGAGTTAGCGCCTTCGTACCATAATCTTACCGATGATGATTTAGAAGAAACCTTCAATGTCGGCTCTTTTGCGATTGGGCAAGAGACGATGCGTCTGAAAGATATCCTCTCCTCGTTAAAACAAATCTACTGTGGTTCGATTGGTGCAGAATACATGCACATTATCGACACTGAGCAAAAGCGTTGGATACAGCAACGTCTTGAGCCTGTAGTGGGTAAGCCGCAATTTACCGCTGAGGAGAAACGCGAGTTTCTTGACGAGTTGACCGCAGCAGAAGGTCTTGAACGTTATTTAGGCGCGAAATTCCCTGGCGCGAAGCGTTTCTCATTGGAAGGTGGCGATGCCATGATCCCGATGATGAAAGAGCTTATTCGCCATGCCGGTAAAAGCGGTATGCGTGAAGTCGTGATTGGTATGGCCCACCGTGGCCGTCTGAATATGCTGGTCAACGTTCTGGGTAAAAAACCGCAAGATCTGTTTGATGAATTTGCCGGTAAGCATGGTGAATCATGGGGTACTGGCGATGTGAAATATCACCAAGGCTTCTCTGCGGATTTCGCCACACCGGGTGGTGATGTTCACTTAGCTTTGGCATTTAACCCATCGCACCTTGAGATTGTTAACCCTGTGGTGATGGGCTCGGTTCGCGCGCGTCAAGATCGCTTAGGCGATAGAGATGGCAGTACGGTACTACCAATCACCATCCATGGCGATTCAGCAATTGCTGGCCAAGGTGTTGTGGCAGAAACCTTCAACATGTCGCAAGCTCGTGGTTATAGAGTTGGTGGTACGGTACGCGTTGTCGTCAATAACCAAGTTGGTTTTACGACGTCAAATCCACGCGATATGCGCTCAACAATGTACTGTACTGACATCGCGAAGATGGTACAGGCGCCAATTTTCCACGTGAACGCCGATGATCCTGAAGCGGTGGCATTCGTGACTCGAATTGCACTTGATTACCGCAATGAGTTCAAGCGCGACGTGGTGATTGATTTGGTTTGTTACCGACGCCATGGCCATAACGAAGCCGATGAGCCGAATGCGACTCAGCCGCTGATGTATCAAAAAATCAAAAAACACCCAACACCACGTAAACTTTACGCCGATGTGCTTATCGAACGCGGTGATTACGATATTGAAACGGCGACTCAAATGGTCAATGAGTATCGTGATGCGCTCGATCGCGGTGAAGTGGTCGTAAAAGAATGGCGCCCAATGGCATTGCATTCTGTCGACTGGTCTCCGTATCTTGGTCATGATTGGGATACTCAGTGGAATAGCCAATATGGCAAAGAGCGCTTGCTCGAATTGGGTCATCGCTTATGCCAAGTACCGGAAAGCCACAAGTTACAGAGCCGAGTGAATAAGCTCTATAACGATCGTATCTCGATGATGAATGGCGAGAAAGCGGTAGATTGGGGCATGGCTGAAACATTGGCTTACGCCACGTTAGTCGACGATGGCAAGCGCATCCGTATTTCGGGTCAAGATGCCGGCCGTGGTACGTTCTTCCATCGCCACTCTGTACTGCACAACCAAACAGATGCGAGCACTTACATCCCATTAGCCAATGTGCATGATAAGCAGGGGCCTTTCCAAGTGATTGACTCGGTACTGTCTGAAGAAGCGGTATTGGCTTTTGAATATGGCTATGCAACCGCAGAACCCGGTGGCCTAACGATTTGGGAAGCACAGTTTGGTGATTTTGCTAACGGTGCCCAAGTCGTAATCGACCAATTTATTTCATCGGGTGAGCAAAAATGGGCACGTCTATGTGGCCTAACCATGCTGCTTCCACACGGTTATGAAGGTCAAGGTCCTGAGCACTCTTCAGCACGTCTAGAGCGTTACTTACAATTGTGTGCAGAGCAGAACATGCAAGTTGTCGTACCTTCGACGCCTGCGCAGGTTTACCACATGATTCGCCGCCAGGTTGTGCGTCCGATGCGTCGTCCTTTGATCGTTATGTCGCCTAAATCTCTGCTGCGCCATCCATTGTGTACGTCGAGTTTAGAAGATTTGTCTGATGGCACATTCTTACCCGCTATCCCTGAAATTGATGCTCTAGATGCCAGCCAAGTTAAGCGCGTCGTATTCTGTTCAGGCAAGGTGTATTACGACCTACTTGAGCAGCGTCGTAAAGACGAGCGCAATAATGTGGCGATTGTTCGTATTGAGCAGCTTTACCCATTCCCATTGGAAGAGGTCAAAGCGGCGATAGAAGCGTATAGCAATGTCGAAGATTTCGTTTGGTGTCAGGAAGAACCACAAAACCAAGGTGCTTGGTATTGTAGCCAACATAATTTCATTGCAGCGATTCCTGCGGGTAAAGCGTTGAAATACGCCGGTCGCCCAGCATCGGCATCACCAGCAGTGGGTTATATGTCGGTTCACCTGAAACAACAAAAAGCATTGGTTGAAGAGGCTCTGATCATCGGTGTGAACACCTCAGATTCTAAAACCGCGAATAAAGAACTAGAAGTATAAGGAAGATAGAAATGACAATTGAAATTCTGGTTCCAGATTTACCTGAATCAGTCGCTGACGCAACGGTTGCGACTTGGCATAAACAACCCGGCGATATCGTTGCTCGTGACGATGTGTTAGTTGACATTGAAACCGACAAAGTTGTCCTTGAAGTGCCAGCGCCAGAAGCAGGTGTATTGGAAGCGATTATAGAAGTTGAAGGTGCGACGGTTTTATCAAAGCAACTTCTCGCAAAAATTAAACCGGGTGCTGTGGCGGGTGAGCCAACAACAGATACGACGGAAGAATCACAAGCCTCACCAGATAAGCGCCACAAAGCGTCTTTAACGGAAGAGAGCAATGATTCACTCAGTCCTGCCGTTCGTCGCTTGTTGGCTGAGCATGGTCTTGAAGCGAATCAAGTGAAAGGCACCGGTGTCGGTGGTCGTATTACGCGTGAAGACATTGATGCGCATTTGGCGAGCGCAAAAGCGGCGCCAGCAGTACAAGAAAGTGCAGCGCCAGCGCCTGCCGCGGCGCGCAGCCAAAAACGTGTGCCTATGACACGTCTACGCAAGACCGTCGCAAACCGCTTGCTTGAAGCGAAGAACAGTACGGCGATGTTGACCACGTTTAATGAAGTCAACATGAAACCAATCATGGACTTGCGTGCACAGTACCAAGAGCAGTTTGAAAAGCGTCATGGTATTCGATTGGGCTTTATGTCGTTCTATGTTAAAGCCGTAACGGAAGCCTTAAAACGCTACCCAGAAGTGAATGCATCGATCGACGGTGAAGATATCGTTTACCACAACTACTTCGATATCAGCATGGCCGTTTCTACGCCTCGCGGCCTCGTCACGCCAGTATTGAAAGACTGCGATACGCTAGGATTCGCGGAAGTAGAAAAAGGCATTAAAGAGCTCGCAATCAAAGGTCGTGACGGAAAGTTAACGGTCGATGAATTGATGGGGGGGAACTTTACTATCACCAATGGTGGTGTGTTTGGTTCACTCATGTCGACGCCAATCATCAACCCGCCGCAATCGGCTATCTTGGGTATGCATAAGATTCAAGATCGTCCAATGGCGGTTAATGGCAATGTTGAAATCTTACCAATGATGTATTTGGCATTGTCTTATGACCACCGTTTAATCGATGGCCGTGAGTCAGTGGGCTTCCTTGTAACCATTAAAGAGTTACTTGAAGACCCAGCACGTCTCTTGTTAGACGTTTAGTATCGCTGAAACGTCGAGTTATCTCTGATAGCTCGACGCTTAAAGTGCCCGAGGCTAGACTAGCTCAACGGTCCGGCCTTCATTTGAATCGTATTGCGATTGATTTGAGAAGACCATGCAGACGTAAAAACAGTGCTCAAACTGTGACGTTATGGAAATAATAAATCCCCTGAGGGAATAATAAACGGAATATCAAAATGAATTTGCATGAATACCAAGCCAAACAGCTGTTTGCAGAATTCGGTTTGCCTGTGCCAGAAGGCTACGCTTGTGACACACCACAAGAAGCATTTGAAGCGGCAGGCCGTATTAGTACTGAGAAGAAAGTCGTTAAATGTCAGGTTCACGCTGGTGGCCGCGGTAAAGCGGGCGGCGTTGAATTGCATGATACGAAAGATGGCGTAAAAGAATTTGCGCAAAAGTGGCTAGGTAAAAACCTCGTTACTTACCAGACTGACGCCAATGGTCAGCCGGTATCGAAAATCCTAGTGGAAGAAGCGTCAAGCATTGCTAACGAGCTTTACCTAGGCGCGGTTGTTGACCGTTCGACTCAACGTATTGTATTCATGGCTTCAACCGAAGGTGGCGTTGAAATTGAAAAAGTGGCGGAAGAAACGCCAGAACTGATTCATAAAGCCGCCATTGATCCTCTTGTGGGTCCGCAGGCTTATCAAGGCCGCGAGCTCGCATTCAAACTAGGCCTTAAAGGCGACCAAATTAAACAGTTCGTTAAGATCTTTATTGGTCTTGGCGAGATGTTCGCGCAATACGATCTTGCGTTACTGGAAATCAACCCTCTGGTTATTACTGGCGATGACAACCTATTGTGTCTCGATGGTAAAATTAATATCGATTCAAATGCCCTCTACCGTCAGCCAAAATTACGTGAAATGCACGATCCTTCGCAAGAAGATGAGCGTGAAGCGCACGCGGCTCAGTGGGAGCTTAATTATGTTGCTCTTGATGGCAACATCGGTTGTATGGTGAATGGTGCAGGCCTCGCAATGGGCACGATGGATATCGTCAATCTACACGGTGGCCAACCTGCGAACTTCCTTGATGTCGGCGGCGGTGCCACCAAAGAGCGCGTAACGGAAGCATTCAAAATTATCCTTTCTGACAGCAATGTAAAAGCGGTCTTCGTCAATATCTTTGGTGGTATTGTACGTTGTGACTTGATTGCCGAAGGCATTATTGGTGCTGTTGAAGAAGTGGGTGTGGAAGTTCCGGTTGTCGTGCGCCTTGAAGGTAACAACGCGCCATTAGGCTCGCAAAAACTGGCTGAAAGTGGCCTAAACATCATTGCGGCAAATTCTCTATCAGAAGCTGCAGAAAAAGTCGTAGCGGCAGCGGAGGGCAAATAATGTCAGTACTAATTAACAAAGATACCAAGGTTATTTGTCAAGGTTTCACCGGTGGTCAGGGAACATTCCACTCTGAACAAGCGATCGCTTACGGAACAAAAATGGTGGGCGGGGTATCACCAGGTAAAGGTGGCCAAATGCACCTTGGTCTTCCCGTTTTTAACACGGTACGCGACGCGGTTGAAGTGACGGGTGCAACGGCATCGGTGATTTATGTACCAGCGCCATTCTGTAAAGATGCGATTTTAGAAGCGATCGATGCGGGTATCAAACTGATCGTGACCATTACAGAAGGTATTCCAACGCTTGATTTACTAGATGTCAAAGTGCGTCTTGATGAGGCGGGCGTAGTGATGATCGGTCCAAACTGTCCGGGCGTGATTACACCAGATGAATGTAAGATTGGTATCATGCCGGGTCACATTCATAAGAAAGGTAAAGTGGGTATTGTGTCTCGTTCTGGGACATTGACTTACGAAGCCGTTAAGCAAACCACCGATGAAGGTTTTGGTCAGTCAACGTGTGTTGGTATCGGTGGTGATCCAATTCCAGGCTCAAACTTTATCGACATTTTGAAACTGTTCCAAGCGGACCCTGAAACGGAAGCGATCGTAATGATCGGTGAAATCGGTGGTACGGCGGAAGAGGAAGCGGCTGCGTTTATCAAGGACAACGTCACTAAGCCGGTTGTTTCGTATATTGCGGGTGTGACGGCTCCTCCGGGTAAGCGCATGGGGCATGCTGGCGCGATTATCTCTGGTGGTAAAGGCACCGCAGAAGATAAATTCGCAGCGCTTGAAGCGGCGGGTGTTAAGACGGTGAAGTCTTTGGCTGATATCGGCAAAGCATTACGTGAGGTCACGGGTTGGTAATACCAAACATGTGATCAGTGCTGCTCGCTCTGAGTCTTCAGATTGCGCGGTCAATAAAAAGGCTTGGCATTGTGCCAAGCCTTTTTGCATTTCAGGGCCTTATCTAGAATCGTGTGGCCTTCTATTGGGCGAGTTTTGCTTCCAATGCGCTCAGTCGAGATTGCAGGTCAAGAATTTGCGCTTCTAATTGAGTAATGCGACTGTCTTCTGATTGTGGGGCGGCCGCCACTTCAATTTTGGGTATTCTGTTTGAGCTTTTCCAACTTTTAATGGTGCCGATGAGGGCAGGGATTGGGACTGACGTTTTTAATCGGCTTTTGACTAATGCGACGGTCGGTTCTTTGCCTTCTGCAATTAATGCGGTGATGACTTGCTCAAGTTCTAAGCTGATATCTTTGGTGAGCATGTGAGGTCCTTGTTAGCACTTTACTACCAATCAACACGGGGCTTTGGCCATTTTTGGAAAATATCTGACCGCTTATCCTGATTGGTATAAACATCGATGTTAATGACTGATTTCATCATACTGGCTCGTGCTCAATTAGGCGAATGGAAAAATGCTCAATCGCGTGTGAGAGATCGCTTACAAATGGTGTGAGATAAATAACGTAATGGCATTGGTTGAGGTCTTATTTATAACCTTAAGCTTATGATTTATTAGGTTTTGACTGTTTATTGTTCTAGGGGGTAATTTAAAAGTGTGACATGGTGCAATTGTTTATGACCAAGATTCGCGTAAATTACTCTGTGTCGAACGGAGTTTGACAAGGAAATCAAATCACTAAGGATGTGATTATCTTCAGGATGAAGATTTTAAGTTCGGAAGGAACCACGAACTTAGCATGGAGCTTGGAGAGAAAAGGATCTCACTGTGTCGAGGATGACACGGGCAAGGACTGCTTAGGACATCTCTAGGATAGAGAAAGGACAGCATTAGGACGATGCCAGGGACACCGCTCAAGGATCAAGTGATGTGCGCTAACGGGGATGGTTAGCTTATAGGAATTAAGGACACCGCTAGGATAGCGATGGACGGAAATTACTGAAGGATTCAGTAGCTATTACGGATGATGCATGGAGCATTTTCAGTAGCTGGATTGCTGCGAGTAAGACTATAGCCCCGATACTTATGTGTCGGGGCTTTTCTTCTTACGGTAAAAAAATAAAAAAACTAACGACGTCAATCAAATCCATAATTATAAAAATAGTATTTAAATAAACTTGTACGGCTAACTCAATCAATAAAATCGGCTTAAGTCCCTTCTGATTTCAGAAGTATTTGCTATACATAATTTTCAAACAAGGAATTGTTGTGACGATCGTAACTCGCCGTGCGTTATTAATACCTTATAACGAGTCGCTCCAATCGGACTTTTTGGTGCTCAATTGCTGCGCCAAAAATCGTGCGCATATGAATGGCCCACACACTGTTGCCACTGCTAAGCAGATCTTTCAAAAACTCCTTAATGATGAAAACTCCTACGCTAGAGCAGTGCTTGATAGCCGAACTCGAGACTACATGGGGCACATTGTGATCAGTCATCTCGATTCGCAACCTGAGCTTAGTTATATTTTTGATAAAGCGTACTGGGGACAAGGGATTGCGTTTGAATCACTGAAAGCGTTTTTTGGCAAGGCGGTAAGAGATTTGAATCTTCATCAAGTTAAGGCTACCTCGACGATCGACCATCAAGCCTCGATACAATTACTCGATAAATTGGGTTTTGAATTTAAGGGCCAATATGACGATGATTTTGGCCCTTATTACGAGTATCAGTTTACATACGATGAGGTGGCAGATGAAACTTCACTATATGGAAACCTTGCATAATCAGTTGGCCTTGGTAGCAATCATCGCCAAGCGCTGAAAATTCAAACTGATAAATACTATGCCAACGCCAGACTCCGTCTGGCGTTTTGATTTTATGCGTTTTCAATGCGGTGCTGATCAATTGTAATTCCAATTGGTCACATTTGCGTTGAATGGCCGTTTTGGCTAATTCAGATTGGCGGCGTTGCTGCCAAAAGAGCATGCAGACGAAGCATAATGCCAAAATAGCCAGTAGATCAGAAATCATAGGTTTTCTCGTCTTAAGCCTTGGTTGCTTGCTGCAGTTTTAGCAACGCATTGGCCAGTTCTGGCGATGGTGATGAATGCAACAGTGGCAATAGAACCATGCGTAATTCAGGCAGCATGACTAAGTCGGCAAAGAGTTGATTAAACAGTGCTTGATTCCCCGTTTGCGCTAAACGTAGAAGAAACTGCTCTGCAGTCTCGGCATTGGCCAGTAGGTGCCAGCAGCGACCCGCAATCCCAATGAGAACCTCTTGATGGCTTAAGCGAGGATGGGCCAAAATAGCATCAATAATGGGGGCTGAAAGGCTTGTGTCAGCGCCCGCTAAAGCGCGTGCGTAGGCAGAAAGTAAAAATAAATCTGGATTTTGGCTATCCATTTCAATGCGCGCAAGTTCTGCGATACGGCTAGCGAGTTTGTCTTTTATGTCGACATGCTCAAGCGCGCCCAACGTTGCATACAAAGGTTCATTAGGTAAGTGCTTCAGCGCATTGCGGACCATGACACCATTTTCTTCTTGGCCTAAACGAGCGCACATATCGGTGATGCCTTGCAGACCAACCGTTTGCCATTTATCCCAACCAAGACCACCAGAGAAATAGTGCTGAGCATGCTCATAATATTGGCTGCACGTTAGATCCAGTGTGGCGCGAATTTGGCTATGAAACACCGCCATCTTTTCTTCGGCGGGTTTAAAGGTGTAAGGATTGTTGGCTAATTTTTGTTGCTGATCCTCATTCATCTCTTGATTCAAGCGTGTTCCCATCGCTTCGAGTACATACTTAATAAAGTTGCCAACGTCGGTTTGTTTTAATAGGCCGCGCTCATCGAGTTCAAATTTAAGAAACCAAATCCAAGGCTGTTTCGCTTCGTTCCAATACGCAATAGCAAGATGGGCCTTACGTTGCATCGGATAAGGGTAAGGTTGTTGACCCAATTCAATATCCGCGAAGGTTTGGTTTGAAATCGTTTTAATTCGACGCCCCAAATCAAAAATTTGGTAATGACAGCCGCTGTTTTTTAACAGTTCACTTAAGGTATGAATCGTATCCATGGAAGACTTTTCCTAACTTTCTTTACCTTATAGATGGTACTCTATGCGCTATTTTCAAGGTCCTCGACAAAGATAAATGAAACAAGATATTCCTTTGATCGCATTATTAGATGAGCTCGAGCTGCAAATGCACTCACTCGGTTGTTGGCAAAGCGAAGCGCCGTCTGCAGAAGCATTAGCGAGCACAGAGCCTTTTGCCATTGATACACTTGAACCTCAGCAATGGCTGCAATGGATCTTTTTACCTAAGATCCGCGCGATGATTAATGCTCAACAATCGGTTCCTTCAGGTTTCTCTATGGTGGGCTATTTTGAGCAGAGTTGGCAGCAGCAAGCGCAATACGCCGCTTTACTTACGGTGATCCGCCGAATTGATCAAGAGGTCGCTTAGATGTTAGAAATCATTTATCAGGACGAATACTTTGTCGCGGTGAATAAACCGGCCGGAATGTTGGTGCACCGCAGTTGGCTCGATAAGCATGAAACACAATTTGCGATGCAGACGTTGCGCGATCAAATTGGTCAGCATGTGTTTCCTTTGCATCGATTAGATCGCCCAACGTCCGGCGTTTTGGTGTTTGGTTTGTCGAGTGAGATTGCCTCGAAAATGATGCCAATCTTTGCCAATCATGAGATGAAGAAAACGTATCATGCGGTGGTACGTGGTTGGATTGAAGAAGCGGGGCGTCTTGATTACGCATTGAAAGTTGATCTGGACAAAATTGCCGATAAATTTGCCAAGCAAGATCAAGAAGCACAAGAAGCGATAACGGATTATATCCCACTAGCAAAAGTGGAAGTGCCTCATTCAACGGGCAAGTTCCCGACAACGCGTTATAGCATGGTTGAATTGAGCCCTTTGACTGGCCGTAAACATCAGTTACGCCGCCATATGGCTCACCTACGCCATCCTATTGTCGGAGATACGACGCATGGTGAAGGGCGCCATAATCGCTTATTCAATAATGTTTATGATTCGCACCGTTTGTTGTTGCATGCTGCGTCGTTGGAGTTTATCCACCCTTATACACAGCAAAAACTCACGATCAGTGCCGGGTTTGATGAAACATGGCATAAGCTCTGTGATGAATTTGAATGGGCGCTGCCAAGCCTCACCGCAACCGCATAACGCGCACAAAAAAGCCCTCAAACTGAGGGCTTTTTAACATCAATCAAATCGCGGGTTATTTTGCGATGTATTGGCGAATCGAGTGTTCAATACCTTGGCTATCTAAACCAAGATCGGCATACAGTTCTTCCTGTGTGCCTTGCGGTACAAAGTAATCGGGTAAACCAAGGTTTAGTACCGGTTTTAGGATCTTTTCATGCATCATGAACTCAATCACGCCCGCACCCGCACCGCCTGCAATCGCATTTTCTTCTAGCGTCACCAGTACATCGTGATCGGCGGCAAGTTGCTTAATCAATTCATGATCAAGTGGTTTAGCAAAGCGCATATCCGCAACGGTCGCGTTTAGCTTTTCTGCCGCTTCTAGTGCGCTTGGCATGAAGGTGCCAAAGTTCAGAATGGCCACTTTTTCGCCTTGACGTACCAAGCGACCTTTACCGATTTCCAATGCCGTAAATGTTTGCTCGATCTCGGTGCCCATACCACTCCCACGAGGGTAACGCACGGCACTTGGGCCGGTGTGAGTATGACCCGTGTAGAGCATTTGACGACATTCGTTTTCATCGCTTGGCGTCATGATCACCATGTTCGGGATACAGCGCATAAAGCTAATATCAAACGCACCTTGGTGAGTTTGGCCATCAGCGCCAACCAAACCGGCACGGTCAATGGCGAACATCACCGGTAAGTCCATAATCGCGACGTCGTGGATTAATTGATCATAGCCACGCTGTAAAAACGTCGAGTAGATAGCAACAATTGGATGATTGCCCGCAATCGCCATGCCCGTCGCGAGAGTGACCGCATGCTGCTCTGCAATCGCAACATCAAAGTATTGCTCTGGGAATTCTTTAGAGAAGCGCACCATGCCAGAACCTTCACGCATAGCCGGCGTGATCGCCATCAGCTTAGGATCTTGCGCAGCCATATCGCATAAAAAGTCACCAAAAATCTTGGAGAAACTTGGCTTACTGCTACTGCTTTTTGGCAAGCTTGAGTGGCTTGGGTCAAATTTCGGCACGCCATGGTAACCAATCGGATCTTTCTCCGCAGGTTCATAGCCTTTGCCTTTTTTGGTCATGATGTGTAGAAATTGCGGACCTTTCAGCTCACGCATATTCTTCAGCGTTTTCACCAGCTCAATCACATCGTGACCATCCACTGGACCGATATAGTTAAAACCAAGCTCTTCAAATAGTGTGCCTGGAATCATCATGCCTTTTAGGTGTTCTTCTGTACGTCGTACTAATTCTTTGATTGGCGGTACGCCAGAAAGTACGCGTTTGCCGCCTTCGCGGATCGAGGTATAGAAGTTACCAGAAAGCAGTTGAGCTAAGTGGTTATTGAGTGCGCCAACGTTTTCAGAAATCGACATTTCATTGTCGTTCAGGATCACCAACATATCCGGATGAATGTCACCGGCGTGGTTCATCGCCTCAAACGCCATACCAGCAGTGATCGCACCATCACCAATGACACTGACCACTTTGCGGTTCTGTGCTTCTTTGTGTGCGCTGATCGCCATACCAAGTGCAGCACTGATAGACGTTGATGAGTGACCGACAGAAAGCGTGTCGTATTCGCTTTCTCCGCGCCAAGGGAACGGATGTAGACCATTTTTTTGGCGAATAGTCGACAGTTGCTCGCGGCGACCAGTAAGAATTTTGTGTGGATAAGCTTGATGGCCTACGTCCCAAATGAGTTGGTCAAACGGGGTTTTATAGACGTAGTGAAGCGCCACGGTTAACTCTACCGTGCCTAATCCTGATGCCAAGTGGCCGCTCGACTGGCTGACCGAGTTCAAAAGATAGGTGCGTAGCTCATCACATAGCTTAGGCAGCACATCTTTCGGCAGGCTGCGCAGTTCATCTGGCGTATTTGCCAGTGCCAGTGTTGGGTACTTAGATATATCAAGAGTCATAGTATTGCGCGCTTATAGTGTTAATTTTTGCGCTCGATGACGTATCGGGCGAACTCTTCTAGTAATCGTGTATTGTAAGGGATCGCTTGCAATGCTTGAAGCGCTTCCTCTAACAGATTGTTAGCTTTGTTGATAGCACCTTCTAATCCTAGCAGAGCTGGGTAGGTGCTTTTATTCAACTCTTGGTCTGAGCCTTGTGGCTTGCCGAGCGTTTCTGTGTCGCTGATAATATCCAAGATATCGTCTTGCACTTGGAAAGCGAGGCCAATTGCGTCCGCGTATTTATCCAGCAGCGGCAGCATTTCAACGCCTTTTTCACCCGCCGCCAGTGCGCCGAGGCGAATCGCACTTTTCATCAACGCGCCGGTTTTATTTCGGTGAATTTCTTCCAATTCACTGAGACTGACCAGTCGATTTTCCGCTTGCAGATCGAGCGATTGCCCCATACACATGCCAGCGGCACCAGACGCTTGTGCGAGCACTTGTATCATCTTAATACGTTGTGCTTCTGCAATCGGATCCAGTTTACCTTCAGCCAGTATAGTAAAGGCAAGAGTCTGCAAGGCATCGCCAGTTAAAATCGCGGTCGCTTCGTCAAATTTGATGTGACAAGTCATGTGACCACGACGTAATGCGTCATCGTCCATTGCTGGTAAATCATCGTGAATCAGCGAGTAGGCGTGAATGCACTCGACGGCAGAAGCCGGAGTGTCGAGGTTTTCTACATCGCAGCCAAGCATTTGGCCTGTGATATAAACCAAAAACGGACGAGCGCGTTTACCGCCTAATATTAAGCCGTAACGCATCGCTTCAATCAGCGTTTGATTTTGGTGAGGATATTGATCCAACCACCATTCTAATTGTTGGCTATTTCGTTGTTGAAACGATGTTAATGCTTCAAGCATACAGTAATCTTCTAACGGTGCTATTCAGGCTGAGAGGAAAAGTCAGACAACGCGGCGTCATCATCATTTTGCAACAAGATACTAACGCGCTGTTCCGCATCGTTCAGTTTGCTTTGACCTGCACGCGCCAAGCCGATGCCGCGCTCAAATTTCTTTAGCGCATCATCCAACGCTAAATCCCCATTTTCTAAGTCTTCAACGATAGTATCTAACTCGTCAATGGTCGCCTCAAAGGTCATATTTTCAGGTTTCTTGCTCGCCATAATATTTCTAGATTAGGAAAGATGCACGAAAGTTACCTTAGCCGTTAATGATGGTCAAATTTAACAGAGGAAAATTGTTATAAAAATCGAGCTAAAACAGAGTAAAGATAAGGGGAAAATAGGGGAGTGATTCGTTGTGACGAAATGATCTATAACGAAATCGATGAATTATCCACCAATGCTAGGTGTTGCTTGAGGGGAATGTGAATGCGATGCCAATAAAAAAATTAAAGATTCACAAGCGCTGCCGATATAATTCCAGAGACAGTATAAAAGGTTAGCATGAGGAGTGCTTTGTGGATTTAGCTACGCTAATTGGACTCATTGGCGGTTTCGCCTTCGTGATCATGGCGATGTTGTTGGGCGGAAGCCTAGGAATGTTCGTCGACGTCACGTCGATCCTTATCGTTATTGGTGGTTCTGCATTTGTGGTGTTGATGAAATTCACGGCCGGGCAATTTTTTGGTGCCGCTAAAATCGCCGGTAAAGCTTTTATGTTTAAAACCGATGAGCCAGAAGATCTGATCGCGAAGATTGTCGAAATGGCAGACTCCGCTCGCAAAGGGGGCTTTCTCGCGCTTGAAGAGATGGAGATGACCAACAGCTTCATGCAAAAAGGCATCGATTTATTGGTGGATGGGCATGATGCCGACGTTGTACGAGCAGCATTGCAAAAAGACATCTCTCTGACCGATGAACGCCATGAAAAAGGCACCAGCGTATTTAGAGCATTCGGTGACGTTGCGCCCGCGATGGGGATGATTGGTACGTTAGTCGGTTTGGTGGCGATGTTATCGAATATGGATGATCCGAAATCCATAGGACCTGCGATGGCGGTCGCTTTGTTGACCACGCTGTACGGTGCTGTTCTATCGAATATGGTGTTCTTCCCGATTGCCGATAAATTATCGCTGCGTCGTGAGCAAGAAAAACTCAATCGTCGTTTAATTATGGATGGCGTTCTGGCCATTCAAGATGGTCAAAACCCTCGTGTGATTGATAGCTACCTGAAAAATTACCTCAATGAAGGTAAACGATCCCTTGATGTGGACGCTTAGTAAGGAAGCCCTATGGATGATGATAAAGGCTGCAAATGTCCACCACCAGGCGCACCATTATGGATGACGACTTTTTCTGATTTAATGACCTTGTTGATGTGTTTCTTTGTCTTGTTGCTTTCTTTTTCAGAAATGGACGTGCTCAAATTTAGACAAATCGCGGGGTCGATGAAATTCGCCTTTGGTATCCAAAACCGCTTGGAAGTCAAAGATATCCCGAAAGGGACCAGCATTATCGCGCAAGAGTTCCGTCCTGGCCGCCCTGAACCGACGCCGATTGATGTGATCATGCAGCAAACCATCGACATTACGCAGCAAACCTTAGAGTTTCATGAAGGTGAATCCGATCGCGCTGGGGGAACTCAGCGTGAGAAAGGCAAACTGACCGGTGGTCAATCACCGGAAACGTCAACGCAAGACAATCAAAATACCGAATCGGACAGCGAGCAATCCCAAGCTTCAGAGATGTCAGAAGAAATGGAGACCCTAATGGAATCCATCAAAAAAGCACTAGAGCGGGAGATACAAGAAGGCGCGATTGAGATTGATAATCTCGGTCAGCAAATCGTCATTCGTATTCGCGAAAAAGGCGCATTCCCTGCTGACTCCGCGTTCTTGCAGCCTAAGTTTCGTCCATTAGTGCGTCAAGTGGCGGAGCTAGTCAAAGATGTGCCGGGGATCATTCGCATATCGGGCCATACAGACAATCAGCGTCTGGATTCCGAGTTGTATCGGTCTAATTGGGACCTTTCCGCGCAAAGAGCGGTCTCTGTCGCTCAAGAGATGGAAGCGGTTCGAGGCTTTTCGCATCAACGGTTGCGTGTCCGCGGAATGGCCGATACTGAGCCTTTAGGTCCGAATGATACTGAGTTGCAACGGTCTAAAAACCGTCGGGTTGAAATCAGCATTATGCAGGGCGAACCCTTATATAGTGACGAAGTTCAGGTTTCAAACCCGTAATAAATGCCTAAACTAAAAAGACGAGCTTAAAGCTCGTCTTTTTTATGATCTTTTCATCATGTATAATCCGCGCCCTTAAGGACCTCTATACTGCGAAAATACGTTTAATGACGGAATGTATATTGGTGATGATTGCGAATAACTGTTAACCAGTGAAGTGAAGTATGAAATTTATTGTAAAACCTCATCCAGAAATTTTTGTAAAAAGTGAATCAGTGCGCAAGCGCTTCACAAAGATTCTTGAAGGCAATATTCGCAACATTATCAGAAACCGTACATCAGCGGTTGCGGTATTTAACCGCCGTGATCACATTGAAGTGACTTCAGAAAGTGATCAATTCCACGCAGAAGTATTGGAAATTCTGACGCACACGCCAGGTATTCATCACGTTCTAGAAGTGAAGCAATCGGAATTTACCGATTTGCATAACATCTATGAGCAAGTGCTGGAACTGAGCGGCTCGTTAGTTGAAAACAAAACATTTGTTGTTCGTGCTAAGCGTCGTGGTAAGCATGACTTCACGTCTATCGAACTAGAGCGTTATGTTGGCGGTGGTTTAAACCAAGCGGTCGCGACGGCGAAAGTACAACTTAAATCGCCTGATGTGACGATTAAAGTCGAAGTTGATCATGACAAGCTGAACCAAATTCTAGCTCGCCATAAAGGCTTAGGTGGTTTCCCTCTAGGTACACAAGAAGATCTTCTGAGCCTGATCTCAGGCGGCTTTGACTCTGGCGTTTCTAGCTACCTGCATATCAAGCGTGGCTCAAAAGTGCATTACTGCTTCTTCAATCTAGGTGGCCCAGCGCACGAGATTGGCGTAAAGCAAGTGGCTTATTACCTATGGAACAAATACGGTTCATCAGCCAAAGTTCGCTTTATCTCGGTAGATTTTGATCCTGTTGTTGCAGAGATCTTAGAGAAAGTGGATGACGGTCAAATGGGCGTTATCTTGAAGCGTATGTTTATGCGTGCGGCAGGTAAAGTTGCTGAGAAGTTTGATATTCAAGCACTGATAACGGGTGAGGCACTTGGTCAAGTTTCTAGCCAAACGCTGACGAACTTACGCCATATCGACAACGTGACAGATACATTGATCCTGCGTCCGCTGATTAACTGGGACAAAGAAGACATCATCAATGTTGCTCGTGATATCGGTACGGAAGATTTTGCGAAGACCATGCCTGAATACTGTGGCGTTATTTCGAAAAAGCCAACCGTGAAAGCCGTGAAGTCGAAGCTAGAGATCGAAGAAGCGAAATTTGACTTTGATATCCTCGATCGAGTTATTCAAGAAGCGCGCAGCATCGATATTCGTGAAATCGCGAAGCAGACTGAAGAAGCGGTTCCTGAAGTTGAGCAAGTTCAAGCGGTTGAAGAGCATGCGATTGTTCTGGATATCCGTAGCCCAGATGAAGAAGATGAGAAGCCACTTGAAATTGAAGGCGTTGAAGTGAAACACTTGCCGTTCTACAAGTTAGGTACTCAGTTTGGTGATCTTGACCAGAGCAAGACCTACCTTCTTTACTGTGAGCGTGGCGTGATGAGCCGCTTGCAAGCGCTGTACTTGCAAGAGCAAGGCTTTGCTAATGTAAAAGTATATCGCCCATAGTCGTTATCGATGGGTTGCTTGTCGATGCGTTATCGTTGTTTATAACGCATCATTAAAGCGAATAAGAAGCGCAAATCGTTGATTCGGTTTGCGCTTTTTTTATGCCTGTCTCTTTATCGCAGGCATAAAAAAACACCGCCTAAAGGCGGTGCTAAAAAATTTGACAGACAGGTCAAAAAAACAGGAAGTATACGTCCCGTCTCTAGGGATTCAGAGAGACGAAACCATGGTAGAAATTCTACCCAACTCGAAGTACGAGTTTGCAAACACAACATCGCAACAACAAAGCCAATTGATTTCAAAGAAACCAAGCCGTTCAGGCTTGTCTTGCGGGACGAAATATAGAATTTCTCTGGTCGTCAGGCAACGGACATTTTATAATGTTTCAGATTAAAAAAACTAATCCAGTTTATTGAAGGCGCCTATGTCCAGAAGATTACCCCCGTTGAATTCGTTGAAGGTATTTGAAGCCGCTGCTCGCCACTTGAGTTTTACTCGTGCAGCAGAAGAATTATTTGTGACGCAGGCCGCAGTTAGCCATCAAATCAAGGCGTTAGAAGAGTTTCTTAGCTTGAAACTGTTCCGCCGCCGTAACCGTTCTTTACTGTTGACCGAAGAAGGGCAAAGCTACTTCCTCGACATTAAAGACATTTTCACCTCGCTAGCCGAAGCCACAGATAAAGTCTTAGAACGCAGCGAAAAAGGTGCACTGACGATTAGTTTACCGCCAAGTTTTGCGATTCAATGGCTCGTGCCGCGTTTAGCGGATTTTAATCAACAACAACCGGATATCGATGTCCGCATTAAAGCGGTTGATATGGATGAAGGTTCGTTGACCGATGACGTGGATGTCGCGATTTATTATGGCCGAGGAAATTGGCCTGGCTTACGTGCCGATAAACTCTATCAAGAGTTTTTGATCCCACTTTGCTCACCGTCTCTCTTATTGGGCGTTAAACCATTAGAAGAATTAGGTGATTTGAAGAACCATACTTTGCTGCACGATACATCGCGTAAAGATTGGAAGCACTTTGCTAAGTTTCATGGCGTGGAAGGTGTGAACTTAAACCATGGGCCGATTTTTAGTCATTCGACGATGGTTTTACAAGCGGCGGCGCATGGTCAAGGCGTTGCACTTGGCAATAACGTATTAGCACAGCCAGAACTTGAAGCGGGCCGTTTAATTGCCCCATTCGATGAAATGCTGGTCTCAAAGAATGCTTTCTATGTGGTTTGTCATGAGAAGCAAGCGGATATGGGCAGAATAGCCACTTTCCGTGACTGGATGCTCGCGAAAGCGCACAGTGAGCAAGAGGAACTATTGGACGATGACGAATAACGTAATGATTGACGGTGCAGAGAATGCGCCGTTATTTATTTTTGCTCATGGCGCAGGTGCAGGCATGGACCATGCGTTCATGCAGCAAGTGGCTATGGGACTGGTGGCGAAAGGCATCCGAGTGGTGCGCTTTAATTTTCCGTATATGGTGCAACGTGCAGAATTAGGCACTAAACGTCCGCCGGATCGCGCACCTAAGTTACTCGAAGCCTTTGAGCGCATTATTGCTCAATATGCCGATAAACCAGTGGTCATTGGTGGGAAATCAATGGGTGGCCGTATGGCGAGCTTATTGAGTGAACATCCGCTGGTGGCGGGGATCGCCTGTTTAGGTTTTCCTTTTCATCCGCCAGGCAAGCCAGAAAAGTACAAAGGCGAACATTTAGCGTCGTTGGCGAAACCTTGTCTTATTTTACAAGGTGAACGCGATACGTTCGGTAAACGTGAAGAGTTTGCCCAGTTTGCTTTTTCGCCGAGTGTCCGCAGCTCGTTTCTTCCTGATGGCGATCATGGCTTTAAGCCGCGTAAGCGCTCGGGATTTACTGAGCAAGGTAATATTGATTTGGCGGTCGACACGCTGAGTCAGTATATTTTTGAACTCTATGATATTGCCGAGAGGTCGCATGAAAGCGAATAAACTACTGGCTATCGGGGGATCGCTTGCGGGAGTGGGTGTGGCGTTAGGTGCCTTTGCCTCCCATGGACTTAAAGCGATGTTATCCCCCTATCTACTTGAAGTCTTTAGCATTGGTGTCCAATATCAGTTTATCCATGCGATGGCAATTATTGCTTGTGGCATTCTGATGATGAACAAAGTCAGTGTAAAAGCGCAAAAGTATTTTTTCATCGCCGCGATTTGCTTTATTATCGGCATCTTTTGTTTTAGCGGCAGCCTTTATGCCTTAGCATTAAGTGGAATAAAATGGTTTGGACCGATTACTCCGCTTGGTGGCATGACCTTTATGTTAGGTTGGGCTTTGTTCGTCTATGCAGCACTACAGAACAACAGAGGTGAGTAAGTGAAACAACTAATGCTCTATTGCCGTCCCGGCTTTGAGAAAGAGTGTGCGGGTGAAATTCAAGATCGAGCGAGTTCGCTGGAAGTGTTCGGTTTTCCGCGCGTTCAAAAAAACTCTGGTTTCGTGTTGTTTGAGTGTTACCAATCTGGTGATGCAGCCAAGCTAGTGAAAGGGTTAGATTTTAAATCGCTGATTTTTGCTCGCCAAATGTTCGCCGTTGCTGTTGAACTGACCGACTTGCCACGTGAAGACCGTATTTCGCCAATTCTGCAAGAGTTGAGTGAAGCGGAAGGCATGCCAATGTGTGGTGATCTACGCATTGAAACGCCAGACACGAACGAAGCGAAAGAACTTCTTAAGTTCTGCCGTAAGTTCACTGTGCCAATGCGCCAAGCCCTGCGTGGCAAAGGCATTTTGTTTAATAAAGACAACCCGAAGAAGCCAGTATTGCACCTTTGTTTTGTTGAGCCTGGCCATTGCTACATTGGTTACTCATTGCCAACAAACAACTCGCAGTTCTTTATGGGCATTCCTCGTCTTAAGTTCCCTGCTGATGCGCCAAGCCGCTCTACATTGAAGCTTGAAGAGGCTTTCCACGTATTTATCCCTCGTGAAGAGTGGGATGAACGTTTAGCTTCTGGCATGTGGTGTGTTGATTTAGGTGCGTGTCCGGGTGGTTGGACTTATCAGCTGGTTAAGCGCTCTATGTTCGTCCACTCGGTGGATAATGGCATGATGGCGCAAAGCCTTATGGATACAGGCCAAGTTAAGCACCACCAAGAAGACGGCTTTAAGTTTGAGCCACCACGTAAAAACGTGAAATGGTTGGTGTGTGACATGATTGAGAAGCCATCGCGCGTTGCTCAATTGATGGGTGAATGGCTGATCAGTGGTTGGACTCAAGAAGCGATTTTTAACTTAAAATTGCCGATGAAAGGTCGCTATGATGAAGTTCTTGGTGATATCGAGAACTTGAAAAAGTTCCTTATTGAGAATCATGTGAAGTTTAATCTTCAAGCGAAGCACCTTTACCATGACCGTGAAGAAATTACGGTGCATGTTCAGAGCTTGTCGAATATCTCTCCGCACTAAGCGCTGACGAGCGATCGTTGACGCTATTGTAAAAAGCGCCCATTGGGCGCTTTTTTTATCGAGGCTATTTGCTACTGTTACGCGTCACTTTTGGTTCGGGCCTTCGTAGCGCAGGTCTTGTAGATTAAAACCCAATTCAATGTCTGTTTTTAACTGAGCAACTTGGCGACAAGTTCTCGCCATCTCAATATGTTCATCAAACTTTTTGCGGTATTTCTTCACCAGTTCATCCGAGGCATGCGCCTGCTCAATGGTCTCAAACTGAGTTAAGATTTCTTTGGCTGCTTTTGGCCCGACCCCCGGAATACCAGGGACTTGGCTGGAGCTGACGCCGGTTAATCCCCAGTAATCAGCTAACTGGCAAGGTTTTACCCCAAACTCTTTTTCAATAAAAGGTGCGTCTAACCAGCGGTGTTGAAAATAATCGCGAATTTGCAGCGTTGGGGAAAGCAACTGACAGTAACCTTTGTCGGTTGAGATGATGGTGACTTTTTCATTGTGGCTGGCGACTTTGATGGCGAGTGTTGCCACTAAATCGTCGGCTTCATCACCATCAGAAAGCAAAGAATCGATGCCCATTTTCCACCATGCATCTTGAATGGCATCAAGGCCGTTGAGCAGAGGCTCGGGCATCGGCTTACGATTTTGTTTGTACTCAGGCAGAATGTCCGCGCGCCAACCTCGCTCTTGTAGGTGGTGATCGAACACCGCGACGATATGAGTGGGTTGTGCTTCGTTGATAATGCGGGTGAGCGTTCGCCCAGTGGTTTCTATTGTTCTTGCAATGTCGGTGGGATCGGGCTGCACAGAGTGTACGCGGCGGATCAGGTTTAGAGCATCGATAATGACAAGATGAATAGACATAAGCATTTAAAAAGTAAGGGCCATAGGGCTCTTATTGTAAATGAAGTGAGGGATAAAGCCAGCCAGATGCGGCGATATCCCGGATTCGCAGGTTGATTCGTTAGTTAATTCGAACGAGCGACTCGTTCGAATTACTCATGTTTCAAGGATGGCTATTTCGAATCGGTCGCGATTCGATAACATGGCTCATAGGCCGTGTTGCCAGGGAGCTTCATGCGATGTTGCGTGACAAAATCTTTCAGCAGCAAGTCCATTTTCTTCATTAACTCGCGATCGCCATCGAGTACGAAGGGGCCGTTGCGCTCAATTTCACGAATACCTTCGGCTTTCACGTTACCCGCAACAATACCCGAAAAGGCTTGGCGCAGAGCAGCGGCTAAGTTTTCTGGGCGTTGGTTGAGGTGTAAGTCGAGGCTGGCCATGTTTTCATGGGTAGGATCGAATGGCAATTGGAACTCAGGTTCGATCTTTAGCGACCAGTTAAAGCTATAGGCATCGCCGGTGTCTTTACGATGCTGGCGAACGTCATCCATGCTTTGCTTCATGATTTTCGCCACTTTAGCCGGATTATCGATGACAATTTGATAATGCTTCTGCGCAGCTTCACCTAATGTGTCACCAATAAATTGATCAATTGAACGGAAGTACGCTTCGCTCTCTTTAGGGCCGGTGAGGATAATCGGTAGCGGTTGGTCTGCATTTTCTGGGTGCATCATAATGCCCAAGATGTAGAGCAGTTCTTCAGCGGTGCCCGGTCCACCAGGGAAAATGACAATCCCGTGCGCCATACGCACAAATGCTTCTAGACGTTTTTCAATATCCGGCATGATAACCAGCTCATTGACGATAGGATTTGGTGGCTCCGCTGCAATGATTGACGGTTCGGTTAAACCAAGATAGCGCTGTGACGTGTAGCGCTGCTTAGCGTGCCCGATGGCCGCGCCTTTCATTGGGCCTTCCATTGCACCTGGACCACAGCCAGTACAGATATTCAGCTCACGTAAGCCCATTTCGTTACCGACTTCGCGGGTGTACTGGTACTCGGTTGGATTAATGGAGTGGCCACCCCAACAAACGATCATGTTGGGTTCGATACCCGGGGTAAGCGTGCCTGCGTTACGTAAAATACCAAACACCAAGTTGGTGATGTGGGTGGCGTTGGTGAGGTTTAAGCGCTGATTGTCCGCCAAGTGCATGTTGACGTAAACAATGTCGCGTAGCACCGAAAATAGGTGTTCTTGAATGCCTTTAATGATTTGGCCATCAACGAACGCATGCTCTGGTGGGTTCGTTAGCTCGAGCTTAATGCCGCGCTCACGACGCATCACAGTCACATCAAAAGATTTGTTTTTATCCAGCAGCTCTTTTGAGTTGTCGGTGTGGCTGCCTGAATTCAGAACGGCTAACGTACAGTTGCGATAGAGCTGATAAAGATCACTGGATGCGGTTTTTTTAAGGCGCTCAACTTCAAGTTGAGAAAGTAAATCCATACTCCCTGCGGGACTGATATGGGTGATCATAGAGACCTCCTTGCAATAATGATCAAAGCCAATATGACTGCGTGTTGATTGTGACTATTAACATAACCGAGGAGAAAATAAGGCTGTTGCCAGTTCACGCATGACATAGGCGTAGCATTTAGCTTAGCACTCTGAGCGGAGGAGGGAAGACTAAACAATTGATATCAATACATCTATCACGATTACTTCGTCACAAGGAAGATCCCATGGACGATGATGCGCACGTGAAAAAGCCGCTGAGTGGTTAGCTCTAGCGGCTTTGTTTTGTTCATTGATGGTTTAAGACGAGTAGGAAGGCTAGGTGCTTTCCGGTTAGGTCCAAATGAACTGGTTGGTCCCGATTTTTTTACTCTCTTGTAATTGAACGCGAAGGCGTTCTAAAACTTCTTCTGGTGTATCAGAATGTTTAAACACCGTACTCGCGACCGATAACGTAATGTTTAAATTATTTTCGCGAAATTTAAACGGTAATCGGGAAATCTGAGTTTGGATCGATTTGACCAATTCAAGGCTTTCCGAATCGACACGGTCAGGGAAAATAACCACAAACTCTTCACCAGAATAACGCGCGATAATATCCGTATTGGCTAAGTCTGATTTAATGCAACGAGCAATGATTTTGAGTGCTTTATCGCCCGCGGTATAACCAAAACTGTCATTCACGGCTTTGAATCCATCAATATCAAATTGCACCACTCGCAAGTTGTGTTGATTACGAATCCAGCGACGATATTCGATTTCCATTTTTTCGTTGAATGCCGTGCGATTCAATACGCGCGTCAAAGGATCTTGTTGAATGCGTTCCGCTTGATCGTCAAGACGACGACGATAGTCTTGTGTGGTTTCGGCTAGCGATTCAAGCTGACCATGGCCAAATTGCATTCGCTCAATAAGCGCTTTCTCGCGTTGTTCTGCATATTTTAAGCGTTCTGAGAGTGACGATAGCTGGTCAAAAAGAGGCGATAGGCTTTGCTGTGCCGCCTCAATAGACGACGATTCTCTTAATAACGAATGGCTTTCTGAAATGAGTGTGTGCAACTCTTTGCCATGCTCAACCCGCTGTTCAAAATAGCTTAGACTTTGATCCGTAATTTGCGCTGAGCTTTTTAACGAACTGGCGAGGGATTCATTCACTTGCGACAGAAATTGTTGCGACGTTTTACGTTCAGAATTGGTGCCTTGAACGACTAACTTTAGTATGTGTAACGTTTCTTCAAGTAATGATTGAGTACTAACGCCAAGTAATAATTTTGCACGAATGTCACTGAGCTGTTCACCTGACTCACCGGTGAAATCGAGTTCGGTGATCAGCTGCTGTAACTCGTCATTGAGTTTATTGAGTAATTCTCTGCTCGAATCGTTATGCAAAATAGGCGTGGCATGGTCAGGGTTGCTGGCGAATATTTTGATTGAACGCTCATAGATAGCCAATAGTTTAATGGCTTGTTCTGACTGGGCCGTATTTGATCGGGCACAAAAGCTCAGCAGGTCACGAAGATCGCGTTTAATCTTCGAGGGAATACCTGCGACTCTTAATAGTGTTTCACCAGCATGTTTTACTTGTGAATCAAGCTGCTTCTTGTGTTTATCCATAACGACAGTGTGCTGTTTGATTAAGCGTTCTAGTATCACTAGCTTGGGAATAAGCGTGCTAATGTCTTTTTGTTTCTCAATTGTCACTTTTAATTCAAGTAGACCGGAAAGCAGGCGAGGATCGTCGGTAGCACATGCATCACTCAAAGAGGTTAGTAGGCGTTGTAATACCTGTTGTTCTCTTCTGTGTTTGAATGAGCTGTCTCGTTGTGTCAATCGAACCTGTTCCAATTGAGATTTCAGATGATGTAACTGAGACTGAATATCTTGTTCGAGTGCGCCCATGTAAATCTAAACTTTAGCTCTATTTGATCAATGAAGACCTTATTAATTAATCTATTGATAATAACAAATAATATCGCTGCGTCACGGTCTGTCGGAGATTTTTGCGCCAGCTTTTAGTCATCTTTTAAGATTTTTTTGAGCCTCTCCTCATTATTGAAAGATGAGTGCACTTTTATTAATCCTTGGCTAATCGCGTGCTTGCATGCTTTTCGTACATTTCCAGTCGCCAGACTGGCTGCCGGCGCATTTTCAATGGCCCGTAAATACACCCATTGGCTGGTGTGCTCTTGCAAACTCAGTGTGCGAGCCGCCCCCGTTGCCATCAATAAAATATCCATTAACTCTTTATCATTGAGCGCGGTATACGCTCTAGGTAGAAATGGATAGTCTACAACTCCCACACGAACAATGCGGTTGATTGTGCGTTCAGGGCGGAAGTCATCACTCCACTGCTGAATCTTTTCAACGATATCGTAAGGATCGTTATCGCGGTCACTATTGGGCTCGATATAGAGCAACTGAGCATCAGAAAAATGGTAAACCCGGGCCGGTGATTTGATTTTCTCACGCAGATAGAGGCCAAATTCTTTTTCTATTTTAAGCCCTTCAATATAGCCATGCTGCATATGTAGGTTGCGCAAAAAGGGCAGATCAATCATCACAAAACGTAAACGGTCGTTGAGAGGTTCGTGAATTAACTCACCGATATACCACTTTTCAAACTGATCGTTACTTGCTTCAAGCGATGCGGGCAGTTTGGCGTTCAACATGCGTAGGTTACGCAACCCTGAACGAGAGTGGGTAAACAGGTTTTTGTTGAGCGCGCTAATCTCTTCTTTTTGTAGACGCAAGACATGACCACGACGCAGTACGATAAGCACGAGCAGTGATCCGATGATAAAGAGAGCGAAAGCAATCTTTTGGAATTTTCGATGTTCTGCTTGAGTGAGTTCTAAATCTTGTTGCATGCCTTCCATGTGAATGGCTCGCTCAACAAAGTCTTTTTGCTGGCGGAAAGCATCTTCACTAATCAAATCCAACTGTTGCTGTTCAATCATCGCCAATTTGTTGTATTTCTTAAGGTACGTCAATGCTGTTTGATATTGCTTATTTAGCTCATAGCCATGATTGATTAAGCGGTAAGCGTTTTTTTGGATGCTAATATCGTTGATTTCTTGACTCAGCTTGAGTGCCTTTTTGGCATTGTCGATGGTTTCTTTGCTCAGCTTTTTATGAGACGCCAACCCTGCGCGCAATAGGTATGCGTAGGCTTGGAGCTTTGGCGTATTTTTATACGTTAATAGCTTCTCGGCACGTTCTAAGTATTGCTCTGCGAGTGTGAAATTCACCAATTGCAGATAGGTTGCAGACAGTGAAATACGAATATCAATTTCGTTGGTAATGTTATTCAGTGTGCGTTCGTGATCCATCGCATTGAAAAACTGCACTAAGGCGAGGTTATATTTACCTTGTAGATAATAGATATCACCCATCAGTTTTAGCACGGCGGGCAAGGTTGGCGATTCATTGTAGTTGTCGTAAAAATCGGCAGCCTGCGATAAATGGGTAATGGCTTTATCAAGCACGCGACGTTCATAAAATAATTGGCCTAAGCGATAGTTTACTTTGCTTAGTAATGCGCCGTGATCTTCTCCAATCGCTTTCCAATAAGCGGTAAGAAATTCTGAAAGCGCTTTATTGTATTGCTTATGCGCCAGTAAGTGGTCACCCACCGCGATGTGGTATGAAATCACGACATAAGAAGATTTCACACTGTTCACATAGGGTTTGAGTTGGTCAAATAGTTTGTTGGCCAGTACTAACTCGCCTTCTTTCGACGCGATTTCGGCTTCTAGCATCGCGCTAGTGTATTTGAGGCCCTTTGCTAATAGCTCGGGATTTTTGACCGTTTTGTAAGCGTCTTCCACTTGGTTAAGTTGCTGGCGTGCTTTGATGGCGTCGCCAGACGATAACCAAGCCAGACGAATTTTATGCAGCTCGACATCGAGTCCAAGGTAAGGCAGTTTATATTGGATGGTGAGTGCCTTAGCATCCTCAAGGTGTAACAGAGCTAAGCTGGGATGGCCTAGGTTGAACTCCGCATCCGCCAAAATTTTCAGAGCATCAATCGTTGCCCCTGGTGAGCGGAAACGGTTGTCGGCTTCATCGCGAGAAATCGATGATGGGCTTTTATCTGAATGATCCGTTAATGTGCGCTGGGCTAGATAATCGGAAGCTAAGCGGCGTGCCTGCTTAGGAACGATATCCACTAAACTATTGGCTTCATTCAGTATGGGAGAGGTGTAAACCGGCGCGGCAAAAGCCAGCGGTGATACCCACAAAACCCAAAAACAGAGCCAATGCTCCCAGCGCAATTTATGCATCCTAAAAACTATCCTTATTGACGAGCCATACGTTGATTGTGGCTTGGCTGCGTATGCTCAGTAGAGCGGTAAGGGTTGATATCTAAACCACCTCGGCGAGTATAACGCGCATAAACCGTCAGTGAATCCGGTTTACAGTAGGTCATTATGTCAGTAAAGATACGTTCAACACATTGCTCGTGAAACTCATTGTGCTCACGAAACGAAACGATGTATCGTAACAGAGCTTCACGATTGATTTTTTGACCGTGATATTGAATTTCAACACTACCCCAGTCTGGTTGGTTAGTAATTAGGCAGTTAGACTTAAGTAAATGGCTATGCAGGGATTCGCTAACGATTTCTTGTTCGGCTGCGCCGTCAAGCAAGGTTGCATCAAACTCATAATGCGTGATCTCAATATCTTGATGATCGATACATTCACCCGCCATCGTAACGACAACGCTATCGGTATAATCTTCTACCGAGCGCAGTGTCACGCTCACTGCTTCCCCGGCACAAGCAGACAGGTCTTTAATTAAAGTGGCTTCTACTTCATCCCAGCTAGCAAAGCGAGTTTGGTTCAAACTATTAAGATAGAGCTTGAATGATTTAGATTCGATTAAATTTGCGCTGGTGGCCGGAATCGTCACATCACCAACTGCCACTTGCGGCAATCCGTTATTGTTCAACCAAGAGAGTTCATACAAGGTCCAAATATCGCAACCGTGGAAAGGCAGCGTTTCACCCAGTTCAAGATCGTCGCGGTTTAGGCTGCGTGGTACAGGCTGAAGTAGCGATGGGTTATAGAGACTTGCGTACTCAGTCTTTTGGCCTAGCGTTAACCCGGCGAGCTCTTTAGCGTTGGAATATTTACTCATACTTTGCATCGATTTGGATTAGAATGACGGGAATTTTACGCAATCTCGCACCCAGTGTCATTAAATTGGAGTACCGAATGGCTGACAACGTCATGCAAGCCTTACGCACATTCAGTGAAAAATACCGTTCAGCCTTTCAAGCGCAACATGGCTCATTGCCAATCAGTGAAGAATTAGCCGACCTCGTTTCCCCTTGTGTGGAACAAAAACGCGCGGATAGCGTCGAGTGGCAAGCGTTTCCACGTGATGAGTTCGCTGATTTCACCAACGTGGAACAGGGCATTGAATTGATATTGCATGACGACATTAAGCAATTCTACGGTAGCCAATACAGTGCCGATATGGACGCTATCTGGAATGGTAATGGTCTGTCACTATTACAAGTTTGGAATGATGAAGATTTTGTACGCCTACAAGAGAACATCCTTGGTCACTTGGTGACACAGCGTCGTTTAAAACTCAAACCGACGGTGTTTATTGCGGCGACAGAGGCTGAGCTCGATGTGATTTCTATCTGCAACCTAAGCGGCAATGTACTGCTTGAGCGCTTGGGTACGGATAAGCGAGACGTATTGGCAGACAATGTTGCTGAGTTTTTGGCTAACTTAGAACCTGCGGTGTAATCATGTACGTTGTTGAACTTCAATTTGAGTGTTTTGATAACACCACCATCAGTGCTGTGGATAAAGCCATCAATGGTTTGATGGATGCACTGCGCTACAACGGTCAAGTGCTGGGTCGCGAATTTCCTATTGTCATGGGCGATGGCGAGTTCTATGTGCGTGTTGTTTGTCCTGAAAAACAAAGTTTACACCCAAACAACCACTCTGATTTTGTCAAAGTGTGTATGAACCGCTTGGCGGAGGCGAGTTTATTAGCGCCAAAAATGCGCATGTTGGGACGTGACTTAAATTCAGAAGAAGCCGCGGAAGAAGAAACGCCAAGCTGGCAAGTACTCTACACGACGTATGTCCATACTTGTTCACCACTGCGCAGTGGTGAAACGTTACTGCCGATCCCATTATACCGTAATGGGCCAACTTTAAATGGTGATCATAAAGCCGTCGTTAAATGGCAAACTGAATGGCAAGCGTGTGATGAGTTGCAAATGGCCGGTGGTTGCCGCGCTGAGCATGCAGCGCTACATGAAATTTGCGATACCGACAGCGTGCTGTTCAAGCGTGGTTGGGATTTGCGCGGTCGAATTGAGTTCTTAACCACCATTCCTACCTATTACTATCAGTATCGAGTCGGTGGTGCGAATTTAGTGGAAGAAAAGAGCCGCAAGTGTCCGAAGTGTGGTGGGGATTGGCTGCTGGACGAGCCGTTACACGATATCTTCTACTTCAAGTGCGATGATTGCCGAATCGTCTCTAACATCTCGTGGGATCATATTAAGTAGCGCATATTCATTTGAGTGTGAGCCAATGAGCGCGAGCCAAGATAAGCACGTTATTGTCTAGATGATGTAAAAGACCCGCCGGACGAGCCCTTAGTTGGTGTATTAGTCTTTAGGCGGGTTTTTGCTTTCTGGCTGATCGTCTTGAGATGAAGACGTTTGTTGATCGGCAGGATCGCGCTTTTTCATCTGACCCATTTTCATATTGGCGGTGTATTTCAGTACGGCAATATTACCGATGATGACACACAAAACGATGGTAATGATGACCCAAGGGTTGGTTAATAAATCCATCATGCTTCTCCGCTAATATTGGTAATAAAGTGAGTGTAGATGTAATCAAGTAAGCTTAACACCTCTTCCATCGCCAAGATGGGATCAAGGCGCAATTGTTGCTCAAGCATGGCCGGGGAGAATTGCGCCAAGCAATATTGGGCGGTACTACGATGGCTAATATGCCAAGGTTCTGGCGCGACACCGCCAAGATCGTCGGCATAAGGAAAGAAAAACCCAAACTCAGCAAGGTGCTCTTTCAGCCAAGCGTAAAACGGTGCTTGATGGCCTTGTAAGTACTCCCAAGGTTCGAGCTGTAATTGCACGCCTTCAGGCAGTAAATCACGGTCAAAAAGATCGAACTCGCTTCCCCAGTGGTGACGACTGCCGCCAGGTAGCGCCGACCAACGCAAAATAGCCAAGACTTTTTCGTCGAGGCTTAATACCGAGCATTCGATTGGTTGGCTCGCGCTATCTAGAATGGGCGTGCGCCCCGAGACCTTATTATTCCAAATGGTTTTTTGTCGTTCGAAATCACGAAAACCACTGGCAATATTGAGATTAAATCCCGCCTGAGTCGCCGCTTGCTTAAGGCGCAATAAATCGTTGGCAACGTCAAGATGCACCAAGAACGCTTTCTGGCCAATCACCACCTCAGTGAGGTGGCTTTGGCTTTGACCTGTGAGTTGTTCAGGCGTCATGATCACGCGAGGATATTCTCCAATACTTTTTGATACATATCGGTGAGTTTCTCTAGATCAGCAATACTGACGCACTCATTCACTTTATGAATAGTGGCATTCACCGGACCGAGTTCCACCACTTGCGTCCCCATTTGAGCAATGAATCGCCCATCAGAGGTGCCACCCGTGGTCAGTAATTGTGGCTCTTTATGATTAACATCGGAAACCCCTTTGACCACGGCACTGAGTAGTGTCCCTGTATCCGTTAAAAACGGTTGTCCGCTTAACGTCCACTTTAGATCGTAATCTAAGCCGTGAGCATCTAAGGTTGAGTTAACGCGACGTTTGATTTCACTATCGGTCAGCTCTGTGCTGAAGCGGAAGTTAAACTGAACATCGAACTCACCCGGAATGACATTTGATGCACCGGTTCCAGCGGCTAGATTTGGGATCTGAAAGCTGGTCGGAGGGAAATAATCATTGCCATTGTCCCATTGCGTGGTCGCAAGTTCAGCTAATGCCGGTAGTGCTTGATGAATGGGGTTATTTGCCAGATGAGGGTAGGCGACATGGCCTTGAATGCCATTAACGCGCAGATCGCCGGTGATGGAACCACGACGGCCATTTTTCACCACATCACCCACGGCATGGGTACTCGATGGTTCACCCACGATACACATATCAATGATTTCATCACGCGCCATTAAAGTATCAACCACGCGAGTGGTTCCGTTAATAAACGGACCTTCCTCATCGGAAGTAATCAAAAAGGCAATTGATCCTGTGTGGGCGGGATTTTCTTCGATGAAGCGCTCCACGGCCACAATCATACAGGCGAGCGATCCTTTCATATCTGCTGCGCCACGGCCATGTAGGTAGCCATCAATGACGGTGGGTTCAAACGGCGGGGTACGCCATTGTTCTACAGGGCCTGCGGGGACGACATCGGTATGACCAGCAAAGGCAAATAGAGGCGCTTCAGCACCACGGCGAGCCCAAAAGTTGGTGGTGTCCTCAAACACCATCACTTCAATTTCAAACCCAAGTGATTTTAAACGGTCAATCATCACTTGTTGGCAACCCGCATCTTCCGGAGTTACCGATTGTCGGCCAATTAAATCTTTTGCCAGAGCCAATACAGGGCTATCGCTCATCCTTGAAATCCTTTTTTTAATAGTATTATGCAAAAACTGCTGCGTATTGATCGGCTTTAAAACCAAGGTGGTATTGCCCATCAACAAATAAAATTGGTCGCTTGATCATGGCTGGTTGCTCGACCAGCAGTGTCATCGCGCTCTGTTCGTTTAAACCTTCTTTTTGTTCTTGGCTTAGTTGACGAAAAGTAGTGCCACGTTTATTTACGACATTTTCCCAACCGAGTGCTTGGCAAAATTGAGTCATCATCTCAGCATCAATACCTTGCTTACGGTAGTCGTGAAAGTCAAATTCCACATTGTGCTCGGTGAGCCATTTCTTCGCTTTTTTTATCGTGTCGCAATTTGGAATGCCATACATAGTGACTTTCATTGTTATCCCCTGAAGTGACTTTTGTGCCGTTCTAGCGAGAGCGGCATGCAATGTTTTATTGTCTTATTTTATTGAGTTTATCGTCTGACTTCTTTTCATTTTCGCGACGTTTCGTGCAAAACATAGGCACGAAATTGGCGCAAATAATCGAGAAATTAGGCGTTCAATGAATCCTATCAGGAACTGGAGTGGGAAACAAAAGTGTGATCTATATATTTTGGTGAGTAAAAAAGGTCCTTTTACGGGATAGAGGAATGGCGAGTTATTGATCGAACGCAAAAAACGGTTTGGATAAAAGGAAATAATGTCCCTTGAAGTTTATAGGAGGTATCAATGGAACTGAGTCCTGTGTTCGCAAGGCGTTTGTATTTAGCTCTGTTAGTTGAAAATCTAGAGAGACCAAATGTTCCTAAATTGATTGAGCAGACTGGATGGCCACGTCGCACAATTCAAGATGTAATTAAAGCATTACCCGGTATTGGTATTGAACTTGCTTTTGTTCAAGATGGTCGACGTCACAATGATGGTTATTACCAACTGTCAGATTGGGGCCCTTTTGACAGCCAGTGGGTGACCGACCGAGAACCTGATATTGCGGCAAGTTTGGGCTTTCGAGCTTAATCGATGTTCTCATTTGAGTGAATCGATGCAGATTTGAAATTGCATTGTCTTTACTCGCCACAAGCCTTCCTCACGCTTTTAGGCCGTCGTCTATATTTCGTCATTACCATGACATTGATATGCATTGCCAACGACGGTGAATGAGGTCGTAAAATCTTGTGGGGATATCATGTATACCGTATCCGCGCCAAGTTTCTTGGCGCGGTTTTTTATTTCATTGACTGCGCCTTGAATGAGGACGTCGTTGGGATAAAACCAGTAAGAATACCAATGGCCTTCACTTCCCGTCACTTCTCCTAACCAAAAGCAGTCTTCTGCATTAAAGCCGCTATCAAATCTTACATGTACGGTATCAGCATCTGATTCAAGTTGTTGCGAAGGCGCCGAGCAGCCCAGAAGGCTCGCGCATAGAGCACTAAGAACGACCCATTTACATTGTTTGTGACGCATAGATTAAGAACCCTATCCAACTGAGAGCAAGAAGACTCCATGGCAGTATAGAGCTTTTCGTTGCGTTGGGTTTAGATGCCGTTAAGGGTTGTGGATCTTCGTCACGATTCTCATTTTCAACGCGTTTTGTGCGCTGTACTTTTTTCTTCGCTTTATCTGCTTGGCGTGATTTTTCTTTTTGTTGTTTCTTATAAAGCGCGATGCCTTTTTCGATACCTTGGGCGATCAGTTTGGTTTGTTCTTTTGTTTGTGCCGGCTTTTTAGTGGCCTTTGCAATACTCATTGCATCGTCTTGAGTTTGTTGCGACGGAATAATTTTGTTTTTCATTTTAGGTGTTTACCGCAGGATCAAAGATAAGCTCATCCTAGCACGATATCATCTTTAATTAATCGCGGATTTGCTTTGATTGTGTCATGTTATGACGCGCGGAGTAGAAGCTAACGGCTGGCCAAAGTGGAGGGGTGGTGACTCACTAAAAGCCGATATATTGGCTTTTAGTGACAACGATGATGGCTGGGCTTACGCACATCCGCCATCGTTGTTTGAGTGAGTAGGGGGATTGTTCTCACTGCTATTATATGACCCGTTACTTGGTGAAAATGACCTCAGCTTGGCGCTCTTCTGGCTTATCCATGCCGGTTTGCCAGAACCAGTATGTGATGTTACCAGGGCAGTTCAAGCTCACGACTTTATGATTACCATGGCAATCAATAGCATGAATAGTGACACCTTCAGTGTAGCCGTCTTTAAGGTAATCGAGATCGCGAATGGCCTCATAGACCGCTTCATCCAAACTCATCCCCATTTTCATATATAGCACCACGGAATGTGCGGTCGAACAGCGAATGGCCATCTCTCCGGTGTGCGTACATGCGCACGCACCATAACGGCTATCGGCATAAGAACCAGCACCAATGATGGGGCTGTCGCCTAAACGACCTGGGTATTTCCACGCCCAACCCGACGTAGAGGTCGCAACACTGATTTTCTTATTGATGTCGCTGCTCAAAAATACCGTGGTATCACGCACGCGTTCTGGATCGGTCGCGTTATTTGATAACGGTGCGAGCGGTACGTTCGGGAAGGCAGCTTGCTCTTCTGGCGTCATCGCTTGTTCGAGCTTTTCCCACCAAACTTGCTTGGAATCTTCAATCAGGTTGTCACCCGCGACCGCACCGATTTCTTTGGCGAATATTGCCGCGCCTTCACCGACCAATATTTCATGGTTCAGGTCGGTCATGACATGGTGCGCGACTTCTACTGGATGCATGTAACCTTTTAGTGCGCCAACCGCGCCAGTGCGCAAGCTGTCGCCATCCATAACCGAACCATCAAGCTCCATTTCACCTAACACATTTGGCCAGCCACCGTAGCCTACCGTGCGCACTCGTGGATCGAGTTCAACTAATTTAATCCCTTCAACTAAAGAGCGAAGCCCTTCTTCACCAGCTTGTAAGCGGCGAGCGGATTCTTCAATGCCAGGGTAGGCTTCTGAGTTGGCGAGCAAAATCATGGGGTTTTCCTTATTTATCATTATTAGTATGAGAAGCAATGTGTTGGCAAAGTGCGGTTAGCAAAAATGTGCCGTATCCAGAGGCCGCTTTTGGATAGATCTTGCGATGTGTCATACCCAAAGACATGGCCGCGGAATCGATGTGAATCCACTTTTGGCCGGGTGACACAAAATGATTAAGGAAGGTTGCAGCGACACTGGCACCAGCATCACCGTCTTCGCTGCCATGGCGAACATCGGCGAAATCACTTTTCAGTGCTGCTTCAAAGAGGTCAGTGCCAATCGGCATTTCCCACAATGGTTCAGAACAACTGTCACCCGCCACCTTCGCCAGCGTTTTCAACTCGTCACTGTTCCCCATTAAGGAGGCAAATGCCTTCCCTAAGGACACACCCGTTGCGCCCGTCAGGGTCGCGATATCAATCAAGTAGTCAGGTTGGTAAGTTTGCTGCGCGTAGTGCATGACATCAGCCAATACCATGCGTCCTTCTGCATCGGTCGAGATAATTTCGACGCTTTTGCCAGACAACATGGTGACCACATCCCCCGGCTTAATCGCACCGCCTGATGGCATGTTTTCCACCAATCCACACAAACCAATAACACGCACAGGCAGGTGCAATTGCGTTATTGCATTCAATGCACCCACGACGGCTGCCGCCCCCCCCATGTCGACTTTCATGGTGCTCATGCGCAGTTGCCCTTTGATACTGATACCGCCCGTATCAAACGTGACACCTTTACCGACCAAGACGATCGTCGTTTGTGCACCTTCAGGATGGTAATCCAAGCACAACATACGGCCGTCACGGTCACTGCCCTGAGAGATACCGACGAGGCCTCCAAAGCCTTGTTCACGCATTTCAGACTCAGTCAAAAATGACAATTGAGTGTTGTCCATCGGCAGTTCTTGCACGGCACTGACGAAGGATTCGGGATAAATCACGTTGCCGGGTTTGTTCACCAGTTCACGGGCAATAAGCTGACTTTTCGCCAATACTTGCCCTTCAAAAAACGCACCTGACAATGTCGGCTCGGCCGTTTGTAACTCAAACGCATTGATGATTGGCTCGAGATGAAAACTGTCTCTGTGCTTATAGTCATACGCAGATAGCGCTAAGCCCAATGACACCCACTTCGCCCACACTGTTGGCGAATGTAAGGCCAAGACGTCATCATCGATATGAAGCTCAAGTGTCTGTGCCTGCTTGAACGTTGACGCGAGCAAGTAACCAATGTCTTGCAGATCGGCGACGCTATATCCTGCTTTTGTTATTTCACTGTTGAATCCATCAACGTCCTGATTCACGTCCAGTGTTTTACCTTCACTCATCGCCAAGTGTAAGGTTCTTGTTGTTTGGCACCCAGTGTCTTTAATGCGAATAAATACTAATTGAAACATCCTGATTTCCTCTGCTTATCTCTGCGCTAGTCGAAGAGATAACAACGTACAAAGTGGTTGTCTGATAATTCGGTAACAGGTGGCAGTGCCTCCTGACATTTCGGTGTTGTGTGTAAGCATCGTCCTGCAAACGGGCATCCCACACTGTCTGGCGTCCAAAGTGGAATTTCACCGTGATTGCCTTTGAGCTTTTCATGAATCGATTTGCTTGGATCGGGCACTGCTGACACCAACAATTGGGTGTAAGGGTGCTGAGGGGCGTGAATGATCTCATCCACATCACCCCATTCCACCATGTGACCGACATACATCACCGCTAAGTCTTCTGCGATATATCGAGCCGTGGCAATATCGTGAGTGATGTAAAGCAGCGCCATTTGACGCTCACGTTTCATCTCTTCCATCAGATTAAGCACACCAGCACGGATAGACACATCGAGCATGGATGTGGGCTCATCGGCAAGAACAACCTCAGCGCCGACCGCAATGTTACGAGCTAAGTTGACACGTTGACGTTGCCCGCCAGAAAGCTGGTGAGGGAACTTAGCGGCGGTGGCTTCTGGTGGAATCAGGCCGACTTGCTCAAGTAGGTGATATACGGTTTGCTCAAGCTCTTTTTTATTCCCTGCGGGCACTTTGTTGTGGATCAACAACGGGCGAGCGAGATGGTGAAAAATCGTATGAGTAGGATTGAGCGAACCAAACGGGTCTTGCCATACCATTTGTACACCTTGACGGTATTTAGTCAGGTCATCACGCTTGGTAATGGTTTCAATGTCACGGCCAAAATATTCAATGTGCCCCCCGGTTGGGGGATACATCTTGGCGATCATTTTGGCGGTGGTGGATTTACCAGAGCCGGATTCACCCACAACAGCCAAACCGCGGCCCTTGTACATTTTGAAAGAGACGTCGTTAATCGCTCGCATCGTTGATTTTTTTATTGAATTACTGCTCACCGCAAAATCTTTGATCAGATTTTTACCTTCGATGATCGGTGTTCCGATAGGCTTACTCATAGTGCCTCCTAAATACGGCTTCGGACGTCATTTATTGACCAATTTTGGTAAACAGATGGCAGTTTGAGAAACGTTCAGGCTCAATCTGACTTAATTGTGTTGGCGTCGTAAAGCACGCTGGCTGGGTTTTGTTACAGCGTGTTTGGAAGCGACAACCTCGCGGTATTTCGAGTAAATTTAATGGATTACCCTTAATTCCGGTTAACTTCGTCTTTGGCCCAGTGAGCGGTGGAAATGAACTGCCTAACCCTTCGGTGTACGGGTGGAACGGGGCTTCGAGGATTTGTTTTGATGGTGCAATTTCAATGAGCTCACCGGAATACATGATGCCGATTCGGTCTGAGAACTCGACCATCAACGACAAGTCATGTGTGATAAACAGTATGGAAAAGCCAAACTCTTCTTTTAAGGCATAAATTTTTTGTAGAATTTCACGTTGAACCACGACATCCAGGGCGGTCGTTGGCTCATCCATGATGATCATTTTAGGATCGAGTGCCAGAGCAATCGCGATCACTAAACGTTGACGCATGCCACCAGAGAACTGATGTGGGTAATCCCGTAGACGGTTAGGATGAATATCCACCAGTTCCAATAAACTTTCAGCGCGGCGAATGGCTTGTTTGCGGTCCATCTTAGTGTGACGCATGATCACATCACAAAATTGCTCTTCCACGGTCAGAACCGGGTTTAACGCATTCATTGCACTTTGAAATACCATCGACATTTCACGCCAGCGAAAGGTAGACATCTCGGCGTCTGTTTTTTTCAAAATGTCGCCGTGACCATCAAAAATCACTTCACCACCGGTAATATAGGCTGGCGGCTTATGCAGGCGCATTAGCGAGAAAGCGACCGTTGACTTGCCGCAACCCGATTCACCAGCAAGACCGAAAACCTCACCTTTACCTATGTCAAAACTGACATTGTTGACCGCACGCACATCACCCGCTGCGGTAATGTAATCGACACACAGATTACGAATAGAGATTTGTGGATTCGCCATTATTTCGCTCCACTTTCAGTAACAGGATGAGGCATTTCAGTGTCAGTCATGTCAGCAATGGTTATTGGACGAGGGCTGTGGTCTTCTTTGTGAGCACGTAATTGAGGGTTAGCGATTTCATCAACCGCAAAGTTAAGCAGTGACAATCCAATCGCGATAAAGGTTAACGCGGTACATGGGGCTAGAATCTCCCACCAAGCGCCGACCAGCATTGATGAAGATGTTTGCACGTTATAAAGCATGACTCCCCAACTAATCGCGTTAGGATCGCCAAGACCTAAGAATGACAAACTCGCCTCGGTCATAATGGCCAGCAATACACAGCCGATAAAACTCGCCCCAACAATCGACATTAGGTTGGGTAAAATTTCAACCGCAATAATACGCCATGAAGATTCGCCTAATACTTCAGCGGCGCGAATAAACTCTTTTTCCCGCAAAGATAAAGTTTGGGCACGCACGACGCGAGCCCCCCAAGCCCAGGAGGTGATCGCAATGACGACCGCAATCGTGAGTGGCCCTGCTTGGCCAATAAAAGCGGCAATAATGAACAGCAGTGGCAGTTGCGGAATAACCAGCATGATATTCATTGCGGCTGTCAGGAGCTCATCAACTTTCCCGCCAAAGTACCCCGCAGAAATACCAATAGAGGTCGCGAGAAAACAAACCATTACACCAGCACCAAGACCGACAGCTATGGAGGTGCGCGCACCGTAGATCAACTGTGACCATACATCGCGGCCCATACGAGTCGTGCCAAGAATATGGTCAGCATCTTGGGACATTAAGAGGGTACGTTTGTTCGTTGCAAGGTGAGTTGCAATCCAGCCATCAGGGTTATTTTGCGCGGCTTTAACGACAAATGCAGGATATTCATGGGGATTGCCAGTTCCACGATCGGGTGCATGTTGGGTGATAAGTGGTGCAAAGATGGCGGCTAAACCAAAAACCACTAGGATACATAAACCGGCTAACGATTTTGGGTTACGCACCAGTAACTGAATGAGACCCTTCATATTATTTATCTCCCTTACGAATGCGGGGATCGAGCACCACAATGAATAAATCAGCCACAAAGTTAAAAAACAGCATAAAGAGTGTCATTAACAGTAATTGCCCTTGTAAAACCTGATAGTCACGGGCGTGGATGGCATTGAGTAGTACGGTGCCAAGCCCAGGATAGTTAAAGATCATTTCGACAATCAATTGACCACTGATTGCAGTGCCTAAAGCCATAGAAAGCGCGGTCACACTAGGTAGCATGGCGTTACGAGCAGCATAGTTAAAAATAACCCGATTCTCGCTAAGGCCTTTCGCTTTCGCCATCACGATAAAGTCTTCATTAAGGAGATTGATCATGTTGTTACGCATGCTAATTAAGAAGCCACCAATTTGGCTGACAGTGGCACACAATAATGGCAAGGCGGCGTGGTACATTACATCTTTATAAAATGCCCAACTTGACCAGTCTGGGGTCGTGCCTGAGGTATAAGCATTGCCTGTTGGGAACCATTCTAAACCGATGGCAAAGGTGAACATCACCAACATCGCAATGACGACGGCGGGAATGGATTGCACGACCAGCATCGTGGGTGAGATTAAACTGTCGTAATGACTTCCGCGACGCCAAGCCGCAAAAATCCCCATTACTGAGCCAATACAAAACGATAGAATGATCGCCGTACCTGTTAAGAAAAGCGACCAGCCAATAGCACTGCCTAATAATTCGTTGACAGATAAAGGATAGAACTTTATTGATATCCCCCATTGACCGGTGAATATATTCGCGATGTAAGAGAAATACTGCTCATATAAAGGTCCGTCAACAAAGCCAAGTAACTTTTTCATGGCTTCAATACGTTCTGGACTCACGTGAGCTGTCGCATTAGCAAACATCATAGTGACGGGATCGCCCGGCATTGCGCGTGGTAAAATAAAATTTAGCGTTGCAGCAAATAAGAGTGCAACTAAATAAAAAGATAATCGCCGAAAAAAGAATCCCATATTATTCATTCCTAATAAATATATATGAACGATAAATGATCACCGCAACTCTAAATTGTGCTGCGGTGATTTTTATTATGCTTTTGGTTTGAGATCTAATACGTGCAGCAAACGCTCAGGTACACCAGCCCAAGAAAGAGGGCGTCCTTTCGGATTGTCGGCACTCCACCAACCGGTATAACGGGTTTCATTAAACTGGTAGACATCGACCCCTGACATGACAGGAATCGTAATTTGATTTTCGGCAATAATTTTTTGGATTTTATGGGCAATATCTTTTTGCTCATCTTGATTGGCTGTTTTGTAGAAGCTATCAAGGAAGTTGTCCAAGTCATTATTTTTAAAGAAGTGCATTGCGAAGCGTGGCATGCTCGCACCTTGTTGATAGCGCGAATGATAAGCACTATTCCAATAACGGAATGGGTCAGCACCATTAAAGTAGTTGGTGTAGGCCATATCATAATTGCCACTCGTCATTGCTTTGTTATAAACCGCAAAATCAGAGGTTTTGGCTTTTGCATTTATACCTGCGGTTTGCAGTTGCTCAACACCCAATTGAACGGTGTTATTGAAATCTGTCCAGCCTGTTGGGGACTGAATCGCGATCTCAATTTTTTTACCCGTTGGGGTTTCAATATAACCATCGCCGTCAATGTCTTTAAAACCGGCTTTATCTAATAAAGCTTTTGCGCCATCAAGATTGAAGGTGTTGAAGCCTTTGTATTGATTATAAATTTCTCTGTCAGCCCAGAACTCTAAGCCCTTACCTAAGCCAGAAGCATAATCATTGACAATACCGTTACCGTAAAACGCCACATCGATGATCTTTTGGCGATCAATCACCATAGAAAGTGCGCGACGGAAATCAATATTATTGATTGCTTCGTTATTACCTTCGTGTGGTGATTTGAAGTTCATCATAAAAGCTTGCGTACTGGCCGCTGGATACCAGTATTTATGATTTGGGTTGCGATCTGCATAAATCATATCAACGTCAGGAATAAAAGCACTGGTCCAGTCGAGCTCTGATCGAATGATTTTGTTGAGTAACTGATCGTTATTGGCAATTTGTGGAACTCGTAAACAATCAACTTCAAGGTTGTCGTTATCCCAGTAATTTGGGTTACGACATTGGACATACAATTGAGGAGTAAAAGTATCGATCTCTGTAAATGGACCTGAGCCCACCGGGTTTTCGTTTGTAAATAATTCAGGATTTTTAATCTCTTTCCAAATGTGTTTTGGAACAATCGGTATGGTTGAGATTTCATAAGGAAGGTTGGAGTTCGCCTCCGTCAACTCAAAAATAACGTTATTGCCATCTTGGCGAACACTTTTGACCCAACGGTCCATGCTTTTAGGGTCAAGCTCTGGTTTATCGTGAATGAGCTGAAATGAATACACGACATCTTCTGCCGTAAAAGGCTTGCCATCAGACCATTTTACGCCCTCTCTAATTTCAAATGTCACCTGCATTAGATCATCAGACATATAGAAATTTTTAGCTAAACGCATGACGGGTTTATTACCGTGCATTTGATTGAAAATCACTAGAGGCTCATAAACAAAGTCGGTAGTTGTACGTAAGTTCGTTGCCAAGTATGGGTTAAAGTTACGTATCATTGTCGGATAGAAATCAGCGACGATGGTGAGCTGATTTTTTTGTTCAGCAAACGCTGTAGGGGCACTAATCGCTGCCATTATCACTAGTGCTAATCGGTGGACTTTATTTATTCTCATGATGATTCCTTATTATGAGTATCGACGTTTAATGCTGGATTAATAATGAATTATTAATTACTTATTTTATTGTTAAATTGATGGTTGTCTCAAAAGTTATATTGGTTTTAATTATTTCATGAACTAGATGTTGATCTTGTTTTTGTGTTTAAAATTAGAGTAAGCGTGATGTCTAATTTGTTCTTGGCGCAATTAATCACACCTGAAAATTAATTCAAGTGTGGTTAATTTAGTTTTATTTTAAGCTTGTCTAATCGTGGTTAGCTAGTAAGTACCTCGGAGGTGATAAAGCGTTAAGCTGCTTTTTATCGTGTCAATGTCACACTTGCCAATATATTTTAGACGCTGCTTTCTTCCGCTAATATCACTCGGTAATAAGGTGAAACTGCTATCGCTAAAGCGACCATCGCATTCAAGTTGTGGTTCGAGAAACAACACTGGATAATCACAATCTAACTCTAGCCAAATAGCGTCGTTGTCTTGAATTATTTCGCTGGTGATATTCGCCGCTTGTAAACGAGCATATTTAAACAGGCACGGATAGTAGTCATTTTCTAGAGTGCTGCCATCTTCGGCGGTTAAATGGACATGGTAGAACACCTGTTGGGATTCTTCCGTTGTCAGTGGCTGGTCTATTTGCCATAAAATATCACTACTGTCCGCCGCTAAAGTGGCATCAATTGACCATGCGTCGAGTTGTTTTCCTTGCCAATTTAGCTTGATGACATGTCCTGTAACCGGCATGGGTTGATGATGGTCATTGACGACATGTAGGCATAATGGCTGTTGTGGTTCCTGAATAAATGTCGCCATCACAGGGGCGAAGAAACGTTTCGCATGGTGATGTAATTGCTTCCAGCGACCAGTATATTCTATGCTTGACCAAGAACTTACCGGCCAACAATCATTGAGTTGCCAGTAAAGAATCCCGCGACAATGTTGCTTGTGGGCGCGCCAATATTCAGTAGCCGTTTTAATCGCTAATGCTTGCTGTACTTGGCTTAAGTAAAGCATATTGGCAAAGCTCGTTGGAAAACGGAAATAACGGGTAAACATTTCAGTGATAATACTATTACCACGATTATTTTTTTGGTGTTGCTCAAAAGTGGGAGAGGTAATATTCCAATCTTCAGTTTCACAGAAAGTTTTGATCGTTGGCAATGACGGCCATGATTGATAACCGAACTCAGAGCAAAAACGAGGTTTTACGCTGTGGTACGCATCAAAGGATTTACCAGAGTGCCAGACATCCCAAAAGTGCATATCACCCCGGTTATCATCATGCCATGCGTCGCCAAAATCGAGTTCACCGTTACAGGGTGAACTGGCCCAAAAGCGGCGGCTTGGATCTTGTTCATTCACCACTTGTTGTAGCATCCGGTTAAGACGGTCGTAGTTCACCACGTATTTTTCACGATTATTTTTGGACTCGTCATACCAACCAATCGCCCCAATGACTTCGTTATCGCCACACCACAACGCCAGCGATGGGTGGTCGGCAAGGCGCTTCACTTGATCACGAACTTCAAGCTCAACATCTTTTAAAAACTCAGCCGTTGATGGGTAGAGCGCGCAGGCAAACATCAAATCTTGCCAAACTAATAACCCTAGCTCATCGCATAAGTCGTAAAAAACATCATGCTCATACATGCCACCACCCCAAACTCGAATCATGTTCATGTTGGCAGCGGCTGCATCTTCAAGAAGTTGACGATAACGCTCAGGTGTTTGGCGGCTCGGCAATGCATCGAGTGGGATCCAGTTTGCGCCTTTGGCCGTTATCGCTTTGCCGTTGACAACAAAAGTCATTGCGCTGCCAATCTCATCAGGCTGGGTATCTAACTGCAGTTCACGTAAGCCTAATCGTTTTTCAATGGTGTGGTTATTAAGGGTGACCGTTAAGGAATACAGCGGTTGTTCACCATATCCAGCAGGCCACCATCGTTGCGGGTTGATCACCGTAATGGTTTTGCTAACGCTATGTTTACCAATGCTTTCTGGGGTGATGTTGATAGCGTATCGCTGTTGATTAAACTCAATTTCAAGCGTGCTCTCGCACTGTTCGAGCATTGTTTCATAATCAATGTTCACGGTGACCTCACAATCACCATTATTTAACCAGTTTTGTTGTGTGGATAGATTGTGTAATCGAGTGGCATACACTTCCTTCAAAATGATGGATTGGTATACCCCAGTTGATAACAAGCAAATTCCCCAATCCCAACCAGAATGACATTGGGTTTTACGTAATGTATTCATGTGTGGGATTTGATTGTTACCTACCGCCCAAGGTACAGGAAAAGGAAGGCGTTCAGCGCGGCGTTTGGCTTCTTCATCATTGCGGTCTAGTGCAATACTGATGTGGTTAATACCTGGCTTAAGGAAGGGAAGAATATCAACGTGATAGAGACGGAACATATTACTGCATGTCACGACTTGCTTACCGTTGATGCAAATGGTGGCCATAGTATCAACAAACGACAGGCATAAATCGATCGCACTCGCATCAAGTTGGTGCTGCTCTAATGTGAATTCGCGAGTAAGTAACCATTCACTTTCACCCACCCACTGAATAAGCTGTTCATTACAGCCAAAGTAGGGTTGTGGCAGCAAATTTGCTGCGATGAGCGCGGAATGAACATCACCCGGTAATGCGCAGGGCACGTTAATATGCGCATGTTGAGGTGATGATAATTGCCAGTAGCCGTCTAAGGAAAGGTGCGACACGTAATACTCCTTACTGTGTGATAATGCAACACGTTGAATGAGCAGTGTATGACGATGTAAAGTACATGAGCAGTGGATTAATAATGCAATTGCTGGATTTTTGTATTTGTTTGGTGGTTTTGCGACCAGGCTGTATTTTATTCACTTTAGAGAGCGCGTCATGCGATTGCGTCATATTCTCGGCCCAAAGGAGTCCAGATTTACGTTAAGGATCACCAGAGCCAATCATTGCATGACTAATGCGGCAAATATGTTTTTAGCTCGTGGAGCTACATGGTATAAAGTGAACCCCCATTTATTTCAAATAGCTTTTTTCTGTGCATTACACAATCGAACAATACGATAAAAACGGCTTTCTTAATGCACCAAAGTGGCTTTGGCTTGGCTGGATGCTATTAGCAAAAGCCTGGGTGGTTTTTGTGGTCGCAGGTGCGAGCCGAGAGAGCGGCAGTACCATATTAAGTTACGTCTACCCTGACCATGATATGCTCTATTTAGGACTGATCATGGGCATTCCAAGTATCGCTTTAATGTGGTTAGTGAGTTTACGCACCCCAGAGCGTCGATGGGCTTGCGTATTTGTCTCTTGGGGTAAGCCTATCAGCTTAATAACGGCCGCAAGCCAATTAATGCAAAGTGTGTATCATGTCTATTTACAAGCGGGCGCGTTCAGCTGGGCAAACGGCTTAATCATGTTGCTGCTCTTGTGGTTTTGTATTTACATTTTCAAAAGTAAAACCGTAAGAGATTGTTTTAAGATCCCCGCAGGCGAAGGGGAATAGCGAACGAATGATCCCAATCAACGACGTGACCTCAATTATTATTACACTGAGAACAAATAAGATAATCAGGAGCTTATAATGCTACAGTCTCAAACGGCCATTCTTCCAGAGGCCGAACCATTTGCGCAATACGTTCAGCTGAAAGTACACCAAAATGCGGAGCGAGTTTTAACAGAACTACAAGCATTGCCAGCATTAATCAAAGAGCTTAATCAGCAGCAAGCGAATGCGAATCTTTCGGTTTCTATCGCATTTACCCATGGTTTTTGGGGGCAGCTTAACCAAGCGATGCCGGCTGAATTAATTGAGTTTCCATCATTGGGTGAAGGCGATATTGTTGCGCCAACCAGTGATGTCGATGTGCTTGTGCATTTGCATTCTTCACGCCCTGATTTGCATTTTTACGTGGTAAGAAAACTATTATCGGCGATTGCTGACGACGTAACAGTTATCGATGAAACGGCGGGTTTCCGCTATCTTGATGCCCGCGATATGACCATGTTCATCGACGGCACGGAAAACCCGAAAGAAGGGATGCGTCACGAAGTCGCGATTATCCCACAAGGCGAGTTTGAGGGTGGCAGCTATGTCATGGTTCAACGCTTTATCCATAACTTGCCTGCTTGGAATCGTTTGAGTGTTCAAGCACAAGAAAAAGTGATTGGTCGTACTAAGCCAGATTCGATCGAATTAGACGATGTACCGGCCGCATCACATGTTGGCCGCGTTGATATCAAAGAAGATGGAAAAGGCCTGAAAATTGTACGCCATAGCCTGCCATACGGCAGCGCAAGTGGTGAACATGGCCTACTATTCATTGCTTACTGCAACACGCTACACAATTTCAAAACCATGTTAGAAAGCATGTACGGTGTAACGGATGGTAAAACTGACCAGATGCTTCGCTTTACTCATGCGGTAACCGGTGCGTACTTCTTCGCGCCAAGCCAAGAAATGCTGCAACGTCTAGCGATTAAGCCTGAGTAGTCACACTCAGTCTAAACAGAATCAGTTGAAATCGTCAGCACGCATCAGCCTGGCGTGATGTATTGAAAACCGAGCGTCGTTGCTCGGTTTTTTTATGCCTGCGATGCCTCAAATAACAAAAAAATTAAAGATTCCTCAGGCTCGCCGATAAAAAGACAATACCGATAAAAGGCGATGCATGTTATGACGATTACGGTTAATACCAATGTCTCAGCAATGACCGCGCAGCGTCATTTAGGCCACGCCACTCACTTGTTGAACCAGTCTTTAGAGAGGCTTTCCTCGGGAAGTCGTATCAATAGTGCTAAAGATGACGCGGCAGGGTTGCAGATATCCAATCGACTTGAAGCCCAAATGAGTGGCCTCGATGTGGCGATGCGTAATGCCAATGATGGTATTTCGATTATGCAAACGGCAGAAGGCGCGATGAGCGAGTCGAGCAGTATTTTGCAGCGGATGCGCGATCTTTCACTGCAATCGTCTAACGGTGCCAATAGTGATTCTGACCGACAAGCCTTGCAAGAAGAAATGACCGCGTTGAATGATGAGTTAAATCGCATTGCGGAAACCACGGCGTTCGGTGGCCGAAAATTACTGAATGGTACGTTTAAAGAGGCGGCGTTTCAGATCGGAGCCAGTTCTGGTGAAGCGGTACAGGTGTCGTTGAATAATATGCGTACCGATACTCTCGCAATGGGAGGCTTTCGCTATCTCGCAGGGGCTCAAGCGGATGCATCGTGGCAAGTCGGTGCGGAGAATCGTCAATTCAATCTTTCTTTTACTGATGCGAAAGGGCAACAAGCGTACATTCATATAGAAGCTCGAATCGGGGATGATATCGAAGAATTGGCCACCTATATCAATGGTCAAACCGATAAAGTCTCCGCTTCCGTTAATGAAGACGGTCGATTACAGATCTATATGGCGGGCAAGGAAACCTCAGGCTCGATTGTTTTCTCTGGCAGTCTCGCCAATCACTTGCAAATGAATTTAACGGGATATGAGTCGGTTGATAGCTTGGATATTACCCAAGTTGGCGGTGCGCAGCGCGCCGTCTCAGTCATTGATACTGCTCTAGAGTTTGTTGACCGCCACCGCGCTGAACTCGGAGCGATGCAAAATCGCTTTGATCATTCGATCAATAATCTTGGTCATGTTCGCGAGAACCTTTCAGCCTCGAACAGCCGAATTAAAGATACGGATTATGCCAAAGAAACCACGCAAATGGTCAAACAACAAATTTTGCAGCAAGTGAGTACTTCCATTCTTGCTCAGGCCAAACAACAACCCAATCTAGCGTTGACACTATTGGCGTAAGGCTCTGCCGATGAGCGTGCGTATATAGGCAAAATCAAAAAGTTCGTGTTATCGACCATCGCGAGTAAAGCTTGAGTAAAAAAATCAATTTTTTATGGGTTTTATCCGCTTTATCACACTTAGTGAGCGAAAGAGATTTTTTTCAAAAAAAACGTAAATAATTTCTAAAGGTTTTCAAAACCAAGCCGTTAATAAAAGTAACTTTGAGAGAACTACTTGGTTTTCCGAGACGTCGGAAGCCGGAAACATCGGAAAATCAATTGGAGAATACACCATGGCAGTGAATGTAAATACTAACGTTTCAGCAATGACAGCTCAGCGCTACCTTAACCAAGCGACAAGCGCACAACAAACGTCAATGGAACGTCTATCATCGGGTTCTAAAATCAACAGCGCAAAAGATGACGCTGCGGGTCTACAAATTTCAAACCGTTTGAATGTACAAAGTCGCGGTCTAGATGTTGCTGTACGTAACGCGAACGATGGTATCTCTATCGCTCAAACCGCTGAAGGCGCGATGAACGAAACGACGAACATCCTGCAACGTATGCGTGACCTATCGCTACAATCTTCAAATGGTTCTAACTCTGATTCAGATCGTGTTGCAATCCAAGAAGAGGTGACCTCACTAAACGATGAGTTGAACCGTATTGCAGAGACAACCTCTTTCGGTGGCAATAAGCTTTTAAACGGCACGTTTACTTCTAAATCAATGCAAATTGGTTCTGACAGCGGTGAAGCCGTTAAGTTAACGCTAAACAACATGCGCAGCGACGACGCTAGCATGGGTGGCACTGTGTTTAAAGAAACACCACCAGAAGGTGGCGCGCCAAGAGCCAGCGACTGGAGCGTAGTAGGTACGGACAAAGCATTAACCATTACTGCTGGAACGGGTGATGATGCACCGGCTATTACTATTATCGCTAAAGAAGGCGACAACATTGAAGAGTTAGCGACTTACATCAACGGCCAAACCGATATGGTAAAAGCTTCTGTTGACGAAGATGGTCGCTTACAGATGTTCACAGATGGTAAAGAAGGTGCGATTACTTTCACTGGTACATTAGCTACTGAGTTAGGTATGGCTGCGGGTGTTGCTCAAACGGTTAACGACATTGATGTAACAACCGTGGGCGGTGCGCAAAACTCAGTGGCAGTGATTGATGCTGCGCTTAAGAGTGTTGATAGCCACCGTGCAGAATTGGGTGCATTCCAAAACCGTTTCGACCATGCGATCAACAACCTTGATAACATCAACGAAAACGTAAACGCATCTAAGAGCCGTATCAAAGATACAGACTTCGCGAAAGAAACAACGGCAATGACTAAGTCGCAAATTCTTTCTCAAGCATCAAGCTCTATTCTTGCTCAAGCGAAACAAGCGCCAAACGCGGCACTAAGCCTACTAGGCTAATTGTTCGAGTAAATAAAAATCCAGCTTAGGCTGGATTTTTTTGGTTCTAAGGCATGCAATCCGATGGATGCCTTGGTGCTTATGATCTACTCATGGAGAGTTCCCCCGATATTCAATGGAACAAGGAGGGGAAAAGGAGATTGTTATGGAGATGCCACCCTACGTAACGAACATTCAGTCCTACAGTTCAACAAATGGCACTAAAATTGCTTCTGAATATGGACAATCGCAAGGGCTGCCTTCTTTGTCAGAGAAGGTCGTTGCATCAGAGTTAAATCAGTTAGCCTCACGCCAGGTTGAACAAACCATGGAAGCGGTGCAAGTCACGCAGCAACTTTCAGAACAAGAGCGTGAGAAAGTGGTGGAGCAAATGAATGAATTTATTGCCACCGTGAATACCGGTTTATCGTTTCGGGTTGATGAAGAATCCGGACGTGATGTTGTTACCATCTATGAAGAGAGCACTGGGGATATTATTCGCCAGATCCCTGATGAAGAGATGTTAGAAGTCTTGCGACGCCTGAGAGAACAAACCGCTCGTTATTCTTCAGGGTTGTTGATTGACAAGGTGTAATCGTATTTTTGAGGTGAGTTAAATGAGTTTTGGCCCGGTAGGGATGAATTCTGGCATGGATATCAATGCCATGGTCGGTAAAATTGTGGATGCAGAGCGTGCCCCCAAGCAGCAGCGTATCTACAATGAACAGATCAAAATTGAATCCAGTGTTAGTGCCTACGGTCGGCTTAGAGAGTCGCTGGATACGATGAAAAACTTAATGGCAAGTTTTCGTCATGAGAATGCGTTTTCGGCAAGAAAAGTGGATACGTCGGATGACGCGGTTGTCTCTGCGACAGCGACAACAAAGGCGATCGCAGGTCGTTACTCTGTCGATGTGTTACAATTGGCACAGAGCCATAAAGTAGCATCGGATGTCTTTGATCGTAATGAAAAATTTGATGAAGGCAAGCTACGCATCGCGATGGGTAAGCGTTCGTTTGAGGTTGATGTAAAACAAAACTCGACGCTGTCGGATGTGGTGCGAGGCATTAATAGTAGCTCAGACAACCCCGGGGTTCGCTCTTCGATCATCAATGATGTGAATGGACCGCGATTGATTGTCGCTTCTGACCACTCTGGTCAGGAAAATGGCGTGAGCATGAGTGTAGAAACGACCGCGCCGAATAATGCCCTTAAGCGTCTTGAATACAAAACATTGGAACAACGAGTCTCTGATCTTGAAAAAGCTCGCGCAACCGCGCAGGAATTACTGAGCCCGTTGACACCGCAAGAGCAGTTGGTCGCGGATAGAATTGCGCAGCGCAATATCGACGCGGCCAAGATTGTTGACAAAGAAATTGCCGATGCCACTAAACAAGCGGCAAGCATTGTCGATCCGAATGCCGTAAAAGATGTCACCCCGACCAATCCCATTTCTGAAAAAGCGCTTGCTGCTGCCGCAAAGGCGGGTCAAACCGCCAACCAGTACATCAAACCAGAAGACCGAATTCCAGGCTGGACAGAGACCGCATCAGGCACGTTACTGGACTCTTATTGGGAGCCAGAACCAGAACTGGATGACAAAGCGCGGGAAAAATCCGCGGAGGTTCCGGGTTGGAATAACACCGCTTCGGGCACATTGACGGATTCATATGTTACGCCAAAAGAAGCGCAAGCGGCATTGGATCAAAAATTAGCGGCAGAGCAAGCCGTGATTGCCGCGGCGCATCAAGATGAAATGGATCATATCGATGCGGCTTTAGCCGGCGGCGACATGGACGATGCACAAGCCAAACACGCTAAAATGGCCCTGTTAGCGCCTGAGCAAAGAGATTATTTGCAGCGTATCGAGCAAGCCCAAAACGATTTAAAAATGGCGCAAACCTCTTTTGATACCTATCGAGGTATGAGCCAAGTACAAGCAGCGCAAGATTCTAAAGTGTTGTTGGATGGCGTGGCACAATTATCCAGTAATAACAACGTGATTGAAGACGCGATTGACGGTGTCGACTTAACGTTAAAAGGCCGTACTCAGCCTGGTAAAGAAGCATCAGAAATTGACATCGAATATGATCGCCAAGGTGTGCGCGAAGATATTGAACAATTTGTTTCGGCGTACAATCAGTTTTATCAGCTATCGAAAGAGTTGGCGGCGCACGATCCGGTGACAGGCCAAGCGGGGCCTCTCGCGGGGGATAGCATCATGCGCAGTGCAGACAACAAGCTAAGAGCGGTGTTTTCACAATCCGTTGAGCCTGCCCCTCAAGATTTAAAATCACTGACCGAATTTGGTATTACCACTACACGCCAAGGGGCGCTTGAAATTAACTATGAAATGCTCGATCGCCAGATCAACCTTAACTTTAATAAATTAGAAGATTTCTTTGGTGGTAATAAAGGGTTTGCCAAAAAAGTAGAAGATGCCATTCATGGTGTTACTGGCAGTCAAGGTTCGCTGCGTACCCGAGAGCAAAGCTTAGTGGAACGCAATTATCGCCTGCAAGATGATCAAGTGAAATTGGATCGTCGCATGGAAGGCTTAGAAGATCGCACGCACGCAAAATTCAGCGCGATGCAAGACTCAACCAGCAATATGCAGGCTCAACTCGCGGGGATGATGAGTGCACTTAGCCGATAATTTCTATGATCAACTCGTACAGCTAAGTGATCTAGATCGCACAATCACGAATGAGCTTTCATTTGATAATATTAACACTGAAGAAATCACGCAACTGGTCGATAACAGAAAGCAGTTGTTATTGAGTCTCTTCAGGGCCATTGAGGGATCCCCCCAACTGGCACAAACAGAGCAGTGGCAAGTTGCCATAAAACAGACGCAAGGTGTCGTGGCCTTGATGCAAAATAAAACCACGGCGATAGGTCAAACCCTATATAAATATCGACACGGCAATAAGTCCGTTCAACAATATAAAAAGTTTTTGTAAAAGAGGAAAGTTATGCGCGGTTCATTACAGGCTTATAAGAAGGTATCGGTAGACAGCCAACTCACCGCGGCCTCGCCGCATAAAATCGTGCAGATGTTGATGGCTGGCGCTATTGAGCGCTTGATCCAAGGTAAAGCAGCCATGCAGCAGGGTAATATACCAGTAAAGGGTGAACGTTTGGGCAAGGCGCTCGACATTATCATCAGTTTACGCAGCTGTTTATCAATGGATGACGGTGGTGATATCGCCCAGAACCTAGATCAACTTTACGAATTTATGATCACTCAAATTACCGCGGCAAATCATAAGAATGATCCGCAACCGATTGATGATGTGATCGACATTATTCGCGAAATAAAATCGGCGTGGGATCAAATCCCAGCGGAGTATCACAACCTGACCGCGAAAGATGTGGGTCTGTGATCATTTCATTAAAAAGGTTAAAATAATTAGGCATTTAAATAAAATAGCTTTGGCTGCATATCACACGGCCTAATTGCTTGGTTGCCTTATTTTTTTTATCAAATAAAATAGAAGCCACTCACTAGCCTAGTGGCTTTTTTTGTTGCTGAAATTTGTACATTGACAACAGTTAATCACAACTCGAACTCATCGACGCAATATTCATAGATTTAGCAGCTCCAAGTATTTAATGAAGGCGATCATTCTCACCTATGCAAGGCTTAGCAAAATTACTTGTTATTGAAGACGACGCTCAGGCGCGAACCAATTTAGAATCTATCTTAGGTTTTGTTGGTGAGCCTTGCGAAGTCATTCATGCTGCACAAATAGACGCTTTAGATTTTTCAGGCGTTTGGTCTGGTTGTATTGTGGGATCGATCCTGCACCCTGACCAAGCGGTGAAACTGAGCAAATACCTATCACGTGCGAACCATATACCGCTTCTTATCGCCAATAAGCAGTTTCCTTTCGCTGAAGACATGACCAACTATGTTGGCGATCTTGCTTACCCACTGAATTACCCTCAATTGAGTGAAGCTTTACGTCACTGTAAAGATTTCTTAGGTCGTAAAGGGGTGAATGTTCCTTCTTCTACGCGTAAAAATACGCTATTTCGCAGCCTTGTTGGACAAAGTCTAGGCATCAAAGACGTTCGTCATTTGATTGATCAAGTCTCTTCAACAGAAGCCAATGTCCTTATCTTAGGGGAATCGGGTACGGGTAAAGAAGTCGTGGCGCGTAATATTCACTATCATTCATCTCGTCGCGGTGGCCCTTTTGTTCCGATCAATTGTGGAGCGATTCCACCAGATCTATTAGAGAGTGAACTCTTTGGCCATGAAAAAGGCGCGTTTACTGGAGCGATCACCGCCCGTAAAGGTCGTTTTGAGTTGGCTGAAGGCGGCACTCTGTTTTTAGACGAAATTGGTGATATGCCAATGCCAATGCAGGTGAAGTTGTTACGTGTATTGCAAGAACGTTGCTTTGAACGTGTTGGGGGTAATAATACGATTCGTGCGGATGTTCGTGTCGTAGCGGCCACCCATCGCAATCTTGATTCAATGATTAGCGATGAGTCTTTCCGTGAAGATTTGTACTATCGCCTCAATGTCTTCCCAATTGAAATGCCGGCGTTACGTGATCGCAAAGAAGACATCCCGCTCTTACTGCAAGAACTGATGACTCGTATGCAAGCGGAAGGCGCGCAACCGATCTGCTTTACACCACGCGCAATCAACTCACTTATGGAGCATGATTGGCCTGGTAACGTACGCGAACTTGCCAACTTAGTGGAACGCATGATTATCCTGTATCCGAACAGCTTGGTCGATGTGAATCATCTGCCGACGAAATACCGTTACAGTGATATCCCTGAGTTCCAACCAGAATACCATTCAGCGGCGTCGATCGAAGAGCAAGAGCGTGATGTATTACACAACATCTTCTCCGAGGATTTCAGTCTGGATGAATTGGACGTCTTCGCGAACAGTGAGCATGCTCCACAAGATTTGCCGCCAGAAGGGCTAAATCTGAAAGAGATGTTGGCAGAACTCGAAGTGAACATGATCAACCAAGCGCTTGATGCGCAAGGTGGCGTGGTTGCTCGCGCGGCAGACATGCTGGGCATGCGTCGTACAACGCTGGTGGAAAAAATGCGTAAGTACAGCTTACAGCGTTAATCTGCGGTGCGAATTCCTTAATGTCAAAATAATGACTAAAGGTTAAGTTGTTGATAATATTAATTAATGGCCTGGCGTGTATTTTGCATGTTAGGCCATTGTAGTATTTGAGGCAAAAAAACGGCAGACAGCGAAAAGCAGATGGATAACTACTTAGGATCTCTAGAAGAACAAGTTGAGCGTTACAAACAAGTGCTGGATGTGATGCCAGCAGGGGTGATATTGCTCGACACCCAAGGCGTGGTGCGTGAAGTCAATCCAGAAGCGGAGCGGTTATTGGAAGTACCGCTCGTAGGCCACAAGTGGTTTGAAGTCATCCAATGGGCATTTGCGCCACGTGAAGATGATGGTCATGAGATTTCGTTGCGTAATGGACGAAAAGTGCGTTTAGCGATCTCAGCCTCCGCGACTGGGCAACTTATCTTGATCACCGACTTAACGGAAACGCGTTTATTGCAATCGCGCGTGAGTGATTTGCAGCGCTTGTCTTCTTTAGGGCGGATGGTCGCTTCATTAGCTCATCAGGTTCGCACGCCACTTTCAAGCGCCATGTTGTACGCCTCAAACCTTGCGACGCCCAACTTACCGCCTGCCACCAAAGAGCGCTTTCAAAGTAAGTTAGTCGATCGCCTGCAAGATTTAGAAAAGCAGGTGAATGACATGCTGTTGTTTGCAAAGGGGGGCGACAATAAAGTCGTTAAGATTTTTACCATCGCAGATTTAGTCGCTGAATTTTCCCCAATGGTGGAAAGCGCCCTCAAAAATAATGCGATTGATTACGGCTTAGAGGTGGAAGAAGCCTCGACGCGCTTAATGGGTAACGCGAATGCGATTGCCTCGGCGCTCAGTAACTTAGTGATGAATGCGATACAAATGGCCGGCAAGGAATCGCAAATCGATGTGTTTTTTCGTCCGGTCAATAACGAATTAAAAATTTCGGTTCAAGACAGTGGACCGGGTGTACCTCAAGCACTACAGCAAAAAATCATGGAGCCATTTTTCACGACGCGCTCTCAAGGCACTGGCCTTGGCTTGGCCGTAGTACAAATGGTGAGTCGCGCGCATGATGGCCGGCTTGAACTCATATCAGAGGAAGGGGATGGGGCGTGTTTTACGATGTGTTTACCGTTAGAAAATGCCCAACAACCTGACCAATCAGTCACGACTGGAGAATAACATGGCTCAAAGCAAGGTACTTATTGTCGAAGATGATGAAGGTCTACGCGAAGCGTTAGTGGACACCTTAGCGCTTGCTGGCTACGAATGGCTAGAAGCAGACAGTGCTGAAGATGCGCTGGTGAAACTAAAATCGAACGCTGTCGACATTGTTGTTTCAGACGTGCAAATGGCTGGGATGGGTGGTCTTGCCCTACTGCGCAATATCAAACAGCATTGGCCTAATTTACCCGTACTGCTGATGACAGCGTATGCCAATATCGAAGACGCGGTTTCGGCGATGAAAGACGGCGCGATCGATTACATGGCTAAGCCGTTTGCGCCAGAAGTACTTTTGAATATGGTCAGTCGTTACGCGCCCGTGAAATCGGACGATAACGGCGATGCGATCGTCGCTGATGAAAAAAGTTTAAAACTGTTGGCTTTAGCCGACAAAGTGGCACGAACAGACGCCAACGTCATGATCTTGGGGCCGAGTGGTTCAGGTAAAGAAGTGATGTCTCGCTACATTCACAACGCCTCTAACCGTAAAGCGGGCCCTTTTGTGGCGATTAACTGTGCCGCCATTCCTGACAACATGCTGGAAGCGACGCTGTTTGGCTACGAAAAAGGGGCGTTTACCGGTGCGGTACAAGCGTGTCCAGGTAAGTTTGAGCAAGCACAAGGTGGCACCATTTTACTTGATGAAATCAGTGAGATGGATCTGAGCTTACAAGTGAAGTTATTGCGCGTATTGCAAGAGCGCGAAGTGGAGCGTTTGGGCAGCCGAAAAAGCATCAAATTAGATGTACGTGTCTTGGCGACCAGTAACCGCGATCTCAAGCAATACGTATTGGAAGGCCACTTTCGTGAAGACTTGTATTACCGCCTAAATGTTTTCCCAATAACTTGGCCAGCACTGTGTGAACGCAAAGGCGATATTGAGCCGCTTGCTCGTCACTTGGTTGAGCGCAACTGCCAAAAGCTGGGGATGCCAGTCCCGAGTTTAAGCGATGAAGCGTTGAGTAAACTGCTGTGCTACCCATGGCCTGGTAATGTACGCGAACTCGATAACGTCGTACAACGCGCCCTGATTCTAAGTGAAAACGGTGATATTGGCGGAGAGCACATTTTACTTGAAGGGCTCGATTGGCAAGACGCGACAAGTCTGCAGCAAGTTGTCGAAAATTGTACGATTTCAGCGCCGACGATCAAGCCGGTAGCCGAAGTTGAATTCGATAGAGTTTCTCCGGCAAATACGGGGCTTGGAAATGAACTAAGGGATCAAGAATACGCCATTATTATTGAAACTTTAGTTGAGTGCTCGGGCCGCAGAAAAGAAATGGCGGATAAGCTTGGGATCAGCCCACGCACTTTACGTTACAAGCTCGCAAAAATGCGCGATGCAGGGATTGATATTCCAAACTAACGTGCTATTTTCGTAGAATTAATGGCGCGTGGCATATTCTTTGCTGCGTCAGTAATGTAACGCAGTCACTTGTCAAAAAAATGACAGTAGAGGTAGTAATGAGAATTGATGGATTTAATAGTGAAATGCAGGCCATGATGTTGGACGCTGCTAGCGCTAAACCCGTCGCAACAGGTCACACTGTTGGAGCAGATTTTAAAGATCTGTTGACTAATGCCATCAATAATGTCAATAGCCTGTCTAAGACCTCTGGCGACTTACAAACTCGATTTGATAGTGGCGATAATAACGTCTCTCTTTCTGATGTGATGATCGCAAGAAATAAATCGAGTGTCGCTTTTGAAGCCACGATTCAAGTACGCAATAAACTTGTTGAAGCGTATAAAGAATTGATGAATATGCCAGTGTAGGTTAGGTAGTCTCTGTGTCTAATTCAAACCAATCAACAGATTTGGCTCTTTCTGAGTCGTCACACAATGGCCTCATTGGTCATGGTGGAATCGATGGCGGAAGCCAAAATCCCGATCTTGATGAAAAAAGTAGCTCAAAATTTGATTTAGCCGTTGGCGATCTTGATTTAATGCGCCAAGTGGTGCTTGTGCTGTCGATTTCTATCTGTGTCGCCTTAATCGTAATGTTGTTTTTCTGGGTGAAAGAACCAGAAATGCGCCCTCTTGGTGCCTATGAAACAGAAGAACTGATCCCAGTACTGGATTATTTGGATGCGCAAAAACAAGATTATTCGTTAGATGGCAATACCATCATGGTGCCGGTCAACGAATACAGTGGACTCAAACTTAACCTTGCTCGTGCTGGCCTAAATCAGGCCACGGAAGAAGGTGACGATATCTTGCTGCAAGATATGGGGTTTGGTGTTTCCCAACGCTTAGAGTTAGAGCGTCTCAAACTCAGTCGTGAGCGTCAGTTATCTCAAGCAATAGAAGAAATGAAACAAGTGCGTAAAGCGCGTGTTCTTCTTGCGCTACCCAAGCAAAGTGTATTTGTCCGCCACAATCAAGAGGCCTCTGCATCGGTATTTTTAACGCTGAAAAGTGGTAATAATCTCAAGCAGGAAGAAGTGGATTCTATCGTTGATATGGTCTCTAGTGCGGTGCCAGGAATGACGCCCAATCGCATTACGGTGACAGATCAACATGGCCGCTTATTAAGTTCAGGTTCGCAAGATGAAGCCTCAATGGCGCGTCGTAAAGAGCATGAACTTGAGCGTAAACAAGAATCGGCATTACGTGAGAAAATTGACTCGGTATTGATCCCGATTCTTGGCTTTGGTAACTACACGGCGCAAGTTGATATTGAACTGGATTTCAGCGCGGTCGAGCAGACCCGCAAAAGTTTTGATCCGAATACTCAATCGACCCGCAGTGAATATACGCTGGAAGATTATAACAACGGCAACGTGGTCGCCGGTGTTCCGGGGGCGCTCAGCAATCAACCCCCGTCAGATGCATCGATTCCTCAAGACGTCGCGCAAATGAAAAATGGCAGCATTCTGGGCCAAGGTTCAGTGCATAAAGAAGCGACACGTAACTTTGAGTTGGATACGACGATCAGCCACGAACGTCGCCAAACGGGTGTCGTTAATCGTCAAACCGTCGCGGTTGCCATTAAAAATCGACCAGTGGTAAACCCGACAACAGGGGAAACCACTTATCAACCGCTTGCGGAGTCTGAGTTAAATGCTATCCGCCAATTGCTGATTGGTGCTGTGGGCTTTAGCCAAAATCGCGGCGATTTATTGAATGTCCTCAGCATGCAGTTTGCGCTGCCGGAAGTGGAAAGTGTGGTTGAATCCCCGATTTGGGAACATCCAAACTTTAACGATTGGGTTCGTTGGTTCGCCAGTGTGTTGGTGGTTGCGATTGTCGTGATTGTGTTGGTTCGTCCAGCGATGAAGAAATTACTTAATCCTGCTGCGGACAATGATGAGCAACTTTATGGCCCTGATGGTATGCCAATCGGCGCGGATGGTGAAACGAGCCTAATTGGCGGTGATCTTGATGGCGGTGAATTGTTCGAGTTTGGTTCAAGCATCGACTTACCAAACTTGCATAAAGATGAAGACGTATTAAAAGCGGTGCGAGCTCTGGTGGCAAATGAACCAGAATTAGCGGCGCAAGTAGTGAAGAACTGGATGAAAGATGGCCAATGAAATCATAGCTCAGGATCAAAGCACAGAGATCGTTGAATCAAGCATCGACATCTCTTCGATTCCTGGTGACGAGCGAGCAGCAATCTTGTTGCTCAGTCTTAACGAAGAAGATGCGGCGGGTATTATCCGCCATCTCGAGCCCAAGCAAGTTCAACGAGTCGGCAGTGCCATGGCTCGCGCGGCCGATTTAAGCCAAGACAAAGTGGGCGCTGTGCACCGTGCTTTTTTGGAAGACATTCAAAAATACACCAACATTGGCATGGGCAGTGAAGACTTCATGCGTAATACCTTGGTTGCTGCGTTAGGCCAAGATAAAGCGAATAACTTGGTGGACCAAATCTTATTGGGTACCGGCTCAAAGGGTCTCGATTCATTAAAGTGGATGGACCCTCGCCAAGTTGCAAGCATCATCATTAACGAACACCCACAGATCCAAACCATTGTTCTTTCTTACCTCGATCCGGATCAGTCAGCTGAAATTTTGTCGCAGTTTGCCGAGCGTGATCGCCTTGATTTGATGATGCGAATTGCCAACCTTGAAGAAGTTCAACCATCGGCGCTGGCTGAATTGAACGAGATCATGGAGAAGCAGTTTGCCGGTCAAGCGGGCGCACAAGCAGCCAAAATTGGCGGCTTAAAAGCGGCGGCGGAGATCATGAACTATATGGACAACAACGTCGAAGGTGTCTTGATGGAGCAAATTCGCGATCAAGACGAAGACATGGCAACGCAAATTCAAGATCTTATGTTTGTGTTTGAAAACCTTATCGAAGTTGATGACCAAGGCATTCAAAAACTGTTGCGTGATGTACCTCAAGATGTATTGCAACGAGCGCTTAAAGGGGCGGATGACGGCCTACGAGATAAGATCTTTAAGAACATGTCGAAGCGTGCCGGTGAAATGATGCGCGATGATTTGGACGCAATGCCTCCAATTAAAGTCTCTGATGTAGAAGCGTCACAAAAAGAAGTGTTGGCGATTGCTCGTCGTATGGCGGACGCGGGTGAGCTGATGCTCTCTGGCGGC
>NZ_JTKH01000022.1 GCF_000827885.1 Vibrio renipiscarius | reverse complement strand
ACCAATTACCATATCAGGGTAATTGGTCTGTTTTATCGTAAAGCCATTCACCTAGAACCACCTCAGCCTCACTCTCAGGGCTAGAACCAGTCGCTAATCGCTAGACTGATATTCATACTAGAATCAGCGATAACTCTGCCCTAACTGGCTGTAGTGCGATTCTGCTATGAACTAGGGTGTTGAGTCGGTTGACTGGTATCAGATGAAATTACCCTGAGAAATGCAGATAGAGTTGGAACCGTAACCGTCGACGCCGTCGGGAAACTCACTAAAAATCACTTAAAAGACCGGAGGAAGACCGGACGAGAGAAATTGGTGCAGTGATTCGGGGAAAGCTATGTTGGGGAAGTCAGGCAGAACAAGGCTTGAGGGATGATAGCTAGGTCAGTCTAGTGTGACCGACCCAGCGACTTAGGATTTTAAGTTGGTGTTGGGGTTGTGGTGTGGGCTTACTTCGGGTTAACGGTTACTTTTTTTATGTATATCAAAAAGCATTCCTACGGGTGACTTCTTAAGTTTATTATTTTCATCAGATAAGTCTCGAATTGATTGAGGTATCTCTTTGAGCTTGGGAACATCAAGGAGTTGATCTGCTGCAATAGTAGCCATCCCCCAAACAGGTAACCCCGTAATGGCAGCAGTAACTTCAAGCGAACCAACTACTAGCCAGGAACCAATATCTTTTCCTGCAAATTTCCATTTCTTGGCTGTTAATTCATCAATATTTTTTTGATGTTTTTCAAAGGCAGAAGTTAAGTTGTCGAAAATCTTGTCGCGACTACGGTGAAAGTTTGAAGGATTCGACTCGATCAGATCATTAATTCCTTGACCTAGAATACTCCGAATATCTTCCATTGCCCCTTCTCTACGTATAGCAATTAATGATTCGGGAGGTATGTTGCCAAGCCACTGCATATCACCACCACCTAAATCATTAAGTCCTTTAACGACATGGAGATTTTCTGATTCAAGTTCATTCTCAACCCTTTCAGCATCATATTCCATTTTCCAAACTAAATATTGCCATGATGTAGGAGCATCAATTATGGGTGAACCATTCAACCGACGAGACTTAATTAGCATCTCATTACTGACACTCATCCGCCCTAATGAATTTAGAGCTAACAGTAATCCGGGAGAATCTACAAATGGTTTGTAATGACTACTTTCTAATGCTCTCGCTAGCTGTGTTCCGATATCCCCAGTCCAGGTTGTATCAAACAATACTCTACTTTTATCACTTACTTCAGCAACGGCTCTCTCTATAGTGTCGAGTTCTTGTGCGAACTCGACCATTTCTTCGAAAGATTCAAACTTTCTGTTAAACAGCTTACCAGAATGTATCAGTGAATCCTCCTTGCCTAAGGAATGGAAAAATTTACCTTCTTCCTCTTCGAGTATTGATTGATCTGGAAGAACGACAACTATAGGTACTTCGAGATCAGCACAAGCCAACTCCTTATATTGCAGAATATTCATTGCGTGCTTAATGAGGTAATAGGCTTTATCCTCATCTGAATAATTTGAAAATATTAGTTTTGACCTAAGAAATGGATCTGGAAGAACTATTGTGTCTGCGTATATGCCACATTTTGATGCAATGTTTTCATCATGTGACGGAAAGAGGTCGCCACCGAAAATGCCTTTAATATTGCCTCGCATATCTTCGACATGTATTTGAGCTATCTCCCCTAAACCTTCCCAAAATTGAGTGATTATGCCCAAGAATTCATCAATGTTCGCCAAGAGCATGTCGATGGATTTTTGATTTTGGGTTAAGGCTCGCCCTGCATCATGTGGAGTAAGGTTTTGCTTGAGCATCATGTCATAAAAACGACCGAAATTATCTTCAATAAATTTGAAATACATATTCTGTATTTCACTTAACGAAGCTTCCTTTTTTAGCTCCTGTCTGTCATGCATTGCTGTTACAGCAAGTGCCATAGAGCGAACAGCTCCATCAACAGTGCTAAGGTCAACTTCACCATCGGGACCTTTTCGAACAGCTAGAAGACTTTTTTCTACATCTAACCCTTCCGCGATTTGGATCTTCCCTGCTTTAAATTGCTTTTGAAGTATGTCTAAACGACGACGAAGCCTTTTTTCATACTCAGCTTCTTCTTTTAGTTGTTCTTCGCTCATATGTATCCTAGCTCTTTTTCGTTAAAGAATTGCGGTTATAACATTGATATTTAAGTCAAAAAAACATACTCAGCTATAGTTTTCCCCTAGTATTTTATTCTAGATTTAACACCTAATTTGAGTACTCACCGAAAAAAACAGTAAATTGCTGATTTACTGTTTTGTGAGCCTATCAATTACTCACATCACCAACCAACTCAGCGACATTTGCACTTACCTCTCTCAGCCTTGAACTTGCCAAGTGAGCATATCGAGTACTAGTCTGTGGTGACTGATGCCCTAGTAAATGTTGAACATCATAGAGCGTAGCATTCCCACTATTTATCAGAATTGATGCAAAGCTATGCCTGAGGTCGTGAATACGAAAGCTATCTTTAATACCAGATGCTTTCCTGATTCGAGCAAATGCTTTCTTTGGATGAGCAATTGGTCGCCCCTCTGCATCACCTGCGAAGATGTATGGATTTTTTAGCTTCTGAAACCTTTGCTGATCTTTCATTACCTCCTTAGCTAGATCATTTAACAGTACTGTCCTCGATAACCCAGATTTTGTATGCGGTAGAAATAGACTCCAGTTGCCGTCGTCGTCGACGGTAAGGCACTCCCATTTTGAGCTTGTTATTTCACCGATACGCATTCCCGTTAGCAGAGCAAATTTTAATGCATTAGCCTGAGTGCGATTAGGTTCCTCGTTGCATGCCCTAATGAAGTTGGCTACCTCCTGACGGTTTAGGAAGAACTGACGAACATTGTTCTCCTTGAGTTTTCGTATGTATTGTCCCGGATGCTTGTCTACGAATCCCCATTCCATTGCAAGCCTGAACATACGAAGGATCAAGGAACGTAGACGGTTCACGGTTGATGGCTTACGCCCCTCTAGTAATCCATCAAGCAATTTCTGAATGTCTTGCTGACCGATATCAGTGAGTGGCTTCTTGCCCCATTTCGGGTAGAAATGTAGCTTGAGACTACCAGCATCACTTTTAGCGGTGAGCTTGTTCATCATTGCATAGGGAAGATAGTGCAACTCAGCGAACTCTTGGAATGTGAGTACGTTACGCTTTTCATCCCTCATCGCTTTGGGGTCATTACCTAGTGCAATTTCTCGCTTATGGTCGTTAGCGATTTGCCTAGCGGTGTTGATGTCGATTGCTGGGTATTCGCCAAGCTGAACAGATTTTTTGGTCCCATGTAGGGTGTACCTGAACAGGAACCTCTTTCTGCCTTGTCGGTTAACGATCAGCTTTAAGCCGCTACATAACTCATCGGTGTACTCAGTTTCTTTACTGCGACTCGTCGACGGCGTCGGCGGTAGGGAATCAAGTTGGCGCTTGTTGAACTTAAATTTCTTAGATTTCATCACTGCCATCTCACTCATTGTCTATTGAAAAATATTTACGCAATTCAGCTAGCAATGTCTTAGGCATCAGCAGATAGATCCCCTTGCCACTATCCTCGACGATGCTCAGAGTAAGCATCATATCTGGCTCTAATTCATCCTCGAATTCGGTGTAGGTTAATGCTCGTTCTAGCAGTTCGAGGTCAGTACCGTCGACGCCGTCAGCAGTTAGGTCAGAAATTGAGGTTAAAAACCAGAGTTCACATTGCAGTTCATCCCATGCTTGCTGGGTTTCTGCTTCATCGTGAAATGGTTCGGTGAGTATGGTTTTGACTTGTTCTTGTAGGATGGCGGTGATTTGTAGGTCGCTTAGGTCTTGAATTTTGGTTAGTTTAATCATAATTAACTCCATGATTTTCAGTATCAAAGTGTTAATATGTGCTTGATTTGTAACCTAGTTCGGTTGTTTGACTTGAAGATTTTAAGCATATGAAAAAGAAAGAACCATTTATTGAAGAATACATTAGTTACCGGATTTACAATCATGGAAGCGAATACTATTTGGCTGCTGAAACACTCTCTGGATTAGAAGAGTCGCATACTGCTGCAATTGCAACCTGTTATTCATTTGCAATAGAACTGTTTTTGAAAAGCCTTAAAGCAACCAAACAGATGGTGCATGTTGTAAGTGCATCATATGATCTAATAGATGAAACCTTATTAAAACCAACAAGAGAGGCGGGGGGAGGTCACAACCTATTAGCTCTGTTTCAATGTTTAGATACTAGTGTACAAGAAGAGATAATAGACCTTTACTTTAATACTCGCCCGTTTCGAGAAGATAATTTCATTGAAGACCTAAGAAGAAATAGTACTGTGTTCATTGATTGGCGCTACCAGTTTGAGGGAAAAACTTACATCTTGGAACCAGATACGTTGAGAAAAATAGCTGCGGTACTCAATCAGTATGTAAAACACAAGCTCAGCGAACAAAGCGAAAAGTACAGATCAGAAACTCACAACCCCAACACCAACTTAAAATCCTAAGTCGCTGGGTCGGTCACACTAGACTGACCTAGCTATCATCCCTCAAGCCTTGTTCTGCCTGACTTCCCCAACATAGCTTTCCCCGAATCACTGCACCAATTTCTCTCGTCCGGTCTTCCTCCGGTCTTTTAAGTGATTTTTAGTGAGTTTCCCGACGGCGTCGACGGTTACGGTTCCAACTCTATCTGCATTTCTCAGGGTAATTTCATCTGATACCAGTCAACCGACTCAACACCCTAGTTCATAGCAGAATCGCACTACAGCCAGTTAGGGCAGAGTTATCGCTGATTCTAGTATGAATATCAGTCTAGCGATTAGCGACTGGTTCTAGCCCTGAGAGTGAGGCTGAGGTGGTTCTAGGTGAATGGCTTTACGATAAAACAGACCAATTAC
>NZ_JTKH01000021.1 GCF_000827885.1 Vibrio renipiscarius | reverse complement strand
CTGTATGGAAGGGCCATCGCTCAACGGATAAAAGGTACTCCGGGGATAACAGGCTGATACCGCCCAAGAGTTCATATCGACGGCGGTGTTTGGCACCTCGATGTCGGCTCATCACATCCTGGGGCTGAAGTCGGTCCCAAGGGTATGGCTGTTCGCCATTTAAAGTGGTACGCGAGCTGGGTTTAGAACGTCGTGAGACAGTTCGGTCCCTATCTGCCGTGGGCGTTGGAAAATTGAAAGGGGCTGCTCCTAGTACGAGAGGACCGGAGTGGACGAACCTCTGGTGTTCGGGTTGTCACGCCAGTGGCATTGCCCGGTAGCTAAGTTCGGAATCGATAAGCGCTGAAAGCATCTAAGCGCGAAGCGAGCCTTGAGATGAGTTTTCCCTGGCACTTTAAGTGCCCTAAAGGGTTGTTCGAGACTAGAACGTTGATAGGCAGGGTGTGTAAGCGCTGTGAGGCGTTGAGCTAACCTGTACTAATTGCCCGTGAGGCTTAACCATACAACACCCAAGGGGTTTTGTAGGACTCAATGCAAGAACATGATTGAATGTGTGTGAGAACATAAGACAGCTTTCCGAATTAAAGAATTTGCTTGGCGACCATAGCGTTGCGGACCCACCTGATTCCATGCCGAACTCAGAAGTGAAACGCAATAGCGCCGATGGTAGTGTGGGGTTTCCCCATGTGAGAGTAGGACATCGCCAGGCTTTAAATTTCGTTTTTAGATAGACCATCTAGAAACAAAATGGACGCTTACTACGGTAAGTTTGCCACTGCGGAGTGGTAGTTCAGTTGGTTAGAATACCGGCCTGTCACGCCGGGGGTCGCGGGTTCGAGTCCCGTCCACTCCGCCACTATTTGAAAAAGCCCTGCTAGCAATAGCAGGGCTTTTTTACGTCTGGTGAAAATGTCGAAACAAATTTCTGTAAGGTTCTAGCGCATTTCTCTTCTTCGTTGACTGTTTCCTGTCTCATTCAAAAGCTTCAAATCTAGACTAGAGAGCATCATTACTTTGATAAAAATGCCTAAATATTGAATCTATTTTTACTTAGCAAAAGCCGTCGATGCGCTCAATATCATTGTTATTTTGTCGTAAATCTCTGATTTTCAGCCCTGTTAACGACCGTTATTGGCTGGTTTTGTGGCGCTAATGGTTACGATAGTTAATCGCTATTGAACTTATCGGCAAGTGGGGCTAAAACCCACATAGAGTTTATAGTTTTGTAGTAATGTCGCTGCAAATATTGATGTGGAGTTGAATGTTGCGAGTAAGAGGCTTTTTCTCTACAGCTTGTTTAGTTCTGTTGCTGACTAATGCGACGGATGAACAACTATTGCCTCATGCGCCTGAATTTATCGCGGAAGCTTATCAACTTCGGCTGCCTTCTGAGCATCAAGTCTCACGTCAATTAGCGATCCTTAATTATAAAGACTTTCATTACTACTTGCTGAGCCGTTATCTAGGCAAACCTGCAGAACGGCAAAATCAGCTAAGTTATTGCTTGTTAACCAACGATACATTAAGCGCATTGGCGTTTCGTGCATTATCACTAGCCGTCGATGAATCTAGTGGAGTAATTGGCTATCGAGTTAAACAGCACTATGAGACGAATTTAATCTATCGTTTCATTCATAGCCGAAATCACCTGCAGATTGGCTAATAAAAATCTGTTCTGTTTATGAGGTGAAAAATGTTGGATTCAATTATTTCGGTCTTGATGGCTTTGTGGCATCAAGACTTTGCGACGTTAATGACACCGGGCAGCGCTGCCATGGTGTATTTTGTTGTTGGTGCGCTGATCTTTTTAGAAAGTGGCTTTATTCCAGCAGCGCCGTTTCCCTGCGATAGTGTCGTAGTGCTATCAGGTACATTAGCTGCTGTTGGTGTATTAGACCCATTTCTGGTGTTGATCATTATCGCGACTTGCGCAGCAACAGGAAGCTGGGCTGCTTATGTTCAGGGGCGTCTACTGAATCGCTTACCTAAGGTTCAAGGTTGGGTGAATGCGGTTCCACAAAAGCGTTTGCAGCAAGTCGATATGCTTTTGGGTAAGCATGGGTTAGTCGCGTTATTCTGTGCGCGTTTTGTACCAGTTGTGCGTTCTCTATTGCCGCTGATGATGGGTATGCGTGCGAATAAAGTGAATAAATTCCATTATTTTGCATGGTTAAGTGCGATTCTATGGACGTTATTGTTGTGCTCATTTGGTATGTTGTTACCTCTATTACCTGAAAATATCAGTAAATTGGTGACGATGGCATTAATGGCAGCACCAGTGATCACTTTTGCTACTGCGCTACTGGGTTTTATCACCATGCGCATTCGTCGCGCTTTAAATGAACAGCAGGCCAGCAAGGCGAAACCGATTGTTGATAAAGTAGAGCGTTAAGACTGTTTAGAGCTTTTGGGTTATGATGATCCAAAAGCTATCTAAGGCTTAATGCGAACAAATCGAAGACAATAAAAAAGGCAGCCTCGGCTGCCTTTTGTGTTTTTAATGTGGTTTATGATTCTATTTTCGCTTCTGCCTTTTTAGCTTTTTCAATCATAGGTGTAATCGTTGAGCCTTGAATTAGGATTGAGAAAACCACGACTGCGTATGTCATCACCAAGATGATCTCTCTAACATCTATTTGTTTTTCAGGAATCACCCAGATACCAGCAGGAATCGATAGAGCCATAGCGAGCGCTAAGCCACCACGTAAGCCACCCCAAGTTAAGATAGGGATAGACCAAGGATTGTAGGTTCGATAGCGTTTAAAGCCGATGTAAGAGCAAGATACGCTGAGGAAGCGCCCCGTTAAGACTAATGGGATAGCAAATGCCATCAGAATGAAGTCTTCTTGATGAAATTTGAACAGTAACATCGACATACCGATCAGTAAAAACAACACCCCATTAAAGAATTCATCGACTAACTCCCAGAAGTGATCGAGGTGATCTTCACTCTCTTTTGAAAAGCCAATATAGCGTGTCCAGTTACCAATCATGATACCTGACACTACCATTGCAAGAGGGCCTGATACATGAAGTATGTCAGCCAGCGCGTAGCCTGCTGTTGGGATGCCGATCGTTAACAGTAGTTCCATTGAATGGTCGTCAGTGGCGCAGATTAGATAATGGAACACTAATCCGAGTAACAAGCCATAAGCAATACCACCGAGAGCCTCCTGAACAAACAGCATAGTCACACTATTGAGTGTCGGCGCTTCATTACCAAATGCAATGGTATAGATCGTTACAAATATCACTAAACCAAAACCGTCATTAAATAATGACTCCCCCTCAATTTGAGTTGAGATACGCTTTGGAGCATTGAGTTTCTTTACGATGGCGAGGACGGCGATGGGATCAGTTGGCGAAATCAGTGCGCCAAATAGCAAGCAGTAAACTAAATCAAACTTGATATTGATAAGCAGACAAAAGCCATAAAGTGCATAGCCAATAAAAAAAGTTGAAAACAATGTGGCGCCTAACGCCAAAACAGTAATTTCCCATTTTTGATCTTTGAGGTTAGGTAATTTAATACCAAGCCCACCGGCAAAAAGTAGAAAACCTAAGATCCCCTTGAGAAGGAAATCCTCAAAATTAATACTCGACATGGTGTGAGTCGCAATTTCCGTCAATTGAAACCAGTCATTCTGCCCTGCAATTAAGATCAGCAATGAGAGCATCATTGAGCCTGCGGTAATGGCGATGGTTGTTTGCATCTTGCCGATTTTGCTATTTATGAAAGCAATGAGCATCGCGGCAGCAGATAAAAAACAAAGAGTATAGTAGACGGACATATTGAGACTCTTGTGTAACAAATTGTGAATAAGAATTTTGTGCCTAAGATGAGCAAATGGCAAATATTATTTCGTCATGCCCCGTTCGGGATTAACCATTTTGGACGTCTAGACTCCTTTGAATTGTGTGATAGGATGGTGTCATACACAAAGGAATGAGGCTGTACTGTGGGAAGCAAAATAAGACAACAGATCGAGACGCAACTAAAGCAACGCATCTTATTAATTGATGGTGGCATGGGCACCATGATTCAAGATTATAAACTAGAAGAGCAAGAATACCGCGGAGAACGATTTGCGGATTGGCATTGTGACCTAAAAGGAAACAACGATCTGTTGGTTTTATCGCAGCCGAAACTTATTAAAGATATCCACCTCGATTACCTTGAAGCCGGGGCCGATATTCTTGAAACCAATACTTTTAATGCCACCACCATTGCGATGGCCGATTACGACATGGAAAGCTTGAGTGAAGAAATAAACTTCGCTGCAGCAAAGCTTGCCCGTGAAGCAGCCGATGAATGGACAGCTAAAACGCCCGATAGACCGAGGTATGTCGCAGGTGTCCTAGGCCCAACCAACCGAACTTGTTCAATCTCTCCTGACGTTAACGACCCCGCTTATCGTAATGTGAGTTTTGATGAGTTGGTGAAAGCGTATTCAGAATCGACCCATGCACTCATTCGAGGTGGGGTTGATCTTATTCTATTAGAGACGATATTCGACACCTTAAACGCCAAAGCGTGTGCATTTGCTGTTGATACGGTATTTGAAGAGCTTGGGTACTCATTGCCAGTGATGATTTCGGGTACGATCACCGATGCTTCTGGACGAACTCTATCCGGGCAAACGACCGAGGCTTTTTACAATTCTCTTCGTCATGTAAAACCGATTTCTTTTGGTTTGAACTGTGCGTTGGGCCCAGACGAGCTACGCCCTTACGTGGTTGAGTTGTCGCGCATCTCCGAGACCTTTGTTTCTGTCCACCCCAATGCGGGCCTTCCAAATGCGTTTGGTGAGTATGATTTATCACCTGAAGATATGGCTGAGCATGTCACTGAGTGGGCACAAAGTGGGTACTTAAATTTGGTCGGTGGTTGTTGTGGTACCACGCCAGAGCATATTCGCCATATGGCACTAGCTGTTGAGGGCGTCACACCAAGAGTACTGCCTGATTTACCCGTCGCTTGTCGTTTGTCTGGTTTAGAGCCTCTAACGATAGAGAAAGACACCTTGTTTTTAAACGTTGGTGAGCGTACCAACGTGACTGGTTCAGCACGCTTTAAGCGTCTAATTAAAGATGAGTTGTACGAAGAAGCTCTCGATGTGGCGCGTCAGCAAGTCGAAAATGGTGCTCAGATCATCGATATTAACATGGATGAAGGCATGATTGATGCTGAGGCCTGCATGGTGCGTTTCTTGAATCTGTGTGCATCGGAGCCGGAAATATCCAAAGTACCTATTATGGTCGACTCCTCTAAGTGGGAAGTCATTGAAGCGGGCTTAAAGTGTATTCAAGGCAAAGGCATCGTTAACTCGATTTCACTTAAAGAAGGCAAAGAAAACTTTGTCGCTCAAGCCAAATTGGTGCGTCGCTACGGCGCTGCAATAATTGTCATGGCGTTTGATGAGGTTGGCCAAGCGGAAACTCGAAAGCGTAAACTTGAGATTTGTACCAACGCTTACCGCATCTTGGTTGATGAGGTGGGCTTCCCACCAGAAGATATTATTTTTGACCCGAATATTTTTGCTATCGCAACCGGTATTGATGAGCACAATAACTACGCCGTCGATTTTATCGAAGCCGTGGCGGACATTAAGCGTGATTTACCTCATGCGATGATTTCAGGTGGCGTATCGAACGTTTCTTTCTCTTTCCGTGGTAACAACTATGTACGAGAAGCGATCCATGCGGTATTCCTTTACCACTGCTTTAAAAACGGCATGGATATGGGGATCGTTAACGCAGGTCAGCTTGAAATCTACGATAATGTTCCGGAAACCTTACGTGAAGCCGTAGAAGATGTAGTATTAAACCGTCGTGATGATTCGACGGAACGTCTGCTGGATATTGCCCAAGAGTACCTTGATAAGGCGGTGGGTAAGGTTGAAGATACCTCGGCTTTAGAATGGCGAACATGGCCGGTTGAGAAGCGATTAGAGCACTCATTGGTGAAAGGGATCACCGAATTTATCGTTGAAGATACCGAAGAAGCGCGTGTAAATGCCTCGCGTCCGATCGAGGTCATTGAAGGGCCATTGATGGATGGCATGAACGTGGTGGGTGACTTGTTTGGTGAGGGCAAAATGTTTCTGCCTCAAGTCGTTAAATCTGCGCGAGTCATGAAACAGGCGGTTGCTCACTTAGAGCCGTTTATCAATGCTTCGAAAGAGGTGGGCTCGACGAACGGTAAGATTCTCCTCGCGACGGTGAAAGGGGATGTGCATGACATTGGCAAAAACATTGTCGGCGTTGTACTGCAGTGTAATAACTACGAGATCATCGATCTTGGCGTCATGGTGCCGTGCGAAAAGATCCTCAAAGTCGCTAAAGAGGAGAACGTGGACATCATTGGCTTGTCTGGCCTGATCACCCCTTCACTTGATGAGATGGTGCATGTCGCGAAAGAAATGGAGCGGCAGGGCTTCGAGTTGCCACTGCTGATTGGTGGTGCAACGACCTCTAAAGCGCATACCGCCGTGAAGATTGAGCAGAACTACCATAAGCCGGTAGTGTACGTTAATAATGCTTCACGAGCGGTTGGGGTATGTACCTCGCTACTATCCAAAGAGCTTTACCCTGCTTTTGTCGAAAAACTTGATGCTGATTATGAAATAGTAAGAGATCAACATCGTCGCAAGAAGCCTCGAACTCGTCCTGTGACGCTTGAAAGAGCCCGCGCAAATAAAGTCGCGATTGATTGGGTGAGTTATACGCCACCAGTACCGGCAAAACCGGGTGTGCATATCTTTAAAGATTTTGATATTGCGACCTTGCGTCAATATATCGATTGGACACCATTCTTTATGACTTGGTCACTCGTGGGCAAGTACCCTGCGATTTTAGAGCATGAAGAGGTGGGAGAGGAAGCGCAGCGACTGTTCAAAGATGCGAATGAACTTCTTGATCGTGTCGAGCGAGAAAAATTGCTTGAGGCGCGCGGTATGTGTGCATTGTTACCAGCAGCAAGTGTTGGTGATGACATTGAAGTGTACACCGATGAGTCACGTACTGAGGTCGCGAAGGTTTTGCACAATTTACGTCAGCAAACCGAGAAACCAAAAGGGTTTAACTCCTGCTTGTCGGATTACATTGCACCGAAAGAGAGTGGCAAGCTTGATTGGATTGGTGCGTTTGCTGTGACGGGCGGGATTGGTGAAAGAGAATTGGCCGACCAATATAAAGCCGCCGGTGATGATTATAATGCCATTATGATTCAAGCGGTGGCGGATCGTTTGGCTGAGGCGTTTGCGGAGTATTTGCATGAAAAAGTGCGAAAAGAAATTTGGGGTTATTCAAGTGATGAAGATCTCTCTAATGATGATTTGATCCGTGAAAAATACCAAGGTATTCGCCCTGCACCGGGTTATCCGGCGTGCCCTGAACATACTGAGAAAGGGCCATTGTGGGATTTACTCAATGTAGAAGAGAGCATTGAAATGTCACTGACTAGTAGCTATGCCATGTGGCCAGGCGCGGCGGTTTCTGGTTGGTATTTCTCGCATCCTGATTCACGTTATTTTGCTATCGCCCAAATTCAGCAAGATCAGGCGGAAAGCTATGCTGACCGAAAAGGTTGGGATATGTTGGAAGCTGAAAAATGGCTCGGGCCAAATATGAACTAATGACACGTCACTGCCCGTCATTGAAACAAAAAAGCACAGCTTGAGGCTGTGCTTTTTCTATCGGGCTAATTTAAATTAGCGATTTAGATAAATATCGTGGCTAAACCTAAGAAAACGGATAGACCAATCACGTCCGTGACTGTCGTCAGTGCCATACCGCCCGCTAGTGCAGGGTCGATATTCATTTTCTTCAGCATGATTGGGATGGTTACTCCAGCGATACCTGCGACCAATAGGTTCGTCATCATCGCTGTCGAAATAATTGCGCCCAGTATCCAGTTACCTTTCCAAGCGACGACAATCCCCCCAATAATCAGTGCCCACATGATGCCATTGAGAAAGCCGATTGCGGCTTCTTTTATTAACAGCTCACGCTTGTTCGAGTCACCAATGTGGCCCAGAGCGAGGCCGCGGATGACAAGAGCAACGGTTTGGTTACCGGCAACCCCGCCCATGGAAGGCACAATGGTCATCAATACTGCGATTGCGGCCATTTGATCTAATGTGGCCTCAAACATATTCGAGACCGAGGCCGCAGCAAGCGCTGCAAGTACGTTTGCACCTAGCCAAACACTCCGTTTACGGGCAGATTTTACAACGGGAGCAAAAGTATCTTCATCATCATCTAGACCCGCCATGCTCATCATTGAGTGCTCGGCGTCTTCACGGATAACGTCCACCACATCATCGATGGTAATACGACCGACTAGGTGTTGGTTTTCGTCAATAACCGGAGCGGAAACCCAATTTCGGCGCTCAAACAAACTGGCAACGTCAGAGTCTTTCATCGTGACTTCAATCGCATCATCCGCATCTTCCATCACATCCGCGACTTGAATATCAGGTTGTGTGGTTAAGATTGCGGTCAGCGAGAGTTCACCGATAAGGCGGTTCTCTTCATCGATAACGTATAGGGCGTCGGTTGCTTCAGGCAGTTCGCCGCGCATGCGCAGGTAGCGCAAGACTACGTCAATATCGACATCACCACGGATAGTGATGACGTCAGTATTCATTAAGCTACCAGCGGTATCTTCGGTATACGAAAGGGCGGTTTCGACGCGTTGACGATCTTCAACGTCCATCTGAGAGAGGACTTCACGAGAAACATCATCGGGCAAGCTACGCAAGACGTAAGCCACGTCATCGGTATCCATGCCTTCGGTTGCTTCGGCCAGCATTTCTGGCGCCATTCGTGAAACGAGATCATCTTTCACGTCCTCGCTTAATTCATCGAGGATTTCACCATAATCTTCTGGATCGGTAAGCTGCCAAAGAACTTCACGGCTTTTACGTGGCGAGGCCTCTAAAAGATGAGCAATATCTTCCGGTTCCATGTCCTGTAATTGACGGCGGACATGAACAAAACGGCCATTTTCTAAAGCATCGCTGACTTCTTGCAGGGCTTGGTGAGCTTGGTCAAATTCTATTTGCTCGGCCATTGGTTCCCCCTGACTCTATATAGTTACAATGCGTTGAATAGTAACTTAATTTAACAGCTTGTTTAATAAGTTTGCATTAAGAAAAACAAATTAACTGCTGAAATAAGTGAACAGTGTTTAAAATTAAAGCAGGAAAATGGTCACTCATCTTCATCAAATTTGTGCTGAATTAGCTGACAAACCGCGATCAAAGCATGATGCGCATCATCACCTTCGGCATGAATCGTGACGTGTTCGCCTTGCGCGGATTCGAGCATCAATAGCCCCATTACGCTATCGGCAGTCGCCAGTTTACCTTCGTGGTTTTGAATCGTCAGTATAGACTTAAACGATTGAGCGAGTTCTACCAGTTTTACTGCCGCACGAGCATGAAGGCCAAGTCTATTTTCAATAAGAACTGTTTTACTCTCTTGCGGCATGCATTAATCCTGTAAGTTTTTCTCTAATGAAGTGTGGCGGATTTGTACCTGATGTCCCATTTGCGCGAAATATTCGCCGATCTGTTGGGTTAGATACACAGAGCGGTGTTTACCCCCGGTACAACCAATTGCTACCGTCAGATAGCTGCGATTGTTTTTTTCTAGCATCGGTAACCAGCATTCAATGAATTTTTGAACCTGTTGTTTCAGCTCCATGACTTCCTGATGGCCTTCAAGGAATGATTTTATTGGCGCATCCAATCCGGTGAGTGGGCGTAAGTCGGGTTGCCAATGTGGATTGGGAAGAAAGCGCACATCGAAGACATAATCGGCATCGCTTGGTAAGCCATATTTAAAGCCAAAGGATTGAAATACCATGACTAGGTCTTTGCGTTCACGGCCTTCAACACGCAGTCGTACATTTTCACTCAATTCGTGTAATGACTGGTTACTGCTATCGATAATAAGATCGGCGTGTTCTTTTAATGGAGAAAGAATTTGTTTTTCTTTTTCGATGGCTTGTTCAAGCGAAGTATTTTCGTGCGTGAGGGAGAGCGGATGTATACGGCGTGTTTCGCTGTAGCGTTTGAGTAGTGTGTCTTTGTTCGCATCAAGAAACAGCACGCTCACATCGGTATCTTGCTTTAATTTTTGCAGGACATCGCTGACGAGTGCGGGTTCAGTGGGAAGATTGCGAATATCGATACTGACGGCAACATTCTGTTTGCTATCTTGAATTGATTGAACGAAGACACTCAATAGATTCACTGGGAGATTGTCGACACAGTAGTAGCCTAAATCTTCGAGCACGCGCAACGCGACGCTTTTGCCTGCGCCAGATTGGCCACTCACTACAATTAAACGCATAGCCTGATTACCTGTTGATCATAATGTCGTAGAGCTCCTGATCGGATTGTGCTTTACGAAGCTGCTTTAAAACGAGTTTGTCATTCAGACGTTCAGCCATGCATGAAAGTGTTTTTAGGTGCTCTTTGCATTGTGCGTCGGGAACAAGAAGAGCAAACAACACGTCAACTGGACGATTATCAATTGCGTCAAATTCAATCGGACTCTCACATTGTAAAAGTACCGCAACGGCTTTATCACTTGATTGCATACGAGCATGGGGAATGGCTATTCCATTTCCGATGCCAGTACTGCCCATTTTTTCACGGCTGAGCATGCATTCAAAAAGTTCGGTTGAATTTTGTCCGGTATGCTCTGCGACGATTTCACTGATCATTTCGAGAGCGCGTTTTTTGCTGGTACATTGGACTGCACTTTTGGTGCAGTCCAGTGTTAGGATTTCGCTAAGTTGCATAGTTAATGATTATGTAGTTTTTCTTTGTGCTTATTGAGTTGTCTAACCAATTTATCGGTTAACGAGTCGATTGCGGCATACATACTTTCTTCATCGGCTGAAGCATGAATTTCGCCTTGATTTATGTGAAGGGTAGCTTCTGCGATTTGATTGAGTTTTTCAACTTTTAAAACCACCTGAGCGCTGTTTATGTGGTCGAAAAAACGCTCCAGCTTTTGAAATTTTTCATTTACGTAGTCTTGCATAGAGTCTGTAAGATCTACGTGATGGCCAGTAATGTTAATTTGCATAGGCTTTCCTTCTCGGTTGTTGCCTTAAAGTAGGCGTTTACGCTGACTTGAAGGGGCAATACCTAATGATTCTCGGTATTTTGCTATTGTTCGTCTAGCGACCTGGATCCCTTGGTCAGCGAGTAGCGCTGCAATCTTGCTGTCACTCAGTGGCTTGCCACTATTTTCAGCAGCAACGAGTTTTTTAATTAAAGCTCGTATTGCAGTCGATGAACATTCTCCACCGTTGTCAGTACTGACATGACTGGAGAAGAAATACTTCAATTCAAATATACCGCGTGGTGTGTGCATATATTTCTGTGTCGTAACACGAGAGATTGTTGACTCGTGCATATCCACATCGAGGGCAACATCATTGAGTACCATAGGCTTCATTGCCTCTTCACCATACTCAAAGAAATCTCTTTGATGTTCAACAATACACTTGGCAACTTTGAGCAATGTCTCGTTTCTGCTTTCCAAGCTTTTAATCAGCCATTTTGCTTCTTGCAGATTTGAACGAATGTATTGGCTATCTGAGCTATTACCTTTGCCTAAGGCGGCGTATTGTTGATTTACTTTTAAACGTGGAATCGAATCAGGGTTGATCGTGACGACCCATTTCCCATGATCTTTAAAAACGGACACGTCAGGAACGACATATTCTGCATGCTCAGTGGAAATTCGGCTACCTGGACGCGGATCGAGCTGTTGGATCAGTTTGAGAACATCTCGAAGTTCGGCCTCTTTAAGCTTAGTCTCTTTGATGATCAACTTATAATCACGGTTACCAAGTTGATCAATATGATCGGTCAACACCAGTTTGGCTTCGTTGAGCCAAGGGGTGTCTTCTGGGTAGGTCGCGAGTTGTAGTAGCAAGCAATCTTGTAGGTTTATAGATGCGACACCAAGTGGGTCAAATTGCTGAATGCGTTTACGTACCGCTTCAATTTCTTCAAGCTCCACTTCATCATGATCGAAATTTTCTAGAATTTCGCTGAGTGGAACCGTGAGGTAGCCATAGTCATCGATCGCATCAATGAGAGCTAAAGCGATGGTTCTATCCAGTTCGCTGAAGGGCGTGAGATCCAACTGCCAAGTGAGGTAGTCGTAAAGTGATTCGGTCGTTTCACCTTGATAAACCGGGATGTCGTCATCAACCGCTATGCCGGTGCTTCCAGTATTGGCACTGTAAACATCGTCCCATGTGGTATCAATTTCCAGTTCGGAGCTGATTTCTGATTTTTCAATCAATTCCGAACTGTCCGGTTGATCAAGCTCCGAGGTATCCGCGCTGTTTTCTTTATCCTCATTACGCATCTTTTCATCGCTGGTGGTGAGATCTTCGCTGCCTTCTTCTACTTCAAGTAGAGGGTTTGAATCTAAGGCTTCTTGAATCTCTTGCTGGAGGTCTAACGTCGACAGTTGCAACAACCTTATGGCTTGTTGTAGCTGTGGCGTCATTGCCAGTTGTTGTCCTAGCTTGAGTTGTAATGAGGGTTTCATTCAGTAATAGGTGCCTTTTAAAGTTCTATAGACTTTTTATTAATCATAGTCGGAATTGCTCACCAAGATAAACTTGTTTTACTTGTTCGTTATTTAGCACGTCTTCTGGGGTGCCTTCTGCGATCAAGTGTCCTTGGCTTACGATGTAGGCTTTTTCACAGACATCAAGTGTTTCGCGTACGTTGTGGTCTGTGATCAAAACACCTAGACCTCGATCTCGAAGATGTTCAATGATTTTTTTAATATCGATAACCGAGATAGGGTCAACACCTGCGAAAGGTTCATCTAATAAAATGAACTGTGGGTTGGCTGCCAAGGCGCGTGCGATTTCTACGCGTCGGCGTTCGCCACCCGATAATGCCATACCCGCACTTTCACGAATGTGCTGAATGTGGAATTCTTCCAATAAATCTTCTAACTTGTCTTGGCGCTCTTCACGCGTGAGTTCTTCACGCGTTTCCAATACCGCCATGATGTTGTCTTGTACCGACAGTTTGCGGAAGATAGAGGCTTCTTGTGGTAGGTAGCCAATCCCCATACGTGAACGGCTGTGCATCGGTAAGATACTGATGTCTTGCCCATCAATGCTGATGGTGCCCTCATCACGCGCCACAAGGCCGACGATCATGTAAAAAGAGGTCGTCTTACCGGCGCCATTTGGGCCCAGTAAGCCAACAATTTGACCTGACTCTACTTGCAAGCTGACATCGGAAACCACTTTTCGGTTTTTGTAACTTTTTGCTAAGTGTTCTGCTTTTAAAATCGCCATAATTATTCTTGTACCGCTTGAGGCTGTAGTACGGTTGAAACGCGGTCGCCTTTCTGCTTGCCGTCTGCAATGAGCTTCTGTGATGAGATTTTGTAGCGGATGTGGTTACCACGAATCTCGCTATCATCTTGTGCCAGCATTGCGTTATCAATCATGGTGAGCTGATCATTGCTCACTTCATAGTAAAGCTCTTGCGCTTCACCGTAGAGCGTTTTGCCATCATCAGTTAGCTGAGAAAAAGTCGCAAGATTACCGTAGCCTTCAATCTTGTTTATTGAGCCATCTTCTTTGTTGCGCGTCACAATGACTTTGTCGGCATTGATATTAATGCTGCCTTGCTTAAGCTTAACATCACCCAAGAAGGTGACTTTATTGCTCTGCATATCAAGGTGTTGGCTGTCTGAATCGATGTAAACAGGTTGTTCGCTATCCGTAGATAATGCGAGTGCCTGTGTCGTTGCGAACAAGCAGGCGATTAAACTAAGGTGTGAGAGTTTCATATCTACCTTTTACATGTTTGTAGAGGATTGCCGTGTTGTCAGCGAAATTGCCTTTCATCGCTTGACCGACGGTCTCAAACTGAGAACCCATGAGTGTCACTTGGTTGTCAGCCCAAAAATCTCGATTATCCAACTGAATGTGCATGATGTCAGTGGATAAAGTGTCAAAGCCGGAGTCAGGTAGTAAATTTTTACCTAACACATCCGTTTCTAAAGTCAGTACATGATCTTGAGTCAGAACACCACGAACGGCGGTAATTTGCCATTCTTGAATGTCGCCGTCTTTGTAGACCTTCAATACTGGCTGGTCAAAAATAGTGTCACCGCTGCTCGCGTAGTTGTCGAGTTTATTCGAGGTAATCACATAACTGCGAATGCCTTGCTCATCATACGATGTATTGATGAGCATCTTACCGGTAAAAAGCGGTAACTCGACATTCGGTTCGACCTGAATATCGTAACTGGCTTTGTTGGTCATCAAGTAATAGCCAGAAATGGCAATGATGATGATCAGCAGTAAATAACCGATACGAGATAAACTCATATACTTAAACCTTTGTGTACGTCGAGTTCGTCACGAGCCTGAAGGATCAGATCGCAAACTTCACGCACTGCGCCATGACCACCTTTAATCGTGGTGACGTAGTTTGCGCGTTGAACAAGCAAAGGATGACCGTCTGCCACACAGACTTTCAGGGCGACTTTTTCCATCACTGGCCAATCGATAAGGTCATCGCCAATATAGCCGGTTTGCTCTGGTGCAATGCCCAGTTGTTGGCAAATATCATGGTAAGCGGCGACTTTATTGTCTTGGCCTTGGTAAATTAGCTCAATGCCTAACGCTTTCATGCGATTTTCTACGATCTGTGATTGACGACCGGTGATGATGGCGATTTCAATCCCAGCGTTCATCAAAGACTTTACGCCATAGCCGTCACGAGTGTGAAAGGTTTTTAACTCTTCACCTTGGTTGCCCATATAAACCAAGCCATCAGAGAACACGCCATCGACGTCACAAATGAGTAATTTTATCTGCTTTGCAATCGCGAAGGTGTCAGCGTCAACCTCACCGTATAAGGTGTCGATTTTATTCGTCATTACATCACTCCAGCTTTGAGTAAATCATGCATGTTCAATGCGCCAACAACGATGTTGTCTTCACAAAGTAGTAAGCCATTAATGCTCTTCTCTTGCATTAAGTTTACACCTTCTGCCGCCAACATGTTTGGATTCGCGACGGTTGGATTTATCGTCATGACGTCGCGGATTAATGCGGTGTGTATATCAACGCGTTTATCTAAGATTCGACGTAAGTCGCCATCAGTAAAAATGCCAAGTAGTGTTCGCTTGTCATCAACCACGGCCGTCATTCCTAATCCTTTTTGGCTGATCTCTAGCAGAGCATCTCGGACTAAGGTTTCAGGTGAAACTAACGGTAGAGCATCGTCGATATGCATGATGTCGGAAAGTTTCAGTAACAGTTTGCGACCTAATGCACCACCAGGGTGGGATAGCGCAAAATCTTCTGCGGTAAAGCCACGCGCTTGGAGGAGTGCAACCGCTAGAGCATCACCCATGACGAGCGTCGCGGTGGTGCTTGATGTCGGAGCCAAGCCTAACGGACAGGCTTCTTTTGGTACGGTAATTTGTAGATGAATATCTGCCAGTTTCGCCATGTTTGAATTGGGCTTACCGGTCATACTGATAATCGTAATTTTGAGACGCTTCAATACTGGAAATAGCGATAATATTTCACCAGATTCGCCTGAATTTGAAATGGCCAGAACGATATCGCCAGGCTCTATCATACCGAGGTCGCCATGAGCGGCTTCCCCAGGGTGAACAAAAAAGGCTGAAGTGCCTGTACTGGCAAGAGAGGCTGCAATTTTATTGCCAATATGACCTGATTTACCCATGCCCATGATCACTACTTTGCCGTGTTTATTGGCTAAGATCGTTTCACAAGCTTGAACAAAACTGTCATCAAAATATTGATCGAGTTGCTTTAGTGCTTCAACTTCAATATTAAGCACTTCCAATGCAGCTGCGCGATAATCAAACATCACAATCTCCAGCGAATAATTACGCGTTCATATTGATAACAAGGTAGCTTTGGTACGCAATGAACACGACCACCAGAAACGCGCCTTCAAAACGGTTAATGCTGCGTGACTTACCAAGCGCCATGACAACCAACAACAGAGACACGGCCAGCATGACCCAGAAATCACGGCCCATCACTAAATCACTCAGGATTGATGGGTTTAGAATGCCTGGAATACCCATAACGGCCAGAATGTTGAACACATTGGAGCCGATAATATTACCGACGGCCATGTCGTCTTCACCTTTCATTACGCCAGCAACCGATGCCGCTAATTCTGGTAGGCTTGTACCAACGGCAATAATCGTAAGGCCGATTACAAGGTCGCTCATGCCGAAATGTTTTGCGATAACCACAGAGCTATCGACTAGCGTGTCGGCTGCGATAGGAAGAATGATAAGACCAATCACGACCCACATCAGTGCGATTTTATTGTCGACGCCTTCAGGCACGTCTTGTTCTTGTTCGTCGAGTAAGACATCGCCATTTGGTTGTTCTTTACGGCTAATTCGTAGCATCGCAAGGATAAACACCACAAATAGGCTTAGTAACAACACACCCTCGTAGAAACCAAGATGGTTATCCCACAAAATCGCACCCGAGATCAGTGTTACAACGATCATTAGGGGCAATTCTCGGCGTAAAACCGGTGAGCTAATTAATAGCGGTTTGATGATGGCAGTAATACCAAGAATCAGCGCGATGTTAGCGATGTTTGAACCAATAACATTGCCAACGGCAGTATCGGTTTTTCCATCCAATGCAGCGGTCGCTGAAACCATCATTTCAGGGGCAGAAGAGCCCATTGCTAGGATAGTCATACCGATCACCAACGGTGAAATACCGAAGTTGCGGGCTAGGGCAGCAGAGCCATAAACCAGCTTGTCAGCACTCCAAACCAGAAAAATGAGACCAACAATAAGAAACGCAACGGCTTCGATCATGATATATCCTAACTTATCTACAAACTGAACAATTTAACCGCCAATTTTGACGTGTTGGGGGGTAAAATGGAAGCTGAACATTCAATTATTTACCGCTCATTTTGTTATTCGAACGATGATGTGAGTGAAACAAGAGAATTTAAGTACTTCACAATTAATTGAACAGTGCTTTAAATTCACACTTAATCTGCTTATGATTGCGCATTATAAAAGGATTATGACGACGAGTATGACATGTCATCAAATGATTTGGTTACGGTCAAAAATCTGAGTTTCTCTCGTGGGAATCGCAAGATTTTTGATAGCGTAGACCTCCATGTTCCCAAGGGCAAGGTGACGGCCATTATGGGACCATCAGGGATTGGTAAAACAACGTTATTGCGCCTGATTGGCGGGCAAATTCTTCCCGATAGTGGGGAGGTTCTATTTGACGGTGTTAATATTCCCTCTCTAAGCCGCCGCAAGCTCTATCAAGAAAGAAAGCGTATGAGTATGCTCTTTCAATCCGGCGCTTTGTTCACTGATCTTAACGTTTTTGATAACGTTGCCTTTCCACTACGTGAACACACTCAGCTTGACGAAGACTTGTTGCGCACACTAGTGCTGCTGAAGTTGGAAGCGGTGGGTTTACGTGGTGCCGCAGAACTGATGCCAAATGAACTCTCTGGCGGGATGGCTCGCAGAGCCGCTCTGGCTCGTTCGATCGCGCTCGATCCTGAACTGATCATGTTTGATGAGCCCTTCGTTGGTCAAGATCCGATTACGATGGGTGTGCTGGTGACGCTGATCCGTAACTTAAACCAAGCGCTGGGTATTACGGCGGTGGTGGTTTCTCATGATGTTCCTGAAGTGATGAGTATCGCTGATTGGGTTTATATATTGGCGAACGGTCAAGTGATCGCCAGTGGTACGCCTGATGAATTAAGAGCGAATCCGGACCCTCAAGTTCAACAATTCTTAGTCGGTGATGCCGACGGCCCTGTGCCATTTCGTTATCCAGCGAAACCTATTGGTGAGGATCTGTTTCAATGATAACGAATTTTCTCGATTTTATCGCTTCACTCGGCCGTCGTGGTATGGGCGTAAGCATCGCCGTGGGCCGCGCGAGCCTCATGTTATTTGGCGCGCTAGCCTCCAAACCTCAGCCTATTAAAAATGCGCCATTGCTTATTAAGCAGTTATATAGCGTAGGCGTTCAATCTTTGCTGATCATCATTTTATCTGGTCTGTTTATTGGCATGGTGTTGAGCTTACAAGGCTACGTTATTTTGGTCGATTTTGGCGCGGAGGGCGCACTTGGTCAAATGGTTGCCCTATCGCTACTTCGTGAGCTTGGTCCGGTCGTGACGGCGCTGTTGTTTGCTGGGCGTGCGGGCTCGGCATTAACCGCTGAAATTGGACTCATGAAAGCGACTGAGCAACTGTCGTCAATGGAAATGATGGCTGTTGACCCATTAAAGCGTGTGATTGCACCGCGTTTCTGGGCTGGCGTGATCTCGATGCCACTGTTGACCATGATTTTTATGGCGGTGGGCATTTGGGGTGGCCAGATCGTTGGCGTTGATTGGAAAGGCGTAGATCACGGCAGTTTCTGGTCTGCGATGCAATCATCGGTTGAATTGGGTCAGGATATTGGCAACAGCTTTATCAAAAGTTTGGTCTTTGCCATTACCGTGACTTGGATTGCTTTATTTAATGGATATGATGCGATTCCTACTTCGGAAGGCATCAGCCGTGCAACCACTCGCACGGTAGTACACTCTTCTTTGGCAGTACTTGGGCTAGACTTCGTACTGACCGCATTGATGTTTGGGAACTAAAAATGCAACAGACACGTAAAACCGAATTATGGGTAGGTAGCTTCATTCTCGCTGGTATTTGCGCCATTTTGATTATGATTTTTCAAGTCGCTGACGTAAAAGGCATCGGTTCGAGTGATACTTACACACTAAATGCCGAGTTCGACAATATTGGTAGTTTGAAAGTACGTTCGCCTGTGAAAGTTGGTGGTGTGGTGATTGGGCGTGTTACGTCGATTACTTTAAACGCTGAATCACTCTTGCCTGTTGTGCGTATGGCAATCAGTGGTCAATACCAGCAGTTCCCTGAAACCTCGAGTGTGCAAATTTTGACATCAGGGCTCATCGGTGAGCAATACATTGGTCTAACACCAGGTTTTGTTTTTGATGACGAACAGATGCTGGTGGACAATGACTATATTGAAGATACGAAATCAGCCATGGTACTCGAAGATTTGATTGGTCAGGTGTTGTATAGCGTGGGCGGTGGTAATTCAGAGTCGGGAGAAGAGTAATGTTGAACAAATTAATACTAATGGTCGTCGCCTTATTCTTGCCATTGAGTGCGATAAGTGCCGAGATCGATAAAACACAACCATACCCAATGATGGAGCAGGTTGGTGGCATGGCTTTTGAGCGATTGAAAGCAGAACAAAGCATCATCAAACAAGATCCCAACCACCTAAAAGTGATTGTGGAAGAAGAGTTAATGCCTTATGTGAATTATAAGTATGCCGCACTAAAGCTATTAGGCTCTAATCTTAAAGGTGCGAAGCGTTCTGATGTGAACGAGTTCATTACGGCTTTTCGCTCATATCTTATTGCGTCGTATGCACAGGTTCTGACGCAGTATACCGACCAAGAAATTGAATTTGGACCTGAGACTAAATTGGATCCAAGTAAAACGATCACCAGCGTTAAAGTGGATATCGTTGATGCACCTCGCCCAAATATTCAGCTAGAGTTTAAGTTGCGTAAAGATAAGAAAACGGGCGAATGGAAAGTCTTTGATATGATTGCTGAAGGCATCAGCTTGTTATCAAGCAAGCAATCAGAGTGGAACAGTAAGCTGCGTCAAGATGGCATTTTGTCGGTGGCAAAAGAATTGGATGCGTTGGCTGCTCAACCGATCCGTTTTGAGGCGAAGTAATGATCGAGCATGAGCAATATCGTGTTATCGACGAACATAGTGGCGCTCTGCTCGGGCGCTTAAATCGTGATACCGTACCGGGCTTGTGGCCGCTCTTTAAAGCTTGGCAACCACAGACGTCATCGTTTGAGATTAACTTGTCAGAAGTCGAGCGTATTGATTCCGCCGGAATGGTGATGATCATTCACCTATTAGAGCATGCAAAAAAACAAAACTGTCATATAATGCTCAGCTTCGTGCCTACGCAACTCAGCACTTTGCTGGCATTGAGTAATGTTGAAAAATACATTGCTGAGCACATAAAGATTAATTAGAGGTAAATTGTGGATAGCGCAAAAGTACAACAGATTTTAAACGAAGCACTAAACCTAGAAGAACTACACGTAAAGGGCGAGGGTAGCCACTACGAAGTGATCGCTGTTGATGCTTGTTTCGAGGGAATGAACCGCGTTAAGAAACAACAAACTATTTATGCGCCACTCATGGAGTATATCCAAAGAAATGACATCCACGCAGTCTCTATAAAGGCTTACACGCCTGCAGAATGGGCTCGCGATAAAAAGTTGATGTCACTGTAAGGTTTAGTAATGGAAAAATTTAGAGTAACTGGTTCTAATAAACCACTGGTTGGTGAAGTCACTATCTCTGGTGCAAAGAACGCCGCCCTACCAATTCTGTTCGCTTCGATTTTGGCTGAAGAGCCAGTTGAAGTGACCAACGTGCCTCACCTACGTGACATTGATACCACAATGGAGTTACTTAAGCGCTTAGGTGCTAAGGTTGAGCGTAATGGTTCTGTGCACGTCGATCCAAGCAGCATTAATGAATACTGTGCACCTTATGACTTAGTGAAAACCATGCGTGCCTCTATCTGGGCTCTTGGTCCTCTAGTGGCTCGCTTTGGGCAAGGTCAAGTATCACTGCCTGGCGGTTGTGCCATTGGCGCTCGTCCTGTGGACCTTCATATCCACGGTCTCGAGCAATTAGGCGCAACGATAGTACTGGAAGATGGCTACGTTAAAGCATCGGTAGACGGTCGTCTGAAAGGCGCACACATCGTGATGGATAAAGTCAGTGTGGGCGCAACGATCACGGTTATGTGTGCGGCAACGCTTGCCGAAGGCAAAACCGTACTGGATAACGCTGCACGTGAGCCGGAAATTGTTGATACGGCTGACTTTTTGAATGCATTAGGCGCAAAAGTGACGGGTGCAGGTACTGACACGATTACTATCGAAGGTGTTGAACGCCTTGGTGGTGGTAAGCATGCCGTGGTTGCTGACCGCATTGAAACAGGTACTTTCCTTGTGGCAGCTGCGGTTTCTGGCGGCAAAGTAGTTTGTCGTAATACTCGTGCGAATTTACTTGAAGCGGTATTGGCGAAGCTTGAAGAAGCGGGTGCCCAAGTTGAAACCGGCGAAGACTGGATTTCGCTTGATATGACAGGTCGTGAGCTGAAAGCGGTGACTATCCGCACTGCGCCACACCCAGGCTTCCCGACGGACATGCAAGCACAGTTTACTTTGCTTAACTTGATGGCAAAAGGCGGTGGCGTGATCACTGAAACGATTTTTGAAAACCGTTTCATGCACGTGCCAGAGCTAATGCGTATGGGCGCTAAAGCGGACATTGAAGGCAACACAGTGATCTGTGGTGACGTTGAATCACTGAGCGGTGCTCAAGTGATGGCAACGGATCTACGCGCTTCTGCAAGCCTTGTGATCGCAGGTTGTATTGCACAAGGTGAAACCATCGTTGACCGTATTTATCATATCGATCGTGGTTACGATAAGATTGAAGATAAGCTGTCTGCTTTGGGTGCAAATATCGAGCGTTTTCGCGAAGCGAATTAATTAACGATTCAAAATGACGATAAACAACGTATAAAACGAAGTTTAGAGTACATATGTAAGCCGAAACGAATGTTTCGGCTTTTTTATGGCTAAAAGATACGTTAGATTAAGGCCATAATTTTTACCTCATTGTTCTTGGAGAACATTAATGATTGCACTGTTCCGTCTGTTTGCTGTCGCGATATTTGCGATTGCCATGTTTGTATTTGGCTGTGGCTATTGTCTACTGAGCCCGCGCAATCCTAAACATGTCTTCACCTTTGGTCGCCTGTTTAGCAAAATGTCACGCGTATTTGGTATCAAGTTAGAGTTCAGAATGCCAGATGATGCCTACACGCGTGGTCAGCATGTTTATATTGCAAATCATCAAAACAACTGGGATTTGTTCACCGTGGCGGGTGCGGTAACACCGAAAGTCGTGACAGTAGGTAAGAAGAGTTTGGCATTCCTCCCTTTATTCGGTCAGTTATACTGGCTAACGGGGAATATTTTGATCGATCGTGGTAACCGTAGCAAAGCGATGGGAACCATCGATCAAGTGATTGATAAGATGAAAAACAGCGACGTCTCTATTTGGATGTTCCCGGAAGGAACGCGTTCACGCGGGCGTGGTTTATTGCCATTTAAAACCGGTGCTTTCCATACTGCGATTGGTGCAGGCGTCGATGTGGTGCCAATCGTTTGTAGTTCGACAGAAGGCGTTAAGCTTAACCGTTGGAACAATGGACATGTGATCGTTGAGATGCTGCCTCCAGTGAGCACTCAAGGCTGTAAGAAAGAGCAAGTACGCGAAGTGGCTAACTTGTGTCGCGAGCAGATGGAACAAAAGCTGACGCAGTTGAATGAAGAAGTGAAGGTACTTAACCAAGCGAAATAATGTTGTTTGGGTATTCATAAGAATGAGTATTAGAAGCGTGCGCGGGTCGCACGCTTTTTTTATATCGGTCAAAAACCGCTGCGACTTTATTTGTGTACGGTCTATAACGCCTGAGAGCCATTGTAGGCGCTTTGTTTATTCTAAGGGGCAGATGCGTAAGAGATTATCGCCGTGTGCTCATCTGTGCTAGTAGGCAGCGTTAGAGCTGTTCTAAGTTAAGCGGTAGGGGAAGTAAAGTTTGTGGTGGCGTTATGACTGCGAGAATGGGCCAGCCTTGATGAAGATTCAGTTATAGCGGGCGTTTAATTTTCTTTAGAGGATGACTCTGAGTGGCGGTACTGGAATGACAGACAAAAAAAAGCCTCATCCGAAGATGAGGCTTTCTAAAATGTGGCTCCCTTTGCAAGACTTGAACTTGCGACATACGGATTAACAGTCCGCCGTTCTACCGACTGAACTAAAAGGGAATCGGTTTTTATTTATGGTGCCGACTACCGGAGTCGAACTGGTGACCTACTGATTACAAGTCAGTTGCTCTACCTACTGAGCTAAGTCGGCACGTATTTTTTATTAACAAGCTAAAAAGCTTATCAATGCAATGTGGCTCCCTTTGCAAGACTTGAACTTGCGACATACGGATTAACAGTCCGCCGTTCTACCAACTGAACTAAAAGGGAATTGTACGTTAAAGAATAATGGTGCCGACTACCGGAGTCGAACTGGTGACCTACTGATTACAAGTCAGTTGCTCTACCTACTGAGCTAAGTCGGCGCACTATATTCTTTCATGTTGTTGTCGTTCAGACACCAACAAATAAACTGTGGTGCCCGGAGGCGGAATCGAACCACCGACACGAGGATTTTCAATCCTCTGCTCTACCGACTGAGCTATCCGGGCGACGAGGTGTATTAAACGGCTTTTCGCGTTTTAGGTCAACATTAAAATGCAAAAAAAATATCGTTTGCTGATTTTCTATACTTAATGGGGTGTTTTTAGTCATTTGTGCCCCTCAAAGGCACATTTAGCTGTGTATTCGTAGTAAAAAAATGGGGGGTTAATTTGTTTAAGGCCGAAAAAAAGCACGCATTAACGCGTGCTTTTGGTGGTTTAAGGTCGTAATTATGATTTAACAGTAAACTTGCTTACCCAATTTTCTAGTTCATTTGCAAGAGAAGTGAGGGTCTGAGTGCTGTTATGACTCTCGGTAACCACGTTACTGAGTTGGTTTCCGCTTTCTTCAATCATATTAATGCGCTTAGAAATATCATCACCGACTTGAGTTTGTTCCGCTGCTGCCGTGGCGATTTGGTGGCTCATTTGACTGATCGACTCCAGTGCAATCACGATTTGTTGCAGGGCTTCCGATGCATTTTGTGATTCGACAACCGTACTTTGGCTCGTTTCCGCACACACTTCCATGGTATGAATCGCATTTCGAGAGCCAGCTTGTAGGTTCGCGATCATTTGTTGGATTTCTTTGGTACTGGATTGCGTGCGTCCTGCTAAGTTACGCACTTCATCCGCAACAACGGCAAAACCTCGGCCTTGTTCGCCCGCACGTGCCGCTTCAATCGCGGCATTCAGTGCGAGTAAGTTGGTTTGCTCGGCAATATCCCCGATCACATCCAACACTTTAACGATATTGTTTACATCACTGTCTAGATCGGCCACCGCTTGGCTAGCCGTCCCCAGTTGAGTGGCTAAGCCTTGAATATTATCAACGGTATTATGGATCAGCGTTTGAGTGTGTTGGCTCTGCTTATCCGCTTCATCCGTGTTGCGCGCTGTGTCGCTGGCGGATTCAGCCACATTGGTCGCTGATGAGGCCATTTCGGTCATTGCAGTTGCAATCATTTCGGTAGATTGCTGTTGTGTTTCCGTCAGGCTGGAAATTGAGCCTGCGCGATCTTCAACATTGGCGAGTTCTTGGCGTAGAGCAATCATCGAAGCGTCAAGGTTGCTCACCAATTGCGCGAGCGACAAACTCATTTGCTGCACGGCTTCATAGATACTGCCTTTTGGTGCCGGTTGTTCGAATGAGGCTTGTATATCGCCTTGTGCGACAGCTTGTACTGCGTTGCGTACATCTTGAGGCTCGCCCCCCAATAACGCCAGCATCTTACGAATAGAGACAATCAGCACGCCCAAAATGCCTGATGCGACAGCGAAACAAAGCAGTAGCTGCCATTGAGCGGTAGACCAAAAGCGAGCGTTCACTTCATTAAAGCCAATACCGGTACCAACAACCCAGCCCCAATGAGGCGTTTTTTCGGCGATGGACAGTTTTTCTTCGATGGTGCCGTCTTCTAATCGCTGCGTCCAAGTGTATTCCACGATTTGATTGGTGGTATGGCCGAGCTCACGCTGAATTAACTGGCCCACACTGTTACCTGAACCGTCTCTAAAGTCATTAAAGCTGGTGCCGTGTAACTGAGGATCAAGTGGCGTTGCGACGAAAAACATATTTTCATCGGCTACGTAAACATATTCGTTGTCTTTGTAGATATTATTACGAAGTAGGCGAGTGGCGAGTGCTTTTGCTTCGTCTTCTTCTAATGCGCCTTCTACGGCCATCTGTTCGACTTCAGTCAAAATGCTGTATGCACTTTTAAAAAGTTCAGTGACGCGCGCTTTGTTATCCAGGTTGCTGGCAACACGTAGTGTCCATAAGCCCGTGACTGTCAGAGCCAATAGTGCCGTTAAAATGATGCCTGACAGAATGTAAGCTTGAGTTTTGAGTTTCATACGCCCTCGTAAAGTTACGTCGATAGAGATACGCCACATCACTAGATAGGTGTGACTTTATATGTTGTTTAATGTGATCACTGTTTGATGCCATGCCGTGTTTTGCAAAGACAGAAGAAACCGTCGGAATAAGCGAAGATTGACTTCTTACGACATCAAAATGATGACCGAAAGGGCATGGCGAAATCACATCAATGACCCCTCATTTGCATGAGGCGATGATATTGTTTAAAGCTATAGCGGCCAGAGATGCGATTTTTTTAGGATGGATGTGTATTTATACCAATCAACATAAGTCTTTAGCATTCTTGCGGGTTAAAATTGTTGATTGCGTGTTTTTACTTTTGTGGCATGTTTCGATTAACGTTCGGCTTAATCAATAGAGTGGTATTGAATGCGCTGACGTATTGGAGGAAAGGGAAGTGCTATGAATCAAAGGAACGCTTTTCTACAGACGAAAAAAAAACCGTATCTTGCGATACGGTTTTCTTAAAGTGGCTCCCCCTGCAAGACTTGAACTTGCGACATACGGATTAACAGTCCGCCGTTCTACCGACTGAACTAAGGGGGAATTATCTGTGTCATCTCTTGCGAGATAAGCACCAAATAATGGTGCCTCGAGGCGGAATCGAACCACCGACACGAGGATTTTCAATCCTCTGCTCTACCGACTGAGCTATCGAGGCAAAAGAATGGTGCCGACTACCGGAGTCGAACTGGTGACCTACTGATTACAAGTCAGTTGCTCTACCTACTGAGCTAAGTCGGCACACTAAATTCTTTGCTTACGTGTTGACGTCTAAGACACCAACAATCAAATTGTGGTGCCCGGAGGCGGAATCGAACCACCGACACGAGGATTTTCAATCCTCTGCTCTACCGACTGAGCTATCCGGGCAACGGAGCGTATTAAACGTATTTTCGGCCTCTACGTCAACGTGTTTTTTAAAAAAAATTAAAAAGAGTGGTTGTTTGCTCGGTTTTCGCTCAAAAGTCACAATTAAGTTTTGCCGGAGTTAAAATCCTTTTTGAATTTTGTAACTTTTTCTAGGTAGCGGCGAGCCTCAGCTTTGGGATGTTTATTGGTAAGCGCCCAAAAAACCTGATTTGGCTGCAAAGAATTGATGTCGTGCATCGCTTGTTTTCGATTACTACGGTTAAAAGTGTTCAAAACGCCACCAGTTCCACCGTTATAGGCTGAGATCATGGTGTACTCAAGTGTGAGTGGATGCTGTACATCTTTCAAATATCGATTTTTTAAGATGTAAAAATAAGCCGTTCCGGCATCAATGTTGTTTTCTGGATTGAACAGATATTCCGGACTTGGCTCACCAGAACGCTTTTTCACTAGCTTGAATACGTCGCGACCGGCGGTTTTGGGCACGACTTGCATCAAACCATAGGCGTTAGCCCAACTCACCGCATAAGGATTGAAGCTGCTTTCTGTTTTGATGATGGCGTAAATTAGGTCTTCCGGGATATCGTATTTTTGCGACGCACGACGCACGATGTCGGCGTATTGATAACTGCGGATCTCCACTTGGTTTTCTACCAGCGGAATTTCTACGTAGTAGGCCTTTTTAAAGTCGACATCTTTTACTTTTAGTTGGTTGGCAATCAAATAATCCGCAAAACGGCTCGCACGCCATGACCATTGAATTGCTTTATTGTCTTGGTCGACCACCTGCTGATAAAGAAAGGGTTGCCCTTCTAACGTGATGTCCTTTGATGAGAATAGATCGACGTTAGCAGGATCGTCAGGGGTCAGTAACGTCGTCATAATGGCATTTTTTAAATGCAGCTTAGGATCGGTCGGAGAAACGGTCTCAATGATGATCGTGCCTTTTTGAAAATCAACTTCCGAACGACTGAGATAATTATCGATGTATTTAACGTAGTTATTTTTACCCGCCACTTTAATTTCACGACTGCCCCAGCGCTTTTCAATATTGCCCGAAAAGCTGTTAATCAAGGCATCTAGAGCCGCAGTATCTTTTTGATACTGGCCAGGAAGTTGAGCGAGATTTTTAGCAAAACGGTTTGAGGGTTCGTAATTGACGTCGTAAAAGCTTTCGACAAATTCACGGCTACAGCCAACCAGCATCAGCGCGGTAAAAAAATAGGCGAGTTTTCTCATGAGTACCCTAACTACAAATACAAAAAATGACACCGCAGAGAGCTGGGGTGCCATTACACTTCTTTTGGCGTAACGTTATGCGCTTGGCGGTGTGTAGCCTTCAATATGCACGTCTTTACCTTCAAATAAGAAGTTAACCATTTCTGTTTCGAGCAGTTTGCGGTGCTCTGGGTCCATCATGTTCAATTTCTTCTCATTGATCAGCATGGTTTGTTTGTGTTGCCACTCTGACCATGCTTGCTTTGAAATATTGTCAAAAATTCTTTTGCCCAGATCGCCCGGGTAAAGTTGAAAATCAAGACCTTCAGCGTCTTGTTGTAGTCGAACGCAAAATACAGTGCGGCTCATAATAGATTCCTTTTAACTAACGAAGTTCATAAGGCAAGCTTTGCAGTAACTGTTTTACTGGTGCCGCTAGGCCAACTTCTTCCGGTTGAGATAAGTTATACCAAAGACCTTTGCTTGCTTCCATTATCACGTCAGGCTGTTTTGATAGATCCAGCAAAATAGGCGTAATATCGAGATGGTAATGACTAAAAGTATGACGAAAAGCGATTAAGGTTTGCTGACTCATTACGTGATCAACATTGATCTGGCGTTGATCCAATGGCTCTGCAATATCGGCGTGATCGTGTTGTGGAAAACAGAATAGGCCTCCCCAAATGCCGGATTGTGGTCGTTGTTCGAGCCACACTTGCCCGTTGCAGTGCAGCATGACAAACCACGTTTCTTTAACGGGTTTCTCTTTTTTCGGTTTTTTCCCGGGATAGTCGAGCGGGTTACCCTGTTTATTAGCAAGACATAAGGTTTCTATTGGACACAAGGTACACTTCGGTTTACTGCGGGTACAAACCATGGCGCCCATATCCATCATCGCCTGATTATACTTATCGGTGTCTTGTTTCGGAGTGTGCTGTTCCGCATATTGCCAAAGTTGATTTTCAACCATTTTTTGTCCTGGCCAACCTTCTACCGCAAAGCTTCTTGCTAAAGTACGCTTCACATTGCCATCTAAGATCGCATGCGGCTGTTTGTAGACGGAAGAGAGGATCGCGGCGGCGGTTGAGCGACCAATACCGGGTAGGGCGTTGAGCGCTTCGATATCGGTTGGAAATTCGCCGTGATAGTCGCTGGCGACGATCTGCGCTGCTTTATGCAGGTTACGTGCGCGTGCGTAGTACCCAAGCCCTGTCCACAGATGCAGGACTTCATCTTGTTCTGCATTGGCCAGATCAATCACGGTAGGAAAGCGCGCCAGAAAACGCTCAAAATAAGGAATGACGGTCGCAACTTGGGTTTGCTGCAGCATGATCTCCGACAGCCATACGCTGTAGGCGGTTTTGTTTTGTTGCCATGGTAGATTCTTTCTACCATAAGCGTCATACCACTTTAAAATGGCTTGGGCAAAAGGCGTCACGGCGTGCTCGATTCTTATTTATTCGATTATTGGACTAAAATTGCACCATAGATTATGGGTAAAGTACAACCAATAAAGTGTGTGGTTTTAGAGAGAAATGCTTGCACCAGTGACAATTCTTTGGATAATCACAGTCCCTTTGTATCGAGACCAATTTTTAAACAGGCAAAATCATGAGTGAAGTGACTACGAACGAATACAATGACGAAGGTAAGTTGATCCGCAGAATACGTAGCTTTGTGCGTCGTGAGGGTCGTCTGACTAAAGGTCAAGAAAGTGCAATGAAAGATTGCTGGCCGACGATGGGTATCGATTATCAAGATACGCAACTAAACTGGCAAGAAGTGTTCGGTAATGACAACCCTGTCGTATTGGAAATTGGTTTTGGTATGGGTGCGTCATTAGTTGAAATGGCAAAAAATGCACCTGAGAAAAACTTCTTCGGTATCGAAGTACACAGTCCTGGTGTGGGTGCATGTCTATCTGACGCTCGTGAAGCGGGCATTACTAACCTACGCGTTATGTGTCACGATGCGGTTGAAGTATTTGAAAACATGATCCCTGACAGCAGTCTAAGCACGCTGCAATTGTTCTTCCCTGACCCATGGCATAAAAAACGTCACCATAAGCGCCGTATCGTACAGCTTGATTTCGCTGAAATGGTACGCCAAAAGCTGCAATTGGAAGACGGTATTTTCCACATGGCGACGGACTGGGAAAACTACGCAGAGCACATGATTGAGATTATGAATCAAGCGCCAGGTTTTGCGAACATTGCAACTGACGGTGATTACATTCCTCGTCCAGACGAGCGTCCTCTGACGAAATTTGAAGCGCGCGGCCACCGTTTAGGCCATGGCGTTTGGGATATTAAATACAAACGCACTGCGTAATTTGTCTCTAATATCGCTCTATACCTAGCCATGTTAGGTGTAAAATATAGATAAAAAGCCAACATAATCATGTTGGCTTTTTTGACCGTAAAAATCCCCAAATTTTTGGGTTCATACAACAAGCATAAGCAGGTCATGATGAAACCAACCTATGAGATTCTGGCGGACATCTTGGAAGAAGTTCGTCCTTTAATAGGACAAGGGAAAGTCGCAGATTATATTCCAGCATTGGCGAAAGTGCCGAATACTAAGCTTGGGATCGCGGTTTATACCAACCAAGGTGAAGTGATTAAAGCGGGCGATGCCGATGAGGGGTTTTCGATTCAATCCATCTCCAAAGCGCTCAGTTTAACGCTCGCGATGTCTCTCTATAAGCCTGAAGAAATTTGGACTCGTGTTGGGAAAGAACCATCTGGCCAAGCGTTTAATTCAATGATTCAGCTTGAAATGGAGCAGGGGATTCCTCGAAATCCCTTCATCAATGCGGGCGCGATCATTGTGGCAGACATGCTCCATAGCCGCCTCTCTGCGCCTAGACAGCGTTTGTTGGATTTTGTGCGTCAGTTATCGGGTGAAAGCCATATCGTTTACGACAAGGTGGTCGCCGCCTCAGAAATGATGCATAGCGATAGAAATGCGGCAATTGCTTACCTGATGCGTGCATTTGGCAATTTTGAGAATGAAGTAATCCCCGTGCTGAACAATTATTTTCATGCCTGCGCGATGAAAATGAGTTGTGTGGATCTGGCCAAAACGTTTAGCTATTTAGCAAACAAAGGGGTGTCAGTGCAGACGGGCAAACAAATCATTACGCCGATGCAAACCAAGCAATTGAATGCATTGTTGGCGACGTGTGGTTTGTATGACGGTGCCGGTGAGTTCGCTTATCGCGTCGGTATGCCGGGTAAATCAGGCGTGGGTGGCGGTATTATTGCTATCGTACCTGGCGAAATGACGATTGCCGTTTGGTCACCGGAGTTGGATCCTTCGGGTAACTCACTTCCTGGCACGCAAGCGTTAGAGCTATTGTCTGAACGTATTGGGCGCTCGATTTTTTAACGAACATAATCGTTAGAGATTGTCATGAGAAAAAGGTTGGCGTGTGCCAACCTTTTTTTATTTTTAGAGCGATTGATGGGAGATCCGTTCGCTAATCTTCTTCTGCCATAAAGGCTTCTAACAAATCATTGAGGAATAATTTTCCTTTCTCTGTGATCTGCCAGTGCGTTTCCGTCTCTGATAGGTATTGCTGCTCTAGGGCCCAATCAATCGTGGTTTGAATCGAGCTTAGTGGTAGTCCGGTGGTGTCGATAAAGTCTTGTTTCGGGCAAGACTCAATTAAGCGGAAGCGGTTCATAAAGAACTCAAACGGTCGGTCTGCCATCGGCACTTCAAATTCATCACTCAAATAGGGTTTGACCATATTTTGGTGCGCCATCAAGTACCCACGGGGGTGTTTGATTTTGGTGGTGCGAATAATACGGCCATCACTAAAGCTCAATTTGCCATGCGATCCACAACCAATGCCAAGGTAATCACCAAAACGCCAATAGTTGAGGTTGTGCTGGCATTGATAATTCACTTTGCTGTAGCCAGAAATTTCATACTGAACGTAACCCGCTGCGGTGAGTTTTTGATGGCCACGCTCAAAGATATCCCACAGTTCATCATCATCAGGCAGGGTTGGCTGCTTGTAATAGAACATGGTGTTAGGCTCAATCGTTAACTGATACCAAGACAAGTGTGGGGGATTCAATGCAATGGCTTGATCCAAATCGGCTAGCGCCTGTTCGATGGTTTGATCGGGTAGGCCGTGCATAAGATCAAGGTTGAAGCTATTCAAACCAATGGTATGCGCTAAATGAGCGGCATTGAGCGCCTCTTGTTTGCCATGGATTCGCCCTAGGCTGACAAGCTTATCTTCGGCAAAGCTTTGTACACCAATTGAAATACGTGTGACGCCTGCTGCCTTGTAACCGACAAAGCGTTCTGCTTCGACGGTGCCAGGGTTGGCTTCCATGGTAATTTCAATATCGGGTTTAAATGGAATACGTTGCTCGACTCCTTTGAGCAAGCGTTCGATCCCTTGCGCAGAAATCAAACTTGGTGTGCCACCACCAATAAAAATCGAGTGCAATGGTCTTGGCGCAGCATTGAGTTGATATTTACTGATGTCGCGATCTAAATCTTCTAACAATGCATCGATGTAGTGATCTTCAGGGATCGTCTCTTTCAATGCGTGAGAGTTAAAATCGCAATAAGGACATTTTTGTACACACCATGGAATATGGATGTATAAGCTGAGTGCCGGTGGAATTAAGTGCATAAATTAGCGCTGCTCAGCTAAAGCAGCAAAGAGTTTTTGCAATGCTTTTGAACGGTGAGAAAGCTGTTTTTTACGCGTAGGCTCAAGCTGAGCGGAGGAGCAATGATCTTCCGGAACATAGAAAATTGGGTCGTAACCAAAGCCATTTTCGCCTTGCGCTTCGGTCAGAATACTGCCTTCCCATTTACCGTGACAAACGATAGGGGTTGGATCGGCAGCATGGCGCATAAATACGAGGACACAGTGAAAGCGAGCGGTGCGTTGGTCTTCAGGTGCGTCAGCCATTGCTTTGAGCAGCTTATCGATATTGTTTTGATCTGTCGCGCCATCACCGGCATAACGAGCAGAATAAATACCCGGCGCTCCTTGTAGGAAGTCGACTTCAAGACCCGAATCATCGGCAATCGCTGCAAGGCCTGTTTCAGCCGCGGCATGACGTGCTTTAATGATCGCATTTTCGATAAAAGTGGTGCCGGTTTCATCAGCATCAACGACATTCAATTCGCTTTGAGCAAATACGTCAAAACCAAAATCGGCCAACAGGTCAGCCATTTCACGTACCTTTCCTTGATTACCTGTCGCTAATACAATCTTGCTCATGCTTTGTCCTACCTACTCTTCAACATAAAATTTCTGGGTGAACTTTAAAGTGCCTTTGCCTTTATTGCCAGCATCGATATCGATATTAAAGCGAATATTTTCTTCTTCGCTGATAGCAAATTCAGCTAAATAGTATATCGCATCGGCTTCTTCTACTTTCCTAAAGTTTAGCTCGCGAGTTTGGCCAATTAAATTTTTTGCAGTGCCGGTTATTATAGCGCTGATGGCGGGCTTACCCAGTTGTGAACGGTCAAGCAAGCTGAGATTTAAAATCGCGCTGTAGCCACTGCGTTTCAGTTGGTAGCTGCGTGCGACTTGCGGGGTAAGAAAAGTGGAATTAAACGCCGAGTAATGCGCTTCGACATCTTTTATTGTGACGAATTGACCGGCGAAACTGGGTATTGAAAGGCTACTTGCAAGCAGTGCAAAGAGGTATTTTTTCATGGTGAGACTCCTGAGATAAAGAAAAAGCCATCATAAGATGGCTTCAATGTCAGCAGGGATTTGGCTTGGTGTGACGATACGGACTTGTTTATGCCGTCCGAGTTCGCCTTTTTCAATATTGACCAATCCCTTAGCCACTTTAAATTGTTTTGCCAAATATTTTGTTAAATGCGCATTGGCTTTGCCATCCACTGGCGGTGCGGTAATGGCGATTTTGATTTCTTCACCATGCAAACCGACGATCTTATCTCGATTTGCTTTAGGTTGAATATAAAGGCGCAGCACGATGTCTTCGCCTTCTTTCCAAACCGCAGCTGACACTATAACTGGTACCAGATAGGGCCGATGATATCGCCCATCAGGAAGTTCGCGAATTGCAGCACGATAAATAAAACCAGCACGCTGAGATCAAACCCGCCCATGTCAGGCAAAATACGACGGATAGGCGCAAGCATTGGCTCGGTTAATTGATGGAATACGTATTCAACTGGGCTACGACCTTGGCTTACCCAGCTTAGAATTGCGCGCAGTAATAATACCCAGAACAACAGGCCACCCGCCGCTTTCACGAGCGATAGTGCACCAAGGAACAGGAAGTCCGCACTGAATGCGACCGAACCATTGGACGCAACCAGAATTACCGCAACAAATTTGACCACACACAGCACGTAAGCAAATAGAACCGTTGAGAGATCAACACTGCCTATTGATGGGATGATACGGCGCAGAGGGCCGACAACAGGTTGAGTTGCTTTAACAATAAACTGTGAGAACGGGTTGTAAAAATCGGCGCGTGTCGCTTGTAGCCAAAGACGCAAAAGAACCACCATAATGTATAAATCAAACACGGTGGAAATTAAGAAACTGAGTGAACTCATAGGTTGCCCTTAAATCAATCGAGCCTTATTGGCTCTGCTTATTAAAATAATTTTTCCATTTCTTGAGCGCGAATAACGGCCGCTTGCATGGCTTTGGCTACGATATCCGATAAATGGTGTTCATTGAAAGTACGAATTGCTTCAGCGGTCGTGCCGCCTTTTGATGTCACTTGTTCACGCAACGTTGAAAGCTCAATTTGTGGATTCGCAATCACCATTTCTGCTGCGCCGAGTGCTGACTGTTGTACCAGAAGGCGGGCGGTGTCGTTATCAAAACCTTGTGCGATGGCTTCTGCTTGCATTGCTTCCATAAATAGGAAGAAATAGGCCGGAGCACTGCCTGCGGCGGCAATCACATTATTGATGCCTGACTCTTGTTCAACCCAACAGACTTTACCGACGGCGCCCATCAGGTCGGCCGCATATTGACGTTCTTGCGCTGAGACATTCTCAGGCGCGTAAAGCCCACTCATACCTTGGCTGACAAGTGCCGGTGTATTTGGCATCACACGAACTAGGATCAGTTCTGCTGCGAACATCGCATTCAAACGCTCGGCACTGATACCCGCCGCAATTGAAATGACCAATTTATGAGAGAAGTTAACGCGTTGCATGCCTTCGCCAACAAGTTCCATCAGTTGTGGTTTCACCGCGAGTACCACCACATCAGCTTGTTGCGCCGCAAGTGCGTTGTCAGCTTCGGTATTGATGCCATATTGGTTCGAAAGAAAATCACGTTGCTCTTGGTTGGGATCGGTCGCGGTAATTAAATGGGCAGGGTAGCCACTTGCTACGAGTCCAGCAATGATAGAGCGCGCCATGTTCCCTGCGCCAATAAAGGTGATTTTCTTATGTTCCATGATGACTTCCTAAATAGGTAATAGTTATGTGTTACTAATTGTTATTGATTAGGCTTTACTGGCGTAATCTCGTGCGCCAAAAATGGCGGTGCCAATACGTACCATGGTGCTACCTGCTTCAATCGCCGCTTCCATATCACCACTCATTCCCATTGAGAGAGTATCAAGGTTTAACTCTGGGTGACGCTCTGACAACGATTGTTTAAGTTCAGCCAGCTGTTTGAATGCGTGTAATTGTGACGCGTAATCGGGCACATCGGCCGGAATAGACATCAATCCTCTTAACGTGAGGTTTGGTAGAGTACAAATCAATGCTGCTAGCTCAAACACTTGATGTTCTTCAATGCCTGACTTGCTGCTTTCTCCACTGGTGTTGACTTGAATCAGCACTTGTAGCGGCGGCAATTGACTTGGGCGTTGATCGCTTAATCGTTGGGCGATCTTTGCGCGATCTACGGTATGAACCCAATCGAAGTGCTCCGCAACAGGGCGTGTTTTATTGGATTGAATCGGGCCAATAAAGTGCCATTCAAGCGCCAAATTCGAATGATGCTCGGAAAAGTAGCTGACTTTATCGACACCTTCTTGCACGTAATTTTCACCAAACTGAATTTGTCCTGCTAATGCAGCATCAAGGATAGCTTGATTCGGTTTGGTTTTACTTACGGCGAGAAGTTGCACGGACTCTTGAACACGGCCACATTTTTGCTGTGCATTAGAGATCTGTGAGGTGATCTGTTCAATGTTTTGTTGAATACTACTCATAGCTTACTTTTTTAAGGAATTTTAATGGATATCGCTGAGTTACTGGATTTTAGTGTAAAACATAATGCATCAGATCTACATCTTTCTGCGGGTGTTTCTCCGATGGTGCGTATTGATGGTGAAGTTCGCAAGCTAGGAATCCCAGCTTTTAGCCATTCTGACGTGCATCGGTTAATTTTTGAAATCATGAATGATGCTCAGCGTAGCGAATTTGAAGAGCACTTAGAAGTCGATTTTTCATTTGAACTGCCAGACATTGGCCGTTTTCGTGTGAATGCGTTTAATCAGTCTCGTGGCAGCGCGGCAGTGTTTCGTACTATCCCATCCAAGATTCCTACTCTAGAAGAGCTGGATACACCGCCTATTTTTGAAAAAATCGCCAACTTGGAAAAAGGGTTGATTTTGATTACTGGGCCGACGGGGTCGGGTAAGTCTACGACCTTGGCTGCAATGGTGGATTACATAAACCGTCATCATAATAAGCATATATTGACGATTGAAGACCCGATTGAATTTGTCCATACCAATCAGAAGTGCTTGGTCAATCAGCGTGAAGTTCACCGCGATACGCACAGCTTTAAAGCGGCGCTGCGCAGTGCGCTGCGTGAAGATCCAGATGTAATTTTGGTGGGTGAATTGCGTGACCAAGAAACGATCAGTCTTGCTTTGACCGCGGCAGAAACGGGGCACTTGGTTTTTGCCACCTTGCATACCAGTTCGGCGGCCAAAACGATTGACCGTATTATTGATGTCTTTCCTGGTAGCGATAAAGACATGGTCCGTTCGATGTTGTCTGAATCTCTTCGCTCGGTTATCGCGCAGAAATTGTTGAAACGCATTGGTGGTGGTCGCGTCGCGTGTCATGAAATTATGATGGCAACGCCTGCGATTCGTAACTTGATCCGTGAAGATAAAGTCGCACAAATGTATTCGGTGATTCAAACCGGTGCCTCGCAAGGCATGCAAACCATGGAGCAAAATGCTAAGCAGTTGCTTATTAGGGGCTTAGTTGAACCGAGTGAGGTTGAGCAAAAAATTGGGTCGATGGCATTCTAAAGTAGGGATTTTAAACTATGCAAACAGAGCAGATGGATAAGTTCTTATTCGAAATGAATGCGAAAAAAGCGTCGGATTTGTACATTACCGTGGGGGCTCCGGTCCTCTACCGTGTCGACGGAGAAATGCGGGCTCACGGTGAAGCTCTGACAGAGCAAAGTGTTATCGCCTTGCTTGAAACGATCATGGATGCTGAGCGTCAAAAAGATTTCAAGCAGAGTCGAGAGGCGAACTTTGCTGTCGTGAAGGATTATGGCCGCTTTCGTGTCTCGGCATTTTTTCAGCGAGAATTACCCGGAGCGGTTATTCGACGTATTGAGACGACGATCCCTACGTTTTCAGAGTTGAATTTGCCGGGCATCTTGCAAAATTTGTCCATTGCGAAACGAGGACTGGTATTGGTTGTCGGTGCGACAGGGTCCGGTAAATCGACCACCATGGCGGCGATGACGGGGTATCGAAATAATCACCGTTCTGGCCATATTCTAACGGTGGAAGACCCGATTGAATTTGTTCATCAACATCAACGTTGCATTGTGACTCAACGTGAAGTTGGGCTGGACACGGAAAGTTATGAAGTGGCATTGAAAAACTCATTACGCCAAGCGCCAGATATGATTTTGATTGGGGAAATTCGCAGCCGTGAAACAATGGAATACGCGATGGCCTTTGCTGAAACGGGGCATTTATGTATGGCGACATTGCATGCTAATAACGCCAACCAAGCGCTAGAGCGTATTTTGCATTTGGTGCCTAAAGAGAAGAAAGAGCAGTTCTTATTTGATTTATCGATGAACTTAAAAGGGATTGTTGGCCAGCAACTATTACGAGATAAAAATGGTCAAGGTCGCCATGGTGTTTTTGAGGTTTTGCTTAACAGTCCTCGAGTGGCCGATTTGATTCGTCGTGGGGAATTACATGAGATCAAAGCGGCGATGGCAAAATCTCAACAAGTGGGCATGCAAACGTTTGACCAGTCGTTATTTCAGCTGGTGGTTGAAGGTAAAATTAATGAAGAAGATGCTTTGCACAGTGCTGATTCTGCCAATGATTTGCGCATTATGCTGAAAACGCAGCGCGGTGATCACTATGCGAATCGTTCGTTAGCTGACGTTAAAATTGATATGAATTAAGCGATTGAGAACGAATTGTGTCGAAGAAAAAGAAAACCGAGCCTTGGCTCGGTTTTTTGTTTTTTGCCGGTATTAATGTTCGAAAAGTTCTTGATGCAGTTTTTGAATCGCTTGACGCGAGACGGACTCATGCAGCAAAAAGCATAAATTGTGCGGGCTTGCGCCGTAGCAAATCATGCGTAAATTAAAATCTTCCAGCGTGCCAAAGACTTGTTTGGCGTAGCCACGGCTCTCACTCATGTTGTTACCAATCAGAGCAACGAGGCACAGGTTATGCTCTATCTCCACAGTGCATAGCGCTTCTAATTCTTTACGCGCTTCTGCGGGTAGTTGTGGGGCGCCCCCTGATGTGCCTGTTTGATCTAATGTGAGTGACACGCTGATCTCTGAGGTCGTGATGAGATCAACCGACACTTTGTGCTTGGCTAAAATTTCAAATACTTTGGCGAGGAAGCCATAAGCATGGAACATGTTTGCACTGTGCAGTGTCACCATCGTTTGATTACAGCGCAATGCCAATGCTCGGAACAGTGGTGAGCTTTGTACTTGATGACGAATCCAAGTACCGCCTTTCTCCGGTTCTTTTGATGAGCCGACAAAGACTGGAATATCATGACGCAGCGCAGGAACCAAGGTCGATGGGTGCAAAATCTTCGCACCGAAGTTGGCCATTTCTGAGGCTTCGCTAAAGCTAATTTCAGGGATAGGTGACGCTTTTTCGGCAATGCGAGGGTCGGTGGTGTAAATGCCGGGAACATCGGTCCAAATTTCAAGACCTTCTGCTTTCACTGCTTCTGCAATGAGCGCGGCACTGTAGTCACTGCCACCACGGCCAAGAGTTGTCGTGTTGTCTTGTGCATCTGAGCCGATAAAACCTTGCGTTATTACCACAGAGTCTTGGCATAACGGCATGAGATGCTGCTGCGCTAATTTTGCCGTTTCTTCAACGTCTGGTTCCGCTTGGCCAAACGTATTATCGGTACGCAAAACCTGGCGAATATCAAAGCGGACCGCATTGATACCGCGTTCTCTCATCAGTTGTGCGAGCAGGTGAGTCGACATCAGTTCGCCACACGCGACTAGGTGGTCGGTTAATTTATCGGTGGCTTGGATTGAGGCGGCTTCAGCGAGGTTTGCTACGGTATCGAGAATTGCGTGAATGTTTTTTGAAGTCTCAGCTGAGTCTTTCAGCTGAGTCAGTATCGCTTCATGAATGTCTGCGATATGGATCAAGATTTGATTTCTTGCTTGTTGTTCTGGCACTCCGTTTGCCAGTTCAACCAATAGGTTAGTGACTCCAGAGCAGGCGCTGCTAACCACTAAACGCGTACTCGGATTGTTTTCGATGATGGTCGCACAACGACTCATTGCTTCAAAGTTTGCGACACTAGTACCGCCAAATTTGGCGACATTAAAAGAGCTCACAGTATATCTCCCACGACTTCCTAAATTGTTGTTGGTGTTCCAACGTCCGATGTTTTTGTGTTTGAAAATTCAAACGAGAAGAGAGTTTTAGAGCGGAATAAAGAGGCAAGTTTTTGTGGTTCAACGTTTACCTCAGAAGCGCTTCATCAGATGCTACTGATGACAATTGATGAGAATCAACTCAAGTCAACCGACTGCTCTAATCCAACAAATTAGCGCAATCTCGGCACTGCTCTCCCTTCAACGCATCGTATTGGAGTTGTGGCTCCACAATGCATCTACCTAGGCAGTGCTCCTCTTCTGTGACTAAATATTGAACGTTTTTATGTGATCAAAGTCAATGAATAATTTACATATATAACAAAAATGGAGCGAACTAGACTTATGGCCAATTGTTGTTTTTGAGGCGTTGCTCTATGGTAAATAAGGCTTGAATAACCATGACCTACCGCTAGGAGTGATGATGACTATAACCCGTTTTATGCCCCCACATCGAATACTGATGGGGCCTGGACCTTCTGATATTTCACCTCAAGTTTTACAAGCATTGAGCCGCCCAACCATCGGCCATTTAGACCCTCTTTTTATCGGCATGATGGATGAGCTAAAGCAACTCTTAAAATATGCATTTCAAACCGAGAATGAATTTACGATCGCTCTTTCTGCTCCTGGAAGTGCAGGGATGGAGGCGTGTTTTGTCAATCTAATCGAAGCTGGGGATAAAGTGATCGTTTGCCGAAATGGCGTTTTTGGCGAGCGTATGCGAGAAAATGTTGTGCGTGCTGGTGGGCAAGCGATCACGGTGGATGATGAATGGGGATCTCCGGTCTCTGTTGCGAAGGTCAAGCAAGCATTGATTGATCATCCTGAGGTGAAAATAGTGGCCTTTGTGCATGCAGAAACATCAACGGGGGCACTGTCAGATGCTCAAGCCATTGGTACTCTTGCGAAGGAATACGGCGCATTAACCATTGTGGATGCGGTGACATCATTGGGCGGTGTACCACTCAAAGTGGATGAATGGCAGTTGGATGCGGTTTATTCGGGCAGTCAGAAGTGTTTGTCTTGTACGCCTGGGCTTGCTCCATTAACTTTTTCGGCCAAAGCAATAGAAAAAATACAGAATCGACGTACGCCCGTACAAAGTTGGTTTCTTGATCAAAGCTTGGTACTTGGTTATTGGAGTGGCGAGGGGAAACGCAGCTATCACCATACCGCACCGGTAAATAGCTTATATGCATTGCATGAAGCCTTGCTCATGTTGCATCAAGAAGGATTAGAAAATGCTTGGTATCGTCATCAACAAATGCATGAAAAATTAAAAACAGGCTTAGAAAAATTGGGTTTCACCTTTGTTGTAGATCAGGCTTATCGTTTACCTCAATTGAACGCGATTTATGTGCCGGAAGGCATCGATGAGGCGAACGTACGACGTCATTTGTTAGAGACTTATAACTTAGAAATTGGTGCTGGTTTAGGTGTGTTAGCAGGAAAGGCGTGGCGCATTGGCTTGATGGGATATGGGGCTAGGCAAGAAAACGTCGCTTTGTGTTTACGGGCATTAGAAGAGTCAATGATTGAGTAATCAAGGTTGATTGAAACCGATTTTCTTAAGTGAAGAGAGTAAAAGAGCGGCCATTGCGGCCGCTCTTTTCTATTGTGCTGCGGAAGGTTTTAACGCATCAATATCTGGTGCAATATACTGCACTTTATCAAAGTCTATTTTGGGAAAGAGGAACTTCGCTTCACTGCGAATTTGTTCGGCTTTTTGTGCCTCTCCCATGCCTTGGTAAGCCAGAATGAGATTGTTATAAAACGCAGGTCGTGGCTTGTGTTTGATGATGTCCAATGACCAATCGATATAGGGTTGAATGTATTGTGGATCTTGTGTCATCAGCCCCACATTTAGATAGGTATTGTACACATCCCAATCATAGCGATCCTTCCAAACGACCGGGTTCGTCACTTGCTTGAGAATGTCCGGATCCTGCGGTTTAGAAAGTTCAAACTTGGTCAAAACGTAGTTTGTATGCAGTGAACTTAACATGTAAGCCGTCACGAGAATCGGAGTGACCAAGCTTAATACTCTAAGCAATGTTTGGCTTAGGCGACTTAATGAAGCAATACGATACGAGTTGGCTCGCTGATCAACCCAGTACAGCAAAACAATAAAGGTGATCCAATGGATGATCGAGTGATAGAAAGGGTATTCAAGTTGGCTATGTAAGACGATAGGCACAAACAGTGCAAACATTGCCAGTCGAGTGCCCTTTTTGGTTTGATAGATTCGAATCAGAACAAATAATGCGGCTAATGCAATGCCTAAAACCGGTAGCAACCCACCTTCTACTGCCCAGTAAAGTACTTCGTTATGTGGGTGATCCATTGATGGTAAACCCACATGGTAATCGGCATTGAGCTGATGCTGTCTTGCCGTATACAACATATAGTCAGACTCGAAATCGCCATACCCGTATCCGGTAAAAGGTTTCTCAACAAACATGTCTAAGGTTTGAGGAAAGGTATAACCTCGTGGGCTTTCAAGGTTCGCTTTTGCGGCAATGACATATTGGCCGTTAGGATTGAATACCGATGGCGCGGAAAAACCGATGATGACGCCCGCAAAAGCAGACAAGCACCAACCGATAATACGTTTGCGTGTCGCAAAGCGATAAAGGTAGGGAATGACCAGTAGAACCGCAATAATGGCCGCCAACCAGCCCGTTCGTGATGCAATCACAATGAGCAAAGGAATCGTGAGAGCCGGCATTATGTAGAGCAAGCTCACATCGCTCAATTTATGTTGGTATTTTGTCGGCTGACGAGCCAGAAGATAGCCAGAAATGACTAGGCCTGTGGCCAAAAAACTCGCCATGACATTCACTTGCTGAAATATTCCGTATGGGCGATTTGACTGGGTGTTATAACCCATAAAATTACCGGGCTGTAACACGGTATATTGCACCCAACCTAGTACGGCTTGCATCGCTACCGCGATGACAATAAACCATAAAAGGCGTTGTTTTTGACGGTTGCTAAAGCGGAATTGTTGCAGGACAACAAATAAGGAAAAACCAAACCATAGGCCAGTTAATCGATTCATCACTAATAAAAACTCCGCATCAGGGTAGAGAGCGGGAGCGGTTAACATTAGGCATGAAATAAATAAGACAATGGTGAGTTTGTTGTAGCGAATTTTACCTTCCGTGCCGATTTGATATAGACCAATGGCAATACTGGCGGCAAAAGCGATCCAAGTGGTGGCATTGAAGGAAAGTGCTAAACCTGAACCGCCAGGGTTCGGCATGAAAAAATGCATGGCGACGATGAAAATAAGCCCGATAGAAATAAGAAAAGGGCGAATCAAAGGTAGCCGAGGAGGCTGATATTCTAACTGAGTACCAGTCACATGTAGGGTTGCCATAATGCAGGATCACTTCTACTACAAAAACAAAACCAGCGTATCATACGCTGGTTTGAGTAGGGTTGCCTATTTTAACATGGGCTTAAGGAAGCGGGCAGTGTGCGAACCTTCGACCAATGACACATCTTCAGGTGTTCCTTGGGCGACAATTTCACCGCCACCTTGACCCCCTTCCGGACCAAGGTCAACCACCCAGTCCGCCGTTTTAATGACATCCAAGTTGTGCTCGATGACCACAACAGTATTGCCATGATCGCGCAGACGATGAAGAACGGTGAGTAGCTGTTGAATATCGTGAAAGTGCAAACCGGTCGTTGGCTCATCCAAAATATATAAGGTTTTTCCTGTATCACGCTTAGAAAGCTCACGAGCCAATTTTACTCGCTGGGCTTCACCGCCAGACAATGTGGTGGCAGCTTGGCCTAAGCGAATGTAAGACAAACCGACATCCATAAGCGTTTGTAACTTCCGAGCGATGGCCGGAATAGGATCAAAAAACAGGCGAGCATCTTCAACCGTTAATTGCAGAACCTCATCAATGCTCTTGCCTTTGTAGCGCACTTCTAAGGTTTCACGGTTATAGCGTTTTCCTTTACAGGCATCACAAGGAACATAGACGTCTGGTAAAAAATGCATCTCTACTTTAATCATGCCATCACCTTGGCAGGCTTCACAGCGCCCACCTCGGACGTTAAAGCTAAAGCGTCCGGGTTTATAGCCGCGAGAGCGAGACTCTTGAGTACCAGAGAAGAGCTCACGAATCGGAGTGAAAATGCCCGTGTAAGTCGCTGGGTTTGAACGCGGCGTTCGGCCTATTGGGCTTTGATCAATATCGATCACCTTATCAAAATGCTCTAGCCCTTTGATTTTTTTGAATGGGGCGGGAACCGCGGTGGTCGCCCCATTCAATTGGGTATGCGCCACTTTGAAAAATGTATCGTTAATTAAGGTCGATTTTCCAGAGCCGGATACGCCCGTGATGCAACTGAATAACCCGACAGGAATGGTTAAATTGACGTCTTTTAGGTTATTGCCGGATGCACCAATAATCTCAACCACTTTCTTCTTATCGAACGGGGTGCGAGCCGTTGGAGTTTCGATGCGTTTAGCGCCCGATAAGTATTGGCCGGTTAAGGATTCAGGAGTCGCTAAAATATCCGCCATGGTTCCTTGAGCCACGATTTGCCCACCGTGAACTCCAGCACCAGGCCCGATGTCGATCACATGATCCGCACGACGAATGGCATCTTCATCGTGCTCAACGACCAATACCGTATTGCCTAGATCACGAAGATGAATCAAGGTTTTGAGCAAGCGTTCATTATCACGTTGATGAAGACCAATCGAAGGCTCATCTAACACGTACATAACCCCAACCAGGCCTGCGCCAATCTGACTGGCAAGGCGAATGCGTTGCGCTTCACCACCCGAGAGCGTTTCGGCGCTGCGAGAGAGGTTAAGGTAGTTCAGCCCCACATTGACGAGAAACTCCAATCGGTCGTTGATCTCTTTCATGACCTTATCGGCAATTTGTGCTCGTTGACCTTCAAGTTTCAGTTCGGCAAAAAATTGCAGAGCGTCAGCAATGCTAAGTTCGACAATTTCAGGTAGTGCGGTGTCACCAATGAAAACGTTTCTCGCCTCTAGGCGCAGACGACTACCTTCACAACTAGAGCAACATTTGGTGGCAATATACTTGGCGAGATCTTCGCGTACGCTATTGGATTCGGTTTCACGATAGCGACGCTCGAGGGTATTTAAAATGCCTTCAAATGGATGACGTTTGACTCGAATATCACCGCGGTCATTGATGTAATTAAACTCTACTTCGGTACGCCCTGAGCCGGATAAAATCACGTCTTGGATTTTTTTTGGCAACTTATTAAAAGGTTGATTAAGATCGAAATCGTAATGCTTCGCGAGAGAACTGAGCATTTGAAAGTAGTAGTAATTCTTTTGGTCCCAACCTCGAATTGCCCCTTGTGCAAGGCTAAGAGAAGCATCTTGAATGACTCGTGAAGGATCAAAATACTGCTGAACGCCCAAGCCATCACAAGTGCCGCATGCGCCTGCGGGGTTATTGAATGAAAAGAGACGAGGCTCTAATTCTTGCATACTGTAGCCACAATGTGGGCAGGCAAAGTTGGCGGAAAATACCGTCTCTTCACCGTTACCTTCCATTGGGGCAACAACGGCAATGCCACCGGATAGCTCTAAAGTCGTTTCAAAAGATTCGGCAAGGCGCTGCTGCAGGTCATTGCGAACTTTAAAGCGATCAACCACCACTTCAATGGTGTGTTTTTTATGTAATTCTAAAGTCGGTGGATCGCTAAGATCGCAGGTTTCCCCATCAATACGCGCTCGAATAAATCCTTGAGCAGCTAAATTTTCAAGTGTTTTAACGTGCTCGCCCTTGCGTTCTTTGACGATAGGGGCAAGCAACATCATTTTAGAGCCTTCAGGCAATTCCAGAACCTTATCGACCATTTGAGAAATGGTCTGCGCGGCTAAAGGCTCTTTATGAGTTGGGCAGCGTGGCTCTCCGACTCTGGCATATAATAATCGCAAGTAATCATATACTTCGGTGATGGTGCCGACGGTTGAGCGAGGGTTGTGAGAGGTGGATTTTTGTTCAATAGAAATCGCAGGTGATAACCCTTCGATATGATCCACATCAGGCTTTTCCATTAACGATAAAAATTGGCGCGCATACGCAGACAGAGATTCCACATAACGACGCTGACCTTCCGCATATAAGGTATCAAAGGCAAGGGAAGATTTCCCTGAGCCAGATAAACCCGTAATGACCGTCAGTTTATCGCGCGGGATGGTGAGATTGATGTTTTTTAGGTTATGGGTGCGGGCGCCGCGAATTTCTATCTTATCCATTATCATCGCTCTGTATAGGAAGAGTTATAAGGCTCACTTCACTGATTATAGTCATCAGTGCAGCAGACTTAGTATTGCACAGCGTGATAAATGTTCAAAGAAGATGCTGGATAAAAAAACAGTAATAAAAAAGGCAGCGATGATCGCTGCCTAAAAGAGAACCCGAGTGAATTTAATCACATTACGCTTGTTTTGCGGTGGCCTTTTTGCCTAGCTCTGTTTTTTTGCTGTCTTGAAGGTACATGTTTTCAAAGCAGTAATTTGTCGCTTCGATATAACCTTCTACGCTACCGCAGTCAAAGCGTTTACCTTTGAATTTGTAAGCAATAACACAGCCTGATTTTGCTTGTTTTAGCAGGGCATCAGTGATTTGGATTTCACCCCCTTTGCCTGGTTCGGTTTGCTCAATCAGCTCAAAAATATCTGGCGTTAGAATGTAGCGGCCAATGATCGCTAGATTGCTTGGCGCTGTGCCTGGTTCTGGTTTTTCAACCATGTCATCAATGCGGTAGATGTCGTCTTTGATCATCTCACCAGAGATCACACCGTATTTGTGTGTTTCATCTTCAGGCACTTCTTGTACCGCGACAATAGAACAACGGAACTGTTTAAACAAAGTCACCATCTGTTCAAGTACACCTGCGTCTTCATTGACACACAAATCATCAGCCAGCACGACAGCAAACGGTTCATCGCCGATCAGTTCACGGCCGGTAAGAATTGCATGGCCCAAGCCTTTCATCTCGCGTTGACGAGTGTAAGTAAACGTTGCTGAATCAATGATACTGCGAATATCAACCAACAATTCTTCCTTGTTGGTACCGTTGATCTGGTGTTCCAATTCGTAGTTCTTATCAAAGTGATCCATGATTGAGTGCTTGCCACGACCCGTAACAATACACATGCCATCCATACCGGCTTGGATCGCTTCTTCCACACCGTATTCAATCAATGGTTTGTTGACCACTGGCATCATTTCCTTTGGCATTGATTTCGTTGCTGGAAGGAATCGCGTGCCATAACCAGCCGCTGGGAATAGGCATTTTTTAATCATGATAAAACCCTTTATCTTTATGACGTAATTAAGAAGTTGGCGACAAGATACCATGGTTTTATTTATATGAAATGAATCAACTACAGCAAAAGTTGATTTTTTTACGAATGCTTTATTTTTAAGACATTAAATGTTGATTTGCCCAAGATATGGCTTGCACTCTATTTTTCACTGAAAGCTTTTTGAAAATCTGATAGAGGTGTGATTTGACAGTGAACTCACTGATGAATAGGTCATCGGCAATTTGGTTATTTGATGCGCCTGTTTGTAGGCTGCGTAAGATTTGAATTTCACGTGCGGTGAGATCAACCGTCGCAGGCGAGGTTTGGCTATCAAACGCATGTCGATAATAGTGCAACAACTGAGCCGTCACTTTGCGGGGTAACCAATTGTGGCTATTAATGACTTCGCCACAACCATAAGCAATGTGATAAATCTCATCGTCGCGATAAAAGAGCGCTTTCAGATGACCAAAACTTAATAATTCATCTGTTGTTAGGCGTCGATCGACATTGAAGATGACGGTTTCAAATATTTTATTCGACAGCGGTAAATCGCGAATGGTGCTATTCAGCGTTTGGTAGTTGTCATGATCAATTAATAAAATTTTGTGTTTATGCTGTTGCATGGCCAGCATAAACTCTTGTGGTTCGATACGAGGGATAGGTAATCCCAATGCCTCTTCAATGAGATCTACGGTCGGGTAGTTTGATTCTTTATTTTCACACAGAAAGTATAAGGTTCGTGCATAGATGTTCTTAGCCATAATATTTCTCGCTATGTAGTTCTGCAGTTACTCGTCATTTCTCCCTTATCCTGTCCCATTTATGTTCAAAGTGCGATTGGTAGCGTTTATAAAAAGCACTCAGTTTCATATTTGATATGCGTTCTATCTTTATCTCATTGAAAATGGTCAAAATGATGGTGGATTAGTATGAGCTTCTGGGACGTACTGCAATAAAGTTATTTTCTGTCGAGGGATCAAGAGTTGTTCGAGGGATAGCTTGGGTGTTATTCTTATTACCTATTAAACTTAAAGATATCCTATCTAGACGGAGCGAAACATGGCTAGCCGTGGAGTAAACAAAGTAATTTTAGTCGGCAACTTAGGGGCTGACCCTGAAGTTCGTTACATGCCTAGTGGCGGTGCAGTAGCAAATATTACAGTGGCTACTTCGGAGTCATGGCGCGATAAAGCGACGGGCGAGCAGCGTGAAAAAACAGAGTGGCATCGTGTTGCGCTGTTTGGAAAGCTAGCAGAAGTTGCGGGTGAATACCTACGCAAAGGCTCTCAAGTTTACATTGAGGGTCAACTGCAAACGCGTAAATGGCAAAACCAGCAAGGCCAAGATCAATACACAACAGAAGTTGTGGTACAAGGCTTTAATGGTGTGATGCAAATGCTAGGTGGTCGTCAAGGTGGCCAAGGCGCACCAATGGGTGGTCAACCTCAGCAGCAGTCACAGCAACAAGGTTGGGGCCAACCTCAGCAACCTGCAATGCAGCAGCAAGCACCGCAGCAGATGCAACAGCAACAACCTCAGCAGCAACAACCGCAATACAATGAACCACCAATGGATTTTGACGACGACATCCCGTTTTAATCGATCCAAATTGGAAAAAAGCCGCGTATATCGCGGCTTTTTTATATAGTGGACTTTAGTTTAGATCCTAAGGATGGGTCGACGAGTGCGAGAGGAAGGCTTTTCACGTAATATGCAGCCTTTCATGCGGTAAAATGAAGATGTTCATAATGAAGGGAATCGATTAACTATGAGGTATACGCCTACCTTAAAATTAAGCACGCGCTTGGTTGCGTTTGTCACCATGGTGGTGATTGGTGCGATGTTTATCCTATTTTTAGGTGGCACATTATCGTTTCGTAGCTTAGGTCATGAATATTTAGATCACTCTCTAAAAGGCATTGTTGAGGTGGTTGATAAAGAAATGGAAGATCCAGATGCGGCCTATTCAATGCAGCGTTGGATGCCTAAAATGCTCCAAGCCTCCAATATTGCTGAAATGGAATTGTCCTCACAAGCAGGAATTATTTACCGCTATAAAGATACATCGAACACCGTCGATCCCGCATTATTATACCATGTTGAATATCAACTTGAGCGTAACAGCGGCTATCACATCCGTTTTACCGCTATCCCTCCTTACCTTGGTTACGGCTACTCTGTTCAAGCATTGTGGTCGATCACTGTCGCGGTCATATTGATCATCCTAGGCTTGATGCAAGGCATTAAGTGGTTGAAACTTCAGCTTTTAGGGTCTGAGTTATTAGAAGAGCGTGGCAGGATGATATTGGCGGGCCGCGTTGAATCGTTCGCGAAAGGCGACGAGAGAGAGTGGCCTTATACGGCAAGTGAGGCATTAGATCGCTTAATTGAAGAGTTGCAAGACGCTCGGCAAGAGCGCAGTCGATTCGATACTTTTATTCGCACTCAGACATTTCTTGATCAGCTAACGGGTACGGCAAATCGGGTGTTATTTGACAGTAAGCTAGAGTCGGCCTTGTCAGAGAGCGGTTCCCATGGTGGTGTTTTGTTGTTGCGTATTGATGATTGGGGACAAATCAAAGAAGAAAGCAGTAAACAAGTTGCGAACGACTTTATTGTTGAAGTCGGTGAGGCCATCAATAAGATAATTTTACGCTATCCCGACGTGATTTTATCGCGTTATTACGATTCTGATTTTGCTATTTTCGCACCAAACTTAAGTAGTAAGGAAGTCTCAGGAATTGCGACTCATTGTTTGAAGCAGCTTAATAAAATTGCGCTACCTAAACCTTTAGATAGTGAAAGCTGGTGCCATATTGGTGTGAGTATGTTCCAAGAGGGTGAGCGTCAAGGTAAAATAATGGATGAAGCCGAAACTGCGCTGAAGAGTGCAAAACTTCAACAAGTAAACACTTGGAGCCGTTTCAATAAGCTGACAACCGAACAGGATGAGCGGGGCAATGTTCGTTGGAGAACCTTGTTTGATAAAGAGCTAACTAAAGAAAAAATATACTTATTTTCTCAGCCTTGCTATTTGCTCAATGCCCACAAAGAGCGTGAATTTAATCACTACGAACTTTTTGCTCGTATTCATGATCCCAAGAAAGGGTTATTAAAAGCCTCTCATTTTAATTCTGCTATTGAAGCGGTTGGATATGAACATTACCTTGATCGTTCGGTTCTTCTCGCAACCGTCAGTTTTTTGAAGGCGTCAAAAAATAGTTTATGTTATTCTATAAACCTTCATGTTACCCCGTTCTCAGACAGAAAGTACTTTCGTTGGTTTAGGGATGAGTTGTTGCAACTGACGACAGAATCGAGACATCAGCTCCATTTTGAGTTTTCCGAAGCGCGTTTGGTTAAGCATCTCGACTATATGCGACCAGTGATCAAGATGCTAACCGGTTTAGGTTGTAAAGTGATTGTTGGCCAAGCAGGTCGCTCAATTGTCAGCACTTATTATCTGAAAGATTTATCGATCGATTATTTAAAATTGCATCGTAGTTTAATTAAGCAGATTGACCAACGACATGAAAACCACCTGTTCGTAAGAAGCTTATTAGGCGCATGCGAAGGACTGAATACAAAAGTCATTGCGGTTGGGGTTGAGCATAAGCAAGAGTACAAAACGATTCTAGAACTCGGTGTTCAAGGGGTTCAAGGTCGCTACATTCAACCGGAAGAGCAAATGCTACCGGAGCAGCATGTTGAACCATCGATTCAATCTAAATCCAATATTCATGTTGGGCGGCGTAACCGTTGGCGAAGAAGTTAAGTGGTAGATGAATATTCAATCTTTAATCGAAAAGTTTAGCTCTGGCAAGCGTTCAGGCCAATGTCTGAAAGTTATAGTACAGCCGAGCGCAATCTATTTTTCTGAATTCCACAATGCCATGCTACCTAAATGCGTTCCGATTCAAGGCGCAGAATGGCAAAAAAAACTGATAGAGACACTGGTGGCGGCTCAGATCTCTGACGCTTCTGTCGATGTAGTGCTGAACTCCAGTTTGTATCAAAACTATCAGATTGAAAAACCAAACGTTCCTCAAGAAGAGCTGAGTTTAACTTTACCTTTCTTACTTAAAGATCTGATCAGTGAAAAAGTCACCGAGATCATCGCAGATGCCATGCCTTTACCGAGCAGTAACAAGCTGCAAGTGTACGTGGTGCCTAAAACGATGGTCTTGGGGTTGGCCAAAGAGTTGGAAGCAATCAAGCTTACGCTCGGTCATGTACTGGTTGAGGACGATGTTTGGGGGCGTGCAGCTAGCGGTTTAGATTGCTTTGTTTTATTACAGCGTAGTCAAAATGGCGCTTACAAAGTCAGTGCTTTTGTCGATCATCGTTGTGTTTTTCAACGCACCATTCGTGGTGTCGTTCCGCCACTGACGGGCGTGGCAACTGCGGGCTTTCAGTTAGACAGTGTTGCCCTTGAATTACAGCGTTCGATAGATTACTTATCGTCACAAATGCGTGGTGCGACTTTACACCGCATGAAAGTTTGCTGTGACGATGAAGACAACCAAGCGTTGGCACAGGCACTTGACGAACGTTTGAGTGTCAATGTTACGCCATTAATGGATGTGTCTTTAGAGTCCGGAGTGTTACTGGCTCAGCTTGTGGCTGAAAACGATGATATAGGCATTAACCTTTATCCTGCCCACCTGCAACCTAAGGTGGATCGTTTTACTTTAAATAATGTCGCTTTAGCGAGTGTGGTTTGTTTGCTTCTTATTGCGGGTGTTCACGGTTTTAATACCGTGCGACAAGCGCAATTAAGCCAAGAGTTAACACAGCTTCAATCGCAAGAAAAAGAGTTGAATCAGCAGCTCATCCGTTTAAATGAAAGATTAGCCAAGCATCGCCCTTCCCCAGAGAAGCGTCAGGCTGTTGACCGTTTAAAAGAAGAAATTTTATCGAAGCAAGACTCGTTGAATGCCGTTTTCCTACACGAAGGGGAACAACAAGCGGGGTATTCAGGGATCATGCAGTCGTTGGCGACGCTAGGCCGCAACGATATCTCGATTAATTATATCCAAATGGATAATAATGTTCTTGATATTAAAGGGTTAGCGCGTGAACCTAAGGCGATTCCTAATTGGGTCAATCAGTTTAAAAACGAGCTTAATCTTGTTGGTCGTTCTTTTGACAAACTCCAAATTGGCCGCAATGAAAATAATATTCTGACGTTTGAATTGCATACCAAAGAGGAAGCAAAGCGATGAAAGCGCAATGGCTAAAAATGGCGGAGAAATTTGCCAATCTCAGTGTGCGTGAAAAATGGCTTATTACACTGTGTAGCTTAACGGTCGTCATTCTGGGAAGTTATGTCTTTTTTGTCGAGCCGACCGTGAAGTCTAATCAGTTGTTACGTCAGAAATTGACGGCAACAAACCACAGCATTCAGCAACTCGATGACCAAATATTGGCGATCAGCACCAAGCTGAAGCAAGACCCTGATCAAGGCGTCAATATTGAGTACCAAAGGTTAGTGACAGAAAGCCAGGCCTTATCGGAACAATTGGCCCATGTGATTGAAAATCTGATTTCGCCAAGTCAAATGGCAACGTTGCTTGAAGATGTATTGGCGGGTACTCAAGGTTTGCATTTGGTGTCGTTAGAATCGTTAAAAGCCGAGCCTATTGTGAATAATAACGCGAGTGAAAACTACGCGGGTTACTATTTGCATCCCGTGCGTTTAGAACTCACAGGCGGCTATTTTTCCGTGTTGAATTATTTAGAAACATTAGAATCTTTACCCGTGAATTACTATTGGCGCAGTTTTAATTATCAAGTGAACGACTACCCAAACGCAACGCTGATTCTAGAGGTGTACACCTTGGGCACTCGACAGGAGTTTATTGGTGGTTAATAAGTTCTTTTTGACGTTACTTTGCGTCTCTTCGGTGTCGTTTGCATCACAAGATCCCACCGCACCGCTTAATTGGCAGCCTGTGGCTGAAAGTAAAGCAGTTAAAAAAACGAAGCACTACCGAGTGCCAAAGCTAGAAAGTATCGTCTGTCAGGGTGAGCATTCCTGCAGCGCTATCTTGAATGGACAAGCATTGGCGGTAGGCGAAAAGATAAATGGTTTTTATCTCAAGCAGGTTAAAGCGGACTACGCCACCATTACCCGTGGCGGAAAGCAGTGGAAACTCGAATTGTTTCCTTTAGAAGTAAAACAATAAGGTTAATGAAATCGTATGCGTAAACTCGTTTTGGCAATCACCATTGCTTCATTAGTCGGCTGTTCTATGGGGCATCGAGACCCAGTTGAGGCTAAGAACGCTTTAAATGAAGCGATCAATGAGTCAAATAGTCGTGCGTTGCAAGAGCTTCCAGCTTCTGTTGAAGCGGATTTGATGCCTGATCTTGATGGCTCGGGGAGCTCCACGAGCAAAACCATGAAACGTTTCCGTATTAAAGCCAGTGGCGTTGATGCGCATGCCTTTTTTACCAGTTTGGTGAAGGGCACGGAGTTTAGCGCCGCGATTCACCCTGATGTCGCAGGCAAGATTACGGTTAACTTATCTGATGTGACTCTGGACGAAGTACTCTCGGTCATTAGCGATATGTACGGTTATGATGTGCAAAAAAATGGCAAGGTAATCCAAGTGTATCCTGCTGGCTTGCGCACCGTGACGATTCCCGTTGATTATTTACAGTTCAAACGAACTGGCCGCTCGTTAACCTCCATCACCACCGGCACGGTGACGAACTCGGATAGCGATTCTTCGAATGATTTTGATTCGAGTTCATCGTCATCGTCTTCTTCCTCTTCTTCGAGTTCGAACTCGGCAAAAGGTGGAACAGAGATTGAAACAACCAGCGAAAGTGATTTTTGGCCTCAGCTAGAAGTGGCGGTTGACCAACTTATTGGTCATGGCAAAGGGCAATCTGTGGTGGTCACGCCACAAGCAAGCGTAATTACCGTCCGAGCTTTCCCCGATGAAATTCGCCAAGTGCGTGAGTTTTTGGGTGTGGCTCAGCAGCGCATGCATCGCCAAGTGATCTTAGAAGCGAAGATTCTAGAAGTGACCTTAAGTGACGGCTACCAACAAGGAATCAATTGGAATAAGGCGTTTAGCTCTAACGGCGCGGACTATTCCATTGGCCAAGGTTCAATCGTACAAGATTCGAATGGCAACATACTGCCTCAATTATTACCGGGACTGGATTCGATAGGAGCGCTGCTTGGGGGACAAACCAACGTGGTGATTTCCAGCGGAAGTTTTGATGCGGTATTGAGCTTTATGGAGACTCAAGGCGATCTTAACGTCCTCTCTAGCCCTCGCGTGACCGCATCAAATAACCAAAAAGCGGTGATTAAAGTCGGAACGGATGAATATTACGTGACGGATTTTTCAAGTGTGGTCGGTTCGGGTGATAATTCTGAACCTTCGCCAGAGCTTGAACTAACGCCGTTTTTCTCGGGTATTTCTCTCGATGTGACACCGCAAATCGATGATCAAGGCAATGTACTGCTTCATGTACACCCTGCGGTCATTGATGTTAAAGAACAAATTAAAGAAATTGGCTTTGGTACGGGCAGCATTACGCTTCCTCTTGCACAAAGTTCGATTCGTGAGTCTGACTCGGTTATCCGAGCTCAAGATGGCGATGTGGTTGTGATTGGTGGCTTGATGAAATCAAATACGATTGATCAAACGTCGAAAGTGCCTTTCTTAGGGGATATTCCGGGTCTCGGTTATTTATTCCGTAACACATCGAAAATGCAGCAAAAAACCGAATTGGTTATCTTGCTAAAGCCGACCGTTGTCGGTGTTAACACATGGCAAAAAGAACTCGAACGTTCGCGTGATTTATTGCAAGAGTGGTTCCCTGAACAGCAGCAGTAATTACCATGTATCTCGACCATTTTGGCTTTGAACAATGGCCTTTCCATTTAACCCCAAATACAGAGTTGTTTTTGGGGTTACCTCCTCATTATGAAGCGATTCAAATGGTGAATACGGCGCTTTCGATGGGGGAAGGCGTCATTAAAGTGACTGGTGAAGTTGGCACGGGCAAGACAATGGTTTGCCGTATGTTAGTCAATCATTTTAAAGCCAATGTTCAATTGGTGTATTTGCCCAATCCTGCCTTGAGTGGGCGTGAATTGCGTCAAGCGGTGGCGACTGAATTAGCGGTAGAAAGCAGCAGCTTTACCTCTATCGTTGATGATATCCAACGCCAATTGATTGCCTTTGCCCGAGCGGGTAAGCACGTCGTGGTCTTGGTTGACGAAGCGCAAGCATTGAGTGATGAGGCGCTGGAGGCTTTGCGTTTATTCGGCAATCTAGAAACGGAACAACAAAAGCTATTACAGATCGTCTTGTTTGGTCAGCCTGAGCTTGATCAACGCTTAGAACAACACCACCTGCGGCAACTTCGCCAACGCATCACCTTCAGTGCCAAACTGCGGCCGCTTTCAATGGAAGAAACGGTAACGTATATCGATATTCGTATCGAGAAGGCTGGAGGCGATCGCGCGGTGTTTTCATCGAGTCAAAAACAAGCGATCTGGAAAGCGAGTAAAGGGATTCCACGGCTTATTAATCAGTTATGCCACAAAAGCTTATTGCTTGCTTATAGCCAAGAATCGGTAAGCATTAAACATTCACATTTATACGCAGCGGCCCATGATACGTTCGATGCTTGTAAACCAAAATATAAAAGCCCAAAGTGTTGGGGTTGGAGTTAGAACATGAGTGCGATTAATAACGCGCTGTCAGAGCTGGCAAAAGCTCAAACAATTTCAGCTAGCAGCATAGAAAAAGTGCACGTGCCGACCATTAAACAAAAACCAAGATGGCCATGGTTGATTGCGGGTTTTAGTCTGAGTTTGGCGATGGGCGGTTGGGCGATGTCTCAACAAGAAAGAGCGCTTCAACAAGACGACGTTATTCAGCCACACCAACAATCGGCAGTGACGTCAGAAAGCGCTTTGGCTGAAGTGGCCTCACTGCCATCGCCGACGGCGAAAGTGACCTCGGCCAGCGATACCATTTATAGCGCGCCTGCGCCCATCAGACTTCCGTTACCTGAAGTCGTAGACGTGGCACCTCAAGTATCGGTTCAAGCTAGCACCGTTCAAGCTAGCATCGTTCAACCGACCACCACTCAGCAGAGCGAGAGCTCGTTATCTTCTCGCGCCTCGAGTCCGTCGCTAAAGCCCGATGATGCGCCACGTTTTATCGCAAACGTCAGCAAGCCTAACGCTTCGGAGTCGCTCTCGGAGGCATCAGCATCACCGACGACAGACCGCGCAGATGGCGTTGTCGTGGTTGAGCAGGTTGAGCTTACGCCAATCCAATTAGCCCGCAAAGCGCAGGAGCGAGGCAAAAAAGCCTTAGATGCAAATAATTTGGCGGATGCGATCGAGCATTACAATGATGCGTTGCGTTATGCCCCAAGAGACAGCCAAATTCGCCAGAAACTGGCGGCGTTATATTATGGCAAAGGGGAAGTGCGTAAGGCGGTAGATTTACTGCAAAAAGGCATCGCCATTGACCATGATGATATGGATGTGCGTTTGGCGTTGTCCAAGTTGTTGATTAAAGAGAAACAAAATGCCGCTGCATTAACACCGTTGGTGCATTTGCCGGCGAATCCTCATCTCGATTACTTGTCGCTTCGTGCCGCTTTGGCACAAAAAAATAACCAAAATGCACTGGCTCAAGAAAGTTATCAGCAATTAGTCGCGATTGAACCAGAAAATGGCCGCTGGTGGCTAGGCTATGGCATTCAGCTTGAGCGTGGATTCAAGTTGCCAGAAGCGACATCGGCTTACCAACAAGCATTGAATAAAGTCGGTTTGTCGAGTTCATCTCAACAGTTCATTCGTGATCGCTTGAATGTGCTGAGCACATTAGAGGAGCAATCCAATGCAAATTAAATTAAGAAAGCGCCTCGGTGATTTGCTGGTTGAAGAAGGCATCATTAGTGAGCACCAAGTTGATCAAGCCTTAGCCGCACAAAAGACCACGGGTCGAAAACTTGGCGCAACCTTGATCGATCTGGGTTTCTTAAGTGAGAAGCAAATGCTGACGTTTCTCTCTCAGCAGTTAGCGCTTCCTCTTATTGATTTGAGTCGTGTGAATGTCGACATTGAAGCCGTTCAGATTTTACCGGAAGTGCATGCTCGCCGTTTGAGAGCATTAATCATTGGCCGAAATTTAGATACGTTGCGCGTCGCGATGAGCGATCCGGCGGATCTTTTTGCTCAAGAGTCGTTACTCTCTCAGCTTCCGCAATATTCGATTGAATTTGTGATTGCGCCAGAAAGCCAGTTGGTTGATGGTTTTGACCGTTACTATCGCCGCACCAAAGAAATTGCCTCGTTTGCAGAGCAATTACAAGCGGAACACCAAGTTACAGAAGCCTTTGACTTTAGTATTGAAGATGAAGACAGCGATGAAGTGACGGTGGTCAAGCTGATCAATTCATTGTTTGAAGATGCGATACAAGTTGGCGCGTCAGATATTCATATCGAACCTGATTCCAATGTATTGCGCTTGCGTCAGCGTATTGATGGGGTGCTGCATGAAACATTGCTTAATGAGGTGAACGTCGCACCCGCGTTGGTATTACGCCTAAAATTGATGGCCAATTTAGATATTTCAGAAAAGCGTTTGCCGCAAGATGGCCGCTTTAATATCAAGATCAAAGGGCAATCGGTTGATATTCGTATGTCTACGATGCCGGTTCAATACGGCGAATCAGTCGTGATGCGTCTACTCAATCAATCTTCAGGTCTGAGAAATTTAGATCAATCTGGATTACCACCCGATCTACTGGATCGCTTGCGTCGTCAATTGCGTCGTCCCCATGGCATGATTTTGGTGACAGGCCCAACCGGTTCAGGAAAAACCACCACCTTGTATGGCGCATTGAGTGAGCTCAACGTTCCAGGTAAAAAAATCATCACGGCAGAAGATCCGGTGGAATATCGCCTTCCTCGTGTCAATCAGGTGCAGGTGAACAGTAAAATTAACCTCGATTTCTCGACTATTCTGAGAACGTTTTTGCGTCAAGACCCCGATATCATTCTTATCGGTGAAATGCGTGACCAAGAAACGGTCGAAATCGGCTTGCGAGCCGCCCTGACGGGACACCTTGTCTTGAGTACCCTTCACACCAATGATGCGGTTGACAGTGCGTTGCGCATGATGGACATGGGCGCGCCGGGCTATTTAGTGGCGAGCGCAGTGAGAGCGGTGGTCGCTCAGCGTTTAGTTCGAAAAGTCTGCCCTGATTGCAAAACCGAACATGTCATTGATGAAAGCGCTAAGCAATGGCTGATGCAGCGATTCCCAAATCAAGTGGAGGCTAAATTTGTGCGTGGTCGAGGGTGTCAGAACTGTAACTTAACCGGTTACCGTGGCCGAATTGGCGTATTTGAAATACTCGAACTCGAACCCGAAATGATGGACGCTCTGCGTGCCAATGACGCGGTGGGATTTGCCCAAATTGCCCGCGCCTCTGAGCATTACAAGCCATTATTGTCTTCCGCGATGATGCTTGCACTGCAAGGAACTGTCAGCTTCGATGAGGTCATGAACCTTGGCGAAGGGGATTCTACGGGCAGCGTTCAAGCGATCTACTTGTAAGGGCCTCTATGTCGGTATTTCATTATCAAGGCCGTGACCTCAGTGGCAACAAGGTCACCGGCAGCATTGACGCGGGAACGTTCGATCTTGCTGCGGAAGCGTTAATGGCGAAAGGCATCATTCCTATTGATTTGCGTGAAGGCAAAAAAAGGACAGGTTTTGATCTTGATCTCAAAGCGCTCTTCACTCCGGCGGTGCCTCTAGATGTATTGGTGATCTTCTGTCGCCAAATGTACAGCTTAACCAAAGCGGGCGTGCCATTACTGCGCTCCATGAAAGGGTTAACGCAAAACTGCGTGAACAAGCAGCTGAAAGAAGCGCTTGAAGAAGTGACCAATGAGCTCACCAATGGCCGAAGTCTTTCGGCATCGATGAGTATGCATCCTCAGGTTTTTAGCCCTCTATTTGTTTCAATGCTCAGCGTCGGAGAAAACACCGGTCGACTCGATGACGCATTATTGCAGCTTGCCAATTACTACGAACAGGAATTGGAAACCCGTAAGCGAATCAAAACCGCTATGCGTTACCCTACGTTCGTGATCAGCTTTATTGTTCTCGCGATGTTTGTGTTGAACGTTAAAGTTATTCCGCAATTTTCCAGTATGTTTGCTCGGTTTGGGGTGGAGTTGCCTCTGCCAACACGAATATTGATGGCGACCTCGGATTTTTTTGTTAACTACTGGTCATTGATGTTGGCGGGTATTTTTGGTGCATTATTCGCTTTTCGCACCTGGTTACAAACCCCGAGTGGGCGAGAGAAGTGGGACAAAATACGCCTAAGAATGCCGGTGGTCGGCGGGATCATTAATCGTGCGCAGTTGGCGCGTTTTTCGCGCACTTTTGCGCTGATGTTGAAGGCGGGCGTGCCGCTCAATCAATCGCTCGCCTTATCAGCAGAAGCGCTTGATAACAAGTTTTTAGAAGCTCGTTTATTAGAAATGAAAGCCTCGATTGAAGCGGGGAGTTCCATTTCAAATACGGCCATTGCGACCGGCATTTTTACCCCCTTGGTGATTCAAATGCTATCGGTTGGCGAAGAGACCGGACGCGTAGATGAACTTTTGATTGAGGTGGCGGATTTTTACGATCGGGAAGTGGATTACGACTTAAAAACGCTAACCGCACGTATTGAACCCTTCTTACTGATCGTCGTTGCTGGGATGGTGCTTATCTTAGCGTTGGGTATCTTCTTACCGATGTGGGGAATGTTGGATGCCATTAAAGGCTAGCCTCTGGTTAAACCTTGAACGTTCAAGAATGGCCGTGTGGTTTTTGGTGTTGCTCATGCTGCTAACGGCGTTTGGTGTCGCTTGGAAAAAAGTGGATCAAGAGGCGAGCAACGCGGCATTGTTGATCGCAAGTAAGCGAATACTAGAACGAACTAATTATTACAAACAGGAATGGTTGTTAGCCGACAAACCTCGGACACTCACTATCGACGGAAGGGACCTGTACTTTTCAGCATCAGGTTGGGTTTTACCGCAAAATTCGCTAGGTAAATTCGATTGTCATTATTGGTTGGATGTTTTTTATGAAGAGGCGCGTGTTTTAGACGCTTACCCCAATAAAATAATAAATAATTCAACGGAATCTTACTTTCAATGTCATTACTTCTATGGAGGTAAAGCTGGGGTGGAAGTGGAGTTGAAGCGGAACAAATTTGATGTCAGTGTCATATTTTCGTCATAACCTATTTTTTGACGCATTGTCGGTTACTTTGTTAATCAATACGCGTATAATACGGCGTACCAATAAGTGAGTTGATGAGATTATGAACAAGAAACAAAGTGGTTTTTCATTAGTCGAACTTGTGGTGGTGATTGTTGTCGTCGGATTATTGGCAGTGGCCGCCTTACCTCGCTTCTTAGATGTGACGGATGAGGCAAAAAAAGCCAGCATTGAAGGTGTCGCCGGAGGCTTTGCCACAGGGGTTCTTTCGGCCCGAGCGCAATGGGAAGCCGAGTCTCGCCCCTCTCTAAATGAGGGCGGACAAAAACAAAATTACGTCAGCTATGACGGTGTTGATTTTTGGTTAACCCGTTCAAAAGAATCGAATGGTTCTAATACGGGCTTTCGTGACGGTTATCCTATCAGCGTGAAGGAAGATAATTCGAGTTTTCCGACTAAGGTATCAGAATTGACCTGCATCTTATTGATGGAGAACTTGCTTCAGAATCCACCAAAAGTTGATACTGTAGCGAATGCGAAAATTGATAAAAACGTAAAATATTCCGCTCATGCGGGGAGTAGTAATGATTCTTGTATTTATATTCAGCAAGAAGGCAGCACTGCACATCAGTTTGAGTATGAAATCAAAACCGGTCGTGTGACCGTTACCCTGCAGTAGTTCTGCAAATTATTTATAAATTAGAGAGATTGATACTATGAAAAGACAAGGCGGTTTCACCCTTATCGAACTAGTGGTGGTAATTGTTATTCTAGGTATTCTGGCAGTAACAGCAGCTCCACGTTTTCTTAACCTACAAGATGATGCGCGTAATGCCTCTCTAGAAGGTCTTAAAGGCGCAATGGCCGGCGCAACGGGTATCGTTTATGGCCGTGCTGCGATTGATGGGGTTGAAACTATTGATGGTGGTTCAATTTCCGGAGCTTCTGGCGATACAATTACAACAACTTGGGGTTACCCTGAAGCATCAGAAAATGGTATCGGTAAATCGGTAGTTGGCTTAAGTGACGGCTCTGATTGGGCTGTTGTATCTGGTTCTGATGCAACCAAATATTCAATTCGTTATACATTTGCTGATAGTAAAGAAACTGATAAGTGTTATGTGCAATACGCTATTAGTTCAGCACAAGGCTCAGAGCCAAAACTTACTGTTATAGAATGTGAATAATATAAAAAAGGCCAGCATTAGCTGGCCTTTTTTATCCCTCTCTCAAATCTCCTTTAAAATCACTGCATTGCTCGATGCTTGCCGATATACTACAAAAGTTAATTTTTAAGTGGCGAAGGTGATATGAAAGCTCGCAATACATTGGGGTTTACCTTGGTCGAATTGATCGTGGTGATCATCCTGTTGGCCATTATCTCTGCATATGCGGCTAGCCGTTACATCGGCGTAGGCAGCTTTACGGCATTCGCCATTCAAGACTCGGTTATTTCCATTGCGCGCCAAATCCAGTTAAATCGAATGCAATCGAATACCCAAACGTTGACCGACGACGTTATTCTCTCTATCTCCCCGACGTGTTTTGGCTCAAAAGCCTCCTGCGATACCCCGAGTGACAGCCGTAGCGATTGGGTGATGGAGGAGGGCGTTCGCTTTAGCGCGAAGCCAAATCTGAATATCATTGAGTTTGATTTACTCGGCAGTCCATTAGGGGCGGCGAGCGCTGGTGTGGCCATTACGGTTCATGGGACCAATAGCCAAACGCAACTATCCATTTGCCCTAACGGTTTGATCTCTTCTTCGGAATGTTATTAATGAAAGCGCCGCGTGGTTTTACCTTAATCGAAAGTATTATCGTGATGGTCGTCATGGCCTTTGTGATGCTGACAATGACCCACTTTCTGGTGCCTCAAATCAGCCAGTCGGCTGATCCTCACTATCAATCTCGCGTGAAATCACTGGGTCAGAGCTTAATGACACAAATATTAGCCCGCTCTTTTGACCAACAAAATGCGGTCGTTGGTGGAGGCGTACGTTGTACTCTTGATGGCAACGCGGGTTCGCCTATCTGTAGCGGTCTATCGGGGGCCGAGTTCCCGCTAGGGCCGGATAAGGGGGAAGTGCCCGCAACGTTCAATGACGTGGATGATTTTATTGGTTGCTGGGCTTCGGCGCCCAATAAAAACTGTGACAATGATTTGTATGCATTGATCTCATCAGGAGAAGACAGTGCCTACCATAACTTTCAAGCCGATATCGACGTGACTTATCATCTCAGCACTTCAAAGCAAATGATCAAAAAAGTCACACTGATCGTGAAGGCGAGCAATCAGGCACCGATAGAGTTGATTGCCTATAAAGGAAATTATTGATGAAACAGCGTGGCTTCACTCTCATTGAAATGGTTCTCACCATGTTGGTGAGCAGTATTTTAGTGTTGGGCATCGCAGGCTTCATTGAGCTCGGTATGAAGGGGTATGCCGATAGCGTCGATAGGCAACGGATGCAAACTCAAGCCAAATTCATTTTAGAAAAAATGACACGTGAAGTACGCCACGCAGTGCCTAATATTTTTGTCGATCAGCAGAATTGTATTTCGTTTTACCCGATTGTTGAGTCTGGGTTTTATGCCGTTTCCGGTAGCGATATTAGCTTTATTGTTGGTAATAGTACGACGAATACGAGCGATTTAAACACTAAGCGGTTATTGATTAACCCCACGCGAACGCTCGCCTCAGATGAAACACTGGCCGATTTAAACAACAGTTTCCCGATGACGATTGTGACTCAACCGTCCCCGTCAGAAGCGGTATTTTTATTGCCGAACCAAAGCTCAAAATTAGTTGGCGGGTCGGTGATTAACCGTCACTACATTACCGATTCTAATCGACGAATTTCGTATTGCATTCTTGATGGGCGAGTCGTTAGAGGAGAAGGGAATGAAAGCGTCGCCCCCGTTCTAATGCCTTTGACGGATCGTCGTTCTGTCTCTGTGAGTGGCAATATTCGCTATACACCCGCAAGTGTCCAGCACAGTGGCGTTGTGCATGTCGATCTCGCGTTCACGCAAAATGGTGAATCAACTCATTTCCAACACGATATACAGGTGCTCAATGTCCCATAGTCACTCTTTTCGGACGCGGCGTGATCAACATGGCAGTTTGTATATTGCCATTGTTTTTGTCTTGGTGGTGATGGGGTTTCTCGCCAGTCTATTAAGTCGTATTCAATGGTCGAATGCCGATGGTTACACGAAAGATGTACTCGGCACGCAGGCATGGTTTCTTGCGCAATCGGTAAATGAATCGTCGTTAACAGTGTTATATCCATTAGATTCTGTCACGAACATCAAAGGAACGTGTGTGACCGTAATGCCAACCCCAAGCTTTATTAGTGGCACCGTGTTTAGCGAAATACCCAACTGCAGGCTGGTCGAAAACAGCTGCGAGAGCCTAGGAACACTGGCGGATATGAATTATTTTAGACTGACGGCAAGAGTAAATTGTGGGTCAGGCAAGAGCCTTGTTGAACGAGCTGAAGAGATTTGGGTGAGAGAATTAAATAATGACTAAATACATTCGCATCTTTTCAATACTGTTGATTAGTCTTTTATATTTTCAGCCTAATCAGTCTTTGGCCTCACAGTGTCTTATTGCCGGCACATCGGTCAATGCTTATGACGGTTTTTGTTTTACTTTTAAAATTGATTCCGATGGAACAAACCGAGTACGACTTGAAAAAAGCAAATATTATCCGCTCTGGACGGATGATATTGACTACAAAAGATATTCTCCTGCTGTTTATGAAGATGAGTATATCAGTGAAAGAAAAGAAAGAACCTTTCAAGTTAAGTTTTCTGCAAACTCAAAGTCGAGAGGGCAAGATATTGTCGGTAGGATTGTTTACTATGTCGATGGCTTGTTGATGAAAGAAATCGATGGTTTCAATTTATCTAAAGTAACCGGTGTTAGTAAGCGCTCGCCACACTTAAAACTCAATCTCATCGGTAATGAGTTTCATAATTCAAATGACTATTGCATTTCGTCAGGCAGTTGTTTTCGCGACAACTTAGAATTATGCCGATATTTCCCTCAACCCGCGCAGAGTTGGAAGAAAGACAGTAAAGTCACATTTGGTAATCCAACGCCTTCATCTGGTCAATATCCTTTCTTCATCGGTGGGTGGAGTGAATATTACCTGGATGAACATTTGAATACAGATACGGGCATGCTAGATATTGATTTTGGGAGCATAAGTTATATTGATGGTAAGAATGATAAATCTTGCGAAAGTGGTCAATGTAATGCAAGCGCTGACCGTATCGAAAAGCCAATATATTTGCAACCAACTTTCGGAAGTGTAGAGTTGGTTCTTGGGACTTGGAATTTTGAGGAAGTATGTCCCAAAAATAATTCCGGAAAATACTGTCATTCATATAAAAAAAACAACGGACATGGCAAAGAAACAGTATACGTGACAATAAAGTCCGATCTCGGGTCATTGAGTGTATCAGGAAATACTAGTACTAATGTAGTTGTTGATTTTACATCTCAACCGGGTGTGTATGGCAGGGTTATTGGTGATTACAGTATGGATCAATATGTTCGTTCTGTATTTAATAATCCAGGAGTGTATACGTTTAAAAGTATTTATGGTGGTAAAAATTCGCAATTAGAAATTGGAAGGAACGTCACTTGGAAAGTCAAGGATGCCATAGTTTTCTCTACGTCGGTTGAATTAATAAACCCATCATTAACGGATGATTTTATTATTTACGCACCAGAGGCTGATATTTACTTTCAAGGGGTTAATGGAGATTACAATGGGCTTATACTTGCAGACAGTCTAACAATTGAAAATAACATGACGATATTTGGTTCGGTGACGACGAATAAACTATCAATGAAGACAAAGAATGTCCGAATTGTCGGCCAGAGCCAATGTTTTACGCTTCCCCCTGAACCGGACGTAAGTCGCATCGTCATTAAACCGTTTAATTATCATTTGACCTGTGAATCCTCCCCTGAAAACACAGTGGAAGTGCATGTTTATGATTCTGATGGTCAATATGTCCCCGGCAAAACGCCAACCTTAAAAGAGACGTCAGGTAATAATTTAGAAATTAAATTTCTTTCTGAGTCGGGCGGCATTGCAAAATATAAAGTCACTAAAAAAGACATGAGCAGTCTAGGCGCGTATGAACTCACCGCATCGTTACCGGTGTCAAGCGGTGGGCCTTTGACCGCGAATGAAACGATTAAATACGTCCCTTATAAATTTGAAGTGGCAGACCAAAACATAGTGGCAGGGCAGCACAACAAAGTCGATATTGCGGTAAAAGCATGCAGCAGCGATAGCAATGGTCAAAGCCAGTTAATTACACTTGGTTACACGGGAAGTCCACAAGCGAGCTTTTCTTATCTATCGCCAGTGACGCCTCCTGATGCGAGCGATTTGAAATTTTCAGCCCATCTTGATGATACGAACCGAAGCGCCGATTTTACCTTTATGGAGTCAGGTCAAATTACCGTCGTCGTTGAAGATAAGGACTTTGAGTGTATTGATACTGATGATGTGCATTGCCCAGTTGAAGGGGGGGCGCTTAAAGGCGAATTTAGCGTGAATTCTCGTCCTTATAAATTGGCGATTTGTAATGTGGTTGAAACGGCTAAGCCGTCAAATAAAAACCCAGCCACCACATCGGTGAATAGAGGGTTTATGGCATCAGGTCGCGAATTTTCGGTCACTTATCAGCCCATTGTTCATCCAGATTCGAAAGGTTCTACCTCTAATGAATGCCTTTTCCCACTGACGGAGAATTACGGATTGGATAATGGCCCATTGGATTTGAGTTATCACGTCGCTTACCCCAAGCCGTCAACGACCGGTTCTGTGACGCCAAATACGCCGCCTAATTTTTCGCCAGAGGATTCGACATTAACGCTTACCCACACTTGGGATGAGGTGGGAACAATCGTGTTTAAAAGTGATGCGACTTATCTCAATATGAAACTTGACCGAGATGCTCAAAGGATAGGTCGATTCTACCCAAGTTATTTCGCCATCAGCGAGTCAACATGGACGGCGCCTGATAATCAAAATGATGTTACCTACCTTAGCCAGAATTTCGATGACACGAAAATTATGGTGGGCGCGTATGCCTTTGATAGCGTAGTGCCGGTGAAAAACTATCATCTTTTTGATGAGTCATTGAAAGCTAAGTTTGTTTTGCGTAAGACGGGCAGCGCGATCAATAACCCGATGAATTTAGAGACCGAATTGGGTGGTTGGGGGGCAGAATCAACGTATTCTTATTGGCGACTCAGTGATAAAAACGCCAGCGTATCTCGCCAACAAACGGTGAGCGGTTCAACCATCACCAGTCAAGAAAATGGCCCGTTTAATCTTGAGATGATTACCGATCCTCAGTCCACAAAAACGGATTTTGGCTTGCGTATATCCGGCCATGATCCCGTCTCCTTTGATGAAGACGAGACGGTATTGGAACAAGCGTTTCCTTATCAACCTAAATTAAAATATGGCCGTATGGCGTTAGGCAGTTCAGGGGGGCCATCAGGCAGTCATTTGAATGTGCCATTACGTGTGGAGTATTGGAATGGCAGCCACTTTGTTAAGAATACGGATGACGACCGCTCTCAACTGAGTTCACTCGATGATTATGTGTGTCGTCAAACGGTGTGGGATGAAGGGGCTGAATCCAATTCCAAACTGAGTGGCGCGAGTCAATTACCGATGCCTCACGTCGAGAAGGGCGAATTTACAGGATTGCAGGTTTTGGCGGATAGTGGAAATCACACACTGCGGGAGCAGGTGCGTTTTTGGCTGCGCATGGATGACGTGAATGAAAATGGCCATCGTTCACCTCAAACGCGATTGGACGATGTGGTATGTGGTGGTTATGGCCTTGCCCAACCTTGGTTACAATACAATTGGCGAAACGAAGGGGATGAAGATCCTTCTACGGTGGCGACATTCGGGATCTATCGCGGCCATGATAAGATCATATTCCGTGGTGAACCTGGGTTAACCGGTCTGTAATGTTTGTCAATTCTCTGCGTTAAGTAAGGAAACTGTTAGAAATTGCGGATTTCACTCCATCTTTATTAGACAATGCCTTGCTGTGATGGCGAGGCATTGGTACATTTAAAACAATTTCTATCTTCTAATTCTTTCAGGACGAACGAAGAATATGTTCAAAAAACTTCGTGGCATTTTTTCGAATGACCTTTCAATCGATTTAGGTACAGCCAACACCCTTATTTATGTAAAAGGACAAGGTATTGTTCTTGATGAGCCTTCTGTCGTAGCAATCCGACAAGATCGTAACCGTGCTGGCAAAAGTGTTGCTGCTGTAGGTCATGCAGCAAAACAGATGCTAGGCCGTACACCGGGCAATATTTCTGCGATTCGTCCTATGAAAGATGGCGTAATTGCTGATTTCTATGTGACGGAAAAAATGCTTCAGCACTTTATCAAGCAAGTGCATGACAACAGCGTTTTAAAGCCAAGCCCACGCGTTTTAGTGTGTGTGCCTTGTGGTTCAACGCAAGTTGAGCGTCGCGCGATTCGTGAATCAGCCCTTGGTGCTGGTGCGCGTGAAGTGTATCTAATTGATGAGCCAATGGCGGCAGCAATTGGTGCGGGCCTACGTGTTTCTGAACCAACGGGTTCAATGGTCGTCGATATCGGTGGTGGTACGACTGAAGTCGCGGTTATTTCGTTGAACGGTGTGGTTTACTCGTCTTCTGTTCGTATTGGCGGTGACCGTTTTGATGAAGCAATCATCAATTATGTTCGTCGTAACTACGGCAGCTTGATTGGTGAAGCAACGGCTGAAAAGATCAAACACGAAATCGGTTCAGCTTACCCTGGCGATGAAGTGCTAGAGATTGAAGTACGTGGCCGTAACCTTGCAGAAGGTGTACCGCGTAGCTTTAGCCTAAATTCAAATGAAATTCTAGAAGCACTACAAGAGCCGCTAACGGGTATCGTTTCTGCGGTGATGGTTGCTCTTGAGCAATGTCCGCCGGAACTGGCTTCAGATATTTCTGAAAACGGTATGGTGATGACTGGTGGCGGTGCGCTACTGAAAGACATCGATCGTCTATTAACCGAAGAGACGGGCATTCCAGTTGTTATCGCAGAAGATCCACTGACGTGTGTTGCGCGTGGCGGCGGTAAAGCATTGGAAATGATCGACATGCATGGTGGCGATCTGTTTAGCGAAGAGTAATTATCAATGCCCAAGCGTCGCTTGGGCAAAATAAGAAAGATTAAAGGAACTCAGAATTAATGAAGCCTATTTTTGGCCGAGGACCTTCACTTCAATTACGCTTATTTTTCGCCGTGATTTTATCAGCCAGCCTTATGCTGGCTGATAGTCGTTTAGGTGCTTTTGCACAAGTGCGCTACCTGTTGAACAGTGTTGTAGCTCCTATCCAGTATATGGCGGATGTTCCACGAGTGATGTTTGATGGGTTCTACGAACGCTTCAATACTCGCCAAGGCGCGATAGAAAGTAACCGCGTGTTAAAGCGTGAAGTGTTACGCCTTAAAAACGATATGCTGCTGGTCGATCAGTACCGCGAAGAAAACCAACGTTTACGCAAACTGCTTGGCTCATCATTTATACGCGACGAGCGTAAAATGGTCGCGGAAGTGATGGCGGTGGATACGTCTCCTTATCGTCATCAGGTCGTCGTCGATAAAGGTTTGATTGATGGCGTTTATGTCGGGCAACCCGTCGCGAATGAAAAAGGCATTGTTGGCCAAGTCACGTTTGTTTCTGCCCACAATAGCCGCGTATTGTTACTGACCGATTCCAATAGCGCCATTCCTGTGCAAGTTATCCGTAATGATATTCGTGTTATTGCCTCTGGTAACAGCAAAGTGGATACCATTCATTTGGATCACATTCCTATCAGTACCGATATTCAAAAAGGGGACTTGATCGTTACGTCAGGTCTTGGTGGTGTATACCCCGAAGGTTATCCTGTTGCTTATATTGATAATGTTGATCGAGATAGCCACAGGGAGTTTGCTCTTATTGAAGCGGACCCGGTGGTTGATTTTGAACGTTTACGTTATCTACTGCTTATTTGGCCAAGCGATTCTCGTCAAGAAAAAGTACAGCAAGCGGATCCAAACAACATGATAGAGGCAAGCAATAATGGCGAGTAGTCCATTTAAAGCCAAGATGGTGATCATGGCTTCCTTCATTATCGCTTTAACATTGCAGACCATTCCATGGCCTGGTGTACTCGATATGTTGCGTCCATCATGGTTATTATTAATTACCTGCTATTGGGTTTTAGCTTTGCCGCATCGTGTTAATGTGGGAACGGCATTGATCTTAGGTTTACTTTGGGATTTGCTGCTCGGTTCCACATTGGGTATTCGTGGCATGATGATGTCGATATTGATTTACCTGATCGCATTAAACTTTTTAGTCATCCGTAATATGGCGTTATGGCAGCAAGCCTTGGTGATCGGCTTACTTTCTATTGCATTGGATGTGATGATTTTCTTCGGTGAGTATTTAATTCAAGATGTCACGTTCAATCCAACCTCATTGTGGACGGGCGCCATCAACTGCATTTTATGGCCGTGGATGTTTTTGTTAATGCGTCGAGTTAGACGCCATTGGCATGTAAGGTAAGCAATGAAACCATTAGTTTTAGCCTCTGGTTCGCCAAGGCGCAAAGAGTTACTTAGCCAACTGGGCTATTCTTTTACCGTGCTTTGCACTGATGTTGAAGAGCAGCGCCAGAGCCATGAAGATGCGCAGCAATATGTATCGCGTTTATCTCATGATAAAGCCATGGCAGGCGTGGCACTTGCGGCCGATGATTCGGTGGTCATTGGTTCAGATACCATCGTGGTGTGCGATCAAAATGTGTTGGAAAAACCAGCGGATCTAGCGCATGCCAAACAAATGTTATTACAGTTATCGGGACGAGCGCATCAAGTGATGACCGCCGTGACGGTAGCAACTAAACAGCAGCAAGAGACGGTCGTTGTGACGACTGACGTATGGTTTAAGCCGTTGTCCGAACTAGAAATTGAACAATATTGGCAAACGGGCGAACCATGCGATAAAGCGGGCAGTTATGCAATCCAAGGACTTGGAGGACGATTTGTTACTCGAATTGAAGGCAATTATCACGCCGTAGTTGGCCTGCCTCTTTTTGAAACCGACCAGCTCTTGCACAAATTTTTATAATTTACATTGAGGTGCGCTCATGAGTGCAGAGTTGTTGATCAACGTGACTCCTAGCGAGACACGCGTAGCGATGATCGAAGGGGGAGTCTTACAAGAGGTTCACGTTGAGCGAGAAGCAAAGCGTGGCATTGTAGGCAATATATACAAAGGTAAAGTCAGTCGAGTTTTACCTGGGATGCAAGCCGCTTTTGTCGACATCGGTCTAGACAAGGCGGCGTTTTTACATGCCTCTGATATTGTTCCTCACACCGAATGTGTGGCGGAGAATGAGAAGAAGCAGTTCCAAGTACGTGATATTTCAGAATTGGTACGCCAAGGCCAAGATATCGTCGTGCAGGTGGTTAAAGATCCGCTGGGCACAAAGGGCGCCCGCCTGACGACGGACATCACTTTGCCATCGCGTTATCTTGTCTTTATGCCGGGTGCAAGTCACGTCGGCGTATCACAACGCATTGAAAGTGAGAAAGAACGCGAGCGTTTGAAGCGAGTGGTCGCTCACTATTGTGATGAAGATGGCGGTTTTATTATCCGTACTGCTGCCGAAGGCTCTGATGAAAAAGAATTGGCACAAGATGCCGCGTTTCTTAAGCGTCTTTGGTCGAAGGTGAAAGAGCGTCGCAGCAAATACAAAACCCGTTCAACCTTATATGGTGAGCTCGGGCTTTCTCAGCGTATTTTACGTGATTTTGTTGGGACGGATTTAACCAAAATCATGGTCGATTCACGTCTTGAATTTGAAAACCTGAAAGAATTTACGTCTGAATACGTTCCAGAGTTAACGGAAAAGCTCGACCTGTATGAAGGCGATAAGCCGATCTTTGATATGTACGATACAGAGAACGAAATTCAGCGTTCACTCGATCGTAAAGTGGAGCTGAAATCGGGCGGCTATCTGATCATTGATCAAACCGAAGCGATGACCACCGTTGATATCAATACGGGGGCATTTGTCGGTCGTCGTAATCTTGAAGAAACGATTTTCAATACCAACGTTGAAGCTACGCAAGCCATTGCTCGTCAGCTGCGTTTACGCAATTTAGGCGGCATCATCATCATCGACTTTATCGATATGTTGTCGGAAGAGCACCGTAAGCGAGTGCTGGTTTCATTGGAAAATGCATTGAGCGAAGACCGCGTAAAAACCAACATTAATGGTTTTACCAACCTTGGCTTGGTGGAAATGACACGCAAACGAACGCGCGAGAGTATTGAGCACGTTTTGTGTTCAACGTGCCCGACTTGTGAAGGTCGTGGTAGCGTGAAGACGGTGGAATCTGTTTGTTATGAAATTCTGCGTGAAGTAACTCGTGTTAACCGTGCGTATGATGCGGATAAATTCGTGGTTTATGCATCGCCATTTGTGGCTGAAACATTACAAGGTGAAGAGTCACACGCTCTGGCTGAGCTTGAAGTCTTTATTGGTAAGCAAGTGAAAATACAAGCTGAGCCGCTCTATATTCAAGAGCAGTTTGATGTTGTGATGATGTAGCGGGAAGATTGTGAGTAAAACCGTTAATCGTGTAATACAGATATTACTTTGGGTGTGTGTTACGGCGATGGTGATGTTAGCCATCGCGGTGACCGCACTGCGAATTGCCTTACCGAAATTGAACCATTTTCAAGGCGAGATCCAAGCTTGGGTAAACCAAGACAGTGGACTTGATTTTGAGATTGGCAACATCAGCGGTTTTTGGCGCAATACCCATCCTTCCATATCGCTATCAAATGTAAGAGCCAACACACCTCAAGGCAGTGGTATTGAGTTTTCCGCTCAAACCGTTGAATTAGAATTTGATCTGTTCCAATCCTTGCTCCAACTCGAACCGGTTATTGCGGATTTGAATATCCACGATCTCAAACTCGACGTGCGCGCAATACAGTGGGTGAATACCGAACAAGATCCCCAATTACAACCCAAAGCAGAACAAAAAAGTGTTATCGAGCAGCTAGATAAGTTGCTGCTTAGACAGTTGGATGAGTTTGCCTTAGAAAACTCAACCGTCTTATTCATGGCGGTGAGTGGTGAAGAGCGCCAACTTGATATCAAGAATCTGCATTGGAAAAACAATGGCCGCCATCATATGGCTGAAGGTGAGATAACCATTGCGGAAACGCAATTAAACTCACTTGATATCAAAGCCAATTTTGTTGATCACGGATCACTGCTTGATGTGAGTGGCGAGCTCTACCTTTCTGCTGAGCACATTGTGGTCACGCCGTGGCTGACGCATTATTTGCAGCATGAAACGGGGATTGAAAAGGGACAAATTAGCTTTAATAGCTGGTTAACGCTCAATCGTAGCAAACCGGTTAACGCCTATGTTGAAATACTGCCTTCCGAATTAGTCTGGCAAGAAGGCTCACGCCACGACTTAATGTTTGAATCGGGTGTTTTCCAGCTTCAACCAAGTGGTGATGGCTGGCAAGTAAATGCTCACTCACTTCAATTGAGAACTGACGATACCTCTTGGCCTGAATTGGACATTGCCTTCAATTGGCAAGCGGACAAATGGCGTCTGAATGTTTCTCACTTGAATCTTGCCGCCGTCACGCCACTGGCTAAATTAGCCCCTGACTCGAGCGCATTAACCCAAGTCTTAGACAAACTCAGCCCAAGCGGTGATCTTGATGATATTCGAGTGTCTATGGCGAAGGATTTAGCGTCGCTGCGTTACTCGGCGAGATTAACCAATGGCGCGTTGAAGCAGTGGCAACTGCTGCCGGGAATGAATCACTTAGAAGCGAATGTGAGTGGTAACTATCATCAAGCGCAGGCCCAAATACGCGTGATTGATGATGTCATGCCCTATGACGAGGTTTTCCAAGCTCCGCTTAATGTTAAGCAAGGTGAGATTGATCTGGTTTGGCAGAACCTTGGCGATCAAGGTTGGCGCTTATGGGCAGACAAAGTCACGGCCACCACGCCAGATTTGCAAGTATTGGGTGCGTTTAGGCTTGATTTCCCCACAGGAAAAAGCCCGTTCTTATCTTTTTATGCTGAAGCCGATGTTTTTAATGCGGGTGAAACATGGCGTTATTTACCCGTCCCCGCCCTGGGCGATGAGTTAACCGATTATCTTTCAACAGCGGTACAAGGTGGCAAAGCAAAAACAGCTAAATTGCTTTGGTACGGTGAGCTTGCTCAGTTCCCGTATCAAAATAATGACGGTATGTTCCAAGTCTTTGTTGGCCTTGAGCAGGGCAAATTCAGTTTTGATACCGGTTGGCCAGCCGTCACGGATTTGCAATTGGATCTCTTGTTTCAAAATGAGGCGATGCATCTCGATTCCAAAAGTGCCAAGTTGATGGGCGTGAACGCCACGCGTATTACGGGGCGCATTCCTGACTTGGCAGAAAATGGCCATATCGAGATTGAAGCGGTGGCCAATGGTCAAGGCAATGCGGTACGCGATTACATGATGGCATCGCCATTAGTTGATTCTGTGGGCGCGGCGCTGACCACCGTTCAAGTTGACGGCATGGTGACGTCTGAGTTTCAGCTGCGAATCCCTTTTGCTGACTTTGATACACGGGCATGGGGTTACGCTGAGCTGAGCAATAACCACGTGACGATTGATACGCCACCGATGCAATTAGAATCGGTGTCTGGTCGAATTGAATTTGATAATGACGTTGTGACCGCGGCGGGCTTATCGGCGGTCTTACTGAATCAAGCGGTGTCGGTTGATTTTAACGGCGAAAGTGAAGGCAGCGGATACTTGGTCGGTATCGATGTATTAGGGGATTGGGAGGTTAAGCCACTCGAGCCTTATGTTGGTCAGCAATGGTTAGCTCCTGTCACGGGGCATTTACCGTGGAATACCAGTGTCGATATTCAGCTTAATGACGTTGGGTTTACTTATCAGGTTGATGCCACGGCTGATTTGCAAATGTTAGCGAGCACTTACCCTTATCCACTTAACCATCAGGTTGGTGCACAAGGTAAGGCGCATCTACAAGCATCGGGTAATCAACAGTCCATTACCGCTCGTCTGCAATTACCGGATTTTAAGTATCAAACGGAAATTGATATTCGACCAAAAACGCCCGTATTGACGGCGTCAAATATGGTCTTGGGCAAAGGCAGTTTTAAGATAAGTCCAATTGTGGGGCACCAATTAAACATTCGTGCACATCAATTTGATTTAGATGAGTGGTTGTCATATCTCACGCCTTCAAGCGATCAGCCTGCCCGTTCAATGCTGGCCGATCTCAATACGCCCAAAATCCCAAGCCCGCAGCGGATTGACATTGACGTTGATGAGCTCAAATTGGCAAGTATCGATTGGAACGAGGTCTCATTTAGCGCCAAGCAAAAAGATCTTGGCTGGTCGATGACGCTTTCAAGCCAAGAGGCGAAAGGTCAAGCAAGCTACATTGAACCTTATGATTTATCAGTCAAACTAGAGCGTTTGCACGTATTTGTACCTATGCTTGAAGAAGAGGCTTTTAAAGGAAAGAGTTTATTTGAAGCGGAAGACCAAACGGCGCCTCTGATTTCTGAGTTTGATCGAAGTTTTCATCAGAAAGTACCGAGTATTACGCTGGCGATCGATGATTTATGGATTCAAGGCTACAAATTGGGTCAAGCGAATATGGATCTTCAACGCCAAGGTGATGTCCTCGAATGGAAGCAAGTCTCCTTGGTGAGCGGCAGCAGTAAAGTGAATATGAAGGGGACATGGCGACTGGCGGATGAAAAGAGCCATACTCAATTTGATATTGCGGTGTCGGGTGACAACAACAGCGAAGTCATGGAGCGCTTTGGTATTTCATCGGGCATTCAAAAAGCCCCTTATGATATTGATGCCGATTTACAATGGGATGGCGCACCCTGGTCGATGAAAGTCAGTTCGTTATCGGGGAATGTGCAGTCTAAGCTCGGTAAAGGGGTGATCTCGGATGTGAGCGGCGCAGCAAAGCTGCTGGGCTTGTTTAGCCTTGATTCGATTATTCGGAAAATGCAGCTGGATTTCAGCGACGTCTTTGATGAAGGCATGGCCTTTAATTCGATTACCGGTAGTGGTGAGATTAAAAATGGCATTTTCTTGACTAATGATATCAAGATGGATGCGATCGCCGGTGATATGAGCATTAAAGGGCTCGCGAACCTCAATGATCACACCGTTGATGCTGAAGTGAATTTTGTGCCTGACATTACCTCCGGCATTCCGGTGTTAACTGCCTTCGCCGTGACGCCGCAAACCGCCCTTTATGTGCTGGCGATAACGACGGTGATTGCGCCTGTTGTCGAAGTGTTTACTCAAGTTGACTACGAGGTGAAAGGGCCACTCGATGCTCCGGTCGTGAAAGAATTATCCCGCAGTAAAGGGGAGTTTAAGTTACCCAATAAATTGCGCGATGCTGTGAAATAAAAGGAGGACTCATGGATAGAGTCGGTTTAATACAAATGACTTCAGGGCCAGATCCTCAACTGAATCTGGCCTATATTGAACAGCAAATTGCTGCGCTTGCCGCTGAAGGGGCAACTTGGGTCGTAATGCCTGAAAATGCCTTAGTCTTTGGTTCTCGTCGCGATTACCACTACTACGCTGAGCATCTCAATCAAGGCCCGATTCAATCCAGCCTAGCCAAGATAGCAAGCCGGTATGGTGTGTGGGTTGTGGTTGGTAGTATGCCTATTCGCTGTGGCGAAGGGGTCACGACAACATTATTGGTTTATAACTCAGACGGCCAATTGGTGGCCCATTACGATAAGCTGCACATGTTTGATGTCGATGTCGCCGACAGTCATCAACGTTATCGTGAGTCCGCGACTTTTATGGCAGGAAGCAAAGTGGTGAGCGTTGAAACACCTTTTGCCCATCTTGGCCTGACGATTTGTTATGATGTTCGTTTCCCGCAGTTATTTAGTGAATTAGCGAAACGTGGTGCTAACGTGATTGTGGTACCAGCGGCCTTCACTGCCGTGACAGGACGAGTGCATTGGCAACCGTTATTGACGGCGCGCGCGATTGAAACGCAATCGTGGCTGGTGGCGGTTAATCAGACGGGCGTTCACGAAGGCGGTCGACAAACGTGGGGGCATTCGATGGTGGTTTCACCATGGGGTGAAGTTTTTGCCAGCCTTGATGATGCGCCAGGTAATTTATTAGTTGAGCTGGACTTACAAGCAGTACATGAGATTAGAGCGGCCATGCCGGTGATGGACCATAGCCGCTTTACTAATCAAATCAAAAATTAAGAGCGAAATATGACAATTAATCACGTAGAAGATGCGTTACTCAAACCCGGTGGTCTAACAGAGCACGACATCGCGAGCACTTTAGAGAGTATTGCCACTCGTCAAATTGACTACGCTGACATCTACTTTCAGTCTAGTTGGCATGAATCTTTGGTGTTGGAAGACAGCATTATTAAAGATGGTTCGTTCAATATTGATTGTGGCTTAGGTGTTCGAGCGATTACGGGTGAAAAAACCGGTTTTGCTTATTCTGACCAAATTCAACTTGATGGTTTGAAGCAAAGTGCCATTGCTGCCCGCGGTATTGCTCAACAAGGCCAAAATGGCAAAGTTCAAGCGTTCAAGCGTTTTGATAATCAAGCATATTACGCGGCTGATAACCCACTAAATTGTTGGGAAAAAGAGAAAAAAACGGCACTGCTAAAAGAATTAGATGCCTATATTCGTACCAAAGAACCTCTGATTGACGAAGTATCGATTAGCTTAAGTGGCGTGCACGAGCAAATGCTGGTGGCGGCAACAGACGGCACTTATGCGGGCGATGTACGTCCACTCGTGCGCTTATCGATTACCGTATTAGCCCAGAAAGGCGATCGTCGTGAACGTGGCAGTTCAGGCGGTGGTGGTCGATTTAATTACGATTACTTTTTAACGAGTATTGAAGGCCAAAACGTGGCATATCAATACGCGGATGAAGCGATTCGCATGGCGCTAGTGAATTTAGAAGCGGATGCCGCGCCTGCTGGCACAATGCCGGTGGTACTGGGTTCAGGCTGGCCGGGCGTGTTACTGCATGAAGCGGTTGGGCATGGTTTAGAAGGTGATTTTAACCGTAAAGAATCGTCGGTCTTTAGTGGCAAGGTTGGCCAGCAAGTAACGTCGAAGCTGTGTACGATTGTCGATGATGGCACATTAAAAGATCTTCGTGGATCGTTAAACGTCGATGATGAAGGTGTGGCGGGTCAATACAATACGTTGATTGAAAATGGCGTACTGAAAGGCTACATGCAAGATAAGCTGAATGCACGCTTGATGGGCGTGGCACCAACCGGAAACGGTCGTCGCGAATCTTACGCGCATCTTCCGATGCCACGCATGACGAACACTTACATGCTGCCGGGACAACACACACCAGAAGAGATCATCTCAACGGTGAAGAAAGGCCTTTATGCACCGAACTTTGGTGGTGGCCAAGTTGATATCACCTCTGGCAAGTTTGTGTTCTCAACATCAGAAGCTTACTTAATTGAAAACGGTAAGATCACTCGCCCAGTGAAAGGGGCAACCTTGATTGGTTCTGGTCTTGAAGCGATGCAGCAAGTATCGATGGTCGGCAATGATTTGAGTATTGACCGTGGTGTTGGTGTTTGTGGTAAAGCCGGTCAAAGTGTCCCTGTCGGTGTTGGTCAGCCAACGCTGAAGCTAGATTCAATCACTGTGGGTGGTACGGAGTAAACCGTTTAACTCACGATATGCTTGATCAGCATGATTAAAAATAAAGCCGCGAATTCGCGGCTTTATTTTTTTAAACATCGAATAATCAAAGGATTATTTGATATCGTGGCGGATCTTATCAGTGTCGTGCTTTTGAGAGTTAAATATCGTCGCGCTCAATCGGGCAACTCATGCAGCGCGCGCCGCCACGTCCACGTCCTAATTCGTTGCCTGGGATCGGCAACACAGTGATCCCGGCTTTATCATATTTTTCATTGGTGTAGACGTTTCGCTCGTAGCCAATCACAACCCCCGGTTTCACGGTCAGTACATTATTGGCATCATTCCACTGCTCTCGCTCTGCTTCATAGCTGTCGCCCCCTGTGGTAATGATTTTAAGTGCCGACAACCCTAGTGCATTTTCAATCGCAGCGATCAAATTGACCGCGGCTTCTATATGGACTTGTCCATCACCTTCAGGGGTTAAAACCCAGGTATTCAAATCTTTGCGCATCACTTCGGGATACATGGAAAAGGTATCCACATCCATATGGGTCATGACGGTATCGAGGTGCATGCAAGAGCGGCTTTTTGGCAGCTCAACCACAATGACTTGCTTTGCTTGTTGGTGCAAAAATAATTGTGCGGCTAGATTTTCAACCCCTTGGGCTGTGGTTCTTTCAGACATACCAATTAAGACCGCACCTTTACCAATGACTAAAACGTCTCCGCCTTCAATGTTGGCATTGTCATAATGCAGATCTTCATCACCAAAATACTTAATAAAATCTTGCCCAGCAAAGACCGGATGCCAATGATAGATTGCTCGTAGGTGGTTCGTTTCTCGCTGGCGTGCTGGCATCATCATCGGGTTCAATGATACGCCGCCGTAAATCCAGCAAGAGGTATCACGAGTGAAGAGATGATTGGGCAGCGGCTCAATGGCAAAATCAAGAGAGCGGTGCAATTTGGGCAAAATCGAGGCCGATTTAAAGGGCAACTCAGAATAGGCGAGGCCACCGAGTAAGATCGAGGCGAGGTGTTCATTATCCATTTCGCTTAAGTAGTGGCGAAAATCTCGTGCGAACAGCGGACCATAACGGAAATCAGAAATTTGTGTCGCCAATAGCCATTCGCGCGCTTCTGGAACCGCTAAGGTTTCCACCAAAAGATCATGCAGAAGCAACACTTCCACATCTTGTTTTCGTAATGTGCTTGCAAATATATCATGCTCATTTCCTGCTTCTTCCACGGCTAATACGTCGTCAAAGAGCAGTTCATGGCAATTAGATGGTGTGAGGTGGGAGAGCGCTCGCTCTGGGCGATTGAGCAATACTCGTCGGAGTTGACCAACTTCTGAGCCCACATACAACTTACTCATTTTGTATCCTTACATCAAATTCCTCCTCTATTTATGACAATGTTACGAAGAAGATGCAAGTCTGTGATTAATGCTAAATGCGGATATTTTGTCAAAAATTAAGCGGATATGCTTTCTATTGACGACATTTTTAGCATACAACACTGATGTGTTCGTAAACGACGACAGAGTTTAATGTGCGTTATTATTCATCTCAGTTTGCGGCTTGAGTATTGCCACATTGCGAGTGAGTCAGAAAGCATTCGGTTGGAAAATGAGGTGGCTGAAATATGCTGCGTTTTTTGGTGATTCGATTTGTGCGGTCTTTTATTTAAAAGCTATGCACTAAATGCCGATAAGCAGGCAGATTAAGTGCTCGGTGGGATGTTTTGATGTTTGAAACTTTGTGCTGATTTTGTTTCTTCTTCACTTGGCTTAGAAAGCGGCGATTTTTTCGGTAACCTTTGGTTAGAAACACGCTTTAAATGCAGAGAAAAATGGTGACTAGCCCTGTTTCTGGGTGGTATTTTTCTTGGATCCATGCGATATTTCGTCGCGACAAATCATCATTACTGTTATCACACGCTGGAGCACAATTATGTCTCATGAAGATGAATATCTATCGGTAGAAGAGTTAATCGAGATTCAAAAGGAAGAGACTCGCGATATTATCCAAGCATTGCTTGAAGATGGCAGTGATCCAGATGCGCTATATGACATTGAGCACCATCTATTTGCTGAAGACTTTGAAACCCTTGAGAAAGCGGTTGTTGAAGCATTCAAAATGGGCTTTGAAGTATTAGAAGCTGAAGAAACAGAAGACGAAGATGGCAAAAAGCTGCTTTGTTGTGATGCGACGATGCAATCTGTTTTGAACCCTGAAGCGATCGACGAGCAAGTGTTTAAGCTTGTTCACCTAGCTGAAAAGTTTGACATTATTTACGATGGCTGGGGTACTTACTACGAGGGTGAAGACGCGCTTTACCCTGATGAAGACGAAGAGGACGACGAAGAGTAATTTTTCTTCGTAAGTGATTGCCTTCACGTATAAAAATACCAGCCATAGCGCTGGTATTTTTGTTTCTATCTCTGAGACTATTCATTATACTTTGAGCTAATTTGATCTAGCGCAAGTTTATATGACATGGAATTATCTCTCGCAGGTCTATGGCAACTCTCGCCATTAACGGACTTATCCATTCCACAAGACGACCTTATTTTCCCGAATCCTCTTAGCCATATTTTACCTGACACCTTGTCAGAGCAGTCGATCGCAGAGCAAGAGTGGCATTTAATGCACGATATAGACGTCGATGAGGCAATGCTGGCTTTTCCGGCTATTGATCTTGTGATTGCTGGGGTGGATTACTACGCGGAAGTACGGGTTAATGGTGTTGCCGTTTTTGATTGTGATGGCACACAAGCGAGCTATAAACGAGACATTCGTTCTTATCTGCAATTGGGTCGTAATCGATTTGAAATCCTTTTTCTTGAGCAAGATGACGATCTTCTTTTAGAGGAAGAACCGTTAGAGTCAGTTTGCCCTCTTGATCAAAAAAACCACCAAAAACAAGATGATCGAATCGGTGTATGGCAAGCGCCATACCTGCAATTTATTCGTCATGTGCGTTTAGAGCATATTAGTACGGAGCAAATTTGGCATCATGGTGGTGGCTGTGAATTTTTGGTCAACCTCTACTATAAAACTTATGCGGCAGGGTTAGTGTCGGCGTCAGTAAAATTTAATGGTATGACTTATTTGCTTCCTATCGATGTGCGAAATAATCACACATCCGCCTTATTTCAAATTGAAGCGCCGATATACAACGATTCAATTCAATCGGCAGACGACTATTTCTATCAATTGGAAGTCAGCCTTGATGGCCAAACCCAACGTTTTGATGTTGGGTTGTGTGAAGCCCTTTGCGTGCAGCATTATCCGATTTAACTTAAGCGTCAGACGAGACTGCCGCTATGCGGCGCATTACTGTTAGCGGCGCATTAATGTTAGTCGCGTATTACTTAGTGAGCACACGCCCAAGGTTGCGCTGATGACATTCGGTTTTGTGCTTGTTTGCGTAACCATACTTTTTCATGGAAGTAATAAGCACAGGTGTTGATGGTTGGCTCAATGGTCGCCATAACACCGCCGACAAAGGCATCACCCGTTAAGATGTACACAACACTAAAAGCGACACTAAAGTGAATAACCGCAAAGCTGGTGGTTTTGACTTTAGCCGATTGCGCTAAACGTTGTAGTGCGGGTGATTTCTGCCAAACCAATTCATGAAAATAGAAAGCGACGGTGTTGACGCTGGGTTCTATCATTGCAATCAAACTACCAATCAAAATATCACCAGTCAGTAGATAGGCGACAGTAAATGCGATGGTAAAGTGAATTGAGGCAAAGGTTAGAGTCTTTTTCATAATTATCAGCTTAGGTTTCAATGATGGGGTCATTATTAGCCAGATAATGAATAAAGAAAAATCGCTTATATCTAGTTTATTGATAGTTAAAACCGATAAAGGCACTCCGTATGAGTGCCTTTATCGTTTGCATGGGGTTGTGAATTAGTTCTGTGGTTTTACCACGAGGACCTGCACTGGAGAACCTTGTACGACTTTACTTGCGACGGAGCCAAGTACCGCTTTATCTAACTTAGATCGTTTATGGCTGGGCATCACAATGAGGTCGCTACCGAGTTTTTCGGCGTAGTGTAAAATGGTTTTGTAGGCTTTGCCTTCCGCCACATGCACTTGATATGGAGCGGCATCATTAATGTGTTGTTTGGCAAAATCATCCAGTTGCGTTTGAACGTCTTGCTTCATTCTTTGCGCTGCATCTTTCGGGAAGTAACTGGCGACCATCGACATGTGAATACCTGGTAGTACATTCAAAAGATGGATTTCTGCGCCAGAGTGTTGTGCATGCCAAACCGCAATCGCGACCGCGCGATCTGAGAAGCCTTTTTCATTCAAATCAACAGGAACAAGGATCTGTTTATACATTCTCTTTTCTCTGTAAAGCCCCAAAACTGAGGCTAGTAGTGGATTAGGCCGTCAGTGCCTGCTGGCGAATACGACGTTTTTGGTTTGCTCCCATCAATAGAACGATGAAGATACAAGGAACAAATACCCATTCTTTCATTGGTCTTTCAGCATCTTGAATAACCCAATCGATCTGCCAATCAAAATCAATGCCTGAGGCTTCTGCAGGGCTACCGAACTCAACCATATCGACGATCATTTTCCCATCGGATTCATTGAGCATGAGGCCCATAGAACTTAAACGCGCTTCCGCTGTGAGGGCATCGTCATCAAATGGCAAGCGGACGGTTTTCTCGATGAAATCACCCACTAAGTTCTCACCGGACACGCGCAGTTCAATTGGTTGGCCCACATTGAGCGATTTCGCGATTTCGGCTATCTCAACGCCAGGTGAAATATTTTTGGCCGGGTAAATCATATCCCACCAAAATCCAGGGCGGAAAAATGAGAAGGTCAGTACCAGTAGTAGGACGGTTTCCCACCATTTGTTTCGTGTTAGCCACCATCCCTGCGTCGCGGCTGAAAAGAGTAACATCGCAATAATGGCTGATATGACCGTCAGAGCCAGATGCCACCACGAGTCAATTCCCATCATGAGGAGTTGGGTATTGAAAATAAACATGAAGGGGAGAATTGCAGTCCGGATATCGTAGGTAAAACCTTGAATACCCGTGCGTATTGGATCGGATTTTGCGATGGCTGCCGCCGCAAACGCGGCCAAACCAACCGGTGGAGTATCATCGGCGAGGATACCAAAGTAGAACACAAACAGATGAACGGCGATCAATGGAATGATCAGGCCATGCTGCGCACCTAACGTCACGATAACCGGAGCCATCAAAGTAGAGACCACAATGTAATTTGCGGTGGTTGGTAAGCCCATACCAAGGATCAAACTGATTACGGCCGTAAACAACAACATGAGTATGATGTTACCGCCAGAAATAAATTCGACAAATTCGGTCATAACAAGGCCGATACCCGTTAGCGTAACCACGCCAACGACAATCCCTGCCGCCGCGGTTGCAACGCCAATGCCGATCATGTTGCGCGCCCCAGAGACCAAGCTTTCGGCGAGATCGATAAAACCTTGTTTAGTCTGTTCGCTAATATCACCGCTTTTTGCCATCATGGCTTTTAGTGGTCGTTGAGTGATCAAAATAAAGATCATAAACACGGTTGCCCAAAAGGCCGACAAACCTGGAGAGAAGCGCTCTACCGTTAAACACCAAACCAGGACGACGATGGGCAGTAAGAAATGTAAGCCGGATTTCATCGTAGGGCCAGGATCCGGTACTTCAGTTAACTCAGCATCGATCTCGATATCCCCTTCTTTGGCGTACTTAGCGGAAACGCGCAACAGTGCCACATAGGCAATAAGCAGAGCGCCCGCCATGATTGGTGTGGCTGCGTCACCAAATACATCCTTGGTCCAACCGACACCGTAGTAAACGGCGACACTGACCACACACAACCCTAAGATAGTGCCGGTAAAAGAGAGTAAATTTTGTATAAAGGTGGGGGTGTGGCGACGAGGTAAGCCTTCCATGCCCGCTTTACACGCTTCAAGGTGAACAATGTAAATCAAAGCGATATAAGAAATCAGAGCGGGAAGTAATGCGGCTTTAATGACCTCAACATAAGAAATACCGACGTATTCCACCATCAAAAATGCAGCTGCGCCCATAATAGGCGGTGTGAGCTGACCATTAGTGGAAGCGGCGACCTCAACCGCTCCGGCTTTGGTTCCTGGGAAACCAACGCGCTTCATAAGCGGAATGGTAAAAGTACCGGTTGTCACAACGTTCGCAATTGATGAACCTGACACCAGGCCAGATAGACCAGAAGCCACCACGGCGGCTTTTGCCGGCCCCCCTTTCATATGCCCAAGTAACGAGAACGCGACTTTAATAAAGTATGCGCCTGCGCCAGCGCGCTCGAGCATGGCGCCAAATAAGACAAACAAGAAGACAAACGAGGTTGATACCCCTAGCGCGACACCAAAGACCCCTTCGGTCGTAAGCCATAAATGCGACATCGCTTTATTTAAGCTCGCGCCTTTATGAGCAATAACGTCCGGCATATGAGGGCCAGCAAAGGTATACAACAAGAAAACGGCTGCCACGACCATTAAGGGGGGACCTAATGCTCGGCGCGTTGCTTCAAGCAGTAAAAGCATTCCGACGACGGAGATCACAATATCGGGCGAGGTCGGTGCTCCAGAGCGATCGGCCAATTGAGCATAAAAGAGGTAGATATAAGCGGCGGAAAAACTGCCGGCTAAAGCAAGGATCCAATCTAACGCTGGAATTCGATCTCTTGGTGAGCCTTTTAACGCAGGGTAGGCGGTAAAAGCGAGAAAAATAGCGAATGTAAGGTGAATTGCGCGCGCTTCAGTATCATTGAGCACCCCAAAATTAAAAATAAATGGCAGTGGGGAGGCATACCAAAGTTGGAATAAAGACCAACATAACGGCACAAACCATAAGATACGTCCGGGAATGCCTGAAGGTGATCGTGCACCTGTATCAGATTGCGCGACCATCTCCTGCACATCTTGCGATGGTTTTTTTGTCTGCGTCATGCACCTTATCCTTATTATATCGAGTTCAATTCATCACGAATGTTGAACTTGAGTTCGCACTTAACAGTGTAGTTATAGGTGTGAAAAATGCGTATTGATTGATTTGTCAGTTAAATAAAGAGGCAAGGCTTAAACAAGAAGCCTAAATACGTCTGTGGAATGATGTTAGAGGAACACAAGGAGGCAAGGCCTCCTTGTGTTAGTACTGACTAAAGAAGGCCAATTTCTTTGTAGTATTTAGCGGCACCTGGATGAAGAGGGATAGAGATACCGGCTTTCACCATGTCTTCTTTTTTCAGGTTCGCAAAAGCGGGGTGTAAACGTTTGAAGGTATCAAAGTTCTCAAATACGGCTTTCGCTACGTTGTAAGCAACTTCATCGGATACGTCAGCGGTGGTAACCATAGTTGCGGCTACACCAAAGCTATTTACGTCTTTGTCCGTACCACGATACATGCCTGCTGGAACCGACGTGAATGTGTAGTATGGATTTGCGTTTACGATCGCATCGATCTTTTCACCGGATGCTGGAATCAATTTAGCGTCACATGAAGTTGTCGCTTCTTTGATTGAACCGTTTGGATGGCCAACGACATAAACGAAGGCGTCGATCTTGTTATCACAAAGGGCTTGAGAGCGCTCTGATCCTTTTAGTTCAGAGGCGAGTTTGAAGCTGTCGTTCGTCCAACCCATTGCGTCCATCACCACACCCATCGTTGCTCTGTCACCAGAGCCTGGGTTACCAATGTTGACGCGCTTACCTGCAAGGTCTTCAACGCTTTCGATGCCTGCATCGCTACGTGCAATGATATTGAAAGGTTCGGTATGTAGCGAGAACATGGCGCGTAAGTTGTTATAAGGACCTTGCGCTTCGAATTTGCTCGTGCCGTTATAACCATGATACTGCCAATCGGATTGAACAATACCGAAATCGAGTTCGCCAGCACGAATCGTATTCACGTTGTAAATAGAACCGCCCGTTGATTCAACAGAACAACGGATATTGTGGTCTTTGCGACCTTTATTCACTAATTTACAAATTGCGCCGCCGGTTGGGTAGTAAACACCGGTAACAGAACCTGTACCGATAGTAATAAATTCTTGCGCGTTCACTGCGCCAGCACCCATTACAGCCGCTGCTATCGCACCCGCTTTAATCAGTTTGTTCAATGCCATGAATTTTCCTTCCTTTATTCATTATTTGTCCCATTGCAAGTGTAGTTGCTTTGAGAATTTCCTATTTATAAACGGCATCTTCTCCATGCAATTTGATAGAAAAGTGGCTGAATAATACCAAAAAAACCGCAGATAATTACAGGAATGTTAAATAAAATAGCGACATTTGCTACATCTCCATTGGTATTAAGGCCATGCTATTTTAATTAAAATTCTTTTATATCAGTTGTTTACTTGGTTTAGATAGGAGGGGAGGGGTTTTCGTAAAGATGTGAACTAAATCACACTGCAGGACACAGTGTGATTTACACGAGTTAAGATGTCTCGACGGTTTAACCTGCGTACTCAAAGAGTTGGCATACTGAGTTAAATAACTGCTCTGTCGTAATATTGGCTGTCGGTGTAATGAAAATCGTATCATCGCCCGCAACAACGCCAAGAATGCCTTCAGCTTTACCTAATGAATCAAGCAAACGCGCAATCAGTTGTGCAGCGCCAGGGCCGGTGTGAATCACGACGAGCGCTGCGTTGTGATCAATATCGAGGACTAATTCACGAAGCGAACTCGAAACCGTTGGGACACCAAATTCGGCAGGTAAGCAGTAAACCATTTCCATTTTTGCATTACGTGTTCTTACGGCACCAAACTTAGTCAACATGCGTGACACTTTAGATTGGTTAATATTTTCAAAGCCTTCACTTTTTAATGCTTCGACAATATCGCCTTGTGAGCCGAATCGCTCTTCTTTTAAAAGGGCTTTGAAAGCACGTACGAGGTTATCTTGTTTTTCTGAATGACGCATGGTTCTCTTTCTTTTCGTCACATAATCAAGTGAATAGTCTCGCATATCTATGCAATTTTCGCCAGTAAAGAGCTTAAAATATGTCGTATTAACCCTGCCTAAATGCCGGTTTCTTTTTGATAGTTTGGTTATCTAAATCCTTGTCATATAAGGGGTTTAATATGTTAATATTGCCCTATTATGTAGCACGTCAAATGCGAGGTGCGCAACCTCGCAAAGCTGACGTTATATAATTGTAATCAGAGTTGAGTTGCTATAGCTTGAATTATAGATATAACTAGAAACTACCCTACTAATTTATAAAGAGAGATTTCTCAAGGAGAACTACGATGAAAGTAGCCGTTATTGGCGCCGCTGGAGGCATCGGACAAGCGTTAGCTTTACTACTCAAAAATCGTCTACCTGCGGGTTCAGATTTAGCCCTTTATGATATTGCACCGGTAACCCCTGGTGTGGCCGCTGATCTTAGCCATATCCCTACGCCTGTTTCGATCAAAGGCTATGCTGGTGAAGATCCAACACCAGCGCTAGAAGGCGCGGATGTGGTTCTTATTTCTGCAGGCGTGGCGCGCAAACCAGGTATGGATCGTGCGGATCTATTTAATGTTAATGCGGGTATTGTAAAAGCGTTGGCAGAAAAAATTGCGGTGGTTTGTCCTAAAGCGTGTATCGGTATCATCACGAATCCAGTGAACACGACAGTGCCAATTGCCGCTGAAGTGTTGAAAAACGCAGGGGTTTACGACAAACGTAAATTGTTTGGTGTCACAACGCTGGATGTCATTCGTTCAGAAACGTTTGTGGCTGAGTTGAAAGACAAAGATCCAAGCGATATTCGCGTTCCTGTGATTGGTGGCCACTCTGGTGTGACAATCCTTCCGCTTCTTTCTCAAGTAGAAGGTGTTGAGTTTACGGCAGAAGAAGTTGAGGCATTAACGAAGCGCATTCAAAATGCGGGTACAGAAGTCGTAGAAGCAAAAGCGGGTGGTGGATCGGCAACGCTGTCGATGGGTCAAGCGGCATGTCGTTTTGGTCTTTCACTTGTAAAAGCATTGCAAGGCGATGAAGGCGTCGTCGAGTGTGCTTACGTTGATGGTGGCAGTGAACACGCAACGTTCTTCGCACAACCAGTGAAACTGGGTAAAGAGGGTGTTGAAGAAGTACTAAGCTACGGTGTACTAAGTGATTACGAAAAAGCAGCCCTTGATGGCATGCTTGAAACGTTGAACGGTGATATTGACGTTGGCGTTGATTTTGTAAAATAACGCGAGTTCGCTCTCTACCGTATCAATCAAAATAAGTCTTTGATCATTTTTGCTGAACACGGACTGATCTTGATGAGAATAAAGTCGATCATTTGATCGGCTTTTTTTTGATCTTTATCTTTGGCGCTGCGTAACTATGGCGACAACAAAATTCTTTGGGCATTGGTGTATGCGTTATAAGAGAGGATCGTATGGATATCGAGAGACTTTATAAAGGAATGCCACTAGAAAGTGAATTTGGTGTGAGTCGCGTCCTTGTGGTTGATAAAGAAATGCAATCAGTATTAGTAGAAAGCCAGCATAGCGAAGAGCAATCCGCTTTAAATAGCGAAGATATTGCGGAAGAACCCCAATTACATCAAGGGTGCGATCAGTATTACTAGTAATACACCTGTGCTTTACGTTTAGTGATTGGCTCTGTGAAGCTAATATAGAGAAAAGGCAAGCGTTAGCTTGCCTTTTCATTTATATCGAGAGTCTCGAAGGCTATTTGGTACGGTTAACCGATAAATGGGCCAGTGTGATCAATGCTTGCTTATATTCAGATTCTGGTAGGATCGATAATTCAGCAATCGCTTTGTCCGCTTCTTCGTTGGCTTTTTGACGGGTGTACTCTAAAGATCCTGTTTGATCCATTGCCGCGAGAATGTCATTCAAACGATCCATGCCGTTCGATTTTTCGATCGCTTCACGGATCATCGCCGCTTGCGCTTCGTTGCCGTGGCGCATCGCGTACAGTAATGGCAAGGTTGGTTTGCCTTCTGCAAGGTCATCCCCAACATTTTTGCCCATATCTTCACCATCAGAGGTGTAATCCATCACATCGTCGATGAGCTGGAAGGCGGTGCCAAGATATTTCCCGTAGTTTTGTAATGCTTGCTCAACCTCAATCGGTGAATCGGTCAAGATTGCGCCAATTTGAGTTGCCGCTTCAAACAAGCGAGCGGTCTTCGAGTAGATGACCTGCATGTAGCTTTCTTCAGTGGTATCTGGGTTGTTGCAGTTCATCAATTGTAGAACTTCACCTTCCGCAATTACGTTCACTGCATCACTCATTAATTTGAGGATTTTTAATGAGCCGAGTTCGGTCATCATCTGGAATGAGCGGGTGTAGATAAAATCGCCAACTAAGACACTTGCTGCGTTACCAAAAGCGGCGTTTGCGGTGGCTTTACCACGGCGCATATCGGACTCGTCCACCACGTCATCGTGCAATAAAGTTGCCGTATGGATGAACTCGATAAAGGCTGCAGAAGTTGTATGCGCTTCACCCTGATAGCCTAAAGCTCGAGCAGTTAAAACCGCGAGAAGTGGGCGTATGCGTTTGCCGCCACCACTGACAATGTAGAAACCTAGTTGGTTAATCAGGGATACATCAGAGTTTAGCTGGGCTTGAATTGTTTCATTCACTTTTGCCATGTCAGTGGCAGTAAGCGTTTGGATAGCTTTAAAATCCATTGTTATTCCGGCTGAGGTTAGGACCTGTCTGGTGTTTTCACATTCTTTAATAGATGAATAATACACTAAAAAACGTTGAAAAATACATGCTTTAAGGGCATGATCTCGGCACTTTTATTTGGCGATTACCTTTTCGCCATTTTTTTAAAAATATGGCTTGTCATAGGCAAGGCTCTTCTGTAGAATCTGCGCCCTATTGATGATTAGTTTAGCGCACACCCAAATTGCTAAAATGCATGTAAAGGCTGTGCGGAAAAAGCGGAGTAAAATATGTACGCTGTTTTCCAATCTGGTGGTAAACAACACCGTGTAAGCGAAGGTCAAACTCTTCGTTTAGAGAAATTAGACGTTGAAACTGGTGCAACAATTGAATTTGATAAAGTTCTACTTGTTGCTAACGGTGAAAACATTCAAGTTGGTGCACCTCTTCTTGAGGGTGGCAAAGTTGTAGCTGAAGTTGTACAACACGGTCGTGGCGATAAAATCAAAATCGTTAAGTTCCGTCGTCGTAAGCACTCACGTAAGCAGCAAGGTCACCGTCAGTGGTTCACTGAAGTGAAAATCACTGCAATCAACGCTTAATCGTATTAGGAGAGCTTAACAATGGCACACAAAAAAGCTGGTGGTTCTACTCGTAACGGCCGCGATTCAGAAAGCAAACGCCTAGGTGTTAAACGTTTCGGTGGCGAGTCTGTTCTTGCAGGTAACATCATCGTTCGTCAACGTGGTACTAAATTCCACGCTGGTAACAACGTAGGCCTTGGTAAAGACCATACTCTTTTCGCTCTTACTGAAGGTAAAGTGAAATTTGAAGTTAAAGGTCCTAAGAACCGTAAATTCGTAAGCATCGAAGCAGCTGAGTAATCAGTCTTCTGAGCTTAGAATTAGGTTTCTAGCTGAATTTAAAAGCCCTGCCGAATAGGCGGGGTTTTTTATTTATATAAGAACCAAATAACCAGACGCTTTTAAATAGCGTGTTATATAAGAAATAACGTCTAGAGGAAAACCTCTTGTTATTTGGTCCAAAGTAGAGCGATCGAAGATCTTAGGTGATCGATCTGTACATCGGATCTGCTAGAATTTATATCATGGATATTGGAACTAATTTGGTTCTAAGCGTGATATTGCAACGCACAAAATGCGGAGTAACAGATGAAATTCGTTGATGAAGCGGTAGTTAAAATTCAAGCGGGCGACGGCGGTAGCGGTGTTGTCAGCTTTTGGCGTGAAAAATTCATCACCAAGGGTGGTCCTGATGGTGGTGATGGTGGTGATGGCGGCGATGTTTACCTTGTTGCAGATGAGAACCTAAACACTCTGATTGACTATCGTTTTCAGCGCTTCTATGAAGCCGAACGTGGTGAAAATGGTCGCGGCGGTAACTGTACTGGTAAGCGTGGTAAAGACAAAGTGTTACGTGTACCTGTAGGTACGCGTGCAGTCGACATTCACACCAATGAAGTTGTGGCTGAAGTGACTGAACACGGTAAGAAGATGATGGTTGGTAAGGGCGGCTGGCACGGTCTTGGCAACACGCGTTTTAAATCTTCAGTAAACCGTGCACCACGTCAAAAGACATTAGGTACGAAAGGCGAAATCCGTGAATTGCGCTTAGAGCTATTGCTACTGGCTGATGTTGGTATGCTTGGCTTGCCTAACGCAGGTAAATCGACCTTTATTCGCGCAGTTTCTGCAGCGAAACCAAAAGTAGCGGATTACCCGTTTACAACGTTGATCCCAAGCTTGGGTGTTGTGAGTGTCGTTCCTGAAAAGAGCTTTGTTGTTGCGGATATCCCTGGTCTGATCGAAGGCGCAGCTGACGGTGCAGGTCTTGGTATTCGTTTCTTGAAACACCTTGAGCGTTGTCGCGTATTGCTTCACATGATCGATATTATGCCGGTTGATCAATCGGATCCGATCCAGAACGCACTAACGATCATTGATGAGTTAGAGCAATACAGCGAAAAACTGGCGGGCAAACCTCGTTGGCTTGTTTTCAACAAAGTGGATCTGATGCCAGAAGAAGAGGCAGATGAAATCATCCAAGGTATTTTGGATGCACTTGGTTGGGAAGAAGATTTCTTCAAAGTGTCTGCTCTAAACAGAATGGGTACGAAAGAGCTTTGCTTCAAGCTGGCTGATTTCATGGAGCACTTGCCTCGTGAAGCAGAAGAACTGAGCGAAGAAGACAAAGTTGACTTTATGTGGGATGACTATCATAAAGATGCTATCTCAGGTAAAGACGTTATTACTGAAGATGGTGACGACGATGACGATGATTGGGACGATGAAGAAGATGACGGTCACGTTGTCTACGTTCGCGACTAATCCTCGTTAATAAAAAAACCGCAATTAATTTGCGGTTTTTTTTCGTCTAAATCAAAGTTATTTGCTGCTATTTTGGTCACAATGTTGGCCCTTCTCGATCAGAGAACGATCATCCTTCTCAAGGAATTAGTCAATTAGTATGGAAGCTAAGTAGTATGGAAAATAGGCAAAGGGCGGTGTCTCGCTTGATTGCTCAAGCCGGTCAGATGTTATTAGCCCATGGCGGAGAAAGTGCGCTTGTTGGCAGTATTATGGAGCGAATCGGCTTTGCTTGTGGCATGGATGAAGTTGAAGTTTCTCTGTCGGCCAGTTCTCTCGTGGTGACAACGGTTTATCGTGGACACTGTATTACTACCGCTCGTCGTAGCCCAGATATCGTGGGATCAACATGCGGGTGATTACGCAAGTTCAACGCATTTGTATCATGCTTGAGCGCGGTATTATCGATGATTATCTTGCTCAGCATAAACTCAATCAAATCAGCCCAGAGCGGTATAACCGTTGGTTAGTCGTTGTGATGATTGGTTTATCGTGCGCCGCGTTCAGTCGTTTGGCTGGTGGTGATTGGACGGTCTTTGCCCTGACTTTCCTTGCTTCTTCTGTTGGTATGATTGTTCGCCAAGAAATCGGTCACCGCCATTTTAACCCTCTTGTTAACTTTACCGTGACGGCGTTTGTCACGACGGCGATTTCGGTTCAAGCGGTTGTTTATGAACTGGGTAATGCACCAACCATAGTGATGGCCTCGTCTGTCCTAATGTTGGTCCCTGGGGTGCCATTGATTAATTCGGTCGCCGATATGCTCAAAGGTTACGTCAATATGGGGATCGCGCGTTTTGTTATGGCGAGCCTACTCACATTGGCGACATGTTTAGGCATTGTCGCGGCGATGAGTTTATTTGATGTATGGGGGTGGCTACTGTGATTAATGTTGAGTTGTTCATCGGGTTATTGAACGATATGTTCTTTGCCGCGATTCCTGCGGTCGGCTTTGCCTTGGTTTTTAATGTACCGAAAAAGGCGCTCATTTATTGTGCCTTAGGTGGGGCGATTGGGCATGGTTCTCGCTATTTGATGATGCATTTTGGTATTCCTATCGAGTGGGCCTCTTTTTTTGCCGCCACATTGGTTGGCATGATCGGTGTGCATTGGTCACGCAAGCTATTGGCGCACCCAAAAGTTTTTACGGTGGCTTCTTTGATCCCTATGGTGCCCGGCGTTTTTGCATTTAAAGCGATGATCGCTTTGGTGGAATTGAATCATCGCGGGTTTGATCCGCAGCTGCTTGAAATGTTGACGACGAACTTCTTGAAAGCGATGTTTATTATTGCGGGTTTAGCAGTTGGCTTAGCGATGCCTGGCTTGTTATTCTATCGCCGTCGTCCGATTGTATGATCGGCCTATCATTGACCTAAGGATATAGAATGATCATTAGTATGATCGCCGCAATGGCAAATGATCGTGTGATTGGCAAAGATAATCAAATGCCATGGCACTTACCGGCAGATTTCGCTTGGTTTAAACGTTGTACAATGGGCAAGCCTGTTGTCATGGGGCGTAAAACCTACCAATCGATTGGTCGTCCATTGCCAGGTCGGCAAAACATCGTGATTAGTCGAGACAGTCAATTAACGATTGATGGCGTCACGACAGTCACTAGCATCGAACAAGCACTGGAAATTGCGGGAAACGTTGAAGAAGTCATGATTATTGGTGGTGGTGCGATTTATCAAGCGTGTCTTCCTATCGCAAATAAATTGTACGTAACTCATATTGATGCTGAAATTGAAGGGGATACTCAGTTCCCTGCATGGGACGATAGCTTTGTTGAGCGCTATACGGAAGGTTATTCCGCCGATGAGAAGAATGCGTATAACATGCGTTTTGTCATTTTAGAAAAGATCGGCTAAATCGTATTGTGGCGGTAACGTGATGCGGCGAGAGTCTAATCCAATGGCTAGACTCTCGTTTTACTTATACTCAAAGAGGTGTATGCGTGAATGCCGGCTGCGTAAAATAGTGCTTATCTTCCCAGCGCAACATGGTTAGCTTACCCCCCCAAACACAGCCTGTATCCAAGCCAATTTCCGTTTCCCCAAAATAGCCTTCCAGCGCAGCCCAGTGACCAAATAGCACCGTCTTATTCAGTTTCTGACGGTTAGGGTAATCAAACCATGGCACAAACTCGTCTGTATCGACGTCCTTTGGCGGTAACTTGCAGTGCATGTCTAAGCGTCCATCCGCGAAGCAAAAACGCATGCGTGTGAAGGCGTTGATGGTGTAGCGATAACGCTCGATACCTTGCAAATTTTCATCCCAATGATCGGGAAGATTGGCGTACATATTCTCGATGAGCCAAGGCCATTGATCGCTTTGCAAAATCTCTTCTACCTCTCTTGCACATGCTCGGGCTGTCGCTAAATCCCATTGTGGTGAGATACCGGCGTGGCTCATGACAAATTCATCATGTTCGGCAAGTAGAGGTTGGTGACGTAGCCAGGTCAGTAACTCATATTTATCTGGCGCAGAGAAAATAGCGGCCGTCTTATCTTTGTCTTTGATGCGGTGAATGCCTAATGAAACGGCCAGTAGATGAAGATCATGATTACCCAATACAACTTTGGCACTATCGCCCAATTGCTTGATATATCGTAATGTTTCGAGTGATTTTGGCCCGCGAGCGACCAAGTCACCGGCGACCCAAAGCTGATCTTGAGAGGGGGTAAATTGAACGGTTTCTAAAAGGTGCTGTAACTCATCTAGACAACCTTGAAGATCACCAACGATATAAGTAGCCACAAGTATTCCTAATTTAAAACATTGGGGATCGCGAGACGAAATGGTTCAACTTCAGCGATAAATTGTTGTCCCTTCTCATCCAGCATAACGTAATGCCCTTGCATGACACCCACAGGGGTTTCAAGCGCGGTTCCGCTATTATAACGATATTCGTCATGCCCAACGATGAAAGGTTGTTGGCCCACGACACCTTCGCCTTCAACACTGGTTTGTTTTCCATTCGCATCTGTAATCAACCAGCGACGACTGACGAGCTGCACGGTTTGAGGGCTTAGGTTTTTTATCGTGACGAGATAGGCAAAAATATAATGATTTTTCGCAGGGTTTGATTGCTCAGCAATATATTTGCTGTGCACTTGGACTTTGATACAAGGTTGAGTGACATCCATGATAACTCCTCGTCCAGTCAAAAGAAAAGGGCGCGAATGCGCCCTTAAATATGATTATACGTGGTTGGCATCAAGCCAGTTCGCCATTGCAACAAATTGCTGAAGCGTTAGGTTCTCTGGACGCATTGTCGGGTTGATCCCTAGCTCTTCCATTGTCTCTACGCTAACCAGACCTTTGTAGCAGTTACGAACGGTTTTACGACGTTGGTTAAAGCCTTCACGACATACGCGCTCAAGCCATTTCAGGCTGGTCGCTGGGTGAGGCAGAACTTCGTATGGCATTAGACGAACAACCGCTGAGTCCACTTTTGGTGGCGGTACAAACGCTGTCGGTGGTACTTCAAGCACCGGAACCACTTTACAGAAGTACTGCGCCATGACCGTTAGGCGACCATACGCTTTGCTACCAGGGCCTGCCGCTAGGCGGTTAACCACTTCTTTTTGTAGCATGAAGTGCATGTCTTGGATATCGGCATGGAATTCAAACAAGTGGAACATCAATGGTGTTGAGATGTTGTACGGTAGGTTACCGAAAATACGCAGTTTGTTGTTTGGCTGCACTAGCTGTGCAAAGTCAAAACGCATCGCATCGCCTTCATGAATCGTCAGTTTATCTGCCAATTCAGGGTGATTACGCAAACGCTCAGCCAGATCGCGGTCAAGTTCAATAACAGTAAATTTATCGACTTCACGGCCTACAGGCTCAGTAATTGCACCTAGACCAGGGCCGATTTCTACCAAGTTTTGACCTGGTAGTGGATTGATGGCTGATACGATACCATCAATGATATATGGGTCGTTCAGAAAGTTTTGACCAAAACGTTTTCTCGCTTTGTGCCCTAAGTGGACATCATTTCTCATTGCTTCTTCTCTACTAAATCTATTGCATGCGCCAGCGCTGTTCGGAAGCTCCCTGTGTCCGCAAGACCTGTTCCTGCTAGGTCAAGAGCTGTACCGTGATCAACCGAAGTTCTTATAAAGGGTAGACCAAGTGTGACATTAACTGATCGACCAAATCCTTTGTATTTCAGGACTGGCAATACTTGGTCATGGTACATCCCTAATATAGCATCGGCATCTTGTAAATATTTCTCGCTGAAGATGGTATCGGCTGGAAGAGGGCCTATCAGGTTTATTCCCTTTTGAGCTTTAATGCGCTCTAGAGTTGGCGTGATAGTTTCAATTTCTTCTCGACCAAGGCAGCCATCTTCTCCTGCATGAGGATTAAGCCCGCAAACATAGATGTTTGGCTGACGAATAGCAAATTTTTCTACCAAATCGTTATGTAAAATATCGATGATTTTTTCTAATCGCTGTTCGGTAACGGCTTTCGATACGTAAGCGAGAGGGATGTGTGTCGTCACTAAGGCAACACGTAGCCCTTCGGTTGCCAGCATCATGACAACCAGTGGAGTATTCGATTTTTCTGCGAAAAATTCGGTGTGGCCACTAAAAGCCACCCCCGCTCGATTGATCACCCCTTTATGAACGGGGCCGGTGACAACAGCGTCAAATTCACCGTTCATACAGCCGTTTGCAGCGCGCTCTAAGGTGCTGAGAACATAGTGACCATTCGCTTCATTCAGTTTGCCGGCTTCGGCATTTTGCGCTATGGCAATATGCTCGACGATAAGCGAACCTGATTGCTGCGGACGACTCGGTTGGGTTGAGTCGTAATCGTGCAGAGTGACGTCAATGCCGAGCTGTTTGGCTCGCTCGGCGAGCATTGTTTTGTCAGCACAAACCACGATTTGATGCGCCCAATTTTCAGTCGAAAGCGCTAAGACCAAATCGGGGCCAATGCCCGCAGGTTCCCCTGCGGTGACAACAATGCGTTTAATTGACATTCAGCTGATCCTTTACTTCTTCAACATAAGCACTGGCACGTAATTCTTGAACCCAGGTGCTGGCTTCTTCATTGAATTTACGATTAAACAAAATGCGATAAGCTTTATTTTTCATGGCCGCGTCAGTACGGTCCACTTCACGACGATCGATCACTTCAACCACATGCCAACCGTGAACGGTTTTGAATGGTGCGCTGATTTGGCCAACCGCAAGCGTATCCACTTGGTGCTTAAACTCTGGTACATAAAGATCAGAGGTTTGGTAACCTAATTCACCATTTTGCGCCGCTGAGCCTGGGTCTTGGCTATATTGCTGCGCCAATTCGCCAAAGGTCGCTTCGCCAGCATTGATTTGGCGAATCAGCTCATTAAGCTGCTTTTGTACGCCATCATCGCTTAGGATGACGGTGGGTTTGATCAGGATGTGGCGAGCATTAATTTCAGTTACTGCAACCGTTTCTAGTCCTTTCACATCTTCAATTTTTAGGATGTGGAAGCCAATACCACTGCGGAATGGGCCAATAATGCTACCCTTATTTTGCAGTTTGATTTGGTCGGCAAAGATCGTTGGCATCTCTTCTTTGCGCATCCATCCCCAGTCGCCGCCTTGTAATGCTTTTGGACCTTTCGAGTAGGCGTAAGCGAGTTTGGCAAAATCTTCACCCGCATTGAGTCTTTCAACGAGTTCGTTTGCTTGTGCTTCAACCTGTGCTTTATCATCGCCATCATTGACTCGTAATTGGATATGACCAATTTGATATTGCACGGTGGCACTGGTTTCTTGAGCGAGCACGTTGGCAAGGTTCTCTACTTCAGCGGGCAAAATATTGATGCGGCGACGAACTAAAGCGTTGCGGGCTTCGCTGGCTGAAATTTCATTGCGAAGTTGTTCACGAAACTCGGCATAACTAATGCCTTGCGCGGTGACGGTATCGGTTAATTGTTCGATAGTTTGGTTATTCTTTTTCGCGATATCCGCGATGGCATCGTTCAATCGATTGTCATCAATGCGCACGCCAATACGTTCAGCTTCTTGCTGCTGAAGGTTTTCCAGAATAAGTTTTTCTTTTACTTGTTCAATCAGTACGTCTTCACTAGGTAAAGCCTGGCCGCTGCTTTGTGCGTTGAAGCGTAGTGTTTTGAGTGCCGTTGCAATATCGCTATCAAGAATGACATTTTCATTCACGATAATAGCGACTTTGTCCATTTCAACCATCTCGGCAGAAGCGGTTCCGACATGGCATGCCGCCACTAGAGTCAGCAGCGCATATTTCCAAGTTTTCATCTATAACCCTTTAGACATTGAGCCAGCCTCCAGGCTGGCTTAAAAAATTAGTTGTTCAGGAAGAAAGGACGGCCATAACCCAATGAGTTACTCGTACCGTCTAGCCCTGCATCGCCAGAACCTGCACCGATATTGGTACCAAAACCAATAATACCGAAGTTGATACTGAAGTTGTTTTCATAAACGGGCTGAGCATTCGGTGAACTTAAACTTGGATCCCATTCGCGTAATTGGTCACTGTAGGTGAAGCCAATATACCAACAATCATCGGTGTAGTTTAAGCGAGCGAGCCATTCCAATGGTTCATCCGTGGTGAGATCATAAAAGTACTGCGCGCTGGCACTCCAGTTACGTGAGAGCGTGTAGCTCGCGAGCAAGCCGGCTTGAGAAATACCTTCTTTGGTTATGCCTTCAGCATTAAAGTCAACCGTCTGTTGGATGTACTCTTTCGTCACGTAGCGATAGTTACCCTGGATATAGCCGCCGTTGAAGCGGTACTCTAAGGTGCTATTGCCCATTTGCATGTCACTGGAATCAATATCGTATTGAATGCCGCCGTGGTAGAACAAATAGTCGTTGAAGTTAAAGTCCATCTCTACCGCCCAAGCTGAATAGTTGGTCGAATCGTCCGATAATTCTGAATCTGGATCGGATGGATCGGAGTTTTTTGTTGATTTATCGAGGTAAAAAATTTGACCAAAAGAAAGATTCAAACGTTCTTTATATTGGTCGTCAAAAAAGCGAGTCGAAGCACCATAACTAAATTGGTTAGCGGCTGCTATTCTGTCTACGCCACTGTATTTACGGCTACGGAACAGGCCGTAGTAATCCGTTTGCAAAAGCGTCGTATCATATAAATAGATATCACTTTGATCTTCTTTTGGCACATAGAGGTATTGAACTTGCGGTTCTAATGTCTGTGTATAGCCACCAAGTACGTAAGTATCGCGTTCTAATACGATGCCGGCGTGAGAACGGAATTGTGGAATAACGCGGGTGACATTCTCTTTAAGATCGAAAGCATCATCATTTAAATTGACGCCACTTAAATCTTGTTGGTAATAAGTACCAAGTAGACGCGCCTCTGTTGTCCACGTACCCCATGTCGTGCCAATAGGTATGGTCAACCCAGGCTCGATGTGCACACGTGTCGCTGATGGCTTGTTTGTCGCATCAGTATCAAACATGGACACGCTGCTCACCAGGTCGAAATCTAAATAAGGGGTGACTTCTGGCGCATAATAGTTAAATGTCATTTGTGGCAGCAAGCGGTAAGGCAGATTGCCACTTGTGGTGAGTACTTGAAAGTCTCGTGCCAGCAAAGACAGATCCCAATCATGGCTACGGTAGGTGACCTGACCTTCTTGAATTAACTGACCATCTTCACGGTTACCGATGCCGGAATCAACATCAGTAAAGTAGGCGATATCGCTGACTTTCGAGTAGTCGATATCAAATTTCCACGCCTGATCGTAGATACCACTGTGCGTGTATTGGAAACCCCAGCGATCCCCTTTATCTGGATACTGCTCTTCCGGATACATTTTATCGTCAGGCAGGTATTCTGATTCGATCTGGCCTTGGCCAAAATCCGTTAAGTAGCGGAAGTTACTGTTAAGCTGCGTACCACGTTTTTGCATGTGCTTGATGGTGGTTTGCAAGTCATAGTTGGGCGCTAAGTTCCAATAAATAGGGACTTCAAACTCAACACCATCACTAGAGCCGTAGGAAATCGTTGGGTAAAGAAAGCCCGTTTTACGGGTGTCACCAATCGGTACGGTTAAAAACGGCAAATAGAATACGGGCACGTTTTGAATTTCAAAGCGCGGGTTGTAGAACGTCGCTTGTTCTTCATTTTGGTCGATATCAATACTGGTGGCGACCATGCGCCAAGAGTTATCGCCTTCAGGACAAGACGTGATCGAGCCGTCCTCTATTTCATAGACTGCTTTGCCTGTTTTGGCGATATAGACAGCGTCACCACGACCGGGTTCGCAAAGGAACTGGTACTTGGTATTATCGAGTTCAACATGCTCAGAGTTGAGATGATTGACCGCTTTGTCTGAGATGGTTTTTACTTCACCATCACTGAACATTACGTTACCCTCGGCCACCACGACGTTATCTTGTTGATGCAGCGTCACGTTATCGGCTTGCATGCGCTTTTTGCCTTGAATGACAACCACATTACCCTTATAAATGGCTTTGTCGCCGTTGACGGCTTCTAGGCTGTCAGCTTCAACATTGATGGGTTGTTGAGTCGGGTTTTCAGCGTCGGGCTCGTTGAGTAAGCATTGATCTATTGCAGGGATTTCCTGCACACTGTCGTCGACGGGAATGTCTTCCGCTTGAATCTGAGATGCAAATAATGCAGCGCCGATTGAAGCGGCAAGTAACGAACGGGGAAAACGTGGCATCGAGTTTTACAATCCTGTTTAACTTGACCAATTCGGTTAAAATACCCTAACAACTTCACGCTGAGCCGAGTATCTCAGGGTTACTTGGGGATGAATGACCGAATTAAGAATTAAAACGGTCTTTATCATAAAGGAATTTAACTCATCCGGCACTATCAGACCGCGTAACGATGAAAAAATTCAGAGATTGAGAGCACATAATGCAAATTTTCGGAAAAATTCTGGGCACTTTTTTTGGCTTTCTGTTTGGTGGGCCTTTAGGCGCACTATTTGGCTTGTTTCTTGGCCATCAGTTTGACAAAGCGCGTCGATTAAGTCGCGCCGGTTTTAATTCTGCTCCTTTTGGCTCAGGCCCAAGCCAAAGAGTGAAACAAGAAGAGTTTTTTAAAGCGGCATTTTCCGTTATGGGGCATGTAGCCAAGGCGAAAGGGCAAGTGACCCGTGAAGAAATTCAATTAGCCAGCACTATGATGGATCGTATGAATCTGCATGGTGAATTGCGCTCTGATGCGCAAGATGCATTTCGTGACGGAAAATCAGCCGACTTTCCTTTGCAAGATGTCCTAGAGCGAGTAAAAATTTCGTCAGGTGGTCGTTTTGATTTGTTGCAGTTTTTTTTAGAGCTGCAAATTTCAGCGGCGTTTGCCGACGGGGATCTGCACCCGAGTGAGCGTGAGATGCTGCATCGCATTGCGCAAGGGTTGGGCTTTTCTCCTCAGCAATTAGAGCAGCGCTTGCGTATGCAAGAAGCGGCATTTCGTTTTCAGCATGGTGGCGGCTTTAATGGCCACTCGGCGGGCGGTCAACAATCAGGCTCGTGGCAACAAGCGTCTTCTGCCAATCAGATCAAGGATGCATACGACGTATTAGGCATTGAAGAGAGTGCCGATGCGAAAGCGGTGAAACGTGCTTACCGCAAGCTAATGAATGAGCATCATCCGGATAAATTGATGGCGAAGGGTTTGCCACCAGAGATGATGAGTGTGGCAAAAGAAAAGTCACAAGAAATTCAAAATGCTTATGATTTGATCAAAAAGGTCAAAGGCTTTAAGTAAGGTGTTTGTAATAAATAAAAAGGCGAACATAAGAGATTATGTTCGCCTTTTTTAATTCGGATATTTAAATCAAAAACAATTATTTGCGTACTGCAATGGCTTCAATTTCAATGCCAACATCTTTTGGTAGACGAGCCACTTCCACGCATGAACGCGCTGGGTAGTTTGCGACATTGTGCTCATCAAAAAACTTACCGTACACTTCATTAACAGTGCCAAAGTCATTAAGATCTTTCACAAATACCGTCATTTTTACGATGTCAGTAACGCTTAGGCCAGATGCTTCAACGACCGCTTTTACGTTCTCAAGAGATTGGCGAGCTTGCACGGCGATATCCGCAGAAACTTCACCTGTCACAGGGTTTACTGGGATCTGACCTGAAGTCAGAACCATGTTTCCTAGGTCTACACCTTGTACATATGGGCCAATTGCTGCTGGAGCCGATTCTGTGTGAAGTACTTTAGTCATGAGGTTTTCCAATCAATTCACTGAAATTAAGGCTGTCAGTGTGCCTGTATTCAGAAACTAGGTAAAGATCAAAATACCCCGCCGAAGCGAGGTATTGGTATGGTCTTGCGTTAGACAATGCTACTTAGAGCATTGGTTTTAGCTTAGTGTTCTGTCACGATTTCTCGTGAGAACACTTTCTCGCAGTATTTGCATTTCAAGCGAACATCATTATTTTTCGCAAAGACCTTAAAGCTGCTGTCAACCGGTTCACCATGGGTAATACAGTTGCTGTTTGGGCATTCAAATACGCCGGTTACTTGTTCTGGCAACTCTAACGCGAGTTTTCTCACGACTTGGTAATCTTCAATTTGGTTCACCGTCGCGTGTGGAGCATAAAGCGCTAATTTGCTGGCTTGCTCTTCACTGACAAAGACATTTTCAATTTTGATTAGGTCTTTGTGGCCCAATGCTGAAGACGGCAAATTTAAACCGACGGTCACTCGCTGGTTACTTTTGTGCATGCTAAACAGCTTAAGCACTTTGATGCCAATTTGAGCGGGAATATGGTCGATAACCGTGCCGTTTTTAATTGCTTCTACCTGCAATTGAGTTTCTTTTTTCATGATGCTTTCTCCTCGATTACAGGGTTTGATTAAGAACTAAAGCTAACAATGCTTGGCGTGCATACACACCGTTTTCGGCCTGCTGGAAGTAATAGGCGTGAGGGGTTTTGTCGACATCGGTGGTGATCTCATCAACACGAGGCAGTGGGTGCAGCACTTTTAGGTTTTCACGTGCGCCTTCCAACAATGCGGCGGTGAGGATATAAGCCGATTTTATGTGAACGTATTCAGATTCATCGAAGCGCTCTTTTTGAACGCGCGTCATGTAAAGAATATCCAGCTCAGGGATCACACTTTCCATATCGGTATGCAGGCTGTATTGAATGCCCGCGTCATCCAGTTCTTCGCAAATATAATCCGGCATCGCCAGTGCATCAGGTGCGACAAAGAAGAAACGAATGTTGTTGAACTTTGCCAGTGCTTGCGTCAATGAGTGAACGGTGCGGCCATATTTTAAATCGCCGACAAAAGCCACGTTAAGGTTGTCTAAGCGGCCTTGAGTTTCTGAAATTGTGTAGAGATCCAGCAAGGTTTGCGTTGGGTGTTGGTTTGCCCCATCGCCTGCGTTGATGATTGGAACACCGTGAGAGAACTCTGCCGCTAAGCGCGCAGCGCCCTCACGTGGGTGGCGCATAACGAAAGCGTCAACATACGTTGAAATGACCTGGATCGAGTCTGCAAGCGTTTCGCCTTTGTTTGCGAGCGAAGTGTTACCAGCGTTATCAAAGCCAATTACATCACCACCAACACGTTGGATGGCTGTTTCAAAAGAAAGGCGAGTTCGAGTGGAAGGCTCGAAAAAACAACTCGCCACAACCTTATTTTTGATCAGATTTGGGTTCGGTTCGGCTTTTAGTTGCCCTGCCGTTTGAACGATGAGTTCGAGCTCTGCACGAGAGAGCTCTGGAATCGAAATGATGTGCTTGTTGTAAAGCGTATTGGTCATAATCGTCATCCCTGTTTGATGAAATAATAAATTTTAGGCAATAAAAAAGCCTCCCAATAGGGGAGGCTTTAAAAATAGGAGGAAGCTGTAAAATACACAGCCAGTAAGCAATGTTGCTTACGTAATGTAGCGCGCAATTGACCGCGCATCGCCGTGCAAATGTTACGTGGCATTATTACAACCTCTCGACAAATTGCCGAGCATTATACGCGGTAGAAAAGTAAGCGCAAGCGATTACCTTGCGGGCTTTTTGTTCGATAGAATTATTGACCTAAAGTCGCGACCATAATGGCTTTTATGGTGTGCATTCGGTTTTCTGCTTCATCAAAGACAATGGAGTGATGAGACTCAAAGACCTCTTCTGTCACCTCTAACCCTTTCATGCCGTATTTCTCTGCGATTTCTTTGCCAATGGTGGTGTCATCATTGTGGAACGCGGGTAGACAGTGCATGAATTTCGTTTGAGGATTGCCCGTTTTTTTCATCACATCCATATTGATTTGATAGGGTGCCATCAATGCTACGCGTTCATCCCAAGCTTCAGCGGGTTCGCCCATGGAAACCCAAACGTCGGTATACAAAAAGTCACAGCCTTTGACGCCTTCTTCAACGTTTTCCGTTAACGTGATTTTTGCGCCGGTTTGTTGGGCAATCTCTTGGCAAGTTGCAACAAGTTGTTCTTCAGGCCAGAACTGTTTTGGTGCCACAAGGCGAATATCTATGCCCATTTTAGCCGCGCCAACCATCAGTGAATTGCCCATGTTATTACGAGCATCACCAAGATAAGCAAAGGTCATTTCATGGAGTTGCTTGCCTTTGCTATGTTCTAGCATTGTTAGGAAATCGGCGAGAATTTGGGTTGGATGGAATTCATCGGTCAGGCCGTTCCATACCGGTACACCCGCAAATTGGGCTAACTCTTCCACAATAGATTGACCGAATCCGCGGTATTCGATGCCATCGTACATGCGGCCAAGCACGCGCGCGGTATCTTTCATTGATTCTTTGTGACCAATTTGAGAGCCCGAAGGACCAATATAAGAGACTTGTGCGCCTTGATCGAAGGCTGCTACTTCAAAAGCACAACGAGTGCGCGTCGAGGCTTTTTCAAAGATCAGAGCAATATTTTTACCTTGCAGCGTTTTCTGTTCGGTACCGCTGTATTTGGCTTTTTTAAGATCCGCTGACAGATCGAGTAAGAATTGGATCTCTTTGGGAGAGAAGTCGAGTAACTTAACGAAATTACGATTGCGAAGATTGAACGCCATGCTCTAGTCCTTGAGAGTGAAGGTGACTGAATGGTAGTAAAACATAAAAAAGCACAAAAAGTGAATATTTATTTATCTTTGATTGGTTCGATGTCGTTATTGATATCGAGAAAATGGGAGGCGGTCTTCCGATGTACCTTGCTTATCGACAGCATGCCACGCCATTCATCGTCATAGTAGCGCGACCTTTAACGTTTTTAAATCGTCTGGCTAACTTAATGAGTTCAGACGTGATTCGCGTCAGATACGGCCAATCTCTTGGTTTCGGTCTGTGACTGCTTTTTTACAGCTTAATGTCAAGTCAGGGACGACTAAAAAATCGCGACGAAATGTGGGGGAGGCACGTGACCAATGTCACAGCTTCGAGTAGTATTACCGGCCCTTTTCTGCGTCACTGCTGATTGATAGATTCCTTCATCAGCCGCCTTTGAAATGGCGCAAGAACAGCTAAGATATACATACCCAAGTTACTTTATATGTTCGGTTCGACGAGAACCGTGAGGCGTGCCGGCGAGGTGTAAAATTGAAAATCGAACGGTTTTCAGTGGGCCAATACTAAGGCCGCCTAAGGTCAAATGCCTTCGCTGTTTGGGCGTTGACGATAGGCATCATTTCTTGATTTTAACTTAGAGAGTCATTTCTGGGTTTGTGTCTTGAAGCGACTTGGGTATCAATTATAAATTTATGAAATGAGGTAGTCGATAGATGACATTTGCTTTGGGCCAGCGCTGGATCAGCGATACAGAAAGTGATCTTGGTTTAGGAACCGTCGTGGCATTAGATGCTCGCACAGTAACGTTAATGTTTGCGGCGTCAGAAGAAAACCGTGTTTACGCCCGTAGTGAAGCCCCTGTCACGCGAGTGACATTTAACGTGGGTGACGTCATCGAAAGCCAAGAAGGTTGGTCGCTGGCTGTTGAGCAAGTGATCGAGAACCAAGGCATTTTAACCTATATCGGTACTCGTGAAGACAGCGGTGAGCAAGACGTCACATTGCGTGAAATCATGCTGAGCAACCAAATTCGTTTTAACAAACCTCAAGACAAGCTGTTTGCCGGTCAAATCGATCGTATGGACAACTTCGTATTGCGCTACCGCGCACTGAAAAACCAATACGAGCAACATAAAAGCCCAATGCGTGGTTTGTGTGGCATGCGTGCTGGTTTGATTCCTCATCAGTTGTATATCGCGCATGAAGTTGGCCGTCGTCATGCTCCACGCGTGCTATTGGCAGATGAAGTGGGTCTAGGTAAAACCATCGAAGCCGGTATGATCATTCACCAACAAGTGTTGGCTGGTCGTGCTGAGCGTATTTTGATTGTGGTACCTGAGACGCTACAACATCAATGGTTAGTGGAAATGATGCGTCGTTTCAATTTGCACTTTTCAATCTTTGATGAAGAGCGCTGTATTGAAGCTTTTGCTGACTCAGATAACCCATTTTATACCCAGCAATATGTATTGTGTTCACTCGACTTCCTACGTAAGAGCCGCAAGCGCTTTGAGCAGGCGGTTGAAGGTGAGTGGGATCTATTGGTGGTCGATGAAGCACACCACCTCGAGTGGAGCCAAGATAAACCAAGCCGTGAATACCAAGTGGTTGAAGGTTTGGCTGAATCAACGCCAGGCGTTTTGCTATTAACGGCGACACCTGAGCAACTCGGTCGTGAGAGCCACTTTGCGCGTTTACGTTTGTTGGATTCTGATCGTTTCTATGATTATGAAGCGTTCGTGAAAGAAGAAGAGCAATACGCGCCAGTTGCCGACTCGGTCAGCATGCTGTTTTCAGGCCAGGCATTGCCTGATGATGCTAAAAATCAAATTACTGAGCTCTTGTCAGAGCAAGATGTGGAGCCGCTGTTCCGTATTATTGAAAGTGATAGTGATGAAGCGGACAAAGCCAATGCACGCCAAGAGTTGATTGATAACTTGATGGATCGCCATGGTACAGGCCGTGTGTTATTCCGTAATACACGTGCGGCAATCAAAGGGTTCCCTAAGCGTAACGTGAATCTGATGCCAATGGCGATTCCGCAACAGTACACCACGTCGATGCGTGTGGCGGGTTTGATTGGCGGTAAGATGTCATCTGAAGCGCGTGCGCTAAAAAACCTTTACCCAGAAGAAATATTCCAAGAGTTTGAAGGTGAAGATTCAAGCTGGTGGCAGTTTGATTCACGTGTTAACTGGTTGCTTGAAAAAATCAAAGATAAACGCGCAGACAAAATCTTAGTGATCGCTTCTCGCTCGAGTACGGCTCTGCAGTTAGAGCAAGCGCTACGTGAGCGTGAAGGTATCCGTGCGACTGTGTTCCATGAAGGCATGTCGATTCTTGAGCGTGATAAAGCGGCCGCTTACTTTGCTCAAGAAGAAGGTGGTGCGCAGGTTCTTATCTGTAGTGAAATTGGTTCAGAAGGTCGTAACTTCCAGTTTGCTAATCAGTTGGTGATGTTTGACTTGCCGTTCAACCCAGATTTGCTTGAACAGCGTATTGGTCGTTTGGATCGTATTGGTCAAAACAGCGATATCGATATTCATGTGCCATATCTGCAAGGTACCTCACAAGAGATCCTAGCACGCTGGTTCGACGAAGGATTGAATGCGTTTGCAGAAACCTGTCCAACTGGTCGCGCGGTGTATGATCAATTCTCTGGTGAGTTAATTGAGATTCTGGCGTCAGGTACTTGTGAAGGCCTAGATGAGGTTATTGAAGCCTCTGCAAAAATGAATAAAGATCTGAAAGCGCAGCTTGAACAAGGCCGTGACCGCTTGCTAGAAATGCATTCAAATGGTGGTGAAAAGGCACAGGCGATTGTTGAAAAAATCTCAGCAACAGATGGCGATACCAACCTAGTGACGTTTGCACTAAGTCTGTTTGACACCATTGGCTTGAACCAAGATGACAAAGGCGAGAATGCGCTTGTCGTGACCCCTTCTGAGCATATGATGGTGCCAAGCTACCCTGGTTTGCCATACGAAGGAGCGACCATCACGTTTGATCGTGATACGGCATTGTCGCGTGAAGACATGAACTTCATCAGTTGGGAACACCCAATGATTCAAGGTGGTATTGACCTGCTGATGAGCGAAGGCGTGGGTACGGCGGCGGTATCATTACTGAAAAACAAAGCGTTACCCGTTGGTACGATGCTGCTTGAATTGATCTACAGCGTGGATGCACAAGCACCGAAACGCAGTGGTATTAGCCGTTTCCTACCTAAAACGCCGATTCGAATCATGTTGGATGGTAAAGGGAATGACCTTTCTGAGCAGGTTGAGTTTGAAAGCTTTAACCGCCAGTTAAGCCCGATTGGTCGTCACATTGCGGCAAAATTGGTGGGTTCGGTTCAAGGTCAAGTGCACCAATTGATCAGTGCGGGTGACCAATTTGTGGTGGGTAAAGTGGAAGCGATTCGCCAGCAGGCGGCAAAAGAGATGCAAGCGAGCTTAAATGCAGAGCTTGAGCGTCTCCAAGCACTGAAGGCGGTAAACCCAAACATCCGTGACGAAGAAATTGAAGCGATTGATGCTCAAATTAAAGAGCTGACGGGTTACATCAGCAAAGCTCAGTACCAATTGGATTCACTACGTATGATTGTGGTTTCGCACCAATAAAACGAGTGAATAACATTGATGTAATGAAAAGACCTTCCTGCTGAAGGTCTTTTTTTATGGCTTAACTAATACCAATACCAACACCAAACCAATACCCATCAACCTAAGCCTTTGATCATTCAGGATCAGATTATTGACCACTGACTTATCTTGATGGGTATAAATTCCGAGCCTTCTGCGGAGTCAATGAATCTGCGGGTTGTTCTGCATTTCAGGGCGAGTTGCGGTTATAATCACCGCGAAAATTTACGTTAGAGAAAAATTATGGCAATGCTGGAGTACAACCCACCCCGTGACCCATGGGTTGAAATTGTGTTTGAAGATGAACATATCTTAGCGGTGAATAAACCTTCGGGTTTGTTGTCTGTTCCGGGGCGTTTACCTGAGCACCATGATAGTTCGTGGAGTCGCGTTCAAGAGACATATCCTGACGCGCAAATTGTGCATCGCTTGGATATGGACACGTCCGGCCTAATGGTGCTGGCAAAAAATAAACGTGCTGAAAGCGCATTGAAGAAGCAGTTTCAATACCGTCTAACGCATAAAGTCTACTATGCTCGAGTGTGGGGACATGTGGCGCAAGAAGAGGGTGAAATTGATTTGCCTTTGATTTGCGATTGGCCAAACCGCCCAAGACAGATGGTGTGTCATGAAACGGGTAAGCCATCAAAGACCTTGTTTCAAGTTGCGAAGCGCGAAGAGAAAACCACCATTGTTCGCTTATTGCCGATTACCGGTCGTTCGCATCAGCTGCGAGTGCATATGCAAGCGTTAGGGCATCCAATTGTGGGGGATGAGTTTTACTCGGAAGGCGAAGCGTTTACCTGTTCCGATCGCTTAGCGCTGCATGCGGCTGAGTTAAGTTTTTACCATCCTAAAAGCGATTGGTTGCGCAGTATCTTCGTTCCATGTGATTTTTATCCTGAAGCGGAAGAGATGATCTTCCATTATTTCGATCCTGTGCGAAAATTGCCAGATTATAAAACACTACCTAAGCCATAACGCTCTCTAGGTCAGACTCTTGTTCTTTTACGGCAAGGTAGTGAAGGAGATGTTATGTCACTACCTATTGTCGTTTTTCTGGACCGTACAACGGTTCCTCCTCATATCGTTTTTCCTCATCTTCCTTTTGATCACCAGTGGATTGAATACGACACAACGCCGCCAGATAAAATCGTCGAGAGGCTGTGTTCTGCACACATTGTGATCACCAATAAAGTGTCCTTAAATGAAGCCGTTTTATCCCAATTGCCTCACTTAGAAATGATTGCGGTGTGTGCGACGGGTTATAACAATATCGATATTCCATATTGTCAAAAGCAGGGCATCGCGGTGGCGAATGTTCGCGGCTATGCCACTCAGTCTGTGCCGGAACATGTTATCGCGCTTATGTTTGCGCTTAGGCGTAATTTGCAGGGCTATCACAATGACATCATGAATGGCGAGTGGCAGCGCGAAAAACAGTTTTGCTTTTTTACCCACCCAATAGGGGATATCGCAGGGTCTACCATGACGATTATTGGCAGTGGTGAACTTGGCCAAGCGACCGCTGCCCTAGCAAGGGCGTTAGGCATGACGGTTATTTTTGCCGAACGTAAAGGCATAAACACCTGTCGTGATGGTTATATGCCGTTTGAGCAGGCCTTAATGGTGGCGGATGTCATTAGCTTACATTGCCCATTAAATGATGAGACTTACCACGTCATCGGCGATAGTGAATTGCGCCAAATGAAGCCTAACGTCATTGTGATTAATACGGGGCGTGGAGGGTTAGTTGATGAGCATGCACTGGTGACGGCATTAAAAGAAAAGCGCATCGGTGCCGCTGGCGTTGACGTGTTTAGTCAAGAGCCCGCTGACGAGAGCAATCCGCTCATTGCTCATGCTGATCTTGCCAATTTATTGCTAACGCCGCATGTCGCTTGGGGCAGTGATTCTGCGATTCAAAAGCTCGCGAATATCGTGATGGACAATATTGGTGCCTTTAAGCAAGGGGTCAATAAAAATCGTGTCTTGTAGTCCCTTTGCAGCATGTCATATTGAAACAGACGTTTTAATGTGATGACTTACTGTGAAGTGGTTCTACGTTTAATCGGTTTTCTGTCGCAAGCATAGACTCGATGAATGGAATGTAAGAAATTACCTCGCGAATATTTTTATTAATGTAACGTTAGGAATTTTAAGCATGGACCAGCAGACAAACCCTATCACGTTCAATGGCCGAGGCGGTGAGTTCTTCGGCATTTGGATTGTGAACATCTTACTGTCTATCGTGACACTCGGAATTTACTCCGCGTGGGCAAAAGTAAGAACGAAACGCTATTTTTATGGCAATACTCATATCGATGGTGATGGTTTCGAATATCATGCCCGTCCGATTCAAATTTTGAAGGGGCGTTTAGTCGCTCTCGCTATTTTGTTGATATGGGGTGTTTCTAACGCTTTCTTTCCAGTGGCGAGCATGGCTTTGTTACTGGTTTTCTACGCGGCGTTGCCTTGGTTACTTTGGAGTAATGCGCGTTTTGATGCCGCAATGACGAGTTATCGCAATGTGCATTTCTCTTTTGTCGCGCCACTAAAACAGGCTTACGTTACCTTGCTTGGTCGCGGTGTTGGTGCCTTTTTGATTGTGATGATCTACATCAGCATTGCAATGGCCGCAGCCAGTGCTTCCGTTGTGCTCGCCATTATTCTTGGCCTCGGTTCGCTTGTGGTCATTTCGGTTGTTTATGCTTGGTTTACCGTCGGGCTGCATCGCTTTTTCTGCAACGGTTATTTGTACGGGGATTGGCGTTTCACGGCTGATCTTAAAGTGGGCTTCTTTATCCGAACGTACCTGAAAGCCATGTCGATGGGCATCTTGTTTGCCGTGGTTGTCACGTTAGTTTCTCTGTTTATTTTGCTCGGTGGCGCAGACTTTGCCCAATTGCAAAATGGTGATTTCTCCTCTTTCCATAATTTGAATCCAGCCATCGCGATGGTGTTGGGTTATGCCGCGATTATCGTATTGATGATCACACTGACCGCTTACACGACGACGTGCGTCCGTAACTATATCTTCTCTCAATTACAAGCAAACCATGATCAGCAGACAAGCTCTGAATATCGTTTTACTTCAACACTGTCGGTGGCCGGATACGTTTGGCTGGTGATCTCAAACTTCTTGTTGCAAGTGGTGACGCTAGGTCTTGCTCGTCCATGGGTGATGGTACGAACGAGTCGTTACCTTGCCAATCACACCACGGTTATCGGAGATATGAGCGTGTTGATTGCGGCAGATAAAAGTTCAAATGTGAAGTCGGCCGTGTCAGATGAAGTGGCTCAAGCGTTTGACTTGGGCATTGGTATTAATTAATGCGATTGAGCGGCACCGCCTTTCCTCCTAAAAGCTCGGTACGACATCCAGCATGGTTAGACGTCTCTCAAGTAAATTCGTTGGATTTAGTGATTGATGGACAGATCATCACGGACGATCTCCGCAATATTGAGGTCAGTGTCCCTGTAGGGCAGTTACCGATTCGGTTCCACTTTCCGAATGGCTGGATGTTTGTGACTGAGCGCTCTCCGGCCATTATGACGTGGCTGAGTACTCATAAAAAATCGGGTTTTGTTGATAAGCTGGAATCGAATTTTTTTGCGTGGTTTTTCTCGGCTTTGCTTTGCGTTGCTGTCGTCGTTGGCAGTTATCTTTATGTGCTGCCTTGGTTGAGTCATAAAATTGCAGAGGCGGTTCCAGATTATGCTGCGATTGCATTGGGCGAGAAAGTATTACAAGGCTTTGATGAACAATGGCAACCAAGCGCGCTGAGTGCCAGTGAGCAAGAACAAATTCGTCAGCGAGTAGTGCAGCATTTGGAGCAATTGGAAGAATTGCCTTATTCGGTCGAGGTGTATTTTCGTTCTTCAAATATGGGGGCGAATGCCTTTGCTCTACCCGGTGGGAAAATCGTTATTTTAGATGATTTGGTGAAATTGGCCGAAAGTGAACAGCAGCTAGACAGTATTATTTTGCATGAATTAGGTCATGTACATCATCAGCATATGCTGAAGAAATTAGTGCATTCTAGTGTACTCTCAGTTGGCGTGTCGCTGATGACCGGTGAAAGCTCTGGGATCATCGATAACCTTGCGGGTGTTGGGGTGTTCTTTTTAGCGAATGGTCATTCGAGGGAGGTCGAATCGGAAGCGGACGAATATGCGAAACGCAGCATGCTGACGATCTATGGCACAAGTGAGCCTATGGCGGAAATGTTTGAGTTATTCAGTCAGCAAGAGGGCATGCCGGTGCCTGAATGGCTGAATTCTCACCCTGATTTTGAGCAACGTATTCAAGCCGTAAGAGAGTAGTTGTCGTATCCGAAACGGCTAGTATAAAACGCGTATAAAAAAGGCAGCTCATATGAGCTGCCTTTGTATTGGTTGGGGTTATTCCCCAGGAAACGGATTAAAGCGCAGCAATCGTTGCTTTTTGCTCTTCCAGTTTCACGAGTGTTTCTTTGTAGCCTTCAAGCTTCTCACGCTCTTTTGCGATAACCACTTCTGGTGCTTTAGCGACGAAACCTTCGTTGCCTAGTTTACCTTCAATGCGTTTGATCTCGCCGTGCGTTTTCGCTACTTCTTTATCAAGGCGCGCAAGCTCAGCATCTTTGTCGATCAGACCCGCCATTGGGATCATCAATTCAGATTTCGCGACCATTGCCGTCGCACATGCTGGTGTTTCTTCGTTTGCACCTAGTACGCGTACGGATTCTAGTTTCGCTAGAGAAATCAGAACTTGCTTGTTTGCTTCCAGGCGAGCAGCGTCGTCTTCTGTTGCCGCTTTCAACATTACATCAAGCGGCTTGCCTGGGTTAATGTCGTATTCTGCACGCAGGTTACGAATGCTCGTAATGAAGGCTTTCACCCACTCAATATCTTGTAGCGCTTCTTGGTTGAAGTTCGCTTCATCGTATTGAGGAAGAGCTTGAGTCATGATCGTCTCACCTTCCACACCGTTAATCAGTGGCTTAACACTTTGCCAGATTGATTCAGTGATGTAAGGGATCACTGGGTGAGCAAGACGTAGGGTTTTCTCAAGAACCGTAATCAGCGTGTAACGCGTCGCTTGCTGCTGCGCTTCAGTGCCTTTCCATAGAACCGGTTTAGTCAGCTCTAGGTACCAGTCACAGAATTGGTTCCAGATGAATTCATACAGCGTGTTTGCCGCCATGTCTAGACGGTAGTTGTCTAGGTGCGCGTTAAACTCTTTCGCTGCGATTTCAAACTGAGATTCAATCCATTTGTCAGCGAGTGAGAATTCCATGTTTGCACGGTCTTCAGCAGACAGTGACATGCCACAATCGTGCTCTTCTGTGTTCATCAGTACGTAACGGCTCGCGTTCCATAGCTTGTTACAGAAGTTACGGTAACCTTCAAGACGTTTCATGTCCCAGTTGATGTCACGACCAGTTGACGCCATAGCAGCAAGAGTGAAACGCAGTGCGTCAGTACCGTATGGTTCGATACCGTTTTCAAACGTTTTACGCGTTGCTTTTTCGATCTTAGCCGCTAGCTGAGGCTGCATCATGTTGCCACAACGCTTTTCTACTAGCTCTTCAAGGCCGATACCATCGATCATGTCGATTGGGTCAAGTACGTTACCTTTCGATTTCGACATCTTGTCGCCGTTCTCATCACGGATAAGACCCGTCATGTAAACCGTTTTGAAAGGTACTTGCGGCTGACCGTCTTCGTCTTTAACGAAGTGCATGGTCATCATGATCATACGCGCAACCCAGAAGAAGATGATATCGAAACCCGATACTAGAACTTCTGATGGGTGGAAGGTTTTCAGTGCGTCAGTGTTTTCAGGCCAGCCTTGTGTACCGAACGTCCAAAGCGCAGAAGAGAACCACGTATCCAGTACGTCGTTGTCTTGGCGAAGTACTACAACTGGCGCAAGATTGTTCTTTTCACGCACTTCTTCTTCTGTGCGGCCAACGTACACTTTACCGTCGTTGTCGTACCATGCAGGAATACGGTGACCCCACCAAAGTTGGCGAGAAATACACCAGTCTTGCACGTCACGCATCCAAGAGAAGTACATGTTTTCGTATTGTTTTGGTACGAATTGGATTTGACCGTCTTCGACTGCTTTTACTGCTGGAGCCGCAAGAGGCGCAGTACGCACGTACCATTGGTCAGTCAGCATTGGCTCGATAACCACACCACCACGGTCGCCGTAAGGAACGGTTAGGTCGTGATCTTTGATCTCTTCTAGTAGGCCAAGCTCTTCAAATTCTGCAACGATCGCTTTACGTGCAGCAAAGCGCTCCATCGCGTGGTATTTCGCTGGAAGTTCGTTTGAGTAAACATCGCTTTCTTCACCGTTAGTCGTGAAGACTTCTGCGGTTTCACGGATATCCGCATTGAAGGTTAGGATGTTGATCATTGGTAGGCTATGACGTTTGCCTACTTCGTAGTCGTTAAAGTCATGTGCAGGTGTGATTTTTACACAACCCGTGCCTTTTTCCATGTCCGCATGCTCATCGCCTACGATAGGAATTAAACGACCGACGATAGGTAGCTCAATGTGCTGACCAATCAGATCTTTGTAACGAGGGTCTTCAGGGTTAACCGCAACGCCTGTATCGCCGAGCATGGTTTCAGGACGCGTTGTTGCAACCACAATGTAGTCTTTACCGTCAGCGGTTTTAACACCGTTTGCGAGTGGGTAACGGAAGTGCCACATGAAGCCTTTAGATTCTTTGTTTTCTACTTCAAGATCTGAGATCGCTGTGTGTAGCTTAGGATCCCAGTTAACCAGACGCTTACCACGGTAGATAAGGTCTTCTTCGTAGAGGCGAACAAACACTTCTTGAGTGGCTGCTGATAGACCATCATCCATCGTGAAGCGTTCACGATCCCAGTCTACCGATGCGCCAAGGCGGCGAAGCTGCTGAGTGATAGTACCACCAGATTCCGCTTTCCATTCCCAGATCTTGTCGATGAAAGCTTCACGGCCGTAGTCGTGCTTGGTTTTGCCTTCTTCGGCGGCGATTTTGCGCTCAACAACCATTTGAGTCGCGATACCCGCGTGGTCGGTACCGACCTGCCATAACGTATTCTTACCTTTCATACGTTGAGCACGGATAAGCGTATCCATGATGGTATCTTGGAACGCGTGGCCCATATGTAGGCTACCAGTGACGTTCGGTGGCGGGATCATGATGCTGTAAGCTTCTTTTGAAGTGTCACCGTGTGGCTTGAAGTAGCCTTTCTCTTCCCAAGCTTGGTATAAAGCTTGTTCGATTGAAGTTGGGTTGTATGTCGTTTCCATAGCGCTCTTTTTTCCACTGAATACTTGAATTTATTGCATGGTAGTGACCCTAATAACACCGGATAACATGTACCGTGGTGTTTATGGCCTACCGTGATCTAAACCCAATTACTTTGAGGGTGGGTTCTGAATTACGTTAATCATAGTCAATCTTTATAAGTGAACTCTCTGTATGGAGAGCTTAACTATAAGGATTGACCGTTAGTTGTGTACGATCTCGATCGTTTGCAGCTGATAACCAGCTTGTCGGTAGATTTTATATCTTTCTCGCGCAAGCTGCTTCGCTTTTTCTTCGCAGGGCACGAAGTCTACCACCTCAGCAAACTTGTTCGCAAAGGTTGTCTCATTTTCCGCCATATTTATTACCAGTTGGCGGTTCCAGCTTGGTTTTAACGCTTGATGGCCGATTTCAATATTGGTGCCATACTTTGGCCCTTCACCAATCAAATTATGACCAATAAACTGCTCGGGTTCTACTTGCCAAAAATATTCGGCAAGTTGTTCTGCTTGCGCTTTATCTTGGGCGTTGAGATAAACTTTTGCACCTTGTTTAGCAAAGTGTTGCGCAAGAAACACCACATAATGAAGAAACCCTGCCTGCGTCGCTTGGGGGCTATCTGGATTAATGAGGTAAAACGTTGCATTTGCCATGTGTGTTCTTCTTTATCAATTGTCGCGTCGCTTAACGTTGCTTAACTAAGTGTATAAACCGATGCAATAAACAAGCGCAATAAAAAAGGGCCTCTCGGCCCTTCTTATTATTTTGAGGATTGTTCCTCAGTCTCTTGGCCACTACGATTGAGTAGGAATTGGACAAGCATTGAGACTGGACGGCCTGTTGAGCCTTTTGCTGCGCCAGATTTCCATGCAGTACCTGCGATGTCAATGTGGGCCCAGTTGTACTTCTTCGCAAACTTCGACAAGAAGCAGCCAGCAGTGATGGTGCCACCAGGACGACCACCAATGTTTGCCATATCAGCAAATGGGCTCTTGAGTTGCTCATGGTATTCATCTGCCATCGGTAGACGCCATGCGCGGTCGCTTGCTTGTTCAGAAGCGTTCACTAACTCGTGAGATAGTGGATTGTGGTTCGATAGAATACCGCTGATGTGGTGACCTAAAGCAATCACACATGCACCGGTTAGAGTCGCAACATCCACCACACAGTCTGGTTCGAAGCGTTCAACATAGGTAAGCGCATCACAAAGCACCAAGCGGCCTTCTGCGTCAGTATTTAATACTTCAACGGTTTGGCCTGACATGGTGGTTAGAATGTCACCAGGGCGGTAAGCATTGCTGCCTGGCATGTTTTCACAACCCGCGAGAATCGCCACGACATTAATCGGTAAATTCAGTTTTGCGAGTGCTTTCATGGCACCGAAGACTGAGGCTGCACCACACATGTCGTATTTCATCTCATCCATGCCATCGCCTGGTTTTAGAGAAATACCGCCTGAATCGAAGGTTAAACCTTTACCTACAAGCACAATCGGTTTAGCTTCTGTGTTCGGATTGCCTTTGTACTCGATGACCGACATCATGGATTCGTTTTTCGAACCACGGCCAACCGCAAGGTATGACGTCATACCCAGTTTTTCCATCTCTTGCTCACCAATGATTTTGGTGGTGATTGACTCATAGTCATCCGCAAGACGGCGTGCTTGAGAGGCAAGGTAAGCTGGGTTAGCGATGTTTGGTGGCATGTTGCCAAGATCTTTGGACGCTTTTACACCAGAAGCAATGGCTAGGCCATGTGAAATAGCGCGTTCACCTAGGCTTAGTTCACGACGTGTTGGTACGTTGAAGACTAATTTACGCAGTGGACGGCGCGTTTCTGGTTTAATTGTTTTAAACTGATCGAAAGTGTAAAGACCGTCTTTCGTTGCTTCAACGGCTTGGCGAACTTTCCAATAAGTGTCACGGCCTTTAACATGCAACTCAGTTAAGAAGCAAACCGCTTCCATTGAGCCAGTTTCATTTAGCGTGTTGATGGTTTTTTGGATGATTTCTTTGTATTGACGTTCGCCTAGTTCGCGTTCTTTACCACAGCCAACTAAAAGGACACGTTCTGAAAGTACACCAGGAACTTGATGCAAAAGCAGCATCTGGCCAGGTTTTCCTTCTAGGTCACCACGACGAAGTAGTGAACTAATGTAACCGTCGCTGATTTTATCGAGCTGTTCGGCTACTGGAGAAAGGCGGCGTGGTTCAAAGACGCCAACGACGATACAAGCGCTGCGTTGTTTCTCAGGGCTACCACTTTTAACACTGAACTCCATGAGTACTCCTACATCCTGAAGACAAATAGAACTAAATGTTAGATAATGCCCGCTTACTTGTTGATTCCTTAATCGGAACTACCTTTAAATAAGTGAACTAACAGTTAGCTATAAATTTTAAAAAATAAAGGGTTCAACGAGAAATTATAGTGATTCAATTAAAAAAACAAGTTTTGTATAGGTAATTTCAGCGTGATTATTGTTAGATATTTGATCCGCGAGACACTCAAAAGCCAATTTGCGATCTTTTTTATCCTTTTTTTGGTCTTTTTGAGTCAAAAATTAATCAGTGTGCTAGCGGAAGCTTCAGACGGTGAAATTCCTGCTGGGCTGGTCATGAGCTATGTGGGTTTAAGTATGCCGACGATGGGCTTACTGATGCTGCCACTGAGTCTATTTTTGGGAATCTTGCTCACCTTTGGCCGTTTGTATGCGGAAAGTGAAATTACCGTAATGAATGCGACGGGAATCGGAAATAAATTTCTGATCCGTGCTGCATTGTATTTGGCGGTAATTACAGGCGCAGTCGCGGCCTTCAATTCATTTGTGTTATCGCCTTACAGCCAAGAAAAACTGATTCAACTTGAAGAACAAGTTCAAGCGGAAAACAGTGTCGACTTATTGAAGAAAGGTCACTTCCAAGGAACGCCTGACGGCTCTTCCGTGGTGTTCATTGATAATATTCAAGACGATAAGTTGGAAAACGTGTTCATTGCGCAGATGCGTCCGCGAGACTCTATTTTGCCGAGCGTGTCATTTTCAACATCGGGTGAAGTGAAAGAGCTGAGTGATGGCCGCCAAGTCATTCGCATGTTCGATGGGACCCGTTACGAAGGTGTTCCTACTCGTATTGACTATATGGTCACCGAGTTTGAACAATACGAAGGCGTGATTGGTCAAAGTGAAGTCAAGCGTAAAGGCCGCGATTGGGAAGCGATCCCAACGTTGGATTTGATCTCTAATCCACATCCAAAAGCGCAAGCAGAACTTCAATGGCGTATCTCATTAGTGGTTTGTATTCCATTGCTGACAATGCTCGTTGTGCCACTTTCGGCGGTGAACCCTCGCCAAGGTCGCTTCGCTAAAATGGGCCCGGCGATTTTGACTTATCTCGCGTATTTCCTTGCGATTAGCGCGACGAAATCGGCGTTAGAGGATGGCGCAATTCCATCTTATATTGGCATGTGGCCAATTAATGCTGCGCTTTTGATTACGGCGGTGTGCGTGAACTTAATGGACAGCATTCCGGTGCGACGTTTTAAAGACAAACTGAGACAAAAAAAGAAGGCAGCCTAATTCGTGTTTAAGATTTTAGACCTTTATATTGGCCGAACGATTATTGCGACCACGACGATGGTCTTGGCAACGTTTGTTGGTCTTTCTGCGATCATCAAATATGTCGAGCAGTTGCGTAAAGTGGGTCAAGGCTCTTACGACTTAATCCAAGCATTGTTCTTTGTGGGCTTAAGCATTCCGCGTGATATTGAAATGTTTTTCCCAATGGCGGCGCTATTGGGTGCATTGATTGGTTTGGGGATGTTAGCCTCGAGCTCTGAGCTGGTGGTGATGCAGGCAGCTGGCTTTTCAAAGCTGGATATCGGTTTGTCGGTACTGAAAACCGCAGTACCGTTAATGATTATTGTCACGTTACTGGGTCAGTGGGGGGCACCACAAGCGCAGAAAATGGCGCGAGATTTACGTGCGTTCTCGACCAGCAATGGCGCGATTATGTCTGTCCGAACTGGGGTTTGGGCGCGTGATGCGAATGACTTTATCTTTATTGGTAAAATCGAAGATGAAAAGCTCTATGGCTTGCAGATGTGGCGTTTTGATGATGATAAGCATCTACAAAAAGTCTTTTACGCCAAGAGCGTGGAATACGTCGGTGATAAAAACTGGAAAATGAAAGACGTGCAAGTGTCGAGTATGTCGGATCCTGTTCGTTTATCGAAAGAAAGTCTTCCAGAACTTAATTGGACTACGTCACTGGAACCCGAGCGTTTAGCGGTCGTGACGGTGAAACCAGAAGAATTATCGTTGCTCGGCTTATACGATTATGTCAATTATCTGAAAGATTCAGAGCAAGATGCCTCGCGCTATGAGTTGGCGTTTTGGCGTAAGGTCACCCAGCCGTTCTCGATTGGTGTGATGATGCTGATGGCGCTATCATTTATTTTTGGTCCACTGCGTAGTGTGACCATGGGCGCTCGAATCCTATCTGGTGTTGTTGCAGGCTTCTCGTTCTATATTTCGAGTGAGTTCTTTGGGCCTTTGAGCTTGGTGTACAACATTCCGCCAGCGATAGGGGCAATAATGCCGAGCATTGTTTTCCTCAGCATTGCTGTGATGCTTCTGCGCCGTAAATTGTAGTCTCAGTTATACGGCTAGCCTCTGAGTTGTCAGTGCTAGCGTTGTAGTGAGCCATTAGATATAAAAAAGCCCTTATTCATCGATAAGGGCTTTTTTTGTATCGCTGTCATGGCGATTTAATTAATCAAAATCACCGTGAGCTTTACGATTCAAATCGTCTGCAATTGAGGTCACGCCTTCTTCAAAGGTGGCGCAGCCAGAGAGCGCTAGAAAGGTAAAGATAATGCTTAAGTATTTTTTCATCATTCGCTGCCTTCTCTAAAACGCATTATTTAAAACGCATTGATAGGTCCATTGCTTTTAGATGCTTCGTTAACGCACCGACAGAGATGTAATCAACTCCGGTTTCTGCGTATTCACGAATGGTATCAAGTGTCACGTTGCCTGAGTTTTCGAGTGCCGCGCGACCGGCGTTAATCGCCACCGCTTCACGCATCATATCGGTGCTAAAGTTATCGAGCATGATGATATCCGCGCCCGCTTCAATCGCTTCTTTCAACTCTTCTAGGCTTTCCGTTTCCACTTCAACCGGCTTACCTGGGTTGAGTTCTTTTGCTGTGCTGACGGCTTGAGCGATGCCACCACAAGCGATGATGTGGTTTTCTTTAATAAGATACGCATCAAACACACCGATACGATGGTTGTAACCACCACCACATGCGACCGCGTACTTTAGTGCGCTGCGTAGACCAGGGATCGTCTTACGCGTATCAAGCAAGCGGCAATCGGTACCCGCAATTTTTTCTGCATAACGCGCCACAGTGGTTGCGCAGCCAGACAGTGTCTGAATAAAGTTCATGGCATTGCGTTCGCCAGTCAATAGGATGCGCGAAGGCCCAGCCAGAGTGCAAAGCACTTGGTTTGGTTCGACCGTATCACCATCTTTAACGTGCCATTCAATGGTCACTTCACCGCCAAGCTGTTTGAAGACTTCATCTGCCCAAGCTTGACCGCAAAAAATGCCATGTTCACGTGTAATGATCGTGGCTTCGTTATACGCGTCCGCAGGAATAAGAGTTGCGGTGATGTCGTTCGCAACATCGAGGGTGCCGCCGAGATCTTCTTTTAAAGTCTCGCTGACAGCACGTGTGATCTCTACTGGAAGCTGCTGCTTCAAATATTCAAGACGCTCTTGGCTATTGTGTGTGTTTTTCATCGCAAATCTAATACGCAGTTGAACAGAGAAGGAAATGATACGCTGACTCCGTGTGAAATTCAGCCATTAATCTCGCATTTCGGTGGTAAAACGCTAAAATTGGACTCGGTTATGGAAAATGAGTCGGACTCCAATGATTGATCCTCAAGGCTGGTACCAATCGGCACGGCATGTGCCTTCGCCATTTTTTGATCAACGTAATGATAAACAAGATATTTCTCTATTGGTTATCCATAACATCAGTTTGCCACCCGGCCAATTTGGCGGGCCGTATATCGAGCAATTTTTTCTTGGTCAGCTTGACCCGAACGAATACCCGTTTTTTGGTGTCATTCATCAAATGGGCGTTTCTGCACATTGTTTGATTCGTCGTGATGGGGAAGTGGTGCAGTTTGTTTCGTTTCTTGATCGTGCTTGGCATGCGGGGGCATCGAGCTTTGCAGGGCGTGAGCGTTGTAATGATTATTCGATAGGGATCGAGATGGAAGGCAGTGATTATGTGGCTTACAGTGATGAGCAATATCAGTCGCTAACAACACTGAGTATGCAATTGATGCAGTCTTATCCTCAGATTACCGTTCCTCGTATTACCGGCCATCAATATATTGCACCGCTACGTAAGACCGATCCGGGCTTGGTGTTTGACTGGTTGAGATACAGAGAGGCGTTAGGTTGAATTGCGATAATTGAGAACACAACGTTCGAGAGGTAACAGTGTGCGTTTCTCGATTCGCCACTCTTGCCTCTCGCTCGTGCCCCAAGTCTTAAAGCGTAGCCTGATATTCTGTCAGTACTTGTTCAACCCAAGTGGCGATACGCTCATCGCTTAACTCATATTGGGAGTCTTCATCAAGCGCTAAACCAACGAACATAGAGCCGTCTTCGGTGAGCGCTTTAGACGCTTCAAATTCATATTGCTCGTCATTAGGCCAGTAACCGACAATGGTCGCCCCCGCCTGTTTGACTTGGTCGTGCAATAGACCCATCGCATCTAAATACCATTCGCCGTAGCCTTCTTGATCACCAAGGCCAAAGAGTGCCACGGTTTTGCCTTGCAGCGGTAGGCTATCAATCGTATCCCAGAGTGCCAACCAATCTTCTTGGATTTCACCAAAGTCCCAGGTAGAAATACCCAAGATCAATAAATCGTAATCTGCCATTGTCGAAAGGGGAGACGCTTTGACGTTGTGAATATCCACTAAGTCGTCACCCATAATCGCGCGCATTTTTTCTGCTGCCATTTCGGTGTAGCAAGTAGTTGAACCGTAAAACAGACCGATTTTCATCATCGTTTATCTTTCTAAATGGAGTGTTAGAGAATTTTAACCATAAAAGGCTCTGCTTTGCAGTGAATATCCGCCACCAATTGGATTTTTTATGGCTTTGTTAGCTGTATGCATTTACAGTAAAGATAAATATGAAGTGAATAATTAGAGAGTCGTTGTGTCAGATGTAATGTCACCGGATCAAGGGGTTGTTGAACAATTTCTTGATGCGATGTGGATGGAAAGAGGCTTATCAGAAAATACGTTGGCGTCTTATCGTACCGATTTATTCAAGCTACTGGCTTGGATGACAAAGCACAATTATCGCCTCGATTTTATTAGTCTATCGGGACTTCAAGAATATCAATCTTGGTTAGCCGACCAAGATTATAAGCAGAGCTCTCGTGCACGAATGCTTTCCGCTATTCGTCGTTTGTTTCAATATTTGCATCGAGAAAAAGTGCGCATCGATGACCCAAGTGCTTTGCTGGTGAGTCCGAAGCTACCGAAGCGGCTACCGAAAGATCTCAGCGAATTGCAGGTTGATGCCTTGCTGAATGCGCCAGACACCAATGATGCAATTGAATTGCGTGACAAAGCGATGCTGGAGCTGCTTTATGCGACGGGCCTTCGTGTGACGGAATTAGTGAGCTTGACGATGGAAAACATCAGCTTGCGTCAAGGTGTGGTGCGGGTCACGGGTAAAGGTGGCAAAGAGCGCTTAGTGCCGATGGGTGAAAATGCGATCGAATGGATTGAAACTTTTATCCAACAAGGGCGGTCTGAGTTACTTGGGGAAAAAACCTCGGATGTGGTTTTTCCGAGTAAACGTGCAAGGCAAATGACTCGTCAAACCTTTTGGCATCGTATTAAGTATTATGCGGTGTTGGCGGGGATTGATACCGATCTGCTTTCTCCACACGTCTTACGCCATGCGTTTGCGACACACTTGCTAAACTATGGTGCTGATCTTCGTGTGGTGCAGATGTTGTTAGGACATAGTGACTTGTCGACCACACAAATCTATACTCACGTCGCGACAGAGCGTCTGAAACAGCTTCATAGTGAGCATCATCCAAGGGCTTAGCTCTTGCGTTAGAGATTTTATTTAAGGTGAATAGAATGAGCGTATTACGCCGAATGACATTACTTGCGTTGCCTTTTTTTGCAGCAGCTTCTTTTGCTAACGCAAGTAGCGAGACACAAATTAATAAAGCCGATCTGGCTGAGCGCTTTGCTAAGTTGGGCTTGCAGGTGACGGATGTCGTGCCGTCAGACATCAAAGGTCTTGTTGAAGTACAAAGTAACGGTGGCGTGTTATTCGCGTCACCGGATGGCGAATACTTTATTGCAGGGTCGCTGTATCAATTAGATGACAATGGCGGCTACCAAGACGTGATCGCTATGCGTCAAGCGCCCATTAATGCGGCTAAAGTTGAGGCAATGAAAGATTCAGTGATTGAATTTAAAGCCGACAATGAAAAATATGTGGTGACGGTATTTACCGACATTACCTGTGGTTACTGCGTTAAATTGCACCGTGAATTGCAAGATTACAACAAGCTAGGCATTACCGTTCGCTACATGGCGTTCCCACGCCAAGGCCCTGTCGGTGATGTTGCCGATCAAATGGCTTCTATCTGGTGTGCTGATGATCCACAAACGGCAATGCACGATGGTAAAGTGAATCGTACATTCCCAGCGAAAGGCGATAACTTTGCACAGTGCCAAGATACGATTCAAAAACAATATATGTTGGGTCGCGAGTTGGGTATTAGTGGTACGCCAGCCATCTTCTTACCAAGCGGTGAAATGGTGGGCGGTTATGTGCCAGCAGAAAAATTGCTGCAACGTCTAGAACAGAAATAACCACAAGGAAGTAGGCTCAATAGAGCCTACTTTTATTTTATGATGATAGAAATTCAACGCCGCCCTGAAGTCGATATTTCCCTGTTACCGGATTCGATTGCTCCGCTATTACGTCGCCTGTACCTCAGTCGCGGTATCTGCTCTACCCAGCAGTTAGACAATGGTGTGCGTGGGCTCCACTCGTATCAAAAATTGCATGGCATTCAACTGGCCGTTGAATTGCTTTTTGAAGCGATTAAGAATAACCAACGCATTATTGTGGTCGGGGATTTTGATGCAGATGGCGCGACCAGTTCAGCGCTTTCCGTATTAGCATTGCGTATGCTCGGTAGCAGTAACGTGGACTATTTGGTTCCCAATCGTTTTGAAGATGGTTATGGATTAAGTCCCGAAGTGGTTGATCAGGCCATCTCGATTGGGGCGCAAGTGATCATGACCGTCGATAACGGTGTGTCATCGATTGAAGGCGTGCGCTACGCCAAAGAACAAGGCTTACAAGTTCTTGTCACCGATCATCACTTGCCGGGATCGGAATTACCGATCGCAGATGCGATGGTGAACCCTAATCTACAAGAGTGTGCTTTTCCGTCGAAATCATTGGCGGGTGTGGGTGTTGCTTTCTATTTGATGATGGCTCTGTGCGTGCATATGCGCAACCTTGGCTGGTTTAATCAACAAGGCATCGCTGAGCCTAAGTTAATGGAGTTGATTGATCTGGTCGCTCTTGGCACGGTCGCTGACGTCGTTTCTTTGGATGAAAATAACCGAATTTTAGTCCACCAAGGATTGCAGCGTATTCGTGCTGGTCTTGCTCGTCCTGGTATTCAAGCGTTGATTGAAGTGGCCAAAAAAGACGCCAGCCGTCTCGTCGCTTCGGACTTTGGTTTTGCTCTTGGGCCACGCATTAACGCCGCCGGCCGCCTCGATGACATGTCGTTTGGTGTGGAGTTACTGTTGAGTAACAACATTCATGCCGCGCGCCGTATGGCGAGTGAATTGGATGGCCTTAACCAAACTCGTAAAGAAATCGAAGAGGGCATGAAACAAGAAGCAATGGCTTTTTGTGAGCGCTTACAGTTTGGTGAAAATGCGGTACTTCCGTTTGGTTTGGTGTTGTTCCAACGCGATTGGCATCAAGGTGTCATTGGTATTTTAGCCTCTCGCATTAAAGATAAGTTTCATCGCCCTGTGATCGCATTTGCTGATGGTGGGGATGGCATCATTAAAGGCTCTTGTCGTTCGGTTCCAGGCTTACACATGCGAGATGTCTTAGATCGCATTGATACGCAGAACCCAGGTTTGATCCTTAAATTTGGTGGCCACGCGATGGCCGCGGGCTTATCGATTGAGGAGAAAAACTTTGACCGCTTTGCTCGTTTATACGATCAAGCAGTGAAAGAAGAACTCGATGAAGCGGCGCTCAAAGGGATTGTTCTTTCTGATGGTGAGCTACAGCCCGAAGAATTTTCAATGCACGTGGCGCAAATGTTACGCGGGGGAGGTCCTTGGGGGCAATCATTCCCAGAGCCGGTTTTTGATGGTGAATTTAAAGTATTGCACCAAAAATTAGTGGGCGAAAAGCACCTTAAATTGATGTTAGAACCATTGTTTAAAGGCCACCCAACCAACATTATGATTGATGGCATTGCGTTTAATGTTGATTTACGCCGTTGGCCTGATGCGTCCGTTAAAACGGTGCGCCTTGCTTACAAGCTCGATATTAACGAGTTTCGTGGGAATCAATCGTTGCAATTGCTGATCGACCATCTTGAGGCGAAATAGCCCATTCTCGCGTTAATATCCGTGGCGACACTGACCTAAAGTGTCGTCACGCTTTCTCTTCTCTTCTCTTCTCTTCTCTTCTCTTCTCTTCTCTTCTCTTCTCTTCTCGACGGATTGTTCCTCTTCCCCACTGGGCTTTTGTGTGGTCAAAACACAACTTATTTACGTTTTTGCAGAAAAAAAACAGTAAACAAAAATGATTTGCCATATTTGTTCATACTTCTTTAAAACTAACCAATTATAGTGTGATGCTTCTCACTGTTTAGGTGGGTTTGTTTCTCTTTTGTAATTGGACTGACCATTTTTATCAGTATTTGATATTAATTATGTTAACGCTTGGTTGCTGGCGGTTCGGTTTTATGATTTGGGTCAATTTTTGGCTGGAATTTGCTTTTTTAATATGTTAATTTCTTCCCACACTAAATTGGTATGACCAATTAACTGCAAAGAGTAAAGAACGATAATTTATGGCTTATCAAAGGATTCGTCAGCCTAAGCTCTCCGATGTCATTGAACAAGAGCTTGAAAGGTTGATAGTAGAAGGAACATTGTCTCCGGGGCAACAATTGCCACCAGAGCGCGAACTGGCGAAACAGTTCGACGTTTCTCGTCCTTCGATTCGTGAAGCCATCCAGCGTTTGGAAGCCAAGCGTCTCCTAACTCGTCGTCAAGGTGGCGGTACGTTTGTTAGTGAGAATATTTGGAAAGGCTTTTCGGATCCTCTGCTAAATTTATTGTCGAGCCATTCAGAAACTCAATTAGATTTACTGGAGTCGCGCCATGCGATGGAAGGTATTTCGGCTTATTTTGCAGCGTTGCGTGGTACTGATGAAGATTTTGCTCGTATTCAAGCCTCGTTAGAAGGCATTGGTGCCCAACAAGATAAGCAAGATGTTGAAGCGGAAGCAGCGGCCGTAATGCAATTTCTCATTGCATTAACCGAAGCCGCTCATAATGTGGTTTTACTGCATATTGTGCGCAGTCTTGCACCATTACTTGAGCAAAATATAGTACAGAATTTGAAATTGCTTCACCGCCGACAAGAAGTGGTGGAGAAAGTAAGTAAGCACCGAGCCAATATTGTGGATGCGATTGTTTCTGGTCAGCCAGAAAAGGCGCGTGAAATGTCCCATTCCCATTTGGCTTATATCGAAGAAATATTGTTGGATTTGACTCGTGAAGAGTCTCGACGTGAGCGCTCTCTACGTCGAATTCAGCAGGGTAACGAATAAGTAGATCCAACCAACAGAAGGATAGATCGGCATGTCTGATATGAAGCATGACGTAGATGCACTGGAAACTCAAGATTGGCTGCAAGCGCTTGAATCAGTAGTACGTGAAGAAGGTGTAGAACGCGCTCAATATTTACTAGAGCAAGTTTTGGATAAAGCTCGTCTTGATGGCGTTGATATGGCTACAGGTATCAACACAAATTACATCAACACAATCCCAGCTGCGCAAGAACCTGCTTACCCAGGTGATACCACGCTAGAGCGTCGTATTCGTTCAATCATTCGCTGGAACGCGATCATGATTGTACTTCGCGCGTCTAAGAAAGACCTAGACCTAGGTGGTCACATGGCTTCTTACCAGTCTGCAGCAGCATTCTACGAAGTATGTTTCAACCACTTCTTCCGCGCTCCGAACGAGACGGATGGTGGTGACTTGGTGTACTACCAAGGCCATATCTCTCCAGGTATCTACTCTCGAGCATTCGTTGAAGGTCGTCTAACTGAAGAACAGCTAGATAACTTCCGTCAAGAAGTCGATGGTAAAGGTATCCCTTCATACCCGCATCCTAAACTAATGCCTGAATTCTGGCAGTTCCCAACGGTATCAATGGGTCTAGGTCCAATTTCAGCTATCTATCAAGCGCGCTTCCTGAAGTACCTTGATGGCCGTGGTCTTAAGCAAACTTCAGCTCAACGCGTTTATGCCTTCCTAGGCGACGGTGAGATGGATGAGCCAGAATCACGCGGTGCGATCTCATTCGCTGCACGTGAAAAACTAGACAACCTATGTTTCCTAATCAACTGTAACCTACAGCGCCTAGATGGCCCGGTTATGGGTAACGGTAGCATCATCCAAGAACTAGAAGGCCTATTTAAAGGCGCTGGTTGGAACGTTGTTAAAGTTATTTGGGGTAGCAACTGGGATTCACTACTGGCGAAAGACACCACTGGTAAGCTTCTTCAGCTAATGAACGAAACGATCGATGGTGATTACCAGACATTCAAATCGAAAGATGGCGCCTACGTACGTGAGCACTTCTTTGGTAAGTACCCAGAAACAGCGGCACTTGTTGCAGATATGACTGATGACGAAATCTTCGCACTTAAGCGTGGTGGTCATGATTCATCTAAACTGTTTGCTGCGTTCAACAATGCAAAAGAAACCAACGGTAAACCAACTGTAATCCTAGCGAAAACAGTTAAAGGTTACGGTATGGGTGATGCTGCAGAAGGTAAGAACATTGCGCACGGTGTGAAGAAAATGGACATGACTCATGTTCAACACCTACGTGATCGCCTAGGTCTAGAAGACATCCTTTCAGATGAGAAGATCAAAGAACTTCCATACTTGAAACTGGAAGAAGGCACGCCTGAGTACGAATACATGCACGCTCGTCGTAAAGCTCTACACGGCTATACACCTGCGCGTCTGCCTAAATTCACTCAAGAATTCAAAGTTCCTGAGCTAGAAGAATTTGCGCCGCTTCTTGGTGAGCAAAAGCGTGAAATCTCGACCACAATGGCTTATGTACGTACGCTAAACATTCTTCTTAAAGATAAGAACATTGGTAAGAACATCGTTCCTATCATCTGTGATGAAGCGCGTACATTCGGTATGGAAGGTCTATTCCGTCAGGTTGGTATCTACAACCCACACGGTCAAGAATACACTCCAGAAGACCGCGGCGTAGTGTCTTACTACAAAGAAGCGACTTCAGGTCAGGTTCTACAAGAAGGTATCAACGAGCTAGGTTCAATGGCGTCTTGGGTTGCAGCAGCAACTTCATACAGCACCAACGATCTACCAATGATCCCATTCTACATCTACTACTCAATGTTCGGTTTCCAACGTATTGGTGACATGGCATGGCTAGCAGGTGACCAACAAGCACGTGGCTTCCTACTAGGCGCGACTGCGGGTCGTACAACGCTAAACGGTGAAGGTCTACAGCACGAAGACGGTCACTCGCACATCATGGCGAACACAGTACCTAACTGTATCTCTTACGATCCAACGTTTGCTTACGAGCTAGCGGTAATCATGCAAGACGGTATTCGTCGCATGTACGGTGAGAACCAAGAGAACGTTTACTACTACCTAACGGTAATGAACGAAAACTACGCAATGCCAGCAATGCCAGAAGGCGCTGAAGAAGGCATTCGTAAGGGTATCTACAAGCTTGAGTCTTACGCAGGTAGTAAAGGCAAAGTTCAGTTGATGAGCTCTGGTACTATCATGAACGAAGCGCGTAAAGCTGCGCAGATTCTAAGCGAAGATTACGGCGTTGCGTCTGACATTTTCTCTGTAACGTCATTCAACGAGCTAACTCGTGATGGCCAAGCGGTAGAGCGTGACAACATGCTACACCCTGAAGCTGAAGCGAAAGTGCCGTACATCACGACTGTTCTTGGTAACGAACCTGCAATCGCAGTGACCGATTACATGAAGAACTACGCTGAGCAAGTACGTGCATTCGTTCCTGCTGAATCTTACAAAGTATTGGGTACTGATGGCTTCGGTCGTTCAGACAGCCGTGAAAATCTACGTCGTCACTTCGAAGTGAACGCAGGTTACGTGGTAGTTGCAGCTCTTACTGAGCTTGTGAAACGTGGCGATATGGATAAATCTGTGGTTGTTGAAGCAATCAAGAAATTCAACATCGACACTGAAAAAACGAACCCACAATACGCATAAGCAACGCTTAATTAAAAGGTAGATAAGCAATGGCAATCGAAATTAATGTACCAGACATCGGTGCGGATGAGGTTGAAGTTACTGAGATTCTTGTAAGCGTTGGCGACAAGGTTGAAGAAGAGCAGTCTCTAATCACAGTTGAAGGCGATAAAGCTTCTATGGAAGTTCCTGCATCTCAAGCAGGTATCGTTAAAGAAATCAAAATCGCCGTTGGCGACTCGGTTTCTACTGGTTCTCTAATCATGATTTTCGAAGCCGAGGGTGCAGCGCAAGCTGCATCTGCTCCAGCGGTTGAAGCAGCTCCAGTAGCGGCTCCTGCGGCAGCAGCGGCAGTCGAATTGAAAGAAGTTCACGTACCAGACATTGGTGGCGATGAAGTAGAAGTGACTGAAATCATGGTAGCGGTTGGCGACTCGATTGAAGAAGAGCAATCTCTTCTAACGGTTGAAGGCGACAAAGCTTCTATGGAAGTACCAGCACCATTTGCGGGTACACTGAAAGAAATCAAAATTGCAGTAGGCGACTCAGTATCAACGGGTTCACTTGTGATGATCTTTGAAGTTGGCGCAGCGGCGGGTTCAGCACCTGTAGCTCCAGCGGCAGCACCAGTTGCAGCGGCTCCAGCAGCGTCTGCAGCAAAAGATGTACACGTACCGGACATCGGTGGTGATGAAGTTGAAGTGACTGAAATCATGGTCGCGGTTGGCGATACAGTGGAAGAAGAGCAATCTCTAATCACGGTTGAAGGCGACAAAGCTTCGATGGAAGTACCAGCACCATTCGCAGGTACGATCAAAGAGATCAAAATTGTTGCTGGCGACAAAGTAACGACTGGTTCTTTAATCATGGTCTTTGAAGTAGCAGGCGCAGCGCCAGTCGCGGCTCCAGTTGCTCAAGCAGCTCCAGCGCAAGCGGCAGCACCTGTTGCAGCGGCACCGAAAGCAGAAGCGGCAGTTCCAGCAGCAGCGGGCGACTTCCAAGAGAACGGTGACTACGCGCACGCATCTCCAGTGGTTCGTCGTCTTGCTCGTGAATTTGGCGTTAACCTTTCTAAGGTGAAAGGTTCGGGTCGTAAGAGCCGTATCCTGAAAGAAGACGTACAGTCTTACGTTAAAGATGCTCTGAAACGTCTTGAGTCTGGTGCTGCGGCAGCAAGCAAAGGCGGCGACGGCAGCGCTCTTGGTCTGCTTCCATGGCCGAAGATTGATTTCAGCAAGTTTGGTGAGACAGAAGTTAAGCCTCTTTCTAAGATCAAGAAGATTTCAGGCGCTAACCTGCACCGTAACTGGGTAATGATCCCACACGTTACACAGTGGGATAACGCTGACATCACTGAGCTAGAAGCATTCCGTAAAGAACAGAACGCAATCGAAGCGAAGAACGACACTGGCATGAAGATCACACCACTTGTGTTCATCATGAAAGCCGTTGCGAAAGCACTAGAAGCATTCCCAGCATTTAACTCTTCACTTTCTGACGATGGCGAAAGCATCATCCTGAAGAAATACGTGAACGTAGGTATTGCTGTTGATACGCCAAACGGTCTGGTTGTTCCAGTATTTAAAGACGTGAACAAAAAAGGCATCTACGAGCTTTCTGAAGAGCTAATGGTTGTGTCTAAGAAAGCACGTTCTGGTAAGCTGACCGCTGCGGACATGCAAGGTGGCTGTTTCACTATCTCGAGCCTTGGTGGCATCGGTGGTACTGCATTTACGCCAATCGTAAATGCACCAGAAGTGGGCATCCTTGGTGTGTCTAAGTCTGAAATCAAACCGGTTTGGAACGGTAAAGAATTTGAACCGCGTCTACAACTTCCACTGTCACTGTCATACGATCACCGTGTGATTGATGGTGCTGAAGGTGCGCGTTTCATTACTTACCTAAACAGTGCGCTATCAGACATTCGTCGTCTTGTTCTTTAATTTAGACTAGACGAACCAGAGGCGGCATTTTGCCGCCTCTTCTATCAAAGATATTTAAATAATTGGATCCTTCTATGCGTGGCATAGAGCGTCGAATTGTTGTCTAGCTCACAGGCTAAATTGAATTACTTTTCACATCGTTAACATCTCTGTAAACTATTGACGGTCTGAAAAACAGTTTAAAACTATCAAAAACGTTTGAAACAATAATCTCAATACCCATTCAGCCTGTTAGGGATAATGACTACAAGAGGTCAAAATGAGCAAAGAAATTAAAGCCCAAGTTGTTGTACTTGGTTCTGGTCCTGCTGGCTACTCTGCTGCCTTCCGTTGTGCAGACCTAGGTCTTGAAACTGTGCTAGTTGAGCGTTACAGCACTCTTGGTGGTGTTTGTCTTAACGTAGGCTGTATTCCATCAAAAGCACTACTGCACGTATCGAAAGTTATCGAAGAAGCAAAAGCACTTTCTGAGCACGGTATCGTATTTGGCGAACCACAGACAGATATCAATAAGATTCGTTTGTGGAAAGAAAAAGTAGTCACTCAGCTGACTGGTGGTCTTAGCGGTATGGCTAAGATGCGTGACGTAACGGTTGTAAACGGTTACGGCAAATTCACGGGTCCTAATTCTATTCTTGTAGAAGGCGAAGGCGAACCAACGGTTGTTAACTTTGACAACGCGATCGTTGCGGCGGGTTCTCGTCCGATCAAACTGCCATTCATTCCACATGAAGACCCACGTATTTGGGATTCAACGGATGCTCTTGAGCTGAAAGAAGTTCCAGAGAAACTGCTGATCATGGGCGGTGGTATCATCGGTCTTGAAATGGGTACGGTTTACCACTCACTGGGTTCTAAAGTAGACGTAGTTGAGATGTTCGACCAAGTTATCCCAGCAGCAGACAAAGACATCATTAAGGTATTCACAAAACGCATCGAGAAGAAATTCAACTTGATGCTTGAAACCAAAGTGACCGCGGTTGAAGCGAAAGAAGACGGTATCTACGTTTCGATGGAAGGCAAAAAAGCGCCAGCAGAAGCTGAGCGTTACGATGCGGTTCTTGTTGCTATTGGTCGTGTACCAAACGGTCTACTTATCGATGGCGCGAAAGCAGGTATCGAAATTGATGAGCGTGGCTTTATCAATGTTGATAAGCAAATGCGTACTAACGTACCGCACATCTTCGCGATCGGCGACATCGTTGGCCAACCAATGCTTGCGCACAAAGGTGTGCATGAAGGCCACGTAGCGGCAGAAGTTATTTCTGGTAAGAAACACTACTTCGACCCTAAAGTGATCCCTTCAATTGCGTACACTGAGCCAGAAGTGGCGTGGGTTGGTAAAACAGAAAAAGAAGCGAAAGCGGAAGGCATCAAGTACGAAGTGGCAACATTCCCATGGGCAGCATCAGGTCGTGCAATCGCTTCTGACTGTGCAGACGGTATGACTAAGCTAATCTTCGACAAAGAGACTCACCGCGTCATTGGTGGTGCTATCGTGGGTACTAACGGTGGTGAACTACTTGGTGAAATTGGTCTTGCAATCGAAATGGGTTGTGACGCTGAAGACATCGCACTGACTATCCACGCTCACCCAACTCTACATGAGTCAGTGGGTCTAGCGGCGGAAGTGTTTGAAGGCTCAATTACTGACCTGCCAAACAAAAAAGCAGTGAAAAAGAAAAAGTAACACATACTGAATAAACAGAAACCGCAGCCTTGGCTGCGGTTTTTTTTTCGTTGAATCTTTTGATTTGCTCGACGATGAATATCGACTGCGGGGAAATCTACGCTTTTTCTTTATAAATGCACAACATGTTTAGATAGCTGTCCGCTAGCTTCAACATTGCTTGCTCATCCGTGTTGCGATTTGCCTGCACAAACAGTGAGTAGCAAATGCCATGGAATAAGGTCGCAAGCTCAGCGGGATCATGCTCATTGCATATTTCACCGCGTTCCATCGCCTTAATGAACATATTCTGCACGAGCAGTTGATTGGTTCGGTTGGTGCTGACAAACAGTGGCCATACTTCATCACGTGTTGAAGCACTCCACTCGAACCACACTTTAAGCCAGTGACAGTCTTCGGCAATCAGCTTCACCATTTCTGATGTAAGGGTTGCGAGGTTTTCTCTCGCGTGCAAATCTAGGTCAATATTATCCGAAAGAAAATTGGAAAACTGACGGACGACATAGTTCAGTACGTCATCCACTAAATCTTCGCGAGTAGGAAAATAGTTGAATACAGTCGCCACAGAAACTTGTGCGATTTCTGCAATATCGGCGTGGCCACCACGGCCAATGCCACGACGAGCAAAGACATCAAGAGAGATATCCATTAATTGCTGCTTACGCTTTTTGGGCGAGAGGCGGGTGCGTGGTCTTTTTGTTATCGAGTCCATATACGTATTAATCCTTGCCAAATGAGTTGATTACCGTCCATGTGCATCAGTACTCTGAGGTTCTCTTATTTCATGCGATATCTACTGAAGTAAGAGTAAACTGACCTTAGATTTAAGGCACTTTTCAGTAAATGGGCTATGCCCTAATTTATATATTATTATTAGTGTTATATCGCGGTAATGAGTGTAATGGTGCATATGCTTATGGTCAACATTTTCAGTATACTTAATAATCAATTTTGTTAGTAACGTGCGAAAGGTCATACTGTTTTTTATCTTGTTTCAAAGAATTGTTGCTGCTTAAGGTTTATTCTCTTTCTGTGCTGGTGTTAAACTACGCGCTTGCAAACGCCCAACGGTGTCTGAGCTACTATTATTAGACGCTAAAAATGACAAGCGAGAGTGGTATGAAACATACAATAGAAGTAATGATTTCTGAGCAGGAAGTTCAGGAACGTGTGCGTGAATTAGGTAAACAGATCACAGCTCATTACCAGGGCAGTGAAGATCTTGTCTTGGTTGGTTTACTACGTGGCTCATTCGTCTTTATGGCTGACCTTGCGCGTTCGATTGAACTTACTCACCAAGTTGATTTCATGACCGCCTCTAGCTACGGCAACACCATGGAAAGCTCGCGTGATGTGCGTATCTTGAAAGACCTTGATGATGATATCAAAGGCAAAGATGTGTTGTTGGTTGAAGACATCATCGATACGGGTAACACGTTAGCGAAAGTGAAAGAAATTTTGTCTTTGCGTGAGCCAAAGTCTATCGAAATTTGTACGTTGCTTGATAAGCCTTCTCGTCGTGAAGTGGCTGTGCCTGTTCAGTGGATTGGTTTTGAAATCCCAGACGAATTCGTTGTGGGTGTAGGCATCGACTACGCACAAAAATACCGTCATTTACCATACATCGGTAAAGTGGTTCCTCAAGAATAAGCCAATGGCTTTATAACGCTTGAGTGAACATTAAAAAAGCCCATGACGGTTAAGTGATGGGCTTTTTGCTATTTATTCGTCGGAACAAACTGCGTGATTAGCGACACAACAATTTGAAATCAGGATTAAGTATCTCTTCAAGTGAAGAGAGGTAAGATGCTTCGACGGATGCTTTTGAATTGGATCGGTTACCTAAATACTGCAAACGTCCATCATCAATACCATAAACCACGCCGTGAATCTCAACCTCTTGACCGCGATCCCAAGCATTTTGAATGATGGTTGAGTTGCCTAAGTTATACACTTGTTCCGCAACGTTGATCTCGCCCAGTTTATCGGCTTTGTCTTCTTCAGACATTTGGTCTAGGTAAGAACGATGTTTGAAGTAGATGTCACGAATGTGCAGCAACCAGTTATTAATGAGGCCAAGTTGCGGGTTATCAATCGCCGCATTGACGCCACCGCAGCCATAGTGGCCACAGATGATAATGTGTTTGATCTTGAGAACATCAACGGCGTACTGCACTACCGATAAACAGTTAAGGTCAGTATGAACCACAAGGTTTGCCACGTTTCGGTGGACAAATAATTCGCCAGAAAATAGGCCGGTTAAACGTTCTGCAGGTACTCGGCTGTCTGAGCAACCAATCCAAAGAAAGTCAGGTTTCTGTCCCTCTGCAAGACGGGTGAAATATTCAGGTCGTTCTGATTTGATTTCGTCAGACCATTTCGAGTTATTGTCGAATAACTGTTTCATTTTCGGCATTGTCGTTACTTACATCCCTAAAGTTTCTGCTGCACAATATACACAATGTTACAAAGCCATACTCTAAAAAAATGTATCAAAATGCACTCATCTGACGTGTTGATGTCGTCAAAATCATTAACTTTGTCGGTTTTATTAGGCTTGCCTTGATTGTTACGCCTGTGTGACTTAATTAACACTGTTGTATCGCGAGTAACGTTTGGTAATATAAATCGGTTTAGCCGTTTACTATTGCAGGGAGCGATATGGTGTTTGGAGATCGTTTTAAAGAGATCAATTTGAAGGGAGATCTGTTTGGTGGTGTGACGACCGCGATCATCTCTTTGCCATTGGCGCTCGCATTTGGCGTTGCTTCCGGAGCCGGTGCAGAGGCTGGTTTGTGGGGGGCGATCATGGTCGGTTTATTTGCCGCACTATTTGGTGGTTCCTCCACTCTCATTTCAGAACCGACGGGTCCAATGACGGTGATCATGACCGCAGTTTTGACGAGCATGATGGCCAAATATCCTGAAACCGGGATGGCGATGACGTTCACTGTGGTGATGATGGCAGGGGCTTTCCAGGTCTTACTGGGCACGTTAAAACTGGGTAAATACGTTACTCTGATGCCATATAGCGTGATCTCCGGATTTATGTCGGGTATCGGCGTTATTCTAATTATCTTACAGCTCTCACCTTTATTAGGCCATGCTGCGCCATCGGGCGGAGTGATGGGCACGTTATCGGCGTTACCTGATACATTAGCCAACATTAAGTTTAGTGAGCTGTTTTTAGGTTTACTGACTCTCGGCATCCTTTTTTTCTTTCCTCCCAAATATCGAAAATACGTCCCTGCGCAATTGGTCGCGCTCGTCGCGGTGACTTTACTTTCGGTCATTTTATTTGATAGCGAGTCCATTCGCCGTATTGGTGAAATCCCGGCCGGCTTACCTTCTTTTGTGATCCCTCATATTAATCCGGAAATCTTTACAACCATGGTTATCGATGCCTTAGTACTCGGCACGTTAGGTTGTATTGATACCTTGTTAACCGCCGTGATTGGCGATTCATTGACGCGTAAAGAGCATGATTCAGATAAAGAGTTACGTGGCCAAGGTTTGGCGAACATGATCTCTGGTCTCTTTGGGGCGCTGCCAGGGGCGGGGGCGACGATGGGAACGGTGACCAATATCCAAGTTGGGGCGCGTTCACCTTTATCGGGTGTGATTCGCGCTTTGATGCTGGCGTTGGTTGTTTTGGTGGCGGGTGGCTTAACCGAACCGATTCCGATGGCGGTATTGGCGGGCATTGCGGTTTATGTCGGTTTCAATATTCTTGATTGGAGTTTTATCCAGCGCGCTCATAAAGTCAGTGTTCAGGGTATGGCGATCATGTACGGCGTGATGCTGCTGACGGTATTTGTGGATTTGATTGCTGCTGTTGGTTTGGGCGTGTTTATCTCGAATATTATTATCATTGAGCGTTTAAGCCGAGAACAGGCACGTCAAGTGAAGGCGATCAGTGATGCGGATGAGGATGATGTACCATTAACTGAGAGTGAGCGAGATATGCTCGACCAGGCTAACGGCAAGGTTTTATTCTTCTACCTCTCTGGCCCGATGATTTTTAGTGTCTCGAAAGCGATCTCGCGTCAGCACAGCAGTATCGATGAATATGAAGCGATGATCCTCGATTTGACCGATGTTCCGATGATTGACGTTACGGTCGGTCTTGCCTTAGAAAACGCGATCAATGATGCGTTGGATGCGAACTGTGCGGTTTACTTGTTGTGTCCCCATAAGCAAATTTGGCAGCAGTTGGAGAAATTCCACATTCTTGATTTAGTACCGGCCGAAAATATTTACTCGTTCCGTTATGAAGCGCTACGTGCAGCGACGGCGCAGGTGGAGAGCGACGAATATCAGGCTTACTCGATATAGTTGCAATGTGTTTTACGACAACCTTTAAAATGCCATAGGAGAAACACTGTGGCATTTTTTTGTTTGAGGAGAGGGGGCGATTTGGATTTACAGAAAGGGTTTAATTGTAATCATCGTCATTCGACGATAGACTTATTCCATACCGAGTAGTGAACTTGCTCATATTCAGTGGCATGGTTTGAATTAAGAAGACAAACAATTATGTACGCATTAGAAATAGACCAGTTAAGAAAAACCTATGCGGGCGGTTTTGAGGCGCTAAAAGGCGTGAGCCTTAATGTCGAAAAAGGCGATTTTTATGCCTTGCTTGGCCCTAACGGTGCTGGTAAATCGACGACGATTGGCGTCATTTCGTCTCTGGTTAATAAGACATCCGGCAAAGTGAAAATTTTTGGTTTTGATATTGATAGCGATCTTGAACGCGCCAAACAGAACCTAGGCTTGGTTCCGCAAGAGTTCAATTTCAACCCGTTTGAAACGGTGGAGCAGATTGTATTGCAGCAAGCGGGTTATTACGGCGTGGCTAAATCGTTGGCCAAAGAGCGCGCGGAAAAATACCTGACAAAATTGGACTTGTGGGAAAAGCGTAAAGAACGTGCGCGCAACCTTTCAGGCGGGATGAAACGCCGCTTGATGATTGCTCGTGCATTGATGCATGAGCCACAGCTGCTGATTCTTGATGAACCAACGGCTGGCGTTGATATTGAACTGCGTCGTTCAATGTGGGAGTTCCTTAAAGAGATTAACTCAGAGCAAGGCATTACCATTATTTTGACCACTCACTACCTCGAAGAAGCAGAAATGCTGTGCCGTAATATCGGTATTATTAATCGTGGTGAGCTGATCGAAAACACCTCAATGAAAGCGTTGCTGTCCAAATTAGATGTTGAAACCTTTATCCTTGATATCGAAACGCTACAAGCGCTGCCACAACTAGAAGGGGTGATTTCTCAACGTGAAATCAATGGTTCTCTTGAGATTGAAATTGCCAAAAATAAGGGCTTAAACCATGTGTTTGCTCAACTGAGCGAGCAGGGCATTCAAGTGATGTCGATGCGCAATAAAGCCAATCGATTGGAAGAGCTGTTTGTCAGCATCGTTCAGCAACAAAGCCGAGGCGAATAATATGTATCAACTTTACTGGACGGCTTTTTGTAGCTTGCTGACCAAAGAAATTAATCGCTTTACCCGCATTTGGGTACAGACTCTCGTGCCGCCAGCGATCACCATGACGCTGTATTTTATTATCTTTGGTAATCTAATTGGTTCACGCATTGGTGAGATGAACGGTTTTAGTTACATGGAATACATTGTGCCGGGCTTGATCATGATGTCGGTGATCACCAACTCTTATTCCAACGTGGCGTCGTCTTTCTTTAGCTCTAAGTTTCAACGTAATATTGAAGAGTTATTAGTCGCACCAGTGCCAAATTACGTGATTATTCTTGGGTTTGTGATGGGGGGCGTTGTACGTGGCTTATTGGTGGGAACCATCGTCACGTTTGTGTCATTGTTTTTTGTTGATCTCCAAGTCGATCATTGGGGCATTATCATCGCAACCGTCTTTATGACGTCGGTGGTTTTTTCTCTGGGTGGTTTGATTAATGCTGTTTATGCCCGCACGTTTGATGATATTTCCATTATCCCAACGTTCGTCCTCACCCCATTGACCTATTTAGGTGGTGTATTCTACTCGATCAACTTGTTACCAGAGTTTTGGCAGGGTATTTCCAAGATTAATCCTATCGTCTACATGGTCAATGCGTTCCGCTACGGCTTCTTGGGGGTGTCCGATGTGGGTATCGCGACATCGTTTGGAGTCTTAGGTGTTTTTGTTGTGGTCTTGTACGCCATCGCGCACTACCTGGTGACGAAAGGTATTGGTTTACGTTCGTAAACAGAGTCACAAACCGTTAGATAGACAAAGGGTTGGCACTTGGCCAACCCTTTTTATTTTAATCGCGTTTTATTTTACATCGCGAGTTTTCTTGCTATGTTAGGCGCGAATTATTCTGCGCTGTTCGATGTTTCGTCGCCGCTTTCTGCTTCTTCTTTCGCTTCCACTGCCATCTCAACCGTTTGGTTATCGATTAGGCGAGCTTTACCTAAGAAGGCCGACATCAGAATCACTGCTTGAGTGGTTTCTGCTGTGATGGTTTGCAGTGTACGCGCATCACGAATAAAAATTTCATCCGGTTGTAAGCCTGCAGCACGCAGCTGATCACTCGCGTCTTCAATCACCGATGCGTAATCATCACGGCCGCCACGCATCGCACTGCTGATCCAGCGCATCGTGCGCGCAAGCACTGGTGCACGTTGGCGTTCATCCAGTGTCAGTAGGCCATTGCGTGAGCTCATTGCCAGACCGTCCATTTCACGAACCGTCGCGACACCAATGATTTCGATATCCATTGCCAGATCGTCCACCATTTTACGGATGACCGCGAGCTGCTGGAAATCTTTCTCGCCAAAGCATGCGACATCGGGTTGAACGATGTTAAATAGCTTGGTCACAATCGTGGATACGCCACGGAAATGACCTGGGCGAGAAGCCCCTTCAAGCATGGTCGACAAACCAGGAACATCAACCGATGTTTGGCTTTCTAAACCTTCAGGGTAGATGGTTTCTGGTGTTGGAGTGAAGACCAACTCAACCCCTTCGCCATTTAGCTTACTTAAATCATCTTCAAGCGTGCGTGGGTAGTTGTTTAGATCGTCTGCTCGTTCAAATTGCATTGGGTTAACGAAGATACTAACCACAACGATATCGGCGTGTTCACGTGCTTTACGCACCAGTGTTAGGTGACCTTCGTGCAAGTTACCCATCGTGGGTACAAAAGCGACTTTACGACCGTCACGCTTATACTGTTTGATCTGCTCGCGTAGAGCTGAAATGTCAGCAAATGTTTGCATGATGATATCCTTTAGGCAATCGTATGGGCTTCATCTGGGAACGCGCCACTGGCTACATCGTCGATGTATTTAGTAATGGCTTTGCGTATATCACCCGTTTCAGCAAGGAAGTTTTTCGAGAATTTCGGCATGTAGTTTGCCGCAATGCCAAGCATATCGTGCATAACAAGGATCTGACCGTCAGTCACATTACCTGCGCCGATGCCGATAACCGGTACATCCAACACTTCGGTAATACGAGCGGCCAGTTCTTGTGGTACACATTCAAGCAGTACGATTTGAGCACCCGCTTCTTGTAGTGCAAGAGCATCACGTACCATGCGGTCCGCTTTTTCTTGTTCACGACCTTGAACTTTAAAGCCGCCAAAAATGTTGACCGATTGAGGTGTTAGACCTAGGTGAGCACACACCGGTACCGCACGCTCAGTCAGCATTTTTACGGTATCAATTAACCAATCACCACCTTCTAGCTTAACCATGTTTGCTCCCGCACGCATTAGCTTGCCTGCGTTCTCACATGCTTGCTCTGGCGTTGCGTAGCTCATAAATGGCATATCAGCCATCAATAGGCTGTTTGGGGTACCAGCGCGTACACAGCGAGTATGGTAAGCAATGTCTTCGACAGTGACTGGCAATGTGCTTGATTCACCTTGTAATACCATACCAAGTGAATCACCAACTAGGATGACAGGCATTTCTTGCTGTTCAAATAGTTGACCAAAACTGGCGTCGTACGCAGTAGAAGAAGCAAATTTACGACCTTCTTGTTTCCACTTGATAAGGTCGTTGATGGTAATTTTTTTCATTAATATTCCTTGCTAGGAGCTGGCTGGCTATGCTTGCCAAATTCTGAGTCCATTGCGGTCAACACTATTGAGTAGTTGAGCAAGCTCAGTCCCATCGGGGAGCGTTAAATTAGGGGTGATTTCAGCGAGCGGGTAGAGGACAAATTCTCTTTCACGCATTCCATAATGTGGAACGGTTAACCGCTCTGAATCGATATTCTCATTGCCGTAAAGTAGGATGTCGAGATCGAGGGTTCTTGGTCCCCAACGCTCATCTTTACGGACACGCCCTTGTTCAAGCTCGATTGCTTGAGTGCAATCGAGTAGCTCAAGAGGTGTTAATTCGGTTTGAATTGCCACAACCGCATTGATGTAATCAGGCTGGTTCTGTGGCCCCATTGGGGTGCTACTATATAGCATAGAGGCCTGAATAAACTCTGATCTAGGTAACTGTTTTAACGCTTCAATGGCGTCATTCGCTTGCGCGACCGGATCGGCCATATTACTGCCGACAGCAATATAGGCAACGATCATGATGCGCTGTTACTTTTGCGACTAGGGCGTCGGTTACGGCTGCTGCTTTTGCGACGACGCTGACCGCTTTTTGCGGCAGGTTCATTGTCGAGTTCTGCGGCCATTTCTTGGCGAATGTTACGGCCGGAGTTTTGGAATTTATTCCACCACTTCGCCAGTTTCTCGGTTTCGCCACCTTCCACTTCCGCACGCATTTCAAGAAAATCGTAACCCGCACGGAACTTGTTTAGCTCCATTAAGCGGAACGCTCGTTTACCATTGCGGCGAGGCAAACGCATTTGTAGCTGCCAAATTTCACGAATGGTTGCGGTATGACGGCGTGGAATCGCGATGGTACGAACTTGCTCATCAAGAATGATGTTGCTCGCTTCCATAATGGCATCGTAATCACACAGTTTGCGCGTTTCCATCAACTCTTCAGCTTTGGCTTGCAGTGGGTACCACAGCATCGCAGCAAACATAAACGCAGGGTTAACGCGTTTACCTTCTTCAATTCTCTGGTCAGTCGAATCGAGTACCAAATCCAACATTTCTTCTGCTTTCGATGCGTAATCTTCAGTGAAGAACTCTGAAACCGTTGGGAACAATGGCTGGAATAGGTTGTACTCGCGCATCAAATGGTACGTTTCTAGGCCGTAGCCTGTTTGTAGCATTTTTAGCGATTCTTCATACAAACGAGCTGATGGGATTTCTTTCAGCAGGTGTGCTAATTCTTCGATTGGCGCAGCAGTATCTTCTTCGATATCAAAATCGAGTTTTACGGCAAAACGAATAGCGCGCAACATGCGCACGGGATCTTCACGGTAACGTGTTTCAGGGTCACCAATTAGGCGAACCAGTTTGTCTTCAAGATCTTCGTTGCCACGAGCATAATCATGAATGGCAAAATTATCGATGTTGTAGTACATCGCATTGATCGTGAAATCACGACGTTCTGCATCTTCATCGATAGAGCCGTAGACATTGTCACGGAGTAACATGCCTTCTTTTGATTGTGCTGCAATATTTTTGTTTGGTTCTTGGTGATGACCACGGAACGTCGCAACTTCAATAATATCGCGGCCAAACATAATATGCGCAAGACGAAAACGGCGACCGATCAGGCGGCAGTTTTTAAACAGACTACGAATCTGCTCTGGTGTCGCATTTGTGGCGATATCAAAGTCTTTTGGCGAGTGGCGTAACAATAAGTCGCGAACGCCGCCCCCGACAAGAAAGGCATCAAAACCTGCACCATGAAGTCGGTATAGCACCTTCAGTGCATTGTCACTGATTTGCTTGCGCGAAATATTGTGCTCTTCTCGAGTAATAATATTTAGAGCGAGCTCCGGAAAGCTAGTTGGCTCGCTTGGTGTATAATCGTTTTTATTCATGTGCTTTTGACAAAATCGGTCATTCCACCGCTTCTGTTTCCATTAAATTCTGGCGCCCAAGGGCGAATTTGCGGCTAATAATAGCTTAACAAGGCCGATTTGAGAATCTTGGTGTGATCTCGGTTGTGTTCGGCAATTGCTTAGTATGCCAGTTTTGTACACCCCAATGGATGATTTCTGTTAAAGAAGCTTTGTCTAAATCTTTATCTAAATCAAAGCCTAAAAAGTGCATGGCTTCTAATAAGGCCGGTTTAGGGTTGAGATTATCAACCGCTGGCGCATGATTTTGTTTAGATAATTTTTGACCATTATCGCCTAGTGCTAAGGGTAAGTGAAGATAGCTGACCGGGGTTTTTCCTAGCATTTGATACAGACTGATTTGTCTTCCGGTTGGTTCAATCAAGTCGGCACCGCGCACAACCTCAGTGATACCTTGGTCAATATCGTCTAATACTACCGCAAGGTTATAGGCAAATAAGCCATCCCGACGTTTTATAATAAAATCTTCATTTGCCAGCGCTTTAGGGATCGTCAGTTGACCATGTTTTTGATCGATAAAATCGTAGACGGGCTCGGTCATACGCAGGCGAATCGCACACGGCGTTTGTGTGGAGAGTTTAAGATCGCGGCAAGTGCCTAAATAGAAGCCTCCCGCTTGTTTGATCTCTTTTCGACTGCATTGGCAATAATAGGCTTGGCCGCTAATGAGCCAGGCTTCTATTTGGTCTTGGTACAGTTGATGACGCTGGCTTTGATAAACCACCTCACCATCCCAATGCAGTTGATAAGCCTCTAACGTTCGCAAGATAAGATCCGATGCGCCCTGCATTTCTCTTGGCGGGTCAATGTCTTCAATTCTCACCAGCCATTGGCCATGATTCGCTTTGGCTTGAAAATAACTGCCAAGTGCGGCAACCAGAGATCCGAAATGGAGTGGGCCAGAAGGGGAAGGGGCAAAGCGACCGATGTAACTCATAGTGAAACCAGATAAAAATGTTAAAAACCAAAAAGGGAGCATATATGCTCCCTTTTCATTTAATGGCTTGCAATGATTAACCTTGCATCTGCTTTTCTTTCATCTCTGCAAGAGTCTTACAGTCGATACAAAGGTCTGCAGTTGGGCGAGCTTCTAAACGACGAACGCCAATTTCTACGCCACAAGATTCGCAGAAACCAAAATCGTCTTCTTCGATTTTCGTTAATGTTTTTTCGATTTTCTTGATCAAACGACGCTCACGGTCACGGTTGCGTAGTTCTAAGCTGAATTCTTCTTGCGAAGCGCGATCAACGGGATCAGGGAAGTTAGCCGCTTCATCTTGCATATGATGAACTGTGCGATCAACTTCGTGTCTTAGCTGGTTGCGCCAAGCTTGTAAAATCTTGTTAAAGTGAGCCATTTGTTCAGGTGACATGTACTCTTCACCTGGCTTTTCTTGATAAGGTTCAACGCCTGCAATGGCTAGGATGCCTATCGCTTTTTTCTTTAATTCTGACATGCAGTATCTCCTAACACCTAGTCAACTGCTTGAGCAGCTAATTTAAGGCGGGTATCTATAGCAAAAAGAACTTTAGGAGGCAAACACTGTTGCGTAAAGTTATTGTCAATGTGAAGACGGCATCACTTTTTATTGTGGATAGTTAAATTCCACTGCGTTAATGAGCTTTATCTCACTTTCTGAAAGCTGCGCCTTATAGCACAAGACTTCCACTCCTTGTTCAATTGCAATTTTTAGTAAATGTGAATAGTTGGCGTCTATATGGTGTGCAGGAGATACTTTTTCAATCCCTGAATGTAAAACAATAAATAAAAGTACAGATCGGTTCCCATTTTTCGCCATTTCCGCCAATTCACGTAGGTGTTTTTGGCCTCGCGTTGTCACTGCGTCAGGGAAGTAGCCCTGTCCCTCGGTGCCATCAGCTAATAACGTCACACTTTTTACTTCTACATAGCAGATTGGTTTTTGTGGATCTCGGAGCAAAATATCAATTCGGCTATTCTCTTGACCGTATTTCACCTCAGTTTGAAGTTGCTCGTAATTCCGTAATTCTGCGATAACCCCTTGCTCGATCCCTTCAACGGCTAATTGATTGGCTCGCGCAGTATTAATACATATACGATGCCCGGATGTGGTTTCGCTCAACTCCCAGCTATTTGGGTATTTTCTTTTTGGGTTATCCGATGTTGAAAACCACACTTTATCACCGGGTGTTGCGCAGCCAGTCATCGCTCCGGTATTGGCGCAATGGATGGTACGTTCACTACCGTCATCCAATTGGATGTCGGCCAAGAAGCGTTTATAACGCTTTAATAGCGTAGCGGACTCTAGAGGAGGGAGGAACTTCATTTTGGTCTGACTGCGATTCTTCTATACAATGTGGCCTTCATTACATCATAAGGCGTATCCATTGTCACAACTGCCAATTGAAGGCGTGATGCCTGAATTACTCTCGGGTGTTCGCGATTGTTCTCAGCTGATTTTGAAAGCGGCACCCGGTGCCGGTAAATCGACTTATTTCCCGTTACGATTATTAAAAGAGAAGGTCGTTCAAGGGAAAATTATCATGCTGGAACCGCGCCGTTTGGCTGCGCGTAATATTGCTCGTTATTTGGCTCAGCAACTTGGTGAAAGTGTTGGGCAGCGAGTGGGCTATCGTGTTCGTGGTGAAACGAAAGTCAGCCAAGAAACGCAGTTGGAAATCGTGACTGAGGGGATCATGACTCGTATGATTCAAAGCGATCCGGAACTCAATGGTATTGATCTGGTGATTTTTGATGAATTTCACGAGCGGAGTATTCACGCAGATATTGGTCTGGCGCTGTGTTTAGAGATTCAAGAGGCGCTGCGTGACGATCTGAAGTTGGTGGTGATGTCGGCAACGCTTGAGCAACAGGCGTTGACTCGTTTAATGCCGCAGGCCCGCTATGTTGAATCGCAAGGCCGAAGTTATCCTGTTGAGTTTCGCTATGCCCCGTTAAAGGCCAATGATCGTTTTGTCGATATTATGGCCAAACACATTCATCAATTGATGGTCAGTGAGTCCGGCTCGTTATTGGCGTTTTTGCCTGGTGTTGGCAGTATCCATCAGTTGCAAGAGCGCCTCAGTCAATTACCAAGTGATGTGGATGTATGCCCGTTATATGGTCAATTGAGTGTTGCACAGCAACAAGCCGCCATTCAACCCTCTCCAGTCGGCCGTCGCAAAGTGGTACTGGCCACCAATATTGCAGAAACCTCGTTAACGATTGAAGGTATTCGCATGGTGGTGGATTCCGGTTTAGAGCGTGTCGCGAGGTTTGATCTCAAAACCGGCATCACTAAGCTTGAGCAAACCCGTATTGCACAATCTTCTGCCGAACAGCGTGCAGGGCGCGCGGGTCGTATCGAGGCGGGTCTTTGTCTGCGCTTATACAGTGAATCTCAACTGACACAACAACCCTACGTGCCGGCCGCAGAAATTGTACATTCCGATCTTTCCTCATTAGCGATGGAGTTGGCCCAGTGGGGTTGCCTTGATGCCAGTGAACTCAATTGGTTAGATGTGCCGCCAAGCAGTGCGATGGCACAGGCGAGAAACTTGCTGATCGCGCTTGGTTTGTTGGATGAAAAACATCAGTTGACCCCAATGGGGCAAAGCGCTCAAAAGCTGGGCTTAGAGCCTCGTACCGCGGCAATGTTAGTGCAAACCATGCAATTGGGTCATGGTAGACCCAAACCTTGGCTAAGTACGGCCTTATCGGTTGCCGCATTGCTTGAAGAGCCTGAGCGTAACGTGGTGGATTTTGCGCACTCCGTCCAACGTCTGAAAGCGAAAAAACACAGCAAGCAACGTATTGTCGAGGTGAGAGCACAAAATTTGGCACGTAAGTTGGGTGTCACTTTTGCGCTGACGGAAATCGATGAGATGCAGACGGCGTTGGTGTTGGCGTTGGCCTATCCTGACCGTGTTGCACAGAGTCGCAGTAAGCAAGGTGGCCGTTATTTATTAGCGAATGGCCATGGCGCACAGGTACGTGATGATGAGCCTTTGGCTGCCAGTGATTATCTCGTCGTGATTGATTTGATGCGCAGCCAAGCAGATGCTGCGATGATCTACTTGGCCATCGATCTGGATATCAATCGCTTGCAAAATGCATTGCCAACAAAGTTCATTCAGCAGCAGGTGGTCGATTGGGATGAAAAGCGCGGTAAGCTCATTGCTGAAGAGCGAACCCAATGGGCGAATTTGACCATTGAATCGCGCATGATGGCCGAACCATCGGCCGATAAAATGAGTGAGGCACTGCTCAATTATGTTCGTCGCCAAGGGTTACAATGCTTACATTGGACCGATTCCGCCACTGAACTATTGGCTCGGTTGCGCTGCGGGTGCGAATGGTTGCCAGAGCAAGCGTGGCCGTCATTCGATGACGAAGCCTTATTAGCGAATTTAGAACAATGGTTAGCCCCGTATTTAGTGGGCGTCCGTTCTGTCAAAGCACTTAGCCAAGTCAATTTGACGGAAGCGCTTATGGCTTACCTTGGCTGGCCGCTCAATCAAGAAATCGACCAATGGCTGCCAAAAGATTACACCTTACCCACGGGCAGTAAAAAGAAGATCCGTTATCAAGTTGGCCGTGACCCAGTATTGTCTGTTCGAATGCAGGAAGTTTTTGGGGAACAACAATCCCCGACCGTCGCCCAAGGGCGAAAAACCGTCGTGTTAGAGCTGCTTTCTCCGGCGCAGCGTCCATTGCAGTTGACCAGTAATCTTGCAAGTTTTTGGTCAGGAGCGTACCAAGAAGTTAAAAAAGAGATGAAAGGTCGTTATCCTAAGCATGTTTGGCCTGATGACCCTGCGAACCATGTGGCCACCACGAAAACCAAAAGACATTTTAATCAGTAGCTTGTTCGATGAAGTATGACCAATAAACATGACCGATAAAAACAGTAAAACGCCGCGTAAACCGGCTGCAAAATCCGCGGCGAAACCAAAAGCGAAACGCGCCAAAACGTCCCCGAAAAAGAAAAAAAAGGGGGCAGCGACGCCTGCTTGGTTAAAAACGCTGTGGGGCTTAGCTTGGAAACTTGCCCTGGTGGGGTTTGCGATCTTGTTTTTTGTCGGGATGTATCTCGACAGCTTGGTAAAACAAAAATTTGAAGGGCAGTTGTTTGAACTGCCAACCGTTGTGTATGCCCGAATATTGAATCTTTCTCCGGGGGATGGCATCAGCCTAAAAGAAGTTCGCAATGAGCTAGATGTACTCAACTATCGTAAAGTGAACCAGCCTAAATACCCGGGCGAATACTCCTCTTCTTCAACCAAAATTGAATTGATTCGTCGTCCTTTTGAGTTTACGGATGGACCTGAGTCTGATCGCCATGTGATGTTTCACTTCGACAGTTCAGGTTTGAATCGTATTCAATCATTAGAGAAGCCGGGCGATTTGGGCTATCTACGCATCGAACCTAAGATGCTTGGTATGCTAGAAAAAAATCGTGATGAGCAACGTTTATTTCTTCGCCGTGAGCAGTTTCCAGAAGTGATGGTTGATGCCTTATTGGTGACGGAAGATCGCGATTTCTATCAACATGATGGCGTTTCGCCTATCGCCATTGCCCGCGCAATGGTGGTTAATATCAAAGCGGGACGTACGGTTCAAGGGGGCAGTACGTTGACGCAGCAGCTGGCAAAAAATTTATTTTTGACCAGTGACCGCACCTTGTGGCGCAAAATTCGTGAGGCGTATATTGCGGTGATTCTTGATTACCGTTACGACAAAGACCGCATTCTTGAAGCGTACTTAAATGAAGTTTACTTAGGTCAAAGCGGGGGTGAAGCGATCCATGGTTTTGGTTTAGCAGCGCGCCTTTACTTTGGTCAGCCAATTCAAGAATTGCGTATTGATCAACTTGCGTTGTTGGTGGGGATGGTGAAAGGGCCTTCGTATTACAACCCTGTCCGTTATCCAGACCGAGCCAAAGAGCGCCGTGATCTTGTATTACGTTTGATGATGCAACAAGGCTACTTAACCTCAAGTGAATTCGACCATGCGGCCAGTCGTGGGTTGGATATTCAAGATAATGTTCGTATCGCGAGTCGTCAGCCTGCGTATTTTCAGCAGCTTCAGATTGAATTAAAAGAAAAAGTGGGCAGTGCATTTGAATCAGACAAAGGGTTAAAAGTCTTTACCTCGCTTGATCCTGTTTCACAACATGAGTTGGAAACGGCGATTAAAACCAAAATCCCACAATTGGCCAAAGTGGCAGGGAAAGAACTCGAAGGCGCGGCGATTGCGGTTGATCGCCATAGCGGTGAAATCCGCGCCATGGTCGGAGGAAAACGCACCGGCTATGACGGTTTTAACCGTGCCTTAAACGCCAGTCGTCAAATTGGCTCACTGGCGAAGCCTGCCGTGTACCTAACGGCGTTACAGCAGCCTGAGAAATACAGTCTCGCAAGTACCTTAAATGATAAGCCACTGAACCTAAAAGGGTCGAAAGGCAAGGTATGGTCGCCGCGCAACTACGATCGTAAATTCCGTGGGGATGTGCCGCTCTATATCGCGTTGGCGAAATCACTTAACGTACCGACGGTACAATTGGGGATGCAGTTGGGGATTCCCAATGTGATTGATACGTTTGAAAAGCTTGGCATTGATCGTAAAGAAATACGTCCTGTGCCATCGATGTTCTTAGGATCGTTTACTTTAACTCCTTTCCAAGTCGCACAGATGTATCAAACGCTCACTAACTCGGGGAAACAAGCGAAGTTATCCGCGTTACGTTCAGTGGTTGATATGGATGGCGAGGTGCTGTACCAATCGTTGCCCATTGCCAAACAAACCGTCGATCAAAATGCGGCTTGGCTAACAACCTATGCGATGAAGCGTGGTGTGGCAGAAGGAACAGGGCGTTATTTAAATGCTCAGTTTGCTTGGGCGGCACTGGCAGGAAAAACCGGGACCAGTAACGACACTAAAGACAGCTGGTTTGTTGGCGTTGATGGCCGAGAAGTTACGACCGTTTGGCTTGGTCGCGATGATAACAAATCGACTAAGCTGACAGGGTCTAGCGGTGCTTTGCGTGTCTATGCGGAGTATTTGCAACACCGTATTCCCACGCAATTGAATTTACCTTGGCCAAAGGATCTCTCGACCGTCGGCTTTGCAAAAAGCGCGACGGGTGGCTTGGTACTGGATTGTGAAAACGCGTTTACGTTGCCAGTATGGGATGATCAAGGGCAATGGAAAAAAGAGTGTAGCAATCAGCCTGCACAATGGTTAAAAAATATTTTTAGTTGGTAATGAAGCGTGAAAACTTCGATTTGAAAGGGATATCACCAGTGAAAAAATTTCGCCTGTTAATCGCGATGCTACCCGTGTTCTCAATTGGCGCAGCGAATGCGGATGCAACGGCTGAGCAGAAAGCTGAACCAAGACAGCAAGTGGCGCTGGTCCTTGCAGGCGGCGGCGCAAAAGGCGCGGCGCATATTGGTGTGCTGAAAGCGCTCGAAGAACTACGCGTCCCCGTAGATGTGATTACAGGAACGAGCATGGGCGCTTATGTTGGTGGTTTATATGCCACGGGCATGAGCGCAGATGAAATTGAAACGCTTTTGAATACGGTGGATTGGAGTAGTGGCTATCAAGATCGCGTCGATCGGAGTCAGCGCCGTGTTCGCGATAAAGAGTACGAAGACCGTTATCAATTAACGACGGATGTCGGTTTTGGCCTAGAGGGTGTCAAAGGGACGAAAGGCGTGGTGCAAGGCCAAGGGATGCTGCGTATCTTGCGTGAAACCACGGGTAACTTGTTGCCTTTTCAATCGTTTAATGAACTTGCCATTCCTTATCGCTCTGTAGCCACCGATATTGTTGAGCTTGAACCGGTCGTGATAGACAGTGGCTATTTAGTTGATGCCATGATGGCCAGTATGTCGGTACCTGGCGCTCTGCCGCCTTATCGTCTCAATGGTCATTTATTGGTGGATGGTGGCGTCACGAACAATATGCCCGTTGATGTGGCTCGTGATCTCGGTGCGGACGTGGTGATCGCTGTGGATATCAGTACCGATTACAAGCAAGAAGAAGATTTTACTGACCTATTTACCGTCGCCGATCAACTCTCAAACTACTTAGTGCGCAGCAGTACTTCTCGCCAAGCCGAAACCTTAGTGGAGGCGGATGTCTTGTTGTCGCCAGATGTTGGCGATATGGAAACCACCGAATTCGATCGCATTCCTGAGGCATATCAGGAAGGCTATCACGTCACCATGGCGCAGCGAGAGAAGTTAAAGGCATTGTCATTATCAACTGCCGATTACCAGCACTATATTGACGATAAACAAACGGCACGTAAGCAGCTTAGATACGGTGACGAGATTAAAATCGATGATGTGGTGATCAATAACCATACGCACTATAGCGATCAACTGCTGGCAAACCGTTTGAATATTGAGGTGGGAACCGAAGTTAAAACGCGAGAGTTGGAACAAAGCATTCAAGATCTCTATGCGCTCGATCGTTTCGAGTTGATTCAGTATCGCTATGATCAAGTTGAAGAGGAAGACGTCTTAGTTGTGGATGTTAATGAGAAATCATGGGGCCCCAATTACATGAATTTTCGTTTTTTCCTTGAGGATGATTTTTCGACCGACAGTCAGTATTCCATCGGCGCTTCTGCTAATTTTACTGATATTAATCAGTATGGAGCGGAACTGCGTACCAATGTGGAGATGGGAACGGATAAAACGCTGGAAGCCGAGTTGTACAGTCCCTTCTTCTCGCAGCAAAAAGTGTTTACCACGCTTGGCCTTCGCTACAACAAACAAAAACGTAATGCACCATTGAGTGGCTTTGACGACACCAGTTTAGAGTCGACTCAAGATTTCTTGCCAGTGACTTACACTGAGTGGGTCGGGGAGTTGGCCATTGGTTACCAAGAGGCATTATGGCGAGAATTTAAAATTGGTTTGAGATACACCGATGGTGATGGCGCTTTTGCTTCCCTGCCGTCAATTGGTGATGTTCAATTCGAGCGCACCGGAATCTTTGCCAATTACCGCATTGATACATTAGATAATTTTAGCCTGCCAACCCGAGGGGTGTATTTCGATATTAATTATCTCATTTCACATGATCAGGGTAATGGTGAGATCTCGTTATCGAATGAAGAAAAAGACACCTCTTATGAATTCGGCGCGAAATTGATCGCCGCAACCAGCTTTTCTCGCCATACTTTGGTCGCAAATATTGATACGGGTTTTGTGCAAAGTAAAAACTCATCGGTACCTGTCGATCCGGCAGAAATCGGCGGGTTCTTAAATCTATCGGGTATCCCACGTAATAGTTTAATCGGTCAAAACAAAGTGTTTGGTAGCCTTATTTATCGTTACCGCTGGTTTGATAACGATTTTGGCTTATTCACGTCGCCATTTTATATTGGTGCATCGTTGGAATATGGCGGTGTTTGGTCTGATCCTGATATTGGGATCAGTGACGCGCCGTTGTATAAAGCGGGGTCTATTTTTACCGGTATTGACTCACCGATTGGGCCGATAATGTTTGCATATGGTCGTACAGAACACAATTTCGATTCGGTTTATTTAATAATAGGAACGACTTTTAAATAGCTGAGTTAAGATAAATTTGCCCCATTTTTGGGGCAATGATGTGGAATGGGCGGTGGATTCTTTATAGGACTTTAGTCTCAAGTTGCTATGTTGGTCAAAATGGCAAGATTTTAATTTATCGTTAAATTTGCTATCATGCCGCCCACAGTTTGGCCTCTCTGGCACTGTTTATCAGTCGAAAAAGAATGAAAAATATGGCAATGGAGAGCCAAGTTTCCAAGGATGTTCACTCCCCACTGAAAATAGGTGGAGGAACCGCAATGAGAGGAAAAAGTCGTGCTTGAAGCCTACCGTAAACACGTCGAAGAGCGTGCTGCTGAAGGAGTTGTTCCAAAACCTTTAGACGCAGAGCAAGTTGCTGGACTCATCGAACTTGTTAAAAATCCCCCACAAGGTGAAGAAGCTTTCATTCTTGACCTGCTTGAAAATCGTATTCCACCTGGTGTTGATGAAGCGGCGTATGTAAAAGCCGGCTTTTTAACGGCGGTTGCAAAAGGCGATGTGGTCTCCCCACTCGTGAGCCGTGAAAAAGCGGCGCAATTGCTTGGCACCATGCAAGGCGGCTACAACATCGAATCATTGATTGAGCTGCTTGAGGATGCTGAGTTAGCCCCGATCGCGGTGACAGCGCTCTCTCATACGTTGCTGATGTTTGACTCATTCTACGATGTGGAAGAAAAAGCCAAAGCGGGCAACGAGCACGCACAGCAAGTGCTCCAATCTTGGGCGGATGCTGAATGGTTCACGTCGAAAAATAAAGTCGCTGAAAAAATCACAGTAAAAGTATTTAAAGTCACGGGTGAAACCAACACCGATGACTTATCTCCAGCACCGGATGCGTGGTCACGCCCTGATATTCCCGTTCATGCTAAAGCCATGCTTAAGATGGAACGTGAAGGCATTCACCCTGATGATGCGGGTAACGTTGGTCCAATCCAGCAAATTGAAGAATTGCAAAAAGAAGGTATTCCACTGGCTTACGTCGGTGATGTTGTTGGTACCGGTTCTTCGCGTAAATCGGCGACTAACTCAGTGCTTTGGTTTATGGGTGATGACATCCCATTTGTACCGAACAAGCGCACGGGTGGTATCTGTTTAGGCGGTAAGATCGCGCCAATCTTCTATAACACCATGGAAGATTCTGGGGCGTTGCCTATCGAGTTGAACGTACAAGACATGAATATGGGCGATGTGATTGATATCTACCCATACGAAGGCGTGGTTTGTAAAGACGGCGCAGAGATCTCTAGCTTCAAGCTCAGCAGTGTACTGCTTGACGAAGTGCGTGCTGGTGGTCGTATTCCTCTGATCATTGGCCGTGGCTTAACCAGTCGTGCTCGTGCTTCGCTTGGTCTAGAAGAAACGGATCTGTTTGCGAAACCGGTCGATCCACTCGCCTCTGATAAAGGTTACACACTGGCACAAAAAATGGTCGGTAAAGCGTGTGGCGTAGACGGTGTTCGTGCTGGTCAATACTGTGAGCCGAAGATGACCACGGTCGGCTCGCAAGATACCACAGGGCCAATGACGCGTGACGAATTGAAAGATTTGGCTTGTCTTGGCTTCTCGGCTGACTTGGTGATGCAGTCTTTCTGTCATACCTCGGCTTATCCAAAACCTGTGGATGTGAATACGCACCATACGCTGCCTGATTTCATTATGAATCGTGCAGGTGTATCGCTGCGTCCGGGTGATGGTGTTATCCACTCATGGCTAAACCGCATGTTGTTGCCTGATACCGTTGGTACCGGTGGTGACTCGCATACTCGCTTCCCATTGGGTATTTCATTCCCAGCAGGTTCTGGTTTGGTCGCCTTTGCGGCTGCAACCGGTGTGATGCCGTTGGATATGCCAGAGTCCATTTTGGTGCGCTTTAAGGGCGAGATGAAACCGGGTATCACATTACGTGACTTGGTACATGCCATCCCTTACTACGGTATTCAGCAGGGTCTGTTGACGGTAGAAAAAGCCGGTAAGATCAATGAATTCTCAGGTCGTGTACTTGAAATTGAAGGGGTTGAGCACCTTAGCGTTGAGCAAGCATTTGAACTGTCTGATGCGTCAGCAGAGCGCTCGGCTGCAGGCTGTACCGTTAAGCTTTCTCAAGCGTCGATTGAAGAGTATCTCAATTCAAACGTTACCATGTTGAAATGGATGATTTCAGAAGGTTATGGTGACCGCCGTACTATCGAGCGCCGTATTACTGCGATGCAAGAGTGGCTGGCGAACCCAGAACTGATGGAAGCGGATAAGGATGCCGAATACGCACATATCATCGAAATAGATTTGGCTGAAATTGACCAACCGATTCTTTGTGCGCCAAACGATCCTGATGACGCTCGTCTTCTTTCTGACGTGCAAGGTACACAGATCGATGAGGTGTTTATCGGTTCTTGTATGACCAACATTGGTCACTTCCGTGCGGCCGGTAAATTGCTTGAGAAGTTCAATGGTCAACTGGATACTCGTTTGTGGGTTGCACCACCAACGAAGATGGATAAAGACCAGTTAACTGAAGAAGGTTACTACGGGATCTTTGGTCGTGCTGGGGTGCGCATTGAAACTCCGGGCTGTTCATTGTGTATGGGTAACCAGGCACGCGTAGCGGATAAGGCGACAGTAATATCGACTTCGACTCGTAACTTCCCGAACCGTTTAGGTAATGGTGCGAACGTTTATCTTGCGTCGGCAGAGCTTGCTGCGGTGGGGGCAATTTTAGGTAAAATTCCAAGTATGGAAGAGTATCTAGAGTACGCTAAGCAAATTGATGCGACCGCAGCCGATACTTATCGTTACTTGAATTTCCATAAAATGGCCGAGTACACCAAGAAAGCGGATGATGTGATCTTCCAAGAGCCAGCATAAATGTAGAGTATTTCCTCACATGGCACCGTGTATGGCATCGTGTTAAATGAGGAACTAAAAAAACCGCAGATTGAGAGTCTGCGGTTTTTTTTCGATGGAGTGAATTTAGATTTTTAGCGCAAACATCGCTGCGACGTTACGTGCTGTTAATTCAATGTTCTCAGCCGCTTCAGCCATTGCTGTTGGCAAATCCACTGAACGGTTTACCACAGCAAATACCGCATCAATACCGTGCTCATGCACCACACCGCAATCTTGCGTCAAGCAACCCGAAATACCGATTACCGGTACCGAGTGTTTTTTCGCCGCACGAGCGACACCAATTGGCGTTTTGCCGTGAATCGTTTGGCTATCAATACGACCTTCGCCAGTAATCACTAAATCCGCGTCAGCAACCACATCCGTTAGGTTAACAGCGTCCATGACAATCTCGATGCCTGGGCGAAGTTCTGCGTTTAATAAACCCATCAGTGCCGCACCTAAACCCCCTGCCGCGCCAGCGCCCGGACGGTTTAGCACATCGTGACCCAATTGCTGTTTGATCACCTCTGCGTAGTGAGCAAGGTTACTATCAAGCTGTGCCACCATCTCTGGTGTTGCGCCTTTTTGTGGGCCGAATACTTGCGACGCACCTTTAGGGCCACACAATGGGTTGTCTACATCACACGCGACTTCTAAACGTACTTGGGCAAGGCGAGGGTCAAGACTGCTCATATCGATTGTATGCAATTTTGCTAACTCACCACCACCAAAACCAAGCGTTTGACCCGCTTCGTCAAGTAAGCGAATACCCAAAGCTTGCGCCATACCTAGGCCGCCGTCGTTGGTTGCGCTGCCACCAATACCGACAATAATGTGCTCAACACCTTTGTCTAGCACCGCTTGGATGAGTTCACCAGTCCCGAGGGTAGTGGTGATCATTGGGTTGCGCTTTGCTGGCTCAACAAGGTGTAGACCTGATGCTGCCGCCATTTCGATGATCGCTGTTTTGCCATCACCCATTAAACCGTAGAACCCCGTGACTTTTTCGCCCAGAGGGCCAGTCACTGTATGTTCGATGATGTCTCCACCGGTCGCATCCACCAACGATTGCACAGTGCCTTCGCCGCCGTCGGCCATTGGTAGCTTGATGTATTCAGCGTCTGGCAAAACTTGTTTAAAGCCTTGTTCAATCGCAATCGCGACGTCCATCGCACTAAGACTTTCTTTGTATGAATCAGGAGCAATAACAATTTTCATAGTAATACCTTAAACGCCTTAAACAAATAAACCAAACACACCAAACATCATGGTAGAGACAAATGCGATCATGAGACCGACTGCTGACTCATAAGGGATGAGCTTAAGACGCTCACGAATATCCATGTGCACTGCACCCCCGGTTGCGTGGAAGAAACTGCCGTGAGGCATGTGGTCAAAAACCGTCGCACCAGAGTGAATCATTGCCGCGCCAGCCAGTGCTGGAACACCAAGTTCTAAAATTGTGTTGCTAAATACGCTTGCAGCAACGGCGGTACCCGCGGTGGTTGAAGCTGTTGCTAATGACATCATCGCACCTGAAATTGGTGCGAGCAGGTAAGAAGGCAAACCTGACGCAGTCAGAATTTCGATCAAGCCACCTTTAAGGCCTGAGTTGGCAATGATGCCTGCTAGAGTACCGGTACCCAGAAGCATGACCGCAACCGGTGCCATGCGGCTTAAACCTGAAACCGCAAAGTGGTTAGTATCGCGGAAGCGTCCCATAACCACTGCGCCCATAAAGCCGCCTAACGGAAGCGCAATCAGAGGGTCAACGTTGATGCCTGCGATAGGGCGAAGCGCTAGTAAGGCAATCGCAACTAACGGAGCAACAATGGCTGCGCCAAACGTTGGCAATTTGCTTTGGTCGACAGAGACAACTTCGCTTTCATGCACCATGCTGCCTTTATTGGTTAAACGTTTAGCAATCATGTACGCAACGATAAGGCCAAATAAACCAGGAATAACACCGGCAGCCATCACTGACGTTAGCGGAACGTTGAATGCGTCTGCTGCGGCAATCGCATTTGGGTTTGGTGACATCACGTTACCCGCTTTACCACCGCCAACCATTGCCAGCAAAATAGCGGCTTTAGAGATGTTGGCACGTTGGGCAATAGCCAGTGCGATAGGAGAAACAGTAATAACGGCAACGTCAACGAATACGCCAACGGCGGTCAGAATAAGAGTCGCCAATGCAAGCGCAAACAGGGCGCGAGTTTCACCGACTTTTTTAACAATCGTTTCTGCAATTGAGGTGGCCGCACCAGACTCAATCAATACGCCAGCCAGTACACCAGCAGCCAAAATACGCAGTACGGCAGTAACAATACCTTGCGCGCCGCCAATCATGAGTGAAACGGTATCAGTAAGAGAAACGCCACCGATAACACCGCCCACTAGAGCGCCAATGATCATACCGTATGCTGGTGGTACTTTTCGTAGGATAAGCGCGATTGCCACAATCAGTGCCGCTAAGGCGCCTAGGGTAGAGACTTCAACCATGGTTGTTTCCATCTAAGTTAGGAGAGTTATTTTTTGCCGACTATAGAGAGGCGTGGCCTTGTCGTCTTTAGAGTGGTTAACAAATATTCAAGCGTTTACGAGGTTGTTTTTGTGCAATTGCACAATTTGCTCATTAGTGACCAAATAGTTTTAGCGCGAGGTAAAGGTGCAGTTTGTCATCTAAGTTGTTGATATTTAATGTTGTTATTTCCTCTATACGCTCGAGTCGATAGCGAAGGGTATTACGGTGAATATGCAAGATTTGGCAAGTTTGATAAGCATCACAGTTCTGTGCAAAATATGCCTTAAGTGTTTTCACTAGAGTGCTTTTATTGTCTTTTTGTAGCAATAAATCAAACGGTTCCTTGATTTGTTCCACTTTCCAAGATTCCTCAAACAAGCTACTGAGCAGTACGGGTAGGCGGTGATTTTGATAGAAAAACACTTCGCCTTCTTGATCGTCAATCGCGTCTAGTGTGAGTTTGGCGGTTTGATAGGACTTACTTAAACCATCGTGGCCAGGGAAGTAATCCCCCAATGCCATGCGAATTTTAAATTTACCTAACTGACGAACACGTTTGAGTAATTTGGTCACGCGCTTGCGCTCATTGTCGACCGACCAACCAGATTTGGTCAGTTCAATCGGTTTTAATACCACCACTTCATTGGTGGCGACCGAGAGAATACCAACTAAATTATCGCGCTCAGGAAACTCAAGTAAGTGAACGAGTTGTTGTAGGTGTGCTAATGATAAAGGGGCATTGTCATCATCCGACATAATTTGAACCACGGCAGCAATGCGAGGTTTGGTTAAATCAAGGTCGAGGCGTTCTGCGATCACGCGTATTTGCCCATCATCGAGTTGCGCGCCTTGAATCAGTTGCATGACGAGCTCTTCTCGATGGCGTTTATGCCATTCAACTTGTGACATCAAAGCGGCTTGCTCAACGATCAGTTCTGCCGTCATTTTGACCAGTTCACCGTATTGTTGAACGCAGTCAGGCTCGCCGGAGATACCAATGACGCCGATGACTTTCTCTTGATAGATGATAGGGAAATTAATGCCCGGTTTGACGCCTTTGAGGTGTTGAGCGGTGGCGGAATCAATCGCGACCACGCGCTGTTCCGTGATGGCCAAGATCGAACCTTCATGCCGTTGACGAAGTCGAGTCGGATCGCCTGAGCCAATAATTCGGCCTAATTCATCCATGACATTGACGGAATAAGGGATGATTTTCATTGAACGCTCAACGATTTGTCGCGCGATAGTTTCATTTAACTGCATAGAAGGATTGAGTTCGCGAAAGAGGGGGCGAAAGATATCATCGGCTTGTCAACGGGACAATCTTCCCGTGAGTAGTGATGAGTAACGGAATGAATGAAGGGAGAATTGTGGACTTCTGGGATGTGAAAAAGCACCTGCGAAACAGGTGCTTTGGAATGTCAGGAAAGAAATGGTTTAGTCATCAAGATCAGCTTCGTAAAGCTCGATTTCACTCGCAATGTATTGACCATTTACTTTGTAGGCTTCTACTTCAACAACACGGCCATCGATTGAGTCAAAATCGGTTAGCCCATCGTCAAATTCAGTATATTTGTTGATGAATACTGTTTTACTGTTGATAGTAAAGCTACCATCAATCTCTAGCTGTGATACATGACCAATTAGCTCGATGTCATTATCCGACCAATCACCAGTGTCGTTATCATCGTTATCAAATTCGATTTCTAGCGCGATATTGTTGGCACCTGTGGTCACCTCAACCATTGTACCTTGGATCAAATGGTTTTTATTGCCATCTTCAAATCGTGTTTGACTAGTGACATTAAAGCGACCACGGTAGTTCAGTTCAAAGGCGCTTTTATCGTTGGAAACCCAAGTAAGTAGACCTTCGATTTCAGTATCGTTATCTATGTTGTCGTAGGTTTCGATTTCAACATTCGTCGCAATGATAGTTGAATTGGAAGCTTCGCCTTCGACTTCTACCCAAAGACCATTACTAAGCTCTCCGCCTTCAACGGAATTTTCATTGTAGAAAACAGTTAATGCAGCGCCAAGATTGAAGCTTAAGTTATTTGTGTTGAGATTCGAAATGGTCCCTTCAATTTCAAAGTGTTGCTCAAGGATATCATTTTCGAATTTGACGACTGATAGTACTTTGTAACCATCTGTAGCGGTCGGCAACGATGACACCATGACCCAGTCGTTTACATTAATTTCAGTAGAAATATTTGCAAACTTAAGATCAATACCATTAACAGTCAGTGTACCCAATGAGTGATTAATAGCAGTTACCACACCGGTAATGGTTGGTTCTAGCTGTACATGTTGACCTGCTGCGCGTGTAGGATTAGTCGATAAAGCGACTAACATGCCAGGGCTAAGCTGTGTGGCATCAAGTGCAACATTATTATCGCCAGCACGGTAGCTCACACTTGCGACATCATATTGATGGCCGTTAACCGTAATGGTATTACCCGCTACGTGTTCGATGGTGCCTTGTGCTGCGCTTGGTAAGCGTTCGTTATTGCCGCTAGAGTTATCATTCGACTCACCACCGCCTCCACCACCGCAACCCGTTAACACTGCGCCCAGTAGACCAACCAAAACTAACTTTTTCATTTACTTATTTTCCTGACTAGAATGCTTAAAACGGGTGTATCCTAATTGCTCAAACGTGAAGCACTCGTGAAGAAATGTGGGAACAGCATGAAAATACTCATTGTGGATGACAGTCATAATGTCGCCGAAACCATTGCCGACTATTTAGAGCTTGAGGGTATGACAATTGATTGTGCGTATCATGGAGAAGCCGCCTTAAAATTAGCGGCTAAGCAACACTATGATGTGATCATCATGGATATCATGATGCCAAAAGTCGATGGTATTACCGCCGTTAAGAAACTGCGCCAAGAGCAGTTTTGTAATACACCGATCCTGTTCCTCACCGCGAAAGATAGTTTGGATGACAAAGTTGCGGCTTTTGAAGCGGGTGGCGATGATTACTTATTAAAACCATTTGCGATGCAAGAGTTGAGCTTACGTGTAAAAGCGTTAGCGAGTCGTGGCCCTCGCCAAGATATAGGTCAATTAAGTTTTGCGGATATCACCATTAATACTCAAACTGACGAAGTCACAAGAGCTGGCGTCGCACTTAAGCTCAGTCGTATTCAGCGTCAAATCTTAAAAGAATTACTACGCCATGCTCCCGCGATTGTTTCACGACAAGAATTAACCGATTCGGTGTGGGGGGATGATGAGCCGAGCAGTGACGCCTTGCGCAGTCATATCTATGGTTTGCGTAGTGCGATCGACAAAGGTTTTGAACAATCCAGATTAGAGACAATTCATGGCCAAGGTTACCGAATCAAAGCATAAGCATTATCCGAGTATTTATCGCAAAATACGCCTAAGTTTTGGAGTGATGACATTATTGATGTTCAGCACTTTTTGGGCGGTGATTTATTTTGCTGAAAACCAGATTGAAATTATTAGCTTACACCATTGGCTCGACACCGAAGCTTCCCGCTATAGCGCAGATTATCAATTGGAAGGGGCGAACGCTCGCCTGCCGCAAGAGGCGGAGTTTTCCTCTTACTGGAGTGAGAAAACACTGCCTGACTGGCTGCAAGACTACAACAAGCCGGGATTTTATGAGCACCTGCTGGGCGAAGAAGATAAACACTTTATTGTAACCGAACATCCTTCTGGTCAAGGAATGCTGTACATCGTCTTTCAAGATGATGCCGATGATTACCTCGATAAGTATGAATTTAGTCTACACAATTCGACCTTTGTGATTGGTGGTTTCATCTCAATACTGGTGGTGTTATATGGTGTTTATGTGGTGCGTTCATTGTCACTGCCGCTCAGTCGTATAGAAGACAAGATTCGCCATATGCCGCCGGATCAGCCGATGTTTAGTGTCGATACCGATTACGCTGAAACGCGTCATATTGAGCAAACCTTGCTGGACAGCAAGATTAATATCTCGGGCTATTTCCAGCGTGAAAAGGAGTTTAGCCGTTTTGCTTCTCATGAACTGCGCACTCCGATCATGGTCATGCGTGGCTCGACCGATTTATTGCGTAAAATTCCCGATCAAGTGCCCTTGGCGAATAAAGCGATCAATCGATTGGATCTTGCTTGTGAACAAATGCGTGTGCTTACTGAAACCTTTTTGTTGTTAGGTAAAGAAGAGATTGACTACCACCATTTGCAAGAGTGCGATTTAGCGGAAGAGTTACAGGCGCAATTGGCCGAAATGTCCCCACTGTTTGCCAAGCAAGATGCCAATTATCAGTTACGCATTGATAGCGCCAGTAACATTGTGGCACCAAAAAGCTTTGTGATGATAGTCATTAATAACCTGATCAAAAATGCCTTCAGTTACAGCATTGGTGACATAGAGGTCGTCTTAGATCGTGCAACATTGGTGATCACAAATCGTCACGCTGGTAATGAAACATATAATGCGGGTTATGGCTGTGGCTTGGTGATTGTGGACCGAATTTGCGACAGGATGGGCTGGGCATTTATCCACCAAGATGATGGAGAGTATTATCACGCACAGATACGGTTTCAATCAGAGGAAGAAAAATCCTAGTCGGTGGGTTATGCGCCACTTTGATTCGACGATGGGTTGTCGCTATACTCGCCGCGATGAAATTTGCTAGGCCGTTGTGATGGAATTTGAATTTGTAAGAAATACCTTAATGGGCGAATACTACGTTAAATGCAGTATGGGGCATGAAATTGTAGGACGTTGGCTGCAAGAAGAGATCGGCAAGGATGCGCAGAAGATTGCGCAAGTCGAACAGCTGATTGATCAGGCTTTGGCTGCACCACAGCAAGAGCACATGCTGCTTGGTAAAGAAATCAGTCTTTCTATTTTGGGCGATGAAGTGACGGTGCAAGAAAACGTGCTGTTGCAAGGTGAAGAGCTTGATGCAGATAGTGAATATGATTTTTATGATTGTGAAAGCACTGCGAGCTGTGGCTTAGAAGACTTTTCACTGGCAATCGAGCAGTGGCAGCGTTTTTTAAATAACCGCTAACAGAGAGTCATCCAGTCTCGTTTAACCGTTCTAGTATTCGGTCTTTATTGACGAAAAAGCGCACCAAGAAAGGTGCGCTTTTTTATGTCGTCATGTTGCTGCTGAGCCAGAACTGTGGCCGCATAGCAAATGATGGCTTAGTGGCACTGTCGATAGTTTTCTAGAGCGCTTTCGAGCATCAAGGTGGTCGAAAAGGCTTCTTGGCGGCTTGGTAATGACATCGTCGTCACTTCAACACCCATCTGGGTCATGTCTTGTAAATCTTGCCAGCTGTAGGCATCACATTGACCCTGGCCCGATTTCGCCAGCTCGATAGCTTGTTGAGTTAATTGCGCCAGCTTATCGATGTTTGCAGCATCGGCAATATCACTTGCGGTGATCACAAAGACCGCTTGAGTCATTTCTGCATAGTTACCATCGCTATCGGTTACTTGATAAGTCACGCTAGAATAGCCTTCTTTATTGGTATCAATGCTTCCTTCTACGTCAATCATATCAGTGATGTCGCCATCTTCAGTGTCGATCGCGGTGACATGATCAGCATGGTTGAATTGGCTTGAAAGTAAAACGTTGGTTGACGCAAAACCGTTCAATGTTGGCTTCTCATTCGACGGATTGTGCTTTTGTAGCGAGCGATCCACCGCTTTTACTGAGTATTGATACTGGCTGCTTTGGCTTACTTTCTTATCTTTGAAGGTGTTGGTGTCTGTAAAGCCAACCAATTGACCATCGCGATAAATTTCATAACCGAGTAGGTGCTCTTCTTGTTCATCACTCACGGTTAAAGTCAGGGTATTGCCTGAGATAGAAGTGATTTTCGCATTGTTAGCATCAGTAAAGCCGTCGCCTTGGTAATCAAACGTTCCACGAACGGTGGCATACCATGTCGGCAGCGCGACTGGCTCCAAGTGGCCAATGTCATGAATGATGACATCGTCCGCAATGAATCCATAGCGTTTGAAATGCTCGCTCATATCCAAGCCAATGATTTTTGAGGTTTCACTGACCAGGTATTCACGATAGCTGTCATGGCTGCTTGAGTCATCAAATGCACGTAAAGATCGGTGCAGTTCCTGCCATAAACCAGGTTTAAACAACTCGAGCTGAACCAACATTAAGGTTTTAACGGTTTCAGGCATCTTGTCAAAAGGCACTTGATTAGAGATGTCTTCGAACGCTTTATCATAGGCACGATTGTAGTTTAAGTTATTCACATGGCGCGCAAAATTGTCTTGGCCAGAGTGTTTATAGGTGAGCACATGATCAGGCACGTTGGTTGATATGTGGTATAGCGGACGTAACATTGAATGCTCAAGTTGATGCGCCATCTCATGCAAATAAATGGAGAATGTCTCTCGTCCCGGATTCTGATGGACGTATAAGAATGGAGACCAAGAAACAACCGGATATTGTGTAAATCCAGGGCTAGCCGATGCCGAGCCATTGTTATCACTATTTTTGATCATATGAGTCATCATCATTGATGAATCAGCGATATCAAACATAGTGAAGAGCTCGCGCGTCATGTCGTTCCATTTTTCAATCGTGCGGCTAGATGATACGCCATCTTGGTTAAATGCTTTGTGCGCCAGCCCAATCGTTTCTGTGTGAATAATATTATCAGTCACAATATCGACCACGCCAATTGTGGAGCGGTCATTGAGATAATCTTGGTAATAGCCGTCAACTAGGTTGCGTACATCAGCATCATCATCACTACCTCTAATCACCGGATAATCTTGGCCACCAGCGATACGAATTTTGGCTCCTGAACCTTGTTGAGGGTTCGCATATTGGTAGTAAATTGGACCACCACGACGAATTTGAGTTTGCATCGAACCACCCGTTAAGAAGGGAACTTCGATTTTATTGTAACCGTGGTTCAAGCGTACAGTTTGATTCCATTCTGTTTCAGGTGTGAGTTTTGGCGCGTATTGAGTAAACACTAATTCAACATCACGATCGGTATCGAACTTCGATTCAGGGTTCTCAACAAAAACATGAATCTCATCGCCAGCCGCCGCCGCGACGCCCGTGACTTGGTAATTATGAGAGAAGTGCATGCCGTTGCGGTCATTAAACTCGATACGGTCTTGTCCTTTATTAAGTTCGACTACATCGGTGCTCAAACTGTCTGGTGCCACAACAAGCTGTTTTGCGATCTCGATATAAAGTAAGAATTCATGCTTATCGTAGCCTTGCTCCCATGACTCTAGATCAGGGAGTTCGACGATTTTCTGCTCAATAAGTAAAATGTCATCAAGAGACAGTGTGTCTTCTTTAAGTGCAGACATGGTTGCGTCAGTGAACCAGCTCATGACAACGTCAAAAGGGGAGACAGAATAAAACTCAAAGTCTTGAGCTCCAGCTTTATCGCCAATGGCCTCATCAAAAACCAGTTTGATACGCTTTGCTTCAAAGGGTTCAAATTCAAACAAAACAACACGAGGAGCATCAATATCAGCAGAACCGGTCGCCATCAAAGAGAAGTTGTTACCTTGATTGCTCTGAGACGCATAAAGACTGAAATGCAAAGCGGAGCCAGTTTGATTTTTCTGACGGGTATAAAAAAAACTGCCGATATTCTCAGTGTTGTTAAATTCGACAATCACTTCATTTTTAAATTGATCGGAATTTTTCTTATCACTTAGCCAAAGCGATGAACTCGAGCGATCAAAGGCAGCATCAAGCCAGCCACCACCGTTGTTTTCATAGCTCAGGGCTTTGAGGATGTAAGGTTCTTTGTTTTGGTAATCCTCACCCCAGCCAGAGGGAGTCCCCGTAAGGGTGAGATCTCGTTCAATATCACCGCTTAAAGCATAAGTTGAAGTACTCAAAAGCATCAGACTGATTGCAGGAATCAGAAGAGGACGTTTTATCATTTTATTTTGACCAATTAATTGTTAGCGAATCATTAATTTCGCTGATGTGATTACTCTATTGGTCGGTATTTTGTTGTAAATTTTACAAAGCAGCGTGTTCTTTAACTTCAAAGTGTGATCTTGGTTCACGTTTTCGCTGGTGATCTGAGGTAGGCATTTTGGTTTTTCCCATTTTCTGTACAGCAAAAGAGATATTTCAATGGGGAGTACGGTGAGAGCACCATATGGGCGCTTCGAGCGTGATCGATAAGGTTGGTTATGGGGTTTTTATGGCGCAGATTGCTTTATATTCGGGAGCACTACGCACCATTAAGGTGCAACAATAACATTACCATTGCTTGTCAACATGCCTTACCTAACCAAAACAATAGCTTAACAAGTTGGCATGCAACTTGGAGTATAAAAATAAAAGACAGCATACCTTGAGAGGAAGCAATGAAACTAATTAATGCCATTATTAAACCGTTTAAATTGGACGATGTTCGTGAAGCGTTGGCTGACGTAGGCATCGAGGGGATGACCGTCTCTGAAGTGAAAGGCTTTGGTCGTCAAAAAGGACATACAGAACTTTATCGCGGTGCTGAATACCAAGTCGACTTTCTACCGAAAGTGAAATTGGAAATTGCCACACAAGCTGAGAATGTTGATCGTGTTATTGAGGCTGTAACGAAAGCGGCGCATACCGGCAAGATCGGTGATGGAAAAATTTTCGTGTATGACTTGAGTCAAGCAGTACGTATTCGTACCGGCGAGATGGACACAGAAGCTCTGTAATAGCTAAGGATAGGAGAATGAATATGGAATTATCATTAACAGTAAGTGAACTACGCTACGCCCTTGACACTTTTTTCTTCCTTATTTCAGGTGCGTTAGTGATGTGGATGGCAGCAGGCTTTGCCATGCTAGAAGCCGGACTTGTCCGTTCAAAAAACACCACTGAAATCTTAACGAAGAACATCTGTTTGTACGCGATTGCTTGTACTACTTTCTTGCTGGTGGGTTACAACATCATGTATGTCGATAATAGTGCAGGAGGGTGGTTACCTTCATTTGGCGCGCTGATTGGTACACAAGGTGAAGGTGCGGATCACTCGTTAGAATCTGATTTCTTCTTCCAAGTGGTGTTTGTTGCCACGGCGATGTCAGTGGTGTCTGGTGCGGTAGCTGAACGCATGAAGCTGTGGTCTTTCCTTATCTTTTCGGTCGTATTAACCGCCTTTATCTACCCAATGGAAGGTTATTGGACATGGGGTGGTGGTTTCCTATCAGAAGCTGGTTTTAGCGACTTTGCAGGCTCTGGTATTGTGCATATGGCCGGTGCATCGGCGGCATTGGCTGGCGTATTGTTACTGGGCGCACGTAAAGGTAAATACGGTAAGAATGGTGAGATTTACCCTATTCCAGGTTCAAACATGCCATTAGCCACGTTAGGTACTTTTATTTTGTGGTTCGGTTGGTTTGGTTTTAACGGTGGTTCGCAGTTAATGGTCTCTGACTTTGAAAATGCGACGGCTGTTGGACAAATTTTCCTAAACACTAATGCAGCAGCAGCAGCGGGCGCGATTGCAGCACTGCTGGTATGTAAAACAACATGGGGTAAAGCGGATTTAACCATGATTTTGAATGGTGCGTTAGCAGGTCTAGTCGCGATTACGGCTGACCCATTATCACCATCACCAATGTATGCTCTTGCTATCGGTGCGGTATCTGGTGTGGTTGTGGTGTTTAGTATTGTTGCGCTCGATAAATTTAAAATTGATGATCCAGTGGGTGCTATCTCAGTGCATGGTGTGTGTGGTTTCTTTGGCCTGATGGTCGTGCCACTAAGCAATGGTGATGCAACATTCACCGCTCAACTATTCGGTGCTGCAGTTATTTTTGCTTGGGTGTTTGGCGCGAGTCTGTTGGTTTGGTGGGTTCTTAAGATGACGGTGGGTATTCGTGTCTCTGAAGATGAAGAGCTTGAAGGAATGGATTTACACGACTGTGGTGTAGGCGCTTATCCCGAGTTCGTGTCACTGAAATAGAAATAAAGTATTACAATTACAGGTGAAGAAAACCTGCCGTTAAAGGCAGGTTTTTTTTGTTTAATAATTGTATTCTATTTGCACATGATTATAATAACGCGACTGATAAACGTTATCATTTAATAATTAAGTGAAAGGATTTCGAGAATGAAAAAGCTATTAACACTTTCGGCACTCGCGTGTGCCACTATCGCTCCGGCAGCAATGGCTGCTGATGAAGTGAATGTCTATTCTTATCGTCAGCCTTTCCTTGTTGAGCCGATGTTTAACGAGTTCACCAAAGAAACGGGTATCAAAGTTAATGTAAAGTTTGCTAAAAAAGGCTTAGCAGAAAAACTGGCCCAAGAAGGCGAATATAGCCCTGCAGACGTTGTTCTAACGGTCGATATCAGCCGCCTGTCTGACCTGACAGAGAAAGGTTTAGTTCAACCAGTGAACAGCGACATTCTTGAAAAGAATATCCCAGCACAATACCAAGATACTGATAACGAATGGTTTGCATTGACCACCCGAACTCGTAGCGTTTACTCCTCGCGTGAGCGTGTTGGTAAACTAGGCCAAGACTTTACGTATGCAGACCTGGTGAAACCTGAATTCAAAGGCAAAATCTGTACACGTAGCGGTAAGCACCCTTACAACGTTTCTCTTGTTTCCGCGATGATCGCCGAAAATGGCGAAGCGGCAACAAAAGAGTGGTTGGAAGGCGTTAAAGCCAACTTAGCGCGTAAGCCTCAAGGTAACGATCGTGCGCAAGTGAAAGCGATCAAAGAAGGTCTATGTGATGTCGCGCTAGGCAACAGCTACTACCTCGGTAAGATGGTTAACGACCCAGAGCAACTCGCGTGGGCAGAGTCGGTATACATTAACTTCCCTAATCAAGAAACCACGGGTACGCACGTCAATATCTCTGGTATGGCGATGGCAAAATACGCACCAAATCAAGAGAACGCTCAGAAATTGATGGAGTTCCTTGCGGGCGATGTTGCGCAAAATATGTACGCAGAAGTGAACTACGAATACCCAGTGAAGCCAGGTGTGAAACCTTCTGAGCTAGTGGCATCGTGGGGTGAATTTAAAGCAGACCCAATTTCTCTTGATAAAATCGCGGATCACCATGAAGCGGCAATCAAGTTACTTGATGAAGTGAAATTTGACCTTTAATCACGTCTAAGGGTATAAATGTATCCCACAAATTTAAAGGATTTGAGGTGTATGTTCTATTGAGCGCACACCTCATCAGCCTGATATGACTAGGCGATGAAAGAAAAAAATAACTTCTGGAAAACCAGTAGTGGGGTGCTTGCCCTGCTACTGGTTTTACCTATCTTAGCGATATTTTTTACAGCGATTGGTGAAACCGATCAGCTCTTCTCTCACTTAATGTCGACAGTGATGGCCACTTACACCTTTAATACGGTGGTGCTGGTTGTCGGTGTGATGTTGCTCTCTCTTCTTTTTGGTATCCCTTGTGCGTGGTTGATGGCAATGTGCCGTTTACCAAGTGAGCGTATTTTACAATGGGCTTTAGTGCTACCGCTGGCAATGCCGGCCTATATCGTCGGCTACATCTTTACCGATTGGTTTGATTTTGCCGGGCCAATTCAGATTGCACTGCGTGATGTGATGGGGTGGCAAGCTGGGGATTATTGGTTCCCAGATATTCGCACCTTAGGCGGTGCGATTATTGTGTTGGCATTAGTGCTTTATCCATATGTTTACCTTCTGTGCCGCGCAGCCTTTATGGAGCAAAATGTTTCTTTATTGCAATCTGCTCGATTGCTGAAATGCTCCCCTTGGCAGAGCTTTTACCGCATTTCATTACCTTTAGTTCGTCCTGCTATTGCCGTGGGTTTGTCGCTGGTGGCGATGGAAACGATTGGTGACTTCGGGACGGTGAGTTATTTCGCGGTCAACACCCTGACCACGGCGGTATATGACACTTGGCTTGGCTATTCTAGCTTAACGGCCGCGGCAAAAATCTCGGTGATCATGCTGGTGTTTGTGATTTTGTTGTTGTCGCTAGAGCGCTACAGTCGCCGCAAACAAAAACTGTTTCAAAGCCAGTTCAGCAGTCGTGAAGATTTTCGTTATGAGCTCCGTGGTTGGAAAAAGTGGTTGGCACTCATCTGGGGCTGGGGCTTGGTGGCCATTGCTTTTATCTTTCCGCTAGGACAACTATGTATTTACGCCTATAAGTATTTCGCTCAAAGTTGGACGCCTGAATTTCAACAGTACGCGCTCAATAGCTTGTACGTTTCATTAAGTGCGGCGGTGATTGGTGTATTTATCGCATTGGTGGTGAATTTTTATCACCGTCTGAGAGCCAGCCGTACTTCTGTTATGTTTATGCGCCTTTCTTCATTGGGCTACGCTGTGCCGGGGACGGTATTGGCGATTGGCGTTATGGTGCCGGTGATCTTTATGGATCATGCGGTTAATGACTTGGCGAAAGCGATGGAGTGGGGACGTCCTGGGCTTATTTTTTCAGGCTCAATGTTTGCGATTATCTTTGCACTGGTTGTGCGCTTTTCTGCGGTGGCGATTGGTAGCATTGAGAGCAGCCTTAGCAAGGTTTCGCCATCGTTAGATATGGCATCACGCACGATGGGTTGTAATCCCAATACCATGCTATTGAAAGTGCATGTTCCCTTGATTCGTCGTGGGGCTTTGATTGCCGCACTATTGGTGTTTATTGAGTCGATGAAAGAGCTCAATGCCTCGCTATTGCTACGCCCATTTAACTTTGAAACACTGGCGACCTATGTTTTCAACTACGCGTCAGATGAACATTTAGAGCTGGCAGCCATGCCCGCTGTGATCCTCGTTCTCGTCGGCCTTGTGCCACTGGTATTGATTAATCGTTCTTTAGAGCAGGTACATTGATGAGCTGTGCACTTTCCATTAATAATCTCACTTGCAAATACGATGAGCAGACAACGATTTTAAAAGAGCTTTCTCTTGAAGTCGAACAGGGCGAAATTATCTGCCTACTGGGCGCGAGTGGTTGTGGTAAAACGACGTTACTCAAAGCGATTGCTGGCTTGCTCCCACTAAGTTCGGGTTCAATGACGTTAAATTGCATGACCATTGATGATGGCGAGAATTGGCTACCGCCAGAGCAACGTAATATAGGAATGATCTTCCAAGATTATGCCTTGTTTCCTCATCTTACCGTTGAGCAAAATGTGGCTTTTGGCCTCAGTCATTTAAGCAAAGATGAGCAGCGCACCATTGTGGCCGAGATGCTGGAGTTAGTGCATCTTACAGGCTTTGGTGAGCGTTACCCGCACCAACTTTCGGGTGGCCAACAGCAGCGTGTCGCGATTGCTCGTTCATTGGCGTATAACCCCGATTTATTACTGCTCGATGAACCGTTCTCGAATATCGACACTCAAGTTCGTCACGAACTGATCGGTGAAATTCGTAAAATCTTCAAACAGCAGGGCGTGACTGCTATTTTCGTTACACACAGCCGTGAAGAAGCCTTTGCCTTTGCCGATAAGATGGCGGTAATGAACCATGGTGTAATCGAACAGTATGGGACGGCGACGGAGTTGTACTATCAGCCATCGAGTAAGTTTGTCGCTGATTTTCTTGGTGGCGGCAGTTACTTAACGGCGCAACGCGTATCGGAATTTGAATATCAAACGGAGCTTGGTTTGATTGAAGCCACTGCGCAAAGAGAGATAGATCTGCAAGCGCAATGTGAACTATTACTGCGTCCACAATATATTCAAATCAGTGCTGTTGAAGAGAGCAGTGTGATCGTGATGGAACAGCAGTTCATGGGTGATCATTGTCGCTATGTGGTCAATGCCTACGGGAATCGCTTGCTGGCGAGTTCCTCTGAGCCATTAGAAATCGGGCAGCCTGTTTCTGTTAAAGTCGAAACTCAGGGTATTTTGGCCTTTTAACGGTGGGTAATGCTTAAGTATTGCGATATTCAATGTTGTTAATTGAACACTCGTTTTAGCCAAGAGAGAGCCGCTGACCACCGTTAAGATAGGTGGTACAAGCAACCCGTAATAAAGAGGTGAAGTTTCCGACTTCGCCTCTTTTTTCTATCACTTCATTGTAAATACGCGTTAAAAACTCAGCCACGCTGATATCCGATTCGTTAGAGATGTCTTCGATCACTTTCCAAAATACCGCTTCCAATCGAATACTCGTAACGACGCCATCAATACGTACAGACTTTGATTTTAAGGCGAACAATTCGACTTCCGTCCCTGAGTAGATCTCACACATATTGAACACTCCTTTTTTTCGGAGCTATTAGCATAATCACTTGGTGAAAAATAACCGTAATCCTTTGGTCTCATTAAAGAACAAAGGGTCAATTATGTTAGGTTAATTGCGTTAGGTTAATTGTTGATTGAATTGTGCAAGCCATGCGGGATGAGCAGGCCATGCAGGAGCGGTAATGAATCGCCCTGAAGTCAGCGCCTGATCCATTTCCAGTTCCATGTAGGTTGCGCCAGCTAATTCGACTTCTGGCTTACATGCCGGATAAGCTGAGATACTTTGACCTTCAATAATATTTGCTGCGGTGAGGAGTTGCGCGCCGTGGCAAATCGCTGCAATGGGCTTCTCTTCTTGGTAGAAAGCTTGTACTAAGTTGATGACATCCGGTTTTAAGCGCAGATATTCAGGGGCTCGACCACCAGGGATAAGCAGTGCATCGTATTGAGTTGAATGCACATTTTGAAAGCTGTGATTAAGCGTAAAATTATGCCCAACTTTTTCGGTGTAAGTCTGGTCGCCTTCAAAATCATGAATCGCGGTTTTGATTTGTTCACCGGTAAGTTTGTCAGGGCAAACAACATCGACCTGATGACCTAACATTTGTAATGCCTGAAATGGCACCATGAGCTCGTAATCTTCAACAAAATCGCCAGCAATGATCAGTACTTTAGCCATGTGGTTTTATCCCTTATGTGGTTGAATTGCTAAATTAACAACTTATTTACAATTAGTGGTAGTAAGGGATTACTACATCAAGTGATTAACGAAGAATGCTGATTGAGAAGTATAAAAAAGCCCAGCGAATGCTGGGCAATGCTCTCATCGTTAGAATGTTGAGATGCTTGGTAAAATCTTAAAGTTGCAGGAACTCTTTTACCTGTTGAACGACACGTTCAGCGGTTTCTTTGTCTGCCATTTCAGCAAAGATACGCAGTAGTGGTTCTGTACCAGAGAAGCGAGCAATAACCCAACCACCATTTTTAAAGTACACTTTAGCACCGTCTTCATAGCTGACTTTTTCGATATCAAAATCGAATTCAGGAAGCTGCTTGTCGACGTAAATTTTGCTATATAGCGCATCTCTGTGGGCAGGTTTAAATTTGCAATCACCTTCAGCGGTATAGGCATAGCCGTATTTCGAGTAGATCTCATCGAGCAGCTCGGAAATTTTCTTACCTGTTACTGAGATCATCTCAACCAACAGGCTTGAGGCGAATACGCCATCTTTACCTTTGATGTGACCACGAATGGTCAGGCCGCCTGAGCTTTCACCACCGATAAGCGAATCATCGGCTTCCATTTGTGAGCTGATGTGTTTAAAGCCTACTGGAACCTCAAAGCTCTTCTCGCCGTGATCGGCAGCAATCTTGTCCAAGATATGCGTGGTCGCGATGTTACGTACTACAGAACCTTTCCAGCCTTTGTACTCAAGCATGTAGTAGTAAAGCAGCATCAGCACTTCATTTGGATGAATAAAGTGACCTTTTTCATCGATGATACCCAGACGGTCAGCATCCCCATCGGTACCGATACCGATGTCGTAGCCTTCATGAGCGACGATGTGCATCAGACGATAAAGCGTTGCCGCACTTGGTGATGGCATCAAGCCACCAAAGTCAGGGTTTTTACCGTCGTTGATGACATCGACTTCACAGCGGCCATTGATCAAAACCGTTTGTAGGGCATTTTTCGCCACGCCAAACATAGGATCGATCAGTACGCGTAGATTGGCTTTTTTGATCGCTTCGATGTCGATGAAGTTAATGATTGAATCGACAAAGGCGTTCATTGGGTTGATGATTTCAACCAGTTGGTCAGCCAGCGCTTGTTCAAAATCGACACTTTTCACTTGTTCAGCGGTTAGAGTCGCAATCTGCTGTTCCACTTTTTGTGTGATGACTTCATCTGCATCACGGCCACCTTCAATGAAAATTTTAATCCCATTGTAGTCAGCAGGGTTGTGCGAAGCGGTAATGCAAGCAGAGTAAGCACAGTTGCGCTCTTTTGCTTCAAACATCACGATAGGGGTTGGAACAAACTTGTCGATGAAGCTGACTTTAATGTTGTTAGCTGCAAGAACTTCAGAGAACCAACATGCAGCTTTGTCAGACAAGAAACGACGGTCATAACCGATGATAAAACCGCGTTCAGCGACGTTTTCATCGTTAATAATATTAGAGAGTGCTTGGGCAACAAGACGAACGTTGTCTTTGGTAAATTCTTCACCAATGAAGGCGCGCCAGCCGCCTGTACCAAATTGGATCATGGGATATTCCTTAGGAAAGAGGGCAGCAGCGTGACTGCTGCCCATCAGATTAGCCTAGTGTTACGATAACTTCGTTTACTGAGCCTTCCGCTTGAACCGGTACAGCAGTACCCGTGATTTGCTCGCCATTGAGCGTAATAGATTTCACGCCTTTGCTGACTGAATCTGGGTTAACAACTTGGATGTTGTACGTTGCACCTAGCCATTGACGAGTCACTTCAAATCCAGGCCAGTTAGTTGGGATACATGGATCGATAGTTAGACCATCAAAACCGGTACGAACACCAAGAATAAAGTTAGTCACAGCGAAGTAAGCCCAACCTGACGTACCAGTTAGCCATGGGTGGTTTGCACGACCATGGTCTTGGTGGTCACGACCCATGATGAACTGAACGTATGAGTATGGTTCTGCATAACGTTTTTCAATCATGTCGTTTTGGTTGTATGGGTTTAGTGCATCGTAGAACTTCATTGCACGGTCACCACGACCTAGTTTTGCTTCCGCAACCCATGCCCATGGGTTTGGATGCGAGAAGATAGCGCCATTCTCTTTCACGCCTTGGTAAACGCGAGTCACAAAACCGATGTCATCATTTGGCGTTGCAAATGATGGTGAGTTTAGGTGCAGGCCGTATTCTGAGAATAGATTCTCATCAACTGCATCCATCGCTTTTTCACCGCGCTCTTGAGAAACCGCACCAGATAGTACTGCTAGGGTATTCGACTCAAGGTGTACACGGCCTTCCGCTTGTTGCGCAGTACCGATCTTGTCGCCATTCTTAGTCAAACCACGGATGTACCAGCCGCCTTCGTTATCCCAAAGGTGTGTTTCACACGCTTCGCGAACATTGGCTGCCATGATGGTGTATTTTTCTTCATCTTCTTTTTTGCCCAAGAATTTCGCTAGATCGATAAACTCTTGTAGTGCCCAGAAGTGCAGGAATGACACCATTGAAGACTCACCACCGCCTAGGTTTAGACAGTCGTTCCAGTCAGCGCGTAGGCCTTTACAGATACCCGTTTGACCCACGTATTCCGCAGAGAAGTCCAGTGCCGCTTTCATGTGGTCGTATACAGTAGCAACGCCACCATCTGCGTATGGGATCATTTCATTGAAGAAGCTATGCTCACCCGTTTCCATCACATACTTACAGATAGTCGGAACTAGCCATAGGTGGTCATCAGAACAGGTATCTTCAATGCCGTGAATCTTGTCATCATCAGAAGGCGTTGGTACCACGGTTGGCGATTTAGATGGTTTAACATCCGCTTTCTCTGGATCAAACCAATCAGGATCAAATAGGTGCAAACCGTAACCGGCTTTTACTTGGCCGCGCAGTAGATCAACCAAACGCTTACGCGTCATCGCAGGGTTGGCGTGTGGTACCGAGATTGCGTCTTGCGCAGTATCACGGTAACCCAAACCCGTACGGCCGCCCACTTCGATGAACGAAGCAAAGCGAGACCAAACCACACACGTTTCAGCTTGGTAAAGAGTCCAAGCGTTGATCATGGTGTCTAGGCCTTCGTTAGGCGATTTCACTTGGAACTTCGCGCAACGCTCATCCCAGTGTGCTTTGATGCCAGCGAATGCGTTGTCCACTTCAGCAATATTTTGGTATTTCGCACGTAGACGCTCACCATTGCCTTTACCGATACCAAGGATGTAAGCAAAGCGCACTTCTTGGCCTGGTTGGATAACAAACTGCTTATGTAGAGAGCCACAATGGTTGTAACAAGTTTGTGCCGTGTTGAAACACTTGCCTTGCTCTACCGCTAGCGGGTTAGCTTCATCGCGGTATGCGCCAAGGAAGCTATCACGTTGACCGTCGTATGAATCTGGGTCAAACGTTGATGCTAGGTAGTAGAAACCTTCGAAATCGTTGGTGTTGTAGTAAAGATCGTATTCGATCACGCCATCGTTGTAAGACGTACCCGCAGAGTACAAAGACATCTGGTGGTTTTGGTTGTCAGATTGGATATGGCTGAAAGAGAATTCAACAAAAGAGAAAGCACTGATAGTACGTGGCTTATCTGACGTGTTTTTGATCACAACATCCCAAACTTCCGCGTCTTCGCCTTTAGGAACGAATAGCGTTTTAGTTGCTTCAATGCCGTTGTAATCACACTTGAATTTCGAGTAAGACAGGCCGTGACGAACTTCGTAGCTTGCTTCATCTAGGCTTTTCGCAACTGGCTGCCATGAGATTGACCAGTAATCGCCAGTCTCATCATCACGCAAGTAAACGTAGTGTCCTGGGCGATCAAATGTCGCATTTGGACGGAATTTTGTCACACGGTTGTACTCTGGAGAGTTGTAGAAAGAATAACCGCCAGCATTGTGTGAGATAACAGTACAGAATTTTTCTGTACCTAGGTAGTTCGTCCATGGTGCAGGCACGTCAGGGCGAGTAATGACATATTCGCGATTGTCGTTATCGAAATAGCCGTATTTCATCTTAATTTCCTTTTTACCAAGAGCCACTCTTAGGTGGTTAAAATTTTAAGCTAGAGAAAATAACTAACAGTGTTATGTGTTAGCTTGTTATTTTTTATTTCCACGGTTGACGGTATTCGACACCCTGTTTATCAAGTAGGGGGAGATGACCTTTCAATCGGGATAAATAATCTTGCCAGTTTCGTTGTGGCTTATCGGTCCAGCAGGCTTCTGCCATCGCGGTTAAGCGCGGGAAAATCATGTAATCCATACGTTGTTGGTGGGTGACAATTTCACACCACAAAGCACATTGAATACCAAGAATGCGTTTGCGAATTGGGTCGCTATCGGGCACTTCTTTTAATGGCTCATAACGGTAAGCGCTTTCTAGCGGAATGGTGCTAGCCCAATCGACACCGGGTTCGTCTGGGGAGTAATCCTGCGTCATGTCCAAATAGGTGTATTGGGCTGGTTGCAAAATGACATCAAAGCCTTGGCTGGCACAGTTGAGGGCTGCCTCTTCACTGAGCCAAGAATAAATAATGGTGTCTTTGCTAACCTTGTTGCCATGCTGCGCTTCTTCCCAGCCGACCATGCGCTTACCAAGGGTTTGTAGGCGTTTTTCTGCATAGCGCAGTAAGTGGCCTTGTAATTCTTTCGTGTTTTGATAGCCATGTTGTGCCATTAATTCTTGGCAGCTTGGGCTATTGACCCACACACCATCGGGTACTTCATCCGCGCCAATGTGAATCCAAGGTGATGGGAACAACTCGGCAACTTCTGTTAGAACGGTATCAAGAAATTCGTAAGTGCCCGGCAATGCTGGTGACAGCACGTTGTCGGTGTAGTGCTGAATACTGCGATAGACCGATTGGTCTTGCTCATCTTTCAATAGATGAGGCAGTGCTTTTAGTGCCGCACGGCAGTGGCCTGGAATATCAATCTCAGGAATGACGGTGATGCCACGCTCTGCCGCATAGGCGACCACATCACGAATTTCTTCTTGGCTATAGAAGCCGCCATGCACATCATTCAGTGTGCTGAATTGTGGTTCCAAGGCAGTGCCTGGGCCACGAATTGATCCGATTTCGGTCAATTCAGGGTAGGCTTTAATTTCAATTCGCCAACCTTCATCATCGGTTAGGTGCCAATGGAAGTGGTTAAATTTGTAGTGTGCTAAATGATTGATTAAACGCTTCACTCGCTCCGTAGGGTGGAAATGACGAGCGCAATCCAGCATCATGCCGCGATAACGAAAGCGTGGAGTGTCATTGATTTGAACGTATGGCACTTTTAGCGTATTGGGTTGGTCAGTCTCTTGCACGAGCTGCAGCAATGTCGCACTGGCATGAACAAAACCCGCCGTTGAGCCCGCCTCTAAGCGAATCCCAGAATGACTCACGGTCAGGGTATATTCACCTTCGTCTAACGTTGGATTATTGCGGAATAATATGTCGCTGTGACCAATGGGATGCGTCTTAAACGCGTATAGAGAATCCAATTCAATTTGTAGCCAAGTCGCCGCTTTTTCTGCCAGATTCGCCTGTAAGGTAATTTGGCTGTTTGGCGATAATAAATAGTGACCATCCATATGGAGGATGTTATTTGGCTTAGGGATCAACGCGCATTGGGAGGCTTCAACCTCAGGAACAGAACTGCGGTCACGATAAGGGGAAGCGAGAGAAATCGGCGTGAGACTCACAGGATGCGATACTTGACCATTTTTCTCTACGACAAGTGCGTCTTTAAAACCATCGGTGTAGAAACGTAGCGGAGCCGTATTGATGCTAAATTCACAATAATAGTGAGCATTGGCTTCCAATACGATAACGTCAGGCGTCACCGTACAAAAACTACCGATTTGACGTATTTCAGCATGGGTAAAACTGTCCGGCAAAATGTGTCGATCAATAATGAATTGCAGCGTCCAATCCACCAGATCTTGGTCTGATAAGTTGTGCAATGTTAAACCAAAGCGACAAAACTGTTTTTGCTCGGAGAGAACGGTAAGATCAACACGATAGCTCATATATAAATCCTTAATACAGATTATGCTCTGGTTTGCCTGCAAACATCATTGCGCCTTCAATTGCATCAAATTGAGGGGCGACAATCCATTGCTGAACTGGCGGTGAAAGCCAATTTTGAATGCGTTCAGCAATACTACCCATCAAGCAAATACGTGTTGCGCCTTTCTTATTTAATGCGATGAGGTACATCTCGATATCCGCTGCCGTAAGTTTTAGCATCGAAATGGCAAGAGCATCACCACGGTAAGCATGCTCAAAAATCGCCGGAGAAAATTGACCGTAGTCTTTTGGTATTGCGCCCTTTGACCATTCGACAATCGCATCGACATCGTTGTTGAAGTGACTTAAAACATGGCTGGCAAGCGGGGTCTTTTCTACGATGCCATCGTACGCAAGTAAGACTTGTTGAATTAAACGAAGCCCCATGACTGCGCCGCCACCTTGATCGGATATCGGAAACTCACGACCGCCCACCACATGTTGCTCGCCACCTTTAAGATAGATGCCACATGAGCCCGTGCCGCCAATCATGATTGCGCCATCGTCACCGTTATGCGCACCAATGCACGCACCGTAAGCATCAGTATTCAGTGTTAGTGAAGCAAACGGGTGTGATTGCGCCATAAATTGTTGCCATGAGGCTTTATGTTCGGCCCCCGCCAGTGCTAAACCGACGTGCATGTCAGCGAAATCTTTTTCGCTGAGTCCACCTTGTTTCGCTGCTAAGGTGATCGCTTCGACAATCGAAGCCATGGCAATCTCGGTGCCCAGCATGATGTTGGCGCTGCCACTTTTCGCTTCGCCAATAAGCGCTTTCTGTTCATCACGAATTCGAGCACGGCAAGAGGTGCCTCCTCCATCAATACCCACATGGTATAGCGTCATGACGTTAACCCTCTAAGCCGTCAAAATGATCAAATTGACAGATGATCGCGAGTAAGTACCACGCTCCGTGAGGGATCCATTGTTCACCCCAACGCCAGTTTTGCAGCATGTCATCTTTCTGCTTCGCGGGGTTGAAAGCGATATCCTCTTCATCTTCAAAGCCACCCGTTACTCCGTTACAAACGCCACCTTTGGCATTAAAGAAGCCTAAATGTGGTAAGTAATCGGGGTTATTGTGGCCGTGACCATCGAGCATGCACATGTTGTATGGGTTCTGTCCCACGATCCAATTCAATGTATTTTGAGCAAATTCAATCAGTTTTTGTTGCTGTGTTGCATCTTTCGCGTAGTTTTTCGCTAGGAAAGCCATGGTCGCCAAAGAGCCTAGACGCGCATTTTCACCCTGCCACCAGTAACCCGTCTCATTGTCGTGAGCGACAAAGAAAGCGGCACGCTTTTCATCATTAACCGGTTTAACATATTGGCGTGGGTAACCAAATGGATTCGCCACTTGGTGAGAAATCGTTAGTTCAAAGTCAATCGCTTGTGCAACCACTTGTTCAATGCTTTGCTTTAAGGCTGGGTCACTTTCAAACGCGAGGTATTCACATAATGCAATGACGGGTAATCCGGCTTCCGCTGCGTGAAAGTATGGACGTGTGCCATCTTGGTTTGCTGACCAATAGTGGTCGAATTTGTCATCTGACATTTGACGCTGGGCGAGTCTTTGTGCCCAAATGCGGCTTTCTGCCAGGAAATCACTATTTTGAGTTGTACGGTAAAGCTCAACCGTCGCTAATAATGCACAGTATTCATCAATGATGTTTTCTTCACCATCATTGAGATATTGGCTATTCATTTCTTTTAGATGCCAATAACCTTTTTCTGCCGCGAGTAAGTATTCTTGAGCGGAGAAGTCGCCTGTCACATTAAGGCGAGCGGCGGCAGCAAGTGCAGCAATTGAAATGCCACCACCTTGTCTAAAGCCTGCTTGATAATCTTCGGACTTATGGCCTTGTTGAGTGGCATAAGCACAGATTTCGCGTTGGTTGATATCTTTAGACCATTTATCAAAAACGGTCATGTAAAAGAAGCCTTGTGGGCTTTGCATTCTCATCAAGAAATCAGCGCCGAATAGTGCTTCTTCTATAAGGCGTACGCGAGAATATGACGCAAATTTTTCATTCTCACTTGCTAACTCAAGCCCTTTAAGCATGTTCCAAACCACCATAGGGGTTTGTTGAGGATTGAAGTAGTTAGCGTAAGATAAATGACTTAAGTATTTACTGACGTCACCAGACGCATCATACCAACCGCCATGCGCATCGATGGTTTCGTCGCTACCGAGTAGGCGAGCTTGCTTATCTTGCTTATCGAAAATACCGCCACAGCGTTGAGATTTGAAATAGTGCAGCACGTCAGAGAACGTGTGTTGCATCAATACGCCTTGGCCAATCTCGAACACTTCTGAACGAATATTGTCAAAGCGTAAGTAGTAATTACCAGGTGTTTGAAAATCAGAAAAATCAATGCGAAAAAAATTCCCTTGGTGCCAATGAGCGACTTTACTGCCTTTTTGGACATGTAACGTTGCTACTGTTTGATGACTATCAGCGCACACCAGCAAGGCAGTGGTAGTCGACTGGCGCGTCTTTTTCGTCATCAAAACAGCCTGCTTTGGCCCAAGGGATTCATAACCAATATGGTTAGTAATTAGCAGCATTGATATCTCCGCAAAAAATTCTTTAATGACATGGGTAAATTATGAGAGCCAAGAGATTCGTTCTCTTGGCTCTTGTGTGCTTAGTCTTCGTAGAGATAACAGCGCACAAAGTGGTTTTCAGATAACTGCGTTACGCTTGGTAGGCGTTCACGACATTTATCAGTGACATGAGTACAACGGCCAGCAAAAGGGCAACCTACTGAGTGAGGAGTCCAAAGAGGAATCTCCCCTTTATTGCCTTTCAATTCGGTATGAATTGACTTGCTTGGATCGGGTACGGCAGAAACCAATAATTGCGTATATGGGTGTTGAGGATCATGAATGATCTCTTCAGTGTCACCCCATTCAACCATGTGACCGACATACATAACCGCAATATCTTCAGCGATGTAACGTGCTGTTGCGATGTCATGGGTGATGTAAAGCAGAGACATTTCTTTCTCAAACTTCATCTCTTCCATCAGGTTAAGAACACCAGCACGAATTGAAACGTCGAGCATTGACGTTGGTTCATCTGCAAGAACCACTTCAGCACCAACGGCGATGTTACGCGCGAGGTTGACACGCTGACGTTGACCACCGGAAAGTTGGTGCGGGTATTTTTCCGCTGTTTCTTTTGGTGGGATCAAGCCAACTTGCTCTAGCAAATCGTAAACGCGCTCTTCCAGTTCTTTTTGATTGCCAGGCTTGATCTTTTTATGAATCAAGAGTGGGCGAGCAATGTGGTGGAAGATGTTGTGCGTTGGGTTCAATGAACCAAACGGGTCTTGCCACACCATTTGCACGCCTTCGCGGTAGTGCATAAGATCGGCTTTAGACGAAATATCAAGAATGTCACGACCTTTGTATTCGATCGTACCTGATGTTGGCGCATACATTTTTGCGATCATTTTGGCGGTGGTTGATTTACCTGAACCAGACTCACCTACAACCGCAAGGCCACGACTTTTGTACATTTTGAATGATACGTCGTTAATCGCACGCATCATTGGTTGTTTTAGAGCGTTACTACTGATTGGAAAATCTTTGATAAGATTTTTACCCTCAATCAGTAATTCGCCATATGCTTTGCTCATAATTGACTCCAGAAATTCTTAGTTTTCTTTATTAATTGCTAGATTTTGGTCTGGGCAATTGGCTCACCATAAAGGTGGCAGTTTGAAAAATGACGAGGCTCAATCTCTCTTAACTGCGTAGCCACTTGAGTACATTTGTCATGTACACGGTCACAACGTGCCTGGAAACGACAGCCTTGTGGAATTTCTAGCAAGTTCAATGGGTTGCCAGGAATGCCCGTCAGCTTGGTTTTCGGTCCAGTTAATGGAGGGAATGAACTTCCCAGCCCTTTGGTGTACGGGTGATAAGGGCTAGTTAAAATTTCCTTCGATGGAGCAACTTCGATCAATTCACCTGAGTACATGATGCCGATACGGTCTGAGAACTCGACCATTAATGAAAGGTCATGAGTAATAAACAGAATCGAGAAGCCGAACTCTTCTTTTAGTGCATAAATCTTTTGTAGAATCTCACGCTGAACCACAACGTCTAGTGCTGTTGTCGGTTCATCCATGATGATCATTTTTGGGTTAAGCGCTAATGCAATCGCGATAACCAAGCGTTGACGCATGCCACCGGAAAACTGGTGAGGGAAATCCGTTAAGCGGTTAGGGTGGATATCAACGATTTCCAATAAACCTTCTGCGCGTCGGATTGCTTGCTCACGAGTCATGTTGGTGTGGCGCATAATCACGTCACAGAACTGCTCTTCCATCGTCAATACTGGGTTTAGTGCGTTCATCGCACTTTGAAACACCATCGACATCTCGCTCCAGCGGAACGATTGCATGCGTTCATCGCTGTAATTGAGGATATTTTCGCCATTGAAAATCACCTCACCGCTGGTGATAAACGCTGGCGGCTTATGTAGACGCATTAGCGAGAAAGCAACCGTTGATTTACCACAACCAGATTCACCAGCTAGACCAAAGACTTCACCTGGTGCTAGGTCAAAACTTACATTGTTACAGGCGCGGACATCGCCCGCGGCTGTGATGTAGTCAACGCAAAGGTTGCGGACGGAAATTAGTGGGGCTGTCATAATTATTTATCTCCGCTCCAAAGTGCATTTTGTGGTGGCAGTTCAGGCTCACGCTCTTTGTGGTCTTGCTCAGCAAGTTTTTTCCAACGCTTCATGCCTTTGTGCGAGCGAAGTTGCGGGTTGGCAATTTCATCCACGGCGAAGTTAAGCAGAGCTAGGCCAGTCATCAAGAAAATAAGAGCCAAACAAGGTGCAAGCAGTTCCCACCACGCGCCGATTAGCATAGAAGACGACGTTTGTACGTTGTACAACATGATGCCCCAGCTAACAGTGTTCGGGTCACCAAGACCTAGGAACGAAATGGTGGCTTCCATCATGATTGCGTACATTACAGAACCGATGAAACTTGCGCCTACGATAGGGATAAGGTTTGGCAAAATCTCAACAAAGATGATGCGCCATGAAGATTCACCCAATACTTCAGCTGCTTTAACGAACTCTTTTTCACGTAGGGCAAGAGTTTGAGAGCGAATAACACGTGCCCCCCAAGCCCAGGCGGTAAAGCCGATTATCATCGCAATGGTTAGTGGCCCTGCCTCACCGATAAATGCCGCCAGTACGAACAGCAATGGGTATTGTGGGATAACCAGCATGATGTTCATTGCTGCGGTTAGGAAGTCATCAATACGACCACCAAAGTAACCCGCCGAGATACCGATAACCGTCGCCAGGAAACAAACGGTGATACCCGCGCCAAAACCAACAGATAGCGATACGCGTGAACCGTGTACAAACTGAGACCACACGTCACGGCCCATACGAGATGTACCCATTACGTGATCCGCTTTCTTTGACATTGCCAAAGTACGGCGGTCATCAGCCAGGTTTGTTGCCACCCAGCCATCAGGGTTTGTCTGTGCCGCTTTTACTAACGCTGATGGGTATTCATGTGGATTACCGCTGCGTTTATCTGGCGCATGCTTTGCTAGTAGTGGTGCAAAAATGGCCATCAAAATGAAAGCACTGAGAATGATACTTCCGACCAATGCCATCGGGTTACCGGTGATAAGTTTAAAAATACCTTTCATAATTATTTGCCTCCCTTACGTAGGCGAGGGTCAAGAACTACGTAAAGCATGTCTGCAAGCAGGTTAAAGAACAGCATGAACAATGTCATGATAAGTAGCTGACCTTGAAGTACTTGGTAATCACGTGCTTTGATTGCGTTGAATAGAACAGAACCTAGACCTGGGTAGTTAAAGATGATTTCGATAATCAACTGACCACCGATTGCCATACCAAGAGCCATTGAAAGTGCCGTTACACTTGGTAGCATCGCGTTACGTGCAGCGTAGTTAAAGACAATGCGTTTCTCGCTTAAGCCTTTGCCTTTTGCCATCGTGATGTAGTCTTCTGCTAGCAGGTTAATCATGTTGTTACGCATGTTGACCAAGAAGCCACCAATTTGAACGATGGTTGCACACACCAGCGGTAGTACTGCGTGATAAGCGACATCTTTGATGAACTCAAAGCTTGTCCAATCCGGAGATGTACCAGGCGTGTACGCGTAACCGGTTGGGAACCATTTAAGTCCAATCGCAAAGGTAAATAGAGCAATCATGGCGATAACAACTTGAGGTACCGCTTGGATAACAAGCATGCCTGGAGTGATAAATGCGTCATATTTACTGCCGCGTTTCCAAGCTGCGTAGATACCTAAGATTGAGCCAAGAGAGAATGAAAGAACTACTGCAGTACCTGCTAGGAATAGAGACCAGCCAAATGCACCGCCAAGTAGAGTGTTTACTGATAGAGGGTAGAATTGAATCGAAGTACCCAGCTCCCAGCTAAGAATGTTTTTCATGTAGGCAAAGTATTGTATCCAAATTGGACCATCTACGAAGCCAAGTAGTTGTTTCATTGCCTCAATACGCTCAGGTGTTACCTGAACCGAAGCGTTAGCAAACATCATGGTAACGGGGTCACCAGGCATTGCTCGTGGAATAATAAAGTTCAATGTTGCCGCGACTAAAAGAGCGACAAAATAAAATGACAAACGTCTTAAAAAATAACCCATAACTTACCCTTACTCACCCAGATTTTCCCTGTTCCTGGTGTCAGGTCGCCCAGCGAAACTACAAATTTGAGCGTAAAAAATCCCCTGACGCAGAGCGCCATACCATACATTGCTAACAGGAGGGGGATAGGCGACGCACAGAATGTGCGCCGCTATATTGAATGTCTAACTTACTTAACTGGTTTTAGGTCCAGTACGTGTAGTAGACGCTCAGGGATACCGTCCCAAATGTTTGGACGACCCTTAGGATTTTCTTCGTTCCACCAACCAGAGAAGCGAGTTGTATTGTATTGGTACATGTATGCACCAGACATTACTGGAATCGTTACTTGGTCAGAAGCGATGATTTGCTGGATACCGTGTGCGATGTCTAGCTGTTCAGTCTTATCAGCTGTTTTGTAGAAGCTGTTAAGTAGACCATCTAGCTTGTCGTTTTGGTAGTAGTGCAAAGCAAAGCGTGGCATGCCGTCACCAGACTGAAGTGCTGAGTTGTAAGCACTGTTCCAGTATAGGTGTGGATCCGCACCGTGGAAGTAGTTGGTGTATGCTACGTCGTACGTTGCTTCTAGCATCGCTTGGTTGTACACAGAGAAATCTGGAGTACGTGCTTTTGCTTTGATGCCAACTTCAGCGAGTTGCTCAACGGCAAGTTGAACTGTGTTGTTGAAGTCAGTCCAACCGTTTGGAGATTGGATTAGAAGCTCGAAAGACTTACCTGATGGAGTGTCAACGAAACCGTCTTTGTTCACATCTTTAAAGCCAGCTTTCGCTAGTAGCGCTTTAGCACCTTCAACGTCGTACGTGTTGAAGCCTTTGTATTTAGCGTGAGTTTCTTCGTCAGACCAAGTCTTAAATGCGTAACCTAGACCAGAAGCGAAGTCATTCACTGTACCGCCGCCGTAGAATGCGATGTCGATAATAGTTTGACGGTCAATAGCCATAGAGAATGCGCGACGGAAGTCAACGTTAGTTAACGCTTCGTTCTTAACTGCATCTGGGTGCTTAAAGTTAACGACGAATGACTGTGTACCTGATGGCGGGTACCAGTATTGGTGGTTAGGACTTGCTGCTGCGTAAGTACGGTCGATATCTGGAACGAACGATGAAGTCCAGTCCATTTCGCTGTTTACAACTTTACCTAGGAACTGGTCGTTGTTCGCGATTTGAGGAACGCGTAGACAGTCAACTTCTAGGTTATCTGCATCCCAGTATTGAGGGTTACGACACTGAGTGTAAAGCTGTGGAGTAAAGGTATCAATTTCAGTAAACGGACCAGTACCTACTGGATTTTCGTTTGTGAACGTTGATGGATCTTTTACTTTGCTCCAGATATGTTCAGCAACTACAGGTACTTTAACAATTTCGTAAGCAGCGTTTGAGTTTGCTTCTTTGATGTTAAATTTAACTTGGTAGTCGTTAACTTTTTCTACGCTAGTTACCCAAGCATTGATACCACTTTGGTCTAGTTCAGGTTTTTCTTTTACTAGTTCAAAAGAGTAAACAACGTCATCAGCGTTGAATGTTTCGCCGTCAGACCATTTAACGCCTTTACGGATATCGAAAACAACACTTAATAGGTCGTCAGAAACGGTAAAACCTTCAGCTAGACGGAATACAGGCGTGTTGCCGTGCATTTCGTTGAAGACTACTAGCGGCTCGTATAGGAAGTCACGAGTCGTGTGTAGGTTAGTTGCGCCTAGGTACGGGTTAAAGTTACGTACAAAAGTTGTGTACTCTTTAGGGTGGATCGTTAGTTCACTTTTTTCTGCTGCTGTTGCTACTGATGCAAAACCAGTAGTTGCTGTTGCGATAATCGCTGTTGCTAGTGCAGTTTTTTTAATGTTGGCAAGCATAGCTGTTCCTTACTATTTGCTTTCATTTCACTAATGGATGAATGTTATCAATTGATGAACACTCGCCAAGGCCTACCTCAGAAACTATTTCGCAACGTCAGAGGTTGTTGGGAAACATGAGTGGCCTGTAGACCTTAAGCACCCCTAGAAAACACTGAATCCGTAGGTTTAGCAATTGGCATTCCCGTTAAAAACGTTAAAACCAGAGTGTTCAACGTCAATAACGTCAATTAATTGCGCTGACTGTAAATTTCGGTCAAAAAATGCACTTTGAAGTCTGTCGCATATAATGGTGAGTCAAGTCTTGTAGGTTAGTGGTTACTACTGCTTGGGCGGCTTTTGCTATTGTGCTCTTTCGGGTTTATTGTGGCGTGAGACCTTGGTCACTCGAGTGTTTTGGGGTTATTTCACTACGCTAATTTTAAAGTAACGAATTGTTGTGATTGGGTTCGCAATTACGTTGTCTTTTTTGTTTTTAAATGGATTTTAGCGTTTTTGCCTCCTTTTATGGGCTCAATATCAAATGGATAATGCCTATAAGAGCGGCGTTTTTTACGTGTGATATTGGCAATGAAATGAATTTTTTGAACGAAAAAAAAGCCCGTCAACGGACGGGCTAGATGAATGAGGAACGATAATTAACTGGTCAGTAAGTGCTGCAGTTTGTCTCGTAACTCTTCAATAATAATTCGTTCAGCATTCATTTCGTGGCAATTTTCTAAGATGTATTCCAACGAGCTAAGAACGGTTCGCCAACGTGGCGTCTTAGGCAGCGTTTCGATACGCAGATATTTATCTAACGTACGTGTCTGCAAGGTGCTGCGGTCGAGGTAGACGCGCCATAGGCCACTTTGCTCTGCAAAAGCAAACTTGGTTTGGCCGGAACTATTCTCCCAGTAATTGATGGCTGAAGTCATCGCATCAACTAACACTTCACGCATGATCTCTTGTTTGGATTTATGCTCACCCGTCACTCTATCCGCTAGGCGTGTAAATTCGCCCCCCAGCTCCTTAAGTTCTTGCAGTTTGCCTTTGTCGCCATCGAAAGCGTAGCTAGACAGTGCTTCAATTGCGGTTTCAAGATTATTAATCCTAACAGCATTCGCACCGCCACCATTATCAAAGATATACATCGATTTAAGGCCCGATTCGAGTGGCAATCTTAGGATGTCAGCGTCTAAGTGCTGGCGAGTATCGTCAACATAGATGTCCACTTTCCCGCAATAGTGCTCCTGTTCGATATCAAGGAATTTCGGCCCCAATATTTCATCCGCATTTGAACGCTTCAATTGTTCTGTGTTGCGCTTGAATAGTCGTGCTGCAGCTTCATTAGCAAATCGAATTCGACCGTCATCTCGGATGCAGATAATCGCCTCCGGAGCGGATTCTAGTTGCTCTAATAAGCGACCTTGTGTCTCTAATAAGCTTGCTTCTACAGCGGCGCGCTGTTTGAGTTCCAGTTGTAGACGCTGGTTTTCTGCTTTGCGTTGCTCCGCTTGGCTAGCGGATAGATGCACAAGGATACGTGCGGCAAGTTCTTGTTTATTGAACGGCTTTGATAAGTAGTCATTCGCGCCCGAGTTAAAGCCTCGAATACGGTCGTCAGGCTGATTTAACGCCGTAAGCATAATCACGGGAAGTTGTGAGTGGCTGTAATTTTCACGAATAGTTTCACAGACTTGATAACCACTTAGCCCGGGCATCATGACATCCAGTAACACCAACTCCGGCGTTTCTTGTTCAATTTGTTGTAACGCTTCAAATCCGTCTTTGGCGGTGCGAACGCGATATCCCGCAATTCTTAAAAAGCTATCAAGTACACGCAAATTGACGGGCTCATCATCCACCACTAATAATAATTGCCCCTCTGGATTTTCAGGCAAGCTATTCGTTTGCGCTTCACCTAATTCGTGATTTTCTGGTGCTTTAAAGTGAATACTATCGCAAAGACTGGCTTGCGCGATTTGCTCTTCGGTAGCGATAGGCAATGTGAAGCTGAAAGTCGTGCCGACCATAGGTTGACTACTGACATAGAGAGAACCATTCATTAATTCGATTAATTGACGGCTAATGGAGAGGCCTAGCCCAGCACCCTGGCGGTATCGACTGGCGTCATCGCCCGCTTGAATTAATGGTTCGAAAATATGTTCGATTTGATCGGCAGGGATACCCTGACCTGTATCCACCACTTGTACACGAATTTTGTCATCAACCACATTGGCGGAAATGACAATCTTGCCTTCTCGGGTATATTTGATGGCATTACCCACCAAATTGTAGAGTACTTGCTCAAGGCGCTGTGGATCGGCGGCGACCCAAACCGGTTCCGTCGGAACTTGGTTTATGATGCGGATCTGTTTATTTCCCAACAAATGTGAGGAAAGTTCTAACACTAAGCGTGTTGCCCCAGATAAATCCACCCCTGACGTTTCGATGTCCAAATTGCCGTAGCGCATTTTGTGGTAGTCGAGTAAATCATCCACCAGCGTTGTTAAGCGTTGGCCGCTGCTAATGATGATATCAAGCTGATATTTATGATCGGCAGTGATAGGGCCATTGGCTCCTGAAATTAATGCTTCGGCAATGCCAACCATACCGTGCAATGGTGTTCGAAGTTCATGCGAGGTAGTGGCGAGAAACTCATCTTTCAGTTTATTGGCCAGTAGCAGTTCATCGTTCTTGTTCTGAATGAGCTTAATATTGTCTTCAAGCTCTTCATTTTGCTCACGAATTAAGTGTATTTTTTCTCGAATTGACCGTTGCATACGCTCAAAAGAGACGGCGAGGCGGCCGATTTCATCTTTTCGTTCCGTGTTGATTTCTGCGTTAAGATCGCCTGCAGAGGCTTTTTCTGCTGACCAAGTCAGTTTTAAGAGCGGCGAAGTAATAAAGTTTGAGAGGTAGTGTGACGCGATGACCACCAAAATGATGGCAAAAAGCATCGCGAAAATAAATAAGCTCTCTAATTGACGGACTCGTGCAAACGCTTCCTTTTCAAGAACTTCAACCACCAGTGCCCAATTAAGACCTTTGGTTTCAATGTGGCTAAAGGCTGCAATGATCTCTTCATTTTGCGCGTTCACAAATGTGCCCACGGAGGCTGGGTTGGTAAACGCATGTTCAACTAACGCTAAGTTGTTATCTACGTCCTCTTGTCCGTAAGCCAGGGTACGAGGAGTGTAGTCTTCGCCGACCAACAAGGTTTTAATTGACCAGACATTATTATTGTCGGCAATTAATTTGGTCAAACTGTTGTTGGGTAATCGGAACATGGCATAGCTGTGAAGATAGCCCTGCTGGACGATAGGCGCGCCAATCCAGGCGTAGGACTTGCCGTTATAGGTGTCAAAATCAGAAAAAATAACGGGCGTGTAATCTTCGTTGGTTTTGCGTACCGACGTTACGTTTTGACGCAGCTTTTGAAAGGCAAGGCCTAGGTTGTCGTCTTTGTACTTACCGGTCAAAAGGTTAGTACCGAAGTTCGCATGTTTATAAATAGAGTACGTGACGTTACCGTTGATATCGACCAGCAGAATGTCATCAAAATCTGAACGCTTTAATAATTCCAGATACGCGCGATGATAGCGGGTATGCAATAAGCGATAGCGCTCGGTACCGTTAAAAATATCCGATTGAGGCAATATTGACGTTTTAACTTGATCCCCAGAGCCTTGAATGTAGCGTTTTTGCGCATATTCTTGTGCTTCTTCGGTCGTCAACCCAAGGCTTTGGAACGCATTAACCAAGCCGTAGAATCGACCGCCGCTGGCATACGCTAATTCAGAACGAACAAAGCCCATGACCTCAGATTCGCGAGCATCCAGATAGTCGAGGATTTGTTGGTGCTTGCTATCACGCACCGAGAGCAAATGCGAGGTGCTTTGCTCTTGCAAATCTTGGCTATGAGAATGAAGGAAGAAAAGGGCAATCACCGTTAACGGCGTGATACTGAGTGCTAAAAAGGCCAACATCAATGTATTTTGCAGGCGTTTAAATCTTTGTTTTCTATACAGCTTGAACATGATAAGAGGACGACTTTCCATGAGGACCGAGCGAACATATCTCGGTGTTAAAAACGTTGAATTTCCTGAAATGACAAAATTAACGAGTTTTTTTACTTTGACAAGTAAGTAACATTGAAAGCGTGGTAACAGGCGCAATTTTATTTAAATTGACGTAAAAAAGCCCAGAATCTGAGAGATTCTGGGCTGAAGGTTATTTTTTTGCTGCGTAGATGGTGAATTTACTGGTCTTATTTAGCGTCTCGCAATTTCCAAATGCCAGTTCAATAATTGGCGGATATTTTAAGAAACTATTCGCCACAATGATTAATGATCCAGACGCGGATAATTGCTTTGGCGCTTGCGCGAGCAGTGTTTCCGTTGCGCTGTAGCTGGTATCAAGGCCTGAATGGAAAGGCGGATTACTAATGATGAATTGGTAGTCATCACAACTATCGGAATAAATATCAGAAGCAAAGACTTTACCTTGCAAGCCATTGGCCGCTAAGGTCGCTTTGGATGACTCAACAGCCAGGGCGCTGATGTCACACATTTCAAGCTCAATATCAGGGTTGAGTATCGCCATCACGCTGCCGATAACCCCTGCGCCGCAACCGAAATCAAGCACTTTGCCGTTGAGTGATGGCAAAGTGTCGAGCAACAGTTTGCTGCCAATATCAAACTCACCATGGCTGAATACGCCAGGTAAACTCTTAATGGTCAGCGCGGTACCTTGATAATCGACATGATAACTTTTGAACCAAGCATCCATGTGAAAAGGTGCGGCTTGTTGAGTGCATTGCCCCCAGTAAAATGAGCAGCGACGCGCAGAGTCATATTTCTTTACGACCCCGTAAGATTGGAACATCTTTTCTACGCTCTTAATTCCAGAGCGATTCTCACCCACCACGGCAATTTCAGTGTTTTCGCCGAGCTTCGCCATGAGCATGGCGAGAAGGTATTCCGCTTCCGCTTTGGCTTTTGGCCAGTATAGAAGCAGCATATCGGCATTAGTCTGCTGGTCAAATTCTGCACCAAATACAGCGGTGATGCTGGAATGCGATTTTAACTGACGATAGTAGCCGTAGTTAGTCGTGAATACGGTGACTGACTCACAGTGCTTGGCTAATTCAACGGGAAAGAGATCTTCAGCTTCGCCAGCCACTAATACGTGTTTACCTGCAAAGTAGGCAAGTTGGCGCTCAGCGATTTGGCTTGGGGCAATATAAGCAGACATAGTGCGCTCGACAGAAAAAAAAGAGGGAGGATTCTCTCATAATCCTCCCTCACTTGAAACTGTCCGACTCTAAATTAGGCCGTGGTTATTTGATGGTTACTTTTTGTCTTGTGAATCAAGGAAGTCTGAGAACTCTTCTTCATAAAGATTAAACAGAACCATGGTGACAGCAAAGATGATTGGCCCATAAATTAGGCCCATTAGGCCAAATAGATGCAAACCACCCAACAACGAGAAGAAGATCATCAGGGTATTCATGCCTGCGCTTCCTTGCATCAGAAGTGGTCGCAATAAGTTATCAATTGAACCCACAATGGCAATGCACCAAACGAGTAGGAAAATAGCCCACGTTGAATCGCCGGTTAAGAATAGGTAACTCACGGCAGGAATCCAAATAAGGGCGGTACCAACGACGGGAATAAACGATGCAAAGCCCATAATCGTTCCCCAGAATAGACCAGGGAATCCTGCAATCCACATACCGAGGCCACCCGCAAGGCCTTGAGCGATCGCGGTTAAAAATGAGCCCATCACCGCTGATTTCGCGACGTTCTCAACTTCATTCAGTAATCGGTCTTCTTGGCTACGCGACAACGGCAGGATGTGGCGAATGGCTGAGATGATTTTGTCATGATCGCGCAAGAGGAAGAACAAGACGAATAACATCAAGAAGAAGGACATCAAAAAGTTGGTCGCATCACCAAGGATTTTCGCGCTGATACCGACAATGTTACTGCCAAATGTGGTGGCAAACTCTGCCACTTTTTGCGCAATTTCTTGAGGGTTAATCGTGTCAAAAGGTAAGTAGGTATTAACTAACTTTAAGCCTTTTACGACCAAAGGGTGGGCGAATATTTCTTGGATGCCACCATGGGTTACCCAATAGTAAACGTTTTGCGAGAATAGGGTGCCTTGTTGCACGATAGCCGCAAATACAAATAATAACGGGATAACAATAATAAAAGTTAAAACAATACAGGAAAGTAGTGAGACAAGGTTCTTGTGATTCGGCAGTTTACCTTCGATCCAACCATGGATAGGGAACATCAATAGCGAAATGATGAACGCCATAACAATCGAGTTGATATACGGTTCTAGCAGTAAAAAACAGGCAAAGCCGGAGGCAAGAAGCGCGGCAACTAGTACCCAGTGGCCAGAGGTAATGTTAACTTTATTTGACACAAGCGGTCCCAATGTTAATAAGTATTCAATTATAATGACGTGAAAATAGTCACTTAGCAATAAATGAGATAGTTATGGGTTGTTGTAATAATGAAAAAGGTGGTTGTGCAGAAAAACGACGACGTTCGATACCCTGGTTTTCAATTCTGTGCGTGATCCTTGGGCTTTTAGTTCTGTTCCATTGGCAATGATGCTGAGCCACGATCTTGGCACGTTGAAGGCAGCATCTAACCGAAAATGGAAAGAAAAAGGCGCACTTGATTAGTCAGTGCGCCTTTTTGAGTCAAACGGAGGTTAACGAAAAATTATTCGCCTTGAGCAAGGATGGCAAAACAGCGATCTGCCGCTTCAAGTGTCGCGTCAATTTCTTTGCTGCCGTGAGCAAGCGAAGTGAAGCTCGCTTCAAATGCAGAAGGAGCAAGGTAAACACCGTGCTTAAGCATTAAGTGGAAGAAACGCTTAAAGCGTTCAACATCACATCGGTTTACATCGGCAAAACAGGTCACGCTCTCTTGATCCGTAAAGAAGAAACCAAACATACCGCCAACTTGGTTTACCACCAATGGGATGTTATGGCTGTCTGCTAAACGTTTAAAACCGTCTGCTAATTGCTTCGTGACAGAAGCAAGACGCGCTTCATTGCCTTCCGCGCGTAGTGCATTCAAACAAGCAAAGCCTGCCGCCATCGCGACAGGGTTACCTGATAAGGTGCCTGCTTGGTAAACCGGGCCTGTTGGCGCGATGTATTGCATGACGTCTTTACGGCCACCAAACGCACCAACTGGCATACCACCACCGATGACTTTGCCGAGTGTGGTTAGGTCAGGCTTGATGTTGTAGTGTGCTTGAGCGCCGCCCAGAGCAACACGGAAACCCGTCATCACTTCATCAAAAATCAGTAGTGCGCCTTCTTGGTCACAGATTTCGCGTAGACCTTCGTGGAATCCCGCAACCGGTGGGATACAGTTCATGTTGCCTGCCACTGGCTCAACGATAATACACGCGATTTCACCTTTGTTTGCGGCAAATAGCTCACGTACTGAATCAAGATCGTTAAAGGTTGCTGTTAGCGTGTATTTCGCGAAATCAGCCGGAACACCAGGTGAGCTTGGTTGACCCAGCGTTAATGCGCCAGAACCTGCTTTTACCAGTAGGCTGTCGGCGTGGCCGTGGTAACAGCCTTCAAATTTCATGATTTTATCGCGACCAGTAAAGCCACGAGCAAGGCGGATAGCACTCATGGTCGCTTCTGTACCTGAGCTCACCATACGAATTTGTTCCATTGAAGGGACAAGTTCAGTTACTAGCTCAGCCATGTTGATTTCAAGTTCAGTTGGCGCGCCAAAGCTTAAGCCACGCTGAGCTGCATCGATAACGGCTTGGCGGATCAGTGCGTGGTTATGGCCTAGAATCATTGGACCCCAAGAACCGACATAGTCGATGTATGCTTTGCCGTCCGCGTCAAAAATAAGAGGGCCATCAGCGCGTTCAACGAAGATAGGAGCGCCACCCACACCGTTAAATGCACGCACAGGTGAGTTCACACCACCAGGGATTGTCTTCTGTGCTTTTTGATATAAGTCTGCTGATTTGGTCATTGATATATCCTCTTTTGATTGCTCGGACCAATTAGGCTGGCATTGTACCTGTCAAAAAGAACGCACGAAATGTTTTCCCACACATTGTGGTTAAATTGAGGCCAATTCAGCGTAAATCGGATCAAAGCTCACAGCGAAAAGAAGAGAAATATTCAACGATTATTGGTGAATACTTGAACGCTGCACTCAGGTATTAGATAATCACTAGATTATTAGAAGATAACTGCTGTAAACGAACCTAACAATTAGGTTGTTTTGAAGGGCAGATCATAAGTGAGAGAGGTCGTTGTGAGCGAAGCCAACATTCCCCTAACCTTTTCTGATACAGCCGCTAAGCGTGTGCACGCTTTGATTGCTGAAGAAGAAAATCCAAATTTGAAGCTGCGTGTATACATTACAGGTGGCGGTTGCAGCGGTTTCCAGTACGGCTTTACCTTTGACGAAAGCGTCAATGAAGGCGATACGACGATTGAAAACTGCGGTGTCACCTTAGTGGTTGATCCAATGAGTCTACAATACCTGATTGGTGGTATGGTGGACTATACAGAAGGTCTTGAGGGTTCACGCTTTTTCGTGAATAACCCGAATGCGACCACGACATGTGGTTGTGGTGCATCGTTTAGCGTGTAAGCGAAAATGAAGCCAGTATGTTGAAACCGCCGCGAGGCGGTTTTTCTTTTTCATCTCCCCTCCACAACGCCTTCTCTAGGCAAAATTAAGTCAATAATTCATCATTTTATAAGTAAATGTAGACTGCGATCATGTTTGAACGTTCTATTTTTACCTGCTCAAAAACTAAACTTGTCATTCCAGTTAGCCTTGTTATTCTAACAATCTTGCAACACCTATGGTGTCACTTCTTTTCATACTTCAAACCGTCGGTCAATGTCGTAAGCGCAGTGGAAGGTCGCTTATGTATTACTAAGGATAGTTATGGCCCAATCGTCTATTTTTCGTTTTCTGTCAGTAAGACCTTATATCGTGTCATTGGCTTTGGTTGTGTTATTGGCAACTTGGCTTGCGATGGGGGCGTCGGATGCCCAAGAAGTACCGCCGGAATCGGGACAAGAAACGCTTGTCCCACTGGCCAGAGTGGCTTACCAAACTTTTACGGCGCAGCAAGTGCACAAAAGTATCGATCTGTATGGGCGGACAGCCCCAGATCGTCAGGCGAAGCTCGGTGCTGAAATCGCCGGTAAAATCATTACGTTGCAGGTAAGAAAAGGCGATGTGGTTAAACGTGGTCAAGTGATTGCCCAAATTGATAAAGGTGATTTAGACATTCAACTGCAGCGCGCACAAGCGATGCTCAATGTGCGAGTCAAAGAGTATAAGGCCGCGCAGTCACTGAAAAAGAAAGGCTTACAAGGTGAAGTGGCGTTTGCCAATGCTCAAGCGGCGCAAATCGAAGCCAAAGCGATGGTGAGTAATGCCAAGTTAGCGTTGCGAAATACGGTGGTGACCGCCCCATTTTCGGGCATCGTGGATCATCTCTATATTGAACTGGGAGATTTCGCCGCGGTCGGCGATCCGGTCGCATCCTTGATTGACCTTAGTCAAATCGTGATAGAGGCGGATGTGAGCGAACGCCATATTCAAGATTTAAAACTGAATCAAACCGCGACGGTACGTTTCATTCACGGCCAAGAGACACAAGGAAGAGTGCGCTATATTTCTCGAATCTCTTCTACCTCGACCAATACCTTCCCGATAGAAATCGAAGTTGATAACCCACAGCAACGGATCCCTGCCGGTGTCAGTACCGAAGTTGAATTAAACCTCAAAGATCAATTGGCGGTTAAGGTGACGCCAGCAATGTTGGCGTTGGATAAAGTGGGCAATTTAGGTATCAAAACGCTGATTGAGCAGGACAAAGTACAATTTGTGCCTATCCAATTGGTCAAAGCGGAACAAGATGGCGTGTGGCTGACCGGGTTGGGTGAGCAGGTCAATATCATCACCACCGGACAAGGTTTTGTGCGCGATGGTGACCAGGTGATTGCCGTTGAGGCTTCGGCTCAGCAAGCGCAACAGTAGGAGGCAGTATGTTTAGCTTAATCGATGCGGCCTTGTCGCGTACGCGAACCATGCTGGTGCTATTGGTGTTTATTTTGATTGCCGGTGTGATTACCTATATCACGATCCCGAAAGAATCGAGCCCAGACATTACGATCCCGATCATTTATGTTGCCGTTGGCCACCAAGGTATTTCACCGGTTGATGCCGAGCGGCTACTCGTGCGTCCGATTGAACAACAGCTACGTTCGATTGAGGGAGTCAAAGAGATGACTTCAACCGCATCGGAAGGCCATGCCTCAGTGATGTTGGAGTTTTCGGTTGGGATGGATCTCAATAAAGCGATGGCGGATGTGCGTGAAGCGGTCGATCTTGCCAAGCCAAAATTGCCTGAAGATAGTGATGAGCCAACGGTTAATGAGGTAACACTGGCATCCGAAGAACCGGTTTTATCGTTAGTGTTGTATGGCACGGTGCCGGAACGCACGATTGTACAAATTGCCCGCCGCTTACAAGATAAGCTCGAAAGTTATCGCCAAGTGTTGGAAGTCAACATTGCGGGGGATCGTGAAGACATCGTTGAGATTATTGTCGACCCTTTATTGATGGAGAGCTATGGCCTTGATCAAGCGGATATTTACAATTTAATCGCACTGAACAATCGCGTGGTCGCAGCCGGGTTTGTTGATACCGGGTATGGTCGTTTTTCGGTAAAAGTACCTTCCGTATTTGATTCGCTCAAAGATGTGCTTGAGTTGCCGATTAAGGTCGATGGCAAACAAGTGATTACTTTTGCGGATGTCGCGACGGTGCGCCGCGCCTTCCGTGATCCAGAAAGCTACGCTCGCCTTGATGGAGAGTCGGCGGTGGTGCTCGATGTGAGTAAGCGTGCTGGTGAGAACATTATCGAAACGGTGGCGCTGGTAAAAGCGGTGCTGGTAGAAGCACAAAAGCTGCCAGAATGGCCGAATAACTTGTTGGTTAAGTACACTTGGGATCAATCAGACGATGTGAAGATGATGCTTAACGACCTGCAAAATAACATATTGTCGGCGATTATCTTGGTGGTGATCGTCATCATTGCCATCTTAGGTATGCGCACCGCGATGTTAGTTGGCATCTCGATTCCCGGTTCATTTTTGGCGGGGTTGTTAGCGCTGTCGGTGTTTGGCATTACCATCAATATTATTGTTTTGTTCGCCTTTATTATGGCCGTAGGCATGCTGGTGGACGGTGCCATTGTGGTGACGGAATTTGCCGATCGACGCATGCAAGAAGGCGTGCCGAGAAAGCAAGCTTATCGCGATGCCGCTAAACGGATGGCGTGGCCGATTACCGCTTCTACCGCGACGACTTTAGCCGCTTTTGCCCCTTTGCTATTTTGGCCTGATGTTACGGGCGAGTTTATGAAGTATTTGCCCTTAACCTTGATTGCCACTCTCTCCGCCTCATTGGTAATGGCGATGTTGTTTGTTCCGGTTCTGGGGGGCTTATTCGGTAAACCACAAAATGTGACCTCTGAAAGTCGTCAGCGTATGGTGGCTTTACATGATGGCGACTTTTCGCAAGCGACCGGTATTACCAAGCTTTATTACCATACGCTTAACGTCGCCATTAACCATCCGATTAAAATTTTATTATTGGCGATCGCCTTAGCGCTTGGTGTGGGCACGGCGTACAACAAAGCCGGTTTAGGCGCCGAATTTTTCCCTGAGGTTGATCCTCCGTTCTTTACGGTCAAAGTGCGCTCCTATGGTGATCTTTCGATCAATGAAAAAGATGACATCATGCGCGACATCGAACAAATGATGATGGGGCACGATGAGTTTGAAAGCGTGTACACCCGTACTGGCGGCGATGATGAGATTGGTCAAATTCAGATCACGCCTGTGGATTGGCAGTATCGCCGCAAAGTAAAAGACATCATTGACGATCTAAAACAGCAAACCGACCAATATGCTGGCGTTGAAATTGAATATAAGTTCCCAGACGCAGGGCCGCCGGTTGAGCATGACCTTGTGATCGAAATGTCATCACTTAATCTTGATGAGTTGGATGCGGGGGCGAAGCAGGTGCGTGAATGGGCCGACGGTTATGGGGCATTAACCAATATCAGCGACAACTCGAGTAAAGAGGGTATTGATTGGCAAATCGATATTCGTCGTGATGATGCTTCTCGCTTTGCTGCTGATGCGACCTTAGTCGGTAATACGGTGCAGTTTGTCACTAATGGCTTAAGGATAGGGGATTACTTACCCGATGATTCAAATGAAGAGGTTGATATCATTGTTCGTTATCCAGAAGAGAAGCGAGATATTGGTAAGTTTGATCAACTGAGAGTCAAAACCGCGCTTGGCATGGTTCCGATCACGAACTTTGCGAGTATTGTGTCTGATCACAAACAAGATACGATTCACCGTGTTGATGGCCAACGCATTATCAGTATCAAAGCGGACATCAAAGAGGGCTATAACCTGGCACTTGAGCTACCTAAAATTGAGCAAGCGCTCAGTGAGATATCACTACCTAATGGCGTTGAGTTTAAGTTGCGTGGGCAAAATGAAGAGCAACAAAACTCGTCGGCATTTTTGCAGAATGCTTTCCTTGTCGCCTTGGTGGTGATGGCGTTGATTTTGATTACTCAGTTCAATAGTTTCTATCAAGCCTTTTTGATTTTGAGTGCGGTATTGTTCTCAACAGTGGGGGTTTTTGCTGGTTTGCTGATTTTCCAACGCCCGTTTGGTGTGGTGATGTCGGGCATTGGTGTTATCGCTCTTGCGGGGATCGTGGTAAATAACAACATCGTCTTGATTGATACGTTTAACCAATTACGTCGCCGTGGCCTGGATAAACGTGAAGCCATTTTACGCACTGGCGTACAGCGTTTGCGCCCGGTCCTATTGACGACGGTCACAACTATCCTTGGCTTGTTGCCGATGGTGTTGGAGATGAATATCGACTTAATTAATCAGAAGGTGGAGTTTGGAGCACCAAGTACACAGTGGTGGTCACAACTTGCCACCGCCGTTTCTGGTGGCCTCGCCTTTGCAACGGTATTGACGTTGGTTTTGACGCCTTGTTTATTGATGTTGGGACGAAAAGAGGTTGAGCAAGAAGAAGTAACGAAAGCTCCGCTTGTGGCTGAGAAATCAGGAGTAGAGCCTGGAGCGCAAGGTAAGATGGAATCGATGGGATAATTTCGAGCCTCAGATCCGATTCGGTCATTATTCGCTTGAGAGTGACAAAATAAAATTAATAAAAAAGCGCAGAACGTTCACCCTGCGCTTTTTCCATTTAACGGTTCATTCTAATCATTCGAACTAACGCAAATATTTGACCACTTACGTCTCTAGGTTGGTATGAATTATTTATGATTGACGAGCAATTCTCGATAACGTTCAAGGTTCTTCAATCTATTTTCTGCGTTAGCCATAAAGGTTTGTTTGGCTTTACCCGTCAATGATTTTGATTGCGGCAGTTTTACCGTGCGCGCGTTTCTATGCACGCCATTGACCAAAAACTCATAGTGTAGATGCGGGCCCGTTACGCGTCCTGTGCCACCCAGCGTACCAATGGTTTGTCCTTGTTTCACGCGTTGGCCCGTTTTGACCATACGACGTGTTAAGTGCAGATATTTGGTCACGTAAATATTGCTGTGTTTAATAAATACGTAATTACCGTTAAATTGGTTGTAGCTTGATTTTAATACCACCCCATCACCAGCGGCCCAAATAGGCGTGCCAACCGGCGCGGCATAATCGGTGCCTCGGTGAGCGCGTACTTTCCCCGTCACAGGGTGGCGACGAGTTGGGTTAAAGTTGGAGGTTACGCGACGAAAATCAAGTGGTGAGCGTAGGAAGGCTTTCTTCATAGCGCGTCCCTCTTCATCGTAGTAATTGCCCGTCTTGTCATCCAAAATTGCTTTTAACGTATCACCTTGGTTTGTGAAAACGGCCGCGATGATTTGTCCACGTTCAACGACTTCGCCCTCAACAATTTTTTCTTGATAAAGAATTTTAAAGCTATCGCCAGAACGAATATCTAATGCGAAGTCGATATCCCAACCAAAAATGCCAGCTAATTCCATAATCTGATTGGCGGTTAGTCCTGCGGTAATGGCCGCATTCCAGAAGTTCGAACTAATCGAAGCTTCGGCGTAGTTGTACTGATAGTTCACTTCCTTGGTATCAACACTGCTTTTGAAGCTGTCGCCTGATTTTGTTATTTGGTAGGTTTCGTAAGCGCTCAGTGGGCGTTGAATTTGGATCAGTTCGTCATCGGCGTCGAATCCAAATTTCAGGATGTCGCCAGGACGTAACTTCGTCAGTTGCTGTTCAATCTCTTTACTGGAAGTGGTGAGTTGATAGAGCAAGCGTGAAGACAGGCCTGCACGTTGAAAGAGAATGGCTGCACTTTCACCTGGGGCAACTTTGTGTTGTTCCCAGCGTAATTGAGACAGCGGTTGGGCCATCGGTGTGACGACTAGGTTCGCGGGGTTAATTTCGAGTGGGTAATTCTTGCCCACCTCATAGAGGCCTTCTTCATCACGTAAAGACTGGGGTTCTGGCAGCGCCAAAGCAACGCCAATTAAAACGATAAAAAGGGGAATTAAAGCCCGATGAAGTATTGGGAGTCGAGCGAAAAGCGACAACATTGCATGTCCGTATTATATTTTCGACAAAAAAAGCTAGCTTGCTAGTTTAACTGGTTTCAAAAAGCATCGCTATTCAAGTAAGATGTAAAATTACCAAATTTTTGCCAAATCTGTGGGAGTGAACAAGAATGGCGAGTATTGAAGCAGCACTGGCCGAGATTAAGCGCGGTGTCGAGGAACTGATTCCTGAAGAAGAACTGATTGCTAAGCTGAAAGAGGGACGCCCTCTTCGCATCAAATTAGGTGCCGATCCAACAGCACCAGATATCCATCTGGGTCATACAGTTATCTTTAACAAACTGCGCGCGTTCCAAGAGCTTGGACACGAAGTAACTTTCTTGATTGGTGATTTTACGGCAATGGTCGGTGATCCATCAGGTAAGAATACAACACGCCCACCTCTAAGCCGTGAACAAGTGCTTGCGAATGCGGAAACGTACAAAGAGCAAGTATTTAAAATTTTAGATCCGGCGAAGACGACGATTTCATTCAACTCTGAGTGGCTATCTGAATTAGGCGCGGAAGGTATGATCCGTCTAGCATCTAACCAAACGGTTGCACGTATGCTAGAGCGTGATGATTTTAAAAAGCGTTACGCGGGCGGTCAGCCTATTGCAATTCATGAGTTTATGTATCCGCTGCTTCAAGGTTATGACTCAGTTGCAATGCAAACCGACGTAGAGCTAGGTGGTACCGATCAGAAGTTTAACCTGCTGATGGGTCGTGAGCTGCAAAAAGCGCACGGTCAAAAACCACAAGCGGTACTGATGATGCCGCTTCTTGTTGGCCTAGATGGCGAGAAGAAGATGTCTAAGTCAGCGCACAACTACATCGGTATTAGTGAAGCGCCAAGCGAAATGTTTGGTAAGATCATGTCGATCTCTGACGATCTAATGTGGAGCTACTACGAGTTGTTGTCATTCCGCCCACTGGCTGAAATTGCACAGTTCAAAGCGGACATTGCAGACGGAAAGAACCCTCGTGATGTTAAGATTCTGCTTGCAAAAGAGATCATTGCTCGTTTCCATTCAGAAGCGGATGCTGACGCCGCTGAGCAAGAGTTCATTAACCGTTTTGCTAAGAACCAAATTCCAGACGAAATGCCTGAATTTGAATTTGATGCAGAAACGCCAGTGGCTAACTTGCTAAAAGAAGCGGGTCTATGTGCTTCTACTTCTGATGCTATGCGTATGGTTAAGCAAGGCGCGGCGAAAATGGACGGTGAAAAAGTGGCAGATGCTAAGCTAACGCTAGCGGCTGGCACCTATGTCTTCCAAGTTGGTAAGCGTAAATTTGCTCGAATCACCATTAAATAATGATGATTCACCCCTGATTGATAAAGCGCCTGTATAGGCGCTTTTTTATTGGCTTAAAAACGGGCTTGAGGCTTTTATCTGCTGGGCATTTTGTTATCATAATCGCGCTACCGTGTGGGTAGTGAATTTGGAGTTTTTAATGAACAATACCGACCATCCCCCCAGTCTTAGGGTGACTAAGAATAAGGGCGATCACTAACCCCCCAATCGGTATTGCCTTATATGCGTCTACCCATCGGGTAGGGCTTCTTTGTTCTCTCTTTTCGTTGCCACTCTTCTAGATTTCAATACAACGTAATCACACGCCATTCAAACCCTATTTTATGGTTCGTTTGCCTTTGCGCATCATTGCTTTTGGCGTTTTATCGACGCATTGTGTGCTGTTGCCCGTTGTATTTGATGGTCGTTACCTTGCCAATCGGGAGATTCGCCATGACGGTAATGAATAACATCTATGTGGAAAATGCGCCGCACTTCTCTGTTGAGGAGATTGGTGCAGCACGGAATGCTTTTTTAAAGTACGAACAAGCACAGCAAGTAAATTTACTTGCTGTCATGCCCATTGATGAAGCGGTGGCTATTTTGCAGCACTGTTCATTGGGGTATGTTCAACAACTCATTCATCAGTTAGAGGGGCAAGGGCACGATAGACTTGCGCGTCATTATGCCAGCCGCCTTGGACTTTATTACTCTGAAGTGATGAGCAGCGACAGTTATCTTGCAACCTCGGTGATGGGTCATGTTCGTCAACGCATTGGCTGGATTATCGCGTTGGCGTTGCTTGGGATCGTGTCTGGTCTGATTATTGCTCAATATGAAGACACCCTGAGTCAGTTAGTTCTACTGGCGATTTATATGCCAGTGATTGCGGCGGCGGGGGGGAATACGGGAACACAAGCCGCGACGTTAGTGATTCGAGCCTTGGCGACCGGAGATCTAAAAAAACGTCAGTGGTTAAAAGTGTTATGGAAAGAGAGTCGAGTTGCCGTGTGCTTAGCTCTCGCGATTTCGCTGGTAATGATTGGGCGTATTCTCTGGTTCAGCCCTGAGGGGAGTGCTGGTGGCTTTGACTTGCAGATTATTGCCCTTGCGATTGCGGTGGCACTCTTTATTCAGGTCACGCTATCGACCACCTTGGGTGGCTTACTGCCCATATTGGCGCGAGCTTGCAAACTGGACCCCGCAGTATTAGTGAGTCCAGTTTTAGCCTCAGTGGTTGATATATCCGGCATGTGGATCTATTTCAGTGTGGTGAATTACTTCCTAGGGCTTGCCTGACTGTATTTGAGCACGTCTTCATAGAACTGCTGTTCAAATTGAGTGATAGGGGCAACGGTCGGTGTATCGTTGTCCTTTTTTGTTGGCAGATAATCCGCCACATACTGCACGAATAAGGTGGTTGCTTGGCCTTGTTTATTTAAGCCAAATCCCGCCATATTATAACTCCCATAAACCGACCCACTTTTGGCAACCAATTGACCTTTGATCGGTTCATTACGCATGCTGCTGCGGTATTTTAAGGTGCCATTTTTCCCTGCGGTCGGCATTAAAGCGATCAATCCTAGCTGTTCGTCATGCTGCCAAATATAACGCAGAAGTGCGGTCATATCGGCGCTGGTAAAGCGGTTGTTGCGCGATAACCCCGAACCATCAACGATTGTATTTCGCTCGATGTTGATCCCCGTTTTTTCTCCGATCACTTGTTTTATCGCTTCCGTACCGGTGTTGTAGCTGCCTGGTAAGTTGAAGTGATGTTGGCCGATGGCTTTAGTCACATTGTCAGCGATAAGATTGTCGGATTTTTGCAGCATGACAGTGAGTAGCTCTGGCAGCTTGGCTGAGTAGTGAGTGGCTATCGGTTTTAGATTGCTTATCTCAGGTGTCCCGACTCTTACATCGCCCACTAACTTGATATTGAGCTGGTTCAAGAGCGCGTGAACGGTTCTTTGGGTGTACAGGGTTGGATTTTGTACTGCAAATTTGAGCGGCAGCGGCTTGCTACGCTCCACTAAGCAGCCTGACAGCTGGTAGTGATTTTCTGGTGTAGTCAGCAGCTCTAAATCGCAATGCGTCTCTTCGTAGCGCTGTTTTGAAATCGTTTTTGCTGTGGTTGAAAGATAAATAGGGAAGTGCTCTGGGGTATAAGCTCGAGTTGAACCATCTTTATTGGCATAAATTGAAGCTTGAACGCAGTTCTCATCTAAAGTGATGGCGGATGAGGGAGCGCTATAACAAACACCGGTAATATCCCAGGGCCAGCCGATCGCACGTTCATACCCATTAAATGCGCTGTTATCGAGCCAGAGGTCACCTTTGATGGTAGTAATGCCTTGTTGGCGCGCCAAGGTTAATAATTGTTTCAGGTCTTGACGGGTTAACGTTGGGTCACCACTAAAACGAATCACCACATCATGTTGGTTCGATTCCAATCGTGTTTTAAATTGAAATTCATCACCCAGCGCGAGTTTTGCCGCGAGTGCAGTCACCACCTTGAGCGTACTGGCGGGCGGAAAAAACTGATCACGGTTTGAGGTGGTTAAAAAGGGTTTCTTACCGTTAAGTGGCTCAATAGCAATAGAAACGCGGCTACCTTGAGGTAAATGTTCAATCGGAGCGTAAGCAAAAGCGAAGCTGGAAGACAAACAAATGATGCTGGTAACAGCCGAACGAAAGAGTGGTGTCATCATATGAACGTAAACGAGTGAGACGAATGGTTCTTTGAGTATATAAAAAAAACGCCTGCAAGTGAGCAGGCGTTTAATGTTTGTGACTAAGAGTCCGTTAATTAGAAATCGTAACGTAGACCTAGTGCAATTTCGTCTTCAGCTTGAGCTGATGTCGCTTTTACGTTTGAGTAGCCAGCAGTACCGAACTTGTCACCTTCACTGATTAGGTTGAAGTTGTATGATACGTAACCGCGGAAGTTAGGTTGGAAGTAGTACGTTGCATCGATCGCAATGTTATCCGCAGACGTTTCATCGTTAGTTTCTGCGTTGTTGTAAGTCGATGTAAATACGGTTTGACCTAAAGTGTACGCCGCTGCAAATTCGTAACCAGTGTAGTCACCATCTTTCTCTTGAACTTGACCATCAGTGAACGTGGTTGCGAAGTACAAGTCATTGATAGCGAAAGAGGCTGCTAGCATGTACTCATTTTGCTCATCAGCACCAGAGTATTGGCTTGCATAACCTGCACCTAATGCTAGGCCGGTATCACCTACCGCGTAGATAGACGATAGTGAGTAACCGTCAGCGTTATTGTCACCGTATGATGCAACATCTTCATCAGGACCTGCAATGTTACCTGCTGCGTTTAGCTCAGTACGGTCAGCAAAACGGTAGCTTGCTTTTACGCCAAGATTGTTGAATTCGCCTTTGTACGAAATCATATTGTCAGCACGGTCTGCAACGTTGATTTTCATTGCTGCTGAGTTACCGTGGTAGGCCATGATATCTGTAAAGTCTGTGATTACACCTAGCGCACCGTCATTTTTACCGTAAGTGACTTCACCAAATGCACCGCCAAGACCTGCGTATGCGTAACGGTTAGTTAGGTCGCTAGTGTCGTCAGCGTCAGTCCCTAGACCATTTTCAGCTGTAGTGAACTCACCTTCGTAGAAACCAACACCGTACAGGCCGTCAGTGATTTGAGCTTTACCTAGAAAGTTTAAACGGATACGAGATTTGTCTTCGGCTTTGCCATCTTTAAGAGATAGACGCGCCTCTGCACGGCCGCCCATATCGATAGAGTTACCATCTTGGTTGTAGAGTTCTGCAGCTTGTGCACCAGTCGCTAGGGCAGCAGTTGATACTGCTAGGGCAATCAGAGTCTTGTTCATCTTATCAGTCCTAAATTTTTGTCCATAAATCGTTGTTATTGAGAAATGAAGCCATCTGTCCATTTAACGTTTAACGTCATCTCTTACTGTGAGCAGCGCTTCAGCGAGTTGAATGAAATCAACGTATTAGCCATGGCTGCATTTCGTGGGATTAGTTTTACCGCCAAAGTTCCTTACACGGTTAGTAAAACGATATAAATTTGGATTGTGAACAGTGTTCTATTTGTCGTGGTTATGGTTCGAACGCTTGAGGTATAAGGTGTGCTGAATAATTTGCCTTCGCTCGAGAAATAGGCGTATTTTTCTTGTTTTTATGTTTTTTTATCTTTCTAAAGGGGAGATATTGCATCTTTTAGGGTAAGAAATGTGACACAAAGTATGAAGGCTTGAGTCCTGAATGGATTTAAGATGATTTAAACAATAAGTTTGTTTACACTAAGCTAAATTGATAAGCGTATTGACTACCTAGCTCTTGTGGGCTGGGTATTTTTTATTTTGTCCAAAGTTTGCTTTGGCCTAGAGGTATATGATGGAAAAAGTCCCAATGACAGCACGTGGCGAACAGCAGCTGCGTCAAGAGCTAGAACGACTATTAAAGCTTCGCCCACTAATTTCGATCGCAATTGCTGAAGCTCGTGAACTGGGCGATCTAAAAGAGAACGCTGAATACCATGCTGCTCGCGAAGAGCAGGGCATTTGCGAAGCGCAAATTCGTGATATCGAATACAAACTGTCAGTGGCACAAGTGATTGACGTTACTCAGATGGAAAATAACGGAAAAATCATTTTTGGTTCAACCGTGACTCTGATTGATTGCGATACCGAAGAAGAAAAAAGATACCAAATTGTGGGTGAAGACGAAGCGAACATTAAGAGCGGCCGCATTTCAGTGAGCTCGCCAATCGCACGTGGTCTAATCGGCAAATTGGAAGGTGATGAAGTTGTGATCTCTACCCCAGGTGGTGAGCGTGATTTCGAAATCGACCGTGTTGAATATATCTAATTGCTTTGTTTTAGATAACAAAAGTTATAGATAGCAAAAAGGTCGCCATGGCGACCTTTTTTATTGCGTATTAATGGAACTTACTTACGTGGAAGTTCGATTTTACGCTCTTGAGTTTGACGGAAAAGAACAAGTGTTTTACCGATAACTTGTACTTTTTCAGCGCCAGATTCACGCACGATAGCGTCAACAATCAGAACTTTTGTCTCACGGTCTTCCGTGGCGATCTTTACTTTGATCAGTTCATGATGATTCAGCGCGATTTCAATTTCCGCTAGAACAGCTTCCGTTAGTCCATTTGCGCCAAGTAGCACAACTGGTTTTAAGCTGTGTGCTAGGCCTTTTAGGTGCTGCTTTTGTTTGGTGCTTAGGTTCATTACGCGGCCAATTTTCTTTAAATAAGGGTTGAAAAAAGCTATTTTAACGCCATCTATTGCAGAAGACTATAATTTATTGAGCAATAGGCTGACCCTATTACAACAATAGCTCCTTTTTGTAGCTTGTTAGGATTAAAATGAGTAAACAGAAACACTCGGCGAGTTCTGGCCGTTGGTTGAAAGAACACTTTGATGATAAGTACGCAAATGAAGCCCGTAAAAAGGGATACCGTTCACGTGCCTATTTCAAGATGGAAGAGATCCAAACAAAAGATAAATTGTTGAAAAATGGGATGACTGTCGTTGATTTAGGCGCAGCTCCCGGTGGATGGTCTCAATATGCTGCTAAGATAGTAGGTGATGAAGGGCAAATTATTGCCTGTGATTTATTACCTATGGATCCTATTGCGGGCGTAAGTTTCCTACAAGGTGACTTCCGTGATGAAGCAGTACTGGAAGCGCTTTTAGACAGAATTCAGCCATCAATGGTGGATGTAGTGATGTCAGACATGGCACCAAACATTGCGGGGAATAGCTCCGTTGACCAACCAAGAGCGATGTATTTAGTTGAACTCGCATTGGATATGTGTCGACAAGTTCTAGCCACAAATGGTAGCTTTGTTGTCAAGGTCTTCCAGGGAGAAGGATTCGATCAATACGTGAAGGAAATACGTGACATGTTCAAGACCGTAAAGATTAGAAAGCCGGACTCTTCACGAGCTCGATCCCGTGAAGTCTTTGTTGTAGCCACTGGTTACAAAGGTTAACTATTTGCTTGTTTAAGCGACGGTTAACACTATAGCTACAGTCTACGAACTGTAGTACCCTACCTTTAATTACAATTAGTTATCGAGAGGCTGACACCTTGAGTGACATGGCAAAAAATTTAATTCTGTGGCTTGTTATCGCTGTAGTGTTGATGTCGGTTTTCCAGAGCTTCGGGCCAAGTGAAAGTAACGGCAAGGCGGTTGATTACACTACGTTTGTACAGGAAGTTGGCCAAGGCCAGATTCAGGAAGCAACTTTTAAAGATGGCGAAATCACTTTCGTTCGTCGTGGCGCAGGTGCGAAAAATGTTACCTACATGCCAGTTTATGATCAGAAGCTTCTTGATGACTTAATTAACCAAAACGTGAAAGTTCAAGGTACACCACCAGAAGAGCAAAGCTTACTGGGTACTATTTTCATCTCTTGGTTCCCAATGATCTTACTAATTGGTGTGTGGATTTTCTTCATGCGTCAAATGCAAGGCGGCGGCGGTAAAGGCGCAATGTCCTTCGGTAAGAGCAAAGCTCGTATGATGAGTGAAGAACAAATCAAAACGACTTTTGCGGATGTTGCGGGCTGTGATGAAGCAAAAGAAGATGTAAAAGAGTTGGTTGACTACCTACGTGATCCGAGTCGCTTCCAGAAATTGGGCGGTAAGATCCCGACAGGTGTGTTGATGGTCGGTCCTCCAGGTACGGGTAAAACCTTACTAGCGAAAGCGATTGCAGGCGAAGCTAAAGTACCATTCTTTACTATTTCAGGCTCTGACTTCGTTGAAATGTTTGTGGGTGTTGGTGCATCTCGTGTGCGTGACATGTTCGAACAAGCGAAAAAAGCGGCACCATGTATCATCTTTATCGATGAAATTGATGCGGTTGGTCGCCAACGTGGCGCAGGTGTTGGTGGTGGTCACGATGAACGTGAACAAACACTAAACCAAATGCTGGTCGAGATGGATGGTTTTGAAGGTAACGAAGGTATCATCGTTATTGCGGCAACGAACCGTCCAGACGTACTTGACCCAGCTCTACTGCGTCCAGGTCGTTTTGACCGTCAGGTTGTGGTTGGTCTACCAGATGTCCGTGGTCGTGAGCAGATTCTTAAAGTTCACATGCGTAAAGTGCCACTATCGGATGATGTTAACCCATCGCTGATCGCTCGTGGTACACCGGGTTTCTCTGGTGCTGATTTAGCAAACCTAGTAAACGAAGCGGCACTATTTGCTGCGCGTGGAAACAAACGCAATGTTTCTATGGTTGAGTTTGAATTAGCGAAAGATAAAATCATGATGGGTGCAGAACGTCGCTCAATGGTGCTGTCAGAAGAAACCAAAGAATCTACAGCATACCATGAAGCGGGCCATGCGATTGTTGGTCGCCTGGTACCTGAACATGATCCAGTGTACAAAGTGTCTATCATTCCACGTGGTCGTGCGCTGGGTGTGACGATGTACCTACCTGAGCAAGATCGTGTCAGCATGACTCGTCTGCACCTTGAATCAATGATTTCAAGTTTGTACGGTGGTCGTCTAGCTGAAGAGATTATCTACGGCGTTGAAAATGTATCAACGGGTGCGTCTAACGACATCGAACGTGCAACCGATATTGCGCGCAAGATGGTAACGCAATGGGGCTTCTCAGAAAAACTTGGTCCACTTTTGTACGCAGAAGATGAAGGCGAAGTATTCTTGGGCCGCAGTGTGACTCAGACCAAACATATTTCAAGCGATACCGCGAAACTGATTGATGATGAAGTTCGTGTGATTATCGACCGCAACTATGCTCGTGCTCGTGAAATCCTAGAACAAAATATGGATATCATGCACGCGATGAAAGATGCGCTTGTTAAATATGAAACGATTGATGCGGGTCAAATTGATGACCTAATGGAACGCAAATCGGATATTCGCGAACCAGCAGGTTGGGGAGATTCTCCGTCGAATAAGTCGGATGATAATAAACCTCAAGCCAAGCCAGAAGCTGAAGAGAAAGCGCCTGAGTCAGTTAAGACTGATGAACAAGCGGCTTCTCAAGAAAGCACATCAAGCGAAGCGGTAGAGAAAAAAGACGCCGAATAATTGAGTATTTAAAAATAAACCCCGAGGAAACTCGGGGTTTTTGTATATATGATGAAAATAACAGCCAACAATAAAGTTCTCGACCTTTCTCTGCCACACGTCATGGCGATTCTCAATGTGACTCCGGATTCATTCTCTGATGGTGGTCAATTCAATTCACTTGATAATGCATTAAGCCAAGCGGAAAAAATGATCTCAGCTGGGGTGTCCATTATTGATATCGGCGGAGAGTCCACACGACCGGGTGCTCCCGATGTGACACTTGAAGAAGAGCTTGCTCGTGTCATACCTGTGATCAAAGCCATTCGCGCCAAGCACGACGTTTGGATATCGATTGATACCAGCAAAGCGGAAGTCATGCGCCAAGCTGTTGAGGCGGGCGTCGATATCATCAATGATGTTCGTGCCTTGCAAGAACCGGGTGCGCTGAATGTGGCCGCACAAGCAGGATTGCCGATCTGTTTAATGCATATGCAAGGTCAACCGCGCAGCATGCAAGCCAATCCGAGTTATGATGATCTTATCAATGACGTAGGGGCGTTTTTACAAGAACGCATTCGAGCGTGTGAAGCGGCAGGAATTGACCGACAGCAGTTGATTCTTGATCCAGGCTTTGGATTTGGAAAAACATTGGAACACAATTATCAAATGCTGGCACACTTAGAGAGCTTCCATCAATTTAACCTGCCGTTATTAGCGGGAATGTCACGCAAATCAATGTTGTTTAAATTGTTGGATAAAACACCCGCAGAGTGTGTTGCAGCCAGCGTGAGTTGCGCTACTATTGCCGCAATGAAAGGTGCGCAGATCCTACGTGTGCATGATTTTGAACAAACGCTTGATGCAATTAAAGTAGTGACCGCTACTTTAAATAACAATTAAATTCAATAATAACAAAGGAAACCTCATGTCTGATAAACGACGTTATTTTGGTACCGATGGTGTTCGTGGCAAGGTTGGTCAATATCCTATTACTCCTGACTTTGTCCTTAAACTAGGCTGGGCGGCAGGCCGAGTTCTGGCTAAGCAAGGCACAAAAAAAGTCATCATTGGTAAAGATACGCGTATTTCTGGCTATATGTTGGAGTCAGCGCTAGAAGCTGGTCTTGCGGCTGCGGGCTTACAAGCCACGTTTACTGGCCCAATGCCAACGCCGGCGGTTGCTTATCTGACGCAAACCTTCCGCGCGGAAGCGGGGATCGTGATTTCAGCGTCCCACAACCCATACTACGACAATGGCATTAAATTCTTCTCGTCTGAAGGTATGAAACTACCGGATGATGTCGAGCTAGCCATTGAAGCCGAATTAGACAAAGACATTGAATGTGTTGAGTCTGCAATGCTAGGTAAAGCGATGCGCTTGAATGACGCGGCGGGTCGTTATATCGAATTTTGTAAGAGCACTTTCCCGACAGAGCTAAGTCTTGCGGGTTTAAAAATCGTTGTCGATTGTGCAAACGGCGCCACTTACCACATCGCTCCGGCAGTATTTTCTGAGCTGGGTGCTGACGTCATTGCAATGGGCGTTGAGCCGAACGGTATTAACATCAATGCTGAAGTTGGAGCGACAGACGTACGTGCGTTGCAAAAACGTGTTGTTGAAGAAGGTGCTGCTCTAGGTCTTGCTTTTGATGGCGACGGCGACCGCATCATCATGGTGGATCACTTAGGCAATAAAGTCGACGGTGACCAAATTGCTTACATCATTGCACGTGACGCACTACGTCGTGGCGAGCTTAAAGGTGGTGTGGTTGGAACGCTAATGACCAACTTAGGCATGGAAAATGGCCTGAAACAGCTTGGTATCCCATTTGTTCGCGCGGCGGTTGGCGACCGTTATGTTATGGAACGCTTGCAAGAAAAAGGTTGGAAAATTGGCGCTGAAAACTCAGGCCATGTGATCTTACTTGATAAAGTAACCACGGGTGACGCAATTGTTGCGGCTCTACAAGTGTTGGCATCAGTGATTGGCAGCGAAATGACCTTGAATGAATTGTCTCAAGGTATGACGTTGTACCCACAAGTGCTAGAAAACATTCGTTTTAGTGGAACAAGCAACCCACTTGAAGCTGATGCAGTGAAAGCGTCGGTTGTAGAAGTTGAAGCGGTGCTGGGCGAGAAAGGTCGTGTACTGTTACGCAAGTCAGGCACTGAGCCATTGATTCGTGTAATGGTTGAAGGTGAAGATGCCGATCTTGTCCAAAGTTCCGCATTGAAAATTGCAGAAGCAGTGAAAGCGAGTTTTTGATCGTTTTTCTCTCAATGGTCAGGGGCGTATCGCCCCTTTTTTTCGCTGGTTGTCTGTGATTTAGATAGGAATTGTCAGTTTTTTAACCGTTTGATTGTAAAGTTGAGTTATTTGGGCATATTTCGCTTGTCAGCCTTGTTGGGTTTCGCTAGTATTGCTCGGCCTTCAGTAAGGAGGTCGCTAGCCTTGTTCAGGAATTTGATTTCGAACGTCGCTGGCCTAACAATTTGGAACATAGGTGGACAACATGTTTTCAGTTCTACTTGTGATTTACCTGTTGGCAGCGGTTGGTGTTATCGGCCTAGTGTTGATTCAACAAGGTAAAGGCGCAGATATGGGAGCCTCATTCGGTGCAGGCGCATCAAACACAGTGTTTGGCGCAAGCGGCTCAGGTAATTTTTTAACCCGAATGACTGCAATTCTTGCAACAGTATTTTTCGTTATCAGCTTGGTGTTAGGTAATCTATCAACACACAAAACTGAATCTCAGTGGATTGACCCTACGCAAGGTCAAGTAATTGAGCAGACTGCTGATGACGTAGCGAGTGATGTTCCAGCTCCTTTGAGCGAAGAAATCCCGCAATAAGCGATTAATGCCGAGATGGTGAAATTGGTAGACACGCTAGCATGAGGTGCTAGTGCCTTAGGTGTGAGGGTTCGAGTCCCTCTCTCGGCACCATTGATTTACAAACTTGTAAATACTTAATTTGAGCGTATAATGCTCAATAAGTCGGACGCGGGGTGGAGCAGTTTGGTAGCTCGTCGGGCTCATAACCCGAAGGTCGTCGGTTCAAATCCGGCCCCCGCAACCAATCCTTTGATGAAGGCAAGTTTGTGTAAAGTAAACCGCGTTTACTTTACAAGTTAAACATTTAATGTTTAACACATCAGGGTCCAGCAATAAAAAACCCCGACTATTTCGGGGTTTTTTGTTATCTAAATTCTTGTAAATTCAAGAATCTAGATCTTGCTTGGAATTTAAATTGGGCTCTATGCCCTTTTTTTGTTTCTGGAGTGGTTCAAATGACTGGTTTAGAAAGACAATTAGCAGAAATGCTCGAGGCGGCTGTAGAAGCGTCAGGACATGAGTTAGTTGGATTAGAATTTATTCGTGCAGGAGAGCACTCAACGCTACGTATTTTTATTGACCATGAAAATGGCATATTCGTAGAAGACTGTGCAGAAGTTAGCCGCCAAGTAAGCGCTGTACTTGATGTAGAAGACCCTATTTCAGTGGTATATAACCTTGAAGTTTCTTCTCCTGGTTTAGAAAGACCGCTATTCAAAGCGGCGCACTATGAGCAATTTATTGGTCATGAGGTGAATATCGTTTTGAAGATGGCTGTGAATAACCGTCGTAAATGGAAAGGTGAAATCCTATCTGTTGAAGGCGAGACCGTCTCTGTTACTGTTGATGGTAATGAAGAGCAGTTTGCATTAAGCAACATTTCCAAAGCTAACCTGATCCCTAAATTTTAGGTCCCTAAAAATTAAAAGCTTAGAGGCTATTTAAAATGAGTAAAGAAATTTTAGCGGTAGCAGAGGCAGTATCGAACGAGAAAGGTGTACCTCGTGAGCGTATTTTCGAAGCACTAGAAATCGCTTTAGCTACTTCTACTAAGAAAAAACGCGAAATCGAAATTGACGTTCGCGTTGCTATTGACCGTAAAACTGGTGAATTTGAAACGTTCCGCCGTTGGCTAGTTGTTGCTGAAGTTGAATTTCCAACAAAAGAAATTTCTATTGAAGCTGCACAATACGATGACGAAACGGTTCAACTTGGCGACTTCATTGAAGACGAAATTGAATCAGTAACGTTTGACCGCATTACCACTCAAACAGCGAAACAAGTTATCGTACAAAAAGTACGTGAAGCTGAGCGCGCACAAATTGTTGAGCAATTCATCGACAACGAAGGTGAGCTTGTTACGGGTGCAGTTAAAAAAGTAAACCGTGAAACAATCGTTCTTGACCTAGGTAATAACGCTGAAGCGGTAATTTTACGTGATGATCAACTTCCTCGCGAAAACTTCCGTCCAGGTGACCGTGTTCGTGGTCTACTTTACAAAGTAGCGCCAGAAGCTCGTGGTTTCCAACTGTTTGTTACACGTTCTAAGCCTGAAATGCTTGCTGAACTGTTCCGTGTTGAAGTGCCAGAAATCGGTGAAGAAATCATCGAACTGAAAGCAGCTGCTCGTGATCCAGGTTCTCGTGCTAAAATCGCAGTGAAAACAAACGACCGTCGTATCGATCCTGTTGGTGCGTGTGTTGGTATGCGTGGCGCACGTGTACAAGCTGTTTCTGGCGAACTTGGCGGTGAGCGTATCGATATCGTGCTTTGGGATGATAACCCAGCGCAATTCGTTATCAATGCAATGGCGCCAGCAGATGTAGCATCAATCATCGTCGATGAAGATGCACACGCGATGGACATTGCTGTTGAAGCTGACAACCTTGCTCAAGCGATCGGCCGTAATGGTCAGAACGTACGTCTAGCATCTCAACTGACTGGTTGGGAACTAAACGTAATGACGGTTGCTGATCTACAGAAGAAACACGCTGAAGAATCACAAGCGTCGATCGAAAACTTCATGAAGTACCTGGATATCGAAGAAGACTTTGCTCAACTGCTTGTTGAAGAAGGTTTCTCTAGTCTAGAAGAAATTGCATACGTACCAGTAGGTGAGCTTCTAGAAGTTGATGGTCTAAACGAAGAAATCATCGAAGAGTTGCGTAACCGCGCGAAAGAGTCATTAACGACACTTGCACTTGCAAAAGAAGAAACATTTGACGGCGTTGAGCCTGCAGATGATCTACTAGGCTTGGAAGGCCTAGAGCGTGAAATGGCATTTAAATTGGCAGCGAAGGGTGTGGCAACACTTGAAGACCTGGCTGACCAAGGTATTGATGATCTTGAAGGCGTTGAAGGACTAACTGACGAGCGAGCTGGTGAGCTAATCATGGCTGCACGTAACATCTGTTGGTTCGGAGACGAAGAATAATTTTCAGCAAGGAGAAGCGGAATGACACAACTAACAGTTAAAACTCTGGGTGAAGAGATTGGTACGCCAGTTGACCGCTTGATTGAACAACTTGCTGATGCGGGAATGAACAAATCAGGCAGTGATGCGATTTCAGAAGACGAGAAGCAACAGCTTCTTAGTCATCTAAAAAAAGAACACGGCGACGAGTCGGGAGACTCAGCACCTACGCGTTTAACGTTGCAACGTAAAACTCGTAGTACACTGAGTGTTAACGCTGGTGGCGGTAAGAGTAAAGATGTTCAAGTCGAAGTACGTAAGAAACGTACTTACGTAAAACGCAGCTCTATTGAAGACGAAGCAAATCGTGAAGCTGAAGAAGCAGCTAAGCAACAAGCGGAAGAGCTAGCGAAGCGTGAGGCTGAGGAACTAGCACAACGCGAAGCTGCAGAGAAAGCACAACGCGAGGCCGACGAGAAAGCGAAGCGAGAAGCGGATGCAAAGCGCGACGCTGAAGAGAAGGCCCAACGCGTACAAGCTGATAAGGCTAAGAAAGACATGAATGCAAAAAATGCGGATGTTAATACGCAAGCTAAAAAAGAAGCTGATGAACTAAAACGTCGTCAGGAAGAAGAAGCTCAACGCAAAGCGGAACAAGAAGCTGCAAAGCTTGTTGAAGAAGCTCGTAAACTTGCTGAAGAAAACAGCGAGCGTTGGACTGAAGAAGAAAAGAAAAAGAAAGAATTAGAGAATTCTGACTACCACGTGACAACTTCAACTTATGCTCGTGAAGCGGAAGACGCTGCCGATCTTAAAGAAGAAGCGGGTTCTACTCGTCGTCGTAAGCAGAAGAAAATGTCTGCGAAAAGCGATTCACAAGAGCGTGGCGGTCGTAACGCTCGCGGTGGTCGTGGCGGTCGTGGCAAGATGTCTAAGCCTAGCTCACTAACTCAAGCATTTGATAAAACAGCGGCTGTTGCAAAATCTGATGTTGTGATTGGTGAGACAATCGTTCTATCTGAACTTGCTAGCAAAATGTCAGTTAAAGCAACTGAAGTTATCAAGGCGATGATGAAGATGGGCGCTATGGCGACTATCAACCAAGTGATTGACCAAGAAACTGCAGCTCTTGTTGCAGAAGAAATGGGCCACAAGGTTATTCTTCGTAAAGAGAACGAGCTTGAAGAAGCGGTATTGAGCGATCGTGATAATAGTGCTGAAGCTGTATCTCGTGCGCCAGTTGTTACTATCATGGGTCACGTTGACCACGGTAAAACATCTACGCTTGACTACATTCGTCGTACTCACGTTGCATCTGGTGAAGCGGGTGGTATTACCCAGCATATCGGTGCTTACCACGTTGAAACTGAAAACGGCATGATCACCTTCCTTGATACTCCTGGACACGCGGCGTTTACCGCTATGCGTGCTCGTGGTGCTCAAGCGACGGATATCGTTGTACTTGTTGTTGCAGCAGACGATGGCGTAATGCCACAAACAGTTGAAGCGATTCAGCACGCGAAAGCGGCTGGCGTACCTCTGATTGTTGCAGTGAACAAGATCGATAAAGAAGGCGCAAACCCAGACAACGTTAAGAATGAGCTTGCTCAATACGACGTTATTCCTGAGGAATGGGGCGGTGAGAACATGTTTGTTCACATCTCTGCGAAAGAAGGTACCAACATTGATGGTCTTCTAGAAGCAATCCTTCTTCAGTCTGAAGTACTAGAACTGACTGCTGTTGCTGAAGGCATGGCGTCTGGTGTAGTTGTTGAATCTCGCCTAGATAAAGGTCGTGGTCCAGTTGCTACTGTTCTTGTTCAGTCTGGTACTCTAAACAAAGGCGATATCGTTCTTTGTGGTCAAGAGTACGGCCGTGTACGTGCAATGCGCGATGAGCTAGGTCATGAGATTACCTCTGCTGGTCCGTCTATCCCTGTAGAGATCCTAGGTCTTTCAGGTGTGCCGTCATCAGGTGACGAAGCGACTGTAGTTCGTGATGAGCGTAAAGCTCGTGAAGTTGCAAACTACCGTGCTGGTAAGTTCCGTGAAGTGAAACTTGCTCGTCAGCAGAAATCTAAACTAGAGAACATGTTCGCGAACATGACTGCTGGTGAAGTTGCTGAGCTAAACGTTGTACTGAAAGCTGACGTACAAGGTTCTGTAGAAGCTATCGCTGATTCACTACTGAAACTGTCAACTGACGAAGTTAAAGTGAACATCGTAGGTTCTGGTGTTGGTGGTATTACTGAAACTGACGCAGTACTTGCTGAAGCTTCTAACGCTATCATCCTTGGTTTCAACGTTCGTGCTGATACATCTGCACGTCGCGCGATTGAATCTGCAAGTGTTGATCTACGTTACTACTCAATCATTTACCAGCTAATCGACGAAGTTAAACAAGCGATGAGCGGTATGCTTGCTCCTGAATTCCGTCAAGAGATCATTGGTCTTGCAGAAGTACGTGACGTATTTAAGTCACCGAAACTAGGCGCAATCGCAGGCTGTATGGTTACTGAAGGTCTAATTAAGCGTAACAACCCAATCCGCGTACTGCGTGATAACGTTGTTATCTACGAAGGTGAACTAGAGTCTCTACGTCGCTTTAAAGATGACGTTCAAGAAGTTAAGAACGGTTACGAGTGTGGTATCGGCGTTAAGAACTACAACGATGTTCGCGTAGGCGACCAAATCGAAGTATTCGAAATCATCGAAATCAAGCGTACGCTAGATTAATAGACTAAAATTACTTAATACCTTGATAGGTAATTAGTAATTGGTTGTTGAATACACCATGGGGGGCTGGGATAACCATCCCCCCATTCTTTCTATTTAAGAGAAATGATTATGGCAAAAGAATTTAGCCGCACGCAGCGTGTTTCACAACAGCTGCAAAAAGAACTCGCATTGATCCTTCAGCGCGAAGTTCGTGACTCACGTTTAGGTATGGTTACCATTTCTGACGTTGAAGTATCACGTGATCTTGCTTACGCGAAAGTATTCGTTACTTTCCTATGTGTAGGCGATCAAACACCTGAAAGCTGTCTAGCAGCGCTGAAAGAGCACGAAGTGCCAGTTCGCATGCTACTAGGTAAGCGCATTCGTCACCGTCTAACACCAGAAGTTCGCTTTACTTACGACAACACACTTGTTGAAGGTATGCGTATGTCTAGCCTAGTAAGCGAAGTGTTGAACGAAGACAAGCGTAAGCAAAAAGAAGCAGGTCGTGAGGACGAAGAGTAATGGCTCGCCGTCGTAAAGGTCGTCCTATTGATGGTGTTATCCTATTGGATAAGCCAACGGGTATTTCTTCAAACGATGCACTGCAAAAAGTAAAGCGCATCTATTTTGCTGAAAAAGCCGGTCATACTGGCGCTCTAGATCCACTCGCAACCGGCATGCTGCCGATCTGCTTGGGTGAAGCGACTAAGTTTTCTCAATTCTTGCTGGATTCAGATAAACGTTACCGAGTGATCGCCAAATTAGGTGAGCGCACGAACACGTCAGATTCTGATGGTGAAGTCGTTGAGACTCGTCCAATCGATGTTGATTTGGCGAAGCTTGAAGCAAGTATTGACACATTCCGTGGCGAATCAGATCAAATACCGTCGATGTTCTCTGCACTGAAGTACCAAGGCAAGCCTTTGTATGAATATGCTCGAGCAGGCATCGAGGTTCCTCGTGAATCACGCAAAATCACAGTGTATGAAATTGTCCTACATCGCTTTGAAGGCGATGAAGTGGAAATGGAAGTACATTGCTCAAAAGGCACCTACATCCGTACTATCGTTGATGATTTAGGTGAAATGCTAGGCTGTGGCGCGCATGTAACCATGCTACGTCGTACCGCTGTTGCTAAATACCCTTATGAGAAGATGGTAACGCTTGAGCAACTGAATGAACTGCTAGAGCAAGCGCATCGCGATGAAGTTTCACCGCGTGAACTGCTTGACCCATTGCTTATGCCAATGGACTCTGCGGTTGAAGATTTACCTGAAGTGAATTTGAATGCCGAGCTAACTGATTTAGTTCAGCACGGGATGCCAGTTCAAGTTTTAGGTGCGCCTGCTGACGGTACCGTGCGTATGACCAGTGGTGATGAAAAACTCTTCATCGGTGTCGCGCAAATCGACGATAGAGGCCGTGTTGCCCCTAAGCGTTTGGTTGTGTTCCGTGAGCCTGTTGACGCTGAGTAATCAGTAAGAGACAGTGGAAACGATTGAAAAGCCATGGCGTAAGCTGTGGCTTTTTTGTATTGTTCATCATGGAATACCAAGAGAATTTCTGGATGCTATTCTGCTCCAAGTAGTCCTGCTTCATTTAAATAGTTTCTAAGCTGCTCAGCGCGCTTACGGTTGACGCCAAAATCAGAATAACCGACGCGAGATTCCGAACGAACCACCAGTTGACCATCTTTAATCTGTAACTCTAAATCATCGACAAAACGCATAATCGTGCTGGTGCATTCAATCCGTAGGTAGTCCCCCTCGATAATCGCTGTTTTTGCGCCTGGTAGCTCAAGTGCGGCTTGTTCAACTTGAATAAGGGTAACATCAGCCTTTAGGGGGTAAGGCGCGATGTGGAACTTTTTACGCTGATCTAGAGTGGATACGCAATTGGGTTTGTCACCGCATACTTGGTCTATCTTATTTTTCATTGCCGTTCCTCCATGGCTACAACCTGCCACGATTAAACTACTTAAACAGAGAAGTAAGGTTTTTTTCATGTTGTTTGTCTTTGAATTAATAAGAGTTTCAGTTTAGCAGAGTACGGCGAATAGGCGAAAAGCGATCAATCGTGCTTTGTAACCGCGTAAAAAAAAGACCAGCGCAAGGCTGGTCAAAGGTATAGATTGAAGGAACTGATAGGCGAGAGCATCAGCTCCCGCCGAATTGCATTAAGCAGAAAGCATTAATGAATTCGCTTTCGCTTCGAGGTTTGAATTGCCCATTAGATGGCTATCAATGGCAATCGCACATTCGCGGCCTTCGTTGATGCAACGTACCACCAAAGATTGGCCTGTACGCATATCTCCGGCAGCAAAGACACCTTTCTGGCTTGTCGCAAAACCTTCTGTCGCCACATTGCCGCGTTCGTCGAGTTTTACGTTAAGCTGAGCTAGGACACCTGTTGGTTCTGGATGTAGGAAGCCCATCGCAAGGAAAGCCATATCACAAGGGATCACACGTTCAGTGTTCGCCACTTCTTCAAAACCTGGGCGTTCACCTGGTTTCGCGTCTTGCCAAACAATGTCAGCAATACGAAGACCGGTCACTTCACCATGATCATTGCTGATAAACTCTTTGGTCAAAATGTTCCAATGACGTTCACAGCCTTCTTCGTGAGAAGTGGTGGTTTTCATGATCATTGGAAATTGTGGCCAAGGCATGTTCGCAGGGCGTTTTTCTGGTGGGATCGGCATGATCTCAACCTGAGTGACGCTCGCCGCTTTGTGGCGGTTGGAAGTGCCGACACAGTCAGAACCTGTATCACCACCACCGATTACGACCACATGCTTATCTTTGGCGTGAATTTCTTCACCTTTCAAGTCCATGTCATTTGCACGGCGGTTGTTTTGGCCCAAGAACTCCATGGCGAAATGCACGCCTTTTAGATCTCGTCCCGGTATAGGCAGATCACGAGGAACGGTTGAACCGCCGGTCAAAAGAACCACATCAAACTCTTGGCGAAGTTGTAGGGCATTCACATCCACACCAATATGTTGATTGACTTTGAACTCGATGCCCGCATCAGCCATCAAGTTGATCTTACGATCAATCACATCCATGCCGAGCTTAAAATCAGGGATACCAAAACGCAGTAGACCCCCGATTTTTTCATCACGCTCAAATACAGTCACGCAATGGCCTGCGCTATTGAGCTGTTCAGCAGCGGCAAGACCTGCAGGGCCGGAACCGATGATCGCAACCGTTTTACCGGTACGAACACGAGGTTTCTTCGGCTTCGCATAGCCTTCACGGTAGGCGGTTTCCACGATGGTTTTTTCAATATTACAGATCGTGATTGGGTCTTGGTTGATACCAAGCACACAGGCGCTTTCACAAGGCGCAGGACAAACACGACCGGTAAACTCAGGGAAATTGTTGGTCGAGCTTAGAATATTCCAAGCCTCTTCCCAACTATCACGGAATACCGCATCATTAAATTCAGGAATGATGTTACCGATAGGGCAACCGTTATGACAAAACGGCACGCCACAGTCCATACAACGTGAAGCCTGAGTGTTGATCTTGTCACCAAACTCTTCGTTGAGAACGAACTCTTTATTATCTTCAATGCGAACAGAAGGGTCGAGCTTCTTTGGAAGCTCACGACCATGCTCTAAAAATCCAGTAGGCTTACCCATTATACTGCCTCCACTTCTTCCGTTTGTGCCTGCTCCGCTTCCGCTTTACGTCTTTGAAGTACCGCTTTGTAATCACGCGGCATAACTTTAACCAAAGAGGTTAGGCTAACTTCAAAGTTGTCTAGGAAAGATTGAGCAACTTCACTTCCTGTGAATTCGACATGCTTGGTCAGCATATCCAGTAGAAGATCTTTATCTTCTTGCTCGATAGGGTCTAGGTCGACCAATTCAGGGTTCAGCTTGGTTTCGAAATCACCCGCTTTATCCCATACGTACGCCACACCGCCACTCATACCCGCCGCGAAGTTACGACCGGTTGATCCTAGGATGATCGCGGCACCACCAGTCATGTATTCACAACCGTGGTCACCTACACCTTCAACCACGACTTTTGCGCCAGAGTTACGTACACAGAAACGCTCGCCAGCCATACCGCGAATGAACGATTCACCCGAGGTTGCACCGTAGAAACACACGTTACCGACCACGATATTATCTTCAGCAATGATGGTTGATTTCGCATCTGGGTAAAGCACAAGAGTGCCACCAGAAAGCCCTTTACCCCAGTAGTCGTTGGCGTCGCCTTCAACTTCAAACTTCACGCCTTTGGCTAAGAATGCACCGAAAGACTGACCCGCAGAACCGTAGAACTTAACGTTCATAGGCTGCGGTAGACCTTGGTCTTTGTACACTTTAGAAATTTCGTTCGATAGCATCGTACCCGCAGAGCGGTCAGTGTTGATGATCGGGAATTCGGCTGTTACTGCCTTGCCTTTTTCAAGCGCAGGAATGGCGGCTTGAATCAACTTACGGTCTAACACGTTTTCTAAGTTATGGTTTTGTACGGTCTGGTTGTATACCCCATCTTCGGCACGCGCTGGCTCAATATGCAGCACAGGCGATAGGTCGAGGTTTTTGTATTTCCAGTGGCCAATATCATCACGAACTTTCAGTTTCTGTGATTGACCCACCATCTCATCAATTGAGCGGAAACCAAGTTCTGCCATCACTTCACGTAAACCTTCAGCCATGTATTGGAAGAAAGTCACGACGTCTTCTACGCGGCCATCAAAGCGCTCACGCAGGGTTTTGTTTTGCGTTGCGATACCAACAGGGCAGGTGTTTTTATGACACTTACGCATCATGATACAACCTTCAACGACAAGCGCTGCGGTTGCTACGCCCCATTCTTCAGCACCCAGTAACGTTGCGACTGCAAGGTCACGAGGGGTTTTCATCTGACCATCTGACTGAACAACGATACGGTTACGTAGGCCGTTTTTCAGTAGTGTTTGGTGCGTTTCTGCTAGACCCAACTCCCAAGGTAGACCCGTGTGACGAATGGATGACATCGGTGATGCACCCGTACCGCCATCAAAGCCAGCAATGAGAACGACATCAGCCTTGGCTTTAGCAACACCCGAAGCGATCGTGCCGACACCGGCCTCTGAAACCAACTTAACGTTGACACGTCCCGCACGGTTGGCGTTTTTCAAATCGTAGATCAGCTGAGCCAAATCTTCGATTGAGTAGATGTCGTGGTGTGGTGGTGGTGAAATAAGGCCCACGCCTGGAGTCGAGTGACGCGTTGCACCGATCCAATCGTCGACTTTATCACCCGGTAGCTGACCACCTTCACCTGGTTTTGCGCCTTGAGCCATTTTAATTTGCAGCTCATCCGCATTGGTTAGGTAGTAAGAGGTCACGCCAAAACGGCCCGATGCGACCTGTTTGATTGCTGAACGCTCCCAGTCACCATTCTCTTTTTTCTCAAAACGAATCGGATCTTCGCCGCCTTCGCCAGAGTTTGATTTTGCGCCGATGCGGTTCATCGCCACAGCCAGTGTTGAGTGCGCTTCATGAGAGATCGAGCCAAACGACATCGCACCAGTGGCAAAGCGTTTTAAGATGTTCTCAATCGGTTCCACTTCTTCTAGCGGGATTGAACCGGCTGGGTTTTTGATGAAGTCCAGTTGGCTACGCAGTGTGGCTGCGTTGTCGCCTTGGTCATCAACGGCTTTCGCGTATTGCTTAAATTGAGCGTAGTCTTTGTTACGCGTCGATTCTTGCAGTAATGAAATCGTTTCAGGGTTAAACAGGTGTTTTTCACCACGCTGTTTCCACTGGTAAACACCACCCACATCGAGAACTTGTACTGGGATCTCACGCATTGGGTAACCCACGCGGTGACGAACCAATACTTCTTTGGCGATGTCATCGATAGTCAGACCTTCAATGCGCGTTACTGTACCTGTGAAGTACTTATCAACCACCGATTTACTGATACCAAGTGCTTCAAAGATCTGTGCGCCGTGGTAAGACTGTAGGGTTGAAATACCCATTTTCGAGAAGATTTTCAGTAGGCCGCCGTTAACCCCTTTACGGTAGTTAGCGAAGTACTCTTTAGCTGAAATGCTTGGATCGAGTTTCTTAGTGCGTTGCAGTTCAACAATGGTTTCAATCACAAGATATGGGTTAACCGCGTTTGCGCCGTAACCAATCAGTGTTGCAAAGTGATGCGTTTCGCGTGCGTCACCGGTTTCAACCACGATGTCACACTTCGCACGCAAACCTTTACGGATCAGGTGGTGGTGAACCGCACCGACGGCCAGCATCGCAGGAATGGCGGCGTGGTTAGAGTTAACCGCACGGTCCGTTAGCAAGATGATTGAGTAACCATCGACAACGGCGTCTTCAGCGTACTGACAAATACGTTTCAGTGCGCGCTCAAGCTTGCCTTCGTCTTCATTGGCTTGGAATACGATATCAAGCGTTTTCGCTTGTAAGTGCTCATTATCAATCGCACGCAGCTTCTCTAACTCAGAGTTAGACAAGACTGGGGATTCAAGCTCAACTTTTTGACAGTGCTGTGGTGTTTCCGCAAGTAGGTTCTGATCTTTACCTAGGTAAGTATTCAGAGACATCACCATACGCTCACGAATCGGGTCGATTGGCGGGTTGGTGACTTGAGCAAACAACTGTTTAAAGTAGTTAGAAAGGTGCTGAGATTGGTGCGACAAAATGGCTAGAGGCCAGTCGGCACCCATTGCAGAAAGCGGCTCGTAGCCCGTTTTTGCCAGAGGCAGAATGATCTCATTCACTTCTTCTGAGCTCACACCGAACGATTGCTGTTTGTGCAGCAACTTCTCTGGTGATGGCTGGCTAAATTCGTTGCTCGCGTCAGGCAGTTTCTTCAGGCTGAGTAGGTTTTCTTCAACCCATTTTTCATAAGGCTGTGATGAGGCAATGCCATCTTTCACTTCTTCATCAGAAATGATGCGGCCTTGTTCAAGGTCAGCAACGAAGATGCGTCCTGGTTGTAGGCGTCCGCGGAACTCTACGTTCTCAGGTGCAATATCCACCACGCCAGACTCAGATGCCATCACAAGGAAATCATCCTTAGTCACAGTATAACGAGAAGGGCGTAGACCATTACGGTCAAGTGTTGCACCTACTTGAACACCATCGGTGAAACAAACAGACGCAGGGCCATCCCATGGTTCCATGACGTTGGCGTGATACTGATAAAACGCGCGACGAGTTGGATCCATGTTCTTGTTTTCTTGCCATGCTTCCGGGATCATCATCATCAATGCGTGTGGCAGGCTGCGACCAGAAAGAACTAGGAGCTCTAGTGCCATATCAAAGTTAGATGAATCCGAGCTACCTTCCTGACAGATAGGCAGTAGCATGTCGATTTCTGCTTGGGTAAACAGATCCGATTCGATGATCGCTTCACGCGCCTTCATCCAGTTCAAGTTACCGCGTACGGTGTTGATTTCACCGTTGTGGGCAATGTAACGGAAAGGCTGCGCTAGGCGCCAGCGAGGGAAGGTGTTGGTTGAGAAGCGCGAGTGGACCAGTGCTAATGCCGTTACCATGGTTGGATTTTGTAAATCCAAGAAGTATTGAGGGACTTGCTCTGTGGTTAGCTGGCCTTTGTAGACAAGTGTTTTGTACGACATGGAGTTGATGTAAAAATCATCCCCAATGTTCGACACGCTCTCTAAACACACACGTACAGTGTAGTTACGCAGTACATAAAGCTTACGTTCTAGCTCTTCTGGGGTGACTCCTGGGCCACCAGAGACAAAGACATGCTCGAACTGAGGTTCAGTGCTCAGTGGATCTGCGCCGATCATTGAATTGTCGGTTGGCAACACGCGGTAGCCAATCACTTCAAGATCCAAGCGTTTTGCGTTGCGCTCTAAAATATCACGACATTGTTCGCGTTTGTGCTGATCTCTCGGGAAGAGAACCACACCGACACCGTACTTTTCAAAAGAAGGTAGCTTGATGCCAAGCTTAACGGCTTCTTCTAAAAGAAATTCATGAGGTTTTTGAAGTAGGATACCTGCGCCATCGCCACTGCATGGATCGCAACCTTGGCCGCCACGGTGTTCCATACGTGCTAGCATATCAAGAGCTTGAGTAACTACTTCATGAGATTTACGGTTTTTGAGGTGAGCGACAAAACCGATACCACAAGCGTCGTGCTCCAGTTCAGGAGTATACAGACCTCGTGTGCTCTGCTCTCTATCTACCATAGATACATCCTTCCAATCTAATTTGGACGCACTTCTATTAAGCGAACTTAATCGCACGTCACTTCCTTTTATAATTTGATTCGCACCTGAACGAGGTTGCTCAGGTTTGATTCCCTTCTTCTTCTCACAGGAAAAATGTTGCGAGAAAGACAATCCTTGGTGATATCCATTTTACTGCATCACTAAAGTAGTGATTTATATAGGTGGGATTTGTCTATCACCGATTTTCTTGCAGTTAGTTTTTTATTTAGCTTACGCCGAGCAAGTAAAACCTGTAAGTATCCTACAATTTACTTGGCCCAAAAATCAATCAAAACTCCGCACTGTTATGCAGATTTTTTGAGTAACAAATAGATTTATTGTTTGTTTTTTGTGTTATTTCCAGAGTGAAGAACGTATTTTTGCATGTTTATTGATTTGTGATAGGGATCAAATTAACAAATGTGGTTTAATCGTATGTGCTACAAAAAGGTTTCAAACGTGTAATCAAATTACACTAACTATAATGATAATTATTACGATTTGAGTGACATGCAATTACACGAACTAGTGAATACTATTGGCCAAGACTTACAACGCCGCTATGGTGAAAAAGTCCATAAATTGACTCTACATGGCGGGTTCAGTTGCCCAAATCGTGATGGCACGATCGGGAGAGGCGGTTGTACATTTTGTAATGTGGCTTCATTCGCTGATGAGCAAACGCAAGTCAAAAGCATCGTAGAGCAATTGACGGATCGAGCGGGTGAAATCAGTCGCGCTAAAAAATACCTCGCTTATTTCCAAGCCTACACCAGTACCTATGGTGAAGTGCAAGTCCTCAAGAACATGTATGAAGAAGCATTAAAGGCCGCCGATATCGTTGGTCTTTGTGTTGGAACTCGCCCTGACTGTGTTCCCGATGCGGTATTGGATCTCTTGTCGGGCTATGTTGAGCAAGGTTATGAGATATGGTTAGAACTCGGCTTGCAAACGGCAAACAATCAAACCCTCAAACATATTAATCGTGGTCATGATTTTGAGTGTTACGCAGAGATCACTCAGCGAGCCCGTGCTTTAGGTATTAAAGTGTGTACCCATTTGATTGTTGGCTTGCCTAAAGAAACCCGTAATGACAACGTGCAAACATTAGAAAAAGTGTTAGCGGTCGGGACGGACGGTATCAAACTGCATGGTTTGCATATCGTAGAGGGCAGCACCATGGCGAAAGCATGGCGAGCGGGTCGCTTAGAGGCGCCTGAGCTAGAAGAGTATGTGTCGATTGCCAGTGAAATGATTCGTATGACACCGCCTGAGGTGGTTTTTCATCGTGTCTCTTCCGCCGCACGTCGCCCAACCTTGTTGTCACCCTTATGGTGTGAAAATCGCTGGCTAGCCATGACGGAAATTGGTCGAGCTTTAAACCGTGATGGTGCGCAAGGCTCTCTGATTCAGCGTCCTTTTCACTATGTTAAACCTTAAGCGGTAGAATTTCAGAATGGAGCCGATGTTTCAATCCTTACCCAATGCTATCTATATCCTCGGATTTGAAGCGTTTATCGCCATTACGCTGGTATTGCTGTTCATCCGTCTCGGTGTCTATTTCAGTCAACAAATCACACGACTTATCCAAGATGCGCCGACGCCATTACTCTTAATTGATGCTAAGTCGAGTAAGCTGCTTCTTTCGAATACCTTTGCCAGCCAATTTTTAGGGATTCGACGTGTGGGGCGATCTTATTTATTGCCTGATGCTCTTCCTGCTTCATTTATGGCGCAGCTAATCGACCGCTTTTCTGGTGACCGTTTTGTCAGCCACCAATGCGATTGGCCAGTGTCAGAAACGAAAACCATCAAAGTCGATATTACCGGGCGTCAAACGCGTTATAAGCGCCGTCGTGTCTGGCTACTGTATGTTTCTCCTCATAAGCCAAGCACGGTAGAAGTGATGGCTGAAATACAATCGCTCTCTGTGGTGAAAAGTGCTTTTGATAATTTATCCGAGCTGATATTCATCAAAAAGCCGGATGATTCCGTTGTGACTAACCGAGCTTTTGACCGGTTTTGGGGAGAACGTTCGGAAGAGGGCGCAAGCGAGATATTAGGCGTGATGAAAGGGCGTGCGTCTAATCGTCGTTGGACCGTCGACCTGCAAGGGCGCAGCTGTTTATTGGAAACTCACCAAAGCCAATTAATGTCACCGCAAGGTGAGCGATTGGGTGTGTTGAGTATTAGTCACGATGTGACGGATTGGCATAATATGCAGCGAAATCTTCGTGATGAGATGGAAAAGCGCAAAGACACAGAGATTGCGCTGGCTCAGCGCGATACGATTTTACAAAATATCCTTGAATCAAGCCCTGATTCGATTGGTATCTTCGACGAAAACATGGTCTACCAAGCCTGTAACGAACCGTTTGTTAAGGCAATGGGGATCGCTGATGTTGACGCATTAATCGGTAAGCGACTTCAAGAAGTTATTTCACGAGAAGATTATGCGCGTTTCAGTGGTAGCGATAACAAGGTTTTGAGCGAAGGGCTGCCATTACGCTATACCGATCAAATCATACAGAATAACGGTAAAATGACTTGGTATGATGTCGTGAAGTCACCTTTTCGTGATCCTATTTCAGGTACGAATGGGGTATTAGTGATGGCTCGTGATGTCTCCGAACGTTATTTAACCCAGCAAAAACTTGAGATTGCAAATCAAGAACTTGAGCGATTAAGTTTTATTGATGGCTTAACACAAATCGCCAATCGTCGTCGTTTCGATGAGCAATTAGATACTCTGTGGCATCTGCATGTTCGAGAGCAGCAACCTTTAACGGTGATGATGTGTGATATCGATTACTTTAAAGGGTATAACGATCATTATGGTCATCAAAAAGGCGATGAAGCGTTGATTGCCGTTGCTCAGGCTTTTCGACGCGTAACCTCTCGTTCGAGCGATTGCGTCGCGCGTTATGGCGGTGAAGAGTTTGGTTTTATTTTTCCGAACACCGATACGAATGGTGCTCATATACTTGCGCAACGTATTCATGCTGAGGTCGAACGATTAGCGATACCTCACCACACGTCAAACGCGGCCTCGTCGGTCACTATCAGTATTGGCATTGTCTCTCTGATCCCGCATCACCACAATGACGCCGAAGCGGTTGTTGCATTGGCTGATAATGCGCTGTATCAAGCGAAAGCAAATGGCCGAAATCAGACTTGTGTGCATCACACATCCGAGAATAAAGCCTTAACCGCGTAGGGAATCTTTAGCTCAATTCAGCCAAAACAGGTAAGATCGTCGTAAGATTGTCGCCCGGAGCGCTGAATGAAAACCATCAAAAACCTTGCCCAATATTACGTTGATTTGCTTGTTCGATTAGGCATTTTGCGTTTCTCAATTTTATTGGCTTTAGCGCTGGTCGCTTTAGCTGTCGTGGTGCAGGTAGGCATTACCTTAGTACTGAGTGGCCATGTCGATGATATCGACATTGTCCGTTCGGTATTTTTCGGCTTAATTATTACGCCTTGGGCGGTCTACTTTCTTTCGGTTGTTGTCGATCAACTGGAAGACTCTCGCCAACGTTTGTCAAAAATGGTCGTGAAACTCAAAGATATGCGTTCGCGTGATAAAGAGCTAAACAACCAACTTCAAAATAACATTACCCAGTTAAATCAAGAGATAGAAGAGAGACAGAAAGCCGAAGAGGCACGCGAAGAAGCGATGAATGATCTTGAAAATGAAGTGTATCAGCGTGAGCGAACCCAAGTTGAATTGGCAGAGCGGACCGCGTTGCTGCGTTCATTTATCGATGCTTCCCCAGACCTAATCTATTACCGCAATGCGGACGGTGTGTTTTCTGGCTGTAACCGTGCAATGGAAGAACTGACGGGTAAAAAAGAATCTCAACTGGTGGGCCTTACGCCATGGGAAGTGTATAGCCAAGAAGATGCGGAGCATATTGTCGAAACGGATGAAGCCGTTTTTAACAATAATCAGGCGATTACTTATGAGCAATGGCTCGAGTATCCCGATGGGCATAAAAACTATTTTGAGTTGCGTAAAGTCCCATTTTATAACAAAGACGGCCGCCATCTTGGGTTGGTTGGTTTTGGTCGAGACATTACCGAACGCAAACGTCATCAAGAATCATTAGAAAAAGCCAGCCGAGATAAAACCACTTTTATCTCGACGATCAGCCATGAATTACGCACGCCGCTTAATGGCATCGTTGGGTTAAGTCGTATGCTGCTCGATACGCCAATGACGGATGAGCAGCGTAAGCACATGCAAACGATCAATGTAAGTGCGGTGACGTTAGGCAGCATCTTTAGCGACATTATCGATATGGATAAGTTTGATCGCCGTAAGCTTGAGTTGTATCCCGCGCCACTTAATTTTGATGAGTTTATTGTTGAGATCGAAAGCCTCTCGGCATTGATGGCTGAGCAAAAGGGCTTACGTTTTGACTTAGAAAGATTGAGTGATTTACCTGCGGCCATTCATGTGGATGCAACTCGTCTCCGTCAAGTATTGTGGAACTTGATTAGTAACGCGATGAAGTTCACCAAAGAAGGGGGGGTTGTGCTCTCTGTCAGCGCCGATTGCGATGACCAATTTGCACAACTCACGCTGGAGGTGGAAGACTCGGGTATTGGTATTCCTGAAAAGGAACTCGCGAAAATTTTCGCGATGTATTATCAAGTTAAATCGGGTAAAGATAATTTGCACGCGGTAGGAACGGGCATTGGTTTGGCGGTTTCTAAGCAGCTGATTAAGAAAATGGAGGGTGACATCTCTGTTAGTAGTGAAGAAGGTTTTGGCAGTACTTTTACCGTCACCATTCGAGTGCCGTTGGCGGGGGCGGAGGAAATTAAAGTCCCAGACGTACACTCTACGCAGCATCAGTTGAATATCTTTATGGTCGAAGATATCGAGCTTAATATTACCGTTGCCCGTTCGCTATTGGAGAGCATGGGACACCGCGTGACAGTTGCAATGACTGGCCAAGAGGCGATCGATAAATTTGATCCGGATCTGTATGACTTAGTCTTTTTAGATATTCAGTTACCAGATATGACGGGGTTCGATGTGGCCGCTTATTATCGCGATCATTATGACATTGTACCGCCGCTGGTGGCGCTGACTGCCAACGTATTAAAAAATAAAGAAGAATACTATGAGAAGGGCATGGATGAAGCCATCAGTAAGCCATTGTCGGTGGCGGCAGTACAAGATGTGATTGCGTTGATGGCGCCCGATCTTGATACGCCGGTCCCAGCACCAACCTCACCGATTAAAAAAGCGCGCAGCAATGATGAAGACTACTTACAGTTGCTCGATCTCGATATGCTTGAATCTTACATTTCGATTGTGGGTACTAAGCCTGTGATCGAAAGCGTGGTGATGTTTGAAGACATGATGCCGAGCTATCTTGAATTGTTGGATTCAAATATGACGGCGAAAGATCAAGCGGGTATCGTTTCTGAGGCGCATAAAATTAAAGGTGCGGCCGGTTCTATCGGTTTGAAACACATCCAAAAAGTGGCACAAAAAGCGCAATCCCCAGAGCACCCAACTTGGTGGGAAAATATTGATGACTGGGTAGAAGAAATTAAGAATGAATATCTGAATGATATTCAAATACTCAAGCAATGGCTCAGTGAGCGTTGATCACTTTACTGAACGTTGACGTTAAAGTTGGGAGAAGAACATGAAAAAAATCGCGGTAATTTCGTTAGGTCTTGCTCTGTTAGCGGGTTGCTCAACAACACAAGTGGGTTGGGAACAAGACAATCAAATCGTTGTCGATAAGGCGAATATTCAACTAGAAAGCAATCTTTGGCTTAATAAAATGCCAACGATTGGAGAGATGCAAGAACAAGCGCTTCATGGTGCGTTGGTGCTTGAGGCCAGTGACACTTTACCCGCAGATTTAGATGTAACCAGTATCTCATTGCGTCAAGGTGATGAGACTTGGTTGATTGAGGGTGACCTACTTGAATTGCGCAGTCACAGTGAAAATCGCTGGGAAATATCGTTTGTGTGGCAATTTGATTTTGACTCCGAGCTGCCGATTGATGTTGCTGTGATGATTAATAACGGTGACGATGTTGAGTGGCTGGTTGAGAAAGACGTGAATATCGATACTGTTTATTAGTCGCAGGTCGATGTGACGAATCAATTGTACAAAAGGTTATCAAACAGCGTACAGTTAAATGATTGAAAATAAAGCCAGTTCTTCCGAGCTGGTTTTTTATGCATAAAACAAATCGATGGTGTGAGGGTTATTTCCAAGAGGAATATCTTATGCTTGTCGCATTGAGAGACTTAATTTTAGGTTAAAAAATTGTTTTTTCATTTTGTTAACAGTTTGTGGTTGAATAATGTGCTCAATTGCATAAAATTTAACCATGAGCTTCAGGCTCATATCCCCCAAAACGATTGGATTATTACTTTGCTAGGAGGCGCACAATGAAACAGTTCACTGTTATTCACACCATTTGCGCCTTTATCGATCCCATATTGAAACTGCACGGCTTCTCAATGATGGCCTGTATTTGTTGCGATCGACAATCTAAACAAGCAAAACAATAATCCGCCCCCAATGTTAATTGGCTGCGGAAACAAGGCAGCTGATTAAATAGTCAAATCTCCTATTTTTAATGTGTGGCCTTTTTCCCAGCAAAGCAGAAACTGGAGAAATACCATGAAACATTCTATTTACCTAACACTTGCCACCGTCTTAGTGAAGGCCGATTTACGTCGAGAAGATCGCGCTTGGAAACGCAAAGTTCGTCGTAGCGCTTATGATATTCCTTGGCAGAATGCGCATTTGTTGCGAGATATTGGCTTGGATATGGATGGTCGTCCTCTTGGGCGAAGTGAGGCTCCACAGCGGAAAGTAGAGCGTCGAATTCGCCACCTTCGTCGTGTTTTAACGGCTCGAATAACAACGTGATGAAAGGGGTGAGCCCGTCGCTTGGCTCACCCCTTTTAAGTTAAGGACAAGGATTGGAGTAAGTGGTCCCAATCGCTTGAATATCCGCGAGTATCGCATCACTTAACGTGATAGAAACACTATCAATATTCATTTTTAGTTGCGCCATTGTTGTCGCGCCGATGATATTTGCGGCAACAAATGAACGCTGATTTACAAACGCTAACGCCATTTGCGCCGGATCAAGACCATGGTCACGTGCAAGATCAACATACGCTTGAGTTGCGGCGATGCCTTGTGGAGTAAAGTAACGGACAAAGCGTTCAAATAAGGAGCAACGTGCCCCTTCTGGTCTTTGATTGTTCAGATATTTACCACTTAGACAACCGAACGCCAATGGTGAATACGCCAGGAGCTCGACACCTTCGAAGTGGCTGATCTCCGATAAGCCCACTTCAAAACTGCGATTGAGTAAGTTATACGGGTTTTGGATAGAGACGATACGTGGCAGATTATGCTTTTCTGCTAATTTCAGTAGGCTCATGACTCCCCAAGGTGTTTCATTAGAGACACCGATATAACGTACTTTTCCGTCACGAATAAGTTCTGCAAGCGCTTCTAAGGTTTCAATTAAGGTGACTTCTTGCTGCTCGTCAGGGTAGGGATAATTGAGTTGACCAAAAGTATTGGTCTGTCGCTGTGGCCAATGAAGCTGATACAGGTCGACATAATCGGTTTTTAAGCGCTGTAAACTGTCGTCAATGGCTTGATGAATATGGCGGCGGTCTAACTTCATGTCCTCGCGAATGTACGGCACACTGCGTGGCCCTGCGACTTTGGTTGCAATGACGACTTTCTCACGCATCCCCGATTTTTCGAGCCACCGACCAATGCATTGTTCGGTCGCGCCTTGTGTTTTTTCGGTTGGTGGTACGGGATACATTTCTGCGGTATCAATAAAGTTGACCCCACGTTCCAGTGCGTAATCAAGTTGTTTAAAGGCGTCTGCTTGGCTGTTTTGCTCGCCGAATGTCATCGTGCCTAAGCAAATTTTACTGATTTCCAAATTAGAATGCGGCAGTTTGTGATAGATCATGAGCCTTCCTTGTCTTGTCGACGTTTCTGTATGGGCGTTGTCGGTGGCGCGAGTGGGTAGCACGCTCCCCTCTAGGTCAATATAAGTCAGGTTTTCCGTCGTTCCAAAGCGCCAAAGCACAAAATGACAATTCTGTTTCTATACTTACTAGGGAATGTCTATTTCACACTGGGGTATGCAACGGAAAAAGTGTGCTCAGAGTCGTGAAGGAATACCGCAGGGGGAGTTATGCACCGTAAACAATTAGATAAATGGATTCATGGTTTTCACCAATCAAGCTATCAGCCACCGAAAGTGTTTGTCATCAGTTGTTCTGACTTGTCGTGTTACCTACTCGCGGTTGAGTATAAGCATAAGGTTGAACCCATCATGATTGATAATGAACCGATTCATTTCGAGTCTTTGGATCAAGTGAAAGATGAGTTATTGCGGTTAGGCGTAGAACGCGCTTATTTACGCCTGCACAATGCTTACGATGAATTTGGCACCAGTGACAGCCCGATGTATCACGATATTGAAATGTCATTAACGACGCACTGAGCGTCGTTATGCGTAATAGTGACTGAGGATTTTAGCGGTAAATTGCGTGCGCAAATAAAAACCACGAGGTAAGGTTTTGATCACTTTACCACTTGCCCCATAAGCATCGGTTAGAGCGCGGCTGTTCGCCGCTTTAGGGCGTATTTGTAACATCACCCCCTGTCTCGCCGTGATTTTTTCGACTTGGCCGAGTACGATTAACTCCATTAACTCTTCCCAATCGGTTTGTAATTGCAGGTCTTCTTCAGGGCTTGGTGACCAAATTAATGGGCTTCCGACTCGACGTTCTGCTAAGGGTATTTCTCGCTCCCCTTCAACGGGTACCCACAGCACACGGGATAATTTGTTGCGGACGTGACTTTGCTGCCAAGTGAGACCATGAACGCCAATCAATGGTGCAACGCAGACGAAAGTCGTTTCGAGTGGTTTACCATTGTAGCCAATGGGAATGGTTTTGAGTTCAATGCCTAATTGTTCAAAATCTTGCTGGGGCTTACTGCCTGCGGTTGCGCCTAAATGCCATTCTAATAGCTGTCCTACCCAGCCTTTATCCCTACGAAGATCCATAGGGGTTTCCATGCCGGCTTCATCAGCCAACTCTTTAAAAGTGATTCCAGCGATATCACGAGCGCGTTCAAGCAGCTCTTGTTCGGATTGAGGTTCAGGCTTCATCGTGTCATATATTGATGGGATTACGGTTATTGTAACGTGATCTATAAAAATAGCGACTTGGTGGCAATGCCATCGACTTGCTGAAAAGATCGGCATTCTTCTCTTATCCACAAGTAAATCCAGAAAATTATTACCCTTAGCAACATATGTATGAATTAACAGGGTTTTTAGGTAAGTTTACACTTGATTTTTATGGTAAGTAGGCAATTTATTTTCTATTGGTGTGGATAAATACGCACTTGGTTGTTATTTGACCGCTTTCTGTTTTCTTGTATTAAATGGTCGATGGAATGTCCGCCTTTAGTTTTGGTTTTGGTTTAAGGTATTGTTTTTATTGTTATTTTAATTTGATTTCCATTGGTTTGTTTGTTGCGCAAGTTTGCTGTTTCGATGGTGGTCATGCTTGTTAGTTGCTTTTTCACATAGTTATACACAGAAAAGGTGAATAAATGTGGGCTATGTCTCACTTATGTGTGTATAACCGCATATCTGATCATTAGTTATCCAGTTTGGCGACATTCGGCGATAATTTCTGTGTTAGTCACATTAGTAAGTTTGCTCCGTTTGGGGATATGTGGAAAAATCGCTGTAATTAAAGATTTTATTAGAGGTTGGCCAGTGATAGATGGCGATGGTTACCGCTTAAATGTGGGAATTGTAATCTGTAACAACCATGGTCAGGTCTTCTGGGCTAAACGATACGGGCAACATTCATGGCAGTTTCCTCAAGGGGGGATTGATGATGGGGAAAACCCAGAGCAGGCCATGTATCGTGAATTATATGAAGAGGTCGGTCTCACTAAGCAAGACGTCAAAATCGTCGCAACAAGTCGTCATTGGTTAAGGTATAAATTACCCAAACGATTGGTTAGGTGGGATTCAAAACCGGTTTGTATCGGCCAAAAACAGAAATGGTTTCTGCTGCGTTTGGATTGTGATGAGTCAAAAATCAACATGCAACGTGGTAGTTCCCCTGAGTTTGATGGTTGGCGGTGGGTGAGTTATTGGTACCCAGTGCGCCAAGTAGTCTCTTTCAAGCGCGATGTTTATCGTCGAGCGATGAAAGAATTCGCATCCATGGCTATGCCGTTTAAAGAACGTCGAGCAAAAGGTAAGCGTAAACCGCGAAGAGGGTAGTAATGCTTTCTCAACTAAGGGACATAGTTGAACAGGTTTCAAGAGTCGAAAACGTGCATAGCGCGTTGGAGCTATTGGTACAGCAAACGTGTCTCGCAATGGAGACTGAGTGTTGTACTATTTACCTTGCCAATGAAGAAATGCAACGCCTTGAGTTGATGGCAACTCAAGGTTTGCGTTTCAAAGGCAAAAAAATACAAATTCATTTCAATGAAGGTTTGGTGGGGTTAGTTAAACGCAGCGCAGAACCGCTCAACCTTGCCGAAGCATCAAAGCACCCAAACTACAAATACTTTCCCCAACTGGGCGAGAAGGTGTACCAGAGTTTTCTGGGTACTCCTATTATCTACCGCAAGCAGGTATTAGGGGTATTAGTTGTCCAGCAAAAAGCGCCTCGTCTATTTGATGAAATGGAAGAGTCTTTTCTCGTCACGTTAGCCGCTCAGTTAGCGGTCATTATTGCCCATGCCCAAACTCAAGGTCAGTGGCGTTTAGAGAAAAAACAGCAGGCGATACGCGGCATTCCCGCATCTTCTGGGGTGGCGATAGGCCCATTTTGGTGGGACGACTCTCAGCCATTATTAGCGGATGTTCGCCCGGCATCCACATTGGATATCGACCGTGAGCAAGAATGGTTACTGCTGGCAATTGAAGAAGCGTTGAATGATTTTCGTCGGATGCGGAAAAAGCTCGATAACGAGATCAATAAAGAAACATTAGCGATTTTCGACCTGTTTACTCACCTGCTCAACGACCCCATGCTGCGTAAGGATCTGAAAACACAGATCCTGAAAGGCGATCGTGCGGATTGGGCGGTTAGACAGGTGGTTGAAACGTATTCCAATCGTTTTGCGCGTATGGCGGATGGCTATTTAAAAGAGCGAGCTCAAGATATTCGAGAGCTTGGTCAGCGTTTGTTGTTCTTTCTCCACAATGCAGAACAAGAGCAACACGATTTTGAGCAACCGGTCATTCTTGTGGTTCGAGAGCTTACGGCCTCACTGATTGCCTCTATTCCCAAAGATAAACTTTTGGCTGTGGTCTCATTGGAAGGGGCGGCGAACTCTCATGCCGCAATTTTATCGCGTGCCTTGGGGATTCCTGCGGTAATGGGCGTCAATCTTAACCTTGATATCATTAATGGTAAAAGAGGGATCGTTGATGGTTACAGTGGCAAAATCCTCGTTTCTCCAAGTCGGCAATTACTCAAAGAATACCGCGCGCTTGCGAATGAAGAGCGTGAACTGGCCAATATGGTCAATCAACGTATTGAAGAAGCGGCTTTTACGGCAGACCATGAGCGAATCGAAATTTTGCTCAACGCAGGATTAAGCGCGGATGCCAATATCGCGGTTAACCAAGGCGTAGATGGTGTGGGGTTGTATCGCACTGAAATTAGCTTTTTATTGCAACATCGCTTCCCATCAGAAGAAGAACAGACGCAACAATATCAATCGGTATTAAGCACTTACCCTGACAAGCGTGTCGTGATGCGTACGCTTGATATTGGTGGAGATAAGCCGTTACCGTATCTGCCAATTGAAGAAGACAATCCGTTTTTAGGCTGGCGTGGCATTCGTTTTACGCTTGATCATCCGGATATCTTTTTAATGCAAATCCGAGCCATGATGAAAGCGAGTGTGGAGACGCACAATTTAAGCATTTTGTTACCGATGGTGTCGGGGGCGCAAGAGTTGGACGATGCCATTGTCTTTATTGAACAGGCCTATCAAGAGTTATCGAAACTCGACCCTCGCATTGTGCGGCCACAAATTGGCATCATGATTGAAGTGCCATCCATGCTTTATTTATTGCCACTGATTGCGCACAAGGTGGATTTTGTTTCTGTTGGTACGAATGATTTAACACAATACCTACTTGCGGTTGATCGCAATAACTCTCGTGTTTCGGATGTGTATGAATCGATGCATCCCGCGGTCGTGATGGCACTAAAACATATTCATCAGACTTGTACTCAACTTAAATTACCCGTGTGTATTTGCGGTGAGCTAGCCGGTGACCCGATAGGGGGCATTACTTATGGTTGGTTTAGGTTATCGCAGTTTAAGTATGAACACCTCCAACGTGGCGAAAGTGAAGTATCTATTACGCAATACGCAAGTGGATGAATTGCAGAAACTTGCTGACAAAGCCTTGATGCAACCTTATGGCAAAGACATATATACTATGATGCAAGACTTTTTCGAGCAAAAAGGCTTCTCTGGTTTTATTCGCGCTGGTAATAAATAAGGGCATAGAGTGAATATAGAATTATTGTTCCTGATGTTATTGTTGGGATCATTTGTCGGCGTCATGGCTGGATTATTGGGCATTGGTGGCGGGTTGATCGTGGTGCCTGCTTTGTTGATTTTGCTGCCACAAGCGGGTATCGATGCCGCGATTACAATGAATATTGCGCTCGCCACTTCTTTAGCGACGATCATTGTGACATCCGGTTCTTCGGCTTTAAATCATTTGAAGCTCGGCAATGTCGATATGTTTGTCATTAAATGGTTGATGCCGGGCGTCGTTATTGGTGGCTTTATTGGCGCTAATCTTGCTGAATGGATCCCTTCTCACTACCTACCGAAAGTCTTTGGTATCATTGTATTGTGCCTAGCTCTGCAGATGTTGCTGTCGATGAAAAGCACCACACAGCGAAATATGCCTTCTAGTCAGGTGACGACATTTTATGGTTCATTGATTGGTCTCGTTTCAAGCTTAGCGGGTATTGGTGGCGGTTCGTTATCGGTGCCGTTTTTGAATCGTCATGGTGTCGAAATGCGTAAGGCCGTCGGATCTTCATCGGTGTGCGGTTGTGTTCTTGCTATCTCAGGCATGATAGGCTTTGTTCTCAATGGCTATAGTGCAGAAAATCTTCCAGCTTACAGCATTGGGTATGTCTATTTACCGGCATTAGCTGCGATTGCGTCGACATCAATGTTGACCACTCGAATTGGCGCAAGGCTCGCGACATCGTTGCCTACCGCTGTATTGAAAAAAATCTTTGCCGTCTTTTTGATGTTCGTAGCGGGAACTATGCTGCTATAACGTAATCTCACCTAAATCAATCATTAAAAGAGTTACCTGTTTATGTCTCAAGGATACTTTGAATTTCCTAATATCGATCCTGTTCTCGTCTCCATCGGTCCACTTTCCATTCGTTGGTATGGCTTGATGTATTTGATCGGTTTTGCTTTTGCTCTATGGCTGGCAAATCGCCGTGCGGATAAACCAGGTAGTGGCTGGACTCGTGATCAGGTGTCTGATCTCTTGTTTGCTGGCTTTTTAGGTGTGGTGATCGGTGGTCGTGTTGGCTACGTGATGTTTTATAACTTCGATCTTTTCTTACAAGATCCGCTTTACCTATTTAAAGTGTGGACTGGCGGCATGTCGTTCCACGGTGGTTTACTCGGCGTGATTACTGCCATGTTCTGGTATGCGCGTAAAAATGGCCGCACTTTCTTTGGTGTGGCCGATTTTATTGCACCACTTGTACCATTTGGTTTAGGTATGGGGCGCATGGGTAACTTTATGAACAGTGAGTTGTGGGGACGAGTCACCGATGTGCCTTGGGGAATTGTTTTCCCAAATGGCGGACCGTTGCCGCGTCATCCTTCTCAGCTTTATGAAATGGCACTGGAAGGTATTGTGCTGTTTTTCATTCTTAATTGGTTTATTAAAAAACCGCGCCCTCTTGGATCCGTTTCGGGCTTGTTCCTTGCGGGTTACGGTTCATTCCGTTTCTTAGTGGAATATGTACGTGAGCCTGACGCGCATTTGGGCCTGTTTGGTGGTTTTATCTCGATGGGACAAATCCTGTCACTGCCGATGGTTCTTGCTGGTATTCTAATGATGGTTTGGGCCTACAAGCGTGGCCATTACCAAGATGAATTACCCCAACAAAATGCAAAATAAGGAATTGGTGTGAAACAATATTTAGAACTTTGTCAGCGCATTGTTGACCAGGGTGAATGGATCGCGAATGAGCGTACCGGTAAGCGTTGTCTTACGGTGATCAATGCCGATTTGACCTATGATGTCGCTAACAACCAATTTCCGCTGGTCACCACGCGTAAGAGCTTTTGGAAGTCAGCTGTCGCGGAATTACTTGGTTATATTCGCGGCTACGACAATGCGGAAGATTTCCGTAAGCTAGGCACTAAAACATGGGATGCGAATGCGAACTTAAATGATGCCTGGCTCAACAACGCTCACCGTAAAGGTGAAGACGATATGGGTCGAGTGTATGGCGTTCAAGGTCGTTCATGGGCGAAGCCGGATGGCGGTCATATCGATCAGCTGCGTAAAATTGTGGATGATTTGACGCGTGGTGTGGATGACCGTGGTGAAATTCTTAATTTCTACAATCCGGGCGAGTTTCATATGGGTTGTTTACGTCCGTGCATGTACAGCCATCACTTTTCATTATTAGGTGATACGCTTTATTTAAATAGTACGCAACGTTCATGTGATGTTCCGCTCGGCCTTAACTTCAACATGGTTCAGGTGTATGTGTTCTTGGCGATTATGGCGCAAATCACCGGCAAAAAAGCGGGTGTGGCTTACCATAAGATTGTGAACGCTCATATCTATGAAGACCAACTTGAGTTGATGCGTGATGTGCAGCTAAAGCGTGAGCCGCTAGCGCCTGCGACTTTCCACATCAATCCTGAGATTAAATCGCTTGAAGATTTGGAAACCTGGGTCACGCTAGACGATTTCTGGGTTGAAGGTTATGAATCTCACGAGCCGATTCAATTCCCATTCTCGGTGTAGTGCTAGGCGCGCAATAACTAGGCGCGCAATAACTAGGCGCCTAATAAAACGAAGCGAAGACTGACCATGTGTCAGTCTTTTTTTTGCCAGAAGAAAGGCGGGAACCTGAGATCGGATAATCAAAAAGGGGGGGGTGTTTCTATCCAAGAGGGGGCGAGTTCCCTTGAGGTATTAGCGTTGGCGTGTGCTAGGACGTAAGAGGCCGATAGGTTAGAGAGTAGCAATGGTTGTGCAGTGTCATTTACGACAAAGCATGACGTTAAGAGAGACGATTTCTGGGGAAGACTATAATGTCTTTATCACGATACCGCGTTCTCTAATCCTTAAATACAAAAAAGCCCCCGACTTTCGTCGAGGGCTTAGCAAGCAAAGATGTTGTACGTTTAATTATACAGTCAGCGCTAGGATTGTACCTGGTAGCACGATGAAGACGAACAGTAGGTACGCTGCAACCACGGCTTTGTTTTTGATTGCCATTTCTGCAAGGAACTCAGCACACTTCACTGGAATCTCACGTAGGAACGGAATACCAAAGATGAATACCGTCGCCATTAGGTTGAACACTAGGTGTACTAGAGCAATCTGCAGTGCGAACACGGCGAACTCACCTGATACCGCTGTTGCTGCAAGTAGTGCTGTAATACATGTACCGATGTTCGCACCAAGAGTAAATGGGTAAACATCACGTACTTTCAACACGCCAGTACCTACAAGAGGAACCATTAGGCTAGTTGTTGTAGAAGACGATTGTACAAGAACCGTTACGATTGAACCTGAAACGATACCGTGGATAGGGCCACGACCAATTGCGTTCTTTAAGATATCACGTGCACGGCCAACCATTAGGCCCTTCATTAGCTTACCCATAACAGTGATAGCGACGAAGATAGTTGCGATACCTAGAACAATCAGTAATACGCCACCAACGGTGTTACCAAATGTGCTTAGAGGGCCTTGGATTGCGCTGATTACAGGTTTTGTAATTGGCTTAACAAAGTCAAATCCGCCCATGCTCATGTCACCCGTTGCAAGCAATGGAGACACCAACCAATGAGAAATCTTGTCCAGAATACCGAACATCATTTCCAGTGGTAAGAAAATAGCTACCGCAAGCAGGTTAAAGAAGTCGTGAATTGTTGCACTTGCAAACGCACGTTTAAATTCTTCTTTACAACGCATGTGGCCAAGAGACACAAGAGTGTTTGTTACGGTTGTACCAATGTTGGCACCCATAACCATAGGGATTGCTGTCTCTACAGGTAAACCACCAGCAACAAGGCCGACGATAATAGAAGTAACGGTACTTGATGATTGAATAAGTGCGGTTGCAACTAGACCAATCATTAAGCCAGCGACTGGGTGCGATGCAAATTCAAAAAGAACGCGCGCTTGATCACCGACTGACCATTTAAAACCTGTACCTACCATAGATACTGCAAGCAGTAGTAAGTACAACATGAATGCCAAGTTAGCCCAGCGTAACCAGCGAGTAGTGCTCGAAATTGGTGCAGCTGCAGAAGTAGCTTGGTTCATCATAATTTTCTCCATTGACCGTTAGAATCTTCGTTTTGGTCTGTATGTTTAATCTGAGGCCGATACTAGAGTGGAAATATTTCAGTAATATTACAGTTCGATGTAACAAATCGAATTTTATGATGTATGGGGAGTTAACTATGTATACGGGGATATACATGCGGTCTAAATTATTGATTTTAAATGATTAAATTGGTTTCATTTAAGTGGGGGATGAGTCGAGATATTTATCAAATAAGTGAAATATTTCTCTGAAATTTTGATATTTATGACAATTGACTGTCATAAATGATTTTTAAAGTTCGGTAAAACTTACAAAAAATGCGTTTAACTTCGTTTATAACGAATCATTGCTGTCATTTTTTGCTTCTGCTATAACCTAGAGCAGAGATTTCATAACCCAAGCACACTTATGTCCCACTTAAATTACAACCATTTGTACTATTTTTGGATGGTCTGCAAGCAAGGTTCAGTCACCAAAGCGGCAGAAGCTTTATTTCTCACGCCTCAAACGGTGACAGGGCAGATCAAAGCTCTGGAAGATCGTCTTGATGGTAAGTTGACCAAACGTAACGGGCGCAGCGTTGAACCAACGGAGTTAGGTCAGTTGGTCTTTAAATACGCCGATCGCATGTTTGGCCTGAGCTATGAAATGCTCGATATTGTCAATTACAGTCAGCACTCGAATATTTTATTTGATGTTGGGGTTGCGGATGCGCTGTCAAAGCGTCTGGTGAGCAAAATTCTGCTGACCACGGTTCCGAGTGACAATAGCATTCATTTGCGTTGCTTTGAGTCGACGCACGAAATGCTATTAGAGCAATTGGCTCAGCACAAGTTGGATATGATCCTCTCTGATTGCCCCGTTGACTCTGGGCAAAGCCCGGGTTTATTTAGTAAAAAACTGGGCGAGAGTTGCATGAGTTTCTTCTGCTCAGGCAATGTAGATAATGCTTCGTTTCCAGCGATATTGGAGCAACGCAAGCTTTTGATCCCAGGAAGTCGAACGGCGATGGGGCGTAAAGTACTCGAATGGTTTGATCGGCAAGGTATTCAGCCTAACATTTTGGGTGAGTTTGATGATGTGGCGCTGATGAAAGCTTTTGCTCGTTATCACCCGGATGTGATTTTTTTAGCACCGACCTTGTATATGAATGAAGTCGGCGATGACATCTCATTGCAGATGATTGGTCATATCGAAGAGCTGAAAGAAGAGTACTACGTCATATTTGCAGAGAGAATGATTCAGCACCCTGCGGTAAAAAACGTGTGTGATGCCAATTTTAACACTCTATTTAATTGATGGCTTTTACTCATCAAACTAAATCGATTAACATCATTGAGACATCTAATTGATTATTTAGCCCAAAAGTACCCAAAACCTCTTGTGAGAAGTTTTGCTGTTCCAAGGAGTCACGCTGGATGAATGTGCAAGAGATGGAAAAAAACTCGACCCAAGCGGTGGTGTTGTTAAAAGCGATGGCGAATGAACGGCGTTTGCAGATTCTTTGCTTGTTACATAATAAAGAAATGTCGGTCGGCGAGTTGTGCAGTAAGTTAGCATTAAGCCAATCGGCATTGTCTCAACACTTAGCTTGGTTGCGTCGTGATGGGTTGGTGCATACTCGTAAAGAGGCTCAAACCGTCTATTACACCCTGAGCAGTGATGAGGTAAAATCGATGATAGAGCTTTTACACAATATTTATTGTCAGAGTTGACAAATTTTAGATATAAAAAAACCGGCGAGAGCCGGTTTTTATCTACTGGGAATCAGAGTTCTAATTAAAGAGCTTTGATCGCAGCAACAAAACGAGACTTGTGACGAGCAGCTTTATTCTTATGAATAAGGCCCTTAGTCGCCATGCGGTCTAGGATTGGTGTAACTGCTGCAAATGCAGTAGTTGCAGCTTCTTTGTCGCCTGCTTCGATAGCAGCAACAGTTTTCTTCATGTAAGTGCGCATCATAGAACGACGGCTAGCGTTGTGCTGGCGACGTTTCTCAGCTTGGATAGCGCGCTTCTTAGCAGATTTACTATTTGCCAAGGGTCTAACTCCCAAAAACTTTAGTTCGGTGACAATTTAAGGGCAGGGAATATCCCTTATTTGCGCCGAAATGTCAATTGATTTGTGCAAAAACCAGTCTTAGCCAAAACAAATTTTGGATTCAACGAGTCATCACGGTTAAGATGGCGGGGATTCTATCAGTATTTTTTTTTCAATGCTAATACTTATCTGCCTTGAATCTGACTTTCCTTCATCTAATTAGGTCAGATTCAGCAAGTATTGCATATTTTTGAGGTGTTTGTGAGTAAACGTCTACTTAAGTCAGGCATGATCGTCAGCTCGATGACTTTGATTTCTCGTGTGTTAGGTTTAGTTCGTGATGTCGTTGTGGCCAATTTAATGGGAGCAGGCGCGAGCGCGGATGTTTTTTTCTTTGCCAATAAAATTCCGAACTTTTTGCGCCGTCTGTTTGCGGAAGGGGCTTTTTCTCAAGCTTTTGTTCCGGTTCTAACGGAAAACTACGCTCAAGGTGACATGGATAAGACCCGTCAGTTGATTGCCCGTGCAGCAGGGACATTAGGGGTGATTGTCTCTATTGTTACCTTACTCGGTGTTTTAGGCTCTGGTGTGGTAACGGCATTATTTGGTTTTGGCTGGTTTTTGGATTGGTTAAATGGCGGACCTTCGGCGGAAAAATTTGAGTTGGCGAGCTTTATGCTCAAAATTACCTTCCCTTATTTATGGTTCATCACGTTTGTCGCGCTCTCTGGAGCCATATTGAATACCCTCGGAAAATTTGCCGTTTCCTCTTTTACCCCTGTTTTTCTCAATGTGATGATTATCTTCTCGGCGTGGTTTATTGCGCCACAGTTATCACAGCCTGAAATTGGTTTGGCGATTGGCGTCTTTCTGGGCGGCTTGGTGCAATTTCTTTTTCAAATCCCATTCCTAATCAAAGCCGGAGTGATGGTGAAACCTCAATGGGGTTGGCGAGATCCGGGAGTGGTGAAAATCCGCACCCTGATGATCCCTGCGCTATTTGGGGTGTCGGTGAGTCAAATTAACTTATTGCTTGATACCTTTATTGCGAGTTTCTTACAAACCGGCTCGATCAGTTGGCTGTATTATTCAGATCGCCTATTGGAATTTCCTTTGGGGCTTTTTGGTATTGCGATTGCCACCGTGATCTTACCAGCGTTATCACGCAAGCACGTTGACGCGCACAGCGAAGGCTTTGCGAGTACGATGGATTGGGGCGTACGCATGGTGATCTTATTGGGTTTACCGGCCATGTTAGGTTTAATGGTGCTCGCTAAGCCGATGTTGATGGTGTTGTTCATGCGTGGTGAGTTTTCTCCCCATGATGTGCAGCAAGCCTCTCTTTCTCTTTTTGCTTATGCATCGGGCCTTTTGAACTTCATGTTGATCAAAGTGCTCGCGCCAGGCTACTACTCACGCCAAGATACTAAAACGCCAGTGAAGTACGGCATTGTCGCAATGACGACCAACATGGTTTTTAACGCTATCTTTGCTTATTTCTATGGTTATGTTGGTCTTGCAATGGCCACGGCATTGTCAGCGTTAGTGAATATGGCACTGCTTTATAGAGGTTTGCATCTACAAGGTGTTTACCAGATAAGCAAAAAGACGCTGTTGTTCATTGCTCGCTTGGCGATTGCTGGTGGTGCGATGGTGGCCGCGCTTGTTTGGCAGCTGGAAGAAATCAATGTTTGGCTGGCCTGGAGTTTTGTTGAGCGAGTGATGTCATTGACCTTATTAATTGGTCTTGGCGCTGGGGTTTATCTTCTCTGTCTTCTCGTGTTAGGCGTGCGTCTTAAAGATCTAAAAGCAGCGACAGAGTAACCGCAATTGTATATAATCCGTCGGTTTCACGTCGTGCAAATTGAAAAGGCATTGAGCAACTTCCAATGGAACTGATTCGAGGTATTCACAATATTCAGCCACACCACCAAGGGTGTGTGCTCACCATAGGAAACTTTGATGGTGTTCATCTTGGTCATCAAGTGGTACTTGAACAAGTATCACAGAAAGCCAAGGCGTTAAATCTACCTTCAATGGTGATGACGTTTGAACCTCAGCCTTTGGAATTGTTTGCTAAAGACAAAGCGCCGGCGCGTTTAACACGATTGAGAGATAAATTTGTTCAACTGAATAAGTTGGATATCGATCGTTTGCTTTGCGTGAGTTTTAACGCCTACTTTGCCAGCTTAACAGCGGATGAGTTTATTACCGACTTGTTGGTCAAGCGATTGGGTGTTAAGTTTCTCGTTATTGGTGATGACTTTTGTTTCGGTCGCGGTCGCAAAGGTGATTTTGCGATGCTACAAAAAGCGGGAAAACGTTACGGCTTTGAAGTCGTCAGTACGCAAAGTTTTTGTCTGCAACAACTGCGCGTCAGCAGTACTGCCATCCGTAATGCGCTTGCGCAAGATGACTTACCTGCCGCCGCACATATGTTGGGGCGTGATTACAGTATTAGTGGCCGTGTTTCACATGGCCGCAAGCTGGGGAGAACCATTGGTTTTCCTACGGCAAATATCCCTCTTAAACGCTGCGTTTCACCCGTTTCAGGCGTGTATGTCGTACAGGCGCTGGGGCTTGGTGAACAAGTGATAGGAGGGGTGGCGAACATCGGTCAAAGACCAACCGTCAATGGCGTTCGCCAACAACTGGAAGTACACTTATTTGACTTCCAAGCCAATTTATATGGTAAACAGCTAGAAATAGTGCTTTTACAAAAGCTTCGCAATGAACATAAATTTGATTCATTCGAGGCTTTAAAACAGCAAATTGAATTGGATGCTGAGGCAGCAAGGGTGTGGCTGCGTCAGTTTAAGCGTTAATCGGTTTATTCCACCGTTAACCATAATGTCTAACTTTCGCCCAATACAACGGAATTAAGAATCGATGAGTGAGTATAAAGATACCCTGAACCTACCTGATACAGGGTTCCCAATGCGCGGTAATCTGGCCAATCGTGAGCCAGAAATGCTTGAACGTTGGTATAAAGAAGATCTTTACGGTGAAATCCGTAAAGCGAAGAAAGGCAAAAAATCTTTCGTATTACACGATGGCCCTCCATACGCCAACGGTGATATTCACATTGGTCACGCGCTAAACAAGATTCTTAAAGACATTATTATTAAATCCAAAACGCTTTCGGGTTTTGATGCTCCGTACGTTCCAGGTTGGGACTGCCACGGTCTACCAATCGAATTGATGGTAGAGAAGAAAGTAGGCAAACCAGGCCAGAAAGTAACGGCAGCAGAATTCCGTGAGAAATGTCGCGAATACGCTGCGGGTCAAGTTGAAGGTCAAAAAGAGAGCTTCAAACGTCTTGGCATCATGGGCGAGTGGGATAAGCCATACCGCACCATGGATTTTGTGACTGAAGCAAACATCATTCGCGCATTGGGCAAGATTGCTGATAAAGGCCATCTGCTAAAAGGTTTCAAACCTGTTCACTGGTGTACAGATTGTGGTTCAGCATTGGCTGAAGCGGAAGTTGAGTACAAAGATAAAGTCTCTCCATCTATCGATGTGAAATTTGCTGCGGCAGATGAAGCGGCAGTATTGGCGAAATTCGCTCTAGCGGATAACCACGCTGGTGAAGGTGAGCTTTCAATCGTTATCTGGACGACAACGCCTTGGACGCTTCCAGCGAACCGCGCGGTTTGTCTACGTGACGATCTAGAATACGTATTGATCCAAGTTGAAGCGAATGGCGATGTGCCTGCTCAACGTATCATCGTCGCGGCTGAGCTTGCGAAAGATGCGATGGATCGTGCTGGCATCGAACACTTCCATAACCTTGGCTTTGCTAAAGGTGCGGATCTTGAGTTGCTGCAATTTAATCACCCGTTCTACGATTTCACTGTTCCGGCGATCCTTGGCGATCACGTAACAACAGAATCAGGTACTGGTGTCGTGCATACTGCTCCTGGCCACGGTCAAGAAGACTTCGTAGTGGGTCAAAAGTACGGCCTAGAAGTCGCAAACCCAGTGGGTTCAAACGGCGTTTACCTACCAGATACTCCGTTATTTGCAGGTCAACACGTTTTCAAAGCGAACGATTCAGTTCTTGAAGTGCTTAAAGAAAAAGGCGCGCTACTGCATCACCACGCTTACGAGCACAGCTACCCACACTGCTGGCGTCATAAGACTCCAATCATTTTCCGTGCAACACCACAATGGTTCATCTCGATGGATCAAGCTGGCCTACGTGCAAAAGCACTAGAGTCAATCAAAGGTGTTCAGTGGATGCCAGAATGGGGCCAAAGCCGCATCGAAGGTATGATTGAAGGTCGTCCTGAGTGGTGTATCTCTCGTCAGCGTACTTGGGGCGTGCCAATTGCTCTATTCGTTCACAAAGAAACGGCTGAACTACACCCTAACTCACTAGAGCTAATTGAAAAAGTAGCAAAACTAGTTGAAGAGAAAGGCATTCAAGCTTGGTGGGATGTAGATGCAGCTGAACTGATGGGCGCTGATGACGCTGTAAACTACGAAAAAGTGCTTGATACACTAGACGTATGGTTTGACTCAGGTGTGACGCACTACTCTGTCGTTGATTCTCGTGAAGAATTTAACGGTCACAGTGCGGATTTATACCTTGAAGGTTCTGACCAACACCGTGGTTGGTTCCAATCTTCACTGATCTCATCTATTGCGATGAAAGACGTAGCACCGTACAAACAAGTACTAACGCACGGCTTCGTGGTTGATGGTCATGGCCGTAAGATGTCTAAATCTATCGGTAACGTTGTGGCACCAAAAGATGTAACTAACAAACTAGGCGCGGATATTCTTCGTCTATGGGTTGCGTCAACAGACTACACTGGTGAAGTTGCGGTTTCAGATGAAATCCTAAAACGTTCTGCAGATGCATACCGTCGTATCCGTAACACGGCGCGTTTCTTTCTAGCAAACTTAAACGGTTTCAACCCAGAAACTGATTTAGTACCCGCTGAAGAAATGGTGGCATTGGATCGTTGGGCGGTAGGTCGTGCACTGGCTGCTCAAGAAGAGATTGTGAAAGCATACGATGAGTACAACACGCACGGCGTGACTCAGCGTCTAATGCAATTCTGTTCAATCGAAATGGGTTCATTCTACCTAGACGTCATCAAAGACCGTCAGTACACCGCAAAACGTGGTGGCCATGCTCAACGCAGCTGTCAAACGGCGCTTTACTACATCGTAGAAGCTCTAGTTCGTTGGATGGCGCCTATCATGTCGTTCACTGCAGATGAAATCTGGAACGAAATGCCAGGTCAACGCGATAAGTTTGTCTTCACTGGCGAATGGTTCGATGGTCTATTCGGTCTTGCTGAAAACGAAGAACTGAACAACGAATTCTGGGCAGAAATCCAAGCGGTTCGTGGCAGCGTGAACAAGCTTCTAGAAGCGGCACGTAGCGAGAAAGTGATTGGTGGCGCACTACAGGCTGAGATCACTTTGTTTGCTGATGAAGCACTGGCGGCGAAGATCAACAAGCTAGAAGACGAACTGCGTTTCGTATTGCTAACGTCAAAAGCGAGCATTAAACCACTGGCTGAGAAGACAGATGCAGCGAAAGAGACCGACATTGAAGGTCTGTTGGTTGAAGTGGCTGCTTCAGAAGGCGAGAAGTGTGACCGTTGCTGGCACCACACTGCGGACGTGGGTACCATCGCTGGACATGAAACCATTTGTGGTCGTTGTGTAACGAACATTGATGGTGAAGGCGAAGTACGCAAGTTTGCGTAATCCTGCTTTAGTGATTGAACTTTATTAAAAATTTATAGCCCCAGTATCTACTGGGGTTATTTTTATCAAGTACGTTACCAAGTTGGGTAATCAGTAAGTGGGATTGAAAAGAAAATGAGTGACTTTTCTCTGAAACAATCAGGTGTTCGTTGGCTTTGGCTTGCTGTCGTAATTTTCGTTGCGGACATTGCCATTAAGCTCTTTGTTATGGACAACATGGGTTATGGCTGGGCGAATCGAGTTGAGGTTCTGCCTTTCTTTAATTTTCTCTATGTTCATAACTATGGCGCTGCTTTTAGCTTTTTAAGTGACCAAGCAGGTTGGCAGCGTTGGTTCTTTACCGCGATTGCGTTTGTGGTGACGGCGATGCTGACTTATTGGATGAGCAAACTACCAGCGAAAGAAAAGTGGAATAACATTGCTTATGCGATGATCATCGGCGGCGCGATCGGTAATGTCTTTGATCGTATCGTGCATGGCTTCGTGATCGATTACCTTGATTTCTTCTGGGGTAGCTATCATTGGCCGGCATTTAACCTTGCCGATAGTACGATTTGTATCGGCGCGGCGATGATTATTCTTGATGGCTTTCGCAAGAAAGAGCAAGAAACCGCTTAATCTGATAAATATGTAATAACCCTAAGCGCTGTCTGTTGATTTAGACGGCGCTTTTTCATTTAATAGACGGTCCTATTTGACGTTGTCGCTCGTCATAGCCTTAGTCATTTCGCGATTTTGGCGATAAGCACGAACGACATGAATATCTCGTCTAACGAAGAACAAATAATAATGACAAGGAAGCAGTCACGTGATGATAATCGCTCAACAATCGACAGTAACATTGCATTTTACGATTAAGATGAAAGACGGTTCTGTTGCCGATAGTACTTACAACATGGGCAAACCCGCTAAGTTAACAATTGGTGATGGAAGCCTGAGTCAAAATTTTGAACAGTGCTTATTTGGTTTACAAACAGGCGACCAAAAAGCGATAGAGCTGCCGGCAGCCGATGCTTTTGGGATGCCAAATCCGGATAATATTCATTATATGGATCGGGCTAAGTTTGTTGGTGATGCTGAAGTGGAGGTCGGTACGATTATGGCGTTTAGTGGTCGTGATGGTATGGAAATTCCCGGAATCATTACCGAGATTGCTGGCGATTCGGTCACGGTTGACTTTAATCATCCTTTAGCTGGACAAGATGTGACTTTTGAAGTCGAAATTTTATCAGTAGAATAACACCCAAGAAGATAACAATTCCATGAGCAATGAAATGAAAATCCTGTTAGCCAACCCACGTGGTTTTTGTGCGGGTGTTGATCGTGCTATTAGCATCGTAGAGCGCGCATTAGAACTTTATCAGCCACCAATCTATGTGCGCCATGAAGTGGTCCATAATCGCTTTGTGGTGGAAGGGCTAAAACAACGCGGTGCAATTTTTGTCGAAGAGCTCAGTGAAGTGCCTGATGACAACATCGTGATTTTTTCAGCTCATGGTGTTTCACAAGCGGTGCGTCAGGAAGCCAAAGAACGCGCTCTGACTGTGTTTGATGCGACTTGTCCGTTGGTCACAAAGGTCCATATGGAAGTGGCGCGTGCAAGCCGTAAACACATGGAAGTTGTTCTGATTGGCCATGCTGGGCATCCGGAAGTGGAAGGCACGATGGGCCAGTACTCCAGCTTCGAAGGTGGCATGTACTTGGTTGAAAAGCCTCAAGATGTGGAAAAACTATTGAGTTTGGTGAAAGACCCAAGTGAATTGCACTACGTGAGTCAAACAACATTGTCGGTGGATGAAACGGCGGATGTGATCACTGAACTGCGTCGCGTCTTCCCAGAAATTCAAGGCCCGCGTAAAGATGATATCTGCTATGCGACGCAAAATCGTCAAGACGCCGTGCGTGAAATGGCGGGTGATGTTGATGTTGTCATTGTTGTGGGATCGAAAAACTCTTCAAACTCAACACGATTGAAAGAGCTGGCGGAAAAGCTCGGCACGCCGGGTTACTTAACCGATTGTCCTGAAGATATCGATAGCGCATGGTTTGACGGTAAAGCAAAGGTCGGCGTTACCGCAGGCGCTTCTGCGCCAGAAGAACTGGTTAACAAGATTCTTGAGCGTATTAAGGAATTGGTTGGCACTCGTTCAGTTGAAGAAGTGTCAGGCCGTGAAGAGAATATGTTCTTTGAAGTACCAAAAGAGCTGCAAATCAAACTGGTTGATTAGTCTCTTCGATAAATAAAATCCATATAAACAAAAGGCTCCCGAGGGAGCCTTTTGTATTGATAAGCCGAACGTTGTTATTTTTATTGAGTAGCGATTAAGCGGTTTTGCTCTCGGTGTCTGCTGGTGTGTCTTCTTCTTTTTGAGTCTCATTAGCAAAGTCGCTATCGCCTTTACCTTTTGAAATTTTAATGACATACACCATCGCTGCTAGCGCAAATATCACACCAGAGATGGTTGAAATTTGCATTGGCAGGCCAAAGCCTAATGTGCTGTTGTTCAGAATAAAGGTCGCACATACCGCGGTCATGAATACTGCTGGAATCGTGGTGATCCAATGCAGTTTATTGTAACGAAGCAGGTAAGCCGAGGCTGTCCACAGCATCATTACTGCCGTTGTTTGGTTAGCAAAACCGAAGTAGCGCCAGATGATTCCGAAGTCGACTTGGGTTAGTACCGCACCGACAACAAACAAAGGTACAGCCATCAATAGGCGGTTGCGCAATGTTTTTTGTTCCATGTTGAAGTATTCAGCCAAGATCAAACGGCTTGAACGGAATGCCGTATCGCCTGAGGTAATCGGTAGAATAACCACACCTAGGAAGGCAATGATGCCACCAAATACACCCAGTAGGCCAAATGACGCGCTATAAACAACGTTACCCGGGCCACCATTTGCAACGGCTTCTTGTAGCGCTTCTAGTGAGCCAAAGAAAGACAATGCAATCGCACACCAGATTAGGGCAATGATGCCTTCGCCGATCATTGCGCCGTAGAAAACAAAGCGTCCGTTCTTCTCATTTTCCATACAACGTGCCATCAGTGGAGACTGAGTGGCGTGGAAGCCAGAAATGGCACCACACGCGATGGTGATAAACAGAGCAGGCCAAATCGGCATATCATTTGGGTTTAGGTTAGTGAACATATCCGTCACTTCAAAACCGCCCAGAATCTGATGCTCGCTTGAGAATGCGACCGCACTGATAAGGCCAACCGACATAAAGATGAGCAATGCGCCAAAGAGTGGGTAGAAGCGACCGATGATTTTATCAACCGGAACAATCGTTGCCAGAATGTAGTAAGCAAAGATGATAACGACCATTGTTGTCATGCTGACATCAAGGCTGGTTTGTTCATTGATAAGGTTCGTGATCATGCCTGCTGGTGCGGAAACAAACACAACCCCAACAAGAAGCAGCAGTACAATGGCAAAAATGTTCATAAAATGTTTGGCGCCATTGCCTAGGTAACGACCTGTAATCGTAGGGACAGATGCACCATCATTGCGGATAGAAAGCATACCAGAGAAATAGTCGTGCACTGCGCCAGCAAAGATACAGCCGATAACAATCCATAGCATTGCTGCTGGGCCGTATAATGCCCCCATGATTGGACCAAAGATTGGGCCAACACCGGCAATGTTAAGTAATTGAACCAGGTACACTTTAGGTGTCGACATTGGCACAAAGTCTACGCCGTCCGTTTTCGTGTGCGCTGGAGTCTTACGCTGTTCATTGATGCCAAATACTTTCTCAACGAAAGCACCGTAAATAAAGTAACCGCCGATCAATGCAGCGACACAGGTTAAAAACCACAACATAATTCTGTCCCTTAGATATTGTATTCATGATCGATAATAAACGTCTTATCAGCGAGAAACATCGACTTTAAGCGTGAGTGGTCGTATATCGATTTAAGTGGTTCTAATCGGTATTGAGAGGTTTTTATACCGAGCTTGTGGGCAATCGTATCCATTAGTGGTTACACTAAGGTCAGGCAGAACAACAAGGAAAAACAATGAGAAAGGTTCTAGTAGTGGCATTGCTCACCATTTTGGCGGGTTGCGCCAGTTCGGTGGAAGAATTGGCGAAATCGGGTGACTGGTATCAAGTCGGTTATCAAGATGGCGTGAGTGGTCATACCGAGCGTTCAATCTCGGATCTGGTCAAGCTGGGTGAGGCAAACCAGGCCGATTATGATCAAGGTTATTTAACCGGTGTAAAAGAATACTGTAACCCGAATTTTGCTTATCAAATTGGCCTGTCAGGGCAGTATTACGAAGGGGTGTGTGAAGGCACCGAAGACGCTCAGCAGTTTCGCATGGAGTGGCAGCGAGGCTGGGCTGAATCTCAAAATAATTATTAGTGGGATTGTTTGTGACGCCTATATTTGCTCGTTATCGATAAATATAAGCCAGTACGAGACCACTTAGTGATGAAAAAGGCTTGGTATCCCCAAGCCTTTTTCCTTTTCTAGTCGTTTTATTTTGCCGCACGCCATACACCGTTGTATGGCGATATTTTAGCTGTGGGCATTTTTATTTTTGGGTTTTATTTGTCGGCATAATACAGCACCCCCAATGATGCGAGTTGGCTCGCGCCGGTGACTTCAGGTAAATTACTCGGTAGGTTGTGTATGCGGCGTTGCGCTAGCCAGGCAAAAGCGATGGCTTCCATGTTGTCACTGTCGACCCCTTTCTCTTGAGTCGACATGACCGACCATGATGGTAGTTGTTCCGCTAATCGTTGCATCAGCAGAGGATTGTGGACTCCACCGCCACAGACCAATAACTCGGGACTATTCCCCTGCGTATAACGCGCGACGTCGTTGGCGATCGTGACCGCAGTGTATTCACATAAGGTACGTTGCACATCTTGCGCAGACAGTGTGTGAGTTGCCAGTTTTTGCTCAAGCCACGGTAGGTTGAATAGCTCTCGTCCCGTACTTTTGGGGGCTTGGCGGGCAAAATAGGCTTCATTGAGAAGATCGGTTAATAGATCTTGATTCACTTCTCCTTTCTTCGCAAATTGTGCCCCATCATCGTATTTATGGCCGAGATGTTTTTGTGTCCAAGCATCCATGAGCATGTTGCCAGGGCCTGTATCATAACCAATCACCGGTTGATCAGGACGCAAGACGGAGATGTTCGCAATGCCACCAATATTTAATACCACCACACTTGAGTCGGTCGATGTAAATAAGCATTGATGAAACGCTGGCACCAAAGGGGCGCCTTGGCCACCCAGAGCCATGTCTTTGCGACGAAAATCGGCCACGGTATCAATGCCTGTTTTGACCGCAATAATGTTGGCGTCACCTAATTGCATGGTAAAGGGCGCATCACCTTCCGGCCTATGGTAGACCGTTTGCCCATGATTTCCGATGGCGGTAATACTTTCCGCGCGGCAATTGGTGGCGTTTAGCAGGGCATTGACTGCATCGGCAAAGAGGTGGCCAAGTAAATGATCAAGCTCGCCTATTTCCGCCAAGCTGGTGGGTTGGCCGATACAGATATTCAACAGGCGTTGCTTGAGTGACTCTGGCATTGGGAAATCTTGTGCCGCCAATAACTGAATTTGGTTGCCTTCGATTTCGACGAGTGCGGTGTCGACACCGTCCATGCTGGTGCCAGACATCACACCAATAAAGCGTTGTTTTGTACTCATATCCAATTTCTACCTATAGGGTGACATATCCATTGTAAACCGAGAGCAATCAGAATAACCTCGAAACCATAGCGAAAATCGACCGCAATTAGGAGAAATTATGGGTCCGTTATGGCTGGATGTAGCTGGGTATGAGTTAACCTCCGAAGATAAAGAGATTTTGCAGCACCCAACCGTTGGGGGCGTGATCCTGTTTTCCCGCAATTATCACGATAATCAACAGCTCTTGGCCCTTAATACGGCGATTCGTAAAGCCGCAAAACGGCCTATTTTAATTGGTGTGGACCAAGAAGGTGGGCGTGTTCAGCGTTTTCGCGACGGCTTTTCTCGAATTCCAGCCGCCAAATTATTTGGCGAGCAAGCTCAAGGCGAGCAGATGGCTGAACTGGGCGGTTGGCTTATGGCGGCAGAACTGATTGCTCATGATGTTGATTTAAGTTTTGCGCCTGTTTTGGATAAAGGCCACGACTGCCGTGCGATAGGTGATCGTGCTTTTGGTGACGATGTTGATAGCATCCTACGCTACAGCTCGGCGTTTATGCGTGGTATGAAATCAGTAGGGATGGCCACGACGGGTAAACACTTTCCTGGGCATGGCGGTGTGTTGGAAGATTCACACTTAGAAACGCCTTATGATGAGCGTGATAGCATCTTTGAAAAAGACATGGCGATCTTTAAAGCGCAAATTGACGCTGGCACGCTGGATGCGATGATGCCAGCGCATGTGATTTATCCGCATTATGATGATCAACCCGCGAGTGGGTCATCGTATTGGTTAAAGCAAGTGTTGCGTGAGCAGCTTGGTTTTAAAGGGATTATTTTTTCGGACGACTTAACGATGGAAGGCGCTGCAATCATGGGCGGCCCAGCCGAACGTTCGCATCAGGCTTTGGTCGCGGGGTGCGATATGATTTTGATGTGTAACCAACGAAATGCACAAATAGAAGTCTTGGACAATCTGCCTATCATGGAAACGCCACAAGCGATGGGACTACTGAAGAAGCAGTCTTTTTCTTTGAGCGAGCTACAAAGCAGTGACAAGTGGCGACAAGCCTCTGAAGCGATGAAGCGCATGCTCGATTGAGTGCTATTGGTATAACGTCTGCATAATAAAAGAGCCATGAAATGTGGCTCTTTTTGATCTTAATTCATCCGTCTTTTAGCGGGCCGAGAGCATTGAGGTTATGATGATCTTTTTACTCATCAAGCGCCATTTCTCTTTTGTGGGCTGCATTCTTAATGAAAGCCCAAGCGTTCTTTCAGCGGTTTTAAGTAGCGACGACTCACCGGAATGGGGTGCTGGCTATGGGTTAAAATTTCAGCCAATCCATTTTCGAGCAACTTGATCTCTTTAATGGCTTTTACGTTGACCAAATACTGGCGATGGCAGCGCACCAAAGGGGTTTTTTCTTCCAGTATTTTGAGCGTTAACTGGCTGGTGGCGGACTGTTGTGGGGTTTGTACATGAACGCCACTGATATCACTGTACGCAAATTCAATCTCTTGTGTTGGAATAATCATGATGCGATTGAGGCCAATGCAGGGCACCTGGTCAAGATTTTGTGGCGCGATGGCATTCACTTGTTGCTGGCTGTGTTGACCGGATTTGTTCAAACTTGATTTAATCAATCGTTGCACTGTTTTTGCTAGCCGTTGAGTATCAACCGGTTTGAGAAGGTAATCGAAGGCATTGTCTTCAAATGCTTGAATCGCAAACTCATCATACGCGGTGGCAAAGACGACGTAAGGCATGGTGTCAGGGTCTAGCATTCCGAGCAATTCAATGCCCGTGACTTGTGGCATTTGAATATCAAGAAACACCACATCCGGTTTCAGTTGGTTAATTTTTTTTAACCCTTCAATGGCATTGCTGGCTTGGCCGATGACCTCTATTTGTCCTGTTTCTTCCAGTAATTCAGTTAACTCTTCTCGAGCAAACAATTCATCGTCTATCACAAGTGCAGATAGCATGGTTAATCCTTAACGGTCATCATTAGGAATGAGGAAACTCATCCGTGTATACTGATTTTTTACAACATCAATGGTTAGATCGCTGACTTGGCCAAACTTGTTGGTTAGTCGTTTTGCGACAATCTGCATGCCTAAACCCGCATGTTCTCCTTGTGGGGCGAGATAACTTCCTGCGTTATCTTCGACCACGATACGCTGGCCTTGCGCTTCATTCTGGCTGTAGATACGCACCACACCACCTTCGAATAAATTTGAGATGCCATGCTTAATCGCGTTCTCCACCAGTGGCTGTAACGTAAAGGTGGGAAGTTTACGTTGCAGTAAACTGGCGTCGATGTCGATCTCGACCTCTAAACGGTCGGTAAAGCGTGCTTTTTCAATGGTTAAGTACGCATTCACATGAGCCAACTCATCTTTGAGCGTGACCGCTTCAATATTTTGTTTGAGGTTACTCCGGAAAAATTGCGATAGATGCTGAATCAATTCCCGAGCTTTGGCTGGATCGCGGCGTACCACCGCACTGATCGTATTGAGCGCATTAAATAAGAAGTGTGGGTTCACTTGTGCGTGCAATAGTTTGATTTCTGCTTGGGCGAGCATTGATAATGTTTGTCTTTTCCATCTAGGTAGATAATGTCGTTCTGCTCAATCGCATCTAAAGTGCTTTGCGATGAGATAGGCGTCTCGGGCCTGTGGTGGTCATCCCCAATGCCGACAAACGCGAGAATTTTGTTTGTATCGGTGATGGAAACCGCGCCAACTTTGGTTTCTTCATAGACGACGCGGGCAATTTTTTCGGCATTTTCGCTGTTAAACCCTGATGCGAGGATACCGACTGAGCGCTCTGCAATATTCAACGCTCGGCGAGAAAAGGTGGCGGAGTATTCTTCAAAGATGGTCTTTCTATCTTGTAAGATACTCATGAACAACGCCGCACCAATGGAGTTTGTGATGATCATCGGCGCGGCGATGGCTGACACCAAAACGTACGCTTGATCAAACGGTTTGGCCACGATCAATAAAATCGCCATTTGTACCAATTCGGCAAATAGGGTAATCGCAAACACAATACTGGGGCTAAACAGCAATACGCCTTTGCCACGCCGTAATAAATAGGTGTGCAGCAGGCCGCCTATTAGACCTTCGGCGGTGGTTGAAATTGCGCAGGCAATATCGGTAAACCCCCCGAGAGAATAACGATGTAACCCCCCGGTTAGGCCCACAAAAAAACCGACCACAGGCCCGCCAAAGAGGCCACCCATGACCGCCCCAATAGCGCGAGTATTGGCGATCGCATCATTGATTTGTAAGCCGAAGTAGGTGCCGAGAATACAAAAAAGAGAAAACAGAATGTAAATGCTGATTTTATGACTTAGACGATTAGAGATATTGAGCAGTGGCAGAAAAATTGGCGTTTTACTCAGCATGTAAGCGAGGACTAAGTAAACACACATCTGTTGCAACAATGACAGGATGAGCTCCATATCGTAAGCCTGTTTTCATTATGATAATTCAGTAGTTTAATCAAGAAGCTCAGTGGAGCATACCGGCTAAGTAACAAAAGAAGGTGTTCGCAGCAAAAAAATATGCAGTGTAAACTTTGGTTTACAATTGTTGTTTACTTATCTTTACGGTTGAAATTTAATCTGAGCCTGTTATTTTATAGTTGTTGTTAACCCTCGCTAAATGGAATTTGAGGGTGTAAATATAAATATACAGGTGGTAGTTATGCGAAAAAGTGAATTGAGTAACGTAAATATTATTGACGAGCAGGTGCTGATTACCCCGCAAGCGCTGAAAGCGAAGTTGCCTTTAAGTGATAAGGCCCGCCACTTTATTCAGCAGTCTCGTCAAACGGTTGCCGATATTATACATAAAAAAGATCACCGTTTACTCGTCGTGTGCGGTCCTTGCTCTATTCACGATATCGAAGCGGCGAAGGATTATGCACGTCGCCTTAAAGCGCTATCGGAAGAGTTGAGTGACCAGCTGTATATTGTTATGCGCGTTTACTTTGAAAAACCGCGCACGACAGTGGGCTGGAAAGGGCTAATCAATGATCCGCATTTGGATGGCAGCTTTGATATTGAACACGGTTTACATATCGGCCGTGAGTTGCTCGTTGAATTGGCTGAAATGGAAATCCCTCTAGCGACGGAAGCGCTTGATCCCATCAGTCCGCAATACCTATCGGATACTTTTAGCTGGGCCGCGATTGGTGCCCGTACGACAGAGTCGCAAACCCACCGTGAAATGGCCAGCGGTCTATCGATGCCGATTGGCTTTAAAAATGGTACCGATGGTAGTCTTTCTACTGCAATCAATGCCATGCAAGCCGCTTCTTCCAGTCACCGTTTCATGGGGATTAATAGTGAAGGGCAAGTCGCATTGTTGACGACGCAAGGTAACCCTAATGGTCACGTTATTTTGCGTGGCGGTAAACAAACCAATTACGATTCGGTGTCGGTGACGGAATGCGAACAAGATATGGCCGCGATGGGATTAGATGCTTCGCTGATGGTCGATTGCAGTCATGCGAATTCACGCAAAGATTACCGCCGCCAGCCCCTAGTTGCCGAGGATGTTATCCACCAAATTCGTGAAGGTAATCAATCGATTATTGGTGTAATGATTGAAAGTCACATCAATGAAGGTAGCCAGTCTTCAGATCTGCCATTTTATGAGATGGAGTACGGGGTTTCAATCACGGATGCATGTATCAATTGGTCAGCAACTGAGGCACTATTAAAACACGCCCACAGTGAGTTGGTGCCGTTTTTACAAGATCGCTTAAAAGGTTAATTGGGCTAGATAGGGACATTCATGGCTGAACAGTTAAATACACTGCGTGATCAGATTGATGCAGTAGACAAGCAAATATTGAATTTACTTGCCGAGCGCTTAGCGCTGGTAGAAAAAGTCGGCGAAGTAAAGAGTGAGCACGGCTTACCTATTTACGCTCCTGATCGTGAGGCTGCGATGCTTGCTTCACGCCGCGCTGAAGCGGAGAAAATCGGGGTGCCACCACAATTGATTGAAGATATTCTTCGTCGCACGATGCGTGAATCCTACGCCAGTGAAAAAGATTCGGGCTTTAAATGTTTAAATCCCGAATTGCGTTCGGTGGTGATCGTCGGGGGGAAAGGCCAGCTCGGTGGTTTGTTCGGTCGAATGTTTACCTTGTCGGGTTACCAAGTCAAAGTGTTAGGCAGTCAAGACTGGCATCGTGCAGAAGAGATTCTCGATGGTGCAGGTTTAGTGGTGGTCACCGTGCCTATTCATCTCACTGAGGGTGTGATTGAAAAATTGGGCCAGCTGCCTGATGACTGTATTTTATGCGACCTGACCTCAATAAAAACCAAACCACTGCAAGCGATGCTAAATGCACACCGCGGCCCGGTTGTCGGGTTACACCCAATGTTTGGCCCTGATGTACCAAGTTTAGCGAAACAGGTCATTGTCTACTGTGATGGTCGCGGCGAAGAGCACTACCAGTGGCTACTTAAGCAGTTTGCTATTTGGGGGGCGAGTTTGTGTCAAATCGATGCCAGTGAGCATGATCATGGCATGACGCTTATCCAAGCTCTGCGACACTTCACCTCTTTTGCCTACGGCCTACATCTAAGTCGTGAAAATCCGAATATTGATAAACTCTTACAGTTGAGCTCGCCAATCTATCGCTTGGAACTTGCCATGGTCGGGCGACTGTTTGGCCAAGATCCGAATCTCTATGGCGATATTATTTTCTCTTCGGAAGAGAACATTGAAATGATCAAACGGTTCCACCACTGTTTTGGTGAAGCGCTAGAGATTCTGGATGGGCGAGATAAGCAGGCATTTATTGAGAGCTTTGATAAAGTCAGCGATTGGTTTGGTGAATACTCACAACAGTTTATGAGCGAAAGCCAAAATCTACTGAAGCAAGCCAACGATTCTATTCACCGTCGCTAAAAAGAAGGCAGTGAAACATCGGCGCAGTGATGCGAAGAAGATAAAAACAAAAAGCAGCCATCGGCTGCTTTTTGTTTAATACGTAAGGCAAAATGTTTATTGAACACTGACGGTGCTGTCGGTGTTGAGTTCATTATTGGCGGTCTCAACGGAGTGATCAATAGTCGGCTTATTGGTTAAATTGACTTGTAAACGCACATTGTCATCAATCAGTTTTACCAGTGGTGCCCATTTCACTTTCTTCTCTTTTTCAAAAAGGTAATTAAAGTTTTCTGGTGTCCAGTCCATGGTATACTGCGGGTTGAGTGAGCGGCCTAAAAAGCGCACTTCATAATGCAGATGTGGTCCGGTGGAGTTGCCGGAATTGCCACAATGCGCAATTACATCGCCTTTTGAGACAAACTGGCCACTGCGTACTTTAAAATTTTTAAGGTGCGCATAAGAGGTCATAAAACCAAATGAATGACGTAGCGTGAGAAAGTTGCCAAATCCTTTTTTGCTTGGTCTTACGGTCTCAATAACACCATCTGCAGGTGCGATGATAGGCGTGCCCATTTTACAGGTTAAATCGATGCCCGTATGAGTATGACGCTTGCCTGTAATTGGGTTTGTTCGGCGTCCATAAGACGATGAGATACGCTGGTAATTCAGAGGCGATTCATTTGGAATCATACGAAACATCGTCGCTCGAACCGCTGAGTCGACAGCGGCGGCATCTAGGCGGTATTCGATGTTGTCATCATCAAATTCTTTTTCTGAAGCCAAACCCAGTACCGATTCAACATCGTAAACGCGTTTACTGAGGAGTTGTAATTGATTGCGTTTTTCTTCGAGCTCTTGAGACAGTGAATGAGTGGTGTCTAGTTGCTCTTCGTGAAGTTGCTCTAGCGTTGCGTATTGCGTTTCTTTTTCCGTGAGCTGTTCAGATAACGTTTTGTTTTCTTGCTGTTTTGAGGCGAGTTTCAACGTCGACTGGTGATAGTAATAAGTGACCCCGCCAATAGATGCGGTGATCAATAAAAAAATCAGTGCGAATGTGGTGCGCAATGCGGTTCTACTGATCGAAAAGTGTTGTACAGCTTGATCGGTAGGGATGCTAATAAGTATTTTATTCGACATACAACTTAGTTAGGAGACGTTACCGAGATCGGTTAGGTGCTCAATTTCACGATGAAGTAATTCATCATCTCCGACGTTCAATTCCACCATGCGTTTAATGTGGCTGATACTATCAATATCAATCTGTTCAATCGTTATTCTTACTTGGCTTTGAACAGTCTCCACAATCTTGCCGGTCAGTTGAATAGTGATGTCACTATCAAGCAACTGAAACTGTACAGAGATCGGGTTTAAAGGATCCAGCGAGGTGTGATTTGAGCAATCGAGTAACAATCCATGCAACGATAGATCGTTAAGATTGGCGTTTACTTGAATGTTATCTTGAGTCACAACGGCTAGGGCTTGGTATACGATGCGTGAAAATCGACGGCGTTCAATCATAGTGATTTCTCTTAATGTAATGTTGCTAGCTTAACAGAGCATCGCGATTGTTTTGGCCGAATTATTGTCACTTAGTGATGGAGTTCGATTTTTATAGAACGCCATTTAAACCGTATACAATAAAGGCCGCTATGATAGCGGCCTTTGAGTGAAATTCAAGCGTCTAATAAAGCCATAAGCGAACGCAATGAGTCCGCAAGTAACGGGATTACTTAGAAATACGCTTGTATTTGATGCGATGAGGTTCAGCCGCTTCAGGGCCCAACGTCTTCTTCAACCAATCCATGTACTCAGAGTAGTTACCTTCGTAGAAGTTTACTTGGCCTTCGTCACGGTAGTCGATGATGTGTGTTGCGATACGGTCAAGGAACCAGCGGTCGTGCGAGATAACCATGGCACAGCCAGGGAATTCAAGCAGTGCTTCTTCAAGTGCACGCAATGTTTCAACGTCTAGATCGTTGGTTGGTTCATCCAGTAGCAATACGTTGCCGCCAGCTTTAAGCAGTTTTGCAAGGTGAACACGGTTGCGCTCACCACCGGACAAATCACCGATGATTTTCTGTTGGTCAGAGCCTTTGAAGTTAAAGCGAGAGCAGTATGCGCGTGCTGGGATTTCAAAGTTGTTGATCTTAATAATATCCGCACCTTCAGAAATCTCTTGGAATACGGTTTTCTTGTCGTCCATGCTGTCACGGAACTGATCAACCGATGCCAATTTCACGGTTTCACCCAGTTCAATGCTGCCTGAATCAGGTTGTTCTGCGCCACTTAGAATTTTAAATAGCGTTGATTTACCTGCACCGTTAGCACCCACGATACCCACGATGGCGCCTTTAGGCATGCTGAACGACAAGTTGTCGATCAGGACGCGGCCATCAAATGATTTCGTTAGGTTGTTTACTTCGAGCACTTTGTCGCCTAAACGTTCACCAGGCGGGATAAACAGTTCGTTGGTCTCATTACGTTTCTGGTGATCGGTATTTTGCAGTTCTTCAAAGCGAGCCATACGCGCTTTGGATTTTGCTTGGCGACCTTTCGGGTTCTTACGTACCCATTCCAGTTCTTTCTCAATGGTTTTTTGACGAGCATTTTCTTGCGATGATTCTTGCTTTAGACGTTCATCTTTTTGCTCTAGCCATGAGGTGTAGTTGCCTTGCCATGGAATACCTTCGCCACGGTCAAGCTCTAGAATCCAACCTGCGGCGTTATCTAAGAAGTAACGGTCGTGCGTAATGGCAACGACAGTACCGGTATAATCAACGAGGAAGCGTTCAAGCCAAGCCACAGATTCCGCATCCAAGTGGTTGGTTGGTTCATCGAGAAGCAGCATGTCTGGCATTTCAAGTAACAGGCGGCAAATTGCAACACGACGGCGTTCACCACCCGACAAGTGTTCAATTTTTTGATCCCATTCAGGAAGGCGCAATGCATTCGCTGCGCGCTCAAGCGCATTCTCAAGATTGTGGCCATCTTTTGCTTGGATGAGAGCTTCAAGCTCGCCTTGCTCTTTTGCGAGCGCATCAAAGTCGGCATTCTCTTCTGCGTATGCAGCGTAAACGGCATCTAAACGTGTGAGTGCGCCTGCTACATCAGAAACGGCTTCTTCAACGATCTCTCGAACTGTTTTTGATTCATCCAATACAGGTTCTTGTGGAAGGTAACCTACATTTAATCCTGTTTGAGGGCGAGCTTCGCCATCAATATCGGTATCGAGGCCAGCCATGATACGCAATAATGTTGATTTACCAGAACCATTCAGGCCAAGTACACCAATTTTGGCACCAGGGAAGAAGCTTAGAGAAATGTCTTTTAGAATTTGACGCTTTGGAGGCACAATTTTGCTCACCCGCGACATGGTATATACGTATTCAGCCATTGCCGATCGTTCCTAAATTGCGTTACACATAAAGCGCTATTTTACACCAACAAATCTTGCTTTGTTACCTATGATGTTTATTGGGTTCTGGAAATGACGCGTGGGTAGAATTTACTTTGTGTTGATGCGGGATTTTCTAAATGTGTCACACTTAGATGAAATAAATATTATTTACATCTATATGCTTTACAGAACTTATTAGAATGGTCTTAATAGCATTTCAATCTATCGTTTCTCATCAGGACGAGAATTTATGACATCAAGGTTAATCAAGGCGCTGTATCCCCTTTCTTTATCGTTATGCACGTTATCAACCGTTGCCTATAGCGCCAATGGAATGGCCGCGAGCCCAACGAATTTAGACGAACAACGTGCGTTGTACGATCAAGCACAGCAGTTATTGGATCAAAAAAACGTCGAGCAGTATCGCGAGATGCGTGATCAAATTGCCAATTATCCATTAACGCCTTATGTCGATTATCGAAGCTTCCTGGTGACGCTAAAAGATCAGTCTCCTGCTCAGGTCGAACGCTTTATCGAGCAACACCAACGTTTTCCGTTTTCGAAGCGTATTCGTGCGCCGTACATTGATATGCTTGCTCGAAACAAACAGTGGCAAACGTTAATTGAGTTTCAGACTGACTTACCTCGTGGTGAGCAGTATCAATGCCATTACTACAACGCACAGTACCAAACGGGCAATCGCACGCTTGCGTTCAAAGGCGCAGAAACGTTATGGCTAAGTGGCGATAGTGTCTCTGATGCTTGTGATCCGCTATTTAAAGCCTGGGAAAAAGCGGGCTTGCGAACGGATGAAAAAATTTTGCAACGAATGCTCTTGTCGTTCGAAGCGCGTAATGGCGGATTACTCAAATACCTTGCGAAACAACTGTCTTCAGACAACGCTAAGCAACAAGCTAATGACATGATGGCTTTGTTCAACAAACCTGAAAACGTAGCGGCGTTTGCAAAAAAACAACCGGCGGATGATTTTCATCGTCAGCAAAGTGAGATGGCGTTAAAAAAATTAGCGCGTAAAAACGTCGAACAAGCTCAGCAGGCTTGGGAGATCGTCGTTGATGGGCAGAAATTGTCACAAGAGCAAGCTCAGCGGTTAGCTGATTACATCGCCTTCCGTTTATTTAACACGACGGATGTGCGCTCTTTGCTTGACTGGCGAGACGATCAAATTGCCACAACAGAAAGCATTAAGTTGAAAGAGCGTCGTGTTCGTTTGGCACTGCAAGATGCTGACTGGCAAGGTGTTGTTGATTGGATAGAACGATTACCCGCGAAGCAAAAAGAGACGTTACGTTGGCAATATTGGCTTGCTCGTGCAGAGGTTGAATTAGGGAATGCGAAACAAGGCAATCAGCGTTTAGAGGCGATTCTTGGAGAGCGTAATTTCTACAGTGTTGCGGCGGCAGATGCGCTCAACCGTCCGGTGGTTTTCCCTCAAACCTCATTGGCATTTCAACCATCGGTTGTTCAGCCTTTCACTAAATCATTACTACGCATTCAAGAGTTAATTGCTCGCGATAAAATTGCCGCCGCAAAAAGCGAATGGCGTCATCTATTGAGTGAAGCAACGTTGCCACAGAAACAAATGCTTTCAGCGTATGCCGCGCAAAAGCGTTGGCACCACCTGACGGTTGTTGCGACTATTCAGGCAAAGCAATGGGGGAATTTAAAACTACGTTTTCCTTTAGCGCATCGCTGGTGGTTTAATTTCTATGGCAAAAAACACAATGTTGATCCAATTACGCTGATGTCATTGGCTCGCCAAGAAAGTGCCATGGATATTGAAGCAAGATCACCGGTTGGGGCAAGAGGCGTCATGCAGATTATGCCGACGACGGCGAAATACACCGCGCGAAAATATGACCTGGGCTATGATGGCGTAAGTGATTTGTACCAAGTGGATAAAAATATTGAGATAGGCAGTCGTTACTTACAAAGCCTATTGGATAAATACGATAACAATCGAGTTTTTGCATTTGCCGCGTATAATGCAGGCCCTGGACGAGTTAAAACGTGGCGTGGAAGAACGCAAGAAAAACTGGATGCTTATGCATTTATTGAAGCGATTCCTTTTAATGAAACCCGTGGCTATGTGCAAAACATTTTGATGTTTGAAACGTACTATCGTGTTTTATTAGACGTTGATGGCGCCTTCCTTAATCCACATGAAATGACAATAAAGTACTAAGTGAGCACGCAAAGAATGTCACAACAACCTGAGTATCAAGACTGGCAACAAATCTTAGATTTGATTAAACACAGCTCTGAAACAGGGCAGCATGAAGTATTGTTGACGATGCTGTTAACGCCCGATGAAAGAGAAGCGTTGGTGGCTCGGGTGAATATTTGTCGTGAATTGCTTAAAGGCGATTTATCTCAGCGCCAGATTAGCCAGTTGCTTGGTGTTGGCGTGGCGACGATTACTCGCGGTTCAAATGAACTTAAGTCAAAGAGCACTCAAGAAAAACAGGTGATCTCAGATTTATTGGACGCACAAGAACGCTAATATTTTTGGGAACATTACCAAGAGACAAAAAAGGTGCTTATTGCACCTTTTTTATTACCCCTGAAACTGACCAAGAGTGAGTCGCTAAGTTAAGCGTACCGGCGTGTTTATTCTTTAGAGATTTTCAGGGTAATGGTCTGGGTTGATAAACGGAATTAAGGCCATGATTAATGCTTGGTGATAAACCGAACTTCGGGTCAGTTGATGCTGGGTAAGAACACCAATGGCTCCACCTTTCTGTTTTATATTGGTGGTGCCAAAGACATGGTCCATAACGGTACCTAACTCCACTTCTTGAGAGAGTTGATCGGCCACCTTTGGCGGTAGCATCATACTTGCTGACCGAGATTCGCCTCGCTGAGTATCGGATTCAATCACCATCCAAGCAAACGTGGTGGCATCTTCAATTCCGGCTTCAAGCCCGACATAAAAATCGCCTTGAGGCTGTGCTTGTTTGGCATGAGCGACACGATTTCTTGCACCTTGATGGGTTTCTGCATTGGTAATGGGTTGTTCAGCAACACCACTTGGTACACTCACGCCAACAAAATCAAACGATTGTTGAGGGAAAACCGCGCTGAAAGCGCTTTTTACTGCGTTAATCTTAGCTGGGTTAAGCGAAGCGACAATAACGGTCAGTTGGGACATATTCCTTAGCCTTTTTTATCGACGCGAACTTCTCTAACTGAATAAGATCAACCGGGGGAGAAAGGTAATAGCCTTGCATGTAGTCACAGTGGTTATCAGCAAGCCATGTATGCATATCTTCTGATTCAATCCCCTCTGCCGTGACAATCATTGATTGTGAGTGACAAAGCTCCACTAATGGTTTCACGACTTTTCGGTTGTTCGTTTTAATCAGTGTTTCTAAGAATTCGCGGTCCAGTTTAATTTTTTGTACTGGGTATTCTACAAGCTGAGTGATAGATGTATAGCCTGAACCAAAATCATCAATGGCGAGCTTGAAGCCCATCGTTGAGAGTTCATGTAACAAAGAATAGCTTTGAGAATCCGTAGCGAAGGTCTCTGTGATTTCAAAATCAATCAGCTGAGGCTCTACGTGATATTGGTCTGCCATCGTTTTTATGTAACGAGCTAATTGGTTGGAATCAAGTTCAGCGGACGAGAGGTTGATCGACAGCTGCACATCGTAGTCAAAGAACGATTGGAGTTGGGCGAAATCTTGAAAGGCTTGCTCTATCACCCATCGGTCAATATTGCTAAAAATCCCCGTTTGCTCGGAAATGGGAATAAATTCGGCCGGATTGACTTTGCCTAATTTAGGGGAGTGCCAACGCAGTAATGCCTCTACGCCCATTATTTTCTCACCCGTTCGGTTGTAATAGGGCTGATATTGCAACGAAAACTCTTTATCAAACTCACCGCTACGTAAGGCTCTCTCAATTTGAGTTCGTCGACGGACCGTTTTATCTAAGGCTTGCGAGTAATAGGAAATCTGATTTTTTCCCGCACGTTTCGCTTGGTACATTGCGGTATCAGCATTGGATAGCAAGGTGGCAAAATTATCGCCATCTCTTGGGTATGTCGCGATCCCTATGCTAGCCGTAATAGGAAAGTTGCCTAAAGGGGATAACTCACTGCTTAGCAACGGTTCTAAAATCGCTTCAGCCAATGACTCGGCATAGTGATTTTGCTGGAAGGAGGTGATGAAAATGGCAAATTCATCCCCGGATAATCGGGAAGGCATGCATTTGACTGGGTATCTCTTCTTCCAATCGTGACAAGTTTCTTTGATGTGGTGAGCAAAATTAATGAGTAGGTTATCGCCCACGTTATGACCGTATTTGTCATTCACGTACTTGAAGTTATCGAGGTCGATATAAAGCATCCAGGCGTGGTGTTGGTTTTTGTGTTTGGTGAATTTCTTTTCAACACTCGATTGAAATTGATAGCGATTCGCTAACCCGGTGAGATGGTCGTTTTCTGCAAGTATTTTGGTTTTTTGATAGCTGGAATGCAATTCTTGATACATATCATAAATGCGTTTCGATAGCCGACCGATCTCATCAGAGTTAGGCAGTTTCTCTATATTACTTCTTTTATGCAGTTCCACATCAAGCAATTGCTTATCCAGTTTGGCGATAGGACTAATCACGTGGCGATAAAGTAAGAAAAATAAAATCGCTAATGTGGCAATCGACGAAGCACCAAAAGAAAGCAGTAATTTATGCTCAATCGTTTTGAGCTTTTCAGCCAATAAATACTGGGCAGGGTCAAGGGTGGCAAAAAGGTTGGATTTCAGTTCTATAGATTGCGTTAAGCCATCTTTACTGACGTGTTCATTGGTAAAAAAAATGGAACTGTCATTATCAAATTCAATCAGGTGCATGAGTTGGTCGAAGGGCTTTAACGTTAAGTAGACCACCAAGAAGTAGGGGTGTTTTTTGTACTGGCTTAAGGGGGCGGACTCCGTACTAGGGTTGAGCACGTGATAGCTGACTAATATATTTTGCCCCTGTTCATTCTTACTCAATCCTATGTGTTCATTTGCACCGGAAGTTTGATAGATATGTTCGACATACTCTAAAGCCAAGGTGTCGATTTCTTTTAAAGGGTCATTTTGGTTATCGACATAAAATTGCGCCTGGCGCTGGTTATCTAGAATTGCGACGCCAACCGTATCTTGAGAGATGGAGCGCAAAGAAGAAATGGTTTGCTGCACGCCATTTTTGAATTCTATTTCTCTAAATGGATTGGTTTTTTGGTGCAAATAGCGACGAACCATATCACTTTCAGTTAGCGTGGAAGAGTAATTATGTATCAGTGTATAGGAATGGCGGAAGTGCCCCGCTAATTTCGCCATAGTGAGCTGCAGGTAACTATTCTCTCTTTTTATGATGGCGTCTTTTTGGCTGTGATAAATACTGTAGCTCGAGAGAGCGGCGCTGAGCAAAACTACAGGAGCAACCAATAATAAGACTCTAGTGTTGAGTTTCATGATGCTTCAATATGGGATTAGTAACGTGCCTGAGAAATAATATTCTTGTTCGAGAGAGCGTTGCCAATCTTACTCTGCTCGATGAATATTTCATTGAGGTTAATAATGCATCATTTATGTCTCATTGAAACACTGGTTTACGGCACTTCGGCTGGAGGGTTGCAGCTTTGATGTCGATTGCATTTTTTGCAGTGGTTATGAGATCTTAAATTAAAGGGATAAAAGCGCTTGAGTGGTGTGTATTCATTGGGATTAATGGCCGAGAAAATAAAATACTGCACAAGAGGTGGACCTTTGCGCGGTATTTTATGTAAGGGCGTTTTATCACCCCAGTGAGCGATTGGAGGGTTAGCCTAACTGCACCTGTGTCGGTTTTACATTCTCACTTGGATAACAGCCAAGAACTTTTAGGTGTTTGGTGATTTTAGTGAGTTCCAGTAATGCATTTTGCATCGCTTCTGAATCTAAGTGCGTTTCTACATCCACATAAAACATCTCTTCCCAAGGATTTCCCATGATAGGGCGAGATTCCAACTTGGTCATGTTAATGCCATAGCGTTGCAATACGAGCAGTGTGGCAACCAACGAGCCCGCCGCTTGTGATGTCGACATGATCAGCGTGGTTTTCGCGGGTATTTGTGGAGACACTTCAACGGCTTTTCGCGCAACAACGATAAAGCGGGTGTGGTTTTCGGTTTGATTGGCAATATTCCCTTTGATCGGCTGTAGGCCGTATATCTTCCCTGAAGAAGCATTGCCAATGGCAGCGACATCAGGGCGATTGAGTTCGCGCACCATTTGCATCGCATCGGCGGTACTGGCGCAGGTTTTAAGTTCAATACCTTTTAGGCGCCCGAGGAACTCACTGCATTGCTGGTGAGGCTGTGGATGCGAATACAGGGTGGTGAGATTCTCTAAACGAATCTCTTCAGTGGCGACCAAGCAGTGTTCAATCGGCAGCGTGAGTTCTCCAACGATATACAGAGTCGTATGCTGCAGTAAATCATACACTTCATTGATCGACCCAGAACTCGTATTCTCGATAGGCAATACACCATAATCGGCATGGCCAGATTCAACCGTATTCGCGACCTCTTTAAAGCCTTCACAGTTGAGTTCGATAAGCTCGGTGTTTTTTCGGCTGAAAAACTCACGGCTGGCTAAATGAGAGTAAGAACCTTTGGCGCCTAAAAAGGCAACGCGGGCCAGCGGTTTCCTGCTGAGTTCCGGATTGGCCAAGTTTTGCAGATACGATTGCTGTAATAATACTGAGTCTTCAATAATGGTATGAAATAACTTTGTAATGTATTGCGCATCTAGGTTGTACTTATCAAGGCCATTATTGATGAGTTTAACCAAAAGCTGTTGTTCGCGTTCGGCATCTCGTACTGGCTTTGATGTCTGAACTTTGCTTTTGGCTACTTCAATACTCATCTTGCGTCGCTCAGACAGGAGTTGTAGCAGGTTATCGTCAAGCTCATTGAGTCGAATACGAATCTCATCAAGCGAGTATTTTTGTTCAGTCATCTGAATTTCCTTACATAAAAAAACCTCCCGATAGGGAGGCTTTCTGTTCGTTTTTGACTTACCTTTCTAAAACGAGTCTGCCTCCAAGTTTATTGGAGAAAAAACAAGTCAAAAAAGAACAGAGGGGTGAGGGGCATATAAACAATCTCTTTGTTGGTTCTTCAACACAATAAGCAACCGAGTTTTCAGCGTCAAGAAAAAAAATAGCGCCTTTCGGCGCTATCTCTATTCAATCGTTAGTTTATTCTACTTCTTCTTCAAGCTCTGGCTTGTCGGTTCGACGTGCTTCAGGCTTGTGGCGTAGTTTATTCAGCTGACGTTCTAGTTTTTGTTCTACCTCATTAACGGCAGCGTATAAATCTTCATGGATAGCAGAAGCAACCAGTTTTCCTTTTGGTACGGTAATCACCGCTTCAAATTTTTTCTGTTTACTTGGTTCTTCGCTGATGCTCGCTTGGCAGCCAATGATGTCAACTTGCCATTTTTCAAGCTTTTTAAATTTGCTCTCAATATGCTCACGGATTGCAGAGGTGATGTCGATGTTTTTACCAGTGATGTTTGCTTTCATAAATGCTTTCCTCTGTGTCATCCCTCATGGGTTAACTCCAGATTAATGATTTGAGCTTAAAAGAATGTGATCCATATCACTATTTTGGGAGGGTTTCTTAGGTTCAGGTTCAATTGTGATCCAACTCAAAGAGTCCCTAGTTAGAACGTCGAAATTGCTTGAGAAAGTCAAAAAAGGCTATAGATTGGTAAGGGTACTTTGCTAAAAATCATTCGCTTTTTAGTGACTAAGTACGGCCTAAATAAAAGTGTTGTTCAATCCTTGCCCAGCCAATCTCTGTGATATTCAGCACGCTTTTTTGCGATAACTTTCATTGTTACCTTCATTACGAACGCTAGGTTGTTAAATCTGAAACCCGATTTAGGTTCGCGGCTACACCTCGAATATCATTTCTGCATATATCAATCTTTGCTTACTTCATTTCAATGGGAAAAAGCATGGGGTTGAGTTTTTTATCATTGGCGGCGTCGCGCATTTCCTGCAAGGCGGCGAGTTGTTTATAGATAATGAAGTAGCGGTTGATATTTGATACGTAGTGGACCGGCTCTCGCCCAATGTTTCGTCGAGCAATAATTTCTACATTTTTAAACCATACGTTCGGATCATACCCCTGCTTCTCCGCAAGGCGTCGCATTTTCCGAATGTTCCCAGGGCCGGCATTGTAAGCGGCTAAAGAGAAGTACACTTGGTTATCGGCGGTGATGGCGTCGTCACTGAAATAGCGATCTTTGAGAAAACGCAGGTATTTCACTCCGGCGTGGATGTTATTTTCTAATTTGTTGATATTGGGAATATTAACGTTTGGATCACGGGCGGTGCTGGGCAGCACTTGCATGATCCCTACTGCGCCTTGATGTGACACCTTACTTTGATCCAGTCCGGATTCTTGAAAACTTTGAGCCGAAATCATCAAGGGGTCAAAGTTATATTGCGCAGAGTATTGATTGAAGAGTTTTGATAGGCTTTTCAATTGTTGAATGTTTTTAGGGTTGAGGATTTTCTTTAACCAACGGCTGTCCCCTAGATATTTGCCGTAAATGACATTTCCTAACAAAGTGCCTGAACGATATTCAGTAAGATATTGATCAACTAAAGCTTTTAATTGCGGACTATTTTGGCGCATCGCCCAGGCAATTTCACCATCACTTCGTAAAGGCAATTGCTTGTGCGCATGGATATCATCCATGACGTCTATCCAGAGTTTACTTTTGTGGCTGTCTAATACAGTGGCATTAATATGGCCTTGATTGACCAGTTCGATGATCTCAATATCTTGAAGCGTTTCATCAATGAGGCGAATGTTCAGCAATGGCTTATTAAGGGTATGTAAGCGTTGGTTCACTTTTTGTAAGCTTTCATAGTAACTCGAGCTTTTTCTTACCCAGACATCCTTTCCGCTTAATTGAGATATGTCGTAGAGCTGTGGTGTTTTTTTCGAGGTAATGATCCACTCTTGGATATCTTTAAGAATCGGTTCGCTAAATGAAATGCTCTTTTTGCGCGGTTCTGTAATGGTCAGGTTGGCGACAACAAGATCACCATAGCCTTTCTCTAACGAAGGGATTAACTCGTTACGGTTAACCGGGATGACTTGAAGGTTGAAGTAAGAAGACCTTTGTTTGAGTTGTTTTTCAAAATCATAAAGTAACTCCGCAATTATGCCTTTGGGTTGTCCTGCTTCAATATAGTAAAAACCGAGATCAGCGGACACTAAGACGCGTATGAGTCCTTTTTTCTCCAAGACGGATAAATCGCCTGTGTGCGGTTCTTTTTGCAGTGGTGCGAGTGAGATAGCCCATGCTTGGAGTGGTAGTAGTATCAGTAGTAGCGTGATGGATAATGCTCGAATCATTCGCTCACCTATTGGTCTCTTTATTTAAAGGTAGTCGCTGACGCGCTCTAAACAAGAAAGGAATGAAATTGGCGAGTTAGTTTGTTACCGAGAGAGAGTGCATGATCGTACTTGTCAATGAAGGCATTGTTCGTGAATTGATCATGAAATAGAGAGAAAAAAACCGCTTAGAGTTAAGCGGTTTTTATATTTTAATTACTGCGGATTAAGCTCGATTAGTTGGCGCGTGCGTTCAATCGCCTCATCTAAGCCTAATTCTTCATAAGCCGCTAACTGAATGTCCAACGATTTGCGTGCAGCTTCTGTGTCTGGATACGTTTTCTGTAATTCCTGGCAACGATTGATTGCTGCAATCCATGCTTCACGGCGTAAATAGAAATCGGCGGTGGCGAGGTCATATTCAGCAAGACGATTCTTGAGTGAGTACATGCGTTTTTGAGAATCTTCGGCATATGGACTGGCTGGGTATCGCTCAAGTAATTTTTTGAAATCCGCAAAGGCCGCTTTAACCGGCTCTGGATCGCGATCACTACGGTCCATATTAAAGACATCATGCATAAAATTGCGATCTTGAGCCATGTGGCTTAATCCACGCATATACAATACCCAGTCTAACTTCTCATGCGTAGGGTTTAGACGAATAAAGCGTTCAATGGTGGCTAAGCCCAATGCGAGGTCATCATTTTTATAGTAGGCGTAGATAAGATCGAGTTGAACTTGCTCTGAATAGGCACCAAAAGGGTAGCGAGAATCTAATGCTTCGAGTTTTTCAATGGCTGTTGTCCAGCTACCGTCTTGCAATAACACCTGAGCTTCAGAGTACAGCTCTGAAGGTGGAACATCTGGAACAATCTCTTCGCTGCTTGAGCAGCCTACGAGTAATGTTAATGCCAATAATCCAGATAAAGTATGCTGTTTCATGTCAGGATTCTATTCCTTGAAGTAAATAATTTTGTCGCTTCCGTTACTTTTATGCCGGTAGCAGATACAATGGATCAATATTCTTCCACACTGTCGGCAATTAGTCCCACAGTTTTTGAAAAAGTTCGATATGGCTCAGCAGATTGAATTAACTAACACAGTAAAAGATAGCCAATTAGGTCAAAGACTTGATCAAGCTATCGCCGAAATTTTTGCCGATTTTTCTCGCTCACGTCTAAAAGAGTGGTTACTTGCGGGTAAAGTACAAGTGAATGGTGAAGTGATCACCAAACCGCGTACTCGAGTTATGGGCGGCGAAGTCATCATCCTGCAAGCGGAACTTGAAGATGAAGAGCGCTGGGAAGCGCAAGATATTCCTCTGGATATCGTATATGAAGATGATGACATTATCGTAATGAACAAGCCGCGAGGCTTTGTGGTTCATCCAGGAGCAGGTACACCTGATCGTACAGTGTTAAATGCGCTGTTGTATCACTACCCTGATATCGCGGAAGTGCCACGAGCGGGTATTGTTCACCGTTTGGATAAAGACACGACGGGCCTTATGGTCGTGGCTAAAACCGTGCCTGCACAAACGCATTTGGTGCGCGCTTTGCAAAAGCGCAACATTACGCGTGAATACGAAGCGATTGCTATCGGGCGTATGACTGCGGGCGGTAAGATTGAGCAACCAATTGGTCGCCACTCAACCAAACGCACTTTGATGGCGGTAAGCCCAATGGGTAAACCGGCGGCTACGCATTATCGTGTAGCGGAGCATTTCCGTGAACACACGCGTATTCGTTTACGTCTAGAAACAGGTCGTACTCACCAAATTCGTGTACACATGTCTTACCTGCAACATCCATTGCTAGGTGATACTGCGTACGGTGGTCGTGCTCGTATCCCGTCAGGGGCAAGCCAAGAGTTGACAGATATGATCCGTCAATTTGATCGTCAGGCGCTACACGCTGTGATGCTGAAATTCGCTCACCCAGTAACGGGAGAGGAACTTGAGTTCCACGCGCCAGTACCAGAAGATATGGTTATTTTGACGGAAGCACTTCGTCAAGACACGCTTGAACATGGTTTAGAAGAAGACTACTAATATGTCGTGGATTGTCCCTAAGTGGAATGCTCCCAAAAATGTGAAGGCCATTGCGTCAACACGACTTGGCGGCTTTTCAACAAAGTGCTATCAAGGATTAAACCTAGGTAGCCACGTTGGGGATAATCTCGATACGGTTTTAAAGAACCGCCAGTATTTAACGCAGAAAGCAGAGATGCCTTCTGCGCCGATTTGGCTCAACCAAACACACTCAACAGTTGTGCAAAGGGTGAGTTCGCCAATCGATACACCTCTCAATGCGGATGGGCTAGTAACATCCAATAAGGGAGTGGTGATTTCTGCAATGACCGCAGACTGTTTACCGGTACTTCTTACGAATGCACAAGGTACTCAAGTTTCAGCGGTACATGCAGGGTGGCGCGGTTTGGCCAACGGCATCATTGAAAATGCAGTTGCAATGTTTGAGCACGATGTAAGCAATAGCAATGTAATTGCTTGGCTGGGTCCTGCGATTGGTTCAACGGCATTTGAGGTTGGGGAAGATGTACGACAAGCATTTTGTGATGCAGACTCTCAAGCAATGATGGCGTTCAAATCGACAGGTCAATCTGGGAAATGGTGGGCAAACATGGAGCTACTGGCAACACAACGCTTGAATGCCTTAGGGGTAACTCAAGTTTTTGCCAGTGGATTGTGTACTTATTCTAATTCAGAACAATTTTATTCTTATCGTCGCGATGGTGTCACTGGGCGTTTTGCTAGTTTCATCTGGATAGAATAGTTTTGTTTTCCAATGTTTTATTTAAAGGCTGACCTCGTGTCAGCCTTTTTCATTTTTCCCTCTTGAAAATCCACAATTTAGCAGCCATCTTGCATAGTAATTATTAGAATTTTTGATTGATTTTAGGAAGGTTGGTATGCGTCTCGATAGATTTACTAGCAAGTTTCAAATCGCTATTTCTGATGCGCAGTCGTTAGCATTGGGTCGCGACCATCAATATATAGAGCCGGTGCATTTGATGGTTGCGCTGATGGATCAAAATGGCAGTCCAATCCGCCCATTACTGACGATGTTAAATATCGATTTCACCCAATTGCGTTCAAAATTGAGTGAGATGTTAGATCGACTCCCTAAAGTCAGTGGTATTGGTGGCGATGTTCAATTGTCTGGTGGTATGGGCGCGTTGTTCAATTTGTGTGACAAAGTCGCTCAAAAGCGTCAAGACTCGTATATCTCGTCAGAAATTTTTTTGCTGGCCGCGATAGAAGATCGTGGTCCTTTGGGCGCATTGCTTAAAGAAAATGGTTTAACGGAGCAAAAACTGGGTGAAGCCATCGATAAGATTCGAGGCGGCCAAAAAGTTAACGATCCCAACGCAGAGGAATTACGCCAAGCTCTCGAAAAATTCACCATTGACCTGACCGAACGAGCCGAACAAGGAAAGCTCGATCCTGTGATAGGTCGAGACGATGAAATTCGTCGCACCATTCAAGTTCTTCAGCGTCGTACCAAAAATAACCCGGTGATTATCGGTGAACCCGGTGTAGGGAAAACGGCCATCGTTGAAGGATTAGCTCAACGCATCATCAATAACGAAGTACCGGAAGGACTACGTGGTCGCCGTGTTCTTTCACTGGATATGGGCGCGTTGGTGGCGGGCGCAAAATACCGTGGCGAATTTGAAGAGCGCTTGAAGTCAGTGCTAAATGAATTATCTAAAGAAGAAGGCAATGTCATTCTCTTTATTGATGAAATTCATACCATGGTCGGCGCCGGAAAAGGCGAAGGCTCGATGGATGCGGGAAATATGTTAAAGCCTGCACTTGCACGTGGAGAGCTTCACTGTGTTGGTGCGACAACACTTGATGAATATCGTAAGTATATAGAGAAGGACCCAGCATTAGAGCGTCGATTCCAAAAAGTGCTGGTGGATGAGCCAAGCGTGGAAGATACCATCGCGATTTTACGTGGTTTAAAAGAGCGCTACGAATTGCATCACCATGTCGAAATTACCGATCCTGCGATTGTCGCGGCAGCGACGCTATCCCATCGTTACGTCTCTGATCGTCAATTACCAGATAAAGCGATCGATCTTATAGATGAAGCCGCATCGAGTATTCGTATGCAGATAGATTCTAAGCCGGAATCACTCGACAAGCTTGAACGCAAAATCATTCAATTAAAAATAGAACAGCAAGCGTTAGTGAATGAGCACGATGACGCGAGCGAAAAACGCTTAGAAATGCTCAATAACGAGCTCAAGGAAAAAGAGCGTGACTTTGCTGAGCTAGATGAAGTCTGGAATGCGGAGAAAGCGGCGTTATCGGGTACACAGCACATTAAAACCGAGTTAGAGCAAGCGCGTATGGATATGGAATTTGCTCGTCGAGCTGGCGATCTTAATCGCATGTCCGAATTGCAATACGGTCGTATTCCGGAATTAGAAAAACAACTTGATTTAGCCACTCAAGCTGAAATGCAAGAGATGACCTTACTGCGTAATAAGGTCACCGACGTCGAAATTGCGGATGTACTGTCAAAGCAAACCGGGATTCCTGTAGCAAAAATGCTGGAAGCCGAAAAAGAAAAACTGTTGCGTATGGAACAAGTGCTGCATAAGCGTGTGATTGGGCAAAAAGAAGCGGTAGAAGTGGTCTCGAACGCGATTCGCCGCAGTCGAGCGGGTTTGTCTGATCCCAATAAGCCAATTGGTTCCTTCCTATTTTTAGGGCCAACCGGTGTGGGTAAAACCGAACTATGCAAAACACTCGCAACCTTCATGTTTGATAGTGAAGATGCCATGGTGCGCATTGATATGTCCGAGTTTATGGAAAAGCATTCAGTCGCGCGCTTAGTCGGTGCACCTCCAGGGTATGTCGGATATGAAGAAGGCGGCTATTTAACGGAGGCAGTGCGTCGTAAGCCGTATTCAGTGATCTTATTAGATGAAGTAGAAAAAGCGCATCCAGATGTGTTTAATATTTTACTCCAAGTTCTTGATGATGGCCGACTAACGGATGGTCAAGGTCGCACTGTCGACTTTCGGAATACCGTCGTCATCATGACCTCCAATCTAGGATCGGCTCAAATCCAAGAGAATTTCCATGCACTCGATTATCAAGGCATCAAAAATGAAGTAATGGATGTCGTGAATAGGCACTTCAGACCAGAGTTTTTAAATCGTGTGGACGAGAGTGTTGTCTTTCACCCATTAGGACAAGCCCACATCAAATCGATTGCAGCGATTCAACTACTGCGTCTATCTAAGCGCATGGAAGAAAGAGGCTATCGCATGGAAGTGTCTGAGAAAGCGCTCGATTTGATTGCTCAGGTGGGATTTGACCCAGTGTATGGGGCGCGACCTTTGAAGCGGGCTATTCAGCAAAGTGTCGAGAATCCACTTGCTAAAGCGATTTTGTCTGGAAGAATCGTTCCGGATAAAACGGTGAAGTTACTCGTGAACAATGACCAAATCATTGCTCATCAGTAGAAACGTGAACAGATCGAAGAAAAACGGCGCGATTCAGTTCTGAGTTGGTGATTGTTTGAGTGTTTTGATTGAAAAACGCGCAAACGATTCCTGCGATAGAAAAAACGGTTGTGTTCGAGTTAAAACTGCCTATAATTCGCTTCCGTTGTCACGGGAAACCAAGCTTAATTGCTGACAACGAAGGCGGTTAGGTTACCTCGGTAACTTTCAGAGAAATAACTTAAAAAGTGTTTGACACTAAAGGTTATATCGCTAAAATGACCGTCCACTTCGAGAGTAACTCTCGAGGTAAAGCTCTTTAACAATATAAACCTATCAATCTGTGTGGGCACTCGTTGATGATAATCCAATAAGTTATTCTGCTTTTTTAAAAGAGCGGCAATGACTGTTTCTTCGGAAACACAATTGGGTTCAATGAACTGAGTGACCAATACAAATAGCTACTTGTAGTTATTTGGCACAGTCAATTCATTACCATTCTGTTGGAATGGTAATAGCTTTAAAATTACTTCTTACTTTCGGGTAAGAACAGTTTTGAAGTCAGTATTCATTGAGCCGACAAAATCTTAAATTGAAGAGTTTGATCATGGCTCAGATTGAACGCTGGCGGCAGGCCTAACACATGCAAGTCGAGCGGTAACAGGAAGAAAGCTTGCTTTCTTTGCTGACGAGCGGCGGACGGGTGAGTAATGCCTGGGAATATGCCTTAACGTGGGGGATAACTATTGGAAACGATAGCTAATACCGCATGATGCCTACGGGCCAAAGAGGGGGACCTTCGGGCCTCTCGCGTTAAGATTAGCCCAGGTGGGATTAGCTAGTTGGTGAGGTAATGGCTCACCAAGGCGACGATCCCTAGCTGGTCTGAGAGGATGATCAGCCACACTGGAACTGAGACACGGTCCAGACTCCTACGGGAGGCAGCAGTGGGGAATATTGCACAATGGGCGCAAGCCTGATGCAGCCATGCCGCGTGTATGAAGAAGGCCTTCGGGTTGTAAAGTACTTTCAGTCGTGAGGAAGGCATTTGCGTTAATAGCGTAGGTGTTTGACGTTAGCGACAGAAGAAGCACCGGCTAACTCCGTGCCAGCAGCCGCGGTAATACGGAGGGTGCGAGCGTTAATCGGAATTACTGGGCGTAAAGCGCATGCAGGTGGTTCGTTAAGTCAGATGTGAAAGCCCGGGGCTCAACCTCGGAATTGCATTTGAAACTGGCGGACTAGAGTGCTGTAGAGGGGGGTAGAATTTCAGGTGTAGCGGTGAAATGCGTAGAGATCTGAAGGAATACCGGTGGCGAAGGCGGCCCCCTGGACAGACACTGACACTCAGATGCGAAAGCGTGGGGAGCACACACGATTAGCTACCCCCGTAGTCCACGCCG
>NZ_JTKH01000020.1 GCF_000827885.1 Vibrio renipiscarius | reverse complement strand
ATTTTAATCCATTTAAAATTGATAATTTTTTTATAATAATTATTTATTAAATTTATTTAATGGCGAAGAAAATAACAAGTAACATCATTAACTATCTTCTTTTTGTGATATTTTATAGAAGCTTTACTAGATATGCTTCTAATGATTTTTCAATTGGCGTTAAGCAACTATGTATACAACAAATTCATCTCCCTCATCCTATTGGAATTGTTATTGGTAAGGGGGTTTTGCTAGGTAAAAATTGTGTTATTTATCAGGGGGTAACTATTGGAAAATCTAATGCACACTCTGATTTTTATCCGGTCATTGGTAGCAATGTTACTATTTATACCGGCGCGGTTATTATAGGTAATATAAACATTGGGGATAATTGTGTAATTGGTGCTGGTAGAGTTGTCTCTAGGTCACTAGAGGCTGGAACAATCTTGAAGTGTTTGAGCGATTGAAATGAATAAAATAAAAATCATGTTTCTTATGCCATTTTTGGGGGGAGGAGGAACTGAACGGGTTATAAGTTTATTGTGTAATAACCTCGATCCTGAAAAATTCGATGTTACTTTAACTCTGGTTAAAAAAGAAGGGCGCTACATCGACAATGTATCAGACCATGTAAAAATTATTACTATTGACAAACCAAGAGTGCGTAACGCAATTTTTGATATAGTAAAACTAGTTAACTCAGAAAGGCCTGATATACTTTTTAGTTCTTTAGGTGAGTTTAACTTAGTGGTAAGCATGATTAAATGCTTCTTCAATAAATATACTGTTGTTATTACTAGAGAATCTAATACCGTTTCAAGTGCCAACAAAGATAAATCATACCCAGCATTATACAACTTTCTATATAAGACTGTTTATAAAAATCTAGACAATATCATATGTCAATGTCATTTTATGGAACGTGACTTAATCGAGAACTACGGGATAGACAAAAATTCGATAAAAGTAATAAATAATCCTGTGGATGTAAAGTATATTTGTGGAATTACGGAAAATTCTGAACGATCCTTAAGTCAAATTCAAGATAAATTGCGGATTGTAGTAGCAGGGAGGCTGGAAAATCAAAAGGGCTTCGATTTACTGTTGAGGGCTCTCTCTCGTGTTAAACGAAAATATGAGCTTATCATATTGGGTGATGGTACTAAGAAAGAAGAGCTAGAAGATCTTGCTAGTAAGCTTAACATCTCGGACAAGGTAAAGTTTAAAGGTACAGTATCTAACCCATTTTTTTACTTCAAAAATAGCGATGTTTATATACTAAGTTCACGCTATGAAGGTTTCCCAAACGTAGTATTGGAAGCATGTATTATTGGACTACCTATTATCGCCTATAATTCTCCAGGTGGTACAGCCGACATAATTAATTCGAACATTATAGGTGATTTGGTTACTTACGGTGAGTGCGAAGAAATTAATATTGAATGCTTAGCTGAGTCAATCGAAAAATTTGATTCTGGTCATTACAAAAGTGATGAGATAATAAATGACATCACTAATAGATTTGGCGTGGATAAGATAATTGAAGAATATTCAAGATATTTCTTTAGTTTGGTTGAAAGTCGAGTTGTATAATTTTAGTGCTAGACGTGATATTTTTTTGGTGGTTATCTTGATAGATTATATAAAAAGTGATTTGTGTCGCTACGTTGGAATAGATAAGGTTAATATTATTAACTTTATTAGGCATTACTTATTCAATCCAGGTTTTAAGTTTTCTTTTTGGTTGAGAGTTTGTCGTTTTAGTAATAGTAAGTTTTTGAAGTTTATTGCTAAGGTGCAGCATTATCGTTTTCGAAGAAAATATATGTTAGATATACCAGTGTGTACAAATATAGGTTATGGTCTTTACATCGGACACGGTTACGCAATTGTCATTAACGGCTCTGCGATACTTGGTAATAATATTAATTTATCTCAGTTTACAACAATAGGGTCTAACCATAACAAGGCAGCCGTTATCGGTGATAATGTCTACATAGGACCGAATGTTTGTATTGTTGAAAACGTTATTATTGGAAAAAACGTCAAGATAGGTGCAGGTGCTGTAGTGACACGCGATATCCCAGATAATGCCACATCTGCGGGAGTACCGGCGAATGTATTAAAGATAGATGTAGGTGAAAATAATTACGTAAATAAAAGATGGGAAACAGTAAGTAATTAGTAACGATAAGTTATTTAAATGTATGATATCGTAATTTAATATATAAATATTTCTCTAGTAACACTAATGCTTTATTAAAATATACAAGTAATTGTTGACATGATTCGCCACTGCCTCTTTACAGAAAAGGTTGCAACATGACCAACATGACCAACATGACTGTGGCCACGGGGCGTGCTAAAAGCTTGCAGGCGGATCAGGGCAACCGTATGAGTTAGAAATTTGTTATCAGCAAAAAATTACCAACAAGTGCAGACCGAAAATCGAAATACTAATGTGTGATTTTTAAACGTCATATCTAGATTTTGTTTTCTTTTATAGCGCAATTTCGGCCAGTGATTACAATATATAAGACTTTGGTTAACATAAAACCAACTCATACGGTCGCCCTGGCAGGCGGATTACTTCAATGAGAATTATGATCAGGTGTATCAAAAAGGAATCAATAAAGAACTACTGCGTAGTACATTTTTATTTGCAATGAGATATGAAAGGTCTGGAGCATGAGGTTTGTCTGGCAAGGAATTGTAGGCATAGCCCATTTGCTGTTGTATTGGGGCGTGACTTGTGAATTGCTCAAACTAAGACTGTGAGAAAATGGGAAGATATTATGAAACCGCTGCAAGTTGCAGTCTTGATAGTTATCCTTCTCGGTCTGTAGCGTTAAAAATCAAGGCGAACGCATGAGTAGATTTTTTGTTAACGAAACAAATTAAAAGTGTAGCTAGAAGCTAATCTACGTTTTTGTATCTACATTTAACCATTAATGGCTGATTGAGAAATAACCTATATTTCGCTAATAAGTATTTTTAGAAGTTAAATAAGTGTAACAATTAACGGAATGATAACTCATGCGTTCGCCCTGCGTTAAGAATATTGTTGTTTAACAATTCTGTATCCGTTGGCGCTGCTTTAGATATAAATCCTTGTTATCAGATTATATAAAATCAACAATTTAAAAGTGAACAGATTATGAAAATTGCAATTGCCGGTACAGGCTATGTAGGCTTATCTAATGCGATGCTATTATCACAGCGTCATGAAGTTGTAGCCGTCGATATTATCGAAGAGAAAGTAAAATTACTGAACGATAAATTATCTCCAATTGTCGACGCTGAAATCGAAGATTTCTTGGCGAATAAGTCATTAAACTTCACCGCAACGCTCGATAAAGAATTGGCTTACTCCAATGCTGAGTATGTCATCATCGCAACGCCTACCGATTATGACGTAGAGACGAACTACTTTAATACCTCTTCCGTTGAAGCGGTAATTAAGGACGTGATGGCGATTAATCCTAATGCAGTGATGGTGATTAAATCGACCGTTCCTGTGGGTTATACCGCGCGCATTAAAGAGGAACTTGAATGTGAAAACCTGATGTTTTCACCTGAGTTCCTACGTGAGGGTAAAGCGTTATACGATAACCTGCACCCGTCTCGTATTGTAGTAGGTGAGCGCTCTGAACGTGCAAAAGTTTTTGCGAACTTGTTGTTAGAAGGTGCGGTTAAGAAAGACGTTGAGATCCTGTATACCGATTCAACCGAAGCCGAAGCCGTAAAGTTGTTCTCTAATACCTATTTGGCGCTGCGTGTTGCTTACTTTAATGAGCTAGACACTTATGCCGAATCTCACGGGTTAGATACACGTCAAATTATCGATGGCGTCAGCTTAGACCCTCGTATTGGTTCGCACTACAACAACCCTTCATTTGGTTACGGTGGTTACTGCTTACCAAAAGATACTAAACAGCTGCGCGCTAACTATTCGGATGTACCAAACAATATTATCGGCGCCATTGTTGACTCTAATACCACGCGTAAAGATTTTATCGCCGATTCAATTATTAAAAGAAGCCCTAGACGCGTCGGTATTTACCGCTTAGTGATGAAGTCAGGTTCTGATAACTTCCGAGCTTCAAGCATTCAAGGCATTATGAAACGCTTGAAGGCAAAAGGCATTGAAGTGGTAGTATTTGAACCAGAGCTGAAAGAAAAAGAGTTCTTCCGCTCACTAGTACTCACGGATTTCGAGCAGTTCAAGTCAAGTTGTGATGTCATTGTCTCAAACCGCATGGCTCAAGAGTTGGCGGATGTGAAAGACAAAGTGTATACGCGCGATCTATTTGGTTCAGATTAAGGAAGAAAATAATGAAATATTTGGTAACGGGTGCGGCGGGTTTTATCGGTAGTGCCGTAGTAGAGCAATTAACAGCGAAAGGCCATCAGGTTGTCGGTATTGATAACCTGAATAACTACTACGATGTCGCATTGAAAGAAGCACGCTTGGATCGAATCCAACACGACGACTTCAAATTGGTTCATTTGGATATTGCCGATCGCGATGGTGTTGCTAACTTGTTTGAAGCTGAGCAATTTGATCAAGTGATCCACTTGGCCGCACAGGCTGGGGTTCGCTATTCTATTGAAAACCCACATGCCTATGCAGATTCGAACTTAGTCGGTCATTTGAATATTCTTGAAGGGTGTCGTCATAATAAAGTGAAGCACTTGGTTTATGCCTCTTCAAGCTCTGTTTATGGGTTGAATGCTAAAACACCATTCGCTACGTCAGATTCGGTCGACCACCCAGTTTCATTGTATGCGGCGACTAAGAAGTCGAATGAGCTGATGGCGCACAGCTACTCTCACCTATATGATATTCCAACCACAGGCCTACGTTTCTTTACCGTTTACGGCTCGTGGGGACGTCCGGATATGGCACCGTTTATTTTCACGAAGAAGATTCTCGATGGCGATACGATTGATATTAACAATAACGGTGATATGTGGCGTGATTTCACACACGTGAACGACATTGTTGAAGGGGTGGTGCGTATCACTGATGTGGTGCCAACGCGTGATAACGATTGGACAGTCGAAGCGGGTTCTCCAGCAACCAGCTCTGCGCCTTATGCGGTGTACAACATTGGTCATGGCTCTCCAATCAACTTGATGGATTTTGTGAAGGCAATTGAAGACGAGTTAGGCGTTGAAGCGAAGAAAAACTTCCGTGAAATGCAACCTGGTGACGTTTACCAAACTTATGCTGAGACACAAGACTTGTTTACTGCTACGGGCTACACGCCAAAAGTAACGGTTAAAGAAGGCGTCGCTGAATTTATTCAGTGGTACCGCGAGTTCTACAACAAGTAGAGTTTCAAGTCTCCACTTGGAAACGACTCGGTTTGTTTCAAGTAATACCCTGTCTACCAATAACACCTTCTGATAGCTAAAGTACCTCATTCCATACTGGTTTGAGGCACTTTTCTTCGTTATATCTGTTTTATCCTCAATATTTATATATACGTCAGTTAATAACACATTAGAATTTAAATAATGATCAAACACTGCTTATTCCCCGCTGCCGGTTATGGTACGCGCTTTTTACCTGCAACTAAATCCATGCCAAAAGAAATGATGCCTATTGTTAACAAACCGCTTATTGAATATAGCATTGACGAGGCGATTCAAGCGGGCATGACCAGCATGGCCGTTGTTACTGGCCGTGGCAAAAGCTCATTAATGGATCACTTTGATAAGAATTATGAGCTTGAGCATCAAATTCAAGGCACCAATAAAGAACCTTTGCTCGATGATATACGCTCCTTGATTGATTCGGCGCAGTTCACTTTTATTCGCCAACGTGAAATGAAAGGGCTAGGGCATGCCATTTTAACGGGAAAAGAGTTAGTGGGTGACAACCCATTTGCTGTCGTTCTGGCTGATGACCTTTGCATTAATGATGACCAAGGCGTGCTAGCACAAATGGCCGCGCTGTACCGTCAGTTCCGCTGCTCTATTGTTGCGGTGGAAGAAGTACCAGAATCGGAAACGCACAAGTACGGTGTGATTGCCGGTGAGCACTTAAGTGATGATCTGATTCGTATTACCGATATGGTCGAGAAGCCTGAGCAAGGTACCGCGCCAAGTAACTTAGCGATTATTGGTCGTTATATTCTAACTCCAGATATCTTCGATATTTTAGAAGAGACACTACCAGGTAAAGGCGGTGAAATCCAAATTACGGATGCGCTTTTAGAGCAAGCCAAAAATGGTTGTGTGATTGCGTACAAGTTTAAAGGTAAGCGTTTTGATTGTGGTAGCGTCGATGGCTATATCGAAGCGACGAACTACTGTTATAAAAATGTCTATCTGAAAGGCAGCAAAGCAGAAATGGGCCCAACGGCTACAGAAAAGGTGTAGTGAATCCAATCTCATCCCCTATTGGGGCGTGATCCTTGTGGTTCTTTTTTTCGCCTTTAATACAGTAACCTACAAACAAACTGTCTCAGGACCAAAATACCGGACACCCATGTATTTGACAGGTTTCAAATCGCCGACTAGCCTTAGTCTATCTGTTTGGATTATGTTCACTGGTGGTGTAGTGGTCAACTAACAAAAATACAGGACACCCATCAATTTGACAGATTTCAAGTCGCCGACTAGCCTTACTTTATCTGTTTAGATTATGTTCACTGGTGGTCAGGATGACTCAAGCACGTTCAACTCAAGTTTCCCTTCAAGATACGGCGTACTATCACTGCATTTCACGGTGTGTACGTCGCGCGTTTTTGTGTGGTGAAGACCATTATTCAGGGCAAAACTTTGAGCATCGCCGAGTTTGGTTGGTCGAGCGTATGAGGTTGCTTAGTCAAGTGTTTGCGATTGATGTGTGTGCCTATGCCATTATGTCGAACCACTACCATTTGGTGTTGCATGTTAATACGGCATCGGCGGAATTTTGGAGTGATGAAGAGATCGCTCAGCGTTGGACTGCCTTATACAAAGCGCCTTTACTTGTGAGTCGTTGGCTGGGTGGTGAGTTAAAATCTACAGCTGAAATCAATAAAACGCTTGAGCTTATTGATGAATGGCGTGAGCGTTTGCAAGACATCTCTTGGTTTATGCGTAACCTGAATGAGTATGTCGCCCGTGAAGCGAATAAAGAAGAGGGTTGCAAAGGCCGGTTTTGGGAAGGGCGTTTTAAATCTCAAGCCTTGTTGGATGAAAAAGCACTGCTAAGTTGTATGGCTTATGTCGATTTGAATCCTGTTCGGGCTGATATGGCATCATCGCTTGAAGAGTCTGAGTTTTCCTCCATCTATGAACGCATTCATTCAGTGGCTTGCAAAGGCGATGATGGTAAAGGAGAGATCGCCTCTTTACCCGCTAAAGGCTTGGTTGGCTTTTTAGGTAATGAGCGAAAAATGCAGCCCTCAGTGCTCACCAAGTTAGGTGGTATTGAGTTCTCTTTATTGGATTATTTAGCCCTAGTGGAAGCGTTAGGCCAAGTGGTTCGGCCAAATAAGCGTGGTTATATTCCACCGAGTCATAATACGATTCTTGAGCGGCTTAATATGAGCGCGGAGGAATGGCTGAAACTTTCTGAAAGCTTTGGTGGTAAATTTCGTTGTGCAGTGGGCTCAACCAGAGAGCTTGAAAGTTACGCACTTCATACCAACAGAACCTGGGTGTCGGGGAAATGTGCTATGCAGGCTTGCTACCTTTAGTTTATTTACATTTATTGAGGGATTAGGTAGCTTAAGATTTACGTTAAACTTGTCTCTTCCCTTACCCCTAGGCGGTTAATATGAATTCAAATCCAGACCGTTGGAAGCAACGACTGCAACATTTAATCAAAGCGCAGCAGAGGCTTGAGAGAGCGTGCTCGCAAGAGAGCTATAATGAGCTAGAACTAGCAGGATTGGTTCAAACCTTTGAGTTTTCTTTTGATCTCACATGGAAGACTCTAAAAGACTTACTTGAGTTCGAAGGGTTTGATGTCGCTTCGCCAAGAAGTGTGTTTCGTACCACGTTAGAAGCAAAACACTTATCTTCGGAACAATGTGAAATCATGCTTGAAGCTCTAATAAAGCGAAATTTATTGTTTCATACTTATGATGAGGCAAATGTTCTTGAAGCTCAGGCCCTAATCTTAGAGTCCTTCTCACCCGTGATAGGGCAAGTCACGCGCTATTTAGAGGAGAAATGCGCGCAAGGGGAAAGGCGTGAGCAATAGCAACATGCTCAAGGCTGGCTCTATTGGCCTTAAGCCACATCAATATCAGTTGATTGAGGATATTGTGTTAAATAACGACGTCGTCACCCATGCCTGGGTATTTGGCTCTAGAGCACTCGGAACTTATAAAGATTACTCCGATATTGATATTGTTATCGAGGGAAATGGAATTCCCTTAAGTGTTGTTGCCGTCTTGTAAGATCGTTTAGAGCAGTCGTCATTGCCGTTTAAGGTTGATTTGATCATTAAGCATAAAATTATATCGAGTGAGTTGCTTACCCACATTGAAACGCATGGGACTAAACTAACCCATGTTAGATGTTAGATGTTAGATGTTAGATGTTAGATGTTAGATGTTAGATTTGATTATTGATAATAAAATGGCTAAGTTCATCGTCTGAATTTAGCCATTTTGCTTTCTGGGGTTGGAAATTGTGTAGAGCGCACGGTAATAAGGTTGGCAGATGAATGCTTAGTAAGCCTTCTCTGGTAAGCCTCTAGAGCGGCGAATCCAACTGGTAATGCGCCAAACGTAGTTCATTGCCATGGCATAACAAATAAAGCAAATCATGAATAAAATGAACATCGTTGATTCACGGATAACAGATAACTCACCATAAATACCAAAGCCCGCGAGCAGACTTGCAAAACTGCAGATAACAAACAGTGTTTGGCGAGAGCTTAAACCGAGTCGTTGGAAAATATGATGCAAATGCTCGCGGTCAGGTTTAAAGGGCGAATGCCCGCGCTTAACACGTCGGATCATAATGGCCGCCATATCCATGAGCGGTATCGCGATTAACCAAAGTGCAGTGACAGGTCTAATTGAGTTTGTTGAGTGCTCTTGGCTTGCACCTAGAAGTAACCAGATAACGGTAAAGCCAATCACCATACTGCCGGCATCCCCCATAAACACTTTTCGTTTGCGGCCAAAGATACCCAAGTTCATACAAATGTAAGGGACGATCGCCGCAATGAAAATCACGCAAAGGTAGGCAAGGCCATGCTTACTTTCAATGTTGAGTAAAATCGCAATGCTGGCAAATGTCACTATTGCCAACCCGCCTAATAGCCCATCAATACCATCTACCATGTTAAAAGCATTGATTGCCCCTATAACCGCAAAAGTCGTGACGATAGGGGATAGCAAACCAAAATGAAGCTCACCAGTACCAAATACGTTACCAATGTTTTCTAGCTGGAGATTAGCAAAGACCATCATGCAGATGGAAAGCAATGCCTGAACGGTCAGTCTTATTTTAAAACTAATATCAAACTTATCATCAAGCACGCCCACAAAAATTAATACAGTGAGGCAGAATAAGAACAATTCGCTGTTGGGAATGATATCGGGTTTTGCTGTGAGGTATTGAGCGATGGATAGAAATATCGAAATCCCGCCAACGAGTGGGATCGCACCATCATGAAGTTTTCTTTCATTGGGCTTATCAACCAAGCCGATTGTTTTTGCCACTTTTCGCATCAAGAACAACGATGAGAATGAAAAAAAGCCAACAAAAGATAGTTCAATTAACATGTTAGGAGCTCTAGCCAAAGTGGATGGGAGATGGTTTTTCGAGTAATTATACGCTGTGTGAATGCTGGTGTATATGCAACTTAACAATTAAACCATCCATAGGTTAATTATAATAGTTATTTTATTTTTTATAATAGGTGTAATCATCTGTAATAAAATCACACAGTGAAAAACGGAAGATGATTTTGTATTGAATGTATTTAAAGGAGGGGAGGCGCTTCAGATAAAATAGAAGCAGGGCTGAGGTGTCTCAGCCCTGCTAAGGTCAATGGTGTTTAATGCTGAGTTATTGAACGCTATTGGGCCTTTGACTCCACTGCGAGCGAGCATCGGTTTGGTCAAATAGATAGTATTTTCTACTAAGCATTTGTCCGCCATCACGGGTGATTGGCTGCCAAGAGATTTTAGCTCTATTTGTACTTGGCTTCACGGTCATTAAATCGAATGGAATCGAGACGTAAAAGCCTTTGTTGTAACTGCCTTCGCCGTATTCTTCAGCGGTGAGATCTGTCAATGTTGCGTAAGCGCCTACGATGACGCCAGATTTAAACTGCTTAGAAAAATCCACTCGCGCACCAACGTCGCCACCTAAGAACTTACCCGCACTCACTTTAAATAAGGTGCTCTCAAACAATGCCCATTTTGGCATGTAATAACCGGTTAAGTGGCCAGTGGTGCCTTGGCTTAATACGTAAGCTTGGCACTGTGGCGTTGGGTTATTACAAGTCGCTTCATCGTAGAAGAAGTAATCTTCGCTATAGACGCCAAACCATGAATTCGGGTCACGCTGACTAATCAGGTTTGCATCCAAACCGACAGCCCAGTTTTTGCCATATGGTCGGTAAAGAATTTCACCGCCCACACCTGCAAACATAGACTCTAAGTAACCCCCATACATTTGGGTGTAAATGGCCTCAGCTGGTTGCTCAAACCAGGTTAACTGCAAACGGTTCAAGCGCAGGGGTTCATCCACGTAAGCACGGAACATGGTGCGTACACGTGGCGTGGCATAGTTGCGTACGTGAGGCGAGTTCTCGACATAGTTAAACTTATCGTAGTTATCCACTAGGTTAAGATAGATAGACCCGGCGACTTCAACATTGTCGCTTAGCCAGTAGTTCGATTTGGCATTCACGCCAAGACTGTATAAGTAAAATGCCTCAGGTGCACCGATAGTCTGTTTTAGTACTGGTTCAATGCCATAGCCCCAGCGTTCTTTCGTGGTTGCAATAGATTGATTTCGTTGAGTCGTCGTAGGTTCTCCACTCGAGAAACTGTTCTCTACCTTGGCACCAATCTGCATATTGTTCGCTGCTGCGATGTATTCTTTACGGTCAATGCGCGTTTCAGTTAGTTGCATACCATCTTTTTGCTCTACCACAACAAAAGAGTCGATTGAGTCATCACTGTTATTGGTGAGGATGGCCGCCGCTCGATCTAATGCTTCATTTCGATCGCGATATTTACTTTGCTCACCGGTGACAACGATCGAGTTGTCTTGTTTTGCGATAGTGTTTTTTTCGTAGCCAGCATTACTTTCTAGCTGGTTAGCGACTGTCTGCCAGTTTGTATTGCCGTTTGTGGTATTGCTTGACGGGCGCAGTAGCGATTGCTGCTTAGGCTCGTCTCGCCATACGGCTTGCATCTCATTAAAGTTGGTATAAAGGTTAAAACCGAGCGTCAGCGTGTCACCACGTTGGTAGCTCAGTTTGGCATCGCCCCAATCCCCAAGTCGGTAATTGATACCGATGTTCCAAGGTGTGTGTTGCGGCAATTCTTTCCCTCGTTTTACGGGAAAGTCTTCGCTGTAATCGTTACCTTCGTATTCCAGTTTCAAGCGTAGTGGAGCGTAGGGTGTTTGGTATTCAATGCCACCAAACAGTGAGGCTGGGCCTTTAAACCAACGATCGTAATCCACGCTACCACCGGTGCCTTTATAATCATCAGGGCGAGTACAAAATCGATCACTGGCTTTGCAAAATGGATTGGTGATTGATCCGCTTTGGCCTAAATAGCCCCAGCCTAACCCTAAGGTAAAATCGAGGTTTCCAAAGCGTTTTGTCGCCGCGATGTACTCGGCATCAAATAAACCCGTACCACCAAAGTCGCGCACGCCAATGGAGGTTTCCGGTAGCCATTGGCTCTCTTCGAGCAAGCGAATTTTAAAGTCGATGCCTTTATCGGTGTATAAGTTGTCACCGCTGTATTCACTGTCATTACTGAAATAGAGATCCGGCACACGCGTGTAGCGAATGGTGGTTTCTAACCAGCTCATTAATTGGAGTGAGACATTATAATGATGGTAGTCATCATTGAGGCTGATACCGACATTGAACTCACCTTCATCGGCCATTCGTCCCGTCGGGGTTTGCATCAAGCCTGTGCCACCAAAATCAGTCTGTGACACTTGCCATGTGGCGTCTGCATTTGCATTAGTGGCAGAGAGCAAGCTAAATGAGGACAACAGTAAGGTTAACTTGCGGATCTTCATTTTATGTTTGTTCTCATAGTTATTAGTTTCACGATTTGCTCTTCAAGCTTAAGGGTGTGGTCGGAGTCAGAATCAAAACCTAAAAAGATGACACTATTGGGCGTGAGTTGAATGATCTCTTCATTCCACTGGGCGTAGCCCACTCTGATGGTATGACCATCAGGATAAATGACCCAAGCATAACTAGGGTGGGCACTAGAGAAGATATCGACTTGGTTAATGTAGTCACGCAGCGTTAAGTTTGATGAAAAATTTAATGGCTGCGGTTGAAAGACGAGCCCTTCAATATTAACGAGTGACGAACGATTTTCTGCCACCAGTGCAAAATGGCCACTCAACATCGGATTTGCCGTTGGCTGGGTGCGAATGACATCAAAATCGAGATTGAGATTTTCTCTGTAAGCCACATTCCAACTTTCTATTTGGCGCGCAAGAAGTTCACTGGACGTTTTAAATTTTGAGCGCTCCAACGCTAACGCGTTGAGTTGTTCGAGTACCTGCTGCTTTAGCTGGTTAATTTGCTCTGCTTTATCAAGATTAAATAGCTTGTTGGCCACGAAGTACTGCGCTGGTGAAACACCTCCGCTTTGTGCTATGGCATCGGTAAATACCCTATCTAAACGTACAGGGTGCTCATAGCTGAGAGTAGTTTGTACTGCAGGTAGTGTTACGCTTAATGTGTCCGCTTGAGAGGGTGGGGACATAAATAGGCCAAGTAAGACCAATGAAAGCGCGCTGTTGCAGAGGCGATCTTTTTTATCGTAATTCATTCGGCGAAAATTCATCATTGTTTAGCCTGCATACGGCTTTAATACTTCAATTTCAATAAACAGTTCATTCGGTACCAGCGATTGTTCGCTTTTCACCACTTGGCCTTGTTTATCTATCCAATAGTCGTTTTGCATTTGTTGCTGAGTGTCGGCAAAGGTGATGATTTCACGCACTTGAATGGTGGGTTTAATCCACAACAATGACGAAAGAGTCTTTAAGCCCACAGGAAAGCTCTCCACCTGCGCCAGCTTGCTATAGTGATAGCCTGGTTGCCAATCATATACACTTTGCCAGGACGTCACTTGTCGATTAGGTAAAGCAAGTTGAGTATTTGATGAAAGGCCAACTAAATTTGCGCCAGGTAATGCCGTCGTTTTTATCACACGGCCATTTTCTGTGGTGATCATTGCGCCATCGGATGACATCCATTTTAACTGTTCATTGCCTGTTATTGGATTGATGTCGACCAGTGCCAATACCATGAATATTTGGGGACCATGGTTGATACGTGCATAAATACTGGCGTAATCCAGTTCTGCAACTTGGGCTTGGGTCATATTAATGTCATCAAAGCCTAAAAAGGCTTCTTGCATCGTGGCATTAACATCTTGGAATTTTTGTGAGCAGCCAGAAAGGGTTACGAGTACAAGGATCAGTAGGGCTCTGAAAAAGTGAATCATTAGTTCATCCTAAAAATGAAATAAGGAGAATCGGCTTATTTTGAATTTTATTAATTACGAACGACTAAAAAAACACCCTCAGCGAGGCTAAGGGTGTTTATATTTTGGGCTGAGCAATTATTGGCCAGTGCCGTCAGTGCCGTCAGAACCGTCGTTGTCATCAGAGGCAGCAACCGCCACTGCTGCCACGGTCACCGCAACGCCAACCGCAATTGCCGTTGATGTTGCAACGCCGGTGGCTGCTGCTGCTGCTGTCGTGCCGCCAGCGGTGCCGCCAGTTGCTGTTGCGCCAGCTTCAGTTGCAGCAAACGCATTTGTTGATGCGCCAAGGGCAACTAACATTGCTAAAGCAATATTTTTCATTATTTTATCCTTGTAAATTTACAGATTGAAACATTGGTGTTGGAGTTTTAAGCACTCCATGGCTTATTCTATGTGACATTTCTTATGCGGTAAATTGCACAAGGGTTTGTTTTTATAAATGCCATAAAATGTAATTCAATATAATTAACAGGTAATTATTTGTCACTCTTATACGCATAGTTATAGTAACCATAGCCGTAGGAGCTAGAAGCCTTTTTCTCTACCGCGTTAAGGATGACGCCTTTCACTTCAATACCGGCTTTCTCAAAACGGTCGCGGGCAACGTCAATTTCTTTCACGGTATTCAGTCCAAAGCGGGCCACCATTAAGGTTGTCCCCGCTAAAGCACCCACAATACTTGGGTCGGTAACAGCCAAAACAGGTGGCGTGTCAATGATAACTAAATCATATTCACGGCTAGCCCAATCAAGTAGTTCTTTAAAGCGAGCGTGCATTAATAGTTCGGATGGGTTTGGCGGTATTTGCCCACGGGTAATAATGTCTAAGTTTTCAATGCTCGTTGTTTTAATGGATTGAAGCTTATCTAATTTTCCACTTAATAGATCGGAAAGCCCATTATCCCATTGCATGCCAAAGCTTCTTTGTAGGTAGCCTTTACGCATATCCGCATCGATCAACAGGACACGCTGGCCTGTTTTAGCCGCAACGGCAGCAAAGTTGGTTGAAACAAAAGATTTACCTATACCAGGCGCAGGGCCAGAAATCATTAGTACATTGTTTTGTGCTTCCATCATGGCAAAGTGTAGGCTAGTTCGTAGACCACGAAGAGCCTCTATCGATAGGTCGGCAGGGTTGGCTTCTGCCAAAAGCTGCATTTGCTTCGATGTCGTCGCTTCTTTTTTTCTATTGGTTTTGCTAAAGCGGTTTTCTTGCATTTCAGAGCGAGGAATGCTGGCATACACGGAAAGACCAATCTGCTCAATCTCGTCTGGGTTTTCTACTCCACGATGAAACGCCGCTTTGATCAACACAAACGCCACACTGAGCATTCCGCCAAGTAGAGTCGCTAATACTGCAATTAGTGGTTTCTTTGGTTTTACCGGTGCTGCATACGTTTGCGCTGAGTCAAGAATACGCACATTACCGACGGTACTGGCCTTGATAATACTCAACTCTTGTACTTTATTTAGAAGTTGAATGTAAATCTGTTGATTAACTTCCACATCACGCGTCATGCGTAAAATTTCACGTTGTGTCTTTGGTAGCTTTTGTACTTGTTGGTTTAAGCGGTCTTTTTCGGCCAACAAGGTATTACGCTTGTCTAAGAGCGAAATGTAAGCGGGGTGATCCTTCGTAAAGCGTTGACTGATATCACTCTCTTTAAACGTTAGTTCATTTAACTGCGCTTCCAGCTCTACCATCACCTTTAAGGTGGATTGTGCTTCTAGGCCTAAATCAATCGATTCGTTTTTTTGACGAAAGTTATTCAAGGTATCTTCAGAGGCGGTCAAACTGGTTTTTATGTCCGGCAAATGTTGCTTTAGAAATGCTAGGCTTTTTTGTGCTTCTGCAGAATTGCGTTCCACGTTTTGTAAAAAGTAGGTTTGGCTGATGTGATCGACGATTTGCTTGATTAACGTGCGATCTTCACCTTCAAAACTTAAGCTTAGAATACCGGTTTGTTTACCACGCTCACTAATTGCTAGGTTTTGTTTCAGCCATTCAATCGCTTGCAGAGGGCTGCGTTGTGCAATGTCGAACTCAAATTCATTGTGAGATTGTAAGTCAGTAACAAATAGCGCATAGCCATCTTGCTGAGCAAGTTCACCAGCCTTACCTTCTAAAACAATTCGTTCATCTTCACGGACTAGCTGATACGTCTTTTGATCCGCATTGGTCACCACCAACTTATGCGCCATCATCTCTGCGAATGTTGGAGTGGTGAAACGACTGATACTAATGCGGTTCACATCACCGGAGAGGCGTGCGATACCTTTACCGAATAGAGGGAAGTAGTTAGGGGTCGCAACGGTGGTTAAGTTGAATTCCTCAACGGTATCGCCCAAGATCATGCGTGATTTAATGATCTCAATTTCAGTGGTCGCAGAAGATTCTTGGGAAAACATATCCCCCATGTCACCTACCATTGCAGAAATGCCACCAGAGCTTTTTTCTTCAATTTGCAGAAGGGCGTCAGCTTTATAGATCGGGGTCGATAGCAATGCAACGGTTACACCGATAACCGCAAACAAGGCCGTTACGGCAACAATTAGCCATTTTGCATCCAATAGAATGCCGAATAATTTGCCAAGGTCGATTTCATCAGAGTGATGCTCTGATGTATGTTGTGATTGTTGTGTTGTCATAATGAAAAATGAAGTCTTCTTAATTTGGCCATCCCAAAATTTTGGGGGAGTCACTGGTGAGCCGTTACAGTTTTTTAGCCCAAGCTTGCGCAGACTCTTCAATGAGTTGGTAAGCATAATCAAAGGCTTCCCGACTTTGCCTGTGGGGGTCGGGTATCTCTTTTTGTCCAATCCATTGACCAAAGAGCATCGTTTTACCTCGCGCTTCAGGCGCAATTGAGGTTAAAGCCTCAATATGGCCTTTTTCCATCACTAAAATCAGATCATATTGCGCACATAGTGCCGGCGTGAGCTGTTGTGCTAGGTGAGACGAAATATCAATACCGTGCTCTTGAGCTAATAGTGTGGCTGTTTTATCCGCCGGCCTGCCAGTTAAATGACTTTTTTCTGTGGCAATACCGGCAGACGCGATGTGTTTGTTGGGCAGTAGCTTTTTGAGAACGCCCTCACCGGTTGGAGAGCGACAAATATTACCTACGCAAACAACAAGAATTTTATTAAACATAGTTGTAGTGTCGCCTAACAAGGACCTTGTTAGGCGCTCCTTTTAAATGAATGAGTTACGTTCTATGGCCAGTTGCGTACGCGTAGTACACCCTCGGTTAGTTCATTAAAGCCCGTAATCGTTGGCAGTAGTTGTGCTATTACACGGTTCCAGCGCACGATAGGTGCTGCCGTAACATAAACAATATCGTAGGGCTGCAAGTCAAATTCAGTACCGATAACCAAGGCGGATGCATCATTAATATCCAGTTGGAAGATATCGGCTAGGTGTTCGGATTCTTTATCTGCAGTGCGAATAACAAAAACACCGGTAGCATCTGCGGAAAGTTGATTAATGCCACCCACATTACTTAGCGCTTCAGTGAGGCTCATGCCTGCACGATCTATTTTGAGCAGCTTGGGGTCATTCACTTCACCCATTACAAATACTTTTTGGTTGTCATTGCGTGGCACATGCACAATGTCGCCTGCTTGCAATAGGCGGTTCTGCATCAGATCACCACGTTGCATCAGTGCATAAAGCGAAATAGCCTCTTCTTTACCATTGCGCGTTAAGGTGACATTGCGCCAATCAGCGTCTTCTGCTAACCCACCCGCACGATTGATGGCATCAAGTACGGTTAGGGGGATGTTACTAATCGCTTGTTGTCCAGGTTTTTTTACTTCACCAGTGATGTAGGTTTTTTGTGAACGAAATGCGGCAACATTGACGTCGATTTGAGGGCTTTCAAGATAGCGTGCCAACTGCTGTGCGATATCACTTCTTATCTCACGCACTGTTTTTCCTGCAACGGCTACCGTACCGATGTAAGGATAAAAAATAGTGCCATCAGCGTGTACCCAGTTACCGGCTTCAGATGCACTGCGGTACGATCCTGCCGGAATGGTCAGTTCTGGGTGGTCCCACACGGTGACGTTCAATATATCTCCGGGGCCAATGTGGTATTCGTAATTGGCAACTTGTGAATCAAGTTTTGGATTCGGCTGGGAAGCAAAATGTTGTTGATGAGCAAAAGAACCAACAGTATGTGCCGTTAGCGGATAAAGGTTAATGTGCTCTGCTAACGTTGATTCCTGATTGTCATCAAACTCAACGATGTTTTTGTTGTCGATTGATAAGTGAGAACCTGGCGTAGTACACCCTGCTAATAAAGCGGGAAGGACCAGTGTAAGCAAAAGGTTTTTGTTGAATATCATGTTTACAGAGTCATTTAGTCAGTTTGGCTTACAACGTTCAGTCGTCATTATCAGAGTTTAAGTAAAAAGCGCGTGCCAAATTGTAAGTAATAAAAGTGCACGTATATTCAGATGACGAATATACGCAGTAAAAATTGCGTTTAGGGCTAACTGGTTAATTATCCATTCATTATCATATTGTCGCAACTGGAACTGTGTAAATCACGACCAATAATTGGACGATTCAGTAAAATAAAACGTGTACAGAAAATTCCAGCCGTAAGCTACATATTCTTACATTGCTTATGCGTTATGCAATTTACAAATTGCTTATAAAATGCACCGCGATTCTGCTTAGAAGCAGGAGTGTACTTGAGCATAGTTTTTATACAAGAGCGCAGTAAGATTATTGGGCTGAATGCATCATATGTTTGATGCTTAAGTGTAGAGACATGATTATGATAAATAAAATCACAGATTGAGAATGTGCATACAAGCATGTTCCCTTGAATTTTCTTAAACTGATCCGCATATACTCTTTTAGAAGTACATAACTATATAAGAGGCCCTACACGTGACTACCATCGTTTCAGTACGTCGAAATAACAAAGTTGTCATCGCGGGTGACGGACAAGTATCGCTAGGCAATACCGTAATGAAAGGTAATGCGCGTAAAGTTCGCCGCCTATATAACGGTAAAGTGTTGGCGGGTTTCGCTGGTGGCACGGCGGATGCGTTCACCTTGTTTGAACGCTTTGAAAGCAAGCTGCAAATGCACCAAGGCCACCTGACGAAAGCAGCGGTTGAATTGGCGAAAGATTGGCGCAGCGATCGCGCGCTACGTAAGCTAGAAGCGCTGCTGGTGGTGGCGGATGAAACCGCGTCATTGATCATTACTGGTAACGGCGATGTCGTTCAGCCTGAGCACGATCTGATTGCGATCGGCTCTGGCGGCAACTATGCACAAGCGGCGGCGATTGCCCTATTAGAAAATACCGATTTAAGTGCGCGTGAAATTGCTGAAAAAGCATTAACCATCGCGGGCGACATCTGTGTCTTCACCAACCATCATCACACTATCGACGAACTAGAAATCCCAGCCCAACCGAGCGCTGAATAAAAGATAGTGGAATAAGAACTTAAGGAACCTGATTATGTCTGAGATGACCCCTCGTGAAATCGTTCATGAACTGAATCGCCATATCATTGGCCAAGATAATGCTAAACGCTCAGTGGCGATTGCGCTGCGTAACCGCTGGCGTCGTATGCAGCTTGAAGAGAGCTTGCGCGTAGAAGTTTCACCAAAGAATATTTTGATGATTGGCCCAACGGGTGTGGGTAAAACTGAAATCGCCCGTCGTTTGGCAAAACTGGCCAATGCGCCATTTATCAAAGTAGAAGCGACTAAGTTCACCGAAGTGGGTTATGTTGGTAAAGAAGTGGAAACCATCATTCGCGATCTGACCGATGCAGCGATTAAGATGACCCATCAGCAAGAGATGGAAAAAGTGAAGTTCCGCGCGGAAGAGCAAGCGGAAGAACGCATTCTTGATGCTTTATTGCCGCCAGCACGTGATGCTTGGGGTCAAAATGAGCAACAAGAAGACAACAGCCAATCTAACACGCGTCAAATTTTCCGTAAAAAGCTACGTGAAGGTCAGTTAGACGATAAAGACATTGAGATTGATGTTGCTGCGCCACAGATGGGCGTAGAGATCATGGCGCCTCCTGGTATGGAAGAAATGACCAACCAGCTGCAAAGCATGTTCTCGAATCTTGCTGGCGACACCAAGAAAAAGCGCAAGATGAAAATCAAAGACGCGATGAAAGCGCTGGTTGAAGAAGAAGCGGCGAAACTGGTGAACGCAGAAGATCTGAAAGAGCAGGCGATCTTTAACGTTGAAAACAACGGTATTGTCTTCATCGATGAGATCGACAAGATCTGTAAGCGTGGTGAAAGCTCAGGCCCTGACGTATCCCGTGAAGGTGTTCAGCGTGACTTACTGCCATTGATTGAAGGCAGCACGGTTTCAACTAAGCACGGTATGGTGAAAACCGACCACATTCTGTTTATTGCATCTGGTGCATTCCAAGTGGCGAAGCCATCGGATTTGATCCCAGAGCTGCAAGGTCGTTTACCGATTCGAGTTGAGCTTGAAGCCCTATCAAGCAATGACTTCAAACGTATCCTAACCGAGCCTAAAGCGTCGCTGACTGAGCAGTATATTGCGTTGCTAAAAACCGAAGATGTGAACATCGACTTCACTGAAGATGGCATTACTCAAATCGCTGAAGCCGCTTGGACGGTGAATGAAACCACCGAGAACATTGGTGCGCGTCGTTTGCACACGGTGATGGAGCGCTTAATGGATGAAATTTCATTTGAAGCGACCGAAAAGCCGGGTAGCAGCATGACGATTGATGCGGATTACGTGCAAAAACGTCTTGGTGAGTTTGTTGAAGATGAAGACCTAAGTCGTTTTATTCTTTAATCAACATCAGTAAGAACAACATTGAAAAGTCGACTTCGGTCGGCTTTTTTATTCTCTGGCGTTTGAGAATGACAAATCTATGGGCAATAAAAAAGAGGCAGATGCTGGGCATCTACCTCTTGGCTTATGTTTCTAATCGGTGCTGTTAACACAGCTTGGAGAAGAGATTAGATCATAAAAACGAAAATTACCGCCAGTGCAGAGATTAAACCTGCAAATGCGTAACATGCGATCTTACCTGCCACACCGGTGTGGAATTTAAGGTCGTGCATGCCGTGGTGCACACGGTGCATCGCATGCCACATTGGTAGCGCAAGGCTGCCGATGATAAATAGCGCGCCGATGATGCTGGTCGCGAACTCAGACACACGATCGTAGCTCAATGCTTCCACATCAATAATACCTAGTGGTGCAAGGATGCCCAGTACCAATACCGTGATAGGCGTGATCATGGCAAACCATGTACCGCCCGTGCCAAATAGGCTCCACCAGATAGGCTCATCTGAGCGACGTGGTGAATGATCAACTTTGAAATTTGGGGTCATAACATCGCTCCTTAAACAACGATCAGAACAACAAGAGAAATAAACGCAACCGCTGCCCATTGAGCAAGGACGATCAATTTCTTATCGACTGTTTTGCCTTTGATGCGGATTGGCATCACTTGCGGCATCATGCTAAAGAAGGTTTGCGCGTGCAAAAGGCTACCAGCCAGTGCAACGATGTTGATCGCCACAACCAGTGGGTTGGCCATAAACTCAAGCCAAGCTTGCCATGCTTCTGGTCCTTTTACTAATGAGCCCAAACCGATGGTTAGGAACACAGTAAATAGAATCAAAGGTAGTACCGTTGCTTCACGCATCATGTAGAAGCGATAGAACGGGCTGCTTTGCCACCACGTACGTTTCATTTCACGAACGTAAGGTTTACGATTACTCATCCTTATGCCTCCTCGGTGCTTTTTACAGGTTTACCATCAGGCTTTAGCATCGCAATCACAAAGTCCATTGATGATTCAATTTTACCTTGGTTTACCGCAGCCGCAGGATCGACGTTCTTCGGACACACTTCAGAACAGTAACCCACAAAGGTACAGCCCCAAGCGCCGTTTTTACCGTTGATCAGCGCCATACGCTCAGCTTTACCGTTATCACGGCTGTCTAAGTTGTAACGGTGCGCCATGGTCAGTGCTGCAGGGCCGATAAACTCAGGGTTTAGGCCAAACTGAGGACATGCTGCGTAGCAAAGGCCACAGTTGATGCAGCCAGCAAATTGCTTGTACTTCGCCATTTGCTCAGGGGTTTGCAGGTTAGTGCCGTCTTCAGGTTTACGATCGTTACCGATGATGTAAGGCTTGATAGCTTCTAGGCGCTCGATGAACGGCGTCATATCAACAATCAAATCTTTCTCGATAGGGAAGTTCGCCAGTGGCTCGATCTTCACACCGTTCGGGTAATCACGTAGGAAGCATTTACATGCTAGCTTTGGCACGCCATTGACCATGATGCCGCACGAACCACAGATTGCCATACGGCAAGACCAGCGGTAAGAAAGGTCTTTGTCTAGGTGATCTTTGATGTAGCCTAGAGCATCAAGCACAGACATGGTGTCATCAAATGGCACTTCAAATGTTTGAATGCGAGGTTCTGAATCGTGCGCTGGGTCATAACGTAGAACATCGACTTTCTGGATGCGATTAGCTGACATTATGCTTGCTCCTCTACTTTCTTCTCTGCTGCTTTTGCTTCTTCTGCGGCTGCTTTTTCAGCGGCTTCACCGTACAAACGGGCTTTAGGCTGTGATTTAGTGATAGTGACATCGCTGTAATCAATGTTTGGTGCCGCATCAGGTTGGTAGAAAGCAAGTGTGTGCTTAAGGAAGTTCACATCGTCACGCTCAGTGCAGTTGTCATCAAGACGTTGGTGCGCACCGCGAGATTCTTTACGTAAAATCGCTGAGTGAACCATCGCTTCTGCCACTTCAAGGCCGTAACCGATTTCGATAGCGTAAAGAAGGTCAGTGTTGAACACTTTGCCTTTGTCTTTGATGCTGATTTTTTTGTAGCGAGCTTTAAGCTCAGTGATCTTATCGATCGTCGCTTGCATCAAATCTTCTTGGCGGTAGATACCACAACCCGCTTCCATGGAACGACCCATTTCAGTACGGATTTCAGCCCAGTTTTCATCGCCTTCTTGGTCAAGTAGCGCCGCAATGCGTGCTTCAACCGCTTTCACTTGCTCAGCAATTGACTCGTCATTCCAGCCTTTGAATTCTGCTGCACGAGCAACCGCTTGTTCACCGGCAACACGGCCAAATACAACAAACTCAGCCAGTGAGTTAGAACCAAGACGGTTTGCGCCGTGCAGACCAACAGAAGCACATTCACCAACGGCGAATAGACCTTTGATGCGAGTCTCACACTGGCCGTTAGTTTCAATACCACCCATGGTGTAGTGCACGGTAGGGCGAATTGGAATTGGCTCTTTTGCAGGGTCAACGTTCACGTAAGCTTTAGCGAGCTCACAGATAAACGGTAGACGCTCTTGCAGGTACTCTTCACCTAGGTGGCGAAGGTCAAGGTGAACCACATCACCCAGTGGGTGTTGAATGGTGTTGCCTTTTTGCTGCTCATGCCAGAACGCTTGAGAAACTTTGTCACGTGGACCCAGTTCCATGTATTTGTTTTTTGGCTGGCCAACCGGAGTTTCCGGGCCCATGCCGTAATCTTGTAGGTAACGGTAGCCGTTCTTGTTAACGATGATACCGCCTTCACCACGACAACCTTCCGTCATCAAGATGCCCGTACCCGGTAGACCGGTTGGGTGGTATTGAACGAATTCCATATCACGTAGAGGTACGCCGTGACGGTAAGCCATTGCCATGCCGTCGCCCGTAACGATACCGCCATTGGTGTTACAGTGGTAAACACGACCTGCGCCACCCGTTGCTAATACAACCGATTTTGCTTTAATCGTAACAAGCTCGCCTTCCGCCATATGGATAGCAACAAGACCTTGCACTTCACCTTCGTCAACCAATAGGTCAACCACAAAGTATTCATCAAAACGTTTGATGTTTTGGTACTTTATTGAAGTCTGGAAAAGGGTGTGAAGCATGTGGAAGCCAGTTTTGTCGGCCGCGAACCAAGTACGCTCAACCTTCATACCGCCGAAACGACGAACGTTCACTTCGCCGTTTTCTTTACGGCTCCATGGGCAGCCCCACTGTTCCATTTGAATCATTTCGCGGGTTGAATTCGCCACGAAGTATTCAACAACATCCTGTTCACATAGCCAGTCACCACCACCAACGGTATCGTTGAAGTGATTGTCTAAGCTATCTTCTTCCTTGATAACTGCTGCTGAGCCACCCTCGGCTGCAACCGTGTGGGAGCGCATTGGGTAAACTTTAGAAATTAAAGCAACTTCTAAGTCAGGGTTTGCTTCAGCCGCTGCAATAGCAGTACGAAGACCAGCGCCGCCAGCGCCGATGACTGCGATATCTGTGATGATAGTTTGCACAGTTATCCTCCAGTGTGTAAGTGCGGTCAATTCCGCTTGTTATAGTAAGAGAGTGCGTGCAGGTATTGGTTACAGACAGTGTTCTGTACAAGAATGACGTGCTACACGTAACTCAAAAGTGGTACAACTTAGTGTAAGAGAGGGGAAAGATGTAAAAATTGATGTATTCCGGATTTTGTTCCGGTAATGCAAAAGAGAGCATAGAAAATGCAGGATATGTGAGAGTAATCACGGCATGGTATTTTTATGTGCAGAGGGGGATGTAAATGGTGTTGCGGGCATGTTGAAATTTATCTGTAGCACGTTGGGTTAGGTGTTAATCAATATCCGTTTTTAGACACAAATTTTTCTCAATCAAGCGCGAACTGAAAGGGCTTGGTTGTTGCGCTTGCGTCTAGAATGAAAAGTGATATGTTCGCCGTCTGTGTAAATATGCTTAAAAAAATAAGGCTAAAATATGAATTGGCAACCGACTGCATCGATAGAATTACTTAAACAGCGCGCTGAATTACTCAGCAAAATCCGTCAGTTTTTTTCCTGTCGTCATGTGCTGGAAGTGGATACACCCTCGATGAGTCATGCCACGGTTACCGATTACCATCTACATACTTTTCAAACGGATTTCATCGGCCCTGGTTATGCCGATGGCAGCAAACTGTATTTGATGACTAGCCCAGAATTTCATATGAAGCGCCTGCTTGCGGCGGGCAGTGGCTGCATCTACCAAATCAACAAAGCTTTTCGTAACGAAGAAAACGGCCGTTATCACAACCCTGAATTTACTATGCTGGAATGGTATCGTGTTGGGTTTGACCATCATCAGTTGATGGATGAGATGGATGACTTATTGCAGTTGATCATTCAATGCAGTGCAGCAGAGCGAATGACTTATCAGCAAGCCTTTATGAAGGTGTTGGGGATTTGCCCGCTTGAAGGCTCAATGGCAGAGCTAAAACGCGCGGCGGCATCACTGGGTTTGAGTGACATTGCCGAGCCAGAAGAAGACCGTGATACGTTGCTACAACTGCTGTTTAGCATTGGCGTTGAAGCGAAGATTGGCCAAACCGTACCGGCTTTTGTTTATGATTTCCCCGCGTCACAAGCGGCACTGGCGAAGATCAATCCAAACGACCCGCGTGTGGCGGATCGTTTTGAGGTCTACTTTAAAGGCATTGAATTGGCTAATGGTTTCCATGAGTTGGACAACCCAGATGAGCAATTGGCGCGTTTTGAGCAAGATAATGCCAAGCGCATCGAGATGGGATTGAGCGCACAACCGATCGATTATCATTTAATTGCGGCATTACAATCCGGCTTGCCTGCGTGTGCGGGAGTGGCATTGGGGATTGATCGTTTGATTATGCTGGCGCTCGGCCAAGATCATATTGATCAAGTCACCGCGTTTCCATTTCCGATCGCTTAGGTCTGATTGTTCTGGTTCGATTGTTTAGGTTCGAGTGTTCAGGTCTCATTGCTAGGGCGGCCAATGGGTAAGAAAAGAATTGTCGACAGTAATCCCGCAAAGCGTGGTCACGATCGCTGATTCTTTCGGTTCTGGACTCGCCTAGAACAACCAAGCCCGTTATACTCCCACTCTGATTTAAAACTAGGGCTGATCGTCGGCCCTACTATCTATACAAGAGCACAGGATATGCAAGAGTACATCGCGTTTTTCCAAGAAAATATGATCATGTCTGTGGTTTGGGTCGGCCTACTTATTGCCCTAATCATGAATATCGTTAAAACATCAACAGCGGCTTACAAAGAGATCTCTGTGGGTGAGACCACTCAACTGATCAACCGTGAGAACGGTGTGGTGGTTGATATTCGTGCGAAAGACGAATTTAAAAAAGGTCATATTACCGAAGCACTTCACATTTTACCTTCGGATATCAAAGCGGGTAACTTCGGTAGCCTTGAAAATCGTAAATCAGACCCAATTATCGTGGTATGTAAAACCGGTCAAACAGCACAAGAGAGTGCAAACCTTCTAGCAAAAGCAGGCTTTGAAAAAGTCTACGTGCTGAAGAGTGGTTTGATTGCTTGGAGTGAAGGCAACCTACCGCTTGTTCGCGGTAAGAAGTAATCACCGCAAGTAACGCTGGCGAATTAAGCAGCGGTTGACGCTGAGAGATGTGAAGATTGCCACGAATTTGTTGGCAAGTTTAGTGTTAAGCGCCTCTCTCAGTTAGTCTCAAGCAAACTTTGATATTAAGGCATAAAGGATTCAATAATGGCTGAAGCAGCACCAAAACAAGAAGCACAGAACTTCGCAATTCAACGTATCTTCCTAAAAGACGTTTCTTTTGAAGCGCCAAACTCACCTGACATGTTCCAAAAAGATTGGAACCCAGAAGTGAAGTTAGATCTAGACACGCAAAGCCGTGAACTAGGTGCGGGCGTTTACGAAGTGATTCTTCGTTTAACTGTAACCGTACAAAATGCGGAAGAAACGGCATTCCTATGTGAAGTTCAGCAAGGTGGTATTTTCTCTGCTGATAACATGGAAGCGGGCCAATTGGCACATTGCCTAGGTGCATTCTGTCCAAACGTGCTATTCCCATACGCACGTGAAACGATTTCAAGCCTAGTTGTGAAAGGTACTTTCCCTCAACTAAACCTTGCACCAGTGAACTTTGATGCATTGTTTATGAACTACCTACAGCAACAAGCTCAGCAAGGTGAAGCTCAAGCTGAAGCTTAATTAACGTTTTATCACGTTAAGCGTATTTGAAATGCACAAGGCATCGTAAAGCGAATGCATTGTGCATTTTTCGTTTATAGCAGAGTGGTTGATACCAAAGTGGTTTAATAACCATTAAACTCTTTAGGTATAGCAACTTGTTTATCAGTTAACAGGCGGAACAATGACAAATTCAAACATCAACAATGCCTACGGCAAAGAGATCGCAATGACCGTATTGGGCGCAGGCTCTTACGGCACTTCTCTGGCGATTTCTTTGGCTCGTAATGGCGCCAATGTGGTGATTTGGGGGCATGAGCCTGAGCACATGGCAAAGTTGCAAGCTGAACGTGCAAACCATGAATTTTTACCAGGCGTTGATTTCCCAGAGTCACTGATTGTTGAATCAGATTTAGAGAAAGCCGTGTCGGCCACTCGTGATTTGTTGGTTGTGGTACCAAGCCATGTGTTTGGTATCGTGCTGAAAAGCGTAAAACCATTCTTGCGCAGTGACTCGCGTATCTGTTGGGCAACCAAAGGGCTTGAGCCTGAAACCGGTCGCCTGCTGAGAGATGTCGCGCATGATGCGCTGGGCGAAGGCTATTCATTGGCGGTATTATCAGGCCCTACTTTTGCGAAAGAACTGGCGATGGGTTTACCTACAGCCATTTCAGTCGCTTCTCCTGACGCGCAATTTGTCGCGGATCTACAAGAGAAAATCCACTGCAGCAAAACATTCCGTGTGTACGCGAATAGTGACTTTACGGGCATGCAATTGGGTGGCGCGGTGAAGAACGTGATCGCCATTGGTGCGGGTATGTCGGATGGTATTGGCTTTGGCGCGAACGCGCGCACGGCATTGATTACACGTGGTCTGGCCGAAATGTGCCGTCTTGGCGCCGCATTAGGCGCGCAAAAAGAAACCTTTATGGGTATGGCGGGTTTGGGTGATCTTGTCTTAACTTGTACTGATAACCAATCCCGTAACCGCCGCTTTGGTCTTGCACTTGGTGAAGGCAAAGATGTCGATACGGCACAGGCTGAAATTGGCCAAGTGGTGGAAGGTTATCGCAATACCAAAGAAGTCTGGATGTTGGCGCAACGTATGGGTGTCGAAATGCCAATTGTTGACCAAATCTATCAAGTATTGTACCAAGATAAAGATGCACGAGAAGCAGCAAAGGATTTGTTGGCGCGTGACAAAAAAACAGAAGCATAATTCAGCGGCAGCGAGATGCTGCCCAGAAGGTTACAACATGAAGCATTGCGAAAAACAACAGGTATGGCAAACCATCGTTCAGGAAGCAAGGCAGCAATCTGAACAAGAGCCAATGTTGGCAAGTTTTTACCACGCCACCATTATTAAGCACGATAGTTTATGTGCGGCACTGAGCTATATTCTGGCCAATAAATTGAATACCGCCTCGATGCCTGCCATGGCGGTTCGTGAAGTCGTGGAAGAAGCTTTTGCTTCTGACCCGAGTATTATTGAAGCGGCTGCATGTGATATTTGCGCGACGGTCAATCGTGACCCTGCGGTCGCGATGTATTCCATCCCATTACTCTACCTTAAAGGCTACCACGCTCTGCAAGGCTACCGAGTGGCAAACTGGTTGTGGAAGCAAGGTCGTATTGCGTTGGCGACGTATCTGCAAAACCAGATCTCTGTTGCTTGCCAAGTGGACATTCACCCGGCTGCAACGATTGGTCGTGGCATCATGCTCGATCACGCAACCGGTATTGTGATTGGTGAAACCGCTGTCGTAGAGAACGATGTCTCCATTTTGCAAGACGTAACCTTGGGTGGTACGGGTAAAGAGAGCGGTGATCGCCATCCTAAGATTCGCGAAGGGGTGATGATTGGTGCTGGGGCGAAAGTGCTAGGTAATATCGAAGTGGGCGTTGGGGCAAAAATTGCTTCTTGTTCAGTGGTATTACAGCCCGTTCCGCCGCATACCACGGCCGCAGGCGTTCCAGCCAAGATTGTCGGCCGACCAAAATCGGATATGCCATCACTAGATATGGATCAGCAGTTTAACGGCAAGTCGCAAAACTTTGTTGATGGTGACGGCATTTAGGTAATGGCATTTAGGTGATGCATCTAGGTAATAGCATCTCATTGAGATGACCATTCGTGACTATCCACAAAAAAAGTCTTAAACGAAAAATGGGTTGGCCAAGTGCCAACCCATTTTTTTTGCTCAACTCGCAGTACGAATGAGCCGTAAGCGGTTTTGATTAAGCGATAGCTTCAAGTTCCGCTAGCGTTTCATCAGCCCAAACGATCCAAGCCTGACGTAGCAACAGGTTGCGACGCAGTGTTAAGCGTTCAAGGCGTTGTGATTTATCCAGCGCAGTCACATTCGAGTAGTAAGCGCTTTCGATATCTTGATAGTGCGTAACTAGTTTGCGTGACTCTTCAACCAGTTCAGCAAGTTGTGCTTTGAACGGTGCAGAAGGCTGCACAGAACACGCCATCAGCTTTGCTGAGAACTCATCACGTACTGTTGGGTGCGCGGTTGGTTGATCAAACCATTCACCTAGAGCAATACGGCCTGCATCGGTGATGGAATACACTTTACGGTCTGGTTTACCTTCTTGAGGCTCAAGAACACAAGTAACAAGTTGGTTTTGAGCCATCTTGTTTAGTTCACGATAAACCTGTTGGTGGCTGGCTTTCCAAAAGTAGCCGATCGTCGCAGAAAACTCTTTTGTGATGTCGTATCCAGTTGCATCGCGTGTACTGAGAACGGTCAGAATAACGTGTGGTAATGACATGTCTTTAATCCAAATATGGTCAATTAAACTGTAATTCAACTGCTAACATCTTGGTGTGCTTCTTGAGGCACGTGTATTATGTTGATGAGAGCAGCGCCAACGAAGCGTTGGCCATGTCACCTTGATAAGCCGGTTTGTCACCTAATTCGATAATTGCTTATCGAGACTGCGATATATTATTTTTTTGTGTACCGCAGGAAAGCGTTATTATATCTAAATAATAAGCATAAAGTGGAATAGATGAGTGAAACAAACCAAAAAACTGACAAAAATCTCAATAAAACGATAAGCCCGATTATTGTTCCGATTTTGACTTTTGGTTGTCTCTTTTTTAGTATTTTATTTCAATATTGTCGTTTTTAATGTGATCTACGTCAATGTGGGAGTTATGGGCGGCCTGAATAAAAGGCTGGCCACCCATTGAGTGGCCAGCAAAAATTAGCCTGTGTTTCGCATGCCGGCAGCGATACCGGCAATAGTCACCATGAGGGCTTCTTCAAGCTCAGGTGATGGCTCATCGGTTTGACGAGTACGGTAAAGTAACTCGGCTTGCAGCATGTTGAGCGGCTCAACGTAGATATTACGTAAACGGATGGACTCTTGACCCCAAGGGTCGCTTTGCATCAAGTTTTCATTGTTCTCAACGTTAAGTACCGTTTTAATGTCTTGTTGCAATTGAGCACGTAGGCGATCACCTAGCGGCAGCAATGCTTCATCGGCTAAGCGCTCATCGTAGTAACGTGAAATACCGATGTTACATTTCGAGTAAACCATTTCCAGCATACCTAAGCGTGTAGAGAAGAAAGGCCATTCGCGGCACATCTCTTCCAACAGCTCTTGATGCCCCTTATCAATCGAATATTGAATCGCTTCACCAGCGCCTAACCAGGCAGGCAATACCAGACGGTTTTGGCTCCATGAGAAAATCCATGGGATGGCACGTAAACTTTCTACGCCACCATTTGGGTTACGTTTCGCTGGACGAGAGCCCAGAGGCAGTTTACCCAACTCTAATTCTGGCGTAGCTTGACGGAAGTAAGGGACGAAATCGGCTTCACCACGAACCACATTACGGTACGCTTCACAGCTGACTTCAGACAGCACGTTCATCAGATCGCGCCACTCTTGTTTTGGCTCTGGTGGTGGCAGAAGATTCGCTTCTAATATCGCACTGGCGTACATATTGAAGCTGTTTACGGCAACTTCAGGTAAGCCCAGCTTAAAGCGGATCATTTCACCTTGTTCGGTTACACGCAGACCACCTTTTAAGCTTTTTGGTGGCTGAGAAAGGAGCGCGGCATGTGCTGGCGCACCACCACGACCAACCGTACCGCCACGACCGTGGAATAAAGTCAGCTCCACGCCTTCAGCTTCTGCCACTTTTACCAACGATTCCATCGCGTGATATTGTGCCCAGCCTGCGGCCATAACACCGGCGTCTTTGGCTGAATCAGAGTAGCCGATCATGACCATTTGGTGGTTTTGGATAAAGCCGCGGTAGAGATCGATCCCCATCAATTGTTGGATCACCGATTCTGCGTTATTAAGATCTTCCAGTGTTTCAAACAATGGACAGACGTCCATGCGATAAGGGCAGCCAGATTCTTGCAGTAGCAGGTGAACCGCTAATACATCGGACGCTGTTTTCGCCATAGAGATGACGTAAGCACCAAAAGCATCACGTGGTTGTGCGGCGATAATCTTACACGTGTCCAACACTTCTTGAACGGCTTCAGAAGGCTGCCAGTTACGTGGGAAAAGCGGACGTTTAGAGCTGAGTTCTTGCGTTAAGAACGCCACTTTATCTTGCTCGCTCCAGTGATCGTAATCACCAATACCAAGGTAGCGAGTCAATTCAGAGAAGACATCGGCATGACGGGTGCTTTCTTGGCGAATGTCGAGACGAACGAGGTGAACACCAAACGCTTTTACGCGACGTAAGGTATCCAGTAGAGAACCATCGGCAATCACACCCATACCGCACTCATGTAGTGATTTATAACAAGCCAGTAGCGGCTGCCATAACTGCTCTGCACTTTGCAGTGGCGCTTTAATCGCAAGTTTTTGACCATGGATCTTTGCATCTAGAATGTCTTTTGTGTCGCTCAATAGCGTACGTAGACCTTTTAGAAGGGCGCGGTAAGGTTCGTGCTCGTCATCACCGGCTAATTCACGAACGTCATCATTACAGCGAGTCATCGACAGTTCGCTAACCAGCTCGTTAATGTCGGTGAGGTAAAGGTCAGCGGCTTTCCAGCGAGACAACAGCATGACTTCACGAGTAATGGTGTGCGTGACAAATGGGTTACCGTCGCGGTCACCGCCCATCCACGATGAGAAGTGCACAGGGCGAGCATCGATAGGTAAGCCTTCACCAAGGTGCAATTTTAAACGCTCATCCATTTCACGTAGAAAATCAGGAACGGCTTCCCACAGTGAGTTTTCGACCACTGCGTAGCCCCATTTGGCTTCATCAAGTGGGGTTGGGCGCTGTTGACGGATGACATCCGAGTGCCAGCTTTGGGCAATAAGTTGCTCGAGGCGACGCTCGGTTTTATGGCGTTCTTTGACCGATAGGTCACTCAGTTCAAGTCGAGATAAGCATTCGTTAATTTTGACCAATTTATTGATCATGGTTCGACGGGTAATTTCCGTCGGATGTGCCGTCAGTACCAATTCAATGTTGAGATCGCGCACGGCTTGTGCGGTATCTAACTTGCTGATGTCATTCTGGTTGAGTTTTGAGAACAGCGTGTTGAGTACATCGGGTTCACAAACGTGCGCATCGCAATGGCGTGAAATTGTATGGTACTGCTCCGCCATGTTGGTGAGGTTTAAGAACTGGTTAAATGCGCGAGCGACGGGAGTCAGTTGCTCATTAGGCAGGCTTTTAATTTCTTCAATCAAGCCATCACGGTCTGCTTGGTTGCCTGCTCTCGCGGATTTGGAAAGCTTACGAATCGTCTCTACTTTTTCAAGAATAGCCTCTCCATGTGCATCCTTGATGGTATTGCCGAGCAAGTGGCCTAACATGCTCACATTGCTTCGAAGTGCAGAGTATTTCTCGTTCATTATCATCCTGCCTTGTAAATAAATTACATCCATTGTTCCCTGTTAGGTAGACAATCTAGCTAAAAATATCGTTCCGAGTCAATTGCCACAGCATAAGTTTGCGAAAATTGTGCAATAGGATGCGACAAGAGGATTGAGCACAATTTGGTCTAAATTACTGAAACTTTATTACAAATAATCATTGTTAGACAAATGGTTACATAAGAGTGCGTAGATTGGTTACTTATTGGCCTTGTCGTTTTTGGTCTGTTCTCGGGCACGTAAATTTGCTTTTTCCATCATTCAAGTAAGGCAGGGGCTCGCCCCACCTTACCGATTGAGTTAACGCGCTTAGTCAAAGCAATATTGATGGATCGCCTTGCTGAGAATGTTGATGGTTGGGTCAATAAACTCAAAAGCAAGAAACTCATCGGGCTGATGAGCTTGTTCAATCGAGCCGGGGCCAAGCACCAGCGTTGGACAGAGCTGACTTAAAAATGGGGCTTCGGTGCAGTAGTTAACGGTTTCTGATGGCGTTTGGCAAAGTTGCTCCATACCAACAACAAAAGGGTGGCTATGCTCACATTCAAACCCAGGGACCGGATCATGCAGCGGGGTCACTTCAATGCGGTTTGGCCATTTGGCTTGCACTTCTTTCAGCGCGCCGCGCAGCAGGTTGTCGAGTCCATCTAGGCTGATCCCCGGCAGTGGGCGCACATCGTAATGTAATTCGCAACAACCACAAATTCGGTTCGCACTGTCGCCACCATGGATATGGCCAAGGTTCAGCGTTGGGCTTGGGATGGCAAATCCTGGGTGGTGGTATTCTTTGATGAGCTTGTCGCGCAGCTGCATTAAGGCAAAAAGCACCTCATGCATAATTTCAATCGCATTAACGCCAAGCGCCGGATCCGAAGAGTGACCAGATTTACCGGTGACGCGTACGGCGTTGGCTACGTGGCCTTTATGGCCGCGAATGGGTACTAAGCTGGTGGGTTCGCCAATGATGCAGTAATCCGGTTTGAAAGGGGCGGTATCGGTGAAGTGCTTCGCACCGAGCATCGAGGTCTCTTCATCGCACGTTGCTAAGATATAAACGGGCTTGGTCTGCTTGCTCCAATCGATTTTTTTTACCGCTTCGATAATAAAGGCAAAAAAGCCTTTCATATCAGCGGTGCCTAATCCGTAAAAACGATTATTGGCTTCCGTGAGTGCATGAGGATCAAAACTCCAGCGTCCTTCATCAAAAGGCACGGTGTCGCTATGTCCTGCTAGCAGCAAGCCCCCTTCGCCTTGGCCCTTCTTGGCGATGAGATTGAACTTGTTTGGCGCGGCGGCAACGATCTCGACATCAAAGCCGACATCTTTTAGCCAAGTGGCCAGTTTGTCGATCACTTGTTTATTGCCTTCATCCCAACTCGGATCTGAAGAGCTGATTGAGGAGGTCGAAATTAGGCCACTGTAGACCTCTTTAAAACTCGGTAATTGCATTTTATCTTCGTTTCCCTGTTGACAGAATCACACTAAGAAGGTAAAAACATATTAAATCATTTTTAATGAATAAAAAATCATTAATGAGCGTTTGAAATAGTTTTTTAGTCACCTTGCTGGTGGCCAATATTAAAGAAATGGATGTCTTGAAATGCTGAAAACGACCATCATAGGTGCAACAGGGTATACCGGAGCTGAGCTGGCACTGATGGTGTATAAACACCCAGAGCTTACGCTAGCAGGTTTATATGTCTCCGCCAATAGCGCGGATGCAGGAAAACCGATCTCATCCCTACATGGCAAACTGGCGGGTTTGGTTGACGACAAAGTGCAGCCATTAACGAATATCGCCGAAGTGGCTCAACAAGCGGACGTTATTTTTCTGGCGACGGCTCATGAAGTCAGCCACGACCTTGCCCCTGAATTGCTCAAGCATGGTTGTCAGGTCTTTGATTTGTCCTGTGCATTTCGCGTGAAGAAACAAGGTTTCTATCCAGAATTCTACGGTTTTGAACATCAACACGAATCATTGCTTGATAGCGCGGCGTATGGTTTGGCTGAATGGGCGGTGACTGACATCAAACAAAGCCAGCTGATTGCGGTTCCTGGCTGTTACCCAACGGCTTCACAACTGGCGATCAAACCACTTCTCGATGCGGGCCTTATCGATACCCATCAATGGCCAGTCATCAATGCCACTAGCGGCGCGACGGGCGCTGGCCGTAAAGCGACCCTCAACAACAGTTTTTGCGAAGTGAGCCTACAGGCTTACGGAATCTTCTCTCATCGCCATCAACCAGAGATTGCCTCGCACCTTGGTTGTGATGTGATTTTCACGCCGCATTTGGGTAATTTCAAGCGTGGTATTTTTGCCACGATTACCATGAAACTTAAAGCGGGCATCACGGATGAACAGGTCGCACAAGTTTATCAAGCGGCTTATCAAGACAAGTTAGCGGTACGTTTGGTTGAGGGCGTGCCTAAGCTGCAAAACGTTCAGTTTACGCCTTTTTGTGATATCGGCTGGAAAGTACAAGGCGAACACATTATCACTTGCGCAGCGATTGATAACTTACTCAAAGGTGCATCCAGTCAAGCGATGCAGTGCCTAAATATCCATTATGGATTCCCTGAGCTAACCGCGCTGATTTAGTCAGCACAAGGAATGGTTATGACAGATAACAAGCAAACTCCATTAGTCGTCAAGCTGGGCGGTGCAGCTCTGTCTTGCACAGAGACACTTAACCAATTGTTTGTGGCGATTGCCCATTATCAAGCGCAAGCTCAGCGTCCAATCGTGATTGTTCATGGCGGCGGTGACTTAGTCGATGAACTGATGGCGAAGTTGCAGTTAGAAACGGTTAAAAAACAAGGCTTACGAGTGACACCTTACGATCAAATTCCATTGATTGTAGGCGCACTTGCGGGCACGGCAAACAAACAACTGCAAGGCCAAGCCATCAACGCCGGTTTGCAAGCGGTGGGTTTGTGCTTAGCGGATGGTGGTTTATGCCAAGTCGTGGAGCTTGATCCAGAGTTAGGCGCGGTTGGTAAAGCCTCTCCGGGTAACTCTATGGTATTGCAAGCGATTCTCGCCGCGGGCGCATTGCCAATCATCAGTTCTATTGGTTTAACCCAAGATGGACAGATGATGAATGTGAATGCCGACCAAGCCGCCGTGGCGGTTGCTGGAGCCTTAGATGCTGAGTTGGTTTTGTTGTCCGATGTGAGTGGTGTATTGGATGGAAAAGGGCAGTTGATCTCGAACTTGGATGAGCCAACCGCCAATAAACTGATTGAAGACCAAGTGATTACCGATGGGATGATCGTCAAAGTGAAAGCGGCGCTTGAGGCAGCCAATGATCTTGGACGACCAATCGAAGTCGCCACTTGGCGCTACCCAGAAAAATTAGCCGAGCTTTTTGCTGGCAAGAGTATCGGCACACAATTTTTGCCGCAGTCATAAATAACAAGGATTAATGCTTAAGCACAGGATGCTGCTTAGGCTAGGAGAGTTGAACATGAGTAAAGTAAACGTAAATAAAGTTGTGGTTGCCTATTCTGGTGGTTTGGATACATCGGTGATCATTCCGTGGCTAAAAGAAAACTATGACTGTGAAGTGGTCGCCTTCGTGGCTGATGTAGGCCAAGGTTTCTACGAGTTGGAAGGGATTGAAGCTAAAGCGATCGCTTCAGGTGCATCAGAGTGTTATGTGGTTGACCTAAAAGAAGAGATGGTGGCCGATTACATTTACCCAACGCTTAAAACGGGTGCCTGCTACGAAGGTAAATACCTACTAGGCACATCAATGGCACGTCCTATCATTGCCAAAGCGCAAGTTGAAATCGCACGTAAAGTCGGTGCTGATGCGCTATGTCATGGCTGTACGGGTAAAGGTAACGACCAAATCCGTTTTGAAGGCGCCTTCGCGGCACTTGCCCCAGATCTTGCAGTGATTGCCCCTTGGCGTGAATGGGATCTTGTCAGTCGTGAAGAGTGTTTGGATTACCTTGAAGAGCGCAAAATCCCGTGTTCTGCGTCAATCACTAAGATTTATTCACGTGATGCCAACGCATGGCACCTATCAACGGAAGGCGGCGTGCTTGAAGATACATGGAACGCGACGAACGCAGATTGCTGGGCTTGGACAACTGATCCTGAGCAAGCGCCAAACGAAGCTGAATATGTCTCATTGAAAGTGGAAAAAGGCGAAGTGGTTGCGGTTGATGGCGAAGCGATGACACCTTACAACGCACTGGTTTATCTGAACGATAAAGGCGCGAAACACGGTGTAGGCCGTATCGATATCGTCGAAAACCGTTTAGTGGGCATGAAGTCTCGTGGCTGTTATGAAACCCCGGGTGGCACCATTATCATGGAAGCGTTACGTGCGGTTGAGCAACTTGTTCTGGATAAAACCTCGTTTGAGTTCCGTGAAGAATTGGGTGTAAAAGCATCACATCTTGTATACGATGGTCGTTGGTTCACTCCGTTATGTAAATCGATTCTGGCTGCAGCAGAAGAGCTGGCGCAGGACGTAAACGGTGAAGTGGTGGTGAAACTTTACAAAGGCCAAGCGATGGTGACTCAGAAGCGTTCGGACAACAGTCTGTACAATGAAGAGTTTGCGACCTTTGGTGCCGATGAAGTTTACGACCAAAGCCATGCAGGCGGCTTTATCCGTCTGTACTCACTATCAAGCAGAATCAGAGCGTTAAACGCGGCGAACAAAAAATAGTGAATGGTCACCAATCTGACGAGTAACGGTCTTACCCGTCAGATTGTCATAAGCTCGGCGGAGTCCGAGTCGCCTAATTTGGATCTAGCCAGTGGTTTTGGTTAGATCCTTTGATTATCAGGAGAGATGTAATGGCATTATGGGGCGGTAGATTTACCCAAGCAGCAGACACCCGTTTTAAAGATTTCAACGATTCACTTCGTTTTGATTACCGCTTAGCCGTGCAAGATATTGTCGGTTCTATCGCATGGTCAAAAGCGCTAGTGACAGTCAACGTCCTTTCCTCGCAAGAACAACAGCAATTAGAACTCGCTTTGGCCGAACTAAAAGCGAGCGTCGAAGACAATCCTAAACAAATTTTAGCCTCAGATGCGGAAGATATTCACTCGTGGGTAGAACAGCAGCTGATTGCTAAAGTCGGTGATTTAGGAAAAAAACTGCATACCGGTCGTTCACGTAACGATCAGGTCGCAACGGACTTGAAATTGTGGTGCCGTGAGCAGGCAGAAGTACTGTTAAGCGCTCTTGAACAGCTGCAACAGCAAATGGTGAAGGTTGCACAGGCACACCAAACAACGGTTTTACCGGGATACACGCACTTGCAGCGTGCCCAGCCAGTGACGTTTGCCCACTGGTGTTTGGCTTACGTAGATATGTTTGAGCGTGACCATTCTCGCCTTAAAGATGCCGCGGCACGTTTAAATACCTGCCCACTGGGTTCAGGGGCACTAGCCGGGACGGCTTACCCAATGGATCGCGAGCAAATCGCGCATAACCTTGGTTTTAGCCGAGCGACACGCAACTCATTAGATTCAGTCTCCGATCGTGACCACGTGTTAGAGCTGATGTCGGTCGCTTCAATCTCAATGCTGCACCTTTCTCGTCTTGCGGAAGACATGATTTTCTACAATTCAGGCGAAGCGAATTTTATTGAATTGGCTGATACCGTGACATCAGGTTCATCATTGATGCCACAAAAGAAAAATCCAGATGCGCTCGAGCTTATCCGTGGCAAGACGGGCCGTGTCTATGGCTCGCTCGCAGGCATGATGATGACAGTGAAAGCGTTGCCATTGGCCTACAATAAAGATATGCAAGAAGACAAAGAAGGGCTGTTTGATGCGCTCGACACTTGGTTTGATTGTACTGTCATGGCAGCATTGTGTTTCGACGGCATTAAGGTCAATGCTGAGCGCACGCTCGAGGCGGCGCAGCAAGGTTATGCCAATGCAACAGAACTGGCGGATTACTTGGTTGCTAAAGGTATTCCTTTCCGCGAAGCGCACCATATCGTCGGCGTCGCGGTGGTGGGGGCGATTGAAAAAGGCTGTGCTCTAGAAGCGCTATCTTTGGCAGAGCTAAAAGCGTTCTCTGCAGTGATTGAGGAAGACGTGTATGCCATCCTCACCATTGAATCTTGTTTAGCGAAACGCAATGCCTTGGGCGGCGTAGCGCCAGAACAAGTGGCTTTTGCAATCGAGCAGGCGCAGGCGCGTTTGAAATAATACGGGCATAGCTGTCGCCGTCGCTGTAGTTGTCGCTATAGCCGTCGTCTTCGTTGGTTAAGAGGTAGACAGAGAGCTATCGCGTAACGCTTTGATTTTGCTTTGTTTGAAATAAAGATCAAAAAAGATCGATAAAAAATTGAACCATCAGGAAAAGGCTCGGTCTATATTAATACCACTGCTTTTTCTTAGATGAATCTAAGAGAGCCCCGAAGTCTACTATTGATTTCGGGGCTTTTTTCTTTCCCCCTGCCTAATTGAAGTCACAACGTTGTTAATCTGCATCCTAAAGCACCATCAAACACTTCATCACTTAGTGGCTTATGCCCGATAGGCTATTTAACGATTCGTCACATTGGACTAATTTCTGGACTCTTTTCTTTTGCGCGACTGCAAGGGAAGGACGAACCAACGCATCCATAGGTGCAGAGTCAATAAACCACTAAAAGCAAAGATGGCAGTAAGCAGTGCGATCGATTCAATGCTTTTGGGATTGTGACGAAATGCCAGCCACCAGATTGCTGCGCTGAGCATCGACAGCCCGACCAATTGATATACACAACGCATGCAGCGGCCAATTTTTTGCCAAAACCAGCTTTGTTGACAGGTAGAGCAGCTCATATTTTCTGATCACATAAAGTCGGGGGGAGATGATTGTAATCGCTTCTTCACTGACTTGGTATTCGTCACTTGATCATCGCTAAGCTCGTCATTGAGATCAGATCAAATATGCAAAGTAAGCTTCTCTCGATAACAGTAGCACGCAATTCATGTACTTTGATTGCTGAAATAATAATCAAAATAAGCTTTGCTCGCTAAACGGCGAGACAGAGTGAGGAGACGTAAAGTGAGTACAGAACTAAAAGCGGCCTTAGTGATGGGTTCAAGTTGGTTTGTGATTGGTGCAACAGCAATCGTCATGGTTAGTTTGCATGCCATGCATTGATGTCAGTTCATTGCTATTGAAAACAACAAAGCCTCGCATCGCGAGGCTTTGTTGTTTTTGAGTCTAAATGATTAACAGCCTGGGCCGCAATCTAGGCAGTGTTTGATCATTTCAGGGCCTAGATTGAGTTTCGCATTGAGGTCACGTAGCGCAGTACGAACCCCTTCTTCGATCACTGGGTGGTAGAAAGGCATGTCGAGCATTTCGGATACCGTCATTTTACTTTGATGCGCCCAAGCTAATAGGTGTGCTAGGTGTTCAGCATTTGGTCCCATCATTTCAGCGCCAAGGAAGCGGCCAGTACCTTGTTCACCATAGACATGCAGTAACCCTTTGTTACGCAGCATAACGCGTGAGCGACCTTGGTTTTCAAACGATACTTCGCCAATGGCAAAACAACCACAAGTGCCTAAGCGCGTTTCAATTTGCTTACGGGTTTCACCAACCATGGCAATTTGCGGGTCAGAGAAGACTGCTGAAATCACCGAGCGACGTAGACCGGCACGCATATCAGGGAAGCGGCCTGCATTGTCACCCGCGATACGCGCTTGATCAGCCGCTTCATGCAGCAACGGAATCTGGTTGCTTGCGTCACCGGCAATAAAAATGCTCTTTACTGACGTTTGCAGCGTGTAGTAATCCGCAGTTGGTACGCCACGTCCATCGAGCTCAAGCGAGGTATTTTCAATGTATAGTTTATCCACATTCGGACGACGTCCGGTAGCCGCTAACACATAGTCAACGATGAAGGTTTCTAGTTCGCCAGCGTGATTGATAAATTGAATTTCAACCTTGTCGGCTTCACCTTCATTGGTTGCGGTAATGCGCTTCATGCTTTCTACTTTGACGTCAGGATCAAGGTAGAATTCTTCTTGGAACGCTTTGGTTGCGTAGGCCATGACTTCAGGATCAGTGAGTGGGCCAACTTGACCGCCAAGGCCAAATACTTTCACGTTGACGCCTAAGCGGTGCAGCGCTTGACCCAGTTCAAGACCGATCACGCCAGGGCCAAATACCGCCACTGATTCTGGCAGATCATCCCAATCAAACACGTCATCGTTAATCACTAGGCGATCGCCAAGTTCATTCCAAACGGCTGGATAAGCTGGGCGAGAACCGGTGGCAATCACAATGCGTTCCGCTTTGATGGTGGTATGGTCATCGACGATCAGCGTATTGTTGTCGATAAATTTAGCAAAGCCTGCCACTTTGTCTTCTGCTGGGATTTCATCGACCCCTTCAAGTACAAAGCCAACAAAACGATCGCGCTCGCGTTTTACTCGGTCCATTACTTCACGACCATTGATGACGATCTCACCTTGAGGGTGAATACCAAAGCCGGGTGCTTTTTCAATTTGGTGCACGCTTTCTGCCGCCGCAATCAGCAGTTTTGATGGCATACAACCAACGCGCGCACATGTAGTGCCGTAAGGGCCGCCTTCAATCATCACTACGCTGTCAGTATGTGCTTTTGCTGCACGATAAGCGCCAAGGCCTGCAGTACCACCACCAATCACGGCTACATCAACAATTAATTGTTTCATAATGGATTCTCGCTTTTTGTTTCTCACCGATAGTCGAACCGATAAGAAAGAAATTTATTTCATAAAACCTAGATAAATAGAGACCCTTCGATAAGGATTGCTACTTATCTAGATTGGAATTTAGATTTTGAGGATGAATCCCGGGCCATTGAGACCCGGGAGAATAATAGGCTTACCACTCAATGAGAGGGTTTACCTATCAGACTAAGAGATTAGCCTAGGAATGCTTCTAGCTCTTCGCTACCACCGATGTGTTTGCCACCGATGAAGACTTGAGGCACAGTCGTACGACCAGAGATAGCACGCAGACTTACGGTTGTTGCATCTTTACCTAGAACCACTTCTTCGTAATTCAGACCTTTGTCGATAAGGTTCTGTTTCGCTTTCATACAGAAAGGACAGCCAGGTTTCGTGAATACCGTGATTGATTCTTGCTCTTTGTGTTCTGGAGCAATGTGGTTCAACATGGTGTCTGCATCAGACACTTTGAACGGGTCACCTGGTACGTCTTCTTCGATAAACATTTTTTCTACCACGCCGTTTTTAACCAGCATGCTGTAGCGCCATGAACGTTTGCCAAAACCAATGTCATTTTTCTCAACCAGCATGCCCATGCCATCGGTGAAATCGCCGTTACCGTCTGGAATGAAAGTGATGTTTTCAGCTTCTTGATCTGCTTTCCAAGCGTTCATTACAAACGTATCGTTAACAGAGACACATAGAATGTCATCAACACCGTTTTCTTTGAATACCGAGTATAGTTCGTTGTAACGTGGCAGATGGCTTGAAGAGCACGTTGGTGTAAATGCACCAGGCAAGCTGAATACGATAACGGTCTTGTCTTTGAATAGCTCTTCTGTTGTTACGTTAACCCATGCATCGCCTTGGCGAGTTGGGAAAGTAATTTGTGGTACCGCTTGACCTTCTTTAGATGCAAACATAATTGTTTCCTTAATAATTGGATAATTCGGTTCAGAGCTTAATCTTTTTTGCTGCTCTGTTTCGTTTTGTTGAGCCCATTATTATAAAAAACTTTTGATAGCTCTAATCGTTTGATGCTATGGTTTTAATAGTTTTTGCCTATTAAGTGTATTTGTACGGGATATAAGAGAATGAATATTCGGGATTTTGAGTATCTGGTGGCATTGGCCGAACATAAGCATTTTCGTAAAGCTGCGGAGTCTTGCTATGTGAGTCAGCCAACGTTGAGTGGTCAAATTCGTAAGTTAGAGGACGAGTTAGGTACAACGCTATTAGAGCGTAGCAGTCGTCGCGTATTGTTCACGGATGCTGGCCTGCAATTGGTCGAACAAGCCAAAAAAATTCTGAGTGAGATTAAGCTATTTCGCGACATGGCCAGTGATCAAAGTGGCGCGATGACCGGTCCGATGCACATTGGTTTTATTCCCACCGTTGGGCCATATATCCTGCCTCGTATCGTCCCTACACTCAAAGATCAGTTCCCGGAACTCGAACTGTATCTGCATGAGGCGCAAACTCAGCAATTGGTGCACCAGCTTGAAGAAGGCAAGCTCGATTGTTTGGTTTTGGCTTCTGTGGCTGAAACGGCACAATTCAAAGAAATCGAAGTCTACAACGAGCCACTCAGTGTCGCGGTGCCATGTGATCATGAATGGGCGCAGTTAGATGAAGTTGATATGTTGGAACTTAATGGACGCACGGTACTGGCGTTGGGTGATGGTCATTGTTTACGTGACCAAGCATTAGGTTTTTGTTTTGCCGCAGGGGCCAAAGACGATGAACGATTTAAAGCGACCAGCTTAGAGACGTTGCGTAACATGGTCGCGGCGGGAGGCGGTATTACATTGCTTCCTCAATTGGCGACACCGAAAGAAAAACAAAAAGACGGCGTTTGCTACTTGCGAGCGATAAATCCAGAGCCAACACGCAGCATTGTGGTGGCCTATCGTGCTGGTTCGCCTTTTAAAGCGCGTTTTGAGCAGCTAGCGGAAACCATTAAAGCGAAGCTGTGTTGATCGCTTAGGAATGGGCGATAGCGCAGATTAATCCTCGGTGATGAATAAAAAAAGAGGCTGACGAAAACTCGTCAGCCTCTTTTTTCAGCGTTCGTTAATACGATGGGTGTTGATTAGAACAGTCCTTCGCTTTCCTCACTGCTGTAGATGGTGTCGGTCAATTCATCCGGCACATACTCGGTTGGCTGGTGGCCTTCACGGAAATATTCAAACATTGAACTGCCATCAAACTTATTGGTGAGTAAGCCAGAGTCACGGTCGATGCGAATACGAACAATCCCTGCGGGAATCGCTTTTTCTTGTTCAGGAGAAAGCGAAAGGGCAGTGCGCATAAAATCAATCCATGCAGGTTGCGCCGTTTTGGCTCCCGCTTCAGCGCCGGTCACTTGATCTTTACTCAGATTATTGTTGTATGAGGTTCTACCTAGCTTACGGCTGTGATCATCAAAGCCGACCCAAGCGACAGCAACCACACCAGGACCATAACCGTTATACCAAGCATCTTTTGAATCGTTGGTTGTACCGGTTTTACCCCCAATATCACGACGCTCTAGTTTCTGACCACGCCAGCCAGTGCCGTTCCAACCTGTACCTTCGCGCCAGTTACCACCGCCCCAAATGTTGCTGTACATCATTTCACGCACCAAGAACGCCGATTGCTCAGACATGACTTGAGGCGCGTATTGAGGTGCTTGCGGTGGTAGGGCATTGCTATCCGTCTCGCTGCCCATTTCAATGCTTGTTTCAACGGCAATATCTTGCTCGTTGAATTCATTGGCTGGGCTGCCAGGTTTAGGACAATCTTGCTGACAAATTTGTTTCGGTGTCGCTTGATATTCAAGATCACCATAAGGGCCAGTTATGTGGTCAATGTAAAACGGTTCTACATAGTAACCGCCATTGGCAAAGACCGAATAACCTTGCGCCATTTTCATTGGCGTTAAGCTACCTGCGCCCAGCGCGATAGTTTCAGAGCGTGGGACATCGTTGATATCAAAACCAAAACGAGTAAGGTACTGACGCGTTTCATCCAGACCCACTTCACGTAATACGCGCACGGCCATCACGTTCTTTGATTGTGCTAAACCCACACGTAAGCGAGTTGGACCGACGTAAGTAGGCGGTGAGTTTTTTGGACGCCATGCGGTGCCTTGGCTCTTATCCCATTGGTTGATCGGAGCATCGTTGATCAGCGTGGCCAGCGTGAGACCTTGATCAATCGCGGCAGAATAAATAAAGGGTTTGATACTTGAACCCACCTGACGCACTGACATTGTCGCTCGGTTGAATTTATTGTGAACGAAGTTAAAGCCGCCGACTAATGACAGTACGGCACCATTTTCTGGGTTCATGGCAATAAACGCGGTATTCGCGTTAGGCACTTGGCTTAATTGCCAGTGATACACGACATCGCCTTTTTCTTGCTGAACGGAAATTTCGCGTACCCAGATTTGTTCTCCGACCGCCAGAATATCACTGGCTTTACTCGGCGCTGAGCCTTGGCGTTCATCATTGCGGAATTTACGCGCCCATTTCAAACCGTCCCAAGTCAGCGTGGCTTCCCCTTGACGTTTGATCACGACATTGGCCGATTTACCGTCCACTTTGGTGACGACCGCTGGAATCAATTCACCGTAGCTTGGGACGTTTTTCAGGGTTTTCTCGATGTCAGCCAATGACATTGGCGTCGCTTTTGGCTCCCACAATACTTTCTCTGCGCCGCGGTAACCGTGACGTTCATCGTAAGAGAAGAGGTTGTTGATGGCAGCAGTATTGGCCGCATCTTGTAGCTTAGCGTTCACCGTGGTGTAGACATTCATGCCCGAGGTGTAAGCTTCTTCGCCGTAACGCTCAACCATCCATGCGCGAGCAAGTTCCGCCACGTATGGCGCACTTAACTCAATCTCAGCACCGTGGTAGCGAGACAAAATCGTTTCTGAACGTGCTTGGTCGTATTCTTGCTGGGTAATGTATTTCTCTTCCAGCATACGCATCAACACAACGTTACGACGATTGGTTGCACGTTCAACGGAATAAATAGGGTTCATGGTGGATGGTGCTTTTGGCATACCCGCCAGTGTCGCCATCTCGCTCAACGTCAGATCTTTAAGATCTTTGCCAAAGTAAACGCGTGCTGCCGCGCCAAAACCGTATGAGCGGTGACCTAAGAATATCTTATTCACATACAACTCCATGATCTCTTGCTTCGTTAGCAATTGTTCAATGTGAATCGCAATAAAGATCTCTTTAATTTTACGCATGATCTTCTTCTCGTTAGACAAGAAGAAGTTACGCGCAAGCTGCTGAGTAATGGTACTTGCGCCTTGCTTTGCTGAGCCAGACATCGCTACGACGATCGCCGCGCGCGTAATGCCGATAGGGTCAATACCAGGGTGGTCGTAAAAGCGGCTGTCTTCGGTCGCAATAAGAGCTTCTATCAGATGAGGCGGTATTTCATCGTATTTGACGGGAATGCGACGCTTCTCACCGAATTGAGAAATCAGCTTGCCATCTTGGCTATACACCTGCATCGGTGTTTGCAGCTTAACATCACGTAATGTTGCTACGTCAGGTAGTTCTGGTTTTACATAAAGATAGAAACCAAAAATTGTCCCCACTCCAAGAATAATGCAAACCAATGTGAAAATGAGCAATCGCTTTATGAACTTCACCGGATATTCCCTGATTAATTGAGGCTGACTAGGCCCTTTGCCTAGTAACCTTAGCTAACAATTTAGCTTGCGTTTATTTTGTGCTTTGCCGCCACTGATGCGGTCGAGTCACTGAAACCGACATCTGGAGCACTGCGAGATGAGCTTTTCACTTATCACTGGCGTTGACATTGGCCATTACAGCATTAAGGCCGTAGTGCTAAAGCCAGTAAAAGGTACTCTTACACTCTCGGGGTATCGAGAGTTGGTTATCGAGGAGAGCATTTTCTCCGATAACCATCTATTAAGTTATCAGGAAATTGTAAATAAACTAAAAGAACTAAGAAAGGGTTTGCCTTTTTTTAGTCATAAAGTCGCATTATCGCTACCAGATAACTCAGTTATTTCAAAAGTATTGCATGTTGAGAAGGGGTTAACTCCTCAAGAAAGAGATTATGCCATCATTGAGGCTTTTTCTCATCAATCCCCATTCGACCTTGATGAACTGTGCCTCGACTATTGCGATCTCTCCAATGAGGCTGGCTCTTCTCAAGGCGTACAGGTTTATGCCACCAAAAAAGAAGTGGTCGAGAACCGAATGAGCGTGTGCCGTAAAGCGGGGTTTCGTCCGGTGCTATTCGATGTGCATGCTCATAGCCTTGTACGTTTGTGGCAAGCCGTTTCGCAAAAGCAGAGCCGGAGTAATTGGTTGTTATTGGATGTAGGCCATCATCACTCTTCAATGGTGATGGATTTTGCCAATAAAGCGCCTTTCGCCAAAGACTTGCCTATTGGTATCTCGAGTATGTTGGCGAGCAGTGAAGAACCCTCTGCGCTTCATCATGATGTTACGCATCAGTTTATCCAATCGCTGGTTGAAAGGATTCAACGCCATTTACACCTTATTGAGTCGATGGATTCTTCTAAATTGGAAGGTATTTGGTTGACGGGCGGTGGAGCAAATACGCCTGCGTTGGCCGACGAGCTTGCCCAGCGACTGAATTTAAAGTGTGAGTTATTGGACCCGTTAAGTTTATTTGAAAATAAAAACAGTCGTAAGAAGGCGTCGCACGCTTGTGGATACAGTTTTTCCTCATCAGTGGGACTGGCATTGTTAGGTCAAGATTGGATGGGGCGTCGCCATGCTTCATAGAGTGAATTTATTACCCTGGCGTGATGCAAAGCGCCAATATCATCAACGCCGTTTTTTTGTTTTAGCGTTTTCGGTGTTAATTCTGGGGGGCCTAGCTCAATGGGGAGCGGGGGTCTTTATTGAATATCAACAAAACGAACAACAACAGAGAATCGTGTTTTTACAAGCGCATATAGCCAGCTTGGATTACAAACTCAGTGAATTAAAACGTGTCGAACAACAACACGAATCCCTGATGACGCGTTTAAAAGTGGTCGAAGATCTGCAAGAGCAGAGAAACAAAACCACCTATTTGATGAATCTCGTCCCGACCTTAATCCCAGAAGGGGTTTACGTGGATAAAATCAAAATGAACGGCGAACGAATTGAACTGACGGGGATCAGTGATACCACCTCTCGTTTGGCGACGATGCTTGACCACCTAGAAAATTCAAAGTGGCTCAGCAATGTTGAAATGCATTCTATCGTGCATGACAAAGCAAGGTTCGGACAAAAATTCCAGACATTTAATGTTTCTTTCTTATTTCAACCTCAAGAGATAGTTGAAGGAGAAAACCCTCATGGCTAATTACAACGAGCTTGATGTTGAAGAAATTATCCAATGGCCATTCCCTGCTCAGTTGGTGGTGTTAAGCGTGTTGTTGTTAGCGCTTCAGGCGGTGGGTTATTGGTGGTATTTAGATGAAAAACGCAGTGATCTGACACAACTTAAGCAGCAAGAGCAAACGCTCAAGCAAACCTTACAAGTAAAAGCCAATCAAGTGGCGGCTCTGCCTCATATGCAGGATCAGTTAGATGAGTTATCAGAGCGCTATCAGTATCTATCGCAACAACTGCCTATGGAAAAAGAGCTGGCCACGATGCTGGCATCGGTGAACGAAGAGGGATTAAAAAACAAGCTGACGTTTACCCGAATCGATTGGGGCTCGAAAGAAAATCAGAATTTTCTCTATCGACTTCCTCTCAATATCGAGCTAACCGGGGATTACGACAATATTGGTCAGTTCTCTCAGGCGATCGCGTCTTTGTCTCGAATCATTAATTTTGTTGATGTGGATTGGCAGCGAGTGAGTTTGGAAAGTAAAACCCTGCACTTCCGTGTTCGTGCGTTTACTTACCAATTTAAGCCGGAGGTAAAAGATGAAAGCTAATCATTGGCGTTGGGGGGTAGTGATCAGTGTTTTATTGGTGGGCTGTCGGGCGAACCAAGATCCTCTCGATGAGTTTGTTTTGCACGCGCAACAAAAGGCGCAAAAAACCGTGCAAGAGCTTGCACCTGCTTTAGTGTTTCGCAGTGCGGTTTATACCGGAGGGCCAGAGCGAGAGCCCTTTACGTTGCCCACCGCCGCCTTGGTACTTGATCAACCTGAAGTGCGAAGAGATTGTTGGCAGCCGAAACCAAGAAAAGCCAATGGTCAGCTAGAACGTTATGCGCTGAACAAGTTGAGTTTGAAAGGGGTAATGAGCCGCAATGGTAAAAACTCGGCATTGGTTCAAACCCCAAGCGGGCAGGTTGTCTCAGTGCGCACGGGGCATTATATCGGCCTGAATAACGGTCGAGTAACGGAAGTGTCGGCTTCCTATATCCAAATTAACGAAACATTACCAGATGGGTTGGGCTGCTGGAATAAGCGAAGCATCAAATTGGCCCTTAAATAATTAGTTTAGAAATTGAGAAAATAAAATGAGAAATGGACTGAGATCAACAACCCAATGGATAGTCAGGTTCGCCTGCGTGGTGAGTGTTATTTTCTCTGCGCTAAGCCTGGCTTCTTCGCCGACTAACCGTGTGGTTGCGGTTGATTTTCGCGTGGATGACGACAAGAACGGTAAAATTATTGTCGAGTTAAATAGCGACAAAATCGTCGTTGATATTCAAAAGTTGCCGGAAGGTTTAGCTATCGAGCTCATTGATACCGCGGTGGACGATAAACAACTGTCATTATTTGACGTGCAAGATTTTGCAACGTCAGTTAAAACCGTCGAACTTTTCCGTAAATCGGATCGCGTGCGCTTATTGGCAGAAGTGTCTGGACGTTACAGCTACGACTACACCTTAAATGGCAAGGTCCTTGAAGTGGTTGTTAGTGCGTTGAAGACAAAAGAAAAAGAAAAAGAAACCACGTTCTTAGACAAACCCGGCAAAAAAATCTCAATCAATTTCCAAGATATTCCCGTGCGTAACGTATTGCAGCTCATTGCGGATTATAACGATTTCAACTTAGTCGTTTCTGATTCGGTCAGTGGCAACTTGACGTTACGTCTTGACGGCGTGCCATGGCCTCAAGTGTTAGACATTATTTTACAAGTGAAAGGGCTCGATAAGCGCGTGGATGGCAATGTGGTCTTAGTTGCGCCAAAGGCTGAACTGGATCTGCGTGAGAAGCAACGCCTTGAAAATGCACGTGTGGCGGATGAGTTAGGTGAACTTCGTTCTGAAATCATCAAAGTCAATTTTGCCAATGCTGGTGAAATTGCAGAGATGATTGGCGGGGAAGGCACGATCAGTATGTTGTCAGAGCGTGGGTCAATCACGGTTGATGAACGTACCAATTCAATATTGATGCGCGATCTCCAAGAGAACATTGATGTGGTGCGTAGCATCATTGAATCGTTGGATATTCCCGTCAAGCAAGTGCAAATCGAAGCGCGCATTGTTACGGTCAGTGAAGGTAATTTGGATGAACTAGGCGTGCGTTGGGGCTTTTCTAACGCCAACAAAACGGGCGTGTCTGTCGGCGGAACCATTGAAGGTAACGTGCTGGATAACCCAAGCATTGATGACATGCTAAACGTTAACCTAGCCGCGTCGGCTGAAGCTTCTACAATTGCTTTCCAAGTGGCGAAGCTAGGTTCTGATATGTTATTGGATTTGGAGCTTTCGGCGTTGCAACGTGAATCGAAAGCGGAAGTGATCTCAAGCCCGCGCTTGATCACCACCAACAAAAAATCGGCGTATATCGAACAAGGTACAGAAATCCCTTATCTTGAATCATCATCAAGTGGTGCAACGAGCGTTGAATTTAAAAAAGCCGTACTGAGTTTAATGGTAACGCCTCAGATAACGCCTGATAACCGTTTAGTCTTGGATCTGAGTGTGACTCAGGATAGACCGGGCGAAGTGTTTAAGGTGGGGACAGGGGAAGCGGTATCGATAGAAACGCAACGTATTGGTACGCAAGTATTGGTTGAAAACGGCGAAACGGTGGTGCTAGGGGGTATTTTCCAACATAACATTACCGACACGGTTGATAAGGTGCCTTTGCTCGGCGATATCCCATTATTAGGGACATTATTTAAGCGTAGCTACCAAAAAATGGGCAAAAGTGAGCTGTTAATTTTTGTGACTCCGAAAGTTGTTGTGCAGTAAATAGAAAAATAAATTTGCATTAGATCCTCCTTACCCCGATAATTTCGGGTCTTATCACGAAATATCGGTGAGGAATCGGTGTCACAAGCATTTTCAATGTCAGCATAAAACTGACCCTTCTTGTGGCGATGTCATTGAATTAACGTTGTAAATTACTGCTAAAACATGGCTGAGAAACGCAATATTTTCCTTGTTGGCCCGATGGGCGCCGGCAAAAGTACAATTGGTAGACACCTGGCTCAACAACTTCACATGGAGTTTGTTGACTCAGACACTGTGATTGAAGAACGCACTGGTGCAGATATCGCATGGGTTTTCGACGTAGAAGGCGAAGCTGGCTTCCGCGATCGTGAAGAGAAAGTGATTAACGATCTTACCGAAGAACAAGGCATTGTCCTTGCGACTGGCGGTGGCTCGATCATGAGTAAAGAAAACCGTAACCGTCTTTCTGCTCGTGGTATCGTTGTTTACTTAGAAACCACTATTGAAAAACAACTTGCACGTACAAACCGTGACAAGAAACGCCCTCTGCTACAAACGGATAGCCCTCGTGAAGTGCTTGAAGAGTTAGCTGGTGAGCGTAACCCACTCTATGATGAAATTGCGGACTACACAGTACGCACCGATGATCAAAGTGCAAAAGTGGTAGCCAATCAGATTGTAAAAATGCTAGAAGAGAGTTAAGAACTTCTTAACTCAAATTGGAGCATACCCATGGAACGGATTACGGTCAGCTTAGATGAACGTAGCTATCCAATATCAATAGGTGCCGGATTATTTAATAATCCGGCTCACCTTTCTCACTTATCCTCAAAACACAAAGTTGTCGTGATCAGTAATGTCACTGTTGCACCTTTGTACGCGAATAAAATCCTCTCTTTGCTACAACAACAAGGCTGCCAAGCATCACTGCTTGAATTGCCCGATGGCGAGCAATACAAAACACTCGATACCTTTAACACCGTCATGAGCTATCTGCTGGAAGGGAATTACAGCCGAGATGTCGTGATCATTGCGTTAGGTGGCGGAGTGATTGGTGACTTAGTCGGTTTTGCCGCTTCTTGTTACCAACGCGGCGTAGACTTTATTCAGATCCCTACCACATTACTCTCTCAAGTTGACTCTTCAGTCGGCGGAAAAACAGCGGTTAATCACAAGCTCGGTAAAAATATGATTGGTGCATTTTACCAACCCAAAGCGGTGGTGATTGATACCGACTGTTTGGCGACTCTGCCAGAACGAGAATTTGCTGCCGGTATGGCGGAAGTGATTAAGTACGGCATTATTTATGATGGCGATTTTTTCACTTGGCTTGAAGATAATCTTGAGGCGCTCTACCGCTTAGATGAGCAAGCGCTCTCGTATGCGATTGCCCGTTGCTGCCAAATCAAAGCTGACGTTGTTGCTCAAGATGAGAAAGAATCGGGCATTCGTGCTTTGCTCAATCTGGGTCATACATTTGGTCATGCGATTGAAGCGGAACTGGGTTATGGCCAATGGTTGCACGGTGAAGCGGTTTCCTCTGGTACTGTGATGGCCGCGAAAACCGCGCAGTTACAAGGTTTAATTCCCCTTGAACAACTCGAGCGAATTATTACGTTACTGAAACGCGCTAAGCTGCCAGTACACACGCCAGAAACGATGTCATTTGATGATTTCATCAAGCATATGATGCGTGATAAAAAAGTATTGGCGGGTGAGTTACGCTTAGTGTTGCCGACCAGTATCGGAAGTGCCGACGTAGTGAAAGGTGTGCCTGAAGCCATCATTAAGCAAGCAATCGACTTTGCTCGCGATATTTAGCGGCGATGGTTTGTCATGATCTCGCGTTATGATACGTTGTTATTGCAACTGAGTAAGACGGCTTTAATGGTTTAGGTAGGGTATGGGTTATACACATCAATCGCGGGTTTTAGAGTTAAAAACCCAAATTGAATTGCTTGAGCGTTTACAATTATTAACGCATTTTAATTCTAACTTTGTGCATGTTTCGGGGGCTGTCGGTTCAGGAAAAACCTGGATAGCACAGCGCTACTTAGAAGCGTGGGCAAACGATAAAAACCAAGCGTTATTGATGTGTCATCCCAATCAAAATGATGAGCAACATCGTACGACGATATTGAGTCAGATTTTGCCTGAACCGTTGTTTAACCCAGCGGATAACTTAGCGGATAGCTTTGCTCGCTGCATGGCTCATGAGTCGTGTGATGTCGTGATTGTGATCGACGATGCGCATTTATTAAGTGAGCTCGTGTTGTCTGAATTGTGGCAACTGGCGTTATTCTCCCAACGGCAAAATCGTTGGAATATAAACATTGTTCTTTTTGCTCTGCCTAACCGATTGGATAAATGGCTGTCACGTTTGAGCCAGGGGCAAGAGTTCAATCCCGTTGATCTTGAAGTTGAATTGCTGAGTTCGCAAGAAGCCGGACGTTTTTTTGAGCAATTAGTGATGCGGTTTGTTGATGATGATATGGAACGGCGTGTGCGCAATGCGTATCGAACCGTGGCACATCGTCCGGGGTGTATTATGGCATTAGGGGATCAAAAAGTGGAAAAACGCATTATTGTTCGTTCAATCGTGGGCTCTCCGCTCAATATTGCACTGATCGTCATGGTATTACTCGTTCTGATTTCAGGTGGTTATTGGTGGCTGATGAGTCAACCAACACCAGATGAAGCGGCGGAATCCATCACGCAACAAACCGTGATTCCGACATTACCTGAGCCGGATGCAAACACCAACCAAGCCTCCCTAACGTTAGAACAGCAAAGTGCGCAAGCGCAGCAATTGGCGGATCTCTCTTTTGCTGGGGCAGAAGATGACAGTACCTCTTTGCCGCCGGAAGTGGTCGATGATCCACAAAGTGTTGGCGTGATAGAAGATCACTCTCAACGTGTGGTTATTACCTCTGAAGTGGTTGATGCTTTACTGCTGAACGAAGGGCAGTCTGTCCCAGCGACGAATGGTCAGTCTACCGCGGATGATGCCAGCTCTGAGGGGGCAAATGGCGCGGACGCTTCTGCTGTTCAAACGCCAAATCCTAATCAAGCGACGATTAACTTTTCGTTTGCGAAAGACCAGCTCAACCGTTTTTCACCACGCAGTTACACACTGCAACTGGCCGCGGTAAAAAATCTAGTGGATGCGCAGGCTTTTCTCAATCGTCACGACTTGGGCGATAACGTTTATGTTTATCCGGCCATTCGCAATGAGGCGAAGTGGTTTATTATTACTTATGATAATTACCCAACCATCCAATTGGCACGCGATGCGGTAGCGCAATTACCTGAATCGCTACAAAAATTGGGGCCTTGGGCAAAATCACTCAATCAAGTTCAACGCGAAATCGCACAAGCGAACTAGTTCTATGCTGACGGAGTGACTTTCTCGTCGCTCAGTCCAATTGAGTACGCCAATCGCTTTGGGTATGGCGTTAAATATGTTACATTCCGCCCCCTTAATTTGTGGTTGATAAGATAAATAGAGCAGTCAATGAAAAAGCAGCGTGCCTTCCTTAAATGGGCTGGTGGAAAATACGGATTAGTTGAAGACATTCAGCGTCATCTGCCTGAAGCACGCAAGTTGGTAGAACCGTTTGTTGGCGCAGGTTCGGTTTTCTTGAACACCGACTATGACCAATATTTATTGGCCGACATCAACCCAGATTTGATTAACCTCTACAATCTTCTTAAAGATGATCCAGAAGATTACATCAACGAAGCGAAGCGCTGGTTTGTGGCTGAAAACAACCGCAAAGAATTTTACTTGGATGTACGCGCGCAGTTTAACCAAACTGATGATGTGATGTATCGTTCACTGGCCTTCCTATACATGAATCGTTTTGGTTTTAATGGTCTATGCCGTTATAACAAAAAAGGCGGCTTCAACGTGCCGTTTGGTTCGTATAAAAAACCGTATTTCCCAGAAAAAGAGTTGGAGTTTTTCGCTGAAAAAGCCAAGAAAGCCACTTTTGTTTGTGAAGGGTACCAAGAGACCTTTAAACGCGCGCGCAAGGGCAGCGTGGTTTACTGTGATCCTCCCTATGCACCACTTTCCAGTACTGCAAATTTCACTTCGTACGCGGGCAATGGTTTCTCGTTAGATGATCAAGCGGCGCTGGCTAATGTTGCCGAAACGGCCGCGAAACAACGCGGTATTCCAGTGCTTATTTCTAACCATGATACGACGCTGACACGTCGCCTTTATCATGGTGCTGAGCTGAATGTGGTGAAAGTAAAACGCACCATTAGCCGTAATGGCGCTGGTCGCAATAAAGTGGATGAACTGCTGGCTCTGTTTCGTGCTGACAGCCATATCGAACTGGGTTCGGAAAATAGCGGCGAATAAGCTCGACCACACATTTCTTTTAATACCTCTATCATCTGCCTGATCGCTTCGGTAGAATTGCGCCAAATTTACGCAATGATGCTAATTATTATAGAGGTCAGGTATGAAAGATTTCCTTATCGCTCCGTCGATTCTGTCTGCAGATTTTGCTCGTCTTGGTGAAGACGTAGAGAAAGTACTCGCAGCAGGGGCTGATGTTGTGCACTTCGATGTTATGGACAACCACTATGTGCCAAACCTGACTTTTGGTGCGCCAGTGTGTAAAGCGCTACGTGACTACGGCATTACTGCGCCAATCGATGTCCACCTGATGGTGAAACCGGTTGATAGCATCGTTCCTGACTTTGCGAAAGCAGGCGCGAGCATGATCACTTTCCACATTGAAGCGTCTGATCACGTTGATCGTACTCTGCAACTGATCAAAGAGCACGGCTGTAAAGCCGGCGTGGTTCTAAACCCTGCAACGCCTCTGGCACACCTTGAATACATCATGGATAAGGTGGATATGATCTTATTGATGTCGGTGAACCCAGGCTTCGGTGGTCAATCTTTCATCCCAAATACTCTGGATAAACTGCGCGCTGTGCGCAAAATGATCGATGAATCTGGTCGCGATATTCGTCTAGAGATCGATGGCGGCGTGAAAGTCGACAACATTCGTGAAATCGCGGAAGCGGGCGCGGATATGTTCGTTGCGGGTTCGGCTATCTTCAGTCAGCCGGATTACAAGCAAGTGATCGATGAAATGCGCGCAGAACTAGCGAAAGCGAAGTAATTGACCCCAGCAGTAGGAAAGAGCATGAAAGAATTAAAACTGATCGCTTTTGATCTTGATGGCACCTTACTAGACAGCGTACCTGATCTGGCCGTCGCGGCCGATCAAGCGGTACAAGCGCTTGGTTTTGCCTCTGTGAGCGAAGAGCTTGTTCGAGACTATGTGGGCAATGGCGCAGATATCTTAATTGGTCGTGCTCTTAGCCAAAGCCTCACGATCAATCCAGAATTAAGCCCTGAGTTGCTGGCGCAAGGTCGAGTGCTGTTTGATGACTTTTATGAGAAAAGTGGTCACAAGCTAAGTCATCTGTACCCTGCGGTAAAAGAGACGTTAGCAGAACTGCAACAAGCCGGTTTTACCTTAGCATTGGTGACCAACAAGCCATCGAAATTTGTTCCAGATGTATTGGCTAAACACGACATTGCAAAATATTTTAGTGATGTCTTGGGGGGCGATGCCTTCCCTGAGCGTAAACCAAACCCTGTCGCGCTTAACTGGCTAATGGAGAAACATGGCTGTACACCGAGTGAAATGCTGATGGTTGGTGATTCGAAAAATGACATTCTTGCGGCGAAAAACGCCGGTTGTCATTCGTTTGGCCTGACGTACGGTTACAACCACGGTGAAGCGATTTCGGTTTCTGAGCCTGATTTTGTCGCAGACAATATCGCTGAATTACTCGAAGTGATCGCTGTTTCCGCTTAAGCGCAACAAAAGATCTTCCAAAATACTCATCAATGAGTACACTGAGAAAACCGCATCTGATTGGGTTTTTGGACGTTGTAGGGGCATCAATTGCTTGCCTTGCTACCACCGCCATTAACCTAATGAGAAATAAGGCGGTTTTTTCTATTTTATCTAATTAAGAATTCAAAGGAATCCATCCATGAGCAAGCCCATCGTATTGAGTGGCGTTCAACCATCAGGTGAACTAAGTATCGGTAACTACTTGGGTGCTCTACGTCAATGGCAACAGATGCAAGATGATTACGATTGCCAATACTGCGTGGTTGACCTTCATGCGATTACGGTTCGTCAAGACCCGAAAGCTTTGCATGAAGCAACGTTAGACGCATTAGCAATCTGTCTTGCTGTTGGTGTTGATCCACAGAAGAGCACGCTATTTGTTCAGTCACATGTACCAGAGCATGCTCAACTTGGTTGGCTTCTTAACTGCTACACCCAAATGGGCGAACTGAGCCGTATGACTCAGTTTAAAGATAAGTCAGCGCGTTATGCGAACGATGTTAATGCTGGCCTATTTGGTTATCCAGTCCTAATGGCTGCGGACATTCTGTTGTACGGCGCGCATCAAGTGCCAGTGGGCAACGACCAGAAGCAGCATCTAGAGTTAGCGCGTGATATCGCGACGCGTTTTAACAACATCTACTGCCCAGAAGCGCCGATCTTCCAAGTGCCAGAACCGTACATTCCACAAGTGAATGCACGTGTAATGAGCCTGCAAGATGCGACGAAGAAGATGTCGAAGTCAGATGATAACCGTAAGAACGTGATCACTTTGCTTGAAGATCCTAAGTCGATTCTTAAGAAGATCAACAAAGCGCAAACGGATGCTGAAACCCCACCACGCATTGCCAGCGATTGGGAAAACAAAGCGGGTATCTCTAACTTGATGAGCCTGTACTCTGCGGCAACCGGTATGAGCTTTACTGAAATTGAAGCGAAATACCAAGGCGTAGAAATGTACGGTCCATTTAAGAAAGATGTGGGCGAAGCACTCGTTACGATGCTGGAGCCTATTCAAGCGGAATACCACCGTATTCGTGCGGATCGTGCATATATGGATCAAGTGATGAAGCAAGGTGCTGAAAAGGCCTCTGCTCGCGCGGCGGTGACATTGAAGAAAGTGTATGAAGCGGTTGGTTTCGTTACTCGCCCATAGGCCGATATAACATCATCAAGCATTCATGATTGAGGCCAGCCTATTGCTGGCCTTTTTTATTGAAGCGGTCATTTAAAATACGCTTTGACGCTCTCGATCTTAAGGGGGCAAGCACAACTTTTCCTTTGCCTTTGTGGCGCACTATTGCACAATACGCCTCCAATAAGTGGAGAGCTGTATTTCTGTTATGTTGCTGATCATCGATAACTACGATTCGTTTACCTATAACCTATATCAATATTTTTGCGAACTTGGCGCTGAAGTACAGGTGGTGCGAAACGATAAAATTGATTTAGCAGGCATTGAAGCGCTGCAACCCACGCATCTCGTTATTTCTCCTGGGCCATGCACGCCCAACGAAGCGGGCATCTCATTAGCCGCGATTGAACACTTTGCCGGTAAACTGCCAATTTTAGGCGTTTGTCTTGGTCATCAAGCCATTGCGCAGGTATTCGGTGCAGAAGTGGTGCGAGCACGACAAGTGATGCATGGAAAAACCTCTCCAATTCGCCACACCGGACGTAGTGTATTTAAAGATCTCAATAACCCGTTGACCGTGACGCGTTACCACTCTCTTGTTGTTCAGAAGGACTCGCTACCGGAGTGTTTTGAATTAACCGCTTGGACAGAGTGTGACGACGGGACAATGGATGAGATCATGGGCTACCAACATAAAACCTTACCCATTGATGCGGTTCAATTTCACCCTGAATCGATTAAGACGGAGCAAGGGCATCAACTCTTAGCCAATTTTCTTTCTCGCTAGTTTACGCACCACCTTTCTATGCACTGATTCCATCGTTTTATTATGACGACCGAATACAGTGATGGATCACCTTTCTTAACATTCATTCCTACCATCACAATAATGCCTTTTGTGCGTTTTTATGCGTCTGTGCATTTTGAAAATCTCTTAGTCTTCAACTCTCAGTACTTTATTCATCGCTAAATAAAATATCTATGGCAATGGTGCGAGAAAAGTGCTCTTATCTAAATTGAATATTTAATCATCTTTAGTGCTTTTTTATATTCCCAGTGGTGGTAAGAAAGAATAAATCACTATTGAAATGGTTAATTAAATGTAAATACTATGCTGTGTGAGTCGATGTGCAATATAAATACTTATTTCTATACTTATTGATAGTAGTAAGAGTCGCTAGGCGAACCTGTATTGGCACACGGTCGTGGAGAAGGAATGTACGATGATGGAAGAGATGAAAGTGCAACGTGGTTGGTTTGATGAGGTGATGGTGCCTTGTTATAGCCCGATGGAGATGATCCCTGTAAAAGGTGAGGGCAGTCGCGTTTGGGATCAAGAATGTAACGAATATATCGATTTTGCCGGCGGTATTGCGGTGAGTTGTTTAGGTCATTGCCACCCAGCAATGGTGGCGGCATTGACGGAGCAAGGACAAAAATTGTGGCATCTTAGTAATGTCATGACGAATGAGCCTGCGCTGCGTTTAGCGAAAAAGCTAACGGATTTATGCTTTGCCGACAAAGTCTTCTTTGCCAACTCTGGCGCCGAAGCGAATGAAGCGGCCTTGAAATTGGCTCGTCGCTATTCTGCGGATGTCTACGGCGCAGAAAAATCAGAAATTATCGCATTCAAACAGGGCTTTCATGGCCGTACTTTCTTCACGGTTACAGTGGGCGGACAAGAAGCCTATTCGGATGGATTTGGCCCAAAACCCGGCGATATTACGCACTTACCCTACAACGATGTGGAAGCGTTACGTCAGCATGTATCTGGGCGTACTTGTGCGATCATGATGGAGCCTTTGCAGGGAGAAGGTGGCATTATTGAACCGAGCGATGAGTTCATTCAAGCGGTTCGTGAAGTATGCCAGCAGCATAATGCTCTCCTGATTTTTGATGAAGTGCAAACCGGTAATGGACGCACAGGGCATTTTTACGCTTACCAAGGGTTAGGAATCACGCCCGATATTTTGAGCACAGCAAAGTCGCTTGGCGGCGGTTTTCCGATTGGCGCAATGCTGACAACCAATAAACTGGCTGAGCATCTTAAAGTCGGCACTCATGGTTCAACCTATGGGGGCAATCCGCTGGCTTGTGCCGTGGCGGAAGCGGTCGTGGATGTGGTTAGCCAACCTGAAACGTTGGCGGGTGTGGCGGAACGTGAAGCGTTATTTCGTCAGGGATTGGCTAAAATTAATGATAAGTACGCCATCTTTAGCGAGATTCGTGGCAAGGGGTTACTCCTTGGTGCTGCGCTCAACGAGCAGTGGCAAGGCCGAGCTCGTGATGTGCTCGTCGCCGCCGGTGAACAAGGATTGATGGTGTTGGTGGCGGGGCCAAACGTGGTACGTTTCACGCCGTCACTGGTGATTAGTCATCAAGATATTGCTCAAGGATTAGAAAAGCTGGAGAAGGCGATTGCTTCACTCGCTCAATAATATCGCAATAGATGAGGTTGGCCATCTGGCTAACCTCACAAGCATCAGGAGGGAATGTCGATGCTGGTTGTTCGTCCTATCTCAATGTCAGATTATGATGCGCTTCATGCCTGTGCGGTGGAATCCGGTCACGGTTTCACCTCACTGCCGGTGAATGAAGAACTGCTGACTAATCGAATTACTCACTCTGAATACAGTTTTGCTAAACCGAATGTGACGGCACCGGGTGATGAAGGTTACCTGATGGTTGGCTTTGACCGTGATAGCGGAGAAGTGGCTGGTTGCACCGGCATTGAGGCTGCCATTGGTTGGGATGTGCCTTTTTATTCTTATCACATTAGTACGATTGTTCATTCCTCTCCCAAACTCGGTGTTAACAATGTAGTTAAGCTGTTGACCTTCGGCAATAACTACACAGGTTGCAGTGAAATCTGCACCTTGTTCTTACGCCCTAAATTTCGTGGCGGCAATAATGGCCGATTGATGTCGAAATGCCGTTTTCTGATGATGGCAGAGCACCCACATCGTTTTTCTAAAACGGTATTTGCTGAAATGCGTGGTGTGTCCGACGAAGAGGGGAATTCTCCCTTCTGGCAATGGCTGCAAGAACACTTCTTTTCGATAGAATTTACCTTAGCCGATTATCTTACTGGGATTGGCAAAAAGGGTTTCATTGCCGACCTGATGCCAAAGCTGCCGATCTACGTCAATTTACTGAGTAAAGAAGCACAAGCGGTAATCGGTCAGGTGCACGACAACACCAAGCCCGCCTTACGCTTATTAGAAAAAGAAGGTTTCACCTGCCGTAATTATGTCGACATTTTTGATGGTGGCCCTAGCGTGGAGTGTGATCGAGAAAATATCGAATCGGTGCGTCATTCGTTTCGCGGAAAAGTGCATATCGCCGACCATGCCAGTTCACAAGATTTTCTGATCAGTAATACCTTGTTTGAAGATTTTCGTGCTGTGGCGGTGAAAGCGGCGTTTGATCAAGCAAGCGATACGGTGATCATAACGAATGACGTGGCGGAAGCTCTGCAAGTGAAGCAAGGCGATAACGTTCGATTGTTGCCTCTGTAACGATCACGGGCTCTTATTGGATAACGGATCATAAACTGAAAAGGAATGATTATGTCACAGTGGATCGCAGGAGAATGGGTGGTCGGGCAGGGTGAACCGATGAATTCCATCAGCCCTTATAACGATGAGGTAATTTGGCAAAGCGACAGTGCCAGTGTGGCGCAAGTCGATGCCGCGGTCGCTGCTGCTCACAGTGCCTTTCTGACCTGGAAAAAAACAACCTTTGCTGAGCGTGAAGCGCTGGTACTGCGTTTTGCTGAGTTGGTTAAGCAGCAGGCGGAGTCGATTGCGGAAGTGATCGCCAAAGAAACCGGCAAACCGATGTGGGAAGCACGTACCGAAGCGGCCGCGATGGCGGGCAAGGTTGCCTTATCCATCGCGGCTTATCATGAGCGAACAGGGCAGAAGCAGCGCGAGGCGGCGGGGAATCAAATCGTTTTGCGCCACCGACCGCTGGGCGTTATGGCCGTATTTGGTCCGTATAATTTTCCTGCGCACCTACCGAATGGTCACATCGTCCCCGCTTTGTTGGCGGGTAATGTCGTGGTCTTCAAACCGTCAGAGCAAACTCCGGTGATGGGCGAGCTTGCAATAAAGCTGTGGCAACAAGCGGGTGTACCGGACGGAGTGATCAACTTAGTGCAAGGGGGGCGAGCAACGGGCGTCGCTTTAGCCGAGTCCAAAGGCATTGATGGCTTGTTATTTACCGGCAGCGCGAATACGGGGCACCTTCTACATCGCCAGTTTGCTGGCCAGCCCGATAAAATGTTGGCTCTAGAAATGGGCGGTAATAACCCGCTGGTGATATCGCCTCATTACGGGGACGTGGATGCGGCGGTGTACACCATCATCCAATCCGCTTTTATTAGTGCAGGGCAGCGATGCACCTGCGCACGTCGGCTTTATTTGCCACCAGGTGACAACGGTGATGTGCTGCTGGCTAAGTTACTGCGTGCGACGAAAAACATCGTTATGGGGGATCCCTTTGCCACACCTGCACCCTTTATGGGGCCACAAATTTCACTCGAGGCTGCACAAGGTATTTTAGCCGCTCAGGCGCATTTGCAATCATTAGGGGGGCAAAGCCTGCTTGAAGCAAAGGCGGGAAAAGCGGCGTTTGTCTCTCCAGGTATCATTGATGTGAGCGCTATTCGTGAACTGCCTGATGAAGAATATTTTGGCCCATTACTGCAAGTCATTCGTTATCAAACATTTGAACAGGCGGTTGAATTAGCCAATGAGACTCGGTTTGGTTTATCGGCTGGTCTCGTGACGACCCAAGACAGCGAGTGGGCGTATTTTGTTGACCACATCCGAGCGGGTATTGTAAATCGAAACCGCCCATTAACGGGAGCCAGCGGTGATGCGCCATTTGGCGGGCCTGGTGCATCGGGTAACTTAAGGCCAAGTGCCTACTATGCGGCGGATTACTGCGCTTATCCTATGGCGTCCATCGAGGGGCGAGAAACCGAATTACCAGAGACGTTGAGTCCCGGATTATCCCTCTAAAATCCACGAGAAAAGAAAGGCCAGAGAAATTGCTCCACTGGCCTTTTCTTTAACTACACTAATAATCCTAACTGAGAATACAGAGATAAAAACAATGCCAAGGAGGCATCATGACGCCAGATCGACTGTTTGAATCGTTATGGAATGACTATATTGATCGCCTATGTCCTTCTGCGGGCAACATACATAAACTTTTGCAGCAAAGTGAGCCATTGATTAACGATCATATTGCCTTACGCACTTTCAATCTTGACCCCGTGAGTCTTGAAGTCTTAGCGCAACCCTTTATTGATTTGGGTTATCAAGACGCGGGTGACTATATCTTTGAAAGTAAAAAATTAGTGGCCAAGCATTATGAGCATCCAGACGCGACACAACCTAAAGTGTTCATTAGCGAACTGAGGGTTGAGCAATGTTCACCAAGGTTACAACACATCGTGACGCAGTTAGTGGCGCAAGTTAGCCAACAAGAGATGCAAGGCGATGATTTTCTATCGGCTGGCCGGCCTTGGCAACTAAGCCATAATGAGTATTTATTGTTGGCCGAAGAGAGCGAGTATGCTGCCTGGCTTGCAGCGCACGGTTATGGAGCGAATCACTTTACGGTGAACGTGAATCAGCTTGAGCAGTTTGATGAGGTGCAACAGGTAAATGATCATCTCTCTGCGGCGGGCTTTTTGATTAATCAGGCCGGTGGTGAAGTAAAAGGTTCACCTGAAGTATTACTCGAGCAGTCTTCAACGATGGCAGATAAAGTCCAAGTTGAGTTTGATGATGGTGTTGTGTTATTGCCGGGTGGGTTTTATGAATTTGCCAAGCGATACCCAATGCCCAATGGCATGTTGTATAGCGGCTTTGTTGCGGCGTCGGCAGATAAGATCTTTGAGAGTACGGATAATTCACGATAACGACAGTGAAAAACAAAAAAAGCCACCGAAGCGGTGGCTTTTTAAATCGGTGTTTAATTCACATTGAATTAACGCGTACCGTATACAACGATAGTCTTACCGTGAGCAGAGATTAGGTTCTGCTCTTCTAGCATTTTCAAGATACGACCAACGGTCTCACGAGAACAGCCAACAATTTGGCCGATTTCTTGACGAGTGATTTTGATTTGCATACCGTCTGGGTGAGTCATCGCATCAGGTTGTTTTGCTAGGTTAAGTAGCGTTTGAGCAATACGGCCAGTTACGTCTAGGAAGGCTAGGTCGCCTACTTTTTGGCTAGTCACTTGAAGGCGACGAGCCATCTGTGAAGACAGACGCATTAGAATATCAGGGTTAACTTGAATCAACTGGCGGAATTTCTTGAATGAAATTTCTGCTACTTCACAAGGAGATTTAGCACGAACCCAAGCGGTACGCTCTTGATCTTCTTCAAATAGACCAAGCTCACCGATGAAATCACCTTGGTTTAGGTAAGAAAGGATCATCTCCTTACCTTCTTCATCTTTAATAAGTACAGCAACAGAACCTTTAACAATGTAGTACAAAGTTTCTGCTTTTTCGCCCGCGTGAATCAGCGTGCTTTTTGATGGGTACTTATGAATATGACAGTGTGAAAGGAACCACTCTAATGTTGGATCGGTTTGAGGTTTACCTAGAACCATAATATCTCACTTCCTCTGCAGGGTACGCTTGCTGCTTTCCATAATTTAGCTGGGCCCGAAGTCGGGAAAACTAGGCTATGAGCACTCAAATAGTGCTGCAAGCTATCATGTGTTTCGGTTACAAATAGTATCCTGTTTCAGGATCGATTTCTTGATTTTAATCGGGTCCATCCACGGATTTGCTAAGCAAAAACGTGCACATGATCACGGTATGAAAAGTAATCGTGTTCTACACCTGAGTTTTAACCAATTTTCCCCGTTTCGATTAACTGCTGCAAGATTGGCCGAACGATTAATTCCATCGCAAAGCTCATTTTCCCTCCTGGCACGACAAGTGTGTTGTGGCGTGACATAAATGAACCATCAATCATGGCCAGTAAGTACGGATAGTCGACCTTTTTGAAGCCACGTAAACGGATAACAACAAAGCTTTCATCAAGGCTAGGAATGCCTTTGGCATCCAGCGGATTTGAAGTGTCGACGGTTGGAACGCGCTGAAAATTGATGTGGGTGCGGGAAAATTGCGGAGTAATGTAATTGAGGTAATCGTCCATTGAGCGAACAATGGAATCCATGACGGCTTCTTTTGAGTGGCCTCTGTCACGGGTGTCGCGAACAAATTTTTGGATCCATTCCAGATTGACGATGGGAACCATGCCAATCAAAAAATCGACATGTTGTGCGACATTCGTATTGCCATCGACGACACCGCCATGCAAGCCTTCATAAAATAAGACGTCGCTCTTTTCGGGCAAGTCTTGCCAGGGCGTAAATGTGCCGGGCATTTGGTTGTAAGGAACGGCCTCATCAAAGGTGTGTAGATAGCGGCGTACTTTGCCTGTTCCATCTTGGCCAAATTGGCGAAAGAACGCCTCAAGTCCAGGGAAGTCATTGGCTTGCGGGCCAAAATAGCTGATGTGTCGCCCTTGCTCACGAGCCTTGCGTATTTCGACATCCATTTCAGGGCGAGTAAAGCGGTGAAAGCTATCCCCTTCAACCCATGCCGGTTTGATTCCCGTCATGTTGAACATTTTTCGGAAGGCTTCAGACGTGGTGGTGGTACCTGCGCCAGAAGAACCAGTGACGGCAATGATTGGGTGCTTTGCGGACATGACAAACCTTGTCTAGTAATAACGTTCCTGTGATGAGTCTAACTCTACCGAGGTTTTGTTGGAAAAGCATTACACTTTTGACGCATGTTCATAACATAAGGTGACTTTTGCGAATCAGCCACGCTATTGTCACGTTTCGGTTTAGAACTTTTGTCGCAGTTGAATATCCACCGTTTCATGTAACTCAGAGAACACGATAACCGCTTCTCCAGTTTCAAGTTGATGTTTTACCTGGTCAATTTTGTCTTGTACTGAAATCTCAAATTCACCGTAATCGGTGCCTTCTCGTAGGACAAACTCGCGGAGTAGACTTTCTAATGTATCGGGCGCAATTTGCTGCCAAGGAACAATCATAAATACCTCGTTCTTCTATGATGCTGTACCAGAGGGCGAATTATGCCGTTTTTAATGCTTGATAGTAAGCAGGCAACATCTCTTCAAGCCAAAAACGTGGCTTCATAACACTGCCGGTCACAAACCCCACGTGGCCACCTTGCTCAAATAAACGGTAATGGATGTTCGCAGGTAACACAAAATGCGGGATCACCGCGTCGGTCATAAAAGGATCGTCTTTGGCGTGGATGATCTGCGTCGGTAATTTGATTTGTTGTAGACGATGAATGCCCGAACAGCGCTGATAGTAGTCTTCGGCATCTTGGAATCCATGCAGCGGTGCGGTGATTAAGTCATCAAAATCATGCAATTTAGTGACGCGTTTTATGGATTGATAAGAGAGCCCCAGTTCGCCTTTTAGCAGGTGATGTTTACGCAGCGCATTGCGTTTTAATGATCGTAACAAATAGGTTTTATAGACTTTAGAAAACCCTTGTTCGATGCGTTCAGAGCAGGCGGATAAATCGAGTGGCGCGGACACAATCGAGGCGGCATTGAGCAGTGGGTCATCCGCGTATTGCGCTAAGTAGTTGGCCAGCATATTGCCACCCAGTGAAATACCTACCGCCACTTTGACTCGATTGGGGAATTGCTGATCTAAATACTCTAGGAAAAAACGCGCATCTTCAATTTCGCCAGAATGATAGGCGCGAGGTAGACGATTGGGCTTACCGCTGCAACCGCGAAAATGCATCATTACCGATAACCAACCTTCTTTTGCAAAGGCGTTCATAAGGCCATTGGCGTAAGGGCTATAGAAGCAGCCTTCAAGACCATGGAACAAGACAAACAGAGGTTTTGCTTGGGCTGCATCGCTTTGGCTATCTTCACTCCAAGCGAGATCGAGAAAGTCGCCATCGAGTGTATCGAGCGTTTGCCAAATGGGCTCAAACAACGCCTTTTTACGAATAAAGCGTGGTGCGAGGGTTTGAAGGTGCGGGTTTGATATCCCGCTGGCAGCAGTAAAATGAGTCATAGGCGTCAGTCGCTTTCTTTTGCATCCAAATTGAGTTTAAAAGGGCGGATAAAGATGGAGTACAAATGCTCTCCACCCAACTGACAACAGTAGCGTCGCGTAAGCGGTTGATCATCGGCATGAGTTAAAGCGAGCTGGTTAACACAATCGACAAGGTCCGATTGTTGCTGTTTTTCTAGCTGGAGCTCAAATTGCAGCGCTTCGCGATAGAGTGTATCGGTTAGCGGTTGTTTGAGCTTACGTCTTAGCTCTCGATAGCTTTGCAAGAGTGCCTCTGAGCGACCAAGGCATTCTTCGACCTTGTGCCAATCCTGCTCTGCGATAGTGACTTGTTGTTCATCAAGCCACTTGAGTAACAGTAGCAGGTTTACATTCCCTTTGAACTGATTCTGTAAATTTAAGCACGCTTGCTTCACTTCATGAACGCCGTAGTACTGCAAACTGAATTGCCATAAACGCTCTAAGGTGAGTGAAACACTAACGTGCTCTTTAGTCATCAGTTACTGAACTCCTGTTCCATTCCTTCAAGCTCTTCTTGCAGAGCCATCCATTCCATTTCTGTTTCTTCTAAATCCGACTTACCACGTGCTTGCTGGGCGAGTACTTGAGTAAGTTTAGCTTTGTTTTCGGCATCATACAGAGAGTTATCACTTAAATGCTCTTCTGCTTGTGCAATCACCTGGCCAAGCTTATCCATGGTTTCTTCTAACTTGGTCAGCTTTTTGCGCAGTGGCGCGGTGAGAGTACGAAACTCTGCTTCACGTCGTTTCTGCTCTTTCTTCGCGGCGGCGCTGTTTTGGTTGTCTTTAACCGGTTGCTCGGCTTGTGCTTCGCGGCGCTCGACTTTTTGTTGTTCGGTAAGCCACTTGTAGTAATCGGTCAGGTCGCCATCGAAGGGAGCGACTTGACGATCATGCACCAAGTAAAGATCATCGGTGGTAGCGCGCAGTAAATAGCGGTCGTGCGAGACAATCACCATGGCACCTTCAAAGGTTTGCAGGGCAAAGGTCAGCGCTTGGCGCATATCGAGATCTAAGTGGTTGGTGGGTTCATCGAGCAGTAATAGGTTCGGTTTTTGCCATACCAGCAAGGCCAGAACCAGACGTGCTTTTTCACCACCAGAGAATGGTGCGACTTTTTCTAGCGCTTTGTCGCCTTGGAAGCCAAAGCTGCCCAAGTAGTCACGCAATTGCTGCTCAGTATGTTTAGGCGCAATTTGCATCATGTGCTGCAAAGGTGTCTCTTCTGGGTGCAGTGTTTCCAGTTGATGCTGTGCGAAGTAACCCATTTTCACGCCTTGTGAGTAGGTCAGTTCGCCACCTTGTGGATTCAGTTCGCCAGAGAGCAATTTGATTAGGGTTGATTTACCTGCGCCGTTGCGACCGAGCAAACCAATGCGACTACCCGGAACGAGGTTAAGACGAATCTTCTCTAGGATCAGATTGTCGTCATAGCCTGCCGAGACTTCATCCATCATCATGATGGGATTTGGTAATGCATCGGGTTCGCGAAATTCAAAGTTAAACGGGTTATCAAATTGCGCCGGTAGTACTTGTTCCATTTTCTCCAAAGCCTTAATACGGCTTTGCGCTTGGCGTGCTTTCGACGCTTTGTAGCGGAAACGGTCAATATAACTCTGCATGTGCGCCATTTGCTTTTGCTGCTTCTGGAACATCGCTTGCTGCAAAATCAATTTCTGTGCGCGTTGTGATTCAAACGAAGAGTAGTTACCGGTGTATTCATTCAACTGTTGGTTTTCAACGTGAATGATGCGGTTAACAATAGGATCGAGGAAATCGCGGTCATGCGAGATCAACGCCAGTGTGCCAGGATAGTTCTGCAACCAACGTTCTAGCCACATCACTGCATCAAGATCTAAGTGGTTGGTTGGTTCATCGAGAAGCAATAAGTCAGAACGGCAAAGTAGGGCTTGAGCCAGGTTCAAGCGCATGCGCCAACCACCAGAAAACTGGGTTAAGTTCCAACTCATTTGTTCTTGGCGAAAGCCTAAACCGTCAAGCAGTTCCGAAGCGCGAGCGCGAATGCTGTAGCCGCCGATGGTTTCAATTTTACCATGCAGTTCGGCAACCAAAGTGCCGTTGTCAGCAAGATCGGCATCCACCAACTGCTGTTCTAGCGAGCGGTACTCGCGATCGCCATCAATGACGTATTCTAGCGCGGTTCGGTCAAGGGCCGGGGTTTCTTGGGCAACCCATGCTAATTCCCAATGAGCGGGTTTGCTGAAGTTACCTGCATCGGTGGAGAGCTCATCTTTGATCAGAGCGAACAAGGTGGATTTACCACAGCCATTTTTACCTACCAAGCCGATCTTGTCGCCGGGATGGATGGTTGCCGAAGCGTTCTCAAGCAGGGGTTTACCACCGCGTAAGAGTTGAATATCAGAGAAGGTAATCATAATGCTTTGCTTTATCTTTAATCGTTTCGCCACGCATAGTAGGAGGATTGACCATAAAAGTCGATCATTGCGTTCTCAGCGTCAACCGCGTATAACAAACTGATAACGAAAACGATAAGGGAAGCTGTTCACGGAATGAATTTATCAGCCACTTCTCAACCCAACGTATTGATTATTTACGCTCATCCGGAGTCTTCTACTTCTATTGCTAATCAAGTGATGCTGCAGCAAATCGGCTTACTTGATCACGTCACTGTGCACGATCTTTATGCGCGCTATCCTGATTTTTTTATCGATGTAAATGCTGAGCATGATTTGCTTTTAGCGCACGATGTCATTGTTTTTCAACACCCTATGTATCTCTATTCATGTCCTGCACTTATGAAAGAGTGGCTTGATCGGGTACTAGGTAAAGGTTTTGCCTATGGTGACGAAAGTGCGCTACGAGGCAAGTACTGGCGCAGTGTCATTACCGCCGGTGGCAAAGAAGAAGCCTTTGGTGAGCATGGATACAATAAATACCCCTTAGAGCAAATCTTACAACCCTTTGAGCTCACCGCGGCATTGTGCCAAATGGAATGGCTAGAGCCCTTAGTGCTCTATTGGGCACGCAATGTCTCAGAATTGGAACGGGAACAACACGCCGAACGTTATCGACAATGGTTGCGCGATCCGATGGCATTAAAATGTTCGGATACCGGCCCCATCAATGAACAAGGAGAAGATCATGGCGCTTGAGAGTGACTTTTTACAAAGCAGCGCCATCTTCCTCACGGCGGCAGTGTTAGCGGTACCGCTTGCGCAGCGCCTGGGGTTAGGCTCCGTACTTGGGTATCTGATTGCGGGGGTAGCCATTGGTCCATGGGGGCTTGGGCTCATTCGAGATGTTGATGCCATCTTACATTTCGCTGAATTTGGTGTGGTATTGCTGCTGTTTTTGATTGGTCTTGAACTGAATCCTAAAAAGTTATGGCAGATGCGCGGGCCGATACTTGGGCTGGGTGGCGCGCAGGTGTTGCTGACCACTGCACTGATCACCGCCATTATCATTGCGTTTGGTTTTGCTTGGCAAATCGCCTTAGTCGTGGGCATGGGGTTGGCCTTGTCTTCGACGGCGATCGCCTTGCGGGTTATTGAGGAGCAAGGCTTGGCTGGCACTGAAACGGGGCAGTCGGGTTTTGCGGTTCTGCTCTTTCAAGATATCGCGGTAATACCGATGTTAGCGCTGCTTCCTGTTCTTGCTGGGAACACGAGTGGTAATTGGCAAGATGCCCTTTGGATGCTTGGCGGCGTAACTGCCTTATTGATTGGCGGACACTTTTTATTGCGTCCGTTATTTCGCTACGTCGTGATGAGTGGGGTGCGTGAACTGTTTACCGTCGCGGCATTGTTACTCGTGATTGGTATCGCGTTGATCATGAAACAGCTCGGTCTATCGATGGCTCTGGGGGCTTTTCTGGCGGGCGTATTATTGGCCGAAAGTGAGTATCGCCACGAGCTGGAAATTGCCATTGAACCCTTTAAAGGTTTATTGCTCGGATTGTTCTTCATCGCCGTGGGTATGGCGGTCAACTTAGGCTTGCTTGCGTTACATCCCTTCAAAATTCTTGCCTGCGTCATTGCGCTGGTGGTCTTAAAAGCTTATCTCTTGTATTTCCTTGCTCGCGTCTACGGCAGTCGTGCCAAATCCCGTAGCCGAATTGCGGCGATTCTGAGTCAAGGGGGCGAGTTTGCCTTCGTCATTTTTACTGCGGCATTAGCACAAGGCATATTAAATGCCGATCAAACGGCCTTTTTACTCGTCGTGGTCAGTCTGTCTATGGTCACCACACCGCTGTTATTGATGGGGCAGAAAAAGTGGTACGCCAAGAAACTGAATCATTTAGAGGACGAAGAACGGTTAGATACCGATGTGATGAATAAGCAGTCTCGAGTGATCATTGCCGGCTTTGGTCGTTTTGGTCAGATTGTAGGGCGCTTGCTTTACGCCAATAAAATTAAACTGACCATCTTGGAAAGCGATGCCAGCCAGATTCGGCTATTACGCAAATATGGTTATAAGGTTTTTTATGGGGATGCCACGCAATTGGATCTATTGCGCGCAGCAGGGGCTGATCAAGCCGAAGCCATCATTCTGTGTACTGACTCCCCGGATGAAATCATGCAAATTGTCGATCTCTGCCGACAGCACTTCCCGCATTTAAAAATACTCGCGCGAGCACGTAGTCGAGTGGAAGCGTATCAGTTGTTAAGTCATGGCGTAGATAAGTATTCGAGAGAAACCTTCTTGGGCGCATTGGATCTTGGTAAGCAGGCTTTGATTGAGCTTGGCATGCATCCTTATCAGGCGCAGCGTTCTGAAGCGCATTTCCGTAAGCTGGATAATGCAATGCTGAAAGAATTGCTTCCGCAGCACCATGAAGACAAACAATTGGCTTTGAGATCGAAAGAGGCGCGTAAAGAGTTGGAAGAGATTTTTGGTCGAGAGATGGAAAATGATCGCCAAGGAAAGCGTTTCTGGGATTAACCTGACTCAACCGTTTTCTGTGTTTCAGTGATGTTGTGAATAGGAATAGTCTGGTCGGAATAGTTTGGTAGGAATGGAATGAAAAAACGATTTATCGCAGGCGCCAACTGCCCTAAGTGTCAGCAACAAGATACATTGCGTTGGTGGATAGAGAATAATATTGAGCTGGTGGAATGTGTTGATTGTGGCCATCAAGACCAGAGAAAACCGGAAGCGGTAGAAAAAACTCAGCACGAGAGTGAACAAATGATCGGCATTTTTAAACCGGATTGATTGAGTTTCTCGAATTCATCCCCATAATAGCAGGGTTATTGTTATATTCCCCACTGGGGAGCTAATCGCCTCGGAGCAATTATGAAAATCGAAAAAAACGTAGTCGTAAGCCTTGCGTACCAACTTAAAGTAGAAGACGCAGTTGTTGACCAATCAACAGTTGACGCTCCACTTGATTACCTACACGGTAATGACAACCTAATCTCTGGCCTAGAAACAGCGCTAGAAGGTAAAGTTGCAGGCGATAAATTTGAAGTAACTATCGCACCTGAAGATGCATACGGCGAGCACAACGATGAACTTGTTCAACGTGTTCCTGCAGACGTTTTCCAAGGTGTAGAAGAAATTGAAGTTGGTATGCGTTTCCTAGCGGATACTGACCAAGGTCCAATCCCTGTAGAAATCACTGAAGTTGACGGCGACGAAGTTGTTGTTGATGGCAACCACATGCTTGCTGGTCAAACGCTAACTTTCGTTGTTGAAGTTGTAGCGATTCGTGAAGCAACTGAAGAAGAAATTGCACACGGCCATGTACACCAAGCTGGCGGTTGTGGTCATGACCACGACCACGAAGGCGGCTGCTGTGGTGGCGAAGAAAAAGGCGACGACCACGAATGTTGTGGCGGCGGCGGTTGTGGTTCACACTAATCGCACGCAATGACCGTTAAACGGTCATTTTGAGTCGAATACGAAGCGTTGCTTGGAAACAAGCAGCGCTTTTTTATTGAAATGCATTTGCGTTATTAAGTACGTATAGGGACGACCACATGACGTTTCCATTTTCTATTGCCGTTCATGGCGGGCCATTGACCTCGGCGGCTGAGCCGTTGAGTGCCGAACGAGACGCCGATCTCCGAGCTACATTGGCGCGCTCAGTGACGGTAGGGCATCAAATTCTTGCCAGCGGTGGTGATGCGCTGGATGCAGTGGTGGCATCCGTTAAGGTGTTGGAAGACTCTGAGTATTTTAATGCGGGGCGAGGTTCGGTTCTTAACGCCAAAGAAATGGTTGAGATGGACGCCTCCGTCATGGAGGGTAAGTTGAAGCAAGTTGGCTCGGTCGCAGGGATACGCCATATCAAAAATCCGATTGAGCTCGCGCGCGAAGTGATGCTTTTTTCTGGACATTCTCTGCTCGCGGGAGATGGCGCAGAAGCCTTCGCTTTTGAGCGTGGGTATGAGTTTTCAGAGCAGGACTATTTTTTTACTGACCATCGTTACGATCAGCTAATGCGACTGAAATTTGCCGCGAAAGGTTCGCCGACCGATTTGGATTTACTCGCCTTATCAGAGTGTGACCTCGCAGAGGAGGGGAAGGCCGATGACCCAGTTTACGGTTCCGTCGGGGCAGTGGCTCTTGATCAGCATGGCAACTTAGCCGCGGCCACCAGTTCGGGTGGGGTGGCAAATCAACGCTTCGGCCGCATCGGTGACTCGGTGATGATGGGGGCGGGGATGTTGGCTGAAAATGATCTCGTCGCGATTTCATCGGCAGGTCCATCAGAATTGCTCATTCGACATAGGGTGGCAAGTGAGATTGCTGCGCGCACGCGTTATTTCAACGAAGGCGCCAAAACAGCCAGTGATTTTGTGGTTTCTCGAGTGTTAAAGGGGCCGGAAAGTGATGGCGGTGTGATTGCCATCGATCATCTAGGCGAAATACACAGCACGTTGAGTGGGGCTGGTTTATATCGTGCAAGTGTTGATATTCAAGGCAAGCTCAGTATTAAACTCTTCGCAAATGAGTGATAGAGCCGTGATGTTGCCGGATCTATTGGCAGCTCAATAGTTTAATTCTGTGTGAAACTTCTATGACTAAAAAATGACTGCAAGACAGAGGATTCAGTGCTAGAATCCTTTTTTAACTAGCAATCAGACTTGGAAAGATGGGAAATAACGTAGTCGTTCTAGGCACCCAATGGGGTGACGAAGGTAAAGGTAAAATCGTAGACCTTTTAACTGAAGATGCAAAATACGTGGTTCGCTATCAAGGCGGTCACAATGCAGGTCACACACTTGTAATCGACGGTGAAAAAACCGTTCTTCACTTAATTCCTTCAGGTATCCTTCGCGATAATGTTAAATGCATTATCGGCAACGGTGTAGTTCTATCACCTGACGCATTAATTAAAGAAATGAAGCCTCTTGAAGAGCGCGGCATTGAAGTTCGTAACAGTCTTTTCATTTCTGAAGCATGTCCTCTAATTCTTCCTTACCATGTTGCTTTAGACCAAGCGCGTGAAATCGCTCGTGGTAAAAAAGCAATTGGTACGACTGGTCGTGGTATCGGTCCTGCTTATGAAGATAAAGTTGCTCGTCGCGGTCTACGCGTTGGCGACCTATTCGACATGGAAGCTTTTGCAGAGAAACTAAAAGAAGTAATGGAATACCATAACTTCGCACTAGTGAACTACTACAAAGCGGACGCAGTAAGCTACGAAGAAGTACTTGAGCAAGCGAAAGGCTATGCTGATCTACTAACATCAATGGTTATCGACGTAACTGACGAACTAGATGCAGCGCGTAAGCGTGGCGACAAGATCATGTTCGAAGGCGCACAAGGTACACTACTTGATATCGACCACGGTACTTACCCATACGTAACGTCTTCTAACACGACTGCTGGTGGTGTTGCTGCAGGTTCTGGTTTTGGTCCTCGTCACCTAGGTTACATCCTAGGTATCGCGAAAGCATACTGTACTCGTGTTGGTTCAGGTCCATTCCCGACTGAGCTATACGATGGTCTAGATAAGCAAGATCCAGTTGGTAAGCACCTAGGTACTGTTGGCCATGAATTTGGTGCAACGACGGGTCGTCTACGCCGTACTGGTTGGTTTGATGCTGTTGCGATGCGTCGCGCGATTCAAATCAACTCAATCACTGGTTTCTGTCTAACTAAACTAGACGTACTAGATGGCCTAGAAGAGCTGAAAATCTGTACTGGTTACAAGATGGACGACGGCTCTGTACTAGAAGTTTCGCCAATGGCTGCTGAATCATTTGATAAAGCGACGCCAATTTACGAAACTATGCCTGGTTGGTCTGAAAACACCTTTGGTGCTAAATCTATCGACGCGCTTCCACAAGCTGCTCTAGATTACATCAAGCGTATTGAAGAGCTAACTGGCGTACCAGTAGACATCATCTCAACTGGTCCAGATCGTAACGAAACTATCATCAAAGTTCACCCGTTTGAAGCTTAATTGATAGCGTTATAGATTGAAGAGAAGCCGACACATCGTGTCGGCTTTTTTTATGTCTTAACGAAATGATGTTGAATACTCGTTAGGATTATTGTGTTTGCTGCTGTGATCACATTTGGATTTTTGGTGGCAAATTATTGCCAACTTACGGCAACTTTTGACTAAAGAATTTTGTGATTTTGCCGATATTGATATCAAGCCCGCCAATAGAGTCCATCGTGTCGATGGTGGGTTAACGATGTATGACAGATTCAGCAAAGAGTGCAAGTATGAAGCTACGAACAGTAGCAGCTTCGTTAATACTGGTGCTAAGCTCATCATTCAGTTTTGCAAGTGCAGCTGACATTGGCGAGCCAGTGCCAATTTATACCGAAGCTGAACTTATTAAACTGATCGATCAGAACAAACATTTAGAGCAAGTCAAAGCAGACAATTGCCAGTTGGTGGAAGATATTGTGGCGCGTGCTACTCGCATCAGCTTACCTTCGTATGAGTTTTTATATGGGGACATGCTCGCGTGGGGTGTTTGTGTTGAGCAAGATGTTGAGCTCGGCCTCTATTATATGGAAAATGCGGCCCATCAAGGCTTGCCCTCTGCTTTGGAGCAATTAGGTCGTTACTATTCACGTGGCACGTTGGTGCAACAAGATAAAGAACGCGCCATTCCTTATTTGCGTGAAGCCGCCGCGATGGGGAACTTAAACGCTCGTATCCACTTGGCAGAATTGCTGCTGCGTGATTATGGTAGCCCGCTTGATTACGAAGATGCTTATCGCTGGCTTTATAATTCCGTGACGGCAGATCAGCGTCAATATAAGCGAATTTCTCGTTTGCGTACGGGACTAGAACGCCGTATGCCAGAGAATATTATTGCTCGCGCTAAGCGTCGTGATACCTTCTGGTAATCAGTCGTGAAAGCGATACTCTTAAAGCCCTTTCAATAGGCACATACAAAAATGCCCAGCCTAAGCTGGGCATTGTCTTTTTTAGTCAACCTTATTGAACCACTTCACCTGATTCGATAACGGTTTTACGCACGATGTCTGTAAACTCAAGTGCTTCTTTACGAATTTGGTCTTCATCAACCGTTAAGATTTGGCGATCTTTCATCAGCAACTTACCGTGCACAATAGAGTGACGCACGTTTGCTGAGTTTGCTGAGTAAACCAAAGCTGAGTAAGGGTTGTAAACCGGTACCATGTTTGGTGCTTTGGTATCGATTACGATGATATCAGCGAGCTTACCCACTTCTAAAGAACCAATCTTGTCTTCCATATGCAGTGCCTTCGCCGCACCCATCGTCGCCATGTCGATCACTTTTAGTGGTGGCATCGCCGCGCGATCTTGGTTCACTAGCTTGTGAACTTTCGCCACTTGGTTGAACTCATCAATCGTGCTTAGTGTGTTGCCTGACATTGGGCCGTCGGTACCAAGACCGATACGAACATCTTCGTCGTACATTTTCAGGGCAGGCGAGACACCTTTCGCTGATTTGATGTTAGCACTCATATTGTGTGCTACGCCCATGTCAGATTTTTTCACGAGTTCGATATCGTTGTCATCAACGAGGATCATGTGTGCGCCGACTAAGTTTTTGTTCAGCGCGCCAATGCTTTCCATGTAAGCCACTGGTGATAAGCCGTTAGAACGTTCTGCAATCACTTCTTGCTCACGATCTGATTCTGCTAGGTGCGTCATCACTGGAACGCCTTTTTCTAGAGAAAGCTTTGCCACTTTCTGTAGGGTTTCAGTGGTGTTGGTGTATGGGCCGTGTGGAGCAAAAGCAGGGGTAATACGTGGGTGATCTTTATATTGTTCAATAAAGTTCAGCGTGTATTCGATACCAGCATCGGCATTTTTTGCTGACGCAACTGGGAACTTGATGATGGTTTCGCCTAGGATTGCGCGCATACCGATCTTATCGACAGTCTTTGCGACTTCATCTTCAAAGTAGTACATGTCTGCGTAAGTCGTTACGCCACCTTTTAGCATCTCAACGTTGCCAAGGTTCGCACCGATACGAACCATGTCACGTGACACCAATTTCGCTTCCAGTGGGAAAATATAACGGTGCAGACGATCTGGCACGTCATCCGCTAGTGAGCGGAATACGGTCATTGAAACGTGAGTATGGGTATTGATAAGACCTGGCATCACGATGTCACCATCGACATCAAGAACGTTATCAGCCTTATATTTTTTCTCTAAAGACTCGTCGCCAACCGCGATGATTTTATTGTCTTTCACAACCACAGTACCGTTTTCATAAACGGTTTTATCTTGGTTCATAGTCAGAACCATTGCGTCAGTGATGATTAAATCAGCGTGTTCTGCCGCATGAGAAAAAGCAGAGAATAGACCTAAGCTTGCAATCGCGGTTGCTAATAGAGTGCGTTTCATAGAGATAACCAAACCTAAAAAGGGGGAGATAGGAAATTGCCGCAGAATATCGCAACAAGCCGACCTTATTGCAAACGTTTGCTTTGTTGTTTGCATGTAAATGTGATCTAGATCATTTTTTGGTTGTGAGGTTAATTTTGACCAATCTTGGCGCTGTTTTTATCGGTAATTCCGCGCGGTGAAAGGCGTTCAAATACGCTCGAAGCGGGTGTGCATTCCGTTTACTGAGCGCCGGTAAGTTATGAGAAGTTCGAATCTATTTAGTCTTTTTGTAACCACTTTACTGTAGCTTAAGCTGGGACTCGGATATACTAGCCCTATACCTTCCTTGCTATAGTTGGGCTTGCTTATGTCAGACCAAATTCAAAACGATCCGTTTGCTGATCGTGAATCTCAAAATTACGACAATCCTATTCCAAGCCGTGAGTTCATTCTCGAGTTCTTGAAACAGGCCGGTGTTCCAATGAACCGCAATGACCTGTTTGAAGCGCTAAAACTTCAAGGAGAGGAGCAATACGAAGGCCTACGTCGTCGTCTCCGTGCGATGGAGCGTGATGGACAGCTCGTCTTTACTCGCCGTCAGTGCTATGCATTGCCTGAAAAGCTAGAAATGATTAAAGGTTATGTCATTGGCCATAAAGATGGACATGGCTGGGTTCGCCCTGAGGGCAGCACAGGCAAAGACAATGACATCGTGTTGCCTCACCATCAGATGAAAAACATCATCCATGGTGATTTTGTTTTAGTGCAACCGACGGATAACTCGAAGCGTGGTCGCAAGGAAGGCCGTCTAGTTCGAGTTCTAGAAGAGCGCAAAACACAAATTGTTGGCCGCTTTTTCCTAGAGTATGGTTACTCATATGTTGTGGCTGACGATTCACGTATTTGCCAAGACATTTTGATCCCAAATGAGCATAAATCAACGGCTCGTATGGGTAACGTTGTTGTCATCGAAATTACCGACCGTGGCACGCGCTCTCGTGGCATGATGGGCCAAGTTGTCGAAGTGTTGGGTGAAAAAATGGCACCGGGTATGGAAACGCAAATTGCGATTCGTACTCACCAAATTCCACACGAGTGGCCAGAAGTGGTCGACAAGCAAATTGAACATCTGGGCGAAGAAGTACCAGAAGAAGCGAAAGCGGGCCGTGTCGATTTACGTCAATTGCCATTGATGACTATTGATGGTGAAGATGCGCGTGACTTCGATGATGCGGTTTACTGTGAAGCGAAGAAAGGCGGCGGCTGGCGCTTATGGGTCGCGATTGCCGACGTAAGCTACTACGTTCGCCCTGAAACGGCTCTTGATAAAGAAGCAATTAACCGTGGTAACTCGGTTTATTTCCCTTCTCAAGTTGTTCCTATGCTGCCTGAAGTACTTTCAAATGGTTTATGTTCGCTTAACCCGCAAGTAGACCGCTTGTGTATGGTGTGTGAAATGACGATTTCAGTGTCGGGCAAACTATCAAGCTACAAACACTATGAAGGTGTGATGAACTCACACGCTCGCCTAACTTACAATAAAGTTGGCGCAGTACTTGATGGTGATGAAGAGCTACGCGAACGTTACGCACCACTTGTTCCGCATCTTGAAGAACTGCACAAGATGTACAAAGTACTCAAGACGGCACGTGATGCTCGCGGTGCGATTGAATTTGAAACGGTAGAGACCAAGTTCATCTTTAACGCAGAGCGTAAGATTGACCGCATTGAGCCGGTGATTCGTAACGATGCGCACAAGTTAATTGAAGAATGCATGATTTTGGCCAACATCGCTTCAGCCTCACTGGTTGAGAAAGCAAAAGAAGCGGCGTTATACCGAGTGCATGACACCCCAAGCGAATTACGCTTACAAGGTTTCCGTGATTTCCTAGGAGAACTTGGTCTGCATCTTAACGGCGGCTTAGAACCGTCACCGACAGATTATGCGGATCTGGTTAAACTGATTGCTGATCGTCAAGACAAAGAATTGATTCAAACCATGCTGCTACGCTCAATGAAGCAAGCAGTATATAACGCGGATAATGGCGGTCACTTTGGTCTCGCATTGAAGCGCTACGCGCACTTTACGTCGCCGATTCGTCGTTACCCAGATTTGCTATTGCACCGTGCGATTAAATACCTGATCGCCAAAGAAGAAGGTCGTACTCAAGATCGTTGGACGCCAACCGGTGGTTACCACTACTCTTTTGATGACATGGATTTCTATGGTGAGCAGTGCTCGATGACGGAACGTCGCGCGGATGATGCGACTCGTGAAGTATCTGATTGGCTAAAATGTGAATACATGCAAGACCATGTTGGTGATGAGCTTGAAGGCGTCATTGCTAACGTAACCAGTTTTGGCTTCTTTGTCCGTTTAACGGAACTGCATATTGATGGCTTAGTGCATATTTCATCTCTAGCGAATGATTACTACCACTTTGATCCGGTAGGTCAACGACTTGTCGGTGAAAGCTTTGGCGCGATTTACCGCCTAGGTGATGCAGTAAAAGTAAAAGTGCAAGCGGTTAACCTTGATGACCGTCAAATTGACTTTGCATTAACCGAAACAAGCCGTAAGCTACGCGGCGAAGGCAAGACGGCTAAAAAGCGTGCGGTTGAAGCTCAGCAAAAAGCCAAAGCTAAAAAGCGTGCCGCGACGGGCGGTCGTTCGGAAGGGGCTCGAACAGAGCGTCGAGCAAAACCGGCAATTGAGCCGGTAAAGAAACCTGAAAAAATTGAAACCAAGGGTGAAGAGACAAAGCCTAAGGTGAAAAAAGCCCGTAAGAAAAAACCGCATAGCAATTCCAAAAAGGGAAAGCGCAGCAGTAGCAAAAGCGAATAGTCGATTCAACAACAGGTTTAGAAAATGAGTAACGAATTTCTTTATGGCATCCATGCTGTAAAAGCAGTATTGGAACGTGAACCAGAACGCTTTATCGAAGCGTACGTACTTAAAGGTCGTCAAGATGACCGCTTAATGCCTATTTTGAATGAACTGCAACGATGCGGTGTTTCGATTCAACAAATGGGGCGTAAAACGCTGGATGACAAAGCGCAAGGCGCTAACCACCAAGGTGTTATTGCGCGCGTTAAGCCAGCTAAACAACTTAATGAAAATGACTTAGACGATATTATCGCTCAGCATGAAGCGCCATTATTGTTGGTGCTTGATGGTGTGACTGATCCTCATAACCTAGGTGCATGTTTGCGTAATGCAGACGCGGCAGGTGTGGCGGCAGTGATCGTACCGAAAGACAAGTCAGCGCAGATGAATGCCACGGTAAGTAAAGTGGCGTGTGGCGCAGCAGAAACAGTGGCACTTGTTCGCGTAACTAACCTTGCTCGTACCATGCGCGCGCTGCAAGAGAAGGGCGTTTGGTTTGTGGGTACGGCTGGTGAAGCAACACACGATATCTACCAAGCAAAACTGACCGGGCCACTGGCTATCGTTATGGGTGCAGAAGGGGACGGTATGCGTCGCCTAACTCGCGAAACTTGCGATGACTTAATCAAGATCCCAATGGCAGGCAGTGTATCAAGCTTAAACGTATCGGTTGCATCTGGTGTTTGCTTGTTTGAAGCGGTTCGCCAACGATTGGTTCGTTAATCTTGCTCTCTCTAATCTAAATAGAGGGGAAGTGGCCAATATAGAGAACGCAGAGTGTGTAAACAGTCTGCGTTTTTTTTATTCTTTTTCCGGGCCAGGATGGAAATTTTACCTACTCAAAATTTCCTTCGTTTATTTTTCACTCGGGTATTGAAGTTAAAACTGTGATCTGTATAATGCCTCCCACTGGTTAAGCCAGTTGTGAACCAATGAGCGGTGAGGAGCTGAGAGTCGTATCGATTTTCAGGTAATGTAGACTCAGCTTATGTTCGCGGTTAATACAATTAGGTACCTTTCCTTTAGGTAAACGGCGTTCAGAGGTGACTCTGCTTGCTGGGGTAGTTAATCGAAAATTAACTGACAATGCGTCCTAATCTTGGATGCTACGGTTTCACATAAATCAATCGGCATTCTCTCGCCTTATGCGAGTCTGAGTGGCGATATTGTTTGTGTAATATTAAATAATTGGAGCTCTGTCTCATGCAGAACCAACGTATCCGTATCCGCCTAAAAGCGTTCGATTACAAGTTAATCGATGCTTCTACAGCGGAAATCGTTGAAACAGCTAAGCGCACAGGCGCACAGGTTCGTGGTCCAATCCCACTACCTACTCGTAAAGAGCGTTTCACAGTTCTTATCTCTCCACACGTTAACAAAGATGCACGTGATCAGTACGAAATTCGTACTCACAAACGTCTAATCGACATCGTTGAGCCAACAGACAAAACTGTTGATGCTCTGATGCGTCTAGACCTAGCTGCAGGCGTTGACGTTCAAATTAGCCTAGGTTAAGGGAGATTAGAATAATGATTGGTCTAATCGGTCGTAAAGTGGGCATGACCCGCGTATTTACTGAAGACGGCGTTTCTATCCCAGTAACTGTTGTTGAAGTTGAAGCAAACCGTGTAACTCAAGTTAAATCTCTTGAGACTGACGGTTACGCAGCAATTCAAGTTACAGCTGGAACTAAGAAAGCTAACCGCGTTACTAAACCAGAAGCTGGTCACTTTGCTAAAGCAGGTGTTGAAGCTGGTCGTGGTCTTTGGGAATTCCGTTTGGAAAACGGTGAAGAGTTTGCAGTTGGCGCTGAGCTAACAGTTGAACTATTCAACGAAACTAAAAAAGTAGACGTTACTGGTACATCTAAAGGTAAGGGCTTCCAAGGCGCTGTTAAGCGTTGGAACTTCCGTACTCAAGATATGACTCACGGTAACTCATTGTCTCACCGTGCACCGGGTTCAATTGGCCAATGTCAAACTCCAGGTCGCGTGTTTAAAGGCAAGAAAATGGCAGGTCACATGGGTGCTGAGCGTGTAACGACTCAAAACCTAGAGATCGTACGTGTTGACGCTGAGCGCAATCTGCTTCTTATTAAAGGTGCAGTCCCAGGCGCAACTGGCGGCAACGTGATCGTTAAACCAGCTATTAAAGCATAACGTCTCAGGAGTAAGTAATGGAACTTATGGTTAAAGGTGCTGATGCACTGACTGTTTCTGAAACTACTTTCGGACGTGAGTTTAACGAAGCTCTGGTACACCAAGTAGTTGTTGCATACGCAGCAGGTGCTCGTCAAGGTACTCGCGCTCAAAAAACACGTTCAGAAGTTTCTGGCGGTGGCGCTAAGCCATGGCGTCAAAAAGGTACTGGCCGTGCACGTGCTGGTACAATCCGTAGCCCAATCTGGCGCTCGGGTGGTGTTACTTTCGCTGCGAAACCTCAAGATCACAGCCAAAAAGTAAACAAAAAAATGTACCGCGGTGCTATGAAGAGCATTCTTTCTGAGCTAGTTCGTCAAGAGCGTTTAATCGTTGTTGATAACTTCTCTGTAGAAGCTCCAAAAACTAAAGAGCTAGTAGCTAAGCTAAAAGAGCTTGAGCTTAACGATGTACTAATCGTAACTGGCGAAGTAGATGAAAATCTATTCTTAGCAGCTCGTAACCTATACAAAGTTGATGCACGTGATGTTGCTGGTATTGATCCAGTATCTCTAATCGCATTCAACAAAGTATTAATGACTGCAGACGCAGTTAAGCAAGTTGAGGAGATGCTAGCATGATCACTGAAGAACGTATCCTAAAAGTTCTACGTGCTCCGCACATCTCTGAAAAAGCAACTATGGCAGCAGAGAAAGCGAACACTATCGTTTTCAAAGTAGCTAAAGATGCAACTAAGAAAGAGATCAAAGCAGCTGTAGAAAAGCTATTTGAAGTTGAAGTTAAGTCTGTAAATACTCTTATCACTAAGGGTAAGACCAAACGTCAAGGTATGCGCCAAGGCCGTCGTTCAGACGTGAAGAAAGCGTACGTTACTTTGAACGAAGGTCAAGATCTTGACTTTGTTGGCGGCGCGGAATAACAGGAGTAGTTGAGAAATGGCTATTGTTAAATGTAAGCCGACTTCCCCTGGTCGTCGTCACGTAGTAAAAGTTGTTAATGCTGACCTGCACAAGGGTAAGCCTTACGCACCACTTCTAGAGAAAAACTCTAAGAATGGCGGTCGTAACAACAACGGTCGTATTACAGTACGTCACATCGGTGGTGGTCATAAGCAACACTACCGTTTGATTGACTTCAAACGTACTAAAGACGGTATCCCAGCGAAAGTTGAACGTCTAGAATACGATCCAAACCGTAGCGCTAACATCGCTCTAGTTCTGTACGCAGACGGTGAGCGTCGTTACATCCTAGCACCTAAAGGTGTTAACGCAGGTGATGCAATCCAGTCTGGCCCAGATGCGCCAATCAAAGCTGGTAACACTCTACCAATGCGTAACATCCCAGTGGGTTCAACTGTACACAACGTTGAACTAAAACCTGGTAAAGGTGGTCAGCTAGCTCGTTCGGCTGGTGCATATGCTCAAATCGTTGCTCGCGACGGTTCATATGTAACTATCCGTCTACGTTCTGGCGAAATGCGCAAAGTATTGTCTGAAGGCCGTGCAACAATCGGTGAAGTAGGCAACTCTGAGCACATGCTACGCGAACTTGGTAAAGCTGGTGCTTCACGCTGGCGCGGCGTACGTCCAACCGTACGTGGTGTAGTAATGAACCCGGTAGATCACCCACACGGTGGTGGTGAAGGTCGCACATCTGGCGGTCGTCACCCTGTATCACCATGGGGTATGCCTACTAAAGGCTTCAAGACTCGTAAGAACAAACGCACTGACAAGTACATCGTACGTCGTCGTAATAAGTAATTTATAAAGAGGAATCGCCATGCCACGTTCTCTCAAGAAAGGTCCTTTTATTGACCTACACTTGCTGAAGAAGGTAGAGAAAGCGGTGGAAAGCGGAGACAAAAAGCCACTTAAGACTTGGTCCCGTCGCTCAATGATCATCCCTACTATGATTGGTTTGACCATCGCTGTCCATAATGGTCGTCAGCACGTACCAGTATTTGTAACTGAAGAAATGATCGGTCACAAACTGGGCGAATTCGCACCAACTCGTACTTACCGCGGTCATGCTGCGGATAAGAAAGCTAAGAAGCGTTAAGGAGTAAATGATGGAAGCATTAGCTAAACATAACTTTGCTCGCATTTCTCCTCAGAAAGCTCGCTTAGTAGCAGACCAAATTCGTGGTAAATCAGTTGATCAAGCTCTAGAAATCTTGACGTTCAGCAACAAAAAAGCTGCTGAACTAATCAAGAAAGTTCTTGAATCAGCTATCGCGAACGCGGAGCACAACGAAGGTGCAGATATCGACGATCTAAATGTCGCTAAAATCTTCGTAGATGAAGGCCCAACCATGAAGCGTATTATGCCTCGTGCTAAAGGTCGTGCGGATCGTATCTTGAAGCGTTCAAGCCACATCACTATTGTTGTAGCAGATCGCTAAGAGACTAGGAGAGTAAGCAATGGGTCAAAAAGTACATCCAAATGGTATTCGTCTAGGCATTGTTAAGCCTTGGAATGCTACATGGTTTGCTAACACCAAAGATTTCGCTGACAACCTAGACGGCGACTTCAAGGTGCGTCAGTTCCTTACAAGCGAACTGAAAAAAGCATCACTATCACGTATCGTTATCGAGCGTCCTGCTAAGAGCATCCGTGTGACTATTCACACTGCTCGCCCAGGCGTAGTTATCGGTAAGAAAGGCGAAGACGTAGAAAAACTACGTGCAGCTGTAGCGAAAATCGCAGGTGTACCAGCGCAAATTAACATCGCTGAAGTACGTAAGCCTGAGCTTGACGCTCAACTTGTTGGTGACAGCATCGCGTCTCAACTAGAGCGTCGCGTTATGTTCCGTCGTGCTATGAAGCGCGCGGTACAGAATGCTATGCGTCTAGGCGCTCAAGGCATCAAAGTGGAAGTAAGCGGTCGTCTAGGCGGCGCTGAAATTGCACGTTCTGAGTGGTACCGTGAAGGCCGTGTGCCTCTACACACTCTACGTGCTGACATTGATTACGCAACTTCTTCGGCTCACACCCAATACGGTGTGATCGGCATCAAGACTTGGATCTTCAAAGGTGAAATCCTAGGCGGCATGCCAGCAGCTAACGCTGTAGAGCCTAAAGGCGATAAGCCTAAGAAGCAGCGCAAAGGCCGTAAGTAAGGAGCTGACAGATGCTACAACCTAAACGTACTAAGTTCCGCAAGGTTATGACTGGTCGTAACCGTGGTCTAGCTAAAGGCACTGATGTAAGCTTCGGCGAATTCGGTCTTAAAGCTGTTGGCCGTGGTCGTCTGACTGCTCGTCAAATTGAAGCAGCACGTCGTGCAATGACACGTCACGTTAAGCGTCAAGGTAAAATCTGGATCCGTGTGTTCCCAGATAAACCAATCACAGAAAAACCACTTGAAGTTCGTCAGGGTAAGGGTAAAGGTAACGTTGAGTACTGGGTAGCCCAAATCCAACCTGGTAAGGTTATGTACGAAATGGGTGGCGTTCCTGAAGAGTTGGCACGTGAAGCGTTCCGCCTAGCGGCACGTAAACTGCCATTCAAGACGACATTTGTAATTAAGCAGGTGATGTGATGAAAGCACAAGATCTACGCGAAAAAAACGTTGAAGAGCTTAACGCTGAGCTATTGAATTTGCTACGCGAACAGTTCAACTTGCGCATGCAAGCTGCAACTGGTCAGCTTCAGCAAACTCATACTCTAAAAGCTGTACGCCGTGATATCGCACGTGTGAAAACTGTTTTGACTGAGAAGGCAGGCGCATAATGAGCGAAGTAAAACGCACTCAACAAGGCCGTGTAATCAGCGACAAGATGGACAAGTCTATCGTAGTTGCTATCGAACGTTTCGTAAAACACCCGATTTACGGTAAGTTCGTTAAACGCACGACTAAAGTACACGCACACGACGAAAACAACACTTGTGGCCTAGGCGACAAAGTTGAAATCGCAGAGTGTCGTCCACTGTCTAAGACTAAAGCTTGGACATTGGTAACAGTTCTAGAAAAAGCAAAAGGTTAATCCTTAGCTAATTCTATGAAACTAAACGGCTCCAAAAATATTTTGGAGCCGTTTATTTTTTGACTACCCAATCACAAAAAAGGGTGGTACAATTCGCGTCCCTTTTAAAGAGGCAGCCCGACCCGTGATGGGTCTAGTTATTAATATTTAGCGGAGCACTAACAATGATCCAAATGCAAAGTACACTTGACGCTGCAGATAACTCTGGCGCGCGCAAGGTAATGTGTATTAAGGTCCTGGGTGGTTCTCACCGCCGTTATGCACATATCGGTGACGTCATCAAGGTTACAGTTAAGGAAGCAATTCCTCGCGGTAAAGTTAAGAAAGGTGATGTTCTGAAGGCGGTAGTAGTGCGCACCCGTAAAGGCGTTCGTCGCCCAGACGGTTCTGTCATTCGCTTCGACCGTAATGCTTGTGTATTGCTTAACGACAATACTGAGCAACCAATCGGTACACGTATCTTTGGCCCTGTGACACGCGAACTTCGTGGAGATAAATTCATGAAGATCGTTTCACTTGCTCCAGAAGTTCTGTAAAGGAGCGCTATAATGGCAGCTAAAATCCGTCGTAATGACGAAGTAATCGTTCTTGCTGGTAAAGATAAAGGCAAGAAAGGTAAAGTAACTAAGGTTCTGACAACTGGTAAAGTTGTTGTTGAAGGTATCAACCTAGTTAAGAAACACCAAAAACCTGTTCCTGCTCTAAATATCCAAGGTGGTATTGTTGAGCAAGAAGCGGCAATTGATGCTTCTAACGTTGCAATCTTTAACGCAGCAACTGGTAACGCGGACCGAGTAGGTTTCCGTTTTGAAGAAGGCAAAAAAGTGCGTTTCTTCAAGTCTAACGGTGAAACAATTAAGTAATTTGGAGTTCTACTATGGCGAAACTGCATGATTACTACAAGTCGTCTGTAGTCGCTGAACTGACCAAAGAGTTCAGCTACACAAGCGTCATGCAAGTCCCTAGAATCGAAAAGATCACCCTAAACATGGGTGTGGGTGAAGCAATCAATGACAAGAAACTGCTAGAAAACGCAGCAGCTGATATGGCAACGATCTCTGGTCAAAAGCCACTTATCACTAAAGCGCGTAAATCTGTTGCAGGTTTCAAAATCCGTGAAGGCTACCCAATCGGTTGTAAAGTAACCTTGCGTGGCGAACGTATGTGGGATTTTCTTGAGCGTTTGATTAACATCGCTCTTCCACGTGTACGTGACTTCCGTGGTGTTAGCGCTAAGTCTTTTGACGGACGCGGTAACTACAGCATGGGCGTTCGCGAGCAAATCATCTTCCCGGAAATCGACTTTGATAAAGTTGATCGTGTACGCGGTCTTGATATTACTATCACGACGTCAGCTGGCACAGATGCGGAAGGCCGAGCTCTGCTGGCTGCCTTTAACTTCCCATTCCGTAAGTAAGGTGAAGGGTTACTGTTATGGCTAAAAATTCGATGAAAGCACGTGAAGCTAAACGTGCAAAACTAGTAGCTAAGTTCGCTGAAAAGCGCGCTGCGCTAAAAGTTATCATTAGCGATGTAAACGCATCTGAAGAAGCTCGTTGGGAAGCAGTTCTTAAACTGCAATCACTTCCACGTGATTCAAGTGCATCACGTCAGCGCAACCGTTGCAACCAAACTGGTCGTCCACACGGTTACCTGCGTAAGTTCGGTCTAAGCCGTATTAAAGTTCGTGAAGCTTGCATGAAAGGCGAGATTCCTGGACTTCGTAAGGCTAGCTGGTAATTGCCACTTAATCATTTGGAGTAAATCTTATGAGCATGCAAGATCCGATTTCGGATATGCTGACCCGCGTTCGCAACGGTCAGGCAGCAAACAAAGTTGCTGTAAAAATGCCTTCTTCAAAGCTTAAAGTTGCTATTGCTGCACTACTTAAAGCTGAAGGTTACATCGTTGACTTCGCTGTTGAAGGCGAAGTAAAACCTGAGCTAGAAGTTACACTTAAGTACTTCCAAGCTAAACCAGTTATCGAGCAACTTAAGCGTGTTTCTCGTCCAGGTCTACGCGTTTACAAGAAGAAAGATTCTCTTCCTTCTGTAATGGGTGGTCTAGGTGTTGCTATCGTTTCTACTTCCAAGGGTCTTATGTCAGACCGCGCTGCTCGTAAAGCAGGTCTTGGTGGTGAAATCATCTGTTACGTTGCCTAAGGAGTAGACTATGTCTCGTGTTGCTAAAGCACCTGTCGCTATTCCAGCTGGCGTAGAGGTGAAACTAAACGGCCAAGAAGTTACTGTAAAAGGTGCTAAAGGCGAACTGACTCGCGTTCTAAACAACGCTGTAGTTATCGCTCAGGAAGAAAACAACCTTACTTTCGGTCCACGTGAAGGTGTTGTAAACGCATGGGCACAAGCAGGTACTGCTCGTGCACTAGTTAACAACATGGTGATCGGTGTGACTGAAGGCTTTGTGAAGAAGCTAACCCTTAAGGGTGTTGGTTACCGTGCTGCTATTAAAGGCAACGCTGTAGGTCTAACTCTAGGCTTCTCTCACCCTGTTGAGCATGAACTGCCTGCAGGTATTACAGCTGAATGTCCAAGCCAAACTGAAATCATTATTACTGGTTGCGATAAGCAATTAGTAGGTCAAGTTGCGGCTGATATTCGTTCTTACCGTGCTCCTGAACCTTACAAAGGTAAAGGTGTTCGTTACGCAGATGAAAATGTGCGTACCAAAGAAGCTAAGAAGAAGTAAGGTAACACTATGGATAAGAAAGCATCTCGCATCCGTCGTGCTACACGTGCACGTCGTAAGATTGCAGAACTTGGTGCAACTCGCCTGGTAGTACACCGTACTCCTCGCCATGTTTACGCTCAAGTTATCGCGGCAAACGGCTCTGAGGTTATCGCAGCTGCTTCTACTGTAGAAAAAGCGATCCGTGAGCAAGTGAAATACACTGGTAACATCGATGCAGCTAAAGCAGTTGGTAAAGCTGTTGCTGAGCGCGCTCTTGAAAAAGGCGTGACTTCAGTTGCATTCGATCGTTCTGGTTTCCAATACCACGGTCGAGTAGCGGCGCTAGCAGATTCTGCTCGCGAAGCTGGTCTGAAATTCTAAGGTAGGGTTGGAAGATGGCTAAAGAACAACAAGTTCAAGCGAATGATTTGCAAGAAAAGCTAATCGCAGTTAACCGTGTTTCTAAAACGGTTAAAGGCGGTCGAATCATGAGCTTTACTGCACTAACAGTAGTTGGTGACGGTAACGGTCGCGTAGGTTTCGGTTACGGCAAAGCACGTGAAGTACCTGCAGCGATTCAAAAAGCAATGGAAAAAGCACGTCGTAACATGACTACGATCGCGCTTAACGAAGGTACTCTTCACCACCCAGTGAAAGGTCGCCATTCGGGCTCTAAAGTTTACATGCAGCCTGCTGCTGAAGGTACTGGTGTTATCGCCGGCGGCGCAATGCGTGCAGTACTTGAAGTTGCTGGTGTACACAACGTACTATCTAAAGCATACGGTTCTACGAACCCTATCAACATCGTTCGTGCTACGATCGATGCGCTAGGTAGCGTTAAGTCACCAGAAATGGTTGCTGCTAAACGTGGTCTAACTGTTGAATCTATTTCGGAGTAAGCACACGATGGCAACTATTAAAGTAACTCAAACTAAAAGCTCAATTGGTCGTCTGCCAAAGCACAAAGCTACTTTGCGCGGTCTTGGCCTTCGTAAAATCAACCACACAGTAGAACTTGAAGATACTCCGTGCGTGCGCGGCATGATCAACAAGGTTTACTACATGGTTAAAGTAGAGGAGTAATCACAAATGCGTTTGAATACTCTATCACCGGCTGCTGGTTCTAAACATGCTCCTAAGCGTGTAGGCCGCGGTATCGGTTCAGGTCTAGGCAAAACTGCCGGCCGTGGTCATAAAGGCCAAAAGTCACGCTCTGGCGGTAAAGTTCGTCCAGGTTTTGAAGGCGGTCAAATGCCTCTGAAACAACGTCTACCTAAATTCGGTTTCACTTCTCGTAAGAGCCTAGTGTCTGCTGAAATTCGTCTAGCTGAGCTAGCGAAGGTTGAAGGTGACGTGGTAGATCTAAACAGCCTTAAAGCTGCTAACCTAATCACTAAGAACATCGAGTTCGTTAAGATCGTTCTTTCTGGTGAAGTTAACAAAGCAATGACTGTTAAAGGTCTACGCGTGACTAAAGGCGCTAAAGCTGCAATCGAAGCTGCAGGCGGTAAAATCGAAGAATAATCTTCGAAGGAAAGGTACAGATGGCTAAAAAACCAGGACAAGATTTTAGTAGTGCGAAAAATGGATTGGCGGAGCTTAAATCGCGCCTTTTGTTTGTATTAGGTGCTCTTTTAGTATTCCGCGCCGGTTCATTCGTACCAATCCCTGGTATTGACGCTGCTGTACTTGCCGATTTGTTCGAACAGCAAAAAGGTACCATCGTAGAAATGTTTAACATGTTCTCCGGTGGTGCTCTTGAGCGTGCGTCTATATTAGCGTTGGGCATCATGCCGTATATTTCGGCGTCAATTGTTGTCCAACTGCTAACTGTAGTTCATCCAGCGTTAGCCGAACTCAAGAAAGAGGGTGAAGCAGGCCGTCGTAAGATAAGCCAATATACACGCTACGGCACGCTTGTACTTGCAACATTCCAAGCTATTGGTATTGCAACTGGCCTACCAAACATGGTCGATAATCTGGTTGTTATCAACCAAACCATGTTTACGCTAATTGCTACCGTAAGTTTAGTAACCGGTACCATGTTCTTAATGTGGTTAGGCGAACAAATTACAGAGCGCGGAATTGGTAACGGTATTTCGGTACTGATCTTTGCAGGTATTGTTGCTGGATTGCCTTCGGCAATCGGTCAAACAATCGAGCAAGCGCGTCAAGGTGAACTGCATGTACTTCTTCTGCTGTTGATTGCTGTACTCGCTTTTGCAGTTATTTACTTCGTTGTTTTCATGGAACGTGGCCAACGCCGTATCGTCGTTAACTACGCAAAACGTCAACAAGGTCGTAAAGTATTTGCTGCGCAAAGCACTCACTTGCCACTTAAAATTAATATGGCAGGCGTTATTCCAGCAATTTTTGCATCAAGTATTATCCTGTTCCCAGGAACATTGGCTCAGTGGTTTGGTCAAAACGGTGAGAGCAGCGCGTTCGGTTGGTTAACTGACGTGTCTTTGGCTCTTAGCCCAGGTCAACCTCTGTATGTAATGCTTTATGCTGCAGCGATTATCTTCTTCTGCTTCTTCTACACGGCGTTGGTCTTCAACCCGCGTGAAACAGCAGATAACTTGAAGAAGTCTGGTGCATTCGTACCCGGTATCCGCCCAGGCGAGCAGACAGCGAAATACATTGATAAAGTGATGACACGTTTAACCCTAGCGGGCGCACTGTACATTACCTTTATCTGTCTGATCCCAGAGTTCATGATGGTCGCGTGGAACGTACGTTTCTACTTCGGCGGTACATCACTACTTATCGTAGTGGTTGTAATCATGGATTTTATGGCACAGGTACAGACTCATATGATGTCCCAACAGTATGATTCTGTGTTGAAAAAAGCAAATCTGAAAGGCTATGGCCGTTAATTCGGCGGTAACCTCAGATTTCAATTACGGAGTTTAGCAATGAAAGTTCGTGCTTCCGTTAAAAAAATCTGCCGTAACTGTAAAGTAATCAAGCGTAACGGTGTCGTTCGCGTGATTTGCAGTGAGCCAAAGCATAAACAACGCCAAGGCTAATAGTAGAAATTTTTACTTGAAATGTAAGGTAGTGTCGAGTATATTTCTCGGCCTACCTTTTGCGTGCAAAAGAAGTAGTACTCCGCAGCGTATCCTAGACGGGCTTTGCTGCGGCTAATTCTTTTATGAAACACTTTGGAGTGAATAATGGCCCGTATTGCAGGCATTAACATTCCTGATCAAAAACATGCTGTGATTGCACTAACGTCAATCTACGGCATCGGTAAGACTCGCTCAAAAGCTATTCTAGCTGAAGTGGGTATTGCTGAAGATGTTAAGATCAGTGAACTATCTGATGAACAGATCGATCAACTGCGTGATGGTGTAGCTAAATACACTGTAGAAGGTGATCTACGTCGTGAAGTATCTATGAACATCAAGCGTCTTATGGACCTTGGTTGTTACCGTGGTCTTCGTCATCGTCGCAGTCTACCACTACGTGGACAGCGTACTAAAACCAACGCTCGCACCCGCAAGGGTCCGCGTAAGCCGATCAAAAAATAATCGGGAAGGTAGAGTACAATGGCTAAACAACCAACTCGCGCGCGTAAACGCGTTCGCAAACAAGTTGCAGACGGTGTTGCGCACATCCATGCTTCTTTCAACAACACAATCGTAACCATTACTGACCGTCAAGGTAACGCACTAGCTTGGGCTACTGCAGGTGGTTCAGGTTTCCGTGGTTCTCGTAAGTCTACTCCGTTCGCTGCACAGGTTGCTGCTGAACGTTGTGCTGAAATGGCTAAAGAATACGGTCTAAAGAACTTGGAAGTTATGGTTAAGGGTCCAGGTCCAGGTCGCGAATCTACTGTTCGTGCACTGAACGCTGCTGGTTACCGCATCACCAACATCGTTGATGCAACACCAATCCCTCATAACGGTTGTCGTCCACCTAAGAAACGTCGCGTATAACGTTTCTAGGACAATTGGAGAAGAATCATGGCAAGATATTTGGGTCCTAAGCTGAAGCTTAGCCGTCGTGAAGGCACTGACTTATTCCTTAAGTCTGGTGTTCGCGCGATCGATACCAAGTGTAAAATTGATAACGCACCAGGTGTACACGGCGCTCGTCGCGGTCGTCTATCTGAGTATGGCGTTCAGCTTCGTGAGAAGCAAAAAGTTCGTCGTATGTACGGCGTTCTAGAAAAACAATTCCGTAACTACTATAAAGAAGCTGCTCGCCTTAAAGGCAACACAGGTGAAAACCTGCTGCAACTTCTTGAAGGTCGTCTTGATAACGTAGTTTACCGTATGGGTTTTGGTGCTACTCGCGCTGAAGCACGTCAACTTGTTAGCCACAAAGCTATCGTAGTTAACGGTAAAGTTGTAAACGTTCCTTCTTTCAAAGTAGCGGCGAACGACGTTGTTGCAATTCGTGAGAAAGCTAAACAGCAATCTCGCATTAAAGCAGCTCTAGAAGTTGCTGAACAACGTGAAAAACCAACTTGGATTGAAGTAGATGGCGGCAAGATGGAAGGTACATTCAAGCGTAAGCCTGAGCGTTCTGATCTGTCAGCTGACATCAACGAACAATTGATCGTCGAGCTTTACTCTAAGTAAGGTTTAAACTAAAGAGAGGACACAATGCAGGGTTCTGTAACAGAATTTCTTAAGCCACGTCTTGTTGACATTGAACAAATCAGCACGACACACGCAAAAGTAACTCTTGAGCCGTTAGAGCGTGGTTTCGGCCATACTCTTGGTAATGCACTTCGTCGAATTCTTCTATCTTCTATGCCGGGTTGTGCGGTTACTGAAGTTGAGATTGAAGGCGTTCTACACGAATACAGCACTAAAGAAGGCGTTCAAGAAGATATTCTTGAAATTCTTTTAAACCTTAAAGGTTTGGCTGTACGCGTTGCCGAAGGCAAAGATGAAGTGTTTATTACGCTGAATAAATCAGGCTCGGGCCCTGTGGTTGCAGGTGACATCACCCATGATGGTGATGTAGAGATCACTAACCCTGAACACGTTATTTGTCACCTAACGGATGACAACGCTGAGATCGCTATGCGTATCAAAGTTGAACGTGGTCGTGGTTATGTTCCTGCTTCTGCTCGTATCCATACTGAAGAAGATGAGCGTCCTATTGGCCGCCTACTGGTTGACGCAACATACAGTCCAGTAGATAAGATTGCCTATTCTGTTGATGCTGCTCGTGTAGAGCAACGCACAGACTTAGACAAGCTTGTTATCGATATGGAAACGAACGGTACTCTAGACCCTGAGGAAGCTATCCGTCGCGCAGCTACTATCCTAGCTGAGCAATTGGATGCGTTCGTAGATCTTCGTGATGTACGTGTACCTGAGGAGAAGGAAGAGAAGCCAGAATTTGATCCTATCCTACTGCGTCCTGTAGACGATCTTGAACTAACAGTTCGCTCTGCTAACTGTTTGAAAGCAGAAGCGATTCACTACATCGGTGATCTTGTACAGCGTACTGAGGTTGAGCTTCTTAAGACTCCTAACCTTGGTAAGAAATCTCTTACTGAGATTAAAGACGTACTTGCATCACGTGGTCTTTCTCTGGGCATGCGCCTAGAAAACTGGCCACCAGCGTCTATCGCTGAAGATTAATCGATACTAGTTAGAAGGATTAGGTCATGCGCCATCGTAAGAGTGGTCGTCAACTCAACCGCAACAGCTCACATCGTAAAGCGATGTTCAGCAATATGGCTAGCTCTTTAGTACGTCATGAAGTTATCAAGACTACATTGCCTAAAGCAAAAGAGCTACGTCGCGTAGTTGAGCCTTTGATTACACTAGCTAAGACTGACAGTGTTGCTAACCGTCGTCTAGCATTTGCACGCACTCGTGATAACGAAGTAGTTGCAAAACTGTTTAACGAACTAGGTCCACGTTTTGCAGCTCGCCAAGGCGGCTACACACGTATCCTAAAAGCTGGCTTCCGTGCTGGTGATAAAGCTCCAATGGCTTACATTGAGCTTGTAGATCGCCCAGTTGCTGAAGCTGCTGCTGAGTAATCAGTAATCAGGTTCGAAAGAACAAAAAAGCCGAGCATTAGCTCGGCTTTTTTTATGTCTAAAAAATGATGTGCATATTTAGTGCTCTTCTCTTCTAAGACTCAGCGTCCTTATGGTTCCGCCTTCCACAAATTACCAAGCGAACCCAACAACCCCTCGCTTGCGCCATTATCACCTAAGTAATTTAGAACGACGGGGACGAATTGATTAATCATCGATGGATCCAGCCCTGCTTTTTCGAATACGCTTTTAACGGCATCCATATTTTCTACGTTGCCTAAAAGGCTCTGTGCATCGGGGATACTTGATGACCAAGGGATCAACGATTCCAACTCAGAGAGATCGCCAGAAGAGAGTTGGTTTTCAGCGAGAGAAAATAATGCGTTAGTTCCTGTTAAAGCTTGTTCTGGCGAGACATCAAGCTTTTGCGTCAATAAATCACTCATCGGTAATGAATGACCTGCAGCGTCATATTTTTCACTCACACTGCTTATCAGATCAGTCGCATCTTTGCTGGTCGCGCTATCTAAGAATGAACTGGCATTGACCGTTGTCGCGAAAAATACGATAGCGAAGGTTGCGGCACTTTTTTTCATTTCTATATCCCTTTGTATTGTTTGTCCTTATATTTTAGTTAAAAAAAAACGACGCTGTGCGCCGTTTTATAGATAACTAAGTTTGAACTAAATTGTTTTTACTTAATTACAGAATATCTAGAAGTTCTACTTCGAACACAAGAGCTGCGAACGGAGGAATTGCAGCGCCAGCGCCACGCTCACCGTATGCAAGATCTTGAGGGATGTATAGTTTCCACTTAGAACCAACAGGCATTAGTTGAAGAGCTTCAACCCAACCTTTGATTACGCCAGTTACTGGGAACTCAGCAGGTTGACCGCGAGATACAGAGCTGTCAAATACAGTACCGTCAGTTAGCTCGCCGTGGTAGTGAACGCGAACTTGCTTATCAGAAGTTGGGATTGCACCAGTACCTTCAGTGATGATTTCATACTGAAGACCAGATTCAAGAACGGTTACTTCTGAACGCAGAGCGTTGTCGCTTAGGAATGCTTCACCGTCAGCGGCTGCTAGTTTTGCCACTTCTTGACGCGCGCTTTCTGCACGAGTGTGAAGCTCTTGCAGTGCATTGTTGATTTCGTCGATTTCGATTGCTGGCATATCACCAGTCAGTGCAGTTGCAATACCTGCCGCGATAGCATCAACGTTAAGGCCTTCAATACCAGAACCCGCTAGTTGTTGGCCCATTTGTAGACCAATGCCGTAGCTTGCTTTTTGCTCTACAGTTTCAAATTTAACTTCAGACATGATGTTTCTCTTTCATCGCTATATAAAGTCCCAAAGGATACCAGTATTAGCGCTGTGAGGAAACGCCAGCTCAACCACTTTGTTGCCCTGCGATCACAGTGTGAGCTAGGTCTTAACTTTTGGTTCAAAGTAAGAGTTTTGACACGAGCATTACTTTCAAACTCGAAATTACCTATACTCATGAGCGTTAGATTTTTATACTTGATGCTCAGTTGTTTGGAGACAGGTTCAATGAATCGCCGTAAGAAAAAACCACAGCAAGTCGATTACCTTCAATTGGTAAAAGAGAAATTTGCCAAATTAGATTGGGCAAAGATAAAAGCTGACGCACTAAGCCAGTGGGCACGTTTGCCTAAGTTGCATCAGCGCGGCTTAATGGTGCTGATACCTTTGGTGTTGGTTCTTCTTTTAATTCCGTCGCCGACACCGTCATCGTCCTCTGATCCTCAAACATCGGATCCAGCGCAGCGAGTTGCGATTAATATCAACACGCAGAGCCTTAGCGAACAAGGTGAAGTGCATGTAGCACAGACGCAGGATGAGGAATGGAAAGATTACACGGTAAAAAATGGCGATACTTTAGCGCAAGTTTTCCGGGCAAATGGCTTGCCGATGACTGACCTTAACGCGTTAGTTAAAGTCGAAGGCAGTGATAAGCCGCTGAGCCGAATCAAAGCTGGCCAACTGGTGCGCTTTAAATTAGCGCAAGATGGTTCGCTTGATATCATTGAACTTGAAAAATCAGCCCAACTAGTGATGTTCTTTCGTGTCTCTGATGGTGGATTTACTCGCAGTAAATAGCCGAACAAGGTAAGTAGCGCGTAGAAGTAAATGGTTGCTTACCTTTGAACTATCATTTGTTTTTTCGCCGTTGAATGAGCTCTTTTAACGGCAAAAGCGGAATGATGATCAATAAAATACCCAATGCCGTCTTACTATCGGGTATTTCATTAAACCCCCACACGCCAATCAGCACCACAAAAACCAATCCCGAATATTCCGCTAAGGCAATTTGCCCTGCGGGCGCTGCCTTGTACGCTTTTACCGCGAGTCCGTTGTAGATCAATATTAATGCGGCACTTGTAGTGACTAATGCTAATTGCTGCCCAGAGATCGGCTGCCAAGTGAGATAGGCTAGCAATGCGGTTATCGGCAGTGAGATGAGCGAGGTCCAAAATAAGGTCGTAACAATCGTTTGTTGTGGCGGCAGTTTTCGGGCTAATAGATTAAACAACGCCAGAGTTATCGCGGTACCTAAAGCAAAATAACCGGCCCAGTGAAATTGGGATGGGCGCAGGACGATTAGGACACCAATAAACCCAATCATTGTTGATAGTGTTTTCCCCCATGGTGGTATCTCTTTTAACAGCAATACCGACAGTGGCAGCATTAATAGTGGCGCCGCGTAAAAGATCGCATTCGCAGTCGCTAATGGTAAGTGAGTGATCGCTATCATCATGCAGCCACTGCCTATGATGATAAGGAATGCACGTAAACTCGTAATCCCGCGAGCGGTCAATGCACGCTGTGCTTTGTTTTGTTGAAACCAAAATGGAAAAATAATGAGTACGGAAAGTAATTGGCGTAGAAAGACATACTGAAAAGTGGCGATGCCTCCTTCGAGCATTTTGACCGCGACATCCGACAATGATGCCGCCAGGTTACCCAGGACCAGTAAAGCAATGGCCGTTGTCGCGATCGACCAGTTCATTAATGAGCGTCTTGTGTCGTCATACTTTTTTTCATATCGACATGGGGAATACCATCTTCTAGGTACATTGCTGATGTTTGAACAAACCCATGTTGTTGATAGAAAGCCGTGAGGTGTTGCTGGGCCCCAATTTCAATCGATTGGTTTGGCCAAAGTTGATGACATTCCGCGATCGCTTGCTGCAACAATTGATGCCCTAAGCCACCGCCTCGCGCACTTTTTTTGGTTGCGACGCGGCCAATGCTGACACTAGGATAAGTGGTGCCTTTGGGTAATAATCGCGCACAAGCGATGATTTGCCCTTGTTGGTAGCCCAGTAGGTGCATCACGCCATTGAGCGTATCGTTATCATCCAATTCTGGATAGGGGCAAGTCTGTTCAACAACAAATACATCAACGCGTAGTTTCAGTAATTGATAAAGTTCGTGGTTAGTCAGTTGCTCAAAAGAGTGTCGTTTCCAAGTAATCATAAAAAATCGTCGAAATGTTTATCTTTGCTCACCATAGCAAGAGAGCAGATTGTCAGCATTAACATTTGTTAAGCTCTGCGTTCATTCGCCGAAATTTAATCGCGATTGCGTAAAGGCTGATGCCTTGGTTATATGCGGTTATCGGCTCACTCGATTTTTAATCCGACTGAGACTAACGGAAGAGATTCCAAGGTAAGCCGCAATTTGATAATCGGCGAGGCGTTGTTCAAGCTGAGGGAAATGCTGGCAGAATAATTGATACCGCTCTTCTGGGCTAAAAAGCAACATAAAGCGCTCTTTGTTCTCTTTGTATAGCAATTGTGCTTCAACCAATTTTAAATAGATCGGATGATGGGTTAATCGCCATTGCTGCAAGGTGTGAATAGGCAGACAAAGGATCAAACATGGCGTTAGGGTTTCAATTAAAAAAGGAGAACCTTGCTGTTTGATCAGGTTTTCGAAGCCAATGATCCAATCTTGTTCCCAGTAAAATTCTTTACTGAATTCTTTGCCTTGTTCGGTGAGATAACTGGCATGGCATAAGCCTTCCAGTACAAAATAGAACGTCTCCGTCGATGCCCCTTGTTCAACCAATATATGCCGTGTTGGCAGTTCTAATGGACTGGCAAGTGCCACCAATTGATGGATTTCGTCGTTAGAGAAATGGTGTTGGCTGAGGTAGTCAGTAAAACGCGAGTCCATGAAATGCTTCCTTTCTCATGATAGAGAATAAAGTGGGCAACAAAAAAAGCCGCTATACAATGATAGCGGCTTGATACTAACCTCTTGTCCTACAACAAGGTAGGCAATGAGCGATTATTTTTGTAGATCAATTTGGTAAATCGCAAAGCCCACTTCATCAGTCGCGACTTGCTTCATTGGGTATTGACCTTTGTCTTTAATAAACTGAGTTGCTTTTTCGCTTGGTGAAGTTTCAAAGCGAATATCAAGTGCTTTGTCTGCAGTGATAGGGGCAAATGTCCAGTTGTTATCAGCGCTTGGTGTTACTTCACCTTTCTCTTTGCTTACGCGAGAGATGTAAGCGGCAACCACAGAGCGGTTTTCATCTGGTGAATCAAACGCAATGTGATCGGTACCTGTACCGGCAAATTTGTTGCTGTATGCACGGTAGTTATTGGTCGCAACGATAAACTCTTGGTCTGGATTGATTGGTTTACCTTGGAATGTTAAGCCAACAATACGTTTAGCGTCAGCGTTAACCAGTTTACAGTCACCATCGTATTTTGCTGGTTGAGTGATATCCACTTGGTAGTTAACCCCATCCATCACATCAAAGTTGTAAGTACGGAAACCATCCCAGTTAATCAGAGATTGTGGCGCCGTTGTGTTGATGTCGATTTGATTAAATTGACCTGCAGAACACTCTAACCACTCTTGTACATCTTTACCGGTCATCTTCAACGCAACCAGTGTATTTGGGTATAGGTAAAGATCTGCAGCGTTGCGGAATGTTAGCTGACCTGATTCCACTTCAGTGAAGCCTGATGGGTCATCCTTACGGCCGCCCGCTTTAAATGGTGCAGCAGCAGAAAGTACCGGGATATCGGCTAGATCAGGGTCGCCTTGGATAAAGCGCTCTACGTAGTCTTGTTGAGCAAGGTTAACGATTTGTACGGTAGGATCATCTTGTACTAGCGATAGGAAGCTGTACATCACGTCATTTGCTTTACCAATCGGTTGGTTTACAAATTCACGCGTGCCTTTATGGTCTGCTTCTAGAGCGTTAACCATGCCTTCATCGGCTTTCGCAAGTGATTTTTTGTTGATGCCATCGTAGATAGGACGAGCTTCCGCTTTGCCTTCTACAACTTGCCACTTGCCATCTTTCTGCGCTAATTGCAGATCAATTACACCAACATGGCTGCCCCAACGGCCTGGCATCACAGATGCTACGCCATTAATTGTACCTTTTTCATTGTCAACGCCAGGGATGTTATCAAACCCTTTACCTGGGAATACCGCGTGTGAGTGACCAAAGGCAATCGCATCGATGCCTTCAACGTCTGCAAGGTAGTAAGTTGAGTTTTCAGCACCAGATTTGTGCGGGTCAGAAGCTACGCCTGAGTGCGGGATAGCGACAATAACATCAGCGCCTTCCGCTTTCATCTGTGGTACGAGCTCTTCAGCAGACTCTTTGATGTCTTTGGCGAAAACTTGGCCTTCTAGGTTTTTCTTATCCCAAATCATAATTTGTGGTGGTACAAAACCAATGTAACCCACTTTGATTTGATGTTCCGCACCGTCTACATCCGTAAAAGTATGCGTTTTGATGATGTATGGTTTGAAGTAGTGCTTGCCCGTTTTTTTATCAAATACGTTGGCACTCACGTAAGGGAAGTTAGCATCATTAATGGTTTCAGCTAAGAATTCTAAACCGTAGTTAAATTCATGGTTACCAATGTTCCCCACATCATAGTTCAACTGGTTCATTGCTTTGTAGACAGGATGAACTTCGCCAGCATCAATGCCTTTATCGGCCATGTAGTCGCCCATAGGGCTGCCTTGGATCAGGTCCCCGTTATCAACCAGTACGCTGTTTTCCACTTCTGCGCGAGCTTGCTTAACTAAAGTAGCAGTACGCGTAAGACCGATTTTTTCAGAGGCTGAGTCTTTGTAGTAATCGTAATCCATCACGTTAGTGTGAATATCAGTGGTTTCAATAATACGAAGTTTAATCGTATCTGCCATCGCCGGACCTGCTATGGTTAGCATTCCGCCGAGAACAGCAAGAGTTAGAGGTTTCACTGCTACTTTCATTTTTATTCGCTCCAAATAGCGTTATTTGCACTGCGGCTAATGTAACAAAATGATATGAAATTATATTTAAAATGCATTTCAAAGTGTGACATTGAGCGCCTGAATAATAGGGTTATGTCTATGTATACTCAGATTTATCCTGTCAGCAATCCCCCTTCAAATTTTCCCTTATCAGTTATTGGTATAAAAAATGAAATTTTAGAATTTCAGGTAATATGCCTAGAAGTCCATAATGCAGTTATTCACATGGAAGGATGGCAATATGGCGAGCAAGGAAAAAGTGTCTCAACTCCCCCTGAGTCACTTAAGAGCAACAACACATCATCGTCCAGCATTGACGGTCAGCAGCCAATTGCGTCATGGCGAAGTCGCTTTGGTGGGGGCTGGTCCTGGAGATGCCGAGCTACTCACGATCAAAGCATTGAGTTTTTTACAGCAAGCGGATGTCGTGCTTTACGATTATCTCGTCTCTGATGAAATTTTAGCGCTTATTCCAGACGACACTATTTTAGTTTGTGTCGGTAAGCGTGCTGGCCATCACAGTGTTCCGCAAGAAAAAACCAACCAATTACTTGTCGACTTTGCCAAGCAAGGCCATCGCGTTGTGCGCATTAAAGGTGGCGATCCATTTGTGTTTGGTCGTGGCGCGGAAGAGCTTGAAGTTCTGGCAGATGCCGGCATACGTTTCCAAGTTATTCCGGGCATTACCGCTGCCGCTGGTGCAACTGCCTATGCTGGTATCCCTCTAACTCACCGTGATCACGCGCAATCTGCCATGTTCATTACCGGCCATTTGAAAGCAGAAAGCGATGAAATGGATTGGTCAACATTAGCGCGTGGTAATCAGACGCTTGTGATTTATATGGGATTGATGAAATCCGATTACATCCAAGAGCAATTAATTCGTCATGGGCGCCAATCAAGTACGCCAATTGCGATCATCGAACGTGGCACTCAGGCATGCCAAAAAGTATTTAAAGGTCAGCTATCACAGCTTGCCGAATTGGCGCAAGACGCTCAAGCCCCGTCTTTGATCGTGGTGGGAGAGGTGGTTGCGCTATCAGAAAAATTACAGTGGTTTGATCAAGAAGATCAATCGCTGCAGCAACGTCAATACGCATAAAGTTTAAAGACTAGCCGAAACGCTCAGAAGAGCCGCAAAGGAAGCACCAACATGGACCAAGAACGTTTAACTCACCTTAAACAGTTAGAAGCCGAGAGTATTCACATTATTCGTGAAGTCGCGGCAGAGTTTGATAATCCGGTAATGATGTACTCAATCGGGAAAGACTCATCGGTAATGTTGCATTTGGCAAGGAAAGCCTTTTACCCAGGTAAAATTCCTTTTCCACTGCTGCACGTAGATACCGATTGGAAATTCAAAGAGATGATCGATTTTCGCGATAAAGCCGCGGAAAAGTATGGCTTTGAGCTTTTGGTACATAAGAACCCAGAAGGTATCGCGATGGGCTGTAGCCCATTCGAGCATGGTTCATCAAAGCATACCGACATCATGAAAACCCAAGGGCTAAAGCAAGCCCTGAATAAATATGGCTTTGATGCCGCTTTTGGTGGTGCACGCCGGGATGAGGAGAAGTCTCGTGCTAAAGAGCGTGTTTATTCGTTCCGCGATAAAAATCATACGTGGGATCCGAAAAACCAGCGCCCTGAATTGTGGAAGACCTACAACGGTCAAATCAATAAAGGTGAGAGTATCCGCGTCTTCCCGCTATCTAACTGGACCGAGCTGGATATCTGGCAGTACATCTACTTAGAGAACATCGACATTGTGCCGCTTTACCTAGCCGATAAGCGTCCAGTGGTTGAGCGCGATGGCATGTTGATCATGGTCGATGATGACCGAATGAAGATTGAACCGGGTGAAGTAGTAGAAGAAAAGAACGTTCGCTTCCGTACGCTTGGCTGTTACCCACTGACAGGAGCTGTTGAATCCGACGCGAACACGCTGACCGGTATTATTGAAGAGATGTTGGTGGCGACATCGAGTGAGCGCCAAGGGCGCGCGATCGACCACGATCAGTCAGGATCGATGGAGCTGAAAAAACGCCAAGGCTACTTCTAATTAGGATCTAAGGAAAGAACATGAACAGTGCAGTAGAAGCGCAATTAGCGGAGCTGGGTATTGAAGGATACCTAACCCAACACCAATACAAGTCATTACTTAGATTTCTAACGTGTGGCTCAGTCGATGATGGCAAGAGTACTTTGATCGGTCGCTTGCTGCATGACTCAAAGCAAATTTATGAAGATCAATTGGCCGCCGTTCACAATGATAGCCAACGTGTTGGGACCACGGGCGAGCGCCCAGACCTTGCGCTATTGGTTGATGGCTTACAAGCCGAGCGTGAACAAGGCATCACCATTGATGTCGCTTATCGTTATTTCTCTACCCAAAAACGTAAGTTCATCATTTCAGATACCCCGGGGCACGAGCAGTACACGCGTAATATGGCCACGGGCGCCTCTACCTGTGATGTTGCCGTGATCTTAATTGATGCACGCAAAGGGGTGTTGGGTCAAACTCGTCGTCATTCATTTATCGCTAACTTACTGGGTCTTAAGCATTTTGTGGTTGCGGTAAACAAAATGGATCTTGTCAATTACTCTCAAGATCGGTTTGAGACGATTCGCGATGAGTATTTGAAGTTCTCAGAAAACCTACGCGGTGAAACCAATATTCAGATCTTGCCACTCTCGGCGCTTGAAGGCGATAACGTGGTTGAACCAAGTTCAAAAATGAGCTGGTTTGATGGTCAGCCGTTGTTGGAAATCTTGGAAAATATCGACATCGATCAGGATAAGGACGGCGGGGATTTCCGTTTCCCAATCCAATACGTCAACCGACCAAATCTCGATTTCCGTGGCTTTGCTGGCACGATAGCCTCAGGCACGATCAATGTCGGTGATAGCGTTCAAGCTTTGCCATCAGGCAAAAGCTCGAAAGTGGCGCGAATTGTTACCTTCGATGGTGACTTACCTACCGCGTATGCCGGACAAGCCGTTACGCTAACGCTCGAAGATGAAATTGATATCAGCCGTGGTGATTTATTGGTATTGGACAACGCCCAAGTGGAATCAAGTAATCACTTGTTGGCGGACGTCGTATGGATGACAGAGCAAGCGCTGCAGCCGGGTCGCGAATACGATATTAAAATCGCCGGTAAGAAGACGGTAGGTTGTGTTGAATCGATTCGTCATCAATATGACATCAATAACCTTTCAACTCATAGCGCCGTCGAACTACCACTCAATGGTATTGGTTTATGTGAGTGGACACTCACTGAATCAGTAGCACTGGATAGCTATACCGATTGCCAAGATACCGGTGGTTTTGTCGTGATTGACCGCTTAACGAACGTGACGGTGGGGGCGGGTTTGGTACGAGAAAGCTTGAGCCAAGTGGAACTGCAAAGCGGAGATATTTCTGCTTTTGAATTAGAGTTCAACGCGTTAGTTCGCAAGCACTTCCCACATTGGGAAGCAAAAGATATCAGCCAATTACTTAAATAATCACCCAGTAGTGATGTATTAAGTCGTCGAAATCTGCACCGAGCAGGAAAGCGAAGTGCAGGTTTCGATGGCCGATAAAGACAATGGATTGGTGAAGTGGGGAAGCGGTATGTGGCAACAAGGATTTGTGTTAGCTATCTTACTGGGCATTGTCGTATGTCTGATCGTAACACGTGCCAAACCAAGCTTTATTTTTGCTGGCGCAGCGTTTATTGCTTTTATGGCTGGCTTAATTGAACTCAATGAAGTGGCAACTAACTTTACGAACTCCTCTTTACTTACACTAGTGCTACTGATCTTAGCCTCTAGTGCATTAGAGAAAACGTTATTGATAAGCTGGGTTAGCCGCAGTCTGTCGACGGGCAGATTAGCCTCGGTTGTCGCAAAAATGGGGATATCGACAGCATTACTGTCCTCGTTTACCAACAATACCGCAGTGGTCGTTTCTTTGATTGGAGCGATTAAGCGCAATCAACAACATGCACCATCAAAATTGCTTATCCCGCTCTCTTATGCGGCCATCTTAGGCGGTACGCTAACCTTGATCGGCACTTCGACTAACTTGATCATTAATAGTTTTGTCGAAGATGCGGGGCTGCCAAGTTTGGGCTTTTTTACCCCAACCTTGATCGGTTTGTCGGTCTTGTTTGGTGGCATGTTGATCTTGATCCCTCTGAGCTACTTATTACCCAATTACGACGATCAATCACAAGATGATTTGCCTTATTTTCTTGAAGCTCGAGTTGAGCCGGGATCCCCTTTAGTGGGGCGCAGTATCGCGAAAAATAATTTACGCGCTTTGCGCAAACTGTTTCTTGCTGAAGTGATCCGCAATGGAAAAACCATGCCATCGGTTGATCCTGAGTTTGTGCTAGAAGCGAGAGATAGACTGTTGTTTTGTGGTGATATTGAAAGTGTCGCCACACTCCAAGAGATTCAAGGTTTAACCTTATTTGGCCAGCACCACTTAAATGGGCAAAGTTTTATGGAGGTGGTGGTCAGTTCCTCGGCCAGTTTTTGTAATAAGACGCTCAAAACCAGTCATTTTCGTGATCGTTTTGATGCGGTCGTCGTCGCGATTCGCCGTGGTCATGAGCGGTTAGAAGGCGGCTTAGGTAATGTCACGCTGAACGCCGGTGATACCTTAGTATTGGTGCCAGGAAAACGTTTTGAAGCGGAGCGTCGTGCACACCGCAAAGAATTCGTCTTGATCAATGACCTTGATTCGAGCGCGCGTCTCGATTTCCAAAAATCGAGCTTCGTGCTACTGGGTTTTAGCTCGGTGATTGCATTGGCTTTGCTAGAGTGGGTGCCATTGATCAAAGGCTTGTTGGTTTATCTATTAGCCTGTTTGGTATTCGGCATCGTTCAGCTTGGGGAACTGCGTCGTCGCTTTCCCATTGATATTGTCGTGATTGTGGGTTCAGCGTTATCCATCGCACAACTGATGCTTTCATCGGGCTTGTCGGAGAAACTCGGGCAAGTCTTTATCGAAACCTTTAATGGTTGGGGAGTCTTTGGTGCGCTGGTGGCAACTTACTTACTTACGCTGATCTTAACCGAGCTCGTTACCAATAATGCCGCGGCTGCGCTGGCGTTTCCTATTGGCTATAGCATGGCACTCGGTTATGGCGTTGACCCAATGCCCTTTATTATGGCGGTGCTGTTTGGCGCGAGTGCGAGCTTTATCTCTCCCTATGGTTATCAAACCAATTTGCTGGTGTACAGCGTAGGAAATTACAAATTAACGGATTATGTACGAGTTGGGATCCCACTATCGATTGTTTATTCGGTCTTAGTACTGACTTTAATCCCACTCTTCTTCCCTTATTAAGGACGTAAATAATGACAACGGATACGGCAGTGAAAGATGAGAACATCGTTTGGCATCAACATAGTGTTGATAAAACCCAGCGTGCTAAATTAAAACAACAAAAACCCGTTCTATTGTGGTTTACCGGTTTATCGGGCGCAGGTAAGTCGACGATCGCGGGTGCGTTGGAAAATAAATTGGTTGAGCAGGGCTTTCATACCTATCTATTGGATGGGGATAACGTACGTCATGGTTTGTGCGGTGATTTAGGTTTTTCGGATCAAGATCGCCGTGAGAATATTCGCCGCATTGGAGAGTTAGCGAAGTTGATGGTGGATGCGGGATTGATCGTATTATCCGCTTTTATTTCACCGCATCGCGCAGAGCGCCAATTAGTGCGTGATTTATTTCCTGATGGAGAATTTTTGGAAGTGTTCGTCAATGCGTCTTTAGATGTTTGTGAGCAACGCGATCCCAAAGGGCTATATAAAAAAGCGCGAGCAGGCGAGATCGCTAACTTCACGGGTATTGATTCTGACTACGAAGCGCCATTAAAAGCGGAGATTGATTTGCCAGCAGGAGAGCAGCCAATTGAAGCGTTGGTCGAGCAGTGTATTGTCGTGCTTAAGCAGAAAAATGTGATTCAATAGCCGATTGAGAGGATAAATAGCTTTCGGTTACCCATGTACTAAAAGCCGCTTAACCTGCGTAGGGGTTGCCATGATCCAAAAGCTCTTTGAGCTGAACGAATCAATTGGAAAACAAAAAAGCTTCCAGAAGGAAGCTTTTTCATTGGTGGCCTGATGTTTATTCGAAACAAATTTCGATAAAAGCATTTCCCCACTGAGAGGTAAAAGGCATCAGAATGATCGCACCGTCGCACTTATGTCGAATGGTGTGGCCTTTACCTGATACGACAATGGGGGTTGCCATATCAAAATCAAAGCCGCTTTCGGCAAGAATACGCTTTGCACCACCAGTGACCATATTGGTAATTTCACCGACCATATCGGTTACTTCATCATTAAGACCATTTGGGCGTTCACCCAGCATGTTCTCCATGATTTCTAATGCTAAACTTTCATCAAAAGTAATCGACATTGAACCGCGAGTCTGCGGACCAACCATCCCGATTAGGCCTGATACATCACCACGTGCAATCTCGTCTTTCTTTACACGAGGCTTTTGCGGCTTCAGCTCTAGCGAAGCCATCGTTTTTAGGACGTTCATCAGTGAAGCCAAAAACGGGTTTACAAATTCAGCGCGCATAATACTCTTCTATACCATCATTATTCTTTGTTATCAGAAGAACATGACTGACAAATTCCATGAGATTCAATCACATGATTTGTAATGGTAAAGCCATGTTTTTCTGCGTTACTCGCCAGCAGGGCGACTAAATTATCATCTTGTAGCTCGATCACGTTACTACATTTGTCGCAAATAAGCAGATGCGAATAATGTTTATGTGCGTTACACGAGCAACATTGAATAAAACTGTTGGTTGACTCTACTCGATGGATAAAGCCTTGCTCTAATAAAAAGTCCAGGGCCCGATAAACCGTCGGTGGCTTTGCTTGTGGTTCAGTGGCCTTCAATTGCTCTAATAATTCATAAGCACTTGATGCTTTTGGACTGGCACAGATCAATTGAAAAACGGTTTTTCTTTGAGGTGTCAGTCGAACGCCTCTCGTGGCACAAATCTCTTCGATCTGTTTCACTAGCTCTAGATCCAAGTTCATCACCATAACCATTGGATTTTGTTAATATTATACCATTTAACAATCAATGGTGTTGTTTGTTCATTTTGTTATCGACAGCAATCTAGACTTTACATACCTACAGCGTCGAACTCTCTAACTTATCAATATTACGTGATAAACGATATACCTTAAGATAAATTGGCGCACAACTTTGGAAGTGATTACAATATTCGGCTTATTTTAATCGCAAAACCTACGCCAATAGACTGGAACTCAGATTTATGACTCACTCGTGCAAGTTCTCCATCGCTCCAATGCTTGATTGGACGAACGCGGACTTATTGTCATGTATTTGAAGGGGTTATAATTTTGAAGGGCCCAATTTGTGCCCAGCTTTTGCCGTATAGGTGCTTTTTGGGCCTAAACACTGCTAAAAGTTGTTCCGCTTAACTTGCCAAAAAAGCCTGACTAATGCAAACAGGCTAACGAATCCTCTTCCATAGTATAGACTCCTCACAACGGAGATTGGTGCTATGAGACAAATTAAATCCTCTTTGACTTTCCAGTTGCTGCTAGAGCAACACAACGGCCAAGTTCTTGTTCCGCTATCTGTCATTTGC
>NZ_JTKH01000002.1 GCF_000827885.1 Vibrio renipiscarius | reverse complement strand
ATATAGACGATGCCATCTTCAATCCAGATGTTGGCGTTGTTGGCATCCGACACGTGGGTAAAGCGGATGTTGTCGCCATCAGGATCGGCATCATTACCCAGCAGCTCAGAGACTGGGATTTGCAATACGTCGCCTTGATTGGCGACATACGCGCCGTCGCTTGACGCTTTAAAGCCGGTCAGGAAGTAATCGGAAGAGTCCGAACCTCGGCTCGGCTCGTTAACAAAGTCGACCGACTCAAACACGATGCTGTCAAACGCTACGCCGCCTAAGGCACTTTCATCAAAGCTGTAGGTGCCGTTACTGTTGCCTTCATTGGCGATAAACAATCCGCTGGCCACCGCGTTCTCACCGAAGTAAGCCACCCATTTGCCTTGCTCGTGGTTGCCGCTGCCGCCTTCGTTTTTATACAAGTTTGACACGGAGAAACTGAACTCGGTCACAGGCTCATCGAGATCAATTCTAAATTGCTCCGACTCACCGTCTGTGCGGTTGTATTGAATTTGCGCGCCTGGGCCGCCGTTTTCATCGCCCTCAACGCCGCGTTTCACGCCACTCTCAGTAATGTCTTTGTCATCACCTTGGTAGCTGCCGCTGACCTGCGCATCAGGATGGCTCCAGTCGTCACCGTTAAATTGACCCAGTGCCACTTCAAACGCCACCGGATCGTCGGTTGCAATTGGCGGCGCATTATCGGCTTCAACAAGACTCACGGTGCGCTCTTCACTGACGTTGTCGTCACTGTCGACGGCGCGGTAGTCAAAACTGTCGTCCGCAGGGTTCGCTTCAAAGTAGCGCAGTTCCCAGTTGCCGTCGCCAATGGTGGAGACTTCCACACTGGTGATTTGCGCGCCTTCTTGCCCTTCTGAGGCAAAGATTTCGATTTCTTTGAACAAGTCGCTATTGCCTGAGGTCTCTTTGGTGACCTCTTTGACAATCGTGCTGCCATCATCCAGAGACACGGTGATCAAGACGCTGGTTGGGTTGGCTTGTTGCGCGTCATAGAACCAGCCGCCTAAGCCATCCAGACCGAGCGTGACCGAATCTGCCGGACGCTCTGACATATCAATCACGATCGATTCGTTTGCTTGGATCCCATCCCCATTGCCCACACCCAGACCGTAACCAATGTGGTTTTTATCACCAAAGTATTGCGTCAGTGGTTGGTCGTTGTTGGATTCCGCGGTGATTCGGATCACGTCGTCGCTGCCTTCAAAGGTCAGCACGCGTTGGGTTGGGTCGCCATCGACGGGCTCACCCCAGTTAAGGAAGGAGGTGGTACTTTCATCGCCTTCAAAGCCTTCGGGCTCTTCTTTTACGCCTAGGAAGAAGCCGGTCGATTCGTCATCGTTTTCATAGGTAAACAGCGTTGGGTCGAAGGTTTTCAGCTCGCCAATCACCTCGCCGTTGTCATCAAATTGGGTCAGATCTTCATCCGTTAATGCTTGGCCATCATAAAGCAGCACGCCCGATTCAGGCAGACTGGTGATCACCACGCCTAATGGCGTATTGGCCGGATCGTCTTCTTCATCCGAGATGTGGTCATTGCCCGCATTCACATCGTCATTAAAGACGATGGCAGCGCCGCCATTTGAATCCAGTTCAACATCAAAGTCTTCCGCTTCTGGCGGGTTGTCTTTGCTGTCATCAATCAACACATGTTGGTTGGCGTTACTTAAGTCCAGCGCTTCAAAGATATTGTTGTTTTGATCATCGGTTACCGACACCACCGATACCGTGAAGGCTTGACCTTCTTCATAGACATCGTCTTGTACCGTATCAATGGTGAAGTTTGCGGTGTAACCATCCGGATTGACGGTTGCTTGGAGCACTTCAACAATGTCATCGCCATCGGCATTCACGTAGCTGTAGCTTAAGGTGATGATGCTACCGGCCGGCGCGAGCGGCGTGCCGCTTGGCTTCGCCGGATCAGCGAGTGTAATGGTAAATTCACCGGTTTGGGCGCCTTCCATCACCGACTCTGGGCCCGTTAAGGTGATCGTCGCGGGATCAACATCATCGGTGATGGTCGCATCACCATCCACATCGTTTTGTTGATATTCCGTCGCGGCGGCAAGGTTGAATGTTTCATTATCATCGACGATAACGTCATCATTGGTTTGCACCAACACTTCAAAACTCGACTCACCCGCGGGCAAATCAAATTGCACCGTGCCGTCGTTGGTCACTGGCAGAACTTGCGTTGTGGCGCCGTATTTCACGGTCACTGAACTGCCGTTGAAATCCGCCGGATCCGTTGCACTGCCTTCTGACAAATTCAACGTCATGGTGGTTGGCGTGGTACTGCTAGAAGAAAGCGTGACATCGAAGGTCGCTATGCCGCCCTCTTCAACGGTTGGCTCGCTGACATCGGTGACCACTGGGCGGTCATCGTCTGCAGGCGTTGGTCCATTCGGATCGATGCTGCCATCATCAAAGATGGTCGCGACACCTTTGTCGCTGCCTTGTGCCCCCACGACGCCACTGGCGATTAACTCAAAGCTTTCTGGCCCTTCGTAAATCGGCGCATTGTTGTCATCCACCGTTGGGACGGTCACGCGGACTTCGTTGATCCCCGTAGGCAACGTAACGTCGCCATTGTTGGCCACGGCAAGGGTTTCCCAGCCATTCTCACCGTCAAACTCCACCACCATGCTGCTGATGTCGTCGCTTTGAGTGGTAACATGGCTAATGCCTAAGTTGATCGTGGTAGGCGCTTCCGTTGGCGTGCTCAACGAAACGGTAAACACCGCAGATTGACCTTCGCTAACATCCACATCGTCCGAGACTTGGACTTGAGGAATATCGACGTTTTCGATGTTGCCTTCACCGCTCACACCACCAATGGTTAAGGTGTAATCTTCGGTGAGCTCGTAAATGCCATCAACGACGGTTGGGATGACAATACTGAAATTGCTGATCCCAATCGGCACGACGATTTCATTGGTCGCCGAGTCAAACGTGACGCCATTGGTAAATTGAGCGGTGCTTAAATCCACGTCGTTGTCGGTCGCGGTGTCGTCATCCGCACCAAAGTCGATGCTGTAACGAGTCTCTTCCAGCACGCCATCTTCCAGCGCCACTTGATAAACGAGGTTATCCCCTTCCACCACGGTGGTATCAAGCAGGTCAATCGACTCGACCTCCACTGGCGTTGGCAGCGGGTTCACAATGATGGAGACCTTGGCTTCATCAAAGCCGCCTTTATCATCGGTAATGACGTAGTCAAAATGCGTATCGCCGCTAAACTCATCATCCAAATCGATATAGACGATGCCATCTTCAATCCAGATGTTGGCGTTGTTGGCATCCGACACATGGGTAAAGCGGATGTTGTCGCCATCAGGATCGGCATCGTTACCCAGCAGCTCAGAGACCGGGATTTGCAATACGTCGCCTTGATTGGCGACATACGCGCCGTCGCTTGACGCTTTAAAGCCGGTCAGGAAGTAATCGGAAGAATCCGAACCTCGGCTCGGCTCGTTGACAAAGTCCACCGACTCAAACACGATGCTGTCAAACGCTACGCCGCCTAGTGCGCTTTCATCAAAGCTGTAGGTGCCGTTACTGTTGCCTTCATTGGCGATAAACAATCCGCTGGCCACCGCATTATCACCGAAATAAGCCACCCATTTGCCTTGCTCGTGGTTGCCGTTACCGCCTTCGTCTTTAAATAGATTTGAGACAGAGAAAGTAAACTCGGTCACTGGCTCATCAAGATCAATTCTAAATTGCTCCGACTCACCGTCTGTGCGGTTGTATTGAATTTGCGCGCCTGGGCCGCCGTTTTCATCGCCCTCAACGCCGCGTTTCACGCCACTCTCGGTAATGTCTTTGTCATCACCTTGGTAGCTGCCGCTGACCTGCGCATCAGGATGACTCCAGTCGTCACCGTTAAATTGACCCAGTGCCACTTCAAACGCCACCGGATCGTCGGTTGCAATTGGCGGCGCATTATCGGCTTCAACAAGACTCACGGTGCGCTCTTCACTGACGTTGTCGTCACTGTCGACGGCGCGGTAGTCAAAACTGTCGTCCGCAGGGTTCGCTTCAAAGTAGCGCAGCTCCCAGTTGCCGTTACCAATGGTGGAGACTTCCACACTGGTGATTTGCGCGCCTTCTTGCCCTTCTGAGGCAAAGATTTCAATTTCTTTGAACAAATCGCTATTGCCTGAGGTCTCTTTAGTGACCTCTTTGACAATCGTGCTGCCATCATCCAGATACACGGTGATCAAGACGCTGGTTGGGTTGGCTTGTTGCGCTTCATAGAACCAACCGCCTAAACCATCCAGACCGAGCGTGACCGAATCTGCCGGACGCTCTGACATATCAATCACGATCGATTCGTTTGCTTGGATACCATCCCCATTGCCCACACCCAGACCGTAACCAATGTGGTTTTTATCACCAAAGTATTGCGTCAGTGGTTGGTCGTTGTTGGATTCAGCGGTGATTCGGATCACGTCGTCGCTGCCTTCAAAGGTCAGCACGCGTTGGGTTGGGTCGCCATCGACGGGCTCACCCCAGTTAAGGAAGGAGGTGGTACTTTCATCGCCTTCAAAGCCTTCGGGCTCTTCTTTTACGCCCAGGAAGAAGCCGGTCGATTCGTCATCGTTTTCATACGTAAACAACGTTGGGTCGAAGGTTTTCAGCTCGCCAATCACCTCGCCGTTGTCATCAAATTGGGTCAGATCTTCATCGGTTAATGCTTGGCCATCATAGAGCAGCACGCCTGATTCTGGCAGACTGGTGATCACCACGCCTAATGGCGTATTGGCCGGATCGTCTTCTTCATCCGAAATGTGGTCATTGCCCGCATTTACATCGTCATTAAAGACGATGG
>NZ_JTKH01000019.1 GCF_000827885.1 Vibrio renipiscarius | reverse complement strand
AAAAATTTGAACGTGTAAAACCGCACGTAAACGTTGGTACTATCGGCCACGTTGACCACGGTAAAACTACTCTTACTGCAGCTATCTGTACTACTCTATCTAAAGTATACGGCGGTTCTGCTCGTGACTTCGCTTCAATCGATAACGCTCCTGAAGAGCGCGAGCGCGGCATCACAATCTCTACTTCTCACGTAGAGTACGATACTCCAGCACGTCACTACGCACACGTAGACTGTCCAGGACACGCGGATTATGTTAAAAACATGATCACTGGTGCTGCACAAATGGACGGCGGTATCCTAGTTGTTGCTGCAACTGATGGTCCAATGCCTCAAACTCGTGAGCACATCCTACTAGGCCGTCAGGTTGGTATCCCTTACATCATCGTATTCATGAACAAATGTGACATGGTAGATGACGAAGAGCTACTTGAACTAGTAGAAATGGAAGTTCGTGAACTTCTTTCTGAGTACGATTTCCCAGGTGATGACCTACCAGTTATCCAAGGTTCTGCACTAGGCGCACTAAACGGCGAAGAGCAGTGGGAAGCTAAGATCATTGAACTTGCAGAAGCTCTAGATTCTTACATTCCAGAACCTGAGCGTGCAATCGATATGCCATTCCTAATGCCAATCGAAGACGTATTCTCAATCCAAGGTCGTGGTACAGTAGTAACTGGCCGTATCGAGCGCGGTATCCTAAACGTAGGTGACGAAGTAGCAATCATCGGTATCAAAGATACTACGACTACTACTTGTACTGGTGTTGAAATGTTCCGTAAACTGCTTGACGAAGGTCGTGCAGGTGAGAACGTTGGTGCACTTCTACGTGGTACTAAGCGTGATGACGTTGAACGTGGCCAAGTACTTGCTAAGCCTGGTTCAATCACTCCACACACTAAGTTCGAGTCAGAAGTATACGTACTTTCTAAAGATGAAGGCGGCCGTCATACTCCGTTCTTCAAAGGCTACCGTCCACAGTTCTACTTCCGTACAACTGACGTAACTGGTGATATCTCTCTACCAGAAGGCGTAGAAATGGTAATGCCAGGCGACAACATCCAAATGATCGTTGAGCTAATCGCTCCAATCGCAATGGATGATGGCCTACGTTTCGCTATCCGTGAAGGTGGCCGTACTGTAGGTGCTGGTGTTGTAGCTAAAATCTTCGAATAATTCTTAGGAATTAAATGAAGGTATAGTAATACCGCATTTGAAAAGGGAAGCTTCGGCTTCCCTTTTTTATTTTCGGTTATAAGTAAAACGACCGTCTTAATCTTCTTCCCTCTCCTTTATTCCTACCAAAACAACCCCTTATTTGCCTCTCTATTATCTGCCGTGTCATTGCACGTTTTTGCCCTCTAAAAATCGCTAAAAAACGTTTTCTATATAGCGAATCGGTCTTAAATTTTGACTAGATCTAAGTGGTAATAATAACGCTTCTCGTTTATATTTCTTTGCGTAGTTTACGTTTTAGGAATCAAGATGTACGTTTGTCTTTGTCATGGTGTCTCTGATAAAAAAATCAGGCAGTTAGTATTGGAAGAAGGCATTGCCGATATGCGCAGCATCAAAAAGTGCACCGCTCTAGGCTCGCAATGCGGAAAATGCATTAAACAGGCAAAGCTAATCCTGAACGAAACCGCACCCCAATTGTATAAACAAGCCTGCTAAACCGCCGTTCGCTTTTTGACTCTTTGTTGATTGGTTCTACAGTTAAATGAACCAACAAGGAGGGTTATCCCATGAAAGGCGATCCAATTATTATCCAACACCTCAATAAAATCCTTGGCAATGAACTTGTCGCCATTAACCAATATTTTTTGCATGCGCGTATGTATAAAGATTGGGGGCTAAAACATCTTGCTGACAAGGAGTATCACGAATCAATCGATGAGATGAAGCATGCCGACCATTTAATTGAGCGCATTCTCTTTCTGGAAGGGCTCCCTAATTTACAAGATCTGGGAAAGCTGATGATTGGTGAAGATACACAAGAGATGCTTGAGTGTGATTTGAAGCTCGAAATGATCGCGATTCCTGATCTTAAAGACGCCATTGCCTACGCCGAAGATGTGCGTGATTATGTCTCACGCGATTTATTTCAAGAAATCCTTGAAGACGAAGAAGAGCATGTCGATTGGCTTGAAACTCAGTTAGGTCTCATCCGCTTAAGTGGGCTGCAAAATTATCTTCAAGCGCAATATGTGGATGAAGATTAACACTCGATTTGGATCATTCGTTGAGCGCTCGTTTATCGGGCGCTTGCTGTTTGTTTCTTGGCTCACTACGCTCCCTTTTATCCGCGACATTTCTCTTGCTTAACTTGCTCTCTTTCTGTACTATTCGTGCTCCTTAAAACTCGGTCATTTATCTTTAGTTCCTTGCTTCCTCTGGACGACCGGGCCACTCGTGGAAGCTAATAATCCGTAAGGAGCAACACATGCGTCATTACGAAATCGTATTCATGGTTCACCCTGATCAAAGCGAACAGGTTGCGGGCATGATCGAACGTTACACTGGTTCTATCACTGAAGCAGGCGGTACTGTACACCGTCTAGAAGATTGGGGCCGTCGTCAACTGGCTTACCCAATCAACAAGCTTCACAAAGCTCACTACGTTCTTATGAACGTTGAAGCTGACCAAGCTGTAATTGATGAGCTAGAAACTGCTTTCCGTTTTAACGATGCAGTTCTACGTAACATGATCATGCGTACTAAAGCAGCGATCACTGAGCAATCTATCATGCTTAAGCAGAAAGAAGAGCGTGCTCCTCGTCGCGAAGATCGTGAAGAGCGTTCAGAGCGTCCAGCTGCTGCTGAGTAATTGATTGTATGACCAATCGAATGGAGTTAAGTGGCAGCGTCGCTAAGCCTCCCATTCGTAGTAAAAGCCCTAGTGGAATAGAGCACTGCCGTTTTTGGTTAGAGCACCGTTCTACTGTCATTGAGGCCGACTTAGTTCGTCAAGTTTATTGTCGTATGCCAGTCGTCATCAGTGGGGCAAGGTCGCAAGCATTAACTCAAAACTTAGTACTAGGCAGTAACATTAAGGTAGGAGGCTTTGTCGCTTACCAAACCGGCCGTAATGGCATTGGTAAAATAGTGTTGCATGCTGACCACATCACTTATATTTAAGATCAGGAGATAGCCCATGGCTCGTTTCTTCCGTCGTCGTAAATTCTGCCGTTTCACTGCAGAAGGCGTACAAGAGATTGATTACAAAGACGTAGCAACTCTTAAAAACTACATCACTGAAGCTGGTAAAATTGTTCCTAGCCGTATCACTGGTACAAGCGCTAAATACCAGCGTCAACTAGCTCGTGCTATCAAGCGTTCACGCTACCTAGCTCTACTACCGTACACTGACAAACATCAGTAATCGGTTCGTTTTATTAAGACAGAGGATTAAATAATGCAAGTTATTCTACTTGATAAAATCGGTAACCTAGGTGCACTTGGCGACGCAGTAAACGTTAAATCTGGCTATGCACGTAACTTCCTTATCCCACAGGGTAAAGCAGTTATGGCTACTAAAGCTAACGTTGAAATGTTCGAAACTCGCCGTGCTGAACTAGAAGCTAAAGTTGCTGAGCAACTAGCAGCTGCTGAAGCTCGTGCTGAGCAAGTTAACGCACTAGAAGCAGTTGTACTTGCTTCTAAAGCTGGTGACGAAGGTAAACTATTCGGTTCTATCGGTACTCGCGACATCGCTGAAGCAATCACTGCTGCTGGCGTTAAAGTTGTGAAAAGCGAAGTTCGTCTTCCAGAAGGCGCTCTACGTAACACTGGTGAGTTCGCGATCAGCGTTCAACTTCACTCTGAAGTTTTCGCTACAGTTAACCTACAAGTTGTTGCTGAGAAGTAATTTTCAGTTTCAAGACGTATTATTAAAAGCACCTGTTTACAGGTGCTTTTTTTTGTCTGAAATTTGGGGAAAGATTGCTACCCCTCAATGTCATACCAATCAACATCCGTCTTTGCTTGTTTGCAGGCCAATGTTGATCGTGTACTACTTTTCGAGGGTATTAGAAGATAAACAGTAAATTGACCGAAAACACGCTGTCTGATTTTGCCAGGCCGGTAGGCACGCGGTCATGATATTGGCGTGAATGAGCGAGCTTCAAAGCGATGTCTTCGGTAATGTTGTTGGTGGCACTGATGTCGGTATCGATTCGCGTGTTACTGTGGCCTGAGACGGCTGTCATGTCCACCGCGATAGATAAGTTATCTAACGCCTGCCACCGAGTATTCACATTGCCACGAAAGATCGCTTCTTCGACGATTTCAGGAAAGATGATGTCATCATCATCGATTTCATCTTGGTTTGGCTCTTGGTAGCGAAAGCCTGGACCAAATTCGACCTCTAAAACAAATTGATCTGTATTTGAGAATTGATAACCCAATCCGCCTGAGAAGGTGTAGTCTTTAAAATACGCGGTATAACGTGAATCGACACCTTTAAAGCTGCCATAGGCATAAGTTTTGGCCCCTAATTTGAAATCACTTTGCGCGCTGTAAGTGGATTGACGTTTGTCCTCTTCGCCATCTTTGTACAGTAGGTAGTATTTCCATTCGCCACTCGTACGATAACGCCCTTTGATGTATTCAGCATTAAGGCGTGAGTTCAAAGCTTCAGAGTCGGAATTACCAGAGTGGGATTGATAGCCAAATTCAACTTCAGTGCTCCACGGAGAAGCGATTTCAATATCGTCCGTCTGTTCTGTTTCTTGTGCATGGGCGAGCATAGAGCTCATTAAACCTAAACCGGCTAGCCAAACTTTCGACACGAAGTCCCTCAAAAATTAAATAAACGACCACTATGATAAGGTCAGAATGATAATGTGGATAGAATGCCACACCGTCAGCAATAAGTTAATTCTCCCTGAGAACAACACAAACTTGGGTTTGCCTAAAGACAAGTGGTGTATTCTCATTATAATGAACCTCCACGAAAAGTAGTTGAGCAAAACCATGGCAGATACCCGTCCGGACAATCGCAAACGTAAACATCCTGATGCACAAGTGGATGCAATAAAAGTCCCACCACATTCATTAGAAGCAGAGCAATCCGTTATCGGTGGCCTGTTGCTGGATAATGAGCGCTGGGATACGGTTGCAGAACGAGTCATGGCGAGCGACTTTTATAGCCGTCCGCATCGACTGGTTTTTGAGGCGGTGAAACGCATCCTTGAAGACAGTAAGCCACTCGACTTGATCACATTATCCGAGCACCTTGAGCAGCATGAGCAGCTTGAAGATGTCGGTGGTTTTGCGTACCTAGCGGATTTAGTTAAAAACACCCCAAGTGCTGCGAACATTAACGCTTATGCCGATATCGTGGCAGAGCGTGCATTGGTGCGTAACTTGATCAGTGTAGCGAATGAAATCGCCGATTCAGGCTATGATCCGCAAGGTCGTTCATCTGACGATTTGCTTGATCTCGCAGAGAGCAAAGTCTTTGCGATTGCAGAGTCGCGCACGACAGAGAATGAAGGCCCACAAAGCGTTGATAACATCTTAGAGAAAACGCTTGAGCGTATCGAGTTACTGTATAAATCGCCACAAGATGGTGTGACTGGCGTTAATACGGGTTTCCACGACCTAAATAAGAAAACCGCCGGACTACAAGGCTCAGATTTGATCATCGTTGCAGCCCGTCCATCGATGGGTAAAACCACCTTTGCGATGAACTTGTGTGAAAACGCCGCGATGGATCAAGACAAGCCGGTTCTCATCTTCTCTCTAGAGATGCCTGCTGAACAGCTAATGATGCGTATGTTGGCATCGCTTTCTCGTGTGGATCAAACCAAAATTCGTACCGGCCAGTTGGATGATGAAGACTGGGCGCGTATTTCTTCGACCATGGGTATTCTCATGCAGAAGAAAAATATGTACATCGATGACAGCTCAGGCTTAACACCGACCGAATTGCGTTCACGCGCTCGTCGTATCGCGCGTGATGCCGGTGGCTTGAGTATGATCATGGTCGACTACTTGCAGTTGATGCGAGTACCGGGTATGCAAGATAACCGTACTCTAGAAATTTCTGAAATTTCGCGCTCATTGAAGGCGTTAGCAAAAGAGCTTAACGTGCCTGTTGTGGCACTTTCGCAGCTTAACCGTTCCCTAGAGCAACGCGCGGACAAACGTCCAATCAACTCAGATTTGCGTGAATCAGGCGCGATCGAGCAGGATGCCGATTTGATTATGTTTATCTACCGCGATGAAGTTTATAACCCAGATAGCTCAATGAAGGGCACCGCAGAGATTATTCTTGGTAAGCAACGTAACGGCCCGATCGGTTCGGTGCGTTTGACCTTCCAAGGGCAATATTCTCGCTTTGATAATTATGCGGGACCTGCGTTTGATATGGATGACGAATAACACTATGAGTTACATGAAGGCCGCAACGGCGCATGTTGATCTTGCTGCGTTAAAGCACAACTTGCAGCAAGTCAAACAGCAAGCTCCCAATAGTAAAATTATGGCGGTGGTGAAAGCGAATGGCTATGGCCATGGATTGCGTCATATTGCCAAGCACGCCCAAGACGCGGATGCTTTTGGTGTTGCGCGTATCGAGGAAGCGTTGCAATTGCGTGCGGCAGGCATCGTTACGCCAATCTTACTGTTAGAAGGGTTTTACTCGTCGGGTGACTTACCTGTTTTGGTGACCAATAATATCCAAGCCGGTTTGCATTGCATTGAGCAGTTGGAAGCATTAGAAAATGCCCAACTTGAAGCACCGGTTCAAGTATGGCTAAAAATCGACAGTGGTATGCACCGCTTAGGCGTGCGTCCTGAGCAGCTTGAGTCTTTTATCGCTCGCTTGAATGCGTGTGAGAACGTAGCGAAACCGCTGCGTTTTATGAGCCACTTTGCCAGTGCCGATGAACTAGAAAAATCCACGACGGTCGAACAAACCGAACAGTTCCTCGCTTTGACTCAAGACTACCAAGGTGAGCGTTCACTTGCCGCTTCTGCTGGTATTTTAGCTTGGCCAGAAAGCCAGCTAGAATGGGTTCGCCCGGGGATTATTATGTATGGCGTGTCGCCATTCAGTGATAAATCTGCGGCAGAGTTGGGTTACCGTCCAGTCATGACCTTGAAATCACATTTAATCGCGGTTCGCGAAGTGAAAAAAGGGGAGAGCATCGGTTACGGTGGCATTTGGACCAGCGAGCGTGATACCAAAGTGGGTGTGATTGCGATTGGTTATGGTGATGGTTACCCGAGAACGGCCCCGAACGGTACGCCAGTGCTGGTGAACGGTCGTCGTGTCCCTATTGCTGGTCGAGTCTCTATGGATATGTTAACGGTCGATTTAGGGCCTGATGCATGCGATAGCGTAGGGGATGAAGCCATCATGTGGGGGAATGATCTTCCATCAGAAGAGGTCGCCGCCCATATTGGCACCATTGCTTACGAGCTGGTGACCAAGTTAACGCCACGCGTTGATATGGTATATTCAGACTAAATACATTGAAAAGGGAACGCGGTTGCGTTCCCTTTGTTGTTTATGGCATCTTGGTTTAACGTTATTTGGATCAGGACCTTGTCGGCGAAAATCCTATGAATCTGACTAGGTGAATGCCGAATGCCACAGATTTAGAATGGCCGATAGAGAAGCGAAGCTTTTGAACGTGATATGCCTCAATGTGATTGAGTTTGCACTGAGCCATAATTGGCCATTGAAAATAAATAACATAACCTTGTGTTTGCGCCGTGGTGCCCAAACATCAGGAATAGCTTCTAATTTTGCTTAAAATCGGGGATTCCTCGCGAGTGATGCACTGGCAGGAATAAAGCCTACTGTAACATCGGAATAGAGACCATGTTGAAAAATATTAACCCAACGCAAACTCAAGCGTGGAAAGCGCTAACTGCTCATTTTGAATCTGCACAAGATATGGAACTGGCGGATCTTTTTGCTCAAGATGCAGCTCGCTTTGACAAGTTTTCTACACGTTTTGGTGACGATCTTCTGATCGATTACTCTAAAAACTTAATCAACCAAGAAACGTTACAACATCTTTTTGCTCTAGCAAAAGAGACAGAACTTCACTCGGCAATTGAGGCGATGTTCAGTGGCGAAGCGATCAACAAAACAGAAGAACGCGCGGTGTTGCACACGGCTTTGCGTAATCGCAGCGATAAGCCAGTTATGGTTGATGGCAAAGATGTGATGCCTGCCGTTAATGCTGTTCTCGCTAAAATGGAACTGTTTACCCATCGTATCGTATCGGGTGACTGGAAAGGCTATACGGGCAAAGAAATTACGGATGTCGTGAACATCGGTATCGGCGGTTCGGATCTTGGTCCTTACATGGTGACTGAAGCGTTAACGCCATACAAAACGCGCCTAAAAATGCACTTTGTTTCTAACGTCGATGGCACGCACATCGTTGAAACATTGAAGCCTCTAAACCCAGAAACGACGCTGTTCTTAGTGGCATCAAAAACATTCACAACTCAAGAAACAATGACGAACGCGCACTCTGCACGTGATTGGTTCTTAGCTGAAGCGGGTGACAACGCACACGTTGCGAAACACTTCGCGGCGCTATCAACGAACGCAACCGCTGTGGCTGAGTTTGGTATTGATACTGACAACATGTTCGAATTCTGGGATTGGGTTGGCGGTCGTTACTCTCTATGGTCGGCAATTGGTCTTTCTATCTCTCTTTCTATCGGTTTCGATAACTTTGTTGAGCTACTTGATGGTGCTCATGAGATGGATAACCACTTTGCTTCCACTGAGCTTGAAAGCAATATTCCTGTGATTCTTGCGCTTATCGGTATTTGGTACAATAACTTCCACGGTGCAGAAACCGAAGCGATCCTACCTTACGATCAGTACATGCACCGTTTTGCTGCTTACTTCCAGCAAGGTAACATGGAATCAAATGGTAAATACGTAGACCGTAACGGCGAAGCCGTGACTTACCAAACGGGCCCAATTATTTGGGGTGAGCCAGGAACTAACGGTCAGCATGCTTTCTACCAGTTAATTCACCAAGGCACTAAGCTGATCCCGTGTGACTTCATTGCACCTGCAATCAGCCACAACCCAGCAAGCGATCATCACCAAAAATTGATGTCGAACTTCTTCGCACAAACAGAAGCGCTAGCATTTGGTAAATCAGCAGATACCGTGCTAGCTGAGTTTATTAAAGCCGGTAAAACGGAAGAAGAAGCGGCATCACTCGTGCCATTTAAGGTATTTGAAGGTAACCGCCCAACGAACTCAATCTTAGTTAAGCAAATTACACCACGCACGTTGGGTAACTTGATTGCTATGTACGAGCACAAAATCTTCACGCAAGGTGTTATCTGGAACATTTTCAGCTTCGACCAGTGGGGTGTAGAGCTTGGTAAGCAACTTGCAAACCAAATTCTTCCTGAGCTTGCGGACGCAGCTGAAATCAGCTCACACGATAGCTCGACCAATGGTTTGATTAACGCGTTCAAAGCGTTTAAAGCTTAAGTCGCATACTTGAAGCCATGATATTGAGTCTTTTGGCGAGCAAAAGTTGAAAACGTAAAACGCCAGCAATGCTGGCGTTTTTTTATGGGAGCGACGTAATCGTTTCTCGGTTTAGACGGTGTGATGGATACCGCTGTTCGCTTCCGCTTGTACCGAGAATTTCTGCCCGAGCATCGCGATCAGTTGGTCGTAATATTGGCTATTTTGTTTGTTGCCAAGCAGCTTACACAACTCGTTACCGGTTGGGGTAAAGCGGTAGTAAAGTAAACGTACGCCTTTGCTGTGCACTTGCAGTACGAGATTATTCCCCTGATAAATCAGCGGCAATGGAGACTCCAAATTAATCTCACCCGATTCGAGTTCTGTACCATGCATCAAACCCAGTTCAAACAACACGAGCAGGCTGGAATAGGGCAATTGGTAGTTACCAATGTTGATATTGGTTGTGAGAGTGCGTTTGCCTAAGCGGAATAACCCACCTCGAGCGCGAAAACCAATCAGTAGTTTGCGACTGTTGTCATTGCCAAAACTGCACGCGAGTGAGGCGGCACGTTGAAGAATTTGAGCTTCTTTAGGCGTCATGTCTTGTAAGACTTTAAGCGCTTTCATTGAAGTCGATCCAGGATTGATCACTTCGCGCTTAAACACTTGCGCCCAGAGTCGCTGCATTGAGGGATTATGGACTTCTTGGGCCATATCAAAGAAGCGATATAACCAATCTTGATCGGGTTCTCCGGCGGTTTCATCACTGCAGGCTGAGTGCGCCAGTTTTAAGATCTTCTCTAGGTTTTTTTGACGTTGCTCACGACGGTGACGTTCACGTAATAAGGCGCGCTCTAACGCGGGCTTTTGAGGGGATTCTGTTTGTAGTAGCGCATCTAAACCATGCTCTTGAGCAATGTGCAGCACGCGACTTGAACTCTCTTTCACGTAGTTCGATTTCTTTTCGTGGCGGCTTTCTTGGTTTGGTTGGTGCTCAACGGTTACAGCATGATGGCTTTCAGACATTGGTTTCCCTTCACCCATATGAACGTGATGATTAATGTACCTTTTTAGCTTAAAACTCGCTATAGAAAGTCATGTGAGTGATGTTCTGTTTTAATGGAATATCGGACCAATGCTTAAGGCGTTTATTTACCCTTGTCACATCCCATAGAAAGGCTGATGACATCCAATGCCTAGAGGTTCTTTTCGTCTCATCAAAGTATCAAAAAGAGAAAGGAAAATTTTGCTACCTTCAATGATAATAATTTGTTAAAATTGTTATCGAAATAGCGAGGGTTTATGAAGTATTCCAAAGAGAATAAATTCAGAAAGCACCTGTCGATTACCTTATTACTCTGTATTTACCTAGCTGTGCTGGTGTATCTCTCTCGATACTTGATCTAGCAATAGGGCGTTTTTCAGGCAATAAACAGGTTGCTTTTTTGTTAATGATTACGCATCAAGAGTGACGTAATGCAAGCGACGACATGGCGTGATGCACTCACTGCCATGACCATCAATAGTCATCGTACTCCTCGATGGCCGTTCCTTCGATGATGTAGCCCGTTTCTGCCAGTTCGTGATTCAGTGTTTCGGTTTTCAGTGTTCCTACAACGTAAATGACATCCCATAACTGTTGGATAGGCGCGCCTTTTGGAAACTTCACATAGATGATTTGATTGGGTGGCGGTGGTGGTACATGGATACAGGCACCAAAGTAGGGCACCAACAAAAATTCGGTGATCTTCTCTTCATCGCCTTCTAGCGGTACAACGAAGCCAGGTATTTTCACTTCACTGCCATTGAGTTCTTGTCTGACGGAACCTAAGGTGGATTGTTGCATCGCTTCACCGCTATGGTCTGTCACAAGTGGCATGCCCATCGCGTCAAATTGATTACGTTCACTTTCAGGAATTAAATCTGTCCAGTCTAAGGTCAGAATGTTTTCCTCAGCAACGGCATAGATTGGAAACGCGACACTGAGCATCCAGCACAGTAATACAAAGACTTTTTTCATTATTACACCCGTATTGTCATTCCATCGCTCAGAGACTGACGATAAGCTCGAAGCGCGGGGAAGATGCCAATCACCGTTCCGGCCAATTGCACGGCAACGATAAGACCTAATTCATAATCGGACAACATAACTAAAGGTAACTGAATTCCATAGTTTTGAGTCACAAAAGGACCGGCTAGCGCCAGTAAACCATAGAGTAAAGCGGTCCCTGTCAGTATTCCTATAAAGGTTAGCACACTCGCCTCTAAGATCAGTAGGCTAAAAATATGCCGCGGCCTGGCCCCCATCGCTCGTAAGATCGCCATCTCTCTGCGTCTTTCTTGTAAGCTAGTCAGTAAGCTTGAGAGCATACCGAGTAACCCCGCGACAACCACAAAGCCTGACACCACCATGAGCGCTTGTTCAGCCACTGACATCATGCCCCACAATTCATGCAAAGCGACCCCCGGTAAAATGGCGCTGAGAGGCTCTTTTGTATAGGTGTTGATTTGACGCTGTAGTGCGAAGGTTTGAATTTTTGATTTCAATCCGACCATCATGGCTGTGATCTGATTGGGTTGAAACTCCGCGTTGACTAAGTGATCAGCCGACGGTGTTTGCCCCATTCTTGCCCCTGACTCCCAGCCGACGTGAATCGCTTCAATGGCTTCTAGCGAGACATGGACCGTTTTATCAACCGGCGTACCTGTTGGGGCGAAAATGCCAACGACGGTAAACGGTAAATTGTCATGACGACTAAAACCCACATCACTAATGCCATGCGCAATAATGATCTCACTGCCGATATGATAGCCCAACTTCTTTGCTACATCGGCGCCGATCACGGTTTCAAATAAACCGGTAAATGGTTTGCCTTGAGTGAGTTTTAAAGGTTGTTTATTGCCATAGCGATAGTGTTCAAAATAGCTTTGATTGGTGCCTAAAACACGAAACCCTTTGTGTGAGTCTCCTAGTGAAAGGGGGATGGTCCAATCCACAGCGCGGTGTTGGCTAAACTCTTGGTAGCTCTTCCAGTCGATATTATTCGTAGCATTGCCAATGCGGAATACGGAGTAGAGTAATAAGTTCACCTGACCAGAGCGCCCGCCCACGATCAGATCGGTGCCTGAGATCGTATTGGCAAAACTGGCTTTGGCTTGTGTGCGAATACGCTCAACGCCAAGTAATAAGACAAGCGAAACGGCCACCGTCAGAATGGTCAGGAAGGCGGTTAAGCGGCGATTGTTGACGCTTTTCCACGCTAACATCAAGGTTGGATTCATTGTTGCTCTCCCGCTTGATTGATTTGGCGAAGATCCAAGCTGCGATCAAATAAAGGTTCGAGAGTGGGATCGTGACTGACAAAAATCAGAGTGGCATTGACTTGATTTGCTTGCTCCAACAAGAGCTCAATGAAGGCGCTGCGATTGTCGTGATCCAATGACGAGGTGGGTTCATCGGCAATGATCAGTGGTGGGTTACCAATGAGCGCGCGGGCAGCGGCTACACGTTGCTGCTGACCAATACTGAGCTCCACGACGGGTTTGTGCATCAGTGAGTCGCTCAAGTGGAGTTTGCTCAGCAGTTCTTTCGCTCGTTGTTCTAAATTGATCGTTACGCGTCGCTTTCTCTGCGCAGAAAACTGGCAAGGAAGAATGACATTTTCAATCACGCTTAAATAGGGCAGTAGGTTAAATTGCTGAAAGATATAGCCGATATTATCCGCGCGGAAGCGATCTCGTTGACGGCTACTCAACTGAGTGAGCTCCTCGCCGAGAATCGCGACCGAACCCTGCTGAGTTTGATTGATGCCGGTGAGTAAGCCTAGCAATGTGGATTTGCCACACCCACTTGGGCCTTTAATAAACAAATGTTCGCCACGACGTACCTCAAGTTTTTCAATGACTAACGTTGGGTCGTCATTGCCTGGCCATGAAAAATGTACCTGATTGAGGTCTATCACCTTCGATTGTGAGGTGTTGTCCATTGAGTTTTTCCAATTAATATCGATAACAAGTTGAGCTTGGCATTGGCGCCAAGCTCACTTTTGATTTACAGCTTAATTGTGGTGTTCTTTTAGTTAAGGTCGACGGCTTTTTGTTGGGTATCCGTCAGTATATTCGCGTGCACTTTCTCTGTGCTTGGGAATAGGCTAAACCACTGGGTCTCGATCTGTTCTAGTTGATCAATTTGGCCACATTGGTAGTGGTACTCAACCGTAAATTCACCGTGGTTGGTCTGTTCTTTGTGAGTTTCATGCTGTTCGTGATCATCGTGGTGTTCATGTTCGTCATGGTCATGATTTTTTTCTTGATGTTGATCATGGGCTTTTTCATCATGATGGTCGTGGTCGTGGTCGTGGTCGTGGTGCTCATCGTCACCCAAACTATGACGAACGGACACGTGCTTAACTTCACATTGCGCCGCTGCCGAGATCATCATGACATCATTTGGTTTGCTCAACTGCGCCACTGCGTTCGTCAGAGTTTGTGTCTGTCCTTCCGTTTCTGGCGCGTGCTCAAAACCAACTACATCCGCTCCTGGCGCGGTGATTTCAAATAAAAGCTCGTTCGCATCTTGTGCAATATTGAATTCTACTTCGCCGTGGACATGCGCATCGTGTTGGCGAAAACCGTCTTCAGCGACAGCAGAATGCGTCACGACGAAACCTAAGGCAAGGGCAATGGGAGAAAATTTGTTCATTTTATAATCCTAGAACTTATCAAAATATGTGTGAATACCCACATTCCAGTTGTGAGTATTGAAATACCGAGTGTCACCGAGGTATTGAAGATGAAATGTATAGTTTAGATAAGTTTAGGTGGTGCTCGCGCACTTTGCGCAATCACGGGAGCCTCTAGATACTGGTACACCGCAAGCGAAGGTGGAGACTCTGAAGTATTGGCAAGGAGAAGTGTCAGTGGGTTTGATTTGGCACCATGCACGACGCTCGCAAATAGCTGGCAATGATGGTGCTCATGATGTTGCAGATCGAGGTCGAGTTGATGGTGAATAACCGCGAAGTTGGTCCATAGCAATAGCATGACGGCACTAAGTACAATCATGAGTTTGCATTGAGACACGAAACGAAAGCGGGGCATCACGACCATCAAATAAAAAACCGGAGTTGTTATACTATAACAACTCCGGTCAAAATTTTAAGTGCTAAATTGTGCGACTAAAGGTTTTGTGCAATCAGGTTTAGAACTTGCTGTATTTCATCGGCGGTCAATACACCTTCTTTTACAAACAAGACTTTACCTTGTTTATCTTGCACGATAATCGCCGAAGACTCTGCTTTTAGATCCCAGCTTGCTGCAACGACACCGTTTTCATCCAATACCATTGAAGACCAAGGGAAATCGGTTTTGCTGTCTTGTGCCGAGGATTTAACGAATGAGCCCGTACCCCAAATAGAATCATCTTGGTTAATGATGGTGGTGGTTTGGTAGTTGGCTGGTGGGAACTGTGAAGAAGTAATTGCGGCCATTAACGGCGCATTCATTTCTTTCGAGTTGCTGCGTCCGGCAATCGCCTGAATCACTCGTACTTTACCGAGCATCGCATCGCTATTCCATTGCTGATAAACCGTGTCGTTGTCTTGCACGAGAATTTCACCATAGCTGGTCACGTCAACGTTAGGCGTCTTGCTGCCGATCGTTAAATTGTGCGCATTTGCCCACATAGGTAAAGCTGCAATAGCGAGAGCGATAAGCGTTTTGTTGGTCATTATTTTCTTCCTATTAAGTCATGCTGAGCTGACGAGCCTAAAGTATATACTCAAACTTTAGACTAAGAAGCCAGACCATTGGCCGGAAAGGCATTTAAACGTCGTGCTGAGGAGGGAAACAAACCCCCGTACCACCCAGGCCGCAATAGCCGTTCGGATGTTTTGCTAAATACTGCTGGTGGCCGCTTTCCGCAAAATAATAGGGCTTAGCGTTATCAATCTCAGTGGTCACGATGGGCTGGCCGAGTAATTGCTGATAGCGCTGTTTTGAATCGAGTGCACACGAGAGGTGTTGCGGGTCATAGACATAAATGGCAGAGCGATATTGGGTACCTAAGTCGTTGCCTTGTCGCATGCCTTGCGTGGGGTTGTGTTGTTCCCAAAAGCATTTAAGTAATTGGGTGACGTTGATGATCTCAGGGTCAAAGATCACTCTGACCACTTCCGCGTGCCCAGTACGGCCGCTACAGACTTCTTCATAGGTGGGGTTTGGCGTGTAGCCGCCGGAGTAACCAACGGAGGTGCTGATGACACCATCAAGCTGCCAAAAAAGGCGCTCTGCCCCCCAAAAGCAGCCCATGCCAAACAGAACCTGCTGTTGATTTGAAGTGGGCTTTGCCGATAAGCTGGTCCCATTGACAAAATGGCGATCATCGATGGCCATCGGTTCTTGGCGGCCAGGTAGGGCTAACGCCGCAGAAATAAGCGTTTGTTTATCTAACATATAGCAATCCTTTATAGTGTTCGATAGAAGAAGACCGAGGTTTTGATGCTTTTCATACAGACTAAATCAATAACTGACGTTATTATTTAATATAAACAATACGAATTAGTAACCTTTGAAGTCCATGTTTAAAAAGTCGATTATCATTTTTATTACTGCACTATGTCTGCCTCGCTACGTGGTGGCGAATGATATGGATTTATCTATTAAGGGCTTAAAGGGGTCATTGAAAAGTAATGTCGATGTCTATTTGACCGCCATTCCTGAAAAAGACTATGACACGTCACTGCGCTTCCAAGCGCGCTTAGAAAGCAATATCACCGAAGCGCTTAATGCGCTGGGCTACTACCATCCCACTTTTGATTTTAGCGTGTCAAAAGATGGCGATACGTTGATCGTCGATGTGACGCCAGGTAAGCCGGTATTAATTGAACAGTTGGATATTCAATTTGAAGGTGAAGCGAAACAAGACAAAGACTTTGCGGCTCTGGTTAGGCTTAGCGGCTTAAAGATCGGCAAGCGACTCAATCAAGGCAAGTACGATGCATTGAAATCAGGCATTCGTAACCTCGCGTTGCAAAAGGGCTATTTTGAAGGAGACTTCACGGACAGCCGCTTGGAAGTCTCACCGGAACGAAACCAAGCCTATATCCATCTTCATTTCGATAGTGGTATTCGCTATCACTTTGGTGAAACCACCATCACCGGCAGTCAGATCGAAGAAGATCGCGTACATTCCCTCGAACCTTATGAAAAGGGTGATCCTTACCTCGTGTCCGACATTGGGGTGTATAACCAAAACTTATCGAATACAGACTGGTTTTCTTCGGTATTTGTGGAGCCAGATTTAAGTTATCTCGGCGAAGGTCGTGAACTTCCGGTCAAAGTGTCTTTGGCACCACAAGCTAAAAATCAGCTCGAAACGGGTCTTGGCTATTCGACCGATGTGGGCGTTCGTGGCTCACTCAAATGGAAAAAGCCTTGGGTGAATTCGCTTGGCCACAGTTTTGATAGTAGCTTCTCTTTGTCAAAACCGGAGCAGACGATTACGGCAGGTTATCGTATCCCTCTCGACGATGTCCTTAATGAATACTATCGTATCCAATACGGCATGAAAAAAGTCGATAACCGCGACACCAAAAGTTTGGAATCCAACTTGGCGCTAGAGCGTCACTGGACGCTTGATAATGGTTGGCATCGCACCGTCTTCATCCGTTATCTGTTGGAGAACTATGAGCAGGGTGTTCAAGATGATAACGCGCAATTCTTGCTCCCGGGTATTTCGTTTTCTCGCACTCGTTCACGTGGCGGGGCGATGCCAATGTGGGGTGACAGGCAGGCGGTAACGTTTGAATATGGCGATCCAAAAGCAATGTCTGAAACTCAAGTGCTTCGCGTTCTGGCGGGGACCACTTGGATTCGTAGCTTAGGCGATAACCACCGTGGTCTTTTCCGTATTGACGGCGGAGCAAACATCACGAATGAATTTGACAAATTATCCCCATCATTGCGTTTCTTTGCCGGCGGCGACAATAACTTACGAGGTTATGGCTATGAATCGATCTCTCCTCGGGATTCAAGCGGCGCACTGACCGGTGCCAAATATATCGCGACGACATCGTTGGAGTATCAATATCGCGTCGTGGGTAACTGGTGGGGAGCCATGTTCTATGATTATGGTGATGCCTTTAATGACAAGCCGGAATTTAAACGAGGCACGGGTGTGGGAATCCGTTGGGAATCGCCTGTTGGACCGGTGAGATTAGATTTTGCTTGGGGGCTCGATGCGAACCCAGGTGATGAATTCAAAATACATTTTACTCTAGGGCCTGAGTTATGACCAAAGTGGTATTAAAGTGGTCAAAATGGCTTTCTTTGATGGTGGTTGGTGTGGTGTTGCTGCTATTGCTGACACTGGCCGTCCTGTTGTTTTCCAAGCCAGGTTTGAGTTTGGTGGTGTGGGGGGCTGATCGTTTTGTTCCACAATTAACGATTGGCGATCATCAAGGGGCGATTTTCCCGCGCTTTACCTTAAAGGATGTGACCTTCAAAGATGAAGATCTCCAGGTCGATGCTCAAATAAAATCATTAACCTTAGCCATAAAACCGGCCTGTTTTACCGAGCCAAGTGTCTGTGTTGATGATCTTAGTGCGCAAGGTGTGCAATTGAGTTTGCCTCAGTTACCAGCATCTGAGCCTGCTTCTGAAACAGAAACCTCAACGAACTCGCCTATTACTTCTCCTTTGCCAATCCGTGTCGGTCGCATTTTATTGCAAGATGTCGATCTTGATGTTTTAGGCAATCAAGTACGTTGGAATACCTTTGCCACCGGGTTTAGTTTTCAAGGCAATCGCTTAACGATTAATAAAACGCTTTTTGATGGCGGGGTTGTCAAGCTCGCTCCGAGTGCCACGAATGAAACCGACAAGCCGTCAACAGCGACCACGACCAGCCAACCCAAAGCGATAGTATTACCGGATGTAGTGCTGCCTTTATCGATTGACCTCACTCAGCTTGATATTAGCGACTTTAAACTTGAACAAGCGGAACCTGTGATTGTGGATCAGCTGAGTTTGAAAGCGTTAGCGAGCCAATCGACCGTGAAAGTGAGCTATCTGAATGTGGATATGCCGCAAGTCAAAGCCGATCTGAGCGGTGAAGTCACGTTAGCGAAAGGCTATCCGTTGGATGTTAGCCTTAATGCTTTGGTGAAAATGGATCCGGTCAATGGGCAAAAACTCGCTTTGAAAGCGAGTGGCAGTGTTGAAAAACTCAAATTAGATGCCCAATTACGTCGATTAATTCAGGCCGATATCAAAGCGGATCTTGAGCCGCTTGATCCTAATTTACCGTTTAAGATTGCCCTGAGTAATGGCCAGGTACAATGGCCACTGACAGGCAAAGCTGACTACCAAGGCAAGATCGCGCAGTTCAATGCCAAAGGATCGTTGAACGGCTATCAATTGGATCTTGATGCTGACGCCAAAGGTCTGGCGATTCCAGACGTCGCTTTGACGTTAGCCGGTAAAGGCGATTTATCCGAAATTCATTTGTCGGACTTAGATGTAAAAACGCTGGGTGGTGAGATTAAAGGGTCGGCGATGGCCAATTGGCAAGCCCCTATTAATTGGGCGGCAGACCTGACGCTTGCCAATATTCAACCTGGCCTGCAATGGGCGGAAGCGGAAGGCAATCTTAGCGGTGCGTTAAAAACCGACGGCTCCTTAACAAAGCAAGGGGGCTGGCAAGTGAATCTGCCTATGCTCGATATTGACGGCGTGTTGCGTCAATACCCACTTAATGTGGTGGGTTCACTAACAGCATCAGACAAAAAAGGTCTGGGAGAGATTTATCTCGAAACGCCAACATTGGTGCTCTCTCATGGACCAAACCAAATTGAAGCGAAGGGCAAACTCGAACAGCAGTGGAATATGGAAGTGAAGCTCAATCTTCCAGAAATCGCCAAATCTGTGCCTGAGTTGAAAGGCAGTGCGCTGGGGGATTTAAGCTTGCGCGGTAAGCTGAGTGAGCCTGAAGTTGGCGTGAATCTTGCGGTCAATAACATTGATTGGCGCGGGGAGGCGGAAGTGAAAAGTGCTCGCTTACAAGGGAATGTCATTCCACTGCCTTTACCTCATGGCAAAGTGAGCCTGAATGTAGAACACATCAAATATCAGGATAATGTCATTGATGATGTTGCCTTGACGATTGGTGGTAATCAAGACGCTCATGAATTGAGCTTAGAGGTGAATTCCGATGTGGCTTCCACTCGCCTCGCGATCAGTGGCAATTTGACGGATAAACCGAATCTTGTGTGGCAAGGGCAACTGGGTCGTATGATGATTCGTTCACCACAAGGGGAGTGGCGACTGAATCAGGCGACGGCGGTAACGTTTGATTTTGAAAGTAAGATGGCGGCCGTTGGGGCGCATTGTTGGCAGCAAAATAACAGCTCGGTGTGCCTTGATAAAGACATTCAAGTGGGTGAAAGCGGAGAGGCATCACTGTCAATTAAGCAGTTCGATTTTTCGCAACTCGCGATGTTTATGCCAGAGAAAACAGAACTGAGTGGATCGGTTGAGGGCAATGTTTGGGCTAAGTGGTCTCCACAAAGCGATCCTGAACTGAAAGCGTCGTTGAATATGCCGCAAGGCCAAATCAAACAAGAGTTTGATAAGCCCCTCGTGTTCGGCTGGAATAAGGTCAATATTCATGCTGATGTCAGTAACAACCAGTTGAAGGCGGACTGGCTGTTTGATGTGAAAGACAATGGTGATATTAGTGGTCAGGTGATGATTCCCGACCTCACGACACAAGAGAAACAAATCGAAGGGCGCCTCGCGCTGAGTACCTTTAATCTGGATTTCTTGAACGTGCTGGTTGGAGAGTATAGCCAGATAAAATCGAATATTGAGACGGATGTTACTTTTTCAGGGCCATTGCTCCATCCTCGAGTGAAGGGGCAATTCGTGGTCGATGATATGATGCTTCATGGCGAAGTCTCCCCCGTTGATGTCAATTCAGGTCGATTAACAATTGATTTTAATGGCTATGACGCGGTTCTAAACGCAGAGATTCAAACCCCTGATGGTCAATTGAATGCGAACGGTGATGCGAATTGGCGAGATTTGCAAGATTGGCGTACCCATTTACGTGTGCATGCGAATGAATTGAAAGTTGACGTGCCGCCGATGGTTAAGGTCAAAGTGACCCCAGATATGACTATCTCGGCATCCCCAAAACACGTCGGTATTGATGGCAATATTGCGCTGCCTTGGGGAAGAATCATTATTGACGAATTACCGGCGAGTGCCGTGAGCGTTTCCAAAGATCTCGTGTTGGTTGATGCGCAAGGCAAACCGATTGAAGAGAGTTCGGCGATTCCGTTTGAAGTAGAAACGAACATCAATATTAAGATTGGTGATGACTTCAAATTGTCTGCTTTTGGCCTCAAAGGGGGCTTGGTCGGTAATTTGAAAGTCGCGCAAAAAAACAAAGGCCCATTTGTGACGGGAGAGGTCAATATTGTCGACGGTTCGTATCAGTCGTTTGGCCAAGATCTTCTGATTGAAGAAGGGAAGATTTTAATGAACGGCCCCGTTGATCAACCTTATGTACAAATTACGGCGATTCGAAATCCTGATAATACGCAAGATGATGTAACGGCGGGGGTGAAAGTGGTTGGGCCGGCTGATGAACCTCAATTGACGATTTTTTCTGATCCTGCCATGCCACAAGCGAATGCTTTATCGTACCTCTTAAGGGGCCAAGATATTGATGGTGAATCGGGTGGCAATGCGATGACAACGACCCTGATTGGCCTTAGCTTAGCGAAAAGCGGCAAAGTGGTCGGCGAAATTGGCCAAGCATTTGGCGTGCAAGATTTACAGCTAGATACAGCAGGTTCAGGGGACGATTCTCAAGTGACCGTCAGCGGCTATGTGTTGCCTGGTTTACAGGTTAAATACGGCGTCGGTATTTTTGACTCTGTCGGCGAATTTACCGTCCGCTATCGTTTGATGAAAGATCTTTATCTTGAGGTCGTCTCTGGGCTCGATAGCGCTGTCGATATCCTTTATCAATTTGAATTTAATTAACAGAAATCTGATGCAGCATCTAATCTTTGTCTATGGCACGTTACGTGAAAATCAAAGTAATCATCATTTTTTAGCGGGGGCTGAGTTTCTCGGTATGTATAAAACGCAACCTGAATACACGCTTTATGATCTGGGTGCTTATCCTGCCGTAGTAAAAGGTTCGGATGTGGTTTTTGGTGAGCTTTATCTTGTTGATGATGCGACGTTAGTCCAGCTTGATCGTTTAGAAGATGTGCCTATTGAATATCGCCGAGAACAACTAGAGACGCCATTTGGCCGCGCGTGGATCTACCTCTATCAGGATGCTGCTCGTTTGGATGTGATCCTTTCATCAGGTGATTGGAATCAGCGCAACAAAAGGTGATGTTATGATTTTAAGGAGAGGCAATATGAAGTGGATGTTTATGCTGTTGTGTTTGGTTCTTGTTGGTTGTGCAGCTCAACCCATTACGATAGCTAACACCGAAGAGGCTTGGCAAGACTACGGTCAGCAGCAAGCTTTAGCTGGTAATAGAATGCGTTCAGAGCAAAAACTTTCAGAGTTGGATCAGTCGGGTCCTTTTACCGCTGAGCTTTATCAAGCGTATCAAGCCGGATACGCGGTAGGTAAGGAATTGTATTGCGGGCAAAGTGCGTATATGGCGGCTAAGTCAGGTCTGCCATATCAGGGCATTTGTGACGATGTGAATCCCTTCTTTCGTAGCGATTACGACAACGCAATGTCCGATTCTTGGTAGCGTTTCAATTTGACATGATTGCAATAAGCCAGCGCAAAGCTGGCTTATTTAATGGCTTCATTTAGAGCGCCAAACTACTTTTGAGCGCGCTGATAAGATTCTATAATTTCTTGTCGTGCCGCTGCTGCATCTTCCCAGCCTTCTATTTTGACCCACTTGCCAGATTCCAGCTCTTTGTAGCGTTCAAAAAAGTGCGTAATCTGTGCCTTGAGCAGCTCCGGAATATCATCAACATCTTGAATATGATCGTATTCTTTTGACAGCTTACTGTGCGGAACGGCAAAAATTTTGGCGTCTTCACCGGATTCGTCCGTCATCTTTAACACGCCGACAGGGCGGCAGCGAATGACTGAGCCGGGCATCAAAGGGTGCGGCGTAGGAATGAGAACATCAACCGGATCACCATCAAGTGATAGGGTGTGGTTTACGTAGCCGTAGTTACATGGGTAAAACATCGGGGCTGACATAAAACGATCGACAAAAACGGCGCCAGAATCCTTGTCGACTTCATATTTGATAGGGTCTGCGTTAGCGGGTATTTCAATGATGACATAAAGATCATCAGGTAATGATTTTCCTGCGGGCACATCATTCAAACTCATGAGCGATATCCTTACTGAGTGTTTTTATGTTGAAACCGTGTCGTGGTTGAAATTTCATCTATTACATTAAAGGTAAATTGGTTGTAATGTAAACAAAATGTTGCTGTGCATTCATCATTCAAAGTAAAAAAAGCGCCTAAAGGCGCTTTTAATAATGAGTTAATCTTCCGTTCGATAGCGTTCCATGAAGCTTTCGAGTTGGTCGACCATGTTTTTCGACCCAACAAAGAAAGGAACACGTTGATGCAGTTCGGTCGGCTTGAGATCCATAATTCGGTTCACGCCATCTGATGCCGTTCCTCCAGCTTGCTCAATGATAAAAGCCATTGGATTGCACTCGTACAATAGGCGTAGTTTGCCTTGTGGGTGGCTTTGTGTGCTTGGGTATAGGTAGATGCCGCCTTTCAATAGATTGCGGTGAAAATCGGAGACTAACGAACCGATATAACGCGAAGTATAAGGGCGATGCGTTTGCTCATCATTTTCTTGGCAGTACTTGATGTATTTTTTTACCCCCATCGGGAAGCGGAAGTAATTGCCTTCGTTGATCGAATAAATTTGACCATCTTGCGGGACAATCATGTTTTCATGCGAAAGGCAGAATGTGCCGAGAGAGGGATCGTAAGTGAAGCCGTTCACCCCGTGGCCAGTTGTGTACACCAGCATGGTGGATGAACCGTAAATGACATAACCGGCGGCGACTTGTTTGTGGCCAGGTTGCAAAAAGTCTTCTTCGGTTGCTGGGGTGCCAATAGGAGAAACTCGGCGATAAATGGAAAAGATCGTACCGACTGAGACATTCACATCAATGTTGGATGAGCCATCTAAAGGATCCATTAACACTACATATTTGGCATTTTTATTGAGCTCTTTATTGAAGGCGACGGCTTGATCTTCTTCTTCACTTGCCACCCCACAGACCTGATCTCGCGCTTCTAATGCCGCTTTGAATTTGTCGTTGGCATAAACATCCAGTTTCTGCTGTGCTTCACCCTGCACATTATCGGTGCCGACTGCGCCTGTAATATCGACTAACCCTGCTTTATTGATTTCTCGGTTAACGATCTTCGCCGCTAAACGAATCGAAGAGAGCAGTGATGAAAGATCACCGCTAGCGTGAGGGAAGTCCGCTTGTTTCTCGACGATGAACTCACCTAGGGTGCGCATACCAGACATATAATTTCCTTTTTAGTCAGCTAAAATTTGGGCAAGCAATAATGGTCAGCGATCGCTGATCGTGCGTGTTTTCTCTTAAAGGTGTCGCGATTAAAAACGACGCACCGTAAGTGTAAAACGTAGATCTTTTTATGGGTACTAAAGTAACTGCTTGAGTTCTCAATTTATTTAGATGATTAGGGGTAGGCTGATTACCACGGAAAAAATGGTGGATTGCTGATTGAGTCACCGATGAGTGTGATAATAGCGTGATCAAAACGGTTCGCTTTTAATGGCTTTATCGCCATAATGAAGCGGTATTTTTAGCGTAGGACAAGGGTTCATTTATGCACATTCATATCTTGGGAATCTGCGGCACTTTTATGGGTGGCGCGGCGACATTAGCACGCCAATTAGGCCACAAAGTAACAGGTAGTGATGCCAATGTTTATCCACCAATGAGCACCATGCTTGAGTCTCAAGGTATTGATATAATTGAGGGATTCGATCCATCCCAATTGAATCCAGCACCGGATCTTGTGGTGATCGGTAATGCCATGAGCCGTGGTAACCCTTGCGTTGAATATGTTTTAAACAACAACCTACGCTACACCTCTGGCCCGCAGTGGTTACAAGAGTTTTTATTGCACGATCGTTGGGTTCTTGCCGTTTCAGGTACACATGGAAAAACAACCACTTCCAGCATGCTCTCATGGATCTTAGAAGATTGTGGTTACCAACCTGGGTTTTTAGTTGGGGGGGTATTGGGTAACTTCGGTATTTCGGCTCGTTTAGGCGAAAGCATGTTTTTTGTCGTGGAAGCGGATGAATACGACAGTGCTTTTTTCGATAAGCGTTCAAAGTTCGTCCATTACCATCCACGTACCTTAGTTATGAACAACTTAGAGTTCGATCATGCGGATATCTTTGATGATCTTGAAGCGATCAAACGTCAATTTCATCATTTAGTGCGCACGGTTCCAGGCAATGGCCGTATTTTTGCTCCGAAAGCCGATCTCGAACTGGCTGACGTGCTACGCCGCGGTTGCTGGAGTGAAACTGAGTTCACGGGTGAGCAAGGAGATTGGCGAGCTGAAAAGATCGTGAACGATGGATCTCAGTTCCATGTTCTACTTGATGGTGAAATTAAAGGCACCGTGAAATGGGATCTGGTTGGTGATCATAATGTCGATAACGCTTTAATGGCGATCGCCGCTGCGCGCCATGTGGGTGTGACGGCAGACTTGGCTTGTGAAGCGTTAGCAAAGTTTATTAATACCAAGCGTCGCCTTGAACTGAAAGGCAACATTAATGGAGTGACGGTCTATGATGACTTCGCTCACCACCCAACCGCGATTGAACTGACGATGGGTGGCCTGCGTAACAAGGTCGGCAGTGATAAGATCATTGCGGTATTAGAACCGCGGTCTGCCACCATGAAGCGCGGGGTACATAAAGAAACATTAGCCGCGTCACTGCACCACGCGGATGAGGTTTTTCTCTATCAGCCCGAGGGTATTGAATGGTCGGTCGAAGAGGTTGCTCAGCAGTGTTCTCAACCGGCTTATAGCAGTGCGGATATTGATCAATTGGTCGACGCGATTGTGGCAACCGCGGTGCCGGGCGACCATATTCTCGTAATGAGCAACGGCGGGTTTGAAGGCATTCATGGTAAGTTGCTCGAAAAACTGACAGGTTAGAGACAGATGATAAAACCAAGTAATAAAGCGATTACCTTAGCCTTTACCGGAGCATCGGGCGCGCCTTACGGATTGCGCCTACTCGACTGTTTGTTGGCGGCGGATTATCAGGTTTATTTATTGATATCGTCTGCCGCGCGAGTGGTATTAGCCACCGAACATGGCCTGAAATTGCCGAGTGGCCCAGACGCGGCGCATAAAGCGCTCGTTGAACATCTGCATTGCGATGCCGATAAATTGATCGTGTGCGGTAAAGACGATTGGTTCTCGCCAGTAGCTTCAGGCTCTGCGGCGCCAAAACAGATGGTGGTGTGCCCATGTTCGGCGGGTAGCGTCGCGGCGATTGCTCATGGCATGTCGGACAATTTAATTGAGCGTGCCGCCGACGTGGTAATGAAAGAGCGTGGCCAGTTGGTGCTGGTGGTGCGTGAAACGCCATTTTCAACCTTGCATCTAGAGAACATGCTCAAGTTGTCACAAATGGGCGTAACGATTATGCCTGCGGCTCCTGGTTTTTATCATCAGCCGCAAACGATCGAAGATTTGATCGATTTTATGGTGGCGAGAATTCTCGACCATCTGGGCGTTGAGCAGGGGTTAGTACCACGCTGGGGATACGATCACAGGGGATAATATCTCACTAGCCATAGATTGGCAGAATGATTACAATCTCATCAATACTCAACGGGGAGCCATGCTGTGATGCGCTGGCTGAGATCGGTTAATGGCCGGGACCCGTGTACCTGAACCAGATAATGCTGGCGTAGGAATTGAGTCTGGTCATTTGGTTATGTTCAATAATTAAACGCCGACCTCAAACCTGTGCCGCTCAACTCGGAGAGAGCGAACAGTGAAAACTACCTTATCCACCCCCTTAAAGATGACCTTTAGCACGCTAGCGATCGCTTGCGCGTCTTTTTCTGCGGTTGCCGCAGACAACACCCTAACCGTTTATACCTACGATTCTTTTGCGGCCGATTGGGGACCAGGTCCAACGGTTGAAAAAGCCTTTGAAGCGCAATGCGGGGGTTGTGATGTTAACTTTGTCGCGCTCGATGATGGTGTTTCAATTCTCAACCGTCTGCGCCTTGAAAACGGCAACAGCAAAGCGGATATCGTTCTGGGCTTAGACAACAATCTGATGGCAGAAGCGAAGAAGACGGGCCTGCTGACTGAGCACAGCGTTGATACTTCAAGTGTGACCATTCCGGGTGGCTGGCAAGATCGCACGTTTGTGCCATACGATTACGGCTACTTCGCGTTTGTGTACAACAAAGAGACACTGGCCAACCCGCCGAAAAGTTTAAAAGAGCTGGTCGAGCTGCGTGATGATTTGAAGATCATCTATCAAGATCCTCGCACTTCCACACCGGGCCAAGGTCTGATGTTATGGATGAAGTCCGTTTATGGTGATGACGTGGCGGCAGCATGGCAAAAACTGGCAAGTAAGACGGTGACAGTGACAAAAGGGTGGTCTGAGGCGTATTCAATGTTCCTTGAGGGGGAGTCCGACATGGTATTGTCGTACACCACTTCTCCGGCTTACCACATCATTGCTGACAATAATCTGAAATACGTTGCGGCAGATTTTAGTGAGGGTCACTACACCCAAGTGGAAGTGGCTGCGAAAGTCAAAGGCAGCAAAAACGAAGCGCTGGCGGATCAATTTATGCAATTTATCTTAAGTGATGAATTCCAATCGGCGATGCCAACGGGTAACTGGATGTACCCAGTCACGAATGTTGAACAACCAAAAGGTTTTGAAACGCTGACGGTGCCAAGTAAAGCGTTGAGCTTCAGTGCCGATGAGATAGCTGCGCAACGCAAAGCATGGATTCGTGAATGGCAAAGCGCTTTAACACGTTAAGGTTTGCACTTGAATCGTATTCCTAAATTAGGACTGTGGGTCGCGATGTTTATCGCGACCTTTGTCTTTTCAGCACTTGCGGCCTTATTCTATGCCGCGCCTTCACTCAATCTACTTCAAGTATGGCATGATCCTTATTATCGTCATGTGACGGAATTTAGTTTTTATCAGTCCTTTCTTTCTACGCTGCTCAGTGTTGGATTAGCACTGCCGGTAGCACATGCGCTCTCGAAGCGCACTTTTAAAGGCAAGGCGCTCTTGCTTAAGCTGTTTAGCTCAACCTTGGTTCTGCCTGTGCTGGTGGGCGTTTTTGGCTTATTAGCGATTTATGGAAACTCAGGGCTTATTGCTGATGGTTTGGCGGCATTTGATCGCGCATTGCCATTTTCCATCTATGGTCTGAATGGTATTTTGCTCGCGCATGTGTTTTTTAATCTGCCTTATGCCGCCCGCTTATTACTGCAAGCGTTGGATACCATTCCTCAAGAGCAGCACAAACTGTGCGCCCATTTAGGTATGAGCCAATGGCAGAAATTTAAATGGGTTGAGTGGCCGCGATTAAGGCAGCAACTACCCCACGTTTCAGGCTTGGTCTTCATGCTGTGCTTTACCAGTTTTGCCACCGTGATGGCACTGGGAGGGGGGCCAAAATCAACCACGATTGAATTGGCGATCTACCAAGCGATCAAATTTGATTTTGATCCGCAAGCTGGGGCGTTACTGGCGATATGGCAAATGGTACTGTGTGGCGTGCTTGCGCTATCAATTCAACGTTTAGCCAAGCCATTGGCCGTGACGGTTGGCTCAACGGCGCAGCAGCACTATTTAGTCAATGATGGGCGGCTATCACGCACCTGGGATGCTTGCTGGATTGGTTTCGCTGCGCTGCTCGTCTTGCCCCCATTAGCGATGGTGGTGCTAAGTGGTCTCAATTCTCATGTTATTGACGTATTACAAGACGCACGTTTTTGGCAAGCGTTGATTGCGTCATTGCAAGTGGCCATCGTGGCCAGTGTGTTCGCTCTGGCGGCGGGCATTGCGATTTTAACAACCAGTCGCCGTTTGCGCTTGAATCAAAAAAATCATCAAGCGGATCAGATTGAGTTAATTGGCACGATTATCCTCGTCACGCCAGGGTTGGTTATTTCGACAGGCTTGTTTTTATTGCTGCGTAATATTGCCGATGTGTTCAGTTTGGCTTTTTTTATTGTGGTCGCGGTGAACGCCTTGATGGGGCTTCCTTACGTGGTTAAAACGTTATCGCAGCCCATGTTACAAATCGAACAGCATTACCAATATTTGACGACCAGTTTAGGGTTACGAGGCTGGCAACGTTTTAAAGTGGTGGAGTGGCGCGGATTGAAGAAACCGATGGCGCACGCTTTTGCTTTGAGCTTTATGCTGGCGATGGGCGATTTAAGCGCGGTTGCGTTATTTGGCGGCGGGGATTTTAGTACACTGCCGTTATATCTGTTCCAGCTCTTAGGCAGCTACCAAATGGACGCGGCGGCGGTGGTCTCATTGACGTTATTACTGCTCAGTCTAGGGTGTTTTAGCGTGATTGAAAAACTATTCAAAGTGAACCAAACCACGATAGAGACAGGTAAAGATAAGGGTGATTTATGTTAAGCGTTAAGCATGTGCTCTACACCTATCATCGCGAAGCGTTTGATTTTTCATTAGAGATTGCGAAAGGTGACATTCTTGCACTCATGGGGCCGAGCGGAGCGGGAAAATCAACGTTGCTGGCTTTGATGGCGGGTTTTATTGAACCTCGCTCAGGGGATATTTTAGTCGCAGGGCAATCGCTGATCGGCAAGGCGCCACATCAACGCCCTGTGGCGATGTTGTTTCAAGAGCACAACTTATTTGCGCATTTGACGGTACGTGAAAACATTGGCTTAGGGTTGCATCCGGGGTTAAAGCTTACGGTAGACCAAAAGCAACATGTCATTGACGCTGCGCAGCAAGTTGGGGTGAGCGATTATCTAGACCGTTTGCCAGAGCAGCTTTCTGGTGGGCAACGACAGCGTGTTGCGTTAGCGCGTTGTTTTGTTCAGCCGCATCAAATTTGGTTATTGGATGAGCCTTTTTCCGCGTTAGATCCTTTGCTGCGTGAAGAGATGTTGGTGCTTGTTAAGCGTTTAGCCAAAGAGCGCCAATTGACGGTGGTAATGGTGACGCACCATATCAGTGATGCGCGTGCGATTGCGAGCCAGTTTGCCTTTGTCGCCAATGGCCAAGTCGTGGTGTCGGATTCGATTGATATGTTATCGGCTGAACATTCTCATCGCGATTTAGCGGCGTTTGTTAAAGCGGGTCATTAATGGATTGTTGATTCGACAAAAACAAAAAAGGTTGCCGATAAGGGCAACCTTTTTCATTAGACTCACAACGATTACGCTTTAGTTTGCGCTTCGTGTAATGCTCTAATTACTTGGAAAATTTCGCGATAAGCGCGTGGTGGCTTATTCGCTTGTTTTTCTTTTGCTGCTTGACGAGCAAGTTGACGTAAGCGCTGACGATCACCCTCTGGGTACATTGTCATTACCGCTTCAATCGCAGCATCACCTTCAGCCACAACGCGATCGCGTAGAAGCTCAAGTTTTTGCAGCATCACAGTGTTCTGTGCGTGCTTGTTACGAACTTTATCTAGTGCTGCTTGGATTTGATCAGCATCTTCGTATTGCATCAATTTACCGATGCGTTGCAGTTGGCGACGACGCGCTTCGTTTTTGAAGCGTTGTGCATCTTTCACTGCATCAAGAAGATCTTCACTTAGCGGCATTTTTTTAAGAGTAGACGAACTGAGTTCGACTAACTCTACACCTAGTTTTTGCAATATATCCATATCGCGTTTCATCTCGGATTTACTAACCCAGATGATCTCTTCTTCCGGTTCCCATGGCGCTTTTTGATTCTTACGAGCCATCTCTTTTGCCTTTATTTGACTATCTCTTCTCCTATTTTAACAAGAATCTTGGGGAGAATGCGAAATTCTTGTTATCCTAGAAGCAATACTCATGAAAATGTAGATAAAATATGGACGTAAGAGAGCAAGTCGCTCAGCAGCGTGTTGAGCTTGAAGCCGCCGTCGCTAAAGCGTTAGAGATGGCTGCGGTTAAGGCTGATGCCGCAGAAGTGGCGATTTCTAAATCGACTGGATTAAGCGTATCAACTCGCATGTGTGAGGTGGAAAACGTCGAATTTAACAGTGATGGTGCCTTAGGTATCACGGTTTACCGTGGTCAACGCAAGGGTAGCGCCTCTACGTCAGATTTGAGTGAGAAGGCGATTCAGCAAACCGTATTGGCAGCGCTAGACATCGCTCAATACACTTCTGAAGACCCATTTGCAGGCCCTGCGCCGAAAGAATTTATGGTGCAAGAGATCCCTGATTTGGATCTTTTCCATCCGGATACGCCGGACCCTGATTATGCGGCGAAAGTGGCGATTGCCGCGGAGCAGCGCGCGCTTGAATACAGCAAAAAAATCAAACAAAGTGATGGCGCCAGCTACGACAGTCACTATGGCGTGAAAGTGTATGGTAATAGCCATGGTTTGCTTGCAAGTTACGCTAGCAGCCGCCACAGCACCAGCTGCTGTGTGATTGGCCAAGGCGCGAATGGTGAGATGGAGCGCGATTACAGCTACACCATGGCACGTCATAAAGATGAGCTTTGGACGCCTGAACAAGTTGGCCAAATGGCAGCAGAAAAAACGGTGAGCCGTTTAGATGCACAGCGTTTGAAGACGGGTAAATACCCGGTCATGTTCGCCGCCGATGTGGCGACCGGTTTGATTGGCCACCTAGTGATGGCGATCAGTGGTGGAAACCTTTACCGTAAATCGTCATTTTTACTGGATCACTTAGGTAAACAGGTGTTACCGAGCTGGTTTAATATTTCTGAGCGTCCGCATATTTTGCGTGGCTTGGCATCAAGCCCGTTTGATAGCGAAGGGGTTTTCACCAAAGATTGTGAAATCATTACCGATGGCGTATTGGCGACTTACCTGCTGACGAGCTACGCAGCGCGTAAGATGAAAATGGACCCAACAGGTCACGCTGGTGGCATTCATAACTGGTTTGTTCAATCGACTGGCCAAGATTACCAACAAATGCTGAGAGAGCTGGGAACCGGCTTCTTGGTGACGGAAGTGATGGGGCAGGGTGTGAACACCGTGACTGGTGATTACTCACGCGGCGCAGCCGGTTTCTGGGTTGAGAATGGAGAGATCCAATACCCAGTCTCTGAAGTGACCATCGCGGGTAACTTAAAAGATATGTTCCAGCAGATCGTGGCAGTGGGTAGTGACGTGGAAACTCGCTCGCAAATCCAAACGGGCTCGATCTTGCTTGGGTCGATGAAAGTCGCAGGCGAATAACGGCGGCGTTTCAAGACAAGTACAATAAAAAATCCCGAGCATTGGCTCGGGATTTTTGTTTCTATAGCTGAAATCGTGTTTGAACTAACGGGAGATCACTCCCCCCACTGCGCTTCAAACCAGCTTTCGAGAATGACGACGGCAGATTGGCAATCGACATTGCCTTTTGTCAGTGCTTTGTAGCCACCCATCGCAAAAAGATCGGCGCGAGCTTCTCTTGTCGATAGACGTTCATCATGCATTTCTACCGCAATGCCAAAACGACCTTGCAAACGACCACCAAATTTTTTGGCTCGCGGGGTGATCACGTCCAACGCTTTACCATGCAGATCCGTCGGTAAACCGACCACAATCAGATTCGGTTGCCATTCTTTGATCTGCTTTTCGATATCATCCCAGTTTGGGACGCCATCATTGGCTTTAAATGCCTTTAATGGTGAGGCGGTTCCGGTAATTTCTTGACCAATGGCGCTACCAATACTTTTGGTGCCAAAGTCAAAAGCCATAATGGTTCTATTCGACATAGTAATTTGTTCTTTTTAATGCGTTGTTTTTATCATTATGAGCGGTTGTCACTCATACGATCACGTCAGTGGACGATGCAATGTGTACGACGCAGTGATTTTAGGCGTGTCCGACATCACTCGAAAGTTGGGCGACATCAATGCCAAGCATTTGTACTGCCGTTTGCCAGCGTTCAGTCACTGGGGTTTCAAAAATGACGGTTGGATCCGCTTCGATGGTGAGCCATGAATTTTCCGCTAACTCTGTTTCAAGCTGACCGGCTTCCCAACCAGAGTAGCCTAGAGCCACAAGGTATTGATTGGGTTCTGCCTCTGTTCCCAGAACGCTCAAAATGTCTTTTGAGGTGGTCACGGAGATCTTATCGGTCATTTGAATGCTTGATTCATACTGATCTTTCGGCTGGTGCAAGATAAAGCCGCGATCTTCAGAGACGGGGCCGCCATTGAGTACCGGCATTTCCAAGTTGTCAGTCTTATGCAGCGGTTGCACTTGATCAGCGTTAACTTGCTCAAGCATCTTGCCGACAGTGACTTCGATCGGCGCGTTGATCATCAACCCCATCGCGCCGTCTTGGTTGTGCTCACACACATAAATAACGCTGCGCTTAAAGTAGGGATCTTTCATGCCCGGCATGGCGACTAAAAAGTGGTTAGTTAAATTCATAAGTAATCCCGCCTGATGGTTGCCCAGTGATGAGAGGGCGCAAGCGCCCTCGTTTCGGATTATTTTTCTAGACGACGCTCAATGGCATCCATTAGCTTGCCAGTGATTGAAATATCAAAAGCGGCTTCAATTTCACGGATACAAGTTGGGCTAGTGACGTTAATCTCGGTCAGCTTATCGCCGATCACATCAAGACCCACGAAGATCAGGCCTTTTTCTTTTAGTGTAGGCGCAACGGCCAGAGCGATCTGCTTATCTGTTTCGCTTAGAGGTTGAGCGACCCCTGTACCACCAGCGGCAAGGTTGCCTCGCGTTTCACCTTTAGCGGGAATACGCGCTAGGCAGTAAGGCATTGGCTCACCATCAACCACAAGAATACGCTTGTCACCATTGCTGATGTCAGGCACGAAAGTTTGTGCCATCGCGTAGTTTTGACCGTGGTTAGTCAGCGTTTCAATGATCACTGAGATATTTGGGTCATTTTCTTTTACGCGGAAAATAGACGCGCCGCCCATACCATCAAGAGGTTTTAAGATCACATCACCATGCTCTTCGCGGAAAGCTTTAATTTTTTCCGCTTTGCGCGTAACGATAGTCGTTGGGGTCAGTTCAGGGAACCAAGCGGTAAACAGTTTTTCGTTACAGTCACGCAGGCTTTGTGGCTTATTGACGATCAGTGCACCTTCGATTTCTGCACGCTCTAAAATGTAGGTCGCGTAGATGTATTCCGTATCAAAAGGAGGATCTTTGCGCATCAGAACCGCATCCAGATCCGCCAGTTTAATGCTCTGTTCTGATTTGAATTCGTACCAACCGTTTGGATCTTCTTTCAGCTCAACCACTTTGGTATCGGCAATTGCGACACCTTGGTCAAGATGCAGATCTTGCATTTCCATATAGTGAATTTCGTAGCCGCGACGTTGCGCTTCTAACATCATGGCAAAGCTAGAGTCTTTTTTGATGTTGATGGACGAAATTGGGTCCATCACGATGCCAAGTTTAATCATGCTTTTCTCCGGTTAGCCTAGGTCGCCAAAGCGAACCTGTAGAGCTGTAATTGCTGTTAACGCCGCCGTTTCGGTACGTAAAACACGTGGGCCGAGAAGCGTTTCTTCAAATTGATAATCTTGAGTCATATCGATTTCTTCGCTCGATAGACCGCCTTCAGGGCCAATCAATAGTCGAACCTTCTCAACAGGAGTTGGTAGAGTATTGATCGAATATTTTGCGCGTGGGTGCAGATTCAGCTTTAAGCCGTCGTACTCTTCGGCACACCACTCTTCCAATTTCATGATTGGACGGATTTCTGGCACGGTGTTACGGCCGCATTGCTCGCAAGCGCTAATCGCAATTTTTTGCCATTGTTCGAGTTTCTTGTCGAAACGCTTTTGATCGAGTTTGACGCCACAACGTTCAGAAATTAGAGGCGTGATCGTATTTACGCCCAGCTCAACCGATTTTTGAATGGTGAATTCCATTTTATCGCCGCGTGACACGACTTGACCTAGGTGAAGATCTAAAGGGGATTCGCTGCTGCGTTCAACGCGCTCGGTCACTTCTACGTGCACGGTTTTTTTCGTGACTTCGCTGATGGTCGCCGGAAATTCTGCGCCGCTGCCATCAAACAATAGAACTTCTTGTCCCTCTTTCATGCGAAGAGCTCGGCCTATATGGCCTGCGGCATCGTCACTAAGTTCAACGATACCGAGTTGTTGAATGATTTCTGGATGATAAATTCGTGGGATTCGCATGGTGTATAAGTTCCAGCCAAAAGAGAGTTATAAAGAGTAACATGGATGCATTGGGCCGAAAAAACAAGGGGTTTACTCATTGTCATTCGTTACGTTGAGTGACCTGTTGCGATTCAGCCCAATAAGAATATTGGTGTTTTGGATAAATTATAGAGCTCGACAAGCTTCAAGCACAAACGGGTTGTGATTGCCTTGTACTTTCGCAATGTGTTTATCGCGTTCGCATTCCCATCGGTCTGCGGGGTATTGTTTATTCCAAGCCAGCATCAGCTGTTGTTGCTGTTTCGAAATGTTAAAACCGTATTCTTGGCTCATGTAGAGGTAAGTGCGGGCAATCGAACCACGGGCACGATCGGGCGGCATCACTTTGCGTTGCTTAAAGTTCACCTGCATTTCACAGCGACCATAAGAGACGCCATCCACACCATTCCACTGACTAAAATTGAAGTTTGAGCGATCGCCGTTGACTTCGCCAATCGCGGGGGTCAGGTTGTGCAAGTCCGCTTCCATCTGGCGAAATTGCGGATATTTTTTCTTCGAGCACTCTTTGCGCCCACCTTTTTGCCAACATTGCATTTGATGGCCGAATTGCCACGCAGGTACAACGTGTTCCCATTCGATACGGGTTGCGCGAACTTTTTGTGTTTGTTTACGGATCTTATAGCCGCAGCCTTGTAAATCAGGAACGCCTTTTCGACCTTGCCATTGAATGTCACAGCCGCAGTAGAAGCTGGTGGCGTAATCAAGATCGCGCTCGAGATCTTTGTAGATACTTACGGCTTCGCGTTTGGCGGCAGAAAAGGAACTCGGGGGAGCTGCTACAACACTGCTTGCCGCAAACGCAAGCAGTAGACAGGAGAGTTTACGCATGAAAAAGTCTTATAAAGGAATGTCTTTTTGCATGATATCACTCAATTTAATAACAAGTCGGTGATAATTTTGTGATTAGCTGAGTTGCTTACCGGTGAAGCTCAACAGGTGCTGGCATTGCTGACAACGATAGCTCATCTGTCCTCTTAGGATCTTATTGTGACGGCGAATGGTCAGTGGGTAGTCGCGACAGTGACAACGATATTGAAAGGTTTTGCCTTGTACAGACTCGGTCGCAAAAGAGTGTGTTGTTCGGGCTGGGATAGCAAAGACACTTTCCATCACGCCTTTCCATTGCGTTCCGTGGGGACGAACACGACCATAGACTTGATAGGTAATTAAATGCGCGACCTCGTGAGGAATGACTTCATCTAAGAAAGCATGCTGGTTTTCCAAGAAGAGGACCGGATTGATGCGTACCTGATTGAGTTGCAAGTAGGCTTTTCCAGCCGCTTTGCCACGTAATTGATAGCTGAGTGTCGGTTGAGGAAAAGAGCGCTGAAAAGCCTGCTCAGCGAGTTTGATGCACTCTGCCACTTTTCGTATGGCCTGATAATTGAGTTCTTTGTCCACGCTTTCTCCACGCCTTAACCATAAAAAGAGCCCAGCGTAATGGCTGGGCTGTCTGCATCATATAGCGAAGCATCAACGCTGTTAAGAAAATGCGGTTAAGGAAATTCTGTTAAGGGTGATGTTTCTTCTTGATGACCTCGTGATAAGCATGCCAAGTACCGTAGCCAAGAATCGGCATAGTAAACAGCATGCCGATGCCGTAGGTCGCAAAGCCAATTAAGATGCCGCCACAAATGATCGCCGCCCAGACGATCATGGCGGGGATGTTGCTTTTCACGGCGTTAAAGCTAGTGAATACAGCGGTCATCATATCCACGCGACGCTCCATCATTAATGGAATCGAAAAGGCTGACAAACTAAAAACGACGCAGGCTAAAACGAAACCAACGATCGATCCAATGATAAGGAAGGGGAGAAAATCCGCTAGCGGTGCGCCTTGGACTGAGGGATAGATAGCATGCAATAAAGCGGCAATTCGCATCCAAAAGATCATGCTCATCGCGAGTAATAGAGCAAAGGCCCACTGAGAGGTAGAGTTGCGACTGATGGCTTTGATGGAATGAAATAAGCTGGCACTGCGTCCTCTTTCTCTCGCCCAACTTGCATCATAAAGACCAAGCGCTAAAAAAGGCCCTATAAGCATATAGACAACAAGACTTGGCATGACGACTAAATGGGTACCTTGCCATTGTACTAATAGCACAATGCCGATCGCGGCGGCCATAAAGCACAGGCCATAAAAGGCACTGATGATGGGCATTTTGACCAAGTCATGCAGGCCAAGCGCGAGCCAATGAAAAGGCGCACTGATGCTGACTTGGTTACACGATATGGTTCGAGCATATTCATGGTTGGGGACTTCTTTTTTTCCGCTTTTGAAGTCCGATGGATTCACAGTTCGAGGCATAGTTCCTCCTTGATGGTCTCTCTCAGATCCCACTGACTGCTGGTGGTTGTTTGAATGACGGACTGAAAGACGGGACAGCAAACGCGCGTTATCCGGCATCATGGTTTAAAAATCAATGTGTTGAATATCAGTCATTATCTTATACGTGTAGAAATGATATTTAACATTATTTTAACTATTGGCAATAATGTGCCAATTTACAAATTATTCTCGGATCGACGCTGAAGGGGAGGTTGGGGAAGTATGATGAAAAAAGTGCAGGGCAGTGAAAAGAAAAAAGCCCTCACAGTAAACTGCAAGGGCTGAAAGATTCGTTGCTTTAAGTGTTACTTAAGGCCAGCGAAATCGCGCAATAGTGCTGCTTTGTCCGTCGCTTCCCAAGGGAACTCTTCACGACCAAAGTGACCGTAAGCGGCGGTTTGCTTATAGATTGGTTGAAGTAGGTTCAACATCTCTTGCAGGCCGTATGGACGTAGATCGAAGTGTTGGCGAACCGCTTCAATGATGATCTCTTGTGATACTTTTTCTGTACCGAACGTTTCAACCATGATTGAGGTTGGATCAGCAACACCGATTGCGTAAGACAGTTGGATCTCACAACGGTCAGCCATACCAGCCGCAACAATGTTTTTTGCTACGTAACGCGCTGCGTATGCTGCAGAACGGTCAACTTTTGATGGATCTTTACCAGAGAACGCACCACCGCCGTGACGCGCTGCGCCGCCGTAGGTATCAACGATGATCTTACGACCGGTCAAACCACAGTCACCCATTGGGCCACCGATAACAAAACGACCGGTTGGGTTGATAAAGAATTTTGTTTCTTTACTTAGCCACTCAGCAGGCAGTACTGGCTTGATGATCTCTTCCATGACTGCTTCACGCAGATCTGGCGTTGTGACGGAATCACAGTGTTGCGTTGAAAGAACAACAGCATCAATACCAACAATTTTGCCTTGATCGTATTGGAAAGTAACTTGTGATTTCGCATCAGGGCGAAGGAAATCTAGTTTGCCGCTCTTACGCACTTCTGCCTGTTTTTTCATCAACAGGTGAGAGTAAGTGATTGGTGCAGGCATTAGAATGTCAGTTTCGTTTGTCGCGTAACCAAACATGATGCCTTGGTCGCCAGCGCCTTGCTCTTTAGGGTCAGCCTTATCAACACCTTGGTTGATGTCTGGTGATTGCTTACCGATCGTGTTTAATACTGCACAAGAGTTCGCATCAAAGCCCATGTCTGAGTGTACGTAACCGATATCACGTACGGTTTCACGGGTGATTTCTTCGATATCAACCCATGCAGAAGTGGTCACTTCACCACCGACCATTACCATGCCGGTTTTTACGTAGGTTTCACACGCAACACGTGCTTTCGGGTCTTGTTCTAAGATCGCATCAAGAACCGCATCCGAGATTTGGTCTGCAATTTTATCTGGATGGCCTTCTGAAACTGACTCAGAGGTAAATAGGTGCTTAGCCATGTGAACTCCATGTTTGTTCGTCGATACAGACAATCGATATCTGTATCAAAAGTAGTCTTCAGCTATGTAGGTGTTTCTACATCTAGACGTCTATTCTAGATTTGAATGTTCGAATTACAAGTTCTTTTTTCAACTATCTAAAAACCAATCGTTTGCTTTATTCTTTGGTAAATGCTCGAAGACGGGGGAAATAGTCGATAAAAGCAGAATATTTGTGTGTTTTAAGTCAGGAAAACGTTTGCAGTGCTATGGGGGCTCTGAGAGAATACTGGCCTATTAAATCCCCCTACATTAATTCGCTTACTTGCACTTAGGAGCAGACATGTCTTCTCGTAAACACCTAGCAAATGCAATCCGCGCACTGAGCATGGATGGCGTTCAACAAGCAAACTCAGGCCACCCTGGCGCACCAATGGGTATGGCTGATATCGCTGAAGTACTTTGGCGTTCTCACCTAAACCACAACCCAGTGAACCCTGAGTGGGCTGATCGTGACCGTTTTATTCTTTCTAACGGCCACGGTTCAATGCTGATTTACTCTCTACTACACCTAAGTGGTTACGAGCTGTCTATCGACGACCTTAAGAACTTCCGTCAACTGCACTCTAAAACGCCAGGTCACCCTGAATACGGTTACGCACCAGGCATCGAAACGACAACCGGCCCTCTAGGTCAAGGCATCACCAACGCTGTTGGTATGGCGATGGCTGAAAAGTCACTGGCTGCTCAGTTCAATAAAGAAGGCCACGACATCGTTGACCACCACACTTATGTGTTCATGGGTGATGGCTGTTTGATGGAAGGCATCTCGCACGAAGCTTGTTCTCTTGCGGGTACGCTTGGTCTAGGAAAACTGATTGCATTTTGGGATGACAACGGCATCTCAATCGATGGTCACGTGGAAGGTTGGTTCTCTGACGATACGCCTAAGCGTTTTGAAGCGTACGGCTGGCATGTTATCCCAGCGGTTGATGGTCACGATGCTGACGCAATCAATGCGGCAATTGAAGCGGCAAAAGCGGATCCTCGTCCGACGCTAATCTGTACTAAAACCATCATCGGTTTTGGTTCGCCAAACAAATCAGGCTCTCATGATTGTCACGGCGCGCCACTGGGTGCAGAAGAAATCGCCGCGGCGCGTGAATTCCTAGGTTGGGAACACCCTGCATTTGAAATTCCAGCGGATGTTTACTCTGAGTGGGATGCAAAAGCAGCCGGCGCAGATAAAGAAGCGGCTTGGGATGCAAAATTCGCCGCTTACGCAGCCGCTTACCCAGTGGAAGCGGCAGAGTTCAAGCGCCGTGTAAACGGTGAACTGCCAGCGCAGTGGGAAGAGAAGACTCAGCAAATCATTGCGGATCTACAAGCAAACCCAGCTAACATTGCATCACGCAAAGCGTCTCAAAACGCACTAGAAGCGTTTGGTGCGATGCTACCTGAGTTCATGGGCGGCTCAGCTGACCTAGCGCCTTCTAACCTGACCATGTGGTCTGGCTCTAAGTCGTTAACCGCAGAAGACTTCTCTGGTAACTACATCCATTACGGTGTGCGTGAATTCGGCATGACGGCGATCATGAACGGTATCGCTCTGCATGGTGGTTTCGTGCCTTACGGTGCGACTTTCCTTATGTTTATGGAATACGCACGTAACGCGATGCGCATGGCTGCTCTGATGAAGATTCAGAACATCCAAGTGTACACCCATGACTCTATCGGTCTGGGCGAAGATGGCCCGACTCACCAACCGGTTGAGCAAATTGCTTCTCTACGCCTAACACCAAACATGAGCACATGGCGCCCATGTGACCAAGTTGAGTCTGCAGTGGCATGGAAACTGGCGATTGAACGTAAAGATGGCCCATCAGCGCTTATCTTCTCGCGTCAAAACCTAGCACAACAACCTCGTGATGCAGAGCAAGTGGCGAACATCGCGCGCGGCGGCTACATCCTTAAAGATTGCGCAGGCAAGCCTGAGCTAATCCTTATCGCAACGGGTTCTGAAGTTGAGCTAGCGGTGAAAGCGGCAGAAGAACTAACGGCGCAAGGCAAAGCGGTACGTATCGTATCAATGCCAGCAACCGATGCGTTTGATAAGCAAGATGCGGCTTACCGTGAATCAGTATTGCCATCAGATGTGACAGCGCGTATCGCGATTGAAGCGGGCATTGCTGACTTCTGGTACAAGTACGTAGGTTTTGATGGTCGTATCATCGGTATGACGACATTCGGTGAATCAGCGCCAGCTGAGCAACTGTTTGAAATGTTCGGCTTCACGGTTGAAAACGTCGTGAACACTGCGCAAGAGCTATTGGCTTAATTGCCGCTTGCTAGCTAAATAAAAATAGCTTCTTAAACATAAAAACCGAGCGATTAGCTCGGTTTTTTTATATCGGTATTTTTTATCAGTAGCAGAATGATGAGCTATTCGTGCTCTTGGCCTTTATTGTCGAGCTCTTTTAAGCCACAAACTTTGCAGGTGACATATCGATCCATGTCGTGATAGTTGCCGCCATTGATAAAGGTGTGCGCAAATAATTTGATTCGCCCAATAACACTCCGGTCAGTATCGTATTTGCTTGGTTTGCGCACCAATATCTCGCTATATGGGGTGTCTTTTTGACATTTTTTGCAAAAATGAGCATCGCTTGAGAGGGACATACCAAATCCTTTTAAGTTATGTATTGAATAATAAATGCACAAGTATAAGCCGTAATGCCACCGTGCGATTCATCACGCCCCTCCATTCATTTCTTGATTAGGGAAGGATCACTCTTTTACTGCGCTTTATTAGGAGATCGGTTAGTATTTGTGGCACGTATTTACGATGTGACATTAAAGAGCGATAGGCGATGGAATTATGCTGAAAGTTGCGATCAATGGATTTGGACGGATCGGTCGTAATGTGTTGCGAGCGGTGTATGAAAGCGGCAAGCATCAACAGATCAAAGTAGTGGCAGTCAATGAATTGGCTCAACCAGAGGCAATGGCGCACTTACTTCAATACGACACCAGTCATGGTAGATTTGCGAAAAAAATCAGCCATGACCAAGAACATCTCTACATACATCACCAATCGGGTGAGCACGATACGATTCGAATTTTGCATATTGGCGACATAGAACTGTTGCCGTGGCGTGATTTGGACGTTGATATCGTACTTGATTGTACCGGGGTTTATGGTTGCCGAGCGGATGGCCTTGCGCATATCGAGGCGGGCGCAAAAAAAGTGCTCTTCTCACATCCTGGCGCGAATGATCTTGATAACACCATTATCTATGGCGTGAATCATCACACGTTAACCCCTGGACACACCATCGTCTCGAATGGCTCTTGCACGACCAACTGTATCGTACCGATCATTCAGGTATTAGATGATGCCTTTGGCATTGATTCTGGCACCATCACGACGATTCACTCCTCAATGAACGATCAACAAGTCATTGACGCTTATCATCCAGACCTACGTCGAACTCGAGCTGCAAGCCAATCGATCATCCCCGTCGATACTAAATTACATAAAGGGATTGAAAGAATATTCCCGAAATTTTCCAACAAGTTTGAAGCTATTTCCGTACGCGTGCCGACGGTTAATGTGACGGCGATGGATTTAAGTGTCACGATTAGTACGAATGTGAAAGTTAATGACGTAAATCAAACCATTGTTAATGCATCTCAGTGTACATTACGTCATATAGTTGACTATACTGAAGCGCCGCTTGTCTCGGTAGACTTTAACCATGATCCACACAGTGCGATTGTAGATGGTTCTCAGACCCGAGTGAGTAACGGACATTTAGTAAAAATGCTCGTTTGGTGCGACAACGAATGGGGCTTTGCGAATAGGATGTTGGATACTGCTCTTGTGATGCAGATCTCTAAATAAGGCCTCAACTGATGAGTAGGAATTATTTATTTTCACCCTTGAAATAAATAAGAGTAAGCTCCATATCAGTAATTAGTTTGAAGAATTATTAGGCTCGGCAGGATTGCCGGGTTTCCAAAAACTTTATTTATTTAATATTTGAGAGGACAAATCATGTCTGTAATCAAGATGACCGACCTGGATCTAGCAGGTAAACGCGTATTCATCCGTGCTGACCTAAACGTACCAGTAAAAAACGGTAAAGTAACTTCAGATGCACGTATTCTTGCATCTCTACCAACTATCAAACTTTGCCTAGAAGCTGGCGCGAAAGTTATGGTTACTTCTCACCTAGGTCGTCCTACTGAAGGCGAATACGCAGAAGAGTTCTCTCTAGCTCCTGTAGTTAACTACCTAAACGACGCACTAGACTGCGAAGTGAAACTAGCGAAAGACTACCTAAACGGTCTAGAGCTAAACACTGGTGAGCTTGTTGTTCTTGAAAACGTTCGCTTTAACAAAGGCGAGAAGAAAAACGAAGAAGAACTATCTAAAGCATACGCAGCACTATGTGACGTATTCGTAATGGATGCATTCGGCACTGCTCACCGTGCACAAGCTTCTACGCACGGCGTAGGCATGCACGCAGATATCGCTTGTGCTGGTCCTCTACTAGCAGCTGAACTAGAAGCACTTGGTAAAGCGATGAGCAACCCAGAGCGTCCACTAGTCGCTATCGTTGGTGGTTCTAAAGTTTCTACTAAGCTGACTGTTCTTGAGTCACTATCTAAAATCGCTGACCAACTTGTTGTTGGTGGTGGTATCGCGAACACTTTCATTGCCGCTGAAGGCCACAACGTAGGTAAGTCTCTATACGAAGCAGACCTAGTTGAAACCGCTAAAAAACTAATGAAAGACTGTGCAATTCCAGTAGCAACTGACGTTGCTTGTGCAAAAGCATTTGATGAAAACGCAGAAGCTGAAATCAAGAACGTTGCTGACGTTCAAGATGACGACATGATCTTCGATCTAGGTCCAGATTCAACAGCGGTTCTAGCGGACATCATCGCGAACGCAAAAACTATCCTTTGGAACGGCCCTGTAGGTGTATTCGAGTTCAAGAACTTCGAAGCAGGTACTAAAGGTATTTCTGAAGCAATCGCTAAGTCTGCAGGTTTCTCTGTAGCGGGCGGTGGTGACACGCTAGCAGCTATCGACAAGTTCGGTATCAAAGCAGATGTTTCTTACATCTCTACTGGCGGCGGTGCATTCCTTGAGTTCGTTGAAGGTAAAGTACTTCCAGCAGTTGAAATGCTAGAGTCACGCGCTAAATAATTCAAAGAAAGCGGGAGAGAAATCTTCCGCTTTCTTGTTTGCTGCAAGTCACATAATTCTCTGTTAGAATACCGCGAGTTGTGAGCAAACGATTGCAAATTTAAATTAATAATTAGTTTTAGTTTTTAAAACGACAGATAAATAGGACTACAACCCATGTCTAAGATCTTCGATTTCGTAAAACCAGGCGTTATTTCTGGCGACGACGTACAAAAAGTATTTGAAGTAGCAAAAGAGAACAAATTTGCTCTTCCAGCAGTTAACGTAGTTAACACTGACTCTATCAACGGTGTTCTAGAAGCGGCTTCTAAAGTTAAAGCTCCTGTTGTAGTTCAGTTCTCTAACGGCGGTGCAGGCTTCTTCGTTGGTAAAGGCGTTAAACTTGAAGGTCAAGGTGCACAAATCCTTGGCGCAGTAGCGGGCGCTAAATACGTTCACGCTGTTGCAGAATCTTACGGCGTTCCAGTAATCCTTCACACTGACCACGCTGCGAAGAAATTGCTTCCTTGGATCGACGGCCTACTAGACGCGGGTGAAGAGTTCTTCGCTCAAACTGGTAAACCACTATTCTCTTCTCACATGATCGACCTTTCTGAAGAGTCTCTAGAAGAGAACATCGAGATCTCTGGTCAATACCTAGCTCGCATGGCGAAAATGGGCATGACTCTAGAAATCGAACTAGGTTGTACTGGTGGCGAAGAAGATGGCGTTGATAACTCTCACATGGACGCATCTGAGCTGTACACTTCTCCAGAAGACGTTGCTTACGCATACGAAAAACTAACGGCTATCAGCCCACGTTTCACTATCGCAGCATCTTTCGGTAACGTACACGGTGTTTACCAAGCGGGTAACGTTGTACTAACTCCAACAATCCTACGTGATTCTCAAGCATACTGTGCAGAGAAGTTCGGTATCGCACCTAACGCTCTAAACTTCGTATTCCACGGTGGTTCAGGTTCTTCTGAAGCTGAAATCCAAGAGTCTATCGGCTACGGTGTTATCAAAATGAACATCGATACTGATACACAGTGGGCAACTTGGGACGGCATCCGTACTTACGAAGCTGAAAACCGTGATTTCCTACAAGGTCAAATCGGTAACCCAACTGGCGAATCTGCGCCAAACAAAAAGTACTACGATCCACGCGTATGGCTACGCTCTGGTCAAGCATCAATGGTTACTCGTCTAGAGAAAGCATTCGCTGACCTAAACGCAATCGACGTACTATAATTCTATTTAAGAATTAGAATGTTGAAAGCCCGCTCTTTGAGCGGGTTTTTTTATGCCTGTAATTTAATATGACACGACTTTTGATAAAAAAATGTGGCGAAATGTAACGGTAATGAGTAGGCTTTAACAGCCAACATCACTTAGGTATGTAACTCTTTGTTTTGATTGTTTTTGCATAATCTTTACTTTGCTAAAACCATAAACTGGGCTATCTTGCCGCAAACTGACATTTGCTCAGTAGATGTATAGGGATATTGTCGTTTTTTAAAGTCGCATGTATTTGAGAGGAAATTAATATGGCAGGTGAGTCTGTGGACATCCAAACTCCATTGGTGGATAGTTTAGCAAAAGCTGAGACTTGGCTTAACAGCAATTCGGATCTGTTGATTCAGTATGGCGTGAATATCATTTCAGCGGTACTGATTCTATTTATTGGTAATATCGTTGCAAAAATGGTGGCGAATAGCGTCGCGAAGATGCTTGATAAAAAGAAAATGGATAAAGCCGTTATTGAGTTTATCCATGGTATCGTCCGCTACACATTATTTGTGATTGTGCTTATTGCTGCACTAAGCCGCATTGGGGTACAGACCGCATCAGTGGTTGCCGTTATCGGTGCCGCAGGCTTAGCGATTGGTCTTGCTCTGCAAGGCTCACTATCTAACTTCGCAGCAGGCGTATTGATTGTTGGCTTCCGTCCATTCAAATCAGGCGATTATGTTGAAGTGGGTGGCGTTGCTGGTAGCGTTGAAGCAATTCAAATCTTCCAAACTGTGCTAAAAACACCAGACAACAAAATGGTTGTCGTACCAAACGCAGGCGTTATCGGTAGCCCGATTACCAACTACTCACGTCATGATACTCGTCGTGTTGATTTAACGATTGGCGTTTCTTACAGCTCAGATCTTAAACTGACGAAGAAAGTTATCCAAGAAGCACTAGAAAAAGATGAGCGTATTCTAAAAGACCACGACATCACTATTGGTGTGGTTGCGCTTGCGGACTCATCAGTAAACTTTGTTGTTCGCCCTTGGTGTAAAACAGCGGATTACTGGGACGTTTACTTTGATTCTAACCAAGCGATCAAAGAGGCGTTGGATGCGAATGGCATCGAGATTCCCTTTCCGCAAATGGACGTACACCTCAACAAGGTGGAAGCGTAATTACTTATTGTAGTTAGAACCGTTTCAAAAAAGCGAAGCCTAGGCTTCGCTTTTTTTATGTCTGTCGTTGGTCGCTGAGTTATTGGATCATGGGTAACCCGCCTTACTGAATCAGCTGCTTCGTCAGCAAGGAGGCGATAAAGAACATCATTATCGCGACCATAATATCAATGCCTTTTTTCACTTTCGGTTTGGACAATGTCGGGCCTAATTTTGCCGCACCCAGCGACAATGAGTAGAACCAAACAAAAGAGGCCATGATGGTGCCGATAGCAAAAGAAATACGATCTTGCCCCTCAAATTGACCACCGATTGAGCCTAAGATTACAACGGTATCCAAATAGAGATGAGGGTTTAATACCGTCACTGCCAAAGCGCCAAGAATGACGGTACGACGGCCGCGAGCCAGTACATGCCCCGCATGTTCTTGTTTCGCCGGATCACGAAAAGCACTCTTTAAAGACAAGCAGCCGTACACAGTCAGGAAGGCGATACCACCGAGCGTTACGACGGTTAATAGCATTTCATTTTGAGAGATGAGTGCGCCACCACCAAAGATCCCGAGAGAGATAAAAATCGCATCAAGAACGCTACAGGTGATCGCCGTCGTTAAATGATGTTGGCGTTTAATCCCTTGATTGAGAACATAAGCATTCTGCGCGCCGATCGGTATGATCATGGTTGCGCCTAGTCCAAATCCTTGCAGTAATACCCATAAATTCACAATCTTCTCTCCGGTTATTTGATGTCGATGCGAGGAAGATAATCCGGGGACGGAAATAAGTATATTTAATGATTTTAATTCAGTATAAGTAATGCTTATAACGCAAGCTAAGCGTGCATGGAAATGAAAATTAAAGGGAAAAGGTATGCGTGGATTGGACTACAAATGGGTTGAAGCGCTTGAGGCGATCGTGCAGTTGGGCAGCTTTGAGCGAGCCGCTGAGTCGCTTTATGTTTCTCAATCAGCGGTCTCTCAGCGCATCAAACAGCTGGAGAAATACCTCGCGCAACCGGCTCTGATCCGTGAAATCCCACCCAGGCCGACCCCTATCGGCAAGAAATTGCTGGGGTTGTATGGGCGTGTCCGCTTATTAGAAAGTGAGTTCATTCCAGAACTAATGAACGAAGGGGTGAGCAAGCCGTTAGAGGTTTCCTTTGCCACGAATGCCGACAGCTTGGCGACGTGGTTGCTGCCGAGTTTAACGCGCATCCTGAAAGAAAATCGAGTCGCTCTTAACCTGATTGTCGATGATGAAGGCCGCACGTTGGATAAATTGCGCAGCGGGGAAGTGGCGGGGGCGATCAGCTTAGAATCTCAATCGATACCGGGTTGCGATGCCGATTATCTTGGTCGTGTTGATTACTTGTGCGTGGCGAGTCCTGCATTTTGTCAGCATTACTTTCCCCATGGCGTAAACCGAGAATCACTGCAAACTGCCCCGACGGTGGCGTTTGATCACCATGATGATATGAACGATCGCTTTATCCATCAGCACTTCAATTTGCCGAAAGGCAGCGTATTAAAACACACGGTTCGCAGTTCAGAAGCCTTCGTCAAACTGGCATTAAGTGGGGTCGCGTATTGCTTGATCCCTAAACTTCAAATAGAAGATGAATTGGCCAATGGCAGCTTGGTGAACATCACGCCAGATTTTATTTTGTCGCACCGTATTTATTGGCACCACTGGCAGTTAGAGACGGGCTTATTGAAATCGCTTTCTGAAGCAATCATTCTGCATGCGAGAGAAATATTACCGAGTTAATCGGTTAAGTTTGTGTCAGTTTAATGAGGCATGTCTAGCCAAGAGAAAGATTTGATTTATGATGAATTAATCAACAACACTCATAAGGTGAATGGTATGAAGAAGGTCGCGTTAGTAGTCGCCGCGTTAGCCGCGAGCATGAGTTTTGCCTCATCGGCAAATGGATTGGATTTCCCTCACCTTTCCACCACAGGTTATGGTGAAGTGGTGGCGAAGCCGGATATGGCAGAGTTCTCGGTCAAAGTCGTTGAGACGACCATGACGGCGGAGCAAGCTAAGCAAAGTGTTGATAAAGCGGTGGCGGCTTTTCTAACTCAGCTTAAAGCGCAAGGGGTTACTGCCGATAGCATCACCAGCACCAATTTGTATCTGGCGCCTCAATACCACTACCCTAAAAAAGGTCAGCCTGAGCTCGTTGGTTATCGTGCTAGTCGAGCGATTACGGTGCAAGTGGATGATCTCGCCAACCTAAATCAATACTTAGATGTCGCGTTAAGTTCGGGTATCAACCAAGTCGATAACATCAAATTGAAAGTGAAGGATGAAGCGAAGTTTCATCAGCAAGCGCGTTTAGCGGCAATAAAAGATGCGCAAAGCAAAGCCGACTCATTGGCACAAGGTTTTGATCGCGAGCTCGGTTCGGTGTGGGAGATTAACTATAACTCGCACAACACTCAGCCTGTGCTTATGCGTGCGATGAGTATGGACATGAAAGCAGAATCGAATGGTTATCAAGATTCAACCTTAGTGATCCGAGATCGGGTTGACGTGATTTATCGTTTAGAGAAGTAGCGGATTTCTACGACAGGGTAGACAAGAGAGAGTGGGCATAATGCCTGCTCTTTTTTTATTCAAGATTGGGCAAATTCATCACCGCAAAGAATTGCTAGCGACAAAAAAAGAGGGCCTAAGCCCTCTTTCGTATCTTGTTTTCTGTTAGCGTCTAATTATAGAACGTGTACAGAAGCCGTGTTAGTTGTGCCTGAAGCGACTAGAGCGCCAGAAACCATAACTACGATGTCGCCTTTCTTACCTAGGCCAGATTGTAGAGCGATTTCTTTACCGTTTACGTAGAACTCATCAGTGTTGCTGATTGAATCAACAACAACAGGGCGAACACCTTTAGTAAGAACTAGCTGTGCAGCAGTCTTAGTGTTAGTTGTTAGCGCAAGGATGTTTGCAGTTGGGAAGTACTTACGTACTGAACGAGCAGATTTGCCGCCTTCAGTCGCAACAACGATTAGAGGAGCTGCTAGTTTCTCAGCTGTGTCTACCGCGCCTTTACATACTGCTTCAGTGATACGTAGACGTGGGCTGTCTAGACGAGAACCTAGTTCTGCTTTAAGAGCGCCATCAGTACGGTTCGCGATTTGAGCCATGATCGTTACTGCTTCAACTGGGTACTTACCTTTAGCTGTTTCGCCAGAAAGCATTACAGCATCAGTACCATCCATGATTGCGTTCGCAACGTCACCCGCTTCTGCGCGAGTTGGACGTGGGTTGTTGATCATAGAATCAAGCATTTGAGTTGCAGTGATAACAACTTTACGTGCACGGTTACATTTCTCGATCATCATCTTCTGAGCGAAGATTACTTCTTCAGCTGGGATTTCAACACCTAGGTCGCCACGAGCTACCATGATGCCGTCAGAAAGCTCAAGGATTTCGTCGAAGTTATCAACGCCTTCTTGGTTTTCAATTTTAGAGATGATGTGGATGTTCTCGCCGCCGTTAGCCGTTAGAACTTCACGGATTTCTTGTACATCAGCCGCTTTACGGATGAAAGATGCAGCAACGAAATCAACGCCTTGCTCACAACCAAATTTAAGGTCGTTCTTATCTTTTTCAGATAGAGCTGGAAGTTGAACAGAAACGCCAGGAAGGTTAACACCTTTGTTTTCGCCTAGAGCACCGTTGTTAAGAACTTTACACTTAACTTCAGTTTCAGTTGTTGCGATAACTTCCATCTCGATTAGACCATCGTCAACTAGGATAGTGTTACCAGCTGATAGATCTTTAGCAAAACCAAGGTAAGTTACTGCTACGATATCTTTGTTACCAACAACTGTTGCGTCAGTAGTGAAAGTGAACTCTTGGCCCGCTACTAGATCAACGTCGTTGCCGTCTTCTAGTTTGATCGTGCGGATTTCTGGACCTTTAGTGTCTAGAAGGATAGATAGTTGTTTGCCAGTTACTTCCATTACTTTACGGAAGTTCACGATGCGAGCTTCGTGCTCCGCGAAGTTACCGTGAGAGAAGTTAAGACGCATAACATTCATGCCTGCGTTTACAAGTTCAGTTAGCTTCTCTACAGATTCAGTTTTAGGGCCAATCGTACATACGATTTTGGTCTTTTTCATGGAAGATACTCTCCGGTAAATAAGATGGTTACAGTTTAAGTTCGGTTATTGCATGAGTGTCGACGTTTAAATATAGACACTCGGCTTGTCTGAAGCAGGACTGATTGGGATGCATTTTGTGCCTGCAAAGAGATCAGTGTAGTCCGATTTGGGTCTGCTTCAGTTCTGAAAGTTTTTCGTTATTTTTAGTCATGTGGTGATGGCTTTATCACCAGTTTTTTGCTGTTTTTGACTATTTTTTGTGATTAAGGCCACTTTAGCGCCCTTACATTGCAAAAAAATAACGTTCTTTTCTGTAATTAATTTTCTTTTCGGGTGCGAATTCTACCACTGAATGACTTCAATATCACTGCTTAAGAGTTGTCTTAGGACAAGGTTTTATCGCTAAATAATAATTTTTTGGATCGAAATAAATGGACGGATAAGTTTCGACTTGACTATAATAACTTTCAAATCGAAACTTAAGAATAAAAATTAGATGTCGAAACGAAACACTCAAATCAGAAGACACGCCATTTCCCACTTAGTGAATGAAAAAGGTGAGGTGAGCGTAGAAGAGTTATCGCAAAAGTTTGAAACCTCTGAGGTCACGATTAGAAAGGACTTGTCTTCATTGGAGCAGAACGGCCAATTATTGCGTCGCTACGGAGGCGCGATTGCATTGCCTTCGGAAGTGATGAACGATGAAATGGGCGAAAAAGTTTCGATTCGTAAGATGGAGCTAGCAGTCGCGGCGGCAAAGCTTATTCGTGACCACAACCGTATTGTGATCGACAGTGGCAGCACGACGACAGCCTTAATTCAGCAATTGAACGACAAGCGTGGCTTGGTGGTCATGACCAACTCTCTTAATGTCGCCAACGCGTTGAATGACCTCGAGAGTGAACCGCATCTACTCATGACCGGTGGCACTTGGGATGCTCACTCGGAGTCATTTCAGGGGCAAGTTGCTGAAACTGTGCTGCGTTCTTACGATTTTGATCAATTGTTTATTGGTGCAGATGGGGTTGATCTTGAACGTGGCACGACGACATTTAATGAACTGGTTGGTCTGAGCAAAGTGATGGCAGACGTATCACGTGAAGTGATCGTCATGGTCGAATCAGAAAAAATTGGCCGTAAGATTCCCAATTTAGAACTGAGCTGGGATGCAATCGATATATTGGTGACAAACAAAGATTTGTCATTGGACGACAAACAGCTAATTGAATCACAAAACATAAAAGTGATCTTAGCCTAATACCCAAAAGAGCCTTTGCTTGCTGCTCTTTGGAATGAAACCGAGTTGGAGATGATTATGTGTGGAATCGTAGGTGCAGTGGCACAACGAGATGTGGCGGAAATTCTAGTTGAAGGCCTTCGCCGTTTAGAATACCGAGGTTATGATTCAGCGGGTGTTGCTGTCGTTGATTCGGCATCCAACCTAACTCGTGTGCGCCGTTTAGGGAAAGTACAAGAATTAGCGGACGCGGTCGAAGAGCAGCAAGTGATTGGCGGTACCGGTATCGCTCATACACGTTGGGCGACACACGGTGAGCCATCTGAAGCGAACGCACACCCACACATGTCAGGCGATATTGCGGTTGTACACAATGGCATTATCGAAAACCACGAAGCATTGCGTGCTCTGCTGCAAGAGCGTGGCTACGTGTTTACCTCTCAAACCGATACCGAAGTGATTGCTCACTTAGTTGAGTGGGAACGCCGCACGTCAGCTTCTTTGGTTGAAGCGCTGCAGAAAACCGCCAAACAACTCGACGGTGCGTACGGTACGGTCGTGGTTGATCGCAAAGATCCTAGCCGCATTGTTGTGGCTCGTTCTGGTAGCCCGATCGTGATCGGTTTTGGTGTGGGTGAGAACTTCCTAGCCTCTGACCAACTGGCGCTATTAAGTGTTACTCGTCGCTTTATGTACCTAGAAGAAGGGGATGTTGCTGAGGTGACTCGTCGTGACGTCACTGTATTTGATGCGGTGGGTGAGCGTGTTGAGCGTGACATCGTTGAATCAAACGCTGAACACGACGCCGGTGACAAAGGTCAATACCGTCACTTCATGCAAAAAGAGATCTTTGAGCAGCCAACCGCGCTGATCAACACAATGGAAGGTCGTATCTCTGACACGTCAGTGATCACTAACGCGATTGGCGTTAAAGCGGAAGAGATCTTAAGCAAAGTTGAACATGTGCAGATCATCGCATGTGGTACATCTTACAACTCAGGTATGGCCGCTCGTTACTGGTTTGAGTCTCTAGCGGGCGTAAGCTGTGATGTAGAGATCGCTTCTGAATTCCGTTACCGTGATTTCGTTGTTCGTCCGAACAGCCTATTGGTGACTTTGTCTCAGTCTGGTGAAACCGCCGATACGCTTGCGGCACTTCGTTTGGCAAAAGAGAAAGGTTACATGTCAGCAATGACGATCTGTAACGTAGCGGGTTCTTCGCTGGTTCGTGAATCTGATTTTGCCTTCATGACTCGCGCAGGGACAGAGATTGGTGTTGCTTCGACGAAAGCGTTCACCACTCAACTCGCAGCAATGCTGATGATGGTAACGTCAATTGGTCGCTTACAAGGTCGCATCAATAAAGAGAAAGAAGCAGAAATCGTTAAGGCGCTGCATGAGCTCCCTACCGCTATTGAGCGAGCTCTCGCATTTGATAAAGAGATCGAAGCGCTCGCGCCTGATTTTGCTGATAAGCACCACACACTGTTCTTGGGTCGTGGTGAGTTCTACCCAATCGCGATGGAAGCGTCTCTTAAACTGAAAGAGATCTCTTACATTCACGCAGAAGCTTACGCTGCGGGTGAGCTTAAGCACGGTCCTTTGGCGCTGATCGATGCCGATATGCCTGTCGTCGTTATCGCACCAAGCAACGATTTGCTAGAGAAGCTGAAATCAAACGTTGAAGAAGTACGCGCGCGTGGCGGCTTGTTGTATGTCTTTGCGGATGAAGAGGCTGGATTTGAGGCGGACGACACCATGAAGATCATTGCGATGCCACATGTTAGTGAGATCACCGCTCCAATCTATTACACCATCCCAATGCAGTTATTGTCATACCATGTCGCCCTAATTAAGGGAACGGATGTTGATCAGCCTAGAAACCTAGCGAAAGCGGTAACGGTTGAGTGATGTCATTAGTGACATAACATACGTGTTGGAAAGCAATAAGCGTTAGAACGAAGCGCTAACGTTTAAAGTGACGAGAACCGGTTAGGCTATTATAAGCCAACCGGTTTTTGTGTTTCTGGCTGGCCGAATTGTCTGCGTGATCAGGTCTAAAGCGAGCCACCACTCTTTGATGTGCTCCTTGTCTCAATCAACAAATCAACCGCAGTTTTGGATCCCAATGACTGCCCACGTGCGCATTTCATGCCGCATCGGGTGATTCACATTGAGTCATGTGGTTTGATGTGAGAATTTGATCGTTCACGCCCGCCTGCTTACGTTTGCGATTCAAACCACGTGTTCCCAAGTCAGAAGATCACGGCTTCGTACCAGTAAAACCATTAATTCGCGATGTAAATAAAGATTCTATATTTTGAATGAAATCAAATAACTTCATGTTTTTTGATCTAAAGCAGGTTGAATTTGTTTTGTTTTTATAGCTTGTTTTGCAGAGTTATTTTACAATGAAAATTAACCACATTGTATAGGAAGAACACAAATGAGACTAATTCCTTTAAATAATGCTTCACAGGTTGGTAAGTGGGCGGCACGACACATTGTTAACAAGATCAATGCGTTTAATCCTTCAGTTGATCGCCCATTTGTCCTTGGTTTGCCAACCGGTGGAACACCATTAAGTACCTATAAAGCGCTTATTGAGTTGTATAAAGCGGGTGAAGTGAGTTTTGAAAATGTCGTGACATTTAATATGGATGAATACGTTGGCATCGATCCTAATCATCCAGAGTCTTACCGTTCTTTCATGTACAATAACTTCTTCAATCATGTTGATATTAAAGAAGAAAACATCAATCTACTTGATGGTTTAGCTGATGATATCGATGCACATTGTGCAGCGTATGAAGAGAAAATTCGCTCATACGGCAAGATTAATTTGTTTATGGGCGGGATTGGCATCGATGGCCATATCGCGTTTAACGAGCCAGGTTCTTCTCTTGCTTCGCGTACTCGAATCAAAACGTTAACAGAAGAAACTCGCATTGCAAACTCTCGTTTCTTTGACAACGATATCAATCAAGTGCCTAAATACGCACTGACGATCGGTGTTGCAACGCTACTAGAAGCTGAAGAAGTCATGATTTTGACCTTGGGTCACAATAAGGCTCAAGCACTACAAGCGGCGATTGAAGGCGCGGTTAACCACATGTGGACGGTCACTGCGCTACAAATGCATCCAAAAGCGATCATCGTTGCGGACGAAGAAGCACAGCAAGAGCTTAAAGTTAAGACTCAGCGCTACTTCCTAGAGTTGGAAGCTGAGAATATTAAAGGTCTATAAGCCAAGTCCTTTTTCGTGCTGTTAAAAACCACTTCTTTCATGAGGTGGTTTTTTATACGAATGTGTTTTTGATCTGAACGTATTCGTTGCAACGCAAAAATAGCGATGCCATATCGATAACGTGTGGCAAACGGTAGTAATATTGAGAATTGATATTAAAACGGAAGTGTAAACAATATGTTGTTAAATGATGTTATCCAAATAATCGAGTTCACCGATACGGATCATTTTTCTGAAGCAATGGATGATTTTAATGCCCATGGCATTACTCACTCGAATCAGTTGCCTTTTCTTAATGTGGTTTATGATAAAGCGGAGAGTGCTTTATTAGAAAAATTTGGAAAAATTGGATTCAAAGGAAATGTTCAATTAGTCAAAACGGCGCAGGGCGACTATATCGTTTTTGATGCTAACCAGTTTGACGTTGAAGATGTTCTTTTGAAGTTTGAATGAAGTATAACCACTTAATCGTATTGATAATATCTGAGGTCTAAGAGATGACACAAACAACTGATATGGGGTGCAATATGGATAGTGAGTTATTATCTTTATTAGGCGCGACGTTAATTGCGGTGCAAAAAGTAGATAATCTCCTCTATCGAAGCATTCAGCCACTATGCAAATATCAGCCGTTAGAAGCGTTAAATACACTGGGCCGCATGACACCTGAACTGTTTTTGCAAGGTACGACTGCAGAACTAAAACAGACTCTATTGCTTCTAAATGACAATGTCGGAGAAGCGTTACCTCTTTCAATGAATCAAATGTCTGATTTTATTTATAAGAGGAACCTTGTGACGCGTCAGTTTTGGCAAATAACTGATGCCGAGGTTAAAGGGGGCGAAAAGATGGCCAACCCGAAACAATTTTTGTTGAATCTCTTGAATGAATGCGAACAGTGGGGCATGCAAGTAGAGAGCAGTCAAAAATAAGCCGTTAGGAAGATAACAAATTGTTTTGGGACAATTGCTGATGGATATCATGAATGGCTAGAACGATGATAGAGCGAACTTTATGGAAGTGGCGCTTTAAAAACATCGCGATCATATCTTCAGACATCCCTGAAATGAGCTCTGGTGAGTAATCGATCGGCATGCCTTTTTGCTGAATCGCATTCACTCTGTTCAATTCAAACACGACGTTTTGATCCCAAAACTCCACATCACCGTCTTGAATTTTTACCCATTCTTTAAGGGTAACGAAGATGGCAATATCATCGTAAACTTCTTTGCTGATGACGCCTAAACCCAGCAAAAGTTTAGTTCGCACGTTGATATCAGCAAGAGGTCCATCATTAGTTAGCAGTGGGTCGACAACAAACTTCACAGAGTAATCATCTTTGTGAAAAATACGTTTGAGAAGTGTATCGACCATATCCTCGAGTATGTCAAAGGCACACAATAAGCATTCCTTTGCATCGGAGGATTCGGCTAGTTCTTCTAATAATTCGGATTCGTGATTTGAGTACATTAGTATTCTGCAACTAGAAGATAAAAGTGCCGCGTCAGCGGCACCTTAGTATTTGATTATTTAAGCTTTAAATAAGCGTCTTCCGCTAGTTTAACAACTTCTGAGTCTTTATCCAGTTCAGAATAATGCGCTAATGTTTCTGCAAAACCTTTTTCTTGGAACATTGCCTGAAGTTCGACAGCTTGTGGGTCATCATCGTTCTTGTAGTGGAATGCGGCAGCGATCCCTTCAAGAAGATGTTGATTTGGAAGGCCGTACTCAAGTGTTCCATTGAGGGGTTTCACTAGACGATCTTGTGGGCTTAGTTTGCGGATTGGCTGACGGCCAACACGGTCTACTTCATCACGTAAGTATGGATTTGCAAAGCGGTCTAGAATTTTTTGAATGTACGCCGCATGAGCTTCTGGATCAAAATCGTAACGCTTAATAAGAACCGCGCCACTTTCTTCCATTGTTGCTTTTACTTGTGCGCGAATTTTCTCGTCTTCGATCGCGTCTTTCACGGTTTCGTGACCTGCAAGCACACCGAAGTAAGCCGTAACGAGGTGGCCAGTGTTGAGTGTAAATAGCTTACGTTCAACGAAAGCCATTAGGTTATCGGTGCATTCCATTCCCGGAATGTTTGGAATGTTACCTTTGAATTGAGTCTTATCGACGATCCACTCGCTGAATGTCTCAACGGTGACCGCGAGAGGATCCGTTTCACCTGCTTCTGCCGGCGGAACAATACGGTCTACGGCTGAATCGACAAAACCCACATGATCTTCGACAAATGCTTTTGTTTCGTCAGAGAGGTGTTCAAGTACCGCTTCTTTTAACTGGCTAGTGCCTCGCACCATGTTTTCGGCTGCGATGATGTTCAGTGGTGTCGTGTTACCTGCCGCGGCACGCTTTTCGATACCTTGAGCGATCGATTTTGAGATGATCTTAAGAACGGTTGGGCCAACCGCGGTCGTCACTAAATCGGCTTCAGCAATACAATCAATCACTGCATCCGTTGATGAGTTGACGGCAGTCACGTTCTTCACTATTTCAACGACACACTCTTCACCGACAATTTTCACTGGGTATTCTTTGCGTTCGATCAGAGCGTTGACAACGGTTTCGTTTACGTCTGCAAAAGTAACGTCAAAGCCTGCGTCTGCTAGCAGCTTACCAATGAAACCACGACCGATATTACCTGCACCAAAATGTAATGCTTTCATAATGTTTATGACCTTTTAGCTATGTAATCTATATAGGTGACGACTCAGAAATCGATGTCTAAACCGTAAACTATCTAGGCTGAAAAAAGAGGCCAGAGGGGGACTGGCCTCATTCACTTAGGAGCTTGACTTAAAGCTTCTTACTTTCCGTTTAGAATCGTCAAAACATCGTCTGGATTCGTCGTGTTTTGTAAGCGTTCCACTGCTTCTTCGTCATCAAGTGAATTCGTGATAGCCATCAATACCATGTTGTGCTCATCACCTTGAGCGGCAATACCGATGACCATTTTCGCCACATCGTCTTCATCTTCACCCCACTGGATGCCTTCAGGATACTGACAGAATACGATGCCCGTTTTTTGTACGTATTTTTTCGCTTCGATAGTGCCGTGTGGTACCGCGATTGATTCGCCAAGATACGTGGAAACCAGTTCTTCACGTGCGTACATACCTTCAATGTACTCTGGGCTTACGTTGCCGAGTTTGACGAGCTGTTCGCCGGCGAACTTGATTGCTTGGTTCTTGTTGGTGGTTTTTAGACCAAGGAACACCGCATCGCTAGTCAGTGTCAGCGTGTCGTTTTCCGTTTCTGGCTTTGCTTGCGCTACCGCAGCTGGCGTGCTTACTTCAGCATCCTTACTTTTCGCTTCGACTAGCTGCACGACCAGTTTGTCGTACACACCGCTGTCTAAGAAGTTACTCAGAGAGATGTGCATTGCATCAGGTATTGTCTTATGAGCACGGTCAGTTAGGTCTTTGTGCGTGATGACAATTTTAGAATCTGTCGGCAAGTTGTTGATTGCATAGTTGGTTACATAAATATCGAGACCCGCCGCTTCTACTTTTTTACGTAGCAAGCTCGCACCCATCGCACTTGAACCCATACCTGCATCACAAGCGACATAGATTGCTTTAATCTCTGCTAGGTTTACATCCGCACCGGAAGTTGCACCTTTAGAAGCACCCTTCATGTCTTTCATTTGAGCTGACGCTTTTTCTAGAGAATCGTCATCACCCGCTTGTGAGGTTGTTTTTAATAGGATAGAAGCAACAATGAATGATGTCGCTGTTGCCGCAACAACCGAAAGGATAACGCCTAGGTATGCGCCTTTTGGTGTCAGTAATAAAATGGCGAAGATTGAACCTGGTGACGCTGGAGAAATCAGACCCGAGTTAAACATTACGTTAACGAACACACCTGCCATACCGCCGGCAATAACCGCAAGAATAAGGCGTGGATTCATTAGTACGTATGGGAAATAGATTTCGTGGATACCACCTAAAAATTGAATGATTGATGCGCCTGCAGCAGATTGTTTTGCACTGCCTTTACCGAAGACCATGTAAGCGAGCAATAGACCAAAACCAGGACCTGGGTTCGCTTCGATTAGGAAGAAAATTGAACGACCAGTCTCTTCTGCTTGTTGAATGCCTAGTGGTGAGAAGATGCCGTGGTTGATTGCGTTGTTCAGGAATAGAATTTTTGCAGGTTCAACGAAAATTGAGGCTAGAGGCAGAAGGCCAGCGTCAACCATGGCGTTTACGCCAGTCGCTAGACCATTGGAAAGTACCTTAACTGCAGGGCCGATTAGGTAGAACGCAATGATTGCGCAGATCATACCAATAATACCAGCAGAGAAGTTGTTCACTAGCATTTCGAAGCCACTCTTCACCTTACCGTGAACAGCTTCATCGAATTTCTTGATTGCGATACCACCGAGAGGACCCACGATCATCGCGCCCATGAACATTGGGATATCTGAGCCAACAATGACGCCCATGGTCGTGATTGCACCCACAACCGCGCCGCGGTCACCGCCAACCATTTTACCCCCGGTATAACCGATCAACAGCGGTAGAAGGTAAGTGATCATTGGTCCAACTAACGCCGCGAGCGTTTCGTTTGGTAACCAACCAGTAGGGATAAAGAGTGCAGTAATGAAACCCCACGCAATGAATGCGCCGATGTTTGGCATTACCATGTTTGATAGAAAACGACCAAAACTCTGAACTTTGATCTTTGCTTCCGGTGATAACATAAGGGTGGCCTCAGTAGTATATAGGATGACCAAATAGTCGAAAATGTGTCCTAGTAAGTTATACAAAATGTATCACAGGATTTTTAAATAGCATCATTGGCCTAGAAATTGTGATTGCAATCACAGTCCAAATATTGGAATACATAATCACTAGTGATGGAGATCACGTATCTATCGAGTCATAAAATTACAAGTGCCATTTAATGAGTTTGATTATCATTTATGCGTGATTTAGATCTCATTTCTTGCTTGGGCGGGGAGTATATTTATAGTGATGAAGATCTACTTTTTGGAAAGTTGGATATTTTTCATGGTTATAGCTTGGGTTTTATCGCCATTATTTGAGATGGATAGCTTACCTTTAAGGCGAAATTGGCTTGCTTTGTAATTTTATTACAGTTTTTAAGCGTAAATGATGCAAAGTGATCATTGGATATAAAATGATGAGTGATGGTTTATTGATTTTGCGTGATTTGAACGTGATTTAGGCGTTATTTAGGCATGTAGGATCAATCATTTACGTCGCAGTTTCTGGTTTTTTGTGATGGATATATCGTTGTTATTCCGATGGCGACAATATTATTTGTGATCTTAGTTTAGTATTTGCTCATTGTTGAGAATGTCATTCTATTTTCATATGGTACAGTCGCCGGCGAAAAAAAAACAACCAGAGAACCCTTTCCATGCTTTCCCCAAACTCAAAAGTAAAAGTCCAAGGTGTTGGGCGTTTTTTATCTAATATGGTTATTCCCAACATCGGTATCTTTATCGCTTGGGGATTAATCTCTGCGCTGTTTATTCCAACGGGTTGGATGCCGAATGCCAAGATTGCGGTATTGGTTGACCCTATTATTACTTACCTTATTCCTCTGATGATCGGTTATTACGGTGGACGCCTTGTTGCGGGTGAGCGAGGTGCTATCGTCGCGCTAGTCACGACGATGGGGTTAATCGCGGGGACGGATATACCAATGCTTATGGGGGCGATGATTGTTGGCCCCTTAAGTGCACTCGTCATCAAGAAATTTGATGCAGTCATGGAAAACAGAGTTAAAAGTGGCTTTGAAATGCTGGTCAATAATTTCTCTACGGGAATTATTGGGATGTTGGGGGCCATTATTGCGCTTTATTTTGTTGGTCCAATCATAACGACAATTTCCGCTATGGCCTCTGCGGGCGTAGAGACCTTGATTGCGTCTGAATCCATTAGCCTTGTTGCCATCATTATAGAGCCGATCAAAATACTCTTTTTAAACAATGCGATTAATCATGGCATTTTTACGCCACTCGGTATTCAGCAAGCCAAAGAGACCGGACAATCGTTATTCTTTTTGTTGGAGTCAAACCCAGGTCCCGCTTTTGGAGTATTGCTTGCTTATATCGCAACAACAAAAGGGCGCGTACAGCAAACGGCTGCGGGAGCTACCGTGATACATCTATTTGGTGGCATTCAAGAGGTCTACTTCCCTTATATTTTGATGAAGCCTCGCTTACTTATCGCGCTTATTTTGGGCAGTATGGTCGGTATTTATGTGTTGGTTCTATTCAATGCGGGTCTTGTCGCGCCGGCTTCTCCTGGTTCTATCATTGCCATTTTATTATTAACCCCAAAGACCTCTTTGGTCGGTGTTATCGCATCGTTTATCGCATCCACTGCCGTTTCATTTGTCACTGCCATCGTCCTGCTCAAGGGCGAGCCAAAGCAAAAATCCAATTTACAGGACCACGCGAGTCAAAGTAAGGATGATGTGGGTGAATTGGTGGTCAATAAATTCTCAACCATGGTCATGCTTACCCCTGAACATGTTTGTTTAAACATGAATGTGGCGAATAAAGAAGAAGCGATTTCCCTGCTAGGTCAGAAATTAGTTGAATTAGGGCATGTTGAACCGGCGTATATTGAGGATATGCACAAACGAGAGGCGCTCTTATCAACTTACTTGGGGGAATCTATCGCATTACCTCATGGCATGATCGGAGGAAAGCAGCACGTTATCCGTGACGGCGTTGTCTTTGGGCAGATCCCTGCCGGTGTTGAGTGGGGCAGTGAGCCCACCGATATGGCGAAGATTGTTGTGGCCATTGCAGCAAAGAATGAACGCCATATTCAAATCATTTCATCCATCAGCTTAGCGTTGGATGATGATGAAGTTCTAGAACGATTAAAATCGACAACGGAAGTGAATGATATTGTGAACGTGCTGAATGGTAAGGCGATTTAATGTCATTACCTTGCTACGGTGGTAGCTCAGTTAAGAATGAAACGATTCACCTGCCGAATGAGGCGGAACTGCTTGAAGTGATTACGCAGGCAGACGATCCGAACGCCGTCATCATGGCGGCGTATCATGCGTTAGATGATGCGGTCGGGGCGGTTTTACAAAGTATGCTGTCTCGAAATGAACAAGCCGTTCAATATATTGTGAGTCCTTTAATGAGAGCGCAGGGTCCCCTTGCGGATATTAAGGTTCGAGCGGGCTTGTTGCTTGGATTGGGGGTCATCAGTCGAGAGGTTTATTGTGATTTAGAAGTCTTTGTCAGGCTGAGGGAGTTCTGCAATGATTTCAATTCGTCGCTCTCCTTTTCAGATCCTTATATTTTGTCTGAGTTGCGTAGTGTCGAAACGATTAAACGCACAATGCCGATAGACTTTGACCCAAGCATGATGTCTGGATTATCAGAGTCGATGATGAATATGTTTATTCTTCGTCATCATCAGAAGGTGTGTTCAACGATCTTATTGGCCATTACGGAATTAGTTGGCCAACTGCGTTCAGCAAGAACTTAGGCGATCTTCATCGCCTTTTCGTTCCTATGGCTTATTTTTGTTGGTGATAATGCCGATATTGATCCGCTTGAGATAAGCCCATATAACGGCCTAGCGTTTTGGCGGGAATTTGCCGCAGGTCGACCACAATCAGCCCATCTAACGCATGATTAAACTTAGGGTCCACATTAAAACTCACCAATTTTCCATTTAGCGCCAAATAATGACGCAGAAGTACAGGAACACTTTTGCCTTCATCCATGCGCGCAATGACTTTTGAAAGCCGTTGTAAATCCCCTAAGGCGGTCAGCATGCTGGTGTTCCAATGCGTATTATGACGAGGTAATGGGTGAGAAGGGGTCACGAATTCGGCACCATCTTCATCGTAGTGGTGCATCACCATTGAGTCGGTTAATAACTGCCGTGTGCTTTGGCTGTAATCATTACTGATACTGACTGGGCCAAATAAATGGGTGTAATCAGGGTTGCGCTGAATGAATGTAGCGATGCCTTTCCACAACAATAATAACGCACTCATGCTGCGTTGATATTCTGCGGCAATCACGGATCGACCTAACTCAATCGAACGTCCCATGTGGTGTAGAAAAGGGGTGTCGTAGTGGAATAATGTCCTTGAATACAAACCGTCAATGCCAGATTTTGCCAGTAGGCGATCAACCAAGCCTAAGCGATACGCTCCGACTAAGCGATCTTGAGCGTTGTCCCAAACAAAGAGGTGACGATAATTCAGATCAAATTGATCGATGTCGATCGCTTTGCCGGTACCTTCCCCCACTGCGCGAAAACTCTCTTCTCGTAACCGTCCAATTTCATACAATATATTGGGAATGAACTTTGCTCGTGTGCAGTAAACCTCAAAATTTCCCTGAGTCAGCAAGAGATCGCTTTGGGGGATGTTGCTCAGATCGTCTTTGATGCGTGATAAAGGCAAGGGCGGTGAAATGGCGTGTTTCTCGTCACCGCAACTCAAGAAAGGAGGATGAGGAGATTCAGGCTTCAAGAGGTACGTATTGAGACGCAAATAATTCACCAGAGTCTCATCACTCAGCGTGCTGATTTCCTTAAATCGGATCGTATTACCAATCGCGATTTCAATCGGTTGTTGGTGCTTATTTAATAGTTCACGCCCAAGCATTAAGGTTCGTAGCAAGGTGTGCACTTTGCCTGCCACATAGAATCGTTTGGAGTTTTGGCCATTAATGAATACCGGCACGGTGGCGGCTTGGCTCTTTTTGATCAAAGCGCTGACAGATCGACTCCAAGCTTTATCTTCCACATCGTTTTTCTTGCCCTTGATTGGCTGGGAGACTTCACCGGCGGGGAATAAGAGCAGCAACCCATCTTGCTCGAGATGTCGATGCGCGGTACGAAGCGCTTTGAGATTGGCTTTTTGGGCGGCTTTGCCTTCAAATACATCGACACCAATAAAGAGATCATCCAATTCTGGCACGGTTTTGAGGTATTGATTGGCGAGTATTTTTACATCTTGGCGGATCAGCAATAACAGTTCGGCAAGAATCACGCCTTCCACACACCCTAATGGATGGTTAGCAACCACAACCGTTGCCCCCACTTCCGGTACCTGATTGAGTGAGCCTTTTATCACTTGGTAATCAATCTCGAGCACTTCCAACGTAAAGCGCAAAAATGTTTCTGTATCGCAGTTTATTGGGCGCTGGGCATAAAACTTATCGAGTTGACTTAAGCCGGTGGCCCACTCAGTGACATGTTCGGCCAGTCCGAAAGGGGTTTTACGTGGTAAGCGAAAGGGGCTATTAACGTCCATATTGTCCTCTACTTATAACAGCGTCACAGTGAGTCTAGGCGGTGAATATGTCAGTAAAGCGGCAGTTTCGTGAGTAAGTGATGATCGAAAAATGAAGAAACGATGACAACAATAAACCACTGGGAGAGGTCTTTTGGCGTGGTAATGAAGGGAGTCGTGGTATGGGAAGTGATCAATGGTTGAGGTCACGATAAGTGGCCATAACCGCCAACGAGTGGCGGTTTGGAGCGCATCACTTACTGAGCAATCTTCGCATATTGGCGCAGTAAATCAGTCAGCGTAGTTACCCACTCAAGCGTGTTTTCTGGACTTTGTTTGAGTATCACTTCAACGTGATTGCAGTGTACTTCAAGTGCTATTGCTTGCTCTAAGCGGAATGAAATCGCATAAAAATGCCACAACACTAAGCGCTGCATACGCAAAATGTTTTGCGCCGCGTTTTCTGAGTCTTGAAATAATGCGGGTAACTGGCTCAGTGCTATCGCATTAAGGCGAAGCATGGCGTCAAGTTGTGCTTCTTGCAGCTTTTCTTCTGATTCCGTCTCTTCGGTATCGAAGGTGAAAATTTCACTGAGGTAATCTTCTGGGACTAAACGATGAACCATACGAAGGCTCAGTTCTTCTCGTTCTTCACGAGGCATCGCAGATAAGCATTGGAATGTGTAGTCGAGCTGCATTGTCTTTATATCTAGAAAAATGTGGCCTGCATTGTAACGCGTTTCGTTGAATTTGTACCCTCTACCGCCTGTGAATGAACGCTTGAATAACGTTGGGTATGAGAAATCAATAGCTTGTGATAAACGGTCTCTGAAGGGACAGAGGTTGATGAGGGTTCTTGGGTTAGAGGCGGTCATCTATGTCCAAGCCAATGAAATAAATGTTCCCGCCGCTTGCCTAGCTTTAACTGTCACGAAAACGTTTGCCGCAATGGTTTAAATCGCTTGTCATCACCGTTATAACCCTGTAATTTCTCCGCCTTTAAGCAGCCAAATAACATTTTGTTACTCTGTTTAAGTCGAATTTATCGCTTTGTTGAATATCCATCGGTGATGTATTTCAACGCTCTATTGATGTAAATAAAATTGAGTATCCAACGATACTTCTTACGACATTGAACCAAAGACCCAATAGGAACAATCATGTCTGACAAGACCTCTTCCCAATCAAATCGTCCAGAAAGCGCGACAATGAAAAGTAAACTGGATGCGTTCTTTCTTATCACTCAGCGTGGTAGCAATCTCCGCCAAGAATTACTGGCGGGATTGACGACTTTTCTTGCCATGGTCTATTCGGTCATTGTTGTGCCGAGCATGTTAGGGGCGGCAGGGTTTGATCAGGGTTCAGTGTTTGTTGCGACCTGTTTGGTGGCTGCATTTGGTTCACTGCTGATGGGCTTGTGGGCGAACTTACCAATGGCGATTGGTTGCGCGATTTCTTTAACGGCGTTTATGGCGTTTAGTCTTGTTTTAGGGCAGGGCGTTTCGATTCCTGTTGCCTTAGGTGCCGTCTTCTTAATGGGGGTGGTGTTTACCGCGATCACCGTGACAGGTTTGCGCCAGTGGATTCTCACTCATTTACCGGTGGGTATTGCGCACGGTACAGGGATTGGTATCGGTCTCTTTTTGCTGCTGATTGCCGCAAATGGTGTGGGCTTGGTTGAGAAAAATATGGCAGAAGGTTTGCCGGTGAAGTTTGGTGACTTTACTTCATTACCAGTGTTGATGTCAGTATTGGGTTTGGCGGCCATCTTTGGTTTAGAAAAGCGCCGCGTACCGGGCGGCATTCTTTTGGTGATTGTCGTCATTTCAATCTTTGGTTTGATTTTTGACCCTAATGTGACCTTCCATGGTTTCTTCGCGATGCCTTCTATTGGTGGTGAAGGCTCATTATTTGCTTCAATGGATGTTATGGGTGCTTTTAGCCCGTTAGTTTTGCCAAGTGTTCTTGCCTTGGTCATGACGGCTATTTTTGATGCGACAGGAACCATTCGTGCAGTGGCAGGCCAAGCGAATTTGCTGGATAAAGATGGCAATATCATTGATGGTGGCAAAGCTCTGACGGCCGATTCTGTCAGCAGCATTGTCTCTGGTGTGGCTGGTGGTTCTCCTGCGGCGGTGTATATTGAATCGGCGGCGGGTACCGCGGCGGGGGGTAAAACCGGCCTGACAGCGGTGGTCGTTGGCGCACTCTTTCTACTGCTATTGTTTATTTCACCGATTAGTTATCTTGTGCCAAGTTACGCAACCGCGCCTGCATTGATGTATGTTGGCCTATTGATGTTGAGTAATGTCAGCAAGTTAGATTTTGGCGATTCAATCGATGCGCTATCCGGTCTTGTGTGTGCCGTATTTATTGTTTTAACGGCGAATATCGTAACTGGCATTATGCTGGGCTTTTTGTGTTTAGTGGTGGGCCGCGTGGTCTCTGGTGAATGGAAAAAACTGAGCTTTGGTATTGTCGTGCTGACCGCGATTCTCGTGGCGTTTTATGCGGGTGGTTGGGCGATTTAATCACACAATCGTGGCGATTTAGCCAACATAAATGAGCAAGAAAATGGCCGACATCATGTCGGCCATTTTTTTTGTGAAATTCACCACGCTACCGATCAGTCTATAGCGCAGAGCATTGACGATTAATCGGCCACAAGCTGAGGGGGAAGGAGTTTAGCCAAGTGCGATTTTCTTACTTCCCAATGTGCAATAAAGGCGATAGAGGCAATGATAAGAAAAGCGCCAATCCACAAGCGTCCCGGCGGCACCCAGCCAAACATCATCCAGCCCGCTAAGACATTCAGTGGCAGTTTCGCATGATCAAAAGGCTGCACAAAGGATGCATCGGCGACAGCATACGCTTTGACGATCGCCCATTGTGCGATTGCGGTGGCAACACCAGCGACGAGTAACAATAGCCAGACAGTCGTGCCCGAAGGGGTTTCCCATTCAGGCAGTGCCAGCAGAATATTAAAGGGAGTGATCAGTATCAGTAGATATATCACCATTGTTGATGGCGATTCATGGCGAGAGAGTTTTTTGACCATCAGCGAATAGCACGCCCAGAAAAAAGCCGCGCCAATCGGCAGCAATGTCGCGAGATTGAAATTATCCGCCCAAGGTTCGAGAATGATCATTGCGCCAATAAAGCCCGTGACGGTTGCGCCCCAACGAGCCGTTCCCACCGTTTCTTTGAGAAAGAGTCCTGAGCCAATGGTGGCGAATAGAGGCGAGGTCATCAATAAGGCAATGCCCTGCCAAATTGGAATTGGATACGCGAGCGCCCATAGCCACAATTGAATACCAATCACGGATAAAAAGACGCGAAAGATATGCCAGCCTAGATTAGGGGTTTTTAACGATTGGCGAATACCGAGCGTTTTTAAATAGGGCAGAATCGCTGCCAGTGCAATGGCATATTGCACCAAAGCAATTGTCGTAGAAGAAAGGCCATAATGAATGCTTATCCATTGCACCAAGCTGTTGACGATAGCGAATGACAAGCCGGCCGTTAACATCCAGCATGCGCCTTGAGTTGCGTTGTGATTATGCATATTAAAATAAACTCTATAAACGATAGTGGTTAAATAAATGCAAATACCGCAAAGAATGATTTATACGAAAAAGAATATTTAAGGTATTTGTAAATATCGGGACTTCGTTATAACGCTAATGAATGATTTGTTTTTTCGTTGTGTTTAATGTGAATGGTTCAATATGACTTCTGATGATGCTTCTGCTAAAGAAACGCCTAGGTATAACGGTGGAGTGCGTTATATCTAGGCGTGTTCAAAATGAAATTCATCAGCCCAATGACAGGGGATGATAATGAGAGCGGTATTAAGCGTTCACATTAGTGTTCGATAACAACGTCGCTAAGGTCAACGCGTAGACGAGGGCCATAGACACCTTCTGGTAAGCGTTTACCAACGCTCACAACCATACAAACTTCGGCCTCTTCTGGTAGGTTCAATAGTGACTTGATCGCCCCTTCTTCAAATCCTTCCATTGGGCAGCTATCGTAATCGACTTCTGCTAATGCATACATAAATGTCATCGCGGCTAATGCAGCGCTTTTATTCAAAATGACGCGGACGTCATTTTTACGCAACTCTTGACCTTGTTCTTTATCTAAGCCTTTGTATTCAATGAGATCTACGCCGCCGTATAGGTAAGGCATGTCTTTCTCATAGTAAGCAAATACGTGCTCTGGTGTGTTTGGCTTGCTGGCAAAGGCATTGCGGATCACTTTTGCATTCATATCTGCACGATCACGCCACTTTTGTGGTGCGGTCACGAATACAATCAGTTCATTTGCCGTTTTTGCCGCATTTTGACCCAGACAACATGCTTTCATTTTCTCTAGCATTTCAGGGCTTTTAACGCGGTGGAATTCCCACAATTGCATATTTGAGCTATTTGGAGCCAGAGTAGCGAGCTCGAGTGCTTGCGTGACTACATCATGGTCAAAAGCATAATCTGGATCATATTTGCGCACGGCGCGGCGGTAATTGACGACATCGCTAAAACGTTTCATGAGAGCTTCCTAAATTCAATTTGAAGTAACTTTATGTCATCAATGTATCAAGCTGACGCTGTCAAAATGAAATGTTTTTTTACGTTTCACTTTTGAAACGTTTTTTTTGTTCAAATAGTCAAAATGACCATTTTTAATTACTTTTGCACCTCGAAATCGACGGTGTTCACAAAAAAATGCCCACTAAAAAACGCCAAAATGACATTTTGAGCGATAAATCAATAATTGAAATTCTATTTTGTTTTATTCCTGTTGAATATTTTGGTTTTCCATAATGATTCAGTCATTCGTCCTACATTAGAAATGAAAGGTATATAACAATGAATCAAAATGAAAAAATTCCAGCAAGGGGTTGGGCCATTGTATGGATTGCATGGCTCGCCTTTATGGTTGCGAACCTCTCTAACTTTGCTTTTGGTGTCATATTGCCGGACATGCGAAATGACATTGGATTTGACCTTGAAACCGCAGGTTTATTGAGTGCGATTGCATGGGTTGGTAAAGGTTTGTTAACCATTCCAATCATCTGTTTCATTAGTAAAGGCAAACCTAAAACTGTTCTATTTGCCATCTTTGTCATCCTGGGTTTCGGGATGCTACTACAAGGTTTTGCTACTAACGTCACCATGCTGTTTGTTGGCCGTCTATTTGTTATGGGCGTTGCTGCTGGCATCGTATCTGTGCTTGTGGTCTTTAAGATTCAATGGGTTCCGAAAGAAAAATTGGGCTCTATTAATGGCGTAGAAATGTTTACAGGCCCGGCGGGTCAAATGCTTGGTACAGCGGCTTTCCCGATGTTCCTAGCGATGATGACAGGCTGGCGCGAAGTGATGATCGTCATGGGTTGTTTCTCTCTTATCTTAGCGGTGGCTTGGCTATTTGTAGCGAAAGACAAGGGCGAATCACAATCAAACTATGAAAAAGTACCAGTACTTCAGCCACTAAAAGAAGCGCTGACTTACAAAAACACTTGGATTCTCGCTTTAGCTTGGCCAATGACATCACTGACTTGGATTGCGGTTTACACCTTCTGGCCAACTTACGCAGTAGAAAGCTTGGACCTATCGATTGGTCAAGCCGGTATGGTGCTTGGTTTCCTACCAATCGGTTCTGCTATTGCATGTTTGGTGTCACCAATAATGGCTCAGAAGTGGGGCTACGATAAGCCACTTATCGTTGCATCAGGTGTGGTTCTTCCGTTGGCTTACTACAGCTTAATGCTTACCGCGAGTGTTCCAGTGCTTTCGGTGGCGACATTTGTCGCAGGCTACGCAGCGTACAACTTCGTACCACTAGCGTTCACGACTTTATACAAAACCGATATGTCACCGCGTGCTGTCTCAATGGGAACGGGCTTTATCTTCTCATTAGTGGGTCTAGGTGGTGCTGCAGGTGGTGCTGCAACGGGTTGGCTAGGAACCCAATACGGTCTTGAGACTGCCCTGTCTCTGACGTGTATTACCCCGATATTCTTTGCCGTACTGACGATGTTCCTAACGGAAACAGGCTGGAAAGCAGAGCAGAAAAAACAACAAGAAGCGGATGCTCCGCTCGAAAATAAACCCGCTTAATGATTAGTCCAATAACAAAAATTTAAAGAAAGGTGTGACATGAACTTCTTACTCGATCAACAGCATCATGCGATTTATGAAAAAGCGAAAGCTTACAGCGTAGAGTGTTTAGCGCCATTCGCTTCTCAACTAGAGAACGACCGTGAATTGCTAAAAGCCAAAATGAAAGAAATGGCAGAACAAGGTTTCTATGGCCTTGGTATTCCAAAAGAGATGGGTGGCCACAGCTACAACTATCTACAAATGTCTTTGGTTTATGAAGGGTTAGCGTACGGCAGCGGCATCATGTCTTTCCTGCTTCAGCTACAAAACAACATCAACATGGAAATCGCAACTTTCTATGAAGATATCGACCCTGAGATTTTGAAAGTGGTTCCAGATCTTGCGAACGGCAATAAAACGACGGCCTTCGTCTTGACTGAAAGCGCATCAGGTTGCGATCCATCCGCAACGAACGCTTACGCAGAGTTGGACGGTGATGTTTACCACATCCACGGTCAAAAAGATTGGATCACCAATGCGCAAGATGCGGATTACTTCAACGTAATGGTGAAAGACGGCAAAGACAGCCAAAACATGATCATGCTGTTCGTACCAAACGGTACTCCGGGTATTCGTTACATCGCAAACCGTGAGCGCATGATTGGTAATGGCATCATCGTTGGTAGCCTTGAGTTTGATAACTGTACGGTATCAAAAGCAAATCTACTGTCAGCAAATGGTTTTAAAGAAGCACTGAAAGCGATTGATGTCGCTCGTGTATTTACGCCAGCAATCGCGATTGGTGTGGCTCAGCAAGCGGTTGATTCTGTTGCTGCTTACCTTGGTCAACGTGAATCATTTGGTAAGCCGATTCTGACCAATCAAGGCATCCAATGGCAACTTGCAGAGATGAATACAAAAATCGAAGCGGCACGTTGCTTACTTTACAAAACCGCAGCGGTGATGGACAGCGGCGAACCTGTTGCCAATATCGCGGCAATGAACAAGTTGTTTGCGACCGATGTAGCCATGGAAGTGACGGTCAAATGTGCTCAGCTCTTTGGCGCAGAAGGCTTCATGAAAGATGCCCCAATTGGCAAATCAATGGCGGTTGCCAAGATGCTGCAAATTGTTGATGGCACATCAGAAATTCAAAAAATTGTGGTTGGTCGTGGCATCGCACGTCAATACCTACCACGCCGTTAATCGAAACGAAAATTTATTCGCTTATTACAAAAATAAATAATTTATAGGAATTCCAAAATGTCTCTACAAAGCAAAATTATGGATGTTAAAGAAGCAGTTAACCTAATCAAATCTGGTGACTGTGTGGCGATTAACGGTTTTGGTTCACTTTGTTTCCCTGAAACAGTGGCGATTGCACTGGGCCAAAAATTTCTTGATGAAGGCCAGCCTCGTGATCTGAGCTACTACTTTGGTGCGGGTCTAGGTGAGTCACAAGAAGGTCGTCTAATTGATGCGATTTCTCATGAAGGCATGGTTCGTCGCGTTGTTGCTTCTCACTTCATCAAAATGCTGGGTTTGAAAAAGCTAGCGGCTGAAAACAAAATTGAAGCTTACAACCTTCCTTACGGCCCTATCAGTCACTCGTTCCGCGCAGCAGCAGCAAAACAGCCTGGCGTACTAACAAAAGTGGGTCTGAAAACCTTCGTTGACCCACGCAATAGCCGTGGCGCACTGAACGAGCGTTCAACAGATACATTGGCTGAGCTAATGGAAATCGACGGTGAAGAATTCCTATTCTACAAAGCGCCAAAAGTCGACGTTGCGATCATCCGTGGTACGACAGTAGACGTGAATGGCAACATCTCGTTTGAACATGAAGCGTTCTACCTTGACCCATACAGCACTGCAATGGCAGCAAAAGCGAACGGCGGTAAAGTTATCGTTCAGGTTGAGCGTGTATCGGCAACGGCTTCTCATCCACGCACCGTTAAGCTTCCAGCAGCGATCATCGATGCGGTTGTGGTTGATGGCGAGCAAATGCAGACCATGATTGAGAAATATGAACCGGCTTACACGGGTGAATTCTTGATGTCTAAAGATGATATCGAGAAGAAACACGAAACCATCGCTCAGCTAACATCAGGCAGCGGTAAGAAGCCACGTGAATTGCTACATAAAGTTATCGCTCGTCGTGCAGCAATGGAATTGCGTGATGGCGCAGTGGTTAACCTAGGTATCGGTGTTCCTGAGCTTGTTCCTGGAGCGGCAAAAGAAATCGGTATGTCGACCAATATGTACCTAACGATTGAAGCGGGTCTTATCGGTGGTACACCGGTTGGTGGCCTGTCATTTGGTGCGGTTCTAAACCCAGAAATGTGTCAAGACACGGCAAGCCAATTTGACCTGTACGACAGCGGCATGCTGGACATCACTTTCGTTGGCGCAATGCAGGTAGATGGTTCTGGTAACGTAAACGTAAGCCGTGCTGGTGACAAGATCATCGGTGTGGGTGGCTTCGTCAACCTGACGGCAAGTGCTAAGAAAGCCGTGTTCTGTTTCCCATTCTCAGGCGGTGGTCTGAAAACAGAAATCGCTGATGGCAAGCTAACGATTCACCAAGAAGGTATCTACCCTAAATTTGTTGCAAAAGTCGATGAAATTTCAGCAAGTGGTGACTTCCGTGCAGAAGAAGGCGGCGTAACAATTTACGTGACTGAGCGTTGTGTATTTGAACGTAATCGCGACGGCATGATGCTGACTGAAATTGCACCGGGTGTTGATCTTCAGAAAGATATCCTGAACTTACTACCGTTTGCACCAATTATCTCGCCAGACCTAAAAGAAATGGATGCGCGCTTCTTTAACGAAGGCGTGGAATAACGCAGACCTCCCGACCTCTTATGAGGTCGGGAACCTTTTTCATTATGCTGCTATGAGCCAATGCCAAAAATGACAACGCGCGCAAGCAGCTCTACGAGGTATCGGCGTATGAAAAATGACTGTTGCTATGAGATGGCGAAAGATATTTTTGTTTGTCATCTAGGGATGAGTGAAGGGGAAGCGCAGAAGCAATTGGCGACGATTTTTCCACATCCTCAAAACGATTTAACCATCAAAACCCAACCAAAATCGAAACTTACGAACTATTCAGATAATAAAAAGGTGTAATTGTGGCTGAGCTGATTATTAACAAAAAAGAATCATGGGTGTCGGATTCAATCGACGGCACGCTATACACTCAACGTTTAGGCAATCTGGTCAAACTTGATTTTAATAATGATATCAAAGTGATCGCTCGTAAAGATTGGAATAAAGACAAGGTTGCAATTATCTGTGGTGGTGGTTCAGGTCACGAGCCGGCACACGCGGGTTTTGTTGGTAAAGGTATGCTGACCGCTGCGGTTTGTGGCGACTTGTTTGCAGCACCAAGTGTTGATGCGGTATTGAACGCGATTCTTCACGTGACAGGCGAGAAAGGCTGTCTTGTTATTATTAAAAACTACACGGGCGACCGTCTAAACTTCGGCCTAGCGTGCGAAAAAGCCAAAGAAATGGGCTACGACGTTGAGCTTGTTATCGTTAATGACGATATCTCTATTCCTAACAATCCAAAACCACGTGGTATTGCGGGCACTTTATTTGTTCATAAAGTGGCAGGCCATGCGGCAGAGCAAGGCGCTTCACTTGCGGAAGTAAAAGACGCGGCACAAAAAGCGATTGATAACACGGCGAGCATCGGTATTGCACTGACGAGCTGTTCACTACCAGGTGATAACAGCGAAGGTCGTATTGCTCGTGGTAAAGCGGAGCTTGGCTTGGGTATTCACGGCGAAGCCGGTATTGAAACGATTGATGTTGCTGAGTGTCATGATTTTGTAGCCTTGATGTCGGCGAAATTATTAGAAGCGCGTCCAAGTGAAAAACACGCGGTGTTGATCAATAACTTGGGTGGCTTGTCTCCAATCGAAATGAACGTTGTCGCGAAAGCGGTTGTCGAATCACAACTGGGTGAAGGCGCAGAGTGTTTTGTTGGTCCTGCAGCGTTGATGACAGCGATTGACATGAAAGGTTTCTCTTTGTCACTACTGCGTTTAGACGACGAAACGCGCGCTGCGCTGCAATCAGAAACCGCCACCGAAGCATGGCCTGGTGTGATTGCTAAATGCGAACGTCCGGTTGTTCGTTGTGAAAATAAAGCCGTGAAAATTGCGTATATGCCAAGCCAAAACCAAGCTGTCGCTGATGCGGTTCGCATGGTGTGTGGCACATTGATCGACTTAGAGTCTGAGCTTAACCGCTTAGATGCCATCGTGGGCGATGGTGATACAGGCTCAACCTTCTCGGCGGGTGCACGCAAAGTGCTGGCTGAGCTAGACGCAAACAATTTACCGTTGAATGAGCCAGCAGTACTGCTTAACGTCATCGGTGAAAAATTGACGACGGTAATGGGGGGGTCTTCAGGCGTACTGCTTTCTATTTTCTTTACGGCAGCCGGCAGTCATTTCGCATCGAACGGTGATTTGGTCGCAGCATTACAAGACGGCCTTGCTCGCATGATGCAATACGGCGGCGCAAAACCTGGCGACCGTACAATGATTGATGCGTTGTACCCAGCGTTTAATGCATGGAAAGAGCAAGACTTAGCAGCCGCTGCGAACGCCGCTCGTGAAGGCGCAGAAGCGACTTCTGTTATGTTAAAAGCCAATGCGGGTCGTTCATCTTACCTTAATAGCGACAGCCTAAATGGCACAAAAGATCCAGGTGCGTACGCCGTTGAGTGTGTATTCGCTTCTTTGACTAAATAACTCTAATTAAGAATAGGAATGTCATCATGGACAAAATCATTATCTCTCCAAGCAAATATATTCAAGGTGAAGGCGCACTGGCAAACATTGGCAAGTACGTCTCTACTTTCGGTAATAAGCCATTCGCAATCGCAGATAACTTTGTGATGGGTTTAACCCAAGACACGGTTAGCACGAGCTTTGCTGCGAATGACATTGCCGTAAGACTGGAATGTTTCAATGGTGAGTGTTCTCGCCCTGAGGTTGAACGTCTTATCACGCTATCAAAAGAAATGAATGCTGACGTTATCATCGGTATTGGTGGTGGTAAAACACTGGATACCGCGAAAGCTATCGCCTTCTACTCGAAGCTACCGGTTGTGATTGTCCCAACGATTGCTTCAACAGATGCACCAACATCAGCGTTGGCGGTGATCTACACTCCTGAAGGTGAGTTCTCTGAATACTTGATGTTCCCATCGAACCCGAACATGGTGATCATGGACACCGCAATCATTGCTAAAGCACCTGCTCGTCTATTGGTTGCGGGTATGGGTGATGCGCTTTCAACGTGGTTTGAAGCGCGTGCGAACATGACCTCAGGCAAACCGACAATGGCGGGTGGCGCACCAACGCGTTCAGCTCAAGCGTTGGCAAAACTGTGTTACGAAACGTTGTTGGCCGATGGCTTGAAAGCGAAAGTGGCGGTAGAAATGGGCGTTTCAACCAAAGCGGTTGAAAACATCATTGAAGCAAACACTTACCTGAGTGGTATCGGCTTTGAATCGAGTGGTCTTGCGGGCGCACACGCTATCCATAACGGTTTAACGAAACTGGAAGAATGTCACCACCTACTTCACGGTGAAAAAGTTGCGTTTGGTACGCTGGTTCAGCTTGTACTGGAAAACGCGGATTATGAAGAAATTCAAACGGTACTTGGTTTCTGTCACAGCGTTGGCCTACCAACAAACCTACACGCAATGGGCGTGAAAGAGTTGGATAACGAGAAACTCATGGAAGTGGCGAAAGCTTCTTGTGCGGAAGGGGAAACGATCCATAACATGCCATTCCCTGTGACGGCTGAGAAAGTGTTCGCGGCCATTCTGACTGCGCATCAACTAGGCCAATAAATGATTGACCTATAAACAAAACCTCAGTTAACGCTTGCGTTGCTGAGGTTTTTGATTTTGGTCAACCGAGGCGTATTTAAGCCCTTTCCGTATCGCAACATTGGAGGAAAGAGATATCTTAAATACCCTCTAAAATTACAATGAATTGTCTGTATATTTGAGTTGTGTATATGCGTAGTTCTAGTGATAGGTACAAAAAGTGGTTGCTTCATATTCAGAATAACTGGCCAAACCGAAAGGCATCGCAAGATCCTTTAGTTTGCGCGTGGATTGAAGATAAAGACTTGTGTGCTTTTGATTGGAAAACGCAGTCTATTTCCATCTCATCCCCACTGCAGAATACTCAGTATGCGGATAACTATATCGATCATCTGCAAAGTACCAATTTACTGGCGGTTTTGGGTGAAAGCAGTGCTTGGTGTTTGTTGGATGAGAAAGGCGTGGTGTTGGCAATGCAAACCTCACCTGAGCTGAAATCGCCACTCAACGAATTAGGGATCGAGGCGGGTTTTTGTTTCGATAAATCCTTGATTGGCACAACGGCTTTTTCATTGGCTCAGTCGACGAACCAAGCGGCGATTACCGGCCACTGTGAAACCTATAAAAAAGCACTCCATGATATGGCGTTAGTGTGCGTGCCGGTGAGAAATGATAGCCGCGGTTTCTTCTTGATGGCGATGTTTGAAAAGAATAATGAGACACAAATCGTCGGTGCGAAAAATCATTTAGAAGCACTCACGCACTATCCCCTCAAAACCCTCAATAACGTCACGCTGTTTGAAGACATTCTCGATGGAATGTCAGAAATGGTTTTTGTTTTTGATGATGACAATAAATTGAAATACGCCAATCAGGCCGCCCGTAAAAACAGCCGAAATGGACGTATCTACGTCAATGGTATTGATGCTTTTTCTGTCTCCGCTTTATTGGGGGAAGGGGAATCAGAAACGTTGAGCTATAAAGCGGATGAGGTGCGAGTTAGCGCTTACGTTCGCCGCCAATACAGCGATGATAAATGTATTTGTTCGGTAAGGCTGAGTAGCCAAAACATACATGACGAAAATTGGCGTCAGCACGTGCTGGCTCAGTGCGTCACGAAAGAAAGTTATTTAGACCGTTTTCTTACGCTTCGAGGGAAAAGCGGTCTACGCCTGTTTATTACGACCGAGGTCGGCGCTGGCGAACATTATATTATTGATTACATTGATCAGCAGTTGGATACCAAAAAATTGGTCACGGTCGATTGCCTTGCTGGTTTTGCCTCGAATGAGGTGAGCGCACACACGCGAACGCAATTTATGAAATTGTTAGAAAGCGCCAATGGTCAAATATTATGCTTTGAAAACATTGACTTACTTTCTCCTGATCTACAAGCGACGTTACTCAAAGTGCTGACGACGGGGTTAATTAATGATGACAATGGCCACTATCAGTCATTCAGTGTGGATTTAATTTGTTGCTCCGTCGCTGGATATGATTGGGAAACATCTCGGCTTAACCGATTGTTATACATGAGATTGTCTATTGCAGAACTGACGTTGAGACCATTAAGTCAAGATAGACTTCGCCTGCGTAGTGCATTAGATAAAACCTTAGAACAGTTGAGTCTTCGTGAGGGGATGGCCATTCATTGTGATCAAGAAGCCTTAGATGCACTCATGGGCTATCACTGGCCGGGCAATTTTTTAGAGCTCTTCCAAACCCTGGAAAGTGCCATACACAGCAGAGAACATGGCACCATAACGTTGCAGGCTCTCCCCGATAGAATGAAGAAAAAGCCACAGAATGCCGCATTCGTGAATATTGCAGATGCAGAGCGTAATGTCATTTTAACGGCGTGGCGTGATAACAATGGGCGAGCGGCTTGTGTCGCGAGGGCTCTGGGCGTGAGCCGAACGACGTTGTGGCGGAAAATGAAAAAATTCGATTTAAGCCGTCAAGTTTTGACGGATAAATATTAAATAAGGATATTAGGATGGTCGCATTACATTACGGTATCAAAGATGCTCGACTAGAAGGGATTAAGTCTCCTGGTCTGATTCAAGACTATTCTCGAATCATGGCAAAGATTGGTGCCTTACCGATGGGAATCGAAGGCGTATTCCTGCTGTTTAGTCATGAATTTGTGTGTTTGTCGCTAAGCGGAAATAAAATACTGAAAGCGTTGCTGGAATCTCAAAAGCACGTAATTGGTAACTATTGGCCACCGGAAATTCTGGGTCTTCAAGAAGTCTTTCCGTTGCGTGTTGGTGGCAAGCAGAGCTTATCGGTCATGAGCGTGCCGATCACCGATTCACGCATGGGAGTGCTGGGGTACGTAACTTACATCCATACGGATGTCGGTGCGTTGAAAAATGCCGATGTGACATTGGCGACGATGGCCGATTATCTGTTAGAGATGAGTCAGCATCGTTTTCAGCAACAACAAGATGTATTTAATCGCCAATATATTGATTCACGTAAAGCCTGCTTTCTTATGGTCGACCATGAGGGGAGCATTGTGCATGGCAGTCCTGCCTTCTTTGAGCAGTTTCAAACCCGTTCAGACGATGTGATAAATGCGAATCTGTTTGAGCTATTTTTGTTCCCACCCAAGATTAAATACCTGATCAGTGAAGGCTCCGATATCGATGGTGACAACGTTGATTTTGATTTTCTCGGTCGGCTGCAACAATACAAATTGTTCACGCACGCCATCGATCATCAACACCGTATCGTGGATTTCGCGCCGATAGAAATGGCGGCGTCGGCACAAGATAAGAATCACCGTTTAGCGTTCACCTTGGATCGTTACTCTACCGAGTCTCCTGCGATGCAGCGTGTCATCGCGGCGGCGAAAGAGTCGATAAAGAATACCTCACCCATTTATATTATGGGCGAAGAGGGAACCGGTAAGCGTAGCTTAGCACTGACCATTCATGACTCTTGTGAGCGCTACAGTGAAGGGCCCTTTATCGCTGTTAACCTACACTCCGTCAAAAAAGAAGATCTCTCGACGTTGCTGCTTGGCTCGGATGATGGCGAAGGGGCGAAATCTAAATTTGAAATGGCGAATGGCGGCACCTTGTATATTGAGAGAATCGATCTTCTGCCAGGCGTCTTACAAGCGGCGTTGACGCATATTATCCTCACAAAAACGCTCTTTGACATTAATACCAATGAGTCTGTGAATCTTAATTTCCGCTTAATCACCAGCTCCATTAAACGGTTAGAGGATTTGGTACATGAGCGACGTTTTTGCCCATCGTTGTACTATTACCTGACGGGGGCTTCGCTGTCTTTGCCGAATCTACAAAATCGAACGGAAGACATTCCTATGATTGTGGAGCGCAAATTAAGCGAGTTGTACGGAAGACGAGACGCGATTGATGAAAATTTATTGGCTCTGCTTTTGGAGCATGCGCGTAATCGAGCTTGGGCGGGAAATATCTCTGAATTAGCGAAATGGATTGAGCATACATTCCTTCACCGAGATAGCATGCTACTGGATGCCTCTTCGGTTGAAGCAATGTCGATTGTTGCGACGTCGATACAACCTTTAGATGACATCGAAAAACGCGAAATCGCCAATGCGCTTGCGGTGCTCAATAGGCAGTATGTCGATGTGGCTAAGCAACTCGGGATTAGCCTTTCCACACTCAGACGTAAGATCGTGAAGTACGCATTGTAAGGTTAAACGAAGGTCAACGCTGGTTGGCCTTCATTGTTTTACACAGGCTTATTCGCAGCATAATGCTTGTTTGTTGGCGGAAATAACATTATTGCGGCCGGTGTTTTTCGCTTGATATAGCGCGCCATCCACCTTGCTTAAGAAGAATAAAAAGTCTTCATCGTGTTGTGGCGTATGGCAGAAAACACCAATTGAACACGTGAGTTGATGAGATTGTTTTTTCTCTTGGTTCGATAGCGTAATGGTCGCGACGCTGTGACGAATTAACTCGGCAAGGTCAATGCTTTGCTGGTGATGGCTATTGCTAGTGACGACCAAAAACTCTTCTCCCCCCATACGAAAAGCACAACTGAGCTTAGATAATGTGTCACCGACCGATTGAATCGCTTCATCACCCTTAAGGTGGCCAAGCGAATCATTGAGCGATTTGAATAAGTCTAAATCTAGCGAAATAAAACTGAGTGGGTATTGTTCACGCTTAGCGGCTTGAATTTGTGCCTGAATCACGCTCATGAAATGACGTCGGTTAAATAAACCGGACAGTTCATCAATGCTCGCCAGTTGTTGCAGTTTCTGATTGAGAGCGGTCAGTTCTTTTTCTGCAATGATGCGGCGGTGTTTTTCTCGGATCAGTTCAATCGCATGTGAAGACAGTTCGTCGTACATGGTTAACACGGTATCAATCAACACACCGACAGAACCACGCATTTGTTTTTTCGCGCGTTTTTTGGCTTCGTTCAAATCGATGTCATCGTTAAGCTCGCGAATCACCAAACTCATCTTTTTGTCATCATCGAGAATATGCAGAGCGAGCCAACGGATAAGAAACTGCAGTACATTCTCAATGGTATCTTGCCAGCTACTGGTGACGGCATTGAGTTTGATCTTTTCAATATCAGGCAAGAAGGATTCATGCGTTGCGGTGTGCGAGGCCATCCAGCTATCGTGCTGAAAGTATTCTGCCCATACTTGCTCTTCTTCGATGAAATGATAAGTCGCATAGTTGGCGAGCTCATCAAAGACTTCCGCGACTTCAATACGATTTTCATGCACTAAAGAGTTTGCGAGTTTATTGACGAGTTGAAACAGCGTTTTATGTTGGGAATCAATGTTGTCGATTCCAGTTTCAAAGTTTTTGTTCCAAGGAAAAACAACGATTTCGCTATTTGGCATAATCACGACAGCTTATATCTTTTTTAACCAGCGCGGATTTTACTTGCCGACGTGCTAAATAAAAAGTGACTTAGTTGCTTAATTTGAGGTTGAGCCAAGAGGTGTTACTAATGATGGGTTTTAGCTCAGTAAGAAAAGCAAAAGGCTCGTAGATTTCTCTACGAGCCTTTCTAAATCTGGAGAGGCCTCCAGATTTTTAACAAACCAATGGTAAAAGGGCTTATATAATCATCCCAACCACGACAACCATTTTTCACGCTCTCGGCGGGCGATGCTCAGTTTGTCATGCAGAGCATTCGCGAGCTCCTGACGCGGCTTTTTATTAGCACGTCCAGCGGAGACGGCTTTGAACATCAGCATGAATACGCCACCAATCATAACTAAAGGAATAAACATCATCTCGTCTTGGTATGTTGTTGAGAAGTAAATTCCTAGACCTGTAGCAGCAATAACGAGCAACCAATTGAGTAATTTTGTTGTCCCCACCTTCTCCAGCAAGGTGATACATTCGTTGGTCCAAAGCGCATCTTTGGATAGATTGAAGTAGTATTGTTGGTAACTGTATGACGTATTGTCAGTAAACTTAGCTTCAGACAAACCAATCAGAACGTGATCACCAATGTCAGATGCTCCGAGCTTGATACTGCCCGGATTGTAAGTATAGACCTCTCCATCAAGTGTTCGGATGACAAGGTAGCCATTCAAATTGGATCGGCGGTGATTTACGCGGCTTATTACTGAAGACTTACTATGTTCTTGGCCATAACCGTTTCGATAAGTCGTCGTCTCCACTTGCTCTTCAGTCCAGCTTTTTACGCTAGAATTTAAATCACGTTCAATGATCGTGCCGAAAATAATCTGACCAGATAACGATCCTTTCGCTTCACCAACGGCGTATTTGTGAGTGTAATCTATGGACTGAGAATACGTGATGGCTTCCACTTCATCTTTCATGCGTTGACGTGCGGAAATTGAAGGTTTCGGAATGGCAATGTCATCAGTCGTGGTGCTGACCATGCTGGTTTTTATACACTCAGGCGCTGTCGCGTCTACAATTCCGCCAAACGACATGCTTTCTTCCTCTATTTCAGGAAGGGCGGCAGGTTCACCGTTTTTACTACCGCACTTAAAGCAGTGGTTCGATAACAAAGGGATGCGTGTATTGCATTCGTCGCAAATTGCGTCATCTTCTTCATATAGACGCTTAATCCGCTTCGCCTGCAGGTCAAGAATATTGCAGTTGAGTATATGATTTAGGTGTTGTTTGATCGTTTGGTAATGCTGCTTCTCACGTTTATATCGGCGAGAGCCTTTTTGGTTAAACAGGATGGTAAGTACAATACAGATAATACCTGTCACCACGGCGAAACTTTCAAGCGAATTAATAAAAAGCGCATCGGTATAAGCCATGAGTGCCCAAGTAAGAATGACACTTAAGAACAACGCCCCCTTGATGCAATTACCTAAATCTGTCGGCGTTGGGTTGTAAATTCTATCGAGACTTGATTGCTGGCCTTTATCGTTATGCAATACAACACCTGGGGCCCAGTCGTTGTTGGTGACCGTGTTTTGGTCTTTTTTACCGCTAATATTGTAAGTTTTCAGTGCAGGTGTTGGGCGATAGATGGTCACTACATCGCCTTTGTTTAAACTATCAAGAAACTGGTTTTCTGAATTAATCGTAATTTGGCGCTTTGTTTCCCCATCATCTAGGGTGATCCACCAGCAGCCTACTTCTTTTTTGTTGGAGCTATTGCTAAGGGTTCGTTTGTAGTGATGCGTATCGGTGAGTACACCAGTGAACACTTCTGCATCAGGCAATTCCTGATGAATGTTGGCAATGTCAGTATTAATTTCATGACATTGCTTAATCGTCATTTTTGATTCATGTTGATTGCCGCAGTGTGGACAAAATAAATCAGATATAAATCGAGAACTCTCACAATTAGAACAAATCATTTTACTACCATCACAATCTTAAGGCGTTGAGTTAAAAGATAAAAACGGATGGTATCAGCTGGAATACCTCATATCAAAACAATTGCTCATTAGAGTGCAGTTTTCCCTGAACGGTCAGCTTCAGTAGCGTTTGGATCATGGGTGGTCATTTCCTCACTGAACTCGGTATCCAAATCATCTATGTATTAATTACTGGACCTAGTGGATAGGAATGTGGGTTATATTTTTGTTGGTTCAGGCGGATAAGTGGTATCAATGGGCTCAGATAGCTCTCAGGTAGACGAATGAGGATTCTGTTGGCGGATATTGGCTTGAGATTGGAAATGTGGCTGCGTGATGACTAGATGGCGAGATTCGATTGGGTTGATGAATCAGATCTTACCGGAAAGGACTGTTGCTAGGGGAGGGGGCCGGATATGGGCCGGACTAGAAAAGCAAAAGGCTCGTAGATTTCTCTACGAGCCTTTCTAAATTTGGTGGCCCCTCCCAGACTTGAACTGGGGACCAATCGATTATGAGCGAAGTCCCGAACCCATACGCCGTGGAATCAACATAGCAACGCTGCCCCGAATCACCCTGCCAAATTGCATAACCCTATACCCTGCAAGGTTTCTGCTGACGTTGCCGACGGATTTCTACGACGACGCCGACGAGGAAATGGGGGAATACGTTGGGTTGGGGTTGTCAGAAAGACCGGAGTGGGACCGGAAAAGACAGGAAAAATTCCTAAGCGTAACAAGTGTTGATATGAACTTATATTATTGAATTGTAAGGCCCTTTGCTAGATGTGACTGGTGAGGGGCTTTCTTGTTTCTAACTAATTAAGTTCAAGGAATTGCTATGAAGAAGCCAAAAATAAATGAGCAAAACACTCAGATAGATAACAAAGATAATCCCTCAGCAGACAATCCATTTTCTAACGTGTTGAAATCAGGTGAAGTTCCCAAGTTAGGAGTTAGAGCCACAGGGACGGTGATTTATGAAATTGCTCAGAACAGTAAAGACCAACAACTTTATTTTCGTATTGCAGGGCAATCTGGTGGGGCAGGATTGCACTCTAAACACTGGATCAAATTATCTCAGCTACTAGCACTAATAGAGTCTCAAGGTGATAAGCCATGGAAAAGCCAGTTGTATAAAGAATTGTATGAAAAAGGCTCAGCGAACAATCAAGGATTCTGCGCTGCCATAGTGCGTGGTCTTGGTCTAGCTACGAGATCAGGAGCGTCTATATATCTACATGTGGTATCGGACAAATACCAAGAGAATAAAAATGCTTTATTGTCGTTGATTGAGAGCACAAATAAGGCGAAATAAAGACTAATTTAAAGGGCACTTGATATGAAAATGATATTTACGACGGAAAAATTATTACTACCAGTTACGACAGATTTACAAGGTAAGCTAGAACAAATCGCCAATCAACATGACCTACCTACAGCATCAACCAGAGCTCTAACATACAACTTTCGCGACGCTAGTTACAGTGCAGAAGATGGTGGCTGGCATCCGGTTGAAATTCGTATCGAGCAACATCAAGAACGGTGGCACTTTAGTTACATTACGGACTTTAGTTACGTAGGCTATCCATATCCTGAACTGGTTAAAGAGGTCGATTTTGATTTTGCCAACGGAGAAGCGGCATTTCTTTACATGCCACCTCAACCTATTAGTGACACGAACGTTATAGACTTCTACCAGATGTGGGAACTGAACTTTATGACGTACCTACATATGGATGTTTATGATGAGATAACAATTACGATTGATTAGATTTACTACTTCATAGCCTTTCCAGTGAGGCATTGAGTTCACGTATTAGCTCTAGCTTTAAACTCACAGGGGAGAGCACTTCTACTTTAGGCATCCAAGCCTTGAGAGTCGGTATCACATCACCAAGTTTGGTAACACGAGAGCTGATGAGCAAACTCCCGTCTTCAAGTTGTTTTAATATCTGCTGATTAGGCAGCGTCATACCATCAAGAAAATACTCCGCTATATCAGCGTCAACCTGTAATAACACATCTGCCTTTTCTGCGGTTAGCCATTCCATGCCCTGACTGTTGATGGACTCACGCACTTTTGGGCTAGGTTTATATTTATCCTCACGACGGTAAATCTGCGAAATCTTGCTCAATCTGTACGAATAAAGGATGCCTGAGTGGGTAGCGGCTAAGTACCAGAGACCTCTGTCATTGACGAGTCTGTATGGGTGAACGGATTCGATGACTTGTCCTTGGTAAGCAAGGTCAATGATGAACTGTGAGGTGATGGCATCAGACAGGGTTCTAAACATCACATCAAGCGATTCAGTATTCTCCGTTCGTGGGTTTTTAAATAGGAGGTTTTGATATGCGCTACTGAATGAGATCCCGCTAGGAACCATTGCCGATAGCCCCGATTCGCTCATTATCTTTTGAATATTCGGGATGGTCACTCGGCTGACTGGTGCAAGGCGATAGCCATCTTCACACTTCGTAATTGGGGCTTTGATGAGTCTTTCATTGAAGTCACGACGTAGGGTCTTTTCGCTGACCTGATAATCCCTCATTAGCTGCTCGATAGAAAGCACCTCACCCATGAATAAACGGGTCAGGATGTCACTTAATCGAAAGGCTAACTTTTCACTCTTATCACTCATTTCTACATCGTAACGGTCGGCTTGGACAGGTTGCGTCCGTTTGATTTTTAAATGAATGAAAACGTTAAGCACCTAGAACTGGCATAGGTTTTATAAGCCTTATCGCTTCTAGGTTTTCTCAACTTAAACAAAATTACCGAATGAGAGGACACAAGCTGTCCGTATGTCGGTAAATAATCTCACCAGTGTTGCAATGCAACTGAATTTAATAAGGAAGCATGAAAATGATGAAACGTTGGACTTGTAGTAAATGTTCTAAAAAGACAGACGTAATGGGCGGAACTTCGTGCAGTCGTTGTGGGAAATGGGTGTGTAATTCATGTAAGCAAGTCACCCAGAACTACTGTAAGAAGTGTTGATAGTTTTAGAGTAATTGAAGGCAACTATGGGCGGTTGGACGGAAGACCAAGGCGATTATGATGATGGTACAGAAGATTCTGGTTTCAGTCGGGACTTCGATATGGAACCGGGCGATGATGGTTGGCTAGGTGGCGACTTCATGGCTGACGATGATGACGACTAAGTTATCTTGATAATTTGAATATGTCCTAGGGCGATATCAGCAGTGGTATCGCCCTTTTTCATATCTGCAATATAGGACAATACATGATGAAAAGTAATGCATTTTCGGTCTACGACCCGATGGAGAGAAGACAGCATAAGTATGAAATAGAATTTAGCGTAGAGGGAGCTAAACGGGGCTGTGTCATCGGTGCCATGATTGGTTCTAAAATCCCCCATCCTTTAGGTACGCCAGTGTGCGTTGTTGTGGCAGGTCTTATTGGGGCCGTGTTCGGTAAGGTCGATTGAGTAATGAAAAAGTAGGGGATAATCATTCTCTACTTTTTTACTAATTGTTGACGGCGTCGTCGGTGAGGTATTTCGTCGACGACGACACGAGAACATAAGATAATGTGGTACAAATATTTTATGGAAAAAAACAAGTCAATATGGCAAGGCAACCATTCAAGATTTCAGAATCAGATTATGATCTACTTACTTTTGAAATGCACATAGCGGAGCATCATCCTAGTTTTAAAGAGATGAGACGGAAAGGCCAACCAAGCTACGAACGTTCTTTTTTTTACAAGAAAGCCATAGGTATTGATGATTTACCTGGAAGTGATAATCCCTATAGCATTTTTGCCATGAATCTGTTCGGACTTGATGAGGTAGAGGACTATTACTGGGAATGTCTGAGCTTACTAGAGCGACCTGTACAGCAATTGGTCAAAGATGAAAAAGGTGATGTACGTATTCGAAGTATTTTGCAAGTTGAGGCCAATGGGCAGGTATTTCAGCATCCAACTGATAATCAGTTAACAACGATATCAAAAGAGCTTTGCGAACTTGTAGATCATTGCTGCTACGCTTGGGACGAATGGCTCAAAGAAGTCTTGGCAGCGAGAGATAATAAAAAAGGGGCGATGATTTCGAACGAGTGTCTATTGAAAATTGTAGAGACTTGCACTTATGTCTCTCAACAGTTGGAGTTGTTGGCAAGACAGTGTTGTAGCAACCATCAAAAGCTATCAGAGCTAAGGGTCAATCAACGATATGCCTTACTTGCCAGTTCATTATTGCAGATGTATCAAGAGCGCGTAGAACAACATATTCGCGGCTATATTAGTGAATATGCTACCTACTGTTTAAATCAATATGAGCCGATAAAGATTAACACAAAACGTTACGTTGATTTGGTGCTTTGTTATGAACTAGCCAAGTGTTCCGAGAGGTTAGAGCAAGAGCATAGATATGGTGGAAAGAAAATTTCAAGAGACGTCGAGCTGAAAAGCCCCAATGCATTCATTTACACAAGGTTGCATGGCGGATACAAGGCTGAAGACATACGAGTCAGCTATCGTTGGTTGTTCATCAATGCATGGTTGTACTCATGGCTAAAATATAAGGATATTTCAGCCAGTAAAGCAGCGCAGCATATTGCTCAAGAAGATCGGTTCTTCTATCTGAATGACGATAAAGAGAAATTAACTGACGACGGCGTCAAGCCATCAATGGAGCAGTTACATGCTCGTAGGGCAAAGAGCTTAAATACTGAATTCAGCAAATGGAAAAACTACAAGGGTCCATTTGGTTATATCTCTGATACGTTGTTTAACAAGAGCAGTAAAGGATATAGGCAAGAGCAAGACCGAAAGCAGTAAACCAATCCCCCCAAAAGAGAAGCATTGAAGCTTCTCTTTTTTTTTACCTCCAATTTTTTCACCTTTCACCACCACTATGGAAATTCAGCAGCCATAGATACTGGTTTAATCCATTCCGAGGCTAACGAGCAGCGCAGTGTTGGTATTTCGCATTGATTTAGCAATCACGAGCAGTGTGGAAATTAATTCGCATGGCAATGACTCAGAATCAGCATCAATGAGAGGGCAGGCCCTTTCAAGCTCTTTAACAATTTGGAAAGCAAAGATTCTCTATGGATTTTGTAACTTAATGGATCGTTTTAAAGCGGTCCATTGCGATGCTGAATCCAGCAGTAATGAAAACAACATTAAGAGGATCAAACAATGACTTTATTAGAAAAATTGAATAAGCAGAAGCAACGTGCGAAAGAGTTTAAAAAAGACATTCCATTTAATGCACTGGCGACAATGATGCCCTCAGATGGTGTGCCATTTATGGCTAAATCAGATTGGATGCCTGTGCTAGTTATCGAGAATATGGATGCAGACACTGGTTTTAAGGAGACATTTCTTGTTGATGCTGATGTTGCTCAATCTCTACCGAAGAACAAGGTTTCATCAAAAATGATGCATGTACTTCAAACACAGAAAGATGAAATTCGGTTTGCCATTCTGAGCCATAAGCCAACGAACACTTGGAACCGTTCAAAACTAGAACTCATTCAAGCTAGTAATGATGGAAAGGTGGTGTCGGTGAAGCGCGATAAAGAAGCAAGCGTATATGGGTTCTCTATTGAACATGATATTGCTCCATTTGAGATTGATATGGTGTTAGTCGAGGAGTCATTAGAGCAAGCGTTTGGTGGGGACTATTTCATTGATTCGTTGGAGCATTACATGGCTAAACAGCTGTTAGAGGGTGAGGGAGAATATGTCGAGACTCCTGACGGCGTCGACGACAAGAAACAGGTAGATGAGAAGAATGTTGAAGTTGAAACATCCCATAATGACGAGATTGAAAAACCAAAACCTATTTCATTGTCGGAGTCAGATGAATGGGATGTGGATGACATAAAGCTCGACGATGAAGATGACTTTTCATTCGACTTTGATGATATTCCAGAGCAACAGGCGAAGTGAATAGCTCTTGTTCGATATGGGCTAGGTAAACACTCACACACTTTGAGTCGGCAGCTTAGCTATCACTCGAAGAATGGATTGTTACCAGCCCATTTAATCGAACAGGCGAAAACGTCGAGGCAGAAAATACCGATAGATATTGCCAGAAGAATTGTACGGCACGTAACTCATTTAGAAAGGAGGGAACAGATTCGGGTTGACTTTCCTGCGATGAAAAAGCGCATAGAGAGTTACTCGAAAAAAGTGTCGGGTACGAGTCAGTTTGTTGCAGGTCAATACAAGCGAATAGTTGATGATTTAGTTATAGATCAGCACGGGTATTGGCACTTTCCCTACGTGTCAGCATTTCATTCGAAAACAGGGCGAGATCATACTCTAGGTGCTGCTCTGAATCAGGTGCCGAAAGAATACTGGAAGTCAGTGCTCAACCCTCCTAAGGGCAGTGTCTATGCCCTTTTAGATTACCAACAGCAAGAGCCCATGATTGCGGCTTACATGTCGAATTGTCAGATCCTTATTGATTGGTATGGTCAGGGCGACATATACGAGCAACTCGCTCTACGTTTTCAAGACAAGGTAACTCGTGAGCAATGTAAGGGGCTAATGATTGGTCACTTATATGGCATCGGGGTCAAGACGTTATCTGAACAATTGAAAGTATCAAATTATCAAGCTAGGACTTGGTTGACTGAGCTTTCTCAATTCATCTATCCGATAGAACAGTATCTAAACCAAAGTGCTAGCGAAATCAGAGCAAGCGGTGTTGCTCGCTCTCTCGATTGGCAACATACCATTTCGGATCTTGATAGCGAGTTATCACTGCGTAATTGGAAAATTCAAGCGACAGGAGCAGACATCATGCGCCGAGCATGTATCAACCTAGATCTCGCAGAAATACCACTTCTATTGACTAACCATGACTCATTTTTGGTCAGGCTAGAGAACGATAATTATCAAATTCAACTCAATAAAGCCATTCAAGCACTAACCGACGCCGCCGTCGACGTATTGAATGGTTTTCCATTAAAGGTAGCTGTTGAAATGCAGGTGCCATCAAAAGAAAAATAATTTTAAGGAGAGGCAAAAATGGCAGAGAAAAGTGCAATAAGTGAATTTTTAGGTCAATTTAATTCGAAAATTGTTAAGCAGGATGAAACCCGTAAGACATATTTAGTTGAACATTTACCAGAGGTGAAATTGGCTGTGCCTCTAGAATCAGATAAGGGGAAGCAGTTATTACGTAAATATGCTAAACGTGCTGAGTTTCGTCTTGTTGGTAGCCATTCTGTCAAAGAGGCTTGCGATGAAGTAGAGGCGATAGCATGGGACTACGAGCAACCTTTAATCAAACCACAAATCCGGTACGGAACGGTAAACAAAGAGAGCGTTACTATCGATTTGATGAATGGCAGTGTTGCTCAACTGAGTGCGGAAGGTGTAGAAGTGTTGGAATCAATTCCGGCATACAATGATGCTCTGTACTTTTCTCGCCCTAATTTCCAATTACCAATGGTGATGCCAAAGCTACCTTGTGAAAACACCGTCACCCCATTAAAAAAGTTAAGGAAATTTATCAATACTGATGATAGTACATTTTTCTTACTGGTTGCGTACATGACTTACCTTATGGCACATCCAAAAGAGAAAGGAGTACCTTATCCAATTTTGATGATCCAAGGTGAGAAAGGAGCAGGAAAGAGCTTCTTTTGTAATAACATTCTTCGTGGATTACTAGACCCAAGTGCGATGCCACTATTGGCATTTCCCAATAAACAGGAAGACTTTATTATTACAATTAACGGTATGTTTTTGGCCGTTTTTGATAATCTCCGTACGCTGAAAAAATCGCAAAGTGATTTGTTATGTACGACGGCAACGAAAGGTATTACCGCTAAGCGTACCCTGTACACCACCTCTGATCTAACCGTGATGGAGTTACATAGCCCATTGGTTCTCAACGGTATTCATGATTTTGTGCAGGAATCGGATTTGGCTTCTCGCTGCTTACGAGTATGCCTTAATCCGATGAAAGATGGGGAGCGTCGTGAAGAGTTAGTGCTAAAAGAAGAGCTAGCAGAGGCAATGCCAGAAATATTTGGTGCGTTGTTAACGTTAGCTTCTAAGGGGCTTGCTGCTCTGCCTGATGTAGTAGTGGTACATCAAGCTCGCATGATGGATTTTTCTAAATGGATTGGTGCGCTAGAGAAAGTATGGGGAGTTGAGGGCGGCAAGTTACAAAAAGCATATCAACTTAATGTGAAATCATTGATGGCATCGGGAACGGCAGATGATAGTTTGACGATAGCATTGCAAAAATTGCTCAAGCAGATGACCAGTGGGAAAGTGAAGAAATTTACGCCATCTCAGCTTTTAAGCAATCTGCAATTACATGAAGATAGTATGTACTTACCAAAAGGTGCAGCGGCGTTAACAGCGAAGCTCAAAGGGCAAGAATCGAGCTTGAATGCTAATGGTATTTACTTCAAATTTGGTCGTGATGCAGAGCGTTACATTATGGTGTCTGATAAGCTATTAGTTTAACTATCACATCCGGTATTGGTGGCCTTGGTCATTGATATCGGATTTTTTTTCGTTTTGGTGTTGCCGTTAACGGGGTGGAGTTGGACAGGTACGTCGACGACAAGGTATTTATAACTGAGATAAAAAAAGATTTTCAAATACCGAGTTACGCTCTTTCGGTCGGTAAGATTGCTGTAATAACCTAACGAATACAGGACTTATATGCAAACGAAGAACAAATTAACATTAAGTGCTCAAGCCTGCCTTGATTGGCTGAAAAAGGACTTAGAGTACAATTTGGATAAAAATATTTGGGGGAGTCTTACTCCACTATATGAGAGATCTATTGAGCGTTCTGGTGAATTGAATGACTTTTTTGAAGATGTTCACAATCAACTTGATGACGACCAAAAGAGGTTGATTCTGGAAATATTGGTTGATGCGAACTTTTTCTGGCACCCAAATCAAGCAGCTAAAATTAGAACCGACTATCAAAAGTTTGTTGAATCTAATCAAGATATTTTTGATGCTGCACGAAGACTTGCTCTACTTCTAGAAGAAAGAATGGAGTTGAATGAGGGGTCACGTTGGTACTCATATGTTGATACCGATCTGGCTGATATTCTGAATAGCTCTAGCCAACATCATTCACGGTTTAATTTGTATCTACGAGAATCTTTTCAACCACTTTTATCTTTTGATTCAAGATATTGGCCAACAACACTTGATTTTGTTGAAGAGCTAAGGAACAGGTTTTTTGATGCTGAAATCGAAACTTCTGAACTTCCGTTACACTTGTTAATTAATCAGAAACGCTCTTCGGACCTAGATACTCTAATCTTGTTTTTCTCTGATTTGCAGACCAGAAAAATGGGTATTGATGGTTTACCTAAGTCATTTAAGCTTAGAGATTCATCAGTAGCATCGGCAATTAATATTGGGTTAGATCTTCCCCCTGAGGGACTCTTTACAGCAGAAAAAGTTAAAGTTGGTCGACAGAATTTACGTAAGAAAGGGTGGGACGTTTGGGGGGAAAGGTACGAGTGTGAGCAACCTTAGACTAACTCATTCCCCCAATTTCCTCGTCGGCGTCGTCGTAGAAATCCGTCGGCAACGTCAGCAGAAATCTTGCAGGGTATAGGGTTATGCAATTTGGCAGGGTGATTCGGGGCAGCGTTGCTATGTTGATTCCACGGCGTATGGGTTCGGGACTTCGCTCATAATCGATTGGTCATGTGTTCAAGTCACATAGGGGCCACCAATTCTTGATAAGGCGTATGGAGAAATTCATGCGCCTTTATCTTTTCTAGTCCGGTCTATATCCGGTCCGCAATGACTTCCTGTTAGTTCTAGTTCATCGGCTTAACCGAACCTCTCCACGTAGTCACTACAGAACCACATTTCCAATCTCAAGCTGAATCCCGCCAACAGAACCCTCATTCATCTGTCTGAGTGTAACCTAGGCCCATTGATGCAATCTAACACCATTCCCGGACCACAGAAAAACTCGCCGCCTGAACCAACAAAAATATAACCAACATTCCTGTCCACTAGGTCCAGTTATTAATATATAAATGATTTAGATACCGAGTTCAGTGAGGGAATGACCACCCATGATCCAAAAGCTAATGAAGCTGACAGTTCAGGGGAAAACAGCATTCTAATGACCAATTACCATATCAGGGTAATTGGTCTGTTTTATCGTAAAGCCATTCACCTAGAACCACCTCAGCCTCACTCTCAGGGCTAGAACCAGTCGCTAATCGCTAGACTGATATTCATACTAGAATCAGCGATAACTCTGCCCTAACTGGCTGTAGTGCGATTCTGCTATGAACTAGGGTGTTGAGTCGGTTGACTGGTATCAGATGAAATTACCCTGAGAAATGCAGATAGAGTTGGAACCGTAAC
>NZ_JTKH01000018.1 GCF_000827885.1 Vibrio renipiscarius | reverse complement strand
ATCTTTAAGAACATGTCGAAGCGTGCCGGTGAAATGATGCGCGATGATTTGGACGCAATGCCTCCAATTAAAGTCTCTGATGTAGAAGCGTCACAAAAAGAAGTGTTGGCGATTGCTCGTCGTATGGCGGACGCGGGTGAGCTGATGCTCTCTGGCGGCGCTGATGAATTCCTCTAATTTTGGACGCGACAGGTAAATAGCATGACTGGTGAGAGAAAACGTGGCTTTTTACGTCTTGATGACGATCAGCAAATAGAACAAGCCCAAAAATGGGGCTTGCCTGACTATACGCCTGAGCATCACGGTCAAGCGCGTGAAACGGCGATGAATTACGACCCCAGTTGGATGCCAAATTTCAACGAACCCGAAGAAGAGATTCCAGCGACACTGACTGAGCAAGAAATTGAACTGATTAAGCAGCAAGCTTATCAAGAAGGTTTGCACCAAGGTCAAGAAGCGGGCTTCAAACAAGGTTACGAGAAAGGCAAAGAGCAAGGTCTAGAAGACGGCCAGAAAGAAGGCTTGGAAGCGGGCAAGCTAGAAGGCGTGGCCGCAGGCCAAGAGTTCATTCAGCAGCAAGTGCAAACCTTTGTGACGCTGGCCAACCAATTTGCTCAACCGCTGGAGCTGATGAATGCTCAGGTCGAGAAGCAACTGGTTGACATGGTATTAACGCTGGTCAAAGAAGTGGTGCATGTTGAGGTGCAAACCAACCCACAAGTTGTGCTGGATACCATTAAACAATCGGTTGAATCACTGCCTATCTCAGGTCATGCCATTACGCTAAAACTTCATCCTGATGACGTTGAGATCATTCGCTCATCGTATGGGGAAGAAAACCTCGAATTTAGAAACTGGACACTGCTCTCTGAGCCCGCGCTTAATCGTGGGGACGTGCAAATTGAGGCAGGGGAATCCAGCGTAAACTATCGTATCGAAGAACGCATTCGTAGCGTTTTACAGAGTTTTTGTGGGACCAACCGCCATCAAGGTGGTGAGTAGTGTTACCACTGGCGGAACGCCTCTCTCAATATAAAACGAAAGGATTGACTTGTCGTCCTGTTGCGTCGGGCAAGTTAGTGCGCGTCGTGGGCCTGACGTTAGAAGCGACAGGATGCCGAGCCCCTATCGGTAGCTTGTGCACGGTTGAGACCATGCAAGGTGAAATGGAAGCGGAAGTCGTCGGCTTTTCAGGGGATAACCTCTTTCTCATGCCGAGTGAGCAGATCACCGGCGTCATGCCTGGGGCAAAAGTAACCCCGCTCACCAGCGAAACTGGTTTGGCTGTCGGAATGGAGCTGCTCGGCCGCGTTATTGATGGTGTTGGCAATCCACTCGATGGTTTGGGGCCAATCTACACGGAAAAACGCGCTTCATTTAATGCTCAGCCGATCAACCCACTGTCACGCAAGCCGATCACAGAACCGCTGGATGTGGGTCTAAAAGCGATTAACGGTTTATTGACCGTCGGAAAAGGGCAGCGTATTGGCCTTTTTGCCGGCTCTGGTGTGGGTAAGTCGGTGACGCTTGGAATGATGACGCGAGGAACGACCGCACAAGTGGTTGTCGTGGGATTGATTGGTGAGCGTGGCCGCGAAGTAAAAGAATTTATTGAAGAAATTTTAGGGGTTGATGGCCGACAGCGTTCGGTCGTGGTTGCGGCGCCCGCGGATTCATCACCATTGATGCGCCTGAAAGGTTGTCAAACGGCGCTCACGATTGCGGAGTACTTTCGTGACCAAGGCTTAGATGTCTTATTGCTGATGGATTCATTGACTCGTTTTGCCCAAGCGCAGCGTGAAATTGCCTTATCGGTTGGCGAACCACCGGCCACCAAAGGTTATCCGCCGTCGGTATTTGCCAAGCTGCCTGCTTTGGTTGAACGTGCTGGTAACGGCAGCCCAGAGCAAGGTTCCATTACGGCCTTTTTTACCGTCTTAACCGAAGGTGATGACTTACAAGACCCAATTGCGGATGCTTCACGAGCCATTTTGGATGGTCACGTTGTGTTATCGCGTGAAATGGCCGATGCCGGTCATTACCCTGCGATTGATGTGGAAAAATCCGTCAGTCGCGTGATGCCACAAATCACGACAGATGAACATCTCTTAATGTCGAAAGCGGTCCGTCAGGTGCTGTCTATTTGCCGTAAAAATCAAGATTTGGTTTCGATTGGTGCGTATAAACCGGGCACCGATCCGGCGATTGATGCCGCGTTTACCTTAAAGCCTAAGCTTGATGCTTTCTTGCAGCAGACGATGAAAGAAAGCGTGCCTTATGATATGTGTGTCAACATGCTTGGCCGCTTACTCAAAGGAGACTAATAACCCATGAATAACGCATTAGAATTTTTGGTTGAGCAAGTGAAAGAGCGAGAAAACCAAGCGGTGTTGGCGCTGAATCAAGCGCGCAGCGAATTGCATGGTTATTATCAACAGCTCGAACAAATCGAAAAGTACCGCCTTGATTACTGTCAGCAGTTAATTGACCGCGGTAAACAAGGCTTAACCGCCAGCCAGTACACTCACTTGAATCGTTTTTTGACCACGCTCGACAATACATTGTCGAAGCAAAAACAAGCGGAGTCACACTTTAAGGGGCAAGTGGATAACTGCGAAATGCACTGGCTGGAGTGTCGTAAGCAACGCCGTTCGTACGAATGGATGATTGAGAAAAAACAAAAAGAGAAGCAGCGCCTAGAAAACATCCGTGAACAAAAACAGATGGATGAGTTTTCAACCTTGTTGTACGCCCGTCGTTCTCTTTAGTTATCGTTTTAGTTATCGCTCCCTTTTGCCAAGTAGATTCTGTATATCTGGCGCGTATCTTGCTTTCTAATCGGTTGTAAACCTACGGCTATTTTAGCCATTAAGCCATTGTGAATACTTGTCTAATCTCGATGTTTGACGGTATCTCGCACTCGCTTGTTATTGTTATATGCGTGTATGTTAGCCGAGAGTGAGTCAGCGAATAATGAATGTAAATTTATCCTCATCAACCGAAGTGAGCAAAGTCAGCAAAGGCTCAATCGAAGGTCAGAACGCCGCGATAGAGGCGAGTGAGGACGATGGTTTTTTTGCTAAGTTGACGGCTTTTATCCAGGGTGAACAGGACACGGAAACGGTTCTAAATGACACTAGTACGCAAGAGGCAAAGAGCGCATTAGCCGAAGCATCCGCAGAGCAAAGCGATGTTGTCGAGTTATCGGATGATCACGGTGCGGAGGTCTTACTTGACGGTGAGCGTGTTGAAGGTCACCAAGCCCCCCTTGCAGAGAATCAACTTGAAGACGCTGGCGCTCACGAACTGAGTGGTGGTGTCAATGCACAGCAAGCATTGCAGGAACAACCAAACGAAAAATCGGCACAAGTCGAGCAGTCGATGGCCGAAAATGAGCAGTTTCTTGGCCGCTTAGATCAGTCGGTTAAATCATTACAAACGAAAAACGGCAATGACTTGCCACTGCAAGATACAGCTATGTTGGCGGCAGAGGGAAAAACCTCATCACCGTTAATGTCCGTTCAGGCTGAGGCTGAGTCGTCAAATGCTATGTCGTCAACGATTATGCCGTCAGAGCTTGCCGATGCATCGTTGTCCATGAATGTTGATCCGTTAAGTGATGAGGTGAGTGATCCTCAAACGGTCTTGAATGCCAATGGCGAGTTGACTGGCTTGGTCTCCGCATCGGCGGATAGCCAAGCTCAGCCACTGGTCGAAACGGAGCGCGTAGCGTCCATGGCATCAGATGAGTCGGTTATCGCGACAAAAGAAACGCCAGAAGAGACGGCCATTGCGTGGGGTAGCCAAACGAACGTCGTGACGGACGCTGCCAAACCCATCAAAGAAGAGTTGGTACTCAAGGGCGGAGGTGCTTCGACATCCGCAATCGCCACTGCATTGGGACAAGCGCAAAGCGCAGCGCCAAATGCTGCGTCGGCATCTCAAGTGGCCAGTCATGCAAACGCGACAAATTCAGCGCCGTTAATACCCGCTGACGCCATGAATCTTTCAGCGTCACAATTGTTACAAACCGTGCCACCTTCGGTGAGCCCATCCGTCACCAGTGCAGTGCAAGCTGAGCAAATGATGCAAGCGGCAATGGGACTGAAAGGCGTTGCCGCAGCGGGCTCGTTATCACCAGCGGATGGTCAACAACCCGTTGGTATCGAGGCGGCGCTAGCGCAGCAATTAGGTCAGGCGACTGGTGTGAATAACGTGATACGCCCAGAGCAAATCGCTCAACAACCGGCACTGCCGCTCAATCGGGAAATGGCCAGTGAGCAGGTGGCAGAGCGGGTTCAAATGATGCTGTCGAAAAACCTAAAAAACATTGATATTCGCCTTGATCCGCCTGAGCTTGGTCGAATGCAAATTCGCATGAATATGAATGGCGATAACACCAGTGTGCACTTTACTGTCGCGAACTCACAAGCGCGCGAGATTGTGGAACAAGCCATGCCTCGTTTAAGAGAAATGTTGGCGCAGCAAGGTGTGCAATTAGCCGACACATCAGTACAACAACAGGCTTCAGGGCAGCAGCAAAACCGTTACGCGGCATCGAATGAAAGCGGTTCTGGACGTGGAAACGACGAGTCGTCGCCGACAGGGGAAGAAAACCTTGAACCTGACGTTAAACTTGATTTAAATGTGGCCTCAAAGCGTGATGGAATCAGTTATTACGCTTAAACTAGGCCGTCGTAAATGAATGAATTGAATCGTTAGAGAACGTGAGATTATGGCAGTAGAAGAAGTAGACAACACCGCACCTAAGAGCAAAAAAAAGCTCATTATCATAATGGTTGCTGTGTTCGTATTGTTGCTCGGTTGCGTGAGTGCGGCTTTTGTCTTAATGGGCAAGAATGATTCACGCCCTTCGCCACAAACCGCGCCACTCAGCGCGGAAGCGTTGGAAGCTCCGATAGCTTACGTAAATATCATTCAGCCTTTTTTATTTAATGTGCTGGGCGAGAAAAAAGACCGCTTGGTTCAGATTAATGTTCAATTGATGGTTCGCGGTTTAGAAAATGAAAACTTGGCACGTTATCATTCACCATTAATTGAAAGCACCTTACTCAGTACCTTTGCTTCGGCAACGGTTGAGCAATTACGCAGTGCGACCGGTCGAGTGGAGCTGCGTAAAAAAGCAACCAATGATATTAAAGCGAGTTTAACTCGTGCGGTAGGCGACCCCGTCATTGAGCGGGTATTGTTTACTGATTTTGTTATCCAGTAGGAATTAGTGTGACCGATCTATTAAGCCAAGACGAAATTGATGCGCTCTTACACGGTGTCGATGATGTCGATGATGTCGATGATGACATCATTATTGACAGTGATGCGGTAGACTTCGATTTCTCGTCACAAGACCGTATCGTTCGTGGACGAATGCCAACGCTTGAATTGATTAACGAGCGTTTTGCCCGCCATATGCGAATCAGTCTGTTCAACATGTTGCGAAAAACCGCTGAGGTTTCGATCAACGGTGTGCAGATGATGAAGTTTGGTGAATACCAAAATACCTTGTACGTTCCAACCAGTTTGAACATGGTGCGCTTTAGACCTTTAAAAGGGACATCGCTGATCACCATGGAAGCGCGTTTGGTGTTTATTTTGGTGGAAAACTTCTTCGGTGGTGATGGCCGTTTCCATGCGCGCATAGAAGGGCGTGAATTTACGCCCACTGAGCGACGCATTATTCAGCTATTGCTCAAAATTGTATTTGAAGATTATAAAGAAGCGTGGTCTCCCGTGATGGGGGTTGAGTTTGAATACCTCGATTCCGAAGTTAACCCGAGCATGGCGAACATTGTGAGCCCAACAGAGGTGATCGTTGTGAGCTCCTTCCACATTGAAGTGGACGGTGGTGGCGGTGACTTCCATATGGTGATGCCATATTCCATGGTAGAACCTATCCGTGAATTGCTCGATGCGGGTGTTCAATCGGATAAAATGGAAACCGATGTGCGCTGGAGTAGCGCTTTGCGTGAAGAGATCATGGATGTCCCGGTGAACTTCCGTGTTGATTTGCTTGAAAAAGACATTTCATTACGCGATCTGATGGAGCTACAAGTTGGCGATATCATTCCGATTAATATGCCGGAACATGCGGTTATGTTTGTCGAAGATTTACCGACTTATCGCGTGAAAATGGGCCGCTCCGGTGAAAAACTGGCCGTCCAAGTATCAGAAAAAATTAAGCGTCCCGATGTGGTGAAAACCGATATCGCGTTTCTTGGAAAAGATGTCATTTCCGATTTAGAACGTGATGATGGCGATATTGAAGATTAAAACGAAACATAAATAGGTATTTAGTTATGGAAATCAGTGACGACCAAAGACTAGCTGATGAATGGGCGGCGGCATTAGGTGAAGATCCTAGCGCCCCCAATATTGATGTGAATGAAGTGATGTCTGCGCAGTTCGACGAACTGAAAGATACGTCATCCCCGATCTCGGATGATGAGCGCCGTAAGCTTGATACCATTTTAGATATTCCGGTGACCATCTCAATGGAAGTTGGCCGATCGCAAATTAGCATTCGTAACCTACTGCAATTGAATCAAGGTTCTGTGGTTGAATTAGAGCGTTTAGCGGGCGAATCGCTGGATGTATTGGTGAACGGTACGCTGATTGCCCACGGCGAAGTGGTCGTCGTGAACGATAAGTTTGGTATTCGATTAACGGATGTGATTAGCCAAACCGAGCGAATTAAGAAGCTAAGGTAGCGTATGAAGCCGAATTTATACTGGCTATTACTGCTTTCACCATCGGCATTTGGCGCGAGTTTCGCGCCGTCTAGCCAAGTTGATTGGGCGACCACGTTTGGGTCGCTTTTGTTCGTTATTGCCCTGATTCTTTTGATGGCTTGGATGCTAAAACGCCTGCGCGTACCATCCATGACGAATCAAAAAGGCTTAAATGTGGTTCGTCAGGTTGCGGTGGGGACGCGTGAGCGTATTTTGATTGTCCAAGCGGGAGAAGAGCAATTTCTGGTTGGGGTGACGCCACAATCAATCCAATTGATCTCTAAGCTGGAAAAACCGTTGTCTCAAGAGGAATTGGCTTCCAGTCCGTTTGCAAATCAACTGACTCAGCTGTTAAAAAAGAATGATAAAAAATAATCGTTTATCCTTATGGATATGCATGATTGTGCTGGCGTTTGTTTCGACCTTTGCTAACGCCTCACAAGAATCAGACTCGTCAATGAATGGCGCAGTGGCTGGGCCGTCGGTCACGGTTTCCGCAATGGAACAAGAGCAAGGTGCAGCGCGTACATTATCGAGCAGCATGATTTCCGGTTCTGGCACCGGAGGGATCCCCGCGTTTACCGTGACGACCAACGCCAATGGCACCGAAGACTACTCCGTCAATTTGCAGATTCTAGCTTTGATGACCATGCTTGGCTTTTTGCCAGCCATGGTTATCTTGATGACCTCCTTCACCCGAATTGTGGTCGTGATGTCCATCTTGCGACAGGCGATGGGTTTGCAGCAAACACCGTCTAACCAAGTGATTATTGGTATCGCGATGTTTCTGACCTTTTTTATCATGTCGCCGGTGTTGAATAAAATTAATGACACGGCAATTCAGCCCTACATCAACGAACAAGTCTCCGCTCGCCAAGCGTTTGATTTGGCGCAAGCGCCAATGAAAGATTTCATGCTTAAGCAAACACGAGTAAAAGATTTAGAGACGTTCGTTAATATTTCTGGCTCAAGTGCAACCGCGCCAGAAGAGGTTTCAATGGCGGTGTTGATCCCTGCTTTTATCACATCAGAGCTGAAAACGGCGTTCCAAATCGGCTTTATGCTGTTTCTGCCGTTCTTGATTATCGACTTGGTGGTGGCATCGGTGTTAATGGCGATGGGTATGATGATGCTCTCGCCGATGATTGTCTCGTTACCGTTTAAATTGATGCTGTTTGTGCTGGTGGATGGGTGGAATTTAATTCTCTCAACCTTAGCCGGCAGCTTTGCTTTGTGACGGGAGAGACGCATGACACCTGAAATGTTTGTCGAACTGTTTCGAGATGCTCTGTGGATGGTCTTGATTATGGTGTGCGCCATTGTAATCCCAAGTTTATTGGTGGGCTTAGTGGTGGCGATTTTCCAAGCCGCGACCTCGATCAATGAACAGACACTGAGTTTTTTACCGCGTCTGGTGATTACCTTACTGGCCTTGATGTTCTTTGCTCATATGATGACGCAAATGATGACCGAGTATTTTTATTCGATCATTGAGCGTCTGCCTCTCGTGCTGTACTAAGAGGCGCAATGGAATACCCAGCTAATGTCATTCTCGATTGGATCGCCAATTACTTTTGGCCCTACACCCGTATCGCCGCAATGCTGATGGTGATGACGGTCACGGGCGCACGCTTTGTACCAACGCGCGTGCGGCTCTATCTTGGTCTCGCCATTACGTTTGCCGTTATGCCAGCCGTACCAAAAGTACCCGATACGATCGCGTTACTCTCGTTTGAGGGTTTTGTGGTGACGTTCGAGCAAATCGTGATTGGTATTGCGATGGGCACGGTGACTCAATTTATGATTCAGATCTTCGTGATTTTGGGTCAAATCTTGGGGATGCAATCGAGCTTGGGTTTTGCCTCCATGGTCGATCCGGCCAATGGTCAAAATACCCCCTTGCTTGGTCAGCTATTTATGTTTTTGGCGACGATGTTTTTCCTCGCGACCGATGGCCATTTAAAAATGCTATTGCTCGTCGTGATGAGCTTTAAGTCTTTGCCGATTGGCGTGGGATCGTTAACGGCGGTCGATTTTTACGAGTTAGCCACCTGGCTTGGTACCATGTTTAAATTGGCGCTGAGTATGTCGCTCTCCGGTATCATTGCATTGCTAACGATCAACCTTTCATTTGGTGTGATGACCCGAGCAGCACCTCAGTTGAACATTTTTGCATTGGGTTTCACGTTCGCGCTGATCGTCGGTCTACTTTTGTGTTGGTACATCATTGGCGGCTTATTTACTCACTATGAGCTGATATGGCTACAAGGTGAGCAGCAGATTTGCCGCTTTATTCGTTTAGATTGTTAATCAAAGTCTTAGGAGACTGAGTTGGCAGAGTCAGACGGTCAAGAACGCACCGAAGACGCCACGCCCAAACGCTTGCAACAGGCCCGAGAAAAAGGGCAGGTTGCAAGGTCAAAAGAGTTGGCGTCGGTGTCAGTATTGGTGATTGGTGCAGTCTCCCTAATGTGGTTTGGCGAGGGGTTGGCGCGCGCGTTGTACGACATCATGGGGCGTTTCTTTACGCTTTCTCGTGAAGAGATTTATGACCTTCCTAAGCTGTTTGATATCGTTCTTGGTTCGGCCAGTGCGTTGATGTTGCCACTGTTTATTATTCTTGCTGTGTTGTTTGTGGCGGCATTGGTGGGCGCGGCTGGGGTTGGCGGTGTCAATTTCTCGATCGAAGCAGCCATGCCAAAAGCATCAAAAATGAACCCTCTGAGTGGCTTGAAGCGCATGGTGGGCATGCAAAGCTGGGTTGAGTTGATTAAGTCGATTTTGAAGGTTGGCTTGGTGTCCGGAATGGCGTTTTATTTGATCAATGCCGCCAAAGAAGACTTGTTTCAGCTGAGTTTGGATGTTTACCCTCAAAATATCTTCCATGCTTTAGATATCCTGCTGAACTTTGTTTTGTTGATCAGTTGCTCACTCTTGATCGTGGTCGCGATTGATATTCCGTTCCAAATTTGGCAGCACGCCAATCAGCTTAAAATGACCAAACAAGAGGTCAAAGACGAATACAAGGAAACCGAAGGTAAACCGGAAGTAAAAGGCCGTATTCGGATGTTGCAGCGCGAGGCGGCGCAGCGAAGAATGATGGCGGAAGTGCCTCAAGCGGATGTCATCATCACCAACCCAGAGCACTTTTCTGTTGCATTGCGTTATGATCAGAAAAACGACCGAGCGCCCATAGTGGTCGCGAAAGGGGTTGATCACATGGCGATGAAAATCCGTGAAGTGGCACGTGAGCACAATATCTATATTGTTCCGGCTCCACCTTTAGCTCGTGCACTGTATCACTCGACGGAGCTTGAACAGCAAATTCCGGATGGCCTGTTTACGGCGGTGGCACAAATTCTGGCGTATGTTTTTCAACTTAAGCAATATCGTAAGCGCGGCGGGCAAAGACCAAATCTCAAAACGGCCGATTTACCGATCCCACCTGATTTGCGTCATTAATCGATCACCAGTTCAATTCAACATTGGGCACATAAATAAGGGAGTGCGAGACTCCCTTTTTTATTCATGCGGCCATTACTTTTCAGGAATAGACAATAGCACCAACAGGGCGCCATCCCCGCCAAACTCAAGAGGCGCTTGGTGAAAGGCCATCACATCAGGATGCTGAGCCAGCCAAAGTGGGGCTTTCTGCTTGAGTATGTGTTTGCCAATCCCATGCAGAACGCAGGCACAGTGCACATCATTCTTAATGCAATACGCAAGCATCGCGCCCAATTCTCGCTTGGCTTCCACTTGCGTCATGCCGTGCATATCCAAGAAAACGTCAGGCACGTAGACACCACGTCGTAATCGCTTCACCTCGTAAGTTGAGACATCATCACGCGAATATCGGGTGGGGCCGTCTTCATTTAACCGAGGAACAAACTCATCGGAGAAATAAAATTCTGCATCGCTGCTTTCTCGAGCGGTTCGCTTGATTTCTTTTTGCTTAGTGTTTTTTGTTGGTTGCTGGACTATGGTATCCTGTGGCAACTTTTTTACGCCTTGTACTGCATCCCTAAAAAGGGCGAAATCGTCATCAGCGTTGATGTCTTCTTTGCTCATAGGTATAAAGTGGGTTAACACGACTGGGTTAATTTCATAAGGCAGTATTGTAGCTCTTTTCGGAGGCAATTTTGGATAAGATTTTTGTAGAAGAAGCAGTATCAGAATTACACACGCTTCAAGATATGGTTCGTTGGACCGTTAGCCGCTTTAATGCTGCTAATATTTTTTATGGTCACGGTACCGATAACGCGTGGGATGAAGCGGTTCAGCTTATTTTGCCAACCCTTTACCTTCCAATTGACGTGCCTCCACACGTACTAAACTCTCGTCTTACCACGAGTGAGCGTATGCGCATCGTTGAGCGTGTTGTTAAGCGTATTAACGATCGCACGCCAACCGCATACCTGACTAATAAGGCATGGTTCTGTGGCCTTGAGTTTTTCGTTGATGAGCGAGTGCTTGTGCCACGCTCTCCAATCGGTGAGCTTATCCAAGCAGAATTCCAACCTTGGCTGATTGAAGAGCCGACTCGCATTATGGATCTTTGTACTGGCAGTGGCTGTATTGCGATTGCGTGTGCGAACGCATTCCCTGAAGCGGAAGTGGACGCGATTGATATTTCAACCGACGCACTGCAAGTGGCAGAACTTAACGTTCAAGATCACGGTTTAGAGCAACAAGTTTTCCCTATCCGTTCTGATCTCTTCCGTGATTTGCCAAAAGAGAAGTATAACGTGATTGTCTCAAACCCACCTTACGTGGATGAAGAAGACATGAACAGCTTGCCTGAAGAGTTTACGCATGAGCCAGCTCTTGGTCTAGCAGCCGGTACTGATGGCCTAAAATTGGTTCGCCGTATTTTGGCGAACGCGCCTGATTACTTGACTGAAAAAGGCTTCTTGATCTGTGAAGTGGGCAACTCAATGGTGCATATGATGGAGCAATACCCACATATCCCATTTACTTGGTTAGAGTTCGAAAACGGCGGTCACGGCGTCTTCTTGTTAACTCGCGATCAAATGCTTGAGCACGCAGCTGAGTTCTCTATCTACAAAGATTAAGTTCAGCGGTTAGAGTGAATTTAAAACGCCATGTGCTTGTTAGTGCATGGCGTTTTTTTTATTTGTGTCGCGGATTTTGTTGCCTTCTGGGGGTTTACATCAATGAATAATCAAGCGACTATGAATCTACCAACATCAGGAAGAAACGCTGTGAACAGGTCAATCACAGCTTAAAAGTTGAGGACGCAATGGCAGGAAATAGTATCGGACAACACTTCCGAGTAACAACATTCGGAGAAAGTCACGGTATCGCACTAGGATGTATCGTTGACGGCTGCCCTCCGGGGTTAGAAATTTCAGAAGAGATGATTCAAGTTGATCTTGATCGTCGCCGCCCTGGCACATCACGCTACACCACAGCACGACGCGAACCGGACCAAGTTAAAATTCTCTCAGGTGTCTTTGAAGGTAAAACCACAGGTACTTCTATCGGTCTGTTAATTGAGAATACCGATCAGCGTTCAAAAGATTACTCAGACATTCAAGACAAATTCCGTCCGGGTCATGCCGACTATACCTACCATCAAAAATACGGCATTCGTGATTATCGTGGTGGCGGCCGTTCGTCAGCGCGTGAAACCGCTATGCGTGTGGCGGCAGGTGCGATTGCTAAGCAATACCTAAAGCAAGAATTTGGCGTTGAAGTGCGTGCGTACTTAGCGCAGATGGGCGATGTGGCGATTGATACGGTTGATTGGAATGAGATTGAAAATAATCCATTTTTTAGTCCCGATGCCGCAAAAGTCGATGCCTTTGATCAATTGATTCGCGATCTGAAAAAGCAGGGTGATTCCGTTGGAGCGAAAATTCAAGTGGTCGCAACCAATGTGCCTGTTGGGTTAGGGGAGCCAGTCTTTGATCGTCTAGACGCTGATATTGCTCACGCACTGATGAGCATTAATGCCGTCAAAGGAGTTGAGATTGGCGATGGTTTTGATGTCGTCAAACAAAAGGGCAGTGAGCATCGCGATGCGTTATCACCTCAGGGCTTTGGCAGCAATCATGCTGGTGGCATCTTGGGTGGCATTTCGACTGGGCAAGATATCGTGGCGAATATCGCGTTAAAACCGACGTCGAGCATTACCGTGCCGGGCCAAACGATTGATAAGTTTGGTGAGCCAACAGAATTAATCACCAAAGGCCGTCATGATCCTTGTGTGGGAATTCGGGCGGTGCCGATTGCGGAATCAATGCTTGCGATTGTTGTGATGGACCATTTATTACGCCATCGAGGACAAAATCACGGTGTTGTAACGCAGACGCCACAGATTTAACGCACCGTTAAGCGCAACATAGAGATATGTTTACCTTAAAAAAATGCCCATCGAATAGATGGGCATTTTTTTTATAAGGGGGTAACGCCACGTTGATGGGCGCTCATTAATGCAGAGGCTCGTCATGATCCAAATGGAAAGACGGCAAGCGCCATTTGAAACGCACCGCGGCCATACGAATGAGGTAGCCGACAATCAGTGTCACAATGGTTGCGGTCACATCATCAATCGCAAATTCTAATAAGGCCAAGTAGAGTCCAGAGGCAATGAGCGATACTGAGGCGTACAACTCTTCATGCAAAACAAGCGGAGTTTGGCGACAGATCAAATCACGTAACAAGCCACCAAAAACCCCCGTGACCAGCGCTGCAACCATACAAATACCAGGATGTAGCCCCATGCTTAATGCGACTTTGGTACCGATAATGCTAAATACAATTAAGCCCAGCGCATCCAGGCGAATAAACAAGCCTTTGAATTTGATCACCCACTTGGCTAAACCGGTTGTCAATACGCCAGCAATACAGGTAATCGCCAGGTATTCTGGATTTTTAACCCAGCCTAAAGGGTAGTGCCCCAATAGAATATCACGTACGGTTCCGCCACCAATTGCGGTTGCACTGGCGACTAACATAACCCCAAACCAGTCCATTTTTCGACGACCCGCACTGAGAGCACCAGTCATGGCTTCGGCTGTGATACCAATGATGTACAATACACTTAACAACATAGCGATTACTCAAAGAAATAAAATGAGAGAGTAGGGCGAATAGCGATGGCACACCCTGATAAAACGAAGGCGAAAGTGTAGTGGTTATAGCGGCAAAAAACGAATGAGTTTTTGTGGTTACGAAAACACATATCAGATAATTATTTCTAATGACAAGAGTCGCGACAGCAGTGTGCAAAACCGTGGGAAAATGCGAGAATGCGGGCGCTTTATATCATTCCACTAGCCAGACATTATGAATCACGATTACCAAGATTTGATTACAATCTTTAATGACACTTTTTCTGCTCACTATAACACCGTGTTAGAGCTCGGTGGCGATGAGCCGATCTATCTTCCTGCGGATGAGCAACACCCTCAACACCGTATTATTTTTGCTCGTGGCTTCTATGCCTCTGCATTGCATGAAATTGCCCATTGGTGTGTGGCAGGCCCAGAGCGCCGATTACTTGAAGATTTTGGTTATTGGTATGAGCCGGATGGCCGAACGGCCCAAGTGCAAGCGGAATTTGAAAAGGTTGAAATTCGCCCGCAAGCGTATGAGTGGATTCTAGCCTTGAGCGCAGGATTTTCATTTGGCGTTAGTTGTGACAACCTTAATGGCGATTTTGAACCGGATCGTTTGTTGTTTATGAGTAAAGTGCACACTGAAGTGATGGCGATTCTTGAGCAAGGTATTCCACCTCGTGTGTTGATGCTTTCTGAAGCGATGCGTGCTTTTTATGGTATTGCGCCGCTTAATCCGAATGACTTTATCGTCAAGTAATGTTCGCATTACCGTTTGAATGAAAAAGCCGACGTGATGTCGGCTTTGTTGTCTTTACTGAGTGTATTTTTATTCACTAATCACCCAGTAGGTTTGTTTTTGATTATTGTGGCTCAAGGTGTAACTCAGTGGTGCCCGGTCTTTCTCCATAATCCAAATCACCGCAATGAGTTCATCACAATGGTTGGCAACGCGAAGATCAAAGCGTCCTTTCCCTTCATCTAAACTCGATTTAATTAAACACTTATCAAAGTCAAGTTGTGTGAGGTCCCCCTCAGCGGCGGTATTATCACAGATTGAGATAAACGCCTTTTGAGTTGAAAGTGCCGAGATGTCGATGTCCACATCGACGTCATAGACCGATTCGAGAGTATTCTCTGCCGCAATATTCAGATCATTCACGGTTAAACGGGGCTCGGCGGTGACCACTGGGGTCGCTTCTGGTTCTGGCGTGGGGGCCGGCGTTTGGCTCGGTGCTGCTTGCGGGGTTGAACTGCCGCTGCTGCCTCCATCGCCGCCGCCGCCTCCGCCACAACCGATGACAATGGCGGTACCGAGGCTGATCACTAAGGCTCTAACATAGTCATTTAAATGCGTCATAAGTTTCCCCTTAGTCCGTGTAGGCTTGGTTGATGATTGGTGTGAGGTACCAGCTTTGCTCAGTCAAACCTGAAGGGTCTTGAGAGAAATCTGCAAATTTTGGATAAGTATCGAGAATACTGATGGTTTCGATTGGGTGCTTCCAATCCATCGGTAATTCAATGGCCCAAGGCAGTCCGTTACTGGTGTGGAAATAGGTTCCCGCACTGGTGTTCGTCGCATCGTCTTTTTTGCCGATATAGGCGTAATTGAATTTCGATGTCGGCGCTTTGTTTTTCAGGTGAACCTCTAGCCCACGCCCTGGGAATCCACCGCTGACTTGAAGGCCGGTTTCACCATGGTAATAACCCGGTGTAGCAAAAATGAATGGGTCGTATGGCAGTTCAGGCATTTGTGCGCTGTCGACGGGCGTGCTAAACGGAATGATTAGCTGCCAACTTGGTCGATACGAGGTGCCACAACCTATTTCGGTCCGAAACATATTACAACCGTCTTCTTCGCCAGACTCGGTGATTGACCATAAGTTTTCATGAACAATAAGTACGGTATCAGTGGTGCCGGATTCGACGATATCGACAGCTTGCAACTCTCCCCCGATGTACAATTTAGCGGAATCCGTTTTGACTGCGCTGGGGGCAACTCCTGGTAATCGAATTGCAAATCCTGAGCGATAAGTGCCGCCTAACGCCGCGATTTGGCCTTGGATGTTCAATTGAATGACTTGGTTGTTAAGGCTAAATTCGGTGAATTTCACGTTCATCAGCACATCGTTCATGTCGTAGTCACCCATTTGCGGGAATTGGTCTTCATAGGCGAAGGTTGTGTATGCGCTTCCTGATGGGTAGGTTTCGACACTGACGCCTTGGTCAGTAACGGTGACTAAGTGATCTTCGACTTCACCCGCCCCCACGCCACCGGTTGGCCCGACATCATTGGTGTTACTGATACGGAAGCGGGCCCACGTTTCACCAGCCAGCGCCCAACTTGGCACCTCGATAAACAGCTGGTTTTGACCATCGTCCACCGACTCACTGCTGATCACCAATTCATCATCGTTAAATTGACCATCTTGGTCCCAGTCTATCCAAGCGCTAAGAACGCCTTTCCCATCTGCGCCATTCACGGTGGCATAGATAAAACTTGTTTCGCCAATTTCCAAGGGGATTGGAAAGGCGATTCCGTCCTCGTCATCGTTGCTATCGGCGGCATCATCAGAAAGCGGGTAGGCATAGGCCTCATTCTCACCATCTACCAACTCGCCGAGTTTTAGGCCAGTGATGCCATGACGAGCCCCTGAAGAATCGTAGGTGGTGCCATAGCTGTCAGGCGCATCCCCAAAGTCGGTGGCGTCGCCAGGAATCACGGATGCGAGCGCACATCGTGCCCCATCATTCGAGTTACTTGAGGGACCATAAGCAAAAAACTCAGCGCTGGAGTTATTGCCATCAAGCGTCACTTTGAACACGTGGCCATTACCGTTATTACTCAAGTACAGATTGCCATCCACATCAAAATATTGCGCACCAAATGCAAGACTATGGCCAAGAACATTGCTATTAAGCACTTGGTTAAGGCGAATACTGCTGCCATCGCTTGAATCGATTTGATAGAGATAACCGGAATTGTCGACGCTATAGATAAAGCCGTTGTCAGGGTGGAATGCCATGTCGAGCAACTTGAGCGTGCCAATCTCGCTAGAGGTCGCGACTTGCGTCATTGCATTGGAGACGAGATCGATACGAAATAAGCCGTAATTAATTCGATAGCCATACCAGGCGTTTTCTTCAACGGAGACATCCCCAACATAAAAAGAGGTGGGGGCGATGCCAAGGTTGGAAATTTCCATTGGCGCAGAGGTGAGATCAGAACCGATGCGAGTTAAAGATTTCGCCCCATAATCCCAACCATAAATATAGTCATCATGCACACTGAATCCGACGCCGTTTATTTTGGCGCTACCTAAGCTCCAAGAAAGTGTCGAATAGCTACCGACGTCCAAACTTACGCCATAAGCGATAGGCGTGCCGGAAGGATTTTGAATCAAGAAGGCCTGGGTTGGGCAAGATGAAAACGGTATGGATGCATAACTGGCAGTGCTGATGGAGATTGCTGCGCACAATATGGGTAAATGTAATTTTAGTGGCATTCCTGACATGACATTCCCTCTATGGAATTAAGTTCGTCCAGGGTAGGTTGCATAGCGTGTGCCAAAATGTCCGATCCCGTATTTATGGGCCTCTGGGCGTTATATTCTCAATATGAAAAACAAGTCTTGTCTTTTTGCTAGTCAAACTGGGCCAATCATCATAATCGCAATGGCGCGCCCGTCTTCACGTCAAAATAGGCCATTGAGAGGGTGTCAATAAGATCGCCATAAAATGCAGCCCTCTAAAGCGCGCGATTAAGGGATTGTTTGAAACAGACGCGGAGGGGGATGACAACGAATCAGCCTGCTGAGTCGCCCGCAATATCTAGAGTTTGCGTTCAATTTGTTGATGTGAGAAGCTTCGGTTCTATTTTTTAGGTCCAAGCGAGTGGATTGAACAGACATCATGATTATTGAATTTGAAGAAAAGTTATTGGCGTTAATTGATGAGCGAATTTCAACCGCTTCGGATGATGAACTTTTTGCTGGTGGTTATTTGCGTGGCCATATTTCTTTGTCCGCAGCCTCTTGTGAAGAAGAGGGGATCGGCAGTGTTGACGAGCTTAAAAAACGCATCGTAGACAGCTTAGATCAAGCGCGTGCAGAGCTTAGCCCGGCAGACCGAATTGTAGTGAATGATTTATGGTTAGAGTTGAGTAACCTCGCGTAATTGATCTGCGTAACTGATTTCGCGTTGATTATTTTACTCATTGGTTCACGAGCTAATGGGTTATTAGCGAATGGGAATGGTTAAGTAAATTGTGGTTGTTGCTTTTTTGTTCTGTTCCTATGCTAAGCATGGGGAATAAAATCAATAGAAGGAACGCCACAGTGAACATTCTTGCTTTTGGAGCTTCGACAAGCTCAACATCCATTAATAAAACGCTCGCCAATTATGCCGCTCACCAGTTGGCTCAAAAGGTCAATGATGCTGAGATTACCTTAATTGATCTCAACCAGTTTCCCGTTCCACTCTTTAGTGAAGATGTTGAAAAAGAGATTGGCCAAGCGGAAGCTGCGAAGGCTTTTCTAGAACAAATTGCTCAAGCGGATGTGCTTATCATTTCATTTGCAGAGCATAATGGATCCTATACAGCCGCCTACAAAAATCTCTTTGATTGGGCGTCGCGCATTAATCCTCAAGTCTTCCAAGGCAAATCCGCGGTCTATTTTGCTACGTCACCAGGCCCAGGTGGTGGCAAAAATGTCTTAGCGACCGCCACGGCTTCGGCTGGGTATTTTGGTGCAGAGGTAAAAGCGTCGCTTTCTATTCCTAGTTTCTATGAACACTTCGATTTCGCGACCGGTGAATTCAAAGACGCCGAACTGGCTGAGCAGATCAACTTGGCGCTAGACAAACTCACTGAATAACCCTTCAACTTATTCGTATCAGGTTTCTCTGTATACCAATGCGCCTGCGCCGATGAGCACAGGCGCCTTTATCATTACAACTCAGTAATTGCCTTTCCTTTAAGCAACTTACGCACCCACATACGACTTGGCTCGAGCGTTTCAAGCACATCGATAGGTAGGGGTAAAGGGTCACCGCAAATCTGTGAGGCAAGCAATTCTGCCATTAATGGCGCAGAGCTTAATCCGCGAGAGCCTAATCCTAATAAACAAAAGAGATTTGGGTAATGCGGTGTCGGTTGCACTTGCTCAACATCTTGTTGAGCTAAATCGCCGTATTGCACTTTAACTTGTTGGTAGTCGGCCAAGTTGCCGACAAACGGTAAGTGGTCGCGGCTAACACAGCGGATACCTTGTCGTGACTCATTCGCCGAAGTATCGACGGTGAGAGGCCAAGATTCGTCAGGCACGCAGTGACGTAGCTTGTCACCGTTTTCCTGCTGTGCAACGGCATCAAATTCATAATCAAGATGGCTGCGATCATAGCTTGCGCCGATGCAATGCTGCGCATTATTTGGGTTCACTGGCGTCATGTAACCGTCGTAACACAATACCGTATTGAGTTGGCTTAGCTCCGGCGTGGTTGGAATATGGCTGACTTGGCCCTTTACTTGACCTAGCGGTACATGGGCGCTCTGCTCGAAACTTGCAAATTCATTACCATTGGCAATCACGACACAGTCGTGTTTGAAATCCCCAGCGTGGCAGTTCAGTGACCATTGTTCATCAATGCGCGTAATCGCGTCAATTTTGTGATTGTATTTGACCGTAAAGCGCGGATCTTTTGCCAATTCATCAATTAAACCTTGGGTCAATTGCGCAGGACACAGCCAGCCTCCCATTGGGTATTGAATACTCTCCATCGTAATCGGCAAACCAATCGCGGCGCTGGTTTGCTTGGCGTCTAAACGATGAATCAGCATAGGGTCAAATTTTCCCTCGAGCATTTTGCTTAGTTTAGTGGTGGATTTTTCATCCCACATTAACTGAGTGATGCCACACCAATCATGGTCAAAACGAATACGCTCAGCGGCTTGTTCAACGAACTGGCGAGCAAACAAAAAGCCAGGAGCAAACATACGAGAAACGCCCGTGTGTTCACCGTTTAGTAATGGGTAGACGGCGCCTTGGCGGTTGCCTGAAGCGCGTTGTGCGGCTTGTTCATCTTGACAATATAAGGTGACTCTCTGCCCACGGCGCAACAAGGTCGTGGCGAGAGTTGCACTTGCGACGCCGCCACCAATAATGGCAATGTGCTCATGCTGGTTGTCTAGTGAGCGATGAAACCAAGGTTTAAAATTGGTGACGGGCTGGCGCTCAGTAAGGCGGCCTGCAATCATTTCTCGTTTAGTGCCAAAGCCCTTTACTTTTTTCATATCGAAGCCGGCGTCGATTAGGCCTCGACGAACAAAACCCGCGGCGGTAAAGGTTGCGCAGCTACAATCTTGTTTGGCTAGTCGCGCCATGCCATCAAACAGCGTTTGATTCCACATCTCAGGGTTTTTGCTGGGTGCAAAACCATCTAAAAACCAAGCATCGACCAAACCTTGTTCAGCAACAGGGACTAATGGCATGCAATCTTTGATATCACCAAACCATAAGTCTAGAGTGATCGCCCCATCAGCGAGTACAATACGCTGGCACTCAGGCACTGCAATAGGGTAGTGTTGCTGCAATTGGTTTGCATAGCTCGCCAGTTCTGGCCATGACTGATGCGCTTTGATTAAGTCTGCTTTACTGAGTGGGTATTTTTCAAAGCTGACAAAGTGCAGCTCTTTAAGTGGGGCATTGGGGTATTGCTGTCTAAACTGCTCAAACCATTGCCAAACGGCAAGAAAGTTTAGACCGGTGCCAAAGCCAGTTTCAGCGATCACAAAACGACGCTGGTCATATTCTTGCCATCTTTCTGGTAGATGATTTTGTTTAAGGAACACATACCGCGTTTCTTCCAAACCATTTACGTTAGAGAAATAGACGTCATCGAATTGATCTGAAACGGGCGTGCCTGCCTCATTCCAGCCGAGTTGGGCATTGGTAATAGAAGTCATAGTGTCTGATTTTTGTGAATATCGACCATAAAGATAGGTTGATTGTACGTATTTAAGGGAAAGCTGACCACTTTTCCTCGTTAACTTAGTTATCATCTAGCGGTATCTTGAATTATAGGAATGTCATAATGAAACGAGTCGTAATCACCGGTATGGGTATTGTTTCAAGTATCGGTAACAACGTCGAAGAAGTTTTATCGTCTCTAAAAGCGGGTAAATCTGGCATCACTGCTTCAGAGCAGTTCAAAGAAAAAGGTCTACGTTCACAAGTTTGGGGTGATCTGAAAATCAATCCAGCTGAACTGATTGACCGTAAACAGATGCGCTTTATGGGTGATGCGGCAGCGTATGCATACCTATCAATGCAACAAGCAATTGAAGACGCAGGCTTAAGCGAAGATCAAGTCTCTAACGACCGTACTGGTATCGTTGCGGGCTCTGGTGGTGCATCGTCACTAAACCAAGCGGCAGCGGTGGATATTCTTCGTGAAAAAGGCGTTAAGCGCGTGGGTCCTTACATGGTTCCCCGTACCATGTCTTCAACGGTTTCAGCGTGTCTAGCAACACCATTTAAAATTCGTGGCGTGAACTACTCAATGAGTTCTGCATGTGCAACATCGGCACACTGTATTGGTCACGCAATGGAGTTGATTCAATTAGGTAAGCAAGACATCGTATTTGCCGGTGGTGGTGAAGAGTTGGATTGGACATTAACAATGATGTTCGATGCGATGGGCGCACTATCAACGAAATACAACGAAACACCAGAAAAAGCGTCACGTACATACGATGCAGACCGTGACGGTTTCGTTATCTCTGGCGGCGGCGGCATGATGGTGATCGAAGAGCTTGAGCACGCATTGGCTCGTGGCGCAAAAATCTACGGTGAAATCGTGGGTTACGGCGCGACATCAGATGGCTACGACATGGTTGCACCATCAGGCGAAGGCGCAGTACGCTGTATGAATATGGCGATGGCAGCGGTTGATGGTGTTGATTACGTGAACACGCACGGCACATCGACTCCTGTTGGTGATGTGAAAGAGCTAGGCGCTATCCAGCAAGTCTTTGGTGGCAACAGCCCAGCAATTTCTGCAACCAAAGCAATGACGGGTCACGCATTGGGCGCGGCAGGTGTACACGAAGCGATTTACTCAACGCTTATGCTACACAACAACTTTATTGCGCCAAGCATTAACGTTGACAATCTTGATGAAGCGGCAGCAGGCCTTGATATCGTAACAGAGATGCGCGAAGCAGAGCTGACGACCGTTATGTCAAACAGCTTTGGTTTTGGTGGCACAAACGCCACGCTTGTGATTAAAAAGTACCAAGCTTAACTGCAAAATTAACTGAATGAGCCAATCAACCTTGTTGGTATGGCAGCAGTTTCCAGAGCGTGATCTAGGCATGACTTAGATCGAACAGACGCAGATTTTGGCTCACGGAGAGCGAGTCAAATTCCTTTTGTTCTGGATGTTACCGGCCTCATTTGAGGCCGGTTTTTTGTGCCTGAAAGAAAACTCATGGAAGAACGCATTAATTCCTCACCGTCACGTCAATCGTCACGTTAATCAAAGCCGTGAAAGTGGTGAGTGTTCTCTCCGTCACGGGTGTTCATACACAGTACAGAGCTGTGATAACATGATTCTATTAGGAAAATTGCCCTTTACTTTCACTCAACGAGCTTACGCACATGATGAAAATTTTAATTGATGAAAACATGCCTTACGCTGAGGCGCTATTTAGTCAGCTAGGCGAAGTGATTTTAAAGCCTGGTCGCAACCTAACCGCACACGACCTCATTGATGTGGATGCCTTAATGATTCGTTCGGTGACGAAAGTGAACGCGGATCTTATCGCCAAAGCGAATAAGCTGAAATTTGTCGGGACCGCCACCGCGGGTATGGATCATGTTGACCAAGCGTTGATGAAAGAAAAAGGCATTGAGTTTACGGCAGCGCCAGGCTGTAACAAGGTTGGTGTCGCGGAATACGTCTTTAGTGTCATGATGGTATTGGCGCAACAAAATGGTTTTTCTATTTTTGACAAAACCGTGGGTATTGTTGGCGCAGGCCAAGTGGGCAGTTATTTACAGCAATGTTTAGAAGGCATCGGAATCAATGTATTGATTAACGATCCACCGAAACAGCGTGAGGGTGACCCACGCGTTTTTACGGCATTAGATGATCTGCTAGAGCGCGCTGATATTATTACGTTGCACACGCCTATTACTCGAGAAGGCGAAGATGCAACGCATCACCTGATTGGCCAAGAGACGCTCGATAAGTTACGTTCGGATCAAATATTAATCAACGCCGCGCGTGGGCCGGTGGTGGATAACCAAGCGCTTAAACAGCGTCTTGAAGAAAAAGACGGTTTTTGCGCTGCGCTTGACGTATTTGAATTTGAACCAGAAGTTGATATGGGACTTCTTCCTCTGTTAGCATTCGCCACCCCGCACGTTGCAGGCTATGGTTTAGAAGGTAAAGCTCGCGGTACGACGATGATTTTTAATCGTTATTGCGAATTTTTGGGTAAACCATTGAATGTGACAGCACAAGCGCTGTTGCCAACTGCACCAATCCCGCAATTGATGTTAAATCAGCGTTGGGATGAAGCGATGCTGCACAATTTAACGCAAATCATCTATGATGTGCGCAAAGACGATGCGTTATTCCGCCGTCAAATCCAACAGCCAGGCGCATTTGATCAAATGCGCAAAGCATATTGGGATCGTCGAGAGTATGGCGCAGTAAAGTTAGTGGGCAATTCAGAGTGTAATTTGACCCCGCTAGCGAAATTAGGTTTTCAAGTTGAGGTAATTAAATGAGCCAACAATATAACGTGGCCGTTTTTGGTGCGACAGGCGCTGTAGGTGAAACCATTTTAGAAGTATTGCAAGAGCGTAAGTTCCCTATCGGTGAATTGTACCTGCTCGCGAGCGAACGCAGTGAAGGCAAATCCAGCCGCTTCAATGGCAAAACGATCCGCGTACAAAGCGTCGAAGAGTTTGATTGGTCTCAAGTACATATTGCCTTTTTCTCAGCAGGCGCTGAGCAATCTGCAAAATGGGCACCTATCGCAGCCGATGAAGGGGTTGTGGTGATCGATAATACCTCACAGTTCCGCTACGAATTTGATGTTCCTCTGGTTGTGCCTGAAGTGAACCCAGAAGCGATCGCTGAATTCCGCAATCGTAATATCATTGCTAACCCAAACTGCTCAACCATTCAAATGGTTGTCGCACTAAAACCAATTCAAGATGCGGTGGGTATCGAGCGCATTAATGTGTCGACTTACCAATCGGTATCGGGTGCGGGCAAAGCGGGCATTGATGAATTAGCGGGTCAAACCGCTCGACTATTGAACGGCGTGCCAGCAGAAAGCGAGCACTTCCCTCAGCAGATCGCGTTTAACTGTATTCCTCAAATCGATCAAATGATGGAAAACGGCTACACCAGAGAAGAAATGAAAATGGTGTGGGAAACGCAAAAAATCTTTAATGATCCAGGCATTACCGTTAACCCAACGTGTGTGCGAGTGCCGGTTTTTTATGGCCATGCAGAATCCGTTCATGTTGAAACTTGTGCGCCTATCGATGCTCAAGATGTCATTCAATTACTGGAAAACGCAGAAGGTGTTGAAGTCTTCCAAGGTGAAGAATTCCCGACACAAGTGCGCGATTCAGGCGGTAAAGACCATGTAATGGTTGGCCGTATTCGTAACGATATTAGCCACCACAGCGGTGTTAACCTTTGGGTTGTTGCTGATAACGTACGTAAAGGCGCCGCAACGAATGCGGTGCAAATCGCTGAACTGCTGATCCGCGATTACTACTAATATTGCCTTAGTGTGAAATTAGACAAGCCCTGCGTTTACGCGGGGCTTTTTTAATCAATCGCCAAAGAAATGTGTGAGATTAATGCGATTATGAAGCTAGGAACACATTTTTTGCCACTACGGCTATAGTTTTGCCCCCATGATCCGATATATTTAGCAGATCATTCAATTTGTTTTTCAAGAACACCTAGCTGAGCCTTATATGCGTCGAATTCTCCAGCGTCTACTCTTGCCTATCGCTTTAGTAGCCGTGACTCAGACAAACATCGTAAGTGCAGAAAGTATTCGCCTCACAGGGCCGAATGGTGAGATTCAAAGCTCATCCCAATACTCTGAACAGATTACGCGCCCTTCATCATCAGTTGCGAGCGAACCTTCGCGCTTCTATGGCCCAACGACGAAGAAAGAAACGCTGTGGGGAGTGGCCTCGCGTCTTAAGCCGTCTAAGCAAGTCTCAGTGCAACAAACCCTTTTAGCGATCTATCAGCTCAATCCACAAGCGTTCGACAATCAAAATATTCATACCATGCTCCCAGGCAGCACGATACGTGTGCCGTCCCTAGCACAGGTGAACAGTGTCTCAACGGATGAAGCCGTACGTATTATGAACTTGCATCAAGCCCGTCTTGATGCCGGTGAAGCCGCCCCGGTCAGCAAAAAAGCGCAGATTGAAAAGCCAGCGGTAAAATTGGCCTCCACGCCGATCTCAACCCCAACCATATCGACACCAACTAAGGTGGCAGCCCCAGAAGCGGCTGAAAAAGTGGTCCCCGTATCCAAACCACTGACGCCCCAAAAGCCGCAACAAGTTGAGAAGTTAGAGCAAGAATTACAAAGCTCAGAAAGCGAACTCAGCGCTTTAGAAGAAAAAAATCATCGTTTACGCTTGATGTTGGCGGAAGTTCAAACAGAGGTTGATGGCTTAAAAGAAGAGTTGGGCGATGAGAACCGTATTCGAACAGAAGTGGAAAAACTGCTCGAAGCCGAACGCCAACGTCTTGCCTTACAGCAAAGCAATGCGCCGAGCGCATTAGACAACATTCTGAGTAATGGTTGGTTAGTGGCAGCTCTTGCCGTAATCCCAGGTCTATTGATTGGCCTGATTGTCATGTTGCTGCTGGGCCGTAAAAAACCAGAAGAGCAACAACATCCGTTCGATGCGGATCAGGCGGCGATGATGTCAGCCGGTGCAATGGCGCCGTTAGCTGCCGAAGCTCTGAATGATGATGTAGAAGATGAGCTCGACCTTGATGATGACCTATTTGGTGAATCGAGTGACGATGATACCTTGTTCGCGGATGAACTCGATGCGCTTGATTCATCGAACGATGATGCGGATATTTTTGCGGATCTTAATGAGCATGACCTTGATTTCAATTTAGGTGATGGCGATGACAACGACCCATTTGCAGCCATAGGCGACGATGGCGATCTTGATGAGTCTCTCACTTCATTTGATGTGAGCTCTAATGGCATTAGCGTTGATAGCAATGAAAAAGCGCTGGGCTTGGAAGAAATGGAGCGCGCGCTAGATGATGTCAATTTAGAAGCATCGTCGGAAGAAGAAAGTGACTTTGATCTTTCCGATGCCACCGTAAGTCAAAGCGACCTTGATGACCTGTTTAATTCTGTGTTGGATAACATGGACGACGATGAAGACAGCAGTGAACAAGCCATGCTGGATGAGTTGTTGAGCGATTCAGCGGCGGGAGATGTCGCATTCTCCTTCGATAATCTGTTGGATGATCCGGAAGCATTTGATCTGAGCGACGATGAACCCGATATGCCGTCGAAGAAGGAAGATTTAGACAGTGCCGCTTCCGGCGAAGATCTTTCCGACTTCGATATTGACGCCTTATTTGACCAGGTATCCGCTGAGAAAGAGCAAGAAGAAGCGGCATTAGCACGTGAGATTCCATCGAACGAGCAAAAGGTCGATGATGTAGCGAGCCAATTCGACGTGGAAAGCCACGCATTGTTTGATGAGCTTTTTGCTGAAACAGACGAAAAGACCTTAACCAATACCGCGGATTCTCGAACGTTAGATGAAATGCTTGATGCGGGTATCGATGATTTTGACTTAAGTTCTGATACTGAGAGTGTCGATCTCCTTGATGACTGGCTGGATGCCGAAGAAGAGGACGATGTTCTTCAATTGCCGGAAGGTTCGACGGCAACATTGGATGAATTGCTCGATGAAAGTGAGCATGCTTCTGATGCGGATAATGCGGATGACAATACCACGGTCGTTGAGCCAGCAGCAGAACACAGCGCTTGGGAGATGCCGGATCTCATTGATGACGATATCACCGATGATGCTGATGTCTTGGATCAAGATTCCACCTCAATGTTAGATGAGTTACTGGATGAAGAGGCATTGGCCTCGCCATCAAATGAGCAAACGGTTGATGCTGACAGCACGGATCTACTTGATGAGTTATTGAACGAAAATAGCGCGACGGACGAGAATGGTCTTGATTCGATCGAAGATGATTTCGGTGACGATAGCCTGGCTCTTTTTGAAGAACTCCTTGAAATTGAAAATGGTCAACCAAGTGATCAAAGTGATGTGGTTACAGCGGAAGACAGCTTAGCGACGTTAGAAGCGACAGATCAAAGCACTTCAAATCATGACAATGAATTAGAAAGGGCTGAATTGCCACCGTCACTCGATAGTGAAGGCAATGATCCAGCCGTGTCAGCGGTTGATGAACACACGGATGAAGAGAACATTGTTCCTGAACCGTCGGTTGAGTCGCCAGCGGATAGTGAACGATTAAGTGATGATGTCATTGATGTCATTGATGTCATTGATGACATGCTTGATTCGTTTTCTGAGTCTCAGCCGAACGCATTTGATGCCGAGCCTATCGATGATGGCGCGCACGAGGAAGCGGAAAACAACCGCGAACTTGACGAGAGCGACCTTAACCTTGAGGCTGCTTTGCCAGAGCCAGAGCCAGAGCCAGAGCCAGAGCCAGAGCCAGAGCCAGAGCCAGAGCCAGAGCCAGAGCCAGAGCCAGAGCCAGAGCCAGAGCCAGAGCCAGAGCCAGAGCCAGAGCCAGAGCCAGTTAAATCAGTCTTGCCGGTTATTGATAATGAATTTGGCACGCCAAGTGATGATGATTGGTTAATCGATGATGTCAGTGGATTTGAACCTGAGCCTTTGAGTGCTGCCGTCAATGCGACTGCGCAAAGCGTCGAATCCGATGAATTGATGGCGGACGAAGCGGAGGTACGCGAGTTAGCGCCTTCAGCGGTTGAGAATGACGCGTTACCGCCCTCTGATTCAGTCGTTGCAGAACCGGTTTCCTCACCATCGTCTTCTGAAAAGGATGGGATGGATGAACAGGCAGAAAGTGCGTTTGATTTTGATGGTTTAGACTTACCAGAATATGGTGAAGAAGAAGCGTTGGCGGATGCCTCCATGTCTTCTTTCGATGTTGAGGAACGATCGGAGCAGGCGAATGCATTCGAGAGTGAAGAGCGTTTTAGTTTCGATGATTTTGAATTGCCAGAATATGGGGAGCAAGACGCATTAGCGGATGCCATCGCACCGACTTCAGAAGTCTTGAGTCCAGAAGCTCAATCATTTTCATCCATGGATACCGCTTTGGCGGAGGCGCCGTCACCAGAAGTGGAACATCGCGCTACCGCGGAAAGTGGTAGTAGTCCTCGATTCAATTTTGATGACATTGATGATTTTGAATTGTTGGATATTGATGAAGCGGATCTCAACGAGCGATTAGATGAGCAAGATGTGCTGTCTGGTTTGTTTGGCGATTCTTCGTCATTTGCATCAGCCGAGAATCATGCAGAGCAAGCGTTAGCTCAATCACTTGCGTCCAATCAGCATTATGATGAAAGCACCTTTGATGAGCTTTTAGCCGAGGGCGGCGATCACTTTACGCCAATCAACAAACCGATTGATCAGCAAGCGAGCGATTCAGCCGGTTTAGATATTGAAGCGATGCTGGAAATGGGCGGTGAAGATTGGAATGGATTTAGTTTAACGCCTGAATTACAACAATCCATTTCGGATGATATTCCAGAAGAAGAGCGTCAAATTTGGAGTTCTGATAACCAGCCATCGAAAGCCGAAGTGCTGAATGAAGACTGGGGAAATCAAGATAATCTTGAAGATTTTAACCCGCGTGATAACCACTATCGCACAATCGATGAGTTGATGGCAGAAGTTGACCTCGAAGAAGGCGTGTTTAATCCTGATGAAGAGGCATTAAAACTCGACGTTGGCTTGAGCGATTTCCCAGATGTGATTGGCCAAATGTCCGATGTGGACGTGGATGCCAACGCAGAAGCGTCAGGTAAATTAGATTTAGCGAAGATTTACATGGAAATGAACGATGCTGCAGGCGCGGTAAAGTTACTTGAGGAAGCCATTGTCGATGGTGATGATGCTATCCGCCGTGAAGCGAAAGGCTTGATTGATACAATTAATGGTCGCTAAAACAGAACGGAAATAATGGAAAGGGGCGGTAGCCCCTTTCTTTTTAAACGATAATTTTAACGGAACTTTAAAGGGTGGCTACTTGAAGCCATGGTCAGTTTCGATATACTGCCCGCCCCATATTCTAAGAGAGTCCAAGATGAGAATCGCTTTAGGTATTGAGTATGATGGTACTCACTACTTTGGCTGGCAACGCCAAAGAGAAGTTCAAAGCGTCCAAGAGAAACTTGAACGTGCACTAAGTTTGGTCGCCAATCATCCAATCGAAGTGCTGTGTGCTGGTCGTACTGATGCGGGTGTGCATGGTACGGGTCAAGTGGTGCATTTTGAGACAACAGCAAGTCGAAAAATGGTCGCTTGGACTATGGGTGCAAACGCTAACTTACCAAAAGACATCGCTGTTCGCTGGGCAAAAGAAGTGCCTGATGAATTTCATGCTCGTTTTTCTGCGACTGCGCGCCGTTACCGCTATATTATATTTAACAGCAAGTTACGCCCGGGCATCCTTCAATCTGGTGTAAGCCATTACCATGGCGAACTGGATGAAGTTAAAATGCATCAAGCTGGGCAGTACTTATTGGGTGAACACGACTTTACGTCTTTCCGTGCTATTCATTGTCAATCACGCAGCCCTTGGCGTAATCTGGCGCACTTAAACGTAACGCGTCATGGCCAATATGTGGTGATTGATATTAAAGCGAATGCTTTTGTTCATCATATGGTACGTAATATCACGGGCAGTTTGTTGTGTGTTGGTCGTGGTGAACAAGCACCAGAATGGATTGATTGGCTGTTGAAAGCGAAAGACAGAAAACTGGCAGGGGCAACGGCAAAAGCTGAAGGTTTGTATCTTGTGGATGTGGATTATCCTGCCGAATTTGAGTTGCCAAGAATGCCAATTGGCCCGCTGTTTTTACCCGATAATTTGAACTAAAACGTAAAAATACGTTCGTAAACAATATAAATTATCAGTGTAATAATTCAGAAAAAGACGTTGCCTGAGGGGATAAAGTCCACGCTGAGTCAAAGACCAAAAAATAGGTACAACCAGTTTTTTGTCTACACTTGGCATTTTATATGCTTTAATCCTCACGCATTAATTCAGTTTTTATATCTTTCGCATTGCGCGGAAGAATCATAGAGAAAAGGTCTTCCATGAGTTGGCTTGAAAAGATTTTAGAAAAAAGCAATATCGTTACTTCACGTAAAGCATCAATCCCGGAAGGGGTGTGGACTAAATGTACGTCATGTGAACAAGTGCTTTATCACGCCGAGTTAGAGCGTAACCTAGAAGTATGTCCGAAATGTGACCATCACATGCGTATGAAGGCACGTCGTCGTTTGGAAACATTCCTCGATGAGACCAACCGTGTTGAGCTTGCGAACGAATTAGAGCCACAAGATAAGCTGAAGTTTAAAGACTCTAAGCGCTATAAAGATCGTATTTCTGCTGCGCAAAAAGCCAGCGGAGAGAAAGACGCGCTTGTGGTGATGCAAGGCGAAGTGATCGGTATTCCTGTTGTTGCTTGTGCGTTTGAATTTTCATTCATGGGCGGGTCAATGGGTTCTGTCGTTGGCGCTCGTTTTGTTCGTGCGGTTGAAGCGGCAATGGAAAACAACTGCGGCCTAGTGTGTTTCTCTGCTTCTGGTGGTGCGCGCATGCAAGAGGCTCTCATGTCTCTAATGCAAATGGCCAAAACCAGTGCAGCACTTGAGCGTCTATCAAAGAAAGGTCTTCCTTTTATCTCGGTAATGACCGACCCAACAATGGGTGGCGTATCTGCCAGTTTGGCGATGCTTGGTGATATCAATATCGGTGAGCCGAAAGCGCTGATTGGCTTTGCTGGCCGTCGTGTTATCGAGCAAACGGTACGTGAAGATCTACCAGAAGGTTTCCAGCGCAGTGAGTTCTTACTTGATCACGGTGCGATTGATATGATCGTTGACCGTCGTGAAATGCGCCAACGTGTGAGTGGCCTTTTAGCCAAATTGACGAATACGGCATCACCATTGGTTGTTTCTGTTGATGATTCTCCGCAAGAAGCTGAGTATTCTGTACCAGAAGCCGACGAAAAAGGGTAAAGTATCTCACTAACAAACCGCTACGGATTTATTGGTTAAAGTTAGATGATTCAATCCCAAATTCCTCAAGCCACATCACCACTTACGATGTGGCTTGATTATTTAGCAGAGCTACATACCTCAGCGATCGATCTCGGTTTAGACCGAGTACAAGCCGTCGCAAATAAAGCCCAATTAACCAAACCAGCTCCGACAGTTATTACTGTTGCGGGTACGAATGGTAAAGGTTCAACCTGTGCGTTGATGGAAGCGATTCTACTCGATGCGGGTTATTCCGTTGGTGTTTACAGTTCCCCACACCTGATACGTTATAACGAACGCGTTCGTGTTAATGGCGTTGATCTTAGCGATGAAAAGCATACGCAAGCGTTCGACTTTGTTGAGCAGCAGCGTGGTGACATCAGCCTAAGCCTATTCGAGTTCGGTACTCTAGCTGCGTTACGCTTATTCCAAAGTGAAAACGTAGACGTAGTCTTGCTTGAAGTTGGGTTAGGTGGTCGACTTGATGCGACCAATGTGGTTGATCATGATGTTTGTGTCATCACCAGCCTCGCGATCGACCATGTCGATTGGTTGGGTGATGATATCAACGTCATTGGCTTTGAAAAGGCGGGTATTTTCCGCAGCAACAAGCCGGCGATTTGCGGCCAGCCGAAAGCACCGGCGACAGTCGCAGCTCACGCGGATGATACTGGTGCTGAACTGCATCAAGTAGGCATTCAGTATGATTATAACTTAACGGGTGATGACACGTGGTGCTGGACCAGTGGCCGTTATCAACTCGATGATCTCCCAGTCCCGAGCCTGCCTCTGCCGAACGCGGCAACGGCTTTGATGGCGTTAGCCAACGCACACCTTGATATATCGGATGTGAATATCGTCAATGGCTTACGCAACGCTTCTCTGCCTGGTCGTATGCAGTGTATTCATCAATCACCAACGGTTCTGCTTGATGTTGCGCACAATCCGCACTCAGCGCAGTACTTGGTTGATCGTATCCAGCAGCGTTATCCAGAGCACACCATTCATATCGTGGTGGCGATGCTGCATGACAAAGACATAAAATCGACGTTAGAAATTTTATCGCCAGTTGCCACGCATTGGTATCCAGCGTCTCTAAGTGGCCCTCGAGCGGCTAAAGCAGAAGAATTATGTGGCTATCTAGGTGCTGAACAAACGTCGTTTTCGACGCCTGTGACAGCCTTTGAAGCCGCAATGAAAAACGCGAGCCAACAAGACCTTATTATCGTAGTGGGTTCATTCCATACCGTCGGTGAGGTACTTGAGTATTGGCAAAGCAAAGGAGAGTAAATGGCAAGTAAATTTCAAAATCGTCTTGTTGGTACCATTATTTTAGTTTCGATCGGCGTCATTGTGTTGCCTGATGTATTGGATGGCAAAAAAACACATTACAAAGAAGAAATCGCGAGTATTCCAATTAAACCGGAATTAGAGAGTGATGTTGAAACCTTCGAAATATTGGAACCAGAAGACGACAGCAGTGCTTTGCCCCCTACGCCGGTTGAAGTGATCGTGCAGGCTGAAGATCAACAAGATCCTCAACTTGATGCGCAACCTCAACCAGTTGTTATTAAAGAAGTGCCGGAGCGTAATGAGTACCAAGAGAGTGCTTGGATCATTCAATTGATGGCATTAAAGAATGCGGATAATGCTAAAAATGTAGTCAAAGATTTGCAAAAACGCGGCTATCAAGCGCACACCAAGCTAGATAATGGCTTCACACGTGTGATTATTGGTCCTGATATATCCAAAAATAAGCTCGAGCGCCAAATCCAGGAACTTGAAAAAATCACAGGCTCAAAAGGCCGATTGCTTAAATTTAAACCGTTAAATCCTTAAGAAAACGTTTGCGTCGCCGTTTTTTCTGTTAAAATGCGCGCCAACTGAAGATGTGAATACGCATGAATTGGTTAGATATTGTTATTTTGAGTGTGATTGGCCTATCGGCTTTAATCAGCTTAGTTCGTGGCTTCGCTAAAGAAGCATTGTCTCTGGTGATTTGGTTTGGTGCATTTTTTATTGCCAGCCAGTACTACAGTCGCTTGGCGGTTTACTTTACCAAGATTGACGATGAGATGTTTCGTGACGGCGCAGCCATCGCTGCTTTATTTGTGGCCACGCTGATTGTAGGTGCGTTGGTTAACTATGTATTAGGGCAGTTGATCCAAAAAACGGGGTTGTCGGGAACCGACCGTGTGTTAGGTATTGTGTTCGGTGGATTGCGAGGGGTGTTGATTGTTTCAGCCGTCTTGTTCTTTGTCGATACATTCACAACATTTAATGATAGTGAATGGTGGGTGAGTTCAGAGCTTGTCCCGCACTTTAGACTAATCATCGAGCCGTTTTTCGAACACTTACAAGCATCATCGAGTTTCTTATCTGGCGCGTCATAGCGCGCCAGCCATTATCGCAAATCGAGGGTAAAGACATGTGTGGTATTGTTGGAATCGTAGGCACTTCGCCTGTAAATCAGTCTATTTATGACGCACTGACTGTATTGCAGCATCGTGGCCAGGATGCCGCGGGTATTTGTACCATAGAAAGCAATCGTTTCCGTCTGCGTAAGGCGAACGGTTTAGTCAAAGATGTATTCGAAGCTAAACATATGCAAAGACTGCAAGGGGACGTGGGTATTGGCCATGTACGTTACCCAACCGCAGGCAGTTCAAGTGTCTCAGAAGCTCAACCATTCTACGTTAACTCTCCATTTGGTATCACCCTCGCGCACAACGGCAATCTTACTAACGCACACGACGTTCGTGAAAAATTGTTCGCTAAAGATCGTCGTCACTTAAATACCACTTCTGATTCTGAAGTGCTGCTGAACGTCTTAGCGCATGAAATTGATATGGTGAAAGGGAATGTCACCTCAGAAGACGTCTTCCGTGCGGTGACTAATGTGCATCGCACCATTCGTGGCGCGTACGCGGTAACCGCGATGATTATTGGCCATGGTCTTGTTGCGTTCCGTGATCCTAAAGGCATTCGCCCTCTATGCCTTGGTAAGCGTGAAGTCGAAGGACGCACAGAGTATATGGTGGCGTCTGAGTCTGTCGCTTTAGATGCGGTGGGTTTTGATTTCATTCGTGATGTATCACCTGGTGAAGCGATCTACGCGACATTTGAAGGTGAGCTATTTACTCAGCAATGTGCCGATAACCCGGAACTCAACCCTTGTCTATTTGAGTTTGTGTATTTTGCGCGCCCAGATTCGTTCATCGATAAAATTTCAGTCTATTCAGCTCGTGTTGAAATGGGTAAAAAACTGGGTGAGCGTATTCGCGACGAATACAGCCACTTAGATATTGATGTTGTGATTCCTATCCCTGAAACTTCTTGTGATATTGCCTTACAGATTGCCCAACTGATTGATAAACCGTACCGTCAAGGTTTTGTGAAAAACCGCTATGTGGGCCGTACCTTTATCATGCCAGGTCAGCAGCAGCGTAAAAAATCGGTTCGACGTAAACTGAACGCGATTCGCTCTGAATTTAAAGATAAAAATGTTCTGCTGGTGGATGACTCTATCGTTCGTGGAACGACGTCTGAGCAAATCATTGAGATGGCACGTGATTCTGGTGCTAAAAAAGTGTTTATGGTCTCTGCGGCACCTGAGATTCGTTTCCCGAACGTTTATGGTATTGATATGCCAAGTGCGAACGAATTGATTGCTCACGGCCGTGATAATGACCAAATTTGTAAACAGATTGGCGCAGACGAGCTTATCTTCCAAACGTTGGATGATTTAATCGGCGCAGTGGGTTTGGGTAATACCGATATTACGAAGTTTGAAGCATCGGTCTTTAGCGGTGAATACGTTACGGGTGATATTACTCAGCAATATTTGGAATATCTCGAATCGTTACGCAGTGATGACGCGAAATTGCAATCAGAGATCCAACAAGATCTTGCCAGTTTGGAATTGCATAACGAAGGTGCTTAATCGGCACACTTGCTCGATGTCATAAGCGATAAATACAAAAATGGCTTCCATCTGGAAGCCATTTTTTATGATAAACGCGACGTAACAACTTTTTGCCTGTGGCCATGTGTGTCTGTGGCGATGAGAGATTTTGAAGAAGCCTAAACAGGCTTTTTCATTTGGCTAAGCAAGAACAAAGCGCTCGCACTGATCACAACCGAAGGACCGGCTGGAGTATCAAAGTGCCAAGATAGGCTTAGTCCTAATAGAACGGCAATACTGCCAAGCAACGAGGCCATTATCGCCATTTGCTCGGGCGTTCGTGAAAAGCGGCGAGCGGTTGCGGCAGGGATAATGAGCAATGACGTCATGATCAGCGCACCAACAAACTTCATTCCAACGGCGATGACCAAACCGACCAACAACATCAAAATAAGACGCATGAGATCAATGTCGTGACCTTCCACTGCGGCAAGTTCTTCATTCACCGTTGAGGAAAGAAGAGGTCGCCAGAAGGCAATCAGAGCCAATCCAACCACCACGACTCCGGCGTAAATGAAAATAAGATCACTGGGTGAAACCGCAAGTAAATCACCAAATAAGTAGCTCATCAGATCGATACGAACATTGTCGAGAAAGCTGACGGCCACCAACCCGAGAGACAACGAACTGTGGGCTAAAATACCGAGTAAGGTGTCGGTCGCAACAAGCTGTTGGCGTTGTAGCGTGACCAGCAATACCGCGAGTGCCAAACAACACACGACCAAGGCTAGGTATAGGTTCACATCTAACAAGAAGCCGAACGCTAATCCCATCAGTGAGGCATGGGCGAGAGTGTCACCAAAATAGGCCATTTTGCGCCAGACAACAAACGATCCCAGTGGGCCGGCAATCAACGCAATACCGAGGCCAGCAAAAATGGAAGGCAGCAAAAACTCAATCATGGTGATGGTGTCCGTGTGAATGGTGGCCGCAACTAGAGCCTTCGCCTTTAACGGCTTGTCCAGAAAGATCGTGATGATGATGATCGTGCTGGTGGTGATAAAAAGCGATTTTTTCTTGTCGTGCTTGGCCAAATAAAGCTAAATATTTCGGGTGCTGCGCGATAGCGGCAGGCGCACCTGAGCAACAGATGTGGTGCTGTAAGCAGATAACATGATCCGTTTTTGCCATAACCAAATGGAGATCATGTGACACCATAAAGACCGCACAGTGAAAACGGTGACGGATAGTATCAATCAGGTCATAGAGATCTATTTGTCCTTGTACATCCACACCTTGAGCGGGCTCATCCAACACCAAAAGCTGAGGGCGTCGCAATAGGGCACGTGAAAGCAACACGCGCTGTGTTTCACCACCTGAAAGCGAGTGCATGTTCGCTTTGATAAGGTGTAAAGCCCCGACTAAACTTAATGCGTCTTGAATTTCTTGTTGGCTGTACTTACCCGCTAACAGCAAAAAGCGTGACACATCGAGTGGCAAAGAGTCGTTGAGCTTAAGTTTTTGTGGAACATAACCAATTTTTAGCCCTTTCGGTTTGGTTATTTTTCCTTCAGTACAACGTTGTAAGCCAAGTAGAACCTTTACCAGTGTCGACTTCCCTGCGCCATTTGGTCCGATTAAAGTGGTAATTTCGCCACTTTTTAAGCTTACGCTAACATTATCGAGGACTTTGCGTTCATTGAACTGAACACAAATGTTTGAGAGGTCGACGAGCGAGGTCATGAATGGAACTCATTTGCAATTGGATAATGTTATAATGTAACATTTAATCCCTAGCAATTCCATAAGTCACTATGTGGTTAATCAATGAAGAAATTAATAATGTTGGCCTTGGCGTTATCAAGCATGACGGCAATGGCAAAAGAACCGGTGGTGCTTACGAGTATCAAACCCATCCAAATGATCGTACAAGAATTGATGGCTGATGTTGGTGAACCAAGCGTTTTACTTAGCTCAAATACCTCACCACATGATTATGCTTTACGTCCTTCGGATGTTAAAAAAGTCGCTTCAGCCGATTTCGTGATTTGGTTTGGTCATGATTTAGAGCCTTTCCTAGCAAATGTGGTGACAAAACAAGCGAATGTGCTCGAGTTGTCAAAAATCGAGGGTTTGCCACTACGTGAATTTAACGGTGGTCACGCCGATCACGATGGACACAATCATGGCAGCCACGATCCTCACTTTTGGCTGGGTTATGCTCCAACCTTAAAAGTTGCTCAGGCAATCACGGCAGAACTCAAGCAATTGGATGGCGACCATGCGGCGCAATATGATGCGAATTATCAACAATTCGCAGCACAATTAGCGACACAACGTGATCAATTGACTCAGCGCTTAGCGCCAGTAAAGCAGGTTGGGTATTTTGTATTCCATGATGCTTATGGCTATTTCGAAGAAGATTATGGTTTGAACCAATTGGGGCACTTTACCGTCAGCCCTGAGCGTAAGCCGGGTGCCAAAACTCTGATTCATATCCGCAAATCGTTGGCTCAAAAACAGGCGAAATGCGTCTTTACCGAACCGCAGTTTACACCGGCAGTGGTTGAGTCGGTTGTCCGTGGTAGCCAAGCCAGTGTTGGGGTGCTCGATCCCATTGGAACCAACATTGAAGTGAAAAAAGGTAGTTACTTCACGTTTATTGACCAATTGGCGGGTAATTTTGCAACATGCTTGGCGCAATAATCGACAGCAAAGGAAATTTCTAATTAAATCCAATGCTTTGAGTGTATTTCGCGATTCCGATGAAATAGAATAGAGTACTATTTTATTTATGAGTGCCTTGGATTGGCACTCATAACTCGCTTTTATGCTGCTAGGGATTGAGCTGGTGAAAAAAGCTTTATGGAGCGTGTTGCTCTATTTCTTTGCCAATGTTGCGCTTGCGTTCGATACCTCGCCGTCGGTCTTCTATTCTTTGCCAACTCATGATCAAGGTTGGCGTTATGCCGCAAAAAAACTTTTTTTAGCACCTGGTGGCGGCATTTGGATTCATGATGTCCGTGATAAGGTCCTTTTTTTTGACGGCAAAAACGTCACGCCTAAAGTCGGTTCTGCTCTTCCTTATTCCACAGAACATTTTCAGTTCCAAGCCAATCGTTTTTGGACTTATCAAGATAATGCCGTTTATCGATCTCTTTCTCATCAGCAAAGAGAGGTCGTATTTCGTCTACCGCCAGGCAGTGAAATCAATAAACTGGGCAGCATCAGCGACTATATTTGGGTCACGGATGAGCGCAGTTTTTATACGTATCAAATCTCGACGGGTGCCTTGAAAACCTACTCGTTAATGGAGATGTATCAATACAATCGCTCAACCAAGATGCAAGTGAACGATGCTCTGTTTATTAAAACCAAGTGGGTTTTAGCGACTAATGGCGGCGTCTACCTTTCAGAAGGTGACAGTTTTATTCACGTTCCTCGCTCTAAAAATCGCGATGTGTCTAGCGTTTACTTTTCTGATAATCGGCGAGAGTTGCTGCATGGTGCCGCGACGGGCGCAGTCGTTTATGACATAAACCACCCAGAACAACCCAAATATATTATCCCAGCCCCAGGGGTCATGGCGATTGCGGAAACGAAAGATGCCTATTGGTTAGGAACCGAAAATGGATTGTATATTTATTCGTTTTTGACTGGCGAAATAACCAAATATTCGGGGGCAGACGACGCAAGATACACGCTTATCGGCCAAAAAATTAATACCATCATAAATGATAATGCGGGTGGGATGTGGATTGGTACCAATAAAGGAATTCAATACTATTCGCTATTTGGCGATAAATTTGAACGTTTTCCTATCCAAGATTTTTATGGCTATCACTTTGATCGTGATAATTACCATGGGCGTTTGAAAGATTTAGTCGCCATGGAAAATAAAAGTGGCTTTTGGATGGTCACAGATACTGGGTTGTACCAAATAAAAAATGGCCGAGAATCGGAAAAAGAGCTGATTAAAAGTGGCATTATCAATGGTCTGGCTGAAATTGATGGCGTACTGTGGGTTGCGACATCGAAGGGCATTAGCCGATTTGATGTGAACACGGGACAGAGAATGGATAGTCGGTCATTACCGCCTTTGCTTGTTGGGCAGGAAGTTTCGTTGATGGTTGAGGGGAATGAAGGCCACCTATGGGGTATCAATGCGCGTTCTCTTTGGCGATACAACATTGAAACTCAGCAGATAACGGAGTTCGGTGATAGCTTGATTTCGTCTAATCTGGCATCGCTTCGAATTACACAGATTATGCCATCAAAAAATAATCATCTACTGATCGGGACGGATCGTGGTGTTTACCTCTTACGTGATGGGCAGCTTAACTTTGTCGAAAATAGCGCTCAATTTGGCGTCGTTCTCAGCATGACGGAAGGCGAAGACGAACAAGTTTGGATTGCAAGCAGTTATGGCTTGAATATTGTTGACTTACGCACGGCATATCTAAAAAACCTGACATTAATTGATGAACATATTAGCCCACAGTGTTTAATCAAAAACACGTCTGGAATGTGGCTAACCTCTTCCGCTGGACTCACGCATTATGGCCTAAAAGGGGAGTTTGTTTCTCACTATGGCCAGCCCTTTGGCCTCATTAATAACGAATTTCAAAATGGATTCTGTCTAAAAGATGTCACCAATTCAGAAGGGCTATTGCTTGGCTCTTGGCATAGTTTGGTTCGAGTAAACAGTGAAGATTTGGTGGTTAACCCGCTACCAGAAACGAAGACGATTTTTTCGCAGGTCAAAATCAACCAAAGTTTGGTGTCATTTGGTTCCATTTCTCAAAATGAGATAGTGGCCCCTTATGGCGCGACTATCGAAGTCAAGATGGGGTTATTACCCAGTGTGAGCAGTTCAACGCTCGAGTACCGCCTTAATGACGATCCAAATTGGACACCATTAGATGGCTATCAAATTCTGATTGATGGATTAACGCCAGGTCAATACCAATTATATGTTCGACCAGTGGTGAATGGTGTTGAGCGCGGAAGAGAAAAAAGTATCGAATTTTCGGTGACAGCACCTTGGTATCTCACCTCGATGGCGATGATGTTATATGTGCTGTCATTTGCCGCACTGTTTTTGGTGGTTATTTATTGGCGTTCTAAAGTGATGTCTAAGTCAAACCGTGAGCTAAAAGCTCAGGTTTCTCTAAAAACGAATCAGCTTAGGCATCAAAGTCGTATTTTAGTCAGTAATAACCATCAACTGCGTAAGCAGTTACAGGTGAGAAGACTGATCTTAAGCCAAGCCATCCAGTCGTTTCGTGACAGATTACACCACGAGAAAAGCCACCTTTCGGATGACGAGGGAAGAGAACAAAGCAAGATCGCGGACAACATCGCCAATGAGTTAGGGTTATTGTTGAACGTCCGAGAGTCAAAAAATGAAGCGCTAGCGGCATATAACTTGTCTTTAATTTCCACATCAATATTTGATGGCTGGAAAAAAGATTTCACGAAAGCTGGTTTGACGGTCGAGCTAGAAGCGCACGAAAGTAGGCAGAACTATGTTCTACTCGAGTATTTTAATCTCGATATTCTGTTTAATCTGCTGTTTGAAGGGTTGATAAAGCGTTGTTTTAAGCATCAAACTATTCAGATGCAAATTTTAAATCATGACGATCGCATAAGCCTCAATATCACCGATTACGGCTTAGCAATTGATGTTGAAAAAGAGAGCAGTTGGCCAGAAATAGAAAGTCTGGTTGATGCCAGTGGTGGTGAAGTTTCGTTACAAAGAGCGGATGGCAAGAACGTTATTGCGATCAGCTGGCAAAGTAGCCCTGACTTTGATGAACATTCGTTGATTGAATTTTCGTATTCAGAAGGGGTGGCGATGCCTCGAACGGGAGATAAGAATCAAGATTCTTGGATTGATAAGCTTGAGAACTTGGTTCGTGATCACTATTCAGACTCAGAGTTTAGTACCTCAACCGCAGCAAAAATGATGTTTGTTTCAGAGCGAAGTTTGCAACGACGGTTTAAAACCGCAACGCAACGTACCTTTACCGATTATCTGAGTGAAATTCGTTTGGATAATGCATGCCGACGATTATTAGCGGGCGCCAAGGTTTCGGACGTGGCTTTTGATTGTGGTTTCAATGATCCATCGTACTTTAGTCAAAGGTTTAAGCATCGCTTTGGTGTGTCTCCAACACAGTTTGTTGAAGACCAGTATCCCCATAATAAAGAAGTCCCTATTGAAAGAGATGAGACGATTTAACTCGTCGAGAGCGGCAAACGCCAGTTTGCCGCGCAACCTATTGAACTGAAGCTATCGAGATGGCTCGAGTTCTTACCCACTTCCTTTTCTTCAATACTCTATGTGTCATCGCGTTACGCTGGTGGCGCGTCTACCGCGCTCTTTTCATGCCATCCTTCACGTCATTATTGTTCTGACGAAGTGTGTGTGAACGGCGTCGTACTGATGCTTTCGGTATCGATTCACTCATTTCAATGCTAAGTCATGCCTACGATTAAAATCGTAAAGAACGCGGTTAGCGTCTTGCCATTAGAATCTTCCGTTAACGATAATCTGCGCGAAATGCGAAGGGATTTGTTACGTAAGCTTCTGAACCAAGCTTCTGGTCATGAACTTATCCGGATTGGTATGGAGAAAAAGTAATAAAAAGAAGGATGCAATAGCGTTTATCTGTGTGATCTGATCGTTCTATCACATGTTCTTATTTTTTTAGATGAATTATTTATAAAAAGGCATTGCTAGGATAACGAATGAAGGGGAGCGAGAGGGAAAAGAAAGAAAAAAAATATCGTGGTATAGCCGGGGGGACTATACCACGGGTGTCAATGACACCTTCGCTTGCTGCCGGAGTGGTGCTAGGCACCACCTCTGGAATACTTTGTCAAAAGCAGTGATTGCCTGACAGGAACTACTATAGATAAAACTACTTTTTTTACTCATAAAATTAACGCCAAGATGCCATAAGAAATGCGACATTATTTTAAGTTGTTGATTTTTAATGTTTTAAACGCTGTTGTGAGATTTGAATTACGCGCAATTTAAGAGCGCTTCAAAATAAGGTGGGATTTTTTGACGTTTTTGACGTTTATTTTTTAACAAAAGTAACGAGAGTTCAGGGTGTGAATTGTTTTATAAATGCAAAATTTGATTTCAGACAACAATAGTCAGAGATTGTTTAGTTACAATTGGAAATAGAAATAACTCTCATTACTAAATGCAACTCAACCTATTGGGCTCTCCATGGAATTATCAAAATTACAGCAAGGGCAAGAAGCCACTATCATCGGATTTACTGAATTGTCGAATGACGTTCGTAAAAAATTAATGGTGATGGGGTTACTGCCAAACACGCCGATCAAACTGGTTCGCTTTGCTCCAATGGGAGACCCATTGCAAGTTGAGGTTCGTGGAGTATCACTTGCGGTTCGTGCAAATATCGCCGCATCCATTTTGGTCGAGGTAAAGTAATGGACTATAAAATTCTAACCGTTGGTAACCCAAACAGTGGTAAGACGACGTTATTCAATGGTCTGACAGGCGCTAAGCAGCAAGTGGGTAACTGGGCTGGAGTGACTGTTGAGAAAAAAACCGGTCGGTTCAATCATTCTGGTGACGCCTTTTTCCTGACCGACCTTCCTGGTATTTACGCTCTTGATAGTGGCAATGATGGTAATAGTATTGATGAGTCAATTGCATCGCGCGCGGTGTTAACACACCCTGCTGATTTGATTGTTAACGTCGTCGATGCCACCTGCCTAGAGCGCAGTCTATATATGACGCTGCAGTTACGTGAGTTGGGTCGCCCAATGATCGTTGTGCTTAATAAGATGGATGCGCTGAAACGTGAACGTCAAACCATCGATATTAAAGCCTTAGAAAAAATGTTGGGCTGTCCGGTATTCGCCATTTCAGCGAACCACAAAGGACAGGTCATCCAATTTAAACAGCTCCTGCATAAAGTCGTTGTTCAAGGTGTAACACTTGATGAACTTCATCTTGATTACGGTTCAGAGTTTGAAGCTCAAATCGCTCAGCTTGCCCCTATTTTTGACACGCAAGAAGTTGCGCCTCGAGCTCTAGCGATTCGCGCTTTAGAAAATGATGTATTGGTATTAAACGCTCTAAAGTCTGAGCAACGCGATGCGATTGAAAAAGCGCATACGAGCCTAGACTTGGACATCGATTTACACGTAGCGGACGTGAAATACACCTATCTGCATCAACAGTGTCAATTGGTGCGTAGAAGTGAAGGTAAGCTCAGCCATAGTTTCACGGAAAAAGTGGACAACGTAATCCTTAATAAGTGGGTAGGCGTGCCATTTTTCTTCGTGGTTATGTACCTCATGTTTATGTTTTCAATCAATATCGGCGGCGCGTTTATCGATTTCTTTGATATCGGTGTTGGTGCGGTGTTGGTTGATGGTGGTCACTATCTACTCGATGGTCATTTACCGGTGTGGCTTGTTACTTTGATCGCTGATGGTGTTGGTGGTGGTATCCAAACCGTCGCCACATTCATTCCGGTTATTGCCTGCTTGTACTTGTTCTTAGCGGTATTAGAAAGTTCAGGTTACATGTCTCGTGCCGCATTTGTGTTAGATAAAGTGATGCAAAAAATCGGTCTGCCAGGCAAAGCATTTGTCCCACTGGTGCTGGGGTTTGGCTGTAACGTACCTTCTATTATGGCAACGCGTACGCTTGATCAAGAACGTGAGCGTAAATTAGCAGCATCGATGGCGCCGTTTATGTCATGTGGTGCTCGTTTACCGGTTTATGCTTTGTTTGCTGCGGCCTTTTTCCCAGAAAGTGGCCAGAACGTTGTATTTTCGCTCTATGTGTTAGGTATTGTTGCCGCGGTGTTTACCGGTTTTGTACTAAAGAAAACCCTATACCCTGGTTCGAGCGACAGCCTAGTGATGGAAATGCCAGACTATGAATTGCCAACCATGCAAAACGTCTTAATCAAAACATGGCAGAAGCTAAAGCGTTTTGTCTTGGGGGCGGGCAAGACCATTGTGGTTGTCGTGACGATGCTAAGTTTCTTAAACTCAATAGGTTCCGATGGCAGTTTTGGTAATGAAGACAGTGAAAACTCTGTTTTATCAAAGGCATCTCAAGTGATCACACCAATCTTTTCACCTATGGGTGTAAGAGAAGATAACTGGCCAGCTACTGTGGGTATCATTACGGGTATTTTCGCCAAAGAAGCGGTTGTTGGTACGCTGAACAGTCTGTACGCGCCATCAGAAAGCGATGATGCGGAATATGACCTGATGGGCAGTTTGCATGAAGCCGTCATGAGCATTCCTGATAATTTGGCGGGTCTCAATTATTCAGACCCACTGGGTGTGGAAGTCGGTGACTTAACCGATAGTTCAGCCGTCGCTGAGGACCAAGAAGTGGACTCCTCTATCTTTGGTAACTTACAAGGGTACTTTGTGAGTGGGCATGCCGCGTTTGCTTATCTAGTTTTCATCTTGATTTACACGCCTTGTGTGGCAGCGATGGGTGCGTATGTTCGCGAGTTCGGTCAAAAGTTTGCTCGTTTTATCGCAGTTTGGACCATGGGCTTGGCGTATGGCAGCGCGACGCTGTATTACCAAACGATGCATTTTGCCGATCATCCAACGAGCAGTGCGGCATGGATTGTGGGAATCCTCGCAGTCAGCGGATTTGTCTACACCAGACTTAAAGCCGCGGGTAAAAAGCAACAAACAGTATTAGAGGTGCAAGTGGCATGATATTAACTGAACTGAAGCAATATATTGACGCAAAAGGCGGTGCATCGCGCACGGAATTAGCGAAGAAATTTGCTTTAAGTGAGGATGGTGTGGATGCGATGCTTTCTGTCTGGATCAAAAAAGGGATTATTTCTCGCATGATTGATACCAATAAAGCGGAGAAGATCACGCGCATTCGATATTCAGTTAATCAGAAAAATGGCCTGTCTTTAACGGTGACCATGTAGCCACAGTGCTTATTACAATCAGAAACGCCGCTCATTGAGCGGCGTTTTTTTTGATCAAAACGACGGTGCATGATTACGCTTTGGTAAACAAGCTGCTAAGACCAAGCACATTCGCGATTCGTGTATGCAGTGCTTGTTGTTCGTCGTCATTGCGGAAGATACCTGGGGTGTTGCCCCAAATTGGGCCAGGCCATGCGGCATCCGTTTTGAAGCGCGCAATATGGTGAATGTGCAGTTGTGGCACCATGTTGCCCAGTGCGCCTAAATTGAGTTTATCTGGCTGGCAGGTGGCTTCTAATGCTTGGCTGACCGCTTGTGATTCCAGCAAAAACTGTTGTTGTTCATGCATCGGTAGGTGATGTAACTCTTTTAGATTGTTGCGCTTTGGCACCAAAATAACCCAAGGCACGATATTGTCTTTGTGCAGCAGGGCAACACAAAGTGGGAAGTGACCCAGCACGGTGGTGTCTTTGGCTAACTGAGGGTGCAATTCAAAACTCATGGTAACTTTCCATTCTAATAGGAGGGATGCTTTTGAGTATATCCCAGATAAAACAAAAGGTTGACGCTTTCACGTCAACCTTTTTATGTTTCAAGCTCGAAGTTGAGTGCTTGCTTACATACGCTCTAGCGTATCGATGCCCAACAAAGACAGACCTTGTTTGATCGTTTTTGCGGTCAACGCTGCAAGCTTAAGACGGCTTTGTTTAACCGCTTCATCTTCAGCAACCAAAATTGGACAAGCTTCGTAGAAGCTTGAGAACTGGCCTGCAAGTTCGAATAGGTAAGCACACATGATGTGTGGTTGACCTTCACGAGCGACAGACTGTACTGCTTCTTCAAATTGAAGAAGTTTCGCAACCAGTGCTTTTTCCTTTTCATCCGTCAGCTGGATATCACCTTGCAGTTCATCCATTGATACGCCTGCTTTAGCAAAGATAGAAGCAACACGAGTGTAGGCATACTGCATGTATGGCGCTGTGTTACCTTCAAATGCCAGCATGTTTTCCCAATCAAACACGTAATCGGTTGTACGGTGTTTAGAAAGGTCTGCGTATTTAACTGCTGCCATCGCAACTGTGTTAGCAATCTTCGCTTTCTCATCAGCATCCAATGTCGGATTCTTTGATTCAATTAGCTTAGCTGCACGCTCTTCTGCTTCATCCAAAAGATCCGCAAGACGAACTGTACCACCGGCACGAGTCTTAAATGGTTTGCCATCTTTACCTAGCATCATACCGAATGCGTGGTGCTCAAGAGACATGGTGTCAGGAACGTAGCCCGCTTTGCGAACGATCGTCCACGCTTGCATTAGGTGCTGGTGTTGACGCGAGTCAATAAAGTAAAGTACGCGATCAGCATTCAATTGCTCGTAGCGGTATTTCGCACATGCAATATCAGTCGTGGTGTATAGGTAGCCGCCATCACGCTTTTGCACGATAACACCCATAGGGTCGCCATCTTTGTTCTTGTATTCGTCCAAGAAGACAACTTGAGCACCGTCACTTTCAACCGCAAGACCTTGCGCTTTAAGATCGGCAACAATTTTTGGTAGCATGTCGTTGTACATGCTTTCGCCCATCACGTCATCACGAGAAAGTGATACGTTCAGACGGTCATAGTTACGTTGGTTTTGGATCATCGTAACGTCGACAAGTTTTTTCCACATGTCGGCACAGAATTCGTCGCCGCCTTGCAGTTTCACGACATAACCGCGAGCTTTTACAGCAAACTCTTCGTCTTCATCGTAAAGCTTTTTCGATTCACGGTAGAAGCCTTCAAGGTCAGCCAGTTCCATTGACACTTCGCCAGACTCTTGCTGTACGCGTTCAAGGTTAGCAATCAACATACCGAACTGAGTACCCCAGTCACCGATGTGGTTTGCACGCGTCACGTTGTGACCAAGAAACTCAAGAGTACGAACAACCGCATCACCGATGATCGTTGAACGTAAGTGACCTACGTGCATTTCTTTTGCTACGTTTGGTGCAGAGTAGTCAGCAACAATGTTTTGTTGCTCATCTTTTGCTACGCCTAGGCGCTCATCGGCTAATGCTAGCTCAGCTTGTTTCGCTAAAAACTCTTCACTTAGGAAGATGTTAATAAAACCAGGGCCAGCAATTTCTGTTTTGCTCGCAATACCATCTAAGTCCAGAACATACAATACTTTCTGTGCAAACTCTCGAGGGTTGGTGCCGAGCTGTTTTGCAACGCCCATTACACCGTTTGCTTGGTAATCACCAAATTGTGCTTTTGCTGATTGTCGAACCGCTGCAGGGCTGCCTGCAGGTGCACCAGCGGCTTCAAGAGCCTGAGAAACTTTATCATTAATGAGTGCTTGGATATTCACACGCGTTTCCTTCAATTCTAGGAATTTGGTTTGATTCGCATTCCTTGAGGTTTAAGGTGATAGGTAAATAATATCACTTCCCTTCGAAGACGATGCGAAACTTTTTGAGTTCAGAAATTGGCGCACATGATAGCAATTTTATGCTTGTTCATATAGGGAGTAATTTGAGTATTTTTCTACTTTTCTTGATGATCTTGTTACTATTGGGAAAAAATAACCATTTAGAGAAAGGAAAATCGCCATGTCTTTAGTTAGCGCGGGTTTATCGCCTCAACAGTTGCGTCTTAAATTACCCGCTTTTATGGGCAAAATTCAGCAATTAAGCCAGCTTTTACACCTAGATCTTGCGCCTTTTCAGGCAGACCATATCGCATTGCGAATTAACCAAGATGATTTGGCGCTGGCTTCTCATCAGGCATGGCTGAACGAAGGTTTAGAAATTTCTAATGCGATGATTAATGGCCGTCCAATTATTGTGGTGTTATTTGAACAACCCCTTGAGGCGGGTCACTGGAACATCGAATGTTTGGAGCTGCCTTACCCTGCGCCTGGAAAATTGTACCCAGAGCAAACTTGGGAGCATGTAGAGTTTGTGATCCCATCCCAAGCGCAAACGGCTGATGAGTATCTACAAGATATTTTGCGTCTGTTCCCACGCTTAGCAGAACACTGGGATCAACTGATTGAGCAAGGCATCAAAGTGAAATTGTCGAGCCCGAAAGGCGAAGGGGAGCGACTAAACAACCCAACGGTAGCCTTTAAGCATAATGGCGTGTGCATTAAGCTGCACCCGCATTCGCTTAAGGCTATCGTGGAGTCAGAATTAGCCTAATTCTATGTCTTTAGGTCGTAACTGAAATTCTTCAATACAGCCAATTTCTTGGCCAAGGCTGAGCGGTGCTGAGCTTTGGTGTGCATTCCCTTGAGTGTGCATGATCAAGCGATTGGCTGTCCTTGGTTTGAGTTCATTAACAACAAAGCGAATCATATCACTGCGGGACAGATCTTTTAGCTCTGCGAGAACGCGTTGGCGCTGGTCAAAGTTTTCATCTTTGTTGCCAATCGCGACCCATAGACGCTGTGCTCGGCCACGCAATGTGGTATCTGGCGTGGCAATTTGATTCCAAAGCCCACGTTTACTACTGTGCCATTGGTATTCATTGAGTTCTAGCAGTACCAGGTAAAAGGCATTGAGGAACTCATCAATGGCGGTGATCAGCTCCGTTGGGGCCACCTTGGGAGATTGTACATACAAGACAATACCAGGATGGCGGTTCAGCGGTAAATTGCCTGTGCCCACCATATAACCGAGCTGCTGCTTGGTCCGAATTTCATGGAAGAAAGTCGCTGACATTAGGTGATTGGCGAGTGAATACAGAGCAATGTTTTTCGGATTCGTATCTTGGCACTGGTAGTAAACAACAATCGCTGAGTCTTCTTGATTGCAGCATATTTCGCGTTGGAAAGTGCCATTCTCCCCCGACATGATCAGCGGTCTTAGCGCTTCTTCATAGCGTTGGTCTTGTACTCGCAAAGCGTCTTTCAGTGTGTCGCCTAAAAGCAATGCATCGCTTTGTGTCCAATCCCCATACACAAACATATCGACATGCAGCTCCGCCAAAATCGCTTGTACAAAACTCGACAACGAATCGACCTCAATACTTTCTAGGGCTTCAATCAGTGTCGCGTAAGGAGGATTGTTTGGCTGTAAAATGCCAGTCATGGCGTTAAACAGCTGTGAAATTGGACGATCTTGCGCTGAATTTCGCCAATTTCTTAACAATTGAGTTTTTATCGTCGTGAAGCGTTTTTCGCTAAATTCGCGGCTAGCGAAACGCTTTAAGATCATTTTAAGTAGCTCAGGCTGCTTTTCGCTGAATCCTGAAATCGTTAAGGTTACGCCACCTTGATGGGCGTACAAGTTGTAACCCATGCCCGCGATTTCGGCTTGGTAGGTGTCGGTGGCGAGTGAATCAAGAAACATTTCTACGCACAAACGCGTTTTTACAATATTGACGGGGTTGGCGACGGCGTGAGGGCTATCAATGGCGATATACATCACCCCCTTCGGCACCCGAAACTCATTATCTTGTAGATGCCAAAGTTTAAAGCCGGGAAGATCTTGCAACAATACGGGCTGTTTTGCTTCGGTTTCCAGGTCTTTTGGCGTTAAATCGTAACAAATGAATGGGTTACGATCAGGCAATGTCATATTAACTTGGCTAGATTGCGAATAGAAATTGCGCTGCTGTGGTGTTAACGGGACAACAGAGTAGGGGGTGAAATACCACTTTGCTTCTTGATCGTAGTGCTGACCTTTAGCGATTAAGGTGACGCGTAAGTTGTCAACGCTAAAGTACTGCGCCAGTTGTTTGAGTAACTCGGGTTGGTACTCTTGCATCATGAAGTCACCGTATAGGGTGTCTTCGCTAGCGTAGTGCTGCATATTGACGGCAAGGTGGCTGGCAAGATCCATTGCACGTGTCGGCTCTTGGAAACGAAACGCGGATTCCAGCACGGCTTTTTTCTCATTATATCGCCAATCATCCAGCCCTTGAGCTTTGATTATGGCAATGTAATTGAAGATGGCTTGAATGATATCATCGGTGTGCTTGAGCCCATCCTGTGTGAGCGTGCAACTTACGGTAAACTCGCGATAATTGCTGCCACTAACACCACCGCCAGCAGACAGTGATGTGATCCATCCGGCTTCTTTTAAAGCGATCATCAAGCTTCCTTCGCCTTCATAACCGAGTAAATGGGCAAAATAGGAAAGCGGTTTGGTGCGGTAATAGCCTTCCATACTGGGCATTGGAAACGATAAAATGAGCTTGCGAATTTCTTTAACCGGTTCGACGTTGACCCAAATACACGTTGAACGTAAATCGGTATAAGGTTGCTCGACTTGCTTACCATTTAGGTTGAGATTGGCGATGGATGAAAAATGCTCATCGGCCCACTGTTTCAGTTGCTCAAGCGATTGAGGTCCAACCAACGTCAATGTCATTAAATCGGAAGAATAATGCTGCTGATGGAAGGCGATGATTTCATCACGAATCGAGACGCCATCGCGATCTCCGAGCGTGTCATGATTACCAACGGAAAATTTTGCAAAGGGGTGATTGGGGTTAATCAGCTCTTTATTGACTTGATACAAGCGACGGGAGTCGTCATTGAGCTTCATTTTGTATTCAGAATCGACAGCTTCGCGCTCTTTATCAAGCGCTTCGGCATTGAAAAGCGGGGCGCTAAAAAACTGACTAAAGCGATCTAGGCTGTGGCCAAAAACATCGGGGTCGCAATCAAAGAAAAAGCAAGTATGTTCAGTTCCCGTCCATGCGTTGTTACTGCCGCCATGTTGACTGGTGTAACTTTGAAATTCGCCGACTTTTGGGTACTTTTCGGTACCAAGAAACAGCATATGCTCAAGATAGTGCGCCATACCTTGACGATCATCGGGGTCATCAAAGTGACCGACATTAATCGCTAGTGCGGCCGCGGATTTTTGCGCTTGTGCATCGTGAATTAATAACGCTCTTAATCCGTTACTCAATGTGCAGTAACGGTATTGATTGGTATCATTTGGGCTTACATGCACAAGCATTCTCCATGCGTAATTGTCACTATTAAGTATGTACCGATTTTTAGGCACTGCCAATTATCTCATGGTATATAAGAAATTCAGCATCAAGACTGCGCGCGATATCGATTGATGCTGATGAATCAAAAGAAATTGCGTACTGACCTTTAAGATTGTTAAGAAAGTCTGAGTCTTTGGCAAGTTACTTGATATAATTAATTTTATTATGCGCGACAAAATAAGGGTGTGAGGCAAACTCGAACTCACACAACAGGATAGATTATGAAAATTGTGATTATGCGCCATGGGGAAGCAGAACATTTCGCTGCCAGTGATGCGGAACGTTCGTTAACGGCCCACGGAAGAACAACGTCTTATTCCGTTGCTCAACGCTGTGTGGCGAACGGCATATCACAGTTCGATAAAGTGTTTGTGAGCCCTTATTTACGTGCGCAACAAACTTGGCTTGAAATTGCCCCTTTGTTTCATGCCAAGCAAGTTGAAGAGTGTGACGACATTACACCTTATGGCGATTCAGAAACGGTTGTTGAGTACATTCAGGCCAAGATTGAATTAGAAAACCTGAAAACGGTATTGCTTGTCTCTCACCTACCATTGGTTGGTTATTTAACCGCAGACTTTGTCACCGGGATCATGCCGCCGATGTTTCCTACCTCGGGTTTGGTTTGTATTGATTATGATACTGATGCCCGCCGTGGTGAATTGGTCTGGAATATCAATCCTTAAGCTCAGCGCCATCGCAATGACAGTTTTTTGACTTTGCGATGGACGGCCTTTGCCCGATCCCCCCTTACACGAGTGGCTAGCTGTTTGTGTCAGGAAATAATTTAGTTGAATTAGCCACTAATCTATGAAGTTTTCTCTGCCGTTTGCGGGTAAATTCCCCGCGATCCCTCAGCGCTCGATGCCTGCTATTGGCGCACCTGTTATGGTGCTTGCCACACTGGCGATGGTCATTTTGCCCATCCCTGCGTTTTTGCTCGATTTATTCTTCACCTTCAACATCGCTTTGTCGATGGTGGTTCTACTGGTGACGGTTTATACCCGACGCCCGCTAGACTTTGCGGCTTTTCCGACGGTTTTGCTGATCGCCACGTTATTGCGTTTGGCATTGAACGTTGCTTCAACGCGTGTGGTTTTACTCTATGGTCACGAAGGGCCGGGAGCCGCGGGTAACGTTATCGAAGCATTTGGTAATGTTGTTATCGGTGGTAACTATGCCGTCGGTCTTGTGGTGTTCATCATCTTGATGATCATCAACTTTATGGTTGTGACCAAAGGTGCTGGCCGTATTTCGGAAGTAAGTGCCCGCTTCACCTTGGATGCCTTGCCAGGTAAGCAAATGGCGATCGATGCCGATTTAAATGCTGGCTTGATTGACCAAGATCAAGCACGAACACGTCGCCAAGAAGTAACCAAAGAAGCGGACTTCTACGGTTCGATGGATGGTGCCTCTAAGTTTGTTAAAGGCGATGCCATTGCGGGTATTTTGATCCTCTTCATCAACATCATCGGTGGCCTTGCTATCGGTATGGCCCAATATGGATTGGGCTTTGGCGAAGCGATGAAGATTTACACGCTACTGACCATCGGTGATGGTTTGGTTGCACAGATCCCATCTCTACTATTGTCTATTGGCGCCGCTATCATGGTGACACGTCAAAATACCGATGAAGACATGGGCGAAGTGCTGATCTTCCAATTGTTTGATAACCCGAAAGCCCTGACGGTGACGGCGATCATCATGTTTATCATGGGTATCGTTCCGGGCATGCCTCACTTTGCTTTCTTACTGCTTGCAGCCTGTTCTGGGGCGGGTGCCTACTGGGTTCAGCGTAAGCACAAACGAAATGCAGAAGAACAAACGCATCTTCCCGCGACAAAAGAAATTGAGCCAAACACGCCAAAAGAACTCTCTTGGGATGATGTTCAACCTGTCGATATTATTGGCCTTGAAGTGGGTTATCGTTTAATCCCATTAGTCGATAGAGATCAAGGTGGCGAGTTGCTTGAACGGGTAAAAGGCGTGCGCAAAAAACTGTCGCAGGACTTTGGCTTTTTGATCCCAGCTGTCCATATACGAGATAACTTAGAGCTGACGCCAAACAGTTACCGCATCACTCTGATGGGGGTCGCCGTCGGTGAAGCCGAAATTCGTCCTGATCAAGAGCTCGCCATCAACCCCGGCCAAGTCTATGGCATGATTGAAGGGGAGGTGACGATTGACCCGGCGTTTGGCCTTGAAGCGACTTGGATTCGAGAAGATTATCGTGAGCATGCGCAAGCACTAGGTTATACCGTGGTGGATTCTTCCACCGTATTGGCGACGCACCTTAGCCAGCTATTGACGAATAATGCTTCCCAATTGCTGGGGCATGAAGAAGTACAAAACTTACTTGAAATGTTAGGACGCAGCACGCCTAAGTTGGTAGAGAGCTTCGTACCGGACCAACTGCCGCTTGGCGTGGTGGTCAAAGTACTGCAAAACTTGCTCAATGAAGGTGTGCCCATCCGAGATATTCGAACGATTGTGCAGACTTTGTCAGAATACTCGGCAAAGAGTCAAGAATCTGACATTCTGACTGCCGCAGTTCGCATTGCCCTTAAACGATTAATTGTTCAGGAAATCAATGGTATAGAGCCAGAGTTGCCGGTTATTACCCTAATTCCTGAGCTGGAACAAATTTTGCATCAAACAATGCAAGCATCTGGCGGTGAATCCGCAGGTATTGAGCCTGGCCTCGCTGAGCGCTTGCAAATGTCGCTAAGTCAAGCAACGCAAGAGCAAGAGCTGAAAGGTGAGGCTGCCGTATTGTTGACGTCGGGCGTGTTGCGCTCGACTCTCGCGAAATTTGTCAAGAATACCATACCGACATTGCGCGTACTCTCTTATCAAGAGATTCCAGATGAGAAACAAATCCGCATCGTACAAGCGGTAGGTAATTAGTGCTATTACGACCAATAATGGACATCAATTTTGAAGATTAAACGATTTTTTGCCAAAGACATGCGTACGGCATTACTCCAAGTAAAAGAAGAGCTTGGATCGGATGCAGTGATCATGTCGAATAAAAAAGTCGCTGGTGGCGTAGAAATTGTAGCCGCTGTTGATGGCGATGCAAACGCATCGAAAGTGGGTAGCCAATACAATTCTCGACCGCGCGTTGCTCATACGCAAGTGTCACCGACGTTGACACGACAAGAGACATCGCGTCAGTTAGATGATGATCGCGTCAGCTTAAATGCCGGCGGCGATAATGGTCGCTCAATGACGAAGCGCTTTGCCAGCATGCTGAAACAATATAGCCATGGCAAGGGTGAGTCTGATGAACGTGAAGCGCCTCAACAAGGTGACGACTCATTAACAGCGTTATTGAAGCGTCAGGCTTCGATCCGTGAACAAACCAGCGATATTCAATTAAAACAAGATTCCCCATTGGCGCGACTCATCGCCGATGATCGCCGCATTGAACGCACAGCGCCGAAATTGGATCCATCACGTTACGAACGCGGACAAACGCGTGAACAAGCGGTATCGAAAGAAGAGCTTGAGGACATGCGTGAAGAGATGACCTCAATCCGTCGTTTGTTAGAACATCAAGTCTCTGGTTTGATGTGGCAAGAAGTCGAACGACGTGAGCCTCTTCGTGCGATGCTGATAAAGCGTCTTGAGCGCATGGGATTATCATCGGAACTTGCGGATCAATTGGCGTGTTATATCCCAGAAGAGACGCCGCCAAAGAAAGCATGGAAAGCATTGCTTGGCTTGGTGGCCGATCAAGTGCCGATTTCCAAGCAAGATATTTTAAAACGTGGTGGCGTTGTGGCGCTTCTTGGCCCTACAGGGGTGGGTAAAACCACCACGGTGGCAAAATTAGCGGCGCGAGCGGCCATGGAATTTGGTTCCGACAACGTTGCCTTGGTGACCACCGATACTTATCGTATTGGCGCCCATGAACAATTGGCTATTTATGGCCGAATCATGGGTTGTCCGGTAAAGGTGGCTAAAGATTCTGACGAGTTAGCCGATGTAATATACCAATTACGTCATCGTCGCTTGGTTCTCGTCGATACGGCCGGTATGGGGCAAAGAGATGTTCGACTCTCTGAGCAACTTGATACTTTGATGCAAAATAGTGGTGAAGTGATTCATAGCTATCTTGTATTACCGGCAACGGCCCAACGTAAAGTATTACAAGAAACCATTGATCACTTTAAACGTATACCACTTTCCGGCTGTATTTTAACCAAGCTTGATGAATCATTGAGCTTAGGGGAATTTGTGAGTGTGGTTGTACAAAATGCATTGCCTGTTGCCTACATCGCGAACGGACAGCGCGTACCAGAAGATATCGTCATAGCTCAGCCCAAGTATATGGTGGCAAAAGCAAATGATTTATTAGAGAAATCGACGGACGATGAACCCCACTATTGGAATAGTGAAGCAGAACGGTTCTAGGCGGCGACGATTATGACAGAGATTATGATACAAGACCAAGCAAGCGGATTACGCCGTTTAACCCAACCATCGCTCACTAAAGTAATTTCGGTTACTGGCGGTAAAGGTGGCGTGGGAAAATCAAATGTTACTCTTGGCCTTGCAATATGCATGGCTCGCCAAGGCAAAAAAGTGACGGTTTTGGATGCCGATTTAGGACTGGCTAATGTTGATGTGATGCTCGGTATTCGTTCAAAACGAAACCTCGGTCATGTACTGGCAGGAGAGTGTGAGCTTGCTGATGCGATCGTAGAGGGTCCATACGGCATTAAAATCATTCCAGCCACATCAGGGACTCAGTCCATGACGGAACTTTCACATGCGCAGCATGTGGGGTTGATTCGAGCTTTTGGTAGCCTCGAAGATGAGATGGATGTGTTGCTGATTGATACAGCAGCGGGCATTTCAGACATGGTGATCAGTTTTTCACGTGCCGCTCAAGATGTTGTTGTGGTGGTGTGTGATGAACCGACGTCGATTACTGATGCGTATGCATTGATTAAGTTATTGAGCAAAGACCATCAAGTTCAACGCTTTAAGATTGTGGCCAATATGGTCAGAAGCTACCGCGAAGGCCGAGAATTGTTTGCAAAGTTGACCTTAGTCACAGAGAGATTCTTAAATGTGAGCCTTGAGCTTGTCGCGTGTATTCCACTCGATGATAAAGTTCGACAAGCCGTTAAAAAACAAAAGATTGTTGTTGATGCGTTCCCTCGCTCACCTGCCGCTTTGGCATTGAGTTCGTTGGCGAATAAAGCGATAACTTGGCCAATTCCTAAAACGCCAAGTGGTCATTTGGAATTTTTCGTCGAACGACTTCTTAACCGCACAGAACCATTAGAGGAACCATTTGGTGAATAAGGCATTGACCTACGACCAATACGGCAACCACAACAGCCAGCGTGCTTTTTTAGAAAAGTACTCTGTGCTAGTGAAACGTATTGCTCACCACTTGCTTGGCCGTTTGCCACCAAGTGTTCAGGTTGAAGACCTTATCCAAGCGGGAATGATTGGCCTTCTTGAAGCGCAAAAAAATTACGATGGCAGTAAAGGCGCGAGTTTTGAAACTTACGCTGGGATCCGAATTCGTGGCGCGATGCTCGACGACATTCGACGAGGAGACTGGGTCCCTCGCTCTGTGCATAAACACAGCCGTGAGTTCAACCAAGCTATTGCGACTTTAGAAGGGCAACTCAATCGAGATCCGACAGACGCCGAAGTGGCCAACTTTGTTGGAATGAGCCTTGCTCAGTACCACAGTGTCTTGGCAGATATCAATTGCTCTCGCTTGGTAGGGATCGAAGATCTGGGTGTATCAGAAGATGCGATTAGTTCTTCTGATAATGAAGAAGAAAATACACCTTTTCAGGGTGTTGCGGATGAATTTTTCCGTAAAGCTCTGGTAGAATCGATAAAGTCTTTACCAGAGCGTGAAGCGTTAGTGCTCTCTCTTTATTACGATGAAGAGTTGAACCTAAAAGAAATCGGTGAAGTGATTGGAGTGAGCGAATCACGCGTTAGCCAAATACTAAGCCAATCAATGCAACGTTTACGCACTAAGTTAAGTGCGTGGACAAATAATGACTAGACATCACTGACATCATACTCAGTGGAGGCAATTTTGAATAAAAACATGAAAATCTTGATTGTTGATGATTTTTCAACAATGCGACGTATCGTTAAAAACCTTCTTCGTGATCTGGGTTTCAATAACACCCAAGAAGCGGATGACGGCTTAACGGCACTGCCAATGCTCAAGAAAGGCGATTTCGATTTTGTCGTGACAGACTGGAATATGCCAGGTATGCAAGGCATCGATTTGCTAAAACATGTTCGTGCCGATCCTGCATTGAAACATCTGCCAGTCCTTATGATTACAGCAGAAGCAAAACGTGAACAAATCATTGAAGCGGCGCAAGCGGGTGTGAACGGATACATCGTTAAACCATTTACCGCAGCAACATTAAGAGAAAAATTAGAGAAAATCTTTGAACGTTTATAGACAGAACTTTGGCTATAACGATTCAGTGATAAAGGCTTAATGAGTAATGATTTCACTAGAACAGGCAAAGCAACTTGTTGAATTGTTAGAAAACGATCAGCAGCAAGATGCGGACGCCCTCGTTAAAAAGGCATACGAAGCGTCACACGGCCCAATGCTCCAGGAAATCAGCGAACTTGCGCACGACTTACAGCAGTCGATCAAACAGTTCTGCCTTGATGACCGAATTATTGAAATGACCAATGACGATATTCCCGATGCTCGGGAACGCCTCCATTACGTTATTGAAAAAACAGAAGTTGCGGCAAACAAAACCATGGATGCTGTCGATCGTTGTATGCCGATCGCAGACAGCCTTCATGACGGTTTGCTCAAAGTACGTCCGCAATGGAATGAATTAATGAATGGCAAGATTGAGCTTACGGATTTCAAAGCTCTCTGCCATCGTATTGACGAGTTGCTCGGACAAGTTGAAGGGAATAGTAGCGAATTACATAGCCTGTTGACCGATATTCTAATGGCTCAGGACTTTCAAGATCTCACCGGACAAATCATTCGTCGTGTTATTGAGTTAGTCAACGAGGTGGAAGTGCGCCTTGGTGAGATTCTAACGGCATTCGGTGATGATCATTGGGAACCCAATGTCGCTACTCACAAGAGAAAAGCATCAACTGATCCTGAAGGACCAATATTAAATCCTCATGAGAGGGCTGATGCGGTTTCATCACAAGACGAAGTCGACGACTTACTCTCCAGTCTTGGGTTTTAGAGGTAACTTATGAGCTTTGAATTAGACGAAGATATTCTTCAGGACTTTTTGGTTGAAGCGGGTGAAATTCTTGAACTGCTTTCAGAACAGTTAGTAGAACTTGAAAATAATCCTGATGATAAAGATCTGCTTAATGCGATCTTTCGTGGGTTCCATACCGTAAAAGGCGGCGCTGGCTTTTTGGCGCTGACCGAGTTAGTTGATACTTGTCATGGTGCTGAGAATGTCTTTGATATTCTACGTAACGGACAGCGTCAAGTGTCAGCGAGTTTGATGGATACGATGCTACGAGCGCTTGATACGGTTAATGAACAGTTTCAAGCGGTTCAAGATCGTGAACCTCTTCGCCGAGCAGACCAATCGCTCCTTGATGAATTACATCGTCTAAGTAAGCCTGAACCTGCAGAGGAAGCCATGTTGGCTGAGCCTGTATTGTCAGCGCCAGAGCTTAGCGCGGGCATTCCCGATCCCATCGTAGAACCTCTTCGCGTCTCTTCGGGTTCTATTGATGAGATCACGCAAGACGAATTTGAAAAGTTATTGGATGAGCTTCATGGTAGCGGCACTGCGCCTGGGGCGACTTCACCGAAAGTCGCTCAGCCTGTGGTGGAAGCCAGTGGCGATATTACCGATGACGAATTTGAAAGGTTGTTGGATGAGCTTCATGGTATAGGCCAAGGCCCAAGCCAGGAAACGACTCAAAATTCGATTCCGGAAGTCAGTACGGCTCCTGCCGTTAGTGCACCTGAGCCTACCACTGGCCATAGTCATGATGACATCATGACGGATGACGAGTTCGAAAAACTGCTCGACCAACTGCATGGTCAGGGCAAAGGCCCGAGTTTGGAAGAGTTGGCATTTGCCACCAAACCGGCTGCGCAAAATTATGCCGAAGAAGCGCCAGTCGTCGAATCTCTTGCTGCTGTCCAAGCGCCTGTGCATTCCGCTCCACAAGTTGAAACGGCGGTAGCGGCGAAGAAAGAAGCGCCTGCTGCGAAGAAAACACAAGCAGAAGCGACCGTTCGTGTGGATACCTCCACGCTGGATATCATCATGAACATGGTGGGTGAGCTGGTACTTGTGCGCAATAGATTGCTTAGCCTTGGCTTAAACAGCAATGACGAAGAAATGGCGAAAGCGGTGTCGAATCTCGATGTCGTGACGGCTGATTTGCAAGGCGCGGTGATGAAAACCCGCATGCAGCCAATCAAAAAAGTCTTTGGCCGCTTTCCGCGTGTCGTACGCGATCTTGCTCGTAGCCTGAATAAAGACATTACGCTTGAAACGCGTGGTGAAGAAACAGATTTGGATAAAAACCTCGTTGAAGCGCTCGCGGATCCCTTGATTCACTTAGTGCGCAACTCGGTCGATCATGGCATTGAGATGCCAGAAGACCGCGTCAAAGCGGGCAAACCTCGTACCGGTAAAGTGATTCTGTCTGCTGCACAAGAAGGCGATCATATCCAGCTTGCGATCATCGATGATGGCGGCGGTATGGACCCTGACGTATTACGCGGTATCGCGGTAAAACGAGGCATGATGGACGAAGATGCGGCATCCCGTTTGAGCAACAAAGAATGCTTTAACTTGATCTTTATGCCGGGCTTCTCAAGCAAAGAAAAGATTTCTGACATTTCAGGCCGTGGCGTGGGAATGGACGTGGTGAAAACCGCGATCAACACGCTGAATGGTTCAATTGATATTGATTCTGAAATGGGTAAAGGCACTCAGATTACCATCAAAGTGCCACTGACTTTGGCGATTTTGCCAACCTTGATGGTTGGGGTTGCTGGGCACCCATTTGCCTTGCCATTGGCAAGTGTGAATGAGATTTTCCATCTTGATCTTAGTCGTACAAACGTGGTTGATGGCCAGTTAACTATTATTGTCCGCGATAAGTCGATTCCTTTGTTCTATTTACAAAATTGGTTAGCGCCTCGTGCTGGCATTATTGAGCAGCGCACAGGTCATGGTCATGTTGTGATTGTGCAATTGGGCAGTCAGCGAGTCGGATTTGTTGTTGATACGCTCATCGGTCAAGAAGAAGTAGTGATTAAGCCGCTCGATAACCTTTTGCAAGGTACGCCAGGCATGGCGGGTGCAACGATTACGAGCGATGGCCATATTGCTTTGATTTTAGATGTGCCTGATTTGCTTAAGCGTTACGCATCAGCATCTCGAATTTAATCGAACAAAGAAGCCCCAAAGGAAAATCATGGCAATACGAGTTTTAGTCGTCGACGATTCAAGTTTTTTTCGTCGTAGAGTCAGTGAAATTATCAACGCCGATGCTCGTCTGGAAGTGCTTGACGTTGCAACTAACGGAAAAGAAGCGGTAGAGAAAGCTCGACAGCTAAAACCTGACGTCATCACGATGGATATCGAAATGCCAGTCATGGACGGCATTACCGCCGTCCGTGAGATTATGGCATCGAATCCCATCCCAATTCTGATGTTTTCATCGTTAACCCATGATGGAGCAAGGGCGACACTGGATGCATTAGAAGCCGGGGCGCTTGATTTCCTACCCAAGAAATTTGAGGACATCGCTCGCAATCGAGATGAAGCCGTCAGTTTGCTCCAGCAGCGCGTGGTTCAAATTGCTGCGCGTCGCAATTTTATGCGTCGTCCAGTGGCGGTGATGGCGGCGCGTACGCCAGTATCGACGACGCCAGTCACAGCAACCACGCGCCCACTTCAAACGGCATCACTGCGTACCGCGGCAAGTGCTGCGCCAAGTACAGTGCCGGTCACTCGACCGTTATCTGCTGCCGCTCGTTTTAAAACCAGTGGTAAGAAATATCAGTTAACCGCAATTGGCACCTCAACCGGTGGGCCTGTTGCTCTTCAGAAAATATTGACAGAATTGCCGGCAAACTACCCGCATCCGATTGTGTTGATTCAACACATGCCTGCGACGTTTACCGCCGCTTTTGCAAATCGCTTAAATTCGTTGTGTAAAATCCAAGTGAAAGAAGCTGCGGATGGTGATGTGTTGCAACCTGGGGTGGCTTATCTCGCGCCTGGTGGTAAGCAGATGATGATCGACGGTCGTCCTGCGAGCGCAAAACTGCGCATCATTGATGGCGGAGAACGCATGAATTACAAACCTTGTGTGGATGTAACGTTCGGCAGCGCAGCAAAAGTGTATGCCGATAAAGTGCTCTCTATTGTGCTGACGGGCATGGGCGCAGATGGCCGTGAAGGTGCTCGCATGTTGAAAGCTGCGGGTGCGACGATCTGGGCGCAAGATGAGGAAAGTTGTGTGGTTTATGGCATGCCTCAGGCGGTGGCCAAAGCAGGAATCTCAACGGAAGATCTTCCATTAGATCGTATTGCCGAGCGTATGCTCGTCGAAATCGGTTTGGCTTAGAGGTACGGCAATGATCGTCTGGAGTATCGCAAACCAAAAAGGCGGGGTGGGTAAAACGACCACGACCATCACTTTAGCGGGTTTGCTTAGTAAGCAAGGTAAACGAGTGTTGCTGGTGGATACCGATCCTCATGGCTCGCTTACCACCTATTTGGGTTACGATTCTGATCACGTGCCTTCTAGCTTGTTTGACCTGTTTCAGCTTAGAGAATTCACCGAGCAAACGGTCATGCCGCAGGTGATGAAGAGCGATATTGAAGGCATCGATATCATCCCCGCACACATGTCATTAGCGACACTGGATCGTGTGATGGGCAATCGCAGTGGGATGGGCTTGATCTTGAAGCGAGCGCTCGCCGCCGTACAAGCTCATTATGATTATGTCCTGATTGATTGCCCGCCTATTTTAGGTGTGATGATGGTGAATGCGCTTGCCGCAAGCGATCGTATTTTGATCCCAGTGCAGACCGAGTTTCTCGCGATGAAGGGCTTAGAGCGTATGGTTCGTACGCTTGCCATTATGCAGAAATCACGCAGCAAAGTATTTAAAGTGACGATAGTACCCACGATGTACGACAAACGAACTCGTGCTTCGCTACAAACCTTACAGCAACTCAAACAAGATTACCCAAATCAAGTTTGGTCGTCGGCGGTTCCAATTGATACCAAATTTAGAGATGCGAGTTTAAAACATTTGCCAGTTTCACATTTTGCCTCCGGTAGCCGCGGCGTATTCGCGTACAAACAATTGCTGTTGCATTTAGAGAGGCTAGCAATTGAGGAGTGAAGAAATGCCGCTGGTGAGTGAATCGTTACCCAGTGAAAAATTGTCGAGCGATAAGGCAATTGAAGATTATTTCTCAGCATTGCTGTTTGAAGATGAAGAACTTCAAGGCTTGATGATGTCTGATTTAGACGATATTCATCCTGCAGAGCCAGAGCCAGAGCCAGAGCCAGAGCCAGAGCCAGAGCCAGAGCCAGAGCCAGAGCCAGAGCCAGAGCCAGAGCCAGAGCCAGAGCCAGAGCCAGAGCCAGAGCCAGATCCAGAGCCAGA
>NZ_JTKH01000017.1 GCF_000827885.1 Vibrio renipiscarius | reverse complement strand
GATGGTGAGCGAATCCCAAAAAGTGCGTCGTAGTCCGGATTGGAGTCTGCAACTCGACTCCATGAAGTCGGAATCGCTAGTAATCGTGAATCAGAATGTCACGGTGAATACGTTCCCGGGCCTTGTACACACCGCCCGTCACACCATGGGAGTGGGCTGCAAAAGAAGTGGGTAGTTTAACCTTTCGAGGAGGACGCTCACCACTTTGTGGTTCATGACTGGGGTGAAGTCGTAACAAGGTAGCGCTAGGGGAACCTGGCGCTGGATCACCTCCTTATACGATGATTACTCACGATGAGTGTCCACACAGATTGATATGTTTATAAAGTTTAAGAGATAGAAACACCCCCCAAGGTGTTTCAAAAGTTTCAACTTAGTGTCCCGTTCGTCTAGAGGCCTAGGACACCGCCCTTTCACGGCGGTAACAGGGGTTCGACTCCCCTACGGGATACCACTAAGGGCCGTTAGCTCAGTTGGTAGAGCAGTTGACTTTTAATCAATTGGTCGCTGGTTCGAATCCAGCACGGCCCACCATTCTTTCTCCACGAAGGAATTAAAACTTTTAGTGGGCGATTAGCTCAGTTGGGAGAGCACCTGCCTTACAAGCAGGGGGTCACTGGTTCGAGCCCGGTATCGCCCACCATTCTCTAAGTATTTTTGGAATATAAAATCCAAACCACTCAGTAATGTATGTGGTTGGAATTTTTGACGCCGAAAGTCTTTAGAAAATGTATTTGAAGTGTAACTTCAGGTTCATATGCTCTTTAACAATTTGGAAAGCTGACTGATAACAACTATGTTGTTATCAAAAAAAGTTCTCAATGTTTACCTATATGGTAAACACCAAAAAACACATTCAAGTGTTCTTGGCAATATCATCATTTATGATGATTATTCGAAATTGAGTCCGGCAAAATCGAAAGTCTCTCACTCATAAAATAGAGAGACAACTTGGTTGTTTAACGAAACTCCTTCGGGTTGTATGGTTAAGTGACTAAGCGTACACGGTGGATGCCTTGGCAGTCAGAGGCGATGAAAGACGTAGTAACTTGCGATAAGCCCAGATTAGGTAGTAACAACCATTTGAGTCTGGGATTTCTGAATGGGGAAACCCACGTGCATAAGCACGTATCATTAACTGAATACATAGGTTAATGAGGCGAACCGGGGGAACTGAAACATCTAAGTACCCCGAGGAAGAGAAATCAGCCGAGATTCCGAAAGTAGCGGCGAGCGAAA
>NZ_JTKH01000016.1:75-20714 GCF_000827885.1 Vibrio renipiscarius | reverse complement strand
CCGGACGCGGGATGGAGCAGCATGGTAGCTCGTCGGGCTCATAACCCGAAGGTCGTAGGTTCAAATCCTGCTCCCGCAACCACATTAAGAGTAATTGCATTAGCGATTATTCATGCGACACTAGCTCAGTTGGTAGAGCGCAACCTTGCCAAGGTTGAGGTCATCGGTTCGAACCCGATGTGTCGCTCCAAATAGTTCTCATTGTGCTTAACAATGACATCCGGACGCGGGATGGAGCAGCATGGTAGCTCGTCGGGCTCATAACCCGAAGGTCGTAGGTTCAAATCCTGCTCCCGCAACCACATTAAGAGTAATTGCAACAGCGATTATTCATGCGACACTAGCTCAGTTGGTAGAGCGCAACCTTGCCAAGGTTGAGGTCATCGGTTCGAACCCGATGTGTCGCTCCAAATTTCTTCTTAATGAAGACAATAAGTCAGCGAACTATTTCAGTGACTTTGGATTCCCCTTCAAATGAATGCTTCATTTGATCTGGCCAAGCAGGCCACACGCTCTTTCTAATGCTGTGAAGCATAAACCCATAAATTATTCAAATACGCTGCTATACAGGCTGGCGCTTTTGTCTTTGTTATTATCTTATTGAATTTAGATAATAATTGAGCTGGAAGCGTGTGCTGGGTGCTATCTATTGATTAATTAACAGACTTATCCACAAAAAAATTAGTGTGGATAACTTGGTGGGTAACCTGAAACTTTGCTCTGTATAAAATAATCCTAGAAAGATCATTTACTTATATCTAAGCTGTGGAAAATGCACGCTTTTAATTAAGTGTATGTTTTTAAAGGGTTTTGCCTGTAAGCGCATTCTGATCAAAGTTGCCTTTTGGATCATTAAATGGTTTTTACTTGATCCTAATCATTTCTTCCGCTTGTGATTAACTTTTATCAACACATTCATTTGAGCGTGTGACTAATTGCTTTTCCACATTTAGGATTTTAGACACAAGTCAAATAACCTTGCTAGTCAAATGGCAAATATTATGCATCTCTCGGCAAGCCTTTATTGATAATCCGAATAAGTCTTTGATGGGTAATATTGATACCGCACTCTTCTCTTACTTGCTTTAATTGCTGTTCTAACGCCCATTCAATGTGTTCATCAAGAACCAGTGATAGGCCTTTGCGCATTTTAAGTGCTTCAACAATATGTTGAGAATAGGGCGCGTTCCCCATCGCAACCGAGATATTACGTAGCCATTGGCCATGACCAATGCGTCGAATCGCGGAGCCTTCCATGTTTTTTAGAAAGCGCGCTTCATCCCAAGAAAAAAGCTCGATAAGATCGGGATTTTTCAACGATTGACGGCGATGGAAATCATCGTGATCAGTCAATGGTGAAAAGCGGTTCCAAGGGCAAACAAGTTGGCAGTCATCACAGCCATAGATACGATTGCCCATCGGTTTGCGAAACTCTTCTGGAATCACACCATCATATTCAATCGTAAGATAAGAAAGGCAGCGGCGAGCATCAACAATCCCATCGTCAACAATGGCATTGGTGGGACAAGACGTTATGCAGGCTTTACATTTTCCACACTGTTCTTCACTTGGTGTGTCCACAGGCAGTGGCAGATCAATCAATAACTCGCCAAGAAAAAACCATGAACCACATTCTTTATCTAGAATAAGAGAATGCTTACCTGTCCAGCCTAAACCGGCTTTCTGTGCCAGCGGACGCTCTAAGATCGGAGCTGAGTCAACAAAAGGACGGTAGCCGAATGCACCCACTTCGAGTTCGATTCTTTGGCCTAGCTTTTTGAGTTGGTTACGAAGGAGTTTGTGATAATCCCGCCCCAGTGCGTATCGACTGATATAAGCTTGAGTTGGATCGTCTAAGTTACTGGCAAATTGAGCTTGCGGTGGTAGGTAATCCATACGCGCGCTGATGACACGCACTGTGCCCGGCAGTAGTTCATTTGGTCTTGCACGCATCATGCCGTGGCGAGCCATCCAGTCCATGCTGCCGTGATAACCCGCGTCGAGCCATTGTTGTAATGCTGCTTCATGTTCTTGCAAATTGACATCGCAGATGCCTACTTTTTGGAATCCAAGCTCTTTGGCCCAAATTTTGATGTTATCTGCGAGTTCTTGATAGTTCATGCGCGCAATACTCATACAAAGGGGCGGCGGATCTTACAAGATCTTCTGTGCGGGATCTAGCCAGCAAATCGAGTTTAATTGATGATTATTTTCCGTTAACTTACACAAGAGAGCTTGTCTCTCAATTCCAACCCAGTTTACTATTCCGGTTCTTTTGATTTTTATATCGTCATCTACGAGAAAACAGCCATGAGCTCAAAACAATTTGCCCTATCTGATGAAAATGCGACGATCCAATTAGGAACGGCCCTCGCCAATCTATGTTCGCAGCAAACCACCATCTATCTGCATGGTGATCTTGGGGCGGGTAAAACGACCTTTAGTCGTGGTTTTGTGCGCGCATTAGGTCATCAAGGTAATGTTAAAAGTCCAACATACACCTTGGTTGAACCTTATCAGCTCGATCAATGGCAAGTTTATCATTTCGATCTTTATCGCTTGGCGGATCCGGAAGAACTAGAATTTATGGGTATTCGCGACTACTTTACCCCTGATGCTATCTGTTTAGTGGAATGGCCAGAGAGAGGGGTTGGCATGCTGCCTGATGCGGATCTTGATATTGATATTCGCTATAACGGTGAAGCGCGTGTTGTCGAACTTGTCGCTAATAATGATTATGGACGTCGTCTTTTAGACCAGTTGGAGCTATGTTGATCAGTAAATATTTTCGCACGGTCGGTCTTTCTTGTGCATTGCTATTGTCTTTGGTTTCTACGTCGGTATGGGCGAATGCATTAGAGAGTTTGCGTGTATGGCCATCTCCCGACGAAACTCGTGTAGTGATCGACTTGAAATCGGAAGCGGAGTTTAGCTACTTTTCCTTGTCTAGCCCTGCTCGTTTGGTGGTCGACCTTAAAGACACTCAGCTGAAGACCAAGCTGCCTCTTTCTGTGAAAGACAGTCCGGTATTGAAAAAAATTCGTAAAAGTTCGCCGCCAACCGCGGGGACTTATCGTTTGGTGTTTGAATTATCAAAAAGCGCCCCTGCGCAATTATTTAAGCTTGCGCCTACGCCTGGTGGTCAATATGGCCATCGCTTAGTGGTGGATTTTTCTCATGGTGGGAGCAAGCCGGCTGCGGTCGTGGCGACATCACCAAGTAAAACGCAAGTGAGTCGTGATGTTTCACAGTTACTGGGTACTGCTGATATCGTTGTCGCGATTGATGCGGGCCATGGTGGCGAAGATCCGGGCTCAATTGGTCCGACGAAAAAATACGAAAAACACGCAACGCTCGCAATCTCTAAGAAGATGGCCGATCAAATCAATGCTATTCCAGGCATGAAAGCGGTGTTGACTCGACGTGGTGACTATTACGTTAACTTGAACAAGCGTTCCGGTATCGCTCGTCAAAATAAAGCGCATTTACTGGTGTCGGTTCATGCCGATGCATTTCATTCACCAAAGCCGCGTGGTGGTTCGGTGTTTGTTCTAAACACCCGTCGTGCGAACACGGAAATTGCACGTTGGGTTGAAAACCATGAGGAGCAATCTCAGCTTCTGGGTGGTGCTGGCGAAGTGTTGGCAAAGAACAACAATGATAAAAACGTGAGCCAAACATTATTGGATCTGCAATTTAGCCATTCACAAAAAGAAGGCTATAAAGTGGCGAAGGAGATTCTGGGTGAGATGAGCAGTGTGGGCGTTCGCTTACATAAGAAAGAACCTGTTAACGCCAGTCTTGCCGTATTGAAATCACCCGATATTCCGTCGGTATTGGTCGAAACCGGCTTTATCTCGAATCCGACGGAAGAGAAGCTGTTATTCCAACGCAGCCACCAAGATAAATTGGCTCGTGCGTTGGCAAAAGCGATCGTGCAATATTTTGAAGCGAACCCACCAGAAGGCACCTTGTTTGCAAACCGTGGTAAGGGTAGTAAGCATAAAGTGAGCCGCGGCGAATCGTTGTCGTTAATTGCCAAGAAGTATGGCAGTTCAACGAAAGCGATCATGCAAGCGAATAAACTGAAAAGCAGCAGCCTTGCGATTGGCCAAACGTTAACGATCCCGGGAGCGTCCAGCTCGGTTTCGGTGCCGCAAGTGCATAACCCCGTTGAAACCCAAACGATCACTCATGTGGTGGCGAGGGGGGATTATCTTGGCAAGATCGCGAGTCGCTATAAAGTCTCGGTGGCGGCAATCAAGCGAGAAAATAAACTGCGCTCTGATACGCTGAAATTAGGCCAAAAGCTGAAGATAACGGTGAGCTTAAAAGATCAACCGCTGCGAAAGCACAAAGTACAGCGCGGTGACTTCTTAGGTAAAATTGCGAAAAAATACAATGTAAGTCTCACCGGTTTACGCCGTGCCAATAATTTGAAATCTGATCAACTGGCCGTGGGTCAGATGCTCATCATTCCTCATAGTTAATAGCGAGCCGATATGACGATCAAAATTCTGCCCGCTCGACTGGCAAACCAAATTGCTGCTGGTGAAGTGGTTGAGCGTCCAGCGTCGGTCGTTAAAGAGCTGGTTGAAAACAGCATTGATTCTGGCGCGACACGGATCGATATTGATATCGAAAAGGGTGGCGCTAAGTTGATCCGAGTGCGCGATAACGGGAAAGGTATCGCGAAAGAGGAATTAGGTTTGGCGCTCAGTCGACATGCTACCTCAAAGATTCATTCATTGGATGATCTTGAGGCGATCATGAGCCTTGGCTTTCGCGGTGAAGCCTTGGCGAGTATCAGCTCTGTTTCTCGTTTAACCCTAACGTCACGTCCTGCAACGCAAGAGCAAGCATGGGCGGCGCACTGTGAAGGGCGAGATATGGCGGTGAGCTTGTTGCCTGCGGCACATCCGCTTGGCACCTCGGTCGAGGTGTTGGATCTATTCTTTAATACCCCAGCCAGACGTAAATTTCTTCGTACTGAAAAAACAGAATTTGCCCACATTGACGAGTTGATCAAACGTATCGCGTTGAGCTGCTTTGATGTGACGATCAATTTGCGCCATAACGGCAAGATGATGAAGCAATATCGAGCGGCGAAAACGGAATCGCAGGCAGAAAAACGCATTGCGGCGGTATGCGGGAATCACTTTGTCCGCCATATGCTAAAAATCGAGCTCGAACATCAAGGCTTAAAATTGCATGGTTGGATCACCACGCCTGAAGGGGCTCGCCAGCAAAGCGATTTACAGTACTGTTATGTTAACGGCCGCATGATGCGTGATAAGTTGATCAATCATGCGATACGCCAAAGCTATGAAATGAGTTTGCGTCCCGAGCAGTTTGCGACGTATGTGCTGTATATTGAGATCGACCCACATCAAGTGGATGTCAATGTGCATCCGGCGAAGCATGAAGTGCGTTTCCATCAAGCCAGATTGGTGCATGACTTTATTTACCAAGCCTTAGCCGACGCCCTCGCTCAAAGTCATCATATTGATAAGCCGGAAGTGAAGTCGTCTGCTTTCCATGGCATGCCGACGTCGCATGATGCGCCGAGTAGCGCGACTCAAACTGCTGTCCATGAAGATCATCCTGCTGATGATCATGATACGAAAGCCAGCTCAAACTCAAATGAATCGAGTGTTCCGCAACGTGTCTATCATGCGGTTGAGAATACGCCGAGCTATCCAGGGCGTGTCGGCTATCACGAAGATCGTGCTTCGCATTCATCGATTCGAGAAGCGACGCCTCGCGGTCATTGGCAAGAGAGTGGCAGTCAGCGCGAGCATGGACAAGTCCATCGTTCTGATCGTGCGAAAGAACACTTCGCTACGCCAACCCCTTCCAAGCAAGAAACCGCCGCTTATCAGCAGCTATTACAGACCCCAAGCCAAGACAATACGGCTCAATCACGTGCGATCAATGACGTGCATCCGAGTGCGGAACCCATTCAAGCGCTGGGCAAAGCGATCTGTATGGCTTCAGGACGCTTTGTCATGATGGCCAGTAAACAAGGCGCGCATGTGGTTTCCTTAGCGAAAGCTGAATGGTTGCGAGCTTGTGGGCAGTTACAGGTGGGTGAATACGCACTAAAAAGCCAACCATTATTGGTGCCACTTTCATTGAAGTTGGAACCAGAGTTGCTTGCGACGGTGCAACGCTATCAAGCGCTTTTTGAGCGATTTGGTATTGAACTAAAATCTCGAACCGGACAAAGCGTAATGGTGATGGGTGTCCCTCAACCGTTGCGACAACAAAACTTACAACAGTTGATTCCGGATCTGTTATCTTACGCCGCTTCAACGACACAACAGACAAAAGGATTCACCCCTGCGACTCTAGACGTCAAATTGTTGTCAAACTGGCTAGCGGATCAAGTGACTCGTGTGAAAAGCGACTACACTTTGTCCGAAGCCATTCAAATCATTGCTGAGGTTGAACAACTTTGGCAAGAACGATTGCCTTTGCAAGATCAAGAATTTGTAAGGCCGATAGACTTTTCTGCAACGATCGCAGCTTTTAACCTATGAATAAAGAATTACCGTTAGCCTTATTTTTAATGGGCCCAACCGCATCAGGAAAAACGGATCTCGCGATTCGTCTACGCCAAAAATACCCAATTGAGATCATTTCGGTTGATTCGGCATTGATCTACAAAGGGATGGATATTGGCACGGCGAAGCCAGATGCCAATGAACTGGCTCTTGCGCCACACCGCTTGATTGATATTTTAGATCCTGCGGAATCGTATTCTGCGGCTGATTTTCGCCGTGATGCGTTACGTGAAATGAACGACATTGTTGCTCAAGGCAAGATTCCTCTCCTCGTGGGCGGAACCATGCTGTATTACAAAGCATTGTTAGAAGGTTTATCGCCTCTTCCGGCTGCGGATCCAGAGATACGAAAACAACTCGAGCAAGAAGCATTAACCCTCGGTTGGGAAGCGTTGCACGACCAGTTACGTGAAGTCGATCCCGTTTCTGCTGAACGTATACATCGTAATGATCCGCAAAGGTTATCGCGAGCATTGGAAGTTTATCGTATTTCAGGTAAAACTCTTACAGAGCTAACGAAAACGAAAGGCGAGAGCCTGCCGTTTAATGTTAAACAGTTTGCTATAGCTCCCAAGGATAGGGCTGAACTGCATCGTCGTATTGAATTACGTTTCGAAAAAATGATGGACGCAGGGTTTGAGCAAGAAATGAAGGCGCTGTACGCGCGTGAAGATCTTCATCCTGATTTACCATCGATTCGTTGTGTTGGATATCGACAGATGTGGGATTATTTGGATGGGAATTGCACTCTCGATGATGCTATTTTTAAAGGTGTCTGTGCAACCCGCCAATTGGCCAAGCGACAAATTACCTGGTTACGCAGCTGGGATAATTTAACTTGGTTAGATAGCGAAAACATTGATCAAGCACTAGAAACCGTCTCAAATGCCGTGGTATCAAGCGATGGTAGCTGTGTATAATGTGATCGCTTTTGCGTGAATGTGCCCTGTAAAGGATCTGTTACTTGAATTTTGAGGTATTTGCCTTCATAACAGTAACTCAGGGGTGTTTTTTATTCGTTTAGCTGAAATGCAGCAGTATTGCTGTTAGCAATCTACCACTAGCTAAATAACTAAAACAAAATTACAAAATAAGGAAAATAAAATGGCTAAGGGGCAATCTTTACAAGACCCGTTCTTAAACGCTTTACGTCGCGAACGTATTCCAGTGTCTATCTATCTTGTGAACGGTATCAAACTACAAGGTCAGATCGAGTCTTTCGATCAATTCGTGATCTTATTGAAGAATACAGTAAACCAAATGGTTTATAAGCATGCGATTTCTACTGTTGTACCTGCGCGTCCAGTAAGCCACCACAGTGCTGACCGTCCGCAGGGCGACCGTCCAGAGAAGTCGGAAGACTAATCTCTGAACATCATTATTAGTATTACTTTAAGGAGTTGATTGCTTGTTTGACCGTTATGAAGCCGGTGAGCGAGCCGTACTTGTTCATATCAACTTCACGCAAGAAGGGGAGTGGGAAGATCTCAACGAGTTTGAAATGTTGGTGTCTTCTGCTGGTGTCTCATCGTTACAAGTCGTAACGGGCAGTCGTCAGGCACCACTTCCTAAATACTATGTCGGTGAGGGCAAAGCTCAGGAAATTGCACAAATTGTACAATCGACTGATGCGGATATTGTGATTTTCAATCACGCCCTCTCTCCTGCCCAAGAACGTAACCTTGAAGCGCTGTGCCAATGCCGAGTTGTCGACCGTACCGGTTTGATCCTCGATATCTTCGCACAACGTGCCCGTACCCACGAAGGTAAACTGCAAGTTGAGCTTGCTCAGCTTCGTCATATCTCTACTCGACTTATTCGTGGTTGGACGCACCTTGAAAGACAAAAAGGTGGGATCGGTTTACGTGGTCCAGGTGAAACTCAGTTAGAAACTGACCGCCGTTTATTGCGTGAACGCATTAAAGCGATTCTGCGTCGTTTGGACAAAGTAGCCAAACAGCGTGAACAAGGCCGCCGTGCGCGAAATCGAGCAGAAATACCTACCGTCTCTTTAGTCGGTTATACCAATGCCGGAAAATCGACATTGTTTAACTGTATTACGCAGGCGGGGGTGTATGCCGCTGATCAACTGTTTGCAACGCTGGATCCAACGCTTCGAAAAATTGAACTCATTGATGTTGGGCCCGCGATTCTAGCGGATACTGTTGGTTTTATTCGACATTTACCTCACGATCTTGTTGCAGCCTTTAAGGCAACGTTACAAGAGACGCAAGAAGCTGACATTTTGTTACATGTTGTTGATGCCAGTGACGAACGTTTTCGTGAGAACATGCAAGCTGTTCATATCGTCCTTGAAGAGATTGATGCCCATGAGGTGCCGTCTCTGGTCGTGATGAATAAGATTGATAATCTAGAAGACCAAAAACCGCGTATCGAACATGATGAAGAAGGCATTCCACGAACCGTGTGGGTGTCGGCAATGGATGGCATCGGTATTGACTTACTCTTTGAGGCATTAACTGAGCGTTTAGCCAGTCAAATGGTTCAATACCAATTGTGTATTTCGCCGCAACATCAAGGGCGTTTACGTAGTACATTCTTCCAAATGAAATGCATTCAAAAAGAAGAATATGATCAAGATGGTAACTTGTTGATAAATATCCGCATGCAACAAGTAGATTGGTCTAGACTTGAAAAAAGAGAAGGGGCAGTTTTACGTGACTTTATAGTTACTTAAATGACTGCTACAGTATAACGTCATATCAAATGATGGAGCTTTCTAATGGCGTGGAATGAGCCTGGTAATAATAACGGCGACAAAGGCCGCGATAATGACCCATGGGGTAATAATAATCGCGGTAACAAAGGTGGCCGTGAACAAGGTCCGCCAGACTTAGACGAAGTCTTCAACAAACTGAGTCAGAAGCTGGGTGGCAAATTTGGTGGTGGAAAGGGCGGTAAAGGCCCATCTATCGGCGGCGGTGGCGGTGTTCTTGGCGTTGGTGTCATTGCTGCAATCGCAATCGCAATCTGGTTCTTTGCTGGTTTCTATACTATCGGCGAAGCTGAGCGCGGTGTGGTTTTGCGTTTAGGCAAATACGATCGCGTGGTCGATCCTGGTTTGAACTGGCGCCCTCGTTTTATTGATGAAGTGACGGCGGTTAACGTACAAGCAATTCGCTCTTTGCGTGCATCTGGTACGATGCTAACCAAAGATGAAAACGTCGTTACAGTCGGCATGGATGTTCAGTACCGCGTAGCGGATCCATACAAATACCTATACCGTGTGACTAACGCGGACGATAGCTTACGCCAAGCAACCGATTCTGCATTACGTGCAGTGATTGGTGATTCACTTATGGATAGTATTCTAACCAGTGGTCGTCAGCAAATTCGTCAAAGCACACAAGAAACGCTAAACGGCATTATCGATAATTACGATATGGGTCTGGTACTTGTTGATGTGAACTTCCAGTCTGCACGTCCACCTGAGCAAGTAAAAGATGCCTTTGATGATGCTATCGCGGCTCGTGAAGATGCGGAGCGTTTTGAACGTGAAGCTGAAGCTTACCGCAATGACATTTTGCCTAAAGCAACGGGTCGTGCTGAGCGTCTGAAGAAAGAAGCATTGGGTTACTCTGAACGCGTCACTAATGAAGCGTTGGGTCAAGTTGCTCAGTTTGAAAAGCTACTGCCAGAATATCTATCGGCGCCAGATGTGACACGTGATCGTCTGTACCTAGATACGATGGAAGAAGTGTACTCAAATACGTCGAAAGTGCTTATCGATTCAGAATCAAGCGGTAACTTGCTGTACTTACCAATTGACAAGTTAGCGGGTCAAGACGGTCAAACTCAAACAAAACGTAGCTCGAAATCAACGTCGGCTTACGATCAAATTGAGCTTGAAGCAACTCGTACTGAAACACCGGCAGACACGTCATCTCGTTCATCTGATTCGCGCCAAGGGAGATACTAATAATGCGTAAGTTAATGATCCCTGTATTGGTTGTTGCTTTATCGATCATGCTGATGTCACTGTTTGTGATCCCAGAAGGTGAGCGTGGCATCGTGATCCGTTTTGGTCGAGTACTAAAAGACAACAACGAAATCGCGCGTATTTACGAACCTGGTCTGCATTTCAAAATGCCTTTGTTCGATAGTGTGAAAACACTGGATGCGCGAATTCAAACGATGGATGGTCGTTCAGACCGCTTCGTAACGTCAGAGAAAAAAGACGTGATCATTGATACCTATGTGAAATGGCGTATCAAAGATTTCGGTCAATACTACCTGGCGACAGGTGGTGGTAACACACTGACTGCGGAAACGTTGCTTGAGCGTAAAGTTACCGATCTACTGCGTTCTGAAATCGGTGCTCGTGAGATCAAGCAAATTGTTTCTGGTCCTCGTAACAAAGATGTTTTGCCTGCGGCAGATAATCTAGAAACGGTTGCGACAACAGAAGCGGCAAAAGAAGCATTGGAAATCGATGGCGAACGTGATGTCATCATGTCGAATGTTTTAAATGGTTCGCGTCAAAGCGCAATGGATGACTTGGGTGTTGAAATTGTTGATTTCCGTATGAAGAAAATCAACCTTCCAGACAACATCAGTGATTCAATCTACAAGCGTATGCGTGCTGAGCGTGAATCGGTTGCTCGTAAGTTCCGTTCTCAAGGTCGTGAGAAGGCCGAAGTTATCCGCGCTCAAGCAGAACTTGAAGTGGCGACAACGCTGGCTGAAGCTGACAGAACTGCACGAGTAACACGCGGTGAAGCCGATGCGGAATCAGCGAAGATTTACTCTGATGCGTACAGCAAAGATCCTGAGTTCTTTAGCTTCCTTCGTTCATTGAAAGCGTATGAGAGATCATTCAGCAACAAGAACGACATTCTTGTTTTGGACCCGAACAGTGAGTTCTTCCAATACATGAATAACGCGAAAGGGGCTGCTACTAAGTAAGCAGGTCACCAAAATAAAAAAGGCTCCTTTTTAGGAGCCTTTCTTTTTATCTAAATCGATTCAACGACAGAGTGAGACGCGGTAATGTCTAGTTCAATTTGGTTGGCCATTGGCCTTGTATTGATCGTCGAAGGACTCGGGCCTCTGATTGCACCCAATGGTTGGCGCAGTATGGTTGCCGAGCTAAGTAAGCAGCCTGACGCTCAACTAAGAAGGGTTGGCGGTTGTTTGGTGGTTGCTGGTGTCGTCATTGCGTATTGCTTTAGCTAATCACCCATTTTCAAATAGACGAGCGCGCAATACCAGCCACCATCGGACGATCTTTAATAGTGCGGTGGTGGTGTTTCTTCTGATGGATCCGCTAGATTTGAAGAGTCTAAGTTCTTTACTTTTCCTGCCACGTATTTCATCTGATCCTGCATCTTGCTAATCAACAATTGTTGCTGACTTAACGCATCATTCAATGACTCAATAGTCTGTTCTTGAAATGAGAGTTGACATTCAAGGTCGTTAATACGGTTTTCAAGTTCAGTGATGTGCATTTCTGTCATAGTATTAATCCAATGTCCAAGCCTGTGCGATGCCTGCAGAAGTGCCAGAAACAACGCGGTGCTGATTATCAAAGGCCGCATCATACACTACTGCACGAGGAGGACGAGCATCTTTTAAAGGAGCGGCTTCAAAACCATGAAGGCGTTTTCCTGACTGCGAATCCCAGACCATCACGCGGCTAGAAGGGGTTCCGGTGACCAACTGCTGTCCATCATCGGAGAAGCGAGCACTCGAAAAAATAAGCTGCCTTGATAGGCTACTTAACGATGTGATGGCTTCGCCCGTTACCAAGTCCCATACCGTCGCCTGATTGCCGCTGTCAGAAGAAAAGGCATAGAGACCGTCTCGGTGTAATGCCACTCGATTGACTCGCTGCTCATGAGTAAAGCTATGGACGATTTGTCCACTGGCGGTATCCCATAAATACGCGTTGTAATCATTTCCGCCCGTTAACGCAAATCGTCCATTGGGCGAAATCGCAACAGAATTAACTTTTTCTTGGTGAGCAAGGAACTCTAATCGCCGTCCGGTGACTAAATCAACGTAGATGGCTTTGCCATTAGATAAACCAAGTAAGACTTGTTGACCATCGCTGGCGATGTCGATATCTCGAATCGAACCATCCGAAATAGACCAAAGCCCTTGAGATTGTGCCCACGCAAGATCCCAAACGGCAAAGTTTGTGCTGGTGGCGGTAATGGCATAACGGTTGCTGTCTGAGATGCGAATGCGGGTGACGGCATTGGCTTGCTGATCTTGCGCGCCGAGTGTGGCGAGCGCTTTTGACTGCTCAAGATCCCACAGTACGAGTTGGTGCTGTTTAGAATACAATAGCGCAAAGCGAGCGTCGCGACTTAAGGCAAAGCTAGCGGCACCCAGTGGTTCAATTTCCCAACGCTGTGCGTCGGAATCGTTAAAAAAACAGCCATTTAACGCTGTGATGACAAAGCCAAACAGTAGAGTGTTTAAAAATATCCGCATCAAGTCCAATTATCCACTTGGTTTACGTTTCATTCAGACGCATATTGGCTATATTGGTATAACATGTAAGTGCGTACCAGTTTTTATTAAAGATTTGTGCACAAAGACAAAATGCCCTAATTGGAGAATTAAATGAAATCGATTTTTAAAGTGTCATTGCTTGCCGCGACTGTTGCGCTTGCAGTTGGCTGCCAAAAAGAAGAAGAACCAAAAAAAGAAGTGGCTCCAGTCGTTGAGCAAGTAGAAGTGGATGCAGCGAGCAACTTTAAAACTGAAGATGACAAAGCGGCATACGCAATCGGCGTGTCTTTTGCTAATTACCTTTCTCAAAGTTTAGATAAGCCAAGTGAAATCGGTATCACTCTAAACAAAGATCTTGTACTGGAAGGTATTTCAGATGTGTTTGCTGACAAGGCAAAACTGGATGACGCTCAAATTCGTGCGGCACTAGAAGGTTTAGATCAACGTGTTGCTGAAACGATGCAAAAGCAAACGGCTGAAAAGTCAGCGGCGAATCAAAAAGCTGGTGATGACTTCCGCGCTGAGTTTGCTAAGCAAGAGGGTGTAACAACAACCGATACTGGCCTAATGTACCAAGTGGTAACGAAGGGCGAAGGCGCACAGCCTAAAGATACTGATACTGTTGAAGTGCACTACAAAGGCACATTAATCGATGGTACGCAATTCGACAGTTCTTACGATCGTAACGAAACGGCGACTTTCCCACTTAACCGAGTTATCCCAGGTTGGACGGAAGGCGTGCAGTTAATGCCAGTGGGCTCTAAGTTCAAGTTCGTGATTCCGCCAGAGCTTGCTTACGGTGGTCAAGATACACCGACGATCCCTGCAAACTCGACTTTGGTGTTTGAAGTTGAACTGATCAATATCGACAATGGCGCGCAAGCGGCTCAATAATCGATAACGTGTTTAAGAAGACTCGGCAATGCCGGGTCTTTTTTTTTTGCTTTAATTTTCGATCTTTAACCCTGCGTATTGTTCGTCGAACAACCTTCGTTATTGCTGCGATCAGTGGCTGATTTATTTGTTCTAAATCACTAGTTAGTCTTATAGCTTGGTGTTCTCTTCAAAATTTCTGATAAACTTACATCAATTTGTTGATTTATCGCTCGAAGGCTAAAGAAAGTGACAACGACTGAAACCTTAAATATGGATATGTTGCTCGAAATGGAATCCGTTCATGTGATGCCGTTTAGTGAGCACGATAAAATCATTCTAAGATCTTACGAAGCTGTCGTGGATGGGATCGCAAGCCTTATTGGCCCTTTTTGTGAAATCGTTCTGCACTCGCTAGAAGACTTGAATACCTCGGCGATTAAGATTGCCAACGGTGAAAACACCGGCCGAAAGGTGGGTTCGCCTATTACCGATCTTGCATTAAAAATGCTGAAAGATATTGAAGGTTCAGAGCGCAATTTTTCTCGTTCCTATTTTACTCGCGCCAAAGGCGGGGTATTGATGAAGTCGATTACCGTTGCGATTCGCAATGGTGAGAATCGAGTGATCGGTCTGCTGTGTATTAACGTGAATTTGGATGCCCCTTTTTCTCAAGTGTTGCAATCATTTATGCCGACACAAGAAGCGAAAGATGCCGCGTCATCGGTTAACTTCGCGAGTGACGTTGAAGAGCTGGTGGATCAGACGGTCGAGCGAACCATTGAAGAAATCAATGGGGATAAATCGGTATCGAACAATACTAAAAATCGTCAGATCGTCATGGAGCTTTACGATAAGGGTATTTTCGACATTAAAGATGCGATTAATCGCGTGGCGGACAGATTGAACATATCGAAGCATACGGTATACCTCTATATTCGCCAGCGTAAAACTGAGGATGAGGAAAAGTGAAACTAACTTACACCTTGGTGGTGAATGGTGCCGTGTATGGCAGCCAATCGGCCCGAAGTGCCTACCAGTTTGCTGAAGCTCTTATCGCCAAAGGACACACTCTCGTGAGTGTGTTTTTTTATCAAGATGGTGTGAGTAACGGTTCAGCCTTAACCGTCCCTGCGAATGATGAATTTGATCTGACGAAAGCTTGGCAAAAGTTGTCGGAGATGCACGCAGTACGTTTAGAAACGTGTGTGGCGGCCGCACTGCGCCGTGGGGTGGTCAGTCAAGGAGAGGCAACCCAACATGGGCTCTCTCAACATAACTTGGCTACAGGCTTCTCTCAGGCCGGATTAGGCAGTCTTGCTGAAGCGATGTTAACTCAAGATAGGGTGGTGCAGTTTTGAGTCAATTAACTTACGTATTTCGCAGTGCTCCGCACAGTAGCAGCGCAGGGCGAGAAGGGGTTGATGCTTTGCTTGCCGCTTCGGCCTATTGCGAAGACATTACCGTGTTGTTTATGGGTGATGGCGTCTATCAATTATTGCAAGGGCAGCAACCGCAAGACATCTTGAGCAAAGACTACGCTCCGATGCTTAAATTGTTCGATTTGTATGATATTGAGCAGGTGTATGTCTGTGCGCACTCGTTGGCGTTACGTGGTTTATCTAATGCCGATTTGGTCATTGATGCAGAGCGGTTAGAGACTGCGGCAATGAACCTCAAATTACATCAAGCCCGTAAATTGTTGTCGTTTTGAGAATGAACTATGTTACATATCGTTAAGCAGCCAAATGCTCTGTTGGAGCTCATTGAGGTCTACCAAGTTGGGGATCAGCTCCTATTGGTCGAAGATTCGGTCTATCTGTGCAATGCGCAACATCCGATGTTTACTATACTCAAGCCGATGGATGTCTTCGTGCTCAAAGCGGATGCTGAGGCGCGTGGAATTTACAACCGAATCAGCCCATCGTTAAGCGTGGTGGACTTTGACGGCTTTGTTGAGCTGACCGTAGCGCATTCCACATCACTGACTTGGAATTAACGAATCTCTTCAAATTTGACTTCAGGAATGGCTGTAGAGGTCCCGAAGGTTAAAAAAGATCTGTATATTTCTTGACACACCTCTCACTGCTGCATAGAATTTTGCGTCCCTATTTGTACGAAGTGAATTTACACTCGTCAGGTAGGTATAGATTTTTCACAAAGCTTACTTTCAAGTAATTCAGGAGCTAGTTAATGGCAACTATTAACCAGTTGGTTCGCAAGCCTCGTGCAAAGCAAGTTGTTAAAAGCAACGTGCCAGCACTAGAAGCGTGCCCACAAAAACGTGGTGTATGTACTCGTGTTTACACTACTACACCTAAAAAACCTAACTCAGCACTTCGTAAAGTTTGTCGTGTACGTCTGACAAATGGCTTCGAAGTTACATCGTACATCGGCGGTGAAGGTCACAACCTTCAAGAGCACAGTGTTGTACTAATCCGTGGCGGTCGTGTAAAAGACCTTCCGGGTGTTCGTTACCACACAGTTCGCGGCGCACTTGACTGTGCTGGCGTAAACGACCGTAAACAAGCTCGTTCTAAGTACGGTGTGAAACGTCCTAAGTCTTAATGGATTCCGTTAAGTAAGGCCAAACACTAAAATATTTAATTTTTGAAGAAACTGAAAAGTTTTGGATAACCTGAAAAAGACAACGGAGAATATCCATGCCACGTCGTCGCGTTATTGGTCAGCGTAAGATCCTTCCAGATCCTAAGTTCAAATCTGAATTGCTGGCAAAATTCGTTAACATCCTTATGGTTGACGGTAAAAAATCTACTGCAGAGAAAATTGTTTACACTGCACTAGACACTATGGCTGAGAAATCTGGTAAAGATCACTTAGCTGTATTTGAAGAAGCTCTTGAAAACATTCGTCCATCGGTAGAAGTTAAATCTCGCCGTGTGGGTGGTTCAACTTACCAAGTACCTGTAGAAGTTCGTCCGGTTCGCCGTAACGCTCTTGCTATGCGTTGGGTAGTTGAAGCTGCGCGCAAGCGTGGTGAAAAATCTATGGCTGCACGCCTAGCTGCTGAAATGCTAGACGCGTCAGAAAACAAAGGTACTGCGGTTAAGAAACGTGAAGACGTTCACCGCATGGCTGACGCTAACAAAGCGTTCGCTCATTACCGCTGGTAATACCTTTATAGTGCTGCAAGGTTCCTTGCAGCACCTCTTTAGTTCCTATGCGTATGCTAGGAACTATTGCTATATCTAGGGTTTGATAATTTTCCCCTGAACATAGCAATAGTCCCTAAGTTAAGAGGATTCAACCGTGGCCCGTAAAACTCCTATTGAGCGCTACCGTAATATCGGTATCTGTGCGCACGTAGATGCAGGTAAAACAACCACAACTGAACGCATTTTGTTCTACACTGGCCTTTCACACAAAATCGGTGAAGTTCATGATGGCGCTGCTACCATGGACTGGATGGAGCAAGAGCAAGAACGTGGCATCACGATCACTTCTGCTGCAACAACGACCTTTTGGCGTGGTATGGAAGCTCAATTCCAAGATCACCGCGTAAACATCATTGATACTCCTGGACACGTTGACTTCACTATTGAAGTTGAACGTTCTCTTCGCGTACTTGATGGCGCAGTTGTTGTGTTCTGTGGCTCATCTGGTGTTGAACCTCAGTCTGAAACTGTATGGCGTCAAGCTGACAAATACCACGTACCTCGTTTGGTCTTTGTTAACAAAATGGACCGTACGGGTGCAGATTTCTTGCGCGTTGTTGATCAAATTAAAACTCGTCTTGGTGCAAACCCTGTTCCTATCCAGCTGAACGTTGGTGCAGAAGAGGACTTTAAAGGTGTTATCGACCTTATCAAGATGAAAATGATCAACTGGAATGAAGCCGACCAAGGCATGTCGTTTAATTACGAAGACATTCCAGCTGATATGCTTGAGCTTGCCGAAGAATGGCGTAGCAACCTAGTTGAAGCAGCCGCTGAAGCTAGCGAAGAGCTAATGGATAAATATCTTGAAGACGGTGAGCTTACCGAAGTTGAGATCAAAGAAGCGTTACGTACTCGTACCCTGAATAATGAAATCGTACTGGCAACTTGTGGTAGTGCGTTCAAGAATAAAGGTGTGCAAGCGGTACTGGATGCTGTGGTTGAATACTTACCTTCACCAGTGGATGTTCCAGCAATTAAAGGCTTGGACGAAAATGGTAAAGACGTTGAGCGCCACGCGGATGATAACGAACCGTTTTCAGCGCTTGCTTTCAAGATTGCAACCGACCCATTTGTAGGCACGTTGACGTTCATGCGCGTTTATTCTGGTGTCGTAAACTCAGGTGACTCTGTTTACAACTCAGTGAAAGAAAAACGCGAGCGTTTTGGTCGTATCGTACAGATGCATGCCAATAAGCGTGAAGAAATTAAAGAAATTCGAGCGGGTGATATCGCTGCGGCAATCGGTCTTAAAGACGTAACGACAGGTGAGACGCTGTGTGATCAGAATCATAAAGTGATTCTAGAGCGCATGGAATTCCCTGAGCCAGTTATTCAGATTGCAGTAGAACCTCGTTCACAAGCCGATCAAGACAAGATGGGTATCGCGCTAGGTAAACTAGCGGCAGAAGATCCGTCTTTCCGCGTAGAAACGGACGACGAAACAGGTCAGACTCTGATCTCTGGTATGGGTGAACTTCACCTTGATATCATCGTTGATCGTATGAAACGTGAATTCAGCGTTGATTGTAACGTTGGTAAACCTCAAGTCGCTTACCGTGAAACCATTCGTGGTACTGCGGAAGTCGAAGGCAAATTTGTTCGTCAGTCAGGCGGTCGCGGTCAATACGGTCACGTATGGATCAAGCTTGAACCCGCTGAACTGGGTGAAGGTTTTGTCTTTGTTGATGAGATTGTGGGTGGTGCTGTACCGAAAGAGTTTATTAGCTCGGTAGGTAAAGGTATCGAAGAGCAATTGAATAGTGGTGTACTTGCTGGCTATCCTGTTTTGGATATCAAAGCGACCCTGTTTGATGGTTCTTACCATGATGTTGATTCAAGCGAAATGGCGTTTAAAATCGCAGGTTCAATGGCATTCAGAAAGGGCGCTCTTGAAGCAAACCCTGTTATTCTGGAGCCGATGATGAAAGTTGAAGTAACCACTCCTGAAGATTGGATGGGTGATGTTGTAGGCGACCTTAACCGTCGTCGCGGCATGATCGAAGGTATGGATGAGGGTCACGCTGGTCTAAAGACTATTCGTGCTCAAGTACCACTATCTCAAATGTTTGGTTATGCAACCGATCTACGCTCTGCAACTCAAGGTCGCGCCTCATACTCTATGGAGTTTTATGAGTACGCAGAAGTACCGAAGAACTTTGCAGATGCCATTATGGCAGAGCGTGGTTACTAATCGGATGGCTTGCCTGAAATAAAGTCAGAGACTTTTTTTCAGATCAATACGTCCAAATATTGCGCTGACGGACGTTGGCGCATAAAATAGCAAATTCTGGCGCGCCGGTGATCAATACTGTTCGCGGCGAATCATAACTAGGAAGGAACACGAACGTGTCTAAAGAAAAATTTGAACGTGTAAAACCGCACGTAAACGTTGGTACTATCGGCCACGTTGACCACGGTAAAACTACTCTTACTGCAGCTATCTGTACTACTCTATCTAAAGTATACGGCGGTTCTGCTCGTGACTTCGCTTCAATCGATAACGCTCCTGAAGAGCGCGAGCGCGGCATCACAATCTCTACTTCTCACGTAGAGTACGATACTCCAGCACGTCACTACGCACACGTAGACTGTCCAGGACACGCGGATTATGTTAAAAACATGATCACTGGTGCTGCACAAATGGACGGCGGTATCCTAGTTGTTGCTGCAACTGATGGTCCAATGCCTCAAACTCGTGAGCACATCCTACTAGGCCGTCAGGTTGGTATCCCTTACATCATCGTATTCATGAACAAATGTGACATGGTAGATGACGAAGAGCTACTTGAACTAGTAGAAATGGAAGTTCGTGAACTTCTTTCTGAGTACGATTTCCCAGGTGATGACCTACCAGTTATCCAAGGTTCTGCACTAGGCGCACTAAACGGCGAAGAGCAGTGGGAAGCTAAGATCATTGAACTTGCAGAAGCTCTAGATTCTTACATTCCAGAACCTGAGCGTGCAATCGATATGCCATTCCTAATGCCAATCGAAGACGTATTCTCAATCCAAGGTCGTGGTACAGTAGTAACTGGCCGTATCGAGCGCGGTATCCTAAACGTAGGTGACGAAGTAGCAATCATCGGTATCAAAGATACTACGACTACTACTTGTACTGGTGTTGAAATGTTCCGTAAACTGCTTGACGAAGGTCGTGCAGGTGAGAACGTTGGTGCACTTCTACGTGGTACTAAGCGTGATGACGTTGAACGTGGCCAAGTACTTGCTAAGCCTGGTTCAATCACTCCACACACTAAGTTCGAGTCAGAAGTATACGTACTTTCTAAAGATGAAGGCGGCCGTCATACTCCGTTCTTCAAAGGCTACCGTCCACAGTTCTACTTCCGTACAACTGACGTAACTGGTGATATCTCTCTACCAGAAGGCGTAGAAATGGTAATGCCAGGCGACAACATCCAAATGATCGTTGAGCTAATCGCTCCAATCGCAATGGATGATGGCCTACGTTTCGCTATCCGTGAAGGTGGCCGTACTGTAGGTGCTGGTGTTGTAGCTAAAATCTTCGAATAATTCTTAGGAA
>NZ_JTKH01000015.1 GCF_000827885.1 Vibrio renipiscarius | reverse complement strand
TGTCTCTCTATTTTATGAGTGAGAGACGTTCGATTTTGCCGGACTCAATTTCGAATAATCATCATAAATGATGATATTGCCAAGAACACTTGAATGTGTTTTTTGGTGTTTACCATATAGGTAAACATTGAGAACTTTTTTTGATAACAACATTGTTGTTATCAGTCAGCTTTCCAAATTGTTAAAGAGCATATGAACCTGAAGTTACACTTCAAATACATTTTCTAAAGACTTTCGGCGTCGAAAATTCCAACCACATGCATTACTGAGTGGTTTGGAGATCCTATTCCAAAAATACTTAGAGAATGGTGGGCGATACCGGGCTCGAACCAGTGACCCCCTGCTTGTAAGGCAGGTGCTCTCCCAACTGAGCTAATCGCCCACTAAAAGTTTTAATTCCTTCGTGGAGAAAGAATGGTGGGCCGTGCTGGATTCGAACCAGCGACCAATTGATTAAAAGTCAACTGCTCTACCAACTGAGCTAACGGCCCTTAGTGGTATCCCGTAGGGGAGTCGAACCCCTGTTACC
>NZ_JTKH01000014.1 GCF_000827885.1 Vibrio renipiscarius | reverse complement strand
CAACCTTAAATGGGTTCCTCGGCCAAACGCGAGTCGATGAAGATGATATTCCGATGATCGGCTCAGATACTGGTGCCGGTCAAGTCGGCAGCAATGTCATTGGCGGGACGATGGACATCGATGAAGGCTCAGATGGCGTGAAAAGCTATCAAGTCACCAATGTTGGCACATTACTGAATGGATTAAGCTCCGGTGGAGAAAGCCTTGAGTGGCAAGTGGACAGCCCTGCGCAATCCGGCACGCAGTTCACCTACACCGCACAAACCTCCGCCGGTGACACCGTCTTTACGCTTGTGTTTGATACCAGCAACAACAGCTACCAATTCACACTGAACAAGCCGCTTGATCATGCCATTGTGCAAGGGGAAAACACCCTTGAACTGACTTTCCAAGTGACCGCGACGGATTTTGATAACGATACGACACTCAATCAACCGTTAACGATCACCGTCGTGGATGATATTCCCCTGATCAATGCCATTGCGCCGCTTACGATTGACGAAGATGACCTCGTCGGCGGTACCGATGCAGGCACGGATCCGCTGATTGATACTGGCACTTTCGATACCACGCAAGGTGCCGATCAAGTGGTGACGTATCAACTCGAATCGAGCACCATACCGGTCGCGGGCCTTGAATCGCAAGGCAAGCCTGTCTCTATCAGCGAGTCGTTTGACTCGAATACCCAAACTTACACTTACACCGGGTCGAGTGACGAAGGTGAAGTGTTTGTGCTGACATTAAGTGGCAATGGTAACTACCAGTTTGAGCTGAAAGCGCCGATTGATCATGCACTGAACGAAGACGATAAAGATTTAACCTTCTCTATTATTGCCACTGACCAAGATGGCGATACGAGCACCAAACCATTAGTGGTGAAACTGGTTGATGATGCGCCAACATTAAATGGCTTCCTTGGTGATACTCGAGTGGATGAGGATGATATTCCTGTTGTAGGTTCAGCACTCGATGACAGTAATACCATTGGTGGCACAATTGACATCAATGAAGGTTCTGATGGCGTGAAAAGCTATCAAGTGACCAATATAGCGACATTGCTAGATGGATTAACGTCGGGTAAGGAAAGCCTCGAATGGAAAGCGGGCAGTCCGGAACAATCAGGTACTCAGTTTACCTACACTGCTCAAACCACATCGGGCGACACCGTCTTCACCTTGGTGTTTGATACCAATAGTAGCACTTACAGTTTCACCTTAGACAAACCACTCGATCACGCGTTGGTACAAGGTGAAAACACGCTGAATTTGACGTTCCAAGTGACCGCGACGGATTTTGATAACGATACCACGACCGCGCAGCCATTGGTGATCACCGTTGTGGATGATATTCCGCTGATCAATACGATTGAACCACTGTCTATTGATGAAGATGATCTGCCTGGCGGGCGGGATGCTGGAAATGACGCATTAACAGATTCGGGTGTGTTTGATACCACTCAAGGCGCTGATCGTGTCGTTACCTACAGCCTTGAATCGCTTACCGATCCGGTGGCTGGCCTTGAATCCCAAGGCAAAGCGATCATGATTACCGAATTGTTTGAACAAGCAACTCAAACCTACACTTACACGGGCTCTACAACCGATGGCGAGGTGTTCGTTTTAACCTTGAATGGCAATGCCGGAAGCTATGAGTTTGAACTTAAAGCACCGATAGATCACGCCGATAGCGAAGACGATAAAGATCTGACCTTTTCGATTGTCGCCACAGACCAAGATGGTGACACCAGCACTAAACCTCTCGTGGTCACGCTCGTTGATGATGCCCCGATCTTAAACGGCTTTATGGGTCAAATGAGCGTGGATGAAGATGACATTCCGGTCGTCGGCTCTGCACTGGATGGCAGCAACGTAATTGGTGGCACGATCGATGTTGAAGAGGGCGCTGATGGGGTTAAAAGCTATCAGGTGACCAACACCGCAACCTTACTTAGTGGCTTAACGTCCGGCGATGAAGCGTTAGAGTGGAAGGCGGGAAGCCCGGAACAAGACGGGACTACATTCCTCTATACTGCGCAAACCGCATCGGGTGATGATGTCTTTACCTTGCTGTTCGATACCAGCAATAAAAGCTACCAGTTCACCTTGGTTAAGCCTCTCGATCATGACATCGTTCAGGGTGAAAATACTCTGGATTTGACTTTCCAAGTCACCGCGACCGATTTTGATAATGACACCACGGGCGAGCAACCTCTCACGATCACTGTCGTGGACGATATTCCAGTGATTAACACCATCGCACCATTGAGTGTCGATGAAGATGATCTGATGGGTGGCACCGATCAAGGCAACGACGCACTGACGGATTCGGGTATATTTGTCACCACTCAAGGCGCTGATGGCGTCGTCACTTATCAACTGGAATCGTTAACCACTCCGATTTCCGGACTGCAATCGCAAGGCAATCCGGTCGCTATCACTGCGTTGTTTGATGCGGCGACACAAACGTATACTTATACTGGTGCAACAACGGATGGCCCTGTTTTTGTTTTAACCTTAAGCGGCAGCGGTAGCTATCAATTTGAATTGAAAGCGCCTATTGACCATGCTGATAGCGAAA
>NZ_JTKH01000013.1 GCF_000827885.1 Vibrio renipiscarius | reverse complement strand
GACTTAACGAACCACCTGCATGCGCTTTACGCCCAGTAATTCCGATTAACGCTCGCACCCTCCGTATTACCGCGGCTGCTGGCACGGAGTTAGCCGGTGCTTCTTCTGTCGCTAACGTCAAACACYTACGCTATTAACGCAAATGCCTTCCTCACGACTGAAAGTACTTTACAACCCGAAGGCCTTCTTCATACACGCGGCATGGCTGCATCAGGCTTGCGCCCATTGTGCAATATTCCCCACTGCTGCCTCCCGTAGGAGTCTGGACCGTGTCTCAGTTCCAGTGTGGCTGATCATCCTCTCAGACCAGCTAGGGATCGTCGCCTTGGTGAGCCATTACCTCACCAACTAGCTAATCCCACCTGGGCTAATCTTAACGCGAGAGGCCCGAAGGTCCCCCTCTTTGGCCCGTAGGCATCATGCGGTATTAGCTATCGTTTCCAATAGTTATCCCCCACGTTAAGGCATATTCCCAGGCATTACTCACCCGTCCGCCGCTCGTCAGCAAAGAAAGCAAGCTTTCTTCCTGTTACCGCTCGACTTGCATGTGTTAGGCCTGCCGCCAGCGTTCAATCTGAGCCATGATCAAACTCTTCAATTTAAGATTTTGTCGGCTCAATGAATACTGACTTCAAAACTGTTCTTACTCGAAAGTAAGAAGTAATTTTAAAGCTATTACCATTCCAACAGAATGGTAATGAATTGACTGTGCCAAGATTAAGTAAACTTAATCTCGATTGGTCACTCAGTTCATTGAACCCAATTGTGTTTCCGAAGAAACAGTCGTTACCTAAGTAACAACTTATTGGATTATCATCAACGAGTGCCCACACAGATTGATAGGTTTATATTGTTAAAGAGCGTTGCTTTAAGAGTTTCTCTCAAAGCGGAGGTGAATTTTAACGAGATAATTAAAAGAGTCAAATACTTTTTTAATTTATTTTCCGATAACTTTCTACCTCTCTAACAATCGCTTAAGCCTTGCGGCGTATGCCCTGTCAGTGGTTGCGCATTATAGGGAACTGAATTTTATTGGCAAGCATTTTTGTGCAAAAACTTTAAAAAAACCATCAACCGGTTAAAGTTGCAACAAAACGATGAAAAAGAGAGCTAAACGCCCTCTTTTATGTGCTTGTGTTGCTCTTAATTAGATAAAAGCGTAAGCATCCGCAAACATTCTGTCGCTTCTCGCCTGCTTGTTTTGTGTGAATTGTTCACGGGCAGCGCCGGCCATTTCAAAACGACCCGCAATATAGATATCAAAATCAGCGAGTGTATCGAAGTCTTCACTTATTGCTTCTAATACATTGCCGACTTTACCTCGCCATTCACTTGGCGCCTGTTCAACGACGGGAATAAAATGCACATGCGCGTATTGCTCAGCTAACGTTGTCAGTTCTTCTGCGGCATAAAGTTGGCTATCATCACGCGCTCCCCAATAAAGGTAAATCGGATTCACTTTTCGTTGTGCGATGCAATGATCCAGGATAGAGCGGACATAACTAAAACCAGTACCACCGGCAATCAGTAACAATGGACGTTCACTTTCTTCTTGTATCCATGCATCCCCATGCGGGGCATCAACCATAATTGATGTGCCATCGACTAGAGCTGCCTTCATTGCCTCAACCACTTCATGTGCGTAAGCATTTTGCTCCGCCGCACCAATATGTAGCTCAAGTTCACCTTCATGCCGGCAAGGGCTACTCGCAATCGAAAATGGACGTTTGTCTTTTTCGCCCATCACTACCATTAGGTATTGACCTGCTTTAAAGGTAACTAGCTGCTCTGGATGAAGCAGGATTCGATAGGTATTCGCAGCGAGTGATTCTATCGACTTAACTTTACATTGAATGCTCATGGTGTTCCTCTTGCTTACTCTTCAAAAGTAAGCACTAAATTACTTTCTGTATACGCAAGGCATGCAAATATCCACCCCTGCTGTTGTTCTTGTTCTGTAAGCATCGGTTCCAATTCATAATGAATCTCCCCTGATACTTTTTTGCACATACACATCGCACATGCGCCAACCTGACAACGATGAGGGAAGCTTATATTATTGTTGAGCGCGGCTTCCAATACCGTTTGTCCTGCTGGGACTTCAAATGTTACCTGACTCGGTAATAACGTAACAAGGCTTGCCATTACAAATCCAATTGATGCCATATCGCATCAATTTTGTCGACCAATAGTGGATCTTTCTTGATGGGAATCCCCCACTCTCGCGAGGCTTCATTACCAAGTTTATTGGTCGCATCCAAAGCAATACGCCCCACACCAGAACTACGTTCAAGCAAACTATCGCGAGCGGGATCCATACGAGTTGTTATCGCCCAAATGACATCGTTCCAATCACGAACATTGACATCATCAACGACCACAACAAATTTTGGATCGACAAGCGGTGATAATGACGACCATATCTCTGCGATGACTTGTTGACCTTCACCTGGGTGTTGCTTTTCAATTGCCACCAACACCATCTGGCCATCCTTCGCCCCTTTAGGTAAATAGATGTCACGAATCGTTGGATTGGCTAATTTTATTTGTTCTAGAATATCTAATGGCGCTTCCAGCTCCGCCCCAGATTCCGGTGAGCTTGTCGCTAACTCGGCCTCCCATTTAATCGTGGCATCCCAACCAATTTTAGAGCCTAGGCCAACCACAGGAGAGGCGAAATCTAATGAATCGATCGGCGTATGCTCAATGAGTAAGGTGTCTCGCACCGGATCCATATTTGTGGTCATAGCTTGAACCACATCATCCCAATTTCGGGCATTAACCGATTCATCGCATACGATAACAAATTTGGTGTACATAAACTGACGTAAGAAAGACCATACCCCCATCATGACGCGTTTGGCGTGTCCAGGGTATTGCTTCTTCAACGTCACGATCGCCATACGATAAGAACAACCTTCTGGCGGTAGGTAGAAGTCTTCTATCTCAGGAAACTGCTTTTGTAAAATAGGGACAAAGACTTCGTTTAATGCGACGCCTAAGACCGCAGGTTCGTCCGGTGGGCGTCCGGTGTACGTACTGTGATAAATTGGTTTTTGGCGCATGGAAATGTGCGTGATAGTAAAGACGTGGTGTTTTTCTTTTTCGTTATAGTAACCTGTATGGTCACCGTAAGGCCCCTCATCAGCAAACTCTTGCGGATCGATATAGCCTTCAAACACCATCTCAGCGCTCGCCGGCACATCCAAATCATTACTTAACGATTTCACAACTTCTGTTCGGCTGCCTCGCAATAGTCCTGCAAAAGCATATTCTGACAGACTATCTGGAACAGGGGTAACCGCGCCGAGAATCGTCGCAGGGTCAGCGCCAAATGCCACCGAAACCGGAAATCGTTCACCTGGATGAGTTTCCATCCAGTCACGTAGATCTAACGCACCGCCACGGTGGGCCAACCAACGCATAATCACTTTATTTTTACTGATTTTTTGCTGGCGATAAATGCCGAGGTTCTGGCGTTTTTTATTCGGCCCTTTTGTGATCGTCAATCCCCAAGTCAGTAATGGCGCGACATCATCTTGCCAGCAACTCATTACCGGAATTTTATCGAGATCGACGTCTTCACCTTGCCAAACAATTTCCTGACAAGGGGCTTTACGCAAACGCTTAGCGGGCATATTGAGCACTTGCTTAAATACTGGGAGTTTATCAAGGGCATCTTTAAAGCCACGCGGTGGTTCTGGCTCTTTTAAATACGCCAGTAATTTACCCACCTCACGCAGTTCTTTCACTTCTGAGCGTCCCATTCCCATAGCGACCCGCTCGGGTGTACCAAATAAATTGGTCAAGACAGGATAATCATAGCCAATCGGATTTTCGAACAATAAGGCGGGACCGCCAGCCCGTAGCACGCGATCGCTGATTTCCGTCATCTCATAGTGAGGATCGACAGGGTGAGTAATACGTTTTAGCTTTCCTTGCTTCTCAAGCAGGTCAACAAAATCGCGCAAGTCCTTAAAACTCATAGATCTTCTAATTATCTGGTTAAACTGCGTTCAGTATATCAAACAAAATCGGATCTCCGATCCTTGTTTTCCGTATGGGTATTACAAGCGCTTATTGACCTAACACACTGAGAATGGCGCTGCGTTTTACATGAGTATCACTAGACACTAATTCAACCAACCAAGCCGAGTGGCCTTGTCGAGCAAGCAAATCTGCGACCAGTGACACCTCTTCACTATTATTCATTCTCGCAATCAAAAATGCTTTCACTTCGTGACTAATAGGATTCATCGAGGTTAGCGCCGTGAGCGCTTGCTCACGTAGGCTCGGATTGCTGGCCGCCTGCATAATTTGTTGTTGCGCAAAGGTATCGCCAACTTGTGCTAATCGACTGAGCTCATTCTGAGTGTAGTGATCCGCCTTCATCAACCAAACGAGTTTATATATGGCCACATCCTCACTCACCTGAGCAAGCCTCACCATAACTTCCGACGAAGGCAACCAACTCACAACCACCTCTTGGGTGAGTTGCTGCGTCAAAAACTCTACCGCTTCAAGAGACAAACTATCCAGTTCACGTATAAAAAGTTTTTCACGCGTTTGCTGCTGGTAATCTGACCCTTCTGTTAACCAATGCCGTAGCTCAAGCTCTTTTCGCTCTGCTTGCATGACAAAATCGAGCGTAGATTGATCCTGTTGCCAACGCTTTAGCAATCGGCTAGCGATCGCGGGAAAGTTAAATGCCGGGATACTGAATTCGTACCCATCTCCTCGCTCTAACACTTGGTAAGTTGGAATCATTGCTTTTTGCTGTTCCACAAAAATAGCCATTCTGGGCGTGAGAATCATGTTTTGTTGTTCTAACTTTTGCAGAAGCAAGTAGCGTGCGACTTCCTGTTGAGGAAACGCTAATCTTTGAAGGGAGAAATTGAGAGCGTCGAGATCATCCTCGACCACATGCAGCAGTAATTCAGCGACTTTGTGATGCATATGATCACTCTGTAACCAAAGCTCAACCCGCTCGGGGGGCATTTCTGTCGCTACCGCATTGAGACTTCCCAACGCCAAGAAGAGGGACAGGAGAAGCGACGACAACATTCCTTGTTGCATGTTAACCTCCTTGTAACATTTGCAGTCATTGTGCTCTTCCGCTGAATAGAATGCAAACAAAAACGCCACCGTAATTACGGTGGCGTTTTTTTAAACAACTGAATTATTGGCGACGCATTGCATCGAAGAACTCATCATTGGTCTTCGTCATCGCTAATTTATCAATGAGGAATTCCATTGCATCAGCTTCGCCCATTGGGTGAACGATCTTACGCAGAATCCACATTTTTTGTAATTCATCACTCTTCGTAAGCAACTCTTCACGACGAGTACCTGAACGGTTGAAATCAATCGCAGGGAATACGCGTTTTTCAGCAATCTTACGGTTTAGGTGCAGTTCCATGTTACCTGTACCTTTAAACTCTTCGTAGATGACTTCGTCCATCTTAGAACCCGTATCAACTAGCGCTGTTGCGATGATCGTTAAGCTGCCGCCTTCTTCTACGTTACGTGCTGCACCGAAGAAACGTTTTGGACGATGTAGAGCATTCGCATCCACACCACCAGTCAGTACTTTGCCTGATGAAGGAACGACCGTGTTGTATGCACGCGCTAGACGAGTGATAGAGTCAAGCAAGATCACTACGTCTTTCTTGTGTTCAACAAGACGTTTCGCTTTTTCGATAACCATTTCTGCTACTTGTACGTGGCGAGAAGCTGGTTCATCAAATGTTGATGCAATTACTTCGCCTTTTACAAGACGTTGCATCTCAGTTACTTCTTCTGGACGTTCGTCGATAAGAAGTACCATTAATTCACATTCAGGGTGATTGTAAGCGATGCTCTGAGCAATGTTTTGTAGCAACATTGTCTTACCGGCTTTTGGCGGCGCTACAATCAGACCACGTTGGCCTTTACCAATAGGTGAAGCCAAATCAAGAATACGTGCTGTAATATCTTCCGTTGCACCATTACCACGCTCCATCGTCATGCGTTCATTAGCATGTAGAGGGGTTAAGTTTTCAAACAGGATTTTGTTACGCGCGTTGTCTGGTTTGTCGTGGTTTACCGTGTTTACTTTAAGTAATGCAAAGTAACGTTCGCCATCTTTTGGTGGACGAATTTTTCCGGCAATCGAATCACCTGTACGCAGGTTGAAACGACGAATTTGACTTGGTGAAACGTAAATATCGTCAGGGCCAGCTAAGTAAGAGCTGTCTGCACTACGTAGGAAACCAAAACCGTCTTGTAGAATTTCCAGAACCCCATCGCCAAAAATATCTTCACCGCTTTTTGCATGCGCTTTTAGGATGGCAAAGATGATGTCTTGTTTTCTTAGACGAGCAAGGTTTTCAAGGCCTAAGCTTTCGCCAAGTTTGACAAGATCAGAAACAGGTCTGCTCTTCAGTTCTGTTAGATTCATGGTGGTAGATGCTTGTTTAGTCAAAATAGGATCTGTTTTATTGAGTAAGATGGATTTGGTCTCTGGATCGACCAAGAAGAGGATACTTGTTTAATTTACGTGCGATAAATTATCACTAAATACTAGCCTAGTCTATCTTTTGTTGCCGTTCAAAAACAAAACCGCACATTGTGAAAAATGTACGGTTTTGTTTATCAGTCGGTCTTACAGGTTAGCTTCTAAGAACTCTTTTAACTGAGTTTTAGACAGAGCGCCAACTTTCGTTGCTGCCACGCTGCCATCTTTAAATAGAAGCAACGTTGGAATACCGCGGATGCCAAATTTAGGTGGCGTTCCTGCATTTTGATCGATATTCAATTTACCGATAGTGAGTTTGCCTGTGTATTCTTCTGCGATTTCATCAAGAATAGGGGCAATCATCTTACAAGGACCACACCATTCTGCCCAAAAATCCACAAGAACCGGGCCTGCAGCGTTGATTACGTCGTTTTCAAAACCTTCATCAGTTAGCTGCAAAATCTTATCACTCATCTTCCACTCCAATGCATTTTTCGGAACTGGTTGGATGATAACCAGTATTGAGATGCTCTATTGGAATGTATTTACTTTCGTATTGCAAGCTTAAGCTGATATTCTATAGCAATGAAAAAGACGCACATCACAGAGCAAAAGTTCGCCGATTTGGGATTAAAGCCCCAAGTTACAAAGGGTTTGGAGCAAAAAGGGTTCGAATATTGTACCCCTATCCAAGCTCAGGCGCTGCCGGTCCTGCTCTCCGGCCGTGATATTGCAGGCCAGGCCCAAACGGGTACTGGTAAGACGTTAGCGTTCCTTACTGCTACTTTTAACCACCTACTGACGACACCAGAGCATGAAGGCCGCCAGCCTACACAGCCTCGTGCCATCATCATGGCACCAACGCGTGAACTAGCGATTCAGATCTATAATGATGCTGAGCCGCTAATTGAAAGCACCGGTCTTAAAGCGGCATTAGCTTATGGTGGCGAAAGCTACGAGAAGCAAGTGACTAAGCTTGAGCAGGGCGTTGATATCTTGATTGGCACAACGGGCCGTATCATCGATTTCTACAAGCAACGTGTATTTCACTTGAATAACATTCAAGTGGTTGTCTTAGATGAAGCAGATCGCATGTTTGATCTTGGCTTTATTAAAGACATTCGTTTCTTGTTCCGTCGTATGCCTGAACCAAAAGAACGTTTGAACATGCTGTTCTCAGCAACACTGTCTTACCGTGTACAAGAACTTGCATTTGAACACATGAATGAACCTGAATCAGTGGTTGTAGAACCAGAGCAAAAAACAGGTCACCGTATTCAAGAAGAACTCTTTTATCCTTCAAATGAAGATAAAATGCCTCTTCTTCAAACAATTATTGAAGAAGAGTGGCCAGATCGCGCCATCATTTTTGCTAACACTAAGCACATGTGTGATTCAATCTGGGGTCATCTTGCGGCCGATAAACACCGCGTAGGTCTACTGACCGGTGATGTACCGCAGAAAAAACGTGAGCGCATTCTTGAGCAATTCACTCAAGGTGAAGTGGACATTTTGGTTGCAACCGATGTTGCAGCACGTGGCCTACACATCCCACAGGTAACGCACGTATTTAACTACGACCTACCTGACGATTGTGAAGATTACGTTCACCGTATCGGCCGTACTGGTCGTGCTGGTGCAAGTGGTCACTCAATCACATTTGCTTGTGAGCAGTACGCGATCAACTTACCGGCGATCGAAGAGTACATTGAGCATACGATTCCTGTTTCTGATTACGATTCTTCAGCATTGTTGCAGGATCTACCAGCGCCAATTCGCATGCGTACACGCAATAACCAGCAGCAACGCCGCACTAATACGGGTGGCTCCCGCACTGGTAATCGCAAACCAAATCGTTCACGCCCACCGCGTCAACAAAAGGATTCTTAAGTCGCTATGAGCCAAGTTGTCCCCTCTCCGCTGTACGCCGCTATCGACCTCGGGTCGAACAGTTTTCATATGCTCGTTGTGCGTCATATTGATGGCAGCGTTCAGACCATGGCGAAAATTAAGCGTAAGGTTCGCCTTGCCGCTGGGTTGAACGAACACAATTCGTTAAGCCAAGAAGCCATGCAAAGAGGTTGGGATTGCTTGAGTTTATTTGCAGAGCGACTGCAAGATATCCCTCAAGAAAACATTCGTATTGTCGGTACGGCAACATTACGTACGGCGACTAACGTGGATGTTTTCTTAGAGAAAGCAAACCAGATTCTCGGTTATAAAATAGAGGTCATTGGTGGTGAAGAAGAAGCGGCCACCATTTATAAAGGTGTCGCTCATACTTCAGGGGGAAGCGGACGTCGCTTAGTGGTTGATATTGGCGGAGCAAGCACCGAACTAATTATTGGTGAAGGCTTTGAAGCCAAAGCGCTCACTAGCCTAAAAATGGGCTGTGTGACTTGGTTAGATCGCCACTTTAAAGATCGCCAACTCAATATCACGAACTTCAATCATGCAATTGAAGCTGCGAAAGCAACCTTACACCCCATCTTTGAACAATACACCGAGTTAGGCTGGGATGTTTGTGTCGGAGCCTCTGGCACGGTACAAGCATTACAAGAAATCATGCTGGCGCAAGGAATGGATGAGGTAATTACTCATGCCAAACTAAAGCGCCTGCAAAAGCAAGCGATGCTGGCTGATCATTTAGAAGAATTGGACATCGAAGGGTTAACCCTCGAACGCGCTTTGGTTTTCCCTAGCGGTCTCTCTATTCTTATCGCCATCTTCGAACTGCTGAACATCGACTCGATGACCTTAGCTGGCGGAGCTCTCCGCGAAGGCTTAGTGTATGAAATGGTCGACGAACTCAAGCAAGATGACATACGCGCTCGAACCATTGCAAGCGTACAAAGTCGTTATCAAATAGACGACATTTATGGCCAACAAGTTGCCAATCTTGCCCAACGTTTACTCAGCCAATGCGAACCAGATTGGTTGGTTGAGCAACAAGCGATTGCCATGCTTACAACTGCCGCAAAATTGCATGAAATAGGGCTCGCGATTGACATCAAGAAAGGGGGCGAACACGCCGCCTATCTACTCAAAAATCTCGACCTGCCTGGCTACACGCGAGCACAAAAATACTTACTTGCCGAAGTCGTTCGTCGTTACCGAGAACAGCTGAATTCTTTACCAGAACAACACGCTATTTCAAGCGCGAGTGCGAAACGTGTGCTTCGATTATTGCGTTTATCGGTTCAACTAACTCATCGTCGCCAACAAGCATTAGAACCACACGTTATTTTGCAGTCGGAAGGCGATAAGCTCACTTTATTTATTGATGCTCAATGGTTGGCGAGTAATCCGCTTACCGCAAGCGAATTAGAAATTGAAGCAAACCGTCAAAGTGATATTGGCTGGCCACTGACCATTATCAGTCGTTAAACTCAGCGCGAACTCTCAAAAGCGCCATTCTTAACAGATACAAAAAAGCCCGCTATCAATGCGGGCTTTGTCTTTTCAGTGGTATCGCATTACCTAAGACGCTTTATTCATGGCACCCATTAATTCAAAATCTGGGTTTACTGCCGTGAGTTTCTTCACTAAGAAATTCAGTAAGACACCATACATTGGTACAAACAAGCCAAGGCTGATCACCAATTTAAAGCCGTAGTCTACTAATGCAATTTCCATCCAATGCTCGGCCATGAATGGATCTGGGCTTTGGTAAAATGCCACCGCAAAAAATGCCATCGTGTCGATTGCATTACCAAACAAGGTTGAACACGTTGGTGCAATCCACCACTGTTTCATCTGGCGTAAACGGTTAAAGACTTGCACGTCCAACACTTGGCCAAGTAAGTAAGCCATAAAGCTTGCCGCCGCAATACGCGCGACAAACACATTGAACTCACCAAGATGAGCAAAGCCTTGATACTGACCTTCAAAGAAAACAACTGACAGTAGGTAAGAGACGATCAACGCCGGTAACATCACCAAAAAGATGATTTTACGCGCCATTTGAGCACCAAAAACACGAACCGTTAAATCAGTCGCTAGGAAAATAAAGGGAAATGTAAAAGCACCCCACGTAGTGTGGAAGCCAAAAACGGTAAAAGGCAACTGAACCAAATAATTACTTGATGCAATAATGATCAGGTGGAATGTAGCCAAATATAGAAGGGCGTTGCGCTGTTGCGCAGACGTAAAGTTACTCATGCGATACCTTTTTAGTTTGGTTTGGGGGTGAGGGAACCCAAATCGTGCTCACTGAGTTATCTCAAAAAGAGAAACGAAGCGAATACTTACCAACAATGTTTAAAATAAAAGTGAATGTGTCCTGACTGTGTCGTGTTTATACCGAACAGCAAGAGGCGGGCGATTATACATTAACCAGCTTTGTCTGCAAGATGGATTTTGGAACGACAAAATGCCTATTGTTCAGGCAAACAAAAGCCTTGTTGGAACAACGTTGCAAGGAAGGAAAGCTCGTCTTGGCAATGCATACCTGAGAGGCTTTCAAACCAAACACTTTCGCTGTAATGCTCGGCTTTGAGAAACATTTGGCACTCTTCAAAATCAATCAGCCAAGAGTGAATGTCTGCATCACATTGCTTTTCAATCACGGTCGCGGGCAATGCGGCAAGTAAACGCTCACCTAATTGCGGGAAAGAATCAAAATCAAAACCTGGTGTATTGAGTACAACTCTTCCCTGCTCTGCTTGATATTCGATCAAGCCAAATTCCATTTTATTAACCATGCTGAGTGATGTGATCCTGAATGAGGTCTAAAAATGGATCTGCGTATTTTTCGAGTTTGCGCTGACCAACCCCGTTCACGGCCAACATCTCGCCATAAGACATCGGCAATATTTCCGCCATATCAATTAAGGTTGCGTCACTAAAGACAACGTAAGGTGGCAAGCCATCTTCATCTGCAATCGATTTTCGCAGTTTACGTAATTTAGCAAATAGCTTTTTATCGTAATTCTTACTCGAGAGTTTATCTGATTTTGCAGCGCGAGCGGCAGTATCCAGACGTGGCACCGCAAGCTCAAGAGTCATGTCGCCACGCAATAGCGGGCGTGCCTCTTCGGTCAACTGTAGCGTCGAATTGCGGGTGATATTTTGGAACAATAAACCTTTATGGATCAGCTGACGGAAAATACTCACCCAATAATCATGGCTGTGATCACGCCCTAAACCATAGGTTGATAACTTATCATGGCCTTGCTCGCGGATACGGATATTTTGCATACCGCGCAGTACTTCCACTACATAGCCAATACCAAAGCTTTGATTGACCCGATAAACACACGACAGGGCTTTTTGTGCTTCTTGTGTGGCATCAAAATGCTTAGGCGGATCTAAACAAATATCGCAGTTGCCACACGGCTTATCACGATATTCGCCAAAATAATTGAGCAATACCTGTCGACGACAAGTTTGCGCTTCTGCAAACGCACTCATGGCATTGAGCTTATGGGCTTCGACCTGCTTTTGAGGCCCTTCCGGTTTTTCATCTAGCATGCGGCGTAGCCAGCTAATGTCCGCAGGGTCATACAGCATCACCGCTTCTGCCGGCAAACCATCACGACCCGCTCGACCGGTTTCTTGATAGTAAGATTCAATATTACGTGGAATATCAAAGTGAGCCACAAAGCGCACGTTGGGTTTATTGATCCCCATACCAAAAGCGACGGTGGCGACAACGATCTGAATGTCGTCACGCTGAAAAGCTTCTTGCACGTAAGCGCGTTCATCCGCATCTAGACCGGCATGATAGCTCGCCGCACGAATGTGGTTATTGCACAGTTTCTCCGTCACCATTTCGACTTTTTTACGGCTGCCACAATAAATGATGCCGCAATGCCCCTTTTGAGTATCAAGGTAGCGAATGATCTGTGAAACCGGCTTATGTTTTTCCAGCAAGGTATAGCGAATATTCGGGCGGTCAAAGCTGCCTAAATAATTTAGCGGGTCAACCAACTGCAAACGGCTGACAATGTCATTACGCGTTGCGTCATCGGCGGTCGCGGTTAGCGCCATAAATGGCACGTGCGGGAAATATTGTTTCAGTTGACCAAGCGAGGCATATTCTGGTCGGAAGTCATGTCCCCATTGAGAAATACAATGCGCTTCATCAACCGCAATCATGCTCAGAGACAACCCTTGCAAACGCTCGATAAAATCACGCATCAATACGCGTTCTGGCGAGACGTAAACCAGCTTAAGGGCGCCGGAATTCATCCGGTTATAGACAGAAATAAGATCTTCACGCGACATGGTTGAGTTAACGCATTCTGCCGCCACGCCATCAGCCTTTAACTGATCCACCTGGTCTTTCATCAATGAAATCAGAGGCGAAATCACCAAGGTTAAGCCATGACGAACCAGTGCAGGAACTTGATAACAGAGCGACTTTCCGCCACCTGTAGGCATGATCACAAGGCTGTCTTGGCCTTGAATCGCCGCCTCAATCACTTGCTCTTGTCCTGAACGGAATTGTTGATAACCAAACACCTGTTCAAGCACACTTTGTGCAGTGACAGTTATCTCTTCGTCAGGTTGGGCTAAAAGTGTCGAGGTCATCTATTTCTCAGTTACTCAGTGCGAGGTAAGTGGCACATTGTAGTGGGGAACGCTGGCGAATAAAACTGCAAATTGTTAGGCGTTTTATCAGGCCGCTTTTATACTGGCCAATTCCCCTCATTTTTAAAACAGTTAGTGATCTTGTATGACTCCAGAAGAATTACAACAACGATCGCGCCAAGGTATCCTGTTTGCTATTGGTGCTTACACCATGTGGGGTATCGCTCCGATTTATTTTAAATCGCTAAGCGCTGTTGCCCCCTTAGAAATATTAAGCCATCGCGTGGTTTGGTCCTTTTTCTTACTTGCTGCCCTGCTCCATTTTGGCCGCCACTGGCACAGTGTGCGTGATGTGATGGTCGATAAGCGCAAAATGCTCTACCTGCTCACCTCATCGGTACTGATTGGTTCGAACTGGTTGATTTTCATCTGGGCGGTCAACAGCAACCATATGCTCGATGCCAGCTTAGGGTACTTCATCAACCCACTGATCAATGTGTTACTCGGCATGCTATTTTTGGGCGAACGCTTAAGGAAAATGCAATGGGTGGCAGTGGCGCTGGCCACTGGTGGCGTTCTGGTTCAAATCATGGCTTTTGGCTCGGTGCCTATCGTCGCCATCGGGCTTGCATGCTCCTTCGGTTTTTATGGCTTACTACGAAAAAAAGTCAGCGTTGGCGATCAAACCGGATTATTTATTGAAACCTTAGTCTTATTGCCTGCGGCCGCAATCTATCTGTTATGGATAGCCGATTCTGCGACCTCCAATTTAGAACTCAACCCGATGACATTAAATATTTTATTGGTCTCAGCGGGTGTGATTACCACTTTGCCACTCTTGTGTTTTACCGGCGCGGCGACCCGATTAAAGCTCTCTACACTCGGATTTTTCCAATACATTGGCCCAAGTTTAATGTTCTTACTGGCCGTATTGGTTTATGGGGAAGCTTTCAACCTCGATAAAGCCCTTACCTTTGTCTTTATCTGGGGCGCTTTGGTGGTCTTTAGCGTTGATGGTTTGCGTAACAACCGTCGTAATAAAAAAGCACTCAACCGTTAATTTTATACAAGACAATTTATTGCTCGCTCGATAAGCTTGGTGAAATGTTCACCAAGCTTATTTTTTTATGGATAGTGTTAAATACAGCAACACCATCAGTGAATCGATTAATTTGATTGATGCGCGATATCAACAGTTCGCCTTTCAACGCCACTATCATCTTGATTTTCACATTGGGCTCATCACCCAGGGCGAACAGCGTTTTCACCATCAAGGTCAACAACATCATATCGGGCAAGGCCAAGTCGTGCTCATGGCACCGGATGAATTGCACGACGGCAACTCGGTATTGGAACGTGGCTACCAAACTAAAGTGTTTGTCATCGACCCAAGCTGGCTAACACAGCTTGCGCAATACACTCAACCCGATCAGATTTTGAGTTTCCGTCAGACGATTATTTCGAATCCCGCCATTTTTAATCAACTTTACCAACTGCATCGATTACTAGGTGATGATTCACAGAGTCAACTCGCTAAAGATTGCTTACCGCTGGAAGGGTTTGATCAGCTATTTTCCCAGTTTGGTTATGGCCAACAAGAAAAAGTAACCCCACTCGGTCGCCAATCCATCGCCACATTAAAATCCTTTATTCTCGATCATCTTGATCAACCGATCCGCTTAGAACAACTGGCCAACTTGTGTCATTTAACGCCCACCCAATTTCAACGCCACTTTAAAATGCAAATGGGGATCACCCCTTATGCTTGGCTAAGCAGGCTGCGCTTGGAGCATGGCATGAGACTGCTGCAACAAGGCCACAACGCCACCTATGTCGCCCATCAAATCGGCTTTTATGACCAAGCTCACTTCAGCAAAGCCTTCAAACATAATTTTGGCGTTCCTCCAGCTAAAATCAGTGAGTGATCAAAATTTACAAGCCTGAAGCACATCAAACAGTGATAATCACACCATTATTCCTACCTAGTATCTTGTCATGAACGAAATAACCATCCTTGCAACTCTTGCTGCTGTGCATTGGGTCGCGCTAATGAGCCCAGGGCCTGACTTTGCTTTAGTGGTGCAAAACGCATCGCGTTATGGCCGCCAAACCGGGCTATTTATTGCTTTGGGGTTATCCTGCGGCATCTTGCTCCATTCTATTTTCAGCCTGACTGGCGTAAGCTTTTTAGTACAGCAACACCCCGCATTATTTGCCGCGCTGCAATTATTAGGCGGGAGTTACTTACTCTATCTAGGCATAGGCGCATTACGTGGGGCATTTCAATCTGAAGAGTCATCAGGTACTAAAAATAAATCGCAATATCTGCTGAGCAATAAACGCCAAGCCTTCTCACGGGGTTTTATGACCAACATTCTCAACCCCAAGGCGCTCGTCTTTTTTGTCAGTTTAATGTCGAGCCTTGTCCCTGCGACCATGTCACTCGCTGGCAAAGGGGCTGCGTTATTGATTTTGTGGAGCTTATCGTTGTTATGGTTCTCTTTACTGGCTTGGCTATTATCCAGTGCGCGCTTACAGAAAAAACTGTATCAGGCCAGCAAATATATTGATGGTGCGTGCGGAATTCTCTTTAGTTTGATTGGCTTAACGATTTTGTGGACCACTCTTTCTTCACTAACGTGGCTATAATTTTTGCATCAAGATCGCCGATCTGCCCTAGCTCTTGTGAGAGATCTCTTACAAGACGCTTGGGACATTGCATATTCTTTCAAAGAAAAAAACGCACAAAAACACGCAAGTACTTGATAAATATAGACAATAGCCATTAGCACTTAACTGGCTACTACAAAGAAATCGATTACATCAATTGTTCTGAATCGAGAAAGTCGTAATATAAACCCTGTCGGAAGGATTCTGACACGGAACAGGAAACGGCCAAGGAATAGGTCATCTTCAGGAAGAAGATACGGTTATTTAGGATGAATAATCGGCACGGATAGCAAATAGGACATTGAACGGACGCAATAGTAACTAGGATGGTTGCTACTAAGGATGGGAAATGGACACCTCTGGACGAGGCAAGGACTGAACATCAGGAAGATGTCATGGACACCGCTCAGGGATCAAGTGATGAGAGCTAATCAGGAAGATTAGTAGACCAGGATAAGGTCAAGGACACCGCTAGGATGGCGACGAAAGGAATACGCTGAAGGACTGCAGCACACTATCATGGATTTGATGCATGGAGCACTTTTAGTAGCCGGATTGCTGCGAGTAAGACCATAACCCCGAAGGGCCTAGCCCCTCGGGGTTTTTCTTTTTTACCTGCCTATTTATTGCTGCTGCGTTGTTGGCAATTTTCACTCATCCCATCACATAGCTCACTATGCTCAGGGGATTCACTTATTTATCGCCTAGCTACTATCCCCACTACTTTGAAAACCCCCTCTTTAATTCCTCTATTCTCATCGTCAATGTTGAGAGCAGAACGGATTAAATAGCTTTTGGACACCCATAGGCCAAATACTAAAAAGGCGTACCGAAGTACGCCTTTGAGTTCAATTTAGTTTGCTGATTAGAGCTTTTCTAATCGTGCATAAGCGGTCACTAACCACTTGATGCCTTCACCATTAAAGGCGACTTGTACGCGGCTTTGTGGGCCACTGCCTTCAAAGTTAATGATGGTGCCTTCGCCGAATTTCGGGTGGAGAACACGAGAACCGAGCGTAAAGCCGGTTTCGTTGAAACTCTCTTTTACCACCGTTTGGCTGAAACGACCGCTACTTGAAGGACGGCTGACTTGCGCTTTCATGCGCACTTCATCTAGACACGATTCTGGAAGTTCACGAATAAAACGTGATGGCTTATGGTATTTATCTTGGCCATACAAACGGCGCATTTCCGCATAGGTAATGTAGAGCTTTTCCATTGCACGCGTCATGCCGACATAACAAAGGCGGCGTTCTTCTTCCAAACGCCCTGCCTCTTCTGCTGACATCTGACTTGGGAACATCCCTTCTTCGACGCCAACCATAAACACCATTGGGAATTCCAAGCCTTTTGCGCTATGCAATGTCATCAGTTGCACCGCGTCTTCAAATTCATCGGCTTGCCCTTCACCCGCTTCTAGCGCAGCATGGGTTAAGAAAGCGGTTAATTCACTCATCTCATCCGCTTCTTCCGGCTTTTCAAATTGACGAGTTGCGGTAACTAATTCTTCCAAGTTCTCAATACGTGCTTTGGATTTTTCACCCTTTTCTTGCTCGTACATCGCAAACAAACCCGAGTATTTCACCACATGGTCAGTTTGCTCATGCAATGACATTTCGCGCGTGTCATCTTCCATGGCATTGATCAGTTCAATAAAGCGGCTTAGCGCACCCGCTGCTCGGCCGGTCAGCACTTGCTCATCAATCAATGCCACACAAGAATCCCACATGGTGCAACCGCGATCGCGCGCCGCAAAGCGCACGGTTTCTAACGTTTTATCACCAAGACCACGCGTTGGCGTGTTTACGATACGTTCAAATGCCGCGTCGTTATCGCGATTGTTAATCAGGCGCAAGTAGCCTAATGCATCACGAATTTCCTGACGCTCGAAGAATCGCATACCGCCATAAATACGATAAGGTAAACCCGCTTGCAACAAAGCTTCTTCTAATACACGAGACTGGGCGTTGTTACGATAAAGCATCGCCGTGTCATTCAACACGCCGCCTTTTTCTCGCCACTCTTTAATTTTGCTCACCGCAAAACGAGCTTCATCCAACTCGTTGTAAGCCGAATAAACCGAAATAGGCTCACCGACTTTACCGTCAGTCCACAGCTCTTTACCCATGCGCTCAGTGTTATTGGCAATTAGGGTGTTCGATGCTTCAAGAATGGTCTTGGTCGAGCGGTAATTTTGCTCTAGGCGAATCGTATTGACGCTTGGGAATTCAAGGGTGAACTTTTCGATGTTTTCGATTTGAGCACCACGCCAACCATAGATCGACTGATCATCATCACCCACAATCATCACGTGAGTATCACGACCAGCCATCATACGTAACCAAGCGTATTGAATGTTGTTGGTATCTTGAAATTCGTCGACCAGGATATGTTTAAAACGCGCTTGATAATGCTCACGAATGGCCGTTTTATCACGCAACAGCTCGTGAGCTCTCAGCAAAATTTCGGCAAAGTCGACCAAGCCAGCACGGTCACACGCTTCTTGATAAGCGCTGTACAATTGCAGGTACGTTTTAGTAATTGGATCATGGTAGGCGTCAATGTGATTAGGTCGTAAACCTTCATCTTTTTTGCCATTAATCCACCAGCAGACTTGGCGAGGTGGCCACTGCTTCTCATCTAAATTTTGAGCTTTGATTAAGCGCTTAAGTAAGCGCTGCTGATCATCTGAATCGATAATCTGGAAGTCTTCCGGTAGCTTAGCATCAAGATAATGTGCACGTAGAATGCGATGGCAAATACCATGAAAGGTGCCATTCCACATACCTGACGAACTGCCCATCATCAACTCTTCAATACGGCCACGCATTTCCGCCGCCGCTTTATTCGTAAAGGTCACGGACATAATCGAGAACGGTGACGCTTGCTCAACCGACATTAACCAAGCAATACGATGCACAAGCACGCGTGTTTTACCACTGCCTGCACCAGCAAGAACAAGTAGGTTTTCGATTGGAGCGGCGACAGCCTCACGCTGTTTATCGTTCAGACCGTCGATAAGTAAAGAAGGATCTATCATGGCTAAGCTACTGGTTATTTATACATAAAAGTTGATTATAACCTAAACAGCTATGCGATATGTGCACAAAACGGAGAATTTTTTTCCACTTTTTTATTGCTTAAACATCAATCGATTAAGTAACAAATAAGCAACATTTAGCCCGCTATCCTAATTTTAATGAAAGTTTTCACGCGGTTTTTCTATCCTTTTAAGTGAGCAAACTGTTGAACAGTCTGCCAAATTTAAACCAAGGAATTCAGTCAGAGGAAATTACTATGAAAAAGTCTAATCTAGCCGTTACCGCTGTAATCACCGGTCTTGTTGCATTAGGTGGCACCATGTTAACCGCAGCACCAGCGGTCGCAGCCGACAAAGAAAAATGCTACGGCGTGGCTAAGGCGGGTAAAAATGACTGCGCAACAAAAACCAGTTCATGCGCAGGCACTGCCAAGGAAGATAACCAAAAAGATGCTTTCGTAGTCGTTCCGAAAGGTTTGTGTGACAAATTATCTGGTGGTAGCAACGAGTCGGCTTAAGCGACACACGACCGGCACTTAAGTTTTGGTGCACTGACGCTCAACCAGCGCACCTTACTTTTTATTTCACTGCGCCCCAAACCCATCATCACACTATTTAAGGAAAGCCTGTGACATTATCTGATCAGCATCCACTCGTTGGGGTTGGTTTGCGCTCACCACATATGGATTTCTTTTTATCCGAGCCTACACATTTATCTTGGTTAGAAATTCACAGCGAAAACTATTTCCAACCTCACTCTCTCGCACGAAGACAGCTGCTGACCTTACGCGAGCAATACCAAATTAGTTGTCATGGTATTGGTTTATCGCTGGGCAGTGTTGCGCGTATCAGTGCTGACCATTTGACCACGTTGAAAGCACTGGTGGATCACGTCGAACCAATCTTCGTTTCAGACCATTTAAGCTGGTGTGAAAACGGTGGCCATCATTTTAATGACCTATTACCACTGCCTTACACCGAAGAAGCCTTGGATGTGTTTTGTCGCAACGTATTGGAAGTACAAGAAACACTGCAACGACCATTGCTCGTCGAAAACCCGTCTAGTTATGTCAAATTTGACCACTCAACGATTACCGAGTGGGACTTTCTTGCTGAAGTGCATCAGCGCACTGAATGCCGTTTACTGCTCGATTTCAATAATATTCATGTCTCTGCGTTTAATCATGGATTCAGCAGCGAAGCATACTTAGCGGGGATCCCTGCCGCTGCCGTCGATGAAATTCATTTGGCAGGTTTTACCGCAAAACAGTTAGATAAAGGCGAAATTTGGATTGATACACACAGTCGCCCAGTCAGCGCTGACGTTTGGCAATTATTTAAAGCATGGTCAGCCGAACATGGCTCGCGCCACACATTAATTGAATGGGACCTCGACATCCCCACACCTGATATTTTGCTTAATGAAGCCAGCAAAGCCAGCACGATACTGACCGAATTAACGCCAACCTCTTCACTCAATAACCCATTAGAAAAAGCGTTATCCAAAAGTGCCCAGAGGAAAGCGTCATGAAGCTCGAGAGACTCCAGCAGCAATTTGCCAAAGCGTTACATTATCAAGCTGAAGGGGAAGCGTGCGGTATTATCAGCGATAGCTTTAGTGCCGAAGAGCGTATGCAGATCTATCGCAATAATTTCATCATTAGTTTAAGTGAAGTGTTGCAAGCCACCTACCCGACCGTACAAGCGTTACTCGGGGAAGAGTGCTTTTTACAGATCGCTCGTCAGCACGTCTTAAACCAACCGTTAAGCAAGGGCGATGTCAGTGACTATGGCCAGCATTTTGACCACACTCTGCAGCGTTTTGATGCGGTGATGCAAGCTGCGCCCTATTGTACTGAGGTGGCTCGTTTTGAATGGGCACTTGATCTCAGTCAGCAGTGCTTTGCTAATGTCGAACCGGTGCCATTAATGCCACTCGCGCAACTGGCTCAACTCCCCCCAGAAAAGCATGAAGACATCTGCTTTCACTTACGTCCTGATGCGCAACTCTTCGCAAGCCAATATGCGCTTTTTTCTCTGCATCATGCCGTACAAAACCATGAGATTAACGACTTAAATATCCATCAACCCGAGCAAGGCGTGGTCATCACCTCAAGCAATGGGGTTGCCATAGGCCATCCCCTTGTCAGTCATGATTTTCACTTACTGCAGAAACTGCAAAAGCACACACCATTGGCTGAAATAGAACCTCAGCTGCTGAGTTCATTGAACGCCATGATTGAATTAGGCGTTATCGCAGGATTCACGCTTACGTCATCCGACGACGTAAGCGAAAATAATTACTAAGGAGAGCGTTATGACAACTGCAGGAAAGAATCGGATTGACCACTATGACGCGATGATTGCCAAGCTCCAGTGTGTCTTTGTACCACTGCTGTTATTGTTTTGCCGCTTATGGGTCGCTTGGGTCTTTTTTAATTCCGGCCTGATTAAGTTTAATTCTTGGGATAGCACTCTTTATCTTTTTGAACTGGAATACCAAGTACCACTGATCCCTTGGGAAATCGCGGCCTATATGGGAACCGCAGCAGAACTGATCTTGCCCGTTTTTTTGGCTTTTGGTTTATTCACTCGCCCTATGGCGGCCATTTTGTTTGTGTTTAATATTATCGCCGTTGTCTCTTACCCATTGCTGTGGGAAAAAGGCTTTTATGACCACCAGCTATGGGGCTTGATGATCCTCATCGTAGTGGTTTGGGGACCAGGCCCTCTCTCTCTTGATAAATTGATTAAATCCAAACTGCAAAGCTAACATTTCACCAAGATTCAATAACAAAAAGCCTTCCAAATGGAAGGCTTTTATCGATCTCGCTTAATGCAGTTCTAAATCAAACTCGCTGGCGTTAAGCCGTGATACCGGCATGACGAAGCAAAGCATCAATCTCTGGCTCACGACCACGGAAGCGCTTAAACAACTCCATCGGTTCTTCACTGCCGCCCATTTCGAGAATGTTGTTCAAAAAGCTCTTACCCGTTTCAGGGTTAAAAATGCCTTCCTCTTCAAAACGAGAGAAAGCATCAGCTGAAAGAACTTCTGCCCATAAGTAGCTGTAGTAGCCCGCACTGTAGCCGCCAGCAAAAATATGACTGAAGCTATGCGAGAAGCGGTTCCATTCTAAGCTTGGTAATACCGCTACCTTCGCTTTTACTGCCGCTAGCGTCTCTAATACTCGAGGGCCAACTTCCGGATCATACTCGGCATGTAGCGTGAAATCGAACAAGCCAAATTCTAACTGACGCAGAATAAACATTGCTGATTGGAAGTTTTTCGCCGCCAACATTTTATCCAGCATTTCTTTAGGCAGAGGCTCACCGGTTTGATAATGACCAGAAATAAACGCCAATGCCTCTTCTTCCCAACACCAGTTCTCTAAGAATTGGCTTGGTAGCTCAACCGCATCCCAAGGAACGCCATTGATACCCGATACAGCTCCCGTGCTCACTTGCGTTAGCATGTGGTGAATACCATGGCCAAATTCATGGAATAACGTCACAACTTCATCATGGGTAAATAACGCCGGTTTATCACCAACTGGGCGATTAAAGTTACAGGTTAAGTACGCAACTGGCGTTTGCAGATCACCCGATAGCGTCATGCGACGGCCACGACAATCATCCATCCACGCGCCGCCACGTTTGTGTTCACGAGCGTACAAATCCAGATAGAAGCTACCACGCAGCGTGCCTTCACTATCAAAAATATCGAAGAAACGAACTGACTCATGCCAGGTATCAACACCTTGGCGCTCAGTCACTTGCATGCCAAACACACGATTCAACACTTCGAACAAACCGCTTACCGCTTTTTGCTCAGGGAAGTATGGACGCAGCTCTTCATCAGAAATTTGGAATAGATTTTGTTTTTGCTTCTCGCTGTAATACGCAATGTCCCAAAGGTTAAGATCTTCTACGCCACATTCGCTTTTCGCAAATTGACGCAGCTCTTCCACTTCGCGCTCGCCTTGAGGTTTTGCTTTGGTCGCAAGATCATTCAAAAAGCCCAGAACTTGCTGCGGGTTTTCGGCCATCTTGGTCGCAAGAGATTTTTCACTGTAAGTCGCGAAGCCAAGCATACGGGCAATTTCATGACGCAGCTTGAGTTTCTCTGCGATTATTTCGCTGTTGTCCCACTTACCTGCATTCGGACCACGATCCGATGCGCGAGTGACATACGCTTCATACAATTCTTGACGCAATGCTTGGTTGTCACAGTAAGTCATGACGGGTAGGTAAGACGGAATGTCTAAGGTTAAGAGGTAGCCCTCAAGCTCTTTCGCTTGTGCGGCGGCTTGCGCGGCCGCTAATGCCGACTCAGGCATACCTGCCAACTCGCTCACGTCAGTCACATGCTTGCTCCACCCCATGGTGGCATCTAACACGTTATTTGAGAACTGTGAGCCAATCTCAGACATGCGCTTGCTGATTTCACCATAACGGCGCTGCTCTTCGACTGGCAAACCAATGCCTGACAATTCGAAATCACGCAGGGCATCCGTAATGGTTTTTTGTTCTGCTTGGTTTAAGCCTGCAAATGCCTCGCTTGCTTTGATGGCTTTATACGCTTCAAACAATCCTTTGTGTTGTCCAACCCAAGTGCCATATTCAGAGAGCAGTGGTAAACAGCTCTCGTAAGCCTCACGCAACGCTTCACTGTTCATCACCGAATTCATATGACTCACTGGAGACCAAATGCGGCTTAGACGGTCGTCGACTTCTTCGATCGGTGCAATGAGGTTTTCCCATGTTGGCTCGGTATTGCCTGCCAACACTTGTTCAATTTTATCGCGGCAATCACTAATGGCTTGCTCGACTGCCGGCTTAATGTGTTCTGGCTGAATTTGCGAGAACGGAGGTAAGTCGGTAAACGTTAGAAGCGGATTGGACATAATGCATTCCTTTTGTTGCACAAAGCGAACTGACGCGCTCGTCTTTTATGTAATAGTTACGTCTTAACTAAATATAGGTAGATTAAGCGATTTTCAATAGTCACGTTGATGATTATGCTCATCCATTGATACAAACGTGCCTCAGATCGCTTAGCGCTTTCTTACTGCTTGATACAAGCATCCTAACCTGTTTTGGGTATATAATAAGCCATAATCTTAATTGCAATGACTATGGTCTACATGACCATTTCGAGAGTATCCCTTGCTAAGTTACCGCCACAGTTTCCATGCAGGCAACCACGCTGATGTTGTCAAACATATCGTTCAAAGCCTTATCCTTGATGCCTTAAAGCAAAAGGACACGCCATTTGTGTACCACGATACGCATTCTGGCGTCGGTCGTTATGACTTAACCCACGAATGGTCTGAAAAAACAGGCGAATACAAGCAAGGTGTCGCCCGAATTTGGGATCACGCAAATTTACCGGAAGAAATCCGCAGCTACATTGAATCGATCAGCGTGCTGAATAATGGCGAATCACTGCGTTACTACCCAGGTTCACCTCGCGTAGCGCGCGCACAAATCCGCGAACAAGATCGCATGGTGTTAACCGAACTTCACCCAAGCGATTACCCACTGCTTGAGCAAGAATTTCATCGCGATCGCCAAGTCAGCATCTACAAAGAAGACGGTTTCAAACGTCTTATCGCCAGCCTACCGCCAAGAGAGCGTCGCGGTTTGGTACTGATTGACCCGCCTTATGAGCTCGCGAAAGAGTACCGAGATGTTGTACAAGCCATCGCTCAAAGCCATAAACGTTGGGCAACCGGTATTTACGCGATTTGGTACCCGGTGGTAAACCGTTGTGATATCGAAGATATGATCGAAGGCCTTGAAGGTTTGGGCATTCGTAAGATTCTAAACATTGAGTTGGGCGTTTCTCCTGACACCAATGAGCGTGGCATGACGGCATCAGGCATGATTGTGATCAACCCACCATGGATGCTAGAAAACCAAATGAAACAAATCTTACCTTTTCTAAAAGAAGCCATCGCACCCGCGACAGGCCACTGGAAAGTGGATTGGATTGTTCCAGAATAAAACCGTGAGAGACGGCGTACGATTTCATAGAAAACAGAACAATCCTCTTATTGTTCAATAAAAGCTAAGCGGCTCACAACAAAATAACAGAGGGTGGATTGAGTTCAACCGCTCCACCCTCAATATACGTTTTATAGGACACAAATTTAAGCAGGGAGCATGAGGTTAGATTGCTTGGGATACGTCAGCATCCACAATTGAGCAATGCTATTTCGCCTCACCCTAACAATGATTGGAGAAAGTAATGGCGACTCATTTTGACTATATCTGTATTGGCGGCGGCAGCGGCGGTATTGCATCAGCAAACCGCGCTTCTATGTACGGCGCTAAAGTAGCCCTAATTGAAGCACAAGACCTTGGTGGTACTTGTGTGAACGTTGGCTGTGTACCAAAGAAAGTGATGTGGCATGGTGCACAAATCGCGGAAGCAATGAAGCTATACGCACCAGATTACGGCTTCGATGTTGAATACAAAGGCCTTAACTGGGGCAAACTGATTGAAAGCCGCCAAGCTTATATTGGTCGTATTCATGAATCTTACGATCGTGTACTGGGCAACAACAAAGTTAACGTCATTAAAGGTTTCGCTAAGTTTGTTGACGAAAAAACAGTCGAAGTGAACGGTGAGCTTTACACCGCTGATCACATTCTGATTGCCGTAGGTGGTCGTCCAAGCATTCCAAATATTCCTGGCGCTGAATTTGGTATCGACTCGAATGGCTTCTTTGAGCTTACCGAGCAACCAAAACGCGTTGCCGTTGTTGGTGCAGGTTACATTGCGGTTGAGATCGCAGGTGTTCTGAGCGCGCTAGGCACAGAGACTCACCTATTCTGCCGTAAAGAATCACCACTGCGTACTTTTGATCCAATGATCATCGATACCTTGGTGGAAGTGATGAACGCTGAAGGCCCAACGCTTCATACCCATTCTGTACCAAAAGAAGTCATCAAAGAAGCCGATGGCAGCCTTACGCTTCACCTTGAAAACGGTGAAAGCCAAAACGTCGACAGCCTAATTTGGGCGATCGGTCGCCACCCAGCAACAGACGCAATCAACCTAGCGTCAACGGGTGTTGAAACCAACGATCGTGGCTACATCAAAGTGGATGAATACCAACAGACTAACGTCAAAGGCATCTACTGCGTTGGCGATATCATGGAAGGCGGCATTGAACTGACGCCTGTGGCAGTTAAAGCCGGTCGTCAACTTTCTGAGCGCCTATTTAACGGCAAAACAGAGGCGAAGATGGACTACAAACTGGTCCCAACCGTTGTGTTTAGCCACCCGCCAATCGGTACTATCGGCCTAACGACTCAAGAAGCCGAAGATCTGTACGGCAAAGAGAATGTGAAGGTTTACACCTCTGGCTTTACGGCAATGTACACCGCAGTGACGCAACACCGTCAACCATGCAAAATGAAACTGGTTTGTGCTGGCGATGATGAAAAAGTGGTTGGTCTACACGGCATTGGTTTTGCGGTTGACGAGATGATCCAAGGTTTTGGTGTCGCGATGAAGATGGGCGCAACCAAAGCTGACTTCGACTCAGTTGTGGCAATCCACCCAACGGGCAGCGAAGAATTCGTAACGATGCGCTAAGCGCAAAAAAAACACAATTCGTTAACCCTCACTTCCAAGAGCCACTCATCATGAGTGGCTTTTTTATGGTCATATCTCTTAACTAGCAGTAATAAAAAAAGCCCCAAATTAATTTTGGGGCTTTAGCATGCTAAATTTTAAAAATTAAATTTTTTGCATCGTTACTGTAGATAATTTATTACCTGTTTCTTGATCTAGAGTATAGCTGGTTAGTACACCACGATCCCAATTTTTACCTGCTGGAATATAGCTAAAGCGGTTAACTTTAAACTTATCTTCACTCTCACCATCCATACGGTCATTCCAACGAATAGTACTGTTCAACTGATCAAGTGCTGCTTTTGATAGGCCTGCTTTATTCGTTCCAAACCACCAGTAATCCATCATCGCTAGCTCTTGGTAACTAGTCTCTTTACCATCAATGATTACACCAGTTTCAGTAAACTCCCAAGTTTCCGTTACGACAGAAGAGCCATGGTTAGCTGTATTCGTCACTTTCCATGTACCTACAAAATCAACGTAACGGTCAATTCCCATTTTTTCAACTGGGTAAATGAAATTGATTTCTTCAGAAATGTAGCCACTATTTTCTTCATATTTACGACGTACTTGTGTATAAACATCTGTGATTGGATCGTATGAGCCCGACATTGTTTCCGTTTGCCACTGCTCTTGTGAATCACCCTCATCAGCATCATTACGACGTACTACCTCGTACTTTGTCATCGCTTGTTCTGTACAAGATGACTTAGCCATACATTCGTAAACACCTCCAAATTCCGTCATTTCATTCCAAAGGAATTTTTCTTCAGATTCAGATGTAGATGACGGGTTCACAAAGCTATATACAAAATTACCACCCGCTGATTGAAGTGCTGCAAATTTAGGATCGATGTCCTCTATAAACATAGCTTCATCATCGCAAGTCACAACTGTGAAACCATCGGTATTATTGCGAGAAATGTCAGCTTCACCACCTTGATCTTCACAAGTTAGGTACATAGCCATTTTATCGCCACTAACACTACCATCATTTGAGCCCGGTAAACCAACTAACGCTTCCTTAGTCGACTTAAAGTACATTACAGATAGGCCCGTCACTTTAGTGTACAACTCTTCCCCTAAAGTACGATCCATCTGTAAGACTAAATCGAAATCACGACCATGATCGTAGCTAACGCGTTGTTTTGATGAACGTTCGACAAAGGTCCAATTAGAGCCCTTAGCCCAATGAGTTAATGCTACGTCTGAACCACGATCTGTTGTTTTAGCTAGGGAGCCTGGCGCTGTTTCAAAGTGCTTCAATGCATCCTCTGCTGAAACCAGTTTCTCTACCGGAATCGACAATGCTGTAAATACTGCGTTTACAGCGTTCAGACCCACACCTGGTTCAAAATCGTCCAATTGTACTTTCGCTAACAGTGAAAGAATTTCTGAACCTTCCAGTGCACCTGTAATTTGCGAAGGAATAGCAATCTCAGCCGCATCAACAGGATCTACGTCATTTTCATTAATTGTTAGCAATAGACGAGCTAGGTTTACTGCACGATCTTGAGTACCAACAGCCTCATATGGCGTCACCACATGACGACCTGAAGAGCTACCTAACACCAAACCACCAAACTCATTACCTAGAATGAAAGTTACATTTGGATTTTCTTGGTCGATATCAAATGCGCCTTCATTGGTTGTGAAATCAGTAACATCACCAGTCTTATAGAACAAACCGATTACTTTAGCATCGATAAATTTACCTTCAGTTGGCACTGCAATTACAGCTTTTTCTGCTAATTGAGAGGTGCTACCACCGTTATTTCCATTATTGTCACTGCTGCTATTGTTATTGTTATCGCTATCGCTACCACAACCAACTAATGCCAAAGCCACTGATGCTGCTAAAAGTGTCGTTTTTAATTTCATTATTATTCTTTAATTATGTAGATTTAAAAAGTGTGACATCCATTCCAAAATGCCAACACGCTCGCACGCGATTTTATTCATGTAAGAAAAAACCTACAAGGGGGGATTTTTATAATTGATTGAAATACAAACGATTTTATTCGATAAGTGTTCGGTATGTGATCTGGCTCATAGACTAAATGCCTATTTAGGCACAATTTAGAATCATATCAATTAATGTTATTGATATGATTCACAAAGAAAAATGGTATTAGATTGGCTAGACCACACTACGAATGGTGTGGCATGGCATGATCATTGGCTATTGAATCACTTCACACACATCACATTCAGTAGTGATGAACCTTTGATTTGGTTGGTTTTACCACTGGTAAATAGACCTGTTCGATCTGCCCCCCAATATGGCAAGTGCATTGGCCATTGTTCTTTTTTCATTAGGTTCTCATCCAGCAACTTTTGCCATTGTTCGTCATTAGGCAATTGCATTCCTAATTGCTGGCAGAGCGTTGCCGCCCCTTCATAATCTAGACGGTTCCAAGGCATGGCGTACTCCATGTAGAACTGCACATCGCTAAATAGGGAATACGGGACTTTATATTCGGTTCCGCTGATCAAAGCCTGACGGCGTATCGATATTTGTGTATCAACCGGTGTTGGAATCACCGCCGAAACCTCAGGGCTGACCGCGGCTTTTGCTTGAGGCACTGGCATCATCGTGGTCGTTTGCGGTTTACTCGGCGCAATGTCGCCATCAGCCATACTATCAACCGCACTCTTACCTACCGTTTTACCCGGTTGTGACTGAAGTGCAATGCGCGCACTGTCGGCACGGTTACTGACTTCTCGTATAAAAGATTGTTTGTACGGTTTAAGCGTTCTTACCGCTTGAAGGTCATTGCTTGCTTGAGCAAAATTATTATAAGGACCAATTAAACAGCGGGCGTTACGGCCTTCCATTTTTGCCCAAACATCGGCACTCGTCTTTTGATTTATCTTGTTGGCTTCTTTAACCGAAAGCGGCTTCGCTAAAACACCACACTGAATCCAAAATGCAGAGTCTTTTTCTGTCGGTTGCTGTTTGCCCCACAATCCCTTCCCTATTGGGCAATCGCTATCGAGTAACGCTAAAGATTCCTCAGAGCTCGGCGATGCACCGCATAACCATTGCTGCGAATAACTCGCGGGGCTAAACAGGATGGCCCCCAGCGCAACGGAACAAGCGAGTGTTGAGAGCGACTTAGCTGAAACAGGCAGCAATTTTATATCCATACGACTAGATAGACCTTAGTTGTTATTGATTTGCCGGGAAATAAGACACGAAACGTATATTCTCACTAACCTAACAAATATTGTCTTTATTAACCATTTACCGTTTATAAAATGTGAATGCAAAAAAAGAGCCGTAATGTCATACGGCTCTAGTGTAGAGATGCTGTTCTCTATAGATCTTAGCTATCGATCACCCTTTCAGGCTTTCTTTACCGGATAGGTTGCCGACAAAGCGAAAATAAATCCAGTTCTGGCTGATAAACTTGCGTTTCAACATCCATAATACCCAGCAATGAATGGAACAAATTATCATGGGAATAACGATCAGATTTTTTCGCTTCTTGTTTTAGGCAATCATAATTGACGTGTTTAGATTGCTTGAAGCCTGGCGACATCCACACAATTAGGGGCACCGTCGTTTGATAATCGGGTGCAAGAGCATAGGGGGCGCCATGCAAATAGAGGCCGTCTTCACCTAATGACTCACCATGATCCGAAAGGTAAATAAGCGCCGTATTGTACTTATCCTCTAACCCCGTTAGCCGTTCAATAATTTGGCTCAGTACATAGTCGGTATAACGAATACTGTTGTCGTAACTATTGACGATCTGCTCATTGGTACAATTTTCAATATCCGCTCGCGGGCAGTCAGGTTGAAACTCGGCCATCTCTTGCGGGTATCGTTTGTAATACGTTGGCCCATGACTGCCGATCAAGTGCATGGCCAGCAGGCGATTCCCCGATTGCTTATCAATATTTTTTGCAAAATCTTCCAGCAAGACCATGTCGTAACACGTACTCCCATCGCACGTTTGATCGACGCGTGTCCGGTTCATCATTTGTTTTTCAATGTGCTTCGCGACGCCTTTATCGCCGCCATCATCGTCCTCCCAAACCATCGCAACACCTGCACGCTTAAGAATATCAATCACGTTGTCTTGGTTATTGGCAATATCATGATCGTAATTATCATGAGTCAGGTTCGAAAACATACACGGCAAAGAAACCGCCGTCGCCGTGCCGCACGAACGCACGCCTTGATAAGAAATTACATCCAATTTAGCCGTAAATGGATTGGTTTGACGTGGATAGCCATTCAACTGATAATTTTGTGATCGTGCCGTTTCTCCGACCACCAGCACCATTAATGTTGGCTTGGTCTTCGCCATGTTCAATGCTTGCGGTGACTGCTGCGCATCCACGCCCAACGTTTGATAAGGCACTGGCGTGGTAAAATAGGTGCGCTTAACATACTTCCCCACACTGTAAACAAACTGAGTCGGCACGATCTCTTTTTTTAGATAACTGTTGTTACGCCCGACTGAGGCGTAATCTTGATAATAGACGCCCGCGATCGCCACAATGACCACCATCGCAACCGTAATTGACAGTAATTTTTTCGCGATCAACGTCAGTAATGACTCGGATTGAAAGGAAACGCTGGCCACAAAAATGGACGGTAAAATACCAAGTAAGACGAACCAGGTGACTGAGTAAACACTCAAGTATGAGCTCGCTTCACTGCTGTCGGTTTGCATAATATTGGTCATCATATCGGCATCAAAAATCGTACCGTAATTGAACCCCGCATAGCTCACCAAAGCTGAACACATCAGCAAGATGATAAAAAAAGGCTTGGTCAAATAAGGCCAACTCAACAGATTAAAAATCACCGTAAGAGCCGCCCAGAAAAACAAGGGAATGGTCAGCATAAAACCCAGTTTTACGCTCTCCATTTGAGCAAAAATATGATGCAGCTCTTTATAGATAGGCAAATTGAGGACAACAGCAAAATACAATGCCACTATCACGGTGAAGCGGGCATAGCTCGCTTTAATGCGGAAGAGCTCCGCTAAACGATGAGAGAAGAGAGTGTTCACAGCAACCCTCCTAAGATAGAGATCCAGGTAAACGCCGCCAATAGCAAAGCAACAAACACCGCAGCAGAACCCATGTCTTTGGCTCGTCCACTCAGTTCATGCCAGTCCGAACCGATTCTATCCACGACCGCCTCAATCGCCGAATTAAGCAATTCCACAATCACAACGATGGCCACACTGCCCACCAGTAATATCTTTTCAACGGTGTCTATCGGCAGAAAAAAAGCAATCAAAATCGCAATAACGAATAAGACACTTTCTTGACGAAATGCCGCCTCATTATGCCAAGCCGCTTTTAACCCCTGAACCGAATACCCTGCCGCATCCGCAATACGACTAAACCCTGTTTTACCTGGCTTCACTCTTCACCTACTTTTGTCATTCATCGTTGTATTTTCACTGCGACTAATACAAGCAAAAACATTCATCACTATTATGAAGTCCCCTATCAAACACTAAATAAAGGCAAATTTCGAAACGAGTTGGCACAAACAGAGTTTGCAAATTTAAGCATAGGCGAAAAAAAAGCCGCGACAGTTCGCGGCTTAGTAGCAATAAATTCCGTAAACGGGATTTAGCCTTTATAGATTTTCGGGTTAAACACATCTCGCAGCCAGTCACCCAGCAAGTTAATCACCAACACCAAGGTAACCAAAACAATGCCCGGGAAGGCGGTAATCCACCATGCACCAGAAAAGATGTAGTTAAAGCCAATGCTGATCAGTGCACCCAATGATGGTTGGTCAACCGGTAAGCCTAAACCAAGGAACGACAGCGCGGCTTCCGACATAATGGCATTTGCCACTTGTACGGTAGAGATAACCAAAATCGGAGACAAACAGTTTGGCAGAATATGACGAAACATAATGCGAGGGGCTTTAAAGCCCATCACGCGCGCCGCTTCGACGTACTCTTTCTTCTTTTCAGCCAATACCGACGCACGAATAGTACGCGCATACTGCGGCCATTCTGCAACCCCGATGATTACCACCAGCATGACCACGGCGTATTGATTGTAAAAATCGCTACCAAAACTGGCTTTGAAAATGGCCGAGACAATGATTGCCACCATCATGGTCGAAAATGACAACTGCACATCCGCGAAACGCATCAAGAAGCTATCCACGCGACCACCAAAATAACCGGCGGACAAACCAATGATAATGCCTAAGAACAACTGTAGGCCAACGGCTAAAAAGCCAATGGTAAGCGAGAGGCGTGAGCCGTAGAGAATGGTCGATAAAATATCACGGCCTTGCTCATCCGTACCCAAGACAAAATGCTCTTCTCCACCTTCCATCCATGACGGTGGCAATTCCGAATCCATGATATCAATCGAGGTCAAATCATAAGGATCGGTTGGCGCCAAAATCGGCGCGGCCAAGGCCAACACCAAGAACATCATGAAGACGGTAAAACTCGCCATCGCGACTTTATCGCGTTTAAAGTAATACAAAAAGTCGGAATTTTTAAAACGTTGCCACACCGACGGCTCAGCCGAAGGAGCCGCAGAAACATTACTTTGACTCATGACTAAGCTCCTTTTCCAGTCAGATTCACCGTTGGGTTGATGATGCCGTAAAGCAAATCAACGATGGTATTGGTGACCACAAAAATCAAACCCACAAAGATGACATAGGCGGTAATTAAAGGCGTATCAACACGGTTAATCGCTTCAAGGAAAAGAAAGCCCGTACCCGGCCATTGGAAAACCGTTTCCGTCAAAATGGTGTACGCCACCATGGTGCCAATTTGTACCCCACCGACGGTAAGTACTGGTAGCATGGTATTTTTCAACGCATGTTGGTAATAGATTTTATTCAAGTTAAGGCCCTTAGCCTTAGCAAACTTGATGTATTCAGAGCTCAACACTTCCAGCATTTCTGAACGAACCAAGCGAATAAACAACGGCAACATAATTGAAGCCAAGGCAATACATGGCAAGATGAGATGCTTCAGACCATCAATGGTGAAAAAGCCTGACTCCCAACCCAAAAGATTAACGGTGTCTCCTCGCCCATAAGACGGCAACCAGCCAAGCTCAATCGAAAAGACATACATCAACATGATGGCGGTTAAGAACACCGGAATCGAGATGCCGACGCTACTCATTGCCATAATAAATTTGGTGAAAATACTCTTAGGGTGAATCGCAGAGTAAACCCCGAGCGGGATCGATAACGAAATGATGATCAGCGTCGCGCCAAACACCAATTCCAAGGTGGCCACCAGCTTGTCTAGAATGACATCAACCGCTGGTCGCTTGAAAAAGTAAGATGTACCTAAATCCCCTTGCAGCGCATTGCTGACAAAGCGAGTGTATTTTGTGATAAAGGGATCGTTTAGGCCTAATTCATCACGCAGCGCTTGGCGCTCCGCTTCTGAAACTGACTGACCAACAAGCTCACGCAGCGGATCACCCAGATTATCCTGAATGGCAAACGCCACCAAACTGATCACAAACATCACTATCAGTGCCTGATACAGGCGCTTGACCAGAAACGAAAACATTCCTTGCCCCTTAACTATCCATAGTTCTCTCATCGACGTTCAAACTGAACGACAAATCAGAGTAAACATTCAGCCTTAAAAACGACTCAATCCGACTGAAATAAAATTGAGTGCATGTCGAGCCTGATCAGCATGAACAGGCTTATTAAGGAGAGCATTGCGCTCTCCTTATGACTACAGATCGTGATTATTCAACCACTAAGTCGCCAAAGTAAGGCATTACCATTGGGTTGACGATATCTGCCGCTTTCACGTTAGATTTTGCGCCCCACGCTTCACTTTGCCAATGCAGCGGCACAAACGCAGCATCGTTATACAACGTCGCTTCTACACCTTTTAGCATTGCTGAGCGCTTCGCAGGATCGGTTTCTACGTTAGCCGCTTCGACGACTGCATCCATTTCAGGGTTTGAGTAGTAGCCACAGTTGTATTGGCCTTTACCCGTTTCTGCATTACGCGTCATGGTTAGGAATTCGGTTAGGTTCGCCGAATCTTCGGTATCTGAGTGCCAACCGATCATCAGCATGTCTGCTGCACACAAATCAAACTCAGGCCAGTATTGCGCTTTTGGCATGGTCTTCAGGTCAACTTTGATGCCGATTTTCGACAACATTGCCGCCGTTGCTTGCGCGACTTTCGCATCGTTCACGTAACGGTTATTCGGTGCAATCATGCTCAACGCAAAACCGTCTTCGTAACCCGCTTCTTTCATCAGTTGCTTGGCTTTTTTCAGATCGTAACGTGGAACCAACGCTTCATCATGGCCGACATAACCCGCCGGGCTTTGTTGACCCGCAGCCGTGGCAAAGCCTTTCATGATTTTTTTCACGATGCCTTCGTTGTTGATCGCATGCACAATCGCCTGACGCACACGCACATCTTTTAGCGCTTCGTTACTATTTTGATTCAATTGGAACGAGATAATGCGCGTACCAGGCAGTGTGACTAAATCAATGCCTTCCGCTTCTTGTACTCGTTTATGGTCGTTTGGCGCCACTGGGTGAATCATATCCACACCACCAGAAAGCAAGGCTGCCACGCGTGTTGCGTCTTCTTTGATTGGCACAAGCGTTAACTTATCCACGTTGCCTTTTGATGCGGTATCCCAGTAATCATTAAAGCGTTCAAATTCGACTTTTACGCCTTGCTCACGCTCTGTCACGATGAACGGACCTGTACCTGAAACATTGGTCGACGCAAATGAGTTACCGTGCTTCACCACTTCCGACTTGTCTTTACCATCGGCGGTGTCACCTGAGTAAAACTTGCTGTCCATAGGGAAAATGTACGTCGCCGTTTGTAGAACCAGTGGGTACGGACCTTTGGTGACAAGGTCAAACGTGTAATCATCCACTTTCACAATCTTCTCGTACGGGTTGAAGATCGCTTTAAAATCTGGCGAGTTTTGTAGACGGTCAAATGTCCAAACCACATCATCTGCGGTCAGGGCGTTACCAGAATGGAACTTCACCCCTTCACGCAGTTTGAAACGCATGGTTTTGTCATCAATGCGCTCCCAACTTTGAGCAAGACGCGGCTCAAAATCCATTTCTTGAGTAAAACGAACAAGTGGATCAAAGACCATGTGTGACATTTGCAGTGTGCCGCCTGATAGCTGCTCATGCGGGTCTAACGATACTGGATCAGCGGCGTAGCCAACTTTGATGTCTGCCGCCATTGCATTAAAACTTAAACCTGCTGCCATTAGCGCCACTGCTAATTTGCTTTTCATGGTTTTCATTGCATAACTCCTTATGCGGGAATCCAATCCCTGGTTATTGTGATTGCATCTATGATGTTTGATAGCTAAGCGATGGCTTTACTATCGATGGTTTGTGCCGTTTTTACTTCTTCTCTCAAGCCCGTAAATTCCGGCATTAATGAAATCAATTGTTGGCTGTAAGCGTGCTGAGGCTGGGTAAATAACTGCTCCGTTGGGGCGACTTCCAATAGCGTCCCCATTTGCATCACTCCCACTCGGTCACACATTTGACGAATCACCGGCAAATCGTGACTGATGAACAACATGGTGAGATTCAACTCACTCTGAAGATCTTTCAGCAGATTAAGAATTTGCGCCTGTACCGAGACATCCAAGGCCGAGGTCGGCTCATCACAAATCAATAAACGAGGTCGTGTTGCCAATGCGCGCGCAATTGAAATGCGCTGGCGTTGGCCGCCAGAAAATTCATGTGGGTACTTCACACCGGCCATGATGCCCAAACCTACATGATCCAAAAGATCGTTAACGATCTGTCGCGTTTCTGTTTCATTGCGCGTGAGTTTATGGAAACGAATCGGCTCGGCGATAATATCGAACACTTTCATGCGTGGATTCATCGATGTGTATGGGTTTTGAAAAACCATCTGCATTTGACGACGAATTGGGCGGCGCTCTTTCTCAGAACGCAATGAGGTCAGATCAATCCCTTCAAACGTGACACGTCCTGAATTGGGCGTATAAAGACCGGCGATCACGCGAGCAATCGTCGACTTACCAGAACCGGATTCCCCCACCAGACCAAATGTTTCGCCTTCTTTTACCTCGAAGCTGACATTATTGGATGCCTGCACGTATTCACGGCGGCTTTCGAATAAAGAATCCTTGGTAATAAAGCGCAGATTGACGTTTTCTACTTCCAGCAGTGCGCCGCGGTAATCTCTTTGGTCTTGGCTTTGGCCTAGCCAGTGATTTTTAATATCGAGCGGTTTAAGCTCAGATGCCTCTTCGATGTAGCTGACAAGAGGGAAACGATCCAATTTCATGTCTGAACGAGGCACGGCTGAAATTAAGCTACGGGTATAAGAGTGATCCGGATCGCCCAAGACTTTGGCCGTTGGACCAAACTCGACTAAATCACCTCGATACATCACCGCCACACGGTCGGTCACGTTAGAGACCACGCCCATGTCATGCGTAACCAACATACAACCCACATTGTTCTTAATGCATAAGTCACGAATCAACGTCAGAATTTGGTCTTGGATAGACACATCCAAAGCGGTTGTCGGCTCATCCGCAATAATCAGATCAGGCTCACCAGCAAGGGCAATCGCAATCACCACACGTTGGCGCATGCCCCCTGAAAACTGGTGCGGATACTGTTTAAGACGGTTTTCAGGCTGTGGGATACCCACTTGGTTCATTAAGTTAAGGGCGCGCTGATACGCTTCGTCATCAGAAACCTTCATATTGGCATGAATGGTTTCTTTGATTTGCTGCTCAACGGTAAAAAGTGGATTGAGTGAGGTCATCGGATCTTGAAAGATAAAACCGATTTTGGAGCCTCGGACTCGGCGCATTTGCTGTGGTGTTAATCCTGAGATTTTTTCGCCTTCGAGGAACACTTCACCATCAGCGATCGTGCCCGGAGGACTAAGTAGATCGATAACGGCATTGCCTACTGTCGATTTACCCGCACCTGATTCGCCTACGACACCGACGATTTCGCCACGTTCAATATTAAACGACAGCGATTTAACCGCAGCATGAACACCATGACGCGATGGGTACTCAATACGCAGGTTTTTTACTTCTAAAAGTGACATTACCAGACCTCTACTGCTTTGACAGCTTTCTGCCCTGTCTGAAAAACTGAATCCATTCATTTACCAGAATATCGTTCTGATATTTATTAGCTGTTCAATTTGGCAAATAATTCACACGAAAGCAACATTTACAGTGGAAAAATTTAGTTTTGCGCATATTTTAAGCAACTAATAAAAGTAATAATGCATAAAAATACAATTATTGATAAGGAAAACCCATAATAAATTACCAGTGTTTACTGCTATTACTGGCAATCTAGTGATTATTATCTAAATGACCTTAAAATCTCTGCGCATAATCAATCAATTTAGTGAATTAGTCTTTATTAACAAAAAAAACACATCACGCTGCCATCTCAGTTATCTAGTGAAATTTAGAACCAACTTGAGGCTGCATAGGCAGTGATTAACTTCACACAACTAGCACCACTCAACCTTTAATTCTATTTTTATGGCCTAACTGAATCTGATGAAAACCGTCAGTTTTGCTGCATGGCTTAAAACATTAGGGGGAACAATAACGACAGGAGAAATAAAGCGAAGAATGTGAACCGTCGACAAACGATAGTGATCAGCCACAGTGATAGAAGATCAAGGCAGCACAGATAAAGACATCGATAAGAACAATAGAAAAAGGATAAGCGGTGATAAGTGCGACGATACGGCTTGTATAAACTCGCACCCTGTTGGGCAGTATGAATACGGAAATGACTAAAGCACAGACGTAAAAAAGCCCTAGTCTTTCGACTAGGGCTTCGTATAGTGGTCGGTGAAGAGGGATTCGAACCCCCGACCCTCTGGTCCCAAACCAGATGCGCTACCAAGCTGCGCTATTCACCGACAAGGTTTTATCTTAACTTTCATTAAGAAAGGGAGCAAAGCTACCTAAATAATGGGGTGGCTAACGAGGCTTGAACTCGCGACAACCGGAATCACAATCCGGGACTCTACCAACTGAGCTATAGCCACCACAATTTGTGTGTTTAATGCAACAATATGCAAAAAACTAAATAGTGGTCGGTGAAGAGGGATTCGAACCCCCGACCCTCTGGTCCCAAACCAGATGCGCTACCAAGCTGCGCTATTCACCGACTTAAGTTTCTTCTCGATTTTCATCAAGAAAGGGAGCAAAAGCTACCTGAATAATGGGGTGGCTAACGAGGCTTGAACTCGCGACAACCGGAATCACAATCCGGGACTCTACCAACTGAGCTATAGCCACCACTGTTTTTTCACCGATAATACTTCCGAGGCACATGGTACGCCCGAAAGGATTCGAACCTTCGACCTTTGGCTCCGGAGGCCAACGCTCTATCCAGCTGAGCTACGGGCGCATGCCCTATCGGCGGAGAGGAATAATACGGATATCACACTATTGCGTCTAGTACTTTTTTTACTTTTTTTATCGTTTGCTGCCTTTTTCAACAGCGCTGACTAATTAAAAAGCAATCCGACGTGTGATGTACCCCCTGTCGCTAAGAAGTTATTGTTTATTGCAACAACTTCTCGGGATATAATCACCTACTGTTTACATTGATTTAACAGAGCAAAGTCGCTTAGATCAAATATACACCCTAAAAATTAGGTAAGCATGAACTTACCCTCAGGATGAACAGTGAGTTTAATGGATATGTCTCAAAAAATCTTAACCGCTCTGATCGCCGCAATTGCCTTTTCTAGTGCCTCTTTTGCCGCGAGCGTTAGCCAAGAAGAATACGATGCAATCGCCGAAAGGATCAAACCTGTGGGTAATATCTACCTCGCCGGCAGCGAGCCTATTGCGGCAGAGCCCACAGGCCCACGCGATGGCGCAACGGTGTATGGCACCTTCTGTATCGCTTGTCATGCGACAGGCGTGAGTGGCGCGCCTAAGATTGGTGATGCGGCAGACTGGGCGCCACGAATCGCTCAGGGCGAGGCGGTGCTCAATGATCATGCCATCAATGGTTTCAACGCGATGCCCGCTAAAGGGGCCTGTATGGATTGTTCTGATGATGAGATCATTGCCGCAATCAAACACATGACAGACGGCCTGTAAAAAAGCGCGCAACAAAAAGGCTTGGTCAACACCAAGCCTTTTGTCGTTTATCCCCTTAAATCACGGGATCAAGTCATGTTGACCGCTACTTCTTATTGAACATCGACCGAAGGTTCGCAATATGCGCCTGCCCTTTGGCCATTCGCTCTTCTTGAGTTACCGGCTTCTTCGTTTGCTCCCACTCGACGTCATCAAACGGCAACTCATCGAGGAATCGACTCTGTGTCGGTTTAAGCAACTCACCGTACTGACGACGCTCGCGACACATAGTGAACGTCAGTTCTTTCTGCGCACGTGTAATGCCCACGTACATCAAACGACGCTCTTCCTCGACATTATCTTCATCAATGCTGGTTTGGTGCGGCAAGATGCCCTCTTCCGAGCCCAATAGATACACATAAGGGAACTCCAAGCCTTTAGAAGCATGCAGTGTCATCAATTGCACCGCATCACTGTCTTCCTCTTCCTCGTTACGCTCCATCATGTCACGTAGCGTTAAGCGCTGAACCACTTCTTTCAGCGTCTTCTCTTCTTGGTCATAATTATCGCCTTCTAAATCGGCCACAATCCAAGAATACAGATCCGAGACGTTCTTCATCCGCATTTCTGCCGCTTTCGGGCTTGCGGAAGTCTCATAGAGCCAATCTTCATAATGGATATCACGCACCAACGAACGTACCGCTTCTACTGTATCGCCACGTTCCGCTTGATCGCCGATTTTCACCAACCAAGCCGTAAATCGCTGTAGATTCTCTAAGCCACGACCGGTTAAATGCTGCTCCAATCCCATTTCAAAACTGGCATCAAATAGGCTCTTCCCACGCATATTCGCGTAGCTGCCCAGCTTCTCTAGCGTAACGGGGCCAATCTCTCGCTTAGGCGTATTCACGATGCGTAAGAAGGCATTATCATCATCTGGGTTCACTAAGACTTTCAAGTAAGCCATCATGTCTTTGATTTCTGCACGGGCAAAAAACGACGTACCGCCAGATAACTTATAAGGTACACGGTTTTGCATCAGCGACTTTTCAATTAAGCGCGACTGATGGTTACCACGATACAAAATCGCATAATCACGGTAATGAGTTCGATTAAGAAACTTGTGCGCGATAATTTCACCCGTGACGCGCTCAGCCTCATGATCTTCATTTTTGGCCAATAATACTTTGAGCTTTTCCCCATCAGGCAGCGTCGAAAAGAGCGATTTTTCATAGACGTGCGGGTTGTTGGCGATCAAGATATTGGCGCAACGCAAGATACGGTTGGTTGAACGGTAGTTCTGCTCCAACTTGATGAGCTTTAAGTTCGGGTAGTCTTGGCCAAGCAGCACTAAGTTTTGGGGTTTAGCACCACGCCATGAATAAATAGATTGGTCATCATCGCCCACCACGGTTAAGCGTTCACGCTGCCCTACCAGCAAGCGCACTAACTCATACTGACTGGTGTTGGTATCTTGGTATTCATCCACCAGCAGGTAACGAATGCGGTTCTGCCAGCGCGTTCGAACCTCTTCATTGGTACGCAGTAACAATACTGGTAGCGCAATCAAATCATCAAAGTCGAGTGCGTTGTAGGCGCGCATCTGTTTCTGATACATCTCAAAACAAAATGCAAACAACTGTTGTTGCTCACCTTGTGCATACGCCTTGGCCTGATCGGGCGTCAACATGTCGTTTTTCCAATTGGAAATCGCGCTGAGCAACTGACGTAGCAAATCTTTATCGCCATCCAATTGCGTTTCTGTCAGCTCCTTTAACAACGCCAATTGGTCTTGATCATCAAACAAAGAAAAGCCAGATTTAAGCCCTAAATGTTTATGTTCTCGCTTAATGATGTTGAGGCCCAAGGTATGGAAGGTCGACACCATTAAGCCTTTTGACTCTTGCTTTCCTAAGGTCTGCCCCACTCGCTCTTTCATTTCACGAGCAGCTTTATTGGTAAAGGTCACCGCAGCGATATTGCGTGCTTTATAGCCACATTGCTGAACCAAATAAGCGATTTTATTGGTGATTACACGCGTTTTACCTGAGCCTGCGCCAGCAAGCACGAGGCATGGGCCTGATACATACTTCACCGCTTGTTCTTGTCCGGGGTTCAGCTTCATGGGGGTCTCATTTCGAAAAAATATTGCCGCTTATAATAATAGTGCAACTTCGTTATTACCATGATTAATGGTTGGCCAAAAAAAGGCCGTCCAATCAAAGAAAAATCATTGGATTGACAGGATTTTTCCGTAATTAAGGCCATACTTATTGCAATATTCCAATGACTTTGGCTTAATAATGAATGAACGTTCATTCATTAGTGATAGGAAAATGTCTAGAAAAATCTCGGTCGGTAAACACTCACAAATTTTGATTGCTGCTGAAAAGCTCATTGCTGACTCCGGCTTTCATTGTTTATCGATGCAAAAAGTCGCGACCGCTGCTGGCGTAGCAACAGGGACAATTTATCGATATTTTTCAGATAAAGAACAATTACTTAATGAAGTTCGACTTCACGTAGCCAAACGTATAGCCACAGTCATTCAACATGGCGTAACGGACGATATGCCGCTCAAAACGGCCTTCCGGACTATGTGGCTAAACATTTGGAATCTCGCATCTTCTGAAAAAGATGCACTAAGTAGCCGAGTCCAATATGAATCTCTTCCTCGATCTGATGACCATCAAATAAGGGAACTCGAGCGCAAAATGTTTGACCAAGTAGAGCGTTTGTTTTTAGAAGGTAAAAAGCAAAACATCTTTAAACAACTGGATAACCAGGTGTTGTTTGTTTTGAGTTTTGAATCAAGCGTGACCCTTGCAAGAAAGAATGCGCTGGGATTTTATAAACTGAACGATGACGAACTCGAAGCCGTTATCGAGGCCAGTTGGGATGCAATAATTACTCATTAACTTGGAGTTCCAATTAGAATGAAAAAGTGGACTTTCTTCATGTTGCTTATTGCGATACTACTGTTTGGTAGTGTGATAGGTTTCAATCTGTTTAAACAACAAAAGATCGCCGAATACATGGCGAACCGACCCGAAGCGGAATTCCCGATTACCGCTGTCACCGTGAAGTCTGTCGACTGGGTGCCCGTGATTGAGGCCATCGGCTTTATTGAACCCAACCAGGGCGTTACCCTCGCCAATGAAACCAGCGGTATAATCGATAAGATCAGTTTTGATTCCGGAACCACAGTAGAGCAAGAGCAGCTGCTCGTGGAGCTCGATTCGGAAGTTGAGCAAGCGAATCTTAAAAGTGCAGAAGCCAAAGTGCCTGCCGCAAAAGCCAAATACAAGCGTTACCAAGGCCTTTACAAAAAAGGCTCCATCTCTAAAGAAGCCCTCGATGAAGCAGGGGCAAACTACTTCTCCCTTGTTGCTGATGTTGAAAGTTTAAAAGCTTCCATCGATCGTCGTGAAATTCGCGCTCCCTTTGCCGGCGTTGTCGGTATTCGTAATGTCTACCTTGGGCAATACCTCCAAACCGGTAGTGACATTGTCCGCTTAGAAGACACCAGTGTGATGCGTTTACGTTTCACGGTGCCGCAAACCGATATCTCTCGTATCAATCTAGGTCAAACGGTTGAAATCTTTGTTGATGCTTACCCTGAGCGCCCATTTGCTGGCTCTATCACGGCGATAGAACCTGCGGTAGCCGTACAAAGTGGTTTGATTCAAGTCCAAGCTGATATTCCAAACAGCGACAGCAAGTTACGTAGTGGCATGTTTGCCCGCGCCAAAATCATTCTGCCTAAAGTTACGGATCAGGTCACTCTGCCACAAACCGCGATTACCTATACGCTTTATGGTGACAATATCTATCTGATTAAAGAAGAAGATGGCGTTCAGCGAGTGACGCAGCAAGTGGTGAAAGTGGGTGAACGTTCTGGTGATATTGCTCATATTCTTGAGGGTGTCGAACCTGGCGATATGGTGGTCACATCGGGTCAAGTTCGTCTTAGTAACCACGCTAAGGTACGCATTGTCGAAGACACGGCACTGACCCCACCTAAAGAAACACCAATGCTGTAACCGGAGGCTTCATGCGCTTTACTGATGTTTTTATTAAACGTCCAGTTTTAGCGGTATCGATCAGCTTCTTGATTGCTTTGCTTGGTCTTCAAGCAATCTTCAAGATGCAGGTACGCGAATACCCTGAAATGACAAATACCGTGGTCACGGTAACGACCAGTTATTACGGTGCCAGTGCTGACTTGATCCAAGGTTTTATTACCCAACCTTTGGAGCAAGCCGTCGCACAAGCCGACAATATTGATTACATGACCTCATCGTCTGTATTGGGCCAATCGACGATCACCGTCAATATGAAGCTCAATACCGACCCCAATGCGGCCTTATCTGATATTTTGGCGAAAACCAACTCGGTGCGATCTCAACTTCCTAAAGAAGCGGAAGACCCAACCGTTACGATGTCGACCGGTTCAACAACCGCGGTACTTTATATTGGCTTTACCAGTGATGAGCTCTCTTCGAGCCAGATTACCGATTACCTTGAGCGTGTGATTAATCCTCAATTGTTCACCGTTAATGGGGTGTCAAAAGTGGATATGTACGGCGGGATGAAATACGCACTGCGTGTTTGGCTTGATCCGTACAAAATGGGCGCGCTTGATCTCACCGCAACCGATGTTATGGGCGTCTTAAGTGCCAACAACTACCAATCCGCCACGGGTCAAGCTGTCGGTGAATTTGTGTTGTACAACGGCAGTGCCGATACGCAAGTATCAAACGTCGATGAACTAAAAGCACTGGTGGTGAAAACAGGCCAAGGTAATGTGATCCGTTTGGGCGACATTGCTAAAGTGACGCTAGAGAAAAGTCACGATGTTTATCGAGCCAGTGCCAACGGCCAAGAGGCGGTAGTCGCCGCTATCAATGCCGCGCCAAGTGCCAACCCAATCAACATTGCCGCCGATGTCCTTGCCTTGCTACCTCAACTTGAGCGTAACCTACCAAGCAACATCAAGATGAACGTGATGTACGACTCTACCGTCGCAATCAACGAATCGATTCAAGAGGTAATCAAAACCATTCTTGAAGCAGCGCTGATTGTATTGGTGGTGATCACACTCTTCTTGGGTTCGTTCCGTGCCGTTGTGATTCCGATTGTGACCATCCCACTCTCTCTGATTGGTGTCGCAATGGTCATGCAGGCCATGGGCTTTTCTTGGAACTTGATGACCCTACTGGCGATGGTATTGGCCATCGGTCTGGTGGTCGATGATGCGATCGTGGTTCTAGAAAACGTCGACCGTCATATCAAAGAAGGCGAATCGCCATTTCGCGCGGCGATTATTGGCACACGTGAAATCGCAGTACCCGTTATCGCCATGACATTGACGCTAGGGGCGGTATACGCGCCAATCGCCTTAATGGGAGGGATTACCGGTGCACTGTTTTCAGAGTTCGCACTCACCCTTGCAGGGGCGGTATTCGTCTCAGGTATTATCGCACTAACGCTCTCGCCAATGATGTGTTCAAAGATGCTCAAGGCGACCGACAAACCAAGCAAGTTCGAGCAAAAAGTGCATGGCATATTGGAACGAATGACCAATCGCTATGACATCATGCTGAGCGCGGTCATGAAGCATCGTCCTGTTGTGATTGGCTTTGCGTTTATCGTGTTTGCGGTCTTGCCTGTGCTGTTTTCGTTTATCCCAAGCGAACTGGCCCCATCAGAGGATAAAGGCGTCGTGGTATTAATGGGCACCGCCCCAGCGAATGCCAACTTGGATTACATTCAAAATACCATGAACGACGTGAATAAAATCTTATCCGACCAACCTGAAGTGGAATATGCTCAGGTATTTACTGGGGTACCCAATTCTAACCAAGCATTTGGTTTGGCAACTCTGAAACCGTGGAGCCAACGTGAAGCGAGCCAAGCTGAAGTGACCAAGCGCGTGGGCGATTTAGTGTCTAGTGTTCCGGGAATGGCCGTCACTGCATTCCAGATGCCCGAGTTACCAGGGGCCGGTTCAGGCTTACCCATTCAGTTTGTGATTACCACACCAAACAGCTTTGAAAGTTTGTTTACCATTACCAGCGATGTTCTGACGCAAGTGATGAAAAGCCCATTATTTGTCTACTCTGATCTCGATTTGAACTATGGCTCTGCCACAATGAAAATCAGTATCGATAAAGACAAAGCCGGTGCCTACGGTGTGACGATGCAAGATATCGGTATCACCTTAAGTACCATGATGGCCGATGGCTACGTAAACCGTATCGACCTCAATGGTCGTTCATACGAAGTTATCCCTCAAGTTGAGCGTAAATGGCGTCTAAACCCTGAATCAATGAACAACTACTATCTGAGAACGGCAGATGGTAATTCGATTCCTCTAGGTAGCTTGATTACCATTGATGTGGTTGCAGCCCCTCGTGCTCTACCTCACTTCAACCAATTGAATTCGGCTTCAATTGGCGCCGTCCCTGCCCCTGGCGTGGCGATGGGCGATGCCATCAATTGGTTTGAAGATGTGGCGCAAAATAGCCTACCGTCTGGCTACAACCATGATTACATGGGTGAAGCTCGTCAGTATGTAACAGAAGGAAGCGCGCTGTACGCGACCTTTGGTTTGGCGCTCGCGATCATCTTCTTGGTATTGGCCATTCAGTTCGAATCGATACGAGACCCAATCGTTATCATGGTTTCCGTACCGTTGGCGATATGTGGGGCACTCATCGCTCTGGCATGGGGAACCGCGACGATGAATATCTACTCGCAAGTGGGGTTAATCACCTTAGTGGGTTTGATCACCAAACACGGTATCTTGATTTGTGAAGTTGCCAAGGAAGAGCAGCTGCACAATAAGCTATCTCGTATTGATGCGGTAAAAGAGGCAGCAAAAGTGCGTCTACGCCCTATCTTGATGACGACAGCGGCAATGATTGCAGGTCTTGTGCCCTTGCTCTACGCATCCGGAGCGGGTGCCGAGCAGCGCTTTAGTATTGGTATTGTTATCGTTGCCGGTCTGGCGATTGGTACTTTGTTTACCCTGTTCGTACTGCCGGTTATTTATAGCTACCTTGCAGAACAGCACAAACCATTACCGGTCTTTGTTGAAGATAAAGATCTCGAAAAACTCGCTCGAGTGGATGAAGCCAAAGCCGCATGCCGCGAAATTAGCAGCCGCAGCTGAGCACTTACCACTGTTTTATAGGCCACTTCGGTGGCCTTTTTTATGCCCTAAATAGCGACCATGTTATTCGACTGCGGGTAAAGACTCGCTTTTTTTACCATCAAAGTGGCGACTTTCGCGTATCAATTACATAAAATGAAACCAACGATACAGGAGTGTTCACCCCATGTTTGACCCAAAAAAATTAGAGCAAATCGCAAAACAAATTCATGATTCAATGCCTCAGCCAGTGAAAGACCTAGGCTCAGACGTTGACCAAAAAGTTCGTCAAGTTATCCAAGGTCAGCTAAACAAGCTAGATGTAGTCAGCCGCGAAGAGTTTGATGTGCAAACTCAAGTGCTGCTGCGTACTCGCCAAAAGCTGACTGAAATGGAAAAGAAACTTTCTGATCTAGAAGCAAAAATCGCAGAAAAATAATCGCTCGCCAAAGCCATAGCGCAACCGTGAGAACATAAAAAAGGCTTACCCCATTGGAGTAAGCCTTTTTTGTATGCTGTTTTTATTTATTGACCTAAATCGGTCTGGAATACATTTAGCTCTGCGGGCCAATATCCTCTCGACATTCATCTCGCAGGGATAGGCGATAAATTCTAGGATGATGCGCGCAGTTTACGAAAGTAAATGAGCACATCAAACAACGAAGTTATCCCCTAACACAATGAGATTAGCCGCCCACAGCGATGTGCTTCATATCCGTCATATAACCACGCAACTCTTCGCCAATGTATTCCACTGGGTGGTTGCGAATAGCATCATTCACATCAATTAGCTTTTGGTTGTCGACTTGGTTTGACTCTTCACCTAAGCCTTTACCAATCACATCAATGTTGACTGATGGCATGAACTTCTCGCGCAATAGCGGCGTCGCAACGTTCGCAAATAGGTAGTTACCGTATTCTGCCGTATCTGAGATAACCACGTTCATTTCGTATAGACGCTTACGCGCAACCGTGTTGGCGATTAGCGGCAATTCATGCAGTGATTCGTAGTACGCTGACTCATCGATGATGCCTGATGCGGTCATGGCTTCAAATGCCAGCTCAACCCCTGCACGGACCATTGCTACCATTAGGATGCCGTTATCAAAGTACTCTTGCTCTGAAATTTGGATATTTGAATCTGGGTAGTTCTCAAACGCGGTGTCACCGGTTTCTGCGCGCCAACCTAGTAGATTCACATCATCGTTTGCCCAATCGGCCATCATGGTGCGAGAAAACTCGCCTTCGATGATGTCATCCATGTGCTTGTTGTACAGTGGACGCATCAGATCTTTCAGCTCTTCTGAAAGCTCAAACGCTTTAATTTTTGCTGGGTTTGATAGACGGTCCATCATGTGCGTGATGCCACCGAATTTCAGTGCTTCTGTTACGGTTTCCCAACCAAATTGCAGCAGTTTACCGGCGTATGCTGGGTCGATACCTTCTGCAACCATCTTCTCGTAACAAACAATTGAACCCGCTTGCAGCATGCCACACAGGATGGTTTGCTCACCCATTAGGTCTGATTTTACTTCCGCAACGAATGAAGACTCTAGACAGCCAGCACGGTGACCACCGGTTGCCGCTGCCCATGCTTTCGCGATATCCCAACCTTCACCTTTTGGATCGTTCTCTGGGTGAACTGCGATCAGCGTTGGTACACCAAAACCACGTTTGTATTCTTCACGAACTTCCGTACCTGGACACTTAGGTGCAACCATAACAACGGTAATGTCTGAACGAACTTGCATGCCTTCTTCAACGATGTTGAAGCCATGTGAGTAACCAAGCGCAGCACCTTGCTTCATCAACGGCATCACCGTTTCAACCACGTTGGTGTGTTGTTTATCTGGCGTGAGGTTAACCACGAGATCTGCTTGTGGAATGAGTGCTTCGTAGCTCGCCACTTCAAAGCCATTCTCTTTCGCATTCTTGTAAGACTGACGCTGCTCGTCAATCGCCGCTTGGCGAAGCGCGTATGCGACGTCTAGGCCAGAGTCACGCATGTTAAGGCCTTGGTTAAGACCTTGAGCGCCACAACCCACAATGACTACTTTTTTACCCTTCAAGAAATCTGCTTCTGTTGCAAACTCTGAACGGTCCATAAAACGACAACGACCAAGTTGGTCTAGCTGCTCACGCAAGTTTAGGGTGTTGAAATAGTTAGCCATTGTAGGGCTCTCCTTTAAGAATAATGTCCATTGGGTCGGTAATTTTGCTTACCGAATGACCTGATACTAAAACAGACATCAAATTGCTTAAAGTGATATATTCACAATTAGTAATTGCAACTTATGCAACATGGACGTAACGAAATGAACATAAAGAGCCTGCAGCTTTTCATTCACTTATGTGAAAGTAAAAACTTTGCTAAGACGGCCTCAGCGATGCACATTAGCCCTTCAGCGTTAAGTCGTCAGATCCAAAAATTGGAAGCGGAATCTGGCCAAGCATTATTTTTGCGAGACAATCGCAGCGTTGAGCTCACGCCATCAGGTAAAAAATTATTGCCCGTAGCGCTGAACATCCTCGCGGAATGGCAAAATTATCAAGTGCAATTCCTCGATCAAAACAAAGAACTTAAGGGCGAAATTCGCCTGTTTTGTTCCGTCACCGCCAGTTATAGCCACTTGCCTGAGTTACTCTCTGAGTTTCGCCTTCAGCATCCCTTTATTGAATTTAAACTCTCAACCGGCGACCCCGCTCAAGCGATCGATAAGGTACTCAATGACGAAGCCGACATTGCGATTTCAGCCATGCCGAGCCAACTGCCTTCGAGGGTCGAGTTTGAGATCATCAGTGAGATACCGCTGTCAGTCATTGCGCCTGCCGGCGTAAGCCATTTTGCGCAAGAGCTACAACAAGAAAGGCCTAACTGGAGTCAGATTCCGTTTATCGTCCCAGAGGCCGGAACGGCACGTGAGCGCGCCAACACGTGGTTTAAAGCAATGAAGATTAAGCCCAACATTTACGCTCAAGTCTCGGGACACGAAGCCATCGTGAGCATGGTTGCGCTTGGGTGCGGCGTGGGTATTGCGCCAGATGTGGTGATCAACAACAGCCCAGTAAGAGATAAAATCGATCGCTTAAAAGTCGCCTCGATTGCCCCTTTTGAACTTGGCGTATGCTGCAAGCGATCGCAATTAGACAACCCGCTAATCAAGGCATTGTGGAAAGTGGCGCAAGAAAAATTCATAACGCCTTAAACGACAAAGCCACGCAAATGCGTGGCTTTTAAATTTTATTCGTTCTCTCTTGATTAAATCACACGAGAGAATTGCTGCTGACGAGCACGGTCACGTAGGTATTTGTCGAAACACATACAGATGTTACGAATCAATAAACGACCACGTAGCGTCACGCGAATTTCATTCTCATCAACTTCCACCAGCTCATCATTAATGAAGGTTTGCAGCAAATCTAAGTCTTGAGCAAAGTAACGGTTAAACTCAAGCTTAAACTCTTTTTCGATGAATTTTTTATCGAGCTTAAAGTTGCAAATCAGCTGCTTGATCACTTCACGACGAATCAAATCATCGTTATCCAGTGAAACACCTTTCCATAAGGCATGGCGCTGATCGTTCACTTGCTCGTAGTACTTTTTCAGCTCTTTCTGGTTTTGCGCGTACGCATCACCAATCATGGAAATCGCAGAAACGCCGAAACCGACCAAATCACATTCACCTTGGGTGGTATAGCCTTGGAAGTTACGGTGCAAAATGCCTTCACGTTGCGCCACGGCAAGTTCATCTTCTGGCAGAGCAAAGTGATCCATACCAATAAACTGATAACCCGCCCCTGTTAAGGTCGCGATGGTATCTTGCAGGATATGCATTTTTTCAGACGCTTGTGGCAGGTCTTCATCTTTAATCTTACGCTGGGCAGCAAACAATTGCGGCATGTGAGCGTAGTTAAACACCGATAGACGACCGGGTTGCATCTCAAGCACTTGCTTTAGGGTTTCAGCAAAAGAATCTTTGGTCTGCTTTGGCAGTCCGTAGATCAGATCAAGGTTAGTCGAACGAAAACCGAGCTCTTTAGCGCGCTTAACCATCGCAATGATGAAATCTTCATCTTGCTCGCGGTTAACCAGCTTTTGTACTTCTTTATTAAAATCTTGCACGCCAATGCTAAGACGGTTGAAGCCCTCGCCACGTAGGTGATCAAGCACATCAAGCTCAATTTCACGCGGGTCTACTTCAATACTGATTTCTGAGGTTGGATCGAAATCAAATTCACCACGTAGAATCGCCATTACACGGCTGATTTGCGCTTTGGATAAGAACGTCGGCGTACCACCACCAAAATGCAATTGTGTCACACGGCGACCTTGCAACAAGCTAGCGCGTGTGCGGATTTCAGCCTCTAATACATCCAAGTATTCATCCGCTTTGTGCGCATGACGCGTAATCACCTTATTACAACCACAGTAGTAACAAAGCTTATGACAAAACGGGATATGGATATAAAGCGAAAGTGGTCTATCTGGGTATGCTGCGCATGCCATGTCATAGTCTGCCACCGTAAAAGCTTCATGAAACTCTAATGCGGTTGGGTAAGATGTGTAACGCGGCCCAGAATAGTTGTATTTATCTAGAACGGTTTGATCCCACACAATTTGTTGGCTTGCGACTACTTGCTGCGACATGGTGATATTTCCACTTTGTGACTGAAAGGTCATGGTTATGTGAACGGTCCATTTTGCCATAGCCCTAAACGGGAGAAACGAAAGCAAACCGTTTTTTGAGTAGTAAAACTCAGAACTGCTACCGCGATCACTCACCGTTAAGAGCCAGTGATCGCGATTTATCGTTCGGTTAAACTACCGGTTGGGCTTAAAGCATTTGAATATTGATTTGATTGTTGAGCGGCTTCACAGTTTCTTGCAGCTGTTTTAATTCATCAACAATCGCATCTTGCAGGCGAGATTCTGCTTTTTGACGGGCCAAATTCTGTTGCATACGCTGTTGTTTTGGCAGCGCTTGGCGGTCTTCACCACGCGCCATGTCCTTCACGATATGGTAAAGCTCTGCGGTAGCCGGAAACTTCGTATCGAAGTCAATACGGTCATCGCCTTGAACGTAATCCATAATGCAGTAAACGCGAATGCTGATTTCTGATAAATCGCATTGTCCTTGAACGCCCGCCATACAAAGTGTGGTGACATTTTCAAAGATATTCGCGTTACGTTTTTCAATCGCTAGCTTTTTATGTTTAAGCTGCAATTCCTTTTGCTTCTTCAGCTGGAGCAGAAGGTAACCTGCGTAAGACGCTAAGCCTAGAATAATAATTCCACCGACAAAGGCTAATAAGGTTACATTCATACTGGCTGTTATCCTTTAAATTGGTCGAAATCGAACGATTCAAATTCAGACAGAAGATCTTCGTCTGAGTTCGATTTTTTCGCTACTTTTTTCGTTGCCGGTACTGGCATCTCTTCTTCTTCGTCGTCAACATCGTCAGCGATGTCTTCTTCGTAAAGACCCAGTTGCTTCATCAGCATTTCGATGCGGTTCAGTTTTTCATCAACGTACTTCTGTAGACCAGAACCTAGGTTCTCACCGTCTTCGATACGATCAAGCAAAACAAGAAGTTGTGCATCATTTTCCAACATTTCCAGCTCTTGCGCTGCGCTAACGCGACGCTCAGCTTTCGTTGGTTTTTTCACTTCAGTCACAATAAGAGGAATTTTCTTCTTGCTGCCTAAGCGAGGATCGCGCTGTTGAGCTGAATGCTGTTGTTTAGTTTGTTTGGTTTCAGCGTTACGCGAACCCGTTTTCAAACCTTTACGTTTTTTGTCTCGTTTACGTTCACGACCTTCAACATCAGATTGGGTACGGTTACGAACAACGATAACATCAGCAGCAGGGCCGCCTGTTCTAGATTTTTTACTACGACTCATTACTGGGCTTTCCTCAGTAAAATTACATCATTTCCTACAAATTCAAGTTCGAGCTTATCCCGCTCTGCCAAGTATTCAAACGTTGCCTGGCTAAAAAAGATCACATGAGTGAGATCATTTTTATAATGCCAATGAGCAAACGCCCCTACATCGATAACCATCTTGGTCATAACACCAAGCCAGCCACCGGGCTTAACTAAATTCAACCATTGCTGCCACACTTGAGCTGGCTCATATAAGTGCTCAATCACTTCTGTAGCAGTCACGAAATCGTACTGTTGTGCTAACACCGAACGCTCTGGGTGATAGTAAATATCGTACAATTTCATGGTATGGCCCAGCTCTTCCAACATTATTGAAAGTGTTGGTCCTGGCCCACAACCAAAATCTAACCCGTGAGATTGAGGTGCCACACGCTGACAAATCGGGTCTGCCATGCGTGACAAAAAGCGGCGATAACCCATGTCATTCGGGTTATTTTCGTGCAGATCATAATGCGCTTTTTCTGCTTTCGCATCCAATCGCTGCTCTGGATTCACAAAGACCAATGCACAGTTCGAGCATTCTAGATACTGGCGGTGTTTGTCTTCAAAGTAGTGATGTGTGTGATTGCTTTGACAAAGCGGACATTGGTGCATCTTTACATCCTCAAACGGGGATGCGAAACATACCAGAAAGTCAGCTTAGAGTGGAGTACTATTGTGCAATTTATCGTCAAATTGGTAAAAAATAGAGATAAAAAAAGCGATAGATGGCCTATCGCTTTCTAAATGCCACAAGGGCAAAACTGAGTCGTACAAAAAGTTGTACTCCAAAATTCCATTTGTTCTTAGTGCTTTCCCTGCCAAAAGGTGTTGTTTGCCATCATCCTGATGAGTTTTGGCTTTCCTTTTCAACATCCTGTTACTGGGCTAATCCTCAGCCTGATCCGTTTCCCTGTCTAAACCGTTAGACGAGTCAACCATCCTTATTTGAGCAGGTATCCTACCTACCCAATATCCTTATTGACTGCCAAGCATTCATTGCTTGCATCCGTGGAGACCTTCCTAGCCTAGAATTCCTAACCCACGCCCTGTGAGTGGAACTACTTTACTGCAGCCGTGACTTGAAACAACCCATGCACACAAAAAATGACAGCTCATTATTAGCGCTGTTGTTAAGCTAATGATTTTATTTTTATTTATCTAAACGGCTGCTTTTTATCTCGTGACGCTATGGCGAATCTCTCACACCACCAAGAGCAAGATGGCCTATTCGCCCCTCATTCACACAGCGATGGGGATCACATATTCACGACAAAAGATGCTCCCTGAGACGACGACATTCTTCCTTGTGATGAAAAAACGCACAAAAAAAGCCGCGATAAGTTTGCAGCTTTTCATCTCACCGACCAAAAAAAAGAATGACCATCTAACGCACTTAGTGCAAACCACCCATGTAGTTCGAGAGTGTATCAATGTCTTTATCGGTTAATTTCTTGGCAATATCACGCATCATCTCATTCATATCGTTCTCACGCGTGCCATCACGGAATTTCATTAATTGAGATTTAATATAATCCGGTTGCTGACCCGAAATTTTCGGGAAACCAGACAACTCGGTGCCGTTGCCACGAGGACCATGACAAGCAATACATGCAGTAAGACCGCGCTCTGCATCGCCTGCGGTATAAAGGACTTTACCTTGCTCGATAGCCGATTCAGGCGTGGTATTGTGCGCCAAAGGTAAAGAAGCATAATAGGCGGCAAGATCAGCCATATCTTGTTCACTCAATGGGAGAGCCATACCGCTCATGACGGGGTCATAGCGGCCTTGCTTACCCGCACTCGTCATACCCAGTTTTAAATCTTTTAGCTGCTTCTCAAGATACTTCGCATGTTGCCCAGCCAAAGAGGGATACATACCCAGTAAGCTGTTGCCATCAGAGCCATGGCATGCCACACAAGTTTGAGATTTTGCTTTACCAGCTTCTATACTGCCTTGAGCCGACACGGAGCAGCTGACGAAAAGGCTCACAATTAGCGCTAATTTCTTCATGATATTCCATTATAATTATCAAGCTTCCAGTAACACTCTGCATTGCCACTCATGATACAATAGGCGACCTTATGCCGAGTGCGGTTATTTTACACAATTTCACAAAAAAGTAATCAATTGACTACACAAAGTCGAGATGGAGTTAACAGTGAGCGTAAAAATTAATTACCAAAACACCCATTTCATCACAAGTGCACCTGATATTCGTCATTTGCCAGAGGATGAGGGAATCGAAATTGCGTTCGCCGGACGCTCCAACGCGGGTAAATCAAGCTCTTTGAACCGCCTAACGAACCAAAAGAGCTTAGCAAAGACGAGTAAAACGCCTGGTCGTACACAATTGATCAACCTTTTTAAGGTGACCGATGGCTGTCATATCGTCGATTTACCGGGATACGGCTTTGCGCAAGTTCCACTTGAACTGAAGAAGAAATGGCAGAAATCTTTGGGTGAATACCTACAACAACGTCAATGCTTGAAAGGCTTGGTCGTGTTGATGGACATTCGTCACCCAATGAAAGATTTAGACCAACAACTGATCTTTTGGGCTGTAGACAGCGGAATTCCTGTACAGGTTCTTCTGACTAAAGCTGATAAGCTGAAGAGCGGCGCACGTAAAGCGCAGCTGCTAAAGATCCAAGAAGAAGCGATTGGTTTTGGTGGCACAGTGAAAGTCGATGCTTTCTCGTCACTAAAAGGGATCGGTGTTGATGTACTGCGTCACAAACTGGATGAGTGGTTTGCACCTGCATTTGCTCACCTTGTTGACGAACTAGATCAAGACGAACAAGCAGATTTCGACGGCGAATAAGCCGCGATGATTGCAGAAAGCCTCGCCATGTGCGGGGCTTTTTTATACCCGTTTCAACCGTTATGCCCCCTTTCAAGACTCACTTCCGCTTCACTCGTGCATTTAATGGCCTTCGCTAGCGTCATCTCAATAGAGAAAAGACTTAACTCATGAACGCGTGTTTACCGACCAGAAAACGTTAACAGCGTTAATGGCTAACATTTAATTTATTAGATTAAATAACAAGTTTGTACATGGATAAATATTACAAAACAGACTAAAAACGGTGAATGTACGTAACGAAGTCATCAGCCTAAAAAAGCTTAAAATGGCGGTGAATTGGGGGGATATTTTGATTGGCGATAAGCGCTATTGAAACTTTTCTTTGGCCCAATAAAAAACGCCCCAGCCAAACACTGGCTGGGGCGGCTGAATCAGCCTAATCCAATAACGTGAAACAAAAGGTCTGAAAGATAGAACATCTTACCTCTGTACCCTACGTCGAATAATGTACAACAATTGCTCAGTGATGGAAACTATTTTTGTAGTTTTTTTTCATTTTGGTTTTATTTAGTAACAGAAAACCCTTGTTATCATAGGCTTTTTTAGCGGCAATAAAAAAGCCAGCGTTTGTGCGCTGGCTCATGCTATTTAGGGCAATTTGTACAATTTTTGTCTAGTGAGCCTGGTCCCAGTTGTCACCGTGCCCACTCTCTGCGATTAATGGCACCGCGAGTGTCGCTGCCGCTTCCATCAATTCTTGTACTTTTGTTTCAATTTCAGCCAAGGCTGACTCTTGTACTTCAAAGACCAATTCATCGTGCACTTGCATGAGCAATTTCACACGACCATCGCCTTCTTTTTCAATCCATTCATCAACCAGAAGCATCGCTTTCTTGATGATGTCGGCAGCGGTGCCCTGCATTGGCGCGTTAATCGCCGCACGCTCGGCCGCTTTACGACGCATGCCGTTGCGAGATTGAATTTCAGGTAAATGCAGACGACGACCAAAGATGGTTTCCACATAGCCTTGCTCAGACGCTGCGCTACGGGTGTCTTCCATGTATTGCATCACGCCAGGGTAACGCTCGAAATACTTGTTCATGTAATCTTGCGCTTCACCGCGAGGGATCCCTAACTGCTTAGCCAAGCCAAACGCACTCATGCCATAAATCAGACCGAAGTTTACCGCTTTAGCACGACGACGTTGCTCTGAAGAAACCTGATCAATCGTCGTTCCCATGATTTCCGCCGCCGTTGCCGCGTGAATATCTTTCCCTTCACGGAACGCTTCTAACAACGCTTTATCCCCTGAGAGATGCGCCATAATACGCAATTCAATTTGGGAGTAATCGACCGCAAGAATCTTGTAACCATGCGGAGCGATAAAGGCCTGACGAATACGGCGACCTTCTTCATTACGAATTGGGATGTTTTGTAGGTTTGGATCGGTCGATGATAGACGACCGGTCGCGGTAACCGCTTGGTGGTAAGAGGTATGAACGCGCCCTGTTTCTGGGTTGATCATTTTTGGTAGCTTATCGGTGTAAGTCGATTTCAGCTTAGCCAAACCACGATATTCCAAAATCAGTTTTGGTAATGGGTAATCTAACGCCAACTCTTGCAGCACTTCTTCATTGGTTGAAGGCGTACCTGACGGCGTTTTCTTAATGACCGGTAGCCCCATTTTTTCAAACAATAATGCTTGTAACTGCTTCGGCGAATTCATATTGAATTCTTGTTCAGCGAGCTCATACGCTTTTTGTTCAAGCTCATCCAAACGTACCGCAATTTCTTGTGATTGTGCAGACAGCTTCATGTCATCAATCAATACGCCAGTGCGCTCAATACGCGACAGTACCGGCACCAATGGCATCTCAATCTCATGATAGATCGCGTTAAGCTTGTCGTCTTTTGCTAGGCTTTCATTGAGGCGGTGGTGTAAACGCAATGTCACATCAGCATCTTCAGCAGCATAAGGCGACGCTTGCTCAAGATCGATTTGATTAAAGGTCAGTTGCTTTTTACCTTTACCTGCCACTTGCTCAAATGAGATGCAGCTGTGCTGTAAGAAGCGCAGCGCCAAGCTATCCATATCATGTTTACCACCGACGCTGTTATAAACGTAAGAAGCCAACATGGTATCGAATTTAATGCCACGCATCTCAATGCCATAACGAGCAACAATGCTCGCATCGTACTTGAGGTTTTGACCAACTTTCGCTTGGTTATCGTCTTCCAATAACGGCTTTAGTTGCTCCAATACCCAATCACGATCAAGCTGCTCTGGCGCGTCTAAATAGTCATGCGCAACCGGAACATACGCCGCAACACCTTCTTCGGTGGCAAACGAAACACCAACCAGATTCGCAACCATGTAATCTAGGCTATCGGTTTCCGTATCAAAGGCAAAGACGTCCGCGGCTTTCAGTTTCTCTAACCAATGAGCAAAGCGCGCTTCATCAAGAATCGTTTCATATTGGCTGCGATCAATGCTGATCGCTGAACGATCGATTTCAACTTGGTTGTCGCTTGTTGACGCTGACGTCGATGATGATGTGGCGACAGCCCCGCTCTTTTCAATCGCTTCAACCACACCGGTACCCCCTTCAAGTAACTCATTGAGCCATGACTTAAAGACAAGTTGACCAAACAGTTTGATGAGATCATCGGTATTTGGCAGCGCTTTTACCAACTGTTCCGGTTTGAATTCCATTTCCACATCAAGTTTGATGGTTGCTAGTTGATAAGAGAGCAATGCATTTTCTTTGTTATCTTCCAGCTTTTTGGCCATGGTTTTCGAGCCACGGAAGCCTAGCGCGGCGATATCATCCAGATTCTGATACAGCATCTCCATGCTACCGATGCCTTGCAACAAAGCCGTCGCGGTTTTATCACCGACACCCGGAACGCCTGGAATGTTATCCACTTTATCGCCCATCAGTGCGAGGTAATCGATGATCAATTCTGGTGGAACACCAAACTTTTCAATGACGCCTTCACGATCAAGCACAACGTTGGTCATGGTATTGATCAGCGTGACGTTTTCATCCACCAGCTGTGCCATATCTTTATCGCCGGTACTGATCAGGACAGGAATGCCCTGTTGTGATGCTTGATACGCTAATGTACCGATCACATCATCCGCTTCCACGCCTGAGATCGAGATCAATGGCAAACCCATCGCTCGAATAACATTATGCAGCGGTTCAATTTGGCAACGAAGATCATCCGGCATCGGTGGTCGATTTGCCTTGTATTCCGGATACATATCATCACGGAAGGTTTTTCCTTTCGCATCAAAGATCACTGCAATGCGATCCGACGCAAATTGACGCATCATGCTACGAAGCATGTTTACCACGCCATAAACCGCATTGGTTGGGATATCACCATTACTCATGGTGCCAGGGTAAGCATGGAATGCACGGTATAGATAGGAAGAACCGTCGATCAGAATTAACGGGTTATCTGGGATACGAGCCATAGTCTTTTAGTTTCCAAAGAAAATGCAAAATAAGATCTGCTTAGAATGCCACGACTGTGCCAGCGATGCCATGCAAACTCTGTGATGTCTCTTGCGGCATTTGTTTAGAATCTCTACAACCCAACCCGCCATCTGTGGATAACTCTGTTTATAATAATTATCCCCAGTCTTTTTGTTTTTGTATTTTACTGGTATTTTCATACGCAATGCATTGTTTACAAAGGATATATTAAAGGATCGATCGTTTGATTTGAGATCTAAAAACGATCTTCAATTGTGGAAAAGACTGTTGGTGCCCTTTTGTGCAAGGCCAAATGACAGGGATAAAAAAAGCGACATCTTTCGATGTCGCCTAGCGATAAACTGTCAAAGCGTTTCATGTGGAACATTTCGCTTTGCCAAATAGCTATAAATTACACTGGAAGCAATGTGAGCAATGTCGTGTCAAAAAGAACTTGTGCAAGTTCGTTGAATTCTGTGTCGCCATTAAATTCAATTGCTTAAAATTAATGACTCAACATCCTTGTGAACAACCTCATTCCCTAAGACGATATCGATAATAATGATTCTCATTTACACAGTCAATAGCTAAATGAGAAAAAGTCTCATTTATTTTTACCGTATTGATACGGCTTATTTACATCAACATCGTCACCACATTTATCCAGGGAAAAAAAAGGCCGGCTATCGCCGACCTTTCAATTGATTACTGTCTTAACTACTCACTGCGTAAGTGTTGCGCCGCTTGTGCGTTGTCTTCTGCCAACCACTGCGCCACATCTTTAGCAAAGTAAGTCAAAATGCCATCTGCGCCAGCACGCTTAAAGCACAGTAATGATTCCATCACCGTATCGCGCTCACTCAACCAACCGTTCAAGATCGCCGCTTTGTGCATCGCATACTCGCCTGACACTTGGTAGGCAAACGTCGGCACTTGCAGCTCTGATTTCACACGGCGAACAATATCCAAATATGGCATACCCGGTTTCACCATCACCATATCCGCGCCTTCATTGATGTCCATTGCGACTTCGTGCAAGGCTTCATCGCTATTGGCTGGATCCATCTGGTAGTTTTTCTTATTGCCACCTTTCAGGTTCGATGCCGAGCCGACCGCATCACGGAATGGGCCGTAGTAGCATGATGCATACTTCGCTGAGTACGCCATGATTTGCGTGTTGATATGACCGGCTTCTTCAAGCGCTTCACGAATCGCACCAATACGACCATCCATCATGTCCGATGGTGCCACGACGTCCGCTCCTGCCTCTGCGTGAGACAAGGCTTGTTTGATCAAGACTTCGGTTGTTTCATCGTTCAGCACATAACCTTCGTCATCAATGATGCCGTCTTGACCATGTGTGGTGTATGGATCTAACGCGATATCCGTGATCACACCCATTTCTGGTACGTGTGCTTTTAATGCACGCACTGCGCGTTGAACTAAGCCTTCTGAGTTGTATGCTTCTGCTGCGCACAAGCTTTTCACGTCTTGATCAACCACTGGGAATAAAGCAATCGCTGGCACTCCTAGCTGCGCTAGGTATTGAGCTTCTTCCAACAACAAATCAATCGATAGACGTTCTATCCCCGGCATTGAACCGATCGCTTCACGGCGATTTTCGCCCATAAGAACAAACATCGGATAAATCAGATCACTCGCCGTTAACTGATTTTCTGCCATTAAACGGCGACTGAAGTCGTGCTTACGCATGCGGCGCATACGACGACCTGGAAATTGACCTTGAATGGAAATTGACACTCTATTCTCCTTCATCTGGTGAAAGTGCTTACTGAGAATCATATCACTCTCGCCAGCACACGCTAGATCCAAGCATTAAAAATGCAAAAAATGACCTACGCTTCACACTGCCGTATACTTTGTTCAGACCGAAATATAACCCATGAATCAAGAGAATCACCATGATCGATAGCCATGCCCATATCTACGCCAGCGAATTTGATAATGATCGCGACGACGTTGTACAACGAGCATTAGCGCAAGGTATTGAGCACATTTTATTGCCGAACATTGATCTAGACTCGATTGAACCAATGCTCAAAACCGAAGCCGCTTATCCTGAAATTTGCCGTTCAATGATGGGACTGCACCCTTGCTATGTCGATGGCAACGTTGATCAAACCCTAGCGACTATCTATCAGTGGTTTAGCCAGCATTCGTTTATTGCCGTGGGTGAAATTGGTATCGATTTATATTGGGACAAAACTTACCGAACGGAACAAGAAAAGGCCTTCATTACTCAGTTAAACTGGGCGAAAGAAATGCGTCTACCGGTGGTGATCCATACCCGTGATTCGATTGAAGAAACCCTCAGCCTACTTCGCCAAGAACAAGATGGATCGCTAAGTGGCGTCTTCCACTGCTTCGGGGGCAGTATTGAAGAAGCCAAGGCGATCAACGACCTTGGTTTTCATTTAGGTTTAGGTGGCGTCTCTACCTTTAAAAATGGCGGCATGGATGTGGTGATCCCGGAGCTGGATCTGAACTATCTCATTTTAGAAACCGACTGCCCTTACCTAGCGCCAGTGCCGCATCGCGGTAAACGCAACGAGCCAGCCTACACTCAGTTGGTCGCTCAACGTGTGGCGGATCTGCGCGAGATGAGCTTACAACAGGTCGATGAGCTCACGACGCACAACGCGAAAATGCTGTTTAAGCTATAAAGGTTTAGCGACGAATAACACGCGATTTTGATCGCCATTCGTCTCTCACAGGCATAAAAAAAAGGTTGGCATAGCCAACCTTTTTCAATACGACGAGCAGTATCATTACTCTTCGACTTGCTCTTCTTCGTCTTCATCCTTACGGACATAGAAACGTGCAAAGAACAGTCCCACCTCAAACAACAAACACATTGGAATCGCCAATAGCGTTTGCGAGATGATGTCGGGTGGTGTCAGTAACATGCCAACGATGAAAGCGATCACAATAATATACGGACGCTTCGACCTTAATTCATCCGGTGAGGTCGCTCCCGTCCAGCACAACAAGATAATCGCTACCGGTATCTCAAACGCAATACCAAACGCCATAAATAGCGCGAGAACGAAATCAAGATAACTGGAAATGTCGGTGGCGAATTCTACGCCCCCCAACGATATCGCGGTAAAAAAGCCAAACACCAGCGGGAACACCACGAAATACGCAAAAGAAACCCCCGCGTAAAACAGCAGTGAGCTGGAGAACATCAGCGGCATAATTAAGCGACGTTCGTGTTTATACAATCCTGGTGCGACAAAGGCCCAAACCTGATAAAGAATCAGTGGCACGGCAATAAACACCGACGCGATTAACGTCAGTTTTAATGGCGTAAAGAAAGGGGACGCGACATCTGTCGCGATCATTGTCGCCCCTTCCGGTAATTTGTCGACAAGTGGTTTTGAAACAAACTCGTAGATATCACCAGAGAAGTAGATTAAACCAAGAAATACAATCAGTACCGCAACCAGCGCGCGTAATAGACGATTACGCAGTTCCAGTAAGTGGCTGATTAAAGGTTGCGTCTGCTCAACAGAAGGCATATCAAACCTCATTCTAGAAGATCAAAAAGGAGCCGCACGTCACATGCAGCTCCTCACTTAAAGGCTACTCGGCTTTCTTATCTGCCGGTGCACTAGACTGGCTTGTCAGTGGCTTAGTGTCACTGTTCACTACCGTCTCTGTCTCTGCCGCTTTTTGAGCGTAGGGACGTTGCACCTCTTGCGCCGCTTTCTTGAGTTCTTCAACGGAAGACTTCAATTCTGGAGACAGATCTTCCATCCCCATTTTTTCGGCTTTACGCAAGTTCTCTTGCAGTTCTTGTACCTTTAGCTCATGAGAGATTTCATCTTTCACGCTGTTTGCCATGGTTTTGGCTTGCGACACAAAACGTGAAACGCTTCGAATCGCATGTGGCAAACGTTCAGGGCCCAATACAACAAGAGCAACAACAGATATTAATACCAGTTCCCAAAAACCGATATCAAACACGTATTATGCCTGCTCTTTGTCTTTCTTAGTTTCAGCAGTCGCTTCTGTCTTTTGCTGCTGCTCTAAATTTTTAGGCTCGAAATCCGCATCTTTCTTATCTTGAGAAGCTTCTTCGTCGCTCATGGCCTTTTTAAAGCCTTTAACAGCACTACCTAAGTCACCACCAATGTTACGTAGTTTCTTGGTACCGAATAGCAGGATAACAATCACAGCAACAATCAGAAGTTGCCAAATACTAATACCACCCATTTCATTTACCTCGGGTTCTATTAAACAAAATTATTTTATGAGTTTAACGCCTATCGACGATAAGCCCGCCAGCTGAGCAACCAAAATGTGACCCCTGCAATGACGCAGATCGGTGACAATTGCTCGTAAGTGCTGTTGACCATTATTGCCGAGCATACGACTAATGTGGCACCAACACCAAATAAAAATTTACCTGTTGCCTGTTGACGCTTTGAAGATCGATAACCTTGATAGAGCTGATCCATGCGTTCTGTCATGGCTTTACCTTGACGCAAGCTGTCGTACAACAACTCTGGTAGCTCAGGTAATTTCTCCGCCCAAAACGGCGCGCGATCTTTCACAGCGTTGATCAGCGCTTGCGGACCAACTTGATTCATCATCCAGGTTTCAAGGAAAGGTTTCGCTGTTGCCCACAGATCCAACTGTGGGTATAGCTGACGCCCTAACCCTTCAACATAGAGTAAGGTTTTTTGCAGCAAGACCAGTTGCGGCTGCACTTCCATCTCGAAGCGGCGCGCAGTGTTAAATAGATTCAGTAGTACATGACCAAACGAAATCTCACACAACGGTTTCGCAAAAATCGGCTCACACACGATACGAATAGCAAATTCAAACTCATCAATGTTGGTTTCACGTGGAACCCAACCCGACTCGACATGCAATTCTGCCACACGGCGATAATCACGATTAAAGAAGGCTAAAAAGTTTTCCGCCAAGTAACGTTTATCGTCGCTGTTCAATGTACCAACAATGCCACAATCCAAACCAATCCAACGTGGATTCTCTGGGTGCTCGGGCTCAACAAACACGTTGCCCGGGTGCATGTCTGCATGGAAGAAGCTGTCGCGAAACACCTGGGTAAAGAAAACACTCACACCGCGTTCGGCCAGCAATTTCATGTTCGTTCCGTTGGCTTTTAAACCTTCGATATCGGACACTTGAATGCCGTAAATTCGCTCTGACACCATCAGCGATTCACTGCTGAAATCAGGTAACACTTCCGGTACGTATAACTCTTCACTGCCTTCAAAGTTACGACGCAATTGAATCGCGTTTGCCGCTTCTCTTCTTAAGTCTAGTTCATCAAGCAGAGTCTTTTCATACTCTCGCACCACTTCAACCGGTTTTAAACGACGAGCTTCCGGTTGCGCCTTGGCGACTATACGCGCCATGCGATACATCAGTTTTAGATCTGCATCAATCACCGGACGAATATCAGGTCGAATGACCTTCAAAACAATTTCCTGCCCAGTCGCTTTAAGGCGAGCGGTATGCACTTGAGCAATAGACGCAGATGCCAGAGGCTTGATATCAAATTCGCTAAACCAATTCTCAATCGGGCCGCCTAGCGATGCTTCCATCTGCGCTTTCGCTAACGCGCCATCAAAGGGCGCGACTTGGTCTTGCAACAACGCCAACGGGTCAGCAATGTGCGGAGGAAACAAATCTCGGCGCGTCGACATCATCTGACCAAACTTAATCCAAACCGGACCTAGCTCTTGCAGTGCTAAACGTAAACGCTCACCCAGCGGTTTCTCTGGATGTTGATTCTTAATCCAGAATAGCGCTTTGCGGGCCAGTAATGGGGCTTTGGTTAACTGATGATTGGGCAGCAGCTCATCCAGACCGTACTCAAGTTGGACTTTGATGATTCGGTAAAGGCGACGAATCTCCGAAGGTGTCATACACGCTCCAGTAATTGGTTTAATTTCGCTTCAATACGCGCCGCTTGGCTTTTCACATCATCCACTTGATCACAGAAGTACGCCACTTCAAGTGGGGCGGGCGCTAAACGCCACTCTTCGGTGATCACTTGACCAACATAACTTTGCTGCTTACTTACTTGTGATTTAACGAATGAACCAAACTGGCTCACGCCCTTCACTAATGAATGCGCGGCAACATCACCCACAAGGCGTGACAACCACTCCGCGATATCCGGTTTACAATCGGTCATCAGTTGCGCAAATTTTTGCGCTAACTGAATATCACCTTCCAAAACTAACTTATCTTGCTTGATCAACTTGGTGATATTGGCTTGCTCACGCAATTCAGGCAGCACCGACAAGTTAAGCGACAAATAGCAATCCGGCTCACCCTCATAGTTAGCCAGTACATCGATTTGCTGACTAAAGATAAATGTGAGGGTTTTATTCACTTCTTTTAGATGAACTTGAATAACTTGCCCTTTCAGGCGTGACAAGCGACGAACCAGTTCCGGATCGTCTTTAATCAGGGTGTTGAGCGTGGTTTCAATAACCGCAGTAACTAAGGGATCAAATGGCATAGCGACCTCTAGAACTTATAACCACGGTGCAACGCAACGATACCACCCGTGAGGTTGTAGTAGTTGGTTTGCTCAAAGCCCGCGTCATCCATCATACCTTGTAAGGTATCTTGGTCTGGGTGCATGCGAATCGATTCTGCTAGGTAGCGATAGCTGTCTGCATCGTTTGCCACGACTTCACCAATTTTTGGCAGCAAGTGAAACGAGTACGCATCGTAAATTTTTGATAATGGGTCAAGAATCGGCTTAGAGAATTCAAGTACCAATAAGCGACCACCCGGTTTCAACACGCGGAACATCGAACGCAGTGCTTTATCTTTATCGGTCACGTTACGTAGGCAGAAGCTGATGGTGATAACATCAAAATAGTCGTCTGGGAACGGCAATTCTTCCGCGTTGGCTTGCACATAATGTACGTTGCCAACGATGCCGCTATCGCGCAATTTATCGCGACCAACATTGAGCATTGAGTTATTAATGTCGGCTAAGACCACATGACCTTTCTCACCCACAATACGCGAAAACTTTGCCGTCAAATCGCCAGTGCCACCACCAAGATCCAGTACACGTTGACCTGGGCGCGCACCACTGCAATCAATGGTAAAACGCTTCCACAAACGATGCACACCACCCGACATTAAATCGTTCATAATGTCGTATTTCGCCGCTACCGAGTGAAATACTTGAGCAACTTTGGCCACTTTTTCTTCTTTGGCTACGGTGGTAAAACCAAAATGGGTGGTTTCTTGTGTTTCTAACGCTGTATTTGACTGCACGTTGGTATCCGTCATGATTAATCCTCTTCGAGCAACTCGGAATTACGGTTTATACGCATGGTTTATACATAGAATTGATACGTATTGTGCAGCATCATGACCCAACAACACTCATCGAGTCTTGATTGGGTTTTACATCGATGCAGCACAGACCCGAGCTGCGGCCGATTAGTTTACTTTATCCTCAGCCGGATGTCTTTCTAACTGCGGTGCATTTTCAGCCAAATATTCATTTTCTGTCACATCCTCCGCTTGCGATAATTGCGTAATATTACTTGAGATTGGACGTTTCACTTCCACCCCCAACTGTTTAAAGCTTTCCGCTTGGCGAATCACATTTCCGCGCCCGGTGGCGAGCTTATTCATCGCGCCTTGGTAGCTTTGATTGGCCTTATCGAGCGCTCCGCCCAAACCTTCCATATCTTCGACAAATAAGCGCAGTTTGTCATAAAGCTTGCTCGCTCGTTCCGCGATGATTTGTGCATTTTGGTTTTGGCGATCATTACGCCACAAGTTATCAATGGTGCGCAGCGCCACCAGCAATGTGGTTGGACTCACCAGGATAATGTTTTGCTCCATCGCGTCTTTCACCAAACTCGGATCCGCTTGGATAGCCACTTGGAATGCGGGCTCGACCGGAATAAACATCAACACATAATCGAGGCTACGGATGCCTTTCAGCTGATGATAATCTTTTTGACTGAGTCCTTTTATATGACCACGCAAAGCCAATAAGTGATCACTCAGCGCACGAGCTCTCTCTTGGTCATTGTCTGCATTGAAATAACGCTCGTAAGCGACCAACGCCATTTTTGAATCAATCACCACTTGTTTCTCTTGGGGTAAGTGAACAATCACATCCGGTTGATAACGCTTACCCGCTTCATTTTGCAAGCTGACCTGAGTTTGATACTCGTGCCCTTCTCGTAAACCTGATTCCGCCAACACGCGCGCCAACACCACTTCACCCCAGTTGCCTTGTTGCTTGTTATCGCCTTTCAATGCCTGTGTCAGGTTGACCGCTTCGCGGGTCATATCTTCATTCAAGCGCTGTAGGTTTTTCAATTCATGCACCAAGGTATGGCGCTCTTTGGCTTCAAGGTTAAAGCTGTCGTTGACTTGGCGTTTGAAGCCTTCTAGCTGTTCTTTAAGAGGGCTTAACAGTCCCTCCAAACTCTGCTTGTTCTGTTGGTCAACTTTCGCGGTCTTTTCTTCAAACAATTGATTCGCCAGATGCTCGAACTGCTGCTTTAAGCGCTCTTCGGCTTTTTCAAGCAACTGCAATTTTTCTTGGCTAGCCAACTGAGCTTGCTGATGGCGCGCTTCTTGTTCGCGCAATTGCGCTTCCAGCAGTGATTTCTGCTCACGTACTTGATTCAGATCGTCGGCGTATTGCTGGCGCTCTTGTTTTACCGCATCGAAATAACGCAACTTTTCAATCACGGCCATCAATTTACCGTGCGACTGCTTGAGCTCATAGGCGGCTTTATCACGGTCTTGGTCTAGTTCATCTAATTCTTGCTGCGCTTCGACAAGCGATTGTTTTAACTGGCCGATTTGTGCGTTCGCCAATTGTTGATTCGAGTGCAATTGTTGTTCGAGTAGCTGGCCTTCAAGGCCTAATTTCTGCTTAACCCACCAACCCACGACCGCTCCGCTGATCACGGCACTTCCAAGGGCACTGAATAACACGCTTTGGTTCTCGATAATCCATTGCATAATAAGGCGTTAACTCTTTTCTATTACTTAAAAATAATGGTATTTCACCACTGGATAAATGTCCAGTTTGTCGACTAGATAATCAGCAGATACACTGAGCGCCCCGTACAGCGTTCAATGCATTTTCGCAGTACGTTTTTGCTGACTGTTTTGCCGATTCGGCGACTAAAATAAAAGGAATATTATGAACGAACGCCGCGCTCTAGGATTTGGCTTATCTGCGGTTTTACTGTGGTCAACGGTGGCGACTGCCTTCAAACTCACGCTGGCAGAGTTCTCGCCTATCCAAATGCTGACGATTGCCAGTATCGTTTCAGCTCTGGTTTTATTGGTTATTTGCGGTGTACAAGGCAAGCTTTCATCGCTATCGACGACGTTTGCCTCTAACCCGGGTTACTACTTACTGCTTGGCCTAATCAACCCACTGGCTTACTACGTGATTTTGTTTAAAGCCTACGACTTGCTGCCCGCTTCTCAAGCGCAAGCGATCAACTACAGTTGGGCGATCACGCTGACCTTAATGGCGGCATTTTTCCTTGGTCAGAAGATACGTAAACAAGACTGGGTCGCCTGTGTGTTGAGCTACTTTGGTGTCATCGTAATTGCCACTAAGGGCGATATTTTAGGTCTGAACTTTGAAAGCCCTCTGGGCGTAGCACTGGCGCTGGTATCGACGTTATTGTGGGCTGGCTATTGGATTCTCAATACCAAAAACAAAGCCGACCCTGTCGTGGGCGTGTTGCTTGGATTCTTAGTCGCGATTCCCTTTGCGATTGGCTTAAGCATTTGGGAAGGTGCGACTTGGAGTCAAATCACCCCATCAGGTTGGTTAGCGGTCACTTATGTCGGCTTGTTCGAAATGGGCATCACTTTTGTTTTGTGGCTTAGCGCTTTGAAGCTCACGCAGAATACTGCTCGCATCAGCAACCTCATTTTCGCTTCGCCATTTATTTCTCTTATTTTGCTTGCCACCATCATTGGTGAAAGCATTCATCCAACCACCTTAATCGGGTTGGTCTTGATCATTGCGGGCTTAGTGATTCAGCAGCTCAAATTCAAAACGAAAGAAATAGCGGCCAATACAAACTAGCCTGACATGCCACTTCCATTGAATTTTATCCGATAAAAAAGGGCGCCTAAGCGCCCTTTTCTCTTTTTGGATATTACGATATTCGTAATAAATTAGTTAAGTTCGCGAACCAATGCTGCGATACCTTCCCAATCACCTTTATCCATCATGTCAGTTGGAACCATCCAAGTACCACCACAAGCAACAACAGCTTTAATTGCCAGGTACTCTTCAACGTTCGATGGGCTTACGCCACCGGTTGGCATGAAGCTTACTGGGTAAACCGCAGTCAATGCCTTAAGCATACCAACACCGCCTGACGGCTCAGCAGGGAAGAATTTCAAGGTACGTAGACCCATTTCCATCGCTTGCTCAACCAAACTAGGGTTATTCACTCCCGGTACGATTTGAATGTTGCGTTGCTGACAGTATTTCACTGTCGTTGGGTTGAAACCTGGGCTTACAATGAAGTCCACACCCGCATCCATCGCGATATCAACTTGTTCTGTCGTTAGAACCGTACCCGCACCAATCAATAGCTCAGGGTAAGCATCACGCATAATACGGATAGACTCTGCAGCCGCTTCCGTACGGAAAGTCACTTCCGCACATGGTAGGCCGTTTTCTACCAACACTTTTGCAAGTGGCAGTGCGTGTGCAACATCATTGATGGCAATAACAGGAACGATTTTGATTTCGCTTAATCGTTGTTCAAGAGTTTTCATGAATAACCTCTAAAAAATAAAGCTTAGTGTAGCCACGATAATAAACGCGATACCACCAAGTAAAGTTTCCATAACAGTCCAAGTCTTCAGTGTGGTTTTCTCATCCATATCAAGTAGACGAGAAACCAACCAGAAACCAGAGTCATTGAAGTGAGAAAGCACCGTTGCACCGCCCGCAATCGCGATCACGATGAAACATAGGTCCAGTTCACTCAGACCCGTTGTTGCTGCCACTACTGGCGCAATAAGAGCTGCTGTGGTTGTTAGTGCTACGGTCGCTGAGCCTTGAGCAACACGTAAACAAGTAGAGATAACGAATGCTGCAACAATCACAGGCATACCCGTATCAGTCAGAACACCCGCAAGTGCATCACCAATACCGCTCGCACGTAGAACGCCGCCGAACATGCCGCCCGCACCCGTTACTAGAATCACACCACAGATAGGCGCTAGTGAGTCGCCACATAGCTTCTCAAGTTTTGCCATGCCGTAGTCTTTTGCGAAAATCGCTAGACACGCAATCAAGGTGATCAGTAGTGCTACTGGTGTTTTGCCTAGCATACGTAGGAATTCAACCAGTGCCGTTTTACCGTCAATCAGACCCGCAACCGCTAGCGTGTTTAATACCGTATCTAGACAGATAAGCAATACTGGAAGCACCAAAATCGCCATTACTGTGCCAAATTTAGGCAGTTTCGCTTCATCAATAACCGTATCGCTATTGAAAAATGCTTTTGATAGTGGGATATCGAATTTCTTACCTGCGTACAGACCAAACAAGTAAGCACCGAAGTACCAAGTTGGGATCGCAACAAGAATACCAACGAATAGCAGTAGACCGATGTTCGCGCCAAGGAATTCTGCTGCAGCAACAGGACCTGGGTGTGGTGGAACAAAACCGTGCATAACCGCAAACGCACCTGCTGAAGGCAATGCGTATTTGATTGGTGAGCCACCAAAACGTGCTGCCACGCTAAGGATGATAGGCATCATAACCACTAGGCCTGCATCAAAGAAGATTGGAAAACCAAACAGAAGGGATGCAACACCCAGAGCAAATGGTGCACGCTCTTTACCAAAACGGCCAATCAACGTATCAGCCAGTACTTTCGCGCCGCCTGTTACTTCAAGGATTTTACCGATCATCGCACCAAGGCCAACCAGCAGTGCAACCGATGCCAATGTGCCGCCGAAGCCGCTCATCATGGTTGGTACAACTTGCTCAGAAGCAACGCCTGTTGCGATTGCAGTTAGTAAGCTCACGATCGTTAGTGAAGCAAACGCGTGCACTTTAAATTTAATAATCAGTACTAGTAACGCCGCAATAGCAAGGACTGCGATCGTCAATAAGTAAGTTGGGTCAGCGGCTTGGGTTAGCAGCTCCATAGGTTCACCTTTAAGAATTATAGTTTGTGTTGTGGTTCACATTTATTTACGTTACCGGTAACATGTTACCGATAACACGAATAAGATAAACCCATATTTAAAAGTGAATGCCAAAATTGGGATCACGCGCAAAATTTGTTATAGAGGATAAGTTATGGCTGGCAGCAGTGTCATCGTGATGGGCGTTTGCGCCTGTGGTAAAAGCACAATTGGTGAACAACTAGCGCAGAAGCTAGGACGTAAATTCATTGATGGTGATGATCTTCACCCACGAGCAAACATTCAAAAAATGGCTTCAGGCCAACCATTGAACGACGACGACCGTAAGCCATGGCTAGAACGCATCCGCGATGCATCTTACAGCCTCGAAAGCAAAAATGAGCACGGCATTATCGTTTGCTCGGCTCTAAAGAAAAAATACCGTGACCAAATTCGCGAAGGCAACGAGAACGTGACCTTCCTATTCCTCGACGGTAGCAAAGACCTAATCATGGAGCGTATGCGTCAGCGCCAAGGTCACTTCATGAAAGAAAACATGGTTAACAGCCAGTTTGAAACTCTAGAACGTCCAGATGCAGAGCCACAAACAATCGTGGTTGGCATTGACTGTTCTATTGAAGAAATCGTCGACAACGCAGCGAAACAACTTGTTGCTCAACAAGAGGCAGTACTATGACTCACTCCGTAATTCTTGACGTAACGGCACGCTTAGTTGAACGCAGTCGCGAAACTCGTGCCGCTTTCCTCGCGCGAACTCAACAACAAGCTGACGCGGGTAAAGGCCGTGTTGGCCTAACGTGTGGCAACCTTGCACACGCGGTAGCGGCATCTTGCTCGTCTGAGAAAAAGAACATCCTCGACTTTACTCATTCAAACGTCGCGATGATCAGCGCTTACAACGATATGTTGAGCGCACACCAGCCTTACCAGTACTACCCAGAACAAATTAAGAAAGTGTTGGCGGAATACGGCCACACGTCACAAGTTGCAGGTTGCGTACCGGCAATGTGTGATGGCGTGACGCAAGGACAAGCGGGCATGGATATGTCACTGTTCTCTCGTGACCTGATTGCACAATCAACCGCGCTATCACTGAGCCATAATGTCTTTGATGCCACCTTACTATTGGGTATCTGTGACAAAATCGCACCAGGACAGCTAATGGGTGCATTGGCTTACGCACATCTACCAACCGCGTTTGTACCTGCAGGCCTAATGGCAACCGGTATTAGCAACGAAGAAAAAGTCGACGTTCGCCAAAAATACGCGGCAGGCCAAGTAGGCAAAGAAGCGCTACTGGATATGGAATGTCGTGCTTACCACTCTCCGGGTACTTGTACGTTCTACGGCACCGCAAATACCAACCAGCTTGTATTTGAAGCGATGGGCTTAATGCTGCCAGGTTCCGCATTTATCCACCCACATTCAGAACTTCGTCACGCACTGACTGACCATGCAGCGATTAAGATTGCTTCAATGACCGCAGGTTCAGCGAACTTCCGTCCACTGTCAGAAGTGATGACCGAGAAGAGCTTAATCAACGGTATTATTGCGCTATTGGCTTCTGGCGGTAGCACGAACCATACGATTCACATGTTAGCGCTTGCTCGCGCAGCTGGCCTATTGCTTACTTGGCAAGACCTCAGCGATCTATCGGAAGTCGTGCCACTACTGGCGCGTGTTTACCCAAACGGCCCTGCAGACATGAACGCCTTCCAAGAAGCTGGCGGCGTACCTGCACTCATGCGTCGTTTGGACGAATCAGGCCTATTGCATCGTGATGTCACTCCTGTGTTTGGTGACTTCGAAGGCCAAATGAGCCTACCAAGCCTGAAAGATGGCAAGCTTGAGTGGACGCCATGCGCCGCAAGTTCTGACGCAGAAGTGATTGCGGCATCTGGTGAAGCATTCCAAAAAACCGGTGGTACTCGTGTACTGAAAGGCAACCTTGGCAACTCGGTTGTTAAAGTATCAGCGGTAAAAGAAGACCAACGCATTGTTGAAGCCCCTGCGATCGTATTCCAATGTCAGCACGAAGTGGAAGCGGCGTATAAGCGTGGCGAACTAAACAAAGACTGTATTGTTGTCGTGACTCACAATGGCCCAGCAGCAAACGGCATGCCTGAGCTACACAAGCTAATGCCTATTTTGGGTAACATCCAAAAAGCGGGCTTTAAAGTGGCATTGGTGACAGATGGTCGTCTATCTGGCGCATCGGGTAAGATCCCATCAGCCATTCACCTATCACCAGAAGCGCTGCGTGGTGGTGCGATTGGTTTGGTTCGTGACGGCGACATCATCAGCCTAAATTGCCAAACGGGTGAGCTAAACAACCTAACTGACATGGCCGGCCGTGAGCAACTGCAAGTGGATACCGAAGCGGTACAGCAAACTTGGGGTCGTAACTTATTTAGCGTAATGCGTCAAAGTGTGACCAGCGCAGAAGAAGGCGCAAGCTTCATCGTTTAACCGATCTCGAGTCGATAAACGAAAAAGACAAAGGGCGAAGTGTTTACTCACTTCGCCCTTTTTAATGCCTATTGATTCACGCGAACAACATTCGTTAAACGCTTTCACCTTGGGAGATTCGATAGCCCATATCGACGACGGTTTCTTCTACCGCTTCACCTTTCAAGCGAGCAATCAATAACTGCGCACTCTTTTCACCAATCTCAAAACGTGGCGTATCAACACTGGTCAAGGTTGGGCTGATCGTTTGGCCAATATCCAGCGCATTGTAACCCACGACGGCCAATTGTTGAGGCACACGAATTTGGCGACGCTGTGCACTGAGGAGCGTACCAATCGCAATATCATCGTTAGTACAAAATACGCCATCCAAGTTCGGATACATCTCAAGCGCTCGCTCCAACAAGCCATCCGCTAAAGAAAAGCTTGAATGCTCCCCCGTAAGAATATGCTTCGGTTCGTAACCGGCTTCATGCATTGCGCGATCGTACCCTTGCATACGCAATTTCGTACGGGTATCTAGACGCGCCCCAAAATACGCGATGGTAGTTTTGCCTGAGTCCAGCATCTGCTTCACCACATGATAGGAGGCATCTTCATGATCCAGTCCCACCGCCATATCGATCGGATTCTCCGGTAATTCCATCGTTTCTACTACCGGAATACCCGCGTTCTTGATCATTTGTAGGGTACGTTGAGTGTGGTGACTTTCCGTTAAAATCAATCCATCGACTTGATAAGACAGCAGTGAGGCAATCTTGTGTTCTTCTTCCGTTTCATCGTAACTAAAGTGCGCTAATAAGGTTTCATAGCCATGGGCTTTGGTTACAGTTTCAATACCTTGCACAAAAGAGGCAAATATCTGATTGGATAACGATGGCAACAAAATGCCAATCGCATTGCTCGACGATTTCGAGAGCATCGCAGGCGCACGGTTTTCGATGTAACCGGTTTGCTCGATCGCCTCGGCGATCTTAAGCCGAGTTTTCTCTGCCACTGAATCAGGATTGCGCATGTAGCGCGATACCGTCATTTTAGTCACGCCAACTTTGTCCGCGACATCCTGCAAGGTGGCTCGATTTTTCTTATTGTTTTGATTCATAGGGGTATTTTATTCATCCATGTTACTCGTAACATTATGCCTAACCCAAACATATTCAACAAGTAGAATGACTTAACCAGTTACAAATGAAAAAAAACTCCCCCAGATGGGAGAGTTTCAGCATGACTTGTTAAGCGTATTGGCCCGCCACAAAACCGGAGCTCCAGCACCACTGGAAGTTATAACCGCCTAACCAGCCGGTCACATCCATCACTTCACCGATGAAATACAAACCGTCGATATTTTTACTCTGCATCGTTTTTGACGAAAGATGGTCGGTATCAACGCCACCAAGCGTCACTTCTGCCGTGCGGTAGCCTTCCGTGCCGTTTGGTGCAACCTGCCAGTTTTCCAGGTATTCGGTGATCTGCTTAAGCTCTTTGTCGTTGAACTGTTTCAGCGGCTTATCCACCAGCTCTTTACGATCAACCATCACTTCCACTAAGCGCTTTGGTAACACTCGCGCCAGTGTATTCTTCAAACTTTGATTCGGGTGTTGTTCACGTGAAACCGTCAATAGTTCATCAACATCCGCTTCTGGAACAAGATTAATCGTCACTTTCTGACCCGCTTTCCAGAATGACGAAATCTGCAATACCGCCGGGCCAGATAGACCTCGGTGAGTAAACAGCAGAGCTTCTTTAAATACCGTACCATCTTGTGCGGTAATTTCAGCTGGGATCGCAATGCCAGACAGAGCTTCGAAATCTTCTTTCTCTTGCTTATGCAAAGTGAATGGCACTAAGCCTGCAGACGTAGGGATAATTGGCAAACCAAACTGTTCCGCCACTTTGTAGCCAAATGGCGTTGCGCCCAGTTTTGGCATCGACAGACCACCTGTAGCCACAACCAATGACTGGCACTCAATCGCCGTCGTATTGGCCATCAAATTAAAACCTTGTTCCGTTTGTTCAATTTGATGCACATCTTGTTGGTAACGGAACTGTACTTTCGCTTGTTGGCACTCTTCCAACAGCATATTGACGATCTGCTTTGCAGAATCAACACAGAACAGTTGGCCGTGATCGCGCTCTTCAAATTCGATGCCGTATTTGCTCACCATCGAAATGAAATCCCAGTTGGTGTACTGAGATAGTGCCGATTTCACAAAGTGCGGGTTGCGGCATAAGTAGTTGTTGGCACTCACATCGTAGTTGGTGAAATTACAGCGGCCACCACCAGAGATAAGGATTTTACGCCCTGGTTTTTTTGCATGGTCTAATACCAATACTTTACGACCTCGCTTACCCGCTTCTGCTGCACAAACTAATCCCGCAGCACCGGCACCGATAATAACGACGTCAAATTTTTCACTCATGATGATTTACTCAAACAACTTACTTAGGCAATAAAAAAAGGATGTGCTGAGTGCACATCCTTGCAAATCGAAGCGCTATTCTAGCGATTCTTTAACAGCTTGCCAATTCGCTGCCGAATTGAGTTTACACCATTCATGGCTTAAAGAATGAAAGAAGCAAAAAGGGTCACCAAGAGAAGTGTCGAGCATAAGATAAACAGTTGTCTCACCCGGCTACATTTAGAAGTAAATACGGGATCATGATGATGATGATATTCTTTTGTTTTCAAATAACTGAACAGCTTGACCTGTTTGGTCATGTTGCCATGCGTGGTAAAAAAGCCACCGCCGTCCACTTGCTGGTACAACAATGGATGTGCTTCACGCATAATATAAATTAATGAACGCAACGCAGTCAGATATCTTGCCATGTTGATTAACGTGACAAGCATAAGTGCAAATAAAATAGTGTCTCCACTGATCATCTCTTCCTCCCTACATCTTCCAACGAAGCCCAAGAGAAAAAGACAATCAGTAAGAATGTCTTTGGCTAACGATTACGCAGCCGGGGCGTCCATAATGGAAGATGAACCTTCTTTTGCTAACGCAGCGAGATCTTTATCGATAAAGAACAATGCCTTACCATCTTCGCCAACCAGTTCCAATTTATCTAATATCCCTTTAAATAACTTCTCTTCCTCGTGCTGTTCGGCTACGTACCACTGTAAGAAGTTGAATGTTGAGTAGTCTTGTGAAGTAAACGCTAAATGAGCGAGTTTATTAATTTGCAGTGTAATCATCTGCTCGTGCTCATAAGTTTCACGAAAGACTTCACCTAGGCTACCAAACATGTGCTTGGGTGCATCAATCGACCCCAGAATCGGCATACCACCGGTTTCACTTACGTAGGTGAACAAACGTTGCATGTGCCCCATTTCTTCTACCGCGTGCGCACGTAGAAACTCAGCAGCACCGTCGAATCCTTTGTCTTCACACCAAGCACTCATTTGTAAGTATAGATTGGATGAGAAGAATTCGAGGTTAATTTGCTCATTCAATTCATCAATCATAGCTTGTGACAACATTTTCTGCTCCTAGTCATTCTGTAATCCTAATTGACTATAACACGAACAAAAACAGAACACTTTGCATACTGAGTATGGTTATGGGATCACGACAGCATAATTATCACTCGACCAGTGCTAACCTTAAATCAAAGACCTACAGGAGATGACAGTATGAGTTATCAACATATTTTAGTCGCAATAGACCTGTCTGAAGACAGTAAACATTTGGTAGAGAAAGCGGTGTTATTAGCGAAACCGTTAAACGCGGAAGTGTCATTTATTCATATTGATGTGAATTATGCTGAGCTTTATACCGGCTTAATCGATATCAATATGGCTGAGACACAGCACCAAGCCATTGAAGCCTCACAGCAACAGCTACAAAGCCTGGCGGATCACGCTGGCTATCCCATTAAGCATACGTTAGTGGGCAGCGGGGATTTGAGTAATGAGCTGTGCGAAAACATCAGTGAGTATCAAATTGACTTGGTGATCTGTGGTCACCACCAAGATTTTTGGAGCAAGTTGCTTTCTTCCACTCGCCAACTGATTAATTGCACACCGGTCGACTTGTTGGTTGTACCACTCAAGGATTAATCGCTTCACTGAATCATCTAGTTTAGACTGACGGCTGTTATTGATAATGAGTATGGATTTATGGGCTACTTATCAGCCGTCACGTTGCTTTGGGCATTTTCATTTAGCTTGATTGGTGTCTATCTGGCAGGCCAGGTCGACTCTTGGTTTTCCGTCTTTATGCGTGTGGCGTTAGCCAGCATCGTCTTTCTGCCGTTTATAAAATTCAAAGGCGTCAGCAAATCCCTTATCGCCAAACTCATGATCGTTGGTGGCTTCCAGCTTGGGTTGATGTATTGTTTTTACTATCAATCGTTTCTGCTCCTATCGGTGCCTGAAGTCCTGCTGTTCACCGTTTTCACCCCTATCTACGTCACTTTAATTTATGACTTACTCAAAGGTCGCTTCTCTCCTTGGTATTTAGTCACCGCTGGCATCGCCGTTGTCGGGGCTGCTTTTATTAAATTTGCCGGCATTAATGAGAATTTCTTACTCGGTTTCTTAGTCGTTCAAGGGGCAAACCTCTGCTTTGCCATTGGCCAAGTCGGCTACAAATACATCATGGAAACGGAACCGGTTAAGCTGCCGCAGCACGCCGTCTTTGGTTATTTTTATCTGGGTGCACTTGTCGTTGCGACGATCGCGTTTAGCCTAATGGGCAATATCGACAATCTACCGACCACCAGCACTCAGTGGGGGATCTTGTTGTACCTTGGCTTGATCGCTTCTGGCATTGGTTATTTTGCTTGGAACAAAGGCGCCACAATGGTGAATGCGGGTGCTTTAGCGGTAATGAATAATGCCCTCGTCCCTGCAGGCCTGATCGTTAACATTGTTATTTGGAACCGCGATGTCGATCTGCTTCGCCTTTCGATTGGGGGAGCTATTATTTTGTTGTCACTCTGGGTTAACGAAACTTGGGTTAAACGCCAAGTCGAACGTCACTATACATCGAGCTCTTCGTCATAAAGTCGCCACAAATAAAAAGCCCGCATTCATTGATGCGGGCTTTTTTGTTTGGGTCTCGAACTTAACTCATCGATGCTTTTACATAGACATCAAATCGATTCTTTTTGGTTTCAATCGCCATGCTTGGCTTGATTTGATCAAGCCACTCTGCGTAATCAGGGCGTTTAACCACTACTCGTTTTGTTGCTAACGCTAAGGCCGGTACTAACAAGGCATCCGCATCATTATCTGCGCCCACCAAGGATTGGAACACGCGCATCTCTTTTTTAACTAATGCGCTTTTCTTTTTGTTCTCAGGGTGTGGGTACATAGGATCAAGATACACCACATCTGGCGCAACAAATTCTGGATCGTTTGCGAGAGTGTCTAATGCGTTATGGCTCGAAGCGTGCAGTAATGACATTCGCTCGGAAACCCACGAACCAATTTCGCTGTCTTGCTTTGCGCGAGTTAAACCATCATCTAGCAACGCTGCGACGACGGGATGACGCTCGACCATTTGCACTTTACAACCCAGTGACGCCAATACAAAAGCATCACGGCCAAGGCCTGCGGTTCCATCTAATATGGTTGGTGTTGCGCCCTTATTCAAACCGGCCGCTTTCGCGATTGCCTGCCCTTTACCACCGCCAAACTTGCGGCGATGCGCGACGGCACCAGAAACCAAATCGACAAAGATTGCGCCTAGCTTTGGCTCATCAAGTTTGCGTAGTTCTAAACGCTGATCTGTCAGCACTAATGCAAATTGACTTTGCTCATCATGTTCAAGCCCCCAGCGGGTCGCAAGTTCAGCAAGGCGATCCGTTTGAGTTAGGTCTTCACAAACAATTTGTAATTGCACAGTTGGCTCCAGTAAAGCGCAAAAAGGACGCGCAGTTTAGCGAATTTTATTCTTGGCTACTACGCTCGCGAGTGAACTCTTCACTCTCACGAGTGAGCTCACCCACTAAGTCGGCGAGAGGTTTCGGTTTTCCGATTGCGTATCCTTGCGCATAATCGACGCCCAGCTCAATAAGCTGCTCAATAATTTGGTGGCTTTCAACAAACTCAGCGACCGTGCGTTTCCCCATCTGTTTCGCTAAATCATTGATTGAGCGAACCATGACGTGATCCATTTCATTGTTGTCCATCTCACGAACAAACAAACCATCAATCTTCACGATATCGACAGGTAATTTTTTCAAATACCCAAACGAGGATAAGCCTGAGCCAAAATCATCCAAAGCAATCAAACACCCTAATTGCTTAAGCTGACCAAAAAACTCAATCGCTTGCGTCATATTGCTCATCGCCGCCGTTTCGGTGATCTCTAAACAAATCTTGTTGCACGGCACCGCACTCGCTTGCAACTCATGAAATAAGAAGTCAGTAAATTCCTGGTTCCCCATCGAGTGGCCAGAGATATTGATCGCGCACAGCGCTAAGTTATGAATACTCTCAGGATGTTGTGTCAGCCACTGTAGTGTTTGACGCACTACCTGCTTATCAATCAAATGTGCAATGTTATAACGCTCAGCCGCGGGCATAAAAATCCCCGGCGACATGTATTCGCCTTCCGCATTACGAATGCGCACTAATATCTCAAAGTGCATGCGGTTGTCGTCTTGCTCCAGACTCAGTATCCGCTGTGCGAACAATTCAAGACGGCGATGATTGAGCGCATCGTGCACCATATTAACGCAAGCCATTTCCATTTCACGACGACGCAGTTGTTGGTCATCTTGGCAATACAGACTGAAACGGTTACGGCCTTCTTCTTTGGCGGCATAACAAGCCGTATCGGCTTGAGCGTGCACCATTTGTGGCGAAGAGGCGGTATGGTCAATTAAGCGTATACCAATAGAACAAGTCAGGTTGAGTTTAATGTCACCACAAAGAAAAGGCTGTTCCGCTAACGTCGCCAGAATGGAACTCGCCACATTTTTCGCGTCACGCTCAGTGCAGTCCTTCAATAATACGGAAAACTCATCCCCTCCCATACGAGCCAATATGGCTTTGTATGGCAGCACTTCCGCTATGATTCCCGCGCAAAAACGAATGGCAGCATCACCGGCCTCGTGGCCTGCGGTGTCATTCAGCACCTTAAGTTGGTCCATATCGAGGTAAAGCATCGCGTGGGTACGCGTCTCAATCTCCACCTCTTGTAATGCCGTGTTTAACTCCATTTCAAAATGGTTACGGTTATAAGCCCCAGTCAGTAGATCATAGGATGCTTGATAGGTGATCTGCTCAGAGAGTTGACGCATCGTCGTAATATCTTCACCCACAATCAGTAACTGCCCACTCTCTGTTAACGGGCGAATATTTTCCCGAATCCAAAGGGTCTGGCCATCTTGGTGTCGGTACTCAACCTCACGACGCCAAACGCCCTTCATGACTTGTTTAGGCTGCAATAAAACTTGTCGCGGCGTACTGGCTTCAGCGTCCACATAAAAGGAATTGAGCCAATGCCCGAGGATTTGATTCTCTTTGTAACCCAATAGCTGCTCAGCAAAACGGTTGACCTGCTGAATGCGATTTTTATCATCCAGCGTAATCATCATCACTGGTTGCTGTTCATAGTAATGACTGAGATTAGCTTCACGCTCAAACAGGCGTTCTTCGGTTAATTTTCGAGAGGTGATATCGCGCGCTTCAAGCAGGATTTGTACCGGTCGATTTTCATGCCTTGGTAAGTTTCTTAATGACAGCTCCAATACGATTGAACCGTGTTCTGGGTGCCAAATCTCAGCCTCGAATTGACAATTGCTCTCATCATTATTGGCCGAAAAATAATGCTGTAGCCGATTGATTGCACTTTGCTCCCAGTGACAATTCGACCAAATAGGCTTCTCCACCACCATATTTTGGTGATAGAACAAATCTTGTAGTTTGCTGTTGCTTGAGAGAATGCAACCTTGAGCATCAAGAAGGCCGATGTAGTGATAACTTTGATCGAACACCATCTCAATAAGGGTTTGGTTTTCGAGGGCTTCTTGTTCACTACGCTTCAAACGACGAAGATAGTAAATGAGCCCGACGATCACGATTGATAGCGTCAGGCACAGAATCAAAACCAAACGTAATTCCATTCGGTATCGCTCAACAAAGCTCATCGGTTTATTCATCACCGAAGGCGTATCTGCCAATGTAAGCAATTCAAAACACGCGCCGTTTTGTGAGTCTTTATTCTCAATAGAAATGGTAGGTAAGAAAGATTGAGCGGGTTTCAGTATCTTGTCCAATCCTTGTAGAAAAGACCCTGCCCAGAATACTCCCTGATTGTAGGAGTGAACGATAAATTCATCCCGATCTTTTGCGCTGACGAGAGGGCTCAGCAGAAGGGAAATAACGATCAGGCAAACACGCACAGATTCAGCTCTTTAATAAAAAGAAATACACATACAATGGTATCATCATTGGTGGTAAATTGTACTAAACTCGACAGCTTAAGTGCTTAAATTCAGGCAGGATTTTTATGCAAGTACACGTGAATAAACTCGACGATCTTGATAAAGCCATATTAAAAACGCTAATGGCAGATGCGCGTACACCCTATGCTGAGATGGCCAAAAAATTTGATGTTAGCCCTGCCACTATTCACGTTCGCATTGAAAAAATGAAGGCGGCCAATGTAATCCAAGGCACAGAGGTTATCGTTGATACCAAAAAGCTCGGCTACGATGTGTGCTGCTTTATCGGCATTAATCTCAACGCGGCCCGTGACTATCATTCCGCACTGGCCAAACTCAATGCGCTAGAGGAAGTCGTGGAAGCGTATTACACCACTGGCGCTTACAACATCTTTGTAAAATTGATGTGTCGTTCGATAGAAGAGTTGCAGTATGTTTTGATTGATAAACTGCAAGCCATCGATGAAGTGCAATCCACCGAAACGCTAATCTCTCTGCAAAATCCGATCAATCGAAACGTGAACCCATAGCGATGGGGTTCGATACAGACATAAAAAAGCTCGCCAATGGCGAGCTTTTTTAATGAAAGAAATTAGCGAGACTCAAGGTATAACTTTAACTCTTCAACAGAGATACCTTGATCGGCAATTTGCTTAGCGAGGATATCAACTTGTTCATCTTTACGAGAAAGAATCACTTGTTGGAAGTGATAGATCATATCGCGTAACACCGCTACAGGGACTTGCTTAGCCGCACTTTGAATACGCTCACCGCTTTGATTACCCAATTCATTGAGTAATTTACCAAACATAACTTTCTCTGGAGCGGTATCTAGTTGTTCTAGTATGCGTGCCATCTCGTAAGTCGTCAGAGACATGTTATAAAAAATCCACTTGCTAAATAAGAACGCTAAATATACAACGTTTTCGCTATGCCGCCTAGTTGTAAGCCAAATAACCGAATCATTCTCACGGGTTATTACGCATTGACCTCATGCCACGCTCGACCTGATTTAGTAAACAATACCAGCAACCAAGGGAAAACAATCAGCATCTGAATTGCAATTAACGTTTGAGGCTCTAAGCCTAAGCGTTGAACCAGTGCAATCACCAACCCTGACCCACTCATTTGGAATAAACCTAACAATGCCGCGGCAGTACCGGCTTTATCACCAAACGGGGCCAACGCCTTACCTGCCGCTGCACCAAGAATCCAAGCAAAACCAACCGAAGAAAGGAAGATAGGCAGCATAAAGGCAAGTGCAGTCTCGATTGAGGCTAATAACAGCATTAACACGCCTGCAAGCATCAAGATAGTAAGACCGATCATGAGAGTGGCGCGTGTACCAAGCTTGTCCATACATTTTGGCGCAGTCATACAAGCAATGATATTGATCGCAGCATTCAAACCAAACCAGAAGGTAAAGTCATTCATACTCAAGCCTAATTGCGCCATCAATACCACAGGGGCAGATGTGACATAAGCAAGAATGATTGCCATGGCTAACATGCAAAGACTCGCATGGAACAAGAATGTCGGCGTCTGCAGAATACTCGTATAGCGATTGAGCTTAAACACCGGCTCCTTACTTGGTGATAAGTTGGTCTCTTTCATGCCAACAATCATCATCACCAACACCGTGATCGCAAAGCCAGCCATGAAACTAAAGTTACTGCGCCAGCCAAACTGCTGGGTAAGCCAACTGCCTAAGATCGGCGCTAAAGCGGGAATAAAACATATCGCCCCATTTAGGTAACTGATCATCTTGCCACTTTTTTGTGGGCCAAAGAGATCGCGAACGGTTGCAAAGGCGGCTACAGAAGTCGCGCATGCGCCCAAACCTTGTAGCAATCGAGCCATCAGCATCCATTCTATGCTTTGAGCGCTCCACGCCAATAAAGCACTCACGCCATAGATACCAATACCACCAAGTGCAACCGTTCGACGGCCTAACTTGTCTGCGAGTGGGCCTGCAAATAACTGGCCGATACCCATCGCGAACAAGAACCAACTAATCGTGTCTTGCACCTGAGCATGTTCCACGTGAAACGACTCTTGCATCAAAGGGAATGCTGGTAAGTAAATATCAATCGCTAAAGGACTGAACAAAACCAGTAAAGTAAGCAGAATCATTTGCGATTTAGCGGGTGAAACAGAAGGAGAATGCGGCACAACAAAACCATTAGTGGATGAAATTTCCCTAAGTGTAAGTTAGGCTAGATATGACATCCAATGACATTAAGTCATTCAAGATATTCTCATTAGGAATAGCAATGAACATTGAAAAACTTGCCCGCATCGACCTCAATTTGCTGGTCTGCTTGAAAGTACTCACGGAGGAACTGAATGTCACTCGCAGTGCCAACCGACTCTGTTTGTCTCAATCTGCGGTAAGTAAAAACTTAGCCAAGTTGCGCCTGCAATTTGACGACCCTCTGTTCATTCGTAATGCCCATGGTTTAACGGCCACTCCCAAAACACTCTTTCTGAAACCTAAGCTCGATAACCTGATCCATCAGTTAGAACAGCTAACTCAACCAGAGCAGTTTTCTCCTAGTTCGAGTGATTACCGCTTTCAAATCGCCGCAGTCGAAAGTGTCTACCCACTGATTTTGCCCCATTTCTTGCCACAGATTTTTAAGCAAGCCCCCAATGTAACCATCAGCACGCATCCATGGAACGACCAAACTTTTGCACTACTGCAACGAGGTGAGCTGGATTTAGGTATTACGGGTAAAGACATCGACATCAATGATGCCAAACTCACTATGTTGCCTCCGCATGATATCTGTGAACAAGAAATCTACCGCGACAATCAGATGTGCCTGTTACGCAAAGATCATCCTGCGCTGACACAACCGTGGAACTTAGCCAATTATCTCAAGCAGCGCCATGTACAGGTTCGCTGTGACGGCAATGACCGCTGGTTACTCGACTACCGTTTGGCAGATATGGGGGCGGAGCGAGACATCGCGGTTACGGTGCCCGATTTCAACAGCGCGGCGAGCTTATGCTGCTACACCGATTTTGTTTTTACAGCCCCAAGTCACTTTGTCCACCTCGCGGCCAGTCAAAACAACCTTACCGTTCTACCGTTGCCACTCGAGTTTCCACCAATGGCTTATACGCTATTTTGGCATCGCGACCGCGAGAATGATCCGGCACTTTCATGGTTACGCTCATTGGTAACCGAGAAGACGAATTCATTGCGATAACGGACAAATCACAAAGGCTTAAACCGCAAGCCTACTGAAGAATAAATACAGCAAACGGGCTCGCTAATATTTGCAGCCATGCGGCAAAAGGAGTAGCTTATTCTTCATTATAGCGACGCTTGCGTGACCAATTTATTTGAAGGATTAACGACCATGCTTACAAACACTGAACAGCGTTTGAGCGCCATTAGACAATGGCTTGTTCAGCACAATATTGATGCACTACTTGTACCTCACGAAGATGAATACTTGGGTGAATACGTTCCTGAACACAATGAACGTTTACATTGGCTCACAGGATTTACCGGTTCAGCTGGCGTAGCGGTCGTAACTCAAGATAAAGCAGCGATTTTTGTTGATGGTCGCTATACCGTTCAAGTCACCAAACAAGTACCTGGTGAGCTATTCGAGTACCGCCACTTAATCAATGAACCCGCACTGGATTGGATTATTGACCATGTTTCAGCAGGTAAAAAAGTCGCCATCGAACCACGTATGCATTCTGGTGCGTGGCTAGAAACTGCTCAAGCTAAACTGGCCAAGCAGCATCACCTAACCATTTTAGACAGCAATCCAATCGACGAACTGTGGTTCGATCGTCCTGCCGCCATTGTCTCTGATGTTCGTTTAATGGCAACGGACGCAGTTGGTCAATCAAGTGCCAGTAAACGTGAACAGATTGGGGCGATTGTCGTAAAACAAGGGGGCGATAGCGCGGTAATTACCGCATTAGACTCGATCTGCTGGTTACTTAACTTACGCGGTCTTGATGTCTCTCGCCTACCCGTTTTACTCTCACACGCGATCTTGCACAATGACGGCCAAGTGGAGTTTTTCCTCGACCCAACCCGCCTCCCTGCAGACTTTGAGCAGCATGTTGGCCAAGGCGTTCGCGTTTACCATCCAGAACAACTGCAAGAGCGTTTAGAAGCATTAAGCCAATTTAAGGTCCTGCTTGACGCGAATACCAGTAACGCTTGGTTTAAGTTGGTACTGGAAAACAGTGGTGCGACCGTGATTACCGCCGCGGATCCTTGCTTGATGCCAAAAGCATCTAAGAACGCGACCGAGATTGCGGGTATGAAAGCCTGCCATGTTCGTGATGGCGTCGCGATGGTGACGTTCCTATCATGGCTAGATAATGAAGTAGAACAAGGTCATCTGCATGATGAAGCGCAGCTTGCAGATAAGCTGGAAGCGATTCGTCGCCTAGACCCTAGTTTGATGGATCTTAGCTTTGATACCATTTCAGCAGCAGGCGGCAACGCTGCAATGTGTCACTACAATCATGAGAACCAACCTACACCAGGTCAATTGAGTTTAAATTCATTGTACTTAGTTGATTCAGGCGGCCAGTACTTAGATGGAACGACCGACATTACTCGTACGATTGCGATCGGCCAACCAAGTGCAGAAATGATTAGGCAATTTACGCTAACCTTAAAGGGTCATATCGGTCTGGCACGCGCACGCTTCCCACAAGGCACTCGTGGCTTCCAGCTTGATACCCTTGCTCGTCAACATCTATGGGCCGAAGGGTATGACTACGACCATGGCACTGGCCATGGTGTGGGCCACTTCCTCAGTGTTCATGAAGGCCCTGCGAGCATTTCCAAACGCTTAATTGATATTCCGCTAGTTGAAGGCATGGTGTTATCAAATGAACCGGGTTACTACCGTGCTGAACAGTTTGGTATCCGTATTGAAAACTTGGAGCTCGTCATTGAGCAACCAACACAAGGGGATTTCTCCGTTTTGGCTTTCGAGTCACTGACACGCTGCCCAATCGATGTTCGCAACGTTGATGTGAACTTGCTAACGCGACCAGAGCTTGCATGGCTAAATGAGTACCACAATAAAGTATGGAATGATTTGAGTCCGTTAGTCTCTGGCGAAGTGCAGGCGTGGCTACGTCAAGCAACCCTACCACTGAGTCACTAATATTTGTCGCTATAAGATAAGTAACGACAATTCATAGCGCTCGTTAACACATGCGCTAATAGAAAAGGCTTCCTTCGGAAGCCTTTTTGTTTCACGTGAAACACTCACTCGCACTCAATCAGATCTAACCAGAATAAGCGGAATGCCAGTCACGCCAAACGGGATCAAAACCCTTGCTACGAATCATGGCTTCAACACGACTCGCACTGCGTTCATCACTGATCTCAAACTGTTCCAACTCAGTCTCTTCTAACGCATATCCACCCGGTTGAGTTTTGGATGCGGCCGACATTGCCGTAATACCAAGCGGCAATACGTTATCGCGAAACACTTCACTCTCTCGAGTAGAAAGAGAAAGCTCAACTTGTGGATTAAACAGACGATAAGCACAAATCAATTGCACTAACTGTTTATCCGACATCACCGATTTGGGTTGTAAGCCTCCCTCGCAAGGGCGTAAACGCGGAAATGAAATTGAATAGCGCGTTTGCCAATAGCGGCGCTCTAAGTAATCAAGATGCGCTGCGACAAAGAAGCAATCCGTACGCCACTCTTCCAAGCCAATCAGAGCACCAATACCAATCTTATCGATACCGGCTTGCGCAAGACGATCGGGCGTTTCTAAGCGAAATTCAAAATTGGTTTTATTGCCTCGCAAGTGATGCTGCGCATACGTGCTGGGATGATAAGTCTCTTGATATACCATAACGGCATCCAGCCCAAGCGTTTTCAATTCGGCGTAATCTTGCTGCTCGAGCGGCTGAACTTCCATCGCTAAGTAGTTAAAACTTGGCTTTATTGCCGGCAACATTTCCCGGAAGTAATTCATACCCACTTTCGTTTCATGTTCGCCAGTCACCAACAAAACGCTGTCAAACTTCATTGCTTTGATCGCGGTAACCTCGGCTTCAATTTCGCTCTTGGTTAACGTGCGTCGCTTAATCCGGTTCTCCATAGAAAAACCACAATAGCTACACGCATTGGCACATAAATTCGAAAGATAAAGCGGAATATAAAGCGACATCGTATGCCCGAAGCGCTTACGAGTAAGAGCAAAGGATTGTTGTGCCATCTGCTCTAAATAAGGTTCCGCCGCGGGGGAAATCAACGCTTTGAAGTCTTCCAAATCACGCTTAGGTTTCGCTAAGGCACGTTCTACATCCTCTGCCGTTTTTGCATAGATAGATAACGAAATGTCATCCCAATTGAGTTGCTTAAACCTGTCAACAAAGCTCATAACATCAACCTAGTTATCCAGAAATGAAGTCAAAGGACTCGAGGCAACAGCATGCGATACTTGACCGGCAAGACCCGATTCATAAGCCATACGCCCAGACTCAACAGCTAGTTTGAACGCCATAGCCATAGCGACAGGATTACTTGCTGCAGCAATGGCGGTATTGACTAATACAGCGTCTGCACCCAGCTCCATCGCTCGAGCGGCATGAGATGGCGCCCCAATTCCGGCATCAACAATAACCGGCACAGATGCCTGGTCGATGATAATTTCAAGGAAGTCTTGCGACACAAGCCCCTTATTGGAACCAATCGGCGCCCCTAACGGCATGACGGCTGCACAGCCTACTTCTTCTAATCGCTTGCACAACACAGGATCTGCGTGACAATACGGCAATACAACAAAGCCATCTTTGACCAATTGCTCTGCGGCCGCCAACGTTTCTATCGGGTCCGGCATAAGGTATTTAGGATCTGGGTGAATTTCTAATTTCAACCAATTGGTACCAAGAGCTTCACGTGCAAGATGCGCAGCGAAAACCGCATCTCTAGCATTTTTTGCCCCGGAGGTATTCGGTAGTAGGCTGACGCCTGATGTTATAAGAGGCAGCAATATATCGTCTTGCTTGTCACTCATATCAACTCGCCTTAGCGCCATCGTCGCAAGTTGCGAACCCGAAGCAGCAATGGCGCGTGCCATCAGGCTAGAATTTGAGAACTTACCGGTACCGGTAAATAAGCGTGATTGAAACGTTCTATCTGCGATAGTTAACATGATTAGCCTCCTGCAATAGCTTGAAACAGCGATATTTCATCGCCTTCACATAGCAAAGTGCTGGCCCAAACACTGCGCGGCACAACTTGATTTTTAATAGCGAATACGCAACTTTGATGTGGAAGACCGAGTAAACTGATCACGTTCTCTAGACTGCCTCCACCGGTTATCTCTTGCGGCGTTTGATTAACGTAGATCGTCATAACATTCATAAAGTCGCCTCTCTAAGATTCGCGCAGACGTGACATTCACGATCATGCACTATCTCGATAGTTTGCCATTCCATTGACTGGCCATTGAATAGATGCAAATGATTGGGTTTGACGAGAAATTGTCCTGTCGCCAATTTTTGAATCGCTGCCAAGGCTTGGTAATTACCTAACGTTCCAACAACCGGACCAACAACACCCATATCGTTGCACTTACTCTTTTGCGGCATCTCATCAAATGGGATCAGGCAGCGATAACATGGTGCTTCATCCTTATAATCAAACACACTAAATTGCCCTTGCCAGCCGATAGCTGCCGCAGAAACCAAAGGCCTATTTTGCTGATAACAAAGACGATTAACTTGCTGACGTGTGGTCAGGTTATCAGAACAGTCCAACACAAGATCGGCGAGCATGATCTCTAGTCCAAGTTGTTCATCAGATAAACGTTGATTGAGCGTCCTGACAGCTACATTAGAATTAAGGTCCTGCAATTGAACAGTGAGTGCTGCTACCTTGCTTTTTCCAAGATCGGTTTGACGATAAGCAACCTGCCTTTGCAGATTACTCTCTTCAAGTACATCGTCATCAACCAACACCAATCGCCCCACGCCAGCCGCGGCTAAATAAAGTGTTGCAGCAGAACCTAATCCGCCGCATCCAATCACTAAAATGTGGGAAGCGATCAACGATTCTTGACCACGCTCACCAATCTCAAGTAAACCAATTTGTCTTTGGTAACGCTCAAATAACGAATCAGGCAACATATTCCACTCCCTGTTCTCGAATAGCTTCAAAAGTTTTTCGCTGCATAATTTGACGAAATTGAACGCACACAGATTCAGGGTCTTTTGCTAGTGTAATCGCACGAACTACCGCCAAACTTGAAACGCCACAACGCCAAACAACCGGCGCCGTCGTCAAATCAATCCCTCCAATCGCAACGGTTGGGTACCCTTTTTGATCATGATATGGGATTGTGTCAATAAGCCGCTGATAGAGAGCCAACCGCACCAAACCTTGTGGTTTGGAAGGCATCACTTTGGTTGCCGTCGGGAATATGTGGCCAAGAGCAATATAGCTGGGATTTACCTGACTGATTCGAAGCAGTTCAAAATAGCCATGCGTAGATAGTCCAAGGCGAATACCCGCTTGATTAAGCATCGATAGATTTGCTTGCTCGATATCTTCTTGGCCAAGATGGACGCCATAGGCTCCATGCTTAATGGCCAACTGCCAATAGTCATTGATAAACACTTGGCCGTTATATTGTTCGCCGAGATCAATCGCATGCTTTATTTGCGCTTCCAAATCGCTTTGATCTGCGTTCTTTATCCGCAATTGAACCGTCTTCACACCCACTTTTAATAACCGTTCAATCCATTCAACACTATCGACTACCGGATAGAGTCCAATTTCCTGTTTATGCATGTGAGCAAAAGAGCGAATACGAGTTTGAGCTGACCAACCGACTTGAATATCAAGCCGGTGATCCTCTAATACCGGACGAGGAAATTGCGTGAAATCCGACGCCCATGTTTCACGTGAAACATTCATCATCGCTCGCGCAAGCGTAAGGCAATCTTCAATAGGAAAATCTAAACCAAGCAAAATCAGCACCCAAGAGAGATGCCGTTTTTTCTGATTATTATCGAGAGGCTGAATCGGATAAGAGAGAGCACGAACCTCATCCCCTAGAGGGTGGTGCCATATATCCAAAGCACTATCGCCATCGACGATCCCCAGCAAAATAGAATTACGCTGGCTCGGGTTTGTAATCACATTCTGCCGTGTTGTGTAGCAAAGGTAGTAATCACTAACACAATCGTCACACCCAATAAAATCAGTACCAACAACAAATTTTTTATCCGCAAGGTTTATCTCAAAGAGTGACGTTGAGCTTACTCCCAACGTCACTTGGTCAATCACAAAACCATTTTTCTCAGCGACTAACAATGCTTGCTGAATCTCTGCCGTTAGCTCTATCGAAGATGATGGAACCAATATTTCGACCATGATTACTCTGCCTCAGACGCCACCGCAGGATGATAAAGTTCAGAACCTGTCGCCCTAAACTCAGCTGATTTCTGCTTCATACCTTCAAGAGGGTCATCAAGCATCTTGATTGAGATAGCCTGATCAGCGGCGACCTGCTCGGTATCTTTTGCGTATTCGCGAACTTCTTGTGAAATTTTCATTGAGCAGAATTTAGGACCACACATAGAACAGAAGTGAGCCACCTTGCCTGATTCTTGTGGCAAAGTTTCATCATGGTAAGTACGTGCCGTTTCAGGATCTAAAGACAAGTTAAACTGATCTTCCCAACGGAACTCAAAGCGTGCTTTAGAGAGTGCATTATCACGAATTTGTGCGCCAGGATGACCTTTGGCCAAATCCGCTGCATGAGCGGCCAACTTATAGGTAATCAGGCCAGTTTTAACATCTTCTTTGTTTGGTAGACCTAAATGCTCCTTGGGGGTGACATAACAGAGCATTGCACAACCGTACCAACCGATCATCGCGGCGCCAATCCCCGATGTAATGTGATCATAACCAGGAGCGATATCGGTGGTCAGTGGACCCAAAGTATAGAATGGCGCTTCATGACAATGCTTTAGCTGCTCATCCATATTTTCCTTAATCATATGCATCGGCACATGACCAGGGCCTTCAATGATCACCTGAACATCGTATTCCCATGCAACTTTGGTTAGCTCACCCAATGTGCGTAACTCGGCAAACTGCGCTTCATCGTTAGCATCAGCGATCGATCCAGGACGCAAGCCATCCCCTAAAGAAAGAGCGACATCGTACTTGGCACAGATTTCACAGATTTCACGAAAGTGAGTATAAAGAAAGCTTTCCTGGTGATGAGCGAGGCACCATTTGGCAATAATAGAACCACCACGCGAAACAATCCCGGTAACACGCTTGGCGGTCATAGGAACATAACGTAATAACAAACCGGCATGGATAGTGAAGTAATCGACTCCTTGCTCCGCCTGTTCAATTAGCGTGTCACGCATCACTTCCCAGTTGAGATCTTCAGCAACGCCATTCACTTTTTCTAACGCCTGATACATGGGAACGGTACCTATTGGCACCGGACTATTACGCAAAATCCACTCGCGCGTCTCATGAATATTTCGCCCAGTAGAGAGATCCATCACCGTATCACCGCCCCATCGCGTAGACCATACGAGCTTTTCAACTTCTTCTTCAATCGATGAACTCACCGATGAGTTACCTATGTTGGCATTCACCTTAACTAAAAAGTTACGGCCAATAATCATCGGTTCCGATTCTGGGTGGTTGATATTAGATGGGATAATTGCGCGCCCTTCAGCGACTTCCTGGCGTACAAATTCAGGTGTGATGTCTTTGGGTAAGTTAGCCCCAAAATTTTGTCCTGGATGCTGCTGAGTAAGCATTTCATCATGGTATCGAGCGCGGCCCATATTTTCACGTAGAGCAATGTATTCCATTTCAGGTGTGATGATGCCTTTACGAGCGTAATGTAATTGAGTGACGCACTGACCTTGTTTGGCGTGACGAATTCTTGGCAAATTTCCATAACGAAGATCATTTAACGTTTCATCGTCTAAACGCTCTTTCGCGTATACCGAGCTAACATTATCGAGAACGAGAGTATCGTTACGCTCTTCAATCCACGCTTCTCTAAGTTTCGGTAGGCCGTTATACAGGTCAATCGCGTGTTCAGGATCGGTATAAACACCTGAAGTGTCATAGACACGCATCGGTTCATTGGGCTCAAAGACTGGCGCATCTTTTGTGCCACCAATCAAACTATCGGCTAACGTGATTTCACGCATAGGCACACGTACATCTTGTCGTGAGCCTTCAATATAAACTTTACGGGAGTTTGGGTACGGTTGTACCGAGAGAGTATCTATAAACTGTTTAGCTTCCAGTCTTGCTTGTTTGCGAGTCGACATAGCATTTTTCCTTGCTCATTTTTTATAAAACGTATGGGATAAAAATGCTTGGCGGAACGATATGACAAGAGGAATCGAGTGAGACTAAGAAATAGAGCAACACTGATAATGAGATGATTTCACAGAATGTAGCAGGACATTAGGTGTAAAGATCTTCTCTTGTTCCCTACGCAGGTCTTAGCCTGATCAGGTTCTACGGATCCCGAATAAACGGTCTCAGCCAAATGGCTCTCCGACAAGTGAAGAAATTATAAGCAATTAATGATACGAAACCAAGCCGACCACATCGCAATTACTAATTACATGTTAACTTTCATCAAAAGTTGAAAGCCAACCCACGCAGCTGAAATACTTAACACCACATTAAGTAATACGTTTAGGCCCATTTTGAGAAAGGCACCTTGCTGCATGAGTAGAACATTATCCATTGAGAAGGTCGAAAACGTAGTCAATGCACCAAGAAAGCCCAATCCAATAATTTGGCGCCATGGTTCGATAGCAAGGACCTCACTTTCAAAAGCCGCGATCAGTAAGCCCATGATGAAAGAACCGACCACATTAACCGTCAAAGTACCGTATGGAAAACCACGCCCTAGCAACGCAACGCAAAGCTCCGAGACCAAATAGCGAGAACAAGCACCGAATGCCCCACCGAGTGCAATAAAGCCGAGTATGGAAAGTTGCCCCATAAATCCCCCAATATATTCAATGGCTACATTCTAGCCACTTTCAATCTTTATGGACACATAGAAACAAACAAATAAACCGATCCGAAATAATGTAACTTCGCACACAAGTCTTGAGATAAAGGAGAATGGTATTGTCAAAATGGAAAGGAGAGACATTGAACGGAAGAGCACTTCAATTTTCGACAGACGTAAAAAAGCCCTGCTATTACTAGCAGGGCTTCTTCAAATAGTGGCGGAGTGGACGGGACTCGAACCCGCGACCCCCGGCGTGACAGGCCGGTATTCTAACCAACTGAACTACCACTCCGCAGTGGCAAACTTACCTTAGTAAGCGTCCATTTTGTTTCTAGATAGTCTATCTAAAAACGAAATTTAAAGCCTGGCGATGTCCTACTCTCACATGGGGAAACCCCACACTACCATCGGCGCTATTGCGTTTCACTTCTGAGTTCGGCATGGAATCAGGTGGGTCCGCAACGCTATGGTCGCCAAGCAAATTCTTTAATTCGGAAAGCTGTCTTATGTTCTCACACACATTCAATCATGTTCTTGCATTGAGTCCTACAAAACCCCTTGGGTGTTGTATGGTTAAGCCTCACGGGCAATTAGTACAGGTTAGCTCAACGCCTCACAGCGCTTACACACCCTGCCTATCAACGTTCTAGTCTCGAACAACCCTTTAGGGCACTTAAAGTGCCAGGGAAAACTCATCTCAAGGCTCGCTTCGCGCTTAGATGCTTTCAGCGCTTATCGATTCCGAACTTAGCTACCGGGCAATGCCACTGGCGTGACAACCCGAACACCAGAGGTTCGTCCACTCCGGTCCTCTCGTACTAGGAGCAGCCCCTTTCAATTTTCCAACGCCCACGGCAGATAGGGACCGAACTGTCTCACGACGTTCTAAACCCAGCTCGCGTACCACTTTAAATGGCGAACAGCCATACCCTTGG
>NZ_JTKH01000012.1 GCF_000827885.1 Vibrio renipiscarius | reverse complement strand
AGCAGCGTATTTGAATAATTTATGGGTTTATGCTTCACAGCATTAGAAAGAGCGTGTGGCCTGCTTGGCCAGATCAAATGAAGCATTCATTTGAAGGGGAATCCAAAGTCACTGAAATAGTTCGCTGACTTATTGTCTTCATTAAGAAGAAATTTGGAGCGACACATCGGGTTCGAACCGATGACCTCAACCTTGGCAAGGTTGCGCTCTACCAACTGAGCTAGTGTCGCATGAATAATCGCTGTTGCAATTACTCTTAATGTGGTTGCGGGAGCAGGATTTGAACCTACGACCTTCGGGTTATGAGCCCGACGAGCTACCATGCTGCTCCATCCCGCGTCCGAATGTCATTGTTAAGTACAATGAGAACTATGAATAATCGCTAATGCCATTACTCTAATGTGGTTGCGGGAGCAGGATTTGAACCTACGACCTTCGGGTTATGAGCCCGACGAGCTACCATGCTGCTCCATCCCGCGTCCGGATGTCATTGTTAAGCACAATGAGAACTATTTGGAGCGACACATCGGGTTCGAACCGATGACCTCAACCTTGGCAAGGTTGCGCTCTACCAACTGAGCTAGTGTCGCATGAATAATCGCTAATGCAATTACTCTTAATGTGGTTGCGGGAGCAGGATTTGAACCTACGACCTTCGGGTTATGAGCCCGACGAGCTACCATGCTGCTCCATCCCGCGTCCGAATGTCATTGTTAAGTACAATGAGAACTATGAATAATCGCTAATGCCATTACTCTAATGTGGTTGCGGGAGCAGGATTTGAACCTACGACCTTCGGGTTATGAGCCCGACGAGCTACCATGCTGCTCCATCCCGCGTCCGGATGTCATTGTTAAGCACAATGAGAACTATTTGGAGCGACACATCGGGTTCGAACCGATGGCTCCAAACATGACAAGTCTGAGCTCCA
>NZ_JTKH01000011.1 GCF_000827885.1 Vibrio renipiscarius | reverse complement strand
ATTGCCAAGAACACTTGAATGTGTTTTTTGGTGTTTACCATAAAGGTAAACATTGAGAACTTTTTTTGATAACAACAATGTTGTTATCAGTCAGCTTTCCAAATTGTTAAAGAGCATAATAGCTCGAGGTCTAAAACCTCAAAAACCATCAATCTGTGTGGACACTCATCGTGAGTAATCATCGTATAAGGAGGTGATCCAGCGCCAGGTTCCCCTAGCGCTACCTTGTTACGACTTCACCCCAGTCATGAACCACAAAGTGGTGAGCGTCCTCCTCGAAAGGTTAAACTACCCACTTCTTTTGCAGCCCACTCCCATGGTGTGACGGGCGGTGTGTACAAGGCCCGGGAACGTATTCACCGTGACATTCTGATTCACGATTACTAGCGATTCCGACTTCATGGAGTCGAGTTGCAGACTCCAATCCGGACTACGACGCACTTTTTGGGATTCGCTCACCATCGCTGGTTGGCAGCCCTCTGTATGCGCCATTGTAGCACGTGTGTAGCCCTACTCGTAAGGGCCATGATGACTTGACGTCGTCCCCACCTTCCTCCGGTTTATCACCGGCAGTCTCCCTGGAGTTCCCGACATTACTCGCTGGCAAACAAGGATAAGGGTTGCGCTCGTTGCGGGACTTAACCCAACATTTCACAACACGAGCTGACGACAGCCATGCAGCACCTGTCTTAGAGTTCCCGAAGGCACACCTGCGTCTCCGCTGGCTTCTCTAGATGTCAAGAGTAGGTAAGGTTCTTCGCGTTGCATCGAATTAAACCACATGCTCCACCGCTTGTGCGGGCCCCCGTCAATTCATTTGAGTTTTAATCTTGCGACCGTACTCCCCAGGCGGTCTACTTAACGCGTTAGCTCCGAAAGCCACGGCTCAAGGCCACAACCTCCAAGTAGACATCGTTTACGGCGTGGACTACCAGGGTATCTAATCCTGTTTGCTCCCCACGCTTTCGCATCTGAGTGTCAGTGTCTGTCCAGGGGGCCGCCTTCGCCACCGGTATTCCTTCAGATCTCTACGCATTTCACCGCTACACCTGAAATTCTACCCCCCTCTACAGCACTCTAGTCCGCCAGTTTCAAATGCAATTCCGAGGTTGAGCCCCGGGCTTTCACATCTGACTTAACGAACCACCTGCATGCGCTTTACGCCCAGTAATTCCGATTAACGCTCGCACCCTCCGTATTACCGCGGCTGCTGGCACGGAGTTAGCCGGTGCTTCTTCTGTCGCTAACGTCAAACACCTACGCTATTAACGCAAATGCCTTCCTCACGACTGAAAGTACTTTACAACCCGAAGGCCTTCTTCATACACGCGGCATGGCTGCATCAGGCTTGCGCCCATTGTGCAATATTCCCCACTGCTGCCTCCCGTAGGAGTCTGGACCGTGTCTCAGTTCCAGTGTGGCTGATCATCCTCTCAGACCAGCTAGGGATCGTCGCCTTGGTGAGCCATTACCTCACCAACTAGCTAATCCCACCTGGGCTAATCTTAACGCGAGAGGCCCGAAGGTCCCCCTCTTTGGCCCGTAGGCATCATGCGGTATTAGCTATCGTTTCCAATAGTTATCCCCCACGTTAAGGCATATTCCCAGGCATTACTCACCCGTCCGCCGCTCGTCAGCAAAGAAAGCAAGCTTTCTTCCTGTTACCGCTCGACTTGCATGTGTTAGGCCTGCCGCCAGCGTTCAATCTGAGCCATGATCAAACTCTTCAATTTAAGATTTTGTCGGCTCAATGAATACTGACTTCAAAACTGTTCTTACCCGAAAGTAAGAAGTAATTTTAAAGCTATTACCATTCCAACAGAATGGTAATGAATTGACTGTGCCAAATAACTACAAGTAGCTATTTGTATTGGTCACTCAGTTCATTGAACCCAATGGTGCTTCCGAAGAAACAGTCATTGCCTAAGCAATAACTTATTGGATTATCATCAACGAGTGCCCACACAGATTGATAGGTTTATATTTTTAAAGAGCATCGCTTGGGGTCTTCTCTCAAGCGGACGGTCATTTTAGCGATTTGAAGTTTAGTGTCAACCACTTTTTTCAAACTTCTTTCAAGCAACTTGCTTGGCTAAATAACCTTACTAACTCGGCTCTTGTTTCTTTCGAAGCCTTGCCGTGTCAGTGAGTGCGCATTATAGGGGCTGAGATCTTATTGGCAACCCCTTTTTTTAGTTTTTTTATCTTTTTGAACTGTTCGACTAAAAATCGAGCTATAAGTGTCAAAAATAGCAGTTTCTTTAAATGGTTTTAAATCTATCGGCAAACAACGCTACTTTCTTCCAGTTTGTGTACTCGATTTCTTTGCTGGTATCCGTTTCGCCATTGGTCATTTTCATGATCAATTTAATCATGTTTCTATCAAACCAATTATAACGAGGGTAATAGAGCGCTCCTGCAAATACCCCAATCAATTTTGGCTGCCAAACGGATAGCTTTAGAAACTTCTTTATATAGACGCTTCCCTCTGGCGTATCTTTACCTTGGTCTTCTTTACGTGCCGTCAAGTTGACACAGAAAAATGCAACCTTGTGGTCATCGAGCTGTTGCTGATGACGCTCAATGAATCGATATAGCTTCTTATTTAAATGTCCGTAGCGTATAGAGGCACCAATCAATACGCGATCATAAAGAGAGAGATCGATTGTATCCACATTATGGAGATCGATTAACTCACATTGATAGTCGTCCAATTGCTCCTCTATATAGTGGAGAATTTTGATTGTTTGTCCTTCGCGAGAAGAATAAAGAAAAAGTGCTTTTTTCACGAAAAGTCCTTAGCTGCGCCAAAAGGTAGGAGTGAGTAGTATTAGTAGGGTAAAGATCTCTAGCCGACCGAACAACATAGATACAACCAAAACCCATTTCGCTTTGTCATTAATATCACCAAAATGCAGGGATACCTCACCCAAACCTGGGCCAAGGTTATTCAGCGTTGCCGCAACCGCTGAAAAAGCACTGAGCTCATCCATTCCCGTTGCAATAAGCGCCAACATACAAACCACAAACACCAATGTATAAGCAGAGAAGAATCCCCACACGGCATCAACGACTCTTTGTGGTAAAGCGCTTCCCCCAACTTTAATGGTGTAGACTGCTCTTGGGTGAACCAAGCGTTTCAGCTCACGCGCGCCCTGTAGAGTAAGTAATAAAATACGTATCACTTTCATACCACCACCCGTTGACCCTGCGCACCCCCCTATAAAAGAAGAAAACAGTAATAAAACGGGTAAGAATAGCGGCCAATCCGCAAAACCTGTTGTGGTGAAGCCAGCGGTAGTGGAAATAGAAACGGTTTGGAACAATGCCTGATCAAACACTTCATAGATTGAATCGGCGGCAAGATGATTCAAAAGCATCAGGAAGCAAACTAAGAACAGTAATACTTGAATAAAGACGAATGCGCGAAATTCAGGGTCTTTCCAATAGTACTTAGGATGCACACCACCAGAAGCAAATGCCGCAAAGTGAAGGGAATAATTACAAGCTGAGATTAATAGGAACACCACGGTAATCATATTAATGGCATAGCTATCGAAATAGCCCATGCTCGCATCATGAGTAGAAAACCCACCGATCGCGATCGTGGAAAAACTATGCCCTATGGCATCAAATGGTGTCATACCCGCCAGCCAAAAAGCCACCGCACAAGCGATCGTGAGACTTAAATAGATGTACCATAATGCTTTAGCTGTTTCAGCAATGCGGGGAGTCATTTTGCTGTCTTTTACTGGCCCTGGAATTTCAGCGCGATACAACTGCATACCACCGATGCCGAGTACCGGTAAAATCGCAACCGCGAGCACAATGATCCCCATACCACCAAACCACTGCAGAAATTGGCGATAAAACAGAATCGCTTTAGGTAAGTGGTCAAGACCGACAATCACCGTCGCCCCTGTCGTTGTCAGTGCCGAAAATGATTCAAAAAAGGCGTCTGTCACTGAAACGTTAGGGTTGTCGGAAAGTAAAAATGGTAATGAGCCTGCGCTGCCGATTACGGTCCAAAATAGCACCACAATCAAGAAGCCATCTCGCGCTTTCAATTCATGTTTATGCCTTCGGTTAGGAAACCAAGAGATAAAACCAAAAAATAACAGCACAAAAAAAGTGGTCACGAAGGGAACACCTGCGCCATCTCGGTAAATAAGGGCGACCAAGGCAGGAGCAAGCATAGAGACACTGAAGAGGGCGAGCAGTAGCCCTACGATACGGATAATAGATCGAAATTGCATTGATTATTGACGAGTGAAGCTAGGCTTCTGACTTCCTGTTATTTCCCATTAATTGGGGTTATTAGTGCTTTAGCGCCACTTTTATTGATTATCGCTTGGCTAAACTCATCTAGCTGGCGTACTTCAACTTCAAGAGTAAGCATAACTTCATCGCTGTATTGTGCCTCAACTTCTTGCACACCGAACTGACTAAACAGCGATTGTGCGACCGGCATAAAACCATAGTCTAACTGGAGCGTAACGAATGTGGTGATTTTTTTCTCTATTGTTTGAAGCTGCTTGAGAGCCTGTTGTACACCACCACCGTACGCCTTAACCAATCCGCCCGTACCAAGACGAATGCCACCATAATATCGAGTCACGACGGCTGAAATTTCACCCACACCCGATCCCGACAACTGAGCCAAGATTGGTTTCCCCGCGGTACCCGAAGGTTCACCATCATCACTAAATCCCCATTGCATTGAGTCATCAGGACGCCCAGCAACAAAACCCCAGCAATTGTGACGTGCATCCATATGCTTTGCTTTGATTTGTTCAACGAAGGCTTTCGCGGTTTCTATACTTGGAGTGTGGGCTAGATAAGTGATGAAATGACTTTTCTTAATCTCTTCTTCAAAGACAACCGCCTGTGCAGGTATTAAGTAAGGCTTAGTGTTCATAATTTGCCGGAATATCAAACAAGAGCAGCAGTCTATCACGTGCCTTTAACAATAGAAGAGAAGGAATACACAAATCACAATGTTAATAATTTGTTTAATTTCGTATTGAATTGCAACCATCTCCGGTCCACACTAAATAAACTGGTCCTACCAGACTAATTTAAATCCAATCGTAGATTGTATGTCACGGAGATAGACATGATTTACCAAGCCAATACCCTACATGTAAAGGAAGTGCAATCTGGTATCGTCGAGATTTGCTTTCACTCACCCAACTCGGTGAATAAACTCGATCTTGCGACCTTAGAATCCTTGGATGCTGCACTGGATGTGATCAAGCAAACCTCTGGTATCGATGGATTGCTTCTAACCTCCAGTAAAGAATCATTTATCGTCGGTGCAGACATCACCGAATTTCTAGGCTTGTTTGCCAAACCACAACATGAGCTCGACCAGTGGCTACAATTTGCCAATCAAATATTTAATAAATTGGAAGATTTGCCTTTTCCAACACTAGCTGCCATCAAAGGCCATGCTCTTGGCGGCGGATGTGAGTGTGTACTCGCTACCGATATCCGTATAGGAGATCACACCACCAGCATTGGTTTACCAGAAACCAAGTTGGGTATCATGCCCGGTTTTGGGGGATGTGTACGCTTACCGCGAGTCATTGGTGCTGATAGTGCGATGGAAATTATCACTCAAGGCAAAGCATGTCGTGCAAATGAAGCGCTTAAGATTGGTTTACTCGATGCGATTGTGGATACCGACACTCTCAACAGCTCAGCACTGGCGACGCTCAAACAAGCGATCAATGAAAAGATTGATTGGCAATCCCGCCGTAAACAAAAAACCTCTGCGCTGACTTTAAGTAAGCTCGAAGCAATGATGAGTTTTACGACGGCAAAAGGTCTCGTCGCGCAAAAAGCAGGCCCTCACTATCCAGCACCGATGACGGCAGTAAAAGCGATAGAAGAAGGAGCTCGCTTTAGTCGTAACGAAGCGCAGGATATTGAACGTCAGCACTTTATTCAATTAGCTCAATCCGCAGAAGCCAAATCACTCGTTGGGCTTTTTCTCAATGACCAATATATTAAAGGCCTAGCAAAAACATCCGCGAAAGCCGCGAATACAACAACACTCCGTGCCGCCGTAATAGGGGCTGGAATTATGGGGGGAGGTATTGCTTATCAATCGGCATTAAAAGGTGTACCCGTATTGATGAAAGATATTGCTCAACCTTCCCTTGATCTTGGCATGAACGAAGCGTCAAAGCTGCTCAATAAACGTCTATCTCGTGGCCGTATCGATGGGTTTAAAATGGCGGGTATTCTTGCATCAATCACACCCAGCCTTCATTACGCGGGCATCAATGAATCTGATGTTGTTGTTGAGGCCGTAGTAGAAAATCCAAAGGTTAAGGCCGCTGTACTTAGCGAGATCGAACAGAACGTGGATAAAGAGACAGTAATCACATCCAATACCTCAACCATACCAATCAATCTATTAGCAAAGTCACTACAACGACCGGAAAACTTCTGTGGTATGCACTTCTTCAACCCCGTCCATCGCATGCCTTTAGTTGAAGTTATTCGCGGCGAACACACTTCCGATGAAACCATTCATCGCGTTGTTGCCTACGCGGCAAAAATGGGGAAATCACCGATAGTTGTTAATGACTGTCCCGGTTTTTTCGTTAATCGAGTGCTGTTCCCCTACTTTGCGGGCTTTAGTCTCCTTCTACGTGACGGGGCAGACTTTACACACATCGATAAAGTCATGGAACGTCAATTTGGCTGGCCAATGGGGCCCGCTTATTTACTCGACGTCGTGGGTATAGATACGGCTCATCATGCACAAGCCGTTATGGCGCAGGGTTTTCCGGAACGCATGGCAAAGCAAGAACGAGATGTGATTGATGCCTTATTTGAGGCTGGGAAGTTTGGCCAAAAAAATGGTCATGGTTTCTACCACTACAGTATTGACCGGAAAGGTAAACCGAAAAAAAGCTTTGATGATGCTGTTCTGCCGTTGATCCAAAGCGTCAGTAAAGAGTCAAAAGCATTTGATGATCAAACGATCATCGAACGTGCGATGATCCCCATGATCAATGAAGTCGTTTTATGTTTAGAGCAAAACATTATCGCATCCCCTCAAGAAGCGGATATGGCTCTGGTATATGGACTTGGCTTCCCCCCATTTAGAGGCGGTATTTTCCGTTATCTAGACAGCATCGGCATTGACCAATTTGTTGAACAAGCAAAACAATACCAACACCTTGGCGCGATATATCAAACACCGCAGTTATTGTTGGATATGGCAAAAAGCGGCGAGCAATTTTATAGCGACCAACAACAAGGTTCGATTTAAGGAGGATTCGAAATGACTATAGAGACAAAGAACGTCGTCGTTGTTGATTGCTTACGCACACCAATGGGTCGCTCAAAAGGGGGCGCTTATCGGCATGTACGTGCTGAAGATCTCTCCGCTCATTTAATGCGAGGGTTACTTAATCGCAATCCCGCGGTCGACCCACACCAAATCGAAGATATTTACTGGGGGTGTGTTCAACAAACGTTGGAGCAAGGATTTAACATCGCGCGTAATGCTGCTTTACTCGCTGACTTACCGATAGAGATTGGGGCTGTCACCGTCAATCGTTTATGTGGTTCATCAATGCAAGCCCTCCACGACGCCACCCGAGCGATCATGACCGGTGATGCCGATATCTGTTTAGTTGGTGGGGTTGAACATATGGGCCACATTCCTATGAATCATGGCGTCGACTTTCACCCAGGCATGTCAAAAACCGTGGCCAAAGCCGCTGGAATGATGGGACTCACAGCGGAAATGCTAGGCAAATTGCATGGTATTAGCCGCGAGCAGCAAGACGAATTTGCCGCCCGATCTCATACAAGAGCGCATGCCGCCACCATGGAAGGACGCTTTAACAACGAAATATTGCCAACTGAAGGGCACGCTCAAGATGGCAGTTTAATATTGCTTGAGCATGATGAAGTCATTCGTCCTGAAACCACCGTCGAAAGCCTCGCTCAATTACGCCCCGTCTTCGAGCCGGTTAACGGCACCGTCACGGCAGGGACATCATCCGCATTATCTGATGGCGCATCAGCCATGCTCATCATGAGCGAAGACAAAGCGAACGAATTAGGCTTACCGATTCGGGCTCGGATAAAATCGATGGCTATCGCTGGCTGTGACCCTTCTATCATGGGATACGGCCCCGTACCTGCAACACAAAAAGCCCTAAAACGGGCGGGGTTAACCATTGACGATATGGATGTGGTCGAACTAAATGAAGCGTTTGCCGCCCAAGCGTTGCCTGTGGCAAAAGATCTTGGTTTACTCGACGTGATGGATCAGAAGATCAATTTAAATGGCGGGGCAATTGCATTGGGTCATCCACTCGGTTGCTCTGGAACGCGGATCTCGACCACCTTGATCAATTTGATGGAAGCCAATAACGCAAAATACGGTCTCGCGACAATGTGTATTGGCTTAGGCCAAGGTATTGCGACGGTTTTTGAGCGCACTTAACTTATTATTACGAGGCTTATTATTGCGAGAAACGAACAACGCCCAATCGTGGGCGTTGTTCTAATTCGATTGTAGCCAGTCTAGGTAAAGTTTCTCACTTGAGCCTAAATAATCCACCATCCATGCAATCATGCGGTGGTTATCATCTTTGCGCCACACCATACAGCATTGACTCAACGGATTTTGCTCAGGTAATACTCTCTCGACCAACATCCCCTCTTTAATCAAAGGTTGAGCAATATGACGAGGCATAAATCCAACCCCCACACCGTTTCTTAAGCACTCTATCGCACTATGCCAGTTCGGCAGTAATAAACGTCGTTGCTGAGCGTAATGCACATTATGCCGCTTCGGTAATACGGTGGAAGTGTCATCGAGGCAAATAGAAGGAAACTGGCTCACGAATGATTCTTCTAAATTCGCTGCCGTCGCACAAGGATGCGTAGGGGAAACAACAAAAGCCCACTCAAGCTTTCCCATATCACGCACTTCAAAATCCCCTCCGACAGGTACCGCTGAAGTTGCACCAATCACGATGTCAGCTCGGCCTTGGGAAATCGCCTCCCAAGAACCGTTATACACTTCCATGTTGATCTGCAATTCAGCGTGTTGAAAGGTTTGATAAAAGTCCTCAATCAACGGTTTCATCTTATCCAACTTCACCACGTTATCGAGTGTTAAACGCAGTGTTTTTTGCCAGCCGTGTGCTGCTCGACGTGTCTGTGTCGTGATCTCTTCCATCTGCCTTAGCATGCTGCGAGCCTCTATCAGGAACAACTCACCCGCAGGGGTCAACTCCACTTTCCGCGGCAAACGACGAAACAAAACGACATCAAGATCTCGCTCGATTTGACGAACGCCATAACTGATCGCTGAAGGCACTTTGTGTAGAGCTTCAGCCGCAGCAGTAAAACTACCTAAGCGAGCAACCGTATCGAGCATTTCTAATGACGATTTTGCAAACATCTATCTAATCCGCACACAGGAACAGTCCAACCTATAGCCTAGCCCGTGGCCATCTAGCTTTCAAATTTTTTGATTGATAACCGCAAATTTTAACGTTTCTAATTCAAGCTAATGAAAAATAGAATAGCAACCCTAATTAATACGACGCTAGCAAAGTCGTTTATCAATCAATTTTTTTGAAGATGAATATGAAAGTATCCAAACTGCAACTTTTCTACCTTGCCGCACTGTCCATGTTGGGCTTTGTCGCAACGGATATGTACCTTCCAGCATTTAAAGCAATGGAAGTCGACTTTGCGACCGGTCCAGAGCAAATTGCTCTATCGTTAACAATCTTCTTAGTCGGTATGGCAAGTGGCCAATTACTGTGGGGATTAGCCTCCGATAAATACGGTCACCGCAATACGCTATTTGCCGGCATGATCGTCTTTACTTTGGCTTCACTTGGCCTAGCGTTCAGTGAGCAAGTTTGGCAACTATTGAGCTTACGCTTCATTCAAGCCATTGGGGTTTGTGCTCCTGCCGTTATTTGGCAAGCAATGGTCATTAAGCGTTATGACGCAAGCACTAGCCAGCAAGTCTTCGCCACCATTATGCCGTTGGTTGCGCTGTCTCCAGCCTTGGCACCGCAACTGGGTGTGTTATTGGCAGACAATTTTGGTTGGCACTCTATCTTCGTCTGCCTAACTTTGATTGGTGTATTACTGGCGGCAACGACTCTGATGCAGCCAAAAGAACAAGTTGAGGTAAAGCAAACCTCAATTAAAGGGGATATCAAAGCACTGCTTAGCTCGAAAACCTATTTGGGCAATGTCATGATGTTTGCAACCGCATCTGCAGCGTTCTTTGCCTACCTAACCGGTATGCCTGAAATCATGGCAAAACTAGGCTATGAAGCCAAAGACATTGGCCTGAGCTTTATTCCACAAACGATCGCCTTTATGGTTGGTGGTTACTTCGGTAAACGTGCCGTGGCAAAATACGGCGATGAGAAAGTTCTTCGTCAATTAATTGCTTTGTTTAGTGTTTCAGCCATTATGATTTTTGTTGCTTCACAATGGCAACTCAGCTCGATCTGGCCAATCCTAGCGCCCTTCTGTTTAATCGCAGTGGCAAACGGTGCGATGTACCCAATCGTTGTAAACCGCGCATTAGGCAGCGCTAAGCAAAGCCCTGCCACTGCGGCGGGCCTACAAAACAGCTTACAAATCTGTGTGAGTAGCTTTGCAAGTGCGCTTGTTGCATCGATGGCAAGCCAAGCACAAATGGTAACTGGCATTGCAATTGTGATTTGCATGGTTGGTATGTGGATCGGATACGTTGTGTCTAATCGTGAACTTGGCGAGCATTTCACTACACCAGACAACTCTCGCGTTGTCAGTGACGAGAAGTAATCCAACGTCACCATTAAAACAGCATGAACAAAAAAGCCGCTCATTGAGCGGCTTTTTATATTGAATCGTTAACACACAAACATCGGTGCTTATTTTTTCACAGGACGTTGCCAGCCTGTAATTTTGCGTTCTTTCGCGCGAGTGATGACTAACTCACCCTCTGCAACATCTTTCGATAATGTCGTACCTGCGCCAATAGTCGCACCATTTGCAACCGTTACTGGTGCAATCAACTGACTGTCGGAACCAACAAAAACATCATCACCAATAATGGTCTTAAACTTGTTTACACCATCGTAGTTACAAGTAATCACACCGGCACCAACATTCACGCGTTGACCAATTTCAGCATCACCTAGGTAGGTTAAATGGTTCGCTTTTGAACCTTCACCCAGACAAGTATTCTTAACTTCAACGAAGTTACCAACATGAGCATTTTTACGCAGCTCAGCGCCAGGACGAAGACGGGTAAATGGACCAACGGTACACTCTTCACCAATCGTCGCACCTTCAATCACGCTGTATGGACGAACAATGGTATTGTCATCGATTTCACAATCTTTCAATACACAACCGGCACCGATAACCACGTTATCACCAATCGATACTGAACCTTCAATAATCACGTTCACATCGATTTCGACATCCATACCACACTGCAGTTGACCACGTAGATCAAAACGAGCCGGATCACGCAGCATTACGCCTTGCTCAAGTAATTTTTGAGCTTGGATTGATTGGTAAGCACGCTCTAAACGAGCAAGTTGAGCACGGTCGTTCACCCCTTCCACTTCAATTGGGCTAACAGGATGAACCGCTTCTACCGCGCGACCTTCGTCATGCGCTGCTGCAATCACATCCGTTAAGTAGTACTCACCTTGGGCATTTTGGTTATTTAGACCCGATAGCCAACGTTTCAGATCACCACCGGTTGCCACCATGACACCCGTGTTGATCTCTTTAATCAATTTCTGCTCATCAGTCGCATCTTTTTGCTCAACGATCGCCACAACAGGACCGTTCTTACGCACAATACGACCATAACCCATTGGGTTATCAAGTACGACCGTCAGCAACGCAATACCACCGGTAGGTTGTGCATCAAGTAAGTTTTCGATGGTTTCAGTAGAAATCAGCGGCACATCACCATAGAGAACAAGGATTTTTTCATCATCCGCAAATTCAGACGAAGCCTGATCTACCGCATGACCCGTACCCAGTTGCTCAGATTGCAGCACCCAATTAACCGATTCATCACTCAAAGTCGCTTGCATTTGATCGCCACCGTGACCATAGACAAGATGGATATTCTGCGCCCCAAGACCCACACAAGTGTCAATCACATGTTTTGCCATTGGCTTACCAGCCAACGTATGCAATACCTTAGGCATTTGGGAATACATGCGAGTACCTTTACCCGCAGCGAGAATGACAGCGCTGAATTTCATGATTAAACCTGTAGACGTTGATTTGTAATTATTCGTTATTGTAAACCGCTCACTGACAATAGTTAATGCCGCCATTAAATATTTGCCAGCAGATAAACAAAAAGGCGGTCATCTGACCGCCTTTATTATTTATCAAACACCTTCAATCCAAGATTAACGGCGTTTTTTCGTCAGCTCGATCACTCGTAGCTGAGCAATGGCTTTAGCCAGTTCACTGGCCGCTTGCGCGAAGTTCATATCGCCATGCTGATTTTGAATATTCTCTTCAGCACGACGTTTTGCTTCTTCAGCCTTTGCTGCGTCTAGTTCATCACCACGGATAGCAGTATCGGCCAATACAGTTGCTGTACTAGGCTGTACTTCTATCATACCACCAGAAACATAAATAATTTCTTCGTGGCCGTTTTGCATCACAATACGCACCATACCAGGCTTGATAGCGGTCAGCAGCGGTGTATGACCATGGAAAATACCAAGTTCACCTTCGCTACCGGTCACCTGAAACGTTTCAACTAGGCCAGAGAAAAGTTTTTTCTCTGCACTAACAACGTCTAGGTGAAATGGGATTGCTGCCATATCGCCTCCTAGTAAGCCTTACAGCTTCTTAGCCTTCTCAATCGCATCGTCAATCGTACCGCAGTACATAAACGCTTGCTCTGGGATATCATCGTATTCACCAGCTAGTAGACCTTTGAAGCCACGTAGAGTCTCTTTTAGAGATACGTAAACGCCAGGGTCACCAGTAAATACTTCCGCTACGTGGTAAGGCTGTGTTAGGAAACGTTCAATCTTACGTGCACGCGATACAACTTGCTTATCTGACTCAGATAGCTCGTCCATACCTAGGATCGCAATGATATCTTTCAGCTCTTTATAGCGCTGAAGTGTCTGCTGAACGCCACGAGCAGTGTCGTAGTGATCTTGACCAACGACCAATGGATCTAGCATACGTGATGTAGAATCTAGTGGGTCGATCGCAGGGTATAGACCCATTGCAGCGATGTTACGGTTAAGTACAACCGTTGCATCCAAGTGCGCGAACGTAGTTGCTGGAGACGGGTCAGTCAAGTCATCCGCAGGTACGTATACCGCCTGTACAGACGTGATAGAACCTTGACGAGTTGACGTGATACGCTCTTGAAGTACACCCATTTCTTCAGCAAGTGTCGGCTGGTAGCCTACCGCTGATGGCATACGACCTAGCAGTGCCGATACTTCTGTTCCCGCAAGGGTGTAACGGTAGATGTTATCGATGAACAATAGTACGTCACGACCTTCGTCACGGAAACGTTCTGCCATCGTTAGGCCCGTCAGTGCAACACGTAGACGGTTGCCTGGTGGCTCGTTCATCTGACCGTAAACCATTGCTACTTTTGATTCTTCAGGTTTTTCGATGTTTACAACACCTGCTTCCTGCATTTCAAAGTAGAAATCGTTACCTTCACGAGTACGCTCACCAACACCAGCAAACACAGATAGACCTGAGTGCTGTAGTGCGATGTTGTTGATAAGTTCCATCATGTTAACGGTCTTACCTACACCTGCACCACCGAATAGACCGATTTTACCACCCTTAGCGAATGGACAAATCAAGTCGATTACTTTAACACCGGTTTCTAGAAGTGCTGTCTCGTTTGATTGCTCTTCGTAGCTTGGTGCTTCACGGTGGATAGAGTAAAGCTCTTCCGCACCGATTTCACCACGCTCATCAATCGCGTCCCCAAGAACGTTCATGATACGACCTAGGGTTTTAGTCCCTACTGGTACTGAAATTGGAGCGCCAGTATTTACAACTTCAACTCCGCGACGTAAACCATCTGAGCTACCCATTACGATACAACGAACTATGCCACCGCCTAGCTGTTGTTGAACTTCAAGAACTAAACGCTCTTTTGATTCCGTAACGTTTAGAGCGTCATATACACTAGGTACATCGCTCTGTGGGAACTCTACGTCGACTACCGCACCGATGATCTGTACGATCTTACCTGTAGCCATCGTTAATCCTCTAAACTATTTCGTTTAACCTAAGCTTAAACCGCTGCCGCACCTGATACGATTTCAGACAGTTCTTGTGTAATCGCAGCCTGACGGGCTTTGTTATACACCAGTTCCAAATCATCAATCAGGTCACTCGCGTTATCCGTTGCAGCTTTCATCGCAATCATTCGAGCCGCTTGCTCACAAGCAAGGTTCTCGACGACACCCTGATAAACCTGTGACTCTACGTAACGCACTAGAAGTGTGTCCAATAGAGGCTTTGGCTCAGGCTCATAGATATAATCCCATGAGTGCTCACGCTGCATCTCTTCGCTGTCCGATTTAGGCAAAGGTAGCAATTGATCGATCGTTGGTTGCTGAATCATGGTGTTTACAAACTTGTTGTAAACCACATACAGGCGATCCAGTTCACCTTCATCGTATTTCTTAAGCATGACGCTAACAGAACCGATAAGGTCTTCAAGACTTGGGTTATCACCCAAACCTGAAACCTGAGCAGCCACTTTCGCGCCACTACTCTTGAAGAAAGCCGTTGCTTTCGAACCGACAACCGCCAGTTCTACTTCCGCACCTTTCTCTTTCCAAGATTGCATGTCTGTTAAGGCATTTTTAAACACGTTAATGTTCAAGCCGCCACACAAACCACGGTCTGTCGAAATGATGATGTAACCAACACGCTTAGCTTCACGCTCTTCTAAGTACGGATGACGGTACTCTAGATTTGCATTAGCCACATGACCGATCACTTTACGCATTGTTTCAGCATATGGACGAGATGCTTCCATTGCGTCTTGAGAACGACGCATTTTTGAAGCGGCTACCATTTCCATAGCTTTCGTAATTTTCTGCGTGCTTTTAACACTACCGATTTTATTACGTATCTCTTTTGCGCCGGCCATCGTTACTCTCCATTAGTTGGTGGCATTACTGCCACCGACCTATTACCAAGTTTGGGTTGCTTTGAAGTCGTCTGTCAGTGTTTTCAACTGAGCTTCAACTTCATCGTTGTAAGCACCCGTCTTGTCAATCTCAGCTGCAAATTCAGCATATTGACTGCGAGCATACGATAGTAGAGCAGCTTCAAAATCGAGCAGTTTGTTGATTTCAACATCTGCCAAGTAGCCGCGCTCTGCCGCAAAGATCACTAGCGCTTGGTCAAACACAGACATCGGAGCATATTGTTTCTGCTTCATCAGTTCTGTTACTTTTTGACCGTGGTCTAGCTGCTTTTTCGTTGCGTCATCAAGATCAGACGAGAACTGAGCGAATGCCGCTAGTTCACGGTACTGAGCTAGTGCAGTACGGATACCGCCAGATAGCTTCTTGATGATTTTTGTCTGCGCTGAACCACCTACACGAGATACTGAGATACCTGGGTCAACCGCTGGACGTACGCCCGCGTTGAATAGCTCAGTTTGTAGGAAGATCTGACCATCGGTAATCGAAATTACGTTAGTCGGTACGAATGCTGAAACGTCACCTGCTTGAGTTTCGATGATAGGAAGCGCAGTTAAAGAACCGGTCTTACCTTTCACTTCACCATTAGTGAAACGCTCTACATACTCTTCGTTTACACGAGCAGCACGCTCTAGTAGACGCGAGTGAAGGTAGAATACGTCACCAGGGAATGCCTCACGGCCAGGTGGTCGTTTTAGTAGTAGCGAGATTTGACGGTAAGCGACCGCTTGCTTAGATAGGTCATCGTAAACAATCAGTGCATCTTCACCGCGATCGCGGAAGTATTCACCCATCGCACAACCTGCGTATGGCGCTAGATATTGTAGCGCTGCAGATTCAGAAGCAGATGCCACAACCACAATCGTGTTTGCTAGTGCGCCGTGCTCTTCTAGTTTGCGAACCACGTTAGCGATAGTCGATGCTTTCTGACCGATTGCTACGTAGATTGAGAAAATACCAGAGTTTTTCTGGTTGATGATTGCATCGATCGCCATCGCTGTTTTACCAGTCTGACGGTCACCGATAACAAGCTCACGCTGACCACGACCGATTGGGATCATTGAGTCAACTGACTTGTAACCAGTTTGCACAGGTTGGTCTACCGATTTACGGTCGATTACGCCTGGTGCAATCACTTCTACAGGTGAAGTTAGTTTCGCTTCGATTGGACCTTTACCATCGATAGGCTCACCTAGTGTGTTCACTACGCGACCTAGCAATTCTGGACCAACTGGCACTTCAAGGATGCGGCCAGTACCTGTAACTTTCATGCCTTCCTTAAGGTCAGCAAATGGGCCCATTACAACCGCACCAACCGAGTCACGCTCAAGGTTAAGTGCTAGTGCATAACGGCCACCCGGTAATTCAATCATTTCACCTTGCATCACGTCCGCTAGGCCGTGAATGCGGATGATACCGTCGCTTACCGATACGATAGTACCTTCGTTGCGAGCTTCACTAACAACATCGAAAGATTCGATACGTTGTTTGATTAGATCGCTAATTTCAGTGGAATTAAGTTGCATGCTCCAATCCCCATTAAGACTGCAATGCATCGCCCAGACGGTTCAAACGACCGCGTGCTGAGTTATCGATGACTAAGTCTCCGGCTCGAATTATTACCCCACCAAGTAGGGCCTGATCTACACTGCAATTCAGCTTTACTTTGCGTGCTAAACGCACTTCAAGTTTGCTACTGATATTTGCACGCTGCTCACTAGAAAGCTCGAACGCTGAAATCACTTCAACATCGATTTCTTTCTCGTGCTCTTTCTTCAAAGCGAAGAATTGCGCGCTGACATCAGGAAGGGCCTTTAAACGACCATTCTCAGCCATTACCTGTAGCAGGTTTTGACCGTGTGCATTAACTTGCTCGCCGCAAATCGCAACAAATATCTCGGCTAATTTCTCAGCAGACATAGAGCTGCTTAACAGCTCTTTTACTTGTTGGTTCTTAGCAACTTCAGCGGCAAAAGATAACATTTGACCCCATTGGTCTAGTTGATCTTTTTCCACTGCAAAGTCGAAAGCTGCTTTAGCATAGGGGCGTGCGATAGTAGTCAAATCAGACATATGCGCCCCCAGACTTAAAGTTTTGCAGTAATGTTGTCGAGAATATCTTTTTGCGCTTCTATATCAATAGAACGCTCAAGGATTTTCTCAGCACCAGCGACAGCCAGAGTCGCAACTTGTTTACGCAGGTCATCGCGCGCACGGTTACGTTCAGCTTCAATTTCTGCTTCCGCTTGAGTAAGAATGTTCTGGCGTTCTGCCTGAGCTTCTTCACGAGCTTCATCAAGAATTTGAGCTTTACGCTTGTTCGCTTGCTCAATGATCTCAGTTGCTGTGCGCTTCGCTTCTTTCAATTGATCAGAAGCGTTGGCTTGTGCCAGGTTCAAGTCTTTAGACGCTCGTTCTGCCGCTTGTAGACCGTCAGCAATTTTCTTCTGACGTTCTTCAATAGCGCTCATCAATGGCGGCCATACATATTTCATGCAGAACCACACAAATAGAGCAAACGAGATTGCTTGACCTAGCAGAGTTGCGTTCATATTCACAACAGCTACTCCCTTTTAAGAATCAACTACAAAAATACAATTAACAGAATTGTTAATTAGCCTGCTAGTTGACCCACAAATGGGTTTGCGAACGTGAACAGTAGCGCGATTACGATACCGATCATTGGAACCGCATCAAGTAGACCAGCGATGATGAACATCTTAACTTGTAGCATCGGAGCCATTTCTGGTTGACGTGCTGCACCTTCAAGGAATTTACCACCAAGAAGTGCGAAACCAATCGCTGTACCAAGAGAAGCAAGACCGACGATAATACCTACGGCGATTGCAGAAAAGCTCAGTAAAGTTTCCATTACTATCTCCAATTTATAGTTGTTGGCTTATGTGCCCAAATAAAAAGCTTAAAAAAATTAATGATCACTATCTTCGTGTGCCATTGATAGATAAACAATGCTTAACATCATGAACACGAATGCTTGAATCGTAATTACCAAAATATGGAAAATTGCCCATGGTAATGAGCCCATCCATTGTAAGTACCATGGTAGCATTGCCGCACAAAGGATGAATACAACCTCACCTGCAAACATGTTACCGAATAAACGCATACCAAGTGATAGCGGTTTCGCAAGCAGCGATACCACTTCAATCAGTAAGTTAAACGGAATCATTACTGGGTGATTGAATGGATGTAAAGCCAATTCCTTTGCAAAGCCACCTAGACCTTTCACTTTGATGCTGTAGTAAATCATCAGAGCGAATACGCCTAGTGCCATAGCCATGGTGATGTTCACATCAGCTGAAGGGACCACTTTCAAATAAGGGATTCCAAGCCAATGCTCTGCTGGGTAAGGTAAGAAATCGATCGGAACTAAGTCCATCACGTTCATTAAAAATACCCAACAAAAGATAGTTAGTGCTAAAGGCGCTATCAGAGGGTTGCGTCCATGGAACGTGTCTTTGACGTTTTCCGCGACAAATTCTACGATCATTTCTACAGCACACTGAAGCTTACCTGGTACACCTACTGTTGCTTTCTTTGCTACCTTGTAAAAGATTCCTAAGAAAATTAAACCGGTAAACCAAGAAAAAAACAGGCTATCGATATGTACATTCCAGAAGCTTGCTTCTTCCGCTACCAACCCTAACTTAGCTAAAGACAGGTTAGAGAGGTGGTGGGCAATATATCCGGATTGTGTTAGCGCTTCACCTGGCGCAGCCATAACTCATCCTATTTATTGTTGTTAATGAATAGCACTGGCGCACAGATATTAATACCTAGAGCCAGTAAATAGGTTAGTTTAAGGGGAACAAGTTCCACCTGTATATACATGTAGACAAGAGAAAAAAGAACAACTGTGATCAGGATTTTAAGCGCTTCACCCGTAAAAAAGGATGCTGCTACTTTCTTTGCCGCACGCGCTCCGCTGAAAGCAAAAGCACATAGAGCAAACACCGCATTCGCAATAACAAAAATGCTACCACCAATCAGTGCTGAAAGACCCCATTCAACATTCACAGTCGCAGCCATTCCCGCCGCCACTAATGTAACCGCGCCAAGCTGGATCATTAACAATTGCTTAGCAAGCTCTCGTCCTGGTCTAGCCAACGCAGCTACCATGTATTCGTACCTCGAGTAAAATCCACAGCAACACTTCCTAACTGCTGGGGAAATTGGAAAAAATTATACGGTGAGTCGAACTGAATGCAATGAAAACACAGCAAAAAGTTACAATTTTGTTTACAAACCGACAACTTTCACACAAAATTTCGTTATTTGCATAAATTGATTGAGATCAATTATCTCATTTACCGTTCTAGCTTGGCAATGAGTTGCGTTAGCTTTTCAGGTTCGTCGATATTAATCGTAACCTTGGTTTTGCCGTTATTAGAACGAACAATTGACACTTTTGCACCCAACATTTCACTCAATTTATGTGACATATGTTGGATTTTTTCGTCCTGAAACCCTATTTTCGCTTCAACTTGCGGCTCTAAGCACTTTTTCACAAGCTGCTCGGTCTGACGAACCGTTAATTGTTTGCGCGCAATATGTTCAGCAATCTCAACTTGCTGTAACCCTTCTAGAGCCAATAACGCTCTAGCATGCCCCATATCGAGCTTTTTAGCAGAAACAAGACTCTTTACGTCATTTTCTAGCTGATTTAGACGTAATATGTTACTCACCGCGGCTCTAGATTTACCAATAACGTCAGCAACCTGTTGATGAGTCAACGAAAATTCATTCTGCAAGCGCTCTAATGCTTGTGCTTCTTCGATGACATTCAGATCTTCACGCTGAATATTTTCGATCAACGCCATCGCGATCGCCGCACGATCTTCAACGCGTTTGATCAAACACGGCACTTGGCTGAGACCGGCTTTTTTCGCTGCTCGCCAACGTCTTTCACCCGCGATAATTTCATAACGGCCATGCTCAACCATGCGAACCACAATGGGTTGGATGATGCCTTGTGATTCAATTGAAGCCGCTAGTTCTTCTAACGCTTCAGGATGAATCTCTTTACGCGGTTGATAAACACCTGGGCGCAAACTGCTCACATTCAATTCGGTCAACTCACCATTGCTAGACAAAGCTTGGCTATTGATGGCGGATTGCTGCCTTTCGCGCGCCAGTGAACTGGTCGAAAGCAGAGCATCAAGCCCTTTACCTAAACCACGGTTAGACATGAGTTTACGTTCCTTAAATGTTGATGATTTATGCAGGTACTTCTTCGCGACGCAACATTTCACCCGCCAACGCTAAATACGCTTTGGCGCCACTAGAATACTTGTCGTAATACATCGCAGGCTTACCATGGCTTGGGGCTTCTGCGAGACGAACGTTGCGAGGAATAACAGTGCGGTACACTTTGCTGCCAAAGTGTTTTTTCAATTGATCGGATACTTCATTTGATAACCGGTTTCGAGGGTCGTACATAGTACGTAATAGCCCTTCGATTTTCAGGTTCTCATTCACCACAGCCGCGAGCTTGCTGATGGTATCCATTAACGCAGTTAAACCTTCTAGTGCAAAGTACTCACACTGCATTGGCACCAACACGGAATCCGCAGCTGCCATTGCATTGATTGTAAGAAGGTTTAGAGAAGGAGGACAATCGATAAAGATGAAATCATAGTTATCGCGAACCGATGCAAGCGCTTGCTTTAAGCGTACTTCGCGAGCAAACACTTCCATCAATTTTATTTCTGCCGCCGTTACGTCGCCATTGGCGGCAATAAGATCGTAGTGACCTGAGGTTTTCGTGACGACGACCTCTTCAAACGGCACGTCTTCAACCAACAATTCATAAGCGGTGGCATCGACTTGATACTTATCGACCCCACTCGCCATTGTTGCATTGCCTTGTGGGTCAAGGTCAATAACCAGTACCTTGCGCTTAGTCGCCGCCATAGAGGACGCTAAGTTAACACAAGTCGTTGTTTTCCCAACACCGCCCTTCTGATTGGCAATGGCTACAATTTTTCCCACGATCTACCTCGCTATTATTCCTTGCGCGATAAGATTACTAGATGACGCTCACCTTCCAATTGAGGAACTTGTAAAGGTTTGACATCAGTCACATAACACCACTCAGGCAGTTCTGAAATCTCATCCTGTGATAATTGACCTTTTAATGCCAAGAAGCGACCTGTTTGATCTTTGGGTAGGTGGTGACACCACTCAACCATATCGACCATTGAAGCAAAGGCGCGGCTTAGTACACCATCAAACTTGTCTTCAGGTAGATAGTCTTCCACTCGACTTTGAATCGGCGTCACGTTTTCAATTTTAAGTTCATGAATCACTTGTTTAATGAATCGAATACGTTTTCCAAGGCTATCTAACAAATGAAATTCTTTGTCAGGGCACATGATGGATAGAGGAATACCAGGTAAACCAGGGCCAGTACCCACATCAATAAAGCGCTCACCTTCTAGATGAGTACTCACAATGATGCTATCGAGAATATGTTTCACCAACATTTCCTCTGGATTACGGACTGAGGTTAAGTTGTATGCTTTGTTCCATTTATTTAGCATCTCAACGTAACCAACCAATTGATTACGTTGAATATCGGTAACGGTTAAATCCGTTTGAGCGATAAGTTCATCCAGTTTTTGACGCAGTAGAGACATTACGCTTCCTCGCCTTTTTTCAATAGGCCATGTTTTTTTAAGTGCACAAGCAAAATAGAAATGGCCGCCGGCGTAATGCCAGAAATACGAGAAGCGATACCAATACTTTCTGGTTTCGCGTCGTTCAATTTCAGTACGACTTCATTCGATAGACCTTTCACATCACGGTATTCAAGATCAAGTGGCAACTTTGTGCTCTCATGACGAAGTGATTTCTCGACTTCTTCTTGTTGGCGTTTGATGTAACCATCGTATTTAACTTGAATTTCAACTTGCTCTGCCGCTTGTTGATCTTCGAGTGCAGGAGAAAACGCAGCCAACTGAGTCAATTGTGCATACGTCATTTCAGGGCGACGCAAAAGATCTTCACCACTGGCTTCACGCGCCATCGGTGTTTTTAATAACTGGTTAAGCGCATCGATACCGGTTGAATTTGGGTTCATCCACGTATCTTTCAAACGTTGACGCTCGGTCGTCATGTTTTCCACTTTTTCGTTGAAGCGTGCCCAACGAGCATCATCAACAAGACCAAGTTCACGCGCTTTTTCAGTTAGACGTAGATCGGCATTGTCTTCACGAAGCAACAAACGGTATTCCGCTCGTGACGTAAACATGCGGTACGGTTCTTTGGTACCCATGGTGGATAAATCGTCGATCAATACACCCACGTAAGCTTCATCACGACGTGGACTCCAGCCTTCTTTGTCTTGGCTAAACAAGCTTGCATTCAAACCTGCCATCAAACCTTGCGCAGCCGCTTCTTCGTAGCCAGTTGTGCCGTTAATTTGACCTGCAAAGAATAAACCACTGATAAACTTCGTTTCGTAAGTATGTTTCAGATCGCGAGGATCAAAGAAATCGTACTCGATGGCATAACCTGGACGCACAATATGCGCGTTCTCAAAGCCTTTCATTGAACGAACGATTTGCACTTGAACATCAAACGGTAAGCTGGTGGAGATACCATTTGGGTACAATTCGTGGGTGGTTAACCCTTCTGGTTCAATGAAGATTTGGTGGCTATTTTTATCCGCAAAACGCATGACTTTGTCTTCGATAGACGGACAGTAGCGCGGGCCAATACCTTCAATCACGCCGGCATACATTGGGCTGCGATCGAGGTTGTTACGGATCACGTCATGTGTACGCTCATTGGTATGAGTAATAAAACATGGCGTCTGACGTGGGTGCTGCGTGCGAGAACCCATGAACGAGAATACTGGGGTTGGATTGTCACCGTGTTGCACTTCCAGAACCGAAAAATCGACACTGCGGGCATCGATACGTGGTGGTGTTCCGGTTTTTAAGCGATCAACACGGAATGGCATATCGCGAAGACGATCCGCCAGCGCGATCGATGGAGGATCGCCTGCGCGGCCTCCTGCGCTGCTTTCCATCCCAATGTGGATCTTTCCACCAAGGAAGGTACCAACGGTCAATACAACGGCTTTGGCGCGGAATTTAAGGCCCATCTGAGTGACAACACCGGTCACACGATCGTTTTCAACCATAAGATCGTCGACAGATTGCTGGAACAGCGTCAGGTTCGGTGTGTTTTCTAAAACATTACGAACAAACGCTTTGTACAAAGCACGATCGGCTTGAGCGCGAGTTGCGCGTACGGCTGGACCTTTAGATGCATTCAAAGTGCGAAATTGAATACCAGCGTGATCAATGGCTTGTGCCATTAATCCACCCATTGCATCGACTTCTTTGACAAGGTGCCCTTTACCGATACCACCAATGGCAGGGTTACAAGACATTTGACCTAATGTGTCAATGTTATGCGTGAGTAAGAGGGTTTTTTGCCCTGTACGCGCTGATGCGAGTGCGGCTTCCGTTCCTGCGTGACCGCCACCAACAACGATGACGTCAAAGTTTTCGTGATAAAGCATGAACTGACCTCTGGTATTCAAGAAAATTCGGACAGATAAAAGAGCGATATTCTACCCGTTTTCATGTAGAGAGAAAAAGGCTTTTGTGTTTTTTAAGTTTAGTGCCCGAAGTTAATATATATAAGATCTATATATATGATCTTTTATTAGATCTATTATTAGGATCGACGAACTCTGTGGATAAGTGAGAAATGATCAACAAGATCATGGATCTTTTGATGATCATATACTGTGATCTTGTGTTGATCAGTTTGAGGATTTCCTGGGATCAAAATGGCTACTTATACACAGGGGTAGGAAACGATCAAAGTTGTTATTGGGATAACTATAGGTTAATCACCGGATAACACTATAGTTATACACAGTTCGTTTGTTCGTTTTTTGTTCGGTCAAACATGCGTAACATGACTTTTTCTATCCACAGATGTAAAAAAGGCCAGCGAACGCTGGCCTAAGAAAAGTAAATCATGGCTTACAATTGGTGAATATACTGCTCTAACCAAGCTTCTGCGGCATCTTCTGGCACTGAATGTGCGAGTATATCGATGGTAAAACAATCAGAAATGGCCTCAGTACCGATATCTAACAGCAATTCATGGGCATGTTTCCCAGCTGCGCAAAAGGTATCGTAACTCGAATCACCAATGGCTAAGACCGCAAATTTCACACTGGCCATGTTCGGTGGTGTTGATTGTAGCGCTTGAATTAACGGTCGAATGTTATCTGGATAGTCACCGGCACCGTGGGTAGAGGTAATGATCAACCAGGTGCCGTTGGCCTCAATTTCGTTCAATTGTGGTTGGTTGTGGATCGTCGTTTCAAAGCCTTTTTCTATCAACAAATCACTAAGATGATCGCCCACGTATTCCGCACCACCTAATGTGCTACCCGTAATGATGTGAATCATTCAAATTCCCTTATTAAAAATCTATGCATAGATTAATAAAAACGCGCCAATAAGGCGCGTTCTTGGTGTTTATTTTCCGATACAGAAGGAAGAAAAGATGCGTCCGAGCAAATCATCAGAGCTAAATTCACCGGTAATTTCGTTGAGGTGTTGCTGGGCAATACGCAGTTCTTCAGCCAGTATCTCTCCAGCCATATAGCCTTCGAGTTGCTGTTGGCCTATATCAAGATGGTCTGCTGCCTTTTCGAGTGCTTCTAAGTGACGACGACGCGCCATAAAGCCACCTTCGTGACCGCCAGCAAAGCCCATGCATTCTTTTAGGTGCGTGCGTAGAGCATCCAGGCCGTGCCCTGTCTTTGCGGATAGACGGATTAAGGTTGGCGAATTAACGTGGCAAATACCAAGATCTTCACCCGTTTGATCTGCTTTATTACGGATCACGGTCATTCCCATATTATCCGGCAAACGATCAACGAAATCAGGCCAAATTTCTGTCGGATCGGTTGCATCGGTGGTGGTGCCATCGACCATAAATAAAACGCGATCAGCCTGTTTTATTTCATCCCAAGCGCGTTCGATGCCAATTTTTTCGACTTCATCAGACGCATCACGCAGTCCGGCGGTGTCAATAATATGCAATGGCATGCCATCAATATGGATATGTTCACGCAAAACATCACGTGTTGTGCCGGCAATGTCGGTCACAATCGCGGATTCTTTACCTGATAATGCATTCAGTAGGCTTGATTTTCCGGCGTTAGGGCGGCCAGCAATCACTACTTTCATCCCTTCTCGCATTATCGCACCTTGGTTGGCTTCTTGGCGAACGGCAGCAAGATTGTCGATAATCGCTTGTAAGTCCGCAGAGACCTTGCCATCGGCTAGGAAATCAATTTCTTCTTCCGGGAAATCAATCGCGGCTTCAACGTAGATGCGTAAATAGATGAGAGAGTCGACTAAGGTATTAATGCGTTGTGAGAACGCCCCTTGGAGCGATTGTAGAGCGGATTTTGCCGCTTCTTCTGAGCTTGCATCAATTAAGTCAGCGATGGCTTCAGCTTGCGCTAAATCCAACTTATCGTTGAGGAAAGCGCGTTCTGAGAATTCACCCGGACGTGCGGTACGAATCCCTTCAATTTTTAAGATGCGCTTAATCAGCATATCCATAACTACAGGACCACCATGACCTTGCAGCTCTAATACATCTTCGCCTGTGAATGAATGAGGGTTAGGGAAGTAGAGCGCAATACCTTGATCGATTTGGTTGCCGGTTTCGTCGCTAAATGGCAGATATTCCGCGTAACGGGGACGCAGCGCCTTGCCTGCGACTTCAAGTGCCACCTTTTCCGCCAGTGGGCCAGAAACGCGAATAATACCGACACCGCCACGACCAGGTGCGGTAGCTTGAGCGACAATGGTATCTGTAGTCATAAAGAATGCCTGTAATTTAATGTGCCAGTGTTGGCACGACAAAACGTAATTAGCTGAATTGTAATCAGCTCAAATAAAAAAGGCGACCTTTTGGCCGCCTTTTATCTTCGATTAACTCTTACTTAGTATGTAAGCCTTTCTTTTCCAGCGCTTTATAGATTAGCGATTGCTGGATAAGCGTTACAATGTTCGATACCAACCAGTATAGAACAAGACCTGAAGGGAAGAACAGGAAGAAGAAAGTAAACATAACCGGCATAAAGGTCATGATCTTCTGCTGCATTGGGTCTGTAACCGTTGTTGGGCTCATCTTCTGGATTAGGAACATTGAAGCACCCATCAGTAGCGGCAAGATGTAGTACGGGTCTTGCGCTGATAAGTCATGAATCCAACCGAAGAATGGAGAGTGACGAAGCTCAACCGATTCCATTAGTGCCCAGTAAAGTGCAATGAAGATAGGCATCTGTAGAATCAGAGGTAAACAGCCGCCTAGCGGGTTTACTTTCTCTTTCTTGTACATTTCCATCATCTCTTGGCTCATGCGTTGACGGTCATCGCCGATACGCTCACGCATTGCAGCCAGTTTTGGTTGCAGCATGCGCATTTTCGCCATAGAGGTGTATTGCGCTTTTGTTAGTGGGTACATCGCACCACGAACAATGAACGTTAGGAAGATGATTGCCACACCCCAGTTACCCACGAAGCTGTGAATAAATGAAAGCAGTGAGTGAAGTGGTTTTGCAATAAACCATAGCCAACCGTAGTCAACCACAAGGTCTAGATGCGGTGCAACTTCAGCCATTTGAGTTTGTAGTTTAGGACCTACCCAAAGTGTTGCTGTGAAGTTTGCGTTGTCACCATTTGCAATCGTTTTGTTTGGCATGCGTACACCGATATCAGCCAAGTTGCCGATAACACGTGTGTACAAGTTTGTGCCCGCTTCATCACGAGGAATCCACGCCGCTGCAAAGTAATGCTGAATCATCGCTGCCCAACCTTGACCATCAGTCAGGTTAAGAGACAGGTTGCGATCTTGCATATCATCAAAGCTGTATTTTTTATAATTTACATCTTGAGTTGAGTAAGCACCACCGCGGTAAGTTGGCATGGTTAGGCTGCCACCGTCGTCCATTACGTTTTGACGTAAGTGAGCGTACATACCGAACGTTGCATTTGCACCAGAGTTGTTGACAACTTCGTACTCAACATCAACGGCATAGCTACCACGTTTAACGATGATAGTTTTGATGTAATCAATACCGTTTGCAGAGTAAGTCATTGGGATGCGTAGTTCATCTTGACCATCAGCCATGGTAAAGCTGTCTGCGCTTACAGTGTAAGCAGGACGGTTCGTGCTGCTTAAATCGATGCCTTGTGGGCCCACAAGACCACTTTGAGCAATAAATTGGTGGCCAGCTTCGTCTTTCAGTAATTCAAAACGTGCTGTTGAATCCAATTCTGCTGAGTATTGGTTTAGGTCGGCTTGAACAACATCACCACCAACCGCATCAATAGACAGAGTTAATACATCCGTTGTTACAGTAATTATTTTTGCAGCTGCCTGTTGAGATGGCGCTGGGTCAAGCTCATCGGCAAAAGATGGTGCAGGTAGGGAGCTGCTTGATTGAGCCTGTTCAATCGCTTGAGGCGCTGGATTCTTAGCTACATTCCATTGCTGGTAAAGTAGAAAGGACACCAAAGCTAGAGCGATTAACAGGATATTACGTTGAGAATCCATCGTTATTTATCTCTGTCTTGTTTTTGAATTGGTGGAACGGGGTCAAAGCCCCCTTCACTTAGAGGGTGGCATTTTAATAGACGTTTGCTGGATAACCAACATCCTTTTACAAAACCGTGAGCTTTCAACGCTTCTACAGCGTAACTTGAACAAGTTGGATGGAAACGACAGCGTGGTCCGAGAATAGGACTAATGAGACCTTGATAGATTCGGACTACGCCGATAGCTAGCCACGTGATGGGCGAGACAGACGCTGCCATAGCTTTTCGAGTAGGTTGAACATTTCTTCATTGCTTAAATCTTGGGCAGATTTCTTAGCAATTACAACAAAATCTTTGTTTGGAAGTTTATGTTGATGGTTGCGGAAACTTTCACGAGATAAGCGCTTAAAGCGGTTGCGACCAACAGCAGTTTTAATTTGCTTCTTAGGAACAGCTAAACCTAGTCGGGGATGAGATAGGTTATTATTGCGTGCAATGATGGTGAAATGGGGTGAGCCTGCTCGATGAGCTTGCTGGAAGACATTTTGATAATGCTCGGGAGTTAACAAACGTAACTCCCGATTGAACGCGTACGTATTCAAAATAAACTAATGATTATTTTGACAGGCGCGCACGGCCTTTTGCACGACGTGCATTGATAACCTTACGGCCGTTCTTAGTAGCCATGCGTGCACGGAAGCCGTGAGTACGCTTGCGCTTTAGAACTGTAGGTTGAAAAGTGCGTTTCATGATTAATACCTTACTGATCAGTAGTTTTAGGTTCTTTAGTTAACCCGGCGTGGGCATGGAGTCTTCTTTATATATATAGAGGACAACCGACGCCTCTCAACAAAGAGGCGGAATTGTAATCACACTCACAAATTGTGTCAACGACTCATGTGTGTGAAATTCCGCGTCGGGCGATTATACGTAGTGTGAGCAAAATCTCAAGGATCAAACGATCCTTATCTTGATCTTTATTCTACACCGACTTGATTGAGGAATTTCTTCAATCTCGGATCTTGTGGATTATTGAACAGCTCTTGAGGCGATCCTTGTTCAACAATATGCCCCTCTGCCATGAAGATCACGCGATCCGCGACTTCCTTAGCAAATTGCATTTCGTGCGTCACCACCAACATGGTTTGATGTTGTGCGGCGAGTTGTTTCATCAGTTGCAAAACTTCACCGACCCATTCGGGGTCAAGCGCGGAGGTGGGCTCATCAAATAGCAGCAATTCTGGCTGTAATGCCATCGCTCTACCAATCCCAACGCGTTGCTGTTGCCCGCCAGAAAGTGCGGCTGGATAACTATCACCCTTGTCACCAAGTCCAATATTATCAAGTATTTGCTGAGCTTTCTCTAAGGCTTCTGCTTTGTTCCAACCACGTACGGTAATGAGTCCTTCAGCAACGTTTTGTCGTGCTGTCATGTGGGCAAACAGTGCGTAGTTTTGAAACACAAAAGCGGTTTTTCGTCGTAGTGAGAGCACTTCCGCTTTGGTGTGTTTGACACTATCAACCGTGACATCATCGATTTGAATCGATCCCTGATTGGCTTGTTCTAAGAAGTTCACGCAGCGCAATAGCGTTGATTTACCGGTGCCACTAGAGCCGATAATCACGATGATCTCACCTTTGTTTATCTCAAGATTAATGCCCTTTAACACTTCGGTATCACCAAAATGTTTATGAATATTATTTAATCGAATCATCGTAGATAGGCCCTATTTAATTTTACTTCTGCCCATGTTTGTACTCGGGTCAAAATCACCACGACACCCCAATAAATCAGTGCGACGGCTAAAAACGCCTCAAAAAATCGAAAACTGGATGAGGCTTCCATCTGTGCTTTCGCCATAATTTCCGCGACACCTAAGGTAAATGCCAGCGAAGTGGATTTGATCATATCGATGAAATAATTCATCAGTGATGGCAATGCGACTCGCGTTGCTTGCGGTAAGATAATACGTCGCATGGCTTGAGGGGTCGTCATACCGACGGACAAACTGGCTTCCATTTGGCTACGATCGATACCAATAATCGCAGCGCGAATGGTTTCCGCCATGTATGCAGCGAAGTGCAAAGTAAGGCCGATAACGGCAGCGCTAAAAGCATCCACCCCAACCATGATCGGGAAGATTTGGGGGAGGCCGTAGTAAAGTAGGAACAACTGAACTAACAGCGGGGTTCCGCGGAAAAAGCTGATGTAGAGCTGACTGAGTTGATCAAGTACAGGGATTCTAAACACGCGAATATTGGCCAATATGACCGCCAATGTCAGGGCGAAAACCAACCCGAGCGTGGCCATTTCCATTGTCGTACCGAGATATTTAAGCAGGATCGGTATCAGTTCCAGCATGTAGTTAAAATCGAATCCCATAAATTCCTACCTAAAAGAGAAAACAAAAGGTGGAATCAGATTCCACCTTTATCGTTGTTAACGGTGTTGCTGGGGTGCTTAATGAGTGATATCTGCCCCAAACCATTTTTCAGAAATGGTTTTTAAGCTGCCATCGGCACGCATATCAGCTAAAGCTTGGTTTACTTCGCCTTGTAATTGCTTGCCTCGAGCGTTGTCGATAAATGGCCACGCGTTTTCGATGGTTTCAAAGGGTTCGCCAGCCAGTTGCAGCGGCAATCCTGTTTTTTTAATTAATTCCAGCGCGGAAAGGCGATCCATCACAAACGCATCAGCCCGGCCTAATGCCACATCGTGCTCAATACCAGTATCGTACGTTTTAATGTTGATCTGATTGTCGTTGTCAAAACTGCGCAATAGCTGTTCAAAGTTCGATCCTAGGTTGACTGCGACCGTTTTTCCGGCCAGATCATCGACGGATTGAATGGTGTCATTGCCTTTTCGTACGGTAATTTGTGCCCCGTCGACGACATAAGGGTCAGCAAAAAGAAACTTCGCTTGGCGTGCTTCCGTCATGGTGATTTGGTTCGATATTGTATCGATTCGCCCTGTTTCTAATAAGCCAAATAACCCCGAAAAACTCGCCGTAACGTATTCGATTTGATAGCCATTTCGTTGACCGATTTCATCCCATAAATCCACTTCAAATCCTTGTAGCTTGTCTTTTTCCACAAAGGTAAACGGGAAGTAGCGGCCTGACATGCCAACTTTTACTTCTGTGATAGCGGTTTCAGCGGCTTGTACCGTGGCAGCAGAGAGTGCAAATACAGCAATGGCTGCTTTAATCCAGTTTTTCATAGCGAGGCTCCATCTAATTATGGGAATAAATACTACTGTCTAGCAGCTTGATTAGATAAATAACCAAGAGCGATAACCTAGACAGGTTAGTAATAAGTTTATTGTTAGCGGCTTTATTCACAGTACGAACATGCTTTGTTAGACGTTAATCAATCGGTAAAGACGAAGTTGTGGATAACGTAATAAAAAAAACATTCATTCACAGACTTATCACCAAAGTGACGATCTGCGCTAAATAGGCAAAATGTGGATCAAATTGTGGGTAAGACAGGGATGAGGTGTGATGATCTCGCGAATAATGGCAGAAAAATTGTGAATAACTTGGATCTTATTCACCGGATCGCCGATCAATCGCTGGTGATCTTGGTTATCAACAGGTAAAATCGCCAATCTTTTCCGATCTATTTACTTCGAGTGGGGGCACTGTGTCATCTTCGCTTTGGTTGCAATGTTTGCAACAGCTTCAAGAAGAGCTACCAGCTACAGAATTCAGTATGTGGGTACGTCCGCTACAAGCGGAGCTCAGTGACAATACGCTAACCTTATTTGCACCTAACCGTTTTGTATTGGATTGGGTTCGAGATAAGTACCTCAATAGCATCAATCGTTTACTGCAACAGTATTGCGGTAACGATATCCCTAACTTACGTTTTGAAGTAGGTAGTCGCCCCGTATCAGCACCACAAGCGGCGCCAAAACGTACGCCTGCGGATGTGGCTGCGCTGTCTTCAGCTCCTGCACAATTGCAAGCGCGTAAACCGGTTCATAAGACCTGGGACGATGACGACAAAGCGTTAGCGAATATCAACCATCGCTCTAACGTTAACCCTAAGCATAAGTTCAATAACTTTGTTGAAGGTAAATCAAACCAACTTGGTTTGGCGGCGGCTCGTCAGGTTTCGGATAATCCGGGCACAGCATACAACCCATTATTCTTATATGGCGGCACTGGTTTGGGTAAAACCCACCTGTTGCATGCGGTGGGTAATGCGATTATCGATAACAAGCCGAATGCGAAAGTTATCTACATGCACTCTGAGCGTTTTGTGCAGGATATGGTGAAAGCGCTGCAAAATAACGCGATTGAAGAGTTCAAACGCTACTACCGCAGTGTTGACGCGTTACTTATCGATGATATTCAATTTTTCGCCAATAAAGAGCGCTCTCAAGAAGAGTTCTTCCACACTTTCAATGCCTTATTAGAAGGCAATCAACAGATCATTCTAACGTCTGACCGTTATCCGAAAGAGATCAACGGCGTAGAAGATCGCTTGAAATCGCGTTTTGGTTGGGGTTTGACCGTTGCGATTGAGCCACCTGAGCTTGAAACGCGCGTCGCGATCTTGATGAAAAAAGCGGAAGATCACCAAATTCATCTTGCTGATGAAGTGGCGTTCTTTATTGCTAAGCGCCTGCGTTCAAACGTTCGTGAACTGGAAGGCGCATTAAACCGTGTGATTGCAAATGCCAATTTTACCGGTCGCCCAATCACGATTGATTTTGTACGTGAAGCACTGCGTGACTTGCTGGCTCTGCAAGAGAAGCTGGTGACCATCGACAATATTCAAAAAACCGTGGCGGAATACTACAAGATTAAAGTCGCGGACTTATTGTCAAAACGCCGCTCGCGTTCTGTTGCGCGTCCTCGCCAGTTAGCCATGGCTCTGTCGAAAGAATTGACCAACCACAGTTTGCCTGAGATCGGTGATGCATTTGGTGGTCGTGACCATACGACGGTATTGCATGCCTGTCGTAAAATCGCTCAACTGCGTGAAGAAAGCCACGACATCAAAGAAGATTACTCGAACTTGATTCGTACCCTTTCATCGTAATTCGCGGTATTCTAGGCAGTGGCTACTATTGGCTAAAGAAGCAATAGCCGAACGTAAAGCTATAACGAATTCAAACAAGAGCGCATTATGAAATTTTCCATCGAACGTAGTCATCTACTTAAACCCCTACAACAAGTGTCGGGTGCTTTAGGTGGGCGTCCAACCCTGCCTATCTTAGGAAACCTATTGCTTAAGGTAGAAGAAAACACCTTATCCATGACGGCCACTGATTTAGAAGTAGAGTTGATCAGCCGCGTGACGCTCGAAGGGGATTTTGAAGCGGGTAGCATTACTGTGCCATCGCGTAAGTTCCTCGATATTTGTCGTGGTTTACCCGATAACTCTGTGATTACTTTCATTCTTGAAGGCGATCGCGTGCAAGTTCGTTCTGGTCGTAGCCGTTTCTCATTGGCGACATTGCCTGCGAATGATTTCCCAAATATCGAAGATTGGCAAAGTGAAGTCGAAGTATCACTGAGCCAAGCAGAACTGCGTGGTTTGATTGAGAAAACACAATTCTCAATGGCGAACCAAGATGTGCGTTACTACCTTAACGGCATGTTGTTTGAAATCGATGGCACGACACTACGAAGCGTCGCAACTGATGGCCACCGTATGGCGGTATCGTTGGTGTCTCTTGGTGCCGATTTTGCGACAAAACAAATCATCGTGCCACGCAAAGGCGTGCAAGAGTTGGTGAAACTGTTGGATGCACCAGAACAGCCGGTAGTTCTCCAGATCGGCAGCTCAAATGTGCGTGCAGAAGTGAACAACTTTGTCTTCACTTCTAAGTTGGTGGATGGTCGTTTCCCTGATTATCGCCGCGTAATGCCGCAAACCACCACTAAAACGCTAGAAGCGGATTGTGATGAGTTACGCCAAGCATTTTCACGTGCCGCGATTCTATCGAATGAAAAATTCCGTGGTGTGCGCGTTAACTTAGCCGATAACGAAATGCGCATTACGGCCAATAACCCAGAGCAAGAAGAAGCGGAAGAGATGTTAGACGTGACCTTTGAAGGTGACGCGATCGAAATCGGTTTTAACGTGAGTTACGTTCTGGATGTTCTGAATACGCTTCGTTGCGATAAAGTTCGCCTATCGATGTCTGATGCTAATGCCAGTGCGTTAATTGAAAATGCAGACGATGACAGCGCACTTTACGTGGTGATGCCGATTCGACTATAGCATGCCGCTTTCTCGCCTCGTTATTCAGCAATTTAGAAATATTAGAGCCTGTGATATTGACCTATCAGCAGGCTTTAACTTTCTTATCGGTCCCAATGGTAGTGGCAAAACCAGCGTACTGGAAGCCATCTACTTACTCGGCCATGGCCGCTCATTTAAGAGTTCATTGACTGGGCGAGTTATCCAAAATGAATGCGACGAGTTGTTCGTGCATGGCCGTTTTTTGAACTCGGATCAATTTGAGCTACCAATTGGCATTAATAAGCAGCGTGATGGCACGACAGAGGTTAAAATAGGCGGTCAATCTGGCCAAAAATTAGCTCAGCTCGCGCAAGTGCTACCATTGCAACTGATTCACCCTGAAGGGTTTGATTTGTTGACGGATGGGCCTAAACATCGCCGTGCTTTTATTGATTGGGGCGTATTTCATACCGAACCTGCATTTTTTGATGCTTGGGGTCGTTTTAAACGATTAAACAAGCAACGCAATGCACTATTAAAAACCGCGCGTAGTTATCGAGAACTCAGCTATTGGGATCAAGAGATGGCGCGTTTGGCTGAGAATATAAGCCAATGGCGGGCTCTGTATATTGAGCAAATGAGCGCCAAAGCTGAGCAACTATGTAAGCTATTTTTGCCAGAATTTGATATTCAATTGAAGTATTATCGAGGCTGGGATAAAGACACACCTTATCAAGAACTCCTCGAGAAAAACTTCGAGCGTGATCAATCGTTAGGTTACACCTTTAGTGGGCCAAACAAAGCAGATTTACGCATCAAGGTAAACGCAACACCAGTTGAAGATGTGCTATCACGTGGTCAACTTAAGTTGATGGTGTGTGCATTGCGCGTCGCGCAAGGACAACACTTAACGGAAATGACCGGAAAGCAATGCATTTACCTCATTGATGACTTTGCATCGGAATTAGATAGTCAACGTCGTAAGCGTCTCGCAGATTGCTTAAAAGAGACGGGGGCTCAAGTTTTTGTAAGTTCTATAACCGAAAGCCATATTGCCGACATGCGCGGTGAGAATGGCAAGATGTTCCATGTGGAACATGGCACAATAGAACAACGATAAATAGCGGAAGATAATTCATGTCTGAAAATTACGATTCATCGAGTATTAAAGTACTGAAGGGTCTGGATGCGGTTCGTAAGCGTCCAGGTATGTACATCGGCGACACGGATGATGGCACCGGTCTTCACCACATGGTTTTTGAGGTGGTAGATAACTCAATTGATGAAGCGTTGGCTGGTCACTGTAAAGACATCGTTGTGACAATCCATGAGGATAACTCAGTTTCAGTCAGCGATGATGGTCGTGGCATTCCAACCGAATTACACCCAGAAGAGAACGTATCGGCTGCTGAAGTTATCATGACGGTTCTTCACGCTGGTGGTAAGTTTGATGATAACTCATACAAAGTATCGGGTGGTCTACACGGTGTAGGTGTTTCAGTTGTAAACGCACTATCAGAAAAAGTAGAGCTGACGATCTGGCGTGGTGGTCATCTTCATACACAGACTTATTGCCATGGTGAACCTCAAGCACCGCTTGCTGTTGTTGGCGATACCGATAAAACGGGTACCAAAATCCGTTTTTGGCCAAGTGATCAAACGTTCACGAACGTTCTTGAATTCCATTACGATATTCTTGCTAAGCGTCTACGCGAACTCTCTTTCTTGAACTCAGGCGTATCAATTAAATTGATCGATGAGCGTGAAGAAGACAAGAGTGACCACTTTGAGTTTCAAGGCGGTATCCAAGCTTTCGTTGAGCACCTAAACACCAACAAAACGCCAATCATTGATAAAATTTTCCACTTCGATTTCGAACGTGAAGATGGCATCACCGTTGAAGTAGCGATGCAGTGGAACGATGGTTTCCAAGAGAACATCTACTGTTTCACCAACAACATCCCTCAACGCGATGGTGGTACTCACCTTGCGGGTTTCCGTGCGGCACTAACGCGTACGCTAAACTCATTCATGGATAAAGAAGGTTTCTCTAAGAAAGCGAAAACCGCCACTTCAGGTGATGATGCACGTGAAGGTCTAACCGCGGTTGTTTCAGTGAAAGTGCCTGATCCAAAATTCTCAAGCCAAACCAAAGACAAACTGGTTTCATCTGAAGTGAAATCGGCAGTTGAATCTGCAATGGGTGAGAAACTGGCTGAGTTCCTAATTGAGAACCCAACCGAAGCGAAGATGGTTTGTTCAAAAATCATCGATGCCGCGCGTGCTCGTGAAGCCGCTCGTCGAGCTCGTGAAATGACTCGTCGTAAAGGCGCATTAGATTTAGCCGGTCTCCCAGGTAAACTGGCCGACTGCCAAGAGAAAGACCCTGCGCTTTCTGAACTCTACATTGTGGAAGGGGACTCTGCTGGCGGCTCAGCCAAGCAGGGGCGTAACCGTAAGAACCAAGCGATTCTGCCACTAAAAGGTAAAATCCTAAACGTAGAGAAAGCGCGTTTCGATAAGATGCTGTCTTCTCAAGAAGTGGCAACGCTTATCACCGCTCTTGGTTGTGGTATCGGCCGCGACGAATACAACCCAGATAAACTGCGCTACCACAACATCATCATCATGACCGATGCCGATGTCGATGGTTCGCACATCCGTACTTTGCTACTGACGTTCTTCTACCGTCAAATGCCAGAACTGATTGAACGTGGTTACATCTACATCGCTCAGCCACCACTTTACAAAGTGAAGAAAGGTAAGCAAGAGCAGTACATCAAAGATGAAGATGCAATGAACCAGTATCAAGTGTCGTTGGCACTGGATAACGCGGCTCTACACGTAAACCCAGAAGCGCCTGCGCTATCTGGTGAATCACTAGAGAAGCTGGTTCAGCAATATAATGCGGCGATTAAGCTGGTTGATCGTATGAGCCGTCGTTACCCTCGTGCGATGATTCATGAGTTTATTTACACGCCTCGTATTACGGTTGAACAATGTAAAGAGACTGCGGCGGTTGAAGCATGGACTCAAAACCTAGTTGAACAGCTTAATGCGAAAGAAGTTGGTGCAAGCCAATACAGCTTCGAAGTGGAAGCGAATGAAGAGTTGGGTATCTTCTTGCCTAAGATCGTCGTTCGTACACATGGTGTGACGCACTACTACCCATTGAGCGCGGATCTACTGAACTCGAAAGAATACGGCAAGCTAGCCTCTCTTTCTGAAGCGTTAGACGGCTTGATTGAAGAAGATGCATACATTAAACGTGGCGAGCGTACTCAGCCAGTGGCAAGCTTTGCAGCCGCACTTGAGTGGCTAATCAAAGAGTCGCGTCGTGGCCTAAGCCTACAACGCTACAAAGGTCTAGGTGAGATGAACCCAGATCAGCTTTGGGAAACCACCATGGACCCAGAAACGCGTCGCATGATGCAAGTAACCATTGAAGATGCGGTAGGCGCAGACCAATTGTTTACTACCTTGATGGGTGACCAAGTTGAGCCGCGTCGTAACTTCATTGAAGAGAACGCGTTAAAAGTAGCGAACCTAGACGTTTAATCACTGCGATGCGTCGTTATTACGCATGATTTCTGCGTTCGGCGGACTCACATACACTTGTATGCTGCGTGAGCCTCGCTTGAACTAATGCGAACTAACTTAGCCTCGAAGCAATTAATGGTTTAGCTCTTTTCGTAGAGAAGATAAAAATGAAAGCACTGCCTTTGGGTGGTGCTTTTTTGTTTCTGTTGTTTGTCGTCTCTGTGGTTTTCTGAAGCTGGTGGAGATGAATTTAACCGCCGTCCCCTTGAAAGCGAATGCCGCTGTCCGCATATCTATTAATGAAGAGGAATGGCGAGCTTGCTCAACAAGAGAAGAACAGCCCCTCTGACATGACTGGCCACTATCGCTCAAGTGAGGATAGTTTGGGTTAGTCGATAATTTGAAAATTTATTTGAACCCATGTCCCCGCGCCAACGTTGGCCTGAGGAGTGTCGTTTCAAAACTCTTAGCTCATATTAAGAGTTAAGACTATTGCTTATTAAGAGGATAGGTTTATGCGTAATGTTGATTTCTCACCACTATACCGTAATGCGATTGGCTTTGACCGTCTGTTCCATTTGATGGAAAACCAAAGCGCGAAGAACACTTCTGGCGGTTACCCTCCGTACAACATTGAACAAAAAGACGAGCATCATTTCCGCATTACGATGGCGGTTGCTGGTTTTGCTGAAGAGCAGCTTGATCTCACTCAGAATGAGAACATGTTGATTGTGAAGGGTGAGCGTAAAGCGGAAGAAGGCAAAAACTACGTTTATCAAGGTATTGCTGAACGTGATTTTGAACGTAAATTCCAATTAGCCGATTACGTGACGGTTGCCGGTGCTTCAATGGAAAATGGTTTGCTGCACATCGATTTGGTGCGCGAAATTCCAGAAGCGATGAAACCACGTAAGATCGCCATTGGTGGCAGCCAGCTGATTGATAACAACTAATTCATTGTGACGATCAATCGCGCCTTATCGCGAACGTTATAGAATGAGAAAGAGCGCCGTTCCGAAAAGGAAAGGGCGCTCTTTTTAGTTTTGGGCTGGATGAATCGTACCCTATGGGTTATTCGGCGTAAGCTTTTGCCACTTCTTCCGCGATAATCGTAATGCCTTTTTGCATCATCTCATCTTCTTGTACGTAGTTCATACGTAAGCATTGGTGCGCATGATCCCAGCCTTCGCTTTGTCCAATAAAGAAATACTCTCCTGGAACAACCAACACACCACGCGCTTTTAAACGCGCATACAACTCCATGGTCGTGATCGGCAGCTCATCAAACCACAACCAAAGGAAAATGGCGCCTTCAGGTTTGTGAATGCGAAAGCGCTCATCAGTGATCGCTTGTTGCAACAGTTCGACCGCGCGCAGCGCTTTTTGTCGGTAAAACGGTTTGATCACATCAGTACTGAGTTTGAGTAAATCGCCTTTTTCGATCATATGGTTGGCATACGCAGGGCCAACGCTACTTGGCGCTAAGCTGATGATGCCATTCATATTGGTCATTGCAGAGGTGATCGTTTCATTGGCGATCACAATGCCACAACGTACGCCAGGTAGACCGAGTTTCGATAGGCTCATGCACAAGATGGTATTTTCATTCCAGAATGGCTGCACATCAGCAAAGATGATATTTGGGAACGGCAAGCCGTAAGCATTATCAATGATCAGGGGAATATTGTGTTGGCGTGCCAGTTTATCCAGTTTATGAATTTCTTCGTCGGTCAGCACATTGCCAGTTGGGTTGGTCGGGCGCGATGCGCAGATCGCGGCAATCGAATCATCCACCGTCAGTTGTTCAAAATCCACGTGGTATTTGAATAAACCGTTATCTAGGCGCTCTATTTCCGGTTGGTAGGAGATAAAGATATCTTCATCGATGCCCGCATCGCCATAGCCGATGTATTCTGGGGCGAGTGGCAGTAAGACTTTCTTGTGTGATCCGTCGGCTTGCTTACCGGCGAGTAAATTAAACAAGTAGAAGAAGCCACTTTGGCTGCCATTGGTCAGACTGATGTTTTTCTCGCTGATGTCCCAGCCGTAGGTTTCGCGGAACAAACATGCTAACGCTTTCACAAAGGCATCTTTACCTTGTGGGCCATCATAGTTGGCTAAAGCGGCGATGAGTTCTCCGTTGGCGAGCATTTCGTTACTGGCTTGGTGAAAGTAGTCGAGCATGGCGGGAATCGCGGCTGGGTTGCCTCCACCAAGCATGATGGCGCCCGGCGTGCGCAGGCCATCATTAAGATCGTCCATTAACTGGGTAATGCCAGAGTACTGATTGAATTTTTCACCAAATTTAGAGAACTGCATGTGCTGTTAAACCTAATACATTGTGTTTGCTTTCATGTGCGTGGCGTCAGTGCGTCGCTGACGAATCGAGTAATCCTTGAACATACCGTAATGAATAAGAGACGAAAAGCACAAAATCACGATTCAATAAAAAAAGCCCAAACTCAATGAGCTGGGCTTTTTATCACACAAGAATAATGGACGCCGAGTGAAAAGCGCCCTTATCTTGGTCGTCTACTTTTGCAGTAAAGAAATATCTGCAATTTGTAGGAATAGGTTACGTAGGTTGTTTAGTAGCGTTAGACGGTTGGTTTTTAACGCTTCGTCATCGGCCATTACCATTACGTTGTCGAAGAACGCATCTACTGGCTCGCGTAGGTCTGCCAGCTTGCTTAGCGCTTCTTGGTAGTTACCCGTTGCGAACGCAGGCTCTAGTGCTTCTGTCATCACTTCAACGCTTTCCGCCAGTGCTTTCTCTGCATCTTCTTGAAGTAGTGCTAGATTGATTTCAGCCGCAAGCTCACCATCGAATTTCGCTAGGATGTTACCTACACGCTTATTCGCGGCTGCCAGTGCTTCTGCTGCTTCTAGCTCACGGAAGTGAGAAACCGCTTTAACACGTTGGTCGAAATCTGCTGGTTTGGTTGGACGACGCGCCAATACCGCTTGAATAATATCGATGCTAAAGCCAGCGTCTTGGTACCATGCGCGGAAACGACCTAGCATGAATTCCAATACATCAGATTCAACGTTCGCGTTAGTCAGTTTGTCGCCAAGTAGCGATTTCGCTTTAGCAATCAAATCAACTAGGTCTAGGTTGTAACCGTTTTCAACGATGATTCGTAGCACACCAAGAGATGCACGACGTAGTGCAAACGGGTCAGAACCTTTTGGTGCTTGGCCAATACCGAAGATACCCACGATAGTGTCTAGCTTGTCTGCCATCGCAACCGCTGAAGAGATGCCCGTGCTTGGTAGGTCATCACCAGCGAAACGAGGCATGTATTGCTCGTAAAGTGCCAGTGCAACTTGCTCATCTTCACCATCATGCGTTGCGTAGTGCATGCCCATAACGCCTTGGGTATCGGTAAATTCGAATACCATCGAGGTCATTAGGTCGCATTTCGCTAACAGGCCAGCACGTTGAGATTTCTCAACGTCAGCACCGATTTGCTCAGCAATGTAGCCAGCCAGTTCAGTGATGCGGTCTGTTTTGTCTTTGATTGTACCAAGTTGCTTCTGGAAGATAGCCGTTTCAAGTTGCGGTAGGCGATCAATCAGCGGGCTCTTACGGTCAGTATTGAAGAAGAATTCCGCGTCAGCTAGACGTGGACGAACCACTTTCTCGTTACCTTCGATAACGTGGCGAGGTTCTTTCGACTCAATGTTTGATACGAAGATGAAGTTTGGTAGTAGCTTCTTGTTGTCATCGTAGACAGGGAAGTACTTTTGGTCACCTTTCATGGTGTAAACCAACGCTTCAGAAGGAACTTTTAGGAATTCTTCTTCAAATTTCGCGGTTAGCACAACAGGCCATTCAACCAGAGACGTGACTTCTTCAACCAAGTCGTCTTCTAGATCCGCGGTACCACCGACTGCTGCGGCTGCTTTTTGAGCATCAGCAAGGATGATGGCTTTACGCGCATCGTAATCAGCCATGACTTTACCGCGCTCTTCAAGAATCGCAGGGTATTGATCCGCTGAATCGATCGTGAACTCACGTTCACCCATGAAGCGGTGGCCACGTAGAGTACGCGCAGAAGCAACGCCAAGGATTTCACCTTCGATTAGCTCGTCACCAAGCAGAATCGTTAGTGTTTTCACTGGGCGGATAAATTGAATGTCAGAGTTACCCCAGCGCATTGCTTTAGGGATTGGCAGGTTTGCGAGTGCTTTCGCAGCAAAAGCGACCACTAGCTCTTTAACAGGCTGACCTTTCACTTCTTGTTTGAACAGTAGCCATTCACCTTTGTCAGTCACCATGCGCTCTGCTTGGTCTACTGTGATGCCACAACCGCGCGCCCAGCCTTGAGCGGCTTTGGTTGCGTTGCCTTCTGCGTCAAATGCAGCAGAAACAGCAGGACCACGTTTTTCAACGATTTTGTCTGCTTGACTATCGGCAAGGTTGGCAATTTTAAGCGCAAGGCGACGAGGGGTCGCGTACCACTTAAGATCATCAAAGGCGATTTCAGCGTTGTTTAGCTCTGCGGCAAAGTTTGCTGCAAACGCTTCTGCTAGTGAGCGAAGTGCTTTCGGTGGCAGCTCTTCGGTACCGAGTTCAATTAAAAAATTGTGCGCCATGGGTTACTTCTCCTCGTTATTCGCTTTTTGTTCTGCAGAGCGGCACATTGGGAAACCCAGTGCTTCACGCGATGCGTAGTATGCTTCTGCGACTGACTTAGTCAGATCGCGGATACGAAGGATGTAACGTTGACGCTCAGTTACTGAGATCGCTTTACGTGCGTCTAACAAGTTAAAAGCATGGCCTGCTTTTAGGATGCGCTCGTAAGCTGGCAGAGGTAATGGCTTCTCAAGTTCAAGTAGCTTTTTACACTCTTTCTCACACTGTTCGAAGAAGCTGAATAGGAATTCAACATCGGCGTGTTCAAAGTTGTAGGTTGATTGCTCAACTTCATTTTGGTGGAAGATATCACCGTAAGTGACGTTTGAGCCGTCTGGCGCGACGTTCCATACCAAGTCGTACACGGAGTCAACTTCTTGGATGTACATTGCTAGACGTTCAATACCGTAAGTGATCTCACCCGTTACTGGCTTACACTCAAGGCCGCCAACTTGTTGGAAGTAAGTAAACTGTGTTACTTCCATACCGTTTAGCCAAACTTCCCAGCCAAGACCCCAAGCACCCAATGTTGGGTTTTCCCAGTTGTCTTCAACAAAGCGAATATCGTGAACAAGCGGATCGACACCAAGAACTTCAAGTGAGCCTAGGTACAACTCCTGAATGTTATCTGGAGAGGGCTTTAGAGCTACTTGGAATTGATAGTAGTGCTGCAGACGGTTCGGGTTTTCACCGTAGCGACCATCGGTCGGACGACGTGAAGGTTGAACATACGCTGTTGCCATTGGCTCTGGGCCAAGTGCACGTAGACATGTCATTGGGTGAGAGGTGCCAGCACCTACTTCCATATCTAGCGGTTGAACAATCGTACAACCATTTTGAGCCCAATAATCCTGCAGCGCGAGGATCATTCCCTGGAAGGTTTTGATATCGTATTTTTGCATAGTCAGGTTCGCGCGATTCTTCTGAATGATTTAAAAAAAATAACAATCAAGTATACCCAGATATTGTAGATGGGAGTAGAGGCAATGTTGCTTATTTCATAGCCAGAAAGGTTAACTTTGCCTAATTCAGCGCATATTTGTTGGTAAACAAGCGGCTGGCCGATTGGCGCTGTGTTTACGCGACGGTTTATTGTGTGTGAGAGGGCCAATCGCAGGGGGTTGCGCTCAATGGCTTCTGCTGCTGAGAACTTGTTACAGAGCAGAGGGTACAAGAATGAACTTTTAATCGACTCGCATTTTTCTTCGATTCATCGCAGGCGGCTTTCTTTGGGTTTATGTTGTTATTTTCTTCCATTTTTAACCATTAAATTTGAATTGAATCGCTAATTGATGGCTTTGGAGAGAAAAAAGACGTCGCTTATTGGTCAAATGAATTGCGAAATGCAACGCGTGTGCAACTGTTTGTTTTTTTAGTGATTGGGGTTGGATTGCTGCCCGTGAGCAAAGTGGTTACTTTGTGTGCATATCCATTGATAAGGTATCGCTATGAAAACCACGCTACTCTCTGCAGTTATCGCTTCTGCATTGACTCTATCTGCGCAATCTGTGGTTGCTGCCGATCTGGACAGTCTGTCCAAAGTCACGATTATCCCAAATCATAACCCTTCCTTGATCCGTAACTTTAACCCGTATGCGGTTTCTCGTTTGCACACTGCGCGTGATTTTATTTTTGAACCACTGGTCGTGTTCAATGAATTAAAGGGTAACGTACCAGAGTTTCGCCTCGCGACGGGCTACGAGATGAGTGAAGACCTACTCAGTATCACGTTTGATTTACGTGAAGGGGTGAAGTGGTCTGATGGTGAAACGTTTAACGCAGATGACGTGGTGTTTACCTTCAACTTGGTTGAAGCTAACCCAAATATCGATGATCGCGGTATCAATACGAAAATTAAGTCAGTGGAAAAACTCGGCCCTTACCAAGTGCGCTTCCACCTGAATGAAGTCAATACCAACATCAGTTACGAAATTGCGTTAGTGCCGGTCGTGCCTGAGCATCAGTGGAAGAGTGTTGAAGACCCTGCGGCGTTTATGAACCCGAATCCAATTGGTACGGGTCCATTTACGGAGTTACCTAAATTTACCTCAACCTTGTTCCTTCAGTGTCGTAATCCAAATTACTGGGACAATGACAACCTAGAGGTGGATTGTTTGCGCGTACCGCAAATGAACCACAATGACCAAGTATTGGGTGAGTTGATGAACTCTAACATTGACTGGGGTGGTTCGTTTGTTCCTGATATTGAAAAAACGTATCTTGCGGCGTCACCGGATCATGGCTACTGGTATCCGCCTGCGGGAACACAAGCGTTTGTGTTTAACTATGAGTCGAAAGACAAAGTGAAGCATGAAGTCCTAAGTGATGTTGAGTTCCGTCGTGCCTTCTCCATGGCTCTGGATCGTCAAACGCTGATTGATATTGCCAACTATGGCAACGCAGTATTGAATGACTTTGCATCGGGTCTGGGCTACGCCTTTGAAACGTGGTCAGATGAAAAAACGCATAACAAGTACAAGCCATTCATGACGTATTCGGCCGAGAACGCTAAAGCTGCACTGGCTAAAGCGGGCTATAAAGATGTGGATGGTGATGGTTTTGTGGAATCACCATCGGGTGAGAAGTTTGAGTTGAATATTCAATCACCACAAGGTTGGACAGACTTTAACAACACCGTGATGTTGGCGACAGAGCAGTTATCCGAAGTGGGCATCAAGGTGAAGGCTCGTACTCCAGACTTCTCTATCTACAATAATGCGATGATTAATGCTGACTACGATATCGCGTACACCAACTACTTCCATGGTCCAACTCCTCACACATATTGGGATAGTGGTTACCACTCACGTCTGCAAGGTTCTGAAGGTATGCCACGCTTTGCGATGCACCATTGGCAAAATGCGGATTTAGATAAGTTGCTTGATAGCTTCTACAAAACTGCGGACAGCCAAGAGCAACGTCAAATTGCAAATAATATCCAGGCGTTGATTGCTGAAAATCAAGTGACGGTTCCGGTGTTATCTGGCCCTAACTTCTATCAATACAACACCAAGCGCTTTACTGGTTGGTGGACAAAAGACAATCCGAAAGGCCGTCCTATGATTTGGGAAGGAACACCAGAACGTCTATTGCACGTGTTGGATCTTAAGCCTCGCACTTAATAATCAGGCAATAAAGTGATCTAATGACGATCAGGCTCTAATCTTTGGGTAGAGCCTTTTTTGTTTCACAATATTGGCTATCAATACATGGAATGACGTTGCATCGAGTGGTGGGTTGCTTGATGTGTTAAATCGGTGAAATGCGTGACCGATGACATATAAGTGTTCTCGGGGTCATGCTACTTTAACCATAACAATAGTGATGGAGGGCGACAGTATGCTGACACGTTACATGGGGATGTCCCCAAAGAGTCAAAGCTATCTATTTACTTTTGGTTTGGTACTGACATTTTTAGGGATGATGCTGACCGACATGTGGTTACCGATGGTCGCTGGCGCTATCATTCTGGCAGGGCTTGCGGTTGAGTCTTGGGTAAGAGTGGCTTATATCATTCCGATGCATGAAGAAATGCGTGCCATGCAGAAACAGATTCGGAAATTACAATCGGAAATCCGAACATTAGAATACGACGAATAATGAAACGGCTGCCATCGGCAGCCGTTTTTCATGTTATCTCTCTACTGAACTGAGCGTTGTTTAGCTTAGCCCTTTCTTAATTAGATACAGATAAGGTAGCTGTTCGGTTTGTGCAGCAACGAGTTGATGATCCATAAAGCGGCAGAAACTCGGAATGTCACGAGTGGTTGATGGATCATCTGCTTTGACGAGCAGCACATCCCCTTCTTGCATGTTACGGATTGTCTTCCTGACCATCATCACTGGCTCTGGGCAGCGTAGTCCTTCTGCCTCTAAAGTATGCGTCGCCTGTTCTGGATTAAATGTCATGGTCGTCACTTGTTTGCTTTCTGAGGCGATAGATAATACTCGTGAAGAAAAAATATTCAATAATCACTTGGCAATGTGATCTTTTTGTTTTAGATTTATTAACAATCTAGCAACATCAATTAAGTGTGATAGACAGAATATCAATACCGCGAGCCTTTGGTTTTGGCTCTGATGCTTGTGCTTATTGACCTATTGAACGTAAACACGCGGTTTTTGCGAGAGTCAGCCACAATATCAAAGAAGAATAACTGACGACGTTCATCTAACACCATTCCGACACTATCCCCAATTTTCTTGGGCTTCCCCGCCGAAAGGCGGGATTTTTTTATGGTTACGTTCTCTTTTCCCGATGTTTGGATATCACGATGATGACTCGATAAGTGGCGTGAGTTAATAGTACACTTAGCCCATTAATCGAGCTTGGATGAGTAAAGTGGAACTAGAAGATATCTACCGTCGAGATTTAAATTTGTTGGTTGCATTGCGTGTGCTCATCGAAGAAAGCAGTGTCAGCAAGGCGGCGACTCGGCTTAATTTAAGTCAATCGGCGATGAGTCGTGTATTGGGTCGTCTACGTAGTTTGCTCAATGATCCATTGTTTACTCGTCAGGGCCAGCAATTAATTCCAACCGAAAAAGCATTGGAGATGAATGCAAGGTTGGGGGAGCCGCTGGAATCATTGCGTCAATTATTGGAACCGAAAGAGTTTGACCCGCAGCGTTGCGATCAGCGATTTACCATCGCAACCACTGATTATGCGATGCAAACCATTTTGCCATTCGCTTTACCGCGCATCTATCAAGAAGCCCCCTTGGTGTCGTTGAAATTCTTACCGCTACAACACGGAAGGTTAGCGGATCAGTTGACTTATGAAGGGGCAGACTTAGCCATATGCCGTCCGATTGGCGCGGTTGACCCACTATGCAGCGAAGTCATTGGTCGTGTTGGGGTGTTCTGTTTGTTATCCAAGCACCATCCATTAGCGGATCAAGAAATGAGTTTGGCGGATTATCTCAGTTACCCACATGCGATGATTGCCATCAGTGATGGGGTTAAGGCGCTAATTGAGCAAGCGTTAGAGGGCCACCCTCAGCGTCGAATGGTATTACGCGCTTACCATTTAGAAGCCGCGTTGGCGATTGTCGATACCATGCCATTGATTATCACAGTACCCGCTGATTTAGCCTATTTAGTGGCGGAACGTTATGATTTGGTGGTTAAGCCCTTGCCATTCCACTTTACGCCATTTGATTACTCGTTGATTTGGCATCCACGTTGCGAGCATTCACCCGCGCAAGAATGGTTACGTGGCATTGTAAAAGAAGAATGCAGCCGTTTGATCGCCAAGCGAATCGAGGATATGGGATTGGATTGATCTCGTGGAATGTTAGCCTTTCCAGAAAGCAAAAGAGCCAGCAATGCTGGCTCTTATCCGTTTATGCGTTAAGCATTATAGCTTGATCACGACGCGTCCAGTGACTTGGCCGTTGGTGATGTCTTCAGCGTACTTTGGTGCTTCAGCAAGTTCTACTTCGGTACACGCTTGTTCAAAGTAGCTGTCAGGCAGTAGCTCAGTCAGTTTTTCCCAAGCCGCAATACGTTTTTCAAATGGGCATGAAACAGAATCAATCCCTTGTAGACGAACGTTACGTAGGATGAATGGCATAACCGTGGTCGGAAGGTCGAAACCACCGGCAAGGCCACAGGCTGCGACGGCACTGTTGTAATCCATTTGTGCTAGCACTTTTGCCAGTACGCTGCTGCCTACGGTATCAACCGCACCAGCCCAAATTTGTTTTTCTAGTGGGCGTGCAGGTTCTGCAAATTCACTGCGATCAATGATTCGGCTTGCCCCTAGCTTTTCAAGCAGTGGGCCATTTTGTTCTACACGGCCTGTGACTGCTGCCACTTTGTAGCCAAGTTGAGCCAGTAGCGTTACCGCCACTGAACCTACGCCGCCACTTGCGCCAGTCACAAGAACTTCACCCGCTTCCGGTTTGACACCGGCATCAAGCAGCGCTTGTACACATAACATAGCGGTAAAGCCAGCTGTGCCAACCATCATTGCTTTTTTGCTGTCTAGGCCTTGTGGTAGTGGGACTAGCCAATCTGCTTTTAGGCGTGCACGTTGTGCCATGCCACCCCAGTGGTTTTCACCGACACCCCAACCCGTGAGGACGACTTTTTCACCGGCTTGGTAGCGATTGTCTTCTGAGCTAATCACGGTACCCGCAAGATCGATACCTGGCACCATTGGGAAGTTACGAATGATTTTACCTTTACCGGTGATCGCTAGGCCGTCTTTAAAGTTCAAAGATGAGTAATCAACCTCGATTAAGACATCGCCTTCAGGCAGCTGTGATTCATCAATCTGCTCGATAGCAGCAATAGTACGTTTTTCTTCTTGGTTCAAAATCAGAGCGTTAAACATAAGTTTCTCCACTTAGGGACAGCAATCAATTAACTACCAACAGTGTAGCTGGGAATGAGGTATGACGAAAATGAAACTTTAGCATTGAGTGTATGCGTTTTGCGCATAAATATAACACTTTCACTCAGTTAGAATAGAACAAAGTCAGCCGCGTGGGCTGACTTTGTCGAAGGTTTGTGCAGGTGATAGATAAATTTTATCTTGCCACTTAGCTAAGATAAGAAAAACTGGTAGGAAGGATTGTTGGTCTCATCTTTACATTGATAGCCAAGCTCTCTTAGATGCAAAGAGAAGCGGGCTAAATCGTGTTCATCCAGTTCAAAACCACACAATACGCGGCCGTAGTCTGCGCCATGATTGCGGTAATTGAATAAGCTAATGTTCCAATGAGTGCCTAGTGTGCTCAGAAACCTCAGTAGTGCGCCAGGGTATTCTGGAAACTCGAAACTGTATAAACGTTCTTTCAGCGGCTTGGATGGTTTGCCTCCAATCATGTAGCGCACATGCAGTTTGGCCATTTCATCATCGGAGAGATCAACAACAGGGTATCCGCCCGTGCGAAGATCTTGAATGATGCTGTCCAATTCTGCTTGGCCTTCATGCAGGCGTACGCCAACGAAAATATTGGCGAGTGAATCATCGTTATAACGGTAGTTAAATTCAGTGACGGCTCGACCACCAATCAGGTTACAGAATTCAAAGAAAGCACCTTGGCGTTCAGGAATCGTTATCGCGAGTAAGCCTTCTCGTTTTTCACCGAGCTCACAACGTTCGGAGACATAACGTAGGCCATGGAAGTTCGTGTTGGCGCCAGACAAAATGGTGCCTAATCGCTTACCGGTGAGCTGCTGTTTATCAACGTATTTCTTTAATCCCGCTAAGGCAAGAGCACCAGACGGCTCTGCGATAGCACGAGTGTCTTCGAAGATGTCTTTTACCGCGGAGCAAATCTCATCGCTCGATACCGTAATATGGCCATCAATATATTTTTGGCATAAACGGAAGGTTTCTTCCCCAATGCGTTTCACCGCGACCCCATCAGCAAACATGCTGACTTGATCGAGCACGACCGGTTCTCCCGCATCAAGTGCCGCTTTTAAGCAGGCTGAATCTTCGGGTTCAACCGCGATAATTTTGATTTCAGGCATCAACTGCTTAACCAGCACGGCAACCCCAGCGGCTAAACCGCCGCCGCCCACAGGCACAAAGATATAGTCCAAGTGACCATTTTGTTGCAGCATTTCCATACCGATCGTGCCTTGGCCTGCAATCACAAGAGGGTGATCAAAAGGCGGGACGAAAGTATAGCCATGTTTTTCTGCGAGACGTTCTGCCTCGGCTTTGGCTTCATCGAAGTTATTACCGTGGAGCACCACTTTGCCACCAAAACTGCGTACGGCCTCAACTTTGATGTCTGGCGTCGTTTTTGGCATCACGATGGTGGTTTTAATGCTGAGTTTGGTCCCCGAAAGCGCCATGCCTTGTGCGTGGTTTCCTGCGGATGCGGCAATGACGCCCGCAATTTTTTGTTCTTCGGTTAAGCTCGATACCATGTTGTAGGCACCGCGCAGTTTAAACGAATGCACGGGTTGGCGATCTTCACGTTTGAGCTGTACCTGGTTATTTAACCGAGCCGATAAACGCGGCATCGCTTGTAAGGGGGTCACTGTCGCCACTTCATACACCGGCGCGCGCAGCACCTGACGCAGATAGTCTGCGCCAGATGGTCGGGCTTGGTCGGGCGATAGAGGTTCTACCAATCCTTTCATGACCATTGATTAGCCCTCTAGTTTGCTTTTATCACGCACTGCACCTTTATCGGCGCTGGTCGCTAGACTGGCATAAGCTTTTAATGCTAAGGATACCGTGCGTTGGCGATCAACTGGTTTCCAACCGACAGCATCTTGCTTGGTACGGCGCTCGGCCAGTTCTGATTCGCTCACTTGCAGTGAGATTGAACGACTTGGAATATCAATAGCAATAATATCGCCATCATTCACCAAACCAATCGTGCCGCCACTCGCCGCTTCAGGTGAAACGTGACCAATCGATAAACCAGAGGTGCCGCCAGAGAAGCGACCATCGGTCAATAGCGCGCATGATTTGCCAAGTCCCATCGATTTTAGGTAAGTGGTTGGGTAGAGCATTTCTTGCATACCCGGGCCACCTTTCGGACCTTCATAACGGATAACGACGACGTCACCGGCTTTGACTTTGCCTCCTAAAATACCATCAACGGCGGTATCTTGGCTTTCAAACACTACCGCAGGGCCTTGGAATACAAGGCTATCTTCATCCACCCCGGCCGTTTTAACGATACAACCATCAAGCGCGATATTGCCAGAAAGCACCGCAAGGCCACCTTCTTGGCTAAAGGCGTTTTCTTTGGTGCGAATACAACCGTCTACGCGGTCATCATCAAGGCGATCCCAGCGGCAGTCTTGTGAGAATGCTTTGGTGGTACGAATACCGGCAGGGCCTGCACGGAAGAACTTAAGTACCGCTTCGTCGTCAGTTTGCATGATGTCGTACTGAGCGAGCTGTTCTTGCATAGTGAGACCAAGCACGGTGCGCGTTTGATTATTGAGTAATCCAGCGCGATCAAGTTCCCCTAGAATGGCCATCACACCGCCAGCGCGGTGCACATCTTCCATATGATATTTAGGCGTCGATGGTGCGACTTTACATAAATGCGGCACGCGACGAGACATTTGGTCGATGTCGTTCATATCAAACTCGATCTCACCTTCTTGCGCTGAGGCCAGTAGGTGCAGAACGGTATTACTTGAGCCGCCCATAGCGATATCTAGCGCCATGGCGTTTTCAAATGCGGCGCGATCAGCAATATTGCGTGGTAGTGCTGAGGCATCATCTTGCTCGTAGTAACGACGAGTGAGATCGACGATGCGCTTACCAGCGTTGATAAACAATTGCTCACGATCGGCGTGCGTGGCCAGCATTGAGCCGTTGCCCGGCTGAGATAATCCCAAAGCTTCTGTCAGACAGTTCATCGAGTTGGCGGTAAACATGCCTGAACACGACCCGCATGTTGGACAGGCCGAACGTTCGACTTGCTCACTCTGTTCGTCCGAAATCGTCGGGTCGGCGCCTTGGATCATCGCATCCACTAGGTCGAGTTTGATGATTTGATCGGAAAGCTTGGTTTTACCTGCTTCCATCGGACCGCCTGAAACAAAGATCACCGGAATATTGAGGCGCATTGCTGCCATCATCATTCCCGGGGTGATTTTGTCACAGTTAGAGATACACACCATGGCATCGGCACAGTGGGCATTCACCATGTATTCGACGGAGTCGGCGATCAGTTCACGCGAGGGTAGCGAGTAAAGCATCCCGCCGTGACCCATTGCGATACCGTCATCGACAGCAATCGTGTTGAACTCTTTCGCGATCCCGCCGGCTTTTTCAATTTCACCTGCGACCAGTTGGCCCATGTCTTTAAGATGAACATGTCCCGGAACAAATTGGGTAAACGAGTTTACGACAGCAATAATTGGTTTGCCGAAATCTTCTTCTTTTACTCCGGTTGCACGCCATAGTGCGCGTGCTCCTGCCATGTTACGACCATGAGTGGTGGTGGCAGATCTATACTTAGGCATATCCGTATTCCTTTACTACTGTGCTGAATGGTCGGTCGGGTAGACGTAATCTAACCAACCCCATTTATCTTCGGTGGTTCCATTAAATAGACCGAAGTAAGCGGTTTGAATCTGTTTTGTTAGTGGGCCACGCTTGCCTTCGCCGACGGTAATTTTATCGACAGAGCGCACTGGCACGATTTCAGCGGCGGTACCCGTCATGAAGACTTCGTCAGCAAGATAGAGCGCTTCACGAGCGATGTTTTCTTCACGGACCTCATAACCCATATCTTTGGCTAGCGTGATGATAGAGTCACGTGTGATGCCGGGTAGAATGGCCGCGGTTGCTGGTGGGGTGATTAATACGCCATCTTTGATGACAAAAATGTTCTCACCGGCGCCTTCTGAAAGGTAGCCATCAACACTCAATGCAATGCCTTCATCGTAGCCGTGACGACGCGCTTCGCCTCCCACAAGTAGAGAAGATAGGTAGTTCCCCCCCGCTTTTGCTGCGGTAGGAATGGTATTTGGTGCCGCGCGATTCCAGCTTGAAATCATCGCATCAACGCCATTTTCCAAGGCTTCTTCACCTAGGTATGAACCCCAAGGAAACGCGGCAATGATTAACTCCATGATGCTGTCTTCCGGTGGGCAAACACCTAAACCCACATTGCCGACAAACCCCAAAGGACGGATGTACGCGCTATCGAGTTTGTTTTGGCGTAGGGTTTCACGGGTGGCTTCCATGATTTCATCGACCGTGTACGGGATAGGGAAACGGTAGATTTTGGCTGAATTTTTTAGGCGTTGTGCGTGCTCGCGATGGCGAAAAACAATCGGACCATTCGGCGTGTTGTAACAACGAACGCCTTCAAAGACTGAAGTGCCATAATGCATCGCGTGAGTCAGTACATGAACATTCGCTTCTGCCCAAGGCACCATTTCACCATTAAACCAAATATAATCTGCAGTTCTTGTCGCCATTGTTTTGCCTTCCTTATGCACAAATTTTTTGTTGTAAATTGTTATTTGGTAGTTGGTCACGGGCGATTTTGATGACATCGACGGTGCGAACATCCCAGAGTTTTTCAATTTGATTGGTAATAAATGAAATCGGACGATCGCTATCGACGATGATTTCAACACTTGCAACGTGGCTTTCGTGGTTCTGCGTTGCCGCAACTTGTTTAATGATGAAGCCGCGATGGCGAATAACGCGAAGAACACGCTCAAGTAGTACGGGCTTATCGTCTGCTTTGATGTCGAGTAGATATCTTTCCATATTAGGTGTTCTCCAGCATTTCACTGTTGGACGCACCCGGCGGAACGAGCGGCCATACATTTTCTTCTTCATCAATTAATACATGAAGCAAGTAAGAGGTTTTGCTTGCGAGCATCTCTTTTAGAGCGGGTTCAACTTCTTCTTTTTTCGTGATGGTCTTACCTGGAATATCAAATGCTTTTGCGAGCATCACAAAATCAGGATTATCATCCAAAATCGTTTCGCTGTGGCGGCCATCAAAGAACAGCGATTGCCATTGACGCACCATGCCTAAACGTTGGTTATTCAGCAGTACGATTTTGACGGGAATTTGGCGACGCTTGAGGGTGCCAAGTTCTTGCACATTCATCATGAATGAACCATCACCGGTGATTAGGATGGATTGGTCATCAGGACGGCCAACCGAAGCGCCCATGGCGGCAGGTAGGCCAAATCCCATCGTGCCAAGCCCCGCGGAGGTGATGAAGTTTTGAGGCTCTCTTGGCTGAATATGTTGTGCCGCCCACATCTGATGCTGACCTACATCGGTCGATACGATCGAACTGTCTGGCATCATGTCAGACAATTGCTTAAGCAGTGCGGGAGCAAAAATCAGCTCACCGGGGTGATCATAGCGCCAGGTAAAACCGGTACGAAGGGTCTCGCTGTGGCTAAGCCATGGTGTAATATCGTGGCTTAATTCCAGCTGAGGAAGTACCGCTTTAACATCCCCACGCAAGGGGGCATTAGCGACTCTTAGCTTGTTGATTTCGGCGGCATCGACATCGATATGAATGACTTTGGCATTGGGGGCAAAGGTGTCGAGTTTACCGGTCACTCGGTCATCAAAACGCGCACCGACGGCGATTAAGAGATCCGCTTCTTGTACGATCAAATTGGCGGCTTTGGTGCCATGCATACCAAGCATGCCGAGGTAATGTGAATCGTGACGCTCGATAGTACCTAAGCCTTTTAGCGTACTTACCGATGGCATTGGGTTTAGGCGCAAAAACTCCCGTACGGTGTCGGTTGCATGGCTCAATTGAACGCCACCACCGACGTATAAAACGGGGCGAGAGCTATCGCTGAGTAATTGTTGCGCTTTATTTAGGGCGTCTTGGCTAACCACTGGGAGATCGGGAGGTGTGCAAGGTGGCAGGATAGCGGTTGGCGCTTGAGCTAATTGAACATCTTTGGCGATATCAACAATCACAGGGCCGGGACGGCCTGTTTTTGCGACTTCAAATGCTTCGGCCAATGTTGGCGCTAAGTCTTTGATGTCGGTGACCAGATAGCTGTGCTTGGTACAAGAAAGCGACATACCGATCACGTCCATTTCTTGAAATGCATCTGTGCCGATATGTGAACTGGCAACTTGGCCTGTGATCGCGATAAGAGGGATTGAATCCATGAGGGCATCGGCAAGGCCGGTGACAAGGTTGGTTGCACCGGGACCTGATGTTGCCATACAGACGGCGACTTCTTGTGTGGCGCGGGCCATACCAATCGCGGCCATTGCCGCCCCTTGTTCATGACGACAAAGAATATGTTCGACACCACCATCGTAAAGGGCGTCGTAGATAGGCATGATTGCCCCGCCAGGGTAACCAAATACGGTTTTGATTCCTTGTTGCGTCAGTGCCGCAACAACTAACTCTGCACCGGTCATCGACCACCTCCTGTGCTACCTTGGTAGCTGTCCTTGTGTTGTTTGCACTTCATGTGCGCTCCCATTCTTCCTGCACTCTCTCGCGGTGTATCTTGCTCGTTCAATGAGCATTGAGCGGAGAGTTTGATTTCAATTTGCGGGTCTGGCCTGCCTATATTTGTTTCAATGTGTTGTAAAAAAACCCCCGGACTTTTCAGTGCGGGGGTTTATCTAATTCTTGGCTTTCTTTCGCCCACTAGACCCCGCGCAATCTCATAATGACCACGATAATCAGGGCAATCAGTGCGTGTAAGCGGGCGTTTAATTTCATCAATACGGCCTAATGGTCGTGAGTACGCAATATGGTACGGAATTGTTTATGTATCTAGTGGTATCACATATTTCCGTTAAATGACAAGCAAAAACTCATTCTTTTTTCACATTATCTCATCAAGTTGTCAGGCTATATAACAAAGGTGCGATAAAAATAGCCGTTTTTAAAAAGAACATAATAAGGGAATGTATGGGATTAGCCGTGGTTTACAGCCGAGCATCGGTGGGGGTCGAGGCTCCGTTGGTGACTGTTGAAGTGCATATTAGTAATGGTATGCCGGGATTTGCTCTCGTGGGATTACCAGAAACGACGGTGAAGGAGTCTCGAGATCGGGTACGCAGTGCCATCATTAACTCGCGTTTTGAATTTCCGGCAAAGCGCATTACGGTCAACCTTGCTCCAGCGGATTTACCTAAAGAGGGAGGGCGCTTTGATTTGCCAATTGCGCTGGGTATTTTAGCCGCGTCACAGCAAATCCCTTTAAACCCCCTGACACAACGAGAGTTTGTGGGGGAGTTGGCGTTGTCGGGGGAGCTTCGTTCGGTTAAAGGGGTTTTGCCCGCGGCATTAACTGCACAGCAACAAGGGCGCAGTTTGGTGGTGCCACATTGTAATGGCGATCAGGCGGCGCTGGTGGGGAAAGAAAAACATAAATCGGCGCAAAGTTTATTAGAGGTCTGCGCCGATCTCTGTGGGCAGCAAGCTTTGTCTTTACATCAAACGGATGTTCAACCTCAAACCTCTTCTCACTTGCGCGATCTACGTGACATTATTGGTCAACAACAGGGGAAGCGTGCGTTGGAAATCGCCGCCGCAGGTCACCATAACGTGCTATTTCTTGGGCCGCCAGGGACAGGGAAAACCATGTTAGCTTCGCGTTTGCGAGACTTGCTGCCTGAAATGTCGGATGAAGAAGCGATGGAATCCGCCTCAGTCGCGTCTTTGACGCAACAAGAAATCAATCAATTCAATTGGAAGCGACGTCCTTTTCGATCTCCACATCACTCGAGTTCAATGGCCGCTTTAGTCGGTGGGGGCTCGGTTCCCCGGCCGGGAGAGATTTCTCTTTCACATAATGGATTGTTATTTTTAGACGAAATGCCAGAGTTTGAGCGCAAGGTTTTGGATGCGCTACGTGAGCCGCTTGAGTCAGGCGAGATTGTCATTTCTCGCGCACAAGGTAAAACGCGTTTCCCTGCTCGATTTCAATTGGTTGGTGCGCTTAATCCTAGTCCAAGTGGCCACTACGATGCCAAGCAGAGCCATGGTAACTCACAAGCGGCATTGCGCTATTTAAGCCGTTTGTCTGGGCCTCTGCTGGATCGCTTTGATATGTCGTTGGAAATTCCAGCGTTACCGCAAGGGACTTTAGCGGCCGGTGGTGATCGAGGAGAAGCGACCGAGGTGGTGAAAGCTCGGGTGGAACATGCACGGGAAGAGATGCTTTCTCGGAGCGGTAAGGCCAATGCCCTGTTAGGCAGTCGAGAGATCGAACAGTATTGCCATCTTGCTAAAAATGACGCGCAGTTTTTAGAGCAAGCACTGCACCGTTTAGGTTTATCGGTTCGCGCTTATCACCGCATTATTAAAGTGGCGAGAACCATTGCCGACTTAGCAGGAGAAGAACACATCAATCGGTCCCATTTAGCGGAAGCACTTGGTTATCGTGCAATGGATAGATTGATGCGTCATTTGCATGCGCAATCGGTATAGCGTCATCAAGTATGGAAAACACAGGCGTAAAAAAGCCCACCAATGTTGATGGGCTTAAATCGGTTATCAGCCAGATTAGAAGTGGTAGTTCATACCCACTGACATGATGTAGTTCTTTTGGTCGTAGAAGTTGATGTTTGAATCGCTGTTGCTAAAGCCAACCAGTGAAATCAGAGACCAATCTTGCCAATCCATGATGTTTTCGTATTCGTACGCAGCAAATAGGCTGAACTCATCGTCTTGACGAGTTTTGTTGAAGTAAGCATGGTTTGCATCGTAGTCACGCGTCTTAAAGCTACCGGTTAGAGCAAATTGGTGGCGATCTAACAGTTTGAAGTAGCTTAGCTCTGCGCCGTAACCAGTGAATGAATTGGCATCACCATCAGCATCTGAACTGATGTAAGACAGACGCGGCGTTAGGATAGTTTGTTGATCTAAGAACAGCTTGTAGTCTGTTTTGAAGATGAACGCGTTTGAATCACGACGTAGGCTATCCATTTCCATCGGTGCGATGACTGAGCCGGATTTTTCATTTTCAACGTCTTTCGTTGCGTACGCCATGTCTACTGAGAACTTAGAACCCGCGATGTTCTCAATTTTTAGGCGGTATGCGTTGCCATCTTCGTCTGTTGTTTTACGATCAGCGCCAGTAACAAATGGGTCAGCCCACACTTCACCTGACATGATGGTTGGCAGCATAGAAGCGTTGATGATCATGCCTGAAGCGAGTTGGTATTTGTAACCCAGTTCAAAGGCAAGTGTACCGGTTGCGATATCGTCACGCGAAGTACCCGCGTAGAACTGTTGGTTTAAGCCGTTGCCGAACGTGTAAGCAACGTTACCCAGTGGAAGAATTAGACCACCAGAAACTGAATCACTCGGTGCACCTAGGCTGTCAATTTGCTTATTGTCGTCGTTGGTGTTTAGGTTTGATTCTGTTGAGTAGAAACCGGTACTGACTGAGACTTCACCACTAAAGCCTGCAGTATCAGATAGTTGAGCAAAGCTAGAGCCACTGATCGCAGCTAGAGCAAGTAAGCTATATTGTAATTTCATGTTCTTTATCTCTTTGGGCAACCTAACCGAACCTGCATCTATAAATTCTGCACAAACAAGTCTTTTAAAAGTCGTACTGTACAAAAATTAGATCGTTTGCTTAATATTTCAAACGGAGTATGAGGCTATACAATTGCATTTGATGTTTTATTAGGCGCGGATTTTACTCTTTTTCGATGTTTGGTGAATCTATTATTTTCCAATATTGCATACTGAATGATGATTTATCTTTCTTTTGTCTTATAGATCTCACCTATGTATTGGCCTGTGTGTTTGCTCGAAATCAAATCAGTGGCTGTGGTCTATTTGTACAAAGTGCGGCAAAAGGGAGCGGGAAGCTCGCTTGGAGAGTGGCAGGATTGGGATCAGATGGCGGTGATAATATAAAAAAAGAGAGCCGCAGCTCTCTTCTCGATAAGGTTTTGATTACTTCAAGGTTAGAAGGTAATTCACGAGTGCAAAGTACTCTTCAATGCTCTCAATTGATTGAGCCTGCACTAAGTATTTGTTGTTGACCACGACAGCAGGAACGCCAGTTAGGCCGCTGTCATTGAACTGTTTATCAAATCGACGCGCCATTGAGTCAACAGTAAAACCGTTGTAAGCCGCATCAAATTTTTTCGCATCAATACCTTCATCAAGGAAGATCTGGCGAATCTCTTCGGCATTGTTGGGTGCTTTACGCATAGTTTGAACGCGGTTGAACATCACTGGTGCCATTTTGTCTTCAATTTTCAGTGCAAGCATCGTTGCATATGCTTTGTTCATTTCCATGCCCATTGGGCCACCCATGAGTGACACGTGCGCTTTTTGCAGCTTCACGCCTTCAGGTAGTTGAGCTTTCAACTGGCGAATGATCGGTTCAAACGTTTTACAATGCGGACAGTAGAAAGAGAAAAACTCGGTTACCGTTGGTTTTTTTGATGCTTCAAGGTCTAGCACTTTGTAGTACTCGCCTTCAGAAAACTGAGCAGCATGAGCCGATAGGCTCAGCAGTAAAGTGGTCACAAGTGCAAACAGCTTTTTCATTATTATCTCCATGTTATTATTTTTAGTGTTACCACTGCGGCATTAGAGCCAATGGGGCTTCATTTAACGCCGAAATTTGTTCTTTAAATGCCAGTACCTGACTTTCCCAATATTTTGGATCATCAAACCAAGGAAAGGCAATTGGGAAGGCGGGATCCTGCCATCTTTTTGCCAGCCATGCCATATAATGCACCATACGTAGACCGCGCAAAGGCTCAATTAGTTTCAACTCATTCATATTGAAATCGTTAAATTCTTGGTAAGCCTCGAGCAAAATGTCGAGCTGCATGGTTTTATCGGCGCGATCACCACTGAGTAGCATCCATAGGTCTTGAATTGCTGGGCCATTACGCGAGTCATCCAAATCAACAAACATCGGCCCATCACGCCAAAGGATATTGCCAGGATGACAATCACCATGGAGGCGAATAATGTGTGATGGTGTCTGCCAATGTTCTTCCAAACGACTGATCAGCAAATCAAGATCACTAAAAAAAGCATTCTCAAGATGCATGGGTATGAAGGTGGATTGCTGCAGCAATTGGCGAGGTTGGTAGAGATACTCATCGAGACTTAAGGTTGGACGGTGCACAAATGGTGTACGTGAGCCCACTTTATGGATTCGCCCTAAAAATCGGCCAACCCCTTCTAGTTGATCAAGATTATCCACTTCAAATTGACGTCCACCGACACTGCTAAACAAGGCAAATAGATAGCCTTGGTAAGAATGCAGCGTTTTGCCATCAATGCGGCATGGCGGCGCGACAGGGATATCGGAGTCAATCAGCTCTAAGGTAAAGTCGTGCTCTTCTTGGATCTGTTCACTTGTCCAACGTACAGGGCGGTAGAACTTCACCACATAACGTTGGCGTTCTTCGTCGGTAAACTGATAAACGCGATTTTCATAGCTATTGAGCGGTAAAAATCCTGATTCAGCACGAATGCCGATGCTTTCAAGTGCGTACCACATAAAGTCTGGAGTAAGCGCATCAAAGTTAAATGCTGTTTCTGACATAAAATAAAGGGCTCATTACTGAGCCCTTACCGTAATTGAGGGGCGAGGGCAGGCTTATAATTTTTTGATAAATCTGCTTTCTACCGAAAGGGTAAATTGGTCACTATCAGACAGTATAAACTGTATTGTGGTAACAGGAGAGCTGAGTTTATCGGCTGGTACTCCCAAACTCATGGGTAGGTTGGACACTTCGCCAGGGGCGACTTGCACGGTTTGTTTTCCGTACCAAGAGACAGTCTCCAGTCCGGTGACACTGAGGTTGTATTGTTGTGCTTGTTGCGTTTTGTTGATGATCTTTAAGGTGTAGGTGTTTTCGATTTCACCGAGGCTGTTTTCACGGGAAAGTTGGTTTCGATCTCGTAGAACATTCATTCCGGCAGGCTCTACGCTGGCGATTTGAATAAAGAACAATCCGGTAATCAGCAGTAAGACGGCACCATAGCCAAGCAATTTAGGTCGCATGACTTTGGTTGCTTTACCCGACAAGCGGTGCTCGGTGGTGTAACTGATTAAGCCTTTTTCGTAGCCCATTTTGCTCATGGTTTGGTCACAAGCATCAATACATGCGCCGCAGTTAATGCACTCATATTGTAAGCCATCACGAATATCGATACCGGTCGGACAGACTTGCACACATAAATTACAGTCAATGCAATCCCCTAAACCAAGTGCCTTATGGTCCGCTTTGCGTGAGCGAGGGCCGCGCGCTTCACCTCGTTTGTTGTCGTACCCCACAATAAAAGTGTCTTTATCAAACATCGCCGATTGGAAGCGTGCATATGGGCACATGTGGATACACATGATCGATCGCATCCAACCGGCATTGCCATAAGTGCAAATGGCAAAAAATAGCACCCAAAACACCGGCCAAAAACTCGATTCAAGAGTAAAAAAGTCCACGACCAATTCACGAATCGGCACAAAGTAGCCAGTAAAGGTAAAACCGGTGGCTAGCGCAATGGCAAACCACGCGAGATGCTTGAGGGTTTTTCTTATCGCAAGCGAGGGCGTGAGCGGGTTGGAGTCTTGTTTGCGACGTTTGTTGGCGCTGCCTTCTAGTTTTTCTTCAAACCAAATATAGATGAAGGTCCAAACCGTTTGAGGACATAAGTATCCACACCAAACGCGGCCAAGAAAAGTGGTGATGAAGAATAGCCCGAAAGCTGAAATGACCAATAAGGTGGCCAGTAAGGTGAGATCTTGGGGATAAAGAGTAGTGCCGAAAAAGTTGAATTGCTGGTTGCCAATGTCGAGCAAAATGGCTTGACGCTCACCAAACGGAATCCATGGCATTAAGGCAAAAAATAGCAACAAAAACCAACCGCCATAGCGGCGCATTCGCTGATATGTCCCTTTGCTTTCTCGAACATAAATTTGATTGCTGGGGTTAAAGCGATCGCCTTGGGTTTTGTGTGTCTTAGGGTTAAACGTTTTTGGCGTTACGTCCTTTATGTCGATTTTGTCCTTACTCATCCCGCTTCCTTTTTGAATCCTATCGCTGCGATTTTGATGCTTCTACGCTGTGCAAGTGGCGCAGGGACATGTTGATTTATTATCGATTTTTATTGCTGCGCTGGAAGATAATTATACAGCCAATAACAATTGCGTTTCTTTGATGCTATTAACCATTAACAATAAATTGTTTTTAATAAGCAGAGAAATGTGTGGGGGAGTTCAATCTTGAGGAATAAAAAAGGCAGCGTAAGCTGCCTTAGACATAAAGCGAGGGCTTAATTATTGAATGATGCCGCGAGCACGAAGAATAGCGGTTTTAAAGTCATCTTCTTGGTCTTTTTTCAAACCTGGGATCATTTCATCTTTCGCGCTATTACGCATTTTTAGATGGTAGATAAGGACATCATCGGTTAGCTCTTCAAGCGGGCCTTGATAACCGGCTTCTTTTGCTAGCTTAACAAGGAACTGTAGCATGTTAAGTTCTTGATCTTTCTGCCACTCAGGCTCTAATAGTTCGATCAGCTCTTCAATTCGATGACACTTCATTTACTTTCTCCGTAATAATTATAATGATTTTCCGATAAAGGTAACAAATGCGGTAGGGAAATAGCAATCAAGATTGTGTGGTTAAACTGAAAAGCAAGCCAAGAAAAAAGCGCAGTGATCTGCGCTTTTTAATTATGCCGCCTTGATATGCTCATTTGGAGTCGTGACCAAAATGGTGCTCTTCTCCACAAGAGTCATGCTAGGCGAAAGTTTTTTCGCGACAGGCGCAGCGGCAAAACCACTACGACGACGCATAGCACTACGGTTAGTGTGCGAAAACCTGACGGTAGTTGGGCGCATTTAGTTACCGAACTGTCAGGCATATCCATTGCCGATGTAATGGCCTACGGGGACATGAGTCGAGCTTCATTGCTGAAGTTTGGCTCTTTCTGGCTCTCGCCAATCCAAATGTCCGAGTAGGGTAATGATATGTAAAACATATCAAATATAGGTTAGCACCAAGCGATATGTTGGTCGATATCTAATCACTTTAAAAGATAGAGCAGTCACCTAATTGGTGTGCTTATGTCATGATTTTTCACGAATAAATTGAGTTGGTGCGACAAAGTAGTGATCTGGTCAGGGATCTTGCTATTTCAATCTGTCGCTGGTGATAAGGTGATTTCTGTGAGATCGTCTATAGAGGTAGGTGAAGCTCGATTTTTAACGCAAAGCGGTGAAGTCGCTTAGTGCGTATCATGGAGGAGTAAGATGTCATTTTTTAAAAAGACCCTTGCCAGTTTTGGTATTGGCTCAGCTCAAGTGGATTCGGTTCTGAAGCAGGAAGCGCTCTATCCTGGACAAAAGGTCAATATTACCATTCATGTCTATGGCGGAGCGACGGAGCAAGAGATAGACAATATCGATCTCAAGCTCTACTGCCGATACATTAAAGAAGTGCCGGTCGATCACGATAAGAATCAGCACTCTGCTCACCGCATGCGTCGCATGCCGCAAAATTATCCCCTCGCGACTTGGAGTCTGCCTTATGCATTCACGATTCACCCTGGTGAATCACGTCAGTTCGAGGTTGAGTTAGCGGTGCCATGGAATACGCCGGTGACCATTGGCGATTCAAAAGTGTGGCTTGAAACGGGATTGGACATTTCGATGGCCAAGGACCCGAGCGACACTGACATTGTCACGGTACGCCCTGAGCCTTTACTTGATGGTGTTCTGTCCGCTCTAGAAGCGCAAGGTATGCGTATTCGCCAAGTTGAATGTGAAGCGGTGGATGGCTTGGCATTACCTTTTGTTCAAGAGTTTGAATTTGTGCCGACGACAGGGCCTTATCATGGCCGTTGGCGAGAGTTGGAATTAGTCGCTTATCGGGATGAAGATAAACTGACGTTATGGTTTGAGGTCGATCGCCACCGCGAAGGGGCAAAAGGCATGTTGGCCAGTTTATTAGGTGTCGGCCAATTGAAGCGTGAATTGACCATCTCATTAAATGCAACGCCAAGTGAGGCGGGCAAGCGGGTGATCGACTACTTGGAATCGAGTTGTTAATCAGACCGAGTGAAGATTTGAGCTTACACGTGTAAGCTGTTTGTGGCATACTCAGGTGGAAATATTCAAACACCTGAGTAACTATTATGTCTGGAAGCAGCAGCGCGGCCTATAGCGTCAAAGAAGAGATCGCCAATACCATTACTCATGCGATCGGAATGGTATTAGGCGTTATCGGCTTAGTTTTGTTATTACTCAAAGCGAACGCTTACCATGCCGATGCTCTGACTATTGCGAGCTTTAGTATTTATGGCGCCAGCATTATTGTGCTGTTTCTCGCTTCCACACTTTATCATGCGATCCCTTCCCCGCGCGCGAAACGCGCGCTGAAAACCTTCGATCACTGTGCCATCTATCTATTGATTGCCGGTAGTTATACGCCTTTTCTATTAGTCAGTTTACGTACACCTTTAGCAATAGGTTTGATGGTGGTGATTTGGAGTATTGCTCTGATTGGCATCATCATGAAAGTGGCTTTTGTATACCGCTTTAAGCGCCTGTCTTTGGTGACGTACTTGTTGATGGGCTGGCTATCACTGATTGTGATTTATCAATTGGCTTTACATGTTCAGCTGGGTGGATTGGTTTTGCTTGGATTGGGTGGGGTGATTTATTCACTTGGGGTGGTTTTTTACGTCGCTAAGCGCATCCCATACAATCACGCCATTTGGCATGGCTTTGTATTGGCAGGATGCGCTTGTCATTTCTTTGCGATTTATGGCTACGTCACACCGATTTAGCGACGCCAGAAGGCAGGGAAGAACAACACTAAAATAGTTAAAATTTCTAGTCTTCCCATCAACATACCAAAACTTAATATCCATTTCGCCGCATCAGGTAACGAGGCAAAATTGCCCGTTGGGCCGATATGTGCACCCATTCCTGGCCCCACGTTCGCGACTGCGGTGACGGCGCCCGAAATGCTGGTGGTCGGATCTAACCCGAGCGCGCTTAAGCAGCCGGCAATAAAGATGATGGTCAGGAAGTAAACCAAGCAAAACGCGACAACCGAGCGGACGATATCATCGTTCACCGGGCGTTGGTTGTAACGCTGAACAAAGACGCCTGACGGGTGCACTAACTTCATCATCTGCTTGTGCAGCAATGTCATGGCGATTTGAATCCGGAATATTTTGATCCCGCCTGACGTTGAGCCAGAACAGGCGCCGACCATCAGTAAAAAAGCGAAGACCGTTGTGGGTAGTGCTCCCCAAGCCGTAAAATCTTCCAAGCCAAAACCGGTGGTGGTCACAACAGAGACGATGTTGAACATCGACACGCGTAACGCATCTAGGATTGAATAGCCATTATTGAGTACCAGCCAGGCGCTGACGATGAAGCTGCTGCCAAAGAATAGATAAGCAAAACCTCGAACCTGCGCGTCTTTCATTAAAATATTAGGGCGGCGTTTCGTGAGAGCGGAAACAAACAGCAGGAAGGGCAACCCGCCTAAGAACATAAATAAGGTCGCGTTCCAATGCGCACTGTGCGAGAAGCGATTCATGGAACTGTCTGAGGTGGAATATCCGCCCGTAGAGAGTGTCGTAAAGGCGTGATTGATGGCTTCGAAGGCGGTCATGCCTGAAAGTAGGAAGCCAATCATGCAGAGACCGGTGAGGATCAGATACACCAAGACAATGTTTTTGGCGACGGTTTTTGCGCGTGGGCTACTCTTGTCTGACCAATCTGAGGATTCCGTTTGGAACAGCCTCATCCCCCCAACGTTGAGCATAGGCAGTACCGCTACCGCCATCACGATAAAGCCAATCCCACCAAGCCACTGCAGTATTGAGCGCCACAATAAGATACTCGGAGCCATGCCATCTAAACCACTGAGTACGGTAGATCCGGTAGTTGTGATGCCTGACATGGTTTCAAAGTACGCGTCAGTAAAGCTGATGTGGTTGATGAAAACAAAGGGTAACGCGGCGAAGGCACTGGCAATGGTCCACACCAAACTAGTGATGAGGAACATATCGCGCACACTGAGTTTAAAATTGGCCGTTCGGCCAATTGATAAGCAGAAGAATGCCGCGACATGGGTGATCAATAGCGATTGGCCAAACTCGATAAAACCTGAGGTGCCAGAAAAGAATGCCACAAGTGTGGGAACGTACATAAATAGGGCGAGCTTAGACAGCACTAACCCTATAACGAACAGTACGGGACGAAAGTTAACCATGTTATATCATGCCTTAGAGAAAGAACGGGCTCGGCTGGAAGAGTGCTTCTACATCCGGAACGTACTTCTTATCCACTAAGAACATCACTACGTGGTCATCTTGTTCAATCATGGTGCGATCATGGGCAATTAAGACTTCATCACCTCGAACAATCGCGCCAATGGTGGTGCCTGGCGGTAAGCGTATTTCACCAATCGCGCGGCCGACAACTTTTGACGTGGTTTCATCACCGTGCGCAATGGCTTCGATCGCTTCTGCGGCGCCGCGGCGTAGCGAAGATACGTTCACAATATCGGCGCGACGTACGTGGGTTAACAAGGCTGAAATGGTTGCTTGTTGAGGTGATATCGCCACATCAATCGCGCCACCTTGTACCAAATCAACGTAAGCACCACGTTGGATTAGCACCATCACTTTTTTTGCCCCCATGCGTTTTGCTAGCATGGCTGACATGATATTGGTTTCATCTTCGTTGGTAAGGGCGATGAACACATCGACTTGGTCGATGTTCTCTTCGGCTAGTAACTCTTGGTCTGCCGCGTCGCCACAAAATACAATCGTATTTTCTAATTCTTCAGATAGGCGCTCAGCACGTTGATAGCTACGCTCAATCAACTTCACGCTGTAGTTCTGCTCTAAGCGTCGAGCGAGGCTGGCGCCAATGTTACCCCCCCCAACAATCATGATGCGGCGGTAAGGTTTTTCGAGTCGCTGTAACTCACTCATTACTGAGCGAATGTGGTTACTCGCGGCCACGAAGAAGACTTCATCATCGGCTTCGATGATGGTGGTGCCTTGAGGGCGAATCGGGCGTCCTTGGCGGAAAATTGCGGCAACACGAGTATCAATGTGCGGCATATGTTCACGCAAAGCAGAAAGCGCATTACCCACCAGTGGGCCACCGTAATAGGCTTTGACCGCGACTAGGCTGACTTTCTGTTCGGCAAAGCTCACCACTTGCAGTGCGCCAGGGTATTGAATTAAGCGTTCAATGTAGCTAGTGACCAATTCTTCGGGTGCGATGAGGTGATCGACTGGAACAGCACCAGATTGGAATAAAGCTTCTTTTTCAGCAAGGTATTGAGGAGAGCGTATGCGGGCAATGCGGTTAGGGGTATTAAACAAAGAGAAGGCAACTTGGCAGGCGGCCATGTTGGTTTCGTCAGTGTTGGTCACGGCAACCAGCATGTCGGCATCTTGGGCACCGGCTTCTCTGAGGACATCGGGATGGCTTGCGTGGCCGTTGATTACCCGTAAATCATATTTATCTTGTAGTTCACGCAGGCGATCGCTGTCTTTATCGACGATGGTGATGTCGTTGTTTTCGCCAACCAAGTTTTCCGCGAGAGTCCCACCAACCTGACCTGCACCAAGAATGATGATTTTCATATTCTTATCTCATTTAACTGCTGATATACCGTCATAGTATGCGCCGATAAAGGGTTTTTTGGGCAACTATATTCTGTATAAAGCTTTTCCAATGCTTTGAAAATAATAGTGAAGCTGGCAAAGCGCAAGCTTCACTGTCATTACTATGCGTGATGTAGCGTTATGCGCGCTTGGTCATCACAGCGTAGTAGAAGCCATCCATATCTTCTTCACCAGGCAGAATTTGACGGCCTGGGTTTTCGATATCAGAGCCTTGCAGTTCCGCATTGGCGGTACGCGCTAGGAAGGCTTTAACCTGATCTTTGTTCTCTTGTGGCGTGATAGAACATGTCGCGTAGACCAGTGTGCCACCCACTTTGAGTTGCTGCCACATCGCGTCTAAAATTTCGCTTTGCAGTGCAGCAAGTGCTTTAATGTCGTTCGCACGACGTAGCCATTTGATATCTGGGTGACGACGGATAACACCGGTTGCCGAACAAGGCGCATCAAGTAGGATGCGGTCGAATTGCTCACCTTGCCACCACTCTTGAGGGTAGCGAGCGTCACCACAAATCACATCAGCGCGAAGCTGTAGACGTTCGAGGTTGTCATAAACGCGGTTTAGGCGTGTCGCATCGCTATCAATGGCGACAACTTCAGTATTCACTGTGTGTTCAAGAATATGTGCCGTTTTACCACCGGGAGCGGCACAACAGTCAAGGATTAGCTCGCCGTCTTTTGGCGTTAGGTAATCAACGGAAAGCTGCGCTGCCGCGTCTTGCACTGATACCCAGCCTTTGTCAAAACCTGGCAGCAGGGTGACATCGCAAGGTGAATCCAGTTTGATCGCGTCTGCGGCGTAAGCGTGAACGCTACAACCGATATCGGCTGCTTGCATCAACGCCAAGTATTCTTCACGAGTATGGTGCTGGCGGTTTACACGCAGCCACATTGGCGCTTTATTGTTGTTCGCTTCTACGATCTCTTCCCATTGTTGTGGGTAGTGTTCTTGCAGCAGTTTTAGTAACCAGCTTGGGTGGCCGTATTTACCAGCATTATGACTAACGGCAATCGTATCAAGCTCTTCTTGGTTGCGCAGATAGTTACGTAATACCGCGTTAATCAATCCACGTAGACTTGTGCCACGTAAGGTCTCACAGCCTTCTACTGTTTCTGCCACGGCAGCGTGTGAAGGAATGCGCATGAAGCTCAGCTGATAAATGCCCACTAAGATCAAGTGATGGAAAACACGCTTCTTACCTTTTAATGGGTTCTCCATTAACTCATTCGCAATTGACTCAAGACGCGGTAAGTAGCGCAATGCGCCATAACAGATCTCTTGAAGCAATGCGTGGTCGCGTGGGCGAATGGTTTTTTGAGCCGCAGGAAGTGCGTGTGAAAGTGAGTGACCTTTGTCTACCACTTGGAATAGGACGTTGGCAGCAGCAGCGCGAACATTCATGGTGAATACCTTAAATTAAATGGGAGCATCTCTGCCCCCTAAAATGTACTGACAGTCTCTCGACTGTGATTACGAGTGTGTCATCGGTGGGGTCTGCGCATCGTTTGATTGATGCACGACTGATTAACTCAGTTGACTACCCACTTCAAACCAAGCGGCACGAGAGTTCAGGATGTCTTGAACTGACATGGCTTTTTTACCTGGAACTTGAAGTTGTTCTAGGACCAATACACCATTGCCTGTGGCAACGTAGATACCGGTTTTATCTGCTTGGATAATCGTTCCAGCAGGCTTGTCGCTGTGTTGATCAGCAACATGGCTTTGCCATACTTTAATGCTGTTTTCGGCAACGTCAAAGTGGCTCATTGGCCATGGGTTGAAAGCACGTACACAACGCTCGATGTGCGCTGCATCGTCATTCCAATCAATACGCGCTTCTTCTTTGCTTAGCTTTTTCGCGTAGTTAGCCAATTCGTCGTCTTGCTTCACGGCCACGGCAGTACCCGCTGCGATGTCATTTAAGCATTCAACGAGAGCAACAGGGCCAAGTTCTGCCAATTTCGCGTACATTGACGTGCTGGTATCTGTCGCTTCAATTGGTAGCGTTGCCACTTTGAGCATGTCACCGGTATCAAGACCGATATCCATCTGCATAATGGTCACGCCGGTTTCAGCATCTCCCGCCCAAATAGAACGTTGGATTGGCGCAGCACCACGCCAGCGTGGCAGGATGGAGCCATGTACGTTAATACAACCTAGCTTTGGCGTATCGAGTACCACTTGAGGCAGTAGCAGACCGTAAGCGACCACGACCATGATGTCGGCATTCAGATCCGCAAGTTGTTGCTTGGCTTCATCTGACTTAAAGTTTTCAGGCTGAAAAACCGGAACGTTGTGCTCAAGCGCAAGGTTCTTTACCGCACTTGCGGTCAGTTTTTTACCGCGACCGGCTGGGCGATCGGGGTTGGTGTATGCTGCAATAACTTCGTGCTCCGAAGACAACAACGCCGCCAAATGCAGGGCGGCGAAGTCTGGAGTACCAGCAAATACAATGCGTAAAGGTTTACTCAAGGTACCTTCCTTATGAGTTACTGTTTTTCGTTAAAGCGTTTGATTTTCGCTAACTTGTCTTGAATACGCTTACGCTTTAACGGCGATAGGTAATCAACAAACAGTTTGCCTTGCAGGTGATCAAGCTCATGCTGAACGCAGATTGCTAATAAATCATCAGCTTCAAACGAGTAGGCTTCGCCATCACGATTAAGGGCTGTTACGGTCACTTCTGCTGCGCGAGAAACAAGCGCGCGTGCACCCGGAACAGACAGGCAGCCTTCTTCAATACCATCTTCACCACGTTTCTCGGTGATTTCTGGATTAATAAGCACCATTGGTTCATCACGCGTTTCTGAAATGTCGATCACGACAATACGCTGGTGGATGTCAACTTGCGTTGCTGCAAGGCCAATGCCTTCTTCGTCATACATGGTTTCAATCATGTCATCGACGATTTTTTGAATCTCAGGAGTCACTGCTTCTACTGGCTTAGCCACGGTGCGAAGGCGATCATCTGGGAATGTTAATACTTGTAATACAGACATATACACTCGAAATATTGATTTGTGCCGAATCGAGATAATCCTCGTTGGCTCAATTCTAGACATTTTACACGTCAAATGACAGCATCAATACGCTTTTTGATTCGCTTTTGTGTCGATAAAGTAACCATTTTTTCTATTAGAGTTTCCGTGTTAAAAATACAAGGATTGAGTTATGTCTCGGTTGCTGTCTAAAGTTATCATCGTTTTTATCTCGTTGTTTGCTGCCACTCAGGTAGTGGCGCAATCACCTTTGAAAATTAAACCGCAAGCCCCTGAGACTTATACTGTCGTGAAAGGGGATACGTTATGGGGTATTTCAGGGATGTATCTGGCGAATCCTTGGTTGTGGCCAAGGCTTTGGCAGGCGAACCCAGAAATAGACAACCCACATTTGATTTACCCAGGTGATAAGTTGAATTTGATTTGGGTAAATGGGCAGCCGAGGTTGAGTTTAAAGCCGATGGTGAAGTTGAGTCCGAAGGTTCGTCAGGTTGAGAAGCAAGCATTGTCTGCGGTTAAAGACGGTCTAATCGTTCCGTATCTTGAATCCGATATTTTGTTATCAGATAACGAACTGAAAAGTGTGAGTCGTGTGTTAGGGGCAAGCAGTGGTAATCGCTTTTTAACTGACAATGAAAGCCTTTATATCAGTGGCGCTCAGCAACACATGAAATGGGGAATTTATCGTCCGTTAGAAACGTATACTCGCGATAAGCATCACATGGTGGTTCTAAAAGAGATCGCTGTGGGTGAATTTAAATCGACCGATGACAACATGTCCGCGCTGAGCATTACGCATCAAACCCAAGAAATTTTGGTTGATGATATCGCACTACCGAATATTGATGATGTCGATACTTTGCTGAGTACCAACTTCTTCCCAAGTCCTGCTCCAGACAATAGCACGGCAAAAATATTGGGTGGTATTGAGAGCATTGATTACGTGGGTAAAAATCAAGTTGTCGTGATTGACCGAGGTGTAGAAGATAATGTGCAGCAAGGCAGCATGTTTGAATTATATCAACCCGCGACAATGGTGAAGTCGAATTCCAAAGGGTCAAAGGTGCTCAAACAAGCCGAGAAAGACAAACTGCAACTGCCGAACACACGAATTGGCAGCTTGATGGTTATCCGTCCTTATCAATACTTCAGTTTGGCGCTCATCACTGAAAGCCAACAACCGATTGGTGAGAACGCGGTGGTAAAAGCCCCTCAAGAGACAACAGGCAATACAACGGCGCAATGATCGATTCAGATCTGATTGCTTGGTTAACGCTTTATTTTACGCCTCGGTTAGGGGCGAAAGGGTTAGCCAAGCTGTTGAGTAAAGCCTCACCACCACAATTACTTCAGTGTGATAGACAGCAACTACAAGCTTTTGGCTTAACTCCCGCTCAAATTCAATTCATTAGCCAGCCAGACCAAGCTTATATTGAACAATGCTTGCAGTGGCAAAGTGCGTCTTCTCGGCATCATATTATTACTTTGCAGCACCCCTATTACCCACCGCTGTTGAAGGAAACCTTTGCGCCCCCGGCGATTTTGTTTGTTCAGGGAGATGTAATGGCGCTGAGTGAACCGCAAATTGCAATGGTTGGCAGCCGACATGCTTCGATTGATGGGCTGAATAATGCTCAGCATTTTGCGACCGCATTGGTTAACGAAGGGTTGGTTGTCACCAGTGGACTTGCGCTTGGTATTGATGGCTACGCGCATGATGGAGCACTCAAGGCTGGAGGAAAAACCATCGCGGTTTTAGGTTGCGGGCTTAATCATCTTTATCCCGCACGCCATCGTCAACTCGCCGCACGAATTGAGCAAAGCGGTGCGTTGGTTTCTGAATTTCATCCCAACGTGTCACCCAAAGCGAGCAATTTTCCGCGGAGAAATCGAATTATCAGCGGTTTAGCACTCGGTGTCTTGGTTGTTGAGGCGGCGCAAAAGAGTGGGTCACTGATCACTGCTCGTTATGCGGCTGAGCAAGGACGTGACGTTTTTGCAATTCCTGGCCCAATTCAAACACCGCAAGCGCGCGGGTGCAATATGCTCATTCAACAAGGGGCGAGCCTAGTTCAAAGCACCGAAGATGTGCTGAATGAAATAGAGAGCTTGTTACGCTGGTCTAATGTAAACAAGCCCTTAGTTCAAAATGATTGGTTTGATGAAAAAGAAACCAAAGAACAATTGCCATTTAGTGAGCTGTTAGCTAACGTAGGAGCAGAAGTGACACCTGTTGATATTCTTGCACAAAGGACCAATATTCCAGTGCAGGAGATCATGATGCAGCTCTTAGAGCTTGAGCTTTCAGGGCATGTTGTTGCGGTATCTGGTGGTTATATTCGTAAGGGGAGGGGCAAGTGATGATGATGGATATTTTAATGTATCTGTTTGAAACTTATATCCATAGTGATATTGAGTTACAAGTCAATCAAGATGAGCTTGAAGATGAACTTGTTCGAGCGGGTTTTGATAAAAAAGACATCTATAAAGCCCTCGTCTGGCTAGAAGAATTAGCGGCATTGCAACAGAACAGTGAGCATTCAGCGATCTCTGTGAGCAGTGGTGCGTCAACACGAATTTATACAGCACAAGAGATGGATCGTCTCAATGTTGAGTGTCGTGGTTTTCTGATGTTTCTAGAGCAAGTTAGGGTTTTAACAACGGAAACGCGTGAAATGGTCATTGATCGTTTAATGGGTTTAGAAACGGATGAATTTGAACTTGATGACTTGAAATGGATTGTGCTTATGGTGCTGTTTAATGTGCCGGGTAATGAAAACGCGTACACACTGATGGAAGAGCTTTTATATAGTAAAGAACAAGGGATTCTTCATTGATATCGATGTAAAATAGCCCGCGCTTCAAAGGCGAACCTTTTGAAAGCGGTATCTTTTGATCGATTAAAATTAAGTGGAATGATGAGTAGTAAAATAGATCAGCAATTATTTTCTGCCCATGAACACGCCCTAGAGCATCAAGTTTGTCCTCAATGCCAAGCTGAGCAACGCGAGGGCGAGTTACAGCTTCGTCATGGAAAGCATGGTCCATTCTTAGGTTGCACGCTCTACCCTGAGTGCGACTACATCAAGCCTTTACATCAAAACGATGGCCATATCATCAAAGAGCTGGGTGTGCCTTGCCCGCAATGTGGCCATGAATTGGTGTTACGACAGGGGCGCTATGGCATGTTTATTGGTTGCAGCGCTTATCCGTCATGCAACCATATTGAATCGTTGGATCAGGAAGAAGAATCTTCGTCAGATACTATCGGCTGTCCAGAGTGCAGTCGTGGGCACCTCGTTGAGCGAAAAACGCGTTTTGGGAAGTTATTTTATGCGTGTGATAACTATCCGAAGTGTAAATTTGCCGTGAATCAACCACCGGTGAAAGGTCGCTGTGAACTTTGTGGCTTTCCATTGTTGGTTGAAAAGAAGTTGGCGAGCGGAACGAAAGTGCAGTGCGCTGAGCGGAAATGCCAGCATACACAGGCACAATAAAAAACGGCGCATTGAGCGCCGTTTTTTATTGTGCTAGTTCCTCATTGCGCTTAACTCTTAAAGTTAGCCGCAAAGTGATGGATAGCAGGGAAAGCGTGTTGATCGAGTTCTTCTGCCACCGCGCATAAACGACGTTGCAGCTCACCACTGTAATCACCACACACATTAATGTGTCCCATCTTACGACCAGCACGCTTCTCTTTGCCGTACCAATGAATATGACAGCCATTCATTGCCAACAGCGCTGGGGATAAAGTGTCTTCACCAAGAATGTTGATCATCGTGGTTTCACGTACTAATTGGGTACTGCCTAGTGGCAGGCCACACACCGCGCGCAGATGGTTTTCAAACTGGCAGGTTTCGGCACCTTGTTGAGTCCAGTGCCCAGAGTTATGTACCCGTGGGGCGATCTCATTAACGAGGAGCTGGCCATCGACATCAAAAAACTCCAGAGCAAGTACGCCCACATAATCAAGATTGTGCGCGACAGCGGTAAACATTTGCTGTGCTTGAGCTTGTAACTCGGGATCGGCAATCGCGGTAGAAAGACTTAAAACACCATCGGTATGAACATTTTCTGCCAGTGGATAGACCGCGATTGTTCCATCTTTACCACGAGCGCCAACCAAAGACACTTCACGGCCAAAAGGGACAAACTCTTCAGCTACAATCGCTTGGTTATCATTGCTGGCAATGCATTGTGCCATTTCTAGCCAAATCGCATCGATATTACTCGAGTCTTTTAAACGCCATTGACCTTTGCCGTCGTATCCACCAAGAGCGCTTTTCAACACTAATGGCAAGCCGACGCGATCAATCGCGGCCAGGAAATCTTCTCGAGTGGTGATCACTGCATACTTGGCATTGCGTACTCCGGCATTGTCGAGTAACGCTTTCTCAATACGGCGGTCGCCACCGGCTTTGATTGCTTCGCTCGATGGGAGTAGTTTTCCACTGCGCTGGCAAACATCCAAGATATGATGTGGAATGTGCTCAAACTCAGCAGTGATGACATCGGCTTGTGCAATGGCGTTGTCTAAACCGTTACCCAAAATCGCTTGAGTCAGGGGGTGAACAATATTGCCACTGTCCACATCGTAGGCGGTCAGTTCGATATTCAGCGGTGCGCCAGCTAAAGACATCATACGAGCTAATTGGCCCGCACCTAAAACCAAGACATGCATGAATTAATCCTCGGCAGGGTTTGGGTTCGCTAAGACGGTTTCCGTTTGTTGCGCTCGGAAAGCTTCGACTTTCGCCATGATATCGTCGTCATGCGTGCCCAAGATTTGTGCCGCAAGAATGCCGGCATTTGCCGCACCAGCTTCACCGATTGCTAACGTTCCCACCGCAATACCTTTTGGCATCTGTACAATAGACAGTAGCGAGTCCATCCCTTTAAGAGCGCGCGATTGCACTGGTACACCTAAAACGGGCAGGCTCGTAAAAGCGGCGGCCATTCCAGGTAAATGCGCAGCGCCGCCAGCCCCAGCAATAATCACTTTAATGCCACGGTCTTTTGCACTGGAAGCGTAATCCGCAAGAAGTTGAGGGGTTCGGTGTGCGGAAACGACTTTAGTTTCATAACTCACACCAAAAGTATCAAGCATTTCCGCTGCAAGCTTCATGGTTGGCCAGTCCGATTTAGAACCCATAATAATGCCGACTTTCATCTCAAACTCCTTAAAATTGCTAGTGGGTAAGCACACTTCTTGTGCGCATTATACGAGTATTTCACGCTCAAGCAAACGTTTGCGCGAAGTGGTAAGGGAATTGATACAATTTATAAATAAATTGCTTTAGTCAGCGTGGTGGATTGTTAGTACACTGAATAAAAATGTTAATTGAATTTATAAAGGAAAGCTCAGTGGACAACTTTTCGCAGGCATTGGCTGCCTTACAACAAGGTGAAGTAATTGCCTACCCAACAGAAGGTGTGTTTGGCGTTGGCTGTGATCCCGATAGCCCTGAAGCCATTCAAAAATTACTGACACTAAAGCAGCGTCCTGCAGAAAAAGGACTTATTTTGATTGCGGCCAGTTATGCACAACTTCAGCCCTACATTGATGAGTCTCAACTGAGCGAACAACAACTTGAAACGGTGAAAGCATCGTGGCCAGGCCCATACACGTGGATTATGCCAAGTAGTGAGAGAACGTCGACGTGGGTGTCTGGTCAATTTGATTCAATTGCAGTAAGAGTGACGGACCACCCTCTAGTGCAGAAGATATGTTTGGCTTTCGGCAAGCCGATGACATCGACCAGCGCTAACTTGTCCGGTCTTGCACCGTGCATGTCGACAGAAGAAGTCGAATTGCAACTTGGCGATCAACTTGTCGCGATTTTAGCTGGAGAAACGGGTGGCCGAGATAAACCCAGCGAGATTCGTGATGCAAAAACATTACAGCTAATACGCCAAGGCTAGATGAAGGATGTAAAAATGCTGAGTTCGATAGATAAGCATGCAGTAAAACAGTTTTTATTGGCCCTGCAAGATAGCATTTGTCTTGAGCTTGAGCGCGCCGATGGCGCCGCTGTTTTTGTTGAAGATGCATGGCAAAGAGCACCAGAAGAGAAGCTGCAAGGTGGCGGGCGTTCCCGTGTTATGACCAACGGTGCAGTCTTTGAACAAGGCGGGGTCAATTTCTCTCACGTAAAGGGGGATGCAATGCCTGTCTCTGCGACAGCTCATCGCCCCGAGTTAGCGGGTCGCCGTTTTGAAACGATGGGTGTGTCTTTAGTTATGCATCCTCATAACCCTTATATTCCGACTTCCCATGCTAATGTCCGTTTCTTTATTGCAGAAAAAGAAGGGCAAGCCCCAATCTGGTGGTTTGGTGGTGGGTTTGATCTTACGCCATTTTATCCTTTTGAAGAGGATTGCCAGGCTTGGCATGACACGGCGAAAAAGATCTGTGCGCCATTTGGAGAGGATGTCTACGAAAATCACAAAGAGTGGTGTGATCAATATTTCTACCTACCGCACCGTGACGAAACTCGTGGTGTTGGCGGCTTGTTTTTTGATGATCTTAATCAATGGGGCTTTGATAAGAGCTTTGACTACATGAAATCGGTCGGTGCGGGTTTTACGAAAGCGTATTTACCCATTGTCGAACGTCGAAAAGTGCAAGAATATGGTGAAAGAGAACGCCAGTTTCAGTTGTACCGCCGTGGTCGTTATGTCGAATTTAATTTGGTTTTTGATCGTGGCACATTGTTTGGCCTGCAAAGTGGTGGGCGAACCGAGTCGATATTAATGTCGATGCCTCCGCTTGCGCGTTGGGAGTACGGTTATCAGCCAGAGCCGAACTCTCCAGAAGCGCAACTCTATACGCATTACCTCAAACCGAGAGTGTGGTAACGCTTTCCTCTATATATAGATAATGATAGGGTCTTTAACAGGCCCTTTTAAATTTCTGGTAATAAGGATATGACTCAGCAAATTGATCGTTATGCCGTTTTCGGCAATCCGATAAGTCACAGTAAATCTCCTTTCATTCATACACTCTTCGCTCGTCAAACTAATCAGCCTCTTATATATAGCGCTGAGTTAGCACAGAGCGGTGAATTTCTGGCTGCAATAAAGGCTTTCTTTGATGATAGAGGTCGTGGTTGCAATGTGACGATGCCCTTTAAAGAAGAAGCGTACCAGTTTGCCGATCGTCTCACCGAGCGAGCGCAATTGGCCGGAGCTGTCAATACACTTAAAAAATTGGATGATGGTCTTATTCTTGGGGACAACACCGACGGAGAAGGGTTGGTTCAAGATCTATTGCAGTACCAAGTTCAATTGAAAGACGCACGAATTCTTCTTATCGGTTCGGGTGGGGCCGCTCGTGGTGTGATTAAGCCACTATTGGATCAACACCCCGAGCAATTGGTGATTACGAATCGAACTTTTAGTAAAGCCGAGCAATTATCGAAAATGTTTCAGCCTTATGGAAAGATCGAAGCAGTGGCGATGGAATCCATAGAACAACCATTCGATATTATTATCAATTCGACGTCCGCGAGCTTAAATGGCGACTTACCCATGATATCGGCAAGTATTTTTGCGCCTTACTCGAGTGTCTATGACATGACATATGGAAAGGGGATGACCAGTTTTAATCGTTGGGCATTGGAGCAAGGAGTGGTGCACGCTTATGATGGATTAGGCATGCTGGTGGGGCAAGCGGCTGAAAGTTTCATGTTGTGGCGTGGTTTAAGACCGGGTACAAAGCAAATCCTACGTGAACTGAGAAAAAACCTAGAAGGTATGTAATGAATCAATCCATCCTCTTTCCTGATATTCAAACTTGGGATGATGAGCATCAAGCGATCCTTTTCCCTGCACAGCAAGCTGGCGCTTTAATCGAATGTCTGATTACTAAAGTATCGTTAGAGCAACTGTCGGGGCAGAGCATTGCAAGCAGCCAGCAGGCGTTAGATATTTTTGCTCAATATCGTTTCGATCTTGAAGAGCTGGCTGAAGCATTAATAGAAGAGGAAGAGTTTAACTCGCTAGGGCAAATCGAAGTGGTTAACTAACCTCGACAACGTGCTCAAGGTAGTCATTTTTATTCTCAACATAGTTATCTGCCGACTTTTGCAAAAATGCGCGTTCTTTATCATGTAGAAGACGCGCTTGTTTCACCGGACTCCCCACATATAAGTAACCGCTCTCAAGAATCTTTCCTGGTGGAACTAAACTACCAGCACCAATCATGACGTCTTGTTTCACTATCGCACCATCTAGAACAATCGTTCCCATTCCCACCAGTACGCGATCGTCAATCGTGCAGCCGTGCAACATCACTTTGTGGCCAATAGTTACGTCATTACCAATAATAAGAGGATGGCCGTGCGGGTTATCATTATTTTTATGGGTAACATGCAACACACTGCCATCTTGAATGTTAGTGCGATGTCCAATATGAATATGGTTCACATCACCGCGGGCAGCGACAAGTGGCCAGATACTGGAATCATCGCCAATAGTAATGTCACCAACCAATATAGAGCTCGTATCAATATAAACACGCTTACCGATTGTTGGAATAATATCTTTAAAGCGGCGCAACGATGTCATAGTGACTCCTTATAAAGAGGGAAATAGCTGTTTTAGCCATAGTAAAGTGTGAAAAATGACCGTCTTTGTTTAGAAAACACTCAAACAGCAATAAAATCAAAAAAAAGCATAAAAAGCACTTGCCAATGTGACGCCGATCTCTATAATGCGACCTCACTGACACGGCGACGGTTCGAAAGAAACGAGAGTCGAGTTGGTACGGTTACTTAGCCAAGCAAATTGCTTGAAAAAAGTTTGAAAAAAGTGGTTGACACTAAACTTTAAATCGCTAAAATAGCCGCCTCTTCCGAAGTGATGTAAGTCGCAAAGAAGAACGCTCTTTAACAATATAAACCTATCAATCTGTGTGGGCACTCGTTGATGATAATCCAATAAGTTGTTACTTAGGTAACGACTGTTTCTTCGGAAACACAATTGGGTTCAATGAACTGAGTGACCAATCGAGATTAAGTTTACTTAATCTTGGCACAGTCAATTCATTACCATTCTGTTGGAATGGTAATAGCTTTAAAATTACTTCTTACTTTCGAGTAAGAACAGTTTTGAAGTCAGTATTCATTGAGCCGACAAAATCTTAAATTGAAGAGTTTGATCATGGCTCAGATTGAACGCTGGCGGCAGGCCTAACACATGCAAGTCGAGCGGTAACAGGAAGAAAGCTTGCTTTCTTTGCTGACGAGCGGCGGACGGGTGAGTAATGCCTGGGAATATGCCTTAACGTGGGGGATAACTATTGGAAACGATAGCTAATACCGCATGATGCCTACGGGCCAAAGAGGGGGACCTTCGGGCCTCTCGCGTTAAGATTAGCCCAGGTGGGATTAGCTAGTTGGTGAGGTAATGGCTCACCAAGGCGACGATCCCTAGCTGGTCTGAGAGGATGATCAGCCACACTGGAACTGAGACACGGTCCAGACTCCTACGGGAGGCAGCAGTGGGGAATATTGCACAATGGGCGCAAGCCTGATGCAGCCATGCCGCGTGTATGAAGAAGGCCTTCGGGTTGTAAAGTACTTTCAGTCGTGAGGAAGGCATTTGCGTTAATAGCGTAGGTGTTTGACGTTAGCGACAGAAGAAGCACCGGCTAACTCCGTGCCAGCAGCCGCGGTAATACGGAGGGTGCGAGCGTTAATCGGAATTACTGGGCGTAAAGCGCATGCAGGTGGTTCGTTAAGTCAGATGTGAAAGCCCGGGGCTCAACCTCGGAATTGCATTTGAAACTGGCGGACTAGAGTGCTGTAGAGGGGGGTAGAATTTCAGGTGTAG
>NZ_JTKH01000010.1 GCF_000827885.1 Vibrio renipiscarius | reverse complement strand
TTGTGCCCAGCTTTTGCCGTATAGGTGCTTTTTGGGCCTAAACACTGCTAAAAGTTGTTCCGCTTAACTTGCCAAAAAAGCCTGACTAATGCAAACAGGCTAACGAATCCTCTTCCATAGTATAGACTCCTCACAACGGAGATTGGTGCTATGAGACAAATTAAATCCTCTTTGACTTTCCAGTTGCTGCTAGAGCAACACAACGGCCAAGTTCTTGTTCCGCTATCTGTCATTTGCCAAGATTACCTTGGTGTGTGCTATCGAGTCGCTCGACGTCATTATCTTGAAGGAAAGCTAAGAGTGCCTGTCATTGCAATGGGACACGGGCAGAAAGCACCACTGATGGTGCATATTGAAGATTTGGCGATGTATGTGGATGGAGAGCGGAGATAGTCTATTTTGGTTATGCCCTCGTGGGGCATAACCATTTACTGACTATAGCCAACTCATTTTTGGACAGAAACGTGATAGGTCTATTGCTCTAAAACGTTTCTGTCAGATTAGGAAAAGTTCGTTGAAGCCTTGAACTCTTATTAAGCTTTTGGCTTCAGGATGCGTTCAATCTTGCTTACTACATCCTCGCCTTTTCCAATGGTAATAGGAAATCCACGAACATCTAAAATATTGCTCTTCAATGCAATTGAAAGTTGCTCGCCCTCTACAGCCAAATCAAAAAGTTCGGATTTTTCTCTAAGGATTGTCTTGCAAAGTATCTTCATTTCTTGAGTGTTAGACCCCGCATTTAGCTTAGCTACAGCAGGAGCTGCTATTGATAGCAGTACATCTCTCAATGATTCAGCTTCATTGATTTTTTCACCTTGAGACGCAAACTTAATACACCTAGTTACTTCAGGCAGAACTCCTTCTAACGTTGACGGTTCCAAACCATCCAAGTACTCGATTTCATCCACAGCAGCGCTAGGTTTTCCTTCAGAAGTGAAGATATCCGACGATTGATAATATGATTCAATAGCCCCCTTTCTTAAGATAAAACAACCCGCTAGTTCTAATAGCCCCAAGACAGCTTCCAACCGACATCTAATTGTGATCCAAGATCTGTCTGTGTTTAAATCAGACAACGTACTTTCATCATGGCTAAATAAAGCACAGAATACGGCTCTTCGTTTTGCTTTAGTCTCTTCACCTTCCCCTTTATTTACCCAGTATGGGTGAGGGGTAGCTATATCCTCGATCTCTTCCCATTTATTATTTACCAATTGGCAGAAGTCATTATAAGCAGAAGTTGCAAGAGCAGTTGCAGAAGCAGCTCCAGACGCAGCGGCTTTTTGATCTGCGATTATACATCCGTTGAGATAATAGTTAGTTAATTCAAGACTATCGGCAAAAGCATCAGCATCCGCTAAAACTACTGGAGCCTTCCCCAGTAGTTTTATAAATTTTGACACTACAGGCATTTGACCCGTGCCAATCACTGGCAATAACTGAGAGCCAGATGCTTCTATATGAATCCCTAGTTTTTGAGACAAAAAGCTACAAATGAGAGCGTCTGAAGGCCCCTCAACTAATAGTGGCTTTCTACAAAATAGAGAAAGTTTATGCTCTTGCCCTAAGCGAGCAACTAATGCTTGTACTTTCTTGTTCTGAAGTTCGCCAGATTCTGGAGATATTTGGACAGGTGCAGTATCTAGGTCATGGCAAAAAACTAGAGATAGCAGGTCGTCACATTTTAATATATTCAACATTTCTGTTGAATGAGTTGCCATAACTATTATCTTCTTAAAGCCATTTTCAGAATAGTGGCCAGCAGCTGAAGCAATCTCATTTAGTAAAAACGCTTGTAGCTGCGGATGCAATGAGACTTCAGGCTCATCTAGCATCAAAGCCCCTACGTCATCATCATACAGCGCTGCTAATAAGCCAACTAAATGAAGTAACCCTGACGCCTCTCGACCCGAGGAGTATGGCGCACCTTCTTTATCCAATCTTGCAAAAACAACCTTTAAAGTACCCGCATCCCATTCAATAATGAGATCTCTCTTGAATAGCTTTTTAAGACGTTCTTGCACTTTAACCAGAATGTCTGCTCTCTCGGATAATGTTTGGAAGTCACCATTTAGTGTTTCAATGTTATGGCGCCTATCTACGTCGCCTTTACTACCGAAATTAGCATTTTCATATAATATCCCACTTCCTCTACGGCCGTCGTAATCCGATCGGCTCTGCTCAAGCATTCCCATTCTACCAGCAGAAATAAACCTAATCTTCTTGCCTTGAACATGCTGTGGTAGTGCATTCTTTATGGCTCTAAGCAGGTGTGTTTTACCACTTCCATTAGGCCCAATTAGTATTGTCAGCCCATTCCGAATGGTAATTTCGCGATTAAAATTTCCATTGTGGCTCTGAACTGTAGTGTTTAACACGATAGGGAAAGGCATATTACTCCTTTAAGATGTATAACAGCGCCTTTTCAGCAGGCATTATCTTTATAAGATAAAAAAATACAGGCACCATGGCAGTAAAATACTGTTCTATGGGGCTTATTGTCCCTAGCACTCACAAATTACAGGTCATTTCTGTATAGTTGCAAATGCTCAACTAGGGTCATAATCTTCTATTAGAAAATGTAGGTCAAGAACTGACATGGGGAAGTGCTCAGGAATCGACTGCTAAATGATTTTGGGGCAAAAATGAGTTAGAGCACCATGCTATAGTGGTGTAGCATCGTTGCTTAGGCATATCGATTAGCGTAATATTATTCGAGGTGTTTACATTTTCTGTATACACCGATTCAGATAGCCCTGTTCTCTTCCGCTCATTGAGTATTGACCGCAGGTAGCGCGTAATAGAGCCACATAATGTGGCTCTTGTCGTTTTTACGGTTTGTGAAATGACTTCAATTATCACTCTTCGGCGGTGACGACGCCCTTCTTAGTATATTTTGCCAGATGTGATTAATCGCGTAGTAGTAAGCCAGTTTGGTTGATGGGGCTAGGTGATTATTGCGTCGCCAGAACTCATTCACTTGCTTACGGCCAATTTGCCCCAGAGAGCTTATCTTCGGGTCTTGCTTTTGTATTTCTCGACAGAAGCTCCTCATTTTCTCTGCCTGATTTCTACGATTCTTTTTCCCGCCTGTACGAAGAAAAAGGTGCAGCGCTTGGTTAAGTTCAAATTCCATCTTTGTCATAGAGTTACCCCAGATAAGCATTGGTGATATCAATTCGATGATGGCCTAACTCTTTCGCCACCATTTCTCTGACTTGATGATCGAGTTGTTTTGCTTTTTCAGGCGAACAATTCACTTTATCAGCAATATATTGGTGGTGTGCTTGACCATGTTTGTAACCCGACTCAATAGGGGAGCGCACATCAGAGACGCCAGTAATCGTTCGAATATGTTCTCGATAACTATGCTGTGCATAGGCATGGCGTTCACTGTGAGTTTGATAACCTAATTGGTGGTAGGTTTTGTAGGATTGAGATTGGAACTGAGCGTAAGTTTGATGGGCAGGGATCATCGAATGATGATTGCCTTGCACTGTACTTGCGTTTCTAAGCGCATCTAACTGATTAGGGTTAATGATAGGAACCGTTCTGCTTTGACCTCCTTTAGTGCCTTCACTGATGGTGACTGTTCGAGAATCCACAGCCTCTTTATACATCGACGTAGGATTGTTTTTACACGCCTCTTCAAATCGCATCCCTAATGATCTTTGCATCGATGAAATGGCTTTGAGGCGATCATCTAACTGGCTTTGAACTTTATGGTGCTGAGATTCTGAAATAGCCTTGTTGACCGTGGTTATCCCAGAACGGTCAGGGAGCCCAACTTCGGATGCGGTGACACGAAGATCGCTATGTCCTGAGGCTTGACCGAGAACAGAGTTCACTGCCGCAAGATAGTCATGAGCCGATTTTGCACTCAGTTCCCCCCCTGAAATACGAGAATCGAGCTCCTGCGCATATTGCCTAACGTGATCTTGCGTTATCGACCTCATGTCTCGCACATTAAATGAATCACGGATGTACGAGGCAAATTGTCCAAAGCGTTGGCCTTGAACGGCTACGCTCTTGAATCCGATCTGTGATGCTGCAAACTTTTCTTTGAGTGCATTTACTCCGGCTTGTTTCATATCTCGGCTACCCAAACCAAAATTTCGTGCATTTGGGTTCGCTCGTTGACCTCTAGATGTAGAGATATTTTTCGCTTTCTTACTCATAACTGATTTCCATTTGAATTGATAAATGGTTTGGTTTGATAAGTAGTTCTCTACACGCAGCATCAATTGATAAGTGTTAATGCGCATTTGAAATGTGCGCGACATCTGTAGAGATGAGTGGAAGATAAGAAGCGCTCCAACGCTTGGGTGGTTAAGTGTTTTGAGTTATAGCGGGAGACCTGTTCGTTAGTGCTTGTTTTCATTAGCCGACAATCGAAAGCGCCACGAAATAGTGGAATGAAAATATCGGGGGCATGTTATGAAGCAATGACGTAGGGTCTTTTTTGCAGAAAGTTAGCTCAGTACTCCACATTGCTTGGTGGCTGCTTTCACATACCAATGATCCAAATGGTCATCAGTTCCGGCAATGGCTGGGACGAGCTTGATTAGCCATCAAAATTTGATAGCGGTGAGGGGGCATTACTCAAGCTTTGATAAGTCATCATGCTTTTTCATGGCTGCGAATGAGTGAACTAAAGGCTGAATATTTGTTTAATATCAGTCGTTAAAGTTCAAGCCGAAGCCCCCGTCTATTTTCTACTGTCTTCGCCGTCAAAAATAGACGGGGGAAGCTCAGATAGATCTAGAGTTAAGTGTTTTGGGTTGAAACAATGAAACCATTGGGCTTCAGGGTGTTTCATAGAAGTTAGTGTCTATTTAGACAATATACGGCGTCCAACAGGACGAGCACGTCGACGGCGTACTAACCGTTTTAGAACTGGCCACATTCTCTGTGACGTACGTTCTGGGTAAAATCAATGTCATTAAAGCATGTAAGCAGCGGGGACGTTTGCAATAAGCAGGCTAATTTTGCGAGTTAGCGGGGAACATTGGTGACGATATATACGTAAGTTGGCTTTTTGATAATGGTATGAGAAAAATTTTTCTCTCATACCATTATCAAAAGGTGATTTATACGGGCTTATCATCATGTTAGCTGTGTTAGGCTTGAAAAAAATTGAAATTTAGGGCCGAAAAGATGAAAAGATCTTTGTCTCCACTAGCTTATCTTATTGACGATGAGCTACTCAATATTTTGTTAAATAAGCTAGATGATGAAGAGCATTTAATCTTATTAAAACTTGGGGTGGATGTTATTGGATTGGGGAGAGATATTGTCTATAAAGCCAAAAAAGACTTAGCGGTTAAAGACGTAATCCTCCATCTCGCTTCGGTGTTTAAAATGGATGAACAACAACGTTTAAAATTGTTAGATGCATCGTTGATTTATGTTAGCGCGCCTAAACTTGAATCTGAATTCACATCAGAACCAAGAGTATTATTGGAACCAGAGTTCACTGATACTCAGTTAGATTCAGAGAATAAACAGAATTCTAAATCAATTGCTTCATCGTTAAAAAGGCGCGGATATTCAAAGGCTTATAAAGATGGGGTTAAGCCGAACTCTCAGCAGGAGAGCATCATCAATAATTGTTCGAAAGGATTACAAGTCGATGCTTTTGCTGGTACAGGTAAATCTACGACTAGTCGTATGGTTGTAAATGAACTGGGGCATGAAACCTGTCTTTATACCGCCTTTCTAAGTAAAAATATCGTTGATGCAAAAGAAAAGATTACACCTAACGCCGTTTCTCAAGATGGGCTTGCTGTCAGACATGCTCTAAAAGATAGTAGATTTGAAGATATATTTACCTACACCCCACGAGGTGGAGCCCCAGTTTACTCAATGCGAGATGTTTTGGGTTTTGAGACTCGATTGGATATTGGAACCAAAAAAATTAGGCAGCATGGTGTAGCCAAGTTGATCAATGACACTGTTTATAATTACTGCTCTAGCTCGGATAATAGTTTTCATGAATATTTTGTCCCAAACCATGTGCTAGACCCTGTCGTTCGTAGTCAAATTCATAATTGGGCTATGAAGTATTGGGAGTATCTAATGTCTGGACGAGCTACCAAAGAGCACTCAGTTTCCTTCTCGCATTTAATGAAATATTGGGCGTTAACACCAAGTATCACCATTCCGGATAAGTACCAAAGTATAATTATTGATGAGGCTCAGGATATTAATGGAGCCTTCTACCGCGTGATGCTAAATCATGCAGATAGACGCTTGATAATAATTGGTGATAAGTATCAAGAGCTTTTCAGGTGGAGAGGGGCTATAAACTCAATGGATAAGTTTGATAAAACAAGCTATCCATTGGAAGAAAGCTATCGCTTTGGAACTGAGATCGCCGAGTGTGCAAATAATATACTGTCTAAACATGAATTTGCTCCAAAAAATAAGCTAATAGGACAGCAAGACATTGACTCCAAAGTAGTGTTCTACGAAGAGGGAGATCTTCTTCCTAATCATAACGGGGCTATCCTTACAAGAACAAGAAGTTGCGTAATTAATATTGCCGATAATGAACTTAGATATGGAAATAAAATTCACGTAAAAACGGAGTTTGGTCCGTTAGAGTTCTTACTAAAAGACATGCTACATTTTGCTAAAGGCGAGACGGATGAGGTAGAACATCCATATCTTCTTCGCTGCGGATCCATACATTTCCTTGAAAATGAGTTGAAAGATAATCCTGACGCCGATATCTATTTTGCTTTTAAACTATATCAGAAATACAAAGATAACGTTTTAGATGTGATTGGCAACATACGGAAAAATTCTGTACCGGAAGATGAGGCGATGAAAATAATCTCGACCACTCATTCTATCAAAGGCCAGGAATGGGATTACATAATCATAGCTCCGGATTATGCTTATACTCTTGATAAAAAAAATATAGATATTAGTAGCGAGCTCTCTGTTCTTTATGTTGCTTTAACGCGAGCTAGAAAGAGTGTTTACGTTCCAGCGAGCTTGAAAAAATATTTTATCTAACATTGATTATTAGATGCTTGGGTTGTTGCTTTTATTCTCAAGCGTCTAGAATATAAGCAATTATATAGTAATCGACCGCACTTTTTTCCCATGTAAGCGATTAGGGTAGAGCTCGGTATAAACTTGCCAGAGTGTATTCAGAGAACGATGCCCAGTGACTTGAGCGACCTCTTCGATGGAAAATCCAGCTTCAAAAAGTCGGCTTGCGCCTTCTCTTCTTAAATCATGATAGCGAAGATCAGAAATCCCCAGCTCGTTCCTTACTTGTTGAAACCCTGCCGTGACAGAGCGAGGGTTGTAAGGAAAGATGCGGTCGTCTTTGTTTTGTTGTCTTTGAATGATATCCCAAGAATCCCCGAGTAAAGGCACCCACTGATGGTTGCCTTCTTTTTTACGTGGGTCTTTTCGGTTGCGCACTAAGACAGCTTTTTGCACTTCATTGAGATCGCTCCACTGGATAGAACAGATTTCACCAATGCGCATGCAAGTGAGAATGGAGAAGATAAAAATATCAACGAAAGGGATCTGCGTATAAATGTGATCTTCCCTTTGCTGCAATCCTTTGACCAACGCCGCGATTTCTTTCTCGCTAGGGCGGCGACTACGTCGGGCACTTTTCGCGACTAATCCCATAAAGCTTAATGTTGGATACGCCGATTGGAACACCCGACAATCGATGGCGATTTGCCAAAGAGGTTTGGCTTGTTTGAATATGGCCCTTAAATTAGAAACCTCAACAGCGATAGTTTGCGGTTTCGCCTTATCTTGCTCATTACGTAGTAAACAATGCTGGATCAGATCATTATCGTTAAAATCTTTGAGAGACAAAGAAGCGATGGGGTATCGCAGTAACATGTTGAGGTTGTAACGCGCCGTTCTTTTGGTTTCGTAATGAGGGGTGCTTAGCGCAAGCTCTATCAAGTCACCGATCGTTTCATTAGATGGAATGAGCCCACCATGGAGTAAGCTCTCTATTTTTACGACTTCTTGTTCACCCCAAGCTACAGCGGATGTTTTTTTTGAAAATGTTTTGGACTGATCGATGTTGTTGTTACCGACTCTGCGCTCTCTTACTCGACATTTAAATTTAGTCGTGCCTGAGAGTGTTTTGATTTTTTGAACATGGTAAGACGCCATACATTGCCTCCGGACTTGGGTGCAGAATGAACTTGATGTAGAATCTGCGCTCTTTTTTATGAAACCACGATTCGGAAGAGCTTGCGTGCAATAAGGCGGCTTTTTTGGCGTATTAAATTTTCGGTCTAAACTCTGTCATTTTTGGGTCCAATACGTGCCCACACTACGTAAAAAATGCTTAAAATTGGACACAAATTGGGGTGAACCATGCAAAATCATGAAAGTCAAATAATTGACAAAGACGAGAAAAATCAAATGAATAAGTTGGTTTTTCCTAGTTCTCGTTTTTCCGTGGCGCCCATGCTTGATTGGACCGATCGCCACTGTCGCTACTTTCATCGCTTGTTATCTAGCGAGACGCAACTGTACACAGAGATGGTGACGACGGGTGCCATCATTCACGGTAAGGGTGATTTCCTTGCATACAATGAGCAAGAGCATCCATTGGTGCTACAACTGGGTGGTTCAAATGCGACTGATCTTGCAACGTGTGCAAAACTCGCTGCTGATCGTGGTTATGATGAGATTAACCTGAATGTGGGTTGCCCATCTGATCGTGTGCAGAATGGACGCTTTGGTGCATGTCTAATGGCTGATCCTCAGCTGGTGGCCGATTGTGTCGCAGCAATGAAAGATGTGGTTGATATCCCAGTAACAGTGAAAACTCGTATTGGGATTGACGATCAGGACTCATATGAGTTCTTGACTGACTTTGTTTCAATCGTGTCAGAGAAAGGTGGCTGTGAGCAATTTACTATCCACGCTCGTAAAGCATGGCTATCAGGTTTAAGTCCTAAAGAGAACCGTGAGATCCCACCTTTGGATTACGCGCGCGCTTATCAGTTGAAAAAAGATTTCGCTCATTTGGTGATTGCCGTTAATGGTGGTGTAAAAACGCTGCAAGAGACACAAGAGCATCTTCAGCATTTAGATGGTGTTATGGTCGGTCGCGAAGCGTACCAAAACCCATACATCCTAGCGGAAGTCGATCAACTTATTTTCGGCTTAGATAAACCAATTAAGAAACGCACGCAAGTGGTTGAAGAGATGTACCCGTACATCGAGCAGCAATTATCGAATGGTGCCTACCTTGGCCATATTACTCGCCATATGCTGGGTTTATTCCAAAATATGCCGGGTGCTCGCCAATGGCGTCGCCACATCAGCGAAAATGCGCATAAGCCAGGTTCAGGTATTGAAGTTGTTGAAGCGGCACTAGCGAAAATTCCCAAAGAATTAAATGTGTAAAAATCACCATAATTGAGTGGTGAAAAATACCACGGCAAGAATGAGAGCGTCCTTAACTGAAGGGCGCTTTTTTATTTGCCCTTAAATATTATAGGGTTACGTCTCTCTTTGAAGCTGGCACGCTTCCTGCGATACAAAATGCAAATAAGAGGAGAAACAATATGTTTGAGCTAATCTTTGTATTGGTATTTATCGCAACCTTGCTGGTTACGGGCTTAACTATGGTGACCGTTTTTGCAGCCGCAGGGTTTGCTCTATTGGTGATGGTGTTGCTTGGTATGCTGGGGGCCGTGTTTAAAATTTTACCGTGGTTAATTGTGATCGCGTTGGGATTTTGGTTCTTTAAACATTACGTTTGTTGCTCAAGATAGCGAAGTGTTGAGGATGTGATAGTATTCTTGAGTAATAACTCATAGCGTTATCTTGCTTAGGAGCAAATATTCGATGAATAAATCAGTATCCACACTTATGGCTGCACTATCGATCGTCTCTACGTCGGTAGTGGCGCAATCATTCACTGGTGATATTGGCGCAGATGTGTGGTTTGGTGATAGTAAAATCGATGAGACTCGTCGAGATAACGCGTCAGCACCCAGTCTTTATTTCTCAATAGAGCATGATATGGCCTACGTGCCAAATGCAAGTTTTCGCTACACCAGTGTTGATACCGATTACGCAGGGTTTGATAAGTATGACTTTACGTTTTACTACAAAATTCTCGATCGTGAATTAATGACATTTGATGCTGGTGCGACACTGACTCAGTACAGCAACAGCCATTACCGAACGAAAGAATCGGTGACCCCGAGGTATGACTTCAATGAGCTAACCTTCAATTGGTATGCTTATGCTGAGCTTTATATACCTAATACTAACTTTGACATCATCGGACAATTTGATTTTGGCAATAGCAAAGGGATTAAGAGTGCCGATGTGTTGGCTGGCTTGCAATATCGGATAAAAACCCGTTCGGGTGAGATAGCCTTGCGCGGTGGTTACCGTGTTATTGACTTAGAATTTGACGATTTAGCCTCACAATCTCCTGAAACAGGCGAGTCTTTCGTGTTTGTGAATGGCTTTTTCGTCGGCGCTGAATATAATTTTTAACTCAAATTGTAATTTTTTAAACGCCGCCTTTATAAGGTGGCGTTTTTTTATATCTTTTTTTTATAACTAGTGGGGATTTGTTAGCAGATTTAGCATGATGCGCCATGCTTATTTGATGAAAGGGACTTTTTGTTATTAGGGCTAGTGAGTATGACAATCAATGAACTTAGAAATCTATACCGCGAGAATCAATTGGTCGAAGCGATTATAGAGCCTTCCGCCGAAGAAGGGTTCTGGGTGGTGGAGTTCCGCCATGCGCACGGTGAATTCTTACTCTTAACCGATGTTCACGGTGAAGAGTGCCACTATCGTGATCTGAATTTAGCCTCGAAATCGGCCATGGCCGTCGGTTTCAATCAAGTGCGTGTTGAGAACTGATTTGCCTTTTTCTCTATGCTTTAATTCCAAAAGTTATAAAACATTCCCTTCTATTCTTTCTTGTTATTAAAAAGAGTGGTTAATCTATAATCACGCAATGAACAGGGATGTCGAGACCATGTCTTTAAACAAGAATGTGTCCTCTCAAGGAAACACATCAGAATTACCATCAGTCGCTAGCCCACTGAATGATCAACAACTCAATCAACTTCAACAAACTGTGACGGACTTATCGTCACAGCAGTTAGCTTGGGTAAGTGGATATTTTTGGGGGTTAGCCCAGCATCAACAACCGGTAGCGGCTGCCGCTCCGATGAATCAAGCCGCCGCTGCAGTTGCGGCAAAGCCCGCAGGAAAGCTTGCTATTATCTACGCTTCACAAACCGGTAATGCTAAAGGCGTTGCGGAAGTTCTCGAACAAGAAGCGAAAGCGCAAGGTATCGCTACGCAGCTTTTTGATGCCAGTGACTATAAAGGTAAGAATCTAGCCAAAGAAACGCATGTCATTATTGTGGCTTCAACCAATGGTGAAGGTGAGGCGCCGGATAATGCCATTGAGTTGCATGAGTTTCTTCAATCGAAAAAAGCGCCGAAGTTACCAAACCTGCAATATGGGGTAATTGGTCTAGGTGATTCCAGCTATGAATTTTTCTGCCAAACCGGTAAAGATTTCGATCAGTATTTAGCAAAACAAGGTGCAACGTCATTTATCGACCGTATCGACTGTGACGTTGATTATGAAGCGCCAGCTGGTGAGTGGCGAGCCAAAGCATTGGAAGTGGTCAAAGAAGCACTTTCTTCTGGTGCAGAAGCAGAAGTTGTACAGCTACCGGTTGGTCAAGCTGCGGGCCATTCTCAGTACACCAAACAAAATCCATATACCGCGACATTGCTAACCAGTCAAAAAATTACCGGTCGTGATTCGGGTAAAGATGTTCGTCATATCGAAGTCGACCTCGATGGCTCTGGTATTACTTATCAGCCAGGTGATGCATTGGGCGTTTGGTATGAAAACAGCGCGGAACTGGCGAACGCTATTTTAGCTAAAGTCGGTTTATCCGGCGTTGAGAGTATTGATGTCGATGGTGAAAGCTTATCTATCCACAGTGCTCTGGTTGCCAAGTATGAAATTACGACGGCCAATCCGCAATTTGTCACCAAGTTTGCCGATCTATCCGCAAGCAAAAAGCTGCAAAAGCTGGTGGAAGATAAAGACAAGCTACGCGAATACGCGGGTAATACTCAGATTGTTGATGTATTGGCAGAAAAGAAAACCAAACTCACCGCAGAACAATTGGTTGGTTTGCTGCGTCGCCTAACACCGCGTCTATATTCAATTGCTTCAGCCCAATCGGAAGTGGATGAAGAAGTGCATCTAACGGTAGGCGTAGTGGAATACACACGAGGTGAAGAGACTCGCTTTGGTGGAGCATCAAGTTACCTTTCTCATCGTCTCGAAGAGGGAGGGGAAGTAAAGGTCTTTATCGAAAACAATAACAACTTCAAATTACCTCAAGATGACAATACACCAGTGATCATGATTGGCCCGGGGACCGGCATTGCGCCATTCCGCAGCTTTATTCAAGAGCGTGATAATCGTGATGCGCAAGGTAAGAGTTGGTTGTTCTTTGGTGACCGCACCTTTACTCAAGATTTCTTGTACCAAGTTGAGTGGCAAAAGTACTTAAAATCAGGTGCATTATCTCAGCTTGATGTGGCCTTTAGCCGTGATCAGCAAGAAAAGGTCTACGTGCAGCATCGTCTGTTAGAAAACGGTCAGCAGTTATGGCAGTGGATTGAAGATGGCGCATATCTCTATGTGTGTGGTGATGCGACTCGCATGGCAAAAGATGTGCACGAAGCTTTGATTGAAGTGGCGCAAGAGCACGGCAAGCTAAGTAAAGAACAAGCAGAAGAATTTATCACGACTCTGCGTAAGGAAAAACGTTACCAAAGGGATGTGTACTAATGAGCAAAGAACAGCAAGAAGTACTCGGTGAAGTATTGGGCCCTTTGGCTGACAACGAACGATTAAAGCGTGAAAGTAACTTTTTACGTGGGACGATAGAGCAAGATTTACAAGACCGTATCACCGGTGGCTTTACCGCCGATAACTTTCAGTTGATTCGCTTTCATGGCATGTATCAACAAGATGACCGAGATATCCGTAATGAGCGCGCGAAACAAAAGCTGGAGCCATTACACAATGTCATGCTGCGTGCGCGTATGCCGGGTGGCATCATCACGCCCACACAATGGCTGGCGATTGATAAGTTTGCAACTGACCATTCCCTCTATGGCAGTATTCGCCTGACAACGCGTCAAACGTTTCAGTTTCATGGAGTATTAAAGCCAAACGTAAAACTGATGCACCAAACACTCAATAGCATTGGTATTGACTCCATTGCAACCGCGGGTGATGTAAACCGTAATGTGTTGTGTACCACTAACCCTGTGGAATCAGAGCTTCATCAAGAAGCTTATGAGTGGGCGAAAAAAATCAGTGAGCACTTACTGCCGAAAACCCAAGCTTACGCAGAAATTTGGCTTGATGGCGAAAAAGTGGAAACCACCGAAGATGATGAACCTATCCTCGGTAAACACTATCTACCGCGTAAGTTCAAAACGACCGTTGTGATCCCGCCACAAAATGATGTTGATGTTCACGCCAACGACCTGAACTTTGTCGCGATTGCAGAAAATGGCAAGCTAGTCGGCTTTAATGTGCTGGTGGGCGGGGGTCTTGCAATGACTCACGGTGACACGTCGACTTATGCTCGCCGAGCCGATGACTTTGGTTACGTGCCATTGGACAAAACCTTGGATGTCGCCGCGGCAGTTGTGACGACTCAGCGTGATTGGGGTAACCGTTCTAATCGTAAGAATGCAAAAACGAAATACACTTTGGATCGTGTTGGCACTGATGTCTTTAAAGCGGAAGTGGAAAAGCGTGCTGGCGTTCAATTTGCCGAGATCCGCCCTTATGAATTTACTGAACGTGGCGACCGAATTGGTTGGGTGGAAGGTATCGATGGCAAATACCACCTTGCCCTCTTTATAGAGAACGGCCGCTTACTCGACTTTCCAGGTAAACCACTCAAAACTGGCGTTGCTGAGATTGCCAAGATTCATAAAGGCGATTTCCGCATGACCGCAAACCAGAACTTAATTGTGGCTGGTGTCTCTAAGGCGAATAAAACCAAAATTGAAAAGATTGCGATTGCCCACGGTTTGATGGATGACACCGTGAGTGAACAGCGTAAAAACTCAATGGCTTGTGTGGCATTCCCAACCTGTCCTCTGGCCATGGCAGAAGCTGAACGCTTTTTGCCGCAATTCGTCACGGATGTAGAAGCTATTTTAGCGAAACACGGCTTACCTAAAGAAGACAACATCATCTTACGTGTGACCGGATGTCCAAATGGTTGTGGCCGCGCAATGTTGGCGGAGATTGGTTTAGTTGGTAAAGCGCCAGGAAGATACAACCTACACTTAGGCGGTAACCGCGGTGGAACTCGCATCCCTAAAATGTATAAAGAGAACATCACTGACAAGCAAATCCTAGAAGATATTGATCAGCTGGTGGGGCGTTGGGCTATAGAGCGTAATAAAGGTGAATGTTTCGGCGACTTCACTATCCGCGCTGGCATTATTGAAGAGGTATTTGTATCTAAGAGGGATTTGCATGCTTGATTCAACAACACAAAAGGTGGATCTGCAGTCGTTATTATCATTGACGAAAACAGAGCAAATTCTACAACTCTCTTCTATTAACCACCAACTAGAGCTGATGACCGCTCAGCAGAGAGTTACATGGGCAATAGAAAACCTCGGAGGGCAGCATGTCGTTTCATCGAGTTTTGGTATTCAAGCGGCACTAATGCTCCACCTGGTAACGCAAGCCAAACCTGATATTCCCATCGTACTGACAGATACGGGCTATCTCTTTGCCGAGACCTATCAGTTTATTGAGCAATTAACTAAGCAGTTAAACCTTAACCTTAAAGTGTATCGAGCACAGCAAAGTGCAGTCTGGCAAGAAGCTGTCTACGGAAAATTGTGGGAGCAGGGCGTTGAAGGTCTCGAGAGATACAACAAACTCAACAAGGTTGAACCGATGCGTAGAGCTTTGGATGAACTACAAGTAGGGACTTGGTTTTCAGGCTTGCGCCGTGAGCAATCTCAATCCAGAGCGAATTTGCCAATACTCTCAATACAAAATGGTGTGTTTAAATTCTTACCAGTGATCGACTGGAGTAATAAAGATGTGCATTACTACCTAGAAGAACATGGTTTGTCTTATCACCCTTTAAGAGAAGAAGGCTATCTTTCTGTCGGGGATACCCATACGACTAAAAAATGGGAGCCGGGAATGAAAGAAGAAGAAACTCGTTTCTTTGGCTTAAAACGTGAGTGTGGGTTACACGAAGATGATGGAGAGCAGTACGGCTCCGGTATTTAGCGATATATAGAAGTTAAAAGGCTGCATTGTGCAGCCTTTTTTGATCACTAAAAATGCCGAATGTGGATAACTCTGTGGGTATTCTGTTGTTGTCTTATGGGTATTTTTGAATAAATAAGGCTTTGCCGATAAAAATCGTATCTAAGCGTTATTTTTGCAACTTTTGCAAAATAACACTTGCCAATGTGATGGTGATCTCTATAATGCCCACCTGTCGACGAGGCAAGGCTCTATAAGGGTTCGAGGCCAAGCGGCAAGGTCAGAAAGAAAGGCGAAATGGTTACTGTGTTTTACTTTTTAAAAGTGAAATAAAACACAAAAGTGTTTGACACAGAGAATTATCTCGCTAGAATGGCCGCCTCTTCCAGAGTGATGTAAGTCGCAAAGAAGAACGCTCTTTAAAAATATAAACCTATCAATCTGTGTGGGCACTCGTTGATGATAATCCAATAAGTTATTGCTTAGGCAATGACTGTTTCTTCGGAAACACAATTGGGTTCAATGAACTGAGTGACCAATCGAGATTAAGTTTACTTAATCTTGGCACAGTCAATTCATTACCATTCTGTTGGAATGGTAATAGCTTTAAAATTACTTCTTACTTTCGAGTAAGAGCAGTTTTGAAGTCAGTATT
>NZ_JTKH01000001.1 GCF_000827885.1 Vibrio renipiscarius | reverse complement strand
CTAGCCCTGAGAGTGAGGCTGAGGTGGTTCTAGGTGAATGGCTTTACGATAAAACAGACCAATTACCCTGATATGGTAATTGGTCATTAGAATGCTGTTTTCCCCTGAACTGTCAGCTTCATTAGCTTTTGGATCATGGGTGGTCATTCCCTCACTGAACTCGGTATCTAAATCATTTATATATTAATAACTGGACCTAGTGGACAGGAATGTTGGTTATATTTTTGTTGGTTCAGGCGGCGAGTTTTTCTGTGGTCCGGGAATGGTGTTAGATTGCATCAATGGGCCTAGGTTACACTCAGACAGATGAATGAGGGTTCTGTTGGCGGGATTCAGCTTGAGATTGGAAATGTGGTTCTGTAGTGACTACGTGGAGAGGTTCGGTTAAGCCGATGAACTAGAACTAACAGGAAGTCATTGCGGACCGGATATAGACCGGACTAGAAAAGATAAAGGCGCATGAATTTCTCCATACGCCTTATCAAGAATTGGTGGCCCCTATGTGACTTGAACACATGACCAATCGATTATGAGTCGACTGCTCTAACCACTGAGCTAAGGGGCCGAATTAGGTGAACGATTATAGGGGAAGCGCCTTGGAGTGTCTAGCCACGGAGGGGGGTAATTCCGTTTAGTTTTTATTCAGTTAAACTCACTAGATACAAAAAAGGTGAGCCAGAGCTCACCTTTTTTTCTAATCGCTTACGAATTACTCGTCAAGGAAGCTGCGCAGAGTTTCTGAGCGGCTTGGGTGACGTAGTTTACGCAGTGCTTTCGCTTCGATCTGACGGATACGTTCACGGGTTACGTCGAACTGCTTACCCACTTCTTCTAGAGTGTGGTCAGTGTTCATATCGATACCGAAACGCATACGCAGTACTTTCGCTTCACGAGGCGTTAGACCAGCAAGTACATCCTTCGTTGCAGCACGTAGGCTTGTCGCCGTTGCTGAATCAAGAGGAAGCTCAAGCGTGGTATCTTCAATGAAGTCACCTAGGTGCGAATCTTCGTCGTCACCGATAGGCGTTTCCATTGAGATAGGCTCTTTCGCGATCTTCAGTACTTTACGGATCTTGTCTTCCGGCATTTGCATGCGTTCAGCCAATTCTTCCGGCAGTGGTTCACGACCCATCTCTTGTAGCATTTGACGAGAGATGCGGTTTAGTTTGTTGATCGTTTCGATCATGTGAACCGGAATACGAATCGTACGTGCTTGGTCAGCGATAGAACGAGTGATCGCCTGACGAATCCACCAAGTCGCGTAAGTCGAGAACTTGTAACCACGGCGGTATTCAAACTTATCAACCGCTTTCATCAGACCGATGTTACCTTCTTGGATCAAATCCAAGAATTGTAGACCACGGTTGGTGTATTTCTTCGCAATCGAGATAACTAGACGTAAGTTCGCCTCAACCATCTCTTTCTTCGCACGACGAGCTTTCGCTTCACCGATAGACATACGACGGCTGATATCTTTGATGCTTTGAACCGTCAAAGAAGTCTCTTCTTCGATGATTTTTAGCTTTAAGATAGAGCGACGAATATCTTCTTCGCTTTGTTTGATTTTGTCTGCGTACGGTTTATCAGATGCAAGAACTTCATCTAACCAAGCATTGCTTGATTCGTTGCCAGTAAATAGCGTGATGAATGATTTCTTCGGCATTTTGCCGTATTCAACCGTTGCCTTCATGATCAGACGTTCTTGAGTACGAACGCGTTCCATTGAAGTACGTAGCTCTTCAACTAGGTAGTCAAATTGCTTTGGTGTTAGACGGAATTCTTTGAATACGTCAATAACATGCGCATGAGCATCTTTTGCTTGTGAGCTGTCGTGACCGTGTTCATTAACCGCTAATTGGTGATCTTGGAACGTGTTACGTAGAGCAGTAAACTTCTCTAGTGCAAGTTCAGGATCGATGCCAGTATCAGCTTCTTCTTCCTCTGCATCGTCATCGCCGTCTTCTTCTTCTTCAAGATCTTCATCTTCAAGATCAGTTTCAGCAAGTTCTGAACCGATATGCGTTGCAGTTGGAGCCGCTGTTTCATCTGAATCAGGATCGACAAAACCGGTGATCAAGTCAGTAAGACGAAGCTCTTCAGCTTGGATTCGGTCAAACTGTTCAAGGATGTAAGGGATTGTACCTGGGTATTCTGCTACGGCATTTTGAACTTGATTGATGCCATCTTCAATGCGTTTAGCAATGTCGATTTCGCCTTCGCGAGTCAGTAGCTCAACAGTACCCATTTCGCGCATGTACATGCGTACTGGGTCGGTTGTACGGCCAATTTCACTTTCAACACTTGAAAGTGCGGCTGCCGCAGCTTCTGCTGCGTCTTCATCGGTAATAGCATCATCATCGTTCAGAGCAAGATCATCAGCATCCGGAGCAGTTTCCACCACTCGAATACCCATGTCATTGATCATCTGAATGATGTCTTCAACCTGCTCAGAATCTACGATTTCTGCAGGCAGGTGGTCGTTAACTTCTGCGTAGGTCAGATAGCCTTGTTCCTTGCCTTTAATGACAAGTTGTTTTAGCTGTGACTGCGGATTTTGATCCATAGACGGTATCCAACTTAGTATCTGGTGAAGGAATTAGTATGCGATATGCAAACCATACATGTTAACAAATTAATTGTTTGCTGCCTAATCAAACAGGGTTACGCTTTTAAATCTAGCATTAACGCTAGTAGCTCCCTTTTCTCTTCGGCTGATAAACCGATGCTTCTTTCTTTGGCTTGCAGATTTTCAATTTGCTTTTCGACGCACTGGGATATGACTTTATCCAATGAATCTAAAAATATATCTTTTTCATTGTCGTCAACGAGGGGGATTTGCCATCCCGCGAGACGTGACAATAGAGCGCTGTGGCTACTATCTCGCCAATGCTCAAGCAATTGGCCTGTGTTTATATGGGGGTGTGATTGACAATATTCAAGCACGCCAATGAATAAACTTAACCCTGGAACCTGGAGATCTTTCACGCTACTGAGATCCGGTACCATTTCAGCATAGCTCGGATTTTGAATTAGCAAAGCGATGACTTCGCGCATCGGTGTGCGCTTGATCTCTTTGTGCGGCTGAGGTCTAGCTTCATTGCTTTTTCTTCGAGGCTGACGTAAGCGGTTATCAAACCCCGTGCGTTCATCCAGCATTTTCTCGAGCAATTCCTGAAAATATGGATCAGGAATTTTTTCTATCAAGGCGCTAGCGTACGCTCTTAGCGCGGATTTACCTTCATTGTTCCCCAAATTAATTTGGTGAAGTTCAATGAGGTTATCAAACAGATAGTTTGATAGTGGCGTCGCTTGTTCAATCTGTTGTTCAAAAGCGGTTTTACCAAACTTACGAACGTAGCTGTCTGGGTCTTCACCGTCGGGCAGGAAAAGAAACTTCAATGTATTACCTGTCTTAAGGTATTGAAGTGCATTTTCGAGCGCGCGCCAAGCGGCTTCTTTACCTGCTCGGTCACCATCGTAACAACAGACGACGGTATTCGTCTGACGGAACAACATCTGAATGTGATCACCGGTCGTCGAGGTGCCAAGCGAGGCGACCGAATAGTCGACGCCATATTGCGCTAAAGCGACCACATCCATATAGCCTTCTACGACAAGGATTCGAGGTGGTTCACGATATGCCTGTAAAACTTCATAAAGACCATACAGTTCTTTGCCTTTATGGAATACAGGGGTTTCCGGGGAGTTGAGGTATTTAGGGGTGCCTTCGCCAATCACGCGGCCACCAAATCCAATCACACGTCCACGACGATCTCGGATCGGAAACATCACTCGGCCGCGGAAACGATCATAGCGATTGCCTTTGTCGTTTTCGATCAGCATGCCACCAGAAACCAGCATATCTTGCGTATTTTTCTGTTGGCCGAAGTTTTTACGGACTAAATCCCATTCATCTGCGATATAGCCGATGCCAAATTTTTGAACGATTTCACCGGAAAGCCCACGATCTTTTAGATAATCAATCGCGATCTTACTGCTTGGCTGTTTGAGCTGGTCACGATAAAACTGACCAATGCCACCCAGAAGATCATAAAGTGATCGCTTTTGATCGCTGCTTGCTTGAGGTTGATCGTGACGAGAACCGCCCCCTTGACGTTGCTCACGTGGCACATCAAGACCGACAAAAGAGGCGAGCTCTTCTATCGATTCAACAAACTCTAGTCGTTCATACTCCATCATGAAGTCGATGGCATTACCATGCGCACCGCAGCCAAAACAGTGATAAAACTGCTTTTCTTGGCTCACGCTAAAGGAAGGGGTTTTCTCGTTATGGAAGGGGCAACAAGCGCCGTAGTTCTTGCCTTTTTTCTTAAGTTTCACACGTGCGTCAATGATATCGACAATATCAAGTCGAGCTAGGAGATCATCAATAAAACTGCGTGGGATGTGTCCAGCCATAAAACCTAACAAAAAAGAAAAGAGAATCGAACGGATAAAGTGCGCAATCTAGTATCGCAGAAGCGGTCTATTATTTCATGCATTCAGATACAAACAAGCCGTGCTATCCAGTGGAATGCACGGCTCGTTGCAATAGGGTTGGGCAATTAAGCCAGTTTAGCGCGAACTAAACCACTTACTTTGCCCATATCTGCACGCCCTTGAATTTGTGGTTTAAGAACGCCCATTACATTACCCATGTCTTGCATGCCCGTTGCACCTGATTCAATCATCGCCGCTTCAATAAGCTGCGCAACTTCTTCATCAGTTAACGGTTGAGGCATAAAATCCTCAAGTACTGTAATTTCAGCGCTTTCCACGTCTGCTAAGTCTTGACGACCTGCAGATTCATATTGAGCAACAGAATCGCGACGTTGTTTAACCATTTTAGTCAGCACGGCAAGAATGTCGTCGTCGTTCAGAGTGATCTGCTCGTCAACTTCACGTTGCTTAATAGCTGCTAAGGCTAAACGAATAGTGCCAAGGCGTAATTTATCCTTGGCTTTCATCGCTAATTTTTGCTCATCTTTGAGAGTATCAATGAGAGCCATAACTAGTTCCTATTGGACTTAGTTATTAGTACAGGCGAACGCGACGAGCGTTTTCGCGAGCTAGCTTCTTAGCGTGACGCTTTTGAGCTGCTGCTTTAGCGCGTTTGCGAACTGTAGTTGGTTTTTCGTAGTGCTCACGACGACGCACTTCAGAAAGGATACCTGCTTTTTCGCAAGAGCGCTTGAAACGACGTAGTGCAACGTCGAACGGTTCGTTTTCACGTACTTTAACTACTGGCATATGCCTTTCACCTCAGGGGTTATTCGTTAATGCTGGTATCGAAAGTCCAAACAACGCTGTTCGGTCTATAACCAGCTTGATCAAAAATGGTGCGGAATTTTAATCCGATCACAATAGCTTTGTAAAGCATTTTGTCGAGTATATATCCATGCGGCGCCAAGGTATAGTTTGATTGAGATACCGGTGGATTATGGGCAAGGTGGTAATTTAATTGCTTAACATGTCTAAATCAAAAAATTAACCTTGATGATTAAGTTTAGCCTTGGATTGCTAGGAAGGTAATTCCGCGTATTTATTGACGAAATTCTCGTTATTCAGCCCGCTTATGGGGGGATTCTCTTGCTTTAAGGGCGTCTTCGGCGCGTATTCTCCTGTTGAAGCATGGGGGACGTTGACGAGGACAATATTTGTTTGCAGCGGCAAGGCGAGGTAAGATTGACGTTAATTTGAAATAGTCAACAGAAGCCCTCCGAGTTAACCATGCGTATTATCGGTATCGAAACCTCTTGTGATGAGACAGGCATTGCCATTTATGATGATGAGAAGGGTCTGCTTTCTCACCAACTTTACAGTCAGGTAAAATTGCATGCCGATTACGGCGGTGTCGTGCCTGAACTGGCTTCTCGTGATCATGTTAAAAAAACCATTCCACTGATTAAAGCGGCAATGGCGGAAGTGAACCTTACCCCGAAAGATATCGATGGTATTGCGTATACCGCAGGTCCTGGCCTTGCTGGTGCACTGCTTGTGGGCGCAACGATCGGTCGTAGCCTCGCTTACGCGTGGAATATTCCTGCGGTTGCGGTTCATCATATGGAAGGCCACTTACTTGCCCCTATGCTGGAAGACAATCCGCCTCCATTCCCATTTGTGGCGGTCTTGGTTTCTGGTGGCCACTCAATGATGGTTGAAGTGAAGGGCATCGGTGAGTACAAAATTCTAGGCGAGTCGGTCGATGATGCGGCAGGCGAAGCGTTCGACAAAACGGCGAAACTGATGGGGCTAGATTACCCAGGTGGGCCACTGCTGTCTAAGCTGGCAGAGAAGGGCACTCCGGGTCGTTTTAAGTTCCCACGCCCAATGACCAATGTTCCGGGACTCGATATGAGTTTCTCGGGTCTAAAAACGTTCACGGCGAATACCATTGCAGCCAATGGTGATGACGATCAAACTCGCGCGGATATCGCTTTGGCATTTGAAGAGGCGGTGTGTGCCACCTTGGTGATCAAATGTAAACGTGCATTGGATCAAACGGGATTTAAACGCATCGTTATCGCGGGTGGTGTGAGTGCGAACAAGCGCTTACGTGCCGAACTTGGTAAGTTAGCGCAAAAAATTGGTGGCGAAATCTATTACCCGCGCACCGAGTTCTGTACCGATAATGGTGCAATGATCGCTTATGCTGGTATGCAGCGTTTGAAGAACAGTGAAGCGACGGATCTTTCTGTTGAAGCGAAGCCGCGTTGGCCAATTGACCAACTCGAACCTATCGCATAGATCCTAACGCATAGAATCTATGACATAAACCAATGACATAGAACCATCGCGTAATGGATGAACTTGAATTGAGGTCGCTTTAATAGCGGCCTTTTTTTTCCCTCTTTTTTCTCCAAGTCGGGGCGGGGAGTATTCGAGCATGGCGGGTTGCCACGGCAATGAAATCATGGATAAATATAAGCCAATGATAGGACAGCGAAATAATGGATAAAGGCATGAATAAATTTGCAATTGATGGCCGAGAAATGGCTTATTTGGATGTAGGCCAGGGCCCGGTCGTGCTCTTTGGTCACAGCTATTTGTGGGATAGTCAAATGTGGGCGCCACAAATCGCAGAGTTGAGCCAGTCGTTTCGCTGTATTGTGCCTGACTTTTGGGCGCATGGTGAATCTGACCCTGCTCCACAATCCACACGATCATTGCAAGATTACGCCAAGCAGATCTTAAGCCTGATGGATCATCTCAGCGTTGATCAATTTTCGATCGTGGGCTTATCGATGGGCGGTATGTGGGGAGCCGAAGTGGTGGCCGCAGCGCCACAAAGAGTGAGAGCGATTGCTCTGATGGATACTTTTGTTGGCCTAGAACCAGAAGTGGCACACAAAAAATATTTCGCCATGTTAGACACGATTAATACCGTCAAGCATGTTCCAGAATCGATTGTTGAGAGTGTCGCGCCTCTGTTTTTTGCACGCAATGCTGAGCAAGAGAACCCGGAATTAGTCACGATGTTTAAGCAGTCTCTGCGTCAAATTAAAGATCAGCAGGCTGAGGCGATCGTTAAAGTGGGTCGCATGGTCTTTGGCCGCCGTGATTTGATTGATGCACTTGAGAACTTTACGTTGCCGACGTTAATTGCGGTTGGGTCTGACGATTATCCTCGCCCTTATCTTGAGTCCTATTTAATGCAAGACTGCATTGATGGCGCGCAATTGGTGCAAATCCCCAATGCAGGGCATATTTCCAATCTAGAGCAACCTGAATTTGTCACCGCGTTATTAAGTGATTTTTTGGGTAAGGCATTGCACTAAGGTGATGCTGATCGAAAAATACCAAAAGGCCTCTGATGAGGCCTTTTTCATTTCATAAATTACTGGTTATAAGCGGTATCATTTGAATTTCTTACGACCCAATTTAGGCTCTGTGCCATCGAATAATCGACGGATATTTTGATGATGACGGAAAATGATCAAGCAGCAGAGCATAGCAACGGGCAGGGTATATTGCGGTTTGACTATCCACGTATACATCGGGGCAAGCAACACGGTGACCATTGCGGCTAATGATGAAATCCGAAAGATCGCTGCGGTAATGATCCAGGTGATGAGCACCATTGCGGTTAGATCCAATCCGATCGGAGCGATCGCACCTAAGGCCGTCGCGACCCCTTTGCCTCCAGAAAAATGGAAAAAGATCGGATACATATGGCCTAAACAGGCTGCAATAGCGACGATACCCAGAATGAGTGGGTCTATTTCTAGTAAATAGCCGCCCCAGACTGGGATAGTGCCTTTGAGCATATCGCACAATAAAACAGAGAGAGCGGCCTTTCGCCCCCCGATGCGCAGAACATTGGTGGCTCCAGGATTGTTTGATCCGACTTTACGAGGATCGGGTAGGCGTAAGATGCGACAGATCAATACGGCACTAGAGATCGAACCTAGTAAATAGGCAAAAATGATCATGGCTAGTGCTAATGGCGTCATAAATAGTCAACTCGATGAAAAAAGTGTCTACGGTGCAAGTAATTGATATCATATCGTGCTCTCACTACTTACAGTAAGTAGTTGATGACGAAATAGTACGATTTTTTCTCTTTATTGGGTATCCGACCTGTATAGGAAGTGACGAAGAATGGACAAAGTATTTATCGAACAGCTTGAAGTGATCACCACTATTGGTGCTTACGACTGGGAACAAGAGATTAAGCAAAAACTTGTGCTGGATATAGAAATGGCACATGACAATCGCGTTGCTGGTAAGAGTGATGATGTCGCGGATGCTTTGGACTATGCCCAAGTGAGTGCGGCTGTGATCAATCATATTGTTCATGGACGCTTTTTACTGGTTGAACGTGTTGCAGAAGAAGTCGCGCAATTGGTGATGTCGAAATTTAATGTGCCATGGATCAAGATTCGCTTAACGAAGCCGGGCGCGGTACCACAAGCCAAAGGGGTGGGTGTGGTGATTGAACGAGGACAGTTATGATCACCACTTATATTGGAGTTGGCTCCAATATTGATCGAGATAAGCACATTGAAGCCGCTCTTGTCGAATTGTCTCAGATTGGAGAGGATTTAAAAATCTCTACCATTTACGAGTGTGAAGCGGTTGGTTTCGACAGTGCTCCTTTTTACAATCTCGTTGTGGAAATGAAAACGGATCTGGCCGTCACGGAATTTTCACATGCCCTTCGTAAAATAGAGTTGAAGTGGGGGCGCAAGGAAGACGCCGCTAAGCTTGAACCTCGTACGTTAGATTTGGATATTATTCTATTCGGAGAGTTGATCATTGCGCATCAGCCACAAATACCGCGAGACGATATTTATAAATTTAGGTTTGTGATTCAACCGCTTAATGAACTATGTCCCCAATTAATTGTCCCAGGAGATGGTAGGACGGTGAATCAAATTTTCACCACAACCAAGTACCCGGAAGTTTTAACCATGGTTAAACCATGGTTTTTTTGATTTTTCGTTAATGAGATTAGAATGAGTACCTTTGAAGCATTTATCTTGGCCTTGATTCAAGGCTTAACCGAATTTTTACCAATTTCGAGTTCAGCACATCTTATTTTGCCTTCTGCTGTTTTCGGTTGGGCCGATCAAGGTTTGGCATTTGATGTGGCGGTGCATGTAGGCACATTGGCCGCGGTGATGATTTATTTCCGCAGTGAAGTGGTGAGTTTATTATCGGCATTTTTTGGCTCGATCTTTAAAGGTGAGCGCAGTAAGGAATCAAAATTGGCGTGGATGATCGTGTTAGCGACGATTCCTGCCTGTATCTTTGGTTTATTGATGAAAGACATCATCGAAATTTATTTGCGCAGCGCTTGGATTATCGCGATTACGACGATCGTATTTGGCCTACTCCTTTGGTATGTCGATAAGAATGCCAAGCTTGTTGAAGATGAATATCAAACCACGTGGAAAAAAGCGTTGTTTATTGGCGTTGCTCAAGCAATGGCCATGATTCCAGGTACTTCTCGTTCGGGCGCGACCATTACTGCGGCATTGTATTTAGGCTTTACTCGTGAAGCGGCCGCTCGCTTTTCATTCCTAATGTCGATCCCAATCATTCTACTCGCCGGTGGCTATCTGAGCCTTAAGCTTGTCGAAAGTGGTGCTCCGATTGACTTTTCGGTTTTGGCAACCGGTATTGTTACCTCCTTTATTAGTGCTTATATCTGTATCCACTTCTTCTTAAAATTGATCTCTCGAATGGGTATGATGCCTTTCGTTATCTACCGTTTAATTTTAGGTTTTGGTTTATTGGCCTTTTTAGCGCTTAACTAATTCAGCCTGATTTTCCCTCAAAGACCACATAACCCAATCTCGCGCCATCCGCGACATTGTGGTATATATGTGGTCTTTCTATTTCTCTTCTTTAACAAAATTTTATGCGCGCTTTTGTACTGATCTTATTATTACTATTTGGCTGGCTTCAGTACACTTTGTGGCTGGGCAAGAATGGTATCTCTGACCTGCAAACGGTCAGTGCGGATATTGAAGTGCAAAATCAGGTTAATGCCAATTTAGCGCTGCGTAATAATGAAATGTTTGCTGAAATTGACGATTTGCGCCAAGGGCTTGATGCCATTGAAGAGCGTGCGCGTCATGAACTCGGTATGGTTAAAGAAGGTGAAACCTTCTACCGCATTATTGGAGATGATCACAAATAATGGTGACTCAATCCCCACTGTCTCTTGTTGCGATTGTGCCGGCCGCCGGTGTTGGCAGCCGAATGAAAGCAGGCAAACCGAAACAATATCTCACCATTGCTCAGAAAACCGTACTTGAGCACACGATAGAAAAACTGCTCGCGCATCCGGCGGTGACTCTTGTCGTTGTCGCGATTACGGATGGTGACCCCTATTTCCCTGAATTAAGCATCGCGACCCATCCACGAGTTGTTCGCGTATCGGGGGGCAAAGAGCGTGCTGATTCTGTGCTGTCAGCATTGCAATATGTGCATGCTCAACAGCTTGCTGAGTGGGTGATGGTGCACGACGCTGCGCGCCCGTGCGTGCGAGTAGAAGACTTAAATACACTGATTTCAGTATCACAAACACACGATGTTGGCGCAATCTTGGCCTCCCCTGTGCGTGATACGATGAAGCGTTCAAACCTGAATGGCGATATAGACCATACGGTAGATCGCGAAGCATTGTGGCATGCTCTCACTCCACAAATGTTTAAAACAGAGCCGTTAACGCGCATTTTAAATGAGGCGCTGGTTGCGGGTGCTATGATTACCGATGAAGCCTCTGCTTTTGAGTGGGCGGGGTTACAGCCTGCTTTAGTGCAGGGCTATGCGGACAACATCAAAATCACCCAGCCGGAAGATTTAGCGTTAGCTGAGTTCTATCTTAAACGAGAAAAAGGATAAAACATGATGCGAATTGGTCACGGCTTTGATGTCCATAAGTTTGGGGGCGAAGGTCCTGTTATTATTGGTGGTGTTGCTGTTCCTTATGAACAAGGATTGATCGCACATTCTGATGGTGACGTTGCGCTGCACGCACTTTGTGATGCATTACTCGGCGCGATTGCAGCGGGGGATATTGGTCGCCATTTCCCAGATACGGATGATAAATGGAAAGGGGCAGATAGCCGAATGTTACTGCGCGATGTTTACCGTCGTGTCAAAGAACAAGGTTACACCCTGGGCAATGCGGATATCACCATTATTGCTCAAGCGCCAAAGATGGCGCCGCACATTGAAGCGATGTGCGCTGCGATTGCACAAGATTTGGAAACGGATCTTAGCAACGTTAACGTGAAAGCGACCACGACAGAACGCTTAGGCTTTACAGGCCGTAAAGAAGGCATCGCTTGTGAAGCGGTGGTATTGCTGGTTAAACAACTTTAATTTTAATCGTTGGATTTGGTCGTGTTTGTCCGTTTGACACCTCGACCAAGATCAGCGATGGAACTCATCATGTCAGACATTCTATCTCCATTGGCTTACCTAACAGGTAAACCGACCGCTCAAGGCAAGCTAAAGGTAAAACCTGAGCACTTCCAAGTATCCGAAAACCTAGGCTTTGAGTTTGCAGGCCAAGGTGAGCACCTGATGGTGCGCATTCGTAAAACCGGTGAAAATACGGCATTTGTGGCCAATGAACTGGCGAAAGCGTGTGGCGTAAAATCAAAAGATGTCAGCTGGTCAGGGCTGAAAGATCGCCATGCGGTGACAGAGCAATGGCTAAGCGTGCATTTGCCAAAAGGTGAAACGCCAGATTTTTCAGCGTTCTTAGCGCAGTATCCACAGATAGAAATTTTGGCGACTGACCGCCATAACAAAAAGCTGCGTCCGGGCGATCACATCAGTAATGGTTTTGTTGTGACGATGTCAGAAGTGACCGATGTGGCAGACGTTGTTCGTCGCTTAGAGAATATCGCAGAGGTTGGCGTGCCTAATTATTTTGGTAGCCAGCGTTTTGGCCATAAAGGTAATAACCTGAGCGAAGCTCGCCGTTGGGGACGCAATAACGTTCGCACCAAAGACCAAAATAAGCGCAGCCTATTTCTTTCGAGTGCTCGTTCATGGATTTTCAATAAAATTGTTTCAGCGCGCATTGAACAAAATGCCTTCACTCAAGTTATGTTGGGTGATGTCGCGTTAAGTGATGTGAAGCTGAGCGATGAAGAGACCGGCGTAACGAATGCAAAGCCGATTCTTGTTACGGCTGAAAACGTTGTGAGTATTCGTGAGTCTGTCGCGAACGGTAGCATGCAAATTAGTGCGGCGATGGCGGGTGATAATGCACTGCCAACGCAAGAAGAGGCGTTGTTATTAGAACAGCCTTGCCTGGATTCAGAACCGGATTTGATGGCTCTGATTCGTGGTAACCGTATGCGTCATGATCGTCGTAGCATCGCGCTTAAAGCACAAGATCTAACATGGTCAGTGGAAGGCGACAGCATCACACTGAAATTTGCGTTAGATTGTGGTTGTTTTGCTACTTCTATTGTTCGTGAGCTCATTGAAGAAATTGAAGTGGAGCGTGTTTATTCATGACCTCAGCTTTCAACACTGAACCTCGTTTGAAGATTCTGTTGAGCAACGATGATGGTGTGCATGCAGAAGGCATTCACACCATGGCTGACGCACTAAAGCCGTTTGCTGATATCGTTATTGTCGCCCCGGATCGTAATCGTTCGGGCGCTTCAAACTCATTGACGTTAGAGCAACCGCTTCGAGTAAATCAAATCGCCGATAATACCTACTCGGTGCAAGGCACGCCGACGGATTGTGTGCATTTTGCATTGAATGAGTTGATGAAAGACGATCTTCCTGACCTTGTACTTTCTGGCATTAACCACGGTGCGAACCTTGGTGATGACGTGCTCTATTCCGGTACGGTTGCGGCGGCCATGGAAGGGCACTTTCTTGGCGTTCAATCAATCGCACTTTCGCTGGTGGGTAAGCAACATTTTGCGACCGCAGCACACATTGCGATCGAATTAGTGAAGCAACACCTGCAAAATCCTATTCCAACTAACCGCCTACTTAATGTCAATATTCCAGACCTTTCGGTTGAGGAGCTATCTGGCACTCAAGTAACAAGATTAGGTGCGCGCCATCACGCGGAAGCGATGATCAAGCAGAAAGATCCACGCGGCCATGATATCTATTGGCTTGGACCTCCGGGTAAAGAGCAAGATGCGGGTGAAGGCACGGATTTCTATGCGGTTGAGCAGGGCTATGTATCAATCACGCCGCTGCAAGTCGATCTGACTGCGCACGAGTCTATTGTTGCGATGAATACTTGGTTAAAAGGTCATTCGGTATGATGAATCCGCATGCCGACAAATTAATGCAATTACTTGTTGCGAGTGGCATTCATGACCAAGCGGTTCTGAATGCGATCTATCGCCTGCCACGAGACCGTTTTGTTTCTCAGGCAATGATTCATCAGGCATACGATAACAACGCGCTACCCATCGGATTTGGTCAAACGATCTCCCAACCTTATATCGTGGCCAAAATGACAGAAATTCTCGAACTAAAACGAGAAAGTAAAGTCTTAGAGGTGGGCACGGGTTCCGGCTTTCAAACCGCTGTCTTAGCTCAGTTGGTTGATCACGTCTTCTCGATTGAACGTATTAAAGCGTTGCAGTGGGATGCGAAGCGTCGTCTTAAACAGCTCGATATTTATAATGTATCAACAAAACATGGCGATGGATGGCAAGGTTGGTCAGCAAAAGCGCCTTTTGATGCCATTATCGTCACGGCCGCCGCTGACTCGATTCCATCGGTATTACTAGAGCAGCTGAACGACGGTGGCGTGATGGTGATTCCCGTTGGTGTTGAAGAGCAAAAGTTGCTAAAAATTGTTCGTCAAGGTGACGAATATTTGTCTGAAGTGATTGAAATGGTGCGTTTTGTACCATTAGTTGCAGGTGATCTCGCGTAATCATGTTTGTAAAATCTAAAGCGTTATTGATGTTTGCTCTAGGTAGCGTGCTCGTTGGGTGCGCTGCTCATACCCCTGCACCAGTATCAAGTTTGGATAAAGATTATGATGCGATATCGCGTGGAAGCTTCCGAGGCAGTTACTATCAAGTGGAGCGTGGCGATACGCTCTACTTTATTGCCTACGTGACCAATAAAGATGTAAAAGACATTATTCGTTATAACCATTTGCAAGCGCCTTATACGATTTTTCCTGGGCAAAAATTGAAATTATGGCAACCCGCGTACCAAACCCCTTCCTATGGAAAATCCAGTAGCGTCGTTGCCGCAACCGCAGTCACAGCGGGAGTTGCCGCGAGTAAACCGGTAAAAACCCCGGCGCAGAGTAAAAGCTCTACTCAAAAGGTTACACAAAGCAAGCCGGTGCCTAAGAAACCGGTAGCACAAAAAACCGTCGCCAAAAAGGTTGAACAATCTAAACCAAAGGAGTATGTTGGCACTAAAGGTAAACAAGATGTTAACAAGGTTGTCAGTAAGAAAGCACCTGCTAATGTTAATGTTGCCAAATGGTTGTGGCCAACGAAAGGGAGAGTGATAAAGAATTTCTCTGCGGGTGATCAAGGGAATAAAGGGATCGACATTGCGGGACAGCGAGGTCAATCCATTAATGCCACTGCAGCAGGTTCTGTCGTCTATTCAGGTAACGCCCTACGAGGTTATGGCAACCTCGTAATAATAAAACATAACGATAAATATTTAAGCGCTTATGCGCACAACGATAAGTTGCTAGTACACGAAGGACAAAGTGTAAAAGCAGGACAAAAAATCGCAACAATGGGTAGTTCGGGTACCAATAGTGTTCGCTTGCACTTTGAAATACGCTACCAAGGTAAGTCAGTTAATCCAAAACGCTACTTACCATAACTTGATTTGCAATAGGTAAAAATTAGCGGCATAGGATGTTTAAAATGTCTTGCTAACTCGCCATGGGGAGGCGCTATGAGTATGAGCAATACAGCTACAAAAGTTGAAGATTTTGATCTCAATAACATGGAATCGTTAGAGGTTGAAGCACAAGCTTCAGCTAAATCCACTCCAGCCAATGACACGACGAAAGAAGGGTATGAAGTATCAAGCAAGAGCCTTGATGCGACTCAGCTTTACCTCGGAGAAATCGGCTTTTCACCACTGCTGACCGCAGAAGAAGAAGTACTCTATGCTCGACGAGCATTAAGAGGAGATGAAGCGGCACGCAAGCGTATGATCGAGAGTAATTTACGTTTAGTGGTGAAAATTTCCCGCCGTTATAGCAATCGTGGTCTTGCATTACTTGACCTGATTGAAGAAGGTAATTTGGGCTTAATCCGTGCTGTTGAGAAATTCGACCCTGAACGTGGTTTTCGATTCTCAACTTATGCGACATGGTGGATTCGTCAAACCATTGAGCGCGCATTGATGAACCAAACTCGTACCATTCGTTTACCTATTCATGTTGTGAAAGAGCTGAATATATACTTGCGTACAGCTCGTGAACTTTCACAAAAACTCGATCATGAACCAACCGCAGAAGAGATTGCATTTCAACTTGATAAACCGGTTGATGATGTCAGCAAGATGCTGCGTTTGAATGAAAGAATTAGCTCTGTTGATACGCCAATTGGCGGTGATGGTGAGAAAGCGCTTTTGGATATCATTCCAGATGTGAAGCATTCTGACCCTGAGGTATAGACGCAAGATGACGATATTAAAGACTCACTGATTAACTGGCTTGATGAGCTTAATCCTAAGCAAAAAGAAGTCTTAGCGCGTCGCTTTGGGTTGCTAGGGTATGAACCATCCACACTCGAAGAGGTTGGACGTGAGATTAACTTAACACGTGAGCGTGTTCGTCAAATTCAAGTGGAAGGCCTGCGTCGTTTACGTGAAATCTTGGTAAAACAAGGTTTAAGCATGGAAAACTTGTTTAGTGTAGAAAGCGATTAATCACGTTGCAGTTGCTTCGATATTCGAGGCAAGATAAATAATAAAAACGCCTTGGCTTGCCAAGGCGTTTTTATTATTGGGTTATGATGCTTTAGAGCGTAAAGGATGTACCTTGATGAGCTTAATGCGGTTCTCTTCTATTTTGACTATTTCCATCGGATGCCCTGCAACTTGCACGCTTAAATGACTTTCCGGGATATCTTCTAAGTGTTCTAAAATCAGACCGTTCAAGGTCCTTGGCCCATCGGTTGGCAAAGACCATTTTAGCCCTTTGTTGATATCGCGAATATTGGCGCTCCCCTCAATTAAAAAGCTGCCGTCGTCTTGGGGGATGATTTCTTCCGACAAGCTTGGTGTCATTGAGGTTGTAAACTCACCGACGATTTCCTCTAAAATATCTTCCAATGTAATCAGGCCATTAATGTCGCCATACTCATCGACGATTAAGCCAATCCGCTGTTTTTTACGCTGAAACTTGAGGAGTTGTACGTTTAGAGGGGTACTTTCTGGGATGTAGTACACTTCATCAGCCGCGCGCAATAGTGTCTCTTTATTAAACTCATTTTTCTCCAGCATTAATCGATAGGCTTCACGCAGGCGAAGCATGCCGACGGCCTCATCAATTTGATCTCGATAGAGCACGATTCTGCCATGGGGAGAGTGGGTGAGTTGCCGGACGATTGATTTCCAATCATCGTTAATATCAATTCCGGTAATTTCATTGCGCGGCACCATGATGTCGTTCACGGTCACATGTTCAAGATCCAGAATAGAAATCAGCATGTCTTGGTGGCGATGAGGGATAAGGCTGCCGGCTTCATTGACGACAGTACGAAGCTCTTCAGAACTTAGATGGTCGTCGTTGCTGTGAATCGCTTTTATGCCCATTAAGCGAATAAAACCGTTGGTAATAAAATTAATAAAGATGACCAATGGTGACAACAGTTTCATCAGTAGGGTGAGCACAATGCTGCTGGCGTAAGAGACACGTTCAGGGTAAAGCGCGGCGAGTGTTTTAGGTGTGACTTCAGCAAACACAAGGATGGTCAAGGTTAATACACCAGTGGCGATTGCAACACCAAAATCCCCATATAGCCGCATACCAAGAATGGTCGCAATGGCAGAGGCGAGGATATTAACCAAGTTGTTGCCGATAAGAATTAGGCCAATCAAGCGGTCAGGCCGTTCAAGCAGTCTTTCAACTCGCTTTGCGCCTTTGTGGCCATTATTGGATAAGTGCTTAAGTCGATAACGGTTCAGAGCCATCATGCCCGTTTCTGAACCAGAAAAGTAACCTGAAATAACAATCAGACACGCGAGTAGCGCAAATAAGATACCCGTGGATATGTCGTTCAAAACGCATTGCTTCCTTGTGATGCTGTGATTAATTTATGAACTAACCATTTTGTTAAGTCAATTTTTTATATGGAACGTCGTTCTTTATTTTGGTAATAAAAAAGCACAACGAGTGTGCTTTTCTAAAGGGTTAGTTGAGGATTATCTCACGAACAAATCGGCTGCCAAAGTAGGCCAACGTAAGGATGCTGGCACCAGCCACCGCAAACCAAGTCACTTTTTTTCCTCGCCAGCCTTTTTGGTAGTGTCCCCAAAGCAGCACGGAATAGATGATCCAAGCAATAAAAGAAAGAATGCCTTTGTGTGCTTTTCCTTGAGCAAACATATCCTGCACAAAGGTAAAGCCCGTGATCAGTGTGGCGGTTAATAATAGATTTCCGATCAGAATGATTTTAAACAGCTGACGTTCAATCAACATCAATGGTGGAATGTTAGGGTTGATCGCGAGGGCTTTTTTGTTTTTAAGTTTGTTATCTAACCAAGCGAGTTGTAACGCATAAAGCGCCCCAATCGTCAGAGTGGAATAAGAAAACAAAGCCAAAGAAATATGGATCAGCAGTTTTGGGTCATTCTCGAAATGGGTCATGTAGGAGCTGGGCAGAAAAGCGGCGGCGCTGAGGTTAATCGCAGAGAAACTGTAAACCACAGGCAATAAAAACCAAATCCGAGTTTTAAACATGGCGATACTCATCACCATTGAAACAATAAAACTAATCAGGGAAGCCACATTCAAAATACTGAGATTTTGCCCTGAGTCGGCAAAGATAAGATCGCTGAGAGACCAAGCATGAAAAAACAGCGCGAGAAAGGCACTGATTAAGACTGTTTTGGCGCGAATGCCGGTTTGATGCACGAGGCCAGGAATGATAGTGGCGATGGCTAATACGTAAAGTATTGCTGCGCTTACCGCGATTAAGTTATCCATTACTCTCAATTAAACTGGTCGATTTTTAACAAATTATACCTTGCATCCCCGGCTTGGGCCATGGCTTATATCAAGTCAATTGTAAGAGATGAGAGATCAAATTCTAATCGCCTAGTGCCAAGTCAGGCTTGGCTAAGGTATACTCATAGTAATATGTCGCCGAAATTAGCGAAGAGTAAAGGATGTTTGAGAATTTAACGGATCGCCTATCCAAGACCCTGAAAAACATCAGTGGTAAAGGACGTCTGACTGAAGACAACATAAAAGAAACCTTACGTGAAGTCCGTATGGCACTTCTGGAAGCCGATGTGGCGTTACCAGTGGTGCGCGACTTCATTCAACGTATTAAAGAAAGCGCTGTGGGTGTCGAGGTTTCGAAATCTCTGACACCGGGCCAAGAATTTATCAAAATCGTTCAGGCTGAGCTTGAAGCGGTTATGGGTGAGTCGAACGAGGCGCTAAACCTTGCCGCTCAACCACCTGCGGTTATCTTGATGGCGGGTCTACAAGGTGCGGGTAAAACCACCTCGGTAGGTAAACTATCAAAACTGCTTAAAGAGCGTGAGAAGAAGAAAGTATTGGTTGTTTCTGCTGACGTGTATCGCCCTGCGGCGATCAAGCAGCTAGAAACGCTAGCGACCGATATCGGTGTTGATTTCTTCCCTTCTTCAGCGGACCAAAAGCCACTTGATATTGCTAATGCGGCAATCGACCACGCGAAGAAGAAATTCTACGACGTACTGATTGTCGATACTGCGGGCCGTTTGGCCGTCGATGAAGTGATGATGGCGGAGATCCAAGATCTTCACGCGGCAATTAACCCTATCGAAACGTTATTCGTTGTTGATGCAATGACGGGTCAAGATGCGGCCAATACCGCGAAAGCGTTTGGTGATGCAATCCCGCTAACGGGCGTAATCTTGACGAAAGTTGATGGCGACGCGCGTGGTGGTGCGGCACTGTCTGTTCGCCATATTACGGGCAAACCAATCAAATTCTTGGGTGTGGGTGAGAAGACCGACGCACTAGAACCATTCCACCCTGATCGTGTTGCATCACGTATTTTGGGTATGGGTGACGTACTGTCACTGATTGAAGATTTGCAACGTAATGTTGATACTGAAAAAGCAGAAAAGCTTGCGAAGAAATTCAAAGAGAAGAAAGGCTTCGATTTGGAAGATTTCCGCGAGCAGCTTGGTCAGATGCAGAACATGGGCGGCATGATGGGCATGATGGATAAGCTGCCAGGCATGAGCAACTTACCGGCCAACGTGAAAGATAAAGTTGATGACAAGATGTTCCATCAGATGGAAGCGATCATTAACTCGATGACGATGAAAGAGCGTCAGCGCCCTGAACTGATTAAAGGTTCACGCAAAAAACGTATTGCAGCAGGTTCGGGTACACAAGTACAAGATGTTAACCGCCTGCTGAAACAGTTCACTCAGATGCAGAAGATGATGAAAAAAATGCAGAAGGGTGGCATGAAAGGAATGATGCGTAATATGCAAGGTATGATGGGTGGCGGCATGGGTGGTGGTTTTAACCCGTTTGGTCGTTAATCATACAAACACAAATGAAGTTTCAAGGTGTTAGCTAAATCACATACTTCTTTTCAGATTTGTGGTGGTGAAAAAATAGCTTAAACACCTTGCATTGCTCCCTAATAAGAGTAAAATTCCGGAGCTTTATTTTGGCACGAGACCCCAAACTGTTTAACTTAATTAGACGGTTATTGGGGTTAATTTTATTTTTGAGAAAGCAAAGAGGACGACATGGTTACCATTCGTTTGGCACGTCACGGCGCTAAAAAGCGTCCATTTTACCAAATCGTAGTTGCGGATAGCCGTAACGCTGCAACTGGCCGTTTCATCGAGAAAGTAGGTTTCTTTAACCCTACTGCTCAAGGTCAAGAAGAAGGTCTACGTCTAGACCTAGATCGCGTTAACCATTGGGTTGGTCAAGGCGCATCTCTATCTGACCGCGTAGCTAAGCTAGTTAAAGACGCTCAAAAAGCGGCTTAATTCTTTTTTAAAGAGAAATAGCTTATGTCGATGAAGGGTAAAGAAACTATGAGTGAGCAAAATAACAGAATCATTGTGGGTAAACTTGGGTCTACCTATGGTATTCGTGGCTGGCTTAAAGTGTTCTCCTACACAGACAATGCTGAAAGTATTTTTGATTATAGCCCTTGGTATTTAAACCAAAAAGGCGAATGGGTTGAGTACAAAGTAGAAAGCTGGAAACGTCATGGCCAAGGTTATGTATGTAAACTAGCAGGGTTAGATGTTCGCGAAAGTGCGCAACTGCTAACCAACTTTGAAATTGCTATTGACCCTGCGGTACTTCCTGAGCTGTCAGAAGAAGAATTCTACTGGCGCGAATTGTTTGGTATGCAAGTTGTAACCACTAAAGGTTACGATCTAGGTGTCGTTACCGACATGCTAGAAACGGGCTCAAACGATGTTCTGGTTGTTAAAGCGAATCTTAAAGATGCTTTCGGACAAAAGGAACGGTTAATCCCGTACCTTGAAGAGCAAGTGATCATCAAAGTTGATCGCGTCGCTCAACGGATCGAAGTTGACTGGGATCCTGGATTCTAATTCCAAAACTACAGAGCGAGAGAACACATGTGGGTTGGCATAATTAGCCTTTTTCCTGAAATGTTCCGTTCTGTTACTGATTTTGGAGTAACAGGTCAAGCGGTTAAAAAGGGTCTTTTATCTATTGAGACATGGAATCCCCGTGATTTCACTCATGATAAACATCGCACTGTTGATGATAGACCTTACGGTGGTGGTCCAGGTATGTTGATGATGGTTCAGCCTTTGCGCGACGCCATTCAATCTGCCAAAAAGGCTTCACCGGGAAAGACGAAAGTTATTTACCTATCGCCTCAAGGTCGCAAACTCGACCAAGCTGGGGTTGAAGAGTTGGCAACAAACGAGAACTTGCTTCTTATTTGTGGTCGCTATGAAGGGGTAGATGAGCGCATCATTCAATCTGAAGTTGACGAAGAATGGTCAATTGGGGATTTTGTGATGACGGGTGGTGAAATACCAGCCATGACGCTAATTGACTCAGTATCAAGGTTTATTCCTGGTGTACTTGGAGACTTTGCGTCAGCAGAAGAAGATTCTTTTGCAAATGGTTTGCTAGATTGCCCTCATTATACGCGCCCTGAAACGTTGGATGGCAAAGATGTACCTGCGGTACTAATGTCAGGCAACCATAAGGACATTCGTCGCTGGCGATTATCGCAATCGCTAGGCCGTACTTGGCTAAGAAGACCAGAACTCCTGGAAAACCTAGCTCTGACTGACGAACAGGAACAATTACTGGCTGAATTCATTAAAGCGCATCGCGCAGGTGAAAAGTAAGCAGTAACCTATTTTATTAAGTATCAGTTTATTCTAGGAATTTATTAAAATGAGTAACATCATTAAAGCTCTTGAAGATGAGCAACTAAAAACAGGTCTACCTAAATTTGCACCAGGTGACACTGTTATTGTACAAGTTAAAGTTAAAGAAGGTGAGCGTGAGCGTCTACAGGCTTTCGAAGGCGTTGTAATCGCAATCCGTAACCGTGGTCTACACTCAGCTTTCACTGTACGTAAGATCTCTAACGGTGAAGGTGTTGAGCGTACGTTCCAAACACACTCTCCAGTAGTTGATAGCATTGAAGTTAAACGCCGCGGTGCAGTACGTCGTGCCAAGTTGTACTACCTACGTGAGCGTTCTGGTAAGTCAGCTCGTATCAAAGAGAAACTTACTAAGAAGTAATGCTATAACTAGCGTTCTCATAGTATTTAGCGGAGACCATTTGGTCTCCGCTTTTTTGTTTTAGGTGCTAAGCGGGGCTATCTCATGACCGTTTCGTCATCGGTATTCATTTACTCGCATTGATATCAACGAAACACCCTCTTCACTTTACGCTCGCAAAATACCCTGTGCATCGCTCTCAAAAAATTTGAGACTCATATCAATCAACATCAGATTTTGATTTTTAGATCAATGCTTATCCGATGACTGACCTTGATGGGTATTCGCAGACAACAAAAAAGCCGATGTTTTCACATCAGCTTTCGATTCTTCTTAGCGCCTTGATTTGATCAGTATTGGTCTTCTGACCAACCATCGCTGTCAGACATGTCGGGAGCGCCTGCGATGCTGTTTTCTTCATCGGCCCATTCGCCAAAGTCGATCATTTGGCATTGCTTACTGCAAAATGGACGGAACGGGCTCTGCTCGCCCCACACGACCTCAGTACCACATTGTGGGCAAGGAACTTTAGTTATATTCGTCATAAATCAGGATTGTTCAGTAAAGGTTATGGCCAGTATAGCAACTAGGGTTGTATGCGTAATTAAGCTTTATACGATTAACCGCAAACGGCCAATTCAAATTCAACGTTACCGGTAAAGGCTTGTCCCGATTTAAAATCAATAAATTTGATGGCAAATCGGTTCTTATGGCCAGAAATCATGGGGTACACGCCAAAATGCATGGGAATGTGTAGACGCAGAATATTCGCTTCTTCGGCATCGCTTTGATAGAAGCCGTTATGAGCTTGCTGCATCATTGATTGGCCGGTTTCTCGGCTTAACTTTAGCCACAGCTTCAGTGCATGAGATAGCGACGTTAATGTTTCCATCCAGTTGCAAGCATCGGCTTGTTTGGCCTCTTGGGCTAAATGCAGCCAGTGGTCGAGAGCGGGTAAATCAAAACAACACGCACCACCGGGTAAGTTAAAGCGCTGGCGAATCGCACTCAAAAAACGATCTTCTTTCAGGCTTTGTCCAAAGCGTTCTGCTGCCATTAACTGGCTATGAACTTGGTCGACTTCGAGAAGAATTGTATTCAACATTTCTTGGTCTACGCCATCAAAATTTCGCCAATTCCGATAGGTCTGGCGTTGCTTTTCAATATCTTTCGCCAGCTCACTTTTGAGCTGAATCTGTTCAAATATTTCTAATAAATCAAAGAGGGCGCGAAAAAAATTAAGATGCTGTAAATCGTCACTAAAGTGCGATGAAGCATTCAACTGATGCAATAGCGCCTCTACGCGAAGATAGATGCGGGTTTTCTCGTTCAGCGGATGTTCAAAGTAGTGAGTAGTCATTAATTGCAGCTCTGAATTTCTGTAAGGTTATTCTCACCGATTTGTACTACACATTTCTAGGTACTTTTTATGTAATTTTGTGATTTGGTACAAAAGTTGTTGGTTTTTTGTGTGGTTTGTAATCACATCATTAGCAATCGCAAGCCGTGCTTCTCGGCTGGCTTGAGATTTCAATATCGATTTTGCTTGGTTTTCAGAAACGCCATCACGGTTCATGGTTCTTTCTATTTGCGTAGACTCATCGACATCCACCACCAAAATATGGTCAGCAAGGGTTTGAAGGTTGTTCTCGACCATTAGCGGAATAACTAACAAGGCGTAAGGGCTGGTGACTTGCTTGAGTTGTTGGGTCATCCGCAGGCGAATTAATGGGTGCAACAGGGCGTCTAGCCATTGTTTTTCTTCTGGCTGGGCAAAGATAATCTCACGCAGTCGAGGGCGGTTTAATACGCCGTCATGAGTCAGTAGTTCATCACCATAGCGCGATAGAATTTGACGTAATCCTTCGCTACCTGGCTCGACGACTTCTCGAGCAATAATATCGGCATCAACGATCTCTATCTGAAAGTGATCGTGAAATAAATTGGCGACGGTGGTTTTTCCACTCGCGATTCCACCGGTTAGGCCAACAACAAATGCCATCAGATTATGCTCCTAATAGAAAACGATAGTAACTATATAGGATTTGTTCCCCCCACAACATGGCAATCCAACCCGCAATCGCTAAGTAGGGCCCAAAAGGAAAGGCTTTATCAATGCCTTTACGTTGCAAGCGCAATTGGATGAGGCCGAACACTAACCCGACGAGCGAGGACATCAGAATGATCATGGGTAAATACTGCCAGCCAAGCCAAGCGCCTAATGCTGCTAACAGTTTGAAATCACCGTAGCCCATGCCTTCTTTTTTTGTCAGCAGCTTAAAGCCCCAGTAAACACTCCATAAGCACAGGTAACCGGCCATCGCACCGATGATTGAATCTTGCAGGCTGATAGGGCTAATGCCAAATAATGCTAATGCAATGCCGCTCCACATGAGTGGTAAGGTGAGTTGATCGGGCAGAAGCATGGTGTCGAGATCAATAAACGTCGCAGCAACCAAAACAAAGGTGAAGAATAGCAGTGCAATTGAGTAGTAGTCGGCAGGCAAGCTTGTGCTAATCAATAAACACAATCCCCCGGTGAGTAGTTCAATTAACGGGTAACGAACACTGATGTTACTTTTGCATTGGTGGCATTTTCCGCGTAATAGCAACCAACTAATGACGGGGATATTATCGATCACTCGAATCTGCGTTTGGCAGTGAGGGCATCGAGAACGTGGCACGCTAAGGTTAAAAACACCCGTTGGCGCTTCAATGTGACTGTTCGGGAAGTTTTCCACGCATTCTTGGCGCCATTCTCTTTCCATCATGATCGGTAGGCGGTGGATCACCACATTGAGAAAACTACCGACAATAAGGCCGAATACCGTGGCTAGTAGAGGAAATAGCCAAGGGTAATAGATAAACAGTTCCATAAATAACTCGTTAAAGGCGTGAGCGCACAGACTTAATAGTGAGCGGCCATTTTAGCCTATAACATTCATTAAATTAAATATTGGTAAATAGATTGCGATCACCATGCTGCCAACCAATACGCTGAGCAAGACGATGATCATCGGTTCAAGGATCTTCCCTAAGTTATCGACGGTATCATCAATTTCAATTTCGTAGATGGTGGCGACTTTATTGAGCATTTCATCAAGTCGCCCTGCTTCCTCACCAATCATCATCATTTGCAGGGGCATTTCAGGAAAGGTGTTGCTGTGGCGCATCGCTAAATAAAGTGGCATCCCTGCAGCTGTCTCTTTATGGACACTTTCGATCGCCGCTTGATAGTAGCAATTGTTGGTCGTTTTCGCGGAAGATTTCAAACACGATAAAATAGGAATACCTGCCCCAAAGCTGGTTGCCATTGTGCGGCTAAATTTGGCGATCGCCGCTTTTGAGAGTACGGAACCGATAATGGGCATGCGTAAACTGAGCCGACTGAAGTAGAGTCGTATATTGTACGAACGTGCACGAGCAAATTTTATCGCGATAAACACAATCGCGAACGAGGCAGCAATCATAGGCCCATGGTCTCGAGCGAAGTAGGAGACATTGAGTACTTGCTGGGTAAACCATGGTAAATCGGCGCCAAAGCTGTTGAACATGGATTCAAACTGGGGGATAACCATGGTTAACATGCCCCAACTGACGATGAGTGCAACCGCTAACACCATAGATGGATAAATCATGGCTTTAATTACTTTGGCTTTGAGGCGCTCCGATTTTTCTCGGTAAGAGGCAATACGTTCAAACACTTGCGCTAAATTACCGGTCGCTTCACCGGTAGCAATTAAGTCGACATAAAGAGGATCAAAATGCTTCGTCTCTTTTAATGCACTGCTTAAGGGCATGCCCGACTCGACATTCTTTGATAGATTGAGTAACAGCGATATCATCTCTGCTTTTCTATGGTTATCGCTGACCAATTTTAGCGCTTGTATTAGCGGGATACCGGTTGCCAACATGGTTGAAAGTTGACGAGTGAGCAAGGTGATGTCTTTGGTTTTGATCTGCTGTAAGCGTTTCTGTATGGCTGAGACTTTATGCGAGGAAATCTTTTGAATGCGAATTTTTTGTGATTTCAAACGATCGCGTACTTCACTTTCACCAAGCGCAAGAAATTTCCCGGAGACTAAGCGACCGACGGTGTTCGTGCCTTTCCAGCGATAGACTTTGAGTTCAACTTTAGGTTTATTTGCCATTATTCAGACCTATTATTTCAATTAAGAACCGTTTAAGTTAAGAAAAGGACGCGTTGTAATTCTTGTAAACTGGTCTCTCCGGATAAGAGTTTTTCCATTCCCGATTCTTGAAGCGTCATCATGCCTTGTCTTCTGGCGATTTCTTCGGTTTCTTTGGCTCCGGCTTGTTTTAAAATCGCATGATGCAAATCCCCACTCACTTCCATGACTTCAAACAGTCCGAGTCGACCATGATAGCCATGGTTGCAATGCTCACACCCCGAGCTATTCGCTTGAAAAACTGGAGTGGTATCGCCAAGTGAAAAATGGGCTAATAAAGCAGGGCTTAAGGTCGAAAGATCGAGATCGCAAGGTAGTTTGCAATGGCGACACAGTTTTCGGATCAGTCGCTGGGCAATAATTAAGCTCAATGATGATGCTAGGTTGTAGGGTTGGATCCCCATGTTTTGCAGTCGAATCAAGGTTTCTGCTGCGGAGTTGGTATGCAGCGTCGATAGTACTAAGTGGCCCGTTTGGGAGGCTTTAATCGCAATTTCCGCCGTTTCAAGATCGCGAATTTCACCCACCATAACAACATCGGGATCTTGGCGTAAAAAAGATCGCAGAGCCGTCGCAAAATCAAACCCGATGTGCGGTTGAACTTGCACTTGATTGATCCCGGGCAGATTTATTTCTACGGGGTCTTCTGCAGTCGCAATATTAACCTGCGACGTATTCAGAATGCTTAAACCGGTATACAAGGAAACGGTTTTGCCGCTGCCGGTTGGACCGGTCATTAAAATCAAACCTTGAGGTTTCTTTAAGGCGTTGAGGTAGCGATTTTTTTGCTCTTCGTTGTACCCAAGGCGATTTATGTCTAACGTTGCCGCGCTACTTTCTAGTAACCGCAGTACCACTTTTTCTCCCCATAAGGTGGGAAGGGTGGATACACGCATATCCACAGAAAGTTCGGCGTTAAGTTTTACTTTGGTTCGGCCATCTTGCGGCAGTCGGCGTTCGGCAATATCAAGGTTGGCGAGAATTTTTACCCGAGTCGATAAGCGACGGCCAAGTTGCGCGGCGGGTTGATGGCTTTCGACCAAAATACCATCGCAACGCAAGCGAACGCGATAAAACTTTTCGTAAGGTTCAAAGTGGATATCTGAAGCACCTTTGCGAATCGCCTCGAGCAAAATTTGGTGAATGTAACGACTGACCGGTGCCTCATCTTGGCTGAGGTCTTCAATGTCACTCAGCTCTTCATCACTTAGGCTAACCAGTTGTTCAAGCTCGAAAGCGTTAATCTCTTTTTTCGCCCCACCATCAGATTGAAGGTTGCGCCCATACAGTGAATAGATGGCTTTCTTTGTTGAGCTCAGATCGGCAAGAACCAATTCAACTTGTAAGCCGGTAGCAAAGCGGAATTCATCTTCGACTTCGCTGCTGGTCGGGTCGGCGATCGCGACAGTAAGCGTTTGTGCATCCTGCTTAATGGGAATCGCAGTAAATTTTTGAATTAGAGAGCTGAGGCCAAGATGGTTACAGAGATCTGCATAGCGATATTGGCTTAAATCGACTTTTGGAATGGAAAAATAGTGACTGAAAAACTCAGCCAGTTTGGCTGAGTTGAGTTGAGGAAGTTCAGCGACCTGTTCCAATAATGCCAGCGATGATGGGCAATCTTGGTTCCTAAGGTCGACCTCTTGTTCAGGAGAGAGTATCCCCTCCTGAACAAGAACTTTAAGCAGGTATTGGTTCATTAATTACTTGGGCACCAAGCGCCGCTCACAGAGCAACCGATATTCCACACTAGACCTGATGCACTTGAGGCTGCTGTCAGTTTAACATATTGACCACCAGTGATTGTCCCTTTGCTGGCTGAAGCCTTAACACTAGACGTAATTGTAGCAGTGCCTCCTGAAACAGATGATACTACGGTATACGTATTGAAATCTTGCTCGGTGGGCACACCATGCTTGCCCGGAGTGCACTCAGAGGCTGGATTTGAAGCTAAGCAGATGGCAAGGCCTGTTTTTACTGCTGACATTGAATTTAACATCTCTGTAGCATGAGCCTTGGTTGTATAGTTCTGGTAGGCCGGAACGGCAAACATGGAAAGGATGGCAATAATCGCCACTACGATCATCAGTTCGATAAGGGTAAAACCGCGTTGAGCGCGGGCAAGTTGTTTGTTCATATGAATCTCCACACATTAGAATTTTCGATGCGCTTAGAATGAGGGAGGGTGAGATTTATTAACAATGAGTTTTGTGTTTATTCCGATCGGTCATTCGACTTGAAATGTTAAGTTACAACTTGTTACGAACATCTTTAGAACCAGATCGCGATAACTCATCGTATCGTGAACAAAAAATGCCGCAGCGATTAATCGATACGGCATTATGGTGGCGCTTTAGTTCTAAACTTTCGTTCTAGATTAGTCGTTTTAAGCGATACAAGGCCTCTAGAGCTTGGCGTGGCGTTAGATCGTCAGGGTCAATATTGGCCAAAGCTTCTTCCACTTCACTTGGCTCGGGAATCAAACTCAGCTGATTAGCAATGTCGACCGCATTGCTTGCCAGTGTTGAAGAAGGGGTCGCAAGGCTAAGTTGTTCGAGCTGAGTCAGCTTAGCGCGTGCTTGCTTGATGACGGCTTTTGGTACACCAGCCAGGCCTGCAACCGCGAGGCCGAAAGATTTGCTGGCCGCGCCTTCTTGTACGGCGTGCATAAAGGCAATGCTATCACCATGTTCAATTGCATCTAAGTGGACATTCGCCAAGTGAGGAATTTGCTTCGGCAACTCGGTTAATTCAAAATAATGCGTAGCAAACAGGGTGAGTGCGCCGATTTGCTTCGCTAACCATTCGGCACTTGCCCAGGCGAGAGATAGGCCATCGTAGGTACTGGTGCCGCGACCAATTTCATCCATCAACACTAAACTGCGTTCAGTCGCGTTGTGCAGGATATTCGCTGTTTCGGTCATCTCCACCATAAAGGTGGAACGGCCAGAGGCGAGATCATCCGATGCGCCGATACGGGTAAAGATACGGTCGATTAAGCCAATGTCGGCCGTTTCTGCAGGCACGTAAGAGCCGATGTGCGCCATGAGAGCGATTAAGGCAGTTTGGCGCATATACGTTGATTTACCCCCCATGTTCGGGCCTGTGACAATCAGCATTTTACGGCCAGCATTGAGCTCGACGGGGTTCGCAATAAACGGTTCGTCCATTACTTGCTCAACCACAGGATGACGACCACCGAGGATATTGATCCCCGGTTGCGTAGTTAACGTTGGTCGACAGTAATCTAAACTATCAGCACGCTCGGCTAAGTTTTGCAGTACATCAAGCTGAGATACGGCAGAAGCCAAATTTTGCAACTGCTCTAAATGTGGCAATAAGAGGTCGAACAGCTCTTCCCAGAGTTTTTTCTCAATCGACAGTGCTTTCGATTTTGAGCTTAGCACCTTGTCTTCATGTTCTTTCAATTCGGGAATGATATAGCGCTCGGCATTTTTCAGCGTTTGGCGACGCACATAGTGTGCAGGCACTAGGTGGCTTTGCCCTCGGCTTACCTGAATAAAGAAGCCGTGCACGGCATTGTAGCCAACTTTGAGCGTATCAATGCCATTCTGCTCACGCTCTTCGCGCTCGAGCTTATCGAGGTATTCGGTGGCGCCATCAGCCAAGTCACGCCACTCATCAAGCTCAGCGCTATAACCTGAGGCTATCACGCCACCTTCGCGGATCACCACGGGTGGGTTCTCTTTGACTGCGCGCTCAAGCAAATCACAAACATCATCAAGCGGCGCGGCGTATTGAGCGAGTTTGGCGAGGTAAGGGTGATTAAGGCCGTTAACGACTTCGGCTAGCTCAGGGAGTTGTTGCATTGCGTGGCGCAGGCGCGCGAGATCGCGTGGGCGAGCAGATCGTAGAGCGAGTCGCGCGAGAATACGCTCAATGTCACCAATCTGTTTGAGCACTGGCAGGAGATCGCCAAACAGGCTTAAATCTTTGATCTCACTGATCGCATCAAGGCGTTGATTAAGCGTATCGGCGCAGCGCATTGGCTGGTGTAACCAGCGTTTGAGCATTCGGCTACCCATAGGCGTCGCCGTTTTATCCAGCACTTCCGCAAGCGTATTGCTTAAGCCGCCAGCAAGGTTCTGAGTGATCTCGAGGTTGCGCCGGGTCGCTGCATCCAAGATAACTGAGTGATCTTGTCGGTCAAACGTCAGTGAACGAATGTGCGGCAATGCTGTGCGTTGGGTATCTTTAACATATTGAATCAAACAGCCCGCAGCACACAAACCTAGCGTGGCATTTTCAACGCCAAAGCCAACTAAATCACGCGTGCCGAACTGCTGGTTTAGTTGCTGTTTCGCGGTGTCGATTTCAAATTCCCACACAGGACGGCGTCGATTGCCCGTGCGTGACGCCATCAAATTTACGGCGTCAAAATCTTCAGGGAAAAGCAGTTCGCGAGGCGAGGTGCGTTGAAGTTCGGCAGCCATCGCCTCTTCGGTTTCTGGCTCGGTAAGCTGAAAACGGCCAGAAGTAATATCAAGCGTCGCATAACCAAACTTATCATTATGTTGATAGATAGCTGCAATCAAGTTATCAACACGCTCAGATAAGAGTGCTTCGTCGGTCACCGTGCCCGGCGTAACGATACGCACCACTTTGCGTTCAACAGGCCCTTTGCTGGTCGCGGGATCGCCAATTTGCTCACAGATCGCGACGGATTCACCCAATTGAACCAGCTTAGCGAGGTAGCCTTCTACCGCATGGTAAGGCACGCCAGCCATAGGAATGGGTTCACCAGCTGAAGCCCCACGCTTGGTGAGTGAGATATCGAGTAATTGCGAAGCGCGCTTGGCGTCATCATAAAAAAGCTCATAAAAGTCACCCATCCGATAAAACAACATAATCTCAGGGTTTTCGGCTTTCAACTTAAGATATTGCTGCATCATTGGGGTGTGTTTTTGTTCGGCTTTCACGGCTAACTTCTTTCGTTTATGACAATTGCGGCTTAGGATACGTCAATCGATCTCAGGCGAAAAGTCACAATCAGGATTTTGAATATGGAATCACACCAAATATTGAGTACAGAACTGGGTAGACTATTGGCAAAGCACTCTCAAGTGCTTTCCACCGCAGAGTCATGTACTGGTGGTGGTGTCGCCACTGCCGTCACAGATATTGCAGGCAGTTCAGCATGGTTCGATCGTGCATTTATCACCTACAGTAATGAAGCTAAGATGGAAATGTTAGCGGTGTGCGCTGAAACGTTAGATCAATACGGCGCCGTCAGTGAGGCCGTCGTGCAAGAAATGGTGACTGGCGCTCTCAAATATTCAAACGCCACCATCGCGGTATCGATCAGCGGCATTGCCGGACCGGGCGGTGGCAGTGAAGATAAGCCAGTGGGCACGGTGTGTTTTGCTTGGGCGGATGTGAATAGCTGGCAAGCGGTCGAAACAGTGCGTTTCTCTGGCGATCGCTGCGCGGTTCGTTCACAAGCGGTTGAATACGCGTTAAAAACACTGTGTGATTATTTGACAGAGTGTTGATAAAAGTTGAGTCCAAGATCATGGTTTCACTATCGCGAGTTTAAAATGGTCGTGAGATCAGTACTCTATCGAGTGAAATCAAAAAAATGTCACACAGCTATAGACACTGTATGAATCAACAGTATAATGACACTCATTGATTGTTCAGTGTCACTGGACAGGACTCAACAAAATTTTTTATTCATCAGCGATGATGGGTAGTTTGGAGAAAGTGATGGACGAGAACAAACAGAAGGCGCTCGCCGCTGCGCTAGGTCAGATTGAAAAGCAATTTGGTAAAGGCTCAATCATGCGCCTTGGTGATAACCGCACAATGGATGTTGAAACCATCTCTACCGGTTCACTTTCTCTAGATATCGCATTGGGTGCTGGTGGCTTACCAATGGGTCGTATCGTTGAAGTTTACGGTCCAGAATCTTCAGGTAAGACGACGTTAACACTTGAGTTGATTGCCGCTGCGCAACGCGTAGGTAAAACTTGTGCCTTTATCGATGCTGAGCACGCGCTTGATCCTATCTACGCGAAGAAGCTCGGTGTTGATATCGATGCTCTATTAGTCTCTCAGCCTGATACAGGCGAACAGGCTCTAGAAATCTGTGATGCGTTAGCGCGTTCAGGTGCGATTGATGTTTTGGTTGTCGACTCAGTAGCAGCACTAACACCAAAAGCAGAAATCGAAGGTGAGATGGGCGATAGCCACATGGGTCTGCAAGCTCGTATGCTTTCTCAAGCAATGCGTAAGCTAACCGGTAACCTTAAGCAGTCAAACTGTATGTGTATCTTCATCAACCAAATCCGAATGAAAATTGGTGTGATGTTTGGTAACCCAGAAACCACGACCGGTGGTAACGCACTAAAATTCTACGCGTCTGTGCGTCTTGATATCCGTCGTACGGGTTCAATCAAAGATGGCGACGAAGTCGTGGGTAACGAAACGCGTATTAAAGTGGTTAAGAACAAGATTGCTGCGCCATTTAAGCAAGCTGAAACACAAATTCTTTACGGCCAAGGCTTTAACCGTGAAGGTGAGCTGGTTGACCTAGGTGTAAAACACAAGCTGATTGAAAAAGCGGGTGCATGGTACAGCTACAATGGTGACAAGATCGGCCAAGGTAAAGCGAACGCGTGTAAGTATCTAAAAGAGAATACTGAGGCGGCGAAAACCATCGATAGCAAACTGCGTGAAATGCTATTAACTCCGGTTGAACCAGAAGAGCCAGAAGTCGGCGAAATGCCACAAGAAGAAGAGTTCTAAACGTTTAGAATTATCGAAGCCCTGCTTATCTAGCGGGGCTTTATTTTATCCAGTGATCCTTTGGCCGAATATTATCGACAAGCACGCTGAAAATCAGTGTGTACTCGGAGTGAATGGATCGCGAGTAATATCAGCGTAAAAAGCGTGGCGGCGCACATTGAACCTAATAGATTGTTTTAGTAGCAATTGGCACTCTTTTCCCCGTCAGGTCAGAAAAACACCACAAAAACCCCACAAATAGAGCCATGGCGAAACTAGCATCTAGTGCTTGCTTATGTGTACAATACAGCAAAATTCTATCTCGACTATTTTCAGGAAGAGCTGCATGTACATGAGCACAGATGAGGTTCGTAACGCGTTCCTTAAGTTCTTTGAAACCAAAGGACACCAAATCGTAGAAAGTTCATCGTTAGTACCGCATAACGACCCAACCCTGCTTTTCACTAACGCAGGTATGAACCAATTTAAAGATTGTTTCTTAGGTTTAGAAAAACGCGCCTACACTCGAGCGACTACGGCTCAACGCTGTGTACGTGCTGGTGGTAAACACAACGACTTAGAAAACGTTGGCTTTACTGCTCGCCACCACACTTTCTTTGAAATGCTAGGTAATTTCAGCTTTGGTGATTACTTCAAAGAAGATGCGATCGCGTTTGCTTGGGAATTCCTAACGGAAACCCTTCAGCTACCAAAAGATCGTCTACTGGTCACTATCTATGAAACCGATGATGAAGCGTTTGATATCTGGAACCAGAAAGTAGGCATTCCAGCGGATCGCATTATTCGTATCGGCGATAAGAAAGGTGGTAAACCATTTGAGTCAGATAACTTCTGGCAAATGGGTGACACTGGTCCTTGTGGTCCATGTACTGAAATCTTCTACGATCACGGTGATCACATCTGGGGTGGCCGTCCTGGTACTCCTGAAGAAGATGGTGACCGCTTTATCGAGATCTGGAACAACGTATTTATGCAGTTCAATCGTCAAGCTGACGGCACGATGGAACCGCTACCAAAACCATCGGTAGATACGGGTATGGGTATTGAGCGTATTTCTGCAATCATGCAGGGTGTTCACTCAAACTACGAAATCGATGTATTCCAAGCGTTGATTAAAGCTACCGCTGAACTGATTGGTTGTGAAGACCTATCGAATCAATCGCTACGCGTTATTGCTGACCACATCCGCTCATGTTCATTCCTTATCGTTGATGGTGTAATGCCTTCAAACGAAGGTCGTGGCTATGTACTGCGTCGTATTATCCGTCGTGCAGTTCGCCATGGTAACAAGATTGGTGCACAAGGCGTGTTCTTCCATAAACTGGTTGGCGTACTTGCTGGCATTATGGGCACCGCAGGCGAAGAGCTGAAACGTCAACAAGTGTTGGTAGAAAAAGTTCTACGCATCGAAGAAGAGAACTTCGGACGCACTCTTGAACGTGGCATGACAATTCTAAACGAAGCGTTAGATAACATTGATGCATCCGGTCCAGACGGCAAAGTATTAGACGGTGAAACCGTATTTAAACTTTACGATACTTACGGCTTCCCAGCTGACTTAACGAACGATGTCGCTCGTGAACGTGAATTTACGATCGATGAAGAAGGTTTTGAAAAGGCAATGGAAGAGCAGCGTCAACGCGCACGCGAAGCCGGCCAATTTGGTACTGACTACAATGCAGTAATCAAAACCGACGTAGAAACTGACTTCTGTGGCTACACGGGCACTGAAGGTGAAAGTGTTATCGCAGCATTGTTTGTTGAAGGCAATGAAGTGGATTCTCTATCGGCTGGCGACAAAGCGATCATCGTTCTAGAAGAAACGCCATTCTATGCAGAATCAGGCGGTCAGTCTGGTGATGCTGGTGTACTGAAAACAGAATCAGGCCTATTTACCGTTGAAGATACGCAAAAGCTAGGCAATGCAATTGCTCACCACGGTGTCTTAACGGAAGGCGTATTCGCGAAAGGCGATAAAGCACACGCTATCGTTGATGCTGTTCGTCGTACCGCGATTACTCTAAACCACTCTGCGACGCACTTATTGCATGCAGCGCTGCGCAAAGTATTAGGTGAGCACGTGACGCAAAAAGGTTCATTGGTTAAAGCGGACAACCTGCGTTTTGACTTCTCGCACCTTGAAGGCGTTACAGCAGCTGAACTTAAAGAAGTCGAGCGTATCGTGAACGCGCAAGTGCGTCGTAACCACGACATTGAAACCAACGTGATGGATATTGAGTCTGCGAAGCAAAAAGGCGCAATGGCACTGTTTGGTGAGAAGTACGATGACGAAGTTCGCGTACTATCAATGGGCGAGTTCTCAACCGAGCTTTGTGGTGGTATCCACGCTGAAAACACCGGTGATATTGGTCTGTTTAAGATCACCTCTGAAGGTGGTATCGCAGCGGGTATTCGTCGTATTGAAGCGGTAACGGGTGAAGCGGCGCTTGACGTTATTGAAGCGCAAACGGCGAAATACGAAGAGAAATTGGCAGAAGCGGCGAACAAAGCGAAATCGCTAGAGAAAGAAATTCAACAGCTGAAAGACAAGTTGGCTTCTCAAGCAAGCGCGAGCCTAACGGATCAAGTGAAAGACATCGCGGGTGTGAAAGTGTTGATTGCACAGCTTGATGGCGCAGACAACAAAGCACTACGCGGCATGGTTGATGAGCTGAAAAACCAAATGGGCAGCGGCATCATTATGCTAGGCAACGTTGCTGACGATAAAGTTGGTTTGATTGCTGGTGTGACTAAAGATTTAGTTGGCAAAGTAAAAGCTGGCGAATTGGTTAACATGGTGGCACAGCAGGTTGGTGGCAAAGGTGGCGGTCGTCCTGATATGGCGCAAGCGGGCGGTACCGATGCGGCAGCATTACCAGCGGCTCTTGCAACAGTTGAAGCTTGGATTGCTGAGCGACTGTAAGCTATAAAATAGAAATGAACGCTCAACCATTGGTTGGGCGTTTTTTTTGGGTGTTTGAATATTAGGATGATAAGTAAAATTACCCCGCAGCATGGTCATTATTACTTTTAATGATGGCGAAAATGGACTCAGTTCTTAGGAGGATAGAGGGTGGTGAGTAAGCCTCTGATTGTGCAAAAGTTTGGTGGAACCTCGATGGGAACAATTGAAAATATTCATACGGTTGCCAAACATATCATCAGCGCAAAAAAATCAGGAAATCAGCTCGTTGTCGTTGTTTCAGCCATGTCAGGTGAAACCAATCGGTTAATGGCACTAGCAAAACAAGTCGATAACGTCCCAACCGCAAGAGAATTAGATGTCTTACTCTCCGCTGGAGAGCAGATGTCAATGGCGCTATTGGCGATGACATTGAATAAGTTGGGTTATCCCGCCGTATCTTTAACGGGCTCTCAAGCCAACATTATGACCGATAACCGTCATAATGACGCTGCGATTCAACGCATAGACACGACACGAATCTACGATTTGTTGGCGTTGGATAAGATAGTGATCGTGGCGGGATTTCAAGGCGTGAATACAGCGGGTGACATTACTACGTTAGGGCGCGGCGGATCGGATACAACCGCAGTGGTGCTGGCCGGCGCTCTTAGTGCTGCCGAATGTCAAATATTTACCGATGTCGATGGTGTCTACACCATTGATCCGAGAATCGTCCCAACAGCGCAAAAGTTAGCGGTTATCGATTTTCCATCGATGGCGAGCATGGCACAGCATGGCGCAAAAGTTTTACATTTACCCTCGGTTCACTATGCATGGACACATCAAGTGCCATTAAGAGTGCTTTCCACCTTCGATGCTTCTCCGGGGGAGGTTTATTCAGGCACCTTAGTGAAAGGCAATGATTGCCATCAGGCGATATGTGGCTTTGCTATTCAATCCGACATGTGTCTGATATCAATGAAAAGAACCGCATTAGCGGATGTGCAAAAACAGTGTCAAATGTTAGGGATTATGATCTGGAATGTGATCGAACGTCCAGAATGGGTTGCTATAGTGATAAAACAGGACGTTTACACTAAGCTTGAGCTAGTCATTGAGAGCAAAATTAGTAATAGTGAGCCTATAGGCTTAGTCACTGCCGTGGGAGTACAGGCTGAACAATTGGCCAAAGGCTGCCATCAAAGGCTGGCTGAACAAGGTATCACGGTGATTGATACAGTATTGAATCCGCTCTCGATTACTTTCGTTATATCTCCAGATAGTATCGACAAAGCTGCAAACATACTGCACCATGCTTACATAAATTCAAGTGACGTTGCCAATTCTCAACAAAAATGCATCGTAGTAGAAACGATTTAATAAAGAATAGAGTTTACGAAAATATAACTTTTGTTGGATAATAGAAACGTAGCAAGATATTTCAGAGATTACTCAAGGAGCACAGAATGCTAATTTTAACTCGCCGTGTTGGTGAAACTCTAATGATCGGTGATGAAGTCACTGTAACGGTACTAGGTGTAAAAGGTAACCAAGTACGTATCGGTGTTAATGCTCCGAAAGAAGTGTCTGTTCACCGCGAAGAGATTTACATGCGTATTCAGGCGGAAAAAGGTAATAGCGCGCCAACTTCAGGCAACTATTAGTGACTGAAAAAAAGCTGGCGTGATGTCAGCTTTTTTTGTGATTAAAAGCAGTAGTTTGTTCAGAAAAGTACGAATAAACGGCATCTTGATTAAATAGCCAACAGTTGAGTGATTTTTTGCTATTTTTATCAAGAAAAGGTTTGACATATTTTCGGTAAATCGTAATATGTGCCTCCGCAAGACGGTGAGGTGGCCGAGAGGCTGAAGGCGCTCCCCTGCTAAGGGAGTATACGGCTTAATACCGTATCGAGGGTTCGAATCCCTCCTTCACCGCCATTCTTGCACGGTTCCTCGGAACCATAGCGTTGAAAGTTTTCCATTGGAAAATGAGTAAAAAATAGTGCGCTCTTAGCTCAGCTGGATAGAGTACCTGGCTACGAACCAGGCGGTCGGAGGTTCGAATCCTCCAGGGCGCACCACTTTTTACTACCAGGGAATACACGGTGAGGTGGCCGAGAGGCTGAAGGCGCTCCCCTGCTAAGGGAGTATACGGCTTAATACCGTATCGAGGGTTCGAATCCCTCCTTCACCGCCATTAAATTGACCGTTGGTCTTTTTTTTGTTTCAAAGTTTAAAAACTGTGATATATTTCACAGAATGATGCGCTCTTAGCTCAGCTGGATAGAGTACCTGGCTACGAACCAGGCGGTCGGAGGTTCGAATCCTCCAGGGCGCACCACTTATTGAGGGTTGTAAAATCCTGATATTGATCGGTAAGTTTTTAGCAAACTTGATGATTGATAACGAAACCCGTGCGCTCTTAGCTCAGCTGGATAGAGTACCTGGCTACGAACCAGGCGGTCGGAGGTTCGAATCCTCCAGGGCGCACCACTTTTTAAGGGTTATTAATTAATCCTGTTACTGATAATCAGTTAAATGATTATTGGATAGCGAAACCCGTGCGCTCTTAGCTCAGCTGGATAGAGTACCTGGCTACGAACCAGGCGGTCGGAGGTTCGAATCCTCCAGGGCGCACCACTTTTTAAGGGTTATTATTAATCCTGTTACTGATAGTCAGTTAAATGATTATTGGATAACGAAACCCGTGCGCTCTTAGCTCAGCTGGATAGAGTACCTGGCTACGAACCAGGCGGTCGGAGGTTCGAATCCTCCAGGGCGCACCACTTTTTAAGGGTTATTATTAATCCTGTTACTGATAGTCAGTTAGATGATTATTGGATAGCGAAACCCGTGCGCTCTTAGCTCAGCTGGATAGAGTACCTGGCTACGAACCAGGCGGTCGGAGGTTCGAATCCTCCAGGGCGCACCACCTTCTAAAGCCTCGCAGAAATGCGGGGCTTTTTTATTAACAAAAATTCATCACCTTGTTCACTTCTCATATACAACCTCCTGTTTTTTAAGAAAATATCCAAGAAATTTTAAGCCTATCGCAGCACGTGTTCTGTAATTGGAATAACGTTAGATAATAAGCAGCTATTTATCCTTTTCAGCGCATATATTTCAGCTTTATGTGATTTGTGTGACGAATATTGCCCTAGAAATGTGCTTTATCGTGAAGACTGCTTTAAACGAAATTGACAAAGTTTAACCAATCGAGATAATCCTAGACCTCTTGTCGGGATCACTAAATGCATCTGTCGACAACAGATAGCACGATGATGTGCTTAGTTGCATAAGCAAGAATGCGGGTAAAGCCGAATAGTTACACTGCTTACGCTATTGTCAGGATGACAAAGAAAGGACGCTAAATGGACACTATTGGAAGCCAACTATTAGATGCTGCCACTCTCATGATCACGGGAATGTCAGTTGTCTTTATTTTCCTCACACTTCTCGTATATCTCGTTCGGTTAATGTCAAAACTGGTACCAGAAGAGGTACCTGAGCCGATCTCTTCCCCAATACAGAATAAAAAAGTTCAATCATCTTCCGCTGTAAGCCCACAGGTAGTCGCAGCCATTTCTGCGGCGGTACATCAGTACCGTACCTCACCAGCGAAATAGCATAGAAAAGGATTTAAAAGGAGTTAATGAGCATGTCTAAACCACTAGCTTTAACTGATGTGGTACTTCGTGACGCCCATCAATCGTTATTTGCAACGCGTATGCGTATTGAAGATATGTTACCGATTGCCGCCGAGCTGGATAAAATTGGTTACTGGTCTTTAGAGACTTGGGGAGGAGCTACGTTTGATGCGTGCATCCGTTTCTTAGGTGAAGATCCATGGGAGCGCTTGCGTGAGCTGAAAAAAGCCATGCCGAACACCCCGATGCAAATGTTGTTGCGTGGCCAAAACCTGTTAGGTTACCGCCACTATGCTGATGACGTGGTTGAAAAATTTGTTGAACGTGCACATGCCAACGGCATGGATGTCTTCCGTATTTTTGATGCGATGAACGATGTGCGCAATTTCCAGAAAGCCGTTAAAGCGACGGTGGATGTTGGTGCACATGCTCAAGGCACACTTTCTTATACGACGAGCCCTGTTCATACCATTGAAACCTGGGTAGATATTGCTAAGCGACTTGAAGATCTAGGCTGTCATTCTTTATGTATCAAAGATATGTCGGGTCTACTTAAGCCTTATGAGGCTGAGGATCTTATTACTCGTATTAAATCATCGTGTGACGTCCCTCTTGCGCTGCATTGCCATGCGACGACAGGCTTGTCTACCGCCACCGCGGTGAAAGCGGTTGAGGCGGGGATCGATATTCTCGATACTGCCATTTCATCAATGAGCTGTACTTATGGCCATACACCAACAGAAACCGTGGTAGCGATGCTGCAAGGGACTGAACGTGATACCAATTTAAATTTAGAGCAGCTTGAGCCTATTGCCGCTTATTTCCGCGAAGTTCGCAAGAAATACGCAAAATTTGAAGGCTCAATGAAAGGCGTGGATTCCCGTATTCTGATCGCGCAAGTGCCAGGTGGCATGCTGACGAATATGGAAGCTCAGTTGAAAGAGCAAGGCGCCGCTGATCGTATTGATGAAGTGCTCGAAGAGATCCCTCGCGTGCGTCAAGACTTGGGTTACATCCCGCTCGTAACGCCAACATCACAGATTGTTGGTACACAAGCGGTGATCAACGTATTAACTGGCGAACGTTACAAGAGCATCACGAAAGAAACTGCGGGTGTCTTAAAAGGGGAATACGGCGCGGCTCCAGCGGAAGTGAATGCAGAGTTGCAAGCAAAAGTACTGAATGGTGCTGAGCCGGTCACTTGTCGTCCTGCTGATTTATTGAAAGCAGAATTGCATACCCTGACGGACGATTTATTGATTAAAGCAAAAGAAGAGGGTATTTCGCTTGCTGAAGATACGGTAGATGACGTTTTGACGTACGCACTGTTCCCGCAAGTTGGCCTGAAATTCCTTAAGAATCGTCACAACCCAGATGCGTTTGAACCAGCACCAGGGAAAGAACCGATGGCTGTCGTTCCTGTTGTCGCGCCTGCGCAAGGTGGCATTGAAACCTACAGCGTGAAAGTTGACGGGCAAGTGTATGATGTTGAAGTCGGGCCTCAAGGTCAATTGCAGTCGGTTGTCTCCAGTTCACCGCAAGCCAAAGCGACAGCAGCGGCTGCACCTGTTGGGGATGCAGAAGCGGTACCTGCGCCACTGGCGGGGAATATTTTTAAAGTGAATGTACAAAGCGGTTCCGAAGTTGCGGAAGGTGATGTATTGCTGATTCTTGAAGCGATGAAGATGGAAACCGAAGTCCGTGCAGCGCGTGGCGGTATTGTACAAGATCTTCACGTTAAAGAAGGTGATTCTGTTGTTGTCGGCTCACCACTACTAAGCCTAGCGTAAGGGAGTACCATGGACGGATTATTGACTCTCTGGGCCGAAACCGGCATTGCTAACTTTGAGTTTGGCCAACTGTGTATGATCGCAGTGGGTTGTACTCTGCTGTATTTAGCCATTCGTAAGGGCTTTGAGCCCTTATTATTGCTACCGATTGGTTTCGGTGCCATTTTGGCAAATATCCCCAATGCTGGTTTTACCGAACCGGGCGGAATGCTTTATTACATCTACTATATGGGGATTGATTCGGGTGTCTTCCCGCTGCTAATCTTTATGGGTGTAGGGGCGATGACCGATTTCGGTGCTTTGATTGCTAACCCGAAAACCTTATGGCTTGGTGCGGCTGCACAGTTTGGTATTTTCGCCACTTTGTTTGGTGCGATTTTATTAAACTACATACCCGGTATGGAATTTAGCATGGCAGATGCCGCCTCGATTGCCATTATTGGTGGTGCCGATGGCCCAACAGCCATCTTCCTCGCCAGTAAGCTATCGCCCGATTTACTCGGTGCGATTGCCGTCGCCGCATACAGCTACATGGCATTGGTGCCGATCATTCAGCCGCCAATTATGAAAGCTCTGACGACACCTGAAGAGCGCAAAATCAAAATGGCTCAACTGCGTCATGTCGGTAAAACAGAGAAAATCCTGTTCCCGCTGGCTGTCTTGATGATGACCATTTTGTTCCTACCGTCAGCAACACCACTCGTGGGTATGTTCTGTCTCGGTAACTTAATGCGCGAAGCGGGTGTGGTGGATCGTTTATCTAAAACGGCACAAAACGAACTGATTAACATCGTGACTATTTTCCTTGGCCTCGGTGTTGGCTCTAAGCTACAAGCCGAAGAGTTTTTGAATCTAGAAACGCTTGGCATTTTAGGTTTAGGTGCGGTGGCATTCAGTATCGGGACGGCCGGTGGTGTACTTATGGCGAAGTTATTGAATAAGTTCTCCAAAGAAGACATTAACCCATTGATTGGCGCTGCGGGTGTCTCTGCTGTGCCAATGGCAGCACGTGTTGTAAATAAGGTTGGTCTTGAAGCTAACCCCCAAAACTTCTTATTGATGCATGCGATGGGCCCCAATGTTGCGGGTGTATTAGGTTCAGCCGTTGCTGCGGGTATTTTGTTAGCGCTGGTTGGATAGCTTTAACTTTAAGTGCCTGATCTGTTAGGTAATCGCAGGGTTAAATTTCGATCAAATGGTTAACTAAAGCGACACTAATGTTATATATTCAAGGGATGCTTCGGCATCCCTTTTTACATCAACAAGGACGGGTTGAAATGGAAAATAAACAAGTCGCTATCCCACAATTTGGTGAAGCAGAAGTGCTCACTATCCAACAAGCGTCTATACCTCGCGCACTCGCGGGTGAAGTGGTGGTGAAAGTTGCCTTTGCCGGTATTAACCCGATTGATGTAAAAACGCGAGCCGGTCTTGGCTGGGCAGCGGCACAGAATAAAGACCACTTACCTTGGGTGCTTGGTTATGATATCTCCGGTGAGGTATACCAATGTGGCGATACGGTGCAGCAGTTGGACGTCGGCGATCGAGTCGCTGGCTTGATAGGTTTTCCATTGCAAGGGGGTGGGTACAGTCAATACCTATCCGTACCTGAAAAAGTTTTGAGTAGGGTGCCAGAATCCGTGACACTAGAAGTGGCTGCGGCATTACCACTTGCAGGGCAAACCGCGGTACAAGCACTAGATAAAGCGCTGGTACAAGAAGGTGAACGAGTCCTGATCTTAGCGGGGGCCGGTGGCGTTGGGCATATCGCTGTGCAGCTCGCAGTAGCGGCGAAAGCGGAAGTTTTCACGACCTGCAGTGAGGCTAATTTAGACTATTTGGCCACGCTCGGCGCTCATGCTGTCAATTATCATTTTTCCCCCGTCTCAGAGCGCGTCGAAGAAGCTGACGTGCTGATTGATCTTGTTGGGGGAGATGCAGCATTAGATGCGCTTAAATGCATGAAAGACAAAGCAAGGGTCGTGACACTGCCGACGTTAAGCGCGGAATTGATCTGTGAAAAAGCGCACTTGCTTGGCTTTGAAGCGACGGGCATGCTAGTAGAGCCCAACCCTCAGCAACTCGATACTATGCTCTATATGGCGAGCATCGGCTTGTTGAAAACAGCGATTTATCATATCTACCCAATGGATCAGGTAGTGGACGCCCACAAACAAATGGAAACGGGGCATACACGAGGAAAAATTTTGTTGGATATGCAATGCTAGAAACATTCAATACCGCGTTTCAATCTTTCGCGTTATGGTTTTCAGATTCGGCCCTTTGGGTGCTTTTTTTTAGTGGTTTTCTTAGTGCGACCTTATTACCCGGGGGCTCTGAGGCAGGACTGATTGCAACGCTAAGTCTCAATCAATATTCGGTCGCGACGGTGATTTTAGTGGCGACTATCGGTAATACCTTGGGTGGCTTAACCAATTATTGGTTAGGGTTGTGGTTGCCGAATAGAACTCAGAATGAAAAGCATGGTCATAAAGCCATACAGTGGCTGCAGAAATACGGCTACTGGTCATTACTTTTTAGTTGGTTGCCAATCATTGGTGACCCTCTATGTCTAGCGGCAGGCTGGTTACGGATGCGATTTTTACCATCGTTTTGGCTTATCTTGATTGGTAAAGCATTCCGTTACACGCTTCTTTCCGCTCTTTATTACGGTTTTTTCTAAGGAAAGACGATGAAGAAATTTTTACTTGGTGCATTTTCTCTTGCCACGATAGCTGGTTGCACCTCCAATATCGATTATTCCATGCCGTTTTTCTCTTCATTACCACAAGGCGTGACTTTGGTGGAAGAGGTCGATGCTGTTGCGGGTAAAGCAACAATTCCATACAGTAAGTACACCCTCGATAATGGTCTCACCGTGATCTTAACGCCGGATCATTCCGACCCTCTGGTCCATGTTGACGTCACTTATCATGTGGGCTCAGCCCGTGAAGCGATCGGTAAATCAGGTTTTGCTCACTTCTTTGAGCATATGATGTTCCAAGGCAGTGAGCATGTGGGTGATCAAGAGCATTTTCGATTGATCACGGAAGCCGGTGGCAGCCTAAACGGCACGACCAACCGCGATCGAACCAATTATTTTGAAACGGTACCGGCCAATCAACTGGAAAAAATGTTGTGGTTAGAGTCAGACCGCATGGGATTTTTGCTTGATGCAGTCTCACAGCGCAAATTTGAAATTCAGCGAGATACCGTTAAAAACGAACGAGCCCAGAACTACGATAATCGCCCGTATGGTTTGATGTGGGAAAGAATGGGTGAAGCAATGTATGAGGAAGGCCACCCTTACTCATGGCAAACCATTGGTTACGTCGAAGATTTGGATCGCGTAGACGTTAACGATCTCAAAGCGTTCTTTTTGCGTTGGTATGGGCCTAACAACGCCGTATTAACCATTGGTGGTGATATTGACGTTAAGCAGACGCTGGCGTGGGTTGATAAGTACTTTGGCTCAATTCCAGTGGGTCCCGCGGTTGAGAGTGCAGCGAAGCAACCTGCGCAATTAAAACAAGATAAATACATTACATTAGAAGACAATATCCAACAGCCGATGGTGTTGATTGGTTGGCCCACTCAGTATAAAGGCCATGAAGATGAAATGGCGCTTAATGCGTTAGCATCGGCGCTGGGAAGTGGCGCGAACTCATTGCTTTATCAACAGTTAGTGAAAACACAAAAAGCCGTTGATGCCGGAGCCTTCCAAGATTGTGCTGAGCTCTCTTGTAACTTCTACGTGTATGCGATGGCACCATCAGGCTCAAAAGGTCAGTTGCAGCCTTTGTATGAAGAGGTCATGCAGGTACTTGAACAGTTTGAGTCGCAGGGCATCAGCAAGAGCCGTTTAGATCAAATTAATGGCATGGCTGAAGCGGATGCGGTGTTTGCATTGCAAAGTGTCAAAGGCAAAGTGAGTCAACTGGCAGCCAATGAAACTTTTTATGGCCAACCCGATCGTTTGCAGTCGCAGTTGGCCAACATTCGCATGGTCACCCCTGAGTCAGTGATGGCGGCTTATAAGCAATACGTGAATGGGCATCATAATGTGACCTTAAGTGTGGTTCCAAAAGGCAAGTTGGATTTTGCCGTGGTACCCGCTAGCTTCATCACGCCGGAACGCCAGCTTCCCGACTACCAAAAGGTGACGGAAAGTGATCTAAGTTACCGCCGAGCGAGCGATGATTTTGATCGTACCGTCATGCCTAAAGTTGCGGAGCCAGTTAAGGCACAAATGCCCGCGCTATACCGCGTTTATTTTGATAATGGGGTGGAATTACTCGGTACAGTGACGAATGAAACGCCGACGATGCAGATGGATATTCGCTTCCCTGCGGGTGAGCGTTATGTGCCCGAAGGCAAAGAAGGCCTAGCGAACCTGACGGCGGCCATGTTGCAAGAAGGTACGGTCGATTCAACGCTGGAAGAGCTGCAAGCGCGATTAGATAGCATGGGCAGTCAAATGTCGATTAATGCAGGGAACTACACCACCACGATTTCCGTGTCGAGCTTAGAGAAATTCTTACCTCAAACATTGGCGATTGTAGAGGATGTGCTATCAAACCCTCGCTTCAACCAAGCAGACTTTGACCGCTTAAAGAAACAGATGCTAGAAGGCTTAGTTTATCAACATCAAAAACCGAATTGGTTAGCCTCTCAGGCGACGCGACAAGTGTTATTTGGTGGTTCAATTTACCAGCGTGCGAGTGATGGTACCGAAGCGTCGATTCAGTCTTTGACCTTAGACGATGTGAAGCAGTTCTATCAGAAGCAATACACCCCAGAGGGCACGCAAGTAGTAGCCGTCGGTGATATGAGAGAAAAAGCGCTGACAGAACAATTGAGTTTTGTGAATGACTGGCATGGTGAACCCGCACCCATGATACGAGCGGAGTCAATTCAGCCACTTAAAGGGCAAACGATTTATTTAGTGGATAAGCCTGGAGCGCCACAAAGCATTGTACGAATGGTCCGTCAGGGTTTACCGTTTGATGCAACGGGTGAGGTGTTCCTAACGCAATTGGCAAACTTTAACTTGGCAGGCAACTTTAATAGCCGTTTGAACCAAAACTTACGTGAAGACAAAGGCTACACTTATGGAGCGAGCGGCTATTTTGCATCAAATCGTGAAGTGGGTGCGTTAGTCTTCTCTGCGCAAGTTCGCGCTGATGCCACCGTCGCTTCGATAGAAGAGATGCAAAAAGAGTTAACGCATTTCAGTGAGTCGGGTATGACTGCGCAGGAGATGGCATTTTTACGCTTAGCGGTAGGCCAACAAGATGCGCTAAAATACGAAACACCATCACAGAAAACACAGCTACTCGGTAGCATTTTATCCTACAGTTTGGATGACGATTATCTGCAGCAGCGTAATAACATTGTAGAGAGCGTGGACAAAACCGTTTTAAATGCATTAGCGGCGAAATGGTTTAATCCGAGTGACTATCAAATTATCGTTGTCGGTGATGCAAACCGCTTAAAGCCTCAACTGGAATCGTTACAGATTCCGATCAAAGAGCTTGAAATTGTCCGTTAGAGGACACATAAAGAGTGGATACGTAGCGCGGCAGTTAATGTCGCGTTATCGAATTATTTAAGCCAGTTCTCATGTTAACGCGAGAACAATGAATATAGGCGATCCCATTTTGACAGATTTTGCTGCGCGATTAGAGCGAGTATCCCGTAATGCTGAAGTGTTTAAAACCTTTGGCCGTGGCGTGGAAAGAGAAACCCTACGTTATAAGCAGGATGGCAAGCTTTCGACTACTCAGCACCCAGAGGAATTGGGTTCTGCTTACGCAAACAAATGGATTACGACCGACTTCTCTGAGTCGCTACTCGAGTTTATTACCCCAGTTTCACGTGATATTGATACGCTCGTAGCGCAGTTAGAAGATATTCACCATTTTACCCAAACAAAGTTGGGTGATGAAAAAATGTGGCCGTTATCGATGCCTTGCTATGTTGACGATGAGGACGATATTAACCTTGCGCAATATGGCTCATCAAATTCAGGGCAAATGAAGACTTTATACCGTGAAGGCCTAAAACGTCGTTATGGCAGTCTCATGCAGATCATTTCTGGTGTGCACTATAATTTTTCATTCCCAGAATCTTTCTGGGATGGATTGTACGGTGAGCAAGATGAAGCGGCGCGTCAGGCCACTCGCTCAGATGGCTATTTTGCGCTTATTCGTAATTACTACCGCTTTGGCTGGTTAATTCCATTCTTCTTTGGCGCTTCACCGGCAATTTGTCCTTCGTTCCTTAAGGGACGAGAGACCGATTTACCCTTTGAAAATATCGGTAAAACACTCTTTTTGCCGCAGGCCACTTCGTTGCGCCTAAGCGATCTAGGTTATACCAACAATGCACAAAGCGTGTTGAAAATCGGCTTTAATAGCATTGAACAATATTTAGATGGGTTAAACAGTGCGATTCGCACCCCTTCGGCGGAGTTTGCTGAAATTGGCGTTAAAGTCGCTGGAGAATACCGCCAGTTAAACAGTAACGTACTGCAAATTGAGAATGAGCTATACGCGCCAATCCGTCCTAAGCGTGTCGCCAATGACGGTGAAAAACCATCAGAAGCATTGACGCGAGGCGGCGTTGAATACATCGAAGTGCGCTCGCTCGATGTGAATCCTTACAGCTCTGTGGGGCTGGATAAAGATCAAATTCGTTTCCTCGATTTATTCCTTGCTTGGGGAGCCTTGACGGATTCCGATCCGATGGATTTTTGTGAGCAAGCGTGCTGGCGTGAAAACTGGAACAAGGTGATTGTCGAAGGTCGTAAGGTCGGTCTTGAACTGCAAATCGGCTGTAAGGGTGAAACGCTCACGTTACAAGAATGGGCGAAACGCGTTTTTGCTGAATTATCTCAACTGGCTGTTGAGATGGATAAAGCTCTGGGGGGGAACGAGTACCAAGCAGTGTGTGAAAAATTGCTCACTTGGATTGATAACCCAGAGTTGACGATTTCAGGCCAAATATTGGAAGAAACCAAACGCCTTGGTGGTCTTGGTGGGTTGGGTTGTGATTTGGGTAAAAAGTATCGTGAGAAACACTTAGCGCACCAATACCGTTTTTATAATCAAGACACAATGGAACAAGAAGTTGTTCGTTCTCGTGAAGCTCAGTCAGCGCTAGAGGCGTCAGATACACAGGCTTTTGATGAATTTCTTGAAGACTACTTCGCCTACTTAAAGTAATCATTATGTTCAAAGAAAGGACTCTCAAATTGGCGTTATTGATTGGCGTAACGGGCATTGCCGGTTGCGCCACGCCACCGCCGGCCAATCAAAGTAATATCTGTTCAATTTTTCGTGAAAACCCGAGTTGGTATGATGACGCGGTTGATATGCAAGAAGAGTGGGGAACCCCCATTAATATTGCCTTGGCTTTTGTAAAGCAAGAAAGCAGCTTTCGTCATGATGCAAGACCACCAAAAGATTATCTATTAGGCTTCATACCATGGGGGCGAGTGAGCAGTGCTTATGGTTATGCACAGGCGCAAGATCCTGCGTGGGAAGATTTTCAAAAAGCAACTGGGCACGGCGGTTCACGCACGAACTTTGATGATGCTTTGATGTTTATCGGTTGGTATACCAGTGAAACCCAAAAGCAGTTAGGGATTTCTAAATGGGATCCGTATAACCAATATCTCGCCTATCATGAAGGTCGCGGTGGGTATAAACGCAAAACCTACCAACGTAAGCCGTCATTAATTAAAGTCGCTCGACGAGTGGAGCAACAAGCAAAGGATTACGGCTGGCAACTTAAACAGTGCCGCCAAGAGTTGGAAAATAACAGAAGCTGGTTTTTCTAATCAGCAGGAGAGGGATGATGCCACTACTAGACAGCTTTACAGTCGATCATACTCGCATGCATGCACCAGCGGTGCGTGTAGCGAAAACCATGACAACGCCAAAAGGCGATACGATTACAGTCTTTGATTTGCGTTTTACCGCGCCAAATAAAGACATTTTATCCGAGAAAGGTATTCATACGCTTGAGCACCTATACGCGGGTTTTATGCGTAATCACCTTAACAGTGATTCTGTGGAAATTATTGATATTTCACCAATGGGATGTCGCACGGGTTTTTACATGAGTTTGATTGGCACGCCAGATGAACAGCAAGTCGCTACCGCATGGCTTGCCGCGATGGCGGACGTATTAACGGTGGAAAGCCAAAATAAGATCCCAGAGCTCAATGAGTATCAATGTGGTACTGCGGCGATGCACTCGCTAGAAGAGGCCAAGTTGATCGCTCAGGCGATCATTGCCGCTGGCATTTCTGTTAATAAAAATGATGATCTTGCTCTTCCTGCTGAGATGCTGAATGAGTTACGCGTAGATTAATCAGTATCAGCCGCAGCGGCGTAGAAAATCGGCAATAAAGACAAAAGGAAGGCATCGCGCCTTCCTTTTTCGTTTGGGATTTCGGTTCGATAATCTTTGTCGACGGTTATTGTACTTTTGGCAGGACGACGACTTGGGTTTTTGCCCAAATGTCATGGAATGCGCGTTTTTTAGGATCAAGCGGTACCGCGAGGTTGGCTAGGCCAAATCCTGATGTCGCCAAGCGAATTAGTGCCTGAGTGACGGTGATACGTCCGCCATCTAAATTACGCAGTTGAATTTTCCAAGCGCGCATACCGAGCGTCTGTCCTGCTCGAGTCCAGAAGAAAACAAAAAAGTAGACCCACACAGCAGCAAGATAGAAGGTAAAGAGGGGACTCCAAATCGGGCTATTTGATAGAAAGTCACCAATATCCGTGTAGGGTGCCATCGTTATTAGGTTTAGCGCCATTAAGGCTTGTAGTGCTGCGACTACAACACCGGCTGCCATCATCTCAATCGCGAGAATAATTAAGCTATCATAAAACAGCGCGCCTAAGCGTCGCATTAATCCTGCTGGTGGAAGTGGCTGATGGTTACTCATAACGGGTTCTCAAGCTGTAAAATAGGCGTCAGGATAATGTTTCAAAACGCTTGTGAAAAGAGACCTTACGCACAGGTTGGTGTTTTATGGCTAAATTATCATCAAACAGTTGGTGATTCAGCTTTTTACGCTTGCACGACGCGTGTTGTTACGTATAATGCCAACCATCGAAAGGCGATAGCCTCAAGATGCCGGTATGGTGAAATTGGTATACACGACGGATTCAAAATCCGTTGCCTTCGGGCGTGGCGGTTCAAGTCCGCCTACCGGTACCATATTTAAATGACAAAGCCTCGACGAAAGTCGGGGCTTTGTTGTATCTGGAATTTAGAAAATCAAATCGGACACATTTAGGTGTATTTGCCCTGTCACGGTCAGTCTATTAAATGGTGTCATATAAAAATAAAGCCTCGATGAAAGTCGGGGCTTTGTTGTATCTGGGGCTTGGGTAGGTAACTCGAGAAGAGACCAGGATGAACAAGATTTTTGTTCGCAGATGGCGGCACAATGAGCATCGATTTATGCCGTTGGCGCCAAGTTGTATTTTAATCATTTTTTAAAATACAAAGTGTTATGTTTTTTTTGTGAAAGATGTTGGATAACCATGTTGGAGTTTTTTGTTTTTAATTATGGAATTAAGATCACAAATATGTGATTTGACGCAAACTTATCAAACATGACACATCGCCATGACATTTAGTGGTGTGGTTAATGTTGTGAATTGTTTGTATTTTAAGATAATTATCCATTAATTATGCGGTTGCCATTATTTTCTTTGTAAAAGTGACAATCTAGTGAGCATTTACCTTACTGAATCTTATGGATGATTGTTATGAACATTAAAACATCGTTGTTGCTTTTTACGCTCGCTATTTCTGGCTGTCAATCCACCTCGGTACCCGATTGGTACTTGGGTGAAATGAATCATGATCCTCAATATATTTATGCGGTCGGAGAAGGGTTTGGTTTAAGTTCAGCCCAAAAATCTGCGCTAACCCAAGTGAATGAACAGCTTTGGACACAAGTTGACTCCAACTTTATGCAAAGCGTCGAGTACCGAGCTCATGGTGAGACGACATTTAATCGTGAAACGATCCGAAACCGAATGAATGTTGAGTCAGCGCGTTTGGTTCTCTCCGGAGCTGAATTTCTAAATACCGATAAACACGAGCGCACTTATTATGCGCAGGTTCGAGTTAAGCGCGATGCTGTTAAGCTACAACTCAATAATGAACTCGATCAAATAGAGCAGAATGCAACTCGCTTGCTCAATGAATACCAATATCAAGACAAACTCACTTGGTGGTTAGCCAATAAAGATTACTCCGCGGTACTCGCGGAATACTACCTTCGTCTTGCCATTCTCGATTCAATGGGACAAAAACGCCCATTTTCTTCTTCGGTAGATAAGGTGACAAGCGCGGTTTCCGTGGCGAAATCAGGCTTACTTATCTATATCAAATCAGATGCCAATGATGTGAAAAGTGCCGATCTAGTGGTGCAAAGCTTTAATCCAGAAGAGATTAATACGACCCAACGCTGGTCGAATGCAGTTACGCACCAACTAGTCATGGACGCAGACTATCGTCGCAATCGTGTCGGTGAGGCGTATATCACGACCAAATTGACGCAGCTAACGTTGAAAAGCCGCGCAGGCAAGACATTAGCAAGCAATGAAATAATTTCGACAGCCAATTCTATGTCTAACTTTACGTTGTCTCATGAAGGGGCTGAACGTCACTTTGGACGACAAATTGAAGAGATGGGCATCTGGTCGTCGTTAGGCTTTAAATAATTATAAATAATAAATGTTATGGAGTTATGTCGTGTTAAATAAAACGTTAGTGGCAGCAGCATTGGTATCGGTATTGTCAGGGTGTGCCCCAAGTTCAGTGGTGTGTAATCCAAATTCTCGTGTGGATCTTGATATTGCCGATGTGCAATCTAAAAACTCAGAAGACGTCAAAGTGATTGTGCTGCCGGTTGATATTGCCTTTAAAGATTCAGCGAAACAACGTCTACAAGCTGTGATTTTGAACGATATTGAGTCAACAGTTACCCAGTCTGGTAGTGAACTGATTGACCGTAAATTGGCGAGCAAACTAAAAAATGAAATCAAGCTTGCTGAGCAGAGTGGTCGTTACAACACCAACGGAGTACCAATTGCTGACATCGCTATAATGTCAGAAGTTACCGCGAGTAATCTATTTTACAGTTTCACCGAACGAGATACTTACAAGAACAAAAAAGGTGAAACCAAAGTAATACCGGCCCACTGTGATTTCAGAACGGAAGTGAAGACAACGCTAAAAGTGGTATCACTTCCTGAGATGCGTTTGATTCAACGTATTGAGCTTGAGGGCACAGATACTTCAAAAACAGAAACGAATGATTCAGATTGTCCAGTGACTCAAGGTTCGTACATTGGTATGGCGATTGAGGCTGCTCAAAGTTCAATTGAGCAAAGCTTGGCTCTACAAAAGGTGTTGGCACCGTCAGCAACCGTAATGGAGATGCGTCAATGTGATGAAGGCATGCAGCTAAAGATTTCGATGGGTAAGAACAAGAATATCCAGCCTAATTCACCAATTATTATCTCGCAAATCTTTAAATCAGATGAAGGTGAGTTAGAAATTTACCCGCTGGGTGAAGGCTACGTGATTGACAATGAGATCAATGCCGTCGGTACGAAACACTCTTGGGTCGATGTTGATGATGAGATTGGCGAACAAGTGAAAAAAGGTGACCACGCACGCTTTGTTCCGAAATGTAACTGGTACGACATTGCTTGTACTTTAACTAACTAAAATTTCGAGGATTAGCAGTGATCAATAAAACTCTTATAGCGGCAAGTTTAGCGCTTCTTTTATCTGCGTGTTCAAATAATCAAACTATTGAGCAAAGCCAAAATTTTGTGTCTTGTTCGTTTCCTGATTCACCATCTGACGACGCACCAGGTTGGGTTTGTGATATTACTCCAACTGACCTAGCTATTTCAGCGACGGGCTACGCTAAGAAAAGTGCCGCGGGTATGGGGATGATGAAAAAGGTGGCATTGGCGAATGCTCAAGTGATTTTGGCAACTCAGTTAAAGACTCAAGTTGGCAATAAATTTACTCAACTGATTGATTCATCAGTAACCAGTGGTGTTGATGATGAAGCGCTGGAGTCGGTGATTGAAACGTTTGAAGACGTAACAGAAAACGTTGTGTCTCAGACTTTAAACGGCGCGCGAATCCAAATGAGCATGGTAAGTCCTAAAGGTGGTGTCTACCTATTGCTTGGTATGGATCAAGCGACTTATAACGCCAATATAACAACGGCTGTAGATGCATTAAACAATGATTCGAAGCTTTGGGATACATTCAATAATGAACAAGCGGCCAAAGATCTTCAACAAGCTTTAGAAAGTATGAAGCAGCAATAATAGAATTAACCCAGATGTTTTGAGGTTAATCATTACGAGGTTGTCATTGGACAGCCTCGTTTTTTATCGGGCTAGGGGTTAGTCATGCTCAGAAAAAATATTTCATTACTGGCGACAACAGTCGCACTCGTCTTTTCGAATGTATCGAGTGCTGAAGATGCATTTGATGATCTTAGAAATGCGATCAATAAAGCCAATACACCACAACAACAAAAAATTGCCGAGTTCCATCAGTGGCTAGATCAATACTTTTCACAATATGAAGCGTGGCGCGTCGATTACACGACGGAGTTAGACAAAGAACGTTCAGTGCTCATTGATAAGTGGGGTTCTGGTGAGGTATCGAATGCCACCAGAACCGTGGAGTACGATGGTGATATTAAAAAGGTTATCGATTACCAAAACAATACCGCGGTTGTCTCGGTGCTTGTCGATGCCGATCAACAAGAGAACGGTCTAAAACCAATCCAACAATTTAAAATTGATGGGCAGACGATCTCTCTCAAGCATGCACAAAAGAAAGAGGTACTCGTTGATTACTCGATAGATCAAGAGAAAAAAGAAAAACAGTTTGTCGTTGATCAGGTTCAAACACAACTGCGTCAATTAGATGTACAAGCCGATCGTTTGATTGCGGCGAATACAGGGGCTCCGGCTGATTTTATTTATCAACGAGCTCAAGATAAAAAAATGGCATTGATCCAGTCTGCTACTTTACGCGTCGCGGCGATTAGCGCTCAATTTGCCGCGAAGCGCGAGCAACTTGGAATTAATGTTGACGCGGTGACTAAAACCTCAAGCGAACAACCTGTGACGGCGAAAAAGGCCGTAAATCCAAGTGCTGATGTTGTGCCTACTTCTGACTTGGTAGCGGAAAAAGCATTACCACAAAAGATCGAAAAAAAGGTCATCAATTATACCGTCAAAATACCTGACAATAACCTAAGCGCAGCGGCAGCAAAGTATCGTCCACTTGCCGTCAAAGAGGGTGAAAAGTGGGGGATCGATACCGCGCTTATTATGGCCATTATGCATAACGAGTCGTCATTTCGGCCAAAGATTGTATCGGGTGCACCAGCTTATGGATTAATGCAAATTGTTCCCACTAGTGCGGGCCATGATGTCAATCGTCGAGTTAGAAAGATTGATGCGCCGATGACGCCGGAAGACCTGTTTGTACCTGAAATCAATGTTGAGGCGGGCACTGTTTATTTGCGGATTTTGCAAGATAATTATCTCAGTAAGATCAAAGATGAACAAAGCAGAGTCTATTGCATGATTGCCGCTTACAACACGGGAGCTGGAAATGTGGGTAGAGCGTTTAATCCAGATGGTGCAATGAACCTTGATAACGCGATAGGCATCATTAATACAATGACGCCAGAAGAAGTCTATCAACAGCTTTTGGACCGTCTACCACACGTTGAAACCAAAACGTATTTATCTAGAGTAACGGCCAGTCTGGCATTGTATTGATGCACTTTTGGATGGCACTGATCGCTGATATAGCGTTCAGTGTCTATTTTTTCTGATAGTCAGTCACTGAGAGCGGGCGAGTATTTTCTCTTGGAATATGACGGGCTGTTTTAATCACGTTGTAAGTGTTTCACGCCACATGAAAGGTGTGGAACGTTAAAAATATTTAAAGGTATTAACCAGATGGCAGACTCTGAAGTGGCTCAAGCGATGTCTAATTCGCAAAATAACATTCGCGATAAAGTTCGTGAGAAGTGGGCCAAGACGATTACGTTTGTATCTATCGTTGTTATCGCATTGGGTGGAATCAATGATTCATGGGATGCGGTGGAAAAAATGTCTAACTTTACCTTGTCACAGTTTACCGACATTCCTTCCCACAATAAGCTAGAACACATCTATATACGTTCATCTAAAGCCGTACTTGAAGAGCACTTTGGCGCGCCGGTTTACATTAAAGAGGATGTAGATGGGCGCTCGATTGAGTACTACAGTGACAAACGTTTTATTTTGTCCGCAGTAACACAAGATAATGCGATTGTGGCATTCCTCGTGTTCCCTAAACAAGGGTTTAAGCCTAATACTAGCGAGCATTCTGGCGGTAACGCTTTGCTCGAAGTGCCATTTAACCATTTAAGTGTTAATGATGTTCGAGTGAATGATTCTCCGTCAGTTACCTACTATCTTGAAGCCAATTTAGGCGGGGAGTTTAGTCGCTTGTATCAGTCGGTTTCTGGCTTCAGTGAGACATTAGGTCCGCTCGATAGTGAAACTCGCAGTATGTTGAAAAAAATATCTGATCGACTCATTATGGGGAAAAACTCAGATAAAGAGATTATCAATCTTCGAGAGTCTATCGTGCCGAATTTCTATGGGTACAGCATTTTGGGCATCGGTGTTCTCGAGAACGCTATTTTGACGTTAACAGAGTTTCGTTTGATCAATAGCTGAATATCTGTGGGATCAAAAGGTGAAAGGCAAGCGTCCTATGCGTTTGCCTTTTTTTTGTTTTTTAGAAATGCGCTATAGTGAGCGGCGGTTTTGGCAGTGCTCGCTGGACTGCACAATATCACGGTAACGAAACCATATTTGTTCTCTGTTTGGATGTCACAGGAGTGATAGCAAATAAACTCGGAGTTATTAGAAATGATAGAAGTGTTCATTTTGGCATTAGCACTCTGCATGGATGCTTTCGCTGTTTCAATTGGTTTAGGCTCTAAAAACAATCAAAACACCACTTCACTCGCTTTTATTGCGGCGATATATTTTGGTATTTTTCAGGCGCTAATGCCTTTAATGGGGTATATGGCAGGTAAAGGGGTTTTAGGTTGGGTCGCATCCTATGCTCCTTGGATCGCGTTTATATTGCTAGTGCTGATCGGTGGGAAAATGATTTATGAGTCTTTCTCTGAGGGGATTGAAGAAGACATCGCCATTATTACCCATAGAGTGATGCTAATGCTGGCCATCGCAACCAGTGTTGATGCGATGGCGGCAGGTTTTACTTTAACCATACTTGATGTCAATCCCTTACTTGCTTGTCTTATTATTGGCGTGTGCACATTTTGTTTTAGCTGGCTTGGTGTGTTTGTCGGCAAAAAAAGTGGAACTTGGTTGGAGAGTAAGGCGGAATTGTTAGGTGGTATTGTTTTGATACTCATTGGTTTTAAAATGTTGTTGCTATGACGGTCCAAGCTAACTTTCGATATTAAATGGCAAGGCCTCAACGTAAGTTGGGGCTTTGTTGTATTTGGTCAAAAATATTCTCGATCTGAATGGTTTGATGATCTTCTATATCTGCTTCAATGCAATTCCCCATCGGCGTACCAAAAGGCGTTGTGGCCTGCCGATGGGCGATCTCATTCTAAATTTATACGTAACGGCCTCTTGTTGATATTTATATCATTAGCTATGTTTTTGTTATGGCTTGCGAATGAGAATATCTCTTATGATGCATATCCCATCAGCTTTGTTACTGACTGTTATCGCCTTTACTCAAGGGTGTATCAGCTCTAATGGGTCATTAAGTTATTCCGATGACCATAATCATCACGTGAGCTATTTGCCGGTTGGTATCCCTTTTCTTTTGGGAGGGCATGGGACGAGCGTGCCTTTAACGAGAGAGGTAAGCTTAACGGCGAAGCATGTAGCGATTCTAGATTACAGCAAAGTGATTGCTTATCACCCAGATTGTGACTTAGCGCTTATTGAGCAAGATAATCACGATAAATCACTTTCTAAGCTTGGTATTATTCATTCAGAACAAATACTCATAACGGTAGGGCGAAATGCATTTGGTCGTACGTTAATTGGCGAGGGGCGATATTATCGTGATGTCTATCTGCAAGGCCACGAACTCTTCGAGAGATGTCCCGCGAGCATTTCTGATGCGCCAGTACAATCAGGAATGAGTGGTGGGGGAGTCTATAATGCTAACTCAGAGCTCGTGGGAGTTATATCGGCAATGGCCGAGGGGATTCAACTTGCGGATGGAACGGTCATTGAAGCCGAGCGAATCTCCCTTTTTATACCATTGCTCTATGTCAGTGAGTGGATTATCAAGCAGGTGGATGGGTACTATGCCTCTTCGCCAGTGTTAGAGGCAGAAAATACACTTGAACTCTCTTCCGCTTTCTCAATTGGCCCACAAGCGTATAAGTAATAAGTCGCAGTATCTTGAAAAATGGAGATGCAATTGGATGAATTGCTACGCCGCTATCCGCTTTAATAGGACTAAAGTTCTAATTACATAAGCTCACAGTTCGCTATTCTTTAACTAAAGCAATGAGTTTGGAGAATCGCGATGTATCAATTAACCCCCTATCTATGCTTTTCAGGACGCTGTGAAGAAGCGCTTGAGTTTTATCAGCGCTGCTTTAGTGGTGTTGTATTGACCAAGCAATATTTTCGCGATGCACCGCAATCTGTTGAAGGCGCCGATCCCAATTGGATTATGCATGCCGAGTTTGAAGCGTTTGGCATGAAGTTAATGTTATCCGATGGCATGGTGGTCAGCGATGTATCAGGCAATACTATTGCGTTGTCGCTCGTGCTAGATGATCTTGATCTCCAAGAACGGCTGTTCGATAAGCTCTCTTGCGATGGTGCGGTAATGGTGCCGTTAGCGGATACTTTTTGGGGAGCAAGATTTGGTAAGGTGCAAGATAAGTTCGGTATTCGCTGGATGCTGCATTGTGATCTGGTTAAGTGATGAATGACGGCAGTATTTGTATGAATGCATCAAACACACTTGGATAAGCGTTATCTATATAGATAGACGTTCGTGCCGATTCACAAATCCTTTAGAAGATGGACGTTGACGTGTTCAATTCGCCCTCTTATCTATTACCTCTCTATAAGGGAAGTAATAGATAAGAGGGCGGCCAGTTTTAGCGCCTAAATGCTTTGAAATTTAAACGGCGGCTTAATTTTAGTTCTCGGGGCTTATGTTTTACCAAAGAACAAATTTAACTTATCAACAGAATTTTGTGGTTAAGCGGTGGGTAAGGTGGGGGTATCTAAGGTGCTCGTGGTGGTTCGTACAATGATTGCGCAATTAAGCACTTTTTATAAGAAAAAATTCATTTTATGCTTGCCAATAAAACTAACGTGCCTATAATGCGCATCCACTGACAGGGCAGACGCCGCAAGGCTTCAGCGATTGTTGGAGAGGTAGAAGATGCCGAGAAAATTAATTTGGAAAAGTGTTTGACTCTTTCAATTAACTCGTTAGAATTCACCTCCCGCTTCGAGATAACTTCTCCGAAGCGACGCTCTTTAAAAATATAAACCTATCAATCTGTGTGGGCACTCGTTGATGATAATCCAATAAGTTGTTCTGCTCCTTTTTATAAAGAGCGGTAACGACTGTTTCTCCGGAAACACAATTGGGTTCAATGAACTGAGTGACCAATACAAATAGCTACTTGTAGTTATTTGGCACAGTCAATTCATTACCATTCTGTTGGAATGGTAATAGCTTTAAAATTACTTCTTACTTTCGAGTAAGAACAGTTTTGAAGTCAGTATTCATTGAGCCGACAAAATCTTAAATTGAAGAGTTTGATCATGGCTCAGATTGAACGCTGGCGGCAGGCCTAACACATGCAAGTCGAGCGGTAACAGGAAGAAAGCTTGCTTTCTTTGCTGACGAGCGGCGGACGGGTGAGTAATGCCTGGGAATATGCCTTAACGTGGGGGATAACTATTGGAAACGATAGCTAATACCGCATGATGCCTACGGGCCAAAGAGGGGGACCTTCGGGCCTCTCGCGTTAAGATTAGCCCAGGTGGGATTAGCTAGTTGGTGAGGTAATGGCTCACCAAGGCGACGATCCCTAGCTGGTCTGAGAGGATGATCAGCCACACTGGAACTGAGACACGGTCCAGACTCCTACGGGAGGCAGCAGTGGGGAATATTGCACAATGGGCGCAAGCCTGATGCAGCCATGCCGCGTGTATGA